>CAWIIM010000004.1:0-615789 GCA_963836275.1 uncultured Gammaproteobacteria bacterium | reverse complement strand
CCGAAAGACGCCGGTCTACGGGCGCGGGCACCGCCATCGGCGTTCAGCCGCGGCGATCGGGCGCCGCGTCGGCGCCCTCGTCGAAGAGACCGGCGTCGCGCGCAAGCGTGGCGAGCCGCGCCGCCGACTGCACGCCGATCTTCGACTTCACCGACGTCAGGTGCAACTTCACGGTGCGCTCGCTGATGCCGAGCGACACCGCGATCTGCTTGTTCATCCGGCCCCGCACGACTTCGCGCAGCACTTCATGCTCGCGCCTCGCGGGCTGGTTCCTCCCGGCTTTCACGACCGACGTCACCCTCAACGACAACAACAACCAGGGCGACCGCGTGGACCTGAAGGACGACCTCGGCTTGAACGAGGACCAGTCCGGCGTCCTGCTCGGCTTCGAATGGCGATTTGCCGAAAAGCACCGGATCGCGGCGAGCTACAGCAGCTTCTCGCAGTCGGCGACCCGCACGATCGACAGGGAAATCCACATCGGCGACGAGGACTACCCGGTCAATGCCACGATCCGCACCCAGTGGTCGATCGACATGATCCCGATCACCTATTCGTACTCGTTCATCAAGAACGATTCGAACGAGCTGGCCGGGACCTTCGGCATCCACTGGGACAAGCTTTCATTGTCGCTGCATGGAACGAGCTCGCTCAGCAGCGACGACCTCAACGCGGACACGAGTTCGTCAGCCGACCTGCCGCTGCCGCTGTTCGGCCTGCGCTACGACCACCATTTCTCCGACAGCTGGTCGGCCGGTCTCAGCGCCTCGTACTTCTCGATCGAGTTCGGCGAGAGCGAACTCGACGCCAAGGGCTCGCTCTCCAATTTCCGTGCCTACGGGGAGTATCGCTTCAAGGGCCGCTACGGCGCGGGTCTCGCAATCGAGACCTTCAAGCTGAATGTCGAGGCGGCAAAGCCGAGGCTGACGGGCGAGTACAACTACGACTACTGGGGCCCGCAGCTCTACCTGACCGCGCGGTTCTGACCTAGAGCTGGGCGTCCAAATGCAGGACGCGCGTCACCCAGGCCTGGAACCGTTGCCAGCCTGAGGCCTTCGGGTCGCTGTCGAATGACTCGGTTCCGTCGGACCAGCGCAGCTTGCCGCCCTCGAGGCTCACGCGCCAGGCGTGGCGGCCGTTGGTCTGCGTGCTGAATAGACCTTCGAGCCGCTGCGCCAACACCGTGTCCTCGACCAGCACACCCTGCTCGCAATTGAGCCAGGTCGAGCGCGGGTCGAGGTTGTAGCTGCCGACGAACAGCTTCTCGCCGTCCACCGCGAATGCCTTGGTGTGCAGGCTCGCGCCGGAGGACCCGAACAGGCTGGCGTTCGGCGTGCCGGCGGCGGGCTTCAGCTCCCAGAGCTGCACGCCGCCCTCGAGCAGCGTCTTGCGGTAGCGGGAATACCCGCCGTGCACCGCGGCGACGTCGTTGGCGACCAGCGAATTGGTCAGCACCCGGACCTGCCTGCCCGCGGCGACGGCGCCGGACATCGCCGCCGTCACCTCGTCCCCGGGCACGAAGTAAGGCGAGATCACGGTGACCTCGCGCGCCGCCCCCTTGAGCATCGGCAACAGCGCATAGCCAACCTGCGTGCGCTTCGCATCGCGCTTCTTCATGGTCACCTTGCGCGGATCGTCAGAGACGAAGGTGTAGCCGGCGGACCACTGCATGGGCCACTCGCCGGATTTCATGCGCTGGATCAGGTTGCCCGCCGCCAGCGCTTCCGCGTAGGCGCTCTCCTTGCCTTCCACGGAATGCGCGGCCAGCCGCACGCGCAGCCGCGCGAGCGCGCCGTCGGCGACGCCCTCCGGGTCGAGCGTTTCCATCGGGTACGCGGACGGCGAGTTCCAGTACTTGTCGAACGATTCGGAGACATCGCGCACCACGGGGCCCAGCATCGCGAAATCGAGGTCGACGAAGTTGATGTCCTCGCCCGCGCCGAAGTATTCGTCGCCGACATTGCGGCCGCCCACGACCGCGATGCGATTGTCGGCGATCCAGCTCTTGTTGTGCATGCGCCGGTTGATGCGCTTGAAGCTGAACAGGCTCTCGCCCAGCCCGGCCAGCGTGCCGCTGCGGGACGCCCAGGGGTTGAACATGCGCACCTCGATGTTCGGGTGCGCCGCGAGCGCGGCAAAGTCGTCGTTCCTGGCGCGCGCGTCGAGGTCGTCGAGCAGCAGGCGCACGCGCACGCCGCGGTCGGCGGACTCGAGCAGCTGTGCCTCGAGGTAGAAGCCGGTGAGGTCCGCGTGCCAGATGTAGGTCTGCACGTCGAGGCTGCGCGTGGCGAGCCGCGCGCTCTGCAGGCGTATGACGAAGGCCTCGGCGCCGTCGCTGACCAGCCGGAACCCGGACTGGCCCGGGTGCGCGGCCTCAGCCGGCGAAATGCGCTGGTCCAGGGTGCCGCCTTCAGCCGGCGCGATCGCGACCATGTCCGGCAGCACCGGACGGGGCGGCAATTGCGCGCAGCCCGCGGCCGCCGCGATCACTGCGGCGGCCAGGAAACGCGGGGGCAAGGCGTAATGCACGAGGCGTGGTCGGGGGCCTGTTGTCGCGAACGAACGCAATGTACACGGCCCGGCCCGTGACGCAAACTGCGCATCCATGCCGATGCGATCCACGCGGTGGCGGAGCGTCTTTTTCGTGGCGGCATTCGCCGCGTCGCTGCAGGCGCGCGCCTTCGCGCCGAGCTCCGCCGGCGTCACCTTTGTGCTCGCCGTCTACAGCCGTTCCGAGGGCGGCATCCTCACCGACCCCTCGCTGCCGGTGGACGACGTCGAAGCCGTGATCAACGGCAGCGCGATCGGCGTCGGCCACACCTTTTCCCTGGCCGGTCGCCTCGCGAGCGCCGCGGTCGTGCAGCCCTGGGTGTCGGGGCACTTCACCGGCACCCTGGACGGCGAGGATGCCGAGGCCTCGCGCTCCGGCAATGGCGACCTGAAGCTCCGTTTCGTCACCAACCTGATCGGCGCGCCGGCGCTGACGCCGGCCGAGTTCGCGCGCAGGACTCCGGCGATGACGCTCGGCGTCGCGCTCACGGTGTCGGCCCCGACCGGCGAATACCACCCGGACAAGCTCATCAATGTCGGCACCTACCGCTGGGCGCTCAAGCCCGAAATCGGCATCGCCAAGCCGATCGGCCGGTGGTACCTCGACGGCACGGTGGGCGCCTGGTTCTTCGAGGACAACGACGACTTCTTCGGCGGCAAGCATCGCAAGCAGGACCCGCTCGCGAGCATCCAGGCACACGTGAGCTACACGTTCAGGCCGAAACTGTGGCTGTCCTTCAACACGATCTGGTATGACGGCGGTCGCAGCACGATCGACGGCGCGCCCCAGGACGACCGCCAGTCGAATTCGCGCTACGGGCTCACGCAGTCGCTGCCGCTCACCAGGACCCAGTCCCTGAAGTTCCTCTGGAACGACGGCGCAACCACCCGCATCGGCAGCGACTTCAGCACCTACGGCATCGCCTGGCAGTACACACGCATCCCCTGAGGCTGCCGGAGGGGACGGACCCCTTCATATTCGCGGAGGGGACGGACCCCTTCACGTGCCGGTGAGGAACTGCAGGAACAGCATGAATCCGTTCGGGCTGCCGCCGTAGGATGGCTCGAGCGCGGCGTCGACAACATCGAATGTATACAGCGTCCCGACGGCGAGGCGCACTCGGCCGGCGACCGGGAACTCGCGCCGGGCGCCGACCGTGAGCTTGCCCACATCGTGGACGTCGTGATGCTCCTCGCCAAGCCCGTCGCTCTGCAACCATTCCGCGCGCGCGAAGAGCTGCCAGTCAGACGCCGGCACCCACGACCCCTCCAGCGCGATGGCATTCGTGGACTCGCCCTCGCTCGGGTCCTTGAGACCCCAGGCGAGCGTGGCAGCCCAGGACCGGCCGGCGCCGAGGTCGCGACCGTAGAGCGCGCTCGCGGAAAGCCGCCGCTCGTCCACCTCCGGTTCGAGCTGCTCGGGGCTCTCGACGTCGGCCCAGGAAGCCTGCAATGACCAGTGCTCGCCCGGGTTCCAGCTTGCGCGCAAAGCCGTGCTGTCCATGCGCGGGCGCTCGATGTCGTAGCGGTCCTCGTCCGGCTCGCGGCCCGTGAATTGCGAGACCTCGAATTTCCAGGCGTCCTGCACCCAGCCCGCGGTGAGGACGCCGAAAGTGATGTGCGTCGAGTCGAGCCAGTGGTGCGTGATCGGCGCTTCCGGGCTCATCATCGTCGCCGGCCGGTGCATGAACGCCGGCGGGCCGTATGCCGGCTCGCCCGGCAGACCCGCATACACGAAACCGCTCCGCCGCGCGCCGAATGAGCGCGCCCAGGTAGCCGACAGCTCCATGAACAGGTCATGAGGATGCTGGCGATCGACCAGGGGCGTATGTCCGTCCGCCGTTTCGCCCGAGGCGAGCAGCAGCGGGTAGCCGCGCTTGCCCATGAACGGGTCGGGGCTCAGCATCGCGCGCAGCGTCAGGATGTCGCCCTCGCCCGCGTCCCGGCGCGCCGAGCCCATGACCATGCCGGAGAGGAAGGTCAGCTGGTCGCCGCGCGGTCCCTCCTGCCAGTCGTAGACGCCGTTCAGCATTCCGTGGCCCATCAGCGTCCAGTCGCCGCGCATGACGTGTCCCATCGCGTGGACCGAGGCGTCGGGTTGCCAGGACGTGCCGGAAGCATCGCGCGACATGGGGTAGTCGCCGAGCGCCCCGGGCATCGCCATCGCCATGTCGTGGCCGGCGTGCGCAACGGCGCCAGCACCGGCACCGGACGCGAGCAACGCTGAGATCGGCAGGAGCGCAATGGAGAGCATTGGCCGCGCCAGTCTACCGGACGCAATATGAAGGGGTCCGTCCCCTCCGCGAATATGAAGGGGTCCGTCCCCTTCAGGTCTTCTTGTGCGGGAACACGGCCATCGGCGTCGGGCGGCCGAGCAGGAAGCCCTGGGCATAGCCGACGCCGATGCGGCGCAGCGTCTCGAGCACGGCCGGCGTCTCGACGCGCTCGGCGACCGTCTCGATGCCGATCGCGCGCCCGATCTGCACGATCGCCTCGACCATGCTGCGATCGACCGGGTCGCTCGCGACGTTCTGGACGAAATTGCCGTCGATCTTCAGGTAATTGACCGGCAGGGTGCGCAGGTAGTTGAACGAGGACAGGCCGCTGCCGAAATCGTCGAGCGCGATGAGGCAGCCGCGGCTTGCCATCTCGCGCATCAGGTAGCTCGCGTGGCCGAGGTTCGTGATCGCGGCCGTCTCCGTCACCTCGAAGCACAGCACGCCCGGCGTCGGCTCGTGGCCTTCCAGCGCGTCGATCAGGAACTCCAGGAAGCCCGGGTCCGAGAGCGTCGTCCCCGACAGGTTCACCGCGACCGTGAAGGCCGCCTCCTCCACGCCGTCGCGGGTCGAAGGCACGTAGTCGCGCAGCACCTTTTCGATCACCCAGCGGTCGAGCGAAGGCATCAGGTTGAAACGCTCGGCCGCCGGGATGAATTCGTCCGGCAGCACGATCGCGCCGTTCTCGTCGTGCAGGCGCAGCAGCAGCTCGTAGTGCGGCCGGCTCTTGGCCGACTCCGCGACCCGCACGATCGGCTGGAACATGATGTCGAGACGGCCTTCGTCGCGGGCGTTCGTCAGGCGCGCCATCCAGCGCATCTCGCGGTGGCGCGCCGACGCACTCGCCGGGTCGTAGACCTGGACCCGGTTGCGGCCGCCGTCCTTGGCCGAGTAGCAGGCGATGTCGGCCGCCGAGAGCAGGGTCGCGACGCTCTCGGTCTTCTGGTCGATCTCGACGATGCCGATGCTCGCGCCGATCTGCATCGTGTTGGTGCCCCACTGGAAGCGCAGGTCATGGATCGCCTGGCGCAGCGTGTCGGCGATGCGCAGCGCCTGGTCGGGCGTGCAGTACTCCAGCAGCACGCCGAACTCGTCGCCGCCGAGGCGCGCGAGCACGTCGTTGGCCCGCACCCGCGTCTGCAGCAGGCCCGTGACCTGCCGCAGCAGCTGGTCGCCCGCGGGATGGCCGCAGGTGTCGTTCACGACCTTGAACTGGTCGAGGTCGACGTAGATCATCGCGTGGCGGACGCCCGGGTCCTTGTAGGCCGTCTCGATCGCGGTGCTGAGGCGGCTCTCGAACTCGCGCCGGTTGATCAGCCCCGTGAGCGCGTCGTGCGCCGCCTGGTAGGACAGCAGGCGCTTCATGCGCCGCTCGCGGCTGACGTCGCTGAAGACGATGACGGCCCCGGCCGTCTGCCCGGTGCGGTCGCGGATCGGAGCGACGGTCGCCTGGATCGGCACCTCGTGGCCGCGGCGGCTCACCAGCACGGTCTGGTCGGCGAGGTGCACCGGGTCGCCGCTCGCGAGCGCGTGGCTCACCGGATCGTCCACGATCTCCTTCCCGCCGTCCTTCACCAGCTTGACGACCTCCGCGACATTGCGCCCGCAGGCCTCGTCCGCGGGCCAGCCCGTCATCTTCTCCGCCACCGGGTTGACGTAGTCCACGGTGCCGGTGCGGTCGGTCGTGATCACCGCGTCGGCAATCGACTGCAGCGTGACCTCCGCCCGCTCCTTCTCCTCGTAGAACTGCTGCTCGGCGCGCTTGCGCTCGGTGATGTCCGTCAGCGTGCCCTCGAAGCCGACCGGCTGGCCGCGCTCGTCGCGATTGAGCCGGGCATTCTCGGTGATCGTGATCACCGTGCCGTCGCGGCGCTTCAGCTCGTATTCCGCCTCGACCAGCTTGCCCTCGAATTTCAGCTGCTCGATCAGCGCGCGACGCTTCGCCGGGTCCGGGTAGAGCTGGTCCGTGGACCCGATCGACCGCAACTCTTCGATTGAGGCGTAACCCAGCATCGCGATCAACGCGGGATTCGCGGAGAGGAGGTAGCCGTCGAGCGTCACCTGGTAGACGCCCTCGACCACGTTGTCGAACAGGCCGCGGAAGCGACCCTCGCTCTCGCGCAACGCGTCCTCGGAACGGCGCCGCTCGATCGCGATGCGCGCGAGCTGTGCCATGCGCCCGACCAGCTCGAGGTCGCGGCGCGAGGGCATGCCGGTGCGCTTCAGGTAGGTGGCAAAAGTGCCCAGGATCCGCCCGTCGGCGCCCATGATCGGCGTCGACCAGCAGGCGTGCAGGCCGGCTCGCAGCGCGGCGTCCTTGCGGTGCTCCCAGAGCGCGTCCTTCGAGATGTCCGGCACGACGATCTGCCGCTGCAGCGCGACCGCGGCGGCGCAGGAGCCGAAGCGGATCTCGGCCGGGTAATTGTCCATGAGCGCCACGTACTCGCGCGGCAGGCTCTTGCCGGTGAGGTGGACCAGGACCTTTTGCACCGGGTCGTAGAGCCGGATGCAGCAGATCGCGGCCGGCAGCACGCGCTCGACCACCTCGGTGATAGACGACAACGCGCCGTCGAGCGGCTCGCTGGACGCGATCTTCTCGAGCGCGCGGCGCTCGCCCGCGGCGATGAGCTCGGTCTGCTTGCGCTCGGTGATGTCGATGATGCTGGCGCGGATCAGGGCGCCGCTCGAGCTCGGCAGCTTGACGAAGCGGACTTCGCTCGGGATCAGTTTGCCCTCGGCATCCTGGTGCATCCACTCGAACACCGGCGTCTCCCCGGCGAGCGCCTTGGCCACGTGGCCGCGCGCAGGACCGAACGAAGGCAGTCCATCCGGCTGCTCGGGCGGACTCACCTGCTCCGGCCCGATGCGCAGGAGCTGCTCGCGCGGCATCCTGAAGAACTCGGCGGCGTTCTCGTTGCAGTCGACGAAGCGGCCGCAGCCGACGTCGAGCACGACCACCGCCTCCGGCGCGTTCTCGACCAGCACGCGGTAGCGCGCCTCGCTGTCCTTCAGCGCTTCCTCGGCCTTCGAGCGCTCGGCGGTGTCGCGGATGCAGATGATGTACGTCGGCCGATGGTTCGACTGCATCTGGCTGACGAGGATCTCGGCCGGCATGAATTCGCCGCGGCGGTGGCGCGCGACGACTTCGCGCGCGGCGAGGTCGTAGTGGGTCGTCTCCTGTGCGGTCGCCAGTTCCTCGAGCGCGCGCGCGACGTCGCCGTGCGGGGCGATGTCCGGCATCAGCGAGTCGATGAGATCGGTCAGCACGTCCGACTGGCGCACGCCGAAGAAGCGCTCGGCGGTGCGATTCATGCTCTCGATGCGGCCCAGGTGGTCCACCGAGATGATGCCGTCCTTGACGTGGTCGAGGATGGCCTGGAGCCGGGCAACGCTCTCGCGCTCGAGGCGTTCGGACATCGCGGTGGCCTCGTCTGAGGCAAGGCGCATCACGGTCTCGAGGCTGCTGCGGTCGGACTCGTAGAGTTCGTACTGGCGGCTGACGATGTCGACGAGCTTCTTGAGCTGCATCTTGCCGGCCGTGTCGGCGGACTCGAGCAGCTGCTCCTCGAGCAGCGGATGGATGCTGCTCTTGCGGGCGGGTGCGGCCGGCAGAACCGGCAGTTGCGGCAGGGTCAGCGAAGCCGAGCCCGCTCCCGCGGACGGCTTCAACATCACGACATTGCCCGGATTTTTCGTGCTCACCCTGGCCCCAAGCAGCAGCACGCCGCACCCACGGGATGCGACGTAATATCGTGATGCTAGGGGATGCCCCCGGGGGCGAACGTGACCCCGTTCGCGGTTCGACTGCGCCAGACCCGTGACGAAACGCGCGGTATTCGCTCCTCGGAGGGGACGGACCCCTTCATATTCGCGAAGGGGACGGACCCCTTCATATTCGCACTATCGAGAAGTTAAGCCGCCATTGCCGCAGCGGCGTTCCCGATACCGTCAGATGGTGCCAAGGCGCGCGCGAATCGTCTTCCCGGGCGTTCCTCATCACGTTACGCAGCGTGGCAATCACCGTGAGCGCGTCTTCTTCGGCAATGGCGATCCCGAGGCGTACTTATGCCTCCTGCATGCCCATGCGCGACGCCAGAATCTGGCGATCTTCGCGTACTGCCTGATGCCGAACCACGTGCATCTTGTCGTCGTGCCTTCGAGTCCCGACGGAATGCATCGCGCCATGCGGGCTGTGCATAGCCAGTACGCGCAACGCATCAACCGGATGAGAGACACCACCGGGCATCTCTGGCAGGGCCGCTATTTCTCGTCGCCGCTGGACGCCCGCTACTTCGTCAATGCGATCCGCTACGTCGAGCGGAATCCCGTCAGCGGACGCCTGGTCTCGAAGGCCGAGGACTACGCCTGGTCCAGCGCGGCCGCACATTGCGGACTGCGCGCGGATCCCCTGCTCGAGTCCAGGCAGCTGTCGCGCGCGCTGGCGGGTATCGCCAACTGGTCAAGCTGGCTTTCCCAAGGCGTTGCCAAGGATTGCCGCGACCTGTTGCGGCGCAATGGCCGCAGAAACCTGCCCTGCGGCTCAGACGAATTCATCGCCGAACTCGAAAGGTCTGCCGGGTGCGACCTGCAATTTCGGGCCCATGGAGGCCAGCGAAAGAAATAGCCGCCCGAATATGAAGGGGTCCGTCCCCTTCGCGAATATGAAGGGGTCCGTCCCCTCCGTTTATGCGACGCGCTCGGCGCGTTTGCGCGCGCCTTCGGTCAGGTGCCGCTTGCGGATGCGGATGTTCTTCGGCGTCACTTCGACCAGCTCGTCGTCGGCGATGAATTCCATCGCCTGTTCGAGCGACATCCGGATCGGCGGTGTCAGCAGCACGTTTTCGTCCTTGCTCTGCGTGCGGATGTTGGTGAGCTTCTTGCCCTTCAGCGGGTTCACCACCATGTCGCCGTCGCGGCTCGACTCGCCGACGATCTGGCCTTCATAGACGACGTCGCCCGGCCCGACGAACAACCGCCCGCGCTCCTGCAGGTTGAAGAGCGCGTAGGCGAGCACTTCGCCGCGCGCGTTCGAGATCATGACGCCGGCGTCGCGCTCGGCGAGCTGCTTGTCGATCATCGGCGCGAACGCATCGAACACGTGGTACATCAGGCCCGTGCCGCTGGTCATGGTCCGGAACTCGGTCTGGAAGCCGATCAGCCCGCGGGAAGTGATGCGGTAGTCGAGGCGCACGCGGCCCTTGCCGTCCGGCACCATGTCGGCGAGCTCCCCGCCCCGCTCGCCGAGCGCCTGCATGACCGCGCCCTGGGCATTGGTCTCGACGTCGACCGTGAGCTGCTCCCAGGGCTCGAGGCGCTTCCCGCCCTCCTGCTTCACGACCACGTGGGGCCGCGAGACCGCAAGTTCATACCCCTCGCGGCGCATGTTCTCGATCAGGATGCCGAGGTGCAACTCGCCGCGCCCGAACACCATGAACCGGTCCGGGTCATCGGTCTCCTCGACCCGCAGCGCCACGTTCGAGAGCGTCTCGCGCAGCAGCCGCTCGCGCACCTGGCGGCTGGTGACGAACTTCCCCTCCTGGCCGAAAAGCGGGGAGTTGTTGGTCTCGAAGGTCATGCTGATCGTCGGCTCGTCGACAACCAGGGCAGGCAGTGCCTCGACCGTGTCCGGGTCGCAGATCGTGTCGGAGATCTTCGGCGCCTCGAGGCCCGAAAACGCGACGATGTCCCCGGCCCGGGCCTGCTCGACCTCGACGCGTTCGAGGCCCATGAAGCCGAACACCTGGCCGATGCGCTCCTGGCGCACTTTCCCTTCGCGGTCGATCACGGCGACCGGCATGGCGCGTCTGAGCGTCCCGCGGCGGATTCGGCCGATGCCGATCGAGCCGACGTAGTTCGAGTAGTCGAGCTGGCTCACCTGCAGCTGCAACGGCCCGTCGACGTCCACGTCCGGCGCCGGGCAGCGCGCAACGATGGTCTCGAACAGCGCGGTCATGTCCTCGCCCATCGCGTCCGGCGCGAGGCCGGCGACGCCGCGCAGCGCCGAGGTATATACCACCGGGAAATCGAGCTGCTGCTCGCTCGCCCCCAGGCGATCGAACAGGTCAAACGTGCGGCTCACGACCCAATCGGGCCGCGCTTCGGGGCGGTCGACCTTGTTGACGACCACGATCGGCGCGAGGCCGTGGGCAAAAGCCTTCTGCGTCACGAAGCGCGTCTGCGGCATCGGCCCGTCCACGGCATCGACCAGCAGCAGCACGCAGTCCACCATCGACAGCACGCGCTCGACCTCGCCGCCGAAGTCCGCGTGGCCGGGCGTGTCGACGATGTTGATCCGGTATTCGCGCCACTGGATCGCCGTGTTCTTCGCAAGGATCGTGATGCCGCGCTCGCGCTCGAGCGCATTCGAATCCATCACCCGGTCGGTGACCGGCTTGCGCAGGTCGAGCGTCCCCGACTGGCGCAACAGCTTGTCCACGAGCGTCGTCTTGCCGTGGTCGACGTGCGCGATGATCGCGATGTTGCGGAGGTTCTGAATCATGTACTTGCTAAAAGGGGACAGTCACCTTTAAAGGTGACTGTCCCCTTTGAAAAAAGGTCGCGCATTGTACGCTTTGGGCGACCTTGAAGCTACGTCAGGATAGCGACGTAACCAATTGATTCAGTAGTCTTCTGAGGACAGCGCGCCGAGCTGCTCCTCGAGCTCCGCCACGTGGTTCTCCCAATACCTCGCTTCCCCGAACCAGGGAAATGCCCGCGGGAATGCCGGATCGTGCCACCGGCGCGCCAGCCAGGCCGCGTAGTGCACCATCCGCAGCGCCCGCAGCGACTCGATCAACGTCGCCTCGATCGGGTCGAAATCGGCGAACTGCGAGTAGCCCTCGAGGATGTCGGCGAGCTGCGTGCGCATTTCCGCCGGGCTGCCCGCGAGCAGCATCCAGAGGTCCTGGATCGCCGGCCCGGTCATGCAGTCGTCGAGATCCACGAAATGCGGCCCCGCGTCGGTCCACAGCACGTTGTTGCGGTGGCAATCGCCGTGGATGCGCAGGGTCCGCAGCGTCCCGGCCGCGGCGAACCGCGCCTCGACGAGCTCGAGCAACTCCGCCGTCACCTGCTCATAGCGACGGGCGATGTAATCCGCCATCCCCGCGCCCGCCAGCAGGTACTCCGCCGACTCCCGCCCCATCGCCGCGACCGACAGCCGCGGCCGGTGCTCGAAGCGGCGGGCCGCGCCCACCGCGTGAATCCGCCCGAGGAAGCGCCCGATCCACTGGCGGTCGTCTTCCGTGCCGAGCTCCGGCCATTGGCCGCCCCGCCGTGGATACACGGCAAAGCGAAACCCGCCGTAGGTCGCGACCGGCCCGTCTCCCAGCTCGCCGCCGCCCGGCAATTCGAACGGCGCGATCACCGGGATCTCCGCCGCCGCGAGCTCGCGCGCGAAAGCGTGCTCCTCCGCGATCGCGGCATCGCTCCAGCGCCCCGGCCGGTAGAACTTCACGACCACCGGCTCGCCGTCCTCGATGCCCACCTGGAACACGCGGTTTTCGTAGCTGCCGAGCGCGAGGATGCGCCCGTCGCCCGGAAAACCCGCGGCTTCCACGGCATCCGCGATCAAATCTGGTGACAGGTTCGCAAACGGGGCCTGATCGGCCGTTGCTATCATGCCGGCACGATATCGTGGAGCCTCGATGACTACCATCCTCGTCACGGGCGGCGCCGGCTACATCGGCAGCCACGTCGCGCGCCAGCTCGGCGAGCGCGGCGAAAAGCTGGTCACGCTCGACAACCTCTCGACCGGCTACCGCGGCGCGGTCCTGCACGGCGAGTTCGTGCAGGGCGACACCGGCGATGCCGCCCTCGTCGCGCGCGTCCTGAAGGAACACGCCGTCGACACCGTCATGCACTTCGCGGCGCACATCCAGGTGCCGGAGTCGGTTGCCAACCCGCTCAAGTACTACCGCAACAACACCGCCAACACGCGCACGCTGCTCGAGTGCGCCGTCGCCGCCGGCGTGCGGCAGTTCGTGTTCTCCTCCACCGCCGCGGTCTACGGCATCCCGGAGGGCGGGATCGCGGACGAGACCACGCCGACCGTGCCGATCAATCCCTACGGCTGGTCGAAGCTCATGAGCGAGTACATGCTGCGCGACGTCGCCGCGGCGACGCCGCTGCGCTACGTGGCGCTGCGCTACTTCAACGTGGCGGGCGCCGATCCCGGCGGGCGCATCGGCCAGTCGACCCCCGAGGCCACCCACCTGATCAAGGTCGCCTGCGAGCACGTGGTCGGCAAGCGCCGGGAAGTGTCGATCTTCGGCACCGACTACGCGACGCCCGACGGAACCTGCGTGCGCGACTACATCCACGTCGAGGACCTCGCCGCGGCCCACCTGCAGGCGCTCGACTACCTGCGCGGCGGCGGCGGCTCGACCGTCCTCAACTGCGGTTACGGCCAGGGCTTCAGCGTGCGCCAGGTGCTCGACGAGGTCGCGCGCGTTTCCGGCAGCCGGCTCGCGGTGGCCGAATCGGGACGCCGAGCCGGCGACCCGCCGCAGCTCATCGCCGCGGCCCGCCGCATCCGTGAGACCCTCGCCTGGGCGCCCCGGCACCAGGACCTGGCCGGCATCGTGGCGAGCGCCCTCGCCTGGGAAAAGAGGCTGCTGCGCCAACCGATGGCGTGACGGTTACCATAGGCGCATGACCCGGATCCGCCCACAGTCGCTGAGCGGGCTGCTGTCGGCGGCGCTGCTGCTGATCGTCCTGCCGCTGACCGCCGCGCTCGTCTACGGCGGCCTGCAGCTGCGCGAGCTGTCGCGCACCGGCAACGTGCTCGTCCGCGACAGCATCACCCTCACCCAGCATACCCAGACCCTGTTCCGTGACATCGCCGTCATGGAACGCGCGGCCGACGTCTACAACATCCTCGGCGACAAGCAGGTCGCGCAGGGATTCCGGGTGAAGTACGAAGCCTTCAACCGCACGCTCGACAAGCTCGCCGATTACGTGCCGGAGCCCGACATCGCCGCCGTGCGCCTGGCCGGCGAGACCGCCGCGACCGCGGTCGTGGGCGGCGTGCCGTCCGGCGCCCCCGGCGCAACCTTCAACCAGTTCAGCGCCCTGTCGATCGAGGCCGACCACCTGGCCCAGCGCGCCCGCCTCGACATCGACGGCCGCCTGAATGCGGTCGAGCGCGACGCGCGCGCGACCCAGCAGGGCCTGCTGTGGGCGCTCATCGCCCTGGTCCCGGCCGCGCTCGGCATCGCCGGCATCTTCTGGTTCTTCGTGCTGCGCCCGCTGCGCGCCATCGACCGCGCGATCAGCGACCTCGGCCGCGGCGCCTTCTCGCAGGCGATCGCGATCAGCGGTCCGGCGGACCTCGCTGCCCTCGGCCGCCAGCTCGAATGGCTGCGCACCCGCCTGCTCGACATCGCGCTCGAGCGCAACCGCTTCCTGCGCCACATGTCGCACGAGCTCAAGACCCCGCTCGCCAACATCCGCGAAGGCACCGACCTGCTGCTCGACGGCGCGGTCGGCCCGATCGACGAGAACCAGCGCGAGGTCGCCGCGATCCTGCGCGAGAATGCGCTGCGCCTGCAGCAGCTGATCGAGAACCTGCTGTCCTACAGCGCCTGGAAGTCGCGCGCGAGCAGTGTCGAGCTCACCTCCTTCCGCCTGAGCTCGCTGGTCGGCACCGTGGTCGACAGCCAGCGCCTGGCCATGGCGGCGCGGAACCTCGCGCTCGACCTGCACGTCGCCGACATGCACCTCGTCGCCGACCGGCCCAAGCTCAAGCTGGTGCTCGAGAACCTGCTCTCGAACGCGCTCAAGTTCACCCCGCGCGGCGGCACCATCCACCTGCACGCCTACCCGGACGGCGCGACCACCGTGATCGACTTCGCGGATACCGGGCCGGGCATCTCGCCGGACGAGCGCGACAAGGTGTTCGACGCCTTCTACTCCGGCAACGCGCCCCAGGGCGGGCCGCTCAAGGGCACCGGCATCGGCCTGTCGGTCGTGCGCGAATTCGTCGAGGCGCATGGCGGCCAGGTCGAGATCGTCACCGGCCAATACCCCGGGGCGCACCTGCGCATCCGGCTGCCGGCCGCGCCCCGGCGGGAGGCTGCCCATGCTGCGTAACGCGATCGTTGCGCTGCTGGTCGCCGCGGGCCTGGCCGCGGGTTGCAGCAGCGTCGACGACTGGTCGGGCCTGCACAAGAAACGAGACACGGCGCCAAGCACCGCCACCGACGACGGCCAGATCGTCGCCGCCTATCTCGCCACGCTCGACCGGCTCGGCCGCGGCGGCGCCGCCGAACAGGCCGAGATCGTCGCGTCCACGCGCACCGCCTACCTCGCCGACCCGTCGACGCAGAAGCGCCTGCGCTATGCCTTCGTGCTGTCCGTCCCCGGCCACGCGGCCAGCGACCCGGCCGGCGCGCGCGCCCTGCTCGGGGAGGCGCTTGCGACCCCGGAGACGATGCTGCCGTCCGAGCAGGCGCTCGCCGACCTGATGGTGCGGGACCTCGACGCGCGCCTCGCGCTGACGCGCGAAAACGACGTGCTGCGCAGCGGCAGCACCGCCGAGGACGACAACCGCATCGCCGAGCTGAACCGCAAGCTGCAGGCGGAAACTACCGAAAAGGACCGCCTGCGGCGCGAGCTCGAGCGCGCCGAGGCGAAGCTCGCGGCGATCGCGACGCTCGAGGGCGGCACGCCGGAGCCGCGCCCGTGAAGACGCCGCTCGGCCGCCGCGCCCGCATCGTGCTGGTCGACGACGACCCGGGCCTGCTGCGCCTGATCACGATCCGCCTGCGCTCCGAGGGCTTCGAGGTCGCCGCCTGCGAGAACGCGAGCCAGGCGCTGACCACCGTGCCGCGCTTCGTGCCGGACGTGCTGGTCACGGACCTGCGCATGAAAGACAAGGACGGCATCTCGCTGCTGAAGGACCTGCAGGGGCGCTATCCTGCGCTGCCGGTGATCCTGCTGACCGCGCACGGCACCATCCCGGACGCCGTCACCGCGACCAAGAGCGGCGCCTTCGCCTTCCTGACCAAGCCGGTCGAGAAGGAGCAGCTGCTCGAGCAGATCGGCGCGGCGCTCAAGGTCTCCGGATTCGCGAGCGTCACCGAAGACTGGCGCGCGGGCATCATCACGCGCAATCCCGTCATGGAAGAGCGCCTGTCGCAAGCCTTGATGGCGGCCGGTTCCGACGCGCCGCTCCTGATCACGGGCCAGCCGGGCACCGGCAAGGCCCAGCTTGCGCGCGCGATCCACCAGGCGAGCGGGCGGCGCGGCGGGCGCTTCCTGACGCTCGCTTGCGTCACGGCTACGCAAGAGGCACTCGAGGCGGTGCTCGACGGCCGCGGCGAGCCGGACGACCCGCCCAAGCCAACCGACGCGCCCGCCGGCACCGTGCTGCTCGACGAGGTCGGCGACCTGGCGCCGGAGCTGCAGATCGCGCTCAACAGCCTGCAGGACAAGGAGCCGGCGCGCATCATCTCGACCACCGCGCGCAACCTCCCGGACCTGATCCAGCGCGGCAGGTTTCGCGAGGATCTCTACTACCGCCTGAGCGTCAGCCGCATCGACCTGCCGCCGCTCTCGCAGCGGCGCGACGACGTGCCGCTGCTCGCCGCCCACTTCATGGACGAGCTCGCGCGCACCAGCGGCAAGCGCCACGTGCTGGCCCCGGAGGCGGTCGAACTGCTGATGGTCGGCGAATGGCCCGGCAACGTCCGCCAGCTGGCGACGCTGCTGCAGCACGCCGCCTCGCTCGCGACCGGGCCCGTGATCAGCGCCGAGCTGGTGCAGCGCGCGCTCGGCACCGGCACCGCGCCGCAGGTCTCGACCTTCGACGAGGCGCGCGACGAGTTCATGCGCAACTACCTGGTGCAGCTGCTGCAGATCACGCGCGGCAACGTGACCCAGGCGGCCAAGCTCGCCGGCCGCAACCGCACCGACTTCTACAAGCTCCTCGCCCGCCACGGGCTGCAGTCCGAGGAATTCAAGCTCCGCTGTCAGGGCCTCGACGCACCCGCCGGCGCGCGCCGCATTCACCAGTTGTCAGTCTCCTCCACTTGTTCAACCGGGCATCCATCGCTGGGTTTCGCGGCTGAACATATGCTGCCGCGAATTGCATGTAACATCGTGGGCTGCGTCACAGTGCCGTCAGCCACTTGAGCGAAGAATTTGTGGCAGCCGATGGCTAAAGCCGCGACTCGGGCGAGTCTATAAAACATGGCATTATTCAGCCCAATCATCATCGGCGGCAGCGGCCACTCGGGCACGCGCGTGTTCAACCAGATCCTGACGCGCGGTGGCGTATTCACCGGGCTGCGAAGTGTCACCAAGTGGCCAAACAGCGAAGACCTCAAGATCATCAACCTGCTCAGCCGCTGGGTTCCGTCGTACATCGCCGGCGGCATGACAGTCGCGGATCTCGGCCGAATGCGAAGGGAATTCTCCACACGCCTGCGCATGTATTTTCCATACCGGAATCGACCCTGGGGCTTCAAGAATCCCAGGACGATGTTGCTCCTGCCTTTCTTGGACGAATTGTTTCCAGGCATGAAGTTTGTCCATGTCGTGCGGGACGGCCGTGACATTTCGCTTGGCAACAAGTTTGTAGCCAAGAATCGGCTTGCTGATGCTTTCCTGTCCGAGCAGGAGCGAACGCTTTCTGACGAGGAAAAGATGATTCTATTTTGGGGCCGTTCAAACCAGCGGTCGATGGACTACGGTCTCCAGCACATGCAAGACCGATATTTACAGATGCGCTTGGAGGAACTCTGCTTCTATCCCGAGCGAAAAGCTCGCGAATTACTCGAATTTGCTTCGCGCACATGCGTCGACGCGCGCGCGATCTCACAAATCGTAGAAAAGCCTGCTTCCATCGGCAGGTGGAAGCAATTTCCCGACGACATCCGCGAAAAAGTCCACGCGCGCGGCAACAAATGGCTGACGCTTTTCGGCTACACCTGAATAGCCAAGTCAGGCGTGCACGCGGGCGCGCGTGCCGTCGCGGTAGCGCGCGATCTTGTCGCGCACGATCCAGGGCTCGAACACCCGGACCAGGCGCCCAAACACCATGCGCCAGGCGTCCGAGGGCACGGTTCGCCACGACACCGGCGCCTCGGCGAGCTCGCGCAGCAGCACATCGAGATCGAAGCCCATGAGCGCGAGCCGTTCCCGGCCGATCCATCGCAGGTATCGCCGGCACCAACGCTTGCGCAGCGGGCTCGCGAGCGTGCGGGTCCACTTGGCGCGCGGCTCGGTGCTGAGGTCCCGGTACGCCTGCACGCCCTTGTGGTCGCCCATCCGGCCCGCAAGCGGCACGTCCTGCTGTGCTTCCGGACGGGCGTCGGCCATCTGCAGGCCGAGATAGTCGAAAACCTGCGCGAGCACCCCCGGCGATTCCGCCACCAGGTCCCGGAAGCGGAGCGAGATCGCGCGGTCGCCCGCCAGTCGATGCGCCTCGATCAGGCCTTCCAGTCCGTCGAACAGGTCGAACTCGAATTCATAGATATTCCAGCGCCCCTTGCCCCAGGTCTCGATCATCGAGGCGATGATGGCGAGCGGGTTGCGCCAGAGGACGATGAAGCGCGCATCCCCGAACGCGCGCACGATGTCCGGCGAAATCGCGTGATAGCGCGGCGTCTTGTCCACGAAGAAACGGGCGTCCGAGCCGGCACTGTCCCGGTACAGGCGCAGCGCGAGGTCTTTGACCGCATCCCGGTAGTCGTCGTCCCCGCCGGGCAAGGTGGACGAGAAGTCCTCGATCGCCTGGAACGACTTGCGGTGGCTGTATTCCGCGTACACGCCCTCGCGCTTCAGCGTGTACAGGAAGGGCAGCAGGATCCACGGCTCCGAGGCCGTGGCAACCTCCGGGTGCGTCGCCAGGATGCGCTGCAGGAGTGTCGAGCCGGACCGCGGCAGCGACAGGATGAAGATCGGGACCAGTGCTTCGGCGACTCTGACTGGATCGATCATAACGCCGAATGACCCGGTCAGTCGGTGATGCGTCGCCCGCCGCCCGCGCGGCGATCGCCGTTTCGCAGCGCATGCGGGTTCGGGAACTGCACGCGGCGGTCGCGCCGGGCGCGGCGGTCGTCATGGTGCACATAGCGGCACCGGCATTTCGTCTCGGTGCAGCCGTCAAGCGGCAGCATGGGCGCGCTCGAGGAGAGGAAGCGCTGGCCTTCGGCCTCGCGCGCCGCCTCGCAGCAGCGAAGTGCGGTCTCGACGCTGACCGCGTGGTACGGATTTCCGATTCGGCGGTGCTCGACCGGTCGTCCGGATGTGCGCACCTGTGCATCGATCCGTCGACGCAGCAGCCAGTCTGAAATGTTGAACGCCATCGGCCACACCTCACTGTGTGCCTGCCGCCATCTTAGCGGCATCGTGCCGACAGTTCGATGAAACTTTTTATGTCATGCCCGCGCGCAGCGACGCGTAGAGCCGCTCGCACTGCTCCGCGGCCTTCGGCCAGCTCGCGTTCTCCACGACATAATCCCGCGCCGCCCGCCCCATGGCGGCTGCGCGCGCAGGATCCTGTAGGAGAGCGACTACGCCGTCGGCAAACGCCTCGACATTGCCGCTGTCGGCAAGCCAGCCGTTCAGGCCGTGGGTGACGCCCGGCGCGGAACCGGCGAAGGAAACCGCCGGCAGCGCGGCCGCCATGTAATTCAGCAGCTTGACCGGGACGCCGTCGGCGTTCTCGCGCGGATTGAGCGCAATGTCGGCGCTCAGGAGCAGCCTCGGCAGGCTGTCGAAGGGCGGCGAAGGCTCGAGGTCGATGCGGTCGCGGATCCCGAGCTCGCGGGCCAGCGCTTCGTAAGCCTCGAACCGTGAATCGCTCGCAATGAGCAGCCGCGCGTCGGCCACCCGCGGCGCCACGAGGCTGAACGCCTTCAGCATCAGGTCGATGCCCTGGTACCCGGCCAGGTTCCCCGTGAATACCAGGGTCCGGCCCGGTCGCCTGGGGACTGGGCCGACCCGCGCCGGGTCGAAGTGATCGACCTCCGTCCCGTTTGCGACCACCGAGACCCGGGCGGGATCGAGCCCGCCCTGCCCGACCAGCTTGCCCCGGATCGCCTCGGTCACGCACACCGTGTGATCGGCCAGGCGCGGGAAGGCCCAGTCTCCCCAGCGGCCTAGCGTGGCCTTGGCGACCATCGGCAACCCGATCGAGTAATACGGCAGCTCCGACGTCAGGAGCGTATGGGCGTCAAACACCAGCGGGACCTTGAAACCGACCCGCGCGGCCGCCCCGACCAGGACCCCCTCGAAATGATGGGCATGGATGACGTCGAAGCGCTCCTGCCGCTGCAGGCGGCGCAGCAGGGCCGTCAGGGCTGGGTCGACCCGGACCAGCTTCCGAAGCGTCGGACCCGGTCCCAGCTTGCGGTAGGACGCTATATCCCCGATCCGATGCACCCGGACGTTGGGCGCCACCCGGCCGTCGCCCAGGTGGTAGGTCGCCACGTGGACCTCGTGCCCGCGATCCGCCACGGCTTCCGCCAGCCGCAGGATGCGGACCGGGGTGCCACGGGGGACTGGGAAAGGACAGGCGGCGACGACCGCAACTTTTAACTTATTGATCGGTCGTCCTTTTCCGGTAGGGGTCTGTGCCGCAGGGCGCGGATTCGTGACATAAGACCCACCGATTGCAGCCCCCGGGCTGCGAAAATGGAAGCGTATGACATCCCAGCCCGACCTGTCCGTGATCGTACCCTTCTACAACGAGGAGGAAAGCATCGCGGCCATGCACCAGGCGATCGTTGCGGCGGTCGAGCCGCTCGGCATCGCCTTCGAGATGGTGTTCGTGGACGACGGCAGCCGCGACCGCACGCTCGAGGTCGCGACCGGCATCGCCCGCGGCGACGAGCGCGTGCGCGTGGTGAAGTTCCGCCGCAACTACGGCCAGACGCCGGCCATGGCCGCCGGCATCGAGCAGGCCTTCGGCCGCGTGCTGGTGACCATGGACGGCGACCTGCAGAACGACCCGCGCGACATCGAGCACTTCCTCGCCAAGATCGACGAAGGCTACGACATCGTGGTCGGCTGGCGCTTCAACCGCCAGGACAAGCTGGTCTCGCGCAAGATCCCCTCGAAGATCGCGAACTGGCTGATCGGCAAGGTCACCGGCGTGCCGATCAAGGACAATGGCTGCTCGCTGAAGGCCTATCGCGGCGCGCTGATCAAGGCGATCCCGCTTTACTCCGAGATGCACCGCTTCATCCCGGCCATGGCCTCCATCGCCGGACCACGCATCGCCGAGATCAAGGTTCGTCACCACGCGCGCCAGTTCGGCGCGTCCAAGTACGGCCTCTCGCGCATCTACAAGGTGCTGCTGGACCTCATGGTGATCAAGACCGTCTCCTCCTTCACCGCGCGCCCGCTGCTCTGGTTCAGCATGCTGGCGACGCCGCTCGCCCTGGTCGGGACGCTGGCGCTCGTCTATGCGCTCTGGCGCTGGGCCGCCACCGACGCCGGCATGTCGCTCCCGGTCGCCGGGACCGGCGTGCTGCTGATCACCTCGGCCTTCATCCTGGTCTGCGGCGGCATCCTCGGCGAACTGATCTATCGCGCCGGCGACATTCGCGACCAGGATTTCTCGCGCCTGACCGGCACTGTCTGGAGCAGCCAACCGAATGAATGAGCTAGCCGAACCTGTCGATGTTTCACTGATCGTACCGGTGGGCCGCCGCCAGGCCGACCCCGCGGAGATTTTCGCCGAATACCGTGCCGGCCTCGAAGCGCTCGGCTGCGACTACGAGATGATCTTCGTGCTGGACGGCCCGAACGAAAAGTTCGCCGCCGGGCTCAAGACGCTGTCCGCCGGTCCGAATCGCGTCACGGTCGTCAGCCTCACGCGCACCTTCGGCGAAGCGACTGCCATCATGGCGGGATTCGAGCAGGCGACGGGCCAGGTGATCGTCACCCTGCCCGCCTATTTCCAGGTCGAAGCATCGGAGTTGCCGATGCTTGTGGCTGCGCTGGAGAAGAGCGACCTCGCGATCGCGCGCCGCTGGCCGCGCGCGGGGGGACTGTTCGAACGCATGCGCCGCGGCGCTTTCCACGGCCTGCTCGCGGCCGTGACCGGCCTTCGCTACCACGACCTCGGCTGCGGCGCGCGCGCCTTTCACCGGCGCGTGCTCGAGGAAATCCAGCTCTACGGTGACCAGGACCGTTTCCTGCCCGTCCTCGCCGACCGCAAGGGCTTCAAGGTCTGCGAGGTCGACCTGCACCAGTCGCCGAAGGACCGTCACGAGGGTCATTACGAACCGCGGGTGTATGCCCGGGGCTTCTTGGACATATTCACCATCTTTTTCCTGGTGCGCTTCACCAAGAAACCGCTGCGGTTTTTCGGCATGATAGGCGTCACGCTGTTCGGGATCGGGGCGCTGGTCGTCATCTGGCTCGTCTTCGACCGGCTGTATTTCGGCCAGGGATTGACCGAGAGGCCCGCGCTGCTGCTTTCGTCGCTGCTGGTGGTGCTGGGACTGCAGCTCATCGCGCTCGGCCTGCTCGGGGAACTCATCATTTTTACGCACGCCCGGCAGGTCCGTGACTACCAGATCGATTCGGTGTTGAGCTTCAGGCAAGGACAGCCGGTAACCGCCGGCCGGAGTGGCACATGAGAGTGGAAGACCAGACATTTCTCGATTTCCTCAAGATCCTGAGGAAGCGTTCGCGGCCCGCGGCGATCGCCGCGTTCAGCGTCCTGCTCGCCATGACCTGCTTCGTGTTCCTGCTGCCGGCCGTCTACGAATCCAAGGCCACGATGATGATCGAGCAGCTCGAGGCCACCGTTGACCTCGCGGGCGGCGCCGGCACGCGCGAATACGTAGAGCAGCGACTGCAGCGCACGCGCCAGATCGTCCTCAGTGACGACAATGTCGTGGCCATGATGAAGGAATACAACCTGTACGGGCTGGACGGCAATGCGCCCGACGAAACCCAGCTCGCGCTGTTCAACAGCAACGTGTCAATCACACCGCAGGTCACAGGCGTGATCGACCCGCGGACCATGCGCTCGGCCGAGCTGACCTACGCCTTCGACGTCGGGTTCCAGGACTCCGACCCGGCGACCGCCACCAAGGTCGCGAACAAGCTCGCGGACCTGTTCGTAGCGTCCAGCGCGACGCGCGCGCGCGAGGATGCCCAGCGCACGATTCAATTTGCCAGCACGGAATCCGAGCGACTGGCGCAGGAACTGCGCCTGCGCGAGGCGAAGCTCGCCGAATTCCGCGAGAAGAATCCGGGCGGCCTGCCCGATGACAGGGTGCGCAACCAGGACCGCGCGATGTCGCTCGAACGCGAACTTGCGCAGGTCGATTCAGACCTTCGTAATGCGCGTGCCCGCAAGGACCTGCTCGACGCGCAGTTGCGCGACACGCCGCGCGATGCGCCGACCGTCGATTCCAACGGCCAGGTGATCGTCGGGGCGGCGGACCGGCTCGCACAGGCGCAGGCGGAACTGGTCGCGGCGCTCGCCAAGTACAGCGAGGACCACCCCGACGTGCGCCGCCTGCGGCGGGAGATCGCTACCTTGAGCCAGGATTCCGCCAGAGGCACGGCCAAGCCCGCCACGAATCCGACCTACATCCAACTCGAAAGCCAGTCGAACGCGGCCGGCGTCGATATCAGCGGGCTCTCCGCGCGCCGCGCGCAGGTCTACGCCCAGCTCAACGCAATCCAGGGCGCCGTGACGCTCTCGCCGCGGTCCGAGGAGCAATACCAGGAGCTGGTGCGCGACTACGAAGTCATCAAGACGCAGTACGAGCAACTTCGTGCCCAGCAAGCAAATGCCGAAATGCGCAGCAAGGCAGCAGGCTCCCCGGCTACGGAGTCCTACATCCTGATCAATCCGGCGCGCATGCCGGACAGCCCGATCGAGCCCGACCGCGTGGCGCTCATGTTCCTGGGATTCGTGCTCGCACTCGCCGCGGGCGTCGGCACAGCCTTCATGCTGAACGCGTCTGATACGACGATCCGCGGCAGTGCCGACGTCGCTTCGATCGCAGGAGCCCAGCCATTTGCACACATTCCGCCGATGCAGAACCTCATGGAAGCGCGTCGCAAAAAGTTCATCGACTTCGCGTTAGCCGCCGGCATCACGGTGGTCGCAATTGTTGTGCTGGTCATCGTGAAGTAGCGTGAAGTCCGCGATAGCGCCCCCCGAACGGCGCACGCGAACGCTCTCTGCACCTGTCGAAATACCCTGTCGTGCCCGTTCATGGTTGACGCGAAGCGGATCATGGAGCGCATTGACGCGCGCCTTGCGCGTCACGGCAATCTGGGCGCGGCCTCATCAAGGGTGTGCTGGGCACAACCGGGCTGAGGCTTGCCTTCGCCGGCTTCGGATTCATTACCTCGCTCCTGCTTGCCCGGTTCCTCGGGCCGCAGGGCTATGGCACCTATTCCTTCGTGATGGCCCTCGTCGCCTTCTTCACGATCCCGTCGGCGCTGGGCATTCCAGGGCTTGCGGTTCGCGAAATCGCGGTCGCGAGCGCCCGCAAGGACTGGGGCTACATGCGCGGGTTCACGATCCACGCGCACCAGGGCATCGGGCTTATCAGCGCCATCCTGATGATCGGTGCGGCGATTGCGCTCCTGTTTTTCGGCCATAACATCGAACCGGTCAAGCGGCAATGCATGTGGCTCGCGCTGCCATTGATTCCCCTCATGTCACTCGGCGCCCTAAGGGGCGCCATGTTGCGCGGCCTGCGACTCGTGGTGCTGGGGCAGCTACCGGAGCGCGTTATCCGCCCGGGCGGGCTCGTGGTCGCGATCCTTATCATCCTGGCGTTTGGCCGCGAATACCTGACGCCGCCGGCGGTAATGATCGGGCAACTCGCTGCCACGACGATTGCTTTTGCCTGGGGGCTCTCTGCCTTCATCCGCCGCCGCCCAATTGAGGCAACGACCGCAGAACCACAGTTTCGGACACGAGACTGGATTCGCAGCAGCATCCCTTTCGGTTTGTCGGCCACCCTGCTGCTCATCAATGGCCGCACGGACGTAATCGCGCTCGGCCTCTTCCGCGAGGACGCCGAAGTTGGAGTGTATCGGGTTGCTGTCCAGATGGCCGCCACGATTATCTTCAGCCAGGCGGCCGTAAACGCGATTCAGGGACCACATATCGCGCATCTTTATGCAACAGGCGACATGAAGCGGCTGCAAATCATGATTACACGCAGTTCGCAAGCTATTCTTGCGGTTGCAGCTACCGTCCGTGCTCGCAATCGTACTGCTGGGCCCCTACCTGATCCGCTTCCTCTACGGAGCGCATTACGAGGCTGCTTATGTCCCGCTTGTAATCCTGTCGGTCGGACAGCTTGTGAATGCGGCGACGGGATCGGTCAGTTCGCTGCTCAACATGACTGGCCACGAGCGCGAGACGACTCGTATCCTCCTGGTTGCAGCTTTCCTAAATCTGGCGCTAAGTTTCGGTCTTACACCTATCTGGGGGATGAACGGCGCTGCCGTTGCGACTGCATTCACATTAATCTTCTGGAACCTCACAATGTGGCGGGCTGTCTACAAGCGCCTCGGAATCCGTGCCTCGCCTTTTTTGCGCGCCGATCAATAGGCCCAGCGTTTCGCAGAGACGGCGACGATCAAGCGCATACGTGAGAGCTCTGCCTCGCTGAAAGCCCCTTCATGCGACCGGTCAAGTCTGATCAAGTTGCGCCTCGAATCGAACTTTGACGGACTGCCGCCGATGTGGTGCGTGTCACCGATCGGTCGCTCGAGCATCCGTTCCGAAAACTCGAGTCTCATGAAATCGCAGATCCGCCGCAACTCGCGCTCGGGATTTTCGCAGAATGCTCTCATACTTGAGCCGTCAGCACGACGCTCGAAGGCAAGTCGCAAGTCAGGTCTTCAATCTGGTTCATGGCACGATGCCACCCGGCCGCAGCGGACTCGAGTGACTCGCCCCGCCGCATCTTCGAATGTACGACAGCCCGGTAATCCCTCGCCATCACGATCGCCTGTGTTCGCTCCGGATCATGTATGCGCACGGCGCGAAATCGAAATGGCGACTTTGACGAATCCACGCAATACGAGCGACCTGATACCTTTGCGACGGCATCGAACAGCGCAATGCAGTCCCGCGCGAGCCGCTTTCCGCCAAAGAGACTCTGAACTACCCTATGCCGGTACAGGCTCGGACGCGACCTAATTAGCTTGCGAGGCACGAATCGCAGCTAATTTCGGGTACGTCCATTCCACCCCTGCGCCGAGCCAGACTGGAACGCAGTTCCAGCGAGTCCAGCGGCCTGCCCACACTCTCCCGCACTTCTATCCAGAATGGGCAAAATCCCACCGGGCGCCCGCAGGAGCATACAAGCGGATGCATCGGATCATAAATCGCGCGATCTTGACGCATATAGGCCCGCAGCCAATGCACTTCACCCAAGGACGCCACTTGTTCGTTGGCTCCCAGACACTGGTCCAGCAGCGTCGATCCCGAACGCACGTCCGAAAGGATGAATACGCTGGCGCGCCGCATCGAGACGCTTCGTTCACACCGCCCGCTTCTGGCGGATTCCCATCAACGACGGCAAAAGAGTTTTTGCTCCAGAATTTCGAACGAATAGGCCGATTCGCGCGGAATTTGGAATTGGTCGTCCAGCGGGAGCGCCGCAATTCCCGTATTGAACGTGAACGCCTGCCCGTATCCTGCTTGTTTCGCGAGCGCGACACTCAGCGCTTGAAATGATGCGGGCCGCCAACTGGATATGCGAACGATTGTACCAAGCCGCCCACATGCCCCGAGAGCTCGCCGCGGGATCCCACAATTTCTGCGGCCTGTTGTTCGGGGGATAACGTGGCAAGCACGCGGTGTGAAAGCGTATGCGAGCCGACCGCGTGCCCAGATTCTCTAAGTCCGCGAATCTGCTGCCACGACATTAATTCGGAGCTTTGCTGGTCCTTGTCAGGCAACTTCACGCCGCACGCAGCCGACAATTCTTCCAAAATTCTGTCAGTGAATTCCGCAGGTTCGAGCTTAAACATTTCCAATAGTCGCCGGAGCGCACCGGGAAAGTCCTTACGCAGTTCAGAGAATGGTTGTGGACCCGTATCACTTCGTGGCGCTTGAGCAGATAGGCCGCCATATCCCACCAACCCAGCCGGCGGGAAGCGATCATCTCGACCGGCACGAAGAAGATGGCGCGAATACCCAATTCATCCAATATTGGTCGCGCCAGCGTGTAGCAGTCGACGTAGGCATCATCGAAGGTAACCGCCGAATATATCTTGCTCCGCGCGAATCATCACGTACGGCTGGCTAAATTGATAAGTCTCTGTTCATCGAGAATCGTCTGTCTCACTCCGAAGCCATTCATTTGCCGTTTGAAATTCCCTGCGTCCGGGCCGAAGACGCCGTCGTCAAAGCGTGACTTTCGCTGCCCGCCGATGGCCGGATTCGGTGATAGTTGACGATCAAGTAGGGACGCCGACCAGATTGCTGGCCAAGCTCTATGAAGCCCACTGGCCAAAACGAACCTCGCCGCCCGCAATCGCCTGTTCGACATTAGTTACCCCGATGGACCGGCATTCGCAACTTGAATATTGCGATTCGTCTTTCAGCACGTCCAGTCAAGACTCTCATTTCGACGGATTCAGCGCGCAATAATCAAGAACCTCTAGAATGCGAAGGTCTGAAACAACTCGTGAAGGGCAAAAGTGAACAGCCAAACAGGCAGCGTTCGCAAGTTTGCAATAATTGCTGCACAGCGTACCGGATCAACCCTCCTCGTTCGATCGCTCGATTTATCTCCACGCATCTTTTGTGCCGGCGAAATATTTCATAGCGGTCCTCGAGTCCATCACTCCGAATTCAGCTTCCAGCGGCAGATTGCAGGCAGTCTACTGCTTGGCAAATTCGTGGATGCGGCCATTGGGCACTATCGAATCAGGACTCATCTGCGACAATTGTTTGAAACCGCGGGAAATGGAGTAGAGGCGGTCGGGATCAAAGTAATGGCGTCGCAACTGCGCCAGCGGCGTCCGATCTTGCCAACACTGATTGAATTGGGCGTCACACTGTTGTTTCTATATCGAAACGACTCGTTTGCCACCGCCCTTTCCTACTGCAAAGCGAAGGCAACTGGCATATATCACAGTGATCGCATGATCGAGGCGCACCCTCGGCATGCTCTGACGATCCCGACAACCGATTTCGCACGTCAGTTAGCGAACTGCAAATTGGAAAAGAATTCTATTCTCAAGCTTCACGCGGAACATGGCGGCACGTTACTTATTTACGAAGACATGTTGAACAACTGGCCGCACTTCGTAGAGTCAGTGGCTCGCGCATTAAACCTGCCTCGACTTGAACTACGTCCAGCGTTGGAAAAACTGGATGCATCTACATCGCGCTTTCAGATTGCCAATGAGGCCGAATTGCGCAACAAATTTGAAGGCCAACTCGGTTTGGAATAAATCAACTTGGCGTCACGTTGCTGCAACTACATGAATCACATAATGCTTCAATGATGGCGGTAAAGGGCTTCCGGAACCTCGCAATTAGCCATTACGGCAAGTCTTATCAAGTTGATAGATCCGAATGGTCGGTCCAGATTCCTTCCATGGTATGGCCGCTTCCTGGTGCACCAAGTGCACTCGCGGATCTGAGTCGAGCGACTCGTAGAACCTTGCGGACTCTGGGAATAATTCACGACCTAGCGTGCCTTGCCCATAGCGCCCTGCGACCATTGAACTTGTCACAACATAGTCAAAGCAGGCATTTTCGTAAAAATCAACGTCTTTTACTTCTAACCCATGGACCGTCGACACAATCCGATAGGTTGGTCCGCCGACTGAGCTCAGTGCTTCCTTGTAAATTGACAGTGCGAGATCAGATACGCCGCGACCAAAATTACCGCCTTCATCATGGGCCTGAGTGACCTTTGCGCTCACTGTCTCGCGATCCGGATTTATTGGCGGACTCTGCGAATAGCGGTAACGCATT
Source organism: uncultured Gammaproteobacteria bacterium (assembly GCA_963836275.1). GTDB lineage: Bacteria > Pseudomonadota > Gammaproteobacteria > Steroidobacterales > Steroidobacteraceae > SCUD01. The sequence continues at coordinate 587,022 of CAWIIM010000004.1, read as the reverse complement.
CCGTCCATGAGAATGTGCGAGCCGGTAGGAACATTTGTCTCGATCCAGTCCTTCGCTAGGATGCGCGTATCTGGATGAGTTCTTTCAACAGCGGCTCGAGCTAACCAGTAGGCGGGCACTGAAATTATGACGGCAAGAGCAATTGCAGGCGCGCGATCGTGATACTTGGCGAGCCGCATGACTCCCCTACTTCCTAGTATCCAAAGAGCCGGAACGATTGGAAACAAGTAGTGCTCAGGTTGCGTCCTATCAGACATTGACATCACAGCAATAAATACAACGACCAGACCCAACAAGATGGAGTCCCAGCGCTGCCTATGAATCACGCCATATGCGCCCGCCACAAGCGCGGCAATAGTCAAGGCTACGTTGTAGTAATCAAATAGATGCTTCAAGTATCCTGTTTTCCAGCCTTCGCGCATGACAGTGATGGACTTGATGTCGCCTTCGAGATCGGAGTCGTCCGCGGCGGCATACGCGGATTGGAAAATCGCGGAGAAGTTGTAACGGACGATGCCTTCGATGCTGAGCAGCCATTCGGGCGCGATCACTGTCAACGTCGCCGCCATGGCTGCCAAGACAATCGCGCACTTCCTAGCGAGATTGCCCGATGCGCGGCCTCCCTTCGGTGAGGTTGCGAAGGCCACCCAGATCAGCGGCAAGGCGATGCCGGCCGGCGTCTTGAAAGCCGTCGCGACGGCAACGAGAGCCCCCGCCCCGACCAGAAATCGCGTCTTTCCGGTCTCCTCGTAGCGCAGATAGACGAGCAGGCTCAGCCAGAGAAATAGCGTCGCCCCGATGTCCACGTTGACGACGGCAGAAAACATGGCATGGTAGTAAGCGAGCGCGCCAATGAGCGCCGCGCCGAGCGCCACACGCTCGTCATAGAGTCGCCGCGCGAGCCGGTAGGCTACGTAGCAGGTTGCGACCCCCATGATCGCAACCGTGACGCGGCCAATCACATAGACGGCCGTGCGGTCCTGCAGGACTTGGAGAGCGAACTCCCGGCCGCTGTGGACCCAGCCGAAAAGCTTCGATATGACGAAAAAGACCCCGTACTCGACGAACAGGATCAAATACAGGCCGCCCTTGCCGAATACGGTGGAGTATTCACCCGCGCCCAGCTTCAGGGCGCGATGAATCTCCTGGATCTCCTCGATCGTGAGCGCATCGTAGGTGATGCCGTCGTACGGCAAGCCGAAGGCGATGCCCCACAGGCGGAAAAAGGCCGCGCCGGCGAGGATCGCGAGGAGGATCTTCCAGGGCTTGACTTTGAAGAAGCGCTGACATGTTTGCGATGTGCGGTGCGCCAGCAATGCGCTCGCGTCCCTTCGCATGCATTGTACATGGACGAAAGTGGCACCCCGTCACACTTTGGCCATGCGAACCGGGCGAGTTGCGCAGAGCGACCAAAGATGTCAGCGTTCCGCCGATGACCGCTGGTCCGCGTGCTCCTGGTGCTTCTTGCGATTTTCTCGGGCTTCTGGGCGCTCTACGTACTGGCCATGCCTTTGCTTGGGCGCCTGCGGCGTTCCCCGGTCCGAGCGAGCTCAGGCGACGCCAGGCCGAGCGTCGCCGTCATCGTGCCCGCACACGACATGGCCGGGCGAAATCGAGGCTTGCGTCGAGGCGATTCGATGTCAGGACTACCCTGCTTCGCTCGTGAGCTATCCATGTCGTCGCCGACCATTGCACCGACGACACGGCTGGGCGCGCACGGGCGGCTGGGGCAGCGGTTCTCGAGCGCGTCGAGGAACCGCCGGGGAAGACCTATGTAATCGCCTGGACACTGCATCAGCTCGCTGCCGCCGGCGCCGACCCGGACCTGTATGTCGTGACCGACGCCACGGCCCGGCTCGACCGCGGATTCCTCGCGGCGTTGGTTCCCAAGTGGCAGTCGGGTGAAGACGTGGTTGTCGGCCACTCGATCGTTTCCGCGGCCAACACGAAGTGGTTCGCGCGCTGTCTCGGGCTCACGCTGGTTCACCGAAACTTGCAGAACTGGGCGCGCGAACGGCTCGGGCTCTCTTCCTTGATCGAAGGTCGCGGCATGGCTTACAGCCGCCGCTATATCCGGCGCTTCGGGTGGAGTCTTGCATTGCCGACGCAAGCGACGCCCGGCCAACATCCGACCGAGGACTGGCGTCACGGCGTGCGCATTGTCGAAAGCGGGCTCCGCGTCGCTTACGAGGACGATGCCCGGGTATACACGCCGTTGCGAGGCGATCTTGGGGCCGCAACCCGGCAAGGCATCCGCTGGGAGCGCGGTCGCCAGCTCAATGCGCTCACGCATGGCCTGCGGTTGCTCGAGGAGTCCGTTCGCGGGCGCGATCGGCTGCGCTTCTTTGCCGCCCTGGATTCGATCCAGCTTCCCGTAGCGGTGCTCGGGGTGCTGTGCGTCGCAGTCGCCCTGCTGGCCTGGGTGGTACCTGGCGGCCCGGCGGTCAAAGTGCTTGGGTATGCACCGGCGACTTTGATTGCGCTCTATGGGCTTCAGGTCACGCTGCGCGGCCGCTCGGACGGCATCTCGCCGACGACCCTCGCCTGGGCTCCGGTTTACCTGCTGTGGCGATTTTCCGCCTTCCTGCTCGCATGGACGCCTGCCGCTCGCCCCCGGGTCGCCCAGAACCAGACCAAGCCATAGCCAGTCACATGAAGATCGCGTTCATCGGATTGCGGGCCATCGGCTCGCCTGCGGCAGGCGGCATCGAAAAGGCCGTGGAAGAGTTGAGCACGCGGCTCGTTCAGCTCGGTCACGACGTCACGGTCTTCACGCGCGCGAAATACGATGCACAAGCCGCCGGAGAATTCAGGGGCGTCAAGTTGAAGCGCCTGCCGGCCATCTACACCAAGCACCTCGAAGCCATCAGCAACACCCTCGTCGCCATCTTGCACGTCCTTCGCGGCTACGACATTGTGCACATCAACGCGACCGGTCCCGCCCTGCTCGCTTTCCTGCCGCGCCTGTTTGGCAGGAAGGTCGTCGTGACCGTTCATGGGCTCGACTGGAAGCGTGAAAAATGGAGCGGATTCGCAAAAGCCTCGCTAAAGCTCGGCGCCTGGGCGGCTGCGGCATTTCCCAATCGCACGACGGTCGTCTCACGAACGCTCTTCGAGCACTATCGCGAGCGGAAAGCCGCAAACGTGGTGTACATCCCGAATGGCGTCACATTGCCGGATCTCGACGCGATCCGCGACTTGCCGAACCCCCTCGGTCTCGCCCCAGGCAGCTACATCCTGTTCCTGAGCCGGCTCGTCCCCGAGAAAGGCTGCCATACGCTCATACGCGCATTTCGGGACATCGAAACGGAGAAGAAACTCGTGGTCGTGGGCCCACCGACGCACTCCGAGGAATATGCGCTCGAACTCCAGCGTCTGGCTAGGGGTGATGAGCGCATTGTGTTCGCAGGCGCTCGCTTCGGCCCGGAGAAGGATGCGCTCATGCGCGATGCGTACGCCTTCGTGCTTCCATCCACGATCGAAGGCATGGCTCTCGTGTTGCTCGAGGCGATGAGCTTCGGCCTGGGCTGCCTCTGCAGCAATATTCCTGAAAATCTCGAGGTCATCGAGGTTCCTTCAGGAAGCATGACCTCTTTTGTCGCCGCGACGTTCAAGGTGGACGACGCAACGGACCTCGGAAATCAACTCGATCGGTTGCTCAGGGACCCCGCACGCGTGGCCGCGCTCGGCCGTCGAGCTCGTGATCATGTCGCCAGCAGCTTTGATTGGGATCGCATCGTCCGCCAATACGAACGTACTTACAAAGAACTGGCATGAGAACCAGCGTCATGGCGCTTGCGACGAAAGGGATGCGCCGCGCGTCGCTACTGGCGAAACTCACCTTATTTCGAGTGCTTTCGTTGTTCGGTCATGAGGACTATGTGCGCTTCATGGTCCTGACCCGATCGCGAACCGGCTCGAATCTTCTGCTGTCCTTCCTGAATGGCCATCCCCACATTTTCTCAGAAGGCGAAGTCTTTGCGCGCGTAGGTCGCCGCGATCAGCTCGCCCGACTGGACTCTGTTTATGGCCGGCAACCCCGGCGCATCAAAGCCAAGGGTTTCAAGATCTTCTATTACCACCCGCTCGATGCCGACGGAACCGCGCTTTGGGCCCGGCTCGGATCGATGAAGGACCTGCGCGTCATTCACTTGACCAGAAAGAATGTCCTCAGAACACTCGTTTCCCGCAAAATCGCGGGTGTTCAGGACACCTGGACGGCAACTAAATACGATCGAAGTGCCCTCGAGACGCGGCGGGTCACATTTTCAGTAGCCGAGCTGGAGGAAGGATTTCGGCAGACGCGGCAGTGGGAAGAGGCGGCAAACGCTCGATTCCAGGGACACGCTAGTTTGCAGCTCTCTTATGAAGAACTGGTCCAGGATCCTGTGGGCGCCTACAGCCGAATGCTTGCTTGCCTTGGATTGCGTGAGCACGCACCGCGAACCTCGCTCCGGCGTCAGAATCCCGAGAATCTGCGCGAACTGGTCCAAAACTACGACGAGCTGAAGCGCGCCTTCGCCGGTTCGCAGTGGGAATCCTATTTCGACGACTGAACTGCAGAATTACTCAACCACCACCTGGGCCGGCGGGCTTGGCTTCTGAGCGGCGGTCGCCTGCCCTTTCGAATACTCAAAAGCGCCTTGGTCGCAGGCGCCCTGCTGCGGACGTGGCACGCCGGCCTGGTCCTCTTCCGGGCAACCGTTGGAACCCACGTCCACGGCCGGGCTGTCGGCTGTGAGGCGGAAATCCTTTCCAGCGGCGTCGCGGAATCGTTGCCTGTCGGTGGGCTCTATCGAGTTGTTGGAAACCTTACAGCTCCCTGCGGTCACATTCTTTCCAGCGACAATGTTGTCGCGCACATCACAGGTAGGAATACTAGTCCCAACGTTGATGCCCTTGCCGCCAATCGGCGTGACGACCGTATTGTTGAAAATATCCACGACCGGCACCGCGGTATCGTTGCCACCGCGACCGGAGGAAATACCGTTCCCTTTGCAGTTTCTCACGACGTTATTGTAGATGCGTACGGGAACTTTGCTGACGCGCCCTGCCGACAAGTTCGTTATTACTTGCGCGATACAGTTGCCCGCCCCATTGGCGATTGGCGACGGAGCCTCTACATAGTTGCTAAAGATATCCGTGTAACCGGCCTCAAAGAGCGCAATACCCGTTCCTACACACCCACTGTCGGTGCCACGGGGCACTTGCCCGGTATTCGTCACGTAATTGTGGTGAATGCTGCTCTGCCCGGCAATCGCACTCTTGTAATTGATGCCATCGCATCCAGGGCGATCAACGTAGTTGAACGCGATTTCGTTGTTGCGCAGCTGCAGGTCCCCAATGCCATCCTTCTTCTGGTTCGGACCTACGTACATGCCTTCGCCACCCACATCATGTACGTAATTGCTGAGCAGTCGAATACCTTCTCGCCACTCGCCAACCTTTGCCGACGTACTTGTGGTCATTCACACTGATGCCGATGCCCGCATTGCAGGTCGGCAAATTGCCGTCGACCTCGACGCCCTTGATAATTACGAACTTGCTATCGCCGCCAAGTCGTAACGAACTCTGCGGGCTTCCGCTTGTGCATTTGAAGACGATTCCGCACTGTCGCGTTCCGAGCTTCCATTCGCCGTCTTCCAGGGCCGCCCCGCACGCGCCCGCGGGAGCACCTGCCCATTTTCCGGTGCCATCGATTACGACGTTTTCGCAGTCCACACATTGGGAAAGGAAACCATCTCCGCTCTGGCTGACAACGAGTGGTCCCGACTCGGACACATCATTGCGAATGACAATTGGAGAGCTTGCAGATCCTCTGCAATTGCTGAAAGAGATGGCCCCGCGCGCGCGACCAGTCAGTATCACTGTATCGCCAGGCCGAATGCCGCCGCCGTAAGTTCCGCAATCGACCTTTCCAGTATTAGCGGGCACTTGGACGACTGCGGCACCCGCAGCTTCAGCGTGAAACGCCATTGGCGAAACGAAAAGTACGGCAAGCGTCAGTCGCCCAACGAAAACAGAACAATGCGCGAGCGATGAAAAGATGCGATGCAGTGACATGAGTCAATTCTCCCCCGGCAACCTGAGGCCGGCGCAGCATACATGCGTGCTCCCGAAGCCAACGCCGACAGCTCGTCGCGGTGTTGCGACACCCAGACGGATATTGCGAGTGGGTTTCCGGATAGCCGCATCATGACAGAATGAAAGTGACCCGGACTGTGCGGAAGTGCCGTCAAAATGCTGAAATGTGAACGGCGTCGCAGCCGTTCAGTGCCCGCCCCCGATCTGTTCGTAGGCCCGCTTTGTCGCTTCGGCCACACGTGCAGACGTGAAGGTATTTGCGGCAGTCACTCGTGCGGCGGCTGCCAAACGTTCCCCCAGGCCACCCTCAACATTGAGCCGTCGCAGGAGAGAACATAATTCAACCACGTCACCCGGCTCGAACAGCAGACCTGAATGGTCGTGCTCAATCTGGTCCGGAATACCGCCGACACGGGTCGCGATGACCGGCAAGCCGGCCGCCATCGCTTGCTGAATAACCATCGGCGCCGTTTCCTGATACGAGGGCAAAACGAGGGCGGACGCCAGCCGAAACTCTTCGATGAGCGACTGCTCCTCCAGCAAACCCGCCATGGTTACGCGCGAGCCGAGACCGAGTCCGAGAGACTTCCGCGGCAAATTGTGCGGCGAAGTTTTTTTCCGGGGAGGCACCGGCCAGAACGACACGACTGACTGCCTCCTCTTCACGCGCTGCGGCGCTTAGGAGGTCCAAGACGCCTTTGCCCCGCGAAATGCGGCCGGCAAACAGAATGCGGCCACGAACGGGATTGCGCCTGATGGCGAAATAGGCCGGCGATACCGCGTTCGGAATTTCGTGCAGGACGCCATGCAGCCGACCTCGGTAGTAGCGGCCCACATAGGGGCTGATGGTGACGATGTGCTTGGCCCTCTCCACGACGAATCGCTCCGTGATTCGCGCCTGCGCAAATTCGCGAAGGCGCCTGATCGGGTCGGTCCGCAGTTTCGCGCACTCGGTGAGGATGCCGTGGATCGTCACGACGGCCGGGATGCCGCTTCTGACGGCCAGATACCCGGCTGCGTCGGCCCCCTGCGCGTGAACTACATCGGGACGATGTCGCGCTATCAACGCATCGAGTTCACGTTGCTGACGCTGGAAGAGCGTACTCACACTGAATCGCCCCAAGTCGATTCGTTCGACCGGCCAGCCCAGATCCTCCGTCGGCTCTTTCGACTTCAACCGACCCGACAGCATCACGCCGACCAGGTCGATTACGGGGTCCCGAGACAGGGCTTGGGACAGGTACATCGTGGCCGCCGACACGCCGCCGTCGATGCGCGACGGCGATATCGGGTAGGGACCTATCATCATGACGCGCACCGGTTTCGACTTGCCTTAAATTGCCTAGGCGCTCGCGAGTGCAGAGGGAGCTGTACTTTCGCGTGTATCGCCAGGCCGATCCCCGACGCCCACCAGCAGACCCATGAGCGCAAGTATGAATTGCGCATAGTCCATCGTCGCCGTGCGGTTGTATTCCAGCGTGATCTGCGTGACCAGGAAGGCGCCGGTCAGGATAATCCCGACTTTTATCGACCATGCGGGAGTATTCGCTAAGGTCATCGCGCTTCAGCGAACGACGAAGCTCCAGGACGACATTTGCAAAAAACCACAGCGTCGCGGCGAGGCCAATGATTCCAACTGTGCGCAGCAGGTACAAGTACAGGCTATGCGGATAGGGGTCGAAAGTGGTTTGTATATCGCTTAGGTCTTCAAACTGAGCTCGCGGTACGCCCATGATCTCGGCGTCTTCCGCGCGAAAATAGTGCGGACCCTCGCCGAACCAAGGATGTCGCTGGATTTTTTCGAACGCCATTGACCACGTACCCGCGCGCGTCATGGGCAGGCCATCCTCCGTTTCGGTTACGGACGACAGGCGATTGAACATGTTGCCGAATCCGCTATAGGCGGCAATCGACGCCGAGGCGAGTACCACGGCCGCAACCCCACCGACCAGGTACTGCAGGAATCGCTTTGGACCCAGTTCCTTGCGGAATGTGAATAGCAGCGCCGGAAGGCCGGCCATTAGCACCAGAAATGAAGCGCGATTTCCGGTTGCAACGATTCCGGCGACGTTCGTGAGGATCAGACCTTGCAATAAACGGCGCCGCCCTCCCTTTACCAGCATCAATACGGCTGTCCAGAGGATCGTCATTAACGCGAAATAACCTGCCGTCGTGCCGGGATTGGCAAAAGGACCGACCAGACGAGGATCGCTCGGATCCCGATTGGCATTGAACGCGAGTTCGCGGACGCCCAGCGGTACGAACGCATGGCCGGCTCCGGCCGCGAGCTGCAGGCCGCAATAAAACACGACCAAGACGTTGACGCACATGAGAAGGTCAGCAACGCTATATTCTGTCTTCACAAGACGGGCATAGTTGTAGCTGAGCAGGAAAACGACGAAGCAGGAGAAATACTGGAACATCTCGATAACGTGCATGGTCGTGTATTGCTTCGTCTGGCTCAGACTCATGCAGTACGCAAGCAAAACCAGGAGGATCGCAGGCAGCATTCGAGTGCGTAACCCTCCCATGAGCAACATCGTTCCCGCCATGGCATACGCCATCAGCACGCTTGACGATGAATATCTCGTGTCGACGATCTGGAATGGAATGAGCGCGAGCAGAACGCCAATGGCCACGACCCGCCTGGAACTTGCTGTAAGCACGATCATCACGACGACCGCGAGCAAGCCGATACCCAACAGCCAGATGTTCGACGAACTCAATGTGATGCCCCGGAGGCATGCGGCCTGGTTTGGACGCTGCGCTTCGTAACGCCTGCACATCGCGCATGGAGTACATCTCTAGCTCGACGACGTCCAGAATGCTCCCGATCTGCGCTTTCTGCTCAGGCGTGAGGCGTAGCGTCCATCGCGGCGCCTTCGACTGTTCGGTCGGCACGGCCGTTCTTCCAGCTCCGCTCTGCTGCGAGGGTCGCATCAGCAGCTCATCAGTCGGCATGCACGCAACTCCGAGAGCTATGCACAAACGAGTCCATTCTGCGCGGTCGGAGGATCGCAGCAGCTCATAATGGAATACGGGAATATCAAATTGTGCGGCTGCCTCCGCAACCCACTGATTTTCGATCACCCACCGAAGAGTAAGCGACTCGACCGGGCCGAGTGACTGCGCCAGAAGGCTCGCATAGCGGCGGCCCGTCAACTCCTGCAACTTCGCATCCGTCCGGTATCGTTCCAGGGCGAAGCTGGCGTTCCAGCCGCTTCTTAATTCCGACTCGACGACCGCACCAGGATGACGGATCACGAGCGCAATGCCGGCAATTCAAGTGACGAACGATCCAGGGCAACATGAGGTTGGCTCGGATGCACTTGACGAGCGGTTCGTCCCGAAAGCCATTGAAGGTCATCCGCGCAAATTCGCTCGCGAATTTCTTCCAATGCCGCACGACGCGCCCGGCGTCCTGACGATTTGAAAATCGCGCCGGCGGCGGGAATAGCCATCGCAGTTGCTGCCGATACTGGGTCCACAGGCGAGGCCCGCCGCCGGCGCTGGTCTTTTTCAGGAATGCTTCGAGATCCGGATGTGCTTCCTCCGCCGCAAGCGCCCGATGCGCGTAACGGTTGCCGATGTCCGACAGATAAGGGTGCAAGGGCTCAAAAATCGGGCGTAGACCGTTTGCCTTCGCAATCGCGTCCTGTATCCAGGTCGTGCCGCTTCTTCCCGACCCGGCAATGAATCGTATCTCGCTCATGCCGCCAGGCTCCGCGCCCGGTCGTAAATGCGTTCGAGCCCTTCGCCTGTATCGCGATGTCAAATTCCGCTTCGACGAAGGCGCGTCCGGCTGCGCCAAAGGACTGCACCGCGTCGGGATTCTCCAGGAAAACACGGAGATCCCGCGCAAGTGCTTCAACGTCCCGCTCGGCAACGACCAGGGCGGAACGCCCTTCCGCGACGCCTTCCGCGTTTCCCGCGTGACGTGTCACGACGACGGGTGTCCCCATCGCCTGTGCCTCAAGCAGGACGGTCGGCAAGCCTTCACTGTCCCCGTTCGAGGCAGTGACGCTTGGCACCGCGACGACGCTGGCCCGCGCCAGCCAGTCTCGCACTTGCGGCAGCGGAAGAAACCCGGTGAAGGCCACGTCGGCGCCGCTTTCCGATGCAAGTCGCTCGAGACCGGAACGCCCGGGGCCATCGCCTACGAGCACGCCCCTGGCCGGGATCCCCTGCTGGCGAAGGTGTGCGAGGGCCCTGACGAGATATTCGCAGCCCTTCTTCTCGACGAAGCGCCCCACGAAAACGACGATCGGTTCACGAACCTGCATTGAACGCTGAAAATCCGCGAGGTTGATGCCATTGCGGTGCGTGATGACCTTGTCCGGCGGGTAGCCCTTCGCCAGCAGACGTCCGCGAATGAAGTCAGACACGGCAATGATGACGGCGGCTTCGCGCATGACCGATTCGCGCCCGCGCAGGTATTCGCGCCCGCGCCAGGTTTTCGAAGCTCTGCGTCGTCTAAATTGTCGCATCCTGCCCGTGGTAGGTCACGACGAGCGGAATCCCGAGTTTCCTGGCGAGCGAGAGCGCCGAAGGTCCGGTGGTGCCGAAATGAGAATGAATGACAGTCGGCTTGAAGGGACGGAGTCGACGCGCGAAGCGGCCGGCCATGCCGACATTGCCGAAAGAGAAACTCTTCGAGCCTGCCCCCGATCCCGCCGTCGTTCGCCGTGACCACACGATCCGGCGGCAACTCGAATTCCGGGGGCGCGATGCGCGCCCGCAAATACCGGCTGGTAGCGCGTGAGCGCCTCGGCATGACTCAGGATAAATGTCATCGAACGCTCGAGCATCGCGTGCGTATAGACGACGACGGTCGGCGTCGAAGTAGTCGAAGGACTGGCCATCGACGTGCCCGAACCCGGGCTACGCCGGATAGTACTCGTAGCCGGCCGTGTGGCTGTCGCTCGAACGGTTGACGGTGACGCCGGCGATCGTGAATTCGCCTAGCGTTGCGAGCGTCTGTGTGCAGGTTCTTGCGCTCGGTCTTGCCTTCCGAGACGACAATCAGGAAAGCATCCACGCGAGGACCGACCAGCAGCGCCTCGTCCGTCATCGTGACCGGCGGCAGGTCGACGATCACGAAGGCGTCCGGGGAGCGCAGGCGAATATGCGAAAGCAGATCGCTGAAGCGCGGCCCCGCGAGCAGCTCGGAAGCGCCGTCATTCGGCCCCAGCGCGCCGGCGACGATCAGGTTCGGGAAGGACGTCTGGACCAGGACGTCTTCCGGCTTTGCGTGACCCAGGAAGTAGTCGGGCAGCGGGCGAATGTCCGTGATGCCGAGGAACTTGCAGATGCTCGGGTTTCTCATGTCGAGGTCGAGCAGGTAGATCGTCTTCTGCTTTTCGCGCGCAGCGCTGATTGCGAGATTGAGTGCGGTGAGCGACTTGCCGTCGCCCTGGCTCGGGCTCGCGATCGCGAGCGAGAACCAGTTATTGGTCTTCACGCGGTTGGCGAGGCGGCTGCGCAGCAGGCGATAGGCGGCGTCCGCTGCCGGGAATTCCCGAAGCTGGTTGTCCGATATCAGCACGCGGTACTGCTCGCAGGCGAGCGATGAGATCTCGACCGTGCGCAAGGGCTCGAACCGGATGCCCGGCTCGCGGGCCGGGCGCGGCGTGCCCCGCTCCGGTACGCGGGCAACCGGGTCGGGTTCCTGGCGCTGCAGCCGCGCCTGACCGAGGATCTTGGCGCGCCGGATGGCGTCTTCGATGGTCATGGGACGACCACCACGTCGCCGCTCTCGAGGGCGATGTTCTGCTGGAGCGCCTTGCCTTCCACGACCTGGTTGTACTTGAACGGCAGCGACTTCTGGCTGGCGCCGCGGCCGCGGACGATGCTGATGTCGTCCAGCTTCGCGAATGGCGTGTGGCCGCCCGCGAGGCTCAGCGCCTGCAGCACGGTAAGCTCGGGATTCATGATGAACATGCCGGGCTTGTTGACCTGGCCGATCACGTAGATTCGATTGCCGGAAAAGTCCTCGACGATGACGGTCACGACCGCCTCCGGGATGAACTTGCTGAGCTTGCCCTCGATGTCGACGCGGACCTGGTCCGCGGTGCGGCCGGCGGCCTGCACCTCGCCGGCCAGCGGGAAGGAGAACTTGCCGTCCGGACGGATCATCACCTTGCGTTGCAGGTCGATTTCCTTCCAGGCCGAGACGGTGATGCTGTCGCCGGCGTGCAGGCGGTAGTCGGCCTCGGCGCCCTGCGCAGCCGCGCCGAGCGACGCCAGCAGGAGCATCACCGGTGCCATCAGCCTGATACAAAGCCTCATTGGGGTTCCTTCCCGGATCGCCGCGGCCTCAGTGCCTGCGGGCGAGCCCCTGGTAGCCGAAGTAGATGAAGAACTTGTTGTTGCTCGCGTCCGTCGGGTCCGCCGCGCGGTCCTGCCAGATGTAGGCATAGCCGCCGCCGACGTACCAGGTCTGCGTCATGAACCACTTCAGGTCCAGGTCGAGACGCGCGTAGTCGCGGTTGTTGCTGCCCTCGATGTTCGACAGGCCGCTGCGAGACTCGTAGCGGCCCAGGCCGCGGAAACGGAGCCGCTCGCTCAGGTCACGGTCGTACTGGAGACGCAATTCGTCGATCGTGGACTTGCCGCGGTCTCCGGTCGGGATGAAGCGCCGGCTGATCTCGGCTCGCCAGGCGCTGACTTCGAGCTTCCGGTACGCGGCCAGGCTGCCGCCCACGTCGGAGGTCGTCTCCTTGATCGTCTCGAACGGCGTGACCTGGGTAATGTCATTCTGCTCGTAGTACACCGAAGCCTCGATCCCGTCGGTTTCCGACCAGCGATATCCGTAGCCCAATTCCGCGCCGACCGCCTCGGCTTTCTCGGTGCCGTCGTCGGTCTCGAAATTCGATGCATAGGCGCCGGCGCGCAGTCTTCCGCGCTCCGATGCATCCCAACTCATATAGGTGCCGATCTGGCCGTAGTCGTAGTCGGACTTGGTCACGACGTCGTTGGAGCTGTAGTCCGCGATCTGGTAGGCCGCTTCGAATCCAAGGCCCAGGCGTTCCGTCAGCTTGTATTCGTAGTCGGGATGAATCCGCAGGAGCTGGCGGGTCTGCCCCGTCGTCGTCGTGCCCGACTCCGGACTGTCGGGACTGTTCGGGTCGTTCGGGTCGAACTCGCCGCTGAGCGTCTCCGTGTTGTACACGTCGCGCTTTGAATAGGAGGCATTCAGCAGGAAGTTCGCCCGCTCCCAGCGATAGGTCGAATCCGCGTCGAAGAACGTCTCCACGCGCTCGATGCTTGCCTGGTCCTGGTAGTCCTGGTAGCGGATGCGCGGCAACAGCAGGGTCTCGCCCCGCGGCGTCGCGATATTGAACAGGACCGACGCGTCCGCGATGTAGCCCGGCGTGTCCGAATCTGCGCCACCCGGGTCGAGGCGGAAGTTGTCGTTCTGTTCCGCCTGCATCTCGAAGTTCGGAATCGTCTGCACGTCGGCGGCCCATGCCGGGCACCCCGCGAGCATTGCCAGCGCCGCCGCGCCTATCGCCAGGAAGTTCGATTTCACGGGGTTTTCCTTCACCGCGGCCATTTTACAGAAGCAGTCCCGGCCTTTTTCTGAACTGTATCACAGGCCGTGCCGGGCGCTTTCGCCGGGCCCGGCCGGGCCGCGAATTCTGCCGAATTATGTCGGTTATCATGTGACATGGCCGACACTTCCGCGCTTCCATTGGTCGGCGTCGGCATGCCGGTGTACAACGGCGAGCGTTACCTTGCCGAGGCGATCGAGTCGGTCCTGCGTCAGACGGAGGCCGACATCGAGCTCGTCATTTCCGACAATGCGTCGTCCGACCGCACCGGCGACATCTGCCGGTCCTATGCGGCGGCAGATCCCCGCGTCCGCTACCACCGCAGCGAGGTCAATCTCGGCGCCCTGCCGAACTTCAACCGGGCCTACCGGCTCGCGCGCGGCAAGTACTTCAAGTGGGCCGCGCACGACGACGTGCTCCAGCCCGATTTCATCCGGCGCTGCGTCGGGGCGCTGGAAGCGGCGCCGGACGCCGCCCTGTGCCAGTCCGCCATCGAATACATCGACGAGGCCGGCGACAGCCTCGGCATCCACGTCAATCACGTCAAGGGCTCGGATGCAGCCGATGCCGCGGAGCGCTTCGCAGCGCTGGCGCTGCGTCCGCACGACTGCTACGCGCAGATGGGCGTGCTGCGACGGGAACTCGCGGAACGCGCGATGCCGCTCGAGAGCTTCCACGGGGCGGACCGCGCCCTGCTCGCGCGCATCGCGCTCGCCGGCCGGTTCATTTCGCTGCCGGAGCCTCTCCTGCAGGTGCGCGACCACGCCGGCCGGTATTCGCGCGCGCAGAAGAAGCTGCGCGACCGCGCGACCTGGTACGACGCCCGCAACGCCGGAAAATTGTCGTTCCCGGTCTGGCGGATGTACGGCAGCTACTGGAAGTCGATTGCATCGGCCGAAGTGCCCCTCGCCGCGAAACGGCGCGCACGCCTTGCCCTGATCCGCTGGTGGTTCGTCAATTTCAATGCGATCCGCATGGCGGTGGACGTGGCCGGCAACTTCGCGCCTGGCCTCGTGGACGCCGCGGAACGCGTGAAGCAGTCCGTGTTTTCCCCGGCACCCGGCCCGGGCGACGTGCGGCGCTCGCGCAAGCGCTGACCGCGGTCCTGCCTCAGGCGAGCATGTCCGCGAACTCCGTGCGGGAGATCGCGTCGGCCAGTTCGTCGTAGTTCGTCACCATGTCGCGCAGCGACTCGGGATTCAGCTTCACGAGCGGCGACGTCATCGGCAGCTGCGCGATATCGAGAAAGTCGCAGATGCGGCTGCGCGTGTCCTCGGTGATCCCGTCGCGATCGATGAGATTCTCGTACGACAGCTGCAGTCGCGGGTGCCGCTGGAACGCCCGGTCGTAGGACTCGTAGCGGTCGCGGGCCTTGCGCATGCTGGCGATCGCTTTCTGCGGATCCACGTCGATCCAGACCGTCTCGGTCGGCGCGGTCGCCTGGAGCTGCGTGCGCTTGTTCATGAGCAGGGTCGAGACGTGCACTTTCAGCAGGTTGTGGCGGCGCAGGTGCATGACGCGGATGTCCTCGTTCCCGACGAGGTAACGGGCGGCGAAAGGGCGCGCGAGCTGGTTATACATGGCCTTGAAGCAACGGACTTTCGCCTTCCCGCGCCTGAAATAGGCGTCCATGAAAGTCCCTGCGCGCCATGCGCCGGTGCGCAGGATGCGAATGCCCTTCAAGGTCTGGCGAAAAGGCCCGCGATAGGCCGGAAGCGGATCGTCGGGCTGCCCGTTCAGGATCTCGCCCGCGCATTCCACCTCGGGGTGAGAGCGCAGGCAGCTCACCAGGAACGTGGAGCCGCTGCGCTGCGTCGTCAGGATGATGGCGCGCACGCGCCCGGATTCAGTTTGCTGCACCTGGACCCCACTTCATGGATTGCTTTCGGCGATACCCCGGGACGGCGTCACGAGCCGGCGCATGAACTGCAGCTCTTCCCGCGGCAGGAGGCGGAATAGTGCCACCGCAACCGCCCAACTTCCAATGGCAGCGAGCGCACGGAACATCAAAGGCAGCGCATCGGTCGCGATAATGAGCACCGCGACACACAGTGCCGCCAGCACGGGCGCGCCAGCGAAGTGCCAGATCCGGAATCGCGCCACGCGGGTCACGACATAGCGCAGGTCGATCGCGAGCGTCGCGGCGGACGCGAGCAATACTGCGAGTGAAGCGCCCGGCAGGCCGATGAACCAGGACAGCAGCACGAGCAGTGCCCCCTGCAGCGCAACGCCGAGCGCGGCATGGCGGATCGCGGGCAGCACCGCCTGGCGCGCGAGCATCGCCTGCCGGAGCACCGCGTCCACGGCCGTGAGGACCTGGGCCCAGGCGAGCAGCTGCAGCGGCAGCGCCGCGTCTGCGAATGCCGGCCCATAGAGCAGGTGCACGATCCATGCGGCAAGCACGCTGATGCCGCTCGCGACCAGCGACATGCCGACGCACATGTATTTCATGCTGAAGCCGATCAGCGTCGCGGCCCGCTCCTCCGGCTCGCCGCGGCTGCGCGCAAACGCCGGCATGAGGCCCGTGATGCTCGCGGCCATCGTCATGCCGAGCGTGCTGCGAACGCGGTTCGCGGAATCGAAGATGCCCGATGACGCAAGACCGAGGACGCCGGGCAGCACCAGCGCGGGCAGCCGCATGCCCAGCTCGCGGATGGCGGTGTGCAGGGCGAATGGCACGGCACGGCCCAGGAGCCTGCGCGTGGAATGGGCGACGCCGCCCTTTTCGCGCCCGTGCAGGATGATGTAAGCGAACACCCCGAGCGCGAGCAGGTGAAACAGGATGCGCGACAGGAAAGCAGCCGCGATTCCGACGCCCTGGAAGAAGACCCAGGCCAGGAACACGAGGCTCAGGATGCGCGCGACGAACGTCACCCAGGTGAGCAGCAGCACGCGCTCGGAACCCTGCAGCACGGCCTGGGCCACCACGAACGCGCCGGAAATGGGCGTGCCGAACGCCAGGATCAGCAGGCAGTCCCGCGTATCCGGCTGCCCGGCGTACAGGTAAGCCGCGACCAGCAGCCCCAGCATCGGCAGCGTGCTGATGAGGGCGACGAGCTTCAGCGCCCCGACGAACATGTCCGGCGCCTGGACGGGCCGCGCCGCGACGTCGCGGACGAGGCTGTCCGACATGCCGAGCGAAATGAACGTCTCGATCAGCACCGAAACCGAGAACAGGACCGCAAACAGGCCCATGGCGCCCGCGCCGAGGAAGCGCGCGACCAGGACCGCGATGACGAGACCCGCGCCCTTGGCGAAGAGGCCGACCAGGAACAGCGCGCCGGCATTGCGCAGGATGCCGCGGGCAACCCCGACGGATGCGGGTGTCATGGGAGTGGGGCCATGCGCGTGTGCGGCGTCAGTACGCCTTGGGATGGCCCAGGATCTGGACCGCGGTCTTGAACAGGATCCGGATGTCGAGGGACGGGGTCCATCGCCGCAGGTACTCGAGGTCGTATTCGATGCGCGCCTTCATGTCTTCCAGCCGGCTGGTCTCGCCGCGGCAGCCATTCACCTGGGCAAGCCCGGTGATGCCCGGCAACACCTTGTGGCGCACCATGTAGCCCTTGATGAGCCCGCGGTATTCCTCGTTGTGGGCGACCGCGTGCGGCCGCGGGCCGACCAGGCTCATGCTGCCGCCGAGCACGTTCAAAAGCTGCGGCAGCTCGTCGATCGAATAGCGGCGCAGGAATCGCCCGACGGCGGTCACGCGCGGATCGTCGCGCGTCGCCTGCGTGACGCGGGGACCGTCCTCCACGACCTTCATGGTGCGGAACTTGTACACGTCGATGATCTCCCCGTCGAGCCCGTACCGCCGCTGCCGGAAGATCACGGGGCCGCGCGAGGTCAGCTTGATGAGCAGCGCGACCAGGAGCAGCAGTGGCGAGAGCACGAGCAGACTCAAGACGCTGATCCCGAAGTCCATGGCGCGCTTGACGAGGCCGGGCGTGCCCTGGAACGGCGTTTCGCACATCGCGACGACCGGGACGCCCGAGATCTCGGAGGTCCGGGACTGGATCAGGTCCATCACGAAGATGTCCGGCACGAAGTAGATCGAGGCCGTCGTGTCGCGCAGCTCATCCAGCAGGTCCACCACACGCTGCACCTGCCGCATCGGCAAGGCGATGAAGATGAGGTCCACCTTGTGCGTGTTGACGTAGTCCGCGAGGTCCGAAAGCCCACCCAGCAGGCCCTTGCCCTCGGGCATGCCGAGCCGCTCCGGGCTGCGGTCGTCGAAGGACCCTTCGACGCGGATGCCGAGTCCGGGGTCCGCGCCGATCCGCTCGGCCAGCGCCAGGCTGACGTCGTTGTAGCCGGCGACGACGGCAGCGCGCACGTTGCTCGCGGCCAGCATGAAGCGGCGCACGATTTCGTTGAAGGCGACGCTGACGAAGATCAACGGCATCGGCGTCACCAGCGACCAGGTCAGCACGACGCGCCGGGAGAATTCGCTCGAAGTCTTGGTCGCATAGCCGATGGCGAACAGGATCGCCAGCAGCACCAGCCACCGCAGCACCAGGCTGACGGCGATCGAGCCCCAGCGCGGCATGGCGGCCAGCGCGTTCACCTGCGGCCGCTTCATGACCGTCGGCGAGAGCAACGCGACCAGCACCGCCAGGATCCGGAATTCGGAATCGAAGCTGACGCCGTAGGCCAGCGTCAGCGCGTACAGGGTCCCGATCGCCACCACGGGCGGCACCAGCAGCTGGATCAGGACGAGTTGCCCGATCAGGACGCTGCGCTTGAAGACGATCGGTTCGTTCATCGCGTGTGGCCGGCCTGCGGCCGGAGGAACTCCCTTCCCGCGGGCCCGTGGGCGGGAACCGCTTGCTGACCTCCATTGTCACCGTTCGACGCGCCAAATCGTGTGATTCGCGTCGCGGGCCGGTTATGTCAACCGTGGCCTGTCCTGCCGGCGATGGTCGCGCCGGCAGGACAGGCCGTCAATCGCAGCGGGAGGGGGGTCAGGCGATCTTCTTGCTGACGGTCTTCGAGCGCGCGCTCTCCTTGCCGTTCGCATTGACGGACGTCATCGCGAAGTGCCACTTGGCCGGGGCCAGGTTTTCGACCACGAAGCGGGTCAGGCCCGGGTTGTCGATCACGATCGTCTGGTTGAGCTTCGTGGCGCTCTTGCCATAGTAGATTCGGTAGCCGGCGAGGTCCGACATCGTCGAGCCATCGGCATTTTCCGTCGGCGGATACCAGGACAAGCTGGCAGAGCCATTCTGGCGCGGGCGGGTCCTGGCTTCCCGATCTTGCCCGCCGCCGGCGGGCGGCAACGCGCCCTGCCCTTCATCGCTGCCCGAGCCAAAGCATCCGGTCGACCCAAAAGCGATAACGCACATCAATGCCTGCGGCAGTCTCCGCGCCATATGTACCCCTCGTACGCAATCCGGCAGATGAGGGGCGGCAAGGTACAGGCCGATCGGGCATTGATCAGCCTCGGCACGTCGTCAGACGACGACAGTGCGACGAGTCGCGGCGGGAACCGGAAACCGTCAGCCGATCTTTTTGTCGACCGTGGCCGAGCGCGGGCTCTCGCGGCCGGCGTCATTGACGGAAGTCATCGCGAAATGCCAACGGCCCGGCACGAGATTCTCGACCATGTAGCGCGTGAGGCCCGGATTGTTGATCACGACCGTGTGATTGAGCTGGTTCGCGCTGCGGCCGTAATAGATCCGGTACCCGGACAGGTCGGTGAGCGTCGTTCCATCCACGTTGTCGGTCGGCGGGTTCCAGGACAGCGTCGCCGAGCCGACCGCAAGCGGGTCCACCGACAGGTCGAAGGCCGCGAGCGAAGCCTGCTCGGTGCCGTCCGAGACGGAAATCCGGATGTTCGTGAAGTTGCCGACATCGGCCGCAGTCGGGGTACCCCACAGCCGGCCGGTCGCGGCGTCGAACTTCGCCCAGTCCGGCTTGCGGGCGACGCTGAACTGGAGCTTGTCGCCGTCGGCGTCCGTCGCGCTCGGCATGAATTCGTAGAACTCGCCCTGGAGGACGGTGGCCGTGGGCGCGCCCGTGATCGTCGGCGCGTGGTTCACGGCGGCCGGCGGATCCGGGTCGGGCGAATCGCTGGAATGCTTGTGGCTGCCTTGGAGCTCTTCCACGTAGCAGCCGCCCAGGAAGAGCGTGGCCGCCGCCAGCATCGCCAGTGAAATTCTCGAATCCATGCCCGCCCCTTTTGCCTTGCAAAAGGGCCAACCGATCGGGCAGGAGGAACGACATAGCCGCAACGATCTTGCGATTGACGACACGCGGTGCACGGGTCGAGCGCGAAGGCTCTTTCGGCGCGCACCCTCTTGCCGGCAACCCCGCTGGCATGGACTCGGGTGGAGTCTTTAGCCCGGAAGCTTTGCGTCCCCACCTTTCGATGGGTTTGCCCTTGAAACAGGCCCGAGTCTAGTCACAGGACTTCGGACCATCTGAGACCTGCATCACGCCGCGCGAAATCCGGAAAACTTTTGGACGTTCAGCAGCCTGCGGCACCGCTCCCCCGGGGTTTTGTGACGCCGGTTGTCGCCGAACGGCGACGCGATGCTACGATGGCCCCCGACCAGACATCGTCTGCCGAAATGGCACACCCGCTGCGAGGCGGGGTCGCAAAGCCGCGGATCTTCCCGCAACGGGAAGACTGCCGGGTTACCGAACAGGATTGCTGTCCCGTAACCCAGGCATGGAGCTTGCGACGGTGTTTAAGCCCAGGAATTCACTGCGATGACGGATCGACGCGGCCACGGGGATGTGCGCCGCGCGGCGTTGCCTTGCGCCGTCTTCGCGTATCGATCGAAGGGGGGGGAAGCGTCAGAAAAAGAAGATGGGATTGTTCCGCTGGGGAATGGGGGGCGGCTGCGGCCGCCCCTTTTTTAATCCCATGATACAAGCCAAGAAATTCCCCGCCGTGACGATCGCGATGCCGGTAAAGTGCTGCGATGCCGTGAGAGCGCTCGATGGAATGAAGATCCTCGCCAGCCACGCCCCAAAGCTACCGATGCCCAACTGCACGATGCCCGAAAAATGCCGCTGCAAGTTCCAGAAGTATGTGGACCGCCGCGACGACGAAGAAGGCCGCCGCTTCAGCTACGGACAGGAACGCGGCGCCTGGTATGCCGGCAATCAGCGCCGGAAGTCCCGAGGCCGCAGGCCAGCCGACTGATTCCGCGGCGCGGCTTTCCAGACCTTACGCCAGCCAGTCGCTTCGATATCGCCCCATGGATGCGCTGATCCTGAGGGCGTCCGTCAATTCCCTGAGCGCTGCGCGTTCGCTGGGCCGGGCAGGCCTGAAAGTCGCGATCGCGTCTCCTCCGGAGGACTCGACCGTCCGCCTGAGCCGCTACGTCTCGCAATTCATCCCGCTGAAGGCCCTCGACGAAGACGCTGTCTCGACGTTGCTCGCGCTGCCGGCTGCAACCAAACCGAAGCCGTTCCTTTTCGCGACCGGGGACGAGGATGCGTTGCTCATCGCGAGGCATCGTGATCGGCTCGCCAAAGGCTTCTGTTTCGTGTTGCCGGAGTTCGCGCCTCTTGAAGCCATTGTCAACAAGGCGAGCCTGTACGCGCGCGCTGCGGAACATGGCATTCCTCATCCCCGCTTCCACATCGTGCGCGGGGCCGGCGACATCGAGGCCGCCGTCGAGGCCGTCGGGTGTCCGTGCTTCGTAAAGCCTGCGATGGGGCATGAATGGCGCCGGGTACGCCGCGGGAAGCTCGAGAAAGCAGGCAATGCCGCGGAACTCCGCCGCATCCTCCAGGATTTCATTTCGCTGAATCTCACCGCGATTCCCATTGAAATCATCCCGGGCGAGGACAGCGACCTGTATGGACTGTCGACTTACATCGACCACAATGGCAGGCCCGTTGGCTGGCGGACCAAGCGCAAGCTCCGCCAGTACCCGATCGGCGTCGGCGATGGCAGCCTGCAAGAGATTGTCGATGAGCCGGAGGTGGTCGAATTGGGCCTGCGGCTGCTTGCGGTCACCGGCCACCGCGGAGCGGCAACGGTCGAGTTCCGTCGCGACCCGCGCAGCGGTCGGTTCGTTCTCATGGAAATCAACGTGCGCACCGTGTCCGGCCAGGAGCTGATCACGAGTTCGGGCCTGGACGTTCCGATGATTGCCTATTGCGACGCGATCGGCATTGCGCCGCCCGTCATTCCGCCGGTGAAAACCATCCGCTGGCTGCGCCTGGGGCTCGATTTCCGCGCCTTTCGCGAGCTCCGGCGCGCCGGGAAGATCACGACCCTTGATTGGCTGCGATCCCTGCGAAGCTGCAGGAGCTTCGCGTATTTCGCCTGGGACGATCCCATTCCGATCCTGGCCCGCATCGGCATGTGGCTAGACCGTCAGCTGAAACGGCGGTTCCGCCAGGCGCCAGCCGCCAATCTGTGATCCCGGCCCGGCCCGCCCGATCGTCGCGGAGTAACATGGCGGTGAGACTGGCGCACAGCAAAATCAATCGATGGGGATGGTTGCATGTTGTCGTTGAGTTTGCCCGCGGGCGAGCCGCTGAAGGTCCTGTGCCTCGGCGCGCACTGCGACGACATCGAGATCGGCTGCGCAGGCACGCTGATGACCCTGCAGCGACGAAATCCCGGGACCCGATTCGAATGGGTCGTCTTCACGCGCGAGGAAGGCCGCGACCGCGAGACGCGCGCCGCGGCAGCGGAACTCCTGGGCGCGCAAGGCGCCCAAGTCGAAGTGCTGGACTTCCGCATGAGCTACCTCCCCTACGAAGGTGCGAAGGTCAAGGACGGCTTCGAAGCGATCAAGGCGCGCCTGCAGCCGGACCTCATCTTCACCCATCGCCTCGAGGACCGGCACCAGGACCACCGCCACGTCGCGGAGCTGACCTGGAACACCTGGCGCAACCACCTGGTCCTCGAGTACGAGATCCCGAAATACGAGGGCGACCTCGGGCACCCGAACCTGTTCGTTCCGCTCGAGGCTGAAGTCGCAGCGCGCAAAGTCGAGGTGCTGATGAGCGCCTTTCCGTCACAGGCAGCGAGGACCTGGTTCCGGCGCGAGGTCTTCGAGGGGCACATGCGCCTGCGCGGCATCGAGTGCAATGCGCCATCAGGCAGCGCCGAGGCTTTCCACGCGCGGAAGTTCACGCTCTAGGCGAAGACCCGTGCAGGCCCGCACCACCGGCCGCTCCTACGATTGCCGCTTCTGCGGAGCGGCGCTGCGCCATACCTTCGTGAACCTGGGCACGAGTCCGCTGTGCCAGCGTCACGTGACGCCGGAGCGCTTCGACGATCCCGAACTGATCTACCCGCTCCATGTTTACGTCTGCAGCCGGTGCTTTCTCGTGCAACTCCCCGCCTACGTCGCCCGCGAGCAGATCTTCGACGCCGATTACGCCTACTTCTCGAGCTTTTCGGACAGCTGGCTGAAGCACGCCGAGGCGTACGTCGGCATGATGATCGAGCGCTTCGGCTTCGACGGCCGCAGCAAGGTGGTCGAGATCGCGAGCAACGACGGCTACCTCCTGCAGTACTTCATGCAGGCGGGCGTTCCGGTCCTCGGCATCGAACCGACCGGCAACACCGCCGCGGCAGCGGCCATGAAGGGCATCCCGACCATCAACGAATTCTTCGGCCGCGAGACGGCAGAGCGCGTGCTCGCGGCGAACGGTCCCGCGGACCTCATACTCGGCAACAACGTGCTCGCGCACGTGCCCGACCTCAATGACTTCGTGGCCGGGGTCAAGGCGCTGCTGGCGCCGGGGGGCGTCGTCACCTTCGAGTTCCCGCAGCTCCTGCACCTGGTGGCGCAGAACTACTGGGATACGATCTACCACGAGCACTTCTCGTACCTGTCGTTCACGACCGCTGAGCAGATTTTCGCCCACCACGGCCTCACGCTGTTCGACGTCGAGGACCTCGACACCCACGGCGGCTCGATCCGGATCTTCGCCCGACACGCCGAGGCCGCCGCGCCGCCGGTGTCCGGGCGCGTCGGGGCCATGAAAGCGAGGGAGAAAAGCGCCGGCCACTTCGATCTCGGCTACTACGAGCGCTTTGGCGAGGGCGTGCAGGAGTCGAAGCGCGAGATCCTGACGTTCCTGATCGGCGCCCGGCGCGCCGGCCGGCGCATCGCGGGCTACGGCGCGCCCGGCAAGGGGAATACGCTCCTGAACTACTGCGGTATCCGCACAGGCTTCATCGAATTCACGGTGGACCGGAGCCCGCACAAGCAGGGCAACTACCTGCCGGGCAGCCGCATCCCGATTCTCGCGCCCGAGGCAGTGTGGGAGCACAAGCCCGATTACCTGTTCATCCTCCCCTGGAACCTCAAGGACGAGGTCATCGCGCAGATGGGCGGCATCCGCGGCTGGGGCGGAAAGTTTGTGCTTCCGCTGCCGCACGTCGCGGTGATCGACTAAGATGCCGCGCGTGCTGCAAGCGGCGAGTGGGGAAGCGACATGAAGGTTGTGCTCTTTTGCGGCGGCCTCGGAACGCGTCTGCGCGAGCATTCGGAGACGATACCGAAGCCGCTCGTGCCGATCGGCGGCCGGCCGATTCTCTGGCACCTGATGCGCTACTACGCGCATTTCGGGCACAAGGACTTCGTGCTCTGCCTCGGCTACCGCGGTGAAATGGTGCGCGAGTTCTTCCTGAACTACAACGAGGCGCTCACCAACGACTTCGTGCTGTCCGAGGGCGGGCGCAAGATCGAGCTGATGAACAAGGACATCAGCGAGTGGCGCATTACCTTCGTCGAGACCGGCATGCACGCGAATCTCGGGCAGCGCCTGCTCGCCGCGCGCAAGTACCTGCAGGGCGAGCCCGAATTCCTCGCCAACTATTCGGACGGCCTCTCCGACGTGCCGATCGACCGCATGATCGACGACTTCCGCCGCAAGGGATTCACCGCGAGTTTCGCGGCGATCAAGCCTTCGCAGAGCTTTCACGTCGTCAGGGCCGCGGATGACGGCATCGTCGAGACGATCGGGCCCATGGAAGGTTCTCCGCTGCGGATCAACGGCGGCTTCTTCGTGATGAAGCAGGCAATCTTCGACGCCATCCAGCCGGGCGAGGAGATGGTGGAGCAGCCGTTCCGGAGGCTGGCGGCCGCGCACAAGCTCGGCTGCTGGCAGCACGATGGATTCTGGAAGGCGATGGATACGTTCAAGGACAAGATCGAATTCGATCGGATGGACGCCCGGAACGAATGCCCCTGGATGGCCTGGAAAACGTAGCGCAGCGATCGGCACCGGCCGACGCTGCACCGTCCGAGGTGATCGTCTGGGTCGTTCGCCTCGATCTCGAGGCCGCCGCCCTCTCCCGCCTCGAAGGCATTCTGTCGAGTGACGAGCGCGCGCGTGCCGGCCGGTTTCGGCGGCCCGGGGACCGCGCGCGGTACGTCGCGGGCCGCGCCCGGCTTCGCGAGATTCTCGGTCACCGCCTCGACGTCGATGCCGCTGCGATCCGGTTTCACTACTCGCCTTTCGGCAAGCCTCGGCTGGCCGAGGGCCCGGATGCGGCGTCGCTGCAATTCAACGCTTCGGGTTCCGAAGCGCTCGCGCTCATCGCGCTGCGTTGCGGCGCCGAAGTCGGCGTCGACGTGGAATGCCTGCGGGCGACGCCGGACGCCGACTCGCTCGCGGCGCGCATGCTCTCCGCCGGGGAGCAGGCGGACTACGCGCGATTGCCCGCGACCGAACGCCCGCGCCGCTTCCTCGAATACTGGGTACGCAAGGAAGCGCTTGCGAAGTCGCTCGGGACGGGACTGCGGGAGCGGTTCGACCGCCTGAGCCTGTGCCCGTGGCCGGAAGGCCGCGCCTGCCGGATCGAACTGCCGCGCGGCAGCGGCACGGCGGCCCGGTGGGTGGCGCCGCTTTCGCTGCCGGACGCCGGCTATTGCGGCGCCCTGGCGTCCTCGGAGCCGTTCGGCGAAGTCGACGTGCGCGCGTGGCCGCCTAGGGCTTGAGCAGCGGCTCCAGAGCCGCGGCGAGCCCGGAGACGAACCGCTCGTCGCGCATGCAGAGATAGTGGGCGCGCACGCTCTGCCCAAGGTTCTCGCACGCCTTTTGCACCTCGGGCGACTGCTTGCCGATCTTCACCGTGCGGATTCGGTAGTCCTTCAGGTATGGGCGAAAGTACGCCGCCAGCAGTCCGTCGTGGCGTCCGTCCGGCTCGAAAATCTCGGTGCGCCCGTCGTAGCACTTGAGCCGGTAGAAATGCGTGGCCGGCAGCTGCAGGCAATAGTACTGGGCCAGGATCCGCTCGATGGTGGCGGGGTCGACGTCCGGCGTCACGGCCTTGACGCGCTCGAGCAGCACGGCCACGAATTGCGCCGGTTCGCGGCCGGCGAAGTCCGCGTCCGCCAGGGCGAACGGAAGGCCGGTGTTCAGCTCGAACAGCGACGACAGGTCCTTGATCACTTTCCGGTCCTGCCGCGCCGCTGCGATGCGCCGGTCCACTTCCTCCGCCGACATGCGAAAGTCGTTGTCGCCGGCGCGCGCGCTGTCGCGCCGGCCGCTGCCGGTCACGAGACGCCACCAGCCGGCCAGGCGGACCAGCCACCGGCTGCGCCGCGCGCCGAAGTACGCGCGGAATGCGCGCTCGCCGAAGTCGCCCGCGGCCTCGCCGGCGATGCCGATCGGGTCGATCAGGATGAGCTGCGCGACCTCTTCCCCCCCGCCGCGCAGCTGCTGCGCGATCTCGTAGCCGAACGCGCCCGCGGACGAGTAGGCACAGACGTAATACGGCCCCTGGGGCTGGCGCTCGCGAATCGCTGCAACGTAGAGGCCGATCCAATGCTGGAATCCCAGGGTCGGATCGCGGGCCCCGAACACGTAGGGATCGCGGATGCCTACGATTTCGCGTCCGGTCCTGAGGGTCTTTGCGAGCTTGTCGTAGGCGCCGAGCGTGCCGCCGGAGGACGCGATGACGAACAGCGGCGGCAACTCCGCCGGGCCCATCTTCAGCGTGACGGCGATCGGGATTTTCGCCGGCGCCGGTGCGGCGCCGCTGGCGAGCCGCTCGATTTCCTCCGCAAGCCCGCGAACGGTCGGGAATTCGTACAAGGTCCGTTCCGTGAGTTGCCCGCGATCGAGACCCAGGGCGTCCCGCAGCCGATGGACGACGGTGAAGACATTCAGCGAGGTCCCGCCGATCTCGAAAAAGTGACTGTCCCCTTTAATCGCGCCCTGGCGCAGGACATCGCGCCAGACCGCCGCCACGCGCGCCGCCGTGCCTGTCAGGCCCTCCGCGGCCGGCGCGGTGGTTGCGCGCCGTGCGTAGTCCTCCAGCAGCCGCCGGCGGTCGACCTTGCCGCTTGCCGTCAAGGGAAATGCATCGAGCCCGGCGAGTACGGACGGAACCATGTGGGCCGGCAAGCTCTCCCGCGCGCCTGCCATGACGGCGCCGCGGCCCGCAGATGCCGGTGCGAAGAAGGCGATGAGCGGCGGGTTTTCCGATGCCGGCCCCGCCAGCATCGCGGCCGCGTGCTGCACGCCCGCTTGCCGCAGCAGCACGCGCTCGACGTCGCCAAGGTCCACGCGAAAGCCGCGGACCTTCACCGTGTGATCCACGCGCCCGACGAACTGCAGGCTGCCGTCGCCGCGCATGCGCACCTGGTCGCTGGTGTTGAACAGGCGTGTCCCGTCCGCCGGCGAGCGCACGAAAGCGGATGCCGTCAGGGCGGGGCTGCGGAAATACTCGGTGAAGAGCGCGGGCCCGGCCATGTAGAGCAGCCCGCTCTCCCCGGCCGCGACCGGCCGCAGCGCGGCGTCGAGCACCTGCGGCAGGACATCGGCCGAGATCGGCTTGCCGAGCGGCAGTTCCTCGTCGCCGCGCAACGACGCGCGCACGTCGCAGACGAGCGTCGAGCTCGCCTCGGTACTGCCGTAGATGGAAAAGAGCTGCGTTTCCGGCGGGAAACGCGGCCGCCACGCGCCCGGCGAGGCCGCGGATGCAGGTACTCGCCCATCAGGACCAACACGCGAACGGGAGGCGGCACGAAGCCGGGCAGTTCGAGCGACGCCTGCAGCAGCGAGGGCACGATCAAGAGGCGCGTGATCTGCCGCGCGCGCAGCGTGTCCCAGAACTGCTCGAGGTGACGCACCGTGTCGTCCGGCACGATGTGGACGGGGACGCCGCGCAGCAGCGGCTCGAACAGCTCGTAGATCGAATGGGTGGTCGTCATGTGCGACTTCTGGCAGCAGGCTTCGCCCTCGGCGTACGGCCATTCGCGCCAGGTCCATTCGAGCCGGTGATAGAACGAGCGGTGACTGCGCACGATCATTTTCGGCTGGCCGGTGGAGCCGGACGAGCAGAGCACGAAAGCGGCCTGTCCGGCCGTGCCGGCGAGCGCGCCGTCCGCAGATTCCGGACCGGTCAGGAGCTCCGCGTAACCGACGATGCGGCTCGCGGTGCGGACCGGAACCGCGGACTCGTCCTCGATGACGGCGTCGAGCCTCGCGAACGCGAGGATCTCGCCCAGGCGCGCCGGCGGATAGGACGGCGGCAGCGGCACGACCGCGCAGTTCGCCTTCAGGATGCCGAGCATCGCCGTAACGAAGCGGATCGAACGCTCCATGTACAGGCCTACGACGGCCCCGTCCCGGATCGCCAGCGTCCGCAGGCTCGCGGCGACGCGATTCGAGGCCGCCTCGATTTCCGCGTAACGGGCGACGCCCTCGCCGTCCAGGAGAGCGACCGCGTCCGGCGTGCGCTGCGCCTGTTCCGAGAAATCCCGGTGCAGCATCAGCCGGCGTTGCGCGCCATTGCGCCGCCCCCGAAATTGGGCCAGGGCAGCCGCCGGCCCAGCAGCCGCTCGAGTCGCGCGACGTCGTCCCGGTAGTAGCTGACGAGGAATTCGCGCGCTTCCGGCTCCATGGCAGGTTTCTGAGCCTGCTTCACGAGGAACGCATTCCGGATCCATTTGCGCAGCCCGTAAGGGATGAGCGCCTCGGACGCCCGCGAGATGAACCGGGTGCCGAACAGGAACCGCACGAGCGGCCCGCGCGCCTCGCCGTACTGGCGTTGCGCCGGCTCGGCGAAATTGCCGACGTCGTGCCGGATGCCGAGGAATTCCAGCACGTCCCGCAGCGTCCCGGGCACGTTCGCCATCAACTCCTCGAACACCAGCACCTTGAAGCGCGCATCGCCGAAGGTCGCGCGGTAGCGCTCGACCTGCGCCGCATACAGGCCGGTGCGCGGCCGGATGAGCGGCAGGCTCGGGTTGTCCTCGTCGGCGATGCCGCGCCGCAGTTCCTCCATGAAGCTGCCCATCGACGGCAGGTTGTTGCGCATCATCAGGTAGATCGAATGCTGCCGCTCGACGGGGTCGCGCAAGCTGACGATCACGCGGGCGTTCGGCGATTGCCGGTCGATCAATGCCGGCGCGCCGGGATCCTCGAGGTAGTTGGGGCTCGCCTCGCCCAGGTACTGCGCGTCGCCGGCGCCGCTGAAGAGCTGCAGGTACTTTCTCTCGTCGCGGATCGGCTTCACGAGGGGATGGTCGTCGGCGATCACCTGCCGCGAGAAGTAGTTGGGCTCCTTGATGCGGGCCATGTGGATCCCGGGGATGGCGCCGAGCCAGGCGTGCAGCGAGGTCGTGCCGCACCTGGGCGCGCCCGCGATGAAAAGATTGGGCCAGACCCGCATCGCCATCCCCGTAGTGGAGTGGCGATGATACCAGCGGCCACCGCCGGCCCTGTGTCGCCGGTCAAACTCCCGTCAGACGGCTTGCCGCGCTTCCTGCCCGGCGGCGCCGAAATTGCGCCACGGCAGGCTTCTGCCGAGCAGGCGCTCGAGCCGGCGCACATCGTCCCCGTAGAAGCCGGTGAGGTATTCGCGCGCCTCGGCGTCCATCGCCGGTTTTGGCGCGGGCCGGACCAGGAGCGAACTGCGGACCAGCTTGCGCAACCGGTACGGCACGTAGGATTCCGTCGCCCTGGAAATCAGGCGGTTGCCGAACAGGTAGCGCACCAATGGCCCGCGCGCCTCGCCGTAGCGCCGCTGCGGCGGACTCGCCCGCACGGCGCAGTCGGGATCGCAGTCGAGCCCGAGGAATGCCAGCAGCTGGCCCAGCGCCAGCGGCACGTTGCGCCGCCAGTCCTCGAACACGAGAACCCTGAATTGCCCGTCGCCGAAGTGACGGCGAAAGCGCTCGACCTGCCGGCTGTAGAGTCCCGTCGACGGCCGCAGCACGGCGAGATTCGGGTCGCTCTCGAGCACGAGGCCGCGACGGATTTCGTCCAGGAACCGTCCCATCGCCGGCCGGTTGTTCTTCATCATCAGGTAGTGCGAGTACAGGCGTTCGACCGGATCGCGCAGGCTCACGACGACTTTCGCCGCGGGCACGGCACGGCTGATCAGGCCGGGCGCGAGCGGATCCTCGAGGTAGAACGGCGTCGCCTCGCCGATCACGCGCGCATTGCCCCCCGCCTCGAACAACTGCAGGTAGCGCTTCTCGTCGCGGATCGGCTTGACCATGGGATGACGGTCCCCGATCACCGAGCGCGAGAAGAAGTTCGGCTCCTTGATCCGCGCCATGAAGACGCCGGGGACCTGCTGCAGGTAGGCGTGCAGCGAGGAAGTCCCGCATCGCGGCGCGCCCGCAATGAAGAAATTGGGCCAGTTCGGCATCGCGACCTTCCCTGGTCTGCGCGGAGGTTTACAGTCTGCGGTCGATCCGCGGTATTGCGAACCAGGCCTGAGTCTCCGAACGGCGACGTGCGGGGCCTGCCTACTTCGGTTACCCTCGGGGCGCGGTGATGCCCTTGAATGCAATCGAAAAATCGGCCGTCATCCCGGCTCTTGTTCTCGGCGGCAGCGTGACCGCACTCGGTACGGTCAGGAGCCTGGGGCCGCTCGGGATTCCGGTCTTCCTGGCCTGCGAGCCGAACGAAATCGCCGCGTATTCGCGCTGGGCGAAAGTCCTGGGTGGCGGCCTGCCGGAATTCACGTCCGTGGAGCGCTTCAGCCGGTTCCTGGAGCAGGCGCCGCTCGATCGCATGGTGCTGGTGCCCTGCTCCGACAACTGGGCCGAGGTCGTGGCCTCGCTGCCCGCCGCGCTCGCGGCGCGGTTTCCGTCGTATGTCTCGCCGCTGGCCGTGCTCCGCCGCCTGAACGACAAGGAGCAATTCGGCCAGCTGGTGCGCGAGCACGGCATACCGCACCCGCGCACCGTATTCGTCCACGGCGTCGCCGACCTCGACGACCAGGCATTCGCGCCCGACACGCAGTTCTTCCTGAAGGCGCGCAACTCGCAGCACTTCATCGCGAAGACCGGCGTCAAGGCCTATATGGTGGATTCGGTCACCGAGGCGCGGCGCCGCGTCGAGGAGCTGACCGCCGCCGGGCTCGGCGTGGTCCTGCAGGAGTACATCCCGGGCCCGCCGACGCACCACTATTTCGTGGACGGCTTCGCCGGGGAAGGCGGCCAGGTGATCGCGCGCTTCGCGCGCCAGCGCCTGCGCATGCACCCGCCGAATTTCGGCAACAGCACCTACCTGCGCAGCGTCGCGCCCGCCGACGTACCCGACATCATCGAGACGGTAGATCGACTCATCCGCGCCGCCGGCGTGCGTGGCATCTTCAGCGTCGAGCTGAAACGCGACGCGAAGACGGGGGTCGCGAAAGTCATCGAGGTGAATGCCCGCGCCTGGTGGTATGTCCACTACGCGACGGCCTGCGGCGTGAACGTCGTCGAGATGAGCTATCGCGCGGCGCTCGGCCAGCCGCTGCCGCCATACGACGGCAACTACCGCGTGGGACGGCATTGTGTCTACGTGCGCCCGGATTTTCGCGCCTGCCGGGCATTGCGTCGCCAGGGCAAACTCGGCATCGCGTCGGCGGCGGCGTCCTGGATCGGCGGCGAGCACATGATTTTCACCCGCTCCGATCCGATGCCGTTCATCCGCCGCTGCGTCGACCAGGCCGGCACGGTCTTCCGGCGGCAGGGTCGCTGACGTGGCGCGCACCACGAGCGACCGCCTCTGGGCGGCGTACCGCGTGATGGGCGCCGAGTGCGTGTTCGGGCTGCCGGGATCGCAGACCATCGACGCATTTCAGGCGCTGAAAGGCAGCGGCCTGCGAACGGTCGTGCCGACGCACGAGATGGCGGCCGCCTTCATGGCGACCGGCTATGCGCGCGTGAGCGGAAAGCCCGGCATCCTCACGACCATCCCGGGACCGGGATTCACCTACGCGCTGACCGGCATCGCCGAGGCCTGGCTCGATTCCGTGCCGCTGGTGTATGTCGTGCCCGCGGCGCGCGAGCGCGCGGGCGGCGAGTTCGCGCTGCAGTCGATCGACCAGCGCGCGATGGCCGGCCCGATCGTCAAGGCACAGTTCCATGCCGAGGGCGCGGCGACGGCCGCCGCCACGGCGATCGCGGCTTACCGCCGCGCCACGGAGGGCGAACCGGGCCCGGTCGTGTTCGAGATGCCGGAGGAGGCATTTTCGGCGGAATGCAGCGGCGGCGCCGAGCCGCCCCCGCCCGCGCCCGCGGCGGAACCGCCGGCCGAGCTCCTCGACCGCGCCGCGGAATGCATCGACGATGCGCGGCGCGTGCTGCTCTACCTGGGCGCCGGCGCGCTGCACGCCGCAGGCGAGGTGCAGGAACTTGCGCGGGCGACGGATGCCGCCATCGTCACCACCACGACGGCCCGGGGGATCGTGCCGGAAGGCGATGCGCGTGTCGTCATTCGCGACCCGGGCATGCAGGATACCGCGGTCCTCAATGCGCTCGCCGCGCGGGCGGACCTCGTGATCGCGATCGGCGTCAAGTTCTCGCACAACGGTGCCGCCGGGTTCAACCTGCGCCTGCCGGCCTCGAAGCTCGTCACGATCAACGCGGCCGAAGCATCGAAGAACTACCCGGCGCGCCGGCATCTCGCGGGCGATGCGGCCGCAGCCGTTCGCGGGCTCGTCGCGCGCCTGCGGCCGAGGCCGGCCGGCTACAGCGGCTGGAACGACGCCGAGCTGGCCGCCTGGCGGGCGGCCGCCCTGCAGTTCGAGCGCGCGGCGCGCATCGAGCCGCAGCTCGAGGGCACGGCGACCCCGGTGAGCGTCCTGGTCCGCTCGCTGCGCGCGGCGCTCCCCGATGATGCGATCGTGGTCACCGATTCCGGCCTGCACCAGATGAGCGTGCGCCGCTACTACGAAGTACGCGCGCCGCACGGGCTGGTCGTGCCGACGAACTTCCAGTCCATGGGCTTCGCCCTGCCCGCCGCGATCGGCGCCGCGATCGCGGCGCCCGGGCGTCGCGTCGTCGCCGTAGTCGGCGACGGCGGCATGATCATGTCGGGCCTCGAGATGCTGACCGCGGTGCGCGAGCGGATCCGCCTGACCGTCGTCGTCTTCAACGACGGCAGGTATTCGCTGATCCGCAATGCGCAGCTCGCGGATCACGGCTCGAGCCACGGCACCGATTTGATGGACCCGGATTTCGAGGCGCTCGCCGCGGCGACCGGGGCGGACTACCGCTGCGTGGAAGCCGGCGGGCTCGAGGAAGCCCTGGCCGGCGACGGGCGCGGCGACTCGACGGTTCGACTCGTGGAAGTGCCGCTGGCGGAAGCGCCGGGCCTGCGGCGCATAAAAGCCCGCGGTAAGCTGCGCTCGCTCGCGCGGCGGCTGTTGTCGAACCGGCAGCGCCGCTGGCTCGCGCGGCTGCGCGGGCGTTGAGGTTTCTCAGCGCTTCCCGCGGCGCGGCGACGCCTTGGCCCGCAGCAGCTTGCCCTTCTCGAGTTCGGCCGCGGCACCGCGGATCGTCTCGAAGGAAAGCTTCGATTTTGCGGCGATGTCGAGCAGCGACTGCGAGCCGTCCGACTGGCTGAGGACCCAGAGCATCGCCAGCTCGCGCTCGGCCGGCGACTGCCCGCCGGTCGCCCCATAAAGCCCGCGCTTGCCGAGCCGCGGTTCGCCCCGGGGCGAGAGGTTGACGTAGCGGCGATTCGCCTCGATCGCCATCACCAGGCGCTGGACGGCTTCGAAACTCCGGCCCAGCGAATCGGCGCTCAGCAGCGACAGCCTGTCGGCCGAGCTGTGGTACTCGGGGTAGCCGTCGTTGACCGACCGCGTCAGCCGGCCGACCGGCAGGTCGAAGCCCGGCGAGCAGAGCTGGCGCTCGTCGTATCCGTAGGGCTCGAACGGGATGACGCGCCGCTCTGGCTCGAACTCGGCGAGCACGTGCTTCGCAAGGGCGTCGATCTCAGCCGTGCCGCGCCGGCTTTCCTTGTAGGTCAGCGGCGCCCCGTCGCCGAGCAGGCCCAGCACCAGGCCGTAGCGCACGCGCCCGAGATTCCCCTCGTTGCGCTTGAGCCAGCACAGCGAGCCGATGGTGCCCGGCGCGAACACGATGCGGTAACTGAAGCGGCGCCGCGACTCGGCGAGCCAGCCCGCGAGTCGGGTCGCGATCGCGATGCCGGTCGTGTTGTCGTTGGCGAGCGACGGATGGCAGGCGTGCGTGAAGAAGAGGACTTCGTCGCGGGTCGCGCCCGGAAGCACGAATTCGCCGTAGCTCAGGGATCCCGGCGCGAGCCGGCCCGTGACCACGGCGTGGTAGCGGCCGCGCGGCAGGTCCTCGAACTGGCGCCGCGGCAGGCAGAAACCCCAGCGGCGCGTGTAGTAGCTGGTGCGGTAGGGAATCCAGTCCGGATTGCTCGCGTGCACGTGCAGGTGCGGCCTGAGCTCCTCGAGGTCGAGGCGCAGGTCCACCGGTTCCGAATAGTTCACGACATGCAGGTTGTGGTCCCGGAAGTCCACGACGGTGCGCCCGTCGGGACCGTGGATCGAGGCGCCGTCGATGTTCCATTCGGGCGGCACCTCCCAGTCGAACACCTTGCTGCCCGAGCGGACTTCGTGGATGCGAAGCGGGATGCGCGCCTTGACCAGCTGCAGCGTCTGGCGCAGCCCGTTGCCGGTGATGCTGCGGCAGATCGGGTAGAGCTCGGTGGCGAAGTCCAGGAGCGCGCGGCCGGCTGGGGGGCTCATGGTCAGCGCCAGTAGAACTCGTCGTCGATCTGGTTCGTGGACTGCAGGTAGCTGAGCTGCTTCAGGCGCGTGAAGGCGCGGAACCGGTAAGTCTCCTCCGGCATCCTGATGCGCTCGAACAGCTCGCGCAGCTGGCGCGCGCCGTCCTTCGGCGTGTAGCTGCACTTGAAGCCGGGCAGCTCGCGGTGGATGCGCTCGAAGCTCACCCGGTAGCTGCGGTTGTCGCCCGCGCTGGTGCCGATCGTGACCTCGCAGCCCGGGAATTCGCCGGCGACGATCGCCGCCATCTCGCGCACGCGGTAGTTGTCGGAGTCCTGCCCGACGTTGAATATCTTGCCGCGCACCGCCTCTTCCGGCGCGACCAGGCTCCGGTACACGGCCTCGCAGATGTCGCGGATGTGGACCACCGGGCGCCAGGGGCTGCCGTCGCTGGTCATCGCGATCTTGCGCGTGGTCCAGGCGAGCGCGCACAGGTCGTTGATCACGATGTCGAATCGCATCCGCGGCGACGGGCCGTAGGCGGTGGCGTTGCGCAGGAATACCGGGCAGAAATCGGCTCCCGCCATCGCGCCGACGTCGCGCTCGACCAGCACCTTGCATTCCGCGTACGCGGTCTGGGGATTGGGGGGCGTCGATTCGTCCACGAAGTCGCCGGTGCCGGCGCCGTACACGCTGCACGAAGACGCATACACGAAGCGCCGGATGCCGACGGCGCGCGCATTCTCCGCGATTGCGACCGAGCCCAGGTGGTTGATCTTGTGCGTGACGGCGGGATTGTTCTGCCCGAGCGGATCGTTCGACAGCTCGGCGAGGTGCACGACCGCGTCGAAGCCTTCCAGGTCCGCCTTGCCGATGCGCCGCAGGTCCTTGTTGACCGTGAGCGGCGAGGCGGCGAGCGACCGGTCGTCGCTGTAGAGCCAGCCGTCGCGGTAATAGCCGGTGTCGAGTCCTACAACCTCTAGGTCCCGCTCCATCAGGTAGGGCGCTAGTATCGTGCCGATGTAGCCGTTGACGCCGGTTACGAAGACCTTCATGGAGGATTTCCCGTATTTTGTTGCCGATGGGCGCACAGCATGCACGAGCGCCGGTTGCCGGGCGTGCGGGCAGTTCAATTTACCAGAATCATCCCTTTCGGCAGTCCGGAACTTGACCCGCGGCACAGCATCGAACCGGCACTGGATCCCACTATGTTACGAGAGGGAAGTCGTACGGTGATCCTGCGTAAATCCTACGGCACGGCGCTGATCACGGGCGCCACCAGCGGCATCGGGGCCGCCTTCGCCGACGTGCTGCCCGCGGCCACGAATCTGCTGCTGACCGGGCGGCGCGAAGAGCGGCTGCGCTCTGCAGCGCAACGCCTGGCGCGGCCCGGCCGGCGCATCGACCTGATCACCGCGGACCTCGCGACGCCGGGCGGGCGCCAGGCCGTCATCGAGCGCGCCGAAGGCGACGCCATCGACCTGTTCATCTGCAACGCGGGCTCCGGCATGCACGGGCCGTTCCTGAGCCATGACCCGGCCGCGGAACTGGAATCCATCGAGCTGAACGTCGTCGCCTGCGTCCAGCTGTTGCGCGGCCTGCTGCCGGGCATGCTGACACGGGCGCGGGCGAGCGGCGATCGCGCCGGCATCGTCATCGTCACGAGCCGGGCCGCGCTCGGGCCGGTTCCCGAGATGGCGACCTATGCCGCGAGCAAGGCGTTCCAGCTCCGGCTGGCGCAAGCCCTGCGGGACGAACTGAAGCAGGAACCCGTGGACGTCCTTGCGCTGTGCCCGAGCTACACGAATACGGAATTCTTCGAGCATGCAGGCGCCCCGCCGCCGCCGCGGGACATGATGCCGCCGGCGAAGGTCGCACGCGACGCGCTGGCTTCGCTGGGACGCCGCGCCGTGCACTTCTGCGGCAATCGCCTGCATGTCTTCGCCCTCGCGGAAATACTGCTGCGCTAGGGACGCCGATGTGACGTACTTCTGCGCCGCGGCGCCCGGCCGTGCTATGTTCAGTTTCGGCCCACAAGAACGGCACGGCAGCAGCCGTCAAGAGACCGATGATTTTCAGGGAAACCCGCCTTCGCGGCGCATTCGTGATCGAGCTCGAGCGGCGCGGCGACGAACGCGGCTACTTCGCGCGCGCATTCTGCGCGCGTGAATTCGAGGCGCATGGACTGAAGCCCGTCATCGCCCAGGGCAACGTGGCGGTGAACCGGAGCAAGGGGACTCTGCGCGGCATGCATTTCCAGTACCCGCCGGCCGCCGAATCCAAGCTGGTGCGCTGCACGCGGGGCGCCATTCTCGACATCATCGTCGACCTGCGGCCGGAATCGCCCACCTGGCTCGAGCATGTCGCGGTCGAACTCGACGAAGACACTCAGCGGCAGTTGTACGTGCCGGAGCGGTTCGCGCACGGCTACCAGACGCTCGCCGACAACACCCACACCTCGTACCAGGTCGGCGAGTTCTACGCGCCGCAGCACGAGGGCGGGCTCATGTACGACGACCCCCGGCTCGGCCTGGCGTGGCCCGTGCCGGTCGAATCGATCTCGCCCAAGGACGGGCAGTGGAACAGGCTCGACGACATCGAAGCCGAGGTGAAGCGCCGCATGAGCGTCGGCGCAACGGGAGGACAGCCATGATCATCGTTGACAACGCACTCAAGGCGCGCGAAGCCCAGGGCAAGCCGATCCGCATCGGCATGATCGGCGCCGGCTTCATGGGACAGGGGCTGACCAACCAGATCGTCAACAGCGTGCCCGGCATGCGCATGTCCGCGGTCTACAACCGCAAGCCGGAGCGCGCCGTCCACGTGTATCGCTATTCCGGCCGCGAGGACATCGCGATGTGCGGTACCCAGCAGGCCGTGGACGAGGCGATCCGCCGCGGCGCCGCGGTCGTGGCGGAGGATCCCTTCACGATCTGCCGCTCGCCCGAGATCGACATCATCGTCGACGTGACCGGCTCGGTGGAGTTCGGCACGCGCATCATCCTCGACGCATTCCAGCATGGGAAGTCGGTCGTGCTGATGAATGCAGAGGTCGACGCGACGGTCGGACCGATCCTGCGGACCTACGCGCGCAAGGCCGGCACGATCCTGTCGGCCTGCGAGGGCGACGAGCCGGGCCTGCAGATGAACCTCTACCGCTGGGTCAAGGGCCTCGGGCTCACGCCGCGCGTCATGGGCAACGTGAAGGGCCTGCAGGACCGTTACCGCAATCCGACGACGCAGCAAGGCTGGGCGGAACGCTGGGGCCAGAATGCCGCGATGGTCACCTCGTTCGCGGACGGCTCGAAGATCAGCTTCGAGCAGTCCATCGTCGCCAATGCCACGGATTTCAAGGTGCGATCCCGCGGCATGTCGCGCGGCGTGACGTTCGACGGCAGCATCAACGACATCCACACCCTCTACGACCTGGACGAACTGCGCGCGCTGGGCGGCGTGGTCGACTACACCGTCGGTCCCGCGGGCGTGAAGATCTTCTGCCTCGCCGAGCACGCCGACCCGAAGCAGCGCCACTACCTCAACCTCTACAAGCTGGGCGAAGGCCCGCTGTATGCCTTCACCGTGCCGTACCACCTGGTCCATTTCGAGGCGCCGAACGCGATCGCCCGCGTCGCCCTGTTCGGCGACGAGGTCGCCCCGCCGCTGGGCGGGCCGGTGGTCGAAGTCTGCGCGGTGGCGAAGCGCGACCTGAAAGCCGGCGAGACGCTCGACGAGTACGGCATGTACATGACCTACGGCGAAGCGGTCAACGCGGACGAGATGAGCGCGCGGCGATACCTGCCCGAAGGCCTGGTCGAAGGCTGCCGCCTGAAGCGCGATATCCCCAAGGACCAGCCGATCGTCTACGGCGATGTCGAACTGCCCGCCGGGCGGATCGCGGACCGCCTGCGGGCCGAGCAGTACCGGCATTTCCGGGGCGAGACCTGGCTCGAGGAGCTGCTCGCGCGCATGCCGGCCGCCGCCGCCTGACCCGGGCGCGCAGCGCGAGCGCATGGAAAACGGCGCAGACGCGCTCGTCATCGGCGCCGGCGTCGTGGGCCTTGCCTGCGCAGCCGCGATCGCGCAAAGCGGCCGCAGCGTCATCCTCGTGGAGCGCCACGGGCGCGCGGGCGAGGAAACCTCGTCCCGGAATTCCGGCGTCATCCATTCGGGTATCTATTACCCGACCGGCAGCCTGAAGGCGCGCTTCTGCGTGGAGGGCCGCAGGCAGCTCTACGCGTACTGCGAACAGCGCGGCATCACGCACCGGCGCTGCGGAAAACTGGTCGTGGCACAGGAGCACCAGCTCGGGCCGCTGCAGGCGCTGCAGGCGAAGGCGCAGGCGAACGGCGTCACCGACATCGGTTTCCTGACCGCGCCGGAGGCGGCGGAACTGGAACCTGCCGTGCGCTGCTCCGCCGCCCTCCTCTCCCCGTCGACCGGGATCATCGACGTCCACGAGTACATGCTCGCGCTCGAAGCCGACCTCGAAGCGGCACAGGGCGTCGTCGCATTCAACACCGAGTTTGTCCATGCCGTCCATCGCGGCGAGCAGATCCTCGTCGCGACTGCAGCAGCGTCGGCGAGGAGGCGAATTCGATTGCCGCTACCTGGTGAACTGCGCGGGACTGTCGGCGGTTCCCCTGCTCGGGCGGATCGAAGGTTACCCGGCCGACCGCAGGCATCGCGCCTGGTACGCCAAGGGCAGCTACTTCACCTGCGCGGGCGTCAAGCCGTTCCGGCACCTGGTCTATCCGATGCCCAACGAGGCGAGCCTCGGCCTGCACGCAACGCTCGACCTCGACGGCAGCACCCGCTTCGGTCCCGACGTCGAATGGGTGGACGCGATCGACTATCGGGTCGATGGCGCGCGCGCGCAGGGATTCTACGCCGCGATCCGGGAATACTGGCCCGCGTTGCCGGACGGCGCCCTGCAGCCGGCCTACGCCGGCATCCGC
This sequence comes from uncultured Gammaproteobacteria bacterium, assembly GCA_963836275.1. GTDB lineage: Bacteria > Pseudomonadota > Gammaproteobacteria > Steroidobacterales > Steroidobacteraceae > SCUD01. The sequence goes on along the minus strand of CAWIIM010000004.1, from coordinate 547,507 downwards.
CCGAAGCGCGTCGGTCCCGGCGCGGCCGCAGCGGATTTCCTGGTCGAGGGCCCGGAGGAGCACGGCATTCCGGGCCTGATCAACCTGATCGGCATCGAATCGCCCGGCCTCACGTCTTCACTCGCCATCGGCGACGCCATCGCCAGGCGCCTGCCGGCCTGACGGCTCAATTCGCGTACAGCCGGCCCTTCGGCACCGCGGCGAATGAGGTCGCGCCCGGCTTCTTCCACTTGAGTCTCGCGACCGCGTTGCCCGTATTGTCGTAGAACTCCATCGTCACCGCGTAACGCTGGTTCTTGGCCATGGCAATGACAGGACTGTTGTTGGCGACGGTCGCGTGGTTGGTCCAGTTGTCGACGACCAGCACGCCGTCGATCCAGAGCCGGACGCCGTCATTCGATGTCGTCTGGAACGTGAAACTGCCGGTTGCCGTCGCCTCGACCTTGCCGGTCCAGCGCACCGAGAAGGCGTCCTTGTTGATCCCGGGGCCGGGCGACTTCGTGCCCCAGCTGAAATTGACGACCTCGACTCGCTCCAGCACCGGGCTTCCGGCGAGCGTCTTGTTATTGAAGTAGGCGCCCGCCAGGCCGAGTCCGGTGTTCGGGTTCGACGGCGGCGGCGGCGGCGGCGGCGTGCCGGGCGCGCTCGCCTCCTGCCCGCCGATCTGCGAGACATAGGCGACGAGACTGGCGAGGTCGGGGTCGGAGATCGTCATGCCGGCGTGGGCGCGGATCGCGTCCGCCAGCGTCGCCGCCTGGCCGCGGTGCAGGTAGGGAGCGGTCGCCCAGGCATCACGCAAGGTCGGCACGTCGATGCCCGAAAGCGTCCCGCCGAGGCGCTTGCCGCTGTCGCCGTTGATCGTGCCGATGTCCTTCAGGTTGTTGCCGGCGCTCACCGTGAAGGCGGTGCCTCCGTGGCAGCTCGCGCAATTGCGCGCTTCGAAAATCGTCCGACCGGCGGCTGCGGCAGCCGTCAGCGTGCCGTCCGCATTACGCAGCGGGCTGGCATCGAAGGCGTTGAGCGAGGCGACGTAGGCCGCGAGCGCGTCGAGGTCCGCGCTGATGCCGGCTTTCGGGTCGCCGAGCGGCTGGCTGCGCGTGCCCTGGTTGAACTGCGCATTCGTCATCAGGCCGGTGCCGGACGACAGCGCGCGGATCTGGCCCTCGAAGTCCTGCACCTCGTCGAAGTTGCCGCTCCAGTGCAGGAAACCCTGGCCGCCGGCCCGGCCGCGCAGGCTCGCGGTATTGCGCAGTCCCTCGCCGAAGCCGGTCAGGTCCCAGGTGCGGCCGTCGTAACCGCCGTCGTCGTGGCAGCTCGCGCAACTGAGGTAACCGTCGCGCGCGAGCCGTGCATCCTTCGCGTCGTAGAACAGGCGCTTGCCGAGCAGCACCTGCGCGCCCAGCTTCTCGGCGCCGATCGCCTGGACCGTGGCGACGAGCGGTACGTCGGCGATGCCCGTGTCGAGCAGCTGCGACAGGTCGTAGACCCCGACCGTGCGGTCGAGCGCGTTGCTGGCGTACAAGCGTCGGCCGTCGGTCGAAAGCGCGAGCGCGTCGGGCGTGCGGCCGGCGGCGAAGCGGAAGGCTTCCCACTTGCCGTGGGCATCCACGACCGCGATCTCGCGGCTGGTCGCCAGCGCGACGAACAGGTAGATCCCGTTGCGGTCGAAGGCGATCGCCGTGGCGACGCCGGCATTGTCGTGGTCGATGCGCGCCGGGTAGTCCTCGGTGCCGGCGGCGAGGTCGATGCGCGAACTGATCGCGCGCACGGTGTTCTGGAAGCTGAGGCCGGTCGCGTCGCGCAGCGCGCCGCGCTTGATGTTGTCCTGCTTGGACGGCACCCACGCGGAGCGGCCGTCGGGCGAGATCGCGACGGCGCCCAGGTAGTTCGGGACGCCGCGGCCCTGGCTCTCGGAATCCGGCTTGTCGCTGTGGCGCAGCCGGATGCTGCCTTGCACGGTCATCGAGGCGGCATCGACGGCCAGCACTTCGCCGCCCGTACCCGACGGCGTCTGCACGGCCGCCGTGCTCTCGCCCGGCAGCGGCGGCGTGATGAAGCGCGAGACGTAGACCTTGCTGCCGTCGCCGGTCACGGCGAGTTGGCGGGGATTCGGGCCGACATTGAGGCTGGCGAGCACCGCGCCGCTGGCGGCGTCCATCTTCAGCAGCCGCCCACTCCCTTCCAGCGCGACGTAGACGAAGCCGCCCGACGGGTCGACGGCGAGGCCGAACGGCTGCGAAGCGAACGGCAGCGCGAGGGTGCGGCTGACGGCCAGGGTGCCCGGATTGATCGCGCTGATCGAAGCGCCGCGCTTGTTGCTGACCCAGACCTCGCCGCCCGGTATCACGGCAACGGCGCGCGGCGCGCTGCCGACCGGAATTTCGGCGATGCGCGCATTCGTCGAGGTGTTGATCACGCTGACCGAGTCGTTGTCCTGGTTCACCACCCAGAGCCGGTCGCCGCCGGCACGGACTTCGATCGCGAGGCCGGAGGATTGCGCGGGACGGTGCGCGGTCAGCGGCCAGTGCACGGTGACGACCACGGTCGCGACCTGCTCGAAGCCGCCGGCGTCGACGGCGGTCACGGTGACGTAGTAGATGCCCGGGTTCGCGAAGGCATGGTCGATGGACGGCGACGGCGACCAGGCCGACTCCGGCGTGCCGTCGTCGAAATCCCACTTGAACTGCAGGCCGGCGCCGCCGCCGGTGCCGGCGGTCAGCGTAACCACAGCGCCGGTCTGCAGCGGCGCGGGCGAGGACGGCGGATACAGCGTGAAGGGCACTGCGGATTGGGTGACGGTCCACGAGAACCCCTCGCTGTCGCCGTTCACCCCGTCGCTGGCGGAGGCGACCACGTTGAAGTTTCCGGCCGTCGTCGGCGTGCCGGAAATCAGGCCGGTCGCCGTGTTGATCGCGAGCCCGGGCGGCAGGCCGGTCGCGCCATAGGTCAAGGTCGGGCTGTCGAGGTCGGTTGCCGCAAGTTGAAGCGCCAGCGCAGCCCCCACCTGACTCGCCTGATTGCCCGGATTCTGGAGGACCGGCGCGGCACCCGGACCTGAGCCGCCCGCGACTCCCAGCCTCGCGATGCGCGCGACTGACGGCGTACCCGCCGCGTTCAGCGCGAAAATCATGTAGAAGCCCGGCGGCGCGTCGGCGGACTGCGCCGGCGCCTGGACCGTGAGCCGGTTTCCGGATTGCTGGGAAACCAGCTCGATGAAGCGCTGGTCCATATTGAAGCTGTGTGAATCCGAGCCCGTCTTGAGCAGCACGACGCGGGCGACGGCGCTCGAATTGGCCATGTCGAGATTGAAGGCACCGCCGATCTGCACGAAAGAGGGCGCGGACTGGATGACCGGGCGGGTCGCCAACGTGCCATTTGGTGGCATAGAGATAGGGCGGATAGTAAATCTCTGCGTTGGTATTGATCAGGGGCCCGCCGGCGCCGCCGCCGGCCACCAGCACGGAAGCGTCCGGCAGCAGCAGGGCGGTCGAGTGGTAGAGCCGTGCCAGGGCGCCGGCAGCCCCGAGCGTCCACTTGCCGGTTGCCGGATTCCAGATCTCGGCATTGGTGTTGACGCCGGTCAGTTCGTTCGTCGACCTCGCTGCCGCCGGTCGCAAGGACCTGCCCGTCGGCCAGGATCGTGGCCGAGACCCACATGCGCTTTGTCGACAGGGACTGCGTGGCCGTGACGACCGGCGTCCCGCTGGTGATGTCGATGATCCTGGCTGTCTTTGCCGATACCGCCAAATTGCAGGACGCGGCCCGGCCGGAACATCGCGGCACTCGATTGCCGCCCTTTTGCACCGGTGAACTTGCCGACGGATGTCAAGGACCCGACGCCGCTCGTATTCACGAAATACATGTTTCCGTTGGCGTCGTAACCGAATATACGGCCATCGGGCGCCACGAAATTGCGCGGGAAATAATAGAAGAGCGATGAGGTGTCGGCGCCGCTGAGAAGCTGGAAGCTGCCATTCGAATCGCGAATTTCCGGCCTGTCTGTGCCGCTCGATCCGCCCTGGATGTAGACGCCGGCCATCGGGCAGGACGGTCGAGGATGAATACCAGCGCGGGCGTTTCAGGTCGTTCTGCCGCGTCAGCGTGTCGCTCGTGTAGTCGAACACGTTGCTGTTGTTGTTCGCGGTATTGGTCGTCGACGTGCCGGTCCAGTTGTCGCCGCCGGCGATGAACACCTGGTTGCCGGCAGGCAGCACGACTTGCGAGCTGCAGAAGATGTCGGTGCCGGTGGTATTCGGCAGCGTCAGGTGTCCCGCATCGGGACCTGCGGCAGAATCCCAGACGTCGTAGCTGAAACTCGCGGTCTGCGTGCCATCCGGCTTGGTGCCATAGGTCAACACGCGCCCGTCGGGCATCAGGACGGCATGGACCGCGATCAGCGGCCAGGGCTTGACGGACGACCAGGCGCCGAGCGTGCCCGCGTTAGCGGCGAGCGAAGCGCGTGCGAACAAGGCAAGGAAAAATATCAGCCACGATGCCGAACGTGTCGTGCGATGGACGAAACCGCTGCGCAAAGAGATCCCCTCTCTTGCAACGCTGGTGTCGCCCGCACCAACAGCCGTGCTTTATTTTCGCGCGACTATACGCCGCGGATGGTCGGGCCTCCACGTTCTTTTATCACTCGCCATTCGCGTGCTGGCGCGCGTGCTGCGTTTCTGTGAATCGATTCGAAACGCGGCGCCGGATTACGTTAAGTGGCGTCCCCACGGGGATTCGAACCCCGGTCGCGACCGTGAAAGGGTCGTGTCCTAGGCCTCTAGACGATGGGGACGAGGCGCGAAATTGGTGGAGCCAGACGGGATCGAACCGTCGACCTCTTGCATGCCATGCAAGCGCTCTCCCAGCTGAGCTATGGCCCCGTTCAGAGGGGGCGAATTCTCCGGAAGAAGCCCCGGAGTGTCAACGTCTTGCGAAGGCAATGGCCCGCTCCAGGCGACGCAGCGTCTCCTCGCGGCCGAGAATCGCGAGCGTCTGGTCGATCGGCGGCGAGACGCTGCCGCCCGAGACCGCGACCCGGATCGGCTGGGCCACCTTGCCGAGACCGACGCCCGCCGCCTCGGCCTGCGCCTGGATGGCCTCGTGGATGGGCAGCGCCTGCCAGTCCGAAAGCATGGCCAGGGCCGATTTCAACTGTTCCAGCAGGGCCGCGGACTCGGCCGTAAGGTGCTTGCGGGCCGACTTTTCATCGTAGGCGGCCGGGGACTCGAAGAAGAAGCGGCTCGCCGCGGCCATCTCCTTGAGCGTCCGCGACCGCTCGCGCTGGGCGATCACGACGGCTTCCAGGGCCGCATCGTCCGCGGCTGCGATGCCGAGCCGTTCGAGCTGCCAGCGCAGCTCCGGAACGATGCGGGCAGGCTCCTGGCGCATCAAATGCTGCTGGTTGATCCAGGCAAGCTTTTCGGGATTGAGTGCAGAGGCCGACTTGTTGACGTCGGCGATGTCGAACAGCGCGGTCATCTCCTCGAGCGAGAAGATCTCCTGGTCGCCGTGCGACCAGCCCAGGCGCGCGAGGTAGTTCAGGAGCGCCTCGGGCAGGTAGCCCTCCTCCCGATAGGCGAGCACCGAGACGGCGCCGTGGCGCTTGGAGAGCTTGGTCCCGTCGGGGCCGAGGATCATCGGCAGGTGCGCATAGACCGGCGGCTCGACGCCCATCGCCCGCAGCATGTTCATCTGCCGCGGCGTGTTGTTGAGGTGGTCGTCGCCGCGGATCACGTGGGTGACCTTCATGTCGTGGTCGTCCACCACGACGCAGAAGTTGTAGGTCGGGTTGCCGTCGGAACGCTCGATGATGAGGTCGTCGAGCTCTTCGTTCTGGAATACGACATTGCCGTGCACGGCGTCGGGGACGACCACCGCGCCGTCCTGCGGATTCCTGAATCGCACGACCGGCGTTACGCCCTCGACCGGTGCCCGGCCCGCGCGGCAGCGCCCGTCGTAGCGCGGCTTCTCCTTGCGCGCGAGCTGGGCATTGCGCATGGCCTCGAGCTCGTCCTTCGTGCACCAGCACCGGTAGGCCTTGCCCTCGGCGAGCCACGCACGGATGACTTCGCGGTACCGCGGATAGCGCTCGGTCTGGTAGAACGGCCCTTCGTCGGCATCGAGGCCGAGCCAGGCCATGCCGTCCAGGATCACCTGCACGGCTTCGGGCGTCGAACGCTCGCGATCGGTATCCTCGACGCGCAGGATGAACGTGCCGCCGTGGCGGCGCGCATACAGCCAGCAGAAGAGCGCCGTGCGCACGCCGCCGATGTGCAGCAGGCCCGTCGGGCTCGGAGCAAAGCGGGTACGTACGTTCATAACGCGGCGTGGATTCTATCAGCGCGCTCGCTTGCCTGGATGGGCACGACTCTCTATATTCCCGGCCCACCTTGTCGTCCAACCAAGCCCCTTCTCCCGCCCGCAATTTCCTGGCCGGGCTGATCGAGCCGACCTGGATCAGCGTGCTCGGCGCGATCCTGGTAGCCGCGGTCCTGCTGCTCGCCTGCGTGCTGTACGTGACGCCCGCGGCGCTCGCGAAATCGGACGTCGGCTACCTGCTGGAGGACCGGCGCGACGATTTCGCGTTCATTTCGTGGCGCGCCTTCCGCATCGTCGAGTCGGGACCCCAGCCGGTCGCGGTCACGCTGCTGGGCGCTTCCTCCATGCTGCACGGGATCACCTCGGACACGGACGTTGCCGCCGTGATCCGCGAGACCAGCGGCATGGAATTGCCGGTCTACGATCTCACCGCGGGCGGGCTCTCGCTGTGGGAGATGGCGAGCCTCATGGACCGCGTCGGAGAGCGCTTCAATGGCGTGATCGTGCTCGGCATCGGCGCGGAGCTGCTGGCGACGCCGGTCGCCGAGCTCGGCGAGCTCGGGCGGCATCCGCGCCTGGCATTCCGCACGCCGGCCTTCGACCAGGAGCTGCGCCGCGCGGGATTCCCGCCCGGCCGGCACACCGGGAACTATTTCATCGACAACGCCCAGTTCTTCACCGCGCGCATCGGCGCGATCCGCCGCCTGGTGACCGGCCCGGTCCGTTACGCGCGGCACACGGACTGGCGCCAGTCGCTCGACGAGGCGACCTGGCGCTTCCAGGTCGACCGCGTGTCCGCCTGGATCCATGACGGTTACCCGGACAACGCCGCCCCCAATTTCGCGGTACTGCATCGCCTGATCGAGCGCGCGCGACAGCGGGGACATGTGCGCGTTGCCCTGCTCGTGACGCCCATCAACCCGCGGGCGCTCGGGGAGATCGGGCGCGACGTGGACGAGCGGTTCATGAGCGATGCGCGCAAGTTCGCCGCCGCGGAAGGCGCCGCGCTGTGGCGGCTGGACGACGAGGCTGCGCTCCGGGAACGGGAATTCGACGACTGGTGCCATCTCGGCGACAACGACGGCCGCGCGCGCTACACGCGCGAGCTCGCGCGGCACATCGCCGCGCTCGGCCGCTTCACGGAAGACGACGGAGGTCCGACATGAGGCGATCCTTTCCGCGGCTGGCGGGAGCGCTGCTGCAGGCCCTGGTCCTCGGCTACCTGCTGTTCGCGGCCGTCATGCGCATGAGCGCGGTCGAGTCGGGCGCGACGGTCTTCAAATACCAGGGGTTCTGAACCGTGGTCCAGTCCCCGTGGCATTGGGCGGTGCTCGCCGTCTCCGTCGCCGTCTACTGGCGACTGCCGATGCGCTGGCGGATGCGGTTCCTCGGCGCGGTCTCGTTCGCCTACCTGTCGTGGGCCGAGCACGCGCTGACCGGCCGGGTGCTGACCGTCCCGGTGCTGCTCGGCGTCATGCTCGCGTTCTACGCGCTCGGTCCCGTCGCGGCGCGGCCCGGGCCGGCCGGCCGGCGCGTCCTCGGCCTGATGATCCTCGCCGCGCTCGGGTACCTCGCGTTCTTCAAGTACGTTCCGCCGGTCGCGCACGCGCTCGAGCTTCGCTGGGCATTCGCGGGCGTCGCCGTGCCGCTCGGCATCAGCTACTACACCTTCAAGCTCATCCACTACGCGATCGAGGTCGCGCGCGGCAACGTGAAGGACCGGTCGCCGGGCACGTTCTTCTGCTACGTCTTCCTGTTCCCGATTTTCAGCGCCGGCCCGATCGAGCGCTATGACCATTTCCTGTCGAACCGCGCCGAGCGGCTTGCCGCGGACGACCTGCTGGCCGGGCTCGCGCGCATCATCCACGGCCTGGTCAAGAAGTTCGTGGTCATGGAGCTGTTCCTCGCGCCGCTGTTCGGCAGCAATCCGGACGGGGCGGCGCTGGTCGCGCATCTCGACCGGCTCTCGACGGTCCAGGTGTGGGGATTCGCGGTGCTCACCTACCTCTGGGCTTACCTCGATTTCTCCGCGTATTCCGACCTCGCGATCGGCTCGGCGCGGCTGTTCGGGATCCGCATCATGGAGAATTTCCGCTGGCCGGTGCTGGCGGCCAACATCGGCGATTTCTGGAAGCGCTGGCACATGACGCTCGCCGGCTGGTGCCAGGCGTACGTGTACATGCCGATGATCGGGCTGACGCGCAATCCCTACCTCGCGGTCTACGCGACCTTCGTCGCGATCGGGCTCTGGCACTCCGGGTCGCTGCACTGGCTGGCGTGGGGCTTCTACCAGGCGACCGGCATGGTCACGTACCTGACCTGGGCGCGCATCCGGCGCCGGCGCAAGCGGCCTGCGCCGGACAACCCGCTGCTGCGGCTGTGGGGACTGCCGGTCACGGGTGCGTTCGTCGCCGCCGGGTTCCTGATTACCGCGCTGCACGGACAGGGCGCCGGCGACACCTTGCGTGTCCTTTCGCGGCTGTTTTTCCTGCGGCTCGCCTGATTCAGAGGCCGTAATCGCCCTCGGCGAGCACGAGGTAGGAATTGGCGGGCGTCAGCTGGCGCATGAGGTCGCTGGGACCGCGAAACAGGCCGGGCCGGGGCGGACGAGTGAGCCGCAGCAGCCCGAGCCCGGCATACACGGCCGCGATCCTGCGGTCGAAGTGCGGCAGGTACAGCCGGTCGCAGGAGGCCGCCTCCGCCCACCGCCTCGCCTTCTCGACCAGCGCCCCGACGATCAGCTCGCGCCGCGGTCCCTGCTCGGTCCACAGGTCGACGCACTCGAAGAACTTCAGGCCTCGCCGCTCCGTGGACAGGAACACGCTGTACCCCGCGAGCCGGCCGCCTTCGAAGTAGCCGAACAGTGTCTTCTCGAACTCCCGCGAGGCGAAGCAGTACCAGTTGATCATCTCCGCGGTGCGCAGGTGCGTGCTGGGATAGCGGTCCCGCGTCCGCTCCCACAATTCGTCGAAGCGCGCATCGGCGTGCCGGAGCGGAAAGACGTTGCCGTGCGCGCAGTTTCGCAGCCGCCGCGTCCGCAGCGCCTGGAGCGCCTTCAGGGGCCCGGCCGCCGCCTTCGCGATCAGGGCCGACGAGGCGGTGCCGTTCAGCTGCGCGCGCAGCGTCTTCTCGACATCGAGGACGATCACGCTGTGGCTTTCCGTTCCGCGGTGCGGGCGCATCGGTTCGTAGCCGAGCAGCACGAGCAGCCGTTCGACTTCCTCGCGCGGCGTGGTCGAGAAATGCAGCGCGTCCTCGTGCTCGCTCATCTGCCGGCGCTTCAGGGCGAAGCTGAGGCCGCGGTATTCGGGCAGAACCCGCCAGGTGGTGCCGGCAAAGATCGTCGTCTCCCGGCCGCCGAGCTGGAACTTCCAGGGGATGGCGCCGAGGAATCCGACGATCGCCCCGCCCTCGCGCAACAGCCAGCCGCGGGTGAAGCCTGGGTCGAAGGCCGGGTTCAGTTCCCACCACGCCCGCATGCGACGCCGCCACGAGCCGGCGCCCCCCGACTGGTCGCCGGGAAAGCCGGCGAGGAACGTCGCGAGTGCGTCATAGTCCGCCTCGGAAACCCGGTTGACTTCTGGCATCCTTGCGCCCTGCCGTGATCGACTTACTAGACTGTATTCGCGACCATGCGGGGCGTGACGCGCAAGCTGTCGCCATCGTACGACGCGAGTCGGACGGCTCCTACAGTGAGACTACCTACGACGAAATCGCGTCGGAGGCCGACGCCTTTGCGCAGGCATTCGCTGCGCAGGGGTCGGTCGGGAAAATTCTGCCGATCCTGGCCGGCAAGTCGGCGACGGGCGTCGCGGCGCTCATCGGCGCCATGGCCGCGGGCCGCACGGCGGCATGCCTCAACCCGAAGTGGCGCACGCCGCAGATCGAGCAGGTGCTGCGCGCGGGCGGTGCGCGGCTGGCGGTGGTGGACGGCACCGGACTGCTCGCGCTGCGGGGATCGCTGGAGCCCGGCTCGCCGGTCCGCGACACGCGCTGGTGGCTGCTGCGCGGCGCGGGATTCATGGCGATGCACGAGAACGCGGCGCGGACGCTCCGCGAAGCCGCGGAGCTCTCCGACTGGCCGGTCCCGTTCGCAACGCGGGCCCTGCCGTCGCCGGCGCCGGATGCCCCGGCCGCGTGCCTGTTCACCTCGGGTTCCACCGGCATGCCCAAAGGCGTGCTGGTCGGCCGGCAGGACCTCGCCGAACGGGCGCAGGCGGAAGTCGAGTGGTTCGGGCTGAGTCGGCGCGACGTGCTGCTGAGCGTGCTGCCGTTCTCGTTCGACGTCGGCCTCAACCAGCTGCTGGCCTCGCTCGCTGCCGGCGCGACGCTGGTGATCCTGGATTCGTGGATGCCGCCGGACATCCTGCGCGCCGTCGCGGAGCGCGGCGTGACCGGGATCTCGGCAGTACCTGCGATCTGGGGCGACTTCCTCAATGCCGGGCTTCGCTTCGACTGCGCCGGCGCGCACCGGTCGCTGCGCTACATCACCGTCTCGGGCGGCGACCTCGGCCCGGCCCGCCTCGAGGCCTTGCCGTCGCTCGGCGACGGATTGCAGATCTTCAAGACCTACGGCCAAACGGAGGTGTTCAGGCCGACCTGCCTGCGCCCCGGCGAGTTCGGGGAGCGACCCGGGAGCGTCGGCCGCCCGTTTGGCCGCTCGCGCGTCTACGTGGTCCGGGAAGACGGCTCGCAAGCCGCGCCGGAAGAGCACGGCGAAGTGGTGGCGACCGGGCTCGGCGTGATGCTGGGCTATCTCGACGGCGCCGACCCGCAGCGCAAGCTGCGCGACAACCCGTTTCGCGGGGCCGACGATCCGTCGCCGCAGGCGGTCTTCACCGGCGACTTCGGCTATCTCGACGACGCGGGCTACCTGTACCTGCTCGGGCGACGCGACGCGATGCTGAAGATCCAGGGCAATCGCGTCTATCCGCGCGAGGTTGCGGCCCAGCTGCTCGCCCTGCCCGGCGTGCTGGAAGCCGAGGTGATCGGCGCGAGCCTGGGCGGCGAGGGGCCGTCGCTCGTCGCCTTCGTGGTCCTGCGGCCCGGCGCGCCGGCTGCCGCCGACCTGCGCCGCCAGGCGGCGACGCGCCTGCCGCCTTACATGGTGCCGTCCGCCGTGCGCGCGCTGGCGGCCATTCCGCGGACCGCGAGCGGAAAACCCGACTATCCGGCCCTGCTCGCCGAAGCCGGCGCCGGCGCAGGTGCCGGCACGCGGCAAACTCTCTAGTATTCCGCCATGACCCGGGACTCACTGCGCAACTACCTCAAGGACCGGATGGGAATCGACGTCTCGTCGCTGGTGGACGACACGCCGCTGTTCTCGTCGAACCTGCTGGACTCCTTCAGCATGGTCGATCTCATCATGTTCATCGAGGAGGGCAGCGGCGTGAAGCTGCATCCCACCGATGTGAGCCTCGACAACCTCGACTCGGTCGAGCGCATCTTCAGGTTCCTCGACGCTCGGCGCGCCGAAACATGACGTCGCCCCGCCGCGACGCCCTCGAGGCCGCGGCGCGGCAATTCGGCACGCCCTGTTTCGTGTATTTCCTGGACGAGGTGCGCGAGCGCATCGCGGCGATCGAGGCGGCTTTCCAGGGCCGCTTCAAGCTCAGCTACGCGGTCAAGAGCAACCCGAACCCGGCGATTCTCGCGTGGATGCGGGAGCGCGTGCCGTATCTCGACATTTCCTCCGGCGGCGAGCTGAATCGCGCCCTCGCAGCCGGCTGGCCGGGCGAGCGCATCAGCTTCACCGGTCCCGGCAAGCGCCGCCGTGAGCTGGCGGATTCGCTGGCGGCCGGCGTCGGCAAGCTCGTGGTCGAGTCGCTTGGCGAGGCGCGGGAACTCGACGGGCTGGCCGCCGCCGCGGGACGCGTGCAGCCGGTACTGCTGCGGGTCGCGCCGGCATCGCTGCCCCGCGGATTCGGCATCAACATGGCGGGCAAGCCGACGCAGTTCGGCGTGGATGAAGAGGACGCGCCGGTCGCGGTCGCCGCAATCCTCGAATTCGCCCACCTCCGGCTCGCCGGTTTTCACGCGTATTCGGGCACGCAGTGCGTGGACGCGAAGGCCATCGCCGAGAATCTCCGGATTTTCGCGCGGATCTTCGCCGGGCTTTCCGAGCAATTCGGCCTGCAGCCGGACATGCTGGTGTTCGGATCCGGCTTCGGCGTTCCGTATCATGCCGGCATGAATGCGCTCGACCTCGACGCGGTCGCGGCCGAGGCCGGCCCCATGCTCGAGTCGCTCGCGGCGGCGCCGCACACGGCCGGCGCGACGCTGTGCCTGGAAATGGGCCGCTACCTGGTCGGCGAGGCCGGCATCTACCTGACGCGGGTGACGCGCCTGAAGCGTTCGCGCGGCAGCGACGTCGCCATCTGCGACGGCGGCATGAATCATCACCTGGGCGCCTGCGGGCACCTGGGCAGCGTCATCCACCGCAACTACCGCATCTTCGCGGCCGGCGCCGCGGCGGCCGGGCCGCTGCGGCGCTATGAGCTGGTCGGCCCGTTGTGCACGTCGATCGACACGCTCGGGCACGGGGTCGAGCTGCCGGAACTGCAGGAGGGCGACCTGCTCGGCGTGCATTGCAGCGGCGCGTACGGACTGACGGCAAGCCCGGTGCATTTCATCAGCCATGCGCCGGCCCGCGAGGTCGCCGTCGAGGGCGGGGAGATGCGCGACGTCACGGAGCCGCGGTTCGCGATGGATTGTCAGGCCGGCGCCGCGGCCGCGTCATGAGCGCGCCCCTGCACCCGGGCATCGTCATCCTGGGCACGCCGCGCTCCGGGACGACGCTGCTCCGGCGAATTCTCGGCGCGCATCCGCACATTGCGTCTACCGGCGAGACCAACCTGCTCGGTGCCTGCGCCCGGTTTCTCGAGAGCGAGCGGATCGCCGAGGGCGTTGAAATCGGCGTGCTGGCCGGCCTCGGGCACGCCGGCTTCGCCCGCGAGGACGTGCTGCGCCGGCTGCGCGATTTCGCGTTCGGATTTCACCGCGAACGCGCCGCGAAGGCCGGACGGCCGCGGTGGGCGGAGAAGACCGCATTCGATGCGTTCCACGTCGACCGCATCGACGAGCTCTGCGGCGAGCACGCGTATTTCCTGTGCGTCATCCGCCACGGCCTGGACGTCGCCTGCAGCCTCCAGGAACTGTGCGACAAGAACGGCGGCTACCTGCGCGAGCTGCACGCCTACCTGCAGCGTTGTCCGAGGCCGCTCGAGGCCTTCGCGCACGCCTGGGTGGACACGACCCGCGCGATCCGCGCGTTCGCGGCGCGCCATCCCGACAATGCCCTGCTGCTGCGCTACGAGGACCTGGTTGCCGATCCGGCGAAGACGGTGGCGGCGGCGCTCGAATTCGTCGGCGAGCGTTTCGAGCCGTCGCTGGTCCAGGCGGCGATGGGCGGCGCCGGCGATCTCGGTCTTGGCGACTGGAAAACCTATGCGCGCCGGGACATCGGCGCCGAGAGCGTCGGACGCTGGCGCACGCTGTCTCGCTGGACGATCGGTTCGCTCGGCGCGATCGCCAATGAGACCTTGCGCGAATGCGGCTACGATCCCGTGCCCGTCGAGGGCACGCGCACCGGCGACGAGGCGCAGCGGCGCTACGAGCTCGGCCTGCTCCTCGGTCGCGCCAAGGACAGGCCCTAGGACGGCCGTCGCGGGCGCGGAACGCGTTGACCCTCGCGGACAGCCGCCCGTAAAATCGCCGCGCGAATATGAAGGGGTCCGTCCCCTTCACGAATATGAAGGGGTCCGTCCCCTTCGTTTGCAGGCGGGCGGTTAGCTCAGCGGTAGAGCACTGCTTTCACACGGCAGGGGTCGCAGGTTCAAACCCTGCACCGCCCACCAATTCACGCTTTCTGCCGCTTTCAATATCAAAGACTTAGAAGACTTATCTCGGCGGGGCCTATACCCCGCCGGGCAGATTGCATAATGTGATGCAGTCCCGGTGACTGCGGGTGGCCGGGCCCTAGCATGGGGCACTGGGTCCTGGGGAAGGGGGTTTGCGACCATGCCGCGGCTCGGTTCGCGGATACTGCTGCTGGGCGGTGATGCCGATTTCAACGTCGGCGACCGCGCGATCCTCGCCGCACTCGTTCGCTGTCTCGCATCGCACGATTCCGCCGCCGCCATTTCGGTTGTCGGCGAGCCCGCCCTCCAGGCAGATATCCCCGGTATCACGCAGGTTATTGCACGCGGCGCTTCGGGGCTCGGCGCCTTGCTGCGCGCGGCCGCGAGCGCGGATCGCATCCTCATTGCCGGCGGCGGCCTGTTCCAGGACGACGACAGCCGCGCCAAGATGCCTTACTGGGCCGCGCGCATCGGCCTGCTGAAAGCCTGCAACGCGCGCATCGCGGGTCTCGCGATCGGCGCCGGGCCCCTGGTGCATCCCGAAAGCCGCCTCGCGGCCCGGTTCGCCTGCGCCGCGCTCTCGCGCCTCACGGTGCGTGACCGCTTCGCGCGCGATGCGCTCGTGCCCTGCACCAGCCGCCCGCTCGCGATCGTTCCCGACCCGGCGTTCATGCTGGAGGCAGCGCCGCGAGAACAGGCGGGCGTGCAGCTGCGCCGGCTCGGCATGCCGGAAGGCAAGCCCTTCATCGCCGCCACGATTCGTCGCTGGTTTCACGTGCGCGGCGGCCTGCTGCCGAACGGATTGAAATCGCGGCTTGGCATCGAGCCGAAGCGCGACCACGCGCGCTTCGAGGACATGGTCGGCGTACTCGCGCGCTCGCTCGAGACGCTGCAGCGCAAGCTCGATGCGGACATTTTGCTGCTGCCCGGCTACAACACGAATCTCGAAGCGGACGATGCCGCCTGCGAGGCGCTGCGCCTGCGCCTGCCCGGCATCCACGTCAGCGTTGCCCGCATCGCGGACCCCGGCCTCTACAAGGCGCTGCTCGGCCAGGCGGCGCTGGTCGTCTCGGCACGGATGCACCCGCTCATCCTCGCCGCCGGCATGGGCGTGCCCTTCGTCGGGCTTTCCTACAACGGCAAGTTCGACGGCCTGTACGAGTTGCTCGGCCTGCAGGCCCGCTCACTCCCGCTCGACCAGTGTCCGGACGCCTGGGGCCCGGCCACGCTGGTCGCGGCGGCGGAGTCGGCGCTCAATGCGCGCGTCGACCTTCGCCAGCGGTCCGAGGTCCTGGCCGGCCAGGTCCGGCAGGAGGCGCGCGCGGCCGCGTTCGGGGCGGCTGCCCCGGCGACCTTCGGGGCGGCCGATGCGTGACGCCGCCATGGACCCGCGCCTGCGGCGCGCGCTGGCAGATGCGACGCGCCAGGTCGCCCTGTACCGCGATCTCTGGGCCGGCTCCGGCTTCGATACCGGGCTGCAGCGAGCGCCCCTGCTCGACAAGTCGAGGCTCCGTGCCGCGCGGGTCGAGGACCGCATCCACGTCGGACGGCGCAATCGCAGGCTGACGCCGGAACTCTCGAGCGGCTCGAGCGGCGAGCCGATGACGACTCTTTCCGACCGGTCGGCGCTGCGGGCCCGCCGCCTCGCGTTCCTGGGCGCACTGCTGCGCTGCGGCTATCGCCCGTGGCAAAAGCTGCTGCTGCTGACGAGCCGGCGCCGTCCGAAGTCCCTCGGCTTCCCGCGCTGGCATTACGCGAGCATCGGCGAGGACACCGCCGGTCTCGCGCGCTTCGCCGCCGACGTCGCGCCGCAGGTCCTGTACGGCCCGCTCTCGACACTGGAACTGCTCGCGGAACATGTGAGCGAACACCTCCCGCACCTGCCTTCGTTGCGGTTCGTGATCTCCACCGCAGAACAACTGACGCCGGAGCGCCAGCGGACGCTGGAACGCGCTTTCGGCGTGCCGGTCGCCGACTTCTACGGGCTGACCGAGTTCGGGCTGGTCGCCTTTCGCCCGCCGGGCGCACAGGCTTACCTGCCCGCCCGCTCCAGCCTGGTGCTCGAGTTCCTCGCGCTCGCGCACGACCGCGCCGTGGAGCAGCTGGTGATCTCGGACCTTGCGGAACGGACCTGCCCGCTGGTCCGTTACGACACCGGCGACCTCGTGCGGCGCGAGCGCACGCTCCCGGGCCGGCCGCTGGTCGAGTTCGCCGGCCGCGCCTTCGACTGCATCCTGTTGCCGAACGGCGAGCGGATCTCGCCTTACCGCATCGACCTTGCGCTGGAGCGGCTGCCGGAGCTCAAGGCGTTCGAGGTCGTGCAGCAGCCCGACTATTCGCTCGACGTCACCATCGACGTCGCGGCAGCCCAGGCCGAAGGCATGCGCCGCGCCATCGCAGGCAGGCTGTCCGCCATCTTCGGCAACGCCATGCCGTTCCGGATCGTCGCCGGCGCGATCCGCCGCGAACCCCGCGGCGGCAAGTTCAGGCCGATCCGGTCGCTGGCCGGGGCCCGGGCATGAAGGTCCTCTCGCTCACCTACGAATACCTGCCGATCGGCGGCGGCGGCAGCCGCGTCGCGGCGGCGATCAACGAGGAACTGGTGCGCCGCGGCGACGAAGTCACGGTTCTCACCTCCGGGATGAAGGGCCTGCCGCGGCAGCAGACGATGGCGGGCGTCGACATCCACCGCGCGCCCTGCATCCGGCGCCACAGCCACTACACGACCGCGGCCGAACTCACCACGACGCTCTGGCCGGCCTATCGCCTCGGGGCCGAACTCATCAAGCGGTCGCCGCCGGACGTGATCCACACCCACTTCATCCTGCCGTCCGGCGCCGTCGCCTGGGCCTTGTCGCGCCGCTTCCGGATTCCCTACGTCCTGACCGCGCACGGCTCGGACGTGCCGGGCTACAACCCGGACCGGTTCAAGCTCCTGCACCGGCTGCTGTTCCCGTTCTGGCAGCGGATCCTGCAGGACGCGGCCGCCGTGACCTCGCCTTCGCGCTTCCTTGCGCGGCTCATGCACCATGACGGCTGCCGCGTGCCGATCTCGATCGTGCCGAACGGCCACTGGCCGCTCGGGCGGCTCGGCGAGCAGCGGCGCCACCGCATCCTCGTGGTCGCGCGCATGTTCCCGCGCAAGGGCATCCAGCACTTCATCGACGCGGTCGCCGGCATGGACAACGGCTGGGAAATGATCATCGCCGGCGACGGCCCCTATCGCGCCGAGCTCGAGGCGCGCGCGCGCCGGGTCGCCCCGAAGGTGCGCTTCGTCGGTTTCGTCGGCCCCGAGATGCTGCGGGTGCTGTACGAGTCCTCGCGCATCCTGGTGTTCCCGTCGATCCAGGAAAACTTCCCGATGGTCCTGCTCGAGGCGATGGACGCCGGCTGCGCGGTCGTGACCGCGAATGCCGAAGGCTGCGCCGAAGTCGTCGGCGATGCCGGGATCGTCGTGCCCAAGGGCAATCCAGAGGGCATCCGGGCCGCACTGGAGCGCCTGGTCGCCGACCCCGCGCTCTGCGACGAGCTCTCCGCGCGCGGCGAGCGCCGCGCGGCGACGCTCGCCTGGCCGCGCATCGTGCCGGGCTACCGCGCGATACTGACGGCGGCGGCCGCCAGGGCTGCCGCGCTCGACCGGCGGCTGGCCCCGCGCTGAAGCGGGCGCGCGCCGTGCTCCGGCAGCACCTGCAGACGATCGCGACGCTGGCCGCGCCGCTGGCCTTGCCGGTGGTGCGCTACGAGGGGCGCCTGCACGGGTCGCAAGTGCCCGCCCGCATCCTCGCGGCCGGCCTCGCGGCGACGACCGACTTCGTGGCCGGCGCGCTGATGGCGGTCGAACGCCGCACGCCCGTGCTCACCCTGCCCTCGCCGCTCGCACTTTCCGGCGCGGCCTTTCGCGACGCGACCGACGGCGCCGACATCGTCGCTGCCGAAGTCCCGCCGCTGTGGCAGTTCGCGCTGCCCGCCGCCGCGCGCTTCCGGTTTCCGTCCTGGGTGTCGCAGGAAATCGTCGCGCCTGCCGGCGGCGCGCTGCAGCTGCCGGCCGCGGTGCGCAAGGAAGCTGCGCGGCATGCGCGGCGCGAGGCGTACGCGGTCGATTTCCGTGGCGCGGAAGAGCACAGCGAGGCGTTCTACCACCGGTTCTACCGGCCGTACCTGAGTAGCCGCTTCGGGTCGGGCGCGCTGATCGTGGATACGGGACGCTTCCATGCCGTGAGCCGCGGGATGACGCTCGCGCGGCTCCTGGCCGGCGAGGAATGGGTGGCCGGCATGCTGTTCCGGCAAACGGGGTCCGCCCTGCAGCTCGGCTGGTTCGGCTCGCGTGCCTTCCCGCCGCGCGCAGGCGCGAGCGAAGTGCTGGACACCCGCGTCATCGAGCACGCCGCGGAACGCGGCGCGCGGCGCGCCGTGCTCGGCCACTCGCGCCCCAGCCTGGCGGACGGGGTGGTTCGCTACAAGGCGCGATTCGGCGCGGTGATCCGCAGGACGCGCTTCCCGCAGCGGGTGATCGGGATCGAGGCCCGGCGCCCGGCGCCCGCGCTCGCCGCGGCCCTGAACGCGGCGCGCTTCGTCTCGTTCTCGGGCAGCCCGCCACAGGCGCAGGTCCTCACGTTCGGGCCTGCTCCTTGAGCCGGCTTTCCGGGTCCGCGGATTTCCAGGTCACGCCGAGCTGCGCGAGCAGGCGCTTGAACGGCGCCTTCACCAGGAAATACGCGACGAAGATCGCGACCAGGAACGGCGTGCGCCGGTACAGGTGCACCGCGACCGTGTCGCGCATCTGCGTCGCCCACCGCGACTTGTTGGTCAGGAACCCGCCGAGGAAGTCGTACTCATCGAGGTCGCCCCGGAAGCATTCCTCGAGCTCGAGCGCCTCGAGATAGGTGCCCGCGGAATGCCTGGCAAACGCAGTGTCGTTGGCGATGTGCAGGGAGTAGTACCGGCGCCGGTGCACGAGGCCGAAAGTCGCGGCGATCATGCGGCCGCCGACGCGCAGGCAGCGGAACACGAATTCGCCGGACCCGCCGAACTCGGCGGCGAGCTGCAGGTAGAACCGCAGGTGCTCGACGCTCTGCGACGCGCCGATGCCGGCTTTCGCCTTCCAGCTGCGCTGCTCGAGTTCCGCGTATTCGAGCACCAGCGCCCTGAGGCGCTCGGGATCCCTGCCCGTGCTCTCGTAGGCGAGCTCGCCCACCGCCTCGAGCTTGCGCCGCGCCGCTTTGAGGTTCTTGCGGAACTTCTGCGATTTCGTCGCGAGCAGTTCCTGCCACGTGCCCTCGAGCGAGAGGTAGGGGCACCGGGAGCTCGCAGTGCGCCCGTGCAGCACGCCGCCGGCCGCGAGCGCCGCGCAGAACGCTTCCAGCGCCGGCTCGCCGGCGGCCTGCTCGTGGAACCACGCGAGGTCCCACTGGCCGCGGCGCGCGAGGAGCGCCGCCGCAACGGCTTGCGCGCACGCCTCGGGCTGGCGCGGGAACAGGAACTGCGGGCGGTCGACTTCCCAGGGCGCGCCGAGGAAGCTGAGCTGGCGCTGCTCGCGCCCGTGCATCGTGACGACGGACACCTGGAACGGCGCGATCCCGATGATTTCCCCGCCGTCGTAGACCGCGAGCACCAGCAGGCGGCGGCTGAGCGCGAAGTTCCGCGCCCAGGCGCACTGGTAGCGATGTGTCTGGAACACCGTGAGCCCGGGCAGCGAACGCTCGATCCGCCGCCAGTCGTCGCCGAGCGCGATGAGCCCGTCTTCGTCGTCGAATGCTCGCACGCCGAGGCGCCGGCCCGATCGCGTTTCCCATGCCTCCGTCGGCGCGTTGACGGACGCCGCGGCCGCCGGGTGCGGCGCCTGCTCGCGCGCCAGCTGATGCCACACGACGAGCGACGCGGTCTGGCCGCCGCGTGTCGCCACGCCGTCGACGCGCGTCGCCATGCGGCCGCCGAGCCTCTGTATGATCGCCGCGTGACGTTCCCACAGCGCCGACGTGCCGCGGATCGAGTGCGCGACGACCGGGAGCCCCGGGTACTCGATCCGGACTTCGCGCGCGAAGGCCTGCAGCAGCCGGATGAGCTGGCGCCGGTACAGCGGCCGCACCGCGACGTCCGCGACGTAGACATTCTCGCCGATCGGGTGCTCGGGGTAGTCGCTCCCGTCGTCGACATGCGCGAGGATGTAGCCGACCAGCCGGTCGTCCTCGAACAGCCCGAGGTTCAGCGAGGAACAGCTGTCATCCTCGAACTTGAGGCGGTCCGCGATCAACGACTCCTCTTCCTGGGTGTCCGGCGGGTAGATTTCGCGCTCGAGCGCGACCACGCTCGCGAGGTGCTGCTGCGACAGTCGCGCGACCTGGATGTGCGGCATCGGCCGATTCTGGCACAGCCCGCGCGGCGCAATCTGCGCGGTGCATCGTGAACGGCACGCCGCATCTGGCGGAACCCGCCGACCCGGCGAGGCCGCCGGCGGCGCCGGGGCCGAGCGGCCTGGCGCGGCTGCGCTCCGCCGCGGAGCGCGCCTGGTGGGACGCGATGGAATTCCTCGAGTCGGCCGCGCAGCGCCACGCGGGCGCGCTCGTCTTTGCCGGCGCCGAGAAGCATTCCGGCGCGCCGCTGCGCCTGCTCTATGTCGGCACGGGCAATCACCTCGCCTGGGTGCGCGATGCCGTGTTCGCAGGCTGCGCGCTGGAATCGGAGCGGCTGCGCATCCCGGTGTGGCACGCGCGTCGCGAGATCGCGCGCGCCGCGGACGGCGTCGACCTCGTCGTCGCCGACCTGCCCTGGCCCTGGCAGCGGCTGCTGCGCGGCCGCGGTTTCGTCGAGGTGCCGGCCTGGGTCAACCAGCGCTTCGCGTTGCCGCGTACCTGGCCCGAGGTCTTTCCGCGGCTGCGGCGCTCGGCGCGCGGCGAGGACCTGCGCGCCATCCGCAAGAACGGCATCACCTTCCGGCTCGTGCGCGACGAGGCCGCGATCCGCCGCTTCTACGAGGAGATGTACGTGCCGCACCTGACGCGGCGCTTCGGCGAGGCGGCCTACATAGAGCCCGAATGGAAGATCCGCTACTGCGTCGCGCAGGGGACGCTGATGGAGATCCTGCGCGGCGGCGCGGTGGTCGCGGCCCAGGTGCTCTGGGGCAGCCGCGGCAGCCTGCATTTCCTCTGGGCCGGCACCGCGGGGCGCGAGTTCGGGCACGAGACGCGCGGCGTATTCCCGGCGCTCTACTACTACGGGATCCTGCGCGCCTTCGAGCAGGGCTTCGACGAGGCGGACTATTGCGGCAGCCGACCGGTGCTCGCCGACGGCATCTTCCAGATGAAGCGGCGCTGGGGCGCCGGTGTGTACGACGGCTGGAGCCGGGACACGCTCTTCATCCGCCCGCGCAGGCTCGAAGGCCCCGCCCTCGAGTTCCTGGTCCGCAACCCCCTGGTCGAGCGCCGGGACGGCGGCCTGGCCGGAAAGATCCTGCTGGCGGGCGCTGCGGCACCCGAGGACGTCGAACGCGTGCTGCAGGTCTATGCCAGTGACGGAATTCGCAAAATCGCGATCCATTCGCTGGCGCAGCCTGCCGCGGCGGCCCTCGCCGCCGCGTCCGCGGCGCCGGGTATCGAAATCGTGGACTTGAGCAGGGAGCCGGACCCGGCCGCCGCTTACTGTCGCGGATGATGGAAATCCGGATCGACCCGCGCCGCACCGCCGTCGCGCTATTCGCCGTGGCCGTGGCCCTGATCCTGATGCACTTTGCGGTCATGTTCTCGCGCTTCGTGCTGCATCACGGCCAGCTCCTCGGCCTGGTCGACACCTTCAACGTCAACGTCGAGAACAACGTGCCGACCTTCTTCTCGGCGCTGCTGCTGTTCGCGTGCGCGGTGGCGCTCGCGCTGGTCGCGCGCCTGCCGGAGAACTCCGCGAGCGACCGGCGCCACTGGAACGGCCTCGGCCTCGTGTTCCTGTTCCTTGCGCTCGACGAGGACGCTTCGATCCACGAGCTGTTCATCGATCCGCTGAAGCACTTCCTGCCCGAGCAGGGCATCCTGCACTTCGGGTGGATCGTCCCGTACGCGGTCCTCGCGCTCGTCCTCGGCCTGCTGTACCTGCGTTTCGTGCTGCGCCTGCCGGCGCCGACGCGCGGCCTGACCATCGCGTCCGGCGCAACCTACCTCGCCGGCGCGCTCGTCTTCGAGATGATCGGCGGCTGGTACATTTCCGACGTGTCCGGCTGGCAGGACTTCCCGTACATGACGATCGTCGCGGGCGAGGAATTCCTCGAGATGTGCGGGGCGATCCTGTTCCTCTACACGCTGCTCGACCGGCTGCGGCGCGGGCTCGGCGGCAAGCCACTGGCGCTGCGCTTCCCTTCAGCCTAGCGGGCGCGTCGCCGTCTCCGCCAGCAGCGCGCGAAACGGGCTGTCGGCCGCGGTCAGCGAGCGGTAGTCGCCGCGCGCGACGACCCGCCCGCCCTCGAACACCGTGACCTCGTCGCAGAAGGCCGCGACCGTCGCCCGGTGCGAGACGCACACCAGCGTGCGGCGCGCTTCGCGCAGGCCGTCGAGGACCCGCATCTCGGTGACCAGGTCGAGCTCGTTGGTCGCCTCGTCCAGCACCAGCACCGGCGCGTCGCGGTAGAGCGCGCGGGCGATCCCGAGGCGCTGGCGCTGCCCGCCCGAAAGGCTCGCGCCGCGCTCGCCGACGATCGTATCGTAGCCCTGCGGCAGGTCGCGCACGATGAAATCGTGGACCTGCGCGGTGCGCGCCGCGCGCTCCAGGCGCGCACGGTCGATGCCGGCCGGCTCGACGCCGAGCGCGATGTTCGCGGCGACGCTGTCGTCGAACAGGAACACCGTCTGCGGCACGTAGCCGATGCGGCGCTGCCAGGCGCGCACGCCGTCGTCCTCGAGCGGCACGCCGTCGATCCGCACGCGTCCCGCGTCCGGCCGGAGCAGCCCGAGCAGGATGTCGAGCGTCGTGGACTTGCCGGCGCCGGTCGAGCCGACGAAGCAATGCGACCTGCCCACCGCGATCGTGAGGTCGATCGCTTCGAGCGCCGCCCTGCGGCCGCCCGGATAGGTGAAGGCGACGCCCTCGAGCCGGATCGAGTCGCGCAGGCCCGCGCGTCGGCCCCCCGCCCGCCGACGGCGCCGCGGCCGGAAGGCCGAAGTCGCGCCACAGGGGATCGAGCGCCTCCATGTTGTAGCGGATGGCCTCGAGGCCGTCGAACAGGTCCTTGAGCGCGGGGATGAGCCGGTAGGCGGCGAAGCCGAACATCGCGATCGTCGGCACGACGCTCTCGGCATCGCCGCTCTGTGCGATCATCCACACGGCCGCGGCGATGAGGCCGCCGAGGGCGACGAGCTCCAGCGCCTGCGCGGGAATGATGTCGAGCGTGCTGTAGCGGATCGAGTTCCGCGACAGGCGCAGCAGCGGGCGCGAGAACCGCTCGACGAAGTGCTCCTCGCCGCCGGCCACCCGGATCTCCCGGGCCGCCGCCAGCGCCTCGTGCGCATTCTTGTAGGCCTCGGTGTTGAGCGCCGGAAATTCCGCGCCGAGGCGCACGACGCGCGGGATCACGATCGCGTAGATGAGGCCGTAGGCGAGTCCCAGCACGGCGAGCGTCGCCAGCGTCACCCAGGGATTGATCCAGACCAGCAGCGCGACGATGAAGACCGTCGTGACGAGGTCCGAGAAGACGCCGATGCCCGCCATCAGCGTGCGGATCACGACGCGGTCCACCTCGCTCACGAGCATCTTCAGGAGCTCGGCCGAGTTGCGCCGCAGCAGGAGCTGCCAGGGGCTCTGCAGGTAGGTGCGCAGCAGCCGCTTCGAGAGATCGTGCTCGCCCATGTGGCAGACGCGAAACGTGAGCCAGGCATTGACGGCGACCAGCACGTTGGTCACGAGCAGCACGGCGAGCGCCGCGACGCCGAGGAAGACGCGGAACTCGTCGACGCCGGCGAATCCCAGCCTTTCGTACGCCCACGCCAGGTAGGCGTTCTCCGTGACCAGGTCGGGGCTCGCGACGACCGCGATGAACGGCATGATCGAGGCGACGCCGACGGCCTGCAGCAGCCCCGACAGCGTCGTGCTCGCGAGCAGCGCCAGGATGCGCAGGCGGTCCCGGCGGGGGAACAGCGAGAGGAGTTTCCGCCAGTCTTCCATCGCGCGCTGCCGGCCGGCCGGGCTCAGGCGAACTGTTCGACCAGCGCCAGGATCTCCGCGGTCTTGTCCTGCATGAGTTGCGCTTCGCCCCGCGATTCGACGTTGAGGCGCAGCAACGGCTCGGTGTTGGAGCTGCGCAGGTTGAAGCGCCAGCGCGGATGCTCGATCGAGAGACCGTCGACGTTCTCGACCTTGACCGAGCCCGGCTGGTACCGCTGGCGCACGGCCCCGACGGCGCCGTTCACGTCGCCGATCCTGCGGTTGATCTCGCCGCTCGAGGGAAACTGCTTCATGCGCTCGTCCACCAGCGAGGACAGCGACTTGCCGGTCCGCGACAAGTGCTGCGCCATGACCAGCCACGGGATCATGCCGCTGTCGCAGTAGGAGAAATTGCGGAAGTAATGGTGGCCGCTCATCTCGCCGCCGTAGACCGCGTCCGCCTCGCGCATGCACTGCTTCATGAACGCGTGGCCGGAGCGGCACTGAACCGGCCGTCCGCCCAGCGCGCGCACGACCTGCTGGGTGTTCCACACCAGGCGCGGGTCATGGACGATCGGCGCGCCGCGATTCTGCTCGAGGAAGGTGCCCGCGAGCAGGCCGACGATGTAGTAGCCGTCGATGAAGCGCCCCTCCTCGTCGAAAAAGAAGCAGCGGTCGAAGTCGCCGTCGAACGCGATCCCGAAGTCCGCGCGTGCGAGGCGCACCTGGCGCGCCGTCGCCTCGCGGTTTTCCGCGAGCATCGGGTTCGGGACGCCGTTCGGGAAATCCCCGTCCGGCGCATGGTGGACCTTGGTGAACCGGAACGGAACCCGCTTCTCGACCAGGTCGATGCCGATCGCGGCGCCGCCGTTGCCGCCATTGCAGACGATCGAGAGCGGCTTGAGCTTCGCCGCGTCGACGTACGAGAGCAGGTGGTCGCGCCAGGCGGGCAGGATGTCGTGGTTGGCCGCCGTGCCTTTGCGCCGCGGGTTCCGCGAACTCGCCGGCCTCGGCGAGCCGGCGGATCTCCTGCAGGCCGGTGTCGCCGCTGATCGGGCGCGCCTCGCCGCGCACGAACTTGAGCCCGTTGTAGTCCGGCGGGTTGTGGCTCGCGGTGACCATGACGCCGCCGTCGAGCCCGAGCGAGAAGGTGGCGAAATACACGCATTCGGTGCCGCACAGGCCGATGTCGACGACGTCGACGCCGGAATCGGTCAGCCCGCGGATCAGCGCGTCGGCGAATTCCTTGCTCGAATGGCGGATGTCGCGGCCGACGGCCACGCGGCCCGGCTTCAGGAATGCGGCGTAGGCGCGGCCGATCCGGTAGACGGCGTCCGGATTCAGCTCGTCCGGGATCCGTCCGCGGACGTCGTAGGCCTTGAAGCTGCTCGAAAGGTCCATGTCCCTCATCGCTGCCGGTAGAAGCCGGCGATCGTGTCCACGACGTGCTGCAACTGCCACTCCTCGAGTTCGGGGTAGATCGGCAGGGCCAGCGTTTCGTCCGCGGCCTTGGCCGATTCAGGGCAGTCCTCCGGCTTGTAGCCGAGCCCGGCAAAACATTTCTGCATGTGCAGCGGAACGGGGTAATAGATCTCCGTGCCGACTCCCTGCTCGCCAAGGTAGGCACGCAGCCGGTCGCGATCCGGGACCCGGATCACATACTGGTTGTAGATGTGACGATAACCCGGACGGACGGTCGGCGTGACCACCCGAGCGGCGCCGGCCTGGCCGAAGGCACGGTCATAATAGGCCGCGTTGCGCTGGCGAGCGCGGTGCCAGTCCTCGAGGTGCGGAAACTTCACGTTGAGCACCGCGGCCTGGATCTCGTCGATCCGGAAGTTGCCGCCGATGATCGCGTGGTAGTACTTGGGCTCCCCGCCGTGCACGCGCAGGATGCGCAGCTTCGCGGCCAGCGCGTCGTCGTTCGTGACCACCATGCCGGCATCGCCGAAGGCGCCGAGGTTCTTGGTCGGGAAGAAAGACAGGCAGCCGATATCGCCGATGCCGCCCGCGCGCCTGCCGCCCGGGCATTCCGAGCCGATCGCCTGGGCCGCGTCCTCGATCAGCGCGAGGCCGAAGCGCCGCGCCAGCTTGCCGAAGGCTTCCATGTCGGCGCACTGGCCGTAGAGGTGCACCGGCATGATCGCGCGCACGCGGCCGCCGGTCCTGCGGTTGTAGACCTGGTCGGCGCGGCGCTCGCAATCCTTCTCGAGGAACTGCTCGACGAGGTCCGCGCGCAGGTTGAAGGTCGCCGGGTCGATGTCGAGGAACACCGGCCGCGCGCCGACCCGGGCGATGGTCCCGCCGGTCGCGAAGAACGTGTAGGGCGACGTGAGCACCTCGTCGCCGGCGCCGAGGTCGCAGGCCATCAGGGCAATGAGGAGCGCGTCCGTGCCGGACGACAGCCCGATGCCGTGGCGGGCCCCGCAGTAGTCCGCGAGGCTGGCCTCGAGCGCCCTGACCGCGGGTCCGAGGATGAAGTGCTGGGATGCGGCGACCGACAGCAGCGCGGAATCCAGCTGCGGCTTGAGTGCCAGGTACTGGGGCTTGAGGTCGAGCAGCGGTACTTTCATGGCCGTCTGGCGCTCACGGTTCAGTCCGTGCGCCCGGTCCTGCCGTAGGTGTCTTCGATGCGCACGATGTCATCTTCTCCCAGGTAGCCGCCGGACTGCACCTCGATGATCTGCAGCAGGTCGGTGCCCGGGTTCTCGATGCGATGCACCGCCCCGATCGGGATATAAGTCGACTCGTTCTCCTGGAGCAGGAACACTTCCTCGTCACGCGTGATGCGCGCGGTTCCTTTCACGACCACCCAGTGCTCGGCGCGGTGCGCATGCTTCTGCAGGGAAAGCCTGGCGCCCGGCTTGACCGTGAGGCGCTTGACCTGGAAGCGCGGGCCGGCGTCCACGCTGTCGTAGCTGCCCCAGGGCCGGAACACCTCGCGGTGCAGGCCCGGCTCGCTGCGGCCGGCTTTCTTCATGCGCTCCACCAGCCGCTTCACGTCCTGCACGCGGGCCTTGGGCGCGACCATGACGGCGTCCTTGGTCTCGATGACGACGTGGTCCGCGAGCCCGACCGCGGCGACGAGCCGGTCGGTCGCGAACAGCAGGCAGCCCGTGGCGTCCTCGACGACGACGTCGCCGCGGGTGACGTTGCCGCCGGCGTCGGGCTGCAAGGCGTCCTGCAGCGACGCCCAGGAACCGACGTCGCTCCAGCCGGCGGCGAGCGGCACGACCGACGCAAGCGCCGTCTTTTCCATGACCGCGTAGTCGATCGATTGCGCCCGGCAGGACTCGAACGCCGCCTTGTCCAGCCGCACGAAATCGAGGTCCGTCGAGGCGGCCTCGAACGCCCTGCGGCAGGCGTCGAGCATCGCGGGATCCAGTCGCCCGAGCTCGGCCAGGTAGCCGCGGGCCGGCAGCAGGAACATGCCGCTGTTCCAGAAGTACTCGCCGCTCTCCAGGAAAGCCCGCGCGCGCGCGGCGTCGGGCTTCTCGACGAATTCGGCGACCGGCCGGACCGGCCCGGCGCCGGCGCCGCGGCGAATGTATCCGTAGCCGGTTTCCGGCTGTGTCGGCACCACGCCGAAGGTGACGAGGCGGCCTGCGCGCGCGGCCGGAACCGCCGCCTCCACCGTGCGCCGGAATGCCGCGTTGTCCGCGAGCACGTGGTCTGCCGGCAGCACCAGCAGCAACGGTTCGCCGTCGCCCGGCTTGCCCCGGAGCGCGGCCAGGGCCGCTACCGCGACCGCCGGCGCGGTGTTGCGGCCCACGGGCTCGAGCAGGATCGAGCGCGGCTCGACGCCGACCTGGCGCAGTTGCTCCGCGACCAGGAAGCGGTGCGCCTCGTTGCAGACGACGATGGGGCCGGAGAGCCCCGGCAGGCCCGCGGTGCGCAGCGCCGTTTCCTGGATCATCGTGCGCTCGCCGACCAGCGGCAGGAACTGCTTCGGGTACAGCTCGCGCGACAGGGGCCACAGCCTCGTTCCCGCGCCGCCGGACAGGATGACGGGAATGAAGGGGACGGACCCCTTCAACTCAACGTCTGAATGTTTTTGCATGCAACATCCCGTTGAAGGGGTCCGTCCCCTTCGTTCCTAGCTCTTGAGGCGCCCCTTGGCCTCGAGGTAGCGGATGACGTGGTCGACGCACTCGGCGACCGAGAGCTTCGAGCTGTCGATCGTGATTTCGGCCGCCTCCGGCGCCTCGTAGGGCGAGCTGATGCCCGTGAAGTGCTTCAGTTCGCCGCCGCGCGCCTTGGCATAAAGGCCTTTCGGGTCGCGCTGTTCGCAGACCTCGAGCGGCGTCGACACGAACACCTCGACGAACTCACCGTCCTGCACCAGGTCGCGCACCAGGCGGCGGTCGCTCCTGAACGGCGAGATGAAGGCCGTGACTACGATCAGGCCCGCGTCCACGAACAGCTTGGCCACTTCGCCGATGCGGCGCACGTTCTCGACGCGTCCCGCGTCGCTGAAGTCGAGGTCCTTGTTGAGCCCGTGGCGGATGTTGTCGCCGTCCAGCAGGTAGCTGTGGTGCCCGCGCAGGAACAGCGACTGTTCCACCGCGTTCGCGATGGTGGACTTGCCGGCGCCGGAGAGGCCGGTGAACCACAGGACGCAGGGCCGCTGCGCCTTCTGGTTGGCGCGCTGCTCGTGCGTGATCTTGGTCGGCTGCCAGTAGACCGAGACGTCGTGCGCGCCCGCAGGGGCCGCGCTCCTGAGGATCATGCCGGCGCCGGCGGTCGCGTGCGTCAGCCGGTCCACGACGATCAACGCGCCGGTCGAGCGGCAGGTGCCGTAGGTGTCGAAGGCGGCCTGCTCGGAGACGACGATGCGGCAGAGGCCGACTTCGTTCAGCTTGAGCTCCGACGCCGGGTGCTCGCTGAGGTCGTTCACGTCGATCCGGTGCTGGATGCTCTCGACCGTGCCGCGCAGGTACCGGTGCGAGAGCTTGAATTCGTACTGGCGGCCCGGCAGCAGCGGCGTGTCGCTCATCCAGATGATGTGCGCGTCGAACACGCGGCTCACCGAGGGCGAGCGGTCCGGGTGCACCAGCACGTCGCCGCGCGTGATGTCGAGCTCGTCCTCGAGCACCAGCGTGATCGCCTCGCCGGCGCCGGCATCGGCCGGCTTGCCGTCGAACGTGACGATCTCGCGCACCTTGCTCATGCGCCGCGACGGCACCGCCATGACCGGGTCGCCGACGGCGACGGCGCCAGCGGCGATCGTGCCGGAATAGCCGCGGAAAGTGTGGTCGGGCCGGTTCACGTACTGCACCGGCAGGCGCAGGTCGGCGAGCGCCTGGTCGCCGCCGACGTCGATCGTGTCGAGCAGCTCGATGATGGTCGGGCCGCGGTACCAGGGCATGCCGCCACCCGACTTCACGACGTTGTCGCCCTTGAGCGCCGAGACCGGGACGATGCGCGCGTCCGCGTCCTTGATGCCGCGGATCTGCAGGCAGGCGTCGTGGATCTGGCGGAACACTTTCTCGTCGTAACCGACCAGGTCCATCTTGTTGACCGCGACGATGACGTGGCGGATGCCGAGCAGCGAGACGATGTAGGCGTGGCGCCGCGTCTGCACCTGGACCCCGCGCGAGGCGTCGATCAGGATGATCGCGAGGTCCGCGGTCGAGGCGCCGGTCGCCATGTTGCGCGTGTACTGCTCGTGGCCCGGGCAGTCGGCGATGATGTACTTGCGCTTCTCGGTGTCGAAATAACGGTACGCCACGTCGATGGTGATGCCCTGCTCGCGCTCGGCCTGCAGGCCGTCGACCAGCAGCGCGAGGTCGACCTCGTTGCCGGTCGTGCCCCACTTGCGGCTGTCGTTGGTGACCGCGGCGAGCTGGTCCTCGAGGATGCCCTGGGTGTCGTGCAGCATGCGTCCGATCAGCGTGCTCTTGCCGTCGTCGACGCTGCCGCAGGTGATGAAGCGCAGCAGGCCCTTCGCCTCGTGGCGCTTCAGGAAATCGGCGAGTTTCACGGCGGCCATCAGAAATACCCCTCGCGCTTGCGCTTCTCCATGGCCGCGGCCTGGTCGAAGTCGATGGCGCGGCTCTGGCGCTCGGAGGTGCGGGCGCCGAGCATCTCCTCGATCACCGTCGTGAGGTCGGCGGCGCTCGACTGCATGGCCCCGGACAGCGGGTAGCAGCCGAGGCTGCGGAACCGCACGGTCTCCATGCGCGGCTTCTCGCCGTCCTTCAGCGGCATGCGGTCGTCGTCCACCATGATCAGCATGCCGTCGCGATCCACGACCGGGCGCGGCTTTGCGAAGTAGAGCGGCACCACCGGGATCTTTTCCAGGTGTATGTAGAGCCACACGTCGAGCTCGGTCCAGTTCGAGAGCGGGAACACGCGGATGCTCTCGCCCTGCCGGATGCGGCCGTTGTAGACGCTCCACAGCTCGGGCCGCTGGTTCTTCGGGTCCCAGCGGTGCTGGCTGTCGCGGAAGGAAAACACGCGTTCCTTGGCGCGGGACTTTTCCTCGTCGCGGCGCGCGCCGCCGAACGCGGCGTCGAACTTGTGCTTGGAGAGCGCGGCCTTCAGCGCCTCGGTCTTCATGACGTCGGTGTAGCGCGACCCGTGGGTGAAGGGCGAGACCCCGGCCCGGGCGGCCTCCTCGTTGGTGTGCACGATCAGGTCGAACTCGAGCTCGCGCGCCATGCGGTCGCGAAACTCGATCATCTCGCGGAATTTCCAGGTCGTGTCGATGTGCATCAGCGGGAACGGCAGCTTCCCCGGGTGGAACGCCTTGCGCGCCAGGTGCAACAGCACCGAGCTGTCCTTGCCGATCGAGTACAGCATGACCGGGTTGTCGAACTCGGCCGCGACCTCGCGGATGATGTAGATGCCCTCGGCCTCGAGGCGCTCGAGCTGCGACATCTGCCGCCGTGAAATTCCCTTTGCATCAACCATGCCGGATCGGCTCCTTCCCTTGGTTCGAGCGCGAATTGTGCCGGAAAACCGGCCTAAAAACAGCTACTTGAACATTAAATCGTGAAGTAGGTCGAACCTCGCGCGCGATCCCGGCGGCCCGGAATCAAGGACTTGTTCGGCGCTGCGGCCGTTCGACGGCGTTTCCGGCGGGATCGGCGGTCTGCGCGGGTGCATCGCACTGGACCGCGCGCGCCGGCATGGCGGAATCCTTCAGCCGGACTGCCGTTCTCCCCGGCCGATCGCGAAGTAGCGGATGCCCTGGCGCGCCATGAGCGACGGCTCGTAGAGGTTGCGCCCGTCGAACACGACCGGCTGCGCGAGCACGGACTTGAAGCGCGCGAAGTCGGGACTCCGGAACTCCCGCCACTCGGTGCAGATGGCGAGCGCGTCGGCGCCCTCGAGGGCCTCTGCCGCGCTCGGCGCGAGCACGAGATCGTCGCGCGCGCCGTACAGGCGCCGCGCCTCGGCCATCGCGACCGGGTCGTAGGCGCGTACTTTCGCGCCTGCTTCCCACAGGGCCTCGATCAGCACGCGCGACGGCGCCTCGCGCATGTCATCGGTGTTGGGCTTGAACGCGAGGCCCCAGAGCGCGATCGTCCGTCCGCCGAGCTCGCCGCCGAAGAAACGCGAGATCTTCTCGAACAGCACCTGCTTCTGGCGGTCGTTCACGGCCTCGACGGCGGCGAGGATCCGCGGCTCGTAGCCGACGTCCTTCGCCGAGCGCGCGAGCGCCTGCACGTCCTTCGGGAAGCACGAGCCGCCGTACCCCGCGCCGGGGTAGATGAACGAGTAGCCGATGCGCGGATCCGAGCCGATGCCGGCCCGGACCTTCTCGATGTCGGCGCCGAGGCGCTCGGCGATGTTCGCCAGCTCGTTCATGAAGCTGATCTTGGTCGCGAGCATCGCGTTGGCGGCGTACTTGGTCAGCTCCGACGAGCGCAGGTCCATGATGATCATGCGCTGGTGATTGCGCGTGAACGGGTCGTACAGGACCCTGAGCAGTTCCGCGGTGCGCGGGTTGTCGGTGCCGACGACGACGCGGTCCGGCTTCATGAAGTCGTCGATCGCGGCGCCCTCCTTCAGGAATTCCGGGTTCGAGACGACGTCGAAATCCACCTGCGCGCCGCGCGCGATCAGGGTCGCGGCGACGGTCGCCTTGACCTTGTCGGAGGTGCCGACCGGCACCGTGGACTTGGTCATGACCACCTTGTATTCGTCCATGTGCTCGCCGACCGTGCGCGCGACCGCGAGCACGTGGCGCAGGTCCGCCGAGCCGTCCTCGTCCGGCGGCGTGCCGACGGCGATGATCTGGAACAGGCCATGGCGCACGGCCGCCGCGGCGTCGGTAGTGAAGCTCAGGCGACCCTTCCCGCGGTTGTGCGCGATCAGCTCGTCGAGGCCCGGCTCGTGGATCGGCACCTCCCCGGCGTTCAGGCGCTCGATCCTCGCCTCGTCGATGTCGACGCAGACGACTTCGTTGCCAGCGTCCGCGAGGCAGGCGCCGGTCACGAGGCCCACGTAGCCCGAGCCGAAGATCGTGATCTGCAATTTATATCCCTGATTCTTATCGGAAAAGTGACCGGCAGACTAGCGAATGCGCCGGTCGGGGTAAAGCGCCTGACGCGCGTGTCGTGAGGCAATTCTCAGATGGCCTCGCGGCGCGAGGCGTCGGAGCGACCGCTTGCGCCTCAGGCGCCGCCCGCCATGCCCGGGGGGTCGACGGGCCGGGCGAAAACCGGCTTCAGCGGGCCGGGGACGAGCTTCCAGATCACGTCGGCGCGGTACATCAGTCGAACCACGGCCACGCCGCAGGCCGCGAGCAGCATGAACGAGACGGTATCCGAGACGCCGCCGTTATGGGCCATGACGCCGAAGCCGGCGAGCAGCAGCGCCAGCATGGCGAGGATCGCAAAGGCGCCGCGCACGCTGAAGCCGGCGCGCAGCAGCAGGTGGTGGAAATGCATGCTGTCGGGACGAAAAGGAGACGACCGGTGCAGCAGGCGCCGGACCGTCGACCAGACGACTTCATACACCGGCAGCGCGACCACCCACAGCGTCGTGACGGGCGCCACTTCGCGGCTGGCGCCCTGGGAAACCTGGATGCAGAGCCAGGCGATGCAGAAGCCGAGCAGCGTGCTGCCCGAATCCCCCATGAAGCAGCGCACGCGGCGATTGAACTGCGTGGGCATGTTGAAGATGAGGAAGGCGCCGATCGAGCCGGCGATGACCAGGCTGAGCGCGGCGCCCGCGTCGGCGCCGGAAACGACGGCGAGCGCGACGAACGCGATCAGCGCGATCGCCCCGGCCAGGCCGTCGAGCCCGTCCAGCATGTTGAATGCGTTGATGGCGGCCATCACGATCGCGACGGTGAAGATGATCGAGCCGACCCTGGAAAACTCGATCGGCCCGCCGCCGAGGGGGTCGCCCAGCGTCGTCACCGAAGCGCCGGCACCCACCATCAGGATGACCGCGGCAGCGATCTGCACCGGCAGCCGGGCCCAGGGCGAAAGCTCGAAGCGATCGTCCACGAGCCCGACCGTCACGAGCACGCTGCAGGCGCCCAGGAGCGCCGGGGACGGGGCGGCCTGTGCCGGCAGCAGCCCGCCGCCGAGCACGATACCGAGCAGCATGGCGAGACCGCCGACGATCGGCACGTCACCGTGGTGGGTCTTGCGTCCCCCGGGCCGGTCGACGAGATCGACGGCGATAGCGAGCGGCCGCAGCGCGTAGATTGCGAGCAACGTCAGCGAGAAGCTGGCCGCAGCCGGCAGGAGCAGTTGTACCACAACCCTTCCCTATCCCCGATTTCTGGCCCTATCCCCCTGCGCGCTGCGCAGTATACCCGAGCCATTTGCCTCTGGCAGGGCCCAAATACCCCCGGAATCCGTCGCATCGCGGCGACAGGCGGGGCCAATCGACAGCGGCGACCCGGTCGCTCAGAATCGTGCGGCGCCATGCCCCAACCGCTCCTGCTCCTCGAGCTCAACGAAATCAACTTCGACTACGTCGGCGGCTACGTCGACCGTGGGCTGCTGCCGAACCTCGGCCGCCTGATTCGCGAACACGGCGTGTCGCGGACGGTTTCCGAGCAACGCTACGAGGATCTCGAGCCCTGGATCCAGTGGGTCACCGCCCACACCGGCCTGCCGCTGGCCGGGCATGGCGTGTTTCGCCTCGGCGACATCGCCCGGCACGACCTGCCGCAGGTCTGGGAGCAACTCGAGGAGCGGGGGCTCCGGGTCGGCGCGATCAGCCCGATGAATGCGAAGAACCGGCTGCGCCGGGCTGCGTTCTTCGTGCCGGACCCCTGGACGCAGACCCCGCCGACCGCGACCCGCTGCCTCGCGGCCCTGTACCGGGGCATCGTGCAGGCCGTCAACGCGAATGCCGAGTCGCGCATGACCGGGTCCAGCCTCGCCGGGCTGCTGACGGGATTCGCCCGCTACGCGCGAGCGGCGAACTACGGGCCATACCTCGCGCTCGCCGCGACCAGCCGCGGCCGGCCTTGGCGCAAGGCGCTGGTGCTCGATTACCTGCTCGCCGACGTGTTTGTCCGCGAAGTCCGTCGGACGCGTCCGGATTTCGCGAGCCTGTTCCTGAACGCGGGCGCGCACATCCAGCACCACTACCTGTTCTCATCGGCCTGCTACGACGGCGTGCAGCGCAACCCCGCGTGGTACGTCCCGGCCGGGACCGACCCGGTCCGCGAGGCCTACGAAGCCTACGACCGGATCGTCGGGCAGGTCGCGCAGGCATTTCCCGGCGCGCGCCTCATGCTCGCGACCGGGCTGCACCAGGACCCGCACGACCGCGTGACCTGGTACTGGCGGCTGCGCGACCACGCCGCATTCCTGGCGCGGATCAGCATCGACTTCCGGCGCGTCGAGCCGCGCATGTCGCGCGACTTCCTGGTGGTCTGCGATTCCGCGCAGCAGGCGGCGCGCGCGGACGCGCGGCTGTCCGGCGCCGTCGCCGCGGACGGCGCGCCGCTGTTCACTGTCGACAACCGCGGCAAGGATCTGTTCGTGGAACTCGTCTTCGACGGCGAAATCGGTCCGGGCTTCGGGTTCACGATCGGCGGCGAGAAATTCGCCGGGCTCGAACGCGAGGTCGCATTCGTGGCCCTGAAGAACGGCCGCCACAACGGCATCGGCTATTTCGTGGACAGCGCAACCGGCGCGCACGCCGGGCCCGCGCGCGAGTTCCCGCTTGCGGACATCCACGCGCGCGTGCTCGATGCGTTCATCGCAGCCCGCTCCGGTAGGCCCGCCGGATCACCGGCTGCGGCAGGAGCCGGAACACCAGCCGCGCCACCGGCCAGGCGCAGCGCCAGCTGAAGCCGTGCAGGCGGCGTATGCCGCGCCATGAAATGCGGAATTCGTCCAGCGCGCGCCGCGCGCCGCGCCGGCGGAAGAACTCGGCCGAGACCGTCATGTCCACCAGCGCCAGGTCCATGCTGGAAAGGACCAGCCCGAGGCGCAGGCATTCGAACCACAGCGCCCAGTCCTGGTTCACCGGCACTTCCGGGTAATGCACGAACCGCTCGATCGCCCGGCGCCTGAAGCAGACGGTCGGGTGCGCGAGCGGATTGCGCCGCGCGATCAGGCGCCGCACATCCCGCGGGTCCGCGGGATAGCGGACCGTGCGCAGGATCCGGCCATCGCGGTCGGTTTCGTTGATGGCGCAGCCGAGGATGTCGACCTCCGGACGCATCGCCAGCGCCGCGAGCTGGGCTGATATCCTCTGCGGGTGCGAGAAATCATCGCTGTCCATGCGAAACACGAAAGCCTCGTCCTCGAGCGCGTCGAGCAGCCGGTTGAGTGACCGGGCCAGCCCGACGTTCGCCTCATTGGGCACGATCCGGTGAATCCAGGCGCGTCGACGCTCGATGACGTCCGCGACTTCGGGGCTCACCGGCCCGTCGACGCACAGGTACACGCGCACCGGACCGGCGCGATGGTCCTGCGACCGGATCGAATCGAGCGCGCGCGCCAGCAGGGGCGCGTCGTCGCGGCCGTATACCGACATCAGCACGGCCACTGGTAGAGTCAAGACCGCCCCATGCGACTGGTAGTCACCGGTGCGGCAGGTTACATCGGACAGCGCCTGGCCGGTCGCCTGCGGGAGGCCGGGCACGAAGTCGTGGCACTCGACCGCCTGCCCTGCGCGGCCCCCGATGCCCGCGCCGTGCAGTGCGACCTCATGGATCCCGCGGCCTACGAGCCGCAGCTCGCGGGAGCCGATGCCATCTGCCACCTGGCCGCGGCCAAGGGCGACTGGGGCATCAGCGACGTGGAGTATCGCCGCGACAACGTCGACGCGACCCGCACGCTGATCGAGTGCGCGACGCGCGCCGGCGTCAGCCGCTGGTACTTCTACAGCACCGTGGCGGTGCTCGGTCCGAGCGGCAGTCCGCTGGACGAAAGCGCGCCGCGCAAGCCGGCAAATCCCTACGGCGCGTCGAAGGCCGAATGCGAGCTGCTGTTCGAGCGCTACGCGGCCGCGACGCCGGGCGCCCGGGTGGTCGTGATCCGGCCGTCCGTCGTATTCGGGCCGGGCAACCCGTGGAACACGAACATCTTCCGCCTGATCGACGCCATCCATCGCCACCGATTCGTCATGATCGGCCGCGGGCGCGAGGTGAAGACGACTTCCTACATCGACAACCTGGTCGATGCCCACCTGTTCCTGATGCGGCGCGAGGCGTCGCGGCGCGACTCCGGCGTGGAATGCTTCCACTACGTCGACGAGCCGGGCGAGACGACCGAATCGCTGGTCGCGCGCATGCGCGGCCTGCTCGGCCGCAAGCCGGGCCGGCTGCGGCTGCCGCTCGCCCTTGCAGCGCCGCTCGCGCTCGTCGGCGACGCGGCCGCCGGCCTGTTCGGGATCGACCTGCCCGTCACCAGCGCGCGCGTGCGCAAGTTCTGCACCGCCACCAATTTCAGCGCACGGCGCATCCGCGAACTGGGATTCGCCCAGCCCTGGAGCAATGATCGCGCGCTGCAGGCCACCGTCGACTGGTACCTGCGCGAGCATCCCGCCGCGGCGCGCGGCTGAGCGGGCGGCGGCGCGTTCAGCGCGGCCCGACGAGGCGGCTCACGTCGACCGCATAGGTCCAGCGAATTCCTTCATGCGTCGAATCGATCGAAATGCGCCGGCCGTCCGGGCTCCAGCGCGGGTGCAGGTCGCAGCGCGAGGGACCGTCGTAGCGCCAGGGTGAATGAAAGCGCCCGACCTCCACCATTCGGCCTTCGTCGGGGCGCAAGAGCAGCAGCCGGAGCATCCGCGCGCGGTCCGGGTACGAGTCGGTCACGATCCACTGCCCGTCGGGCGAGTACGACGGGTGGCCGTCGCCGTAGCGTCCGGCGGCTTCGACCGGCAGGGGCCGCACGTCTGCGCTCGCCACGTCGACCAGGTAGTAGCGGTCGCCCTGCTCCGCCGTGCGCGCCCAGGCGAGCAGAGTCCGCTCGTCGCGCCAGGCGTAGTGCGACACCATCCGGTGGTCGAACAGCAGCCGCAGGCCCGAGCCGTCGGCATTCGCGACATACAGCCGCGAATATTTTCCGGTCGGTCCCAGCCAGCGATGCATGAAGGCGAAGCGCCTGCCGTCCAGCGCATAGATGGCATGATTGACCTTGTGCTCGGCGCCCCTCATGTCCGGCCGCGGTTCGTTCCGCGCCAGCCGGTCGAGCGAGACGACGAGCTCCCCTTCGCCGCTGCGCAGGTCGATGCGCCACAGGCCGTCGCTCGCGAGCGGCTGGTCCGGCGCGAAATTTTCCACTTCCACGTCGTAGCCGTATTCCGGCCGGAGGCGGGCGAGCCGGCGGTAGTTGAGCGACAGCGCCTCCGGGGCGCGCGGATTCAGGGCCTGCACCGGCCAGGGCAGGCGGCGTTCGGAGCCGTCGGGCGCGACGATCCGGCATACGAGCCGGCCATCCGCGGCGTCATTGAAGACGACGGACTCGATGCCGTCGAGTTGGAGCCATTGCGCGAGGCTGCCCTGCTGGAAGTTCCAGGCGCAGCTCCCGCCGATCATCCTCGCCGACCCCGTGGCGAGGTCCCGCTGCCAGACTTCGATTCGGCGCGGGTCGCCCGCGCGCCAGCGATGGAACAGCATGCGTCCGCCGTCGGCGCTCCACGGCGGGATGCCGAAGTAACCGAAGAAGCATTCCTCTCCCGTCGGCAGGTCCCGGCCGTTTGCGCAAGCCCCATTGCGTGCGACCGCCGCGAGCGGATGCAGTTCGACCGGTCGCGCGCCACGCCGGCGCAGCAGGTAGTTGACGCGCTGGTAACCGGCCTTCGCGAACGACCGCAGGCCCGGCGCCGAATCGAGCAGCGCCGCGATCCTCCTTTCCAGGCTGTTATACGGCATCGGTCGCCGCCCGGTCTCGCTGCGGCCGGATGCCGTAGACATTCAACCCGAACAGGTGCAGGCCGGCCCCGTCAGCCATCACGCGCGGCAGCAGCGCGAGGTCATCGCGCAGGCCGGTCACGGCCTCGAACCCGAAAAAGCGCGGCTTCATGTCGTGCCGCGAAAACAGGCGCACGAGGTCGCGGCGCGCGAAATAGTTGATGTGGCAG
The DNA here is from genome assembly GCA_963836275.1 of uncultured Gammaproteobacteria bacterium. GTDB lineage: Bacteria > Pseudomonadota > Gammaproteobacteria > Steroidobacterales > Steroidobacteraceae > SCUD01. The sequence goes on along the minus strand of CAWIIM010000004.1, from coordinate 508,700 downwards.
TGCGGCTGCCAGTAATGGCGCCTGCGCCATGCCGGGTGGAATCGGCGCAGGTCGTACAGGTTCGGCACGATGACCACGAGAAGGCCGCCGGGACGCAGGCTCGCGACCGCGTCGCGAACCAGGCCGCGCGGGTCCTCGACGTGCTCGAGGACGTTGTCGAATACGACGGCGTCGGCGGCATCCGGCTGCCCGGCCGCTTCGAACAGCCCCTCGCGCACGTCGAAGCCGCGGGCGCGTCCGAATGCGGCGCGAGCGGCGCTCGGCTCGTAGCCGGTGTACCGATAGCCGGGATCGCGCGCGAACACCTGCGCGAGACCGCCCCAGCCCGCGCCCACCTCGACGATCCGCGGGCTACGGTCCTGGACCCGGCCGCGGCGCAGGACATGGTCGCAGAGCTGCTTGATCTGCCGGTGACGCGGCTTTTCGGGCACCGTTTCGGGGGGCATCTGGACGCCGTCGTAGGTCGTGCCGGACGGATTGACGACGTAGACGAATGCGCAGGCGATGCATCGCCCGATCCGGAAGAGGACCGCGCCGCGCTGCAGCGACGTCACCGGCAAGTGCCCGTGCTCGCCGCACATCGGGCAGGCGCGTTCCTGCGGCGCCGGCATCACGGCCGCCCCGCCGCGCCGGCCAGGCGCAGGTAGAGCTGCTGGTATTCCTGCGACATCCGCTGCGCCCCCAGCAGCGCGGCAACGCCGTCCGTGGACGCCACGCCGGCGGTGGCGGCGCGACGCGCGGCACGCGCGATGGCGTCGGCGAGGCCACGCTCGTCGCCGACCCGGAACGCCTCGCCGGAACCCGGGCAAAGCGCAAGCAGCTCGCGGTGCGGCCCGATGTCGGTCAGCACGAGCCGCAGTCCGCAGGCCAGCGCCTCGAGCACCGCGTTCGGCAGTCCTTCCGACCTGGAAGCGGAAACCAGGAAATCCGCGGCGCGAAGCCACGGCGTCACGTCCGCCACCTGGCCGACGAACCGGACCCTGCGATCGTCACTTGCCGCGCGGCGACAGTCGGCCTCCAGTTCGCCCGCGCCCAGGAACGCCAGGACAACGTCCGGGTCGGAAACCGCACGCAAGGCGCGCACCAGGAGGCCGGGGTCCTTGCGCGCCGACAAGGCGCCGACCGCGACCGCGACGCGGGCCGCGGGCGCGATGTCGAGCGAGTCGCGCAGCGCGGCGCGTTCCACGGCCGAGGCCGGCCGGAACGCGTCGGTATCCACGCCGTTGCGGATGACGGCGGCCTCGACGCCGTGCGCGCGCAGTTTCTTGGCGAGCTCGGACGAGCAGGCGACCACCTGGGGCAGCGCGCGAAACGCCCGCAGGTGCCGTCGGGCCATCCAGCGGCCCGGCAGGTTCCCGAACTTCATCGGGTAGTCGTCGAGCGGATCGTTGCGCGCGGTCGCGACCCGCGTGACACCGGCGAGCTGCGTGGACGCGATCACGTCGCCCCGGATTCCCTGCGAATGCACGATGCTCCCCTCGTCCAGCGGCGCGCCGGCAACGCGCGCGAGCGTCCGTCCCCAGCCGCGATGCGCGAAACCGCGCATGCGCGACATTGCGAGGGACCGGACTCGCGCTTCGATCGCGGAAAACGCGGGCAGCATCGAGTCGGGTCCCTCCGGCGAGAGGGTCACGACCGTGGGTTCGAAGCGCGACGGGTCGAGATGGCGCAGCAGGTTGAGCAGCTGTGCGTTTGGCCCCGCCCGGCGCAAGGTGGACACCAGGTACAGGATGCGGATGCGGCGCTGGCTCACGGGTCTGCCGCGCGCCCGGGCACGGCGCGGACCCAGCGGCCCTCGCGCTCCGTCTTGAGTTTCCAGAAGGCGAACACGACTGCCGCTACGACGATCGGCGAGCGCATCGGATTCGACACGACCATCGCCAGCGTCACGTAGATCGACAGGAACAGCAGCATCAACCCGGCCGGCTGCCGCAATGGCCGGCGCAGGCAGTCGAGCCCGATCGCGATCTGTCCGCCCAGCAACACCGCAACGGCGGCGACGAAGGCCCAGCTGCCCTGGATGTAGTAATTCAGGAAGCCCGAATCGATCAGTTCGGCGACCTTGGGCGCCGACACCAGCGTCCCGAGCGGATAGTCGCGGGCGACGGCGAGCGCAGCCGGCCAGGTCTTCAGCACCCGCTGGCCGAAGGAGACGTCGCCGAGCAGCCCGCTGTCCGCGAGTCTCGTGAAACGGTAGAAGGCCTGTTCGATGCCGACCGTCTGCTCGACCGCGACCAGCAGCACGACGACTACGCACAGAAAGACCCCGAGGACGAGCCGCTTGCGCCGGCCGCCGAGCACGAGCCAGCCGGCCGCGACGATCAGCGCGGCCGAGGCAAACGCGACGCGCGACGTGGTCAGCACCACGAGCAACAGCGAGCCGGCGGAATGCCAGAGGTCCGCGGCCGCCCGGCGCGACGCGTACTGCGCGTAGAAATAACTGAGGCACACGATCGCGAACACGGAAAGCGCGGTCGCGTTGGCGAAAAAGCCCGCGGGGCGCAGTCCCTGCAGGAGGTCGAAGTGTCCCTCGACCGTCCAGGGCTCCAGGTATTTCGTGACCTCCATCCAGCCCGGCAGCAGGCGGAACTCGACCGCGATCTGGACCAGGCAATAGGCGGCGTTCAGCCAGAGGCCGGTGACGAGCAGCCGCCGCAGCGAGCGCTCGAAGCGCGGCAGCAACGGCGCGCTTGCGAGCAGCGCGAGCAGCAGGAAGGGCAGCCAGAGCACCGCGATGCGCACGCTCGAGACGGCGTCGAAAAACTTCCGGTAGCCGACCGCGCCGACGACCGGCGTCGCGAGTTCGAGCAGCACGAACGGCCCGACGATCGCGAAGAATGCGGCGTCGACCCGCATCCGTCCGCGCAGCAACAGCGCCGCCGCGCCGCAGAACAGGCACAGCAGGCCGAGCAGGTCGGGCACACGCACGCTGGCGTCGGAGCCGAGCGGAATGCCGTACGGGTACAGATACAGAAGTGCGGCCAGGTAGGCCACCACCATGCCGAGGTAGGCGCTCGCGAGACTGCGTTCCGATGGCGGCGCCGGCCAGCCCGGAGAAATCGCGAGTACGCCTTGGTCGGCGGTGAGCGGCTGGCAGGGACTTCGCACGTAGTAGGGCTTCTTGGCAAGGTTTACAATACATGGGTGCGGCCCCCGGTGCCAACGCGTCCACGGTATGACGACAACTCCCCTATTTGTCCTCGGACGCCACCGCTCCGGAACCACCTGGCTGGGAAACATCCTCGCGTCGCTGCCTGAGGTCTACGCGCCCGCGCAGGCGCAGCAGTGGGGCGTGCAAGAAAGCGCGTATTTCTCTCATCTGGTTCCGCACTGCAATCACGGGCGCACGGCCGCGGACCTGCGCAGGATCAAGAGCCTGTTCGAGCGCTCGCGCTATTTCTCGCTGACCGGGCTCGAGGCCGGGCCCGACATCCTTGCGTTCGGCATCGCAGGATACTTCCGCGCGATCATGGAGTCGGGCGCGAGCGCGGCCGGCGCGAGGTACTGGCTCGAGAAGACGCCCGCGCACACGTTGCACGCCGGCTACCTGGCGCGGGCATTTCCCGACGCGGCATTCGTCGCCGTCATCCGCGGGCACGACGGCGTCGTCGCCTCCAACGTGCATGGCTTCGGCGATCCTGCGTCGCCGGCCAGCTGGTTCCGCCAGTCCGCCGTTACTGCAGCCTACGAGAAGATCATCCTGCGGCACCGCGTCCACGTCGTTCGCTACGAATCCCTGGTCTCGGACTACGACGCGACGGTGCGCGCGCTGCTGGAAGCGCTCGGCATCGCGTGCGGCTCGGTCCCGCAGAGCGGACTGCCCAGAAACACGTCGTTCCGGGAGGCGCCGCCGCCGAGGCTGTGGTGGCAGTCGGCTGCCGTCGCCCTGGGGCGCGGCGTCGTCCTGCCCCTGCCGGCCGCCGTCATCGAAGCGGCAGCCGCGCACTGGCGCGATCGGCGGCAGAGGTCACTGCCACCCTGGTTCTTCGCGTCCGGCGCCGGCCCGCGCGGTGATGCCGGCGGGGCGGCGTGACGGCGGCCCTGAGCACCGGCCGCCTCGCGCTGTTCATGCCGTCGTTCCGCGGCGGCGGCGCGGAACGCGTGATGGTCACGCTGGCCGAGGGATTCGCCGGCCGCGGCGTTGCCGTCGATCTCCTGGTCGCGCAGCGCGAAGGACCCAACGAGCCGGCGCCCGCCGCGCGCATTCGCGTCGTTGACCTGCGCGCGAGCCGCGTCCTCCTGGCGATCCCGGGCCTGGTCCGCTATCTGCGGCGCGAGCGGCCGCGCGCGATGCTCTCGGCCCTGCCCCACTGCAACGTGGTCGCGACCTGGGCAACCGGCCTTGCCGGCGGCGCGACGCGCCTCGTGCTGTCGGAGCACACGACCGCCAGCCTCTCCGCGGCGCACAGCCCGCAGCGGCGGGCGCGGATCCTGCCGGTCTTCATGCGCCGCGCCTACCGGCGGGCCGGCGCCGTCGTCGCCGTATCGGACGGCGCCGCCGACGACCTCGCGTCGCTGACCGGCATCGCGCGCGCGGACATCACCCGCATCTACAATCCCGTCGTGACGCCGCGACTCGCGGCGCGGGCCGACGAGACGCTGGACCATCCGTGGTTCGCCGCGTCGCAGCCGCCGGTGGTCCTCGGCGTCGGGCGGCTCACGCCCGCGAAGGACTTCGCGACGCTGGTTCGCGCCGTCGCAGCCGTTCGCGCGCGGCGGCAGGTGCGTCTCCTTATCCTGGGCGAAGGCGACGAGCGTACTGCCTTGCAATCGCTTGCGAGCCGGGTCGGCCTGGGCTCCGACTTCTCGCTTCCCGGTTTCGTGGACAATCCCTACCGGTACATGACGAACGCCGCCGTGTTCGCGCTTTCGTCGCGCTGGGAGGGATTCGGCAACGCGCTGGTCGAGGCGATGGCCTGCGGCGCGGCCGTCGTCAGCACCGACTGTCCCAACGGCCCGCGCGAGATCCTCGAGGGCGGACGCCACGGATTGCTGGTGCCGGTCGGGGACCCGCGCCGGCTCGCGGCCGCCCTCGAGCGGCAACTCGATCGGCCGCAGCGTGCAACGGTCGTTGAACGCTCGCGCGCGTTCGGAGTCGAACCTGCTCTCGAGCGCTACGGCGCCGTGCTCGGACTCTGAGGGCAGGACCATGGGCTTGCCGGCGCAGAAGGTGGACGGCCCGAAGTCGCTGGCGGTCCCGCATTTCGTCGGCATCGGCGCGCCGCGCTGCGGCACGACCTGGGCCTTCAAGATGCTCCGGCTGCACCCGCAGGTCTGGATGCCCTGGAAGGAAGTGCACTACTTCGACAGCATCGACCCCGACACCGATTCCGGCCATGACATCCGCAGCCGCCGGTCCCGGTTGCGCGCCGGCTGGCAGCCCGCGCTGCTGCGCCTTGCCGCCAGCTCGATACCGGGCGCGGCGCGCGCCGTGCGCCGCGTCTCGCCGCTGCGCGCCGTTCAGGCGCCCGGCTACCGCTGGACGGCCCGCTACTTCCTCGGCAAGGCGAACCAGGCTTGGTACGAGGGCCTGTTCCGCGAGGGCCTCGCGGCGGGACTGCGCTGCGGGGAGATAACGCCCGCGTACGTGATGCTGTCGCCGGCGGCCATCGCGCGGTTCTCCGCAGTACTGCCGGACGTTCGCGCGTTCCTGATGCTGCGCCACCCCGTCGAATGGGCGTGGTCGGACCTGTGCAAGAAGCTTCGGCTCGAAGGCCGAAATCCGGCCGACGTGCCCGAGGACGAATTGATCGCCCGCTGTCCCGTGCCGGCCGGGCGCAGCCGCGCCGATTTCGGCTCGAATCTGGCGCGCTGGCTCGATCATTTTCCGCGCGAACGCCTGTTCATCGGCTTCCACGAGCAGATCCGGGCCGAGCCTGCGGCGCTGCTGGACCGGCTGTGCCGTTTCATCGGCGTGGACTCGTTCCCGCAGGAATTGCTCGGCCTGCTCGCGGAGCGCGTCAATTCCTCGGCCCGCGGCACGGCGATTCCGCCTGCTGTCAGGCGCCATGCGGCGCATGCGTACTACCGCGAGGCCCGGCTGCTCGCGGGCCTTGTCGGCGGAGAATCGGTAGGATGGCTCAAGGACATCGAACAGGCGCAACCATGAAACTCACCCCGGTTCGGGTACTGGCGATGGCAGTGCCGCTGCTCGCGGCAGGCGGCGACGCGGCGGCCGCGAACCACGCCTGCGCCCGCGCGGACAAGCCCATGGCGGTCGGCTATTTCGACCACACCGCTGCCTGGTATCGGCGCCAGCCGAACCTGGACCCCGGGCAGATGGCCGCGCGCGCGTGGCACGCGCCGGCCTCCGGCGGAATCATCGTGCTCTACAGCGACGTCGCGGCGACTAAGGCGGACGGTGCGGGCGGCGGCACGCAGGCCGATGCGCTCCGCGGCCGGATGCAGGATCGCAGCAAGGACATCGAGGATTACCTCGACGCGGCGCGCGAGAATGGCACGCTCAAGGTCCGCATCCAGGTCCCGCCCGACATCGTGACTCATTGGGCCGATCCCGGGATGCGGGGGCTGCTGGACCAATTCGTGAAGCAGGGGGCGGCTCATCCGGCGGCGGCGGGTTTCTACCTTTTCGACGAGCCGGAGCTTTCCGGAATTTCGGCCGCAACGCTGGCGGAGGTGGCCGCTGAGATCCGTCGCGTGTCGCCGCGCAGCCTGCTGTCGATTTCGGTGGCCTCCTCGGCGGTCAGCGAAGACAAGCCGGTGCTCCGGGCCTACGCGGACGCGGACCCGCGGATCTTCGACGAGCTGTACGTGAACCGCTACCCGGTCTACCGGTCCTATGGCGGCGCGACCGCGGGCAACGGCGCCATGAATGCCAAACTTGGCCTGTCGGCGGAAAAATCCGGGAACGAAACCCTCGCGGACAACGAGTTCCGGAATCTCGGCGACTACTATGATTCGCTGGTTGCGGCGACGCAGATTCCGGGTCTCGCCGGCCGGCCCGTGCTCGCCTCGCTGCAGGCCTACGGACTGCGCGAGGACTGCCACGGGCAGGACTGCAAGGCGACCCGCGAACGCAAGGCGCGCCGCTCGCCGACCTGGAACGAGCTGCTCTACATGTATGCCGCGGTCTGGTCGTCGGACATGGACGGCGCCGTCCTCTATTCGCGCTACTTCTCGCTCTACGACACGGCGCTGCGCGCGCGGCTCGACAATCTCGAAGCCCTGATGGGGCCCGTGTTCGGCATGCCGGCGGACTGCGGCGCCGGGGTCGCCGTGCAGGAGCAGTCGACGGCACGCAGGCAGCGGCGCGGAACGCCTGCGCCGGTCCTCGCCAGGCTCACGCGGGGCCCGGGCGGAACTCCTGCGTATCTCGTGGTCGTGAACCCCGCCGCGCGCGCATTGAAGGCACGGGTCGAATTCGACGCCGCGGGTGCCGCGACCCGGGCTGAAGAGCTGCGTTTCGATGCGAGCGGCCGTCCGCTCGATCCCGCTGCGGTCAGCCTGGCCGGCGGAAACGGCGGAAAACGCCGCGCGCTGGAACTGGAGCTCGCCGGCTTCGCAGTCAGGATTTTCCGGCTGTCCGCCGGCTGACGCCGCCCCAGGCTTCCAGGCTGCGGCCGAGCAATCGGGCCAGCTGCTCGTTGCTGGGCGCGAAATAGCCGTCCAGTTCCGATTGCGTGCGGGCATCCAGGGGCGGGACGACGAGGCGCTCCTCGTTGAGCCGCATGAGCGAAGCCCGCAGGCGCTTGCGCGCCGGCGCCGCCAGCACGGCGCGCAGCGCGCCGCGCAACAGGGGCACGCGCCGCCCGCGTTCCATCCATGCCATCAGTCCGGGGTTGCGCACGGCGGCCGCTTCGTTGTGACGGCGCGCCACGGCGGGCGCGAAACCGGGATCGACGCCCTCGAGCCGCGCGAACAGCGACCGGCACGCCGCCACCGGATCGCGCTCGAGGTCCTCGAGCAGCAGCACGCTGAACTGTGAAGGCCGGAACAACGACTGCAGTGCCGGCAGGTAGTCCGCATAGCGGCTGCGCGCGACGTAAGCGTCGCGCGCCGTCGGATCCTCCCGCGGCTGCCGGGCATTGCGCTCCAGCGCCTCGCCGAATGACGCGGCTGGCTCGCGGCCGCGCCGCTTCGCGTACCAGTACTCGGAATAGGCGCGCGCGACCGGGTCCCTCAGCACCAGCACGACCTGCACCGACGGGTTGTGCGCCTTGAGGCGCTCGAGCGCCGCCGGCGAGTACATCATGGCGACGCTTTTCGCGACCGGCGTCGCGCCCGCGGCAGCCGCCGCCCCGAACTGCGCTCGGAAAGCCCGTGCGTAGCCCTGCCCATAGGCCTGGTCGTCGGCGAAGAAGATGAACTCGCGCGCGGCGTGCGTCACGAGGGCCGGATGCTGGCCGAGCCAGCTCTTGAGCGTGGTCGTGCCGGCCTTCGGCGCGCCGACGATCATCAGGCCGATCCGCGGCTGGCCGTCGCCGGCAGGCATCGCTGCCCCGTTCAGTCGGGCCTGGCCGGCGAGCGCATCACGACCACCAGCGTGCCGATGATGAAGCCGACGGCGAGGCCGAGGACGGCGAACAGCGGGCGGTTGGGCCAGGCGGGTTTCTCGGACACGACCGCCGGATCGACCACGCGAAACGCGTATTCCTGGCGGACGCTGGCAAGCATTGCGTTCTTCATCTCGGACTCGACCAGGCCGTACAGCGTCGTCTGCAGCAGGACCTGGCTGCTCTTGCCGAGCTCGGTCTGGAGGAAGTCGAGGTTCTGGCGCGACTCCTGGATGGCACGCGTGCGCAGGACGCTGTTGACGTCGCTGACCAGGTCGTTGGCCCACTGCGCCGCGAGCTTTGCGTCCTGCCAGTCGACCGTGACGCGCACCATGCCCGTCTCGACCTCCTGCTCGACGTCCCGGATGCGGTCGAACTTCGTAAACGCAGTCCACAACGTCGGGGCCGACTCCGGATCGCGCCAGGCCTTGGCGGCCGCGTCCCAGTCGTCGGCGTAGAGGATCGGCATCAGGCCGTGCTCGCGGATGAAGCGGTCCGTGAATGCCCGGGACTTCAGCGTCGCGATGGCTTCCGCGGTCGGCGTGCCGCTGTTGGCGTTGAAGCCGGCGAGCGCCGCGACCCCAGCGAATTGCGACGCCAGCGAAGCAATCCCCGTAGCCGGCGCCGCCTGGTTCGTCGGCGCGGCCAGTACCGACGAGCGGAATTCGGGCGTCAGGACGAACGACAGCGCAACCAGCAGGACCGCCGTGCCGAGCGTAGCGGCCGCGATGGTCCACTTGCCGCGCCAGGCGGCCTGCCACAAGTCCTTCAGCCGGACGTCGTCGCCGTCGTCGACCGCATAGACGCGGAAAGCGTAATCGCGGCCGGCGGACGCCGTGTCCCGGTTGCCGCCGGCGGGTTCCCCGGTTGCGGCCATGGCGACTAGAGGCTGCCGATCGCCGCGACAGCGACCGCAAGGTTGTAGATGATCGACGTCGAGCTCTGCCACAGCGCGAGCGCGGGCACGCGGTCGACGGCGAGCGGAACGACGATCGCGTCGCCGGCATCGATCTCGACGTTCGAGCCGCGATTGAACCAGCCGCTGCCGTTGCTGCCGACGACCGAACCGTTGGCGCGGACCACGTAGATCCGCTTGTCGTCCGCATTGACCGTCAGTCCGCCGCTGGCAGCGACGTAATCGTCGCGCTTGAGTCCCGGCTTCAGGAGGTGCGAGGTGGCGTATTGCACTTCGCCGATCACCATGACCTCCTGCTTGACTTCCGGCACCAGCAGCCGGTCGCCGTCGCGCAGCGCCACGTCGAGGTCCGGATGCCCGGCCAGCAGACCGGGCAGGTCGATGACGAGGCGCCCGAGCGGCTCGGCGCGCTTCAGCTGCCCGAGGATCGACTGCCCGACCGAGATCGACTGGTCCGACGCGCGCACGCCCTGGACGGCGGCGGCCTGGCCCGCGCGCAGCATCATGGTGGCCAGGTCCGTCTCCAGCCGCTGCGAGAGCCGGTCGATCTGTTCGCGCTCCCGCTCCTTGAGGTCCTCGCGCAGGAAGACGCTGCCCTCCGCGAAGGCGAGACGGGTCAGGCCGCCCGCCCGCGCGAGCACGCTGGAGAGCTTTTCGCCGGGCTCGATGGTGTAGGTGCCCGGGAACTGCACTTCGCCCAATACCGTCACCGAGCCCTTGCGCTGCCACTGCGAGACCTGGCGGACGTTGAGCCGGTCGGAAGGCGCGAGCACCCGGTCGGCCGCCGGGTCGCCGGCCAGCACGGCGCCGAGATCCACTTCCTGCAGGTCGATGACGCGACGGGTCCCGTCCTCGATCTGGTAGTGGGTGATCTCCGCCGACAATCCGTAGGCCGACTCGTCGAGGCTGCCGCCGGCGCGGATCAGGTCGCTGACCTTCATGCCGTCCTCGAGCGGATAGACGCCCGGAGCGTGCACCATGCCGGAGATCTCGACCTCGCGCGCCGGGCTGCCGAACACGGCCTGCTGGCGCAGCTGGCGCAGCAGCGGGGCGATCACGGCAACGCGCCCGCTGCCCCGGTCGAACACGGTGGCCGTGTCGAGATTCGTCAGCACGGGATCCGCCGCGCCGCCGCGATGCGCGAGCGCGGCGGCAAGGTCCGCGGAGAAAACCTGTACCGGTCCGGTGCGGTCCTGCTGGCGCTGGATCAGCACGTAGTGCCGGTCCGCGTCCGGCTTGAGGTCATTGACCGAGCGGATGAGGTCGGTCAGGCGCATGCCCGGCCGCCACTCGTACGGGCCGGGCCGCTGCACGTGGCCGGCGAGCGTGACGTGGTCGGTCAGCACGTCGTCGGGCAGCGGATCGACCGAGACCTGGTCTCCGCCCTCCACGCCCGACGCGCGGCCGGCCGGCGTGTTGAGGTCCACCGTGTGCACCGACCGGCCGCCGGTGACGTCGACGCGCTCGACGCGCGCGGCCGCCGCGAATGCCGTCGCGGTGAGGCCGCCGGCGAGGTCGACCACCTGCCCGATCGAGCGCTCGCCGCCGAGCTCGTAGATGGCCGGCCGCTTGACCTCGCCGCCGACCGCCACGGTCGGCCCGCGCGGCGGCACGAACAGGACATCGTTGGACTGCAGCCGCGCGTCGTGACGGCTGTCGCCGTGCAGCAGCAGGTCGTACACGTCGAGCGTGCCGATCGTCCGGCCGCCGCGGCGCAACTGCACGTTTCGCAGCGAACCCGCATCGGACACGCCGCCGCCGGCGAACAGCGCGTTCATCATCGTCGACAGTCCGGTCACCGCGTACGAGCCCGGGCGCCCGACGTCGCCGAGCACGAACACGCGAATCGTGCGCAGGCGACCCATCGTGACGCTGGCCGCGACGCCGATCATCTGGGCCTCCACGCGCTCCTTGATCAAGTCACTCAGGTCCCCGAACGTCAGGCCGGCCACGGCGAACGGCCCGGTTTCCGGAAAGTTGATCTCCCCTTCGCGCGTCACGACGAAGCTGTACTGCTCGTTCTGCTTGCCGAACAGCTGCACCCGCACCTCGTCGCCGGGGCCGAGCGTGTAGTCGGCCGGAACCGGCACGTCGGTCGCCGGAAAGAACGACACGGCGAGATCGTGGAACAGTTCGTAGCCGAATGGCTTGAGCGCATCCACGCCGAACGGCTCGAGCGGCAGGAGCATGACCTCGGCTTCCAGCGGCCTGAGGTTCGGCTCGGCCTCGATGCGGCGCGCGGCCTGGATTTCGGTCAGCCCGGCGAGGGCGATCGTGGCGACGCCCGGGAAGCGTATCCGGCCCTCGCGGTCGAGGACGTAAGTCGACGCGCCGAGCAGCGTCGCGAGCTGCGGATTGCGCTGCACGCGCTGCTGGAACAGCCGATCGATATCCGGGTCGATCGGTCCGCCCGACGCCAGCCGCGCCAGCTGCTGCTGGTCGGCGAGCTCGTCGTCCGTGGTGACGTCGGAGTCGCCCGGGGCAGCCTGCGTCCGGCGCAGCGAATCCGGCGTAAGGGCGTCGGTCGCCCGCGGCAGGCGCAGCTTGACGATCAGCGTGCTGCCCGCGGCGAGCGACGGCGGGCCCGTGGTTGCAGGCGTCGCGGACGGCGCAGGCGTCGGCATGGGCGCAGGCTGCTGCAGCCCCTGGTCGGGGGCGGTGGGCGCCGGAAGACCGGTGCCCGAGATGCCGAGCGCGCGCATCAGTTCCTGGCGGTCGGATTCCGGCAGCTGCTGGAGCATCTGCAGTTGCTCGGCGGTCGGCGCCTGCGTCATTGTCTGGCCCGTGATCGCGCCGCCGGTTGATGGCAGCTGCGGCGTGACCTGCGCCTGGGCCGCGCCGAGCGCGGCGGTTGCCGCAAGCGCGGCCAGGCCGCCGCGTATCCACGGAAGGCCCCGGGTCCCCTTCACTGAATGCCCACCGACCATTGAACGTTGCCCCGCAGGTCCTCTTCGTCGCGCCCGGCCCCGGTCCGCACGCGCTGTTCATAGCCGACCGCGAGGCTGAGCTGCCCGCCCCACAGCGACCGCCGATGATACAGGTCGACGGAGCGTAACGTAGCCGCCTCAGGTTCGACCGAATGGACGGGATTCTGGCTCGCCCGGTTGACGTCGGCAGACTGGGCGGCCAGTTCCCAACTGGCGCCCTCGCCGTCGACCAGCAGGAAGCCGGCAGCCCACTGCCGGCTGTCGCCGTCGATCGAATGTCCCATCGACCGGTCGAGGTACTGGTAGCCGTCCGTATAGATGACGTTTCGGTACGCGCAACCGTAGTTCGGCGGATGGTCATAGAAGCTGCAGGCCGTGTCGGCGTATTCGACGTGCGCGCGCCAGCTGCGCTCGCCGATCCCGCCCGACAGCTCGGCTCCGAACAGGCCGAGATACTGGCTCGGGAGAAATCCCGCTTCGTCCTCGCCGATCATCTGCGCGTACAGCGCAACCGGCGCCCAGGGCATCGCCCAGCGCACGTCGAACCCGCCCATCTGGTTGCCCGGCTGCTGGTCGAGCGGCTGGTCGTTGTCGTTGCCGGTAAGCAGGTCCCAGAACGTGCCGATGCCGCAGGGCCGCCCGTCGCCGCACCACTGGGCGCTGCGCGAAATGCCGATCTCCAGGCGGCGATGCGGCTTCAGGGTCAGCCGCGCGCCGAAGAACCTCGCGTGCGGGGCGTCGTCGCGATCGCCTTCCAGCTGTCCCATGGTCGTCGTGAAGCGCCACTGCCCGATCCAGTGCAGCCACGGACTGTCGAACGCGTCCGAATAGTTCCGGTCGAGCGTGATGGCGGGAATCGGGCGCGCGTTGCTGCCGTAGATCAGGCTGCCTTCCCAGCCCGGGCCCCACCAACGATCGACGTAGCCGGCATGCACCATCCAGTTGCCGAGGACCACGGCGACGTAGCTTCCGTCGGGACGCAGCGACTTGCCATCCGACGCGTCGGCCACGGCCGTCGCCTGCGCCCGGAAGGCAAAGCGGTCGCCGGTGTATTGCACGCCCCCTGACAGCTCGCCTGCTTCGCGCGGCACGTCGCCGAACCGCCGCAAGGCCATGGGCTGTTCTGAGCCCGCGATGCGCGCCTCGCCGGTGAGTCGCCGCGTGTTCGTCGCCGCGCGCGCCGCCGCCTGCACGCGGGCCAGCGTTGCCGCGAGCCAGGCCGGCCATGCCGGTTCCGGCGCGCGTCCATTGACGTCGCGCGCGACTTCCGCCCAGGACACTGGCCAGGCGGTGAGGGGCGCATGGACGACGCCGGCGTCCGCGAGCACTTCAAGGTCGTGGCGCAGGACTGGGTCGCCCGGCGCAAGCCAGGGATCCGCCCGCGAAGCCGTGGGGACGCTAGACAGGCTTACGGCAAGGAGTACAGCTGCCAGTTTCATTCGGCGTCGACATTCGGTCCGCAAGTGCTTGATGGATATTATATTAACCGCTCACGCGCGGCGATGATCAGCAATCCAGCGCGCAAGGCCCGCGAGTTCGGGCGGCGGTTTCGACGTCGCGAGCGGCAGCAGCGTTCCGCAGATGTTCTTGCCGAGTTCGACGCCCCACTGGTCGAAGGGATTGATGTCCCACAGGACCGACTCGACGAAGACCTTGTGCTCATACAGGGCCAGCAGGGCGCCGAGCGTTGCCGGGTCGAGGCGCGCAAACGCGATCAGCGAGAGCGGACGGCTGCCGGGATGCACCCGGTGCGGCTCGGATGAGTCGTTGCCCGCCATCAGGGCCTGGATCTGCGCGAGGCAATTCGCGATGACCAGTTCATCGGCGGCGGCATCGGCGGCACCTGCGAGCGGCAGCAGGAAATCGGCGCTGACCTGCGCCGTGCCCTGGTGCAGGAGCTGGAAGAAAGAATGCTGTGCATTCGATCCCGGCTCGCCCCAGATGACCGGGCCGGTGCCGTCGGTCACTGCGCCGCCGCTGCGCGTGGTGCGCTTGCCGAGGCTCTCCATCTCGAGCTGCTGCAGGTAGGCCGGAAGCCGCGCGAGCCGCTGGGTATAGGGCAGCACCGCGTGGCTTGCGGCGCCGAGCGCATTGCGGTTCCAGTGCGCGAGCAGCGCCAGCAATGTCGGCAGGTTGTCTTCGCTGCGGCAACTGCGGAAATGCCCGTCCATCGCATGCGCGCCCGCCAGCATCGATTCGAACGCGGCGGTCCCGATCGCGAGTTCGAGGATGAGCCCGACCGCCGACCAGAGCGAGTAGCGCCCGCCGACCCAGTCCCACATCGCGAAGCGCGCGTCCGTGCCGATGCCGAAGGCGTCCATGGCTGCGTCGTTCGTGGAGACCGCCGCGAAATGCTTCGGGACCGCGGCCTCGCCCAGCCGTCCGGCCAGCCAGGCACGGACCCGCTTCGCATTCGAGAGCGTCTCCAGCGTCGTGAAGGTCTTGGAGCAGACGATCACGAGGGTACGCTTCGGCTCGAGCGCGGGCGCGAGGTCCGTGAACTGGGTGCCGTCCACGTTCGACACGAAATGGACGCGGACCTTGCCCGCCGCGTAGGGCGCGAGCGCCGCCGTCGCCATGGCAGGGCCCAGGTCGCTGCCGCCGATGCCGATGTTCACGACGTCGGTGAAGCGCTCGCCGCCCGCGCCGGTACGCGTGCCCGCATGCACCTCGCCGACGAATGCCGCGCACTGCGCGCGCACGCGGAGCACTTCGGCGTGCAGCGGCTGCAGCGACGCCGGCAGCGGCGCTCCTTGCGGGACGCGCAGGAGCGTATGCAGCGCCGCGCGCCGTTCGGTCCCGTTGACGGTCTCGCCGGCAAACAGCGCCGCGATGCGCGCCGCCAGCCCGCGCGCGGCGGCGAGCGCCGCGAGCGCCGCGAGCGCTTCGGCGTCGACGCGCTGCCGGCTGAAGTCGAGCAGCAGGCCCGCGGCCTCGCGCGAGAAGCCGCGGAACCGGTCCGGGTCCGCGGCGAACAACCCGCGCACCGGAATCGCCGCGAGGCGCCGCGCGTGGCTCGCGAGGGACTCAGCCAAGGTTCGTGACCCTGGGCGTCGCCGGGCCGCCGTCGCGGTAGTAGTCGAGGTACCAGGCGACGAATTTCGCGACCCCCTCCTCGACCGGCGTGGAGGGCCGATAGCCCACGTCGCGCACGAGGTCCTCCGCGTCGGCCCAGGTGTCGGGCACGTCGCCGAGCTGCATCGGCAGCAGGTTCTTCTCGGCCTTGCGCCCGAGGCAGCCTTCGAGCACCTCGATGTAGCGCATGAGCTCGACCGGCCGGTTGTTGCCGATGTTGTAGATCCGGTAGGGCGCGCTGCTCGTCGCCGGGTCGGGATCGTCGCTGTCCCAGTCCGGGTCGGGCGCCGCGACATGATCGAGCGCGCGCGACGACGCCTCCCGCGATGTCGTCCACGTAGGTGAAGTCGCGCCGGTGATTGCCGTAGTTGAAGACGTCGATCGGCTCGCCGGCGAGGATGTTGCGCGTGAACTGGAACAGCGCCATGTCCGGCCGCCCCCACGGGCCGTAGACGGTGAAGAAGCGCAGGCCCGTCGCCGGCAGGCGGTAGAGCGAGGCATAGGTGTGCGCCATCAGCTCGTTCGCCTTCTTGGTCGCCGCGTAGAAGCGACAACGGGTGATCCGCGTTCTGGTGCACGGAGAACGGCATCTTCGTGTTCGCGCCGTAGACCGAGCTGGTCGAGGCGAAGACCAGGTGCTCGACGCCGTGGTGCCGGCAGCCTTCCAGCACGTGCAGCGTGCCGGTCAGGTTGCTGTCGACGTAGGCGTGGGGGTTTTCCACGGAGTAGCGCACGCCGGCCTGCGCGGCGAGGTGCACGACGCGCCGGATCCCGGCCGACCGGAACAGCGATTCCATGCACCGCGGTCGGCGAGATCGAGGCGCTCGAAGCGAAAGCCTGCATGCAGATTCAGGCGCGCCAGCCGCGCCTGCTTGAGCAGCGGGTCGTAGTAGGCATTCAGGTTGTCGAGGCCGACCACCTCGTCGCCGCGCGCGAGCAGGCGCTCGGCGACGTGGTAGCCGATGAAGCCTGCCGCGCCGGTGACGAGGACGCGCATCCAGGTGCCTACAGCCGCCCGTCGGCCTGGCCGCGGTCGAACAGGTACTTCACGTCGTAGATCACGTGCCGGCGCTTTGCGAAGCGCCGCACCTGGGCCGGCTTCATCGCCAGGAACTCGCGGTGTCCCACCGCGAGGACGATCGCGTCATAGACGCCGCGGGCCGGGCGCTTCACGAGCCTGATGCCGTATTCGCGCTTCGGCCTCCCGCGTCCCCGACCCAGGGATCCCAGACGTCGACCCGCGCGCCTTTTTCGCGCAGCTCGAGGACGAGGTCCGCGACCTTGGAGTTCCTGAGGTCCGGCGTGTTTTCCTTGAACGCGAGCCCCATCACCAGGATGCGGGAGGACTTCACGTGGATGCGCTTGGCCGCCATCAGGCGGATGACTTCGGCGGCCACGTAGAGCGCCATGCTGTCGTTGATGCGCCGGCCGGCCAGGATCATCTCGGGGTGGTAGCCGATCTGCTGCGCCTTGTGCGTCAGGTAGTAGGGATCGACGCCGATGCAGTGGCCGCCGACGAGGCCCGGCCGGAACGGCAGGAAGTTCCACTTGCTGCCGGCCGCCTCGAGCACTTCCTGGGTGTCGATGCCGAGCCGGTTGAAGATCATCGCGAGCTCGTTGACCAGCGCGATGTTGACGTCGCGCTGCGTGTTCTCGATGACCTTCGCCGCCTCGGCGACGCGGATCGAGGAAGCCGCGTGCGTACCGGCCGTGATGATCGAGCCGTACAGCCGGTCGACGAAGGCGGCGACCTCCGGCGTCGAGCCCGAGGTGACCTTGCGGATCGTCGGCAGGCGGTGCTTCCTGTCGCCCGGGTTGATGCGCTCCGGGCTGTAGCCGGCAAAGAAGTCGCGGTTGAAGCGCAGCCCCGAGACACGCTCCAGTATCGGCACGCAGAATTCTTCGGTGCAGCCCGGGTAGACGGTCGACTCGTACACGACGACGTCGCCGCGCTTCAGCACGCGTGCCGACCGACTCGCTCGCCCGCTCCAGCGGCGTCAGGTCGGGCCGCTTGTACTCGTCGATCGGC
Source organism: uncultured Gammaproteobacteria bacterium (assembly GCA_963836275.1). Lineage (GTDB taxonomy): Bacteria > Pseudomonadota > Gammaproteobacteria > Steroidobacterales > Steroidobacteraceae > SCUD01. The sequence goes on along the minus strand of CAWIIM010000004.1, from coordinate 491,240 downwards.
GTCGGCACCGTGACGATGTAGACGCGGCAGCGCCTGAGGTCCTTCAGGTCGGCGGTGAAGCACAGCCGCTTCGCCGATTTCAGCGCCTTCGGCTCGACCTCCAGCGTGCGATCGCGGCCGCGCGAGAGCTCGGCGATTCGCACCGGATTGATGTCGAAGCCGGTGGTGTCGTAGTGCCGGCCGAATTCCACCGCCAGCGGCAGGCCCACGTAGCCGAGCCCGATGACGCCGATGCGGCAATTGCGCGGCGCGAGTCGCGGCGGCGCCCTACCCGGCACGGGTCGGCCCGGCGCGGAAGATCGCGCGGCCGCCCGAGGCGCGGTCAATCGCGTCAAGCGCGCGCTCGTGCGCGGCAAGCTCGTCGGCGCTCGCGCGCACGACCGGGATGCGCACCGAGCCGCGCGCCGCCGATTCGCCGGCGAGCGCGGCGCCGGCCGCGGACGTCGAGGCGTCGAGGCCGAGCGCGGCCTGGCCGCCGCTCATGGCCAGGTAGACGTCGGCCAGGATACGGGCATCCTTCAGCGCGCCGTGCAGCTCGCGACCCGAATTGTCCACGTTGTAGCGCTTGCAGAGCGCGTCGAGGCTGTTGCGCTGTCCCGGGTGCATGCGGCGGGCCATCGCGAGCGTGTCGAAGACGCGGCAACGCGCAGCGACCGACTCGCCGAGGCCGGCGTGCCCGAACTCGGCATCCAGGAATCCGACGTCGAACTCGGCGTTGTGGATCAGGAGCTCGGCGCCGTCGATGAAGGCGAGGAATTCGGCGGCCACCTCGCCGAACGCGGGCTGCGATTCGAGGAACTCGCTGGTGATGCCGTGCACCGCGAGCGCGCCCGGGTCGACTTCCCGGCCCGGTTTCAGGTAGCGGTGCCAGTTGCGGCCGGTCGCCCGGCGGTGCAGCAGTTCCACGCAGCCGATCTCGATGATGCGATGGCCGGCCGAGACTTCGAGGCCGGTGGTTTCGGTGTCGAGGACGATCTGGCGCACGGGACCGAAGGATACCAGCTAGGCGCCGGCGGGGCGGCTGGCGTGCTCGTCGATGCCCCGGTTCGCGAGCAGGTCCGCGCGCTCGTTTTCGGCATGGCCGGAATGGCTGCGCACCCAGTGCCATTCCACGTCGTGGCGGGCGGCGAGCTCGTCGAGGCGCTCCCACAGGTCCTGGTTCTTGACCGGCTTGCGATCGGCGGTCTTCCAGCCGCGCCGCTTCCAGTCCGCGAGCCAGGTCGTGATGCCGTCGCGCACGTACTTCGAGTCGGTGAAGAGCGATACCTTGCAGCGCCGCTGCAATGCCTCGAGCCCGCGGATCGCAGCCGTGAGCTCCATGCGGTTGTTGGTCGTCTGCGTCTCGCCGCCGAACAGCTCGCGCTCGCGCCCGCGATAGCGCATGACCGCGCCCCAGCCCCCGGCGCCCGGGTTTCCGCGGCAGGCGCCGTCGGTGTAGATCTCGACGCGGTTCAAGAGACGCGCCGCGCGGCAGGCTCGGCGAGGCCGCCGATCACGGCCGTGCGCATGCGCTGGCGCAGGCGCACCGGCGTCATGGAATGCACGCGCTTGCGCGCGTTCACGAGGTACGCGCCGGAGAATCTCGGCCACGCGCGCCGGCCCGCACGCTCCATGAACCCGCGGGCCCGGGACGCGGCCAGGGACGCGACCGGCGGCGCATAGAGAAAGCGCTGCGCGGGCCCGACCTCGAAGCCGACCAGCTTCAGCCAGTCCGCGAGGCGCGTCGCCGGGATGGTGCGGCCGATGCCGGGCGGGCTGCCGCCGCGCGTGAACGCGTTGCGCAGCGACCAGCTGCCGAGCGGCTCGAAACCGGCGACCACCAGCTGCCCTTCCCCTGCCAGCACCCGCGCCGCCTCGCGCAGCACCTCGTGCGGGTCCGGCGCGAACTCGAGCGTGTGCGGGAGCAGCATGACGTCGACGCTGTCCGACTGCAGCGGCAGCGCGTCGGGCTCGGCGACGAGCGCCGCGCCGCGAGCCGGTCGCGCGGATACCAGCGACGCCCGCCGCGTGCGGGCGTGGCTGAGGAAAGCCTCGGGTCCGCCCCAGTCGCCGACCTGCACGCAGTGCAGGCCGAATGCGCACTCGAGCGACTCCGCGACGATCGCGCGCTCCTGGTCGAGGAGCATGCCGCCGAGCGGCCCGGCGAGCCAGGCGTCGAGAGTCGGCGCGGGCGATGTCATGCACAAAGCATAACCGCCGCCGCACCGCCGCGGCCAGTTGGCCGCTGCCGCCGGATGACGCACACTCGGGCATGCTCGACGTGAGGCCGATCCCGGCATTCCGGGACAACTACATCTGGCTGATGCGCGGCAGCGCCGATCCTCGCGCCGTCGCCGTGGTCGATCCGGGGGACGCCGCTCCGGTGCGCGCGGCACTGGCGGCCGAGGGCCTCGCACTCGTCGCGATCCTGGCGACCCACCATCACCCTGACCATGTCGGCGGCCTGCACGAGCTGGTCGCGGCAACCGGCGCGCGCGCCTTCGGACCCGCGCACGAGCGCGTGCGCCTGCCGGTGACGCCGCTATCCGGCGGCGAGGTCGCCGACATCCCGGCGCTCGGGCTGCGCTTCGAGGTGCTCGACGTGCCCGGCCATACCGCCGGCCACATTGCATTCACGGGCCACGGCGCGCTCTTTTGCGGCGACACGCTGTTCAGCGCCGGCTGCGGCCGCCTGTTCGAGGGGACCGCGGCGCAGATGCTGGCATCGCTCGACATCCTCGCGGCGCTGCCCGGCGAAACGCGGGTTTTCTGCGGCCACGAGTACACGGAGGCGAACCTGCGGTTCGCGGCGAGCGTCGAACCCGGCAACTCGGCCATAATGGACTATGTCAAATGGGCGGCCAGCATCAGGGCGCGGGGGCTGCCGACCCTGCCCTCAACCATCGAGCTTGAGAAGCACGTCAATCCTTTTCTGCGAAGCCGGCATGAAAATGTCAAATCATCGGCCGAACGCCGCGCCGGCAGGGTACTGCCGACGCCGCTCGAGGTGTTTGCCGAAATTCGCAGCTGGAAGGATGAGTTTCGATGACTGAACGGCCAATCCGGATCCTGCCGCCGCTCCTCGCCTGCGTGGTCCTCGCGACCGCAGCCGGCTGCGCCGGCGCGCCCAGGCTCCCCGACGATGCGGCCACGGACGAACAGCCGGCAAGCGACCCGGCCACTGTCGATGAGGCCTTCCCCGAAGAAGCGCAAGCCCCCGAGGCGCCGCCCGAGGAGCTCGAGGCCCAGGCGCCGACCATCGAGCCGCTGGCCCCGTCGGTGCACTACGGCGACGTGCTCGCCCGCATCCGCGGCGACCTGTCGCTGCCCGAAGTCGAGAACCAGCGCGTGCAGCGCGAGATCGAGTGGTTGCAGCGCAACCCGGACTACGTCGCGCGCGTCTTCGGCCGCGCGCAGCGCTACCTGCACCACGTCGTGAACGAGGTCGAGTCGCGCGGGCTCCCCGGCGACCTCGCGCTCCTGCCCGTGGTCGAGAGCGCCTTCAATCCCTTTGCCTACTCGCGCAGCCACGCTTCCGGGCTGTGGCAGTTCATCGCGCCGACCGGCGAGCGCTACGGCCTGCGGCGCAACTATTACCAGGACCAGCGCCGCGACGTGATCGAGTCGACGCGTGCCGCGCTCGAGTTCCTCGCGCAGCTTCGCGACCGCTTCGACGGCGACTGGTTCCTCGCGATCGCAGCCTACAACTACGGCGCGGGCAACATACAGCGCGCGATCAACCGCAACGTGGCGCTCCACCGCAGCACCGACTTTTTCTCGCTGTCCCTGCCGGCGGAGACGCGCGCCTACGTGCCGAAGCTCATTGCGCTCGCGAAGATGGTGCGCGACCCCGGTCGCTACGGGTTCTACCTGCCGCCGATACCGGACACGCCCTACTTCCGGGTCGTGCCGACCGACGGCCCGGTGGACCTGCGCCTGATGGCGGAACTCGCCGGCGTCGACACCGAGGAATTGCATGCGTTGAACCCGGCCTGGAATCGCTGGATCACGGACCCGGAAGGGCCAAACCGCGTGCTGGTGCCGGAGGTCGTGGCGGACGACTTCGTCGCGAGCCTGGCAGCGCTCGACGACCATGCCCGCGCCCGGCTCGCGCTGCACACGGTTGCCGCCGGCGAATCGCTCACCTCCATCGCAGGCCACTACCAGGTCCCTGAAGCCTTCCTCGACCGCATGAACGACGGCGCCCAGGCGAACCTCCGTGCCGGCGACGAGCTCTGGGTGCCGGCAGGCGACGTCTCGCAGCTGCGCGCCGGGCTTGGCTCGGACCTCGAGCGGCGTACCCACCGGGTCAAGGAAGGCGAGTCGCTCTGGAGCATCTCCCGGCGCTACGGCATGTCGGTCGGCGCGCTCGCGCGCATGAACCATATCTCGACGAAATCGCTGCTGCGCCCCGGCCAGCGCCTGCAGGTCGCCGGCAGCGGGCCCAGCCAGGCGACGGGCGTGGCCTCGGTCGCCGACTCCAGGAGCGCCGAACGCGCGGCCGCGACGGGCGGCAAGGTGAGCTATCGCGTCAAGCGCGGCGACACCCTTTCCGCCATCGCGCTGCACTTCGCCGTCAGCATCCGCGAGCTCCAGTCCTGGAATAACATGGGGCGCAGCACGGCCCTGCGCGCCGGCCAGTCCCTGACGATCCACGTCGGGGAGGGTGCCGGCGTCGGCGGCTGATTTCGTCGGGAGGGAAGGCATGGGGTTCCTGGCTGGCAAGAAGGCCCTGGTCGTGGGGCTCGCGACCGATCGCTCGATCGCCTGGGGCATCTCCCAGGCGATGAGCCGCGAAGGCGCCGAGCTCGCATTCACTTACCAGAACGACCGCATCAAGGGGCGTGTCGACGAGCTTGCGGGCTCGCTCGGCGCGAAGCTCGTGATGCCGATGGATGTCGGGGTCGACGCCGAGATCGACGCCGCGTTCGCGCGCCTCGCGGAAGACTGGGGCGCTCTCGACGTCATCGTGCATTCGGTCGCCTTCGCGCCGCGCGAGGCGCTCACCGGCGGCTTCGTCGAGGCGACGACGCGCGAGAACTTCGGGATCGCCCACGACGTTTCGAGCTACAGCCTGACGGCGCTCGCGCGCGCCGGCCTGCCGCTGATGGCGGGCCGTTCAGGTGCGATTCTCACCCTCTCCTACCTCGGCGCGGTGCGCTCGATCCCGGCGTACAACGTCATGGGCCTGGCGAAAGCGAGCCTCGAGGCGAACGTGCGCTTCCTGGCCGCGGACCTCGGCGCGAGGAACATCCGCGTGAACGCGATCTCGGCCGGGCCGATCAAGACGCTGGCCGCGGCGGGCATCCCGGGATTTCGCAAGATGCTGCATCACGTCGAGCAGGTCTCGCCGCTCAAGCGCAACGTGACGATCGAGGACGTCGGGAACGCGGCCGCGTTCCTGTGCTCCGACCTCGCTGCGGGCATCACCGGCGAAACCGTGTACGTCGACGCCGGTTACTCCCACGTGGGAATGAGCTTCCCCGAATAGCGCCCTGACGCGCTTGGCGGCCGGGCGGGTCCCCGAGCGAGCGCGTAAGTTCCGGCGGCGCGAGCGAGGGTCCCCGCCCGGCCGACAGTGCACGTTCGAGCGCTATTCGAAGATCTGCGGGTTGACGTCGATGTCGGCGTTGCTGCGCATTGCCGAGATGTAGACGGTGGCGTCCGACATCGCCGCGCGGTCGCGGGCCTGGTCGTGCTCCTGCCGTTTCGCGTCGGCCGTCAGGGTCGCAAGCTTGCCCTTCTCGACCGCCGTCACCGTCCAGATCGCGGCATCGCCATTGGCGAGCGCGGCCGTGCCGAAGCGCGGCTGGCCTGACGGAAGCGGCGCACTAAACGCGGCATCGCGGATTTCCCGGGGCACGGCTTCGTCCTGGCGCCCGACGGGTTTCGGCTCCGGGATCGCGCCGTCGCCGCGCCAGGGCGCCACGGTGGCGGCCCAGGCCGCGCCCTTGCCGAGCGCCGCTGCCGCCTCCTGCGCCCGGGCCGCCGCGAGCTTCGCCGCTTGCGCGTGGCGCCAGGCGGCGATGACCTCCGCGCGCACGGCGTCGAGCGGTTTCGCCTGCGCAGGCGCATGGTTCTTGACCGCGATTGCGACGACCTTGCCGGGGGCGAGCTCGACCGCGCGGACCTCGCGCCCGGCGAGCACGTCCGCCGAGAACACGGCCGCGGTCGCCTTCGGCGTTGCGCCGAGCTCGGCGCTGCCCGCGCGGGTGTAGTGCTCGATTCGCTTCACCGGCAGGCCCGTCTTCCCGGAAACCGCGGCAATGTCGCCCGCCGCCTCGAAGGACGCCGTGTCGAGCTCTTCCTCAGCATCGCCGAATGCCTTCTCCACCTGCGATCGGCGGTACTCGGGCTCGAGTTCCGCACGAACGTCCTCGAATGACCTGGTGGTGTCGGGCGTGGCGCTCTCGAGCTTGATCACGTGCCAGCCGAACTCGGTCTTGACCGGGCCGCGAATCTCGCCCGGCTTCATGCTCCACACGGCGTCGCCGAAAGGCCCGACGAAGTCCGCACGCTCGGCTTCGCCGAGGTCCCCGCCAGAGTCCTTCGAGCCCGGATCCTCCGACAGCTCGCGCGCGAGCGCCGCGAAGTCCTCGCCCGCGGCGGCGCGCTCGTAGGCCTTCTGCGCCCTGGCCTCGGCGGCCTTGTCGTCGCCGCCCCCGGCGATCAGGATATGCCGCGCGTGGCGGCGGCCTGGCTGTGTGTAACGCGCCTTGTTTTCCTCGTAATACTGGCGCAGCGCCTCGTCGGTGACTTCCGTCCTGGCGGCAAACGCGTCGATGTCGAGTTCAACGAAATCGACGGTCGCCGATTCCTCCGTCATGTACTGCGACTTGTTGGCGTCGTAGTACGCCTGGATCTGTGCGTCCGTCGGCACCGCCGCCGCTTCGAACGACTTTGCCGGCACCGCAACCCAGGCGAGCGTGCGCGTTTCGTTGCGCAGCGCCACCTCGCGCTCGAGCTCGGCGGGCAGTACGAATGCGGAGCTGTAGATGCCGCGGTCGAGCTGCCGCGCCAGCACGTACTGCCGCTGTTCCGCCTCGAAACGCTCCGGACTCATGCCGATCGAGCTGAGCGCGGCATGGTAGGCGTCCGCGGAGAACTTGCCGTCGACCTGGAATGCTGGCACGCCCCGGATCGTCTCGAGCACTTCGCCGTCCGTCGCCTCGAAGTCGAGCTTCGCGGTGCGCTGGCGGATGAGTTCCTGGCGCACGGCCTCCTCGAGCACGCGCTGCTGGATCGCCTTGCGCATCTCGTCCGGCACCGCCGCGTCGCCCAGGGCCGCCTGCATGCGGGCCGTCTGCTCCTGGTAGTTGCGCCGCACTTCCTCGACCGGCAGCTCGCGGCCGTTCACCTCGATCCCTTTGGCCTTGCTGAAGCCGCTGACGTTGGAGCTGAAGTTCACGCCCCAGAACACGAACACGACGCCGAGCGCGACCAGGATCGCGACCGCGAAGATGCCTTTCAGCTTGTCGTGGATTGTCTGGAGCATGGCTCTCCAAAAATTGGTTCTTGGTGCCGGGTCGTAGATTCGAACGTCCGCAAAACTACGAATCTACGACCCGGCACCATCGGAAAAAACGGGGCGCTAGGGTAGCATGACCGACTTCGTACCCGTAGCAGGAGCCTGCGATGCCTGTTCGCGCCTTCACGATATTGCTGGTCGCGATCGCGGCCCTGCCGGCCGCCGCAAGACCTGCGTTCGCGCCGATGGACGTCTTCTCGCTCGAGTGGGCGAGCGACCCGGAAGTCTCGCCCGACGGCGCGCAGGTCGCCTATGTGCGCCGCTCATTCGACATCAAGACGGATTCGCGCCGCGGCGCGATCTGGCTGGTTGACCGGGACGGCGGCAATCACCGGCCCCTGACCGGCGGCGCCGGCAACCAGTCGAGCCCGCGCTGGTCGCCGGACGGCAAGCGGCTCGCCTTCGTCGCCGCCGATCCCGACGGCGCGCAGATCCACATGCACTGGTTCGCGCAGGGCGTCACCGCGCGCGTCAGCAACCTGCTGGATGCACCGTCCGACCTCGCCTGGTCGCCGGACGGCCGCCAGCTCGCGTTCGTGATGCGCGTGCCTGCCAGGCACGACCCGCTCAAGGTGAAACTGCCCGAGGCGCCAAAGGACGCGGCCTGGGCCGAGCCGCTCAAGGCGATCGACCGGATGGTCTATCGCGCCGACGGCGAGGGCTACCTGCCCGACGCCTTCGCCCAGGTGTTCGTCGTGCCGGCCGACGGCGGCTCGCCGCGCCAGCTTACCGAGGGCAACTTCGATCACGACGACGTCGCGTGGTCGGCCGACGGCAGCGAAATCCTCGTCTCCGCGAACCGGCACGACAACTCGGACATTGAGCCGAACGACAGCGAGGTGTACGCGATCGATTTCGCGACCGGCGCGATCCGCGCGCTCACGAAGCGCTTCGGCCCCGACGCCGAGCCCGCAGCCTCGCCCGACGGCAAGTACATCGCCTTTACCGGCTACGACGACACTTACCAGGGCTACCAGCGCTCGCGCCTGTACCTGATGAAGCGCGAAAACGGCGAGGTGCGCGAGCTCGCGGCCGACCTCGACCGGGACATCGCGAGCCCGACCTGGAGCCGCGACGGCCGGCGCATCTACTTCGCCTACGACGACCAGGGCACGACCCGCGTCGCGGAGTCGGACCTCTCGGGCCGCGTCACGAATCTGGTCGATGACCTCGGCGGCGAAGGCTGGTCGCGGCCCTATGGCGGCGGATCGTTCTCGGTCGCGAAGGACGGGACCCTCGCCTACAGCGCGAACGACGCCTACGATCCGGCGGAAGTCGGCCTTTACGACGGCGGCAAAACGCGCCGCCTGACGAGCCTCAATGAAGACCTGCTCGGCCAGCGCGAGCTCGGCAAGGTCGAGCAGATGTGGAGCACGACCGCGGCCGACGGACGGCGCGTGCAGAGCTGGCTGATGCGCCCGCCGGGCTACGACCCGGCGAAGAAATATCCGCTGATCCTCGAGATCCACGGGGGCCCATTCGCCAACTACGGCCCGCGCTTCGGCGCGGAACTGCAGCTCTACGCCGCTGCCGGCTACAACGTGCTCTTTTCGAACCCGCGCGGCAGCACCGGCTACGGCGAGGAGTTCGGCAACCTCATCCACCACGCCTATCCCGGGCGGGACTTCGACGACCTGATGGGCGCGGTGGACGCGGCCATCGCGCGCGGCGGCGTGGACGAGAACCGCCTGTTCGTGACCGGCGGCAGCGGCGGCGGCGTGCTCACGGCATGGATCGTCGGCACCACCGACCGGTTCAAGGGCGCCGCGGTGCAGAAGCCCGTCATCAACTGGGCGAGCTTCGTGCTGACGTCCGATGTCCCGAACTTCTTCTACAAGTACTGGTTCAGCGCGCCGCCCTGGGAGGATTACGAGTCGTACTGGCAGCGCTCGCCGCTGTCGCGCGTCGGCAACGTGAAGACCCCGACCATGGTGGTCACCGGCGAACAGGACTTCCGCACCCCGAGCCCGGAAGCCGAGCAGTTCTACCAGGCGCTCCGTATCCGCGGCGTCGACACGCTGCTGCTGCGCGTCCCCGGCGCGTCGCACTCCCTCGACGTCCACCCCTCGCAGCTCAACGCCCGCGTCGCCTACATCCTCGCCTGGTTCGCCCGGCACGACCCCGCCTCGCCGGCGCCGGCCGCGGACGCAGCCGCAGCTGGCGAGGCGACTTCGCGAGCGAGCGAATAAAGTTCCGGCTGAGCTCGCGAGCGAATGTCGCCTCGCGCAGGATCGGGCGCGACAACGGCCGTCCGAGACGAAAAAGGGTCGTCATTTCTGACGACCCTTGCACGCGAAGAATTGGCGGAGCGGACGGGACTCGAACCCGCGACCCCCGGCGTGACAGGCCGGTATTCTAACCAACTGAACTACCGCTCCAGGTCACTGGTGGGTGCTGCAGGGCTCGAACCTGCGACATTCGCCTTGTAAGGGCGACGCTCTACCAGCTGAGCTAAGCACCCCGGCGGACCGGATCCCGGCCCCTCGGAGGCGCGGCACTATACGGCATCGGGCCCCGTCGAGCCAAGCCGTGCAGGAAAAGGGGACAGTCACCTTTTCGCGTACGCAAGCCGAGCTTTGGCGGCGTCACCGGAAAAGTGACTGTCCCCTTTCCAAAAGGTGACTGTCCCCTTTTCCTGCGCTTAGTGCGGCTGTATCGGCTTCACCGCGCGGCGCCCGGTACGCCGCTCGGGCTCTTTCGGTACCTCGACGGCCCGCGGCGCAGCCGCCGTCGTCGTCGCCACCTGGGGGCTCTTCTCGAGCGCGATCTCCAGCACCTCGTCGATCCACTTGACCGGGCGGATGTCGAGCTTTTCCTTGATGTTCGCGGCGATCTCCACGAGGTCCTTTTCGTTCTCGCTCGGGATCAACACGGTCTCGATGCCGCCCCGCTGCGCCGCGAGCAGCTTTTCCTTGAGCCCGCCGATCGGCAGCACCTCGCCGCGCAGCGTGATCTCGCCGGTCATCGCGACGCTCGAGTGCACCGGAATCTTCGTGAGCGCCGAAACGAGCGCCGTGCACATGCCGATGCCCGCGCTCGGGCCGTCCTTCGGCGTCGCCCCTTCGGGCACGTGCACGTGCACATCCGCTTTCTGGTGGTAGTCGGGCTCGAGGCCGAAGACGTCGGCGCGGCTGCGGACCACGGTCATCGCGGCCTGGATGGATTCCTGCATCACCTCGCCGAGCTGGCCGGTGTAGAGGAGCTTGCCCTTGCCGGGCACGACGGCCGCCTCGATCGTCAGCAGCTCGCCGCCCACCTCGGTCCAGGCGAGGCCGGTCACGAGCCCGACGCGGTTGGATTCCTCCGCGCGGCCGAAACGGAATCGCCGCACGCCCAGGAAATCGCCGAGGTTGTCGGCGGTGACCGCAATCGCCTTCTTTTCGGGCTCGAGCAGCAGCTGCTTGACCGCCTTGCGGCAGATCTTCGCCGTCTCGCGCTCGAGGTTGCGCACGCCCGACTCGCGCGTGTAGTGGCGGATGATGTCGAGGATCGCCGGATCGTCGACCGTGAGCTCGCCTTCCTTCAGGCCGTTCTGCCTGACCTGCTTTGGCAGCAGGAAGCGGCGGCCGATGTTCTGCTTCTCGTCCTCGGTGTAGCCCGGCAGCCGGATGACTTCCATGCGGTCGAGCAGCGGCGCGGGGATGTTGAGCGTGTTCGCCGTGCACACGAACATCACCTCCGAGAGATCGAAGTCGACCTCGAGGTAATGGTCGGAGAATGCCGCATTCTGCTCGGGGTCGAGCACCTCGAGCAGCGCCGACGACGGGTCGCCGCGGAAATCCATGGACATCTTGTCCACTTCGTCGAACAGGAACAGCGGGTTCCGCACGCCGGTACGCGCCATGTTCTGCAGTACCTTGCCCGGCAGCGAGCCGATGTAGGTGCGGCGGTGGCCGCGGATCTCGGCCTCGTCGCGCACGCCGCCGAGCGACATGCGCACGAACTTGCGGTTGGTCGCGCGCGCGATCGACTGGCCGAGCGAAGTCTTGCCGACGCCGGGTGGGCCGACCAGGCACAGGATCGGGCCCTTGAGCCGCTTCACGCGCTGCGTGACGGCCAGGTACTCGACGATGCGTTCCTTGACCTTCTCCAGCCCGTAGTGGTCCTCGTCCAGGACCTGCTGGGCCGCCGCGATGTCGTGTTTCACGTTGGTGCGCTTCTTCCACGGCACCTTGACCAGCCAGTCCACGTAGTTGCGCACGACCGTCGCCTCGGCGGACATCGGCGACATGAGCTTCAGCTTGTTGAGCTCAGCCGTCGCCTTCTCGCGCGCCTCCTTCGGCATGCCGGCCTTGGCGATGCGCTTCTCGAGGTCGCCGAGCTCGTTGGGCGCGTCCTCGAGGTCGCCGAGCTCCTTCTGGATCGCCTTCATCTGCTCGTTCAGGTAATACTCGCGCTGGCTCTTCTCCATCTGCGACTTCACGCGGCCGCGGATCTTCTTCTCGATCTGCAGCACTTCCATCTCGCCCTCGATCAGGGACATGACCTGCTCGAGGCGGACGCGGACGTCCTGTATTTCCAGCACTTTCTGCTTCTCGGAGAGCTTGAGCGCCATGTGCGCCGCGACCGTGTCGGCGAGTCGGCCGGGCTGCTCGATGCCGGCCAGCGAGGTCAGGATCTCGGGCGGCACCTTCTTGTTGAGCTTCACGTACTGCTCGAAATGCGACACGACCGAGCGCGTCAGCACGTCGATCTCGCGCTCCTCGTACTGCTCGACGTCGGCGAGCGGCGTCATGTCCGCCATGAAATAACCGTCCACGTCGATGTTCTCGACCATGGCGCGGGCGACGCCCTCGACCAGCACCTTGACGGTTCCGTCCGGCAACTTGAGGAGCTGCAGGATGGTCGCGACCGTGCCTACCGTGAACAGGTCGCGCGCCTTGGGGTCGTCCACGTCGTGCTGCTTCTGGGCGACCAGCAGGATCTGCTTGTCGCCGCGCATGGCCTCGTCGAGCGCCAGGATCGACTTGTCGCGGCCGACGAAAAGCGGGATCACCATGTGCGGGTAGACGACCACGTCGCGCAGCGGCAGGACCGGTACGCGGGTCGCCTGGGGAGCTGCCGGGGACTTGCTTTTCTCTGCGGTCAATGTCGCATCCTCCGGCGCGGGAACGCGCCGCCGTGGCTTCCGGAAGAATACGTCATGGGGGCTGCGTCCGCGCGAAACAAGTCGCAGAGTCGGAGGGGACGGACCCCTTCAGCTGAGACCAACGTCACTACTTTGCCGGCAGTTCGCTGAAGGGGTCCGTCCCCTCCGAAAGCGGCGGCCGCGGTCAATGCGAATCGGAGCCCGCCGCTCGGCGGATTTCCGGCGCCGCGACCTGCGCCTCCTCGCTGCGGTAGACGAGGTAGGGCTTGCTGTCGCCGACGATCACGCTCTCGTCCACGACCACCTTGGCCACGTTCTTGAGCGACGGCAGGTCGTACATGATGTCGAGCAGCACGTTCTCCAGGATGGTCCGCAGGCCCCGGGCGCCGGTCTTGCGATCCATGGCCTTGCGGGCGACGGCGCGCAGGCCGTCCTCGCGCAACTCGAGGTCCACGGTCTCCATCTCGAACAGGCGCGCGTACTGCTTGGACAAGGCGTTCCGCGGCTGGGTGAGGATCGTGACCAGCGCGTCCTCGTCGAGCTCCTCGAGGGTCGCGACCACCGGCAGGCGGCCGACGAATTCCGGAATCAGCCCGAACTTGATCAGGTCCTCGGGCTCCACGTCCTTGAACAGGTCCGCGCCCTGCGGGCGCTCGGACGGCGCCCTGACTTCGGCCGCGAAGCCGATGCCGCCGCGGGAGCTGCGCTTCTCGATGATCTTCTCGAGGCCGGCGAAGGCGCCGCCGCAGATGAACAGGATGTTGGTCGTGTCGACCTGCAGGAATTCCTGCTGCGGGTGCTTGCGGCCGCCCTGAGGCGGAACCGAGGCGATCGTGCCTTCGATCAGCTTCAGCAGCGCCTGCTGCACCCCCTCGCCCGATACGTCGCGGGTGATCGAGGGATTGTCGGACTTGCGCGAGATCTTGTCGATCTCGTCGATGTAGACGATGCCGGTCTGCGCCTTCTCCACGTCGTAATCGCACTTCTGGAGCAGCTTCTGGATGATGTTCTCGACGTCCTCGCCGACGTAGCCGGCTTCCGTCAGCGTGGTCGCATCGGCGATCGTGAACGGCACGTTCAGCAGGCGCGCAAGCGTCTCGGCGAGCAGGGTCTTGCCGCAGCCGGTCGGGCCGATCAGCAGGATGTTGCTCTTGGCGAGCTCGACCTCGTCCTTCTCGTGGCGGTGGCGCTTGTCCCCGGGGCGCGCCTGCAGGCGCTTGTAATGGTTGTAGACCGCAACCGCGAGGATCTTCTTCGCGCGGTCCTGGCCGATGACGTATTCGTCGAGGACCTTGCGGATCTCATGCGGCTTGGGCAGGCGGTCGCGCGAGCGCTCCTGCTTCTCCTCGAGTTCCTCGCGGATGATGTCGTTGCAGAGCTCGACGCACTCGTCGCAGACGAATACCGAGGGACCGGCAATGAGCTTGCGCACCTCGTGCTGGCTCTTGCCGCAGAAGGAGCAATACAGCAGTTTGCCGTCGTCGTGCTTGCCCCGCGTGTCATCAACCATGCGTCGCGCCCCTCGTTGCGCCGGGAGGCCGGCTGCCACTTATATAGCATGTCGGTTTCCGACGGTAAAATCCTTTTTTATCTCAATCACTTGGCCTTGCTATCTCTTGCCAAGTCTCAGGGTTCCCTAGCCAACTTGCGGCAGCTGGCCGCGCTTTTCGAGGACCCCGTCCACAATTCCGTACTCGCGAGCCTGCTCGCCGCTCATGAAATTGTCGCGGTCGGTGTCCTTGCCGATCGTATCGAGCGACTTGCCGGTGTGGCGCGAGAGTATTTCGTTGAGCCGCCGGCGCGCGTCGAGTATCTCGCGCGCATGGATCTCGACGTCGGTCGCCTGGCCGTGAAATCCGCCGAGCGGCTGGTGCACCATGACCCGCGAGTTCGGCAGCGCGAAGCGCTTGCCCTTGGCGCCGGCGGCGAGCAGCACCGCGCCCATCGAGGCGGCCTGGCCGACGCAGATGGTGCTGACATCCGGCTTGATGAACTGCATCGTGTCGTAGATCGCGAGCCCGGCCGTCACGGCGCCGCCCGGGGAATTCACGTACAGGTGGATGTCCTTGTCCGGGTTCTCGGACTCGAGGAACAGGAGCTGGGCGACGATCAGGTTCGCCATGTGGTCCTCGACCTCGCCGACGATGAAGATCACGCGCTCCTTGAGAAGGCGCGAGTAGATGTCGTAGGCGCGCTCGCCCCGGGCGGTCTGCTCCACCACCATCGGGACGAGATTCAGGGCCTTGGTATCGATTGATGCACCCACGTCTTCACCCCACTGCATCGGACGCCGCTTCGGCCCCGAAGTTCATGATGTCCTTGAAGCTGCCCGGCTGGTCCGTGACCCGGGCCGCCTTGACCACCCATTCGACCGCCTGGTCCTCCAGCACCGACATCTGCAGCTGCCGCGTCGCCGCGTCGTTCTGCAGGTACTGCCTGCGCGCCTCGTCCGGATCCGCATAGGTCGCGACCAGCTCGTCGAGCCGGCGCTGCACCTGGCCCGCATCGGCCTGCAGGCCGGCCTTGCGGATCAGCTCGTTCAGGATCAGGCCGAGCGCGACGCGGCGCCGCGCGCCGGCCTCGAAATTCTCCCGCGGCGGGAGTTGCCGCGCATCGCGGCTGCCGCTGCGCCGCAGCAATTCGAGCTGCATGTCGCGGACCTCGGAATCGACCAGCGCGCGCGGCACGGCGAGCGGATTCGCGGCGAGCAGCTGCTCCATGACCTGCGACTTCAGCCGCGCCTGGACGGCCTGCGCGAGCTCGCGCTCCATATTTTCGCGCACCTCGGTGCGCAACGCCTCGGTACCGCCCTCGGCGACCCCGAAGGCCTCGCAGAATGCCGCGTCGAGCTCCGGCAGGGCGCCTTCCTCGACCTTGCGAACGATCGACTGGAACCGTGCGGTCTTGCCCGCCAGATGCCTGGCCGGGTAGTCGTCGGGGAAGCGCAGGTCGAACGCCCGCTCCTCGCCGGGGGCGGCGCCGCGCACGCCCTGTTCGAAATCCGGCAGCAGGCGTCCCGAGCCGAGCACGGTCACGAGGTTCTCGCTCTTGCCCCCCTCGAACGGCTCGCCGTCGATGCGGCCCTCGAAATCGAGGGTGATGCGGTCGCCGTCCTTGCAGGCCCGCGCGACCTCGCCCCAGTTCGGCCGCTGCCGGCGCAGGCTTTCAATCATGGCGTCGACGTCGCCTTCGGAAACCGCGGCAACCGGGCGCGTCAGCCGGATATCGGAGACGTCCTTCAGCTCGACCTGCGGGTAGACCTCGAATGTCGCGGTATAACGCAGATCGTCCGGCTCGCCGGTTTTCTGCGGCTCGATGCGCGGCCCGCCAGCAGGCTGCAGCTTTTCCTGGCGCAGCGCTTCGGCAAAGGTCTCGCGAATGAGGTCGGAGACGACCTCCTCGCGCACCTCGCGCCCGTAGTGCTTGCGCACGACGTGGATCGGCGCCTTGCCGGGACGGAAACCCTTGATGCGGACCGTGCGGCTCACTTTCAGCAGGCGTGCGTCCACCTGCTGGCGCACGCGGGTCGCCGGAACCGACACTTCGATGCGGCGCTCGAGCCCGGGCAGGGTCTCCACTGAAACCATCATCGCCAGTCAACCTCATGGTGCGAAAGGAGAGACTCGAACTCTCAAGGGTTTCCCCACCGGAACCTAAATCCGGCGCGTCTACCAGTTCCGCCACTTTCGCATCGGGAACCGGCCGCAAAACACGGCAACCCCCGCCGCGTTCACAGTCGTGAATTATAGCCCACCGGCTCGGCCGGCCGGCGGCCTGCGCCGCCGCCGGGCCCAGCGGGTCCGCAGGAAGGCGACGATGCTCGGCAGGCAGAACGCCGCCAGCACGGCGAGGCTTGCGGTCGGGCGCGCGACCCGGGCGTTGGCGTAGGTCGCGAAGTAGAAGAATACGATCGTTATGCCGGCAGCCAGGATCGCGCCGATCTTGAGCGCCGCCAGCGCCGACTCGACCGGCGTCGGGTCGTCGTCGGCAGTCAGGCCGCCGGGCCAGTGATAGGTCGGCTCGGGAATCTCGCGGCGCGGTTGTTCCATGGGCGACTCTCGGGCGCTGCGCAACAGCGCCCCGGGAAATGGTGGGCCATGTAGGACTCGAACCTACAACCTACGGATTAAGAGTCCGGAGCTCTACCAATTGAGCTAATGGCCCAGGCGGTTATTTTGGGGCGAGCGACGGGATTCGAACCCGCGACGGCCGGAATCACAATCCGGGGCTCTACCAGCTGAGCTACGCCCGCCATCGTGGTCCCGGAAAATTATATCGGAATGCCATTCGCCACGCGCGATCTGGTGCGCCCGGAGGGACTCGAACCCCCGACCGGCGGATTAGAAATCCGCTGCTCTGTCCAGCTGAGCTACGGGCGCCCGGTGGGATTCTGTGGTCGGGGCAGAGGGATTTGAACCCCCGACCCTCTGCTCCCAAAGCAGATGCGCTACCAGACTGCGCCATGCCCCGACGCCGGGGCATCGTACGAAGGCGGCCCGGCCGGGTCAATTTGATCCCGATCGCTCAGCCTTCCGCCCGTGTGCCAGCAGAGCGTTGTATTTTTTGTGCAACAGTAGCAATCGCGTCTTCAATAGGTGTAGATTTCAGCCGTCACAGTCGCGGTGCGATTGTCGTATTTACGCAAAAACGCCCTGGGGGTCTGTCGTGAAGAAATCTACGTCCTTGGCTCGTGCTATCCGTATTGCGATCGGCAGCGCGGCCGGCCTCGGCGCGGCGCTCGCGTCCGCTGCCAGCGTTGCGCAGGAGCAGCAAACCCTGGACGAGGTCGTGATCACGGGCTCGCGCATCCGCCAGAATCCGCTCGAACAGCGATTGCCGGTGCTGACGGTCGGCGCCGACGATTACGCCGCCAGCGGCTCGACGTCGATCGCGGACTTCGTGCAGAAGCTGCCGATCGCGGGCTCCGCGATCAACCGCACCAACAATTCCTCCGGCAACCTCGGCTATCCGCCGGACGGCGGCGGCATCGGCGCCGGCGCCGCGGAACTGGACCTGCGCTATCTCGCATCCAAGCGCGTGCTCGTCCTGGTCGACGGACGGCGCTGGGTGAAGGGCTCGTCGGGCTCGGGCGTGTCGGGCGCGGTGGACCTCAACTCGATACCGGCGAATGCGATCAAGTCGGTCGAAATCCTGCAGGACGGCGCCTCGGCCGTGTACGGCTCCGACGCGATCGGCGGCGTGATGAACGTCATTACCGCCGACGACTACGACACCTTCAGGATCACGGGCTATACCGGCCAGTACGGCGAGGGTGACGGGCAGACTTCCGAATTCGACATGCGCATGGGCGCCGAGGGCGAGCGCAGCCGCGGCCTGATCGACGTCAGCTACACCAACCAGAAATCGGTCGGTGCCGGCGATCGCTCGATCTCGAAGTACCCCATCGACGGTTTCCCGTTCGGCATCAGTTCCGGCTCGCCCGCCGGCCGCGATGTCGTTTGCGTCCCGGAATGCATCAGCGTGACGGCCGAGACCACGAATCCGGTCTACATTTCCGGGGACCCGGACAACGCCGATGCCTCGCTCGACGGGGCGGACGACTTCCATCATTTCGAGTTGAGCGACCGCTTCAACTACCAGCCGTACAACCATCTCGTGACGCCGAACGAGCGCATCAACGTGTTCGCGAAAGGCGAGTACGACATCGCGGACCACGTCAAATTCCAGGCGCTGGCCAGCTTCAACAACCGCAAGTCGCAGGGCCGCGCCGCGCCGGTGCCGCTGTTCTTCGGGACCGACGGCGGCTCGACGCCGTACATGGTCAATTTCTTCATGCCGGCGAACCACCCGTTCAATCCGTTCGGCGTCGACCTCGACGGCACCACCAATGCGACGTTCGTGACCAAGCGGCCGACCGAGGCCGGCCCGCGCCTCTTCGACCAGGACGTGGACACCTGGTACCTGTCGGGCGGCTTCACCGGCGACTTCGCGGTAGGCAGCCGGACGTACTACTGGGACGTCACCGGGATCAAGTCCGAGAACAACGCGCGCCAGACCAAGCACAACCAGTTCAACGCGCGCATGCTGAACGTCGGTCTCGGCGACCCGGCGGTCTGCGCTGCGACCCCGGGCTGCGTGCCGGTCAACATTTTCGGCGAAGGCTCGCTGACGCGCGAGATGCTCAATTTCGTGACGTACACCGGCGTCGATACCAGCAGCCAGGTGCTGGCCGACGTGACCGCCAACCTGTCCGGCGACCTCTTCGACCTGCCGGCCGGCCCGCTCGGCTTCGCGGTCGGCTACGAGCACCGCGAGGAGGATGGCAACTTCATTCCCGACCCGGTGGTCGCGGCCGGCGAGACCGCGGACGTGCCGACCACTCCGACGTCGGGCGGCTACGACGTCGACGAGGTATACGGCGAAGTCGTCGTCCCGCTGGTCAAGGACAAGGTCGGCATCGACTCGCTGAGCCTGTCGGCCGCGGCGCGGTTCTCGGACTCGAGCCTGTTCGATAGCGAGACCGGCACCAAGTTCTCGCTGAACTGGGGCCCGACCTCGAACCTGATGCTGCGGGCGAGCTATTCCGAGGGCTTCCGGGCGCCGAACATCGGCGAGCTCTACAACCTCGGCGCGCGTTTTGACGCCGCGATCACGGATCGCTGTTCCAACGTCCAGGCGGCCGACGCAGCCAACTGCGCGGCGCTCGGAGTGCCTGCCAACTACGCGCAGCTCAACCCGCAGATCTCGGTGGATACGGGCGGCAACCGCAACCTGCAGCCGGAATCCTCGGAAACCTTCACCGCGGGGTTCACCTGGAACATCCCGATGAACCTGGGCGGCATCGAGCGTGTCCTGCTCGAGGCCAACTACTACGACATCACGATCGACGACGCGGTGCAGGCGCCGAACGGCCAGGACCTGCTCGATGCCTGTATCGACACGCTCGACCCGCAGTTCTGCAGCCAGGTCAACCGCACGGCGGGCGGCACCATCACCAGCATCGAGGGCCAGCTGCAGAACATCGGCGGCATCGAGACCGACGGCGTGGACATGAGCCTCGACGTCAGCACGTCGGAGACGGGCATCGGCTCGTTCCGCTTCAACCTGATGGCGTCGTTCCTGCTGAACTACGACGAGTTGTTCGCCGACCTGACCAACGGCGGCTTCAACCGGGTTTCGCGCGAAGGCACCGAGATCGGCTCGCCGACGCGGGGATTCGTCGAGGACAAGGTGACGCTCAACACGACCTGGACCAAGGGCGACTGGTCGGCGCTGCTGTCGTTCCGTTACCTCAGCTCGCTGACAGAGAACTGCGCCGGCAACGTCTTCGACTTCGGGCTCGGGCCGGACCTGTGCTCCAATTCCCCGGACCCCGACGTGGTCGGCACCAACAAGCTCGACAGCCAGTTCTACACCGACCTGCAGGTTTCCTGGCAGCCGGCGAATCTGCTTGGCGGCGGCTGGGGCTTCGCGCTCGGCGTGCAGAACCTGACGGACGAGGAGCCGCCGACCTGCTTCTCCTGCGACCTCAACAGCATGGACGGCACGCTGTACCCGATCGCAGGCCAGTTCTGGTACATCCGGGCCACGTTCCAGAATTGACGCTGCGTTCGCCGGCATGGCGCAGAAAAGCCCCCGCAAGGGGGCTTTTCTTTGGGTGTCCGGCCGGGCGGCCAGGACGCAGGCGAGCCCTATAATGGTCGCGCTCGCGGGATCAGGGAGTGAAGGAATGGCGGAGGCGGAATACTGCCGCGAGCGTCCGATGACGCCCGTAGAGCGGCTTGATCTCGCGGAATCGCTCGAAGGCGCAAGCCGTACCGGCGATGCGCTGCGCGCCTACTACCGCGCAATCATCGATTCCCAGAGACAGGGCCTCTGGCTCGACAGGCTCACGACGCCACAGGCGCTGCTCGGGCGCGTCGCGCACGCGATGCGTACCGTGAAGGCCGGCCGGCGGGGCGTCTTCGAGCAGGCCCTCGCGCCGGTGCGCAACCGTCACCGCGGCGATGCCCTGGCGCGCTTCGACCGGTGCCTCGCGAACCAGACGGGCGAGAAGCCCGCGGCGCCGGCAGACCCTCGACAACGGCCTTCCGTCCTGTATTTCCCGGAAATCCCGCCCACGCCCTGGTTCGGGCGCGCCGAGTTGCCGTGGTTCGGGCAACTCGAGCGTGCAACGGACGAAATCCGCGAGGAGCTGCGGGCGGTCATGCCGCACGCGGACCAGGCCGAGCGCGTATTCGCGAGCGACGACGCTGAGCGGCTCGGACTCGGCGGCGCCGGCGGCCTGCCCTCGTGGGACGGCATCTACTTCTGGCGGCACGGCGAACCCCGCGCGGACAACCTCGCGCTCTGTCCGCGGACCGCTTCGCTGCTCGCCAGTTTGCCGCTGTGCCGCATCCGCGAACACGCGCCGGAGGTGATGTTCTCGGTGCTGGCGCCGGGAACGCACATCCTGCCGCACCGCGGCGTCACCAATGCGCGCATCGTCTGCCACCTGCCGCTCGTCGTCCCCGGCGACTGCGCGCTCGTGGTCGGCGGCGAGCGGCATGAATGGCGCGAGGGCGAGGCGATCGCTTTCGACGATACCTACGAGCATGAAGCCTGGAACCGCGGCGGCAGCACGCGTGTCGTGCTGATCATCGACGTCTGGCACCCGGCGCTCACCGCCGCGGAGCGCGAAGCAGTGGCCGTGCTGGTCGAGGCCATGGGCGATTTCAACAAGGCGGCAGGGATATGAACGCAAAGGTGATCGACGGCAAGCGCATCGCATCGCAGCTGCGGCGCGAGGTCCGGGCAGGCACGGACGCGCTGGCCCAGGCGGGGGGGCGCCGGCCCGGCCTTGCGGTTGTGATGGTGGGCGAAAACGCCGCCTCGGCGGTCTACGTGCGCAACAAGCGCCGCGCCTGCGAAGAGACGGGTATTGTCTCGGTCGCTCATGACCTGCCCGCGAACACTGGCGAGGACGAACTCCTCACGCTGATCGACCGGCTGAACGCGGATCCCGCCATCGACGGCATCCTGGTCCAGCTCCCGTTGCCGGCGCACATCGGTGCAACGGCCGTGCTCGAGCGGATCGACCCGGCCAAGGACGTCGATGGATTCCACCCCTACAATGTCGGCCGCCTGGCGCAGCGCATGCCGATCCAACGCCCGTGCACGCCCTACGGGATGATTCTCATGCTGGAGCACGAGGGCCTGGACCCGAAGGGCATGAACGCCGTCATCATCGGCCAGAGCAATATCGTCGGCCGCCCGATGGCGCTCGAGCTACTCATGAAAGCGGCGACGGTGACGATCTGCCATAGCAAGACCAGGGATCTGTCGCGGCACGTGGCCGAGGCCGAGATCCTCGTGGCGGCGATCGGCAAGCCGCATTTCGTCCCGGGAGAATGGGTGCGCAGGGGCGCCATCGTGCTCGACGTCGGCATCAACCGGCTGCCCGACGGCAAGCTGGTCGGCGACGTCGCCTACGACGAGGCCGCAAAGCGCGCCGGCTGGATCACGCCGGTGCCGGGTGGCGTCGGTCCCATGACCATCGCGGCGCTCATGAAGAACACCCTCGAGTCCGCCAAACGGAGAAGATAAAAGGGGACAGTCACCTTTAAAAGTGACTGTCCCCTTTTATTTCCGGCGCCAGGTGGTGCCGCCGGGGCCGTCCTCCAGCAGGATGCCGGCTGCCGCAAGCTCGTCGCGGATGCGGTCGGATTTGGCGAAGTCCTTGCGGCGCCGCGCTTCGAGGCGTGCGGCGATCCGCGCCTCGATCGCCTGCTCGTCGGGCTCGCCGGGCGCGGCGTCCTCGCCCGCGACCAGCGCCGAGCGGGTCGCCAGCCACTCGCCGGGCGCGCAGGCCAGGAGCCCGATGTGCAGCCCGAGCGCGCGCATCTCGGCCGCGAGCGCGCGCGCCTCGTCCCGCCTGCCCCCGGCCTTCGCAACGTTCAGTGCCCGCGCCGCCGTCTGCAGCGCCGCAATCGCACCCGGGGTATTGAAGTCGTCATCCATCGCCGCCGCGAATTCACGCGAAGCCTCGCCCGGCACGAAGTCCGGGGCCGGCTCGACGTCGCGCAGCGCCAGGTAAAGCCGCTGCAGGGACGCGTCGGCCTGCCGCAGGTTCTCGTCCGCATAGTTGACCGGCGCGCGGTAGTGCGAGGCCAGCAGGAAGGCGCGCAGCACTTCCGGCCGCAGGCGCGGCAGCACCTCGCGCACCGTGAAGAAGTTTCCGAGCGATTTCGACATCTTCTCGTCGTCGACGCGCACGAATCCGTTGTGCATCCAGAGCCGCGCGAACGGCGCATTGCAGGCCGCGCAGCTCTGCGCGATCTCGTTCTCGTGATGCGGGAACTTGAGGTCCATGCCGCCGCCGTGGATGTCGAATTCCGGGCCGAGTAGCGCCACCGCCATGGCCGAGCATTCGATGTGCCAGCCCGGCCGGCCCATGCCCCACGGCGAGTCCCAGGCCGGCTCGCCGGGCTTCGCGCGTTTCCACAGCACGAAATCGAGCGGATCGCGCTTTGCCTCGTCCACCTCGACGCGCGCGCCGGCCCGCAGGTCCTCGAGCTTCCTGCCCGAAAGCCGGCCGTACTTCGGAAATTTCGCCACCGCGTAGTACACGTCGCCGTTGCCGCCGAGATAGGCAAAGCCGCCCTCGACCAGCCGCGCGATCATCGCGACGATTTCGGGGATGTACGCGGTCGCGCGCGGCTCGTGGTCGGGCGTTTGCAGGCCGAGGGCGGCGAAGTCCTCGTCCATCGACGCGATGAAGCGTGCGGTCAGCGACTCGAACGGCTCGCCGTTCTCGCGCGCGCGGGCGAGTATCTTGTCGTCGATGTCGGTGATGTTGCGCACGTAAGTCACGCGATAACCGCAAGCGGCGAGCCAGCGGCGCGCCACGTCGAATGCGAGCTGCGATCGCGCGTGGCCGACGTGGATGTGGTCGTAGACCGTGATGCCGCAGACGTACATGCGCACCCGGCCCGGCTCGAGCGGCTCGAAGCGTTCCTTGCGGCCAGTCAGCGAATTGTGGATGCAGAGCATCGGGTCAGCCTCCGCGCGGCCGCGAGGCGTCCGCCAGGCGGTCGCGAACCAGGTCCGGGGGCATGGCCGGGATCAGCGACGCGAGCTCCGGCCCGTCGTGGCGGCCGGTCAGCGCGAACCGCAATGGCATGAAAAGCGCCTTTCCCTTGCGCCCGGTTCGCGATTTCAGGCCCGCCGCAAGCGCCGCGAGGTCGGCGCCGGATTCCTGGAAACTCGCGAGCGCGGCGGCGAAGAAGGCCGGGCCCGCCTCGGCGATCACGCTCGCCGCATCGGCCGCGAGCGGGGGCAGCGTGCCGCCGAGGACCGCCAGCCAGTCCCGCGCATCGGCCGGCAGGAGCAGGTTGCCCTTCAGCAGCGCGACGAACTCCGACTTCCGGCCCGCCGGCCAGTCCCCCGGCAGTTCCGGGGCGAGCCAGCGAATCGCGGCCTCGACCTCCAGGCGGCGCACGGCCTCCCGCTGCCAATGGTCGAGCTGGACCGGGTCGAAGTGCGCGGGCGCGCGCCCAAGCTTGTCCGCGTGGAAATGCCGCGGCATCTCGGCCGGCTCCACCCAGCCGTCAGGCGCGCCGTGGTGCCCGAGGCGCAGCAGGTAATTCGCAACCGCGGCAGCGAGGTAACCGCGCTCGCGCAGCGCGCGAATCGTGATGCTGCCGCGGCGCTTCGACTGCGGGGCGCCGCCGGCGTCGAGCAGCAGCGGCAGGTGCCCGTAACGCGGCGGCGGCAGGTCGAGCGACTGCAGCAGCAGGAGCTGGCGCGGCGTGTTGCCGAGGTGGTCTTCCCCGCGCAGGACGTCGGTGACGCCCATCAGCGCATCGTCGACGGCGTTGCAGAAGAAGAACACCGCGCTGCCGTCGGCACGGCGCACCAGGAAATCCCCGATCGAATCGGACTCCGCGGCCTGCGGGCCGCGCACGAGGTCCTCGAATCGCACGGTGGCCGCGTCCGGCACCGCGAAGCGCAGCGCCGCCGGCCGGCCCGCGGCGGCGCGCTGCGCGCGTTCCGCGGCGCTGAGCCTGCGGCAGGTGCCGGGATAGCGCGGCGGCTCGCCGGCCGCGAGCTGCGCCCGTCGCGCCGCCTCGAGTTCGGCTGGCGTGCAATAGCAAGGATAGGCGCGCCCCGCCCGTTCGAGCTGCGTGAACAGTCCCGCGTAGATCGCGCCGCGCTGCGACTGCCGATAGGGACCACGCCCGTCGTCGCGGCCCGGGCCGGCGTCGTAGTCGAGCCCGAGCCAGTCGAGGTCGGCGCGCTGGGCCGCGACGAAGTCCTCGCCGCCGCGCTCCCGGTCGGTGTCCTCGACGCGCAGCACGAATCGTCCGTGCCGCGCGCGCGCGAACAGGAACGAAAAAAGCGCGGTCCGGGCATTGCCCGGGTGCAGCGCGCCGGTCGGGCTCGGCGCAAAGCGCGTGACGACGGCGGATTCCATCGACCGACAGTCTAAGGGATCGGCGGTGCCGCCTCACGCGGCAGGTGCGCTAAGATCGAGCCGAGGTGAATTCCATGCCGCGCATTGTCGCCCTTGCCATTGCCCTGCTCGCCGCCATGCCCGCCGTCGCGCAGCAGGCGGCGGCGCCTGCGACTTCGACGCTGGCGCCGCGCGTCAGGTTCGAGACCACGGTCGGCAATTTCGTCGTCGAAGTCGACACCGTGCGCGCGCCGCTGACCGCCGAGAATTTTCTTCGTTACGTGCGCGACGGCGCCTACGACGGCACGGTCTTCCACCGCGTGATCGCGAATTTCGTCATCCAGGGCGGCGGCTACGACGATCGCCTCGCCGCGCGGCAGGCCCGCGGGCCAATCCCGAACGAGAGCGGCAATGGCCTTTCCAACCGGCGCGGCACGCTCGGACTCGCTCGCGAGGACTCGCCCCATTCCGGCACGTCGCAGTTCTACATCAACCTGGTGGACAATGCGGGCCTCGACCCGCTGCCGAGCCGGTGGGGCTACGCCGTCTTCGGGCGCGTGGTCGAGGGCATGGAAGTCGTCGACAAGATCGGCTACCTGCGCACCGAGACGGTCGCGTCCTTCGGCCCCGACGTGCCGGTCGAGCGGCCGGTCGTCAAGCGCGCCTACGTGCTCGAGGACCCGCTCGCGGTGCCGCAGGACGCAGCGCCGCCGCCGGCGGAGCCGCAGGTGGACCCGGGTCAGTGACCTCCTGGTTCGCCTCGGACCTGCACCTCGACCCGTCGACGCCCGAGATCGCCGCGCGCTTCCGGCAGTTTCTCGCCGGCCCGGTGCGCGGAGCGCGCGCGTTGTACCTGCTCGGCGACCTGTTCGAGGCCTGGCTCGGCGACGACGACCCGGAACCCGCCCATCGCGCGGCGATCGCGGAGATTGCGCAGGTGGCGCGGTCCGGCACGCTTGTCTTCGTCATGCGCGGCAATCGCGACTTCATGCTGGGCGAGCGCTTCTGCGCCGATTCGGGCGCGGTCCTGCTCGACGACCCGGCGATCCTGGAAACGGGCGGTACCCGGCTCGTGCTGAGCCATGGCGACGGGCTTTGCTTGGACGACGCCGCCTACCAGCGCCTGCGCGCCCTGGTGCGCGACCCGGGCGTGCGCGCAGGCTTCGCGCGCCTGCCGATCGCGGCCCGGCGCCGCCTGGCGCTCGAGGCCCGCGCCGGCAGCCGCGAGCACCTGGCCAATGCCTCGAGTTACATCACGGACGTCAACGCCGGCGCCGTCGATGCGATCTTCCGCGGGTCCGGAGTCACGCTCATGATCCACGGCCATACCCACCGGCCCGGCATTCACCATACCGACGTCGACGGCCTTGCGCGCACGCGGGTCGTGCTCGGCGCCTGGCACGACGATGCGAATGTCGTGCGCTGGGACGAATCCGGCTGGCAACTGATCCCCTGCCCCGTCTGACGCTGCCCTCCGGCGGTCGAAAAAAGGGGACAGTCACCTTTTCCTTTGATCTTTCAGGTAAAGGTGACTGTCCGTAAAGGTGACTGTCCCCTTTTTAAAGGTGACTGTCCCCTTTCTGCCGCGGAGGTCAGCGTTCGAGCTCGTCGCGCTCGAGCTCGCTCGCGGCGTCGAGCAGCCGGTCGGCACTTGCATACCGGCGCCTCGGGTCCTTGGCGATGCAGTTGTAGAGGATCTCCTCAAAGCGCTTGAAATCCGCCTTGAGTTCCGGCAGCGGCGCATGTGCGTGCTTGTAGATCACCTGCATCGGGGTACCGGCGACATAGGGTTTTCGCCGCATCAGCATCTCGTAAAAGATGATGCCGATGCTGTAGATGTCGCTGCGCGCGTCCGTGTCGCGGCCGTGTCCCTGTTCCGGGCTCATGTAGTACGGCGTGCCGAAGATCTCGCCGCTCGAGGTCAGCGAAGCGTCCAGCTCGAGGTGTTTCGCGAGGCCGTAGTCGATCAGCGCGAGCGACAGTTCGTCGCGCAGCATCACGTTGCCCGGCTTGAGGTCGCGATGCAGCACGCCCGAGTCGTGCAGGACCTTGAGCGCCTGGGCCATCTGGCGCAGGTAGGTGATCGCACGCATCGGCTGGATGCCCTGCTTGATGCGGCCGCGCAGGTCCCCGAGCGGGAAGTACTCCATGGCGATGAAGGCATGGTCGTCGGCGACGCCGAAATCGTGCACCCGCGCGATGTTCGGGTGCTCGATCGCCGCGGCGATCTGGTACTCGCGCAGGAAGCGGTCGAAATTCCGCACGCCCATGCCCTCGTCCGGCGGCTGGTGCAGGACCTTGAGCACCACCCGGGAACCCGTCTTCTCGCTCTCGGCGAGGTAGACGCTCGACACCGGGCTTTCGGCGAGCTGGCTCACGTAGCGAAACCCGCGGATGGTCGCGTCGCCGAACTTCGCCGCCCGCGAGGCCGCTTCTGCGCGCGCCGCCGGCCGCGTGAACTGGCCGCGGCGCGCCTGGGCAGACCGCAGCGCCGCGATCAGGGCCGCGTGGTCCACCCGCCGCCGCGACAGGCAGGCGTGGGCGCCGGCATGGATCGCGGTCTCCTCCACTTCGGGCGACGGCGAACTCACGAAATAGATGATCGGCGGAAAGTCGTTGCGGCGGCTGAGGTCGCGAATCCAGTCGATCCCGAACTCCTGGCCCGGCATGTCGCCGAGCAGCACCGCGTCGTAGGCACTGCCCGAGAAATCCGCAGGCAGGCGGCCGCGCACGGCAGGCTCGTATTCGGCGACCGACGGCGATTCGAAGCCGGTGTGGATGTGGCGGGCCAGCAGGCGCCGGAATTCGTTCTGGTCGTCGATGATCAGAACTCGGGCGGACATGCCGGGCATTCTACCTTGCGGCGATTTCCCCCGGTGGCTGCCGCAGGGCCAGCACGATGTCCCCGACGTTCGTGCCCGTCGGGCCCGTATAGAGCAGGTCCCCGGTCGCCTCGAGCAGCGTCCCGCTGTCGCCTGCGGCAAGCGCGGACGCCGGATCGCAGCCGGCCTGCAGCGCGCGTATCGCCGTTTCGCCGTCCACGATCGCGCCGGCGTCCTCGCTCGCGCCGTCGCGCCCGTCCGTGCCTGCCGCCAGCACCAGGTATTCGCGGTGGCCGGCGATGGCGAGTGCGGCCGCGAGGGCGAGATGCTGGCAGCGGCCGCCGCGGCCGGCTTGCGGCGGGAGCGCCACGGTGGTCTCGCCGCCGTACACGAGCAGATCGGCACCGCCGAGCGCGAGCTCGTGGCAGATCCTGCGCGCTGCCGCTGCGGCGTCCCCGTCGAGGCGCGCGCCGCCGCATTCGGCCGTCAGGCCGCGGGCGCTGGCGGCTCGCGCCACGGACTCCATCGCGTCATCGAGCGAGGCAACGAGCCGGCGCTCGATCCCCTCGCCGGCAGCGAGCCCGGAGGCGAGCACAGCCGCGTCGTCGCGCGGCACGTCCGACATGAGCAGGGCCTCGACCGCGGCGGCCTGGAAGTAGCGGCCGAGCTGGCCACCCTTGATCCGCGAGAGCGCGATGCGCTCCCGGTTGAGGGCCTCGATATCGAGCCGCTCGCTGAGCGAGCGCTCGAACAGCGCGGCGAGATCGGCAAGGCCGACGCCTGCCGCCGGCACCTCGACGAGCGCGGAGGCGCCGCCCGAAACGAGCAGCAGCACCCGGCTTCCAGGCGGGGTCGCCGCGGCAAAGGCAAGGAGCGCGTCGCCGGCCGCGAGGCTGCGCTCGTCCGGCCGCGGGTGGCCCGCCTCCATGCAGGCAATGCCGGGAATGCCCCGCAGCGCCTCCTGAATGGAGCCCGCAGGCGCGACGACGAGGCCGCGTTCGAGCCGGGAGCCGAGGGCGTCGGCCGCGCCGAGCATCATGGCCGACGCGGCCTTGCCCACGGCGATCGCGCAGACCGGCCCCTGGACCGGCTCGCCCGCGAGCGCGGCCCTCACGCGCCGGCGCCCGTCCACGGCGGCGAGTGCCGCCCGATACAGGTCGAGCAGCAACCCGCGTCGCGGATCGGCCAGCGTCCTGTCGAAGCGGCCATCGAAGGGGACGGATCCCTTCAGCGACATGTCGTTATCGCCATCGCGACCATGATGCTGAAGGGGTCCGTCCCCTTCAATGGAGGTCGGTCCCGTTCGACGGCGCTAGACCGCGCGCGCGGTGCGGCCGCCCGGCAGGTCAAGCAGGCGCTGCGAGCGCGCGCCGTCGGAGCGCTCGTGCTCGATGCGCGCGAGGAACTCGCGCGTGACGTCGCCGGTCACGTACTCCCCGGAGAAACAGGAGGTATCAAAGGCCGTGATGCGCGCGTCGTCGTGGCGGCAGGCGGCGACGAGGTCCTCGAGATCCTGGTAGACAAGCCAGTCGGCGCCGATCGACGCGGCGACGTCGTCTTCGCTCCGGCCGTTCGCGACCAGCTCGGAGGCGACCGCCATGTCGATGCCGTAGACGTTCGGGAAGCGCACGGGCGGCGCTGCCGAGGCGAAATAGACCTTGCGCGCGCCAGCCTCGCGCGCGAGCTCGATGATCTGCGCCGAGGTCGTGCCGCGCACGATCGAGTCGTCGACGAGAAGCACGTTCCGGCCACGAAACTCCAGGTCGATCGCGTTCAGCTTGCGGCGCACCGACTTCTGGCGCATGTCCTGGCCCGGCATGATGAACGTGCGCCCGATATAGCGGTTCTTGACGAAACCCTCGCGGTACTTGATGCCGAGCGCCAGCGCGAGCTGCAGCGCGCTGGTCCGGCTGGTGTCCGGGATTGGGATCACGACGTCGATGTCGCGGTCGGGCCGCAGCCGCTGGATCTTTTCCGCCAGCTTCTCGCCCATGCGCATGCGCGCCTTGTGCACGGATATGTTGTCGATGATCGAGTCGGGCCGCGCGAAATAGACGTACTCGAAGATGCAGGGCGTGTGGCGCACGGCCGGCGCGCAGCGCTGCGAATGCATGCGGCCGTGCATGTCGACGTAGATGGCCTCGCCGGGCGCGACGTCGCGCTCGAGCGTGAAACCGAGCATGTCGAGCGCGACGCTCTCCGACGCCAGCATCCACTCGATCCCGCGGGCGGTCTTGCGCTTGCCGAGCACGAGCGGCCGGATGCCGTGCGGGTCGCGGAAGCCCGCGATGCCGTGGCCTACGATCAGCATCACGACCGCGTAGCCGCCGCGGCAGCGGCGAAACACGCCCTCGATGGCGCGGAACACGTCCGCCGGCGCCGGGCGCGACGCCGTCGAGCGCTGCAGCTCGCTCGCGAACACGTTGAGCAGCACTTCGGAATCAGAGCGCGTGTTGAGGTGACGGCGGTCCTCTTCGATCATCGCGCGCGAAAGCTCGTCGGCGTTCGTCAGGTTGCCGTTGTGGCCCAGGCCGATGCCGAACGGCGCATTCACGTAGAAGGGCTGCGCCTCGTCGGCGCCGTCGCAGCCGGCGGTCGGATAGCGCACGTGGCCGATGCCGGCGTGGCCGGCGAGCCGGCGCATGTCCTCCTCGCGGAACACGTCGCGCACCAGGCCGGCGTCCTTGTGCACGAACAGCGCGTGCTCATCCATGGTCATGATGCCCGCCGCGTCCTGCCCGCGGTGCTGCAGCACCGAGAGCGCGTCGTAGATACGCTGGTTCACGGGCGCGGTGCCGACGATGCCGACCAGGCCGCACATGCTGCTAGCCGGCCTCCCCCGTCGCCTTGTCGTAGAGCTCGATCGCGGCGGGCCGGGCATAGCGTTCCAGCCAGTTCGCGACAGTCTCGGCGGCCGGCATGGAATGGGTGCGCTCCCACCAGGGTTCGAGGTCGACATTGACCGCGCGCCCGACGAGCACGAACACGCCGATCAGGACCACGCCGCGGACCAGGCCGAAGGCGACGCCCAGCAGCCGGTCCATCGCGGCGAGCCCGACGGCACGGCGCACGAAATGCGAGACGATGCTGCCGGCCAGCGCGCCGGCAAGCAGCACCACGAGGAGCACGATCGCGCGGCCGGTCCATTCGCGCACGCCCGGCTCGGAGAGCGCCCCGCCGAGCCAGGGATTGACCAGGTAGGCGAAGTGCCAGGCGAGCCACAGGCCGACGAGCCAGGCGGCGAGCGCAATGGACTCGCGGATGAAGCCGCGGAAATAGCCCACGCCGCCCGAGACGAGCAGCGTGATGGCGAAGATATGGTCAGCGCCGTCCATCGGTCCCCGCAACCCCCGCGAAACGTGCGGCATTCTATCCGATCAGGGGTGACGGGCGACGACCGGCTGGTAGCCGTCCTTCGCCAGCCGTGCGGCGATCTCCTCGGCCCGCGCGCGATCCTGCTCCGGTCCGACGCGCACGCGATAGAGCACCTGGCCGGAGGCGCGGTATTCGAGCATGAATGCCGCATAGCGGCGCTTCTTCAGCTCGACGACGAGCTGCTCGGCCTTGGCGCGATTCGAGAAAGCCCCCGAATTGCACGGCCCAGGCGGATGCCGGCTGCGGCTCCTTCGCCGCTGTAGCGGGCGCCGGCGCGGGCTTTGCAGCCGGCGGCTCGACGCTCGCGGCTGCCGCGGGCTCCGGCGCCTGCGCGGGCGCGAGCGCTTTCGCGCCGGCCTGCCCGGCCTCCTTGGGCAATTCCGGTTCCGGAACGAGCACCTGTTCGTCCACTGCAGGCGCCTCGTTGCCGACCGGCACCTCGACGCGCCGCGTCTGCGGACCCGGCGCCTCGGACGATGCCGGCGACCGGCCTTTCAGGATGGCAGGCACGAGCAGGACCACGGCGGCGACCAGCACCAGCGCGCCGATCAGGCGCTCGCGCACGCGTACTTCCATGGTCGGGGATTGTAGCCGCTGTCGCTCACGCTGCGGCGCCGAGCGCACCGAGCGCGGTGCCGACCGTCAGGAAGGAACCGAAGACCACGACCCGATCCCCGGGCATGCACTCGCGCCGCGCCTCTGCCAGGCCGGACGCCACGTCAGCGGCCGCGCTGACCGAACGCGCCCCGCCGGCCTCGATGCGCCGCGCGAGCTCGGCCGGCGGCAGCGCGCGCGGACCTTCCAGGCCCACCGCGATCCAGCGATCGACGGCGTCCGTCAGCGCGCCGGCGATGCCTGCCGCGTCCTTGTCGGCAAGGATGCCGCACACCGCCAGCGTACGGCCACGGCACGGGCGTGCGGCGAGGCTCGCGGCCAGCGACCGCGCCGCCTCGGGGTTGTGCGCAACGTCGAGGATCCACTCCGGTGGTCCCGGCAGCACCTGGAACCGGCCCGGCAGCCGCACGTCCGCAAGCCCCGCACGCACCGCCTGGTCCGGCACGAGAAGTCCCGGTTCGCTCGCCTCGAGCACGGCGAGGGCGACCGCGGCGTTGCCGAGCTGGCTCACGCCCCCCAGGGCCGGCAGCGGCAGCTCGCGGCGCCGCGAGCCGAAGCCGACATAGTCCCAGCCGTCCGCGCGCTCGACGTAGTCGAAATCGGTGCCGATCCGGCGCAGGCGCGCACCGATGGCGGCGGCGTGGGCGGCGACGCTGCGCGGCAGCGTCCGGCTGCCAAGGATCGCCGGGCGGCCCGGACGGAAGATTGCCGCCTTCTCGGCGCCGATCGCTTCGACCGTGTCGCCCAGCCATTCGCGATGGTCCAGTCCCACGGATACCACCGCCGCGACGTCGGCGTCGAGGATATTCACCGCATCGAGGCGTCCGCCCATGCCGACCTCGAGCACCGCGACGTCGACCGGCGCGCGCGCGAATGCCACCAGCGCCGCCAGGGCGTTCCATTCGAAAAAGCTGAGCGACAGTTCGCCGCGGGCCGCGTCTATCTCGGCGAACGCCGCCAGCAGCGCCGCGTCCGTGATCTCGCGTCCGCCGAGATGGATGCGCTCGTGGTACCGGACGAGGTGCGGCGACGTGAACAGGCCGGTGTCGTAGCCCGCGGCACGCAGGATGGCGTCGAGGTAAGCCGCGACCGAGCCCTTGCCGTTGGTGCCGCCGACCGTGAGGACCGCCGCCGGAAACGGCAGGCCGAGCCGACGCCAGGCCTCGCCGACGCGCTCGAGTCCCGGGTCGATCTCGACGGGATGCGCCGCCTGCTGCCATGCGAGCCAGTCGGCGACCGCGTGGAATCGCAGCGGTCAGGTCGAAGCCGGCGGGCCGGGCGAGCAGGATCCTGAGCAGTGAGGCGATGCGATCGCGCAGGTCGCGGCGGTCGAGGATCATGTCGATCGCGCCGTGATCGAGCAGGAACTCGCTGCGCTGGAAACCCTCGGGCAGGGTCTCGCGCACGGTCTGCTGGATCACGCGCGGCCCGGCGAAGCCGATGAGCGCCTTGCGGCTCGGCGATGTTCACGTCGCCCGAGCATCGCGAGGCTCGCCGACACGCCGCCGGTCGTCGGATCGGTCTGCACCGAAATGAACGGGAGCCTCGCCGCCGCGAGCGCGCGCCAGCGCCGAACTCGTCTTCGCCATCTGCATCAGCGACAGCAACCCCTCCTGCATCCGGGCGCCGCCGCTCGCCGAAAAGCACACGAGCGGCGTGCGGTGCGCGATCGCGTGCTCGACCCCGCGCACGAACCGCTCGCCGACGACCGAGCCCATGGAGCCGCCCATGAACGAGAACTCGAAGGCGCCGGCAACGACCGCGATGCCCTCGAGCGTCCCGCTCATCACGACGAGCGCATCACGCTCGCCCGACCGCTTTCTGCGCCGCGGCAAGCCGGTCGCGATAGCGTTTCGTGTCGCGGAAGCGCAGCGGATCCTCGGGCATGCACGTCGGCGCCGATCTCCACCGTGCTCCCGGGATCGAGGAACTGCGTCAGCCGCTCGCGCGCGCCGATGCGCATGTGGTGCGCGCACTTGGGGCAGACCTGGAGGTTGCGCTCCACCTCCGGCCGATAGAGCACCGAGTCGCAGGCCGGGCACTTCATCCACAGGCCTTCGGGAACCGAGCGCGTGCGGCGCTCCGTCTTGATCCGCGACGGGATGATCTTCTCGAACCAGGTCATCTGGGGTTCCTAATCCCCGGGGAGCCCCGCGATCATAGCCCATGGCCGCGCATGGACGGCGTCGGGGATCTGCAGGGACTTCGGGTAGCGCACGGCCCAGAGATAGAGGCCGCTCGCCGGCGCCGTGATCCCGGCGCGGGTCCGGTCGCGGGCGGCCAGGGTCTCCGCGATCCAGCCGGCGGGCCGCTCGCCGGCGCCGACCATGAGCAGCGAGCCGGCGATATTGCGCACCATGTGGTGCAAATAGGCGTTCGCGCTGATCTCGATCACGACCAGCGCACCGTCGCCCTTCACCGAGACCGCGTCCACGTGGCGCATCGCCGTCGTCGACTGGCACTCCACGGCGCGGAACGAGGTGAAGTCGTGCTCGCCGACCAGCGCCTGTGCGGCCTCGTGCATTGCCTCGACGTTGAGCGGCGAGCGGATCCAGCACACCCGGTCGCGCAGGATCGCCGGGACGCGTCGCGCGCCGCAACATGCAGTAGCGATAGCTGCGTCCCTGCGCCGTGTGCCGGGCATGGAAGGATCGCTCGACCTCGAGCGCCCAGTTGATCGAGATGTCGGGCGGCAGGTGGCTGTTCGCGCCGAGCACCCAGCCGCGCACCGGCCTGCGGGCTTCCGTGTCGAAATGCGCGACCTGGGCGCAGGCATGTACGCCGGCGTCGGTGCGGCCAGCCGCGGTGACCTTGACCGGATGGTCCGCGACGGCGGACAGCGCCTTCTGGACCGCGTCCTGGAGCGTCAGCAGGTCGGGCTGCTGCTGCCAGCCGGCGTAGCGCGTGCCGTCGTACTCGATGCCGACGGCAAGTCGCCGCGTCGGACCGGCGTCGCTCACGCTCCCGGCAGGGAGTCGATCAGGCGGCGCGCTTCCTGCTTCTGCGAAGCGCTGCCCTCGGCCAGCACTTCCTGCAGGATGTTGCGGGCGCCGTCAGGGTCGCCCATGTCCATGTAGGCGCGCGCCAGGTCGAGCTTCGTGCCGACCTCGCTCATCGTGACCGGCTCGAGGTTCGAGAGCTGCGGCATCTGCTCCGTCTTCAGCGTGTCGCGCGTCGTCGGGGAGTCGTCCGGCGCGTCCGCCGCGCCGCCGACGTCGAGGTCGATCTCGCCGAAGTCGATCTTCGGAAGCACCGCCGTCTCGCTGCCGCCTTCCGGCATCAGCGCGGTCTCGTCGCTGTCCTGCCCGTCGTCGCGCGGCAGCACCTCGGTCTCGGTGTGGTGCGCGATCTCGGTCAGGTCTTCGTGCACGCCGGTCGCGATCGCGGTCGCGTCGTCGATGTCAGGCAGGTTGTCGAGGTTGCCGAGGTCGAGCCCGAGGTCGTCGATGGCCATTTCGGCGGTCGAGTCCGCGGTCGCGGGCTGCATCCGGTCGCGCGCGGCCTGGTTCGCCTTGAGCGCGGGCGTCTCGACGGTCGGCGTCTCGGACGACGGCAACTCCAGGGTCGGCATCTCGACCGTGCCGCCGCCCTCGCGGCCGCTGATTTCCTGCGTCGTGCTGAACTTCGACGAGGTCTCGGACAGGTCGAACTCGAGCGCGGTGTTCTCGCCGGTCGCCTCCGCCTCGGCCGAAGCCGCCGCCACCTTGCCGAGATCGAGGTCGAGTCCCTCGTCGCCGTCAGGCGTCGAGAGCAAGTCGAGGTCGACGAGGTTGTCGCCTCCCTCGAGGGACAGGTCGACGCTCGCATCCTGCACCGCCCCGGCAAACATCGGCTCGTCCGGAGCGAGCTGGCGGCCCATGATGACGATGCGGTCCCAGTCGCCGCCAGCGCCCAGCGTCTTCTTGAGGTCGCGCGCGACGGTCAGGAACTGGTTGGTGTCGCCCGCGACGAAATGAATCTCGGCGAGCTTCAGCTTGAGGTCGTTGCGCGCGGGATCCTTCTGCAGGGCCATGCGCACAAGATCGACCGCCTGGTCGTAGAGGCCGTAGGCCATGTGGAAGTCGGCCTCGGCGAGCGGATCGGCGGTATCGAGGTCGAGCGCCGCCTCGGTGCTGATGGTTTCCTCGTGCCCGACCGGCGCCCGCGGCGCTTCCGTCCTCGGGCGCGCGATCGGGCGCTCCTCGACGACGATGTCCGAGTCCTCGTCATCTTCTTCCTGGAACATCGGCGGCCGCGGCATTTCCGCGGTGCGATCGCCGGTCGCGAGCGCGCGCAGGCGCATCGTCTCGGTCGGCACGGGCGCGCTCGGCGGCAGGTCGAAGCCCTTGAGCGCGCCGTCCACGTCCGCATCGCGCCGGCGGCGCACGAAGTTGAAGGCAAACAGCGCCAGCAAGACCAGCAGCGCCCCGCCGATCAGGATCTTCCAGTTACCGGCCAGGGTATCGATGAACGACGGTCCCGACTCCGCAGCAGCCTTCGGCGCCGGCTTGGGCTGCGCGGGCTTCGGCTTCGCCTCGACCGGCGGCGGCGCGGGGCGCGAGACGTCGTCTTCGGGCGCGACTGCCGTTTCGCCTTCCGGCTGTGCCGGCGTCGGCTCGGCCGGCGGCGCCTGCTGCGCGGTCTCTTCCTGGGAGCGCGCCTCGGCGAGCTTGCGCTGCAGGTCCGCGAGTTCCTGGTTACGCAGCTCGAGGAGCCGCTTCTGCTCGGCAATATCCTTCTCGAGCGAATTGATCTGGCCCTCGACGCGGCCGCTCGGCTGCGGCGCGCCGGCCGCTTCGGTCTCGCCCTCCGGCGGCGTCACCAGCTTCAGCCGGGCGGCTTCCTCGCCCGCGCCGGCGGCGCGCCAGGCCGCGTTTTGCCGGCTCACCTCACCCGCCGCTTCGGAGGAGCCGATGCTCGCGACGTCGCCTGCAGAAGGCACGCGCAGGATCGCGCCGGCCCGCAGCTGGTTGATGTTGCCGCTGAACGCCTCGGGATTCGCACGGAACAGTGCAATCATCGTGCGCTGTATCGCCTGGCGGTCGCCGCCCGCCAGCGAGCCGGCGATGCCGTAGAGAGTATCGCCGCGCGCGACTGTATACGTGGATTCGTCGTAGGACGGCGCTGCGGCCTGCGCGGCGGCCGCGGGGGGAGCCGGCTGCGGCGGTTGCGGCGCGCGCGCCGGCGCGGCCGGCGCGGTGGTCGGAGCCGCGATCGGGGCCGCTGCGGGCGCCTCGCCCGGCGCGAGCATGGACGGCGGGTCGAGCAGCACCGTGTACTCGCGCAGCAGCCGACCGCGCGGCCAGTTCACGTCTATCAGGAAGGAGACGAACGGCTCGCTGATCGCATCGCGCGAACGCACGAGCAGCACCGCGCGGCCGTCCTGTCCGCGGCCGACGGTGAAATCGAGCGACCCCAGGAACGCCGGACGGTCGAGTCCGTAGCGCGCAAACACTTCCGGGGAGGCGAGGTGCGCATCGAGCGCGGCGAGTTCCTCGGGCGTCGCGGCGACGAGATCGATTTCGGCGGAAAGCGGCTGGTTGAGCGCCGAGTTGAGGCGGATCTCGCCGAGTCCGAGGCCCCAGGCAGCCGCCGGTGTCAGCAAGATTGCCGAAATAAGGACGCGCAATTTACCGCTCATCGTGACTCCCCAAGGCCGCGGCACACGATGGCCGCGAGCTTGCGAAATGGGTGTGAAACCGATCACAAGTCCCTGATCCTTTGGGACTATAGCTTACACGCCGTATTTACCAAAATCTTGCCCCGCGTCACGCAATATGGCCCCCAGGCAGCCTGGCGGCGGCCGACTGCAATGCGTTGATTCGCTGGCTATCAGCGGGTGATGACCGGGGTCGGGGACGTGACGTCGCCGCACTGGGCACGGTGCCGGAGCACGTGATCCATCAGCACGAGAAGCAGCATCGCTTCGACGATCGGCACGGCGCGCAGGCCGACGCAGGGATCATGCCTGCCGGTCGTGACGATTTCAGTCGCCCGGCCGACCAGGTCGATGGTGCGTCCCGGAACCTGGATGCTCGAGGCGGGCTTGAACGAGACGTGCACGACCAGGTCTTGCCCCGAACTCAGGCCTCCGAGCGTCCCTCCCGCGTGATTGGACGCAAAGCCATCGGGCGTGAGCTCATCGCGGTGTTCCGAGCCGCGCTGGCCGGCGACCGCGACGCCGTCGCCGATTTCGACCGCTTTCGCCGCGTTGATGCCCATCATCGCCCAGGCGATGTCGGCATCCAGGCGGTCGAAAACGGGCTCCCCCAGCCCCGGCGGCACGCCGCACGCACGCACCGTGACCCGCGCGCCGATCGAGTCGCCGTCCCGGCGCAACTGCTTCAGGTATTCCTCGAGGACCGGCAGCTTGTCGGGTTCCGCGCAGAAGAACGGGTTCGAGCGCGCCGCGGCCAGGTCGGTGCCGGCGAGGCGATGCGGCCCGATCTGCGAGACGTGGCCGGCAGCGGTCAGGCCGAGCCGCTCGCCGAGGTACTTGCGGGCTATCGCCCCCGCCGCCACGGTCGCGACCGTGACGCGGGCCGAGGCGCGCCCGCCGCCGCGGTAGTCGCGCAAGCCGTATTTCTGCTGGTACGCGTAATCCGCGTGACCGGGGCGGAAGCGGTCCCTGATCTTTTCGTAGTCGCGCTCGCGCGCGTCCACGTTCTCAACGAGAAGTCCGATGGGCGTGCCCGTCGTCTTCCCTTCAAAGACGCCGGACAGGATCCGGACCCGGTCGGGTTCCTGGCGCTGGCTCGTGTGCTTCGACTGACCGGTGCGCCGCAGTTCGAGATCCGCCTCGATGTCCGATTCCGCCAGCGCGAGTCCGGGCGGGCAGCCGTCGATCACGGCGCCGATCGCCGGGCCGTGGCTTTCGCCAAAGGTCGTAACGCAGAAAGAGCGGCCGAAGGTGTTGCCGGACATGGATCAGCCCGGCAGGTCCGCGGCGTGCAACAGGAAGACTTCCGCATGCCCGTGCTCGAATTCCAGCCAGGTGAACGGCAGCCGACGGAAATGCCGCCGAACCCGGGGCGCGGCGAGGCCGACTTCGACGACAAGAATCCCGGCCGCAGACAGATGGCGCTTCGCGCCCGCCACGATGCGCTCGACGATCGCGAGGCCGCCCTTCGCAGCGCGCAGGCCGGTCGCGGGTTCGGCGCGATGTTCGCGCGAAAGCCGGCGCATGCCGGCAACGGACACGTAGGGCGGATTGCTCACGACGATATCGTAGCGCCGGCTCCCGAGGCCGGCATAGACGTCGGCGCGCCGCAGGCGGATGCGGCGGCCCAGCCGGTGACGCCGCACATTGGCGCGGGCGACGGCAAGCGCCTTCCCGGAGATGTCCGTAGCGTCGACGCGCGCTCCCGGCAAGGCCAGCGCCGCCGCAATCGCGATGCAACCGGAGCCGGTGCCGATATCGAGCACGCGCCGAACCCGGGCCGGGTCCACCCAGGGCGCGAAACCGGCGGCGCACAGCTCGGCGATCGGCGAGCGCGGCACCAGCACGTCCGGCGTCACGCGGAACTCGTGCCCGGCGAACCAGCTGACGCCGGTCAGGTACGCGGACGGGATGCGCTCGCGGATTCGCCGCTCGACCAGCGCCGTCGCGCGCGCGGCGCCGGCAGGCGCGACGGCGAGACGATAACTCGCCGGCGCGCTTCCATGGGCGAGCCCGAGCGCGTGGAACACGAGGGCAGCCGCGTCGTCGCGCGGATTGTCGGTGCCGTGGCCGAAGTGAAGCCGGGCGCGGGCGAGCCGCGTCTCGGCCCAGTCGAGCAGCGCCCCCACGTCCCTGAACGATCGCGCGCTGCCGCGCGTCCTGCCGGTCATCAGCCGCAGTCTAACCGGCGCCGCCCGGCCGGCGCGCGGCCGTGGGATAATTGGCGGCCATGAATCGAACGCTCGCCGCCGCCGTCGTCGCCGCTGGCATCCTCGCCGGCGTGGCGGCGGCCTGGCTGTATGCGCGCGAGCACGGCCGTCCGCCCGAGCTCGAGCACGCGACGCTCTTCGAGGCGCCGCGCGCGCTCCCCGCCTTCTCGCTCGTGGACCAGGCCGGCAGGCCATTCGGGCCGGATCGGCTGCGCGGACACTGGAGCCTCCTGTTCTTCGGCTTTACGAACTGCCCCGATGTCTGCCCGACGACGCTCGCGACGCTCGCCGCCGTGCGCAAGTCGCTCGGCGACCCGCGCCGGGACGATGCGCCGGCCGTGGTGTTCGTGAGCGTGGATCCCGGCCGCGACACGCCGGACGTCCTCGGCCGCTATGTCGAGTACTTCGACCCGGCTTTCGTCGGCGCGACCGGCAGCCGCGAGGCGATCGATGCGCTCGCTGCGGCGCTGGGCGTCGCGGTCATCATCGGCCCACCGGCGGCCGACGGCAGCTATGCGGTCGACCACTCGGCCGCGATCTTCCTGGTGGATCCCGAGGCGCGCATCGCGGCATTGTTCGGCGCGCCGCACGATGCGCAGGCGATCGCGCGCGATTACCGCCGCATCGTCGCCGCGCATTGACGGCGGGCCGCGTGCACCCGCGCAGCCTCGGCGAGCGAGCGTTCATCGGGATGCAATACCTGCTGCCGCAGAATGCGCTGTCCTGGCTGGTCGGACGCATTGCCGAGAGTCGCATCGGCTTCCTGCGAGCCGGCCTCATCCGCGCATTCCTCGCGCACTACCCCGTCGACCTGGCCGAGGCCGCCGAGCCCGATCCCGGGCGCTACCTGTCCTTCAACGACTTCTTCACGCGGCGGCTGCGCGCCGGCGCGCGCTCGCTCGATCGACATCCGGGCGCAATGCTGTGCCCGGCGGACGGCATCGTGAGCCAGGCGGGGCACATAGCCGGCGACGTGCTGCTGCAGGCAAAGGGCATCGAATATTCGCTGACCGCGCTGCTCGGCGGCGATGCGGCGCTGGCCGCCGGGTTTGCCGACGGCAGCTTCGCGACGATCTACCTGGCACCGCCCGACTACCATCGCGTGCACATGCCGCTCGCCGGCACGCTGCGCGCTGCCCGCTACGTGCGCGGCGACCTGTTCAGCGTCAATGCGGCGACCGCGGCGAGCATTCCTGGCCTGTTCACGCGCAATGAGCGGATCGCCTGCGTTTTTGACACGGCCCAGGGCCCGATGGCCGTCGTGCTCGTCGGCGCCCTCTTCGTCGGCAGCATGAGTCTGGCGTGGTGCGGAAGGATCCGCGGCGAAGGCGGCGGCCGGATCCGCGAGTTGCCGGTCCACGACCCGCTCATTGCCCTGGACCGGGGCGCCGAACTCGGCTGGTTCAACATGGGCTCGACCGTAGTCGTGGTCTGGGGCGCCGCGGGACCCGCGCTCGAGGACGGCATCGCCGCGGGCCGCCGCGTGCGGGTCGGCGAACGCCTGGCGGCAGCGCGATGAGCGATGCCAGCTGGCGCCCGAGCGCAGGCCTGCACGTCCTGCAGGCGCGGGCCGCGATGCTGGCGCGGATCCGCGCCTATTTCGAGGCCCAGGAAGTCGCGGAAGTGCACACTCCCGTCCTTTCCGGCGCGGCTGCCAGCGACCCGG
This sequence comes from uncultured Gammaproteobacteria bacterium, assembly GCA_963836275.1. Lineage (GTDB taxonomy): Bacteria > Pseudomonadota > Gammaproteobacteria > Steroidobacterales > Steroidobacteraceae > SCUD01. The sequence goes on along the minus strand of CAWIIM010000004.1, from coordinate 449,924 downwards.
CGATCGAGTCGATCGCGACCGACCACGCGCGCGCGGGACGCCGCTACCTGCAGACCTCGCCCGAGTACGCCATGAAGCGGCTGCTGGCGGCCGGCTTCGGCGACTGCTACCAGGTCTGTCCGGTATTCCGCGACGGCGAGGCCGGGCGGCTGCACAACCCGGAGTTCACGATGATCGAGTGGTACCGGCTCGACTACGGCGTCGGCGAGATGCAGCACGACGTGGACCGGCTGCTGCGCGTCGCCTGCGCGGAACTGCGGCAGTTCGGGCCCACCCGCGAGATCAGCTATCGCAGCGCGGTCCGCGAGGCTTGCGGCCTCGACTGCCGCAGCGCCGGACCGGCGGCGATTCGCGCCGCGCTCGCGGAGCGCGGCATCGAACCCGCGCGCGCCGACGACTGGGACCGCGATGCCTGGCTCGACCTGCTGATGGGCGCCGTCGTCGGTCCCGGGCTCGGCCACGATGCGCCGGTCTTCGTCAATGACTATCCCGCCTCGCAGGCGGCGCTCGCGCAGCTGCGCACCGAGGCGGACGGCACCCAGGTCGCGGAGCGCTTCGAGCTGTACGTGGACGGCCTCGAGCTCGCGAACGGCTTTCGCGAGCTCGGCGACGCCACGGAACAGCGCCGGCGGTTCGAACAGGACCTGCGGCGGCGCGCCGCACGCGGCCAGGCGTGCAATCCCCTCGACGAGCGCCTGCTCGCCGCGCTTTCCCACGGGTTGCCGGACTGCGCAGGCGTGGCGCTCGGCTTCGACCGGCTGGTGATGGCGGCGCAGCGGCTGCCGGCGCTCGAGTCGGCGATGGCCTTCCCGGCGGGCCGGGCCTGAGGCCGCGCATGACGTTTCCGAATGGCGATACCGGGGACTTGCTGCAGCTCGCCGACGGGGCGTTCGCCGGCGAGCGTGATCCCTGGGCGAATGCCGCGAACGCCGCTGCCCTGGTCTACGAACTCCTGCCCGGACTCAACTGGGCGGGCTTTTATTTCCTGCGCGGCGGCGGCCTGGTCGTCGGGCCGTTCCAGGGTCGCGTTGCTTGCGTGCGCATCCCGCTGGGCCAGGGTGCCTGCGGCACGTCGGCATCGCGGCGCGCGACGCTGATCGTGCCGGACGTTAACGCTTTCCCGGGCCACATCGCCTGCGACGCCGCATCCCGTTCCGAGATCGTGGTGCCGCTGGTTGCGGGCGAACGTCTCGTCGGCGTGCTCGACCTGGACAGCCCGCATCGCGATCGCTTCACGGCGGACGATGCAAAACTGCTGGAAGCGCTCGCCGGAAAAATCGTGGCCGCCAGCGACTGGCACCTCGCAGGCATCGACGGGTTCGAAGGGGACGGACCCCTTCAGCGCAATGTCGACCCGCAGGAGGTGACTGCGCGCCGCTGAAGGGGTCCGTCCCCTCCGCTACTTCGCCCGCGCGATGTAGGCGGCACTGCGGGTGTCGACCCGGACCACTTCGCCCTGGTTCAGGAAGAGCGGGACCTTGACGACCGCGCCGGTCTCGAGTTTCGCCGTCTTGGTGCCGCCGGTGACGGTATCGCCGCGCATGCCCGGGTCGGTCTCGACGATCTTGAGCTCAACGTGCGCGGGCGGCGTCACCGTGAGCGGCTGGCCGTTCCACAGCGTCACGATGCAGACCGTGCCGTCCTTCAGCCACTGCGCCGCATCGCCGACCGCGGTCTCGCCGGCTGCCAGTTGCTCGAACGACTCGGGGTTCATGAAATGCCAGAACTGCCCGTCGGCATAGAGGAACTGCATGTCGGCATCGACGACGTCCGCCGCCTCGACCGAATCGCCCGACTTGAAAGTTCGCTCGATCACGCGACCCGTGCGCAGGTTCTTGATCCGCACGCGATTGAAGGCCTGGCCCTTGCCCGGCTTCACGAACTCGTTCTCGACGATCGAGTAGGGGTCCTTGTCCAGCAGGATCTTGAGGCCGGAACGAAATTCATTGGTGCTGTAGCTGGACATTGGATTCGCCCGCGCCCGGCCGGGGCCGGGAGGGTGGTTCTGGAAGGGCGCGTATCATAGCCGCTGCCCGCAGGGTGGACCACCCCGGTCCGGAGCATGACGCGGGTCGCGAAATTGGGCGAATTCAAGGTGTTAGTATCCGGCCGGCACTCCCCCCGCGGTTTCCGGAGCCCGATTTGAAGCCAACTGCCGCGGTCCCGATGATTGCCCTGACGCGCAGCCAGGACAATGTCGAGGCCATCAACAAGGCACTCCGCAACGCCGGCCACCCGGTCCACGTGACCTGGCTGCCGGACGCCCGCGACCTCGGCGACGCCCTGACGCAGGCCTCGGCCGAGATGCTCATGCTGTTTGCCGACGAGGGCATCGTGGATCTCGCGAGCGCCATGGATTTCCGCGCGCGCTTCGCGCCGAACGTGCCGGTGCTGATCGTTCGCGACCAGGTGGACGAGAGCGTGGTCGCGGAAGCGATCGCGCTCGGCGCCCAGGACGCGGTGACGCTCGCGCACGTGCCCCGCCTGCAGCTGGTCGTCGGCAGGGAGCTGCGCACTTACCGGCTCGAACGCGCGCTCTCCTCCACGCTCGCGTCCGCGCGCGAGGCGAAGAAGCAGCTCCAGCACATCGTGGAAGGCTCGACCGACGCGATCGCCCTGGTGCAGGAAGGCATCATCGTCGACGCCAACCCGGCCTGGCTCGCGCTGTTCGGCTACTCGAATCCCGAGGACGTCGTCGGCACGCCGCTCATGGACGCCTTCGATCCCGACGACCATGCCGCCATCAAGGGCGCGCTCGTCGCCTGCATGCAGGGCAAGTGGTCCGGCCACACGCTGCACGCTTCGGCGCTGGTCGTGAGCGGCCACCATCCGTCGCTCGAATTCCAGCTCGTGCGCGCCGAGTTCGACGGCGAACCCTGCGTGCAGGTCGTCGTCCCCGCCAAGGTCGCGGACGCCGGCGAGTACGAGCGCAAGCTCGAGGACGCGATGCAGAGCGACCCGGCGACGGGCTTCCTGCACCGGCGCAATTTCATCGAGAAGCTCCGTGCGCGGCTCGCCGAGCCGGCGAAGGGCGGCGTGCGTTGCGTGGTCTATGCCGAGCCTGACAAGTACGAGGCGCTGCACGAGGAACTCGGGGTCCTGATGGCCGAGGACTTCCTCGGCGACTTTGCCCGCCTGCTGCGCGAGCAGATCCAGCCCGGCGACCTCGCAGGCCGCTTCGGCGGCCACGGATTCATGCTGCTGGTCGAACGCGGCAATACGCAGGACGTCGAGGCCTGGTCCGAGCATGTCGTGCACAAGGTCGCGACCGAGGTTTTCCAGGCCGGCGCCAAGTCACTGTCGACGACCTGCACCGTCGGCCTCGGGCCGGTACCCGCCGAGGTGCGCACGCCGGAAGGACCTGCGGAGGACGCCTTCAAGGCGCACCGCCAGGGCCGCGAGGCCGGCGGCAACCGCGTCCAGCTGCTCGAGCACACGGGCATGATGCTGCGCCTGCAGGACCAGGACCGGCTGTGGGTGAAGCAGATCAAGGCGGCGTTGATGGAGAACCGCTTCCGGCTGGTCCAGCAGCCGATCGCGAGCCTCGTCGGCGAAGACCTCGGCATGTACGACGTGCTCGTGCGCATGCTGGACGAGCAGGGCCAGGAAGTGCTGCCGTCGGTGTTCATGCCGGCCGCCGAGCGCAATGACCTCATGAAGAACGTGGACCGCTGGGTAATCGGCGCCGCGATGTCGTTCTGCGCGGCGCGCAAGCCCGGCGCCCTGTTCGTCCGCCTGTCGCAGGACACGCTCGCCGATCCGGGTCTCTCGGCCTGGCTGGCGGAAAACCTCAAGAAGGTCCGGATCGAACCGGCGCGCATCGTGTTCCAGGTGCGCGAGGACGTTGCCGCGCAGCAGATCAAGGATGTCGTCGCGTTGCACAGGGTGCTCGCGGAGCGCGGCTTCCGCTTCGCGCTGGAAGGCTTCGGCATGGGGCGCGATACCGAGCAGCTCCTCAACCACCTGCGGCCCGACTTCGTGAAGATTCACGGCGCGCTGATGCAGGGCCTCTCGGCGGACCAGGACAAGCAGGCACGGGTCAAGGCGGTCGTGGAGCTGGCCCGCAAGTGCAAGGCGATCACCATCGGCGAGCGGGTGCAGGACGCCAACACGATGGCGGTGCTCTGGCAGCTCGGCGTCGAGTTCATCCAGGGCTATTTCGTCAACGCGCCGGAAGAGGTCGTGCTCGGCTGATTGGCGAATCGCCGGCGTCCGGCCGACTGCGTCGTGCCGGGATTCCTCGCGAGCTCAGAAGATCGGACATTCGCTCGCTCGGAACCCGGCCCGCCACGCCGGCCCGGCGAACGTCACTCGACGGTCAGGCGGGTAACTTTCCGGTAATTGCGGGACAGGACCGCCCCTCTCTGGCCGCGGGAGCCGAGGTGGTCCTGGAGGTCCTTCCAGGACAGCGTCATCCTGCGGTCGTCGCAGTGAACGACGAGCGACTGGCCCGGCGCGACCACGGTCGCGGCGACCATGAGTTCCTCGCCTGCGCGCGACTTCTTGCCGGGAATGCCGAACATCAGGTTGCCGCGGCCTTTCTCCATTTCCGGCAGGTCCGCGACGGGAAACGCGAGCAGCCGCCCGTCGGAGTTGACGGCGGCGACCAGCGCGCCATCGCCGGCCGGCACGGGCGACGCCGGCAGTACCTTCGCATTCTCGGGCAGGCGGAAGACCGTCTTGCCGGCGCGGTTGCGTCCGGTGAGCGCGCCGAGGCGCGCGATGAAGCCGTGGCCGGCATCGCAGGCGAGCAGCCACCGGTCGTCCGGCTCGCCGATCGCGACGGCGGCAAAGGTCGCGCCTTCCGGCGGATCGAGCCGGCCCGAGAGCGGCTCGCCCTGGCCGCGCGCCGAAGGCAGCGTGTGCGCCGGCAGCGAGTAGGCGCGGCCGGTCGAGTCGATGAACACGGCGGGCTGCGTGCTGCGGCCGCGCGCCGCCGCCTGGAATGCGTCGCCCGGCTTGTAGGAAAGCGCGGTCGGGTCGACGTCGTGCCCGCGCGCCTGGCGCACCCAGCCGAGCGTCGACAGCACGACGGTCACGGGCTCGGCGGTGACGAGTTCCTCTTCCGAGATCGCCTGCGCCGCCGCGCGCTCGACGATCTTCGTGCGGCGCGCATCGCCGTACTGCTTCGCGTCGGCCTCGATCTCGTCGCGGACCAGCTTGTTGAGCCTCGCGGCGCTCTTCAGCGTCTTCTCGAGCAGCTCCTGCTCGGCGGCGAGCTCCTTCTGCTCGCCGCGGATCTTCATCTCCTCGAGCTTCGCGAGGTGGCGCAGCTTGGTCTCGAGGATCGCCTCGGCCTGCAGGTCGGTCAGCTTGAAGCGCTTCATCAGGACCGGCTTCGGCTCGTCCTCGCGCCGCATGATGCGGATCACCTCGTCCAGGTTCAGGAACGCGATCAGCAGGCCGTCGAGGATGTGCAGCCGCGCCGTCACCTTGTCGAGCCGGTAGCGCAGGCGGCGCCTGACCGTCTCCTTGCGGTAGCCGAGCCACTCCTCGAGCAGTTCCTTGAGCCCGAGGACGCGCGGGCGTCCGTCCATCGCGATGACGTTGATGTTGACGCGGTAGCTGCGCTCGAGGTCGGTGGTCGCGAACAGGTGCGCCATCAGCTGTTCGACGTCCACGCGGTTCGAGCGCGGCGTGATGACGAGCCGCGTCGGGTGCTCGTGGTCGCTCTCGTCGCGCAGGTCCTCGACCATCGGCAGCTTCTTCGCGCGCATCTGCGCCGCGATCTGCTCGAGCACCTTGGCGCCCGAGACCTGGTACGGCAGCGCCGTGATCACGATCTCGCCGTCCTCGATCTCGTAGACGGCACGCGCCCGGTAGCTGCCGTTGCCGGTCTTGTACATCGCGCGCAGCTCCGCCCTGGGCGTCACGATCTCGGCGCCGGTGGGGAAATCCGGCCCTTGCACGTGCTTGCAGAGCTCCGCCGGGCGTCGCGTCCGGATTGTCGAGCAGGTGCACGCAGGCGGCGGCCACTTCGCGCAGGTTGTGCGGCGGAATGTCGGTCGCCATGCCGACCGCGATGCCCTGCGTGCCGTTCAGCAGCACGTTCGGCAGCCGCGCCGGCAGCAGCTTCGGCTCCTCGAGCGTGCCGTCGAAATTCGGCTGCCAGTCCGACGTGCCCTGGCCGAGTTCGGCGAGCAGCACGTTCGCGTAGGGGCGCAGCCGCGATTCGGTGTAGCGCATCGCCGCGAACGACTTCGGGTCGTCGGTCGAGCCCCAGTTCCCCTGCCCGTCCACGATCGGGTAGCGGTACGAGAAGTCCTGCGCCATCAGCACCATGGCCTCGTAGCAGGCCGAGTCGCCGTGCGGATGGTACTTGCCGATGACGTCGCCCACCGTGCGCGCGGACTTCTTGTGCTTGGCGCCGGCCGCGAGCCCGAGCTCGCTCATCGCATAGATGATCCGTCGCTGCACCGGCTTCAGGCCGTCCGCGAGTTGCGGCAGCGCACGATCGAGGATCACGTACATCGAGTAGTCGAGATAGGCCTTCTCGGTAAAGAGCCGCAACGGCTGCTTCTCGATGCCTTCGAAGTCGAGCGGCGGTTGTCCTTTCATTCGACGCTCGCCAGGTTGCCCTTGGTCTCGAGCCACTCGCGCCGGTCGGCCGCCCGCTTCTTCGCCAGCAGCATGTCGAGCACCTGGTCGGCGCCATCCTTCGCTTCCACCGTGAGCTGGACCAGGCGGCGCGTATCGGGCGCCATCGTCGTCTCCCGCAGCTGCAACGGGCTCATCTCGCCGAGGCCCTTGAAGCGCGTGATGACCGGCTTGCCGCGGATTCCCTCGGCCTGGATGCGATCGAGCACGCCGGCCTTGTCATGCTCGCCGAGCGCGTAATAGACGTGCTTGCCCACGTCGATGCGAAACAGCGGCGGCATGGCGACGTACACGTGTCCCGCGAGCACCAGCGGGCGAAAGTGCCGCAGGAAAAGCGCGCACAGCAGCGTCGCGATGTGCGCACCGTCGGAGTCCGCGTCGGCGAGGATGCAGACCTTGTGGTAGCGCAGGCCCGAAAGGTCGGCCGAGCCCGCGTCGACGCCGAGCGCTACCGTGATGTCGTGCACTTCCTGCGAGGCCAGGACGTCGGCCGCCTCGACCTCCCAGGTATTCAGGATCTTCCCGCGCAGCGGCATCACCGCCTGGAACGAGCGGTCGCGCGCCTGCTTGGCCGAACCGCCCGCGGAGTCGCCTTCCACCAGGAACAGCTCGCAACGCTCCGGCTCCTGCAGCGTGCAGTCGGCGAGCTTGCCCGGCAGCGCCGGCCCGCTCGTGATGCGCTTGCGCGTCACGCGCGCGGCGGCCTTGGTGCGTTCCTGGGCGTTTCCGATGGCGAACTGGGCGATCCGCTCGCCGGATTCCGGGTGCTGGTTGAGCCAGAGCGCGAAAGCGTCCTTCACCACGCCCGAGACGAAAGCCGCCGACTCGCGCGAGGAAAGCCTTTCTTTCGTCTGGCCGGCGAACTGCGGATTCTGCATGCGCACCGAGAGCACGAACGCGACGCCGCTCCAGACGTCCTCGGGCGCGAGCTTCAGGCCGCGCGGCACCAGGTTCCTGAATTCGCAGAATTCGCGCACCGCGTCGGTGACGCCGGAGCGCAGGCCATTGACGTGCGTGCCGCCCTCCGGGGTCGGGATCAGGTTCACGTAGCTCTCGGAGACCGGCGCCTGCGCGTCGGGCGCCCAGCACAGGGCCCAGTCCGCGCTTTCGCTGCCGCCCTTCACGTGGCCGGTGTAGGGCTCCTCGGGCAGTCGCTCCGCAGCGCCGAGCTGCTCGACCAGGTACACGCCCAGGTCGCCGGTGAAATACCACTCGTCCGTCTCGCCGCTCGCCTCGGCGGTCAGCGTGACCTTGAGGCCCGGGCACAGCACGGCTTTCGCCTTCAGCACGTGCTTGAGCCGCGGCACCGAGATGTTCGGCGAGTCGAAATACCCCGGATCCGGCCAGAACCGGACCGTGGTTCCGGTCTGGCCGCGCCTGGCCGTGCCCACGGCCTCGAGCCTGGAGAAGACCTTGCCGTTCTTGAAGCCGATGTTCCACTCGCGCCCGTCGCGGCGGACGTTGCACTCGAGGTGCTTAGAGAGCGCGTTGACCACCGAGACGCCGACGCCGTGCAGGCCGCCGGCGCTCTCGTAGTTCTTTTCCGAGAACTTGCCGCCGGCGTGCAGGCGGGTCAGGATCAGCTCGACGCCGCTCACCTTTTCCTTCGGATGAATGTCGACCGGCATGCCGCGCCCGTCGTCCTCGACCGAGACCGAGCCGTCCTTGTGCACGGTGACGTCGATGCGCTTGCAGTGACCGGACAGCGCCTCGTCGACGCTGTTGTCGACCACCTCGTGCACGAGGTGGTTGGGACTCCTGGTGTCGGTATACATGCCCGGACGGCGACGGACCGGCTCGAGGCCCTCGAGGACTTCGATGTCCGATGCGTTATAGGTCTTCGCCATGCGGGCCTTTTGGCAGGGCCGGCCAGGCCGCCGGCGCGGCGATTCTAGCAGCCGCCGGAACGGGCGCAATTCATTCGAGGTCGCCGCGTCGCGACCCGTGAAGTACACTGCCAGCGCCATCCGGCGCGGGCAGAGAACGCGTGACGCGACAGAAACAGGCCACACCCGACTTCGAGGCCTCGCTTGCCGAACTCGAGGCGATCGTCGCGCGGCTCGAGCAGGGCGAGCTGCCGCTCGAGGAATCGCTGCGCCAGTTCGAGCGCGGCGTCGCGCTGACGCGCGTCTGCCAGAAAGCGCTGGCGCAGGCCGAGCACAAGATCCGCGTGCTCGCGAAAGGCGCCGGCGGCGAGGCCGTCGTGCAGGACTTCGAGCCGCCGGACGAAGCCTGAGGGCGCGCTGATGGACGCAAGCACCCGAGCCGCCGGCTGGCAGCCGGGCTGCCGCGAGCGCGTGGAGGCGGTGTTGCGCGGCGCCCTTCCCGCCGCGAGCCTGGAGCCCGCGCGACTGCACGCCGCCATGCGCTATGCCGCCCTCGGCGAGGGCAAGCGGATCAGGCCGCTCCTCGTCTATGCCGCCGGGCACGCGATCGGCGTAGCGCCCGAGGCGCTCGACGCGCCGGCCGCCGCGGTCGAGCTGATTCACGCCTATTCGCTCGTGCACGACGACCTGCCGGCGATGGACGACGACGACTTGCGCCGCGGGCGCCCGACGACGCATCGCGCCTTCGGCGAGGCGACCGCCATCCTCGCCGGCGATGCCCTGCAGGTGCTCGCCTTCGACCTGCTTGCCGACGCGCCGATGCCGGGGGTCGGCGACTCCGCCCGGATCGAGATGATCCGGCTGCTCGCGCGCGCCAGCGGCACGGCCGGCATGGCGGGCGGCCAGGCGATGGACCTCGCGGCCACCGGGCAGCGGCTCGAGCCGCGCCAGATCGAGGCGATGCACGGGCTCAAGACCGGCGCGCTGATCCGCGCATCGGTGCTGATGGCCTGCGCCGCGAGTCCCCGCCTGCCGGCTGCGCGCCGCGAAGCGCTCGACCGCTACGGGTGCGCAATCGGCCTGTGCTTCCAGATCGTGGATGACCTGCTTGACGTCCTCGGCGACCCCGCCGTGACCGGCAAGTTCGCAGGTGCCGACGCGCTGCGCGGCAAGCCCACGTATCCCGCGGTTGCGGGCGTCGCCGCCGCGCGGGCGCGCTCGGCAGAACTGGCGGACGAAGGCATCGCGGCGCTCGCCGGCTTTGGCCCGGAGGCGGAACGGCTCACGGATTTTGCCGCCGATCTGGTCGGGCGCGGTCGCTAGCGCAACCGGTCGAGGCCCGCGTTTGCCGCCGTCCCCCGCTCCAGTAGACTCCCGCCATGGGTGACGAAGTGCCCCAGGGCCTGCTCGCCACGATCGAGACGCCGGCCGACCTGCGGGCACTGGCGCGCGGCGACCTGCGCGCCCTCTCGGACGAGCTGCGCCAGTACCTCATCGAAACCGTCGGCCAGATGGGCGGCCACCTTGCGGCCGGCCTCGGCACGGTCGAGCTCGCGGTCGCGCTTCACTACGTCTTCGACACGCCCTATGACCGGCTGATCTGGGACGTGGGCCACCAGGCGTACCCGCACAAGGTGCTGACCGGCCGCCGCCGGCGGCTCTCGAGCATCAAGCAGCGCGGCGGCCTCGCGCCTTTCCCGGCGCGTGCGGAGAGCGTCTACGACAGTTTCGGCGTCGGCCATTCGAGTACCTCGATCAGCGCGGCGCTCGGCATGGCGCTCGCGAACCGCCTGACGCGCAGCGATCGGCGCGTGGTCGCCGTGATCGGCGACGGCGCGATGAGCGCCGGGCTCGCCTTGGAGGCGCTGAACCACGCGGGCGGCATGGACGTCGACCTGCTGGTCGTGCTGAACGACAACGACATGTCGATCTCCGAGAACGTCGGCGCGCTGTCGAACTACTTCGCGCGGCTGCTCTCGGGCCGCATGTACGCGCACCTGCGCGACGGCGGCAAGAAGGTGCTGCGCAAGGTGCCGACTGCCTGGGAACTCGCGCGGCGCTCCGAAGTGCACGCGAAGGGCATGGTGCTGCCGGGCACGCTGTTCGAGGAGATGGGCTTCAACTACATCGGCCCTATCGACGGCCACGACGTCGACGCGCTGGTCGCGACGCTCGGCAACATGCGCAACCTCCCCGGCCCGCAGTTCCTGCACGTCGTCACGCAGAAGGGCAAGGGCTACGCGCCGGCCGAGGCCGACCCGATCAAGTGGCACGGCCCGGGCCCCTATGACCCGGCGAGCGGCACGCTCCACAAGGAAATCGCCGCGGGACCGACCTATTCGCAGGTCTTCGGCGAATGGCTGTGCGACATGGCCGGAGCAGGACGGGCGCTTCGTCGGCATCACGCCGGCGATGCGCGAGGGTTCCGGACTGGTGGAATTCGAAAGGCGCTTTCCCGAACGCTATTTCGACGTCGCGATCGCCGAGCAGCACGCGGTCACGCTCGCGGCCGGCCTCGCCTGCGACGGCATGCGGCCCGTGGTCGCGATCTATTCGACCTTCCTGCAGCGCGGCTACGACCAGCTGATCCACGACGTCGCGCTGCAACGGCTGCCGGTCGTGTTCGCGATCGATCGCGCCGGCCTGGTCGGCGGCGACGGCGCGACACACCAGGGCATATTCGACCTGACATTCCTGCGCTGCGTTCCGAACATGGTGGTGATGGCGCCGGCGGACGAGAACGAGTGCCGGCAGATGCTGTACACGGCGGGCATGCTCGACCTGCCGGCGGCGGTGCGCTACCCGCGCGGTCGCGGTCCCGGCGTCGCGATCGAGAAGACCATGCGGGCGCTGCCGGTCGGACGCGCGGAACTGCGACGGCGCGGCGGCAGCGGCCTCGCGCTGCTCGCCTTCGGCACCATGGTGAACGCGGCGGCACCCGCCGCCGAGGCGCTCGACGCGACTCTCGTCAACATGCGCTTCGTGAAGCCGGTCGACGAGGCGATGATCGCGGAAATCGCCGCGAGTCACCGCGCCCTCGTCACGCTCGAGGAAAATGTCGTCGCGGGAGGCGCCGGCTCGGCCGTGCTCGAGGTCCTGCAACGCGCCGGCATCGTGATGCCCGTGCTGCAGGTCGGCGTGCCGGACGGTTTCGTCGAGCACGGCTCGCGCGAGGACAACCTGGAGGCGACCGGCCTCGACCCCGCCTCCGTGCGCGCGTCGGTCGAGCGTTTCTGGCGCGCACAGGGCGCCTTGCGCGCGCTTCCCGCCGGTTAATCAGGACCAATATGGTATGATTTCGCCATGAACGCGAACAGCGCGGGGGCGAGTATCGCCCCGATCATCGAGGACGTGCAGGGTCGCGCGGACACGCGCCGGATCCCGATCGACCGGGTCGGCATCAAGGACATCTATCACCCGGTGCGGGTCAAGGACCGCGCGGGTGGCGAGCAGCACACGATCGCGAACTTCAACATGTACGTGCACCTGCCCCACAACTTCAAGGGCACGCACATGTCCCGCTTCGTCGAGATCCTGAACGAGCACGAGCGCGAGATCTCGGTCGAGTCGTTCAACCGCATGCTGGCCGACATGACCAGCCGGCTGGACTCGCAGGCCGGCCATCTCGAGATGACCTTTCCCTACTTCATCATGAAGAAGGCGCCGGTCACCGGCGTGCAGAGCCTGCTGGACTACCGCGCGACGCTCGCCGCCAAGATCAAGGACGGCGCGGTCGAGACCTGGCTCAAGGTGCTGGTCCCGGTGACCAGCCTCTGCCCCTGCTCCAAGCAGATCTCCGACTACGGGGCGCACAACCAGCGTTCGCACCTGACGCTGTCCGCGAAGATCCGCGAGCACGTGTGGCTCGAGGAACTGATCGAGGTCGCCGAGGCGGAGGCGAGCTGCGAGCTCTACGGGATCCTGAAGCGGCCGGACGAGAAGTTCGTGACCGAGCGCGCCTACGACAACCCCAAGTTCGTCGAGGACATCGTCCGCGACATCGCGACGCGGTTGAACGCCGACGAGCGCATCCGTTCCTACGTCATCGAGGCCGAGAACTTCGAGTCGATCCACAATCACTCGGCCTACGCTCGCATCGAGCGCGACAAGGACGCCCCGGCGGTTTAAGCCGAGAGCTGGCGCCGATCCCTGTTGCTCGCGCGCCGACTATCGGCCGGCCGGGGCTCCCTCGCTCGCTCAGCCCGAACTTATTCGCTCGCTCGGGACCCCCGGCCGTCCCTGTCGGCGCGCGAGCCGCAGCGTCCGACCCGCGCGCGGGCGATCGCCGTGCGCATACCACCGCCGGAAGGATTGCAGGTCAGCTGACGGTGCGGGATTCGCCGTTCTGCAGGCGCGAGATCAGGGACTTCAGGAAGACCTTGTTGAAGCGCAGCTGGCAGGCCGACGAGGCCTGCTCGAGCAGCGTCGAGCTGACGCGCAGGATCGTGACGCCGTCGCCGGCGAAGACGGCAGCCTGCCGCTTGGCCCCGCGCAGGTAGCTCGTTTCCCCGAAGCAGTCACCGGCCTCGAGCCGGCCCACCATCTTGCCGTCGCGCTCTACCGTGCAGCTGCCGCTGACGATCACGTAGAAGCGGTCGTCGATGCCGCCCGCGCGCACGATTTCGTCGCCGCGCGCGTGCGCCTGCCAGGTGCCCGCGCGCAGCACCTCCCAGATCTCGCCCGCCGAAAAATCGTGGAAGAACTTGAGTCGCCGCAGCAGGTTGAAGTGCTCCTGGCGGTCGCTGCGGCCGGTCTCCTTGCGCTGCTGCGCGTGCACGCGGGCGATCGCGTTCGCGAACTCCGCGCCGTTCGGGTAGCGCTTCTCCGGTTCCTTGTGCATCGCCATCGCCACCAGGTTCTCGATCTCGGGCGGCAGGTCCGGGCGGAGCGAAAGCATGGGCGGGGGCGTCGCGTAGACGATCTGGTGCAGCAGCTTCGCGAGCGCGCCGGCACGGAACGGCCGGTGTCCCGTGAGCAGCTCGTACATGACCGCGCCGAGCGAATAGATGTCGGAATGGTTGGTCAGGTCGAGCGATTGCACCTGCTCGGGCGACATGTAGCTCGGGCTGCCGGCAATGCCCTCGATGCGCGAGAAATCGGCGTCGTTGTGCAACGCGATGCCGAAATCGATCAGGCGCAGGTCGCTGTCGGTCGTCAGCATCAGGTTGCTCGGCTTGATGTCGCGATGGATCACGCCGCGCGAATGCGCGTAGTGCAGCGCCTTGGCGCACTTGAACGTCAGCGTCAGGACGTCCTCGACCGGCAGCAGGTTGTCGGGCCGCGTGTAGGCGGCGAGCGTGCGCGCGCCGTGGATGAACTCGGTGACGACGTAGTAGTAGCCCTTCTCCTCGCCCGCGTCGTAGATCGGCATGATGTTCGGGTGCTGAAGCATCCCGACCATGTGCGCCTCGGACAGGAACATCTTGCGCGCGACCTTGGCTCGCGCCGGGTCGTCGTCGCCCGCGATGCGGTAGGCCTTGATCGCGATGTCGCGGCCGTAGTAAGGATCGTGCGAGAGGTAGACGGTGCCGGTCGACCCGCGCCCGACTTCGCGGATCACCTCGTACTTGCCGATCTGCTCGCCGAGGCCGGCCGAGCCGTCGGCGGGCCGCATGATCGTCGGCACGGTTGCGGTAGCGATGGCCGGCTCCTCCAGCGGAAGTCCGGCACACGGGTGTCACCGGATACCGTGGGAGGATATTTCGTCAAAACCGGCGGAACCGTGAACCGGATCGCGCTTCACCCGGGGCCCGCCGGGCGCGCTGTGAAGTGGTCGAAACCGTGACCGGCGTCTCGCCCCGGCGGCGCGCCGTCGATGCGCACGCCCGGCGTCCCGGAGATCGCGCCGATGCGCTTGAGGATGACGCCGGCGTCGAGCGCCGCCAGCCGGGCCCGCTCGCCCGGGTCCGCCGTGAACAGGAGCTCGTAGTCGTCGCCGCCGCCCAGCGCAAAGCCGAGCCGCGCCTCGCGCGTCGCGACCGAGCAGAGCCCGGCCGACAGCGGCAATTCCCGGCTTTCGACGTCGGCGCCGACGCCGCCCGCCGTGCACAGCTTTGCGAGATCGCCGGCCAGCCCGTCGGAGACGTCGATGCAGGCGGTCGCGATCCCGCGCAGGGCGATGCCGAGCGCGACCCGCGCCTGCGGAAGCTGGAACCGGGCGAGCAGCGCCTCGCGCGCGCGGCCCTGCGCCGGCAGGCGGCCCTCGAGGACGGCGAGCCCGGCCGCCGCGTCGCCGGGCGTGCCGCTGACCCAGAGGTCGTCGCCCGCGCGCGCACCGGAGCGGCGCAGCGCCAGGCCCGGCGGCACCGTTCCCGCCAGCGTCACCGTGACCGTGAGCGGCCCGCGCGTCGTGTCGCCGCCGACCAGCGCGACGTCGTGGCGCCGCGCCAGCGCATCGAATCCCGCCGAGAAGCCGGAAAGCCAGGGCTCGTCGACGCCGGGCAGCGTGATGCCGAGGAGCGCCCAGGCGGGCTCCGCGCCCATGGCCGCGAGGTCGGACAGGTTGACCGCCAGCGCACGATGGCCGACGTAGCGGGCGTCGAAGCGTTCCGGGAAGTGGACGCCGGCGACGATGGTGTCAAGGGCCAGTGCGAGCGCGGCCCCGGCCGGGGCCGCGACCAGGGCGGCGTCGTCGCCGACTGCCTCGATCACGTCCCCGCGGCGCGCACCGCGAAGGGTGAAATGGCGCCCGATCAGCCCGAATTCGCCGCCCGTCACGGCGCTCAGGCGACTTCGCCGCGCTCGGCGCCGCGGTGCGCGCGCGAGGCGCGGTCCAGGACCGCGTTCACGTAGCGGTATCCGTCGGTCGCGCCGAAACGCTTGGCCAGTTCGATGCCTTCGTTGATCACCACCCGGTATGGAACCTCGGGCCGGGACATGAGTTCCCACAGTCCGAGGGCGAGGATCGCGTGCTCGACCGGGTCGAGGCGTTCGGGCGGGATGTCGGAATGGCGGCCGAGTTCCTCGTCGATGCCGGCGTGCCCGGCGCAGATCGCGGTGATGGCCTCGCGGAAGTAATCGCGGTCCACGCGACCGTAGTCCGGCGACGCCGCGAACTGGGCCACCAGCTCCGCCGGCGCCTGCCGCCCGAGCTGCCACTGGTACAGCGCCTGGACCAGCAGCTTGCGCGCGGCGCCGCGCGCGCGCACGGGTTCGCGGCCGGGGGCGCCCACTAGGGAAGTCCTGCCGAGGGGGCGTGGAGCGCGTTGCGTGCGCGCCGCGCGGTCACAAGGCGCCCAGCTTGCGCATGAGGCTCGCGAGCTCGACCGCCGCGAGCGCGGCGTCCGCGCCCTTGTTGCCTTCGCGCCCGCCCGCGCGGTCCATCGCCTGCGCCTCGTCCTCGGTCGTCAGGACGCCGAAGGCGACCGGCACGCCGGTGTCGCTCGCGACGCGCGCGAGCCCCGCGGCGCACTCGCCGGCAACGTAATCGAAGTGGGCGGTCTCGCCGCGGATCACCGCCCCGAGCGCCACGATCGCATCGCAGCGCCCCGACTCGGCGATGCGGCGCGCGACGGCGGGCAGGTCGAAGGCGCCCGGCACGCGCACCAGCTCGAGCGACGCGGGCTCGGCACCGTGCGCGAGCAGCGCATCCAGCGCGCCCTGCACGAGGCGGTCGACGACGCCGGCGTTGAAGCGCGCGGCTACCAGCGCGATGCGGAGCTTGCCGACCCGCAGGTCGCCCTCGACGGTGCGAATCGCGTCCACCCCGCGAGTATATCAGGCGCTTGCGCGCTCACTCCTCGTAGCCCTCGATCTCGAGTCCGAATGCGGCGATGCCCAGCAGCTGCTTCGGCGCGGACAGCACGCGCATGCGGGTGACGCCGAGGTCGCGCAGGATCTGTGCGCCGATGCCGTAGGTCCGCAGCACCGCGCCCTCGGCCGCGTCCGCATCCGTATCCGCGTCCGCCTCGCGCGCGCCGGCGCCGATGATGTCCTGCGGGGACTCCTCGGGCCGCAGCACGACGACGATGCCGTGCGGCTCGCGCGCAACCCGGCGCAAGGCCGCGCCGAGCGTCCAGCCCGCGTGCTCGCCGCGGATCCCGATCAGGTCGCGCGCCGTGTCGCGCAGGTGCACGCGCACGAGCGGCGGCGCCGCGCCCGGCGTGCCGCACACGAGCGCGACATGCAGCCGGCCATATACGCGGTCGACGTACCAGCGCATGCGGAAAGCGCCCGACTCGGTCTCGACGGCGCGGTCCGCGACGCATTGGATCGAGCTTTCCTTGCTGAGGCGGTAGCGGATGAGGTCCGCGATCGTGCCGATCGCGAGGCCGTGCTCCGCGGCGAAGCGCTCGAGGTCCGGGCGGCGCGCCATCGAGCCGTCCTCGTTCAGCACCTCGACGATCACCGCCGCCGGCTCGAAGCCCGCGAGCCGCGCGAGGTCGCAGCCGGCCTCGGTGTGGCCGGCGCGGGTCAGCACGCCGCCGGGGCGCGCCATCAGGGGAAATACGTGCCCCGGCTGGCGCAGGTCCTCCGGCCTGCGCGCCGGCTGCGACCGCGGTCCGCACCGTGTGCGCCCGGTCCTGCGCCGAGATTCCGGTCGTCACGCCCTGCGCCGCCTCGATGCTGACCGTGAAGTTGGTGCCGTGCCGGTCTTGCGCCTCGCGCACCATGAGCGGGAGCCGCAGCGCCCGGCAGCGCTCCTCGGTCAGTGTGAGGCAGATCAGGCCGCGCCCGTGGCGCGCCATGAAGTTGATGTCCTCGGCGCGCGCGCGCGCCGCCGCGATCAACAGGTCGCCCTCGTTCTCGCGGTCCTCGTCGTCCATCACGACGACCATGCGCCCGGCGCGCAGCTCCGCCAGCAGTTCCTCGGTGGTGTTCATCGCGTGGCCCGCGCTTCGAGCAGCCGGTCGAGGTAGCGGGCGAGCAGGTCGACCTCGAGGTTGAGCGCCCGGCCCGGAGCCAGCGTTGCGAGCGTCGTCGCAGCCCGCGTGTGCGGCACCAGGTGGACATCGAAGACGGCCCCGCGCAGCGCGCCGACGGTCAGGCTCACGCCGTCCAGCGCCACCGAGCCCTTGGCGGCGATGAAACGCAGCAGCTCGGCGGGCGCCTCGACCGCAGCGATGACCGCGCCGCCCTGCTCCCGGCTCCCGCGCACGGTCGCGATGCCGTCCACGTGACCGGTGACGAGATGGCCGCCCAGCGCGCCTCCGGCCGGCAGCGCCGCCTCGAGATTCACGCGGCTGCCGGGCGCGGCGCGCGCGAGCGTCGTGCGCGCCAGCGTCTCGCCCGAAAGGTCGGCCTCGAAGCGGCCCGGCGCGATCGCCACGGCAGTGAGGCAGACGCCGGAGACCGCGATGCTGTCGCCGATCCGCCATGCGTCGGTCGACAACCCGCCCGTCTCCACAGCGATCCGGCGCGCGTCTTCGCCGTCGCCGACTGCGGTGACCGTTCCCACGGACGTGACGATCCCGGTGAACATGGCCGTCAGCGCCGGGGCCGCAGCCGCAGCAGGAGGTCATCGCCGACATCCTGGCGCTCGACGATTGAAAACTGCAGGCGCTCCGCCATCGAGGCGGGCGACTCCAGGTCGGCGAACCTGCGCGCGCCGCGGCCGAGCAGCGTCGGCGCGACGTAGATGAGCAGCTCGTCCACCAGTCCCGCGGCGAGCATGGCCCCGGCGAGCCCGGCGCCGCATTCGACCAGGAGTTCGTTCACTTCGCGGGCCGCGAGGAGCGCGAGCGCCGCCTGCAGGTCGACGCCGCCGCTGCAGGCCGCGACCGTGGCGACCTCGGCGCCGGCGGCCCGAAGGGCCTGCGCCCGGCCGGCATCGAAATCGGTGCACAGGACCAGCGCCCGGCCCGGAGGCGCGAGGATTCGCGCCGTGGCCGGCGTGCGCAGGCTCGAATCGAGCACGACCCGCAATGGCTGGCGCGACGCGCCGGGCAGGCGCACATCGAGCCGCGGATCGTCGGCGATCACGGTGCCGCTGCCGGTCATCACCGCCGACGAGCGAGCGCGCAGGCGCTGCACGTCCTCGCGCGCGGCCTCGCCGGTGATCCAGCGGCTCTCGCCGCCCGGCAGCGCCGTGCCGCCGTCGAGGCTGGCGGCGAGCTTGACCGTCACCCAGGGCCGGCCGCGGGTCATGCGCGAGACGAAGCCCGGGTTGAGCTCCCGCGCTTCGGCCTCGAGCACGCCGCCCGCGACGGCGATGCCGGCGGCCGCGAGCATCGCGGCGCCGCCGCCATCCACTTTCGGGTTCGGGATCGCGCATGGCATAGACCACGCGGCGGATGCCTGCGCCGATCAACGCGTCCGCGCAGGGCGGCGTGCGGCCCTGGTGCGAGCAGGGTTCGAGCGTCACGTACGCGGTCGCGCCGCGCACGGGGCCGGTGGCGGCCGCGAGCGCCATCGCTTCGGCATGCGGGCCTCCCGCACGCTCGTGCCAGCCTTCCGCGATCACCGCCGATTGCGCGGCGATGACGCAGCCGACCCGGGGATTGGGATCGGCCGTATCGAGCCCGCGCCGCGCGAGTTCCAGCGCGCGCGCCATCATGGCCGCGTCGAGTGCCGCGTCGGCGCTCATTGCCTGCCCCGCGGGTCGCGCGACTTGTCCGGCAGCAGCGACATCTGCCCGCCGGTGGGGTCGCTGCGGCGCGTCTTGTCGAGTTGCTCGAGCTGCTCGCGGAACGAATCCACGTCGTGGAAGCGGTGGTAGACCGAGGCGAAGCGCACGTAGGCCACCTCGTCGAGCTGCCGCAGCTCCTCCATCACGATCTCGCCGATCGAGCGCGACGCGACCTCGCGCTCCCCGAGGACCCGCAGGCGATGCCCGATGCGCTCGAGCGCCGCCTCGACGGCGTCGCGTGCGACGGGCCGCTTCTCGAGCGCCTTCATGATCCCGGAACGCAGCTTGCCCTCGTCGAAGGGCTGGCGCGTGCTGTCGTTCTTGACCACCTGCGGCATCACCAGCTCGGCGGTCTCGAACGTCGTGAAGCGTTCGCCGCAGGACAGGCATTCGCGGCGGCGGCGGATCTGGTGACCCTCGCCCGCCAGGCGCGAGTCCGTCACCTTCGTGTCTTCGTGGTTGCAGAATGGGCAGTGCACGGCCGCTGCCCCGGCGTGATCACGCGTAGACTGGGAAACGCCTGCACAGCGCGATCACTTCGTCGCGCACGCGGCGCACCGTCGCCGGGTCGCCGACCTGCGTCCAGCACGTCCGCGATGAGGCCTCCCACCTGGCTCGACTCCTCGAGGCCGAACCCGCGCGTCGTTATCGCGGGCGTGCCGATGCGCAGGCCGCTGGTCACGAACGGCGGCCGCGGATCGTTCGGCACGGCGTTCTTGTTGACCGTGATGTGCGCGCTCCCGAGCGCAGCGTCGGCGTCCTTGCCGGTGAAGTCCTTGCCGATCAGGTCGAGCAGGAACAGGTGGTTGTCGGTGCCGCCGGAGACGATCCGGTAGCCGCGCTGCTGCAGGGCCTTCACGACAGCCCGCGCGTTCGCGACGACCTGCTGCTGGTAGGCCTTGAACTCCGGCGCAAGTGCCTCGAGGAACGCCACCGCCTTGGCCGCGATCACGTGCATGAGCGGCCCGCCCTGCGTGCCGGGGAACACGATCGAGTTCAGCTTCTTCGGCAGCTCCGCGTGTTCGCGCGCGAGGATCAGCCCGCCGCGCGGGCCGCGCAGCGTCTTGTGCGTCGTCGTCGTGACGACGTCGGCGTGCGGCACCGGACTCGGGTAGACGCCGGCCGCGACCAGGCCCGCGACGTGCGCCATGTCGACGACGAACCAGGCGCCGACCGCGTCGGCGATCGCGCGGAAGCGCTGCCAGTCGATGACGCGCGAATAGGCCGAGAAGCCCGCCACGATCATTTTCGGCCGGTGCTCGCGCGCGAGGCGCTCGACCTGTCCGTAGTCGATCTCGCCGGTCGCCGGGTCGAGCCCGTACTGGATCGCGTTGAAGAACTTTCCGGAAAAATTGACCTTGGCGCCGTGCGTCAGGTGGCCGCCGTGATCCAGGCTCATGCCGAGAATCGTGTCGCCCGGCTGCAGCAGCGCGAAGTAGACGGCCGCATTCGCCTGCGAGCCGGAGTGCGGCTGCACGTTGGCGTAGGCCGCGCCGAACAGCTTCTTGGCGCGCTCGATCGCGAGCTGCTCGGCGATGTCGACGTACTCGCAGCCGCCGTAGTAGCGCTTGCCCGGATAGCCCTCGGCGTACTTGTTCGTGAGCACCGAGCCCTGCGCCGCGAGCACGCGCGGGCTCGCGTAATTCTCCGAGGCGATGAGCTCGATGTGTTCCTCCTGGCGCCGCAGCTCGCCGGCGAGCGCGCCCGCAAGCTCGGGATCGAAGGACTCGATGCTCATGCCGGCTGCGAACATGGGTTTTCCTGCGGCGACGCCCCGAAACGGAGGGCGAAGTCTACCCGAACTGGCCGCTTCAGGCGGCCTCGACGAAGGCCTGCAGCACGCGCGTCCAGGCACGCGCGATGTTGCGCCGGTTGTAGCCGCCGCCGCCCAGCGCGAGGATGCGCCCGCGCCGCATGGCGGTCGGCGATGGCGCAGAGGCGGGCGGCGGCATGGGCGTGCGCCTCCTCGGTGAGATCGCAGGTGGGTGATCGGGTCGCCGCCCAGGCTGTCGGCGCCGCACTGGAAGATGACGAACTCCGGCGCATGACGCTCGAGATGGGCTTCGATCGCCGGCCATGCGGCGAGAAATTCGGCGTCGCCCGCGCCGGGCGGCAGCGGCATGTTGAGCTTGGTCCCGGCGGCGGCGCCCGTGCCGGTTTCCGAGGCCGCACCGGTGCCGGGGTACAGGAAGCGGCCGTCCTCGTGCATGTCCGCGACGATCACCGCCGGGTCGTCCTCGAACGCGTAGAACACGCCGTCGCCGTGGTGCGCATCGATGTCGACGTAGGCGATGCGCGCGCAGCCAGGTTCGCGCTTGCAGCCGCTCGATGACCACGCCGATGTCGTTGAACACGCAGAAACCGGCTGCATGGCCGCGCCCGGCGTGGTGCAGTCCGGCGATCGGCACGAAGGCACGCCGCGCATCGCCGTTGAGCAGCGCCTCGGCCGCGACCAGCGAGGCCCCGACCACGTCGCTCGCGGCCTCGAACACGCCCCTGAACGCGGGCGTGTCGCCGCCGTCCAGGAACCCCTGCCCGCCGCGGATCGCGCGCGCACGAAATCGACATAGCCCGGCTTGTGGAAGAATCGAGCTCCGCGCGCGTCGCACTGCGCGGCGCGAGCTGCTGTACGCGCCGGTCGAGACCCTGGGCCACGGTCTCGCGCCAGAACACGTCGTGGCGATCGGGCCCGAACGGATGGCCGTCGGGAAAGCCGTAGCGGGCGATCCGCTCGCCGGCAACCACGCAGGTACCCGATTCGCCGTCTCTTGCCACGCGATGCCGCCGGGTCCGGAGAGCCGTCCCGAGCCTAGCACGGCTGGCGGCAGGGCCCCGCATCGCTGATAATCCGCGGCCCCCCGGGAACCCGTTGAGCGCATGGCCCAATACATCTACACGATGAACCGCGTCGCCAAGGTCGTGCCGCCCAAGCGCCACATCCTGCGCGACATCTCCCTGTCGTTTTTCCCGGGCGCCAAGATCGGCGTGCTCGGCCTCAATGGCTCGGGCAAGTCCACGCTGCTGCGCATCATGGCCGGCGTCGACACCGACATCGAGGGCGAGGCGCGCCCGCAACCCGGCATCAAGGTCGGCTGCTGACGCAGGAGCCGCAGCTCGACCCGGGCGCCGACGTGCGGACCATCGTCGAGGAGTCGGCGAAACCGGTGAAGGATGCGCTCGCCCGGCTCGAGCAGGTGTACGCGCTCTACAGCGAGCCGGACGCCGACTTCGACAGGCTCGCGGCCGAACAGGGCGAGCTCGAGGCCTTCCTCGCCAGCGTCGGCGGCCAGGACCTCGAACGCAAGCTCGACATCGCCGCCGACGCGCTGCGCCTGCCGCCGTGGGACGCGAAAGTGTCGCAGCTCTCCGGCGGCGAGCGCCGCCGCGTCGCGCTGTGCCGGCTGCTGCTGTCGAAGCCCGACATGCTGCTGCTCGACGAGCCGACCAACCACCTCGACGCGGAATCCGTCGCCTGGCTCGAGCAATACCTGGAGCAATACCCGAGCACCGTCATCGCGGTGACCCACGATCGCTACTTCCTCGACAACGTCGCCGGCTGGATCCTCGAGCTCGACCGCGGCCACGGCATCCCGTGGCAGGGCAACTATTCCTCCTGGCTGGAGCAGAAGGAGCGGCGCCTCGCCCAGGAAGAGAAGCAGCAGGAGGGCCTGCGGCAGCTCGCTCGCGCGCGAGCTCGAGTGGGTGCGCGCAAACCCCAAGGCGCGCCAGGCCAAGAGCAAGGCGCGCCTGCGGCAGTTCGAGGAGCTGTCATCGCACGAATTCCAGGCACGCAACGAGACCAACGAGATCTACATTCCGCCGGGCCCGCGGCTCGGCGACCTGGTCATCGAGGTAGAGAAACTCCGCAAGGCTTTCGGCGACCGGCTGCTGATCGACAACCTCTCCTTCCGGCTGCCGCAGGGCGGCATCGTCGGCATCATCGGGCCGAACGGCGCCGGCAAGACCACGCTGTTCCGCATGCTCACCGGCACCGAGCAGCCGGATGCCGGCACGATTCGCATCGGCCCGACCGTCAACATCGCCTACGTCGACCAGTCGCGCGACAGGCTCGACGACGGCAAGACCGTCTGGCAGGAGATCTCGGGCGGCCAGGACATCATCAAGGTCGGCAACTACGAGACCGCCTCGCGCGGCTACGTCGGCCGCTTCAACTTCAGCGGCACCCAGCAGCAGCAGCACATCGGCGAGCTCTCCGGCGGCGAGCGCAATCGCGTGCACCTCGCGAAGATCCTGTGCCGGGGCGGCAACCTGCTCCTGCTCGACGAGCCGACCAACGACCTCGACGTCGAGACGCTGCGCGCGCTCGAGGAGGCGCTGCTGAACTTTCCCGGCTGCGCGGTCGTCATCTCGCACGATCGCTGGTTCCTCGACCGCATCGCGACCCACATCCTCGCCTTCGAGGGCGACAGCGAGGTGGTCTGGTTCGAGGGCAACTACCAGGAGTACGTCGCCGACCTCCGGCGACGCAAGGGCGAGGACGCGGACCAGCCGCACCGCCTGCGCTACAAGCCGCTGCACGCATAGGGGACAGTCACCTTTGAAAAGGGGACAGTCACTTTTGCACGCTTTGGCGCAAAGGTGACTGTCCCCTTTTCGGTTGTCCCCTCTTCGGTTCCCCAGGCGTACACTCCGCGCCATGGCCGTCTACATCGACTCGTCGGGGCGACTGCACCACGACCAGGAAAGCGCGCTCGCGCTCAGTTGCCCGCAATGCCAGGTGCTCGCGCACGTCTCGCCGGTTTCCGTGCCTGACTTCAACGTCCTGCAGCAGCATAAGCCCGCGCAGGTCGGCATCGTCTACCGCTGCGCCTCCTGCAACGCGCCGGTGTTCCTGCGCTTCACGGTCAAGCTGTACGGCGGCAGCCGCATCGAGCTCGCCGCCAACTTCACCGAGCTCGAGCGCGCGCGGGAGAAGTTCAGCTACACCTACCTGCCGGAGGACGCGGAGGTGCTGCTCAAGGAGACTTTCGCCTGCTTCTCGGCGGGCTGCTACAACGCGTTCGCGTCGATGTGCCGGCGGGTCGCACAGCGCACCTTCGCCGACCTCGGCGCGGACGGCAAGCTCGAGCTCTACGACGAGCTGGCGAATGTCAGGCGACTGGCCGAAATCGACGACGCGACCTTCGAAGTCGTGAAAAAGGTCCTGTTCGACTTCGACGAGCCCGGGCGCGGCAACCTGCCTGCCATCGACGCCTTCCAGGCCGGCGTCCTGCTCGAAGTCCTGAAGGACCTGCTCTACCAGGCCTATGTGCGGCGCGGCCGCCTGCAGCAGGCGATGATGGTGCGGCGCTACTTCGCCGACGATTCCGCCGGCGTCACGGCGCTACCCGGCGCGCGCTCCTGAGCACCGCGCCTAGCCGACCCAGACCCGGGCATTCCTGAACATCCGCATCCAGCCACTGTCCTCGCCGGCGGCCGCCGGGTGCCAGGAGTTCTGCACCGTGCGGAACACGCGCTCCGGGTGCGGCATCAGGATCGTGACGCGTCCGTCTTCGGATGCCAGGCCCGCGATGCCGGCGGGCGAGCCGTTCGGGTTCGCCGGGTAGCCGGTCGCGATCCGGCCCCGGTTGTCGACGAAGCGCAGCGCCACGAGAGCGCTCGCCGCCGCAGCGTCGGCGGGATCGGCAAACTCGGCGCGACCCTCGCCATGGGCGACGGCGATCGGCAATTGCGATCCCTCCATGCCGGCGAAGAACAGCGACCCGGACGGCGCGATTTCGACCATCGACAGGCGACCCTCGAATTGCTCGGAGCGGTTGCGCCGGAAGCGCGGCCAGTGCGCTGCGCCCGGGATGAGCTCGGCGAGCGCGGCGAGCATCTGGCAGCCATTGCAGACGCCGAGGGTGAACCGGTCTTCGCGCCCGAACCACGCCTCGAACGACGCGCGCGCGCGCGCGTTGAACAGGATCGACTTCGCCCAGCCCTCCCCCGCGCCCAGCACGTCGCCGTAGCTGAAGCCGCCGCAGGCGACCAGCCCATGGAAGCCGTCGAGCTTCGCGCCGGCGTCGAGGATGTCCGTCATGTGCAGGTCGGTCGCGGTGAAACCCGCGCGATCGAAGGCAGCCGCCATCTCGACCTGGCTGTTGACGCCCTGCTCGCGCAGCACTGCGACCCGGGGCCGCGCGCCCTTGATGACGTAGGGCGCGGCGACGTCCGCGTCCGCGTCGAAGGTGAGCCGCCAGCCGAGTCCCGGGTCATCGCCGTCGAGGCGCGCATCGCGCTCCTCGTCGGCGCAGGCGGGCTCGTCGCGCAGGCGCTGCATGCGCCACGTCGTCTCCGACCAGAGGGCATGCAGTTCCCGGCGCTCCGCCTCGATCAGCGTGCGGCCCGCGTCGGCAATCCGCACGCGACCGCCCGCACGAGCGCTGCCGATCCGGCGGCTGAATGCCGCGAGGCCGCGGCGTGCCAGCAGCGCGAGGACATCCGCGCAATCGCGCTCGCGCACCTGCAGCACGGCGCCGAGCTCCTCGCTGAAGAGCGCGGCGACCGGGCGCCCGGGCGCGCCGAGATCGACCTCGATCGCGGCGCGGCCGGCAAACGCCATCTCCAGCAGCGTGACCGCGAGCCCGCCGTCCGAGCGGTCGTGATAGGCAAGCAGGAGCCCGCCGTCCGCGAGCTCGCGGATCGCCGCGAAGTGGAAGGCAATCCGCGCCGGGTCATCGAGATCGGGCGGCGCATCGCCGACCCGGCCGTAGGCCTGGGCAAGGCAGGAACCGCCGATGCGGTCACGCCCGGCGCCGAGGTCCACGAGAATCAGCGCCGTCTCGCCGGCATCCGTCGCGAGCACCGGCGTCAGCGTGCGGCGAACGTCCGCGACCGGCGCGCAGGCGGTGATGACGACCGAGAGCGGCGCCACCACGGATCGCGCGGAGCCGCCCGCGCTCCAGCCGGTGCGCATGGACAGCGAGTCCTTGCCGACCGGGATCGCGATGCCGAGCGCGGGACAGAGGACTTCCCCCAGCGCGCGTACCGTGTCGTAGAGATCCGCGTCCTGCCCGGGGTCCCCGCAGGACGCCATCCAGTTTGCCGAGAGCTTGACATCGCCGATTGCGCGCACGTCGGCGGCCGCAATGTTGGTGAGCGCTTCGCCGACCGCCATGCGCCCGGACGCCGGCGCATCGAGCAGCGCGATCGCGGGCCGCTCCCCGAGCGCCATGGCCTCCCCGGTCCGCCCCCGGAGCGCCGAGGTCGTGACCGCGACGTCGCTGACCGGCACCTGCCACGGGCCGACCAGCGGGTCGCGACTGATCATGCCGCCGACGCTGCGGTCGCCGATCGTGACGAGAAAGCCCTTGTCGGCGATCGCCGGCACGCGCAGCAGCCGCTCGAGCGCCTGGCGCGGGTCCAGCGATTCGCCGTCGAAGCCGTCGCCGCGCCGCTGCTGCGAGCGCCGGGCGCTTCGCTGCATGCGCGGCGGCCGGCCGAGCAGGTCCGCGATCGGCATGTCCACCGCGCGCTCGCCCGTGCGCGAGTCCGTCACCAGGAGCCGTCCGTCGTCCGCGGCCTCGCCGATCACGGCGAACGGACAGCGCTCGCGGCGGCACAGCGCGACGAATTCCGCGATTCGCGCCGTCTCGAGCGCGAGTACGTAACGCTCCTGCGCCTCGTTGCACCAGATCTCGACCGGCGACATGCCCGGCTCGTCGCTCGGAATGCGCGAGAGCTCGATGTGACCGCCGCCGGGAGCGACCACCTCCGGCACGGCGTTGGAAAGCCCGCCCGCGCCGACGTCGTGGATCATGAGGACCGGGTTGGCATCGCCCATGGCCCAGCAGGCGTCGATGACCTGCTGCGCACGCCGCTGCATTTCGGGGTTGCCGCGCTGCACCGAGGCGAAATCGAGCTGCTCGGTGCCGGCGCCGCTGCCCTGCGAGGAAGCGGCACCCCCGCCAAGGCCGATCAGCATCGCTGGCCCGCCGAGCAGCACCAGCGCCGCGCGCGCGGGTACCGGCTTCTTGTCCACGTGCGCGCGCCGGATGTTGCCGACGCCGCCTGCGATCATGATCGGCTTGTGGTAGCCCCGTACGACGGACCCGGCCGTTCCGGCGACGGGCTGCTCGTACGTCCTGAAGTAGCCGAGGATGCCGGGCCGCCCGAATTCGTTGTTGAAGGCGGCCGCGCCGATCGGGCCCTCGAGCATGATGTCGAGCGCGGAGGCGATCCGCGCCGGGCGGCCATTGTCCGCCTCCCAGGGCTGGACGAATCCGGGAATGCGCAGGTTCGAGACCGTGAATCCGACCAGGCCCGCCTTGGGCTTGGCGCCGCGCCCGGTCGCCCCTTCATCGCGGATCTCGCCGCCGGAACCGGTCGATGCGCCTGGGAATGGCGATATCGCGGTCGGGTGGTTGTGCGTCTCGACCTTGAGCACGATGTCCACCGGCTCTTCCTGCCAGCGGTACTCCCGGGTCGCGGCCGGCGCGTACAGGCGCCGGCCACGCGGGCCCTCGATCACGGCTGCATTGTCGCTGTAGGCGGACAGGATGCCGCGCGGGCTCTTGTCCCGCGTATTGCGGATCATCGCGAACGGCGAGCGCGCCATGGGCGTGCCGTCGATATTCCACTCGGCATTGAATATTTTGTGGCGGCAGTGCTCGCTGTTGGCCTGCGCGAACATCATCACCTCGACGTCGGTCGGGTCGCGGCCTAGCCGCGCGAACGCGTCCGCGAGGTAGCCGATTTCGCCCTCGGACAGCGCAAGGCCCATGGCCTCGTTAGCGCGCCTGAGCGCCGCGCGCGGGTCGCTGCCAAGCGCGACGTGGCCCAGCGGCCTGCGCTCGTGCGCCTGGAACAGCCGCTCGCCCTCCGCGCCGTCGCGCAGGAGCGTCTCCGTCATCGGGTCGAACAGCGGCGCCGCCAGCGCGGCAAGCGCCGCGGGGCCGGCCGGGTCCGGGACCGCGATGCGCCAGGCCTTGCCGCGCTCGATGCGCCGTACGCCGGCGAGGCCGCAGACATGGGCGATGTCGGTCGCCTTCGACGACCAGGGCGAGACCGTTCCCAGCCGCGGCACGGTGTAGAGCGCGATTCCGGCGGCCTGCGGCGCCTGCCCGTCGGCGACATCGAGCAACCGCTCGAGCACGGCGCGCTCGCCGGGGGCGAGTTCGCGCTCCGTGTCCACGAAATGGATGAATTCGCAGGCGACGGCGCTGACCGCCGGCTCGATGCCCTTCAGGGCGGCAAGCAGCCTTTCGATCCGGAAATCCGAGAGTGCGCCGGCGCCCCGGTACCGAAGCATCGAGCGGTCAGCGCTTCATGCCCGGATCGCCGCCGGCCGGAAACAGGGGGACCGGGAATGGCGCGACGTTGCCGCCTTCCAGGACGCTGATCTTGCTGACGCCCTGCTTCCTGACCTCGTCGATCCGGATCACCGAGTGCATCGGCAGGTAGCTGCGCTTGACGCCTGCAAACTCCGACTTGATGCGCTCCTCGGCCGGGTCCAGCACGACGCTGCTGCGTTCGCCGAACACGAGCTCCTCGACCTCGACGAAGCCGAGCAGGCCCCCATGGCTCACCTTGCGGGCGTAGATCTCGTAGACCTTGCCCTGGTTGACGAAGACGACCCTGAAAATGTGACTCGCGGCCATGGTCCGGATGGGGGCTGCCCGGCGTGGGCGCGTTATTATACGTGCGATGGCTCTCCGGCTGAAAATTGTCAGCGACAACGCAGGCTCGGCCGGCGAGCACTCGCGCTGGACCTTCGGCGTGAACGGCGGCCGCATCGGGCGCCACACCAGCAATGACTGGGTGCTGCGCGATCCCGAACGCTATGTTTCGGGCCGCCACGCCGAAATCGAGCACCGCGGCGGCGCCTGGCTGCTGCGCGACACGAGCACGAACGGCACGTTCGTCAACGATGCCGACGAGGCGCTCGGCCCCGATCGTCCGCACGAGCTCGGCAACGGCGACCGCTTTCGCATCGGCGAATACGAGATCGAAGTGGAGATCACGGGCGGCAACGACTTCCCGGCCCGGGAAGCGGCTCCCGTCAGCGTCGCCGACCTCGACTCTTCGTTCGAGGTCAAGAACTTCATCTCGACCGGTCGCCGCGAGCGGGAACAGGCGCGCGAAGAGCCACCCCGGCAGCGACCGCGCGCGGAGGTGCCGCCGCGTGCGGCGCCGGCCGCGGCGCCGCCGCCCTCCCCGCGGTCGCAGGACCAGGAGCTGTGGCCAGGGCTGGCCGCA
Organism: uncultured Gammaproteobacteria bacterium; assembly: GCA_963836275.1. Lineage (GTDB taxonomy): Bacteria > Pseudomonadota > Gammaproteobacteria > Steroidobacterales > Steroidobacteraceae > SCUD01. The sequence goes on along the minus strand of CAWIIM010000004.1, from coordinate 420,734 downwards.
TTCTGCAAGGGCGCCGGCATCGACCCGATCGCGCTGCCGGCGGAAGTGCGCGGCACCGCGCTCTCGCAGGCGGGACAGCTGCTGCGCGAGACGCTCGTCGGCTTCTCCGAGCTCGCGCGCACGCGCGCCGACTTTGCGAGCGAATTCGGCATCTCGTCCGGCGCGCGCCGGCGCGACGCGACCGGCGCGTTTGCCCGGATCGCGGCCGTCGAGCAGGTCCTGGAGCAGATGCTTGCGGGCCACGGGCCTGGCGAGGTGCGCGCCATCGACGAGGTGCGCGGCCAGTTCGCGCGCGCGCGGCAGCACCAGATTGCGCTGTCGGCGGCGCTGCGCGAGGCGCTCGCCGCCGTGTTCGAAAAGCTCAATCCCGAGATCCTCGAGGAACAGCTCGGTCGCCGGTCGCAAGGCGTCGTCGGCGTCGAGCTGCAGGCCCGGCTCTGGAACCGTTACCAGGAACTGTTCCGCGCGACCATCCAGGCCGGCGATGCCGGCCTGCCCGCCGTCTTTCTCGTCGCCTTCGCGCGCGCCTATGAATCCATCGCTGCGGGAGGCGAGCCGCGCGATCCCGGCGACCGCGAGTGAAAAGGGGACAGTCACCTTTGTAAAGGTGACTGTCCCCTTTTCCAGCGTCATTTGGCGGAGAGGGTGGGATTCGAACCCACGAATACCTTGTTAGATATTACTGGAATTCCAGTCCAGCGCCTTCGACCGCTCGGCCACCTCTCCGTCGAAGCGGGCACAGCCTACTGGAGCCGCCCGCATCGCAGCAACTGAGGCGGCGTTTGCGTTCAGAACCCCCAGTTCACGATGAACTGGAATGCCTCGAAACCCGGCGTGCCATCGGCCTTCGGAAAGTCGAGCCAGCTCATCTGGTAGCTGCCGCTCAGCGAGATCGAAGGATTCACGCGATAGCGCAGGCCCGCCCCCACCTGGTAGGCGAACCCGTCGACGTTCTTCGTTTCCTGGAAACCCTGGCAGATGTACCCGTACCACGGATCCCACCAGCACCCGACCTGCGGCGGCGAGGTCGGAATTTTCGTGTCCACGAAGTTCCAGCCGATTCCGGTCGTGACGAAGGGCGTGAAGCGCCCCGTCAGGAAGTAGTAGCTCAGGTCCGCCATCACGCCCATGGCCTTGAGGTCGCCCTGGACCGAAAACGTCTCGCCCGGATCGTCCCCGGCGACGCGGCCTTCGTAGTCACGCTCGTTGTAGGTGAAATTCGCGCCGACCTGGAGGTGGTCCGACAGGTCATACCCCAATCCGGCCAGGAAGCTGGTGCTGCTGTCGAATTCGACCTGGGTGCCGCCGTCGAAGTCGACCCGGGTCGTCGGCTGGTAATTGACTCCGAGGCGAGTCTGCCAGGGCCTGCTCTTGTCCATCGCGAAATCCATCCGAGGCGCGCCCGCGGGCGGCTCGGCGGCAACCGTGCCCGCATCGGCCGAGGGCGCGGCGGCGCCGGTACTCGCCAGCGAGCCGGCAGGACCAAGGACGGGCGGATGATCAAGGCAAGTGCCGGCCTCGGCCGGCAATTCCGGCGTATTCACATCGGGGATCTTGAGGGCATTGCGCGTGTCCGGCTGGTCGGCGCCGGCCGGGACTTGCAGGGGCGCCTCGCCCCTCGCGGACTCATAGGGCTTGACGTCGTTGCAACCGGAGTACGCGTCGGGCAGGACCGAGCAGCCGGCGAGCGGAAGGACGATCGCAACGCAGATCGCGCGGAACGGGCCCGTCGTCATTCAATCACCCCGGCACGGCGCATCGCCGCAAGCACGGTTGCCTGGTTCGCGTCCGCAAGGCCGACGAGCGGCAACCGGATGCCCGCCGCGATCATGCCGAGCCGACCCAATGCCCACTTGGCGGGAATCGGGTTCGACTCGACGAATAGCGCAGTGTGAAGACCCCCGAGGCGCTCGTCGAGTTCCCGTGCCCCCGCCTGGTCGTCGAGCAGCGCCGCCTCGACCATTTCGTGCATGAGCCGCGGCGCAACATTGCCGGTCACCGTGATGACGCCCTGCGCGCCCGCGCCGATCAGCTCCCGGCAGCTCGCGTCGTCGCCGGAAAGCAGCAGGAAGTCGTCGCCGCAGCGCTCGAGGATCTCGCGGCCTCGCTCGATGCTCCCGGTCGCGTCCTTGATGCCGATGATCTGCGGATGCCCCGAAAGCCGCTCGACCGTCTCGGGCAGCAGGTCGCAGGCCGTGCGCGAGGGCACGTTGTACAGGATCAGGGGCACGCTCGCGGCATCGGCGACCACGCTGAAGTGCCGGTACAGCCCTTCCTGCGGCGGCCGGCTGTAATAAGGAGTGACGACGAGCACGGCATCTGCGCCGAGCTCGCAGGCAGTGCGGGTGCGCTCGACCGACTGCGCCGTCGCGCTGCCGCCCGTGCCCGCGATGACGGGCAGGCGCCCGCCGAGGCGCTGCACCGCGATCTGCAGCAGCTCCGCCGATTCCGCCGCGGTCAGCGTCGAGGACTCGCCGGTGGTGCCGCCGACGACGACGCCGTCGCTGCCTTCGCGCGCGTGCCAGTCGAGCAGGCGCCCGAATGCGACGTGATCGACGTCGCCGGACTCCGTCATCGGCGTCACCAGCGCGACCAGGCTACCGCGGAACATCTCACCCCCCGGCCGGGCGGCCGGCACCGGAGGCGGGATGGTACGGGCGCGCGCCGCGCGAACGCAAGGCGAGCGCCGCCCGCGATATCTTCGCCCCGCCGATACCGGTACACTTTGCGGAATTCTCCCCGAATTCCCCGCATGAAGCAGTTCATCGCAATTTCCGCCATCGGCGACGACCGCATCGGCCTGGTGCACGACCTCTCGAAGGTCGTGGCGGATTGCGGCGGCAGCATCAGCGAGAGCCGCATGACGGCACTCGGTTCGGACTTCGCGATCCTCATGCTGGTCGCGGGCAACTGGCATTCGGTCGCGCGCATCGAGACCGACCTCGCGAAGCTGGCGGAAGCGTCGGGCGTCACGATCCAGGTACGGCGCACGACGCAGCGCGCGGTACGCGAGGACATGGTCCCCTATTCCGTCGATGTCGTCTGCATCGACCAGGCGGGGATCGTCTCCGGACTTTCCGGGTTTTTCGCGGCGCGCGGCATCGACATCGGCGAGCTCTCGACGCGCGGCTATGCGGCCGCGCACACGGGCGCCCAGATGTTCTCCGTCTACATGGTCGTCAATGTCCCGTCCCGCATCCACGTCGGCGCGCTGCGCGAGGAGTTCATGGACTTCTGCGACCAGATGAACCTCGACGCGATCCTCGAGCCGGTGAAGAACTGAGCCGATGGCAGCCCGCAAGCCGCGCGCGAAGGCGCCGAAGTTCTCCATCGCGACCACGGCCGGGGCGTTTCGCCTGGGCGACCAGGGCGCGCAGAGCCTGGTCGTGTATTTCTATCCGCGCGACAACACGCCGGGCTGCACGCTCGAGGGCAGGACTTTCGCGACCTGGCACCGGGCTTTCGCCGCGCGCGCACCCGGATCCTCGGCATCTCGACCGACACGCTCGAATCGCACCGGAAGTTCAGTGACAAGATGAAGTTCCCGTTCGAGCTCGGCTCGGACCAGGACCACGCGGTCGCTTCCCTGTTCGGCGTGTGGAAGCGCAAGAACATGTACGGGCGCACCCTGATGGGCATCGAGCGCAGCACCTTCCTGATCGACGCCGGCGGCGTGATCCGCCGCGAGTGGCGCAAGGTGCGCGTCAAGGGCCACGCCGCCGAGGTCCTGGCGGCCGCACGCGAACTCGCGGCCGCATGACCGGCCTGCGCATCGGGTCCACGCCATGCTGAAAACCCGCCCCGCCAAGGACGCCCGGCGCGCGTTCGTGCTCGACACGAACGTGCTCATGCACGACCCGGCCGCCATGTTCCGCTTCGAGGAGCACGACATCTACCTGCCGATGGGCGTGCTCGAGGAGCTCGATGCCAGCAAGAAGGGCCTGTCCGAACCCGCGCGCAATGTGCGGCAGGTCAGCCGCTTCCTCGACGAGCTCATGGCGAATGCCACCAAGGAACAGATCGACCGCGGGCTCGAACTCCCGAGCGGCAGGTCCGGCAACCATGGCAAGAAGCCGCCCTCGGGCCGGCTGTTCTTCCAGACCCGGCGCCTCGCGGCCGGGCTGCCCGACACGCTGCCGGGCCACGGCATCGACAATGCGATGCTCGGCTACACGCTCGCGCTGCAGATGGAAATGCCCGCGACGCGCGTCACGCTGGTCTCCAAGGACATCAACCTGCGCATCAAGGCGGCCATCCTCGGCATCCACGCCGAGGACTACTACAACGACCGCACGATCGAGGACGCCGACCTGCTGTACACCGGCGTCGCCGCGCTGCCCGCGGATTTCTGGGAGACGCACGGCAACGACGTCGAGTCCTGGCACGAGCAGGCGCGCACCTACTACCGCGTTCGCGGCCCGCTGGTCCAGGACTGGCACCCGAACCAGTTCCTCTACGATGCAAAGGACGACGGCTTCGAGGCCACCGTGCGCAGCATCGAGGGCGAGGTCGCGACGCTCGAGGTCACGCAGGACTACCGCAGCGAGCGCCATGCGGTGTGGGGCATCGCCGCGCGCAACCGCGAGCAGAACCTCGCCCTGAACCTGCTGCTCGACCCGGAAATCGACTTCGTCACCATCCTCGGCCCGGCCGGCACCGGCAAGACGCTGCTCACGCTCGCCGCCGGTCTCGCGCAGACGCTGGACACCAATCGCTTCAGCGAGATCATCATGACGCGCGTGACGATCCCGCTCGGCGAGGACATCGGCTTCCTGCCCGGCACCGAGGAGGAAAAGATGGAGCCCTGGATGGGCGCCCTGATGGACAACCTCGAGGTGCTGACGCAGGGCCAGGAAGGCGGGAGCTGGGGACGCGCGGCCACGAACGACCTGCTGCGCAACCGCATCAAGATCCGCTCGCTCAACTTCATGCGCGGGCGCACTTTCCTGAACCGCTACCTGATCCTCGACGAGGCGCAGAACCTCACGCCGAAGCAGATGAAAGCGCTGGTCACGCGCGCCGGTCCGGGCACCAAGCTCGTCTGCCTCGGCAACATCGCGCAGATCGACACCCCCTACCTCACCGAGACGACCTCCGGCCTCACCTACGTCGTCAACCGCTTCCGCGGCTGGCCGCACGCGGGCCACGTGACGCTGGTGCGCGGCGAACGCTCGCGCCTCGCCGACTTTGCCTCGGAAGCCCTCTGAGCGCGGGGGCAGAACCATGCGTGCGGGCGGCGGTCGAACAGGCACCCTCCCAGGGAACCGCCCGATGCGCGCACTGACCATTGTCCTCCTGCTGCAGATCGCCGCCGCGCTGCCTGCGTTCGCGCAGACGACCGGCAGCGAGCTGCCGGACATCGGCAATCCGGCCAATACCGCGCTCTCGCTCGAGGACGAGTACAAGATCGGCCTGATGATCCTGCGCCAGCTGCGCGAATCGGGCCAGGTGGTCGAGGACCCGGAGATCAACGAGTACCTGCAGGGACTGGGCATGCGGCTCTCGAGCCAGGCGAACGAAGGCGCCCACCGCTTCACCTTTTTCGCCGTGCGCGACTCGAGCATCAACGCGTTCGCGCTGCCCGGCGGCTTCATCGGCGTGAACGCGGGGTTGGTAAAGGCGACCAAGAGCGAAGCGGAGCTCGCCGGCGTCATCGCCCACGAGATCGCGCACGTGACCCAGCGCCACATCGCGCGCTCGATCCAGAACGCGGGCCGGGCGAATATCGCCTCGATGGCCGCGATGCTCGCGGCGATCCTGATCGGCGCCACCACCGGCCTGCCGAGCGACGCGGTGCTCGGCGGCGTGACGGCGGCGCAGGGACTCGCGGCCCAGAACCAGATCAACTACACGCGCGCGAACGAGGCCGAGGCGGACCGCGTCGGCATCGGCATCCTCGCGGCGGCCGGCTTCGACCCGATGGGCATGCCGGAGTTCTTCGGCACCATGCAGCAGCGCACCGGAAGCGGCGGCCGCAACATCCCGCCGATGCTGCTCACCCACCCGGTCACCAGCGAGCGCATCGCCGAGACCCGCGACCGTGCGAGCCACATGGCCCGGCCGCGCGTCCCCGACAGCACCGGATACGCGTTGATCCGCGACCGCCTGGAACTCGAGACGCTCTCCCCCGAGACCCGTGCGCGCGACCTGTTCGCGACCGCCAAGACCGCGGACTACCCGTCCACGGACGACGAGCAGTACGGGCGCGCCCTCGTCCTCATGCGCACGGGCGCCGCGGACGAGGCGATACCGATGCTGGAATCGCTGCGCGACCGCCGCCCCGACGTCACGCTCTACCACACGGCGCTCGGCCAGGCGCAGCTCGCGGCGGGCCTGGTGGACGAATCGCGCGCGACGCTCGAGAACGCGATGCGGCTGTTCCCGCGCAACGTGCCGGTGACCTACCGCTACGCCGAGACCCTGATGCGCGCGGGCGATCCGAAGCGGGCCCACGTCGTGCTTCTCGATCTCTTCAACAACGTGCCGCCGACCGCCGAGCAGGTTCGTTTCACGGCGATCGCGGCGAACGCGGCGGGCGACGTCGCCGATTCCTACTACTACATGTCGGAGTACCACGTCATTAGCGGGGAGCTTGCCCTCGCGATCGGCCAGCTGAAGCTGGCGCAGGCGGTCCCCGGCATCAACAGCGTGCAGCGCGAGCGCTTCGACGCGCGCATTCGCGAGCTGCAGGAGTACCTGCCGAAGGGCAAGCGCGCCCGCGAAGTGGCCGAACCCGAGGGCAGCGAGCCCGAACCGGGCAGCGACGGCTAGAATTGCCGTCCACGAAGCCGACACGGACTCGCCGATGACCGTCCTGTTCCGCGCCTGCGCCGGCGCCCTCCTCCTCGCCATGCTCGCCGGTTGCGCGACCACCGACATGGGGACGCCCGGCGACCCGCTCGAGCGTATGAATCGCGCCACCAACCGGTTCAACGACGCCGTGGACCGCGCCGTGCTGAAGCCGGTCGCGACCGGCTATCGCGACCACGTGCCGCGGCTGATCCGAACCGGCGTCAACAATTTCCTCGACAACCTCGCGTTCACGACCACGATCGTGAACGACCTGCTGCAGCTCAAGCTCAAGGACACGCTGGTCGACCTCGGCCGCTTCACGGTCAATACCACGTTGGGCATCGGCGGCATCCTCGATCCGGCAACGCACTTCGGGATCCCGCGCAATGACGAGGATTTCGGGCAGACGCTGGGGCGCTGGGGCGTGCCGGCCGGTCCTTACCTCGTGCTGCCGCTGCTCGGCCCGTCCAGCATGCGCGACGCGCCGTCGCTCTACGTCGACGTGCAGACCGACCTGCGCGTCGGTTCGTACCTCGACTCGACCACCGAGTGGGCGCTCATCGGGCTCTCGTTCGTCAACCGCCGCGCGGAGCTGCTGCCGTTCGACGCATCACTGGACACGGCCTATGACCGCTACGCGTTCATCCGCGATGCCTGGCAGCAAAGGCGCCAGTACCAGGTCAAGGACGGCGACGTGCCGGACGACATCCCGCTCGAGGATTTCGGCGACCCGGAGGAACCGCCCGGAACAGGCGCGGATGCGCCGCCGGAGGACGCCGGGACGCCCGAGGGAACCGCGGAACCCAAGACCGGGGAAAACCCGGGGCAACCGCCGCCTGGCGATCAGCTGCCCGGAGCCGGTGTGAGCAGCTCCTCGACGTCGCTCATCCCCGCGAGCGATGCGATCGCGGGCGGAATGTTGCGGTAGCTGAGCGCGCGGCCCGCGTCGCGGGCCGCAAGCGACCATTCCAGGAGCAGCGCAAGACCTGCGCTGTCGGCGCGGGCGACGCCGGCGAGGTCAATTTCGGCCCGCGGGAGACGGCCGAAGGCCGCCTCGCCTTGCGCGAGGAGGCGCGCCGCATCGGCAAATCCCATGTCGCCCGTGATCTCGAAGCGTCCTTCGCCCGCAGCGGCGGCAAGGCGCCCCGGTGACGCAGCCGGGTCAGCCGGTCTTTCCGGGCGTGCCATTCCGGTTCTCGTTCTCGAGCCGCTCGATCACCGCGGGCAGCCCCTTCTGCTCGATCTCCGTGCCGACGTCGTTGCGGAAATTGCGTACGTAGGAAATGCCCTCGATCGCGACGTCCCAGGCTTTCCAGCCGTCCGGCGTGGCCCGCAGCGTGTAGTTCACGGGCACGACCTGGCCGCTGCCGCGCCTGACTTCGGTGCGCACGACGGCCTGGCCGGAGGACAGGTCGCCGCGGAACGGGAGCACCTTCATGCGGTCGGCGGTGAAGTCCGCGAGCGAGGAGCCGTAATTGCGCAGCAGCGACTGGTAAAACGCGTCGATGAACCGCTGGCGCTGCTCGGGGGTCGCGTCGCGCCAGTTCTTGCCGAGCACGAGGCGCGCGGAATAATCCGTGTCGAAGTGCGGCAACAGGATCTCGTCCACGAGCTGGCGCACGCGAGCGGGATCCTTCCTGGCTTTTTCGCGGTCGGCGTCGAGCGCGCCGAGGAGCTTGTTCGCGGTCGCCTCGATCAGCTCCTGCGGCGCGGGTCCCGGCACGGCATCGGCCGCGCGCGCCACGCCGGCGAACGCCGCGGGCAGCAGCAGCAAAACTGGGACGAGGGCGAGGCGTCGCGTCATGGATTGGGGTCCCTGGCGGGATCTTCCGCCGGTTGTTGTTCCGCGGCCTTTGAAAACAGGAACTTGCTGATCAGGTTCTCGAGGACGATGGCCGATTGCGTGAACTGTATTCGATCGCCTTCCTTGAAAAAGGTTTCAGACGCGCCGGGCCCGATTCCCACGTACTGGCCGCCGAGCAGGCCGGCCGTCAGGATGCTGGCATCGCTGTCGTCGGGGATCCTGTCGTACTTCGCATCGATGCGCAACGCGACCACCGCACGGTACACGCTGAAATCGTAGGCGATCGACTCGACGCGACCGATGGTCACGCCCGACATGGACACCGGCGCGCCGGGCTTCAGGCCGCCGACCTGGTCGAACGACGCCGTCAGGCGGTAGCCGCCGTCGCCGAGGCCGAATTCGCGGCTCGAAATCTGCGTCACGAGAAAGAACAGCGCCGCGAATCCGAGCAGCACGAACAGCCCGGTCCCGAGTTCAATGGCCCGCGTCTGGCGCATTTCCGGCTCCTTTTAAAGCATCACCGCGGTCAGCATGTAGTCGAGCAACAGCACGCTCACCGAAGAAATCACGACTGTCCGCGTGGTCGCGCGGCCCACGCCCTCCGCGGTCGGGGCGGCATGATAGCCCTCGTAGACCGCGACCAGGCTGCAGGCGACGCCGAACACGAAGCTCTTCAGCACGCCCTCGGCCACGTCGTCGAATTCCACCGCGCCCCGCATCTGCGACCAGAACTGGCCCTGGTCGACTCCCATGAGCTGCACGCCGACGAGCTGCGCGCCGTAGAGGCCGATCATGCTGAAGATCGCGGCCAGCAGCGGCATCGCGATCACGCCGCCGAGGAAGCGCGGCATCACGACGCGGCGCACCGGATCGACCGCCATCATCTCGATGGCGGATATCTGGTCGGTCGCGCGCATCAGGCCGAGCTCGGAGGCAAGCGCAGTCCCGGCGCGGCCCGCGAACAGCAGGGCCGTGATCACCGGCCCGAGTTCCTTCAGCAGCCCGAGCGCAGTGGCGGTGCCGAGCGACTCCTCGGAGCCGAAGCGCTCGAGCAGGTCGAATGCCTGCAGCCCGAGCACCATGCCGACGAACAGGCCCGAGAGCATGATGATGACGAGCGACAGCGTGCCGGCGTTGTAGACCTGCTCGACGACCAGCCCGAAGCGCAGCAGCGCGCGCGGCGTCTCCGCCGCCACGCGGCCGGCGAACAGCGCGTAGCGCCCGAACGCGCCGAGCGCATCCTCGAGACTCGCCCGCAACTCTCGGACCAGCGCCATTCAGCGCAGGCCTCGCGCCTGCTCGGCGTACGGCGGCGCCGGATAGTCGAACGGCACCGGGCCGTCGGGCAGCCCGTGCATGAACTGGCGCACGTCCTCGCGCCCGCTGCGCGCGACCTCGGCGGGCGGGCCGCTCGCGATGATGCGGCCTCCGGAAAGCAGGTGGCAGAAGTCGGCGACCGCGGCGATCTCCTTGACGTCGTGCGAGACGACGATGCTGGTGACGCCGAGGGTGTCGTTGAGGCGCCGGATCAGGCGCAGCACCACGCCCATCGCGATCGGATCGAGTCCGACGAATGGCTCGTCGTACACGAGCAGCTCGGGGTCCATCACGATCGCGCGCGCGAGCGCGACGCGCCGACCCATGCCGCCGGACAGCTCCGCGGGCATGAGTCGCGCCGCGCCGCGCAGGCCCACGGCCTGCAGCTTGGTCAGCACCAGGTGGCGCACGAGGCGCTCCGGCAGGCGCGTGTGCTCCCGCAGCGGAAACGCGATGTTCTCGTACACGTCGAGATCCGTGAGCAGCGCGCCGTTCTGGAACAGCATCCCCATGCGCCTGCGCATGCGGTACAGCCGCGGGCGCGGCAGGGCGGCTACGTCCATCCCGTCGAACTCGACGCGGCCTGCTTCCGGCCGCGCCTGGCCCGTGATGAGCCGCAGCAGCGTCGTCTTGCCGCTGCCGCTTGGGCCCATGACCGCGGTGACCGCGCCGCGCGGGAAGTCGAGGTCGACCCCGGAGAAGATCTCGCGCCCGCCTGCGCGATAGCGCAGCCCGCGCACGCGCACGATCGCGCCGGGTCCGCGGCTGTCCTCGGATGCCAAGCCGTGGCCCGGGGCAGCGCTAGGCCGCCGCCTGCTCCATGGCGGCTTCGTAGCGGCCTGCGCGCGCGAGGCCGTTCAGCGCCGCCCGCTTCAGGAATGCCTTCTGCGCGGCGGCTACGTTGCCGGCCTTGCCCTTCCACGCGTCGAGCGTGCTCTGCTGGAGCGCGCGCCCGTAGCTGAACGAGAGCTGCCACGGAAGCAGCCGCGCCCGGTTCATGAGCGAGAGGTGCAAGGTCGCGTCGGCCTCGCTCTGGCCGCCGGACAGGAAGGCGATGCCGGGCACGGCCGCGGGCACGCGCCGCAGCAGGCAGCGCACGGTCGCCTCGGCCACCTGTGCTGCCGTTGCCTGCTTCGCGCATTTCTTGCCCGCGATCACCATGTTCGGCTTCAGCACCATCCCTTCGAGGCGTACGCGATGCAGGAAAAGCGCGGCGAACACCGTCTCGAGGGCCGCGTCGGTGACTTCCTCGCAGCGCTCGATGCCATGGTCGCCGTCCATCAGCACCTCGGGCTCGACGATCGGGACGATCGACGCTTCCTGGCAGAGCGCGGCATAGCGTGCCAGCGCCTCGGCATTCGCGGCGAGGCAAGCCGCGGTCGGGATGCCGGCGCCGATGTCGATGACCGCACGCCATTTCGCGAAGCGCGCGCCGAGGCCCGCGATACTCCGCCAGCCGCTCGCGCAGGCCGTCGAGTCCCTCCGTGACCGTCTCGCCCGGAAAGCCGGCGAGCGGCTTGGCGCCCGCGTCGACCTTGATGCCGGGCAGGATGCCGCGCGCGGCCAGCAGCTGCGGGAACGGCTGGCCGGCTGCCGTCTGCTGGCGGATCGTCTCGTCGTACAGGATCACGCCCGAGATGTGCTTCTCGGCCTCGGCGGCCGTGAACAGGAGCTCGCGATACGCGCGGCGCGACTCGAAACTCGATTCGACGCCGATCTTGTCGAAGCGCTTCTTGATCGTGCCGGTCGACTCGTCCGCAGCCAGGATGCCCTTGCCCGGGGCCACCATGGCCGACGCGTTCGTATCCAGTTCCTTGATGTCCATCGGTTCTCGGCCCTCGCGAATGCAGGGCGCGAAGGATACCAGAGCGCCCGAACCCCCTACCGTCGACGCGGTAATAGGACTAAAATCGTACTGTTTAGTTCAGCCCTACCGGGAGGGCCGGAAATGCTGCGCATCAGCCGACTGACGGATTACGCGACGGTGATCCTGGCAAGCCTCGGGGGCGGCAGCCTCGCGAGCGCTGCGGACATCGCGCAACGCACGCGCATCGGGCTGCCGACGGTCAGCAAGCTGCTGAAGGCGCTGCAGCACGCCGGCCTCGTGCACTCGGTGCGCGGCGCGCGCGGCGGCTACCAGCTCGCGCGGCCGGCGTCCGGGATCAATGTTGCCGAGATCATCGACGCGGTCGAGGGCCCGGTCGCCCTCACCGAGTGCGCCGGCGGGGCCGGCAACTGCGATCTCGAGGCGACCTGCCTGGTCGGCCACGGCTGGCAGCGCATCAGCCGCGCCATCCGGCGCGCGCTGGTCGGCGTCAGCCTCGAGGAACTGCTGGGGCGCGAGGCCTCCTTCGCGACCCCGGATTTCACGCGCGGCGCCGGCCCCGCGCACACGCAGGCCCGCGGCTGAGTCGCCGATGTCCGCCAAGCAGCCCGAACTCGAGAGCCTCGTCGGACGCAAGTACCGGCACGGCTTCGTGACCGACATCGCGAGCGACACGGTTCCCCCGGGGCTCGACGAAAATGTCATCCGCCTCATCTCGGCAAAAAAGGAAGAGCCGGCATTCATGCTCGACTGGCGCCTGAAGGCCTTCCGCCGCTGGACGCGCATGATCGAGCCGGCCTGGGCGCATGTGCGTTATCCGCCGATCGACTTCCAGGCGATCTCGTACTATTCGGCGCCGAAGCAGCGCGCCGACGGGCCGAAGTCGCTGGCCGAGGTCGACCCGAAGCTGCTCGAGACCTACGACAAGCTCGGCATCCCGCTGCACGAGCGCGCGCGGCTCGCGGGCGTCGCGGTGGACGCCGTGTTCGACAGCGTTTCGGTCGCGACCACGTTCAAGGAGCGGCTCGCCGAGGCCGGCGTCATCTTCTGCCCGTTCTCGGAGGCTGTGCGGCAACATCCCGAACTCGTCGAAGAGTACCTCGGGACCGTCGTGCCGGTCGGCGACAACTTCTACGCCGCGCTCAATTCCGCGGTATTCACGGACGGCTCCTTCGTGTTCGTGCCGAAAGGCGTGCGTTGCCCGATGGAGCTGTCGACCTATTTCCGCATCAATGCCTCGAAGACCGGGCAATTCGAGCGCACGCTGATCATCGCGGAGGACGGCGCGCACGTGTCATATCTGGAAGGCTGCACCGCCCCGCAGCGCGACGAGAACCAGCTGCACGCGGCCGTGGTCGAGCTCGTCGCGCTGGACCGCGCCGAGATCAAGTACTCGACGGTGCAGAACTGGTACCCCGGCGACGAGAACGGGGTCGGCGGCATCTACAATTTCGTGACCAAGCGTGGCGACTGCCGCGGCAGCAACTCGAAGATCTCCTGGACCCAGGTGGAAACCGGTTCCGCGATCACCTGGAAATACCCGAGCTGCATCCTGCGCGGCGACGGCTCGGTCGGCGAGTTCTACTCGGTCGCGCTCGCGAACCACCGCCAGCAGGCCGATACCGGCACCAAGATGATCCACATGGGGCGCGACACGCGCTCGACGATCGTCTCGAAAGGCATCTCCGCCGGCCACGGGCAGAACGCCTACCGCGGACTCGTCAAGGTGCTGCCGGGAGCGGACGGCGCGCGCAACCACACGCAGTGCGACTCGCTGCTGATGGGCCCGCACTGCGGCGCACACACCTTCCCTTATATCGAGGTCAGGAACCCGACGGCCGTCGTCGAACACGAGGCGACGACTTCGAAAATCTCCGAGGACCAGCTGTTCTACTGCCTCCAGCGGGGCCTCTCGGCCGAGGACGCCGTCAACATGATCGTGAACGGATTCTGCAAGCAGGTATTCCGCGAGCTGCCGATGGAATTTGCCGTGGAGGCGCAGAACCTGCTGGCAGTGAGCCTCGAAGGAGCGGTGGGATGAGCGACGCAAGCCTGGTCCTGGACGTGCGGGACCTCAAGGTGCGGGCCGGTGAGCGGCTGATCCTCGACGGGCTCTCGCTCGCGGTGCGCGCGGGCGAGGTCCACGCCATCATGGGGCCGAACGGGTCCGGCAAGAGCACGCTCACCGGCGTGCTCGCGGGCCGGCCGGGCTACGAAGTGCTCTCGGGCAGCGCGACCTATCTCGGCCGCGACCTGCTCGCGATGGCCCCCGAGGAGCGCGCTCGCGAGGGGCTGTTCCTCGCCTTCCAGTACCCGGTCGAGATTCCCGGCGTCAACAACGTCTACCTGCTCAAGGCCTCGCTCAACGCGCTGCGCCGCCACCGCGGCCTGCCCGAGCTCGACGCCTTCGAATTCCTGAACCTGGTGCGGGAAAAGCTCGCTGCCATGCGGATGGACGAGAGCCTGCTGAATCGCGGCGTCAACGAAGGATTCTCGGGCGGCGAGAAGAAGCGGAACGAGATCCTGCAGATGAGCCTGCTCGAGCCGACGCTCGCGCTGCTGGACGAGACCGACTCCGGCCTCGATATCGACGCGCTCAAGGTCGTTGCCGAAGGCGTCAACGCGCTGCGCTCGCCCCACCGCGCGATGGTGCTCGTCACGCACTACCAGCGCCTGCTCGACCACGTGGTGCCGGACCGCGTGCACGTGCTCGCCGGCGGCAGGATCGTGAAGAGCGGCCCACGCGAGCTCGCGCTCGAGCTCGAGCGCCGCGGCTACGACTGGCTGCGCGCCGGGACGGCCGCCGCGTGAGCGTCGCGGACCCCGTGGAGCGCCTCGCCGCCCGCGGCCTGCCGCATGCCGGCGGCGCCGGTTGGGCCGCAAGGCGCGGCCGCGCCCTCGAGACGCTGCGTGCGCGCGGCCTGCCCGGCCGGCGCGACGAGAACTGGAAGTACCTCGACCATGCGCGGATCGTCGAGTACGCCTTCGACGCGGCTCCCGGCGCCGCGCCCGCCCCGGCCGCGCTCGCCGCGCGGCTGCTCGGACTCGCCGGGGCGCACCGCTTTGTCCTGGTCGACGGGCGCTTCGAGCCCGCACTTTCGGATGCGGCGCCCGCCGGCCTCGAGGTCGTAGACCTGGCGGCACTCATCGAACGGGAACCGCAGGCGGCGACCGGCCTGCTGCGCCTGCCCGGCGAGGACACGGACGATCGCTGGGCGCTGCTCGCCGAGGCGTTTGCCGCCGGCGGGATACTGCTGCGCGCGGCGCCGGGACACGAGATCGCCGGTCCCGTCTACCTGGTCCACGCGGCGAGCGCCGCGCGGCCCGCCGTGCACCAGGCGCGCGTCATTCTTGAAGCGGGAGCCGGCGCGCGAGTCACTGTCGTCGAGCATTTCGTCGCGCTCGGCGACGCCCCGGCGCTCGGCAACCTCGCGGCGGACACGGCGATCGGCGAAGGCGCCGAGTTCACCCACATCCGCCTGCACGAGCACGCCCCGGCGGCGGCACAGGTCGAGACCTGCTCGGTCCGGGTCGCGCGGAAAGGCCGCTATGCCCAGCATTTCCTCGGGCTCGGCGGCCGCATCCTGCGTTCGAACCTTTCCGTCGCGCTCGCGGGCGCGGGAAGCGCCTGCCGCCTGGACGGCCTGTTCCTCGCCGACGGGGACCGGCAGGTGGACCTGGTGACCCGGGTCGTCCACGATGGCACGGCGACCGTGACACAGCAGGAATATCGCGGCATCGCCGCCGGCCGCGGTCGCGGCGCATTCAACGGCCGGATCGACGTGCTGGCGACCGCAAAGGGCGCAAACGCGAGCCAGTCGAGCCGCAATCTGCTGCTGTCGCCGCTTGCCGAGATCAACGTGCGCCCGCAGCTCGAGATCCAGGTGGACGACGTGCAATGCCGCCATGGCGCGACCACCGGCACGCTTGATCCGGAGCAGCTGTTCTACCTCCGGTCGCGCGGCATCGACGCGGCGGCGGCGCGCGCCCTGCTCACCTACGCGTTCTGCCGCGACCTGGTCGGCCGCGTGCCGGTCGCGCAGGTCCGGGACGCCGCCCTTGCGCTCGTCTCCGGCGCACTGCCGGGCGACGACCCCATGCGGAGCCCTGCCTGATGGCCGCCGCGCGCGCGGCCGCGGTCGCCCTCGACGTCGCCCGCGTTCGCGGCGAGTTTCCCGTGCTGGCGCGGCGCGTCAATGGCCATCCGCTCGCCTACCTCGACAACGCCGCGTCCGCCCAGCAGCCGGCAGCCGTGATCGACGCGATGGCGGACTACGCGCGCGCGCACCATGCGAACGTGCACCGGGGCGTGCATACGCTTTCACAGGAAGCGACCGGCCTCTACGAAGGCGCGCGCGAGAAAGTGCGGCGCTTCATCAATGCCGCGTCGACCGCCGAGGTCGTGTTCGTGCGCGGGACGACGGAAGCCGTCAATCTCGTGGCCCAGTCGTACGGCCGCCCGCGCCTCGCCGCCGGCGACGAGATCGTCGTGACCCGGCTCGAGCACCACTCCAACATCGTGCCCTGGCAGCTGCTCGCGGCGCAGACCGGCGCGGTGGTGCGCGCCGCGCCCATCGACCGGCGCGGCGTCGTGGACTTCGACGCGTACCTGGAGCTGCTCGGCCCGCGCACGCGCATCGCCGCTTTCGCGCACGTCTCGAACGCCCTGGGCACGGTGCTGCCGGTGGCCGACTTCATCGCCGCGGCGCGCGAACGCGGGATCGCGACCGTGGTAGACGGCGCCCAGGCCGTGCCGCACGTGGCCGTCGACGTGCGGGCGCTCGGCGCCGACTTCTACGCCTTCTCGGCCCACAAGATGTACGGCCCGACCGGCGTCGGCGTGCTCTACGCGCGCGAGGCGCTGCTCGCCTCGATGCCGCCCTGGCAGGGCGGCGGCGACATGATTCTCACCGTGTCCTTCTCGGGCTCGACCTGGAACCAGCTGCCGTACCGCTTCGAGGCCGGCACGCCCAATATCGGCGGCGCCGTGGGCCTCGCCGCGGCGATCGACTACCTGGACCGCATCGGCATGTCGCGGATCGCGGCGCACGAGCAGGACCTGCTCGGCTATGCGACGGCGCGACTGGCGAGGATTCCAGGCCTCACGATCATCGGGACGGCACCCGAGAAAAGCAGCCTCGTCGCATTTGCGCTGGAGGGCATCCACCCGCACGACCTCGGCACGGTGCTCGACGCGAGCGGCATCGCGGTCCGGACCGGACACCACTGTGCGATGCCGGTGATGGAGTTCTTCGGCGTGCCGGCGACCACCCGCGCGTCCTTCGGCCTCTACAACACGCGCGCCGAGGTCGATGCCCTGCACGACTCGCTGATCGGCGCCATCCGGATGCTGCGCGCGTGAACCTGGCAGACCTCTACCGCGACGTGATCGTCGACCACAACCGCCGGCCGCGCAACGCCGGCCGTCTCGATGCCCCGACCCACCACGCCGAGGGCGACAATCCGCTTTGCGGCGACCGGCTGAGGCTCGACATCGAACTCGACGGCGACGTGATCCGCGACCTGCGCATCGAGGGCAGCGGCTGCGCGATTTCCACGGCCTCGGCTTCGCTGATGGGTGAGGCGGTCAAAGGCAAGACGCGGGCGGAGGCAGCCGCGCTGTCTGCCGAGGTGCACGGCATGCTGACCGGCAGTGCTGGCGACCCGGCCCGCCTCGGCAAGCTGGCCGCGCTCGACGGGGTGCGCGCATTCCCGGCACGGGTCAAGTGCGCGAGCCTGTGCTGGCACACCCTGAATGCCGCTCTGGCGGGCGAAGCAAAGCCCGTCACCACGGAGTGACCATGCGCAGGGCCGGCCAGGAACCCTTCGTCGTCAGCCGTGACGTGCGCGCGGTCATCGTGCCCGCGGGCGTCGAGGTGAAGCTGCGCACCGGCACGGTGGGCACGATCACGCAGGCGCTGGGCGGCAGCTATACGGTCTATGTCGAGGGAAACCTGTTTCGCATCGCGGGGCAGGACGGCGATGCCATCGGCAAGGAACCAGCCGCGCCGCCCGAACTGCCCGCAGGCGCGACGGACGAGGACGTCAGCCGCGTGGTCTGGGACCAGCTTCGAACCTGTTTCGACCCGGAGATCCCCATCAACATCGTGGACCTCGGGCTCGTTTACGACTGCCGGATCACGGCGAACGCCGATGGCAAGCGCGACGTCGCCGTCAGGATGACGCTGACGGCCCCCGGCTGCGGCATGGGCGAGATCCTGGTCGCGGACGTGCGCGACAAGCTGAAGCTGATTCCCACCATCCGCAATGCCGACGTCGACCTGGTCTTCGACCCGCCCTGGAACCAGTCGATGATGTCGGAAGCCGCGCGACTGGCGACCGGGATGATGTGAAGGCGGGGCGGACTAAGTCGGGCCGGGAATCCCTTTCGGGACCGCCGTGAATACATCCCTGTAGGCTTCGGGCGCGCCATCCATGGCGCGCACGATCCCGAAAGAAATTCCCGGCCCGACTCTGTCCGGGGACCGCTTTCAGCTCTCCCCGAGAGAGAGCAGCGTCGCGTTGCCGCCGACGGCGGCGGTATTGACGGTGACGGTCTGCTCGGTGGCGAAGCGCGGCAGGTAATGCGGGCCGCCGGCCTTCGGGCCGGTGCCCGAGAGTCCGCAGCCGCCGAAAGGCTGCACGCCGACGACCGCCCCGATCATGTTCCGGTTCACGTAGACGTTGCCGACGCGTGCGCGGGCAGCGATCCGTCGCGCGACGCTGTCGATGCGCGTGTGTATCCCGAGCGTGAGCCCGTAGCCGCTCGCGTTGACCTGGTCCACCACGTCATCGATGCGCGTGCCCTTGAAGCGCACGACGTGCAGGACCGGGCCGAACACCTCTTCCCCGAGGCGCGAGAGGCCCTCGATCTCCACCGCCAGCGGCGCGAAGAAATGGCCGGTCGCGAGGCCGTGGGGGAGCCTCGCGCGATGGTGCCAGGGACTGCCGGCGACGATGGCCCGCGCGTGCGCCTCGAGCGTTGCCCGGGCCTCCTCGCCGATCACCGGACCGACGTCGGTCGCGAGCAAGGCGGGGTTGCCGATGGCAAGCGTATCCATGACGCCCGCGAGCAGTTCCAGCACGCGCGGGGCGATGTCCTCCTGCACGAACAGGACCCGCAGCGCCGAGCAGCGCTGGCCCGCGGCATTGAACGCGGAGGTCACGGCGTCGTTGACGACCTGCTCGGGAAGCGCCGAGCTGTCCACCAGCATTGCATTCTGGCCGCCGGTCTCGGCGATCAGCGCGGGAAGCGGGCCGTCGCGCGCGGCGAGCGAGCGGTTGATGAGTTGCGCGGTCTCCGTCGATCCCGTGAACACGACGCCGGCCACGCGCGAATCTCCGGTCAGCACCGGCCCGATCCGCGAGCCGCGCCCGGGCACGAAGTGCAGGACGTCGCCGGGAATGCCGCTCGCGTGCAGGACCCGCACCATCTCGGCGGCGACGAGCGGCGTCTGCTCCGCGGGCTTGGCGATGACCGTGTTCCCCGCCGCCAGCGCCGCCGTCACCTGGCCGGTGAAGATCGCGAGCGGGAAGTTCCAGGGGCTGATGCACGCAAACACGCCGCGGCCGCGCAGGGACAGGCGATTCGACTCGCCGGTCGGTCCCGGCAGCTGCTGCGCCTTTCCGAAGTCGGCCTCGGCACGCGCCGCGTAGTACCGCAGGAAATCCACGGCCTCGCGCACTTCCGCAATCGCGTCGGGCACGGTCTTGCCGGCTTCCGCGACGCACAGGCCGACGAAGCGCGCAGTGTCGCGTTCGAGGCGGTCAGCCGCGTCGCGCAGCATCTGCGCGCGCGCGACGGCCGGCACGCGGTCCCATTCTGGCTGCGCGGCGGCGGCGCGGTCGACCGCCTCCTGCGCGAGCGCGGCATCGGCATCCGACGCCTCGCCGACGATGCGCTCGAACTCGGCCGGCGACCGGCAGGCGCGCCGCTCGCCGTCGCGCTCGCGGCCGCCGACGATCGGCCGCGAAATGAACGGCCGCGACAGCGCATCGCTGCAGGCGGCCGCGAGCCGGCGTTGCTCGGCGCCATCGGCCAGGTTGATGCCGGCCGAGTTGGCGCGCTCATCCCCGAACAGGTTGCGCGGCAGCGGAATTCGCGGATGCGGCCCGCTCGCCGCGCGCTCGACGTCGGCCACGGGGTCGCCGACGACTTCCTCGACCGGCAGCGACTCGTCGACGATGCGGTTCACGAACGAGGTGTTGGCGCCGTTCTCGAGCAGCCGGCGGACCAGGTAAGGAAGCAGCTCCTCGTGCGAGCCGACCGGCGCGTATACGCGGCACGGCAGGTTCCGGCCCGCGGGGTCGGTCAGCTCGGCGTAGAGCTCCTCGCCCATGCCGTGCAGGCGCTGGAACTCGAAGGCACGCCCGCTCGCGCGCGCGAGGTGAATGACCGAAGCGGCCGTGTGCGCATTGTGCGTCGCGAACTGCGGGTATACGCGCGCCGTGCCCTCGAGCAGGAGGCGTGCGCAGGCGAGGTAGGCGACGTCGGTGTTGGACTTGCGCGTATAGACCGGATAGCCCGGCAATCCCCGTTCCTGCGCGCGCTTGATCTCGCTGTCCCAGTAGGCGCCCTTCACGAGACGCACGTTCAGGACGCGGGATGCCTCGTCCGCGCGCCGCTGCAGGTAGCGGATGACGTCCGGCGCGCGCCTGGAATAGGCCTGTACCGCGAGGCCGAGCCCGTCCCAGCCGGCAAGCGCCGGCGCGTCGAGCAACCGGTCGAGCACGAGCAGCGAGAGCTCGAGGCGCTCCGCCTCCTCGGCGTCCACCGTGAGTGCGATGCCGGCGGATTTCGACTCGCGCGCGAGCGCCTCGAGCCGCGGGGCGAGCTCGGCGAGCACCTGCCGCCCGCGGCCGTACTCATAACGCGGGTGCAGGGCCGAGAGCTTGACCGAGACGCTCGGCCATCCCGCAGCCGGGCTGCCGGCTTGCACCGACCTGCCGACCGCGACGATCGCCCCGCGATAGGCCTCGAAGTAGCGCGCTGCGTCGGTCTCGGTCAGGGCCGACTCTCCCAGCATGTCGTAGGTATGCCGGTAGCGCGCGCCCTCGCCCGCGGCCGCGCGCGCGAGCGCCTCGTCGATGTCGCGCCCCATCACGAATTGCCGGCCCATGATGCGCATCGCGTGACGGAATGCCGTGCGCACCACCGGCTCGCCGACTCGGGCGACGAGACGACGCAGGAACGAGGCCGGGTCTTGCACCTCGAGCCCCGTGCCGCGCACCAGCTTGCCGGTCAGCATGAGACCCCAGGTCGAGGCGTTGACGAACAGCGAGTCGGCTTCCCCGAGGTAGTCCGACCATTGGCCGAGCGCGATCTTGTCGGCGATCAGCCGGTCCGCCGTGTCCGCATCGGGAATGCGCAGCAGCGCCTCCGCGAGGCACATGAGGACGACGCCTTCCTGTGAGGCGAGGCCGTACTGCTGCAGGAAGGACTCGATGCCGGTCTTGCCCTCGCGGCGGCCGCGGGCGGCGACGACCAGCGCGCTCGCGTCCCGCCGGATCGCCTCGCGGTCGGCCGCCGCCAGGCGGGCGAGCGCCAGCAGCTCGGAGACGACGGTCTTTTCGTCGGCGAGGTAATGCGGGTTGATCGCCTGGCCGGGGCGGGAGTCGAACTCGTCCGGGTTCGCCCGCAGGAACGGGATCGGGGGCATGCGGCTCATGCGTCGATCTTATCCGCGCCCGCGCCGGCCGGCCCGGCGCCACGCGAGGTAGTCGGCGAGGATGCGGCCGTGGTCGAATATGAGCGGCGGCGCCTTCTCCGGGTCGGTCACGATCACGCCGGCCGCGTCGTCGCCCGCGACCGGCTCGCCGCTCGCGGACGCGACATACACGACCGCGACGCTGTGGCCGCGCGGGTCGCGCGCCGGGTCGGAGTAGACGCCGAGCAGCGCGTCGAGCTTAACCGCCAGGCCGGTTTCCTCCAGCGCCTCGCGCATCGCGGCGTGCTCGACGGTCTCGCCGATATCCACGAAGCCGCCCGGCAGCGCGTGCCCGGGCGGCGGATGGCCGCGCAGGATCACGACGATGGGCCGGCCCGGGCGATCCTCGAGCTCGATGACGAGATCGGTCGTGATCTCGGGCGTGCGCGGCCGCGGCATCAGGCGGGGCTCCGCGCGGGCGCGTTGAGATAGGCGCGGATCAGCCGCCGCCCGAGGTACAGCAGTGGGATCAGGGCGATCGCCATGGCCATCTTGTAGCAGTAATTCACCGTGCCGACCGCGAGGAACAGCGGAATCGGCCAGTGCTGGGGGCCGATGACGAAGGCGATGTAGAGCACGATGAAGCTGTCCACAAGCTGCGACACCGCAGTCGAGCCGGTCGCGCGCAGCCACACCCAGCGCTCGCCGGTCCATTCGCGGATCCGGTGAAAGATCGCGACGTCGACGAGCTGGCCGACCAGGAAGGCGGTCACCGACCCGCCGATGGTCCACAGGCCCTGCCCGAAGATGCTGGCGAACGCCGCCTGCATGTCCGGCACGCCGCGCTCGGCGCCGACCGTGACCCACCATGACGCCGGCGCGAGCCCGATCGAGACGTAGGCGAACAGGAACGCGTAGACGATGAAGGCGACCGCGAGCCACGAGATCAGGCGGACGCCGCGCACGCCGAAATGCTCGTTGATGACGTCGGTCATGATGAACACGACCGGCCAGAGCATGACGCCGGCGGTGAAGGACAGCGACCCGCTCTGCCCGAAAAGGCGCCAGTCGAACGGCGCCACGCCGAGCGTGTCCTCGAGCGCGAAGATCTTGACGCCGACGAACTCGGCGATGATCGCGTTGGTGACGAACAGGCCCGCGAGCGTTATGAAAAGCCGCGCTTCGCGCGAGGCCACGATGGCCGCCGCCGCATCCGGGGGCGCCGCGCCCGGTCGGCCGGCAGGCTCCGCTCGATTCATGCATCCTCCCGGCGGCGATTATACGAGGAGCGGCGCAGCCGGCCGCTATAATCCGGCGCAGGCGAGGAACCGCATTTCAATGGACCAGGCCCTGCTCGATCGGCTCGAAGCCCGGACCGCGGAACTGGCGGACGCCGGGCTGTTCAAGCGCGAGCGCGTCATCGCCTCGCCGCAGGGCCCCGTGATCCGGCTCGAGGACGGCCGCGAAGTGCTGAACTTCTGCGCCAACAACTACCTCGGCCTCGCCCACCACCCGGCCGTCGTCGCGGCGGCCCATGCCGCGCTCGAGCGCTACGGTTACGGCATGGCCTCGGTGCGCTTCATCTGCGGCACGCAGACCGTGCACCGCGAACTGGAGCGGCGCCTCTCCGCGTTCCTCGGTACCGAGGACACGATCCTCTATTCCTCCTGCTTCGACGCGAACGGAGGCCTGTTCGAGACTCTCGCCGACGGCGAGGACGCGATCGTCTCGGACGCGCTCAATCACGCGAGCATCATCGACGGAATCCGGCTGTCCAAGGCGAGGCGGCTGCGCTACGACAATGCCGACCTCGGCCAGCTCGAGGCGCGCCTGGTCGAAGCGAGGGACGCGAGGAGCCGGTTCGTCGTCACCGACGGCGTGTTCTCGATGGACGGCGTGATCGCGCCCTTGGCGGGAATCTGCGAACTGGCCGAGCGCCATCAGGCGACGGTCATCGTCGACGACTCGCACGCGACCGGTTTCATGGGCGCCGGCGGGCGCGGCACGCCCGAACACTGCGGCGTGACGGGGCGCGTGGACGTCCTGACCGGCACGCTCGGCAAGGCGCTGGGCGGGGCGAGCGGCGGCTACGTCTCCGGCCGCGCGGCCATCGTCGGCTGGCTGCGCCAGCGCTCGCGTCCCTATCTCTTCTCGAACACGATCGCCCCGGTCGTCGCGGCGACCACGCTCGCGGTCCTCGACCTGCTCGAGTCCGACCCGGCGCCGCGCCGGCGGCTCGCGGAGAACGCGGCCTGGTTCCGCGGGCGGCTGGCGGCGGAGGGATTCCGCCTGGTGCCCGGGCGAGCATCCCGATCATCCCGGTCATGATCGGCGACGCCGCGCTTGCCGTGCGCATGGCGGACCGCCTGCTCGAGCTCGGCGTCTATGTGGTCGGGTTCTCGTATCCCGTCGTGCCGATGGGCAAGGCGCGCATCCGAACGCAGATGTGCGCGGCGCACACGCCGGCCGATGCTCGAGCAGGCGGCCGCCGCATTCGCCGCGGGCCGGCCGCGAGCTCGGCGTGATCGGCCAGCGGGACAATCCATGAAGGCACTTGTCAAGTCGCGCCGGGAGCCCGGCATCTGGCTCGGCGAGCTGCCGAAGCCCGAACCGGGACCCAACGACGTGCTGATCCGCATGCGCAAGACCGCGATCTGCGGCACCGACATCCACATCTGGCAATGGGATGACTGGGCCCAGCGCACGATCCCGGTGCCGATGCAGGTCGGCCACGAGTACTGCGGCGAGATCGTCGCGATCGGCAGCGAAGTGCGCGGCCTCGCGGTCGGGGACCGCGTCTCGGGCGAGGGCCACATCACCTGCGGCCATTGCCGCAACTGCCGCGCGGGCCGCAGGCACCTGTGCCGCAACACCCAGGGGGTCGGCGTCAACCGCCCCGGCTGCTTCGCCGAATACATGGTGCTGCCCGCTTCAAACGTGTTCCGGCTGCCCGCCGGCATCAGCGACGAGATCGCCTCGATCCTCGACCCGCTCGGCAATGCGACCCATGCCGCGCTCTCGTTCAACATGGTCGGCGAGGACGTGCTGATCACGGGCGCCGGCCCGATCGGCATCATGGCGGTGGCGATCGCGCGCTTCATCGGCGCACGCCACGTCGTCGTCACCGACGTCAACGAGTATCGCCTCGATCTCGCGCGCCGCATGGGCGCGACGCGCGCGCTCGACGTACGCAGCGAGAAGATCGAGGACGCGATGCGCGAGCTCGGCATGGAGGAAGGCTTCGACGTCGGCCTCGAGATGTCCGGCAACGCGTCCGCGTTTCGCGACATGCTGCGCGTGATGCACCACGGCGGCAGCATCGCGCTGCTCGGCATACCGCCGGCGGAGGTCGCGATCGACTGGAACCAGGTCATTTTCAAGGGGCTCGTGATCAAGGGCATCTATGGCCGCGAGATGTTCGAGACCTGGTACAAGATGGCGGCGATGCTGCAGAGCGGGCTCGACGTCAGCGGCGTCATCACCCACCGCTTTCCGGCCTCCGAATTCGGCCGCGCCTTCGAGACGATGGGCGGCGGCCGCTCGGGCAAGGTGATTCTCGACTGGGCCGCTTAGGGGACTGGCACCTTTGACACCGCAAACGCCTGAATCCGTGAGAGCCTGTCGTCAAAGGTGACTGTCCCCTCTTCGTTCACTCCACCCGGCAGGCGCAGAAATAGACCGGCCGGCCCGCGGCCGCGAGGGCCAGCAGCGCGCGCGCGCTTTCGAGTGCGCCGCTGAATGCCGGGATCGTGACGCGGCGCGGCGCGATGGCGTCCACGACCGGGGCCGCGGCACTGCGAAGGTGCATGACGAGCGCGTCCTCCCAGGACATTTCCTGCTCCATCCAGCGCACGTCGTAGTCCTTTTCGAGCCCGGCGAGCTTCGCGGCCTCGGCAATCGCGTCATCGACCGTGCCGAGCTCGTCCACGATTCCGGCCGCCTTGGCGTCGGCGCCGATCCACACGCGCCCCTGGGCGAGGCTGTCGATCTCCTCGGGGCGGCGCTTGCGCGCCTTGGCGACGCTCGCGACGAAGCTCTTGTAGTGATGCTCGACCGACGACTGCAGGATTGCGCTGGCTTCCGGCCCCAGCCCGCGCTCGAGCTCCATCTGGCCTGACAGCCGGGTCGTGCCGAAACCATCGGTCGAGATGCCGATCTTCCCGAGGGTGCGCTGAAACGTCGGGATCACGGCAAACACGCCGATCGAGCCGGTTATGGTGGTCGGCGCCGCGAAAATCCGGTCGGCGTCCATGGCGATGTAATAGCCGCCCGACGCGGCCACCGTCCCCATCGAAGCGACGACCGGCTTGCCGTCGGCGCGCAGCGCATCCACCTCGCGGCGGATCACTTCGGACGCCATGATGCTGCCGCCCGGGCTGTCGATGCGCAGCACCACCGCCGCGACGTCGTCGTCCTTGCGGGCCTGGCGCAGGAGCTTCGCGAGCGAGTCGCCGCCCACCGTGCCCGGCGACTGCGCGCCGTCCAGGATCTCGCCCGAGGCCACGATGACCCCCACGGCCTTGTCGCCGTGCCTGCGCAATGCTTCCGTCGAGCGCACGTATGGCAGGTAGCCGCGCGAGTCCACGGCCGAATAGCCCGTGTCCTCATCCTCGCCGACGGCCTTGGCCACGATCTCCTCGAACTCCTGCCGCGTCTTGAGACCGTCGACCAGCCCGCGTGCCAGCGCGTACTGCGCGAGATCGCCGCCGGTCGCCTGCACGCCGGCGGCAGCCTCGTCCGCGTAGGCCTGGATCAGGTTCGGCTGGAGCTTGCGCGCCGCGGCGACGTCGCTCTTGTAACCATCCCACAGCGCGCCGATCCAGACCTCGGCGTTCTCGCGGTCTTCCGCCGACATGTCGGCGCGCGTCCATTCGTCGGGCGCCGACTTGTGGCTGCCGGCCTTGAACACGTTGACGTCCACGGCAAGCTTGTCGAGCGCGCCGCGGAAGTAGGTCCGGTAGTACCCGTAGCCGTCGAGCAGCACGTAGCCCATCGGGTCGAGGTAGACCTCGTCGGCCTGGGCCGCAAGGTAGTACTGCCGCTGGGAATAGGACTCGGCGTAAGCGTAGACCTTCTTGCCGCTCTCGCGGAACCAGCGCACGGACTGGGCGAGGTCCTGCAGGATCGGCAGTCCCGCCCCTTCGAGCCCGTCGAGGTCGAGCACCAGCGCCTGGATGCGGTCGTCGTCGCGCGCCTGGTCGACGACGTCGATCAGGTCGCGGATCCGGGTCTGGCCGTGGTCGTCGCCCGTCGCGCGCGAAAACGCGCGGTCGAGCGGGTCGCCGGAGAGTTCCTCGACCAGCCGCCCTTCCGGCTTCAGCACCAGGGCCGCGGAGTCCGGCACGTAGGGGAGCTCCGACTGGCTGGCCGCCAGCAGGATGCCGAACAGGAACAGCAGCAGGACCAGGTGCAGGACCCTGCGCAGGCCGTCGAGGGCGAACCAGATGCCTTTCAGGACGGACCAGATCGCTCGCATCACGGGCACTCGGACTCAGGCCCCGAGTTTTTCCTCGATGCGCGCGGACTTCCCGGAACGATCGCGCAGGAAATAGAGCTTGGCGCGCCGCACCTTGCCGCGACGCTTGACCTCGATCTCCGCGATCGCCGGGCTGTGCGTCTGGAACACGCGCTCGACGCCTTCGCCGTGCGACACCTTGCGCACGGTGAATGAACTGTTGAGACCGCGGTTTCGGCAGGCGATCACGACGCCCTCATAAGCCTGGACCCGCTCACGATCGCCCTCGCGCACCTTGACCTGCACGACGACGGTGTCGCCCGGGCCGAAATCCGGCACCTTGCGCTTCAGGGAGCGCGCCTCGAGTTCCTGGATCAGCTTGTTCATGGTTCTGTTCCCGATTTTCATCCGCCAGTCACCGCGGGGGTTCGACACCCTCCGCCCTGCAATATTCCTCGAGCAGCGCGCGCTCGTCCGGCGTCAATGCCCGCCTCGCGAGCAGGTCCGGCCGCCGCAGCCAGGTGCGCCCGAGCGCCTGCATCAGCCGCCAGCGCCGGATCGCCGCGTGGTTGCCGCCCAGCAGGACCGGCGGCACCGGCCGCCCGTCCCACACTTCCGGCCGGGTGTAATGCGGCCAGTCCAGCAATCCGTCGCCGAAAGAGTCCTCGGCCGCGGAAGCGGCGTCGCCCAGCACGCCGGGCAAGAGCCTTACGACCGCATCGATCACGACCAGTGCCGGCAGCTCGCCGCCCGAGAGCACATAGTCGCCGATCGACAGTTCCTCGTCGATCAGCGTGTCCGCCGCCCGCTGATCGATCCCTTCGTAGCGTCCCGCCACCAGCCCAAGGCCGGCCAGGCCGGCAAGTCGCCTCGCCGCCGCCTGGTCGAACGGCGCGCCCTGCGCGCAGAGCCCGATCACCGGCGCGCCCGATGGCAGCCGCGCCCTTGCCGCCGCCACGGCCTTCGCCAGCGGTTCGGCCTTCAGCACCATGCCGGGGCCACCGCCGAAAGGGCGATCGTCCACGGTCCGGTGCCGGTCCTCGGCATGGCCGCGCGGATTTTCGATCCCGATCGCCACGCGCCCGGCAGCCACGGCACGTCCGACTACGCCGACGCAGAGCCCCGCCTCCACGAATTCAGGAAAGAGGGTCACCACCTCGATCCGCATGGGTCAGAACTCCGCGTCCCAATCGACCGTGATCCGCCCCGATTGCGGGTCAATCCGCAACAGACGCCCCGGTCCCGCCGGAAGCCAGCGCTCCCGCTCGCCCACCACGACCATCACCGGTCCCGCGGGCAGGTCGAGGAAATGATCCACGCGGCCGAGTTGCTCGCCCGCCAGGTTCACCACATCGAAGCCCAGCAGGTCCGCGCGGTAGTGCTCGCCTTTCGCCAGCGCCGGCAATTCCTGCCGGTCCACCCAGAACTCGGGCCGCCCGAGTGCAATCGCCGCATCGCGATCGTCGATTCCCTGCAGCCGCACCGCGAACAACTTGCCGTGGGCCCTGAATTCCCCCGGATGCAACGCCCTCACCGCACCGTCCGGCGCATCGGCGCGCCAGCATGCATAATCAAAAATCTGCGCGGGCGGATCGGTGAACGAGGCGACCTTGAGCCAGCCTCGCACGCCGAATGGCCCGGCGATGCGTCCGAGCACGACCCGTGTCACCGGAATCGCGCGAACGGCCGCCCGCTCAGGCCGCCGCCTGCTTCCTCGCCGCGTTGACCAGGGTGCGCACGCGGTCGGACATCGACGCGCCCGTGCCGGTCCAGTGCGCGATGCGCGCCAGGTCGAGCTCGAGCTTCGTGTCCTTGCCGCGCGCCACGGGATTGAAGTAGCCCACCTGCTCGAGCACCGTACCGCCCTGCCGCCTGCGGCTGTCGGTGACAACGACGTGGTAGAAGGGCGAGTTCCTGCCGCCGCGGCGCGTCAGTCGGATCGTGACCATCGATAGAATTCCTCGCAGCCTCGCTGCGTCTGTTCCCAGGGCTCTTCGGGCCCCGTCAAAGAGCCGCGCATTCTACTTAAATCACTTGGTGAATGAAAGGCTTAGGCCTTTCAGGCGGCCAGTCTGCCTAGCGCGGGCCCCGCCCGCCCGGCATGGCGCCCGAAAGTCCGCGCATCATCCTGGCGAGTCCCCCGCCTTTCATTTTCTTCATGACCCTCTCCATCTGCATGAATTGCTTGAGGAGACGGTTCACTTCCTGGACCGGTACGCCCGCCCCGGCGGCGATTCGGCGCTTGCGGGAGGCCGCGATCACGGCTGGACGGCGGCGTTCCCCCGGCGTCATGGAATCGATGATGCCGAGCTGTCGCCGTATCATCTTTTCGTCCACCCGGGCGAGCGCGCCCGGGGGCAAGGCCTGGCTGGGGAGCTTCGCGGCCAGCGCCTGCAGGCCCCCCATCCGGTTGAACTCGGAGAGCTGCACGCGCAGGTCGGTGAAGTCGAAGCCGCGTCCCTTGGCAATTTTTTCAGCGAGCTTGGCCGCCTTCTCCTGGTCGGCAGTCGTCTGCACCTGCTCGATGAGGGAAAGGACGTCGCCCATGCCCAGGATGCGCGAGGCGATGCGATCCGGATGGAACGCCTCGAGCGCGTCCGTCTTCTCGCCGATGCCGACAAAGAGGATCGGCTTGCCGGTGACCTGGCGCACGGACAGCGCGGCGCCGCCGCGCGCGTCGCCATCCGCCTTCGTCAGGATGATGCCGGTCAGGTCGAGAGCGGCATTGAAGCTCTGCGCCGAGCGGACGGCGTCCTGGCCCGCCATGCTGTCCACCACGAACAGGCGCTCGGTTGCGCCGATCGCGCGATCGATCGCACGCACCTCCTCCATCATGCCGGCATCGACGTGCAGGCGGCCCGCCGTGTCGACGATGACGACATCGTGCTGATGCCGGCGCGCATGCTCGAGCGCCGCGGTCGCGATCGCGACCGGCAGATCGCGCTCGGCCGGCCTGAAATAATCGGCGCCGACCTGTGCGGCCAGCCGCTCGAGCTGGGTCATCGCCGCGGGACGGTAGACGTCCGTGCTCGCGAGCAGCGGCTTGCGCCTGTGCCGCTCGATCAGGTGGCGCGCGAGTTTCGCGGCCGTGGTCGTCTTGCCTGCGCCCTGCAGGCCCGCGAGCAGCACGACCACGGGCGGCGGCGCATGCAGGTTGAGGCCGCCGCCGGGCTCCCCCATGACGCGCGTTAGCTCGTCGTGAATCACGCCGATGAAGGCCTGGCCCGGCGTCAGGCTCTTCGTGACCTCGGTGCCGACGGCGCGCGAGCGCGCCGCTTCGGTGAAGGCCTTCACGACCGGCACCGCGACATCCGCCTCGAGCAGCGCCATGCGCACCTGGCGCAGCGTGTCGGCGACGTTCTCCTCGGTCAGGCGACCGCGCCCGCGCAGTGCGTTGACAGCCTTGCCGAGGCGGTCGGCGAGCGTATCGAACATGGCATCCTCGTTGCGAACGGCCTGCGCGCCGCACGAGCGCGGATTATAGGGCCGGCGGCCGCATCGGCCTTGCCCCTGTACAATGATCGCGCACCCCGGGGAGACGGCACTCTTGAGCGGATTTCTCGTCGTCCTGCTCTATCTCGTGGCCGCGGCAGGCGCCCTGCATGCGGCGCGCCGGGCCGCCCCGCGTGCGGCATTCAACGAACCCGCGCTCTACCTCGCCGCCGCTGCAATCGCCGCGCACGCCGCCTGGCTCGGCGACACGCTCGAGCCGATGGGCGCCCTCTCGCTCGGACTCGCCGACAGCGCCTCGCTGATGGGACTCGCGATCGGCAGCGGCGGGCTGCTATCGGTGTTCGCACCCCGCTTCAGGACGGTAGCCGCAGCCTGCCTCGCCCTCGCCGCGCTGCTGGCCGCGGGAACCGGCAGCATGCCGGAGCCGCGCGAGATAACGGAGAGCGGCTGGCCGCTCGCGCTCCACGTCGTGCTCGCCATGGGCTCGGCCGGCATGTTCGCAATCGCCGCCCTGCTCGTGGTACTGCTGGCGCTGCAGGATTCGGCGCTGCGGCGCGGGACCACGGGCGGGTGGCTCGCGACCTTGCCGCCGGTCGAGAGCCTCGAGCGCGCCCTGTTTTCGGTCATCGCGATCGGCGAGGCGGCGCTCACGGTCGCGATCCTCGTGGGGCTGCTGTTCGTCACCAACCTGTTCGCGCAGCACCTCGTGCACAAGACGGTGCTCGCCCTGATCGCCTGGGCGATTTTCGCCTGCCTGCTGTTCGGGCACTGGCGTTTCGGGTGGCGCGGGCGCACCGCGGCGCGCTACACGATTGCAGGCTTCGCGGTGCTCGCGATCGCTTATTTCGGCAGCAAGTTCGTGCTCGAGGTCCTGCTCGGCAGGCATTGGGGCTGAGGAGACTGCCGTGAGCTTCGTCGCGGCGCTCGCGCTCCTCGTGCTCGCCGGGCTGATCGAGGCGGCAATGCCGGCGCTGCGCGCGCGCCGGGCGGCGCCCGCGACGCTCGAGGTGCCGTGGATCGCGCGCCTGCGGCGACGACTGGCACAGGAACCGCGACGAACTCGGCTCGCCGCCGTGCTGCTGCGCAGCCTGGTTCTGGGCGGCCTGATGGCCTGCATCGCGCTGGCGTCGCCCGAGGCGCGCCTGCCGCTCGCGATCGCCGTCGCGTCCGGCCTCGCGGCCCTGCTGCTGCTCGGCGGCATCGGCTGGCTGCGTCGCGACGGCTGGCTGCGGCGCGCGTCCGCCGCGCTCGTCGCCTGGCTGGTGGCGCCCGCCTTCCTGGCGCTCCCGCGCCGCGACGACAGCCTGGATGCGGAACACGACCCGGGCGACTCGATCGCCGACCTCGCCGATGCGCTCGTAGGGGAGTCGGCGGAGCGCCAGGGGATGGTCGAGGCGCTGCTGGGCCTCGTGCAACGCCGGGTGGAGGACGTGATGGTCCCCCGGAGCGAGATCGAAGGCATTGACATCACCGCGGACTGGGCCGAGATCAGCGGCCAGCTGCGCGCGACGGCGCACACGCGCATACCGCTGTTCGACGGTGACCTCGACCGGGTGCAGGGCATCGTGCACATGCGCCTGGTCGCCAACGAGCTCGCCGCCGGGCGCATGACGCGCGAGCGGCTCAAGGAAATCGCCGTGCGCCGCGAGGCGCTGTTCACGCCCGAGGGAACGACACTCTACGACCAGCTGCTGCGCTTCCGCCGGCTGCGCCGCCGCATCGCCTTCGTTGTCGACGAGTACGGCGACCTGCAGGGCCTGGTGACGCTGGAAGACATCCTCGAGGAGGTCGTCGGCGAGTTCACGACGCAGGTCGAGGTTCCGCTCGCCGGCATCGACGCACGCGCGGACGGCAGCCACGTCGTGCCGGGCGGGCTTTCGCTGCGCGAAATCAATCGCCGCCTCGGCGCCGCGTTGCCGCTGGACGGGCCGCGGACCCTGTCGGGCCTGATCGTCGAGCGGCTGGAATCGATCCCCGAGCCGGGCGCGACCCTGCGCGTCGGCAGTTCCACGATCGAGGTGCTGCAAGTCGCGGGAAACGCGGTCCGCGTCGCGCGCCTGCAGGTGCGCTCCGCCGCGGACTGAGATCAGCCGAACGCCGCAATTGCCTCGGCGATCGATGCGACCGGCCTGACATCGAGGCCCTCGGGCGCCTGTCGCGGCGCGTTGGCGATCGGAATGATCGCGCGGCGAAAGCCGTGTTTTGCCGCCTCACGCAGGCGCTCTTCGCCGTAGGGCACGGGCCGGATCTCGCCGGTGAGCCCGAGCTCGCCGAAGACCACGAGGTCCTGCGGCAGCGGCCTGCCGCTGAGGCTCGATAGCAGGGCCGCCACGACAGCGAGGTCGGCGGCGGTCTCGGCGAGCCGCACCCCGCCGACCACGTTTACGAACACGTCCTCGGCATGCAAGGCGACGCCGGCGTGCCGGTGCAGTACCGCCAGCAGGAGCGCCACGCGGTTCGACTCGAAACCGACCGCGACGCGCCTCGGGTTCGCGAGCGGGCTCGCGTCCACGAGCCCCTGCACCTCGATCAGCATCTGGCGCGTGCCCTCGCGCGCGACCGTGACCACGGAACCCGGCACCGCGTCCTTGCCGCGCGAGAGAAAGATGGCGGAAGGGTTCCGCACCTCCCGCAGCCCCCGCTCCTCCATCGCGAAAACGCCGATCTCGTTGGCGGCGCCGAAACGGTTCTTGACCGCGCGGATCACGCGGAACCGGCTTCCGGAGTCGCTTTCGAAATAGAGCACCGTGTCCACCATGTGCTCGAGTGCGCGCGGACCTGCGATCGAGCCTTCACGGGTGACATGGCCGATGAGGAGCACGGACGTGCCGGTGGTCTTGGCGTGGCGTACGAGACTCGCCGTCGACTCGCGCAGCTGCGTGACCGCGCCCGGCGCAGCCTCGAGCCCGGCGACGGACATGGTCTGAATCGAGTCGATGACGAGGACACCCGCTCCGGCTTCGGACGCGAACTGGATGATGCGTTCGACCGCGGTCTCGGCAACCAGCGTGAGGCTGCCTGATTCCAGGCCCAGCCGCCGCCCGCGCTCGGCCACCTGGCGCACGGACTCCTCGCCGGTCGCATAGAGCACCGGCTGGCCTGTCGCAAGTGCGGCCGCGCACTGCAGCAGCAGGGTCGACTTGCCGATGCCCGGCTCGCCGCCGATGAGCGTTACCGACCCCGGGACCAGGCCGCCGCCGAGGACGCGGTCAAATTCGGTAAAACCCGTGCTCCGCCTGGCGTCGGTCTCGGTCACGAGGCGGGCAATGGATTCCGGCCGCTCTCCTCCCGGATGCTCGCGACGGCTGCCGCTGCGCCTGTGCGCCCCGGCGAATGCCGCCAGCGTGTTCCATGCCCCGCAGGACGGGCATTGACCGCTCCATCGCGGTGCATCGGCGCCGCAGGACGAGCAGACAAAGACGGTGCGGGGCTTGGGCATTGACCCGAGGTTTCCTGGATTCGGGCCGGGATGCGGCGATGCTAGCATGCAGCCCGTGGCCTGATTTGCCTGACCGAGACTGCGGTACAGGTCGCGGTTTCTGCCATAAGCTTTTGAAAATTCGGCCTGTCCCCGTTTCGGCGCGAGCTTGGCCCGTTTATGATCCGTGGATCAGGGTGGCCACGGATCAGACCTCGCATGCCTGAGGATTCCAGTCGCGGCGGATGGCTGCGAGGTCTTGCCGGCGCGTCCGGCAAGAAAACGGGGGAAGCAAACCCGCGCATCGGCAAGCCGCTCTCGGTCGCGGTGGCCGAGAGGCCGCCCGCTGCCTCCGAATCGCAGCCCCACCGCGCCTCGCGCGGGCAAACCTTCAAGCCCGGGCAGACATTCTTCCATTTCCGCCTGCAGCAGCAGCTCGGTCGCGGCGCGACGGCGACCGTCTTTCGCGCGGTGGACGAGCGCACGAATGCGGTCGTCGCGCTGAAGCTCCTCTCGCTGGCTGATGACTGGCCGGATGATCTCCTGGACGAGGCCAAGCTACGCCTGCTGCGCGAGGCCGAGGCGGCGGGGTCGCTCGCGCACCCGGACATCGTCGAGATCCGCGAGGCAGGCGAGCACGAAGGCCAGGTCTACATGGCGATGGAGTACGTCGAGGGCGTCAATCTCGCGACCCACGCGACCGAAGGCCGCATGCTGCCGCCGCGGCTGGTCTGCGAAATGTGCGCGCGCGTGGCGGACGCGATCTACTTCGCCCATCAGCGCGGCATCATCCACCGCGACATCAAGCCCGCCAACATCGTCTTCGACCAGAAGAACCGCCGCGTGCGGGTCATGGACTTCGGCGTCGCACGCCTCGAAAACAGCCGCGCGACGCGCACCGGGGTGATTCTCGGCAGCCCGTCCTACATGGCGCCGGAGCAGCTCGACGCGAGGCCGGTGACGCCGCAGTCGGATATCTTTTCGCTCGGCGTCACCCTGTTCCAGCTCCTCACCGGAATGCTGCCGTTTCGCTCCGACTCGATCCCGGGGCTGATGCAGAAGATCTCGGCGGAACCGCATCCCCCGCTCCGCGTGGTTCGGCCCGACCTGCCGCCGGCGCTCGCGGCGATCGTCGACCGCGCGCTCGAAAAGGACCCGGAAGCGCGCTATCGCAATGGCGCCGAACTGGCGCAATCGCTGCGCGACTGCGCGCGCGACATCGATCCCGGGCTGCGCTGATGGGCCGCTACGTTTCGCTGCGAAACCGCGTGCAGGCCGTCGGGCTGACCGATACCGGCAAGGTGCGCGAGCACAATGAAGACTCCATCGCGCTCGACGGCGACATTGGCCTGTTCGTCCTGGCCGACGGCATGGGCGGCTACAACGCCGGCGAGGTCGCGAGCGGCATCGCGGCCAAGACCATCACCAACCTGGTGCGCGAGGCGTTCGTCGGCCAGGAACTCGACGGCAACGACAAGTCGACCGGCCTGCACCGGCCGAGCATCATCCTGCGCGACGCCATTGCCCGCGCCAACAAGATCATCCACCAGACCTCGAAGTCGCAGACCCAGTGCGAGGGCATGGGCACGACGGTCGTTGCCGCGCTGCTGCACGACAACCGGGTCACGATCGCGCACGTCGGCGATTCGCGGATGTATCGGCTGCGCAAGGACAGCTTCGAGCAGCTCACCATGGATCACTCGCTGCTCCAGGAGCTGGTGGATCGCGGTTTCTATTCGGCCGAGGAGGCCCAGCGGGCGACTAACAAGAATTACGTGACGCGCGCCCTGGGTGTCGAGTCGACAGTCGACGTCGAAGTTCATGAATTGCCGATCGAGGCCGGCGATTGGCTCGTGCTCTGCTCCGATGGCCTGACGGACATGGTCGAGGACGAGGATATTCACTTAACAATCAGTACGTTCGGCGGTAATCTGGACACCGTTGCGAGGCAGCTGGTCCAGCTCGCCAACGACAGCGGCGGCCGGGACAACATCTCGGTGGTACTGGCTCAGGTCGTCGAACTTTTCCCCGCGCGGCGGGGCATACTTGACAGAATATTGGCCTGGTTCGGATAACCGGCAGCGAGGGAGCAGATGGCGCGCCTTATCTTGAGTCTCGACGGCCAGGTGCTGGCCGAATACAACATGACCAAGGAGCGGTACACGGTCGGCCGGCTGCCGGACAACGACGTGCGCATCGACAACGCGGCGGTCAGCGGTCATCACGGACTGATCATCAATATCCTCAACGATTCCTTCCTCGAGGACCTGAACAGCACGAACGGCACCTACGTCAACGGCAAGCTGATCAAGAAGCACGCCCTGACGCACGGCGACGTCATCACGATCGGCCACCATCACCTGCGGTTCGTGGACAGCCAGGTCGAGAGTACCGAGCAGGACGAGTTCGAGCGCACGCTCGTGATCCAGCCTGGCCAGGTCAACGAAGCGCGGCTCAAGGCTGCCGCCGATTCCGTGCCGCCCGCGCAGGCCGCCGCGCCCGCCCCGGCTGCGGCGCCGGCCGCGGCGTCCGCCGCCGAAAAGGGCGCACCCGCGCGTCCCGCCAAGCTGCAGGTGCTCTCAGGCCAGTTTGCCGGCCGCGAGCTCGAGCTCGCGAAGACGCTGACGACGCTCGGCCGGCCCGGCGTGCAGGTTGCGGCCATCAGCCGCCGCGCCGACGGCTATTACGTCGTGCACGTCGAGAGCAGCAAGCCGGGCGACTATCCGCTGGTGAATGGCCAGCCGATAGGACCGCAGGCGCGCCGGCTTCAGGACAACGACGTCGTCACGCTTGCCGGCGTCAAGATGGGTTTCTTCGAAGCCTGAGCGCGCGCCCGGTCAGGCGAGCAGCAGCCAGGCAAATATCGCCTGGCTGGCGAAGCCCGCGGCAAAGGCAAGCGTGCGTACCCACGGCCAGGCCAGCGTGTAGGCGATGGCGTGCACGAGCCGCGCCCAGAAGTACAGCTGGGCGGCGAACACCGTCGACGCGTTGGAGACGCCGGCTGCATGCGCCGCGAACACGAGCGCGGCGAACACCACGAGATTCTCCACCGCGTTGCCATGAGCTTTTTGCAGCCGCGTCGCCCAGGCCGATTGCGGCTTCGGGTTCGCCGGGTAGCCGACCGTGTCGATGACGCCGCGCACCGCGATGCGGTTCAGGATGTACGGAACCCACAGCAGCGCCGTCAGCACGGTGACCCACACGAGATAGTTGATTTCCATCGTCATGGCCGCTCTCCCCTGTCTTGACCGCGCGGTGCGCGGGCGCAGGCAGCGTACGCTTGCCGCTGCCCTCCCGCCAGCGGTCGCTCAGGCCCGCATAAGGCCGACGATTCCGAATGCGACGATGCCCAGTGCAGCCGCGAGCGAGATCGCTCGCCGGCCGCGCTCGCCCGGCATCGCCCTCCCGAGCGCCGCACCCGCCCAGGCGAATCCGAGGGCGACCGCCGCGCTGCCCGCGGCGAGCGCGAGCGCGAGGCAGGCCGCCTTCACGGGCGAGTTCGCGACTGGCAACTGGGGCACGAAGCCCGCGAAGATCACGAGCGTCATGGGATTCAGGAAGGTGAGGAGGAACGTCGGCAGGAAGCGTTGCGCGGCGGGCCTCGGGGCCTCAGGCGGCCCGCCCGGGCGCAGTTGCGCGACCATCATCCAGGCGCCGAAACCGACGAGCAAGAGCGCACAGGCGATATCGATGCCGGCCCGGTGCCCGGCAAGGAAGGGCAGGACCAGCGCGCCGAGCAGGAAAGCGCCGAGGGCGTAGATCAGGTCGGCGCTCGAGGCGCCGAGGGCCGCGACCGCGCCGGCGGCAAATCCCTGGCGGGCGCCGGTGCCGAATATGAGGAGCGCGATCGGGCCGACGGTGCCCGAGACGATCACGCCGAAGATGAAGGCCCTCCACACGGAGCCGCGTGCCGTTCAGTCCTGCCCGTGCCCGTCGCTGATCGGTTTCGTCGTGAAAAGATATTCCTTCAGTTCCTTCGAGAAGCGCGGATCGCGGCGGCGGATCCATTCGAGCACCATCGCGGCGTGCTCCTTTTCCTCGTCGCGGTTGTGCTCGAGGATCCGGCGCAGCTCCGGGTCCTTGCAAGCCTCGACCCGCTGGGCGTACCAGTCGACCGCCTCCAGTTCCTCCATGAGCGACACGATCGCGCGGTGCATGTCGCGGGTCGAATCCGACAGATCCTCGACCGGCTCGTGGTACCCCTCGCTCGACATGATCCGAACTCCCCCCGGCGCCTCAGCGCGCCGACTGCGGAAACAAGGAGGCGAAACCGTGCTGCGGGCGAAAACCGAGCATCGCGACCGCCTGGTCCACAACATAGACGCGATCGATGCAGCGTGGCAACTGCCAGCCGCGCCGCGCGAACTCGGCTTCCGCCCAGGGATGACGCTCGAGCAGGACCGCGGCTGCGTCCTCGAACAGGCGCGCGCAGTCGGCGCGCACGAAGGGCGTCGGCGCGGAGACGTTGAACACCGCAAAGCTCGCCTGGGCGGGCGCGAGCGCAAGCTCGTGAGCCTGCGCCACGTCTTCGGCATCGACGCCGCGGTAGAGCCGATAGATCGCGACCAGCCGCGGGTCCTCCGCAAAGCAGCGCGACATGCGCAGCGCAACGCAGGAAAGCCCCGCTTGCGCGGCGGCAGCGCAGGCTTCCTCGGCGGCGAGCTTGGTCTCGTCGTAGACGTCGCGCGGCCGCGGCGCGAGCGATTCGTCGACCCAGACCGCTGCGCCCGACCGGGGCAGCATCGCCTCGCCATAGATCGAGGTGGTGCTGGTGTAGACAAAGCGGCGGACACCCGCCTCGCCCGCGGCGGCAAGCAGCCGGCGCGTCGCGTCCACGTTGACCGCGCGAAAATCCGCGGCACTGCGTGCCGCGAGGTCGGGCACATGCAGGGACGCCGTATGAATCACGGCATCGATGCCCGGCAGGAGTTCCGCGAGCCGCGCCGTGTTTTCGACGTCGGCAAGCTCGGTCGTGAGCGCCCCGGGCCGCAGGTCGACGCCGGTGACGGCGTGGCGCAGCGAGAGCCGCGCGGCGATGGCGCCGCCGATCCGCCCGGAAGCCCCGGTGACCAGGACTTTCACGACGTCGTGAAGCTGACCCGCCGCCCCACGCGGCAGGTGAGTTCGTAGGCGATGGTGCCGGCGGCGGCCGCCACCCGCTCGACCGGGATCTCCGGACCCCAGAGCTCGACACGGTCGCCGATCGCGACGCCCGGGTGTCCCGTCACGTCGATCGTCAGCATGTCCATGGATGGCCGGCCCGCGAGCGACGCACGCCGGTCGCCGACGAATACCGGCGTGCCGTTCGCGGCGCTGCGCGGGTAGCCGTCGCCGTAGCCCGCCGCGGCGACGGCGATGCGCGCGGCGCGCTCGGCCTGCCAGGTGCCGCCGTAGCCGACGCGATCTCCCGCCGCGAGATCCCTGAGCGCGATCACGCGCGTCTCGAAGGTCATGACGGGCTCGAGCCCGAGCTCGCGCCCGGTCTTTCCGGCGAAAGGCGAGATGCCGTAGAGCATGATGCCCGGGCGGACCCAGTCGGCGCGCGACTCGGCCCAGGCGATCAGGCCGGCCGAGTTTGCGATGCAGCGCTCGCCGGCCATCCCCGCCGTCGCCGAGGCAAATGCGGCGAGTTGGGCACGCGTGCCGGTCCCGTCCACCTGCTCGGAATCGGCGAGGTGGGTCGCGAGCCCCACCGGCTTCGCGACCGCCTTGCAGGCGGCGAGCCGCCTGGCGGCGCTCGCGAAGCCGGACGGCGAGAATCCCAGCCTGTGCATGCCGGTGTCGAGCTTGAGCCAGGTGCGCAAGACCTCCGGACCGCGCCAGGCTTCCAGCAACCCGACCTGCGAGTCCTGGTGCACGAACGCCTCGAGCCCGAAGCGGGCGGCGGCCGCCAGCCCGGCTGTGTCGCAGAAGCCCTCCAGCAGCACGATTCGGGCGCGACAGCCTCCCTCGCGCAGTGCCACCGCCTCCTCGAGCCGGGCGACCGCGAACGCGTCGGCAGCGGCGAGCGCCCCGGCGGCCGCCTGCAGGCCGTGGCCGTAGGCATTCGCCTTGATGACCGCGATCACGCGGCAGCCGGGAGCGAGCTCGCGCGCCCGCGAAAGATTGTGCCGGAACGCAGCCGTGTCGATGACAGCGCGCAGTGCTGCGCTCAGAACGCACCCTCGCCGTAGGACTCGGCGACCAGGTTCTCGAAGCGCGTGTATTCGCCGAGGAAGGTGAGCTGCACCTCGCCGACCGGGCCATTGCGCTGCTTCGCGATGATGATGTCGGCGACGCCGCGGCGGGTCGTGTTCTGGTCGTAGACCTCTTCGCGGTAGATCAGCAGGATGAGGTCCGCGTCCTGCTCGATCGCGCCGGACTCGCGCAGGTCCGACATCACCGGCTTCTTGTCGGTGCGCTGCTCGACCGCGCGATTGAGCTGCGAAATCGCGATCACCGGCACGTGCAGTTCCTTGGCGAGCGCCTTGAGGCCTCTCGAAATCTCCGATATCTCCGTGGCGCGATTTTCCTTGGTCCCGGCCACCTGCATGAGCTGCAGGTAGTCGACGATCACGAGGCCGAGGCCGCGCTCACGCTTGAGCCGCCGGGCGCGCGCGCGCAGCTCCGTCGGCGTCAGCGCGGGCGATTCGTCCAGGTAGATCGGCGCCCCCGACAGCTGCGCCATCGCCCCCTGGATCCGCGACCAGTCTTCCTCGGAAAAATTCCCGGTGCGCAGGTGCGACTGGTTTACGCGGCCGAGCGAGGAAATCATGCGCAGCGTCAGCTGCTCCGACGACATTTCCATCGAGAAGATGGCTGCCGGTACGCCCTTGGCGATCGCCGCGTTCTCGGCGATGTTCACCGCGAGCGTCGACTTGCCCATGGAGGGTCGGCCCGCTATCACGACCAGGTCTCCCGGCTGCAGGCCCGTGGTCTTGCGGTCGAGCTGGGTGAAGCCGGTCGGCACGCCGCGGATTTCGCCCGGCGTCTGGTGCAGCAGGTCGAGGCGGTCGATGGTCTGCGGCAGGATGTCCCGGACCGCGACGAACCCGGAGCGGCCGCGGCTGCCGCGTTCGGCGATCTCGAACACGCGCTTCTCGGCTTCGTCGACCAGCTCGCTGGCGGGCCGGCCGCTGTTGTCGGTGGCTGCCGCGGCGATTTCGCCGCCAGCGGCGACCAGCTGCCTGAGCATGGAGCGCTCGCGAATGATTTCGGCATAGGCGCGGACGTTGGCCGCCGACGGGGTGTCGCGCGCGATCGTGCCGAGGTAGGCAAGCCCGCCGATCTCCTCGAGGCGCCCCTTGCGTTCGAGCTGTTCGGATATCGTGACCGCATCGCAGGCGCCGCGGATTTCCGCGACCTCGGCGATCGCCTCGAAGATCAGGCGGTGGTCGCGCCGGTAGAAATCCGCGGCCAGGACAATGTCGGCGACCGCATCCCAGGCGTTGGCGTCGAGCATCAGCCCGCCGAGCACGGCCTGTTCCGCCTCCACCGAGTGGGGCGGCGTGCGGATCTCGTCCTGACGGAAAATGGCGACCATCGCCTTAGGGCCGGGCTGATTTGCGATCGGGCGGCGTCACTCGTCGCTCATGTATCACGATACACATCGCTCCTCGTTCCTTGCCGAATCGCAAATCCGCCGCGGCCGAGCCACCTGCGCAGGGCTGCCCTACAGGTTACTCCTCGGCGACGATCGTGACCGGCACGGGTATGTCGATATCGCCGTGCAGGTGCAGCGAAATCACGTGCTCGCCCACCGCACGGATCGGGCCGTCCGGGAGACGCACTTCGGAACGCTCCACC
Organism: uncultured Gammaproteobacteria bacterium; assembly: GCA_963836275.1. Classification (GTDB taxonomy): domain Bacteria; phylum Pseudomonadota; class Gammaproteobacteria; order Steroidobacterales; family Steroidobacteraceae; genus SCUD01. The sequence continues at coordinate 379,238 of CAWIIM010000004.1, read as the reverse complement.
GCGTGGCCGGCCTTGGCGCAGGCCTCGGCGATGTCCGCGGTGCCGATCGAACCGAACAACTTGCCCTCGCTGCCGGCCTTGGCGGTGATCGAGAGCGCGAAGCCTGCGAGGGCCGCGGCCCGGTCCTTCGCCGACGTGAGCTCGGCATTTGCCCTGGCCTCGAGCTCCGCGCGGCGGCTCTCGAACCGGGCAATATTTTCGGGCGTTGCCAGCGTCGCCTTGCCGCCAGGCAGCAGGTAGTTGCGGCCGAAGCCCGGCTTGACCCTGACGCGGTCGCCGATGTTGCCGAGGTTCGCGATCTTCTGCAAAAGGATGACTTCCATCTAGCTAAACTCCTTGCCGCGGCGCAAAGCGCTCGCGAAAGCGGACCCAGGTGTCCGCGAAGCCGATGCCCACGAGGGCCATCGGCACCAGAATCACGGCCACGTACGCCAGGATGACCGGCAGCATGCCGATCACCTGCATCTCGCGCAGGCCATGCACCACCGCGAGCGCCTGGATCAGAAAGGCGGCGGCCAGCACGAACCGCAGGTCCTCGACCGCCTGCAGGCTGGCGCCCTGCCAGTTCCCCGCGAGGCTCAGGGCAAACACCGCGACCAGCAGCCAGGCCATGGCGCTGCCGAGCCGGAGCGAGCGGAACTCGCGCCCGAACAGGCCGGGCTCGCGCAGCCGGCCATAACCCCAGAGCCCCGCGCACTGCGCGAGGAATGCGTGCAGCAACACCATCCAGCCGAGCGTCGCCCAGGCGAGGCTCGCCGTCGCGATGCCGATCTCCTCGGGCGAGCGGTCGAGGCCGGCGCGAGAGAGCATGTCGGCCCATTGACGCAGCGCCGGTTCGAGTTCGGCGATGACGGGCGCGAGGGCGCGCACCGGGTCTCCCAGCAGCCCGTGGATTCCCAACACCAGCAGGCAGCAGCCGATTGTCAGCGCCTGGAAGGCGAAACCCAGGCTGCGGCTCTTCTCGAGCGCGACGGCGGCGAGGACCGAAGGCAGCACGAGCACGATGGCAACCGCGAACGCGGGCAGCGCACCGAACATCGGCGCGAGCGCCCAGACGAAAGCGAACGCCGCGCCGGCGGTGGCCGCCGCCGCGACGGGTGCGCCGCCGGTGAGCAATCCAAGCGAGATGACCCCGCCCGGCAGCCAGGCCGCCATCGGCAGCAGGAACATCGAGAACAGGGCGACGAGCCCGGATGCCAGGAATGCCCGGACCGGGTTCGCGGTCATCCACCGCATGAGCGCCGTCATCACGTCAGTGCGAGCCCAGGGCCGGGCGCGGATCCTCAGTGCTGATCGGTGTACGGCAGGAGCGCAAGGTAGCGCGCGCGCTTGATCGCGACCGCGAGCTGGCGCTGGTAGAACGAGCGCGTGCCCGTGATCCGGCTCGGCACGATCTTGCCGGTTTCCGTGATATAGGCCTTCAGCGTCGCCAGGTCCTTGTAATCGATCTGGTCGGTGCCGTCGGCAGTGAACTTGCAGAACTTCTTGCGACGGAAAAAACGTGACATCGTGCCCTCCCGCTCAGTCCATGCCCATGGCGTCGCCGACCTGATCGCGGTCGCCGCGCTCGCCGCGCTCGCGCTCGCGCTCTTCCGGCTCTTTCGCCATCGGCGAAGGATCGGTCACGGCGCGTTCCATCTTGACCACGAGGTGCCGCAGCACGGCATCGGAGAAGCGGAAAGCCCCGGTCAGTTCCTCGAGGGCCTTGCCGTCGCACTCGACATTCATGAGGACGTAGTGCGCCTTGTGCATCTTCGCGATCGGGAACGCGAGCTGGCGCCGGCCCCAGTCCTCGAGGCGGTGCACCGCCCCGCCGTCCGCGGTGATGATTCCGCGGTAGCGCTCGATCATGGCGGGAACCTGTTCGCTCTGGTCCGGGTGGACCAGAAACACGATTTCGTAATGCCGCATCCTGTGCTCCTTGTGGATTTGCCCCCCGTTGACGCGATCGCGGTAGGGCAAGGAGAATTAAGCCCCGGCAGCCCCGGGGAAGGGCCGCGTAAGTTACCGGACCGGCTGGCTTTCCGCAACTTTCGACTGACGCTGGCGGACGGCCTCGTACAGGACGATTCCGGCCGCCACCGAGACATTGAGGCTCGAGACCGCCCCCTGCATCGGCACGCGCAGGGTGAAGTCACAGCATTCGCGGGTCAGGCGGCGCAGCCCCCTGCCTTCCGAGCCCATGACGAGTGCGAGAGATCCGGAGAGGTCGGCCGCAAAAAGCGTCCGTTCCCCGTCCTGCGCGGTGCCGGCGACCCACAGTCCCGCCGACTTCATGTCCCGAAGCGCCCGCGCCAGGTTGGTGACCTGGGCGAAAGGCAGGGTCTCCGCCGCGCCTGCCGCGACCTTCCGTACCACCGGCGTGAGCCCGGCCGCGCGGTCCCGCGGCGCCACCACCGCGGTCGCGCCCGCGGCATCGGCGGTGCGCAGGCAGGCACCGAGGTTGTGCGGGTCGGAAACCCCGTCCAGCACCAGCACCAGTGCCGGCGCGGCCTGCACAGCCAGCAGGTCCAGGAGCGAATTCTCGTTGAGCGGCTCGCTCGGGCGCACCTCGGCGATGACGCCCTGGTGCGCTGCCCCGCCCGTCTCGCGGTCGAGCGCATCGGGCCCCGCCGTCACGGGTTTGAGGCCGCGCGCAACGGCCAGCTCGCGCAGTTCCCGGACCCGTGCGTCGTCGCGCGCCGCGGCGATCACCAGCCGCAGCACGTCGCCGGGCCGGCGTGTCAGCACCGCCCGCACGGCGTGCAGGCCGTAGACGAGCGAGCCGCTCATTTGTGCCGCGCGGCGGTCTTTCCTGCCCGGCGCCGCGGGTGGTGGTGGGTACCCGACTTCGCGACGTGCTCGAAGTCGATCTTGCGCTCGGAGGAATTGACGCGCACGAGCCGCACGCGAAGCTCGTCGCCAATCGAGAACCGCAGGTGCGTGCGCTCCCCGACCAGCGTGCGATCGCGCTCGTGGAAATGGAAGTAATCGGCCGGCAGTGCGGTCACGTGCACGAGCCCGTCCACCTGCATGGCCTTCAGCTGCACGAACAGGCCGAAGTCGGTGACGCCGGTCACGACCGCCTCGAATTCCTGGCCGACCCGCGGGCGCATGTATTCGCACTTTAGCCAGGCGACGACCGAGCGCGCGGCCTCGTCGGCGCGACGCTCGCGCAACGAGCAATCCGTGCCCAGCGTCTCCATCTCGCGCGCCGAGTGCGCGAAATTCGCCGCGGTACCGCCGCCGAGGGCGTGTCGGATTCCGCGATGCACGAGCAGGTCCGGGTAGCGCCGGATCGGCGACGTGAAGTGCGCGTACTCGGCGAGCGCCAGGCCGAAATGGCCGATATTGAGCGGCTGGTAGAGCGCCTGCGGCAGCGAGCGGATGATCGCGTTCTCGAGCACGGCGGCGTCGGGCCGCCCCGCGATCCCGGCGAGCGCCTTGGCGAGACGCGCGGGCTTGAGCTCGCCGCCGATGTCGAGGTGCACGCCGCGCATCGACAGGAAGCGCTTCAGTTCCTCGATGCGGTCCTCGTCCGGCTTGCCGTGGATGCGAAACAGCGCAGGGAGCCTGCGCTTCTTGAGGAACCCCGCCGCCTCCACGTTCGCGGCGATCATGCACTCCTCGATCAGGCGGTGCGCGTCGTTCCTCGGGTATTCGCGGATGTCGGTCGGATTGCCGGCCGCATCGACGAGCACTTTGACCTCGGGCGCCTCGAAATCGAGGGCGCCGCGCTTTTCGCGCTGCTTGCGCAGCGCGAGATACACCTGGTGCAGGCAATCCACGACGGGTGCGAGCCGCGCCTGCGGGCCGCGCGCGAGCGGCTCGTTTCGCCCGAGATGCGCCGCAATGCGGGTATACGTGAAGCGCGCCGCAGAGCGCATCACGGCGGCGTAGAAAACGCTTTTTGAGACGGCGCCCGCGCGCGTCACCTGCATGTCGCAGACCATGCAGAGCCGGTCCACGTCCGGCATCAGCGAGCACAATTGATTGGACAGCTCCTCCGGCAGCATCGGCAGCACCCGGCTCGGGAAATATACCGACGTCGCCCGCCGGCGCGCCTCGGCATCGAGCGCCATGCCCGGCCGCACGTAGTGGCTCACGTCGGCGATGGCGACGACGAGGCGGAAGCCGGCGGCCGTCGGCTCCGCGAACACGGCGTCGTCGAAATCGCGCGCGTCCTCGCCGTCGATCGTGACCAGCGCCATGCCGCGCAGGTCCTCGCGTCCCGCGCGCGCGGAAGCAGGCACCGACTCGCCGCAGGCACGCGCTTCGGCGAGGGCCTCGGGCGGGAACGCGTGCGAAAGCCCGTGCGATGCGATCGCGAGCTCGATCGCGGCATCCGCGCCGCCCTCCTCGGAAAGCACCCGCAGCACGCGCCCGACCGGGTCGCGATTCCGGCCCGGCTGCTCGGTGATCTCGACCACCGCGAGGTTGCCGTGGCGCGCGGGCCCTGCGGCCTCGCGCGGCACCACGACGCGCTGGCTGATGCGGCGGTTGTCCGGCGTCACGAAGCCGACGCCGCCCTCGAGCGAAAAGCGGCCCGCGACCTGGGTCGTGCGCCGCTCCAGCACTTCGGCGATCGCACCCTCGGGGCGGCCGCGTTCGTCGCGTCCGTTCAGGCGCGCGGCGGCCCGGTCGCCGTGGAACAGCATGCGCATCTCGCGGTACGGCAGGAACAGGTCGTCGCCGCCGTCGTCCGGAACCAGGAAGCCGAAGCCGTCGCGGTGCCCGCTCACCGTGCCGACGACGACCGGCAGGCGCTCGACCAGGCAATATTCGTTCGCCCGGTTGACCAGCAGCTCGCCGTCGCGCGCCATCGCCCCGAGGCGCTTCGCGAGCGCATCGCGCAGGCCCGGCTCGCGGATGACGAGCAGTGCCGCGAGCGCGTCGAAGCCGAGCGGCCGCGCAGCCGAGCCGAGCTTCGCGAGCAGGTATTCGCGGCTCGGGATCGGGCTCGCGTAGCGCGCGGATTCCTCGCGAAAGCGCGGGTCTTCCTGCTGCCAGCGTGGCTTGCGGGTCATGGGTTCACCGAAATTGACATGAATCAGGGGCCTGCGTAAATTGGCGCGCCTTCGCCGGGGTTCCCCCGGCCGCAACCTGTGCCCAGGTGGCGGAATTGGTAGACGCGCTAGGTTCAGGTCTTAGTGCCGAGAGGCGTGGAGGTTCGAGTCCTCTCCTGGGCACCATCTTCACTGCGTCGAGCGCTGCGGCCGGTGTCGCAGCATAGCCGGAGTCGCGGCTCGATTGGAACGGCGACGCCGGCGCGGCGCCGCGCGCCGCGCTTCCGTCACCAGCCGCCGCTGTAGCCGCCGACGACCGGCAGGATCTCCCCGCTCATGTAGCTCGAACATTGCGCCGACGCGAGAAAGACGTAAGCCGGCGCGATCTCCTCGGGCTGCGCGGGGCGCTTCATCGGCGCCGATGACCCGAACCACGCGACGTCCGCAGCGCGCTTGTCGGAAGGATTGAGCGGCGTCCAAACGGGTCCTGGGGCGACCGCATTCACGCGGATTCCCCGTGGCATCAGGTGCGCCGCCAGCGAGCGGGTGAAGGCATGGATGCCCCCTTTCGTCATGGCGTAGTCGAGCAGGTGTCCGCTGCCCTCGATGCCGGTCACCGATCCCGTGTTGACGATGGACGCTCCCCGCTTCAGCTGCGGCAGCGCCGCCTGCGACATGAAGAAGTAGCCGTACAGGTTGGTCCTGACGGTAAGGTCGAAGTGCTCTTCGGTCAGGTCTTCGAGCCGCGGGACGTGGACCTGGAACGCGGCATTGTTCACGAGCACGTCGAGCCGGCCCAGGGCTTCGACGGTTTCCCGCACCGCGCGCTGGCATGAATCGCGGCGCGAGACATCGCCCGGCAGCAGGATGGCGCGGCGGCCTTCGGCTTCGACCGCGCGGCGGGTTTCTTCGGCGTCCGCATGTTCGCAGAGGTACTGGATCGCGACGTCGGCACCTTCGCGCGCGAACAGCACCGCCACCGCGCGGCCGATGCCCGAGTCGCCTCCCGTGACCAGCGCCACCAGGCCATCGAGCTTCGCGGAGCCCTGGTAGTACGGCGCGTCATACATCGGCGCCGGTGCGACTTCGCGCTCGGCGCCGGGCTTGCGCTCGTGTTGCCGCGGCATCGGCGGTTCGGGATAGCGCCGGGCACCGGCCTGCATCGCGCGTTTCGTCTTCTTGCGCGGGTGCGCCCGGTCGGCCCGCGCAACCTGGCGCTGGACGGCTCGCTGGCGTGCCACCGCGCGCTCGACGCGCGCCTTCGGCTTTTGCGCCCTGCGGCGCGGCCGCCCCTTCGGCATCAGCGATGCTTGGCGGCCGACGAGCGGCTGCGGCGGGACTTGCCCTTCTTTGGCACCTTGGCGCCGGCGCGGCGGGCCTCGGAGAGGCCGATTGCGATGGCCTGCTTGCGGCTCTTCACCTTCTTGCCGGAGCTGCCGCTCTTCAGCTTGCCGCGCTTGCGCTCGTGCATCGCCCGCTTGACCTTGCGTTGTGCCTTCTTGCCGTACTTGCCGGCCATGGATGCAGCTCCGGTGGGAAACTGCCCGAAAGTACGACACCCGCGCGAATGACGGTCTGTCGGAGCGCGGCTCATTCACCGATCAGCGGCGTCCCACCCCGCTGCCTCAGCCGTACGGGTGGCGCGCGACGATCATGTCGTCGCGCTCGGCGCCGGTCGAGATCATCGTGACCGGCACGCCGCAGACCTCCTCGAGCCGCGCCAGGTAGGCCCGCGCCCGGGCCGGCAGTTCCGCGAGCGAACGCAAGCCTGCCGTTCGCGCGCTCCAGCCCGGCATGGCCTGGTAATCCGGATTTCCGCCTTCGCCGTAGCCCGTGCAGAGCTTCACCTCGGCGAGGCCGTCCAGCACGTCGAGCTTCGTGACGCACAGGCCCGTAATGCCGTTGTTGACGATCGAGCGCCTGAGCGCGACCGCGTCGAACCAGCCGGTGCGGCGCGGCCGGCCGGTGACGGCGCCGAACTCCTGGCCCACGCGCGCGAGGTGCTTGCCGACGTCGTCGACGAGTTCGGTCGGGAACGGGCCGGCGCCGACGCGCGTGGTATAGGCCTTGACGATGCCGAGTACGTCGTCGATGTCGCGCGGGCCGAGCCCGGTGCCGACCGAGGCATAACCGGCGACAGTGTTCGACGAGGTCACGAACGGGAAGGTGCCATGGTCGACATCCAGCATCGTGCCCTGCGCGCCCTCGAACAGGACGCTGGCCCCCCTTGTCCTCAGCGCGTGCAGTTCGAGCGTGACGTCGCTCACCACGCCGCGGATGCGCTCGCCCTGGGCGAGGCAGGCCTCGAGCACCTGCCGCGGATCGACCGGCGCCTCGCCATGGCGTTTCTCCAGCAGGAAATTGTGGTAATCGAGCAGTTCGCGCAGCCGCGACTCGAAGTGACGGGCATCGGCAAGGTCGCCGATGCGCACCGCGCGCCGGGCGATCTTGTCCTCGTAGGCCGGGCCGACGCCGCGGCCGGTGGTGCCGATCTTGCGCTCGCCGCTCGCGTGCTCGCGCGCGCGATCGATCATTGCGTGCGACGGAAGCACCAGCGGGCAACGCGGGCTCACCGCCAGGCGCTCAAGCGCCGGCACGCCGCGCGCGGCGAGCATGTCGGCCTCGGCGAGCAGCGCGTCGAGCGATACCACGACGCCGTTGCCGATGAAGCAGCGCACGCCCTCGCGCAGTACGCCCGAGGGTATCAGCGAGAGCACGGTCTTTGCGCCGCCGATCACGAGCGTGTGGCCGGCGTTGTGCCCGCCCTGGAAGCGCGCGACGCCGGCGACGCGTTCGGTCAGGAGGTCGACGACCTTGCCTTTCCCCTCGTCGCCCCATTGCGCGCCGACGACGACGACGAAGTGGCCCATGCTAGCCCCGCACCAGCCAGAGCAAGGCGACGCCCGCGAGCATGCTCCCGGCGCCCGCCAGGCGCAGCGTCGCGTCGTCCATGGAAGCGAGGCGCTGGAACGCGCTGCGCAGCCGCGCCGGACTCAGGAACGGCAGGATACCCTCGACCACGAGCATCAGCCCGAGCGCGGCCGCAAGGTCGGGCCATGCGATGGACATGGGCGGCTCAGCGGCCCGGCTGCTTCAGGTACTTGAAGAACTCGCCCTTCGGCGAAATTACGAGCACGTCGCCCTGCTTGCCGATCGAGTTGCGGTAGGCCTCGAGACTGCGGTACAGCGAGTAGAACTCGGGATAGCGCTGGTAGGCGGTTGCGTAGGTCGAGGCCGACTTGGCGTCGCCCTCGCCGCGGATGACCTCGGCGTCGCGGTTGCCGATCGCGATCACCTCGACCCGCTCGCGCTCCGCCTCCGCGCGGATCCGCTGGGCCTGCTCGTCTCCTTCCGCGCGAAGCTGCGACGCCTGGCGCGCGAAATTCTGGCGCATGCGGTTGTATACCGACTCCGAAACCTCGTCCGGCAGGTCGATGCGCTTCACGCGCACGTCGACCAGCGTGAGCCCCAGCTGCTGCACGGAGCGGCCCGCGAACTCCAGGATGTCGCCGATGAATTCCGCGCGCTGGGCGGCGACGACCTGCTGGATGGTGCGCTTGGCAATGACGCCCTTGAGGCCGTCCTTCACGATCTCGGCGAGCCGGCTCGCCGCCGCCTCCTCGTCGCCGTTGGTCGCGAGGTAGTAGCGCTCGACATCGGAGACGCGCCATTTCACGTAGAAGTCGACGTTGAGGATCTTGCCCTCGCTGGTCAGGAACTGTTCCGCGGGGTAGTTCCGGGTCAGTACGCGGCGGTCGAACTTTTCCACCGTCTCGAGCAGCGGCACCACGAAGTGCAAGCCCGGCTCGAAGTCGGTCGCGACGATCTTCCGGAGGCGGAACTTGATCGCAAGTTCCGTTTCCTTGACCTGGAACATGGCCGCGCTCGCGATCCAGAGCAGGACCAGCGCCGCGATCACGCCCAGCAGTGCGTTGCGGCTCATCAGCGTTCCTTCCGGGCGCGCGGGTCCTCGGCCTCGGCGTCGCTGCCGTCATCCATGCGTACGGTCGGTGGCGTATCCGCCATGCCGCGCGGCGGGCTGCGCTGCTCGAGCAGCTTGTCGAGGGGCAGGTAGACCATGTTGCCGGTGCCGTCGACATCGACCAGGACCTTGGTTGCCCTGCCGAGAACCTGCTCCATCGTCTCCAGGTAGAGCCGCTCGCGCGTCACTGCCGGCGCACGCTGGTACTCGGCCGCAAGCGAGAGAAAGCGCTTGGTTTCGCCCTCTGCGTCGGCGGTCACGCGGCTCTTGTAGGCGCGCGCGCCCTCGACCACGCTGACCGCCGCGCCGCGCGCCTTCGGGACGATGTCGTTGGCGTAGGTCTCGGCGGAAAGCGTTGCGCGCTCCTTGTCCTCGCGGGCCTTGATCGCGTCCTTCTGCGCGGGCGCGACCTGCTCCGGGACGCTGACGTCCTGCAGGTTCACGCTGATGACCTCGAGGCCCGTGTTGTAGGCGCTGATGGTGCGCTGGACGAGTTCCTTGGTCTTCGAGCCGATTTCCTGGCGACCCTTCTCGAGCACGAAATCGAGCTTGCTCTGCCCGATCACCTCGCGGATCGCGCTCTCGCTGACCTCGCCCAGCGTTTCCTCGGGATCGCGCACGTTGAAGGCGAACTTGACCGGGTCGGCCCGCCGGTACTGCACGGCGAGGTTGATGTCGACCAGGGCCTCGTCCTGCGTGAGCATGCGCGTACGGTCCGTGAAGCTCTGGAACTCGGTGACGTTGATGACGGTGCGCCGGTCGATCGGCCAGGGAAGGCGCGCGTTGAAGCCCCCGGAAGTCGTCTTGGTGTACTTGCCGAAGCGCGTGATGACCGAGCGTTCGGCGGCGCCATTCAGGTAGAAGCTGCCGAACAACACCCACAGCGCGACCAGGCCTGCGGCAACCGAGCTGAAGCCGATTGCATGGCTCGCGCCGCCCGGGGAGCCGCCCCCGGCTCCGCCGCCGCCTACGAGCCCACGCAGCCGCCGCTGGAACCGGCGCAGCAATTCGTCGAGGTCCGGCGGGCCCTTGTCAGGGCGTCGTTGCCAGGGATTCTCGTTCTTGCCGGGATCGTTCCAGGCCATGTGTCCTTGCGCTCGCGGATGTTGGGGGAATCAGGCCGCGGAACTCGCGGTATCGCCCGGGAATTCTACGAAGCCGGCGCCGCGCAGACAAGGCGAAACCGCAGAATCGAAATCGACGCCCGCCCCGCGGCAGAGCGCTTCGAGTTCGGGATGCGAGATCTCGACGATAAGGCGCGCCTCGCCGTCCGGCAGCGCGTCCTCGGCGCGCACCGCGCGAAGCGCGTACAGGCGCGCGCGCAGGCGGCCCTGCGCCGGGGGCAACGTGATCGCGAAGCGCATCGGCGCAATGCCGAAGATTTCATGCAACGCTTCGCGCAACAGCGACAGGCCCGCGCCGCTGGCGGCGGAGAGCCACACGGACGAGGGTAGGCCGGCCGCGTCGCGCACAAGCTCGGGCGGGCGGCCGATCCGGTCGATCTTGTTGAACACGCGAAGCTGCGGGATCGAGGCGGCGCCGATGCCGGCGACGAGTTCGTCCACCTGGGCGATGCGTTGCTCGCGCTCGGGGTCGGCGGCATCGACGACGTGCAGCAGCAGGTCCGCCTCGCGCGCTTCCATCAGCGTCGAGCGAAAGGCGGCGACCAGCTCGTGCGGCAGGTCGCGCACGAAGCCCACGGTATCGGCGACGACGAGGTCGGGCGTGTGCGCAAGCTTCAGCCGGCGCACAGTCGGGTCCAGCGTCGCGAACAGCTGGTCCGCGACATAGGCATCCGCGCCGGTGAGCGCGCGAAACAGCGTCGACTTGCCCGCATTCGTGTAGCCGATCAGCGCGACGCCGGGCACCGGCACGCGCTTCCTGACCTGCCGGCCGGTATCGCGCCGCAGCGCGAGCTTGCCGAGTTTCGCCGTGAGCGTGCGGATGCGCTTGCCGATCAGCCGGCGGTCGCTCTCGAGCTGGGTCTCGCCGGGGCCGCGCAGACCGATGCCGCCCTTCTGCCGCTCGAGGTGGGTCCAGCCGCGCACCAGGCGCGTCGAGAGATGCCTGAGCTGGGCAAGCTCCACTTCCAGCTTGCCTTCGGCGCTTCGCGCCCTGCTGGCGAAAATGTCGAGGATGAGGCCCGTGCGGTCGAGCACGCGGCAGCCCACCAGCTTTTCCAGGTTGCGCTCCTGGGAGGGCGAGAGTTCGTGGTCCACGAGCACGACGTTGGCAGCCTCTGCCGCCGCGCGCTGGCGGACTTCATCCGCCTTGCCGCTGCCGACGAAATAACGCGGCTCCGGATGCTTGCGGCTGCCGGTGATCGTCGCGACGGGAATCGCGCCCGCGGAACGCGCGAGTGCGTCGAATTCGCCGAGTTCCTCGGGATCCGGCGGGTGGCCGAGCCCGATGCGGACGAGGATCGCGCGTTCGCCGCGCTCAGGCCGCTCGAACAAGGTTTCCTGCCGGCTCCCGGGTCAAGCGCTCTCCGCGACCGGTGCTTCTTCCTCGGCGCCCTCGGTCGCCGGCAAGCGGACATTGCGTGCCGGTACGACCGTCGAAATGGCGTGCTTGTAGACCATCTGGCTGACGGAGTTCTTGAGCAGCACGACGAATTGGTCGAACGAGTCGACCTGACCCTGCAACTTGATGCCATTGACCAGATAGATTGATACGGGCACGCGCTCCTTGCGCAGCGCGTTCAGGAAAGGGTCCTGGAGCGATTGACCTCTGGCCATGGTATCTCCTTGTTTTTTCTAGCACTTTCATGCCGCTCTAGGTGTGTCCGGCGGCTCGAGATCGGACCTCTGCGGGCCTGTTTCAAACGCCTTCCGGCGGCGCCCGAGTCATCTGAGTCTAGCACCTCCCTGCCGCAAATCACTGCGGCAGGCGAAGCCATTCGGCAACACGCGCGCCGAGTCGTTCCGGGGTTTTCGAGTCAAGAGCGTCGAACCATTCCGCACCCGGCTCGGCCCGGAGCCAGGTGAGCTGGCGCCGAGCCAGCTGCCGGGTCGCGACGATCGCATTCCGGGCGGCATCCGCGAGCGGCGACCCGCCCTCCAGGTGATGCCAGAGCTGCCGGTAGCCGATAAGGCGCATCGCCGGCAACCCGGCGTGGAGATCGCCGCGGGCGAATAGCTGCCGCGTCTCGGCGAGCAGTCCCCGGCGCAGCATGTCCTCGAAGCGCTGCTCGATGCGCACGGCAAGCTCGGCTCGGTCCGTCGGGGCCAGCACGAGCTTCAGGTCGCAGCTGCGCGTCGCACCGCGAAGGTCCTCGGCCTGCTGTACGGAAATCGGCCGCCCGGTGCGCTCGATCACCTCGAGCGCACGCTGGATGCGCTGGCGGTCGTTCGGGCGAATGCGCGCAGCGGCGGCGGGATCCCGCCGCCCAAGGGTGGCATGCAGCGCCGGCCAGCCCGCGAGCGCCGCCCGACGCTCGATGCGGCGGCGCAGCTCCGGGTCCGCTGCCGGCAGGCGGGCCAGCCCCGATTGCAGCGCGCGGAAGTACAGCATCGTGCCGCCGACCAGCAGCGGTGCGTGCCCGCGCGCGGCGATCTCCTGCATCGCGACATCGGCATCGGCCAGGAAGCGCGCGGCCGAATAGCTCTCGCGCGGGTCAATGAGGTCGATGAGATGGTGCGGCGCGCGCGCCTGCAGCTCGGGACCCGGCTTCGCCGTGCCGATGTCCATGCCGCGATAGACCATCGCCGCGTCCACGCTGACGATCTCCAGCGGATAGCGGCCGACGAGTTCCGCCGCGAGTCCGGTCTTGCCGGCTCCGGTCGGGCCCATCAGGAAGATCGCTCGCGGTCGCGACATCAGCGGCCGCGCAGGAAGATGCGGTCGAGCTCGGCGAGCGTGAGCCGGGTCCAGGTCGGGCGCCCGTGACTGCACTGCCCCGAGCGCTCCGTGCGTTCCATGTCGCGCAGGAGCGCGTTCATTTCCGGCACCGCGAGCTGGCGATTCGCGCGCACGGCGCTGCGGCAGGCGATGTTCGCGAGCAGCTCATTCTGGCTGCCGTCGATGCGATGGGCCGTGCCGCCGGCGCTGAGGTCGGCAAGCGCGTCGCGCAGGATGGACGCGACGTCCTCGCCGGCCAGCGCGACCGGCGCCTCGCGCACCGCGAGCGTGGCGGGCCCCAGGCGATCCACGGCAAAGCCCGCTGCGGCGAGTTCCTCGCCGTGGGTCGCAGCCAGTTCAGCCTCAGCTTCCGTCGTCTCGAGCAGCGCCGGCACGAGCAGCGCCTGGCGCGGACCACGGCCGGTGTCCATGGCGGCTTTCAGCCGCTCGTAGAGGATGCGCTCGTGTGCCGCGTGCATGTCGACCAGCACCATGCCCTCGGCCGATTGCGCGACGATGTAGATGCCGTGCAGTTGCGCTATCGCGTAGCCGAGCGGCAGGCCGGCCTCCGATGCCGCGCCGGGGGCGGCGGCCCCGGTCGGCGCGAGTGCGTACGATGAGGCGGGCTCGCCGAGCGCGAGCCCCGGCATCGCCGCAGCGCCTTGCCACAGCGCGGCAGGCGCGCCGGGCGCCGGTCCGCCGCGCTCCTCGCCGGATGCCGCGAGCGCCCGCTCGACCGTGCGGAACAGAAAGTCGTGAACCGCGCGCCCGTCGCGGAAGCGCAACTCGAGCTTCTGCGGATGGGCGTTCACGTCCACCTGCCCGGGATCGATCGAGAGGTACAGGAGCCAGCACGGGTGGCGGTGGCCGTAGCTCACGTCGCGGTAGCCGAGCCGCACGGCGCTGCCGAGCAGGCGGTCGCGCACCATGCGGCCGTTGACGAACAGGAACTGGCGGTCGGGTTGCGCCCGCGAAGCCGACGGCAGCCCGATCCATCCCTCGAGCGCAAGGCCCGACTGTGAAAATGCCAGGTGGCGCGAGGCCGCGACGAAATCCTCGCCGACCAGACGCGCGATGCGCGCTTCGCGCTCGAGCCGACCGGGGGCGGCGGGCAGCGCGAACTGCTCGCGGCGATTGTGGGTGAGCGTAAATGCGACGTCGAAACGCGACAGCGCCAGCCGGGTGACCGTTTTCAGGATGTGCTGGAACTCGGTGGCTTCCGTGCGCAGGAATTTGCGCCTTGCCGGCACGCGGTGGAACAGGTCGCGGACTTCGATCGTGGTGCCGGGCGGGTGCGGCGCGGGAGTCACGCTCCCGGCACTGCCATCGACGGATTCGAGCCCGGCCGCGGCAGCCGCATCGCGCGCGCGCGAGGCGATCCGGAGCGCCGACACGGATGCAATCGACGGCAGGGCTTCGCCCCGGAAGCCGAGCGTCGCCACGCGCTCGAGGTCCCCGAGCGAGGCGATCTTGCTGGTCGCATGCCGCGTCAGCGCGAGCGCAAGCTCGTCCGCCGCGATGCCGGCGCCGTCGTCGCGCACGCGCATGAGGCGGATGCCGCCGTGTTCGACGTCGATGGCGATGGCGCCGGCGCCGGCGTCGAGCGCGTTCTCGACCAGTTCCTTGATCACGGAAGCCGGGCGCTCGATGACCTCGCCCGCGGCGATCTGGTCGACGAGCGGGCCTTCGAGGATGCGGATGGACATGACTGGCGCTGCCGGCGCCAGTCTAGCGCGGCTCAGGTGCCGGCGAGCGGGATCTCGAGGATCGTGCCGGAAGCGACGGTCTCGGTGTCGAGGTGGTTGCGCTGGCGAATCTCATCGATGCTGACCGCGTAGCGGCCGGCGACATCGCCGAGCGTCTCGCCGGGGGACACGACGTGGCGCAACGCCTGGCCGCGCTCGCGGGCGGCCAATACCGCGACCCGCGTGCCGGGCGGCGGATTGTCGTAGAAATAGCGGCGCAGGCCGGCCTGGATCGCGCCTGCGAGGCGGTCCTGGTAAGTCGGGTCGCGGAGCCTGCGCTCCTCCTCCGGGTTCGAGATGAACGCGGTCTCGACCAGCATTGACGGCACGTCCGGCGAGGTCAGCACGATCAGGCTCGCGTGCTGCACATCGCTCTTCTTGAGCTGGCCCACCCGGTCGAGTTCCGCCAGCACGCGGGACGCGGCGTCGCGGCTCGCGCTGATGGTGGCGTTCTGCGACAGATCGAGCAGCACCGACTGCAGCACGTCGCTCTTGTCGTGCAGCGAGACGCCGCCGATGAGGTCGGCCGCGTTCTCGCGGTCGGCCAGCCAGCGCGCGGCCTCGCTGCTCGCGCGCCGCGTCGACAGCACGTAGACCGAGGACCCGCGCACGCTGCGGTCCATGAAGGCGTCGGCATGGACCGACACGAAAAGGTCCGCCTGGTTGGTGCGCGCGCGGCCGGTGCGGTCCCTGAACTTGACGAAGTAGTCGCCGGTGCGCGTCATCACCGCTTTCATGCCGGGCTCCGCGTTGATCCGCTCGGCGAGCTTCTTCGCGATGGCGAGAGCGACGGTCTTCTCGCGGGTGCCCGCCTTGCCGATCGCCCCCGGGTCCTCGCCGCCATGACCGGCATCGACGGCGATCACGAGGTCGCGCTGGCCGTCGTCGTTGGCGACCTTGAGCGGAACCGGAGCCGACTCCTCGGGCGGCGGCCCATGGCCGAGGTCGACCACCAGGCGGTGCCCATAGGTCTGGTTCGGCGGCGTCAGGAACGCCTTCGCGTCCACCTTCCCGTTGACGTCGAGGACGACGCGCAGCCCATCTGCGCCGCGCGCGCCGAGACGAATGGCCTGCACCGCGCCGGTCGCAGGCGGCAGGTCGAGCGACTTGATGTCCGCGTCGAGCGCGTTGAAGTCGATGACGATGCGCTCGGGACCCGAAAGCGAGAACAGCGTGTAACTCGCGGGCGCCGTCAGGTCGAGCACGACGCGCGTGGAATCGGGACTGCCCCAGACGCGGATGTCCTTGAGCGCAGCGGACGCGGCAACAGCCGGACCCGTCGCGAAGAGCAGGAGCAGTAAGACTGTCCGCTGCAATGGCTGCATGGCTCGCGCGCTCAGGAATTCAGGCTACTGTAGCGATGGCTATCCTTTAGTTCAAGCATTTCATGTAGATACGCCACTGTCTTCGAGTAGGTCTCGACCCCGCTCCAGCCAGGCTCGCCCGGCTTCCGTCGCGCCCTCGAGCGCCATTCGGCGGCCAGGGCCCGCGTGGGCCAGCGTGATGCAAAGATCGCAAGTCCCGAGGGCCGGCCCCGCCCGTTCCGGCCATTCCACGAGGACCAGGCCCGGCTGGCCGCGCAGGTCGCGATAGCCGATGCCCTCGAGCGCGGCCGCGCTGCCGTCGAGGCGGTAGAGGTCGAGGTGGAAAACGCTGCCGGCGGCCGTTTCGTAAGGTTCGACCAGCGTGAATGTCGGGCTCTTGATCGCGCCAGTCACGCCGAGCTGACGCAGGAGGGCGCGCGCGAGGGTGGTCTTGCCGCTGCCGAGCTCGCCGGACAAGCCGACCAGGCTGCTCGCCCGTCCGAGCTCGGGCAGCGAACGCGCGAGCGCTGCGCCTGCACGCTGCGTTGCCGCCTCGTCGGCGAGCGTCAGATCCACGGCGGGTTGACCATGGTCCTGAGCTCGGCGATGAGGTCGCTTGCGATGAGGCCGCGCTCGCCTGCGCGCGCCGCTCGATCGCCGGCCGTCGCGTGCAGCCACACGCCGGCCGGCGCGGCGAGCGCGGCAACCGCGCCGCCCGCCGCCAGCGCGGCGATGACCCCCGTCAGCACGTCGCCGCATCCGGCCGTCGCCATGCCCGGATTGCCGCGATCACAGACCAACGGCAGGGACGAGCCGCATTGCACGAGCGTGCGCGCCCCTTTCAGCACGCAGGCGCCGCCATAACGCGCGGCGATGGCGCGCACGGCTCCCAGGCGGTCGCGCTGGACCGCTGCTGCGTCCGTCCCCAGCAGGCGCCCTGCTTCACCCGGGTGCGGCGTCAGGATCCAGTCGTCGCGCCGTTGCGGTGCAGCGGCAAGGAGCGTCAGCGCATCCGCGTCGACGACCAGAGGGCGCGCCGACGCCGCTGCAGCCTCGAAAATCCCGCGCGCGAGGTCCCCGGTACCGAGTCCCGGCCCGACCGCGATCGCGTCGGCCGAGGCTGCGAGCGCCACGATCCCGCCGGCTGCCGCCACCGTGCGTACGATCAGTTCCGGCCGCGACCCGACGATCGCCGCAGCCGCATCCGCGCCGGTCGCAAGGGTGACGACGCCGGCGCCGGTCCTGAGCGCGGCTTCGCCGGCAAGGCGCGCCGCGCCCGCCATGGCAAATCCGCCGATGACCAGGACCCGGCCATGATCGCCCTTGTGCGCCGTGCGCCGGCGTACCGGCAGCGCGGCGCCAGCGAGCGCCGCCTCGATGCGACGCAGCACCGGGACCTCAGCCTCGCGAATCGACGGCGGCAGGTCGAGGCCCGCGAGTTCCAGCTCGCCGACGTAGTCCGGCGCCTCGCCGAGATAGCAGCCGCCCTTCAGTGCGATGAAGCTCAGCGTGCGCGTCGCGCGAATCGCGGCCGCTTGCGGCCAGCCGGTATCCGCGTCGAGTCCCGACGGGACGTCGAGCGCGAGCACGGGCAGCCGCGAGCGATTCACGCGCTCGATGCAGGCGCGCCAGGCGCCCGCGACCTGCCGCGCCAGGCCGGTTCCGAGCAGGGCGTCGACGACCAGGTCGGCATCGGCGAGCACCGCATCGTCGAAGCCGACGCAGGCCCCGCCGGCGCCGACGAAATCGGCATGGGCACGGGCCGCGTCGCCCCGCAGCTGCGCGGGATCGGCGAGGGCGGCAACCCGCGTCGCGAGTCCCGACGCCCGCGCGAGGCGCGCGAGCACATAGCCATCGCCGGCGTTGTTGCCTGCGCCGCAGAGCACGGCCAGCGTGCGCGCCCCGGGCCAGTGCCGGCGGATCGCGTCCAGCGCGGCGCTGCCGGCACGCTCCATCAGTGTGTGGCCCGCAATGCCCGCCTGCTCGATCGCGCGTCGGTCCATGGCGCGCACGGATGCGACCGTATAGGCCTCTGCGGGCAACGGATCCATGCGCGCGATTATACTGGCCGCCCCTGCGACGCCGGCACCGCATGACCGCTCCCCTCACCGCCGCCGACCTCGCGCGCCTGCGCGCGCGGCTCGATGAGCTCGCGCGAGAACTCGGCTTCGACCAGGTGGGCGTCGCCGGCATCGAGCTTGCCGAGGACGAGGCGAACCTCGAGCGCTGGCTCGCGGACGGCCGCCACGGCGGCATGGACTACATGGCGCGGCACGGCGTGCGCCGCAGCCGGCCCGGGGAGCTGGTGCCCGGCACGATACGCGTCATCAGCCTGCGAATGTCCGCGCTCGCGCCGGGTGCCGCCGACGCCGGCGCGGTTCTCGCGGACGGCAACAAGGCCTATGTCGCGCGCTACGCGCTGGGGCGCGATTACCACAAGCTGCTGCGCGGCCGCATCGCCGGCCTCGCCGCCCGTCTGAGCGCCGAGTTCGGGCCATTCGGCTATCGCGCGTTCGTCGACTCCGCGCCCGTGATGGAAAAGCCGCTTGCGCGCGATGCCGGCCTCGGCTGGATCGGCAAGCACACCAACCTCATCAACGAGCGTGCGGGATCGTTCTTCATGCTGGGCGAGCTGTTCACGGACCTGCCGCTCGACGTTGACCGGCGCGCGCCAGACCGCTGCGGCAGCTGCAGCGCCTGCCTGCCGGCCTGCCCGACCGGCGCGATCACGGCGCCGTACCGGCTCGACGCGCGCCGCTGCATCTCGTACCTCACCATCGAGCACCACGGCGCGATTCCGGAATCGTTGCGGCCGGCGATCGGCAACCGCATCTTCGGTTGCGACGACTGCCAGCTGGTCTGCCCCTGGAACAAGTTCGCGCGGGTCGCCGCCGAACCCGATTTCCGCGCGCGCCACGGCCTCGACGCGCCGGGCCTGGTCGGGCTGTTCGGCTGGAGCGAGCCGGAATACCTGGCGAAGACCGAAGGCAGCGCGCTGCGCCGCCTCGGGTTCAGGCGCTGGCTGCGCAACATCGCGGTCGCCCTCGGCAACGCGCCGTCGTCGCCGGCGGCGGCGGCAGCGCTCGCGGCGCGCGCCGACGATGCGGACGCCGTCGTGCGCGAACACGTCGGCTGGGCGCTGGCGCGCCAGTTGGGACCGCGTGCCGGGGCTACCCGCGCACCGGGTTGACGTAGTGCCGGCCGCTGGTCGTGGCGCGGATCGTCTCGAACAGGTCGTCGAAGTCGCGCGAATTGTTCGCGGGATCGATCTCGGCCGTGTTGACGATCAGGAGCGGCGAAGACGTGTACTGGTGGAAGTAGCGCGTGTAGGCCTCGCCGAGGCGCTCGAGGTAAGCCGCGTCGATGTACTTTTCGTAGGGGATGCCGCGCCGGTCGATGCGCTGCAGCAGGACGTCGACGGGCGCCTGCAGGAACACCACGAGATCCGGGGCCGGCGCGTCCATTGCCAGGCGCGCGTAGACTTGCTCGTAGAGCTTGAACTCCTCGTCGTCCAGCACGATGCGCGCGAACAGGCGATCCTTTTCCAGCATGTAGTCGGCGATGCGCACCTGCGCGAACAGGTCGTGCTGGCGCAGCTCCGAGAGCTGGCGCGCGCGCTGGAACAGGAAGTAGAGCTGCGCCGGGAAGGCCGCCGCGCGGCGATCCTTGTAGAAGCGCTCGAGGAAGGGGTTCTCCATCGGCTTCTCGAAAACGGTGCCGGCGCCGACGGCCTCCGCGAGCTTGCGGGCGAGGCTGGTCTTGCCGACGCCGATCAGTCCCTCGACGACCACCAGGCTGTGCGGCCAGCCCTCGCGATTTGCTTCAGTCGTCACCGGCTCCCCGTGCGTCCAGCCGCTCGATGCCCGCAGTCGATGCCCGCTCGCGCAGCCGGCCGATGCAATCGAGCCCCGGCACCCGGAGTTCGGCGGCGATTTCCGCAAGAGGATACAGGACGAAATTGCGCTGGTGCAGGCCCGGGTGCGGCAACGTCAGGCCCGGCGTCGCGACGCGTTCGTCCGCGAATGCGACAAGGTCCAGGTCGATCACGCGAGGGCCCCAGCGGACGGCGGGCTCCGTGCGGCCCATGCGCGCCTCGATCGCCTTGAGCGCGGCCAGCAACTCGCGAGCGGCGAGCGTCGTCAGCAGCCCGGCGGCAGCATTGACGAAGGGCGGCTGGTCCTGCGGCCCCATGGGCGCCGAACGCCAGAGCCCCGAACGGCTCACGAGGCGGGTGTCCGGCAGCGCGGCAAGCGCCTCGAACGCCCGCTCGACCTGCTGCCTCGGCCCGGCAAGGTTGCTGCCGAGCGCGACGTAAGCCGGCCGCCAGGCGGCGACGCTCAAGTCTCGGCCGAAGGCGCCCGGTTGCGCCGGCCGCCGCGGCGGCGTCGCCGCCGGCGCGGGGCCGTCTCGTCGCCGCCGCCGGCGCCGGCACCCCCTTCGCTGCCGGCACGCTCGCGTTGCTGGTCCGGCGAAAGCGTCTGGATTTCGGTCCACCAGTGCGCGATCGCAGGGTCCTCGGCGCCCGCCTCGGCGCGGAGCAAGAGGAAGTCGTAGGCCGCCCGGAAGCGCGGGTGCGCGAGGAATCCGAGCGCGCGGCGCCCCTCGCGCCGATGGAAGCGCGGCTGCAGGGCGAGCAGCTCCCGCATCGGGTACGAGAACCGTTTCGGGATGCCGATGCGGCGGTTCTGCTGGCTGACCACTTCGTCCACCGCCTCGGCAATGGCGACGCCCGGGTGCAGCCCGGATTCGAAGCGCCGCTGCGCTGCGGCCGAGACCGGGCCGAACAACAGCACTGCGAACAGGAACATCGGCGTCACCGGCCGGCCCTCGGCGACGCGGCGGTCGGTATTCGCGAGACCCGCCCGGATCAGCGCGAGCGCGATGCCATCCTGGCCGCCCGCGAGGTGAGCCGCGGTCGCCGGAAAGAGGTGCTCGAACAGCCCGTGCGCGCGCAGGAGCTCGAACGCGCGCTCGCCGAAGCCGGCGAGGAACAGCTTCTGGAACTCGTCGAGGAGCCGTGCCGGCGGGATGTGCCCGAGCAGCTCCGCGAGCGTCGCAAACGGCGCGCGGGCCGACTCGTGGATCTCGAAACCGAGCTTCGCCTCGAAGCGGACGGCGCGCAGCATGCGCACCGGGTCCTCCCGATAGCGCGTCTCCGGATCGCCGATCAGGCGGATCGTCCGCGCGCGGATGTCGGGAACGCCGCCGACGTAGTCCCAGATCGAGAAGTCCTCGATGCTGTAATAGAGCGCGTTGCAGGTGAAGTCGCGGCGCCACACGTCCTGGTCGATCGTGCCGTAGGCGTTGTCGCGCAGCAGCCGGCCGCGCTCGTCGTGCGCGCGGTCGAGGCTGTTGCCGGTCTCGCCAGGCTCCGCGACGTTGCCGTCGACATCGCCGTTCTCGTCCAGGCCCGCACCCGCGACGTCCTCGGCGCCCTCGTCGGTGATGCCGTCGAGGTCCGGCTCAGGCGCCATCGGCGCGCCGGCCGCACGAAATGTCGCGACCTCGATGATCTGCTGGCCGAAGCGAATGTGAGCGAGCCTGAAGCGGCGCCCGATCAGGCGGCAGTTGCGGAACAGGCGCCGCACTTCCTCGGGCGAGGCGTCCGTCGCGACGTCGAAGTCCTTCGGCTCGATGCCGATCAGCAGGTCGCGCACGCAGCCGCCGACCAGGAATGCCTGGAAGCCGCCGTCCCGCAGCCGGTACAGGACCTTGAGCGCGTTGCCGGAGATCTGCGCGCGTGAGACCGGATGGTCCGCGCGTGCGACGATCACCGGGTCTCGCGCCCGGTCGTTCGATGGATCCAAGGAGTTCTGGTCCGCTTGAGGTCGAATGATGGGCCGATATAATACCAGCCCCTTCGCGGGGACCGGCCGATTGCAGCCTCGCTCCCATCGTCTAGAGGCCCAGGACACAGCCCTCTCAAGGCTGGTACGAGGGTTCGAATCCCTCTGGGAGCGCCACTAGACCCGGTGTATGTCGCGGCCGCCGAGTTCCCGCCACTGCTCCGCGATCGCCCCCGCATCCGCCGCCGAGCGCGCGTCCACCGACATGAGAATGGCACCCTCGCGGATATCCTTCTCGTAACCGCGCACGCGATCGACGGGCACGCCCCAGTCACCCAGCGCGGCGATGAGGCCGCCCGCGACTCCCGCGGCGCCGGCCGCGGTGAACGCGACCGCAAGCGGTCCGGCGGCAAAGCCGATCGCAGGCACGGCGACCGCCGCACCCACCGCCGCGATGACCGTCACGAGCATGCCGACGCGCCCACCTTTCGGGCCGCCCAGTTCGCCGCCCTGCGCTTCGTGCTGGCCAAGCTCCACCTGGCTCCCGGAGCGGGACGCGAGCAGCTTCTGGCGGGTTCCTTCGGAGACGACGATGTTGACCTGCCCGATTTCGTAGCCGCGCTCCAGGCACGCCTGGTATGCGCCCTCGGCA
Organism: uncultured Gammaproteobacteria bacterium; assembly: GCA_963836275.1. Lineage (GTDB taxonomy): Bacteria > Pseudomonadota > Gammaproteobacteria > Steroidobacterales > Steroidobacteraceae > SCUD01. Next base: position 356,944 of record CAWIIM010000004.1, on the reverse strand, counting down.
TCCTTGGGGTTGTCGAATACGCCGAGCAACGGAAACGTCGCGGGAACCGTGGCGGGACTGGCCATGCGTGCGCTCCTGCCGAAAGATGACTTTGCCCACGCTGCCACTGTCCGCGCGTGCCGTCTGTCGGCCCGGGCCTACACCGCGATTGGCGCGCTTTTTCGGCCTTCATGCGCGGGCGCCCGCAACGGCGGCGCGGGCGTATCATGGCCGCCATGCAACCGGCGTGACGGAACTGGACATGGCGACCATCGACATCGGCAAGGCGATGATGGATCCGGCAATGACTTTCGGCACGCCGGAAGCTCTCGAGCGATCGGCCGGGCTGACGCGCGGGCAGAAACACGCGCTACTCCTGCAATGGAAGGACCAGCTCCAGCAACTGCTGGTCGCCACCGAGGAAAACATGCCGGGCCCGCAGGGTGCCGCCGGCGCCGACGCGGACTGCCTGCAGCGCATCGTCGATGCGCTCACGCGCCTCGATCCGCACGTCGGGTAGTCATCCCCCGGCATGATCACCCGCGATCGGCTCGATCGCCCCGTGGACCCGGGGCATGACCACATGCTCGGCCCGCCGGGCGCAGAACTCACGCTGGTCGAGTACGGCAGCTATGCCTGCCCGCACTGCCGCGCGGCCAACGAGCGCATCGCGGCCGTGCGCGACCGCTTCGGCGACCGGCTCCGCTACGTGTTCCGCCAGCGGCCGCTGACCGACAGCGACATCGCGCGCCGCGCCGCGGACATCGCCGAATGCGCCGCGAACGGCGAGCAGTTCTGGAAGGCGCACGTCACGCTGATGTCGCGCTCGGCCGAGCTGACGGAGGCGGACCTCGAGTTCGTCGCGGGCGAGCTTGGCCTCGCCGGCGAACTTCGCGACGGCGAAACGGCGCGCCGCGCTTCGGCGCGCGTCGATGCCGACATCGCCAGCGCACGGGCGAGCGGCGTCGCCTTTACGCCCACCTTCTTCGTCAATGGCCGCCGCTACGACGGGCCCTGGGACGAGAGCACGCTCGCCGACGCGCTGCTCGGCTCGCTCGGGCACCGCATCCGCTCGGCCGCGCTCGATTTCGCGAGCTGGGCGCCGTCCGCCGGCGCGCTGCTGCTGCTCATGTCCGTACTCGCCGTCGCGCTCAGCAATTCGCCCTGGGGCGAGAGCTTCGCGGCATTCTGGCAGCAGTCCTGGGCCGTCGAGTTCGGCAGCGCGGGCTTGCGCATGCCGGCGGTGGACTGGATCAATCATGGCCTGCTGTCCGTTTTTTTCCTGATCGTCGGCCTCGAGATCAAGCGCGAGTTCACGGTCGGTCACCTCGCGAACCGGCGTGCGGCGGCCATGCCGGTCGCCGCTGCGCTCGGCGGCATGATCGTGCCCGCGGCCCTCTACGCCCTGATCATCCCCGCCGGCGACTGGCTGCACGGCTGGGGCGTGCCGATGGCGACGGACACCGCCTTCGCGGTCGCGCTGATTGCCATGATGGGTTCGCGCGTGCCGGTCGAGCTTCGCATCTTCCTGACCGCGGCGACCATCGTCGACGACATCGGCGCGATCACGGTGATCGCCGTCTTCTACAGCGGCGACATCCACGCCGCGTACCTCGGCGCCGCGCTGGCGATCGTCGCGGCGCTTGCGCTCCTGAACCACGCACACGTCTATCGAGTCGCCCCGTACCTCATCCTGGGCGTCGCGCTGTGGATCTGCGTGCACGGCGCGGGCCTGCACGCGTCGATTGCCGGCGTGCTTCTCGCGCTGTTCATCCCGACGCGCCCGCCGCCGGACCTCGGGGCGCTCATGGCGCAGGCGAACATGCTGGTCGCGGCCGAGGCGCGCCGCTGCGACGAGGTGCTGCGGCACGGCCCGTCCCTCCCGGTGCTGAGCGCACTCGACTCGATCCACGACCGGATCGAGTCGCCGGCCGACCGCATGCTGCGCACGCTCGCCCCGCGCTCGAGCTATCTCGTCCTGCCGCTGTTTGCGCTTGCGAACGCCGGTGTCGCGTTCGGCGCCGGCACGATCCTGGGCCACGGGCCGATGATGGCCGCGATTGCCTGCGGCCTGGTGATCGGAAAGCCGCTCGGCATGACGCTGTTCTGCGCGCTCGCGGTCGCCGCCGGCCTGGCGCACAAGCCCGCCGAGTACAGCTGGCGCCAGGTCGCGGGTGCCGGCGCGCTGTCCGGCATCGGCTTCACCATGTCGCTGTTCATCGCCGCGCAGGCGATGCCGCAGGCCGCGGATTTCGCCGCGGCCAAGATCGCCGTATTCGGCGCCTCGACTGTCGCCGCGCTCGCGGGCGTCGCGATACTGTGGAACGCGAAGGAGACGGGGCAGTGACGACCCGCATCGCCATGTGGTCCGGCCCGCGCAATATCTCGACCGCGATGATGCGCGCGTTCGGCAGCCGGCCGGATGCCGCGGTCACGGACGAGCCGCTCTATGCCCACTACCTGAAAGCGACGGGCATTCCCCATCCGGGGCGCGACCAGATCATCGCCGCGCATGAATCGGACTGGCGCAAGGTCGCCGACTGGCTCACGGGCCCGGTTCCCGGCGGCTGCCCGGTCTGGTACCAGAAGCACATGGCGCACCACCTGCTGCCCGCGATCGGGCGCGAATGGCTCGACCGCCTGGCGCACGCCTTCCTGATCCGCGAACCGGACGAGATGGTCGCTTCGCTCCTGAAGACCTACCCGGGCGCGGGGCTCGCCGATACCGGCCTGCCGCAGCAGAGCGAAATTTTCGACCGCGTCGCTGACCGGCTCGGCCGCGCCCCGCCGGTCGTGCTCGCGAGCGACGTGCTGAAGGACCCGCACGCGCAACTCGAGGCGCTTTGCGATGCGCTCGGCATTCCGTTCGTCGACGCGATGCTCTCCTGGCCGGCGGGCCCGCGCGACACCGACGGCGCCTGGGCGCCGTACTGGTACGCGGCGGTCGAGGCCTCGACCGGCTTCGAGGCATACCGGCGCCGTCAGGTCGAGCTCGACGACGGCCCGGCGCGCCTGGTCGACGCCTGCCGACCCTACTATGAGAAGCTCCATGCCCTGCGCCTGCGCGCCTGAGGATCGAAGATGCTGCAGAAGTTCGACGAGAAGAACCGCGACCTCATGGTCAACATCAACGGCAAGCTCGTCCACCGCGACGAGGCCGGCGTCTCCCCGTTCGACAGCGCGGTCCAGGGCGGCGATGCCGTGTGGGAAGGACTGCGGCTCTACGAAGGGCGAATCTTCGCGCTCGCGGAGCACCTCGCGCGCCTGCGCTCCTCGGCGCTCGCGCTCGCCTTCGCGGACATTCCTTCCGACGAGAAGATCGTCGCGGAGATCCGTCGCACGCTCGCGGCGAACCGGATGAAGAACGGCGTGCACATCCGCCTTACGCTGACGCGCGGCGTAAAGGTCACCTCCGGCATGGATCCCCGCCTCAACCAGTCGGGGCCGACGCTGATCGTGCTCGCCGAGCACAAGGCGCCGGTGTACTCGAAGGGCGGCCTCTCGCTCTTCACCAGCAGCGTCCGGCGGCCGTCGCCTGACGTGCTGGACCCGAACATCCACCACGCCAATCTCCTGAACTCCGTGCTCGCGAAGCTGCAGGCGAACGCGGCCGGCGCGGACGATGCGATCATGCTGGACGGCCGCGGCTTCATCGCCGAGACCAACGCGACCCATCTCTTCCTGGTCAGGGACGGCGTCGTGCGCACGCCGACGGTCGCGGCCTGTCCCGAGGGAATCACGCGCATGACGGTGCTCGATATCCTCGCCGGGGAGAAGATCCCGCACGAGGTACGCGACCTGTCGCTGACGGAACTGTACCGGGCGGACGAATGCTTCTGCAGCGGGACCATGGGCGAGCTCGCCGGCGTCACTCGTGCGGACGGCCGCAAGATCGGCAGCGGCGAGATCGGCCCCATGACGAGGCGCCTTTCCGGGCTTTACTCGCAGCGAACGGCGCGCGGCGGCACGCGCGTCGTCGACTGATGCAAGTGCGCACGGGCCTGCGGGTCCCGGCGGTCGCCCTTGCGGCGGCACTCGCCGCGGCCTGTGCCGGGGCCCCGTCGAGGCCGGCAACCGCCGCGAAGGCGTCGCCCTGCCCTTCGGGCCCCCCGTTCGCGGCGGGCGCCGATCGCGCGACGCTGTGGGTCCGGAATTCGTCCGAGTACCGTGCTGCCAGCGAGACGATCTATCGCGCGGCGCTCGAGTCGCTCAAGCGCGGCCTTGCCGATCCCGCCTGGACCGCGGAGCCAACGCAGACCGGAAACTTGACGGAGCTGCCGCCCGCGGTGGTGATGGACATCGACGAGACCGTGCTCGACAACGCGGAGGCGGAGGTGCAGCTCCTGCTCCGGGGCACCTGCTTCGAGGCGTTTCCCGCGTCCTGGGATGCCTGGGTCGCCGAGCGCCGTGCGCCCGCGGTGCCGGGCGCCGTGGAGTTCGTGCAGTCCGCGCGCGCGCTGTCGGATTCCGCCGGCCGGCCGGTTCGCGTCTTCTTCATCACCAACCGGGAATGCGCGCGACGCCCGGGCAGCGACGATGCCTGCCCGCAGAAAGCCGATACTGCGGCGAACCTGGCCGCGCTCGGCCTGGCAACCGCGACGCTCGATTCCGAGCTCCTGGTGCGCGGCGAGCGCCCGGACTGGGACGGCGAGAAGCTGCCGCGCCGCGCGCTCATTGCCGCGGGCAACCGCATCGTCGTCAATGTCGGCGACGACCTCGCGGACTTCCTGCCCCTCGTGCGGCGACAGGGCGTCGCGGAGCGCGACCGCGCGCGCTGTGCCCGCGACGACTACTGGGGCACGCGCTGGTTCATGCTGCCGAACCCGATCTACGGCTCCTGGCTGGTCGCGACCGGCGACGACCTGGCGCAGGCGTTGGCCGCCCGCCCTGCGGTGTTGCAGGCCTGTCCCGAGAACGGAATCAAATGAAGGGGTCCGTCCCCTCCGGTTCGTGACGGCCGTCAAGGACTGCGGCGAATGCGCGGCAGTCGCCGCGGCGGTCATTTATGTTGAGTGGCCATGACGCCCGCCGACGACCGCGTGCTGCAGCTCCTGCACAAGTGGCAGAAGAGCCTCGACCTGCATGCCCGCTACGCGGACCTGCCCGAAGACCAGTACTGGCTGGTGCAGCCCTGGCCGAATCACCAGCGCCCGACCAAGTGGGTCGTGGACCTCGCGCGCCAGCGGCTCGCCGACCTGCAGAACATCGTCAAGACGCGGCTCGCGTCCGGCGACCCGTCGCTCTCCGAGGCGCTCGAACTGATGTCCTTCCTCACCAACCTCGTCGGCTCGCAGCACGTGGAGCGCTTCGTGCCGATTGCGGAGCCCGAACGCGAGCGCCAGCTCGAGAGGACCCGCAGCGCGAAATCCGCGGGCTCGACGTCGACGGCCACCGTCCTGAAGCCGGCGCCGCCGCCCAAGCCGGCGCGAGCCGCCGGCGGCAAGCAGAAGTCCGCCGCCAGGTCGCCGAAGCCCGCCAATGACACGACGGTCACGGCAGTCGTGAAGGACGCCGCACGCCTCCTGTCCTGGGGACGTGACTGGCACGAGCTCCCCGAGGCGATCGCGCGCATTGCCGGGCGTCCGGGCGTCGCCCAGGTGCGCCAGATCCTGCGCGGCAACAAGACCTCGATCGAGGAGCGCGCATTGCAGCAGGACAGCCACTGAGGCATTAAGATCGTCGCCCGCATGGGTGACGAAACCACGACGGGCGCGGCGGCCGGGATCCTGCGGCGGCTCGGCGCCCTGTTCTACGACCTGCTCCTCGTGATCGCGCTCGCTGTCGTCGCGACCTTCGCGATGCTGCCGCTCACGCGCGGCGAGGCGATCCTGACCTCGACGCAAGGCGTCGTTGCATACGTCTACCGCGCGCTGCTGCTTGGCATCGTGTTCGGCTATTTCGGCTGGTGCTGGACCCGCACCGGCCAGACGCTCGGCATGAAAGCCTGGCGCTTGCAGCTCGTCTCCGAAATCGGCGGGCACGTCGGCTGGGCGGGCGCGGCATGGCGGTTCCTGCTCGGCGCGGGAATCCTGGTGCTCGCGGTCGCCGGCGCGTGGTACATGAAGCACGCGCAGAGCCTGGCCGCGACGGCCGGCTCGGCCGCGCTGGCCCTGCCGCTGATGCTCGATTTCGCCTGGATCCTGCTGGGCAGGGAGGGTCGCAGCCTGGTGGATGCCGCCGGCCGCACGCGCGTCCTGCGCCTGCGCTAGCCGGTGCGCCAGATCGCGACCGCGGCGATGACGGACAGAAGCGCGGTCGGTCCCCAGGCGACCAGCAGCGGATTGAGGCCGTAGACCTGGCCGCTGTTCTCGAGTGTCTGGGTGAGCAGCACGAACAGGACGCCCAGCATGATGCCCATGATGGTGCGGGCGCCGGCGCCGGCCGAGCGCAGCGGCCCAAGCGCGAACGGCACGGCCAGGATGCAGACCACGACCGCCGCGACGAGCCGCGAGATGCGCGACCAGAAGGCGATCTCCCACATCGCGTAGTCGAGATTGTTCGCCTTGAGGTGTTCCTTGTAGGCATAGAGGTCGGCGAGCGGCATCGATTGCGGCTGCGTCACCGCCATGCCGAGGAAGTCCGCGTTGAATTTCTGGTCGGTCACGAGGCGCGGCACGATTCGCGCCGACGTCGCCGCCTCGCCGAGCCGCGTTTCAGCGTAGTTCGTGAGCACCCACCGGCCGGTCGGGTCCTGCGCCGCCGTCTCCGCACGCCCGACCATGACCAGCCGGCGCTCGTCATCCAGCTCGTAGACGTAGACGCCGCCGTAGAGATTCTCGGCGGCCTGGCGGCGCACGTTGATGTAGTACGGCCCCTGGCGCAGCCAGGCGCTCCGGCTCCCGGTGAATTCGAGCTGGGAGTAGCGGCTGAAGATCTTGTACTGGCGCGCATACTGGTCGGCCGGCGGCGCGAAGTACTCGCCGATCACCCACAGCAGCCCGGCGACGACGAGGCCCGCCATCGCCGCAGATGCCGCGATGCGCGCGACCGAGACACCCGCGGCGCGCACGACGGTGAGCTCGCTGTCGCGCGCCAGCCCGCCCAGGCCGATGATCGCGCCGATCAGGGCGCCGATCGGCAGCAGCTGGTACACCTGTTGCGGCAGCTGCAGCAGCGTTACGAGAAAGGCGCCGGCCACGTCGTAGCTGCCCTGGCCGATATCGTCCTGCTGGCCGATGAAGTTCACCAGCGTCATGAGGGCCAGCAGCACCGCCATGACCATCAGCGTGTGCAGCAGCACCGTCTTCGCAAAGTAGCGGTCGAGGATGGTCACGCGGCACTCCGCGCGGCGCGGCCCCACAGGCCGATCGGGCTCTGGCGCTGCAGCAGCACGATGCCGACGACGACGAATATCGCGTGCACCCACCAGACCCCGATCTGCGGCGACAGCCGTCCCTTCTCGATCCAGACCTGTGCGGCCGACACCAGGTTCGCATAGAGGAAATACAGGAGGATCGCGACCGCGACGCGCGCGTAGCGTCCCTCGCGCGGGCGCAGCGCCGAAAGCGGCACGGCGATGAACGCGAGCACGAGCACCATGATCGGCAACGACAGCCGGCGCTGCAGCTCGGCGACGTCTGTCAGTGCTGTCGACCCGAGCAGCTCGCGGGTCGGCCTGCGCTCGGGAACGGTGCGCCCCTCGCCGGCGTCCGGCACGACGATCGGGATGCCGTGCTCCGCGAAGCGGATACGGCGGAAGCCCGCCTGGCCGGGCACGCCCTCGATGCGCTCGCCGTCGTGCAGCACGACCAGCTGCGTGCGCCCTCCCTGCAGCACACGCTGCTCCGCCCAGGCCGCCGTCGCGATTTCCACGCGCTCGCCGGCGATGTGCTGCATGAAGACGTGGATCAGGCGCCCGTCGGCCCCGCTCTCCTCGGCATAGAACACGGCCTTGCCGTCGGCATAAGTGCGAAAGGTTCCCGGCGTGAGCTGGCCGAACTGCGCATCGCGCAGGCCGCGCCCGCGCAGCTCCTCGGCCCCGTTCCGGGCTTCCGGGCCGACCACGAACGTGAGCCAGGCGAGAGCGATCGCGACCGGCACGGCGAGCGCGTAAACCGGCAGGTACAGCCGCTCCGGGCCGATGCCGCAGGCCCGGACAGCCACCATTTCGCTCTCGTGGTACAGCCGGCCGAGGGCGAGCATGGCGGCCAGCAGCATGCTGATCGGCACCAGCACCATCAGGTTCTCGAGGGTCGTGAGGCCGATCAGCGCAAACACGATGTCGTGGGGCAATCCGCGCTCCGCGGCGATCCCGAGGATGCGCGCCAGCTGGTAGCTCACCAGGATCGCGAGCAGCACGACGGTGACGCCCGCGAGGGCGGTCGCGACTTCACGCAGGACATAGCGGTCGATGGTGGCAGACAAGGCCGGTATTGCGCGGTCCAGGTGGGTTTTTCGATTAAACTTGGCGGACACGGTAAACCAGCGCAAGCGCGCGCTCAACGGGCCCTCGCCCGTGCGCGCGGCATCCGGGGGATCGAGGCACATGCAGTTCAAGATCATCAAGGCAGGCAGCGCGCGCCAGAAGACCGCCTGCGCGGTCGTCGGGGTCCACGAAGGCGCAACGCTCGGCTCCGCCGGGCGCAAGGCCGACCGCGCCAGCGGGGGCGCCATTTCACGCGTCCTCAAGCGCGGCGATTTCGCCGGCAAGAGCGCCGAGACGTTTCCGGTCGTGGGCCTGCGACGCGGGCCGGCCCAGCGCATCCTGCTCGTGGGCCTCGGCCCGAAAGCCAAGTTCGGCCGCAAGGCCTACCGCCGCGCGGTCTATGCCGCGACCCAGTGGCTCGCGAAGAGCGGCGCCGGCGATGCGGTTTCCTGGCTCGCCGCCGACGGCGTGCCGGGGATCGACGTCTACTACGCGGTGCGCCAAGCCGTTGAAAGCGTGAGCAATGCCCTCTACCGCATCCCGGACCTCAAGACGGCCCGCAAGCCGGGCCCGCCGAAAATCTCCCGCTTCGGGCTGGTCGTGCCCGATGCCGACGCCCAGGAGGCGGAGCGCGGCGTAAAGGACGGCCGCGGCGTCGCCGCGGGCAGCGCGCTCATGAAGAACCTTGCAAACCTGCCGGCAAACGTCTGCACGCCGCGCTACCTCGCGGACGCCGCAACGGCGCTGGCGAAAGGGCACAAGTCGGTGCGCGTGCAGGTGCTCGACGAGCGCGAGATCAAGCGCCTCGGCATGGGCTCATTCCTTTCGGTCACGCGCGGCTCCGAGGAGCCGCCGCGGCTCATCGTGTTCGAATACGGGGGCGGCAAGAAGGGCGAGGCGCCGGTCGCGCTGGTCGGCAAGGGCATCACGTTCGACACCGGCGGCATCTCGCTGAAGCAGCCGTCCGGCATGGACGAAATGAAGTTCGACATGTCGGGCGCGGCGTCCGTATTCGGCACGATCGAGGCGCTCGCGACCATCGGCGCGCCCGTCAACGTCGTCGGCATCGTCCCCACCTGCGAGAACATGCCGGGCGGCCGCGCGACCAAGCCGGGCGACATCGTCACCTCGATGTCGGGAAAGACGATCGAGGTCCTCAATACGGACGCCGAGGGCCGCCTCATCCTGTGCGACGGCATCACCTATTCGCGCCGCTTCAAGCCGCGCGCAGTGGTCGACATCGCGACCCTGACCGGCGCCTGCGTCATCGCCCTCGGCGCGCATTACTGCGGCCTGTTCTCGCCGGACGAGAAGCTCGCCGCCGGCATCGTCGCCGCCGGCGAGCGCTCGGACGACCGCGCCTGGCGCCTGCCGGTCGCCGAGGAGTACGGCGAGCTGCTCAAGAGCAATTTCGCCGACATGGCGAATGTCGCCGGCCGCGAGGCCGGCGCCATCACCGCGGCCTGCTTCCTGTGGAAATTCACCGACGGCCTGTCCTGGGCGCACCTCGACATCGCGGGCAGCGCCTACCTCACGGGCTCGCACAAGGGGAGCACCGGCCGTCCCGTGCCGCTCCTCGTCGACTGGCTGTTGCACGGGGCCTGAACCGGTGCCGGGGCCGCAGGTGGACTTCTACGTGCTGCCCGGAACCGATGACCGTGCACGCCTGCGCTTTGCCTGCCGGCTGGTCGAGAAGGCCTGGCTGCTGCGCCATCGCGTCCGCGTGCAGCTGGAGCCGGGAGGGTTCGCGGATTTCGACCAGCTGCTCTGGACATTCTCGGATCGCAGTTTCGTGCCGCACCGGCGCGCGGGGACCGCGGACGACGCCCCCGCGTCTGCGCCGCCTGCGGTGGTGATCGCCGACGGCACCGACCCGGACCCCGCCGACGGCGACGTCCTCGTGAACCTCGCGGGCGGCGAGCCGCCTGCGCCCGAGCGCTGGTCGCGCATCGCCGAGGTCGTCGACGCCGACGCGGGCCGCCGCCAGGGCGGCCGCGAGCGCTATCGCGCCTACCGCGAGCGCGGGCTCGAATTGAAGCTGCATGAAATGGGGGATGACGCATGAGCCGGGACTCCGCGCGCGAGCTGCCGATCCTGACCGACGTCGTCGAGCTGCACGCGACCGGCAGCTTCCCGAAACCGGAGCGCGCGGCCGAGGTCGGGTCGTCCTATGCCGCCGGCCTGCTGTCGGAGGAGGACGTCGCGGCGCTGCAGGCGCTGCTGGTGTCGCGCACGCTGAACCTCACGGACGAGCTGCTGCACTCCGCGGCCCGCGAGATCGAGGCGGTGATGTTCGAGCGCGTGATCGACCGGCTGCGCGCGGCGCTGCCCGAGCTCGTTGCCGCGGCGCTGCGCGAGCAGCTCGCCCCCGGCGACGACTGAGGCCGCTGCAGCCGGGCGCATGGACAAGACCTACTCTCCGCACGACATCGAGGAGCGCATCTACCGTCGGTGGGAGGCCGATGGCCTTTTCGCGCCCGCGGGCGACGGCCCGCCGTTCTGCATCGTGATCCCGCCGCCCAACGTGACCGGCACGCTGCACATGGGCCACGCGTTCCAGGACACGATCATGGACGCGCTCACCCGCTACCACCGCATGTCGGGCGACCGCGCGCTGTGGCAGCCGGGAACCGATCACGCGGGCATCGCCACGCAGATGGTCGTCGAGCGGCAACTGAACGGCGAAGGCAAGACCCGCCACGAGCTCGGTCGCGAGGCGTTCAACGAGCGCGTCTGGCGCTGGAAGGAGGAATCCGGCGGCACGATCGCGCGCCAGTTGCGCCGCCTCGGCGCCTCGGTGGACTGGAGCCGCGACCGCTTCACGATGGACCCGGGCATGTCGCGCGCGGTGCAGCAGGCCTTCATTCGCCTCCACGAGGATGGCCTCATCTATCGCGGCAAGCGGCTGGTCAACTGGGACCCGGTGCTGAAGACGGCGGTGTCCGACCTGGAAGTCCAGGCGGTGGAAGAGAACGGCTCGCTCTGGCACATCCGCTACCCGTTCGCGAATGGCAAGGGGCACGTCACCGTCGCGACCACGCGTCCCGAGACCCTGCTGGGCGACGTCGCCGTCGCCTTCAACCCGGACGACGAGCGCTATCGCGGACTCGACGGCACGATGCTGGCTCTGCCGCTCACCGGCCGCGAGATCCCGCTGATCGCCGACGCCTTCGCAGACCCGGCCTTCGGCACCGGCTGCGTGAAGTTGACGCCCGCGCACGACTTCAACGACTACGAAGTGGGCCAGCGCCGCGGACTGCCGCTCCTCAACGTGCTGACGGCCGACGCGAGGATCAACGACGAGGCGCCGGCGGCGTACCGCGGGCTCGACCGTTTCGAGGCGAGGAAGCGGATCGTCGCCGACCTCGAGGCCGCCGGCCTGCTCGACAAGGTCGAGCCGCACCGGCTCACGATCCCGCGCGGCGACCGCAGCGGCGCCGTGGTCGAGCCCTGGCTCACCGACCAGTGGTACGTGCGCATCGCGCCGCTCGCCGGGCCCGCCATCCGCGCGGTGGAGGACGGCCGCATCCGCTTCGTCCCCGAGAACTGGGACCGCACCTATTTCGAGTGGATGCGCAACATCAAGGACTGGTGCATCAGCCGCCAGCTCTGGTGGGGCCACCGCATCCCTGCCTGGTACGGCCCCGACGGCACGATCTACGTCGGCGAGAGCGAGGCTGCCGTACGCGAGCGTCACGGGCTCGCCGCCGGACTGCCCCTGGCGCAGGACGAAGACGTGCTCGACACCTGGTTCTCCTCCGCCCTGTGGCCGATCTCGACGCTCGGCTGGCCGGACCGGACGCCGGAGCTCGCCACGTTCTACCCGACCAGCGTGCTGGTGACGGGCTTCGACATCATCTTTTTCTGGGTCGCGCGCATGGTGATGTTCGGCCTGCACTTCACCGGCGAGGTGCCCTTCCGCGAGGTGTACATCCACGGCCTGATCCGCGATCACGAGGGCCAGAAGATGTCGAAGTCGAAGGGCAACGTGATCGACCCGCTCGACATCGTGGACGGCATCGGCCTGGAGCCGCTGGTGGCCAAGCGCACCACCGGCCTGATGCAGCCGCAGCTTGCGCCCGCGATCGAGCGCGCGACGCGCAAGCAGTTCCCGGAGGGCATCGCGGCGCACGGCACCGACGCGCTCCGTTTCACGTTCGCCTCGCTCGCGACGCTCTCGCGCGACCTGCGCTTCGACCTGGGACGCGTCGAGGGCTACCGCAACTTCTGCAACAAGCTCTGGAACGCGGCGCGCTTCGTGCTGATGTCGACCGAGCCCGCCCTGGCCGATGGTCCCGAGACGCTTTCGGCCTACGATCGCTGGATCGGCTCGCGCCTGTCGGCGACCGTCGCGTCGGTGCGCAAGGGGTTCGCGCAATACCGCTTCGACCTCGCGGCCCAGGCCGTGTACGAGTTCACGTGGTACGAGTTCTGCGACTGGTACCTGGAGTTCAGCAAGCCCGTGCTGCAATCCGAAGCCAGCGACGAGGCCGCGCGGCGCGGCACGCGGCGCACCTTGCTCGAGACCCTGGAAGCGCTGCTGCGCCTGCTGCACCCGCTGATGCCGTTCATCACCGAGGAGATCTGGCAGCGCGCCGCGCCCCGCGCGGGCGTCGCGGGCCATTCGATCATGCGCCAGCCTTTCCCGGCCGAGCGCCCGGAGGCCGAGGATGCCGCGATCGACGCCGAGATGCGGTGGGTGATGGACTTCATCCTCGGCGTGCGCCGCATCCGGGGCGAGCTCGATATCGCGCCCTCGGTGCCGCTCGCCGTGCGCCTGCAGTCCGCCTCCGCCGGGGATCTCGGGCGCTGCGCGCGTCACGAGGCCGTGATCCGCCGCATGGCCGGCGTCACCTCCGCGACGCCGCTCGCCCCGGGCGAGGCCCCGCCGCAGGCGGCGGCGGCGTTGCTCGGCGAGCTGCGCATACTCGTGCCGATGGCGGGACTGATCGATGTCGAGGCCGAGCTCTCGCGACTCGGCCGCCGGCGCACGAAGCTCGAGCAGGAGCTGGCGCGCGCCCATGCCAAGCTCGGCAACGAGAATTTCGTGCGCAACGCCCCAGCCGACGTCGTCTCCCAGGAGCGCGAGCGGCTCGACGCCTTCAAGCGTGAACTGGCGCAACTTGCCGAGCAGCACGAGCGGGTAGCGTCACTGCGATGAACGCGCAGACGCAGCCCGACGAAAGCGCCCGAGGCCAGCTGCTGGCTGCGCTCGCGAGCCTCAACCAGGTGCTGCTCGGCAAGGACCGCGAGGTTCGCCTCGCGCTCGCCTGCCTGCTCGCGCGCGGCCACCTGCTGATCGAGGACATCCCGGGCGTCGGCAAGACCACGCTTGCCCATGCGCTTGCGCGCGTCCTCGGCCTGTCCTACCAGCGCATCCAGTTCACCAGCGACCTGCTGCCCGCCGACGTGATCGGCGTTTCCGTCTACGACCGGGCCAGCGGGCGCTTCAAGTTCCATCGCGGGCCGGTGTTCGCGCAGCTGGTCATGGCCGACGAAGTCAATCGCGCGACCCCGAAGGCGCAGAGCGCGCTGCTGGAGGCAATGGAGGAGCGCCAGGTGACGGTCGACGGCGAGTCGCACGCGCTCCCGGAGCCGTTCTTCATCGTCGCGACCCAGAATCCCTCATTCCAGGTCGGCACCTTCCCGCTGCCGGAGTCGCAGATCGACCGTTTCCTGATGCGCATCGAACTCGGCTATCCGGCAGCCGGCCACGAGCGGGCGCTGCTGCGCGGGCGCGACCGCCGCGATCTCCTTGCCGACATGACCCCGGTGCTCGACGCGGCCGCTATCCCGGTGCTGCAGCGGCGCGTCGCCGAGGTGCACGCGAGCGACGCGCTGCTCGACTACGTGCAGGCGATCGCGCGCGCTTCGCGCGACGGCAGCCGCCATCTCGCGGGGCTGTCGCCGCGCGCGGTGATTTCGCTGCTGCGCGCCGCCCAGGCCTGGGCTTTCCTGCACGGCCACGCGGGCGTGCTGCCCGAGGACCTGCAGGCGGTGCTGCCGGCCGTGGTCAGCCACCGGCTGCGGCCGCGCGACCCCTCCGACGGCAGGAAGCCGGCGGAGGTCGCCGCGACCCTGCTCCAGTCGGTGCCAATTCCGTGACGTTCGGGAACCCGGCAACATGGGACCGCGCGCCCGGCTGAAGCGCCTCGCCCGCGGCTGGATTCGCAGGCGCCAGGGCCCGGACCGCGAGACCGTAACGCTCGAGCGCCGGCGGATCTACATCCTGCCGACCGGCCTCGGCGGCGCCTTCGGGCTGATGCTGTTCGCGATGCTGCTCGGGTCGCTGAATTACGGCAACAACCTGGGGCTCGCGCTCACGTTCCTGCTGGGCGCGCTGGGCATCGTCGCGATGCACGCCTGCCATCGTAATATCGAGTCGCTGCTCGCGCGCGCTGACGGCGCCGACCCGCCATTCGCCGGCAACGACGCCGTGTTCCGCCTCGCGCTCGCCAATCCTGGCCGCGCGCCGCGCTGCGACCTCGAAGCATCGGCGGCGGAACGCAGCGGCCTGCCGGCCTCGATCGCCGGCGGCGGCGAGGCGGTACTCGTGCTGCGCGTGCCGACGCGGCGGCGCGGCAGCATCCTGCTCGACCGGATCGAAGTGTCCACGCGTTTCCCGTACGGCCTTTTTCGCGCCTGGGCGGTGCTGCACCCGGGCCTGCCCTGCCTCGTCTACCCGCGGCCCGCGGCCACGGCACCGCCGCCACCGCAGTCGCCGGGCCGCGACGGCGGCGGCCTGACGCGCCGGGGCGAGGACGATTTCGCCGGCCTCAAGGACTACCATCCCGGCGACCCGCCGCGGCACATCGCCTGGAAGGCCTATGCGCGCGCCGGCGAGCTGCTGGTGAAGGAGTTCAGCGGCAACGCAGACCCCGTCCCCGTGTTCGACCTCGCCGATGCGCCGGGCCGCGACCTCGAGCAGCGGCTCTCCATCCTCGCGCGCTGGATCATCGATGCGCACGCGCGCGGGCAGGCCTTCGGCCTGCGCCTCCCCGGCGACGAAATCGCGCCGCAGCCGGGCGAGGCCCAGCGCAGGCGCTGCCTCGCCGCCCTTGCGCGCTTCGAGGCGCCCGCCCCCGATGTCGCCTGAGCGCCAGGAGGATTTCCGGCGCCTTGCCTGGACCACGGCGGGTCTCGTCGCCGCTCTCGGGCCGCACCTGCTGCGGCTGCAACCCTGGATCCCGGCCTTCGTGCTCGGCGTCGCGGCCTGGCGGCTCGTTGCCGAGCGCCGCGGCTGGCGCATGCCGGCGCAATGGGTGCGGGCGTTGATCGCCGTGGCCGCGACCATCGCCGTGTTCTTCACCTATTCGACGATCACCGGCCTGGACGGCGGCACTGCGCTGCTGGCCCTGATGTCCGCTTTGAAGCTGCTCGAGACCCGCACGCCGCGCGATCACACCATTCTCATCTTCATCGGCTGGTTCCTGTGCCTCGCCGCTTTCTTCTACGCGCAGGACATGAAGACCGCCGCCTGGGTGCTGCCTACCGTGTGGCTGCTGGCCGCCGCACTGCTGACCGTGGCGCGCCGCGGACGCGCAGGCCCGGCGCTGCACCCGTTCCGCACCACCGGCGCGATGCTGCTGAAGGCCGCCCCGGTCGCACTCGTGCTGTTCGTCTTCTTTCCGCGGGTCGAGGCCAGCTTCTGGGGAGCGCCATCCGCCGAGCGCGCGCTGACCGGACTCGCGGAGGAAATGTCGCCGGGGCAGATCTCGGACCTGACGGTGAACGACGTGGTCGCGTTTCGCGTCCGCTTCGCGGGCGACCTGCCGCCGCCTCCGTTGCGTTACTGGCGCGGCATCGTGCTCACGGTCTTCGACGGCTTCACCTGGGCCCGCGGTGAGTCGCAGTACTTCCGGCGCCCGGAAGTGACGCCGCGCGGCGCGCCGGTCGACTACACGGTCACGCTCGAGCCGACCGGGCAACGGATGCTGTTCGCGCTCGACATGGCGGGCCGCTGGTCGCCCGGGATTGCCACCCAGTCCTGGGATTACACCCTGCGCACGCGCAGGCCCGTGAACGCGGTCGTCCGCTACGACGTGCGTTCCTGGCCGAGCTACCAGGCGGGCGGCGGATCGCTGGCGGCGGAGGACCGCGCTGCGGACCTGCAGCTGCCGCCGCAGCGAAACCCGCGTACGCTCGAACTCGCCGTGCGCATGCGTGCCGCGGCCGGCAGCGACGCCGGGTACATTCGCGCCGTGCTCGACATGTTTCGCGAGCAGGCTTTCTACTACACGCTGACGCCGCCCGACCTCGCGCGTGACTCGGTCGACGATTTCCTGTTCAACACGCGCCAGGGTTTCTGCGGGCATTTCGCCTCCGCATTCACCACGCTCATGCGCGCCGCCGGGATTCCGGCGCGCGTCGTCGCCGGTTACCAGGGCGGCGACTGGAATCCCCTCGGCGGCTACCTGATCGTGCGCCAGTCGCAGGCCCACGCCTGGTCGGAGGTCTGGCTCGAGCGCACGGGATGGACCCGCGTCGACCCAACCGCCGCGGTCGCGCCCGAGCGCGTCGAGCGCGGCATCGAGGCTTCCTTCGCGGGTTCGGACCTGCTGCCCGGCGCGCTGATGCGCGACTCGCCGCTGCTGTGGCGCATGGGCATGCTGTGGGACAACGTGAATGCCGAATGGAATGACTGGGTCGTGCAATTCGACCGCGCACTGCAGAACGAAGTCCTGGGCGACCTCGGATTTGGCGACCCGGACTGGCGTGCGTTTGCGGCCGCGCTCGGCGGCGGGCTCGCCGTCGCCGTAGCGGTGATCTTCGCCTGGTTCGCGTTCGAGTTCCGGCCGCGGCGCCCGGACGCGGTCACGGCCGCCTACCGGCGCTTCGTCGCGCGGCTCTCCCGCCGCGGCATCGAGCCGGCGGTCGGCGAGGCGCCGCGCGATTTTGCGCAGCGCGTGCGCTACCTGCGCCCCGATCTCGGCGTCGCCTCGCTCGCCATCACGGAAGCCTACTTGCGCCTGCGCTACGGGCCGGCCGTTGCAACCGGCGAACTCGAGGTGCTGCGCCGCCAGGTCGCGCGCTTCAGGCCGTGATGCCGGTGCGCGCCTGTCGGTTCATTCTTACGGCGAATGTGCCGTCGCGCCGTTCGCAATCATGCCGCCCACAGGCCATTCTCGATGCTGAATACGCTCCAGGGTCGCGGAGTTCCCGGCTCGTTTCGGGTCTGGAGAACCCGCTATCGACCTGTATGTCATTTTGTTGCTCTCGGCATTCGCGCTCGTGGCGCTCGGCGCCACGTCGGGAATCGTGGCGACTCGCCTGTACCTGTCGGAGCCCCTGCTCTGCCTTGCCGCGGGAGTCATTGCCGGTCCCGCCACACTCGACTGGATTGACCCGGACGGATTGAAGGGGAGCGACGCGCGCGTGCTCGTGGAAGCGGCGCGCGTCACGCTGGCGATCGCGGTCACAAGCGCGGCCATCCGGCTGCCGAAAGGCTATGTCAGGTCCGCGTGGCGTGAACTCTCCGTGGTGCTAGGGCTCGGGATGCCGCTCATGGCCGCCGTTACCGCCTTGCTCGCTGCGCTGGTCTTCGGCTGGCCGCTGGTACCCTCGCTGCTGGTCGGCGCGATCCTGGCCCCGACCGATCCGGTCCTGTCGGCGTCGATCGCATCCACGCCTGTCGCCCGCCGGCATGTACCGGCGCGGCTCCGGCACAGCCTGTCCGCCGAAAGCGGACTGAATGATGGGCTTGCCCTGATCCTCATTCTTTTCGCGGCCGCTTTGCACCCGCACCCCGATGCCGCAGGGATGTTCGGCGATTGGCTCGCGCGCGCCTGGCTCTATGACATCGGCCTTGCGACGGTGATCGGTGCCACGGCGGGCTGGATCGCGGGGCACCTGCTCGAATGGGCTCGCCACCAGCGCGACGCCGAGCATCCCTCACTGATCACGGTCGCCATCGCGCTTGCGCTCCTGGTGCTTTCCGCAGCGCACCTGCTCGGGGCCGACGGCATCCTCGCCTGCTTCGTGGCGGCCGCATTCCTCAACGAGAAGCTGCCGGGCGAAAGAGACGAGCGCCAGGAGCATTTCAACGCGGCCGTTGGCCGCATGCTCGAACTGCCCTTCTTCCTGGTGCTTGGCGCATCGTTGCCCTGGACCGAGTGGCGCGCGCTCGCATGGACCGGCGCCACCTTCGCCGTGCTGGTGCTTGTACTGCGACGGCCGCCCGCGTGGCTCCTGCTGCAACGCTGGCTGCCCTCCGTCCGGGACCGGCGCGAGGCGCTGTTCGCGGGCTGGTTCGGCCCGGTCGGCATCGCCGCGGTCTTCTATGCACTCGAGTGGCGCGACCGCGCGGGCGTCCGCGGCCTGTGGCCGGCAGTCAGTCTCGTCGTCGCCGTCTCCATCGTGCTGCACGGCGTCACCGGAACGCCGTTCGCGCGAAGGCTGTTGCGTCGATCGTGACCGGTGCGCTGGACATCGTGGCGCGCGCGGCGGTCGCACTCGGGCTCGCAAGCGCGGTGGCCGTCGCCGTCGACCTGGTGCGCCGCGGCGGGCACCGTTCGGCGATCATGAACCTCGTCTGGCCGGTCACCGCACTGTACGCGGGACCGCTCGCCATCTGGGCCTACTGGAAAGAATCGGCGCTGCCGCACGGCGAGCAGCGGCCGCTCTGGCGCGCCGCCGCGGTCGGTGCGACCCACTGCGGCGCCGGCTGCACGATCGGAGACCTCCTGGTCGAGGCGTCGGTTCCGCTGGTGCCGTTCACGCTGTTCGGGCGCGCGCTGTACGCCAGTTGGGCCCTGGATTTCCTCGCAGCCTTCGCTCTTGGCATCGCATTCCAGTACTTCACGCTCAGCCCGCGCAAACACCGCTCGGTCGGCAATCGCCTGCGCCGCGCGCTCAAGGCCGACGCCGCGTCGCTGACCGCCTGGCAGTTCGGCATGTACGGCTGGATGGCAGTCGCGATCTTCGGCATCTTCGGCGGCGAACTGGCGAAAGATGGCCCACTGTTCTGGTTCATGATGCAGGTCGCGATGCTCGCGGGATTTGCCGTCGCCTGGCCGGTGAATGTTTGGCTGATCCAGCGGGGCATCAAGCAGCGGATGTAGCGGCGCCCGCCGGTCGCACGCGCGCGAGCAGGGCCGCGCCGCCCACGAACAACACCAGCAACGACAGCATGCCGATGCGCGTGTTGCCGGTCAGGAGCGCCGTGATGCCGACCATCGTCGGGCCGAGTACCGCCGCGAACTTGCCCATCATGTTGTAGAAGCCGAAGAATTCGCCCTGCTTGCCCTCGGGCACAAGCGCCGCGTAGTAGGAGCGGGACAGCGACTGGATGCCGCCCTGCACCAGGCCGATCGCGCAGGCGAGCAGGTAGAAATGCCTGACCTCCGACATCCAGTAGGCGCCGACGGTCGCGGTCGCATAGACGCCGATCGCGATGAATATCCCGCCGCGCGCGCCGATGCGCTTGCCGAGCCAGCCGAAGAACAGGGCCGCGGGGAATCCGACGAACTGCGTGATCAGCAGCGCGGCAATGAGGCTCTGCTGCGCAAATCCGAGCGAAAGCCCGAAGTCCACCGCCATCTTGATCACGGTGTTCACGCCGTCGATGTAGAGCCAGTAGGCCAGCAGGAACCAGACCAGCGGCCGGTACTTGCGGACCTCGTGCAGCGTGGCGCGGAATTCCCCCCACCCTGCCCGCAGTGCGGCAGCCGCCGCGAGCGGGCGCGCCGGTTTCTCCTCGCGCACCCAGACCAGGCAGGGAATCGTGAAGGCGAGCCACCAGGCGCCGACCATCGGGAAGGCGATGCGCACGGCGTCGGTCGCCCCCGCCAGGCCGAAGCGCGCGGGATCCGAGACCATCGCGACGTTCAGCACCAGCAGCAGGCCGCCGCCCGCGTAGCCGACCGAATAACCGAACGCCGAGACCAGGTCGTACTCGGGTGGGGCGGCCACGTCGACGATCAGCGAGTCGTTGAAAATGATGCCGCCCCAGAAGCCGACGCCGGCAAGCGTGTACACGAGCGCGGCCGCGATCCACTCGCCCTCGGCGACGAAATAGAGCGCTGCCGTCGCGGCAGCTCCGACCAGCGTGAAGAAGGCGAGAAACTTCAGGCGCGCGCCGCCGCGGTCGGCCATCGCGCCGAGGAGCGGCGCGGCGAGCGCGATCACGAGGCTGCCGCCGCCGCTCAGCAGGCCGAGCCGGAAGGTGCTGACCGCGGCCTCGGTGCCGGCGCTCCAGTACTGCTTGAAGAAGACCGGGAAGAAACCGGCCATCACGGTGGTCGCGAAGGCGGAATTCGCCCAGTCGTAGAGCGCCCAGCCGATGACCGGCCGGCGCAGCAGCGGACCCTTCACGCCGCCGCCGCGAGGTGTTCGCGGGTCTGACGGAATGCGAGCTCCGGCCAGCGCTCGATCGTGAGGTTGAGGTTGATGCGCGTCGGCGCCAGGTAGACGAGCTCGCCGGCATGGTCCAGTGCGAGGTTGTCGTGGGCGCGCTCTCGAAACTGCGCGAGCTTCTCTCCGCCTGCGCCGCGAATCCAGCGCGCCGTCACGACGTTCACCGGCTCGAAGGCGCAGGTGACGCCGTATTCGTCGGCGAGCCGGAAGGCGACGACGTCGAACTGCAGCGGGCCCACGGCGCCGAGGATCAGGTCGTTGTTCCGGAGCGGACGGAACAGCTGGGTCGCGCCTTCTTCGCACAGCTGGTCGAGGCCTTTCTGCAGCGCCTTCATGCGCAGCGGATCCTTCAGCACCGCGCGGCGGAAGATCTCCGGCGCGAAGTTCGGGATTCCGGTGAACATGAGCGGCTCGCCCTCGGTGAAGGTGTCGCCGATGTTGATGGTGCCGTGGTTGTGCAGGCCGATGATGTCGCCGGCCCAGGCCTCGTCGGCCTGCTGGCGGTCCGCGGCCATGAACGTGAGCGCGTCCGCGATGCGCACCTCCTTGCCGAGCCGCACGTGGTGCAGCCGCATGCCGCGCTGGTACGCGCCGGAGCAGATCCGCATGAACGCGATGCGGTCGCGGTGCCCGGGATCCATGTTGGCCTGTATCTTGAACACGAAGCCGGACATCGCGGGCTCGCCCGGGTCGACGGTCCGCGTCGTGGCCGCTCGCGGCCGCGGCGGCGGCGCGTGGGTCACGAACGACCCCAGCAGCTCCTCGACGCCGAAGTTCGAGATCGCCGAGCCGAAGTGGACCGGCGTCTGCCTGCCGGCAAGGTATTCCGCCGGTTCGAACGGCGGCATGGCGCCGCGGATAAGCTCGACTTCCTCGCGCAGCGCCTGCGCGCGGTCGCCGAGGAACCCGGATGCCTCCGCGCTGGCGAGTCCTTCGATCGCGCGGTTGGTGCCAACCCGGCCGGTACGCTCCCCGGCGTAGACGTAAATGCGGTCCTCGGCAAGTTGGTAGATGCCCGAGAGCTCGCGGCCCATGCCGATCGGCCAGGTGACCGGAGCGCAGCGAATGCCGAGCACGCGCTCGATTTCGTCGAGCAGCTCGACCGGCGGTCGGCCGTCGCGGTCGAGCTTGTTGATGAAGGTCATGATCGGCGTGGCGCGCAGCCGGCAGACTTCCATCAGCTTGATCGTGCGTTCCTCGACGCCTTTGGCGCAGTCGATGACCATCAGCGCCGAGTCGACCGCGGTCAGCGTGCGGTAGGTGTCCTCGGAAAAGTCCTCATGGCCGGGTGTGTCGAGCAGGTTGACGATGCGGCCGCGGTACGGGAACTGCATCACCGACGAAGTGACCGAGATGCCGCGCTGCTGCTCGAGCCGCATCCAGTCCGAGGTCGCATGGCGCGCCGCCTTGCGCCCCTTCACCGTGCCGGCCATCTGGATCGCGCCGCCGAACAGGAGCAGCTTCTCGGTCAGCGTGGTCTTGCCGGCGTCCGGGTGCGAGATGATCGCGAAGCTGCGCCGGCGGGCTATTTCCTCAGCCGGCGTCATGTCGCGAGCGCGCCGAGCTCGAGCCGGTAGACCAGCGCATCCTCGCGGCCTTCATGTGCCTGGTAGTAGCCGCGGCGCGTGCCGACGCACTGGAAGCCGACATCGTGGTAGAGCGCGATGGCCGAACGATTGCTGCGGCGCACCTCGAGGAATGCGTCGCGCACGCCGCGGTCGCGCGCATGCCCGAGCAGCGCCAGCAGCAGCCCGCGGCCGATGCCGCGGCGCCGCAGGGACTCGCCGACGCAGAGGTTCAGTACGTGCGCCTCGCCGGCGCCCATCGACAGCACGCCATAGCCGGCGACCCCCGCCGCGGAATCCACCACGACGCAGTGATAGCCGACGCGCAGGCAGTCGGCGAAGATCTGTTCGCTCCACGGGAACACGTAGGACTCGCGCTCGAGCGCGGCGACGCGCGCCAGGTCACCCGGCTCCATCGGGCGCAGACGCCAGCCGGCCGCCGCAACGTCCTCACGCGCGGTCGCCATCGGCCCCGCCTCCCAGCGCCCTCAGCGCAAGCTTCAGGTCGTCCCAGGACTTGCGCTTCTCGCCGGGCGCGCGCAGCAGGTAGGCCGGGTGATAGGTGACCACCACCGGCACGCCGTCGAGGTCGTGGATGCGCCCACGCAGGCGCCCGACCGGCTGTTCCGTTCCGAGCAGCCGCTGCGCCGCGATGCGCCCGACGCAGAGGATCGCGGACGGCGCGACCAGCTCGATCTGCCGGCGCAGGTAGGGCAGGCAGCGCTCCGCTTCCGCGTCGCTCGGGTCGCGGTTGTTCGGCGGTCTGCATTTCAGGACATTGGCGACAAAGACGTCGCCGCGGGCGAAGCCCGCCGCGCGCAGCATCGCGTTCAGCAGCAGGCCGGCGCGGCCGACGAAGGGTTCGCCCTGGCGATCCTCCTCCGCCCCCGGCGCCTCGCCGATGACCATCAGCCGCGCCGCACGGTTGCCGACGCCGAATACCGTCTGCGTGCGCGACTCGCACAGTCCGCAGAGCCGGCAGCCGCGCACGGCTTCGGCGAGCTCGTCCCAGCGGTCGCCGCCCGGCTCGGGCTGCCGGGCGGGCGCGACCGCCGCGCCGCGCGTGCGCGGGACGTAGCGATCGACGCCGAGCGCCTCGAGCACCGCGAGCTGGCGCGCCTGCATGGGCTCAGCGGCCCTCGCTGCCAACGGCCGGTTCGCGCGGCTTGCGACGGAGCTTGAGCCAGCTCCAGCCCACCGGTCCCGACAGCGCATAGACGCCGAACATGATGAACAGCACGACCGCCGGCTTGATGGCGATCAGCGCGATCACGAGCGGCACCAGCAGCAACTTCGAGTAGCGCACGCGCTCGCCGGTGGCGCGGTCCTTGAAGCTGCGGTACGGGAAGCGGCTGACCATGAGCGCTGCCGAGACCAGCGTGATCGCAAAGGCGAGCACCAGGCCCGGCAGTCCGATGATGTCCAATTCGTGGGCGAGCGCGATAAAGGCGGCGACGATCGCCGCGCCCGACGGGCTCGGCAGGCCCTCGAAGTAGCGCTTGTCCTGCGTCGCCGAGCGGGCGTTGAAGCGCGCGAGCCGCATGGCGACCGCCGCGGCATAGAAGAAGGCCGCGATCCAGCCGAATCGGCCCCAGGCCGCGCCGTACTCGGCGATGCGCGCGACGCCCCACTGGTAGCACACGACGGCCGGCGCCAGGCCGAATGCCACCATGTCGGCGAGGCTGTCGAATTCCTTGCCGAAGGCGGTCTCCGTGCCCATGAGGCGCGCGACGCGGCCGTCCAGGCCGTCGAAGATCATGGCGGCGAAGATCGCGAGGCTCGCCCGCTCGAAATTTCCGTCGATCGAGGCGACGATCGCATAGAAGCCGCCGAACAGGCAGCAGGTGGTCAGCAGGTTGGGCAGCAGGAAGATCCCGCGGCGCCTTCGTATCTCGATGGTTGCGTCTTTCATGCGGCTGCCGTGGCAAGGGCCGGGGGCAGCCCCTAAGATACCGCGCTTTGGGACCGGCGACATCCGCCGGCCCGCACCGCCCAGGAACCGCATGCGCCTCTCCGCTTACCCGATCCAGAGCCTGAAGGAAGTCCCGGCCGAAGCGGAGGTCGCGAGCCACCGCCTCATGCTGCGCGCGGGGCTGGTTCGCCGGCTTGCCGCCGGCCTCTACACCTGGCTGCCGATGGGCCTGCGCGTGCTGCGCAGGGTCGAGCGCGTGATCCGGGAGGAGATGGATCGCGCCGGGGCGCTGGAAATCGCGATGCCGGTGGCCCAGCCTGCCGAGCTGTGGGTGGAATCCGGGCGCTGGGACAAGTTCGGGCCGGAGCTGCTGCGCTTCAAGGATCGCCACGATCGCGACATGGTGCTCGGCCCCACGCACGAGGAGGTCGTGACCGACATCGCGCGGCGCGAGCTCAAGAGTTACCGGCAGCTCCCGGTCAACTTCTACCAGATCCAGACCAAGTTCCGCGACGAGATCCGGCCGCGTTTCGGCGTCATGCGCGCGCGCGAATTCATCATGAAGGACGCCTACAGCTTCCACGCCGACGAGGCATCGCTCGCCGAGGGCTACCGCAGGATGTACGACGCCTACACCGCAATCTTCACGCGGCTCGGGCTGCGCTTCCGCGCGGTGCAGGCCGACAGCGGCGCGATCGGCGGCAGCGCCTCGCAGGAATTCCACGTGCTCGCCGATTCCGGCGAGGACGCGATCGTGTTCTCGGACAGTGACGATTACGCGGCCAACCTCGAGCTCGCGGCGGCCGCGCCGCCGCGCGATCCGCGCCCCGCGGCGCAGGAGGACATGCGGGAAGTCGCGACGCCCGGGGCGCGCACCATCGCCGATGTCGCGAAGCAGCTACAGCTGCCGGCGTCGCGCCTGCTCAAGACGCTGGTCGTCGACGGCGCGGACGGCAGGCTGGTGGTGCTCCTGCTGCGCGGCGATCACGAGCTGAACGCGCTGAAGGCCGGCAAGCTGCCGGCCGTCGCCAAGCCCCTCAGGATGGCCGACGCGGGCCGCATTGCGGCTGCCTTCGGCAGCGAGCCCGGGTTCCTCGGGCCCGTCGGCCTGCAGATGGCAGTCGTCGCCGACCATGCGGCCGCGGCGCTCGCGGACTTCGTCTGCGGCGCGAACAAGCCGGACGCGCATCTCACCGGCGTCAACTGGGGGCGCGACCTGCCCGAGCCTGCCGTCGCGGACATCCGCAATGTCGTGGACGGCGATGTCAGCCTGGGCGGCGGCCGGCTCTCCATTGCGCGCGGCATCGAGGTCGGGCATGTGTTCCGGCTCGGGCGCAAGTACAGCGAGTCCATGAAAGCGACGGTGCAGGACGAGCAGGGCCGCGACATCGCCATGTACATGGGCTGCTACGGGATCGGCGTCACGCGCATCGTCGCGGCCGCGATTGAGCAGAACAATGACGAGCGCGGGATCATCTGGCCGGCGCCGATGGCGCCTTTCGACGTCGTGCTGGTCGGCCTGAACTGGGAAAAGTCCGCGGCCGTGCGCGAGGCCGCGCTATCGCTCTACCGCGAGCTTGGCGAAGCCGGCCTCGAGGTGCTGCTCGACGACCGCGATGCGCGGCCGGGCGTCAAGTTTGCGGACGCCGAGCTGTTCGGGATTCCGCACCGCGTGGTCGTCTCCGAGCGCGGCCTCGCGGCCGGCAGGCTCGAGTATCGCCACCGGCGCGCCGATGCCAACGAGGAGTTCCCGCGCGACGAGGCGCTCGGGTTCCTGCGCGGCCGCGTCGCGGCGGGATGATGTCCCGCGCGGGCGTCCGGTCCGGAATCCCGGTGCTCGCGGCTGCCGCCGCCCTCGCCTTCGCGCCGGCGGCGCTGGCGGACCGCCAGCAGGACCCGGGCCTGCGTGCCGTCATTGCCGCGGCGATCAAGGAATCGACCTGCTTCGCCGCCAAATACGACGACGTCGTCTGGTTCGCGCTGATGGAACCGCGGGTCGAGTCGCGCCTGCGTGCGCAGCCCCCGGACCTGCGGCTGGGGGACGACGTCAAGAAGGCCGCGGAGCGGATCCTGCGCGCGGTGAGCTGCGAGGCGAACAAGCACACGATGCTTCAGGACCGCCCGCAACTGGTGCTCGCGGTGATCGACGTCGAAAGCGCCTTCGACCCGTTCGCGGTTTCGTATGCCGGCGCCGTCGGGCTGATGCAGGTGATGCCGTTCTGGCCGACCGAGCTTGGGCTGACGAAGAAAGACCTGATCGACGTCGAGCTCAACATCCGCATGGGCACGGCCATACTCGCCTACTACCTGGAGCGCGAACGCGGCGACTACCGGCGCGCGCTCGGCCGCTACAACGGCAGCCTCGGCCGGCGCGAGTACCCGGATCTCGTGCTCGGCCGCCTCAACTCGCGCTGGCGCCGCTGAAAGGGGAAAAGGGGACAGTCACCTTTTCCGAAAAGGTGACTGTCCCCTTTTCAGCGACCCCTTCATTCCGTCAGGAAGCCCTCGGGCCAGTCGCGCGAGGCTGGATCAATGGCTTCGACTTCGACGCTCTCCACGCGGGCCATGGGCGGGCCCTGGTGCAGCCATTCGATCAGGCATTCGAGCGCTTCGCACGCACCCGTGGCGTGCACCAGGACGGACCCGTCCGGCTGATTCTCGGCGCGGCCGCGAATGCCGAGCGCCGTGGCGCGCTCGGCGGTGCTGGCCCGGAACCAGACGCCCTGGACGCGCCCGCGAATCACGGCACGGCGCGCCATTTCGGGTGATGCCCTAGAATTCACGACGACTACAGTCTGTTGGCGCAAACGCGCGAAGGCAACCCGCGATGCCGGACATTCTCGTCCTCTACTACAGCCGCCACGGCGCAACCGCCGAGCTCGCACGCCAGGTCGCGCGCGGCGTCGACGGCATCGCAGGCTGCCGCGCGCGACTGCGTACCGTTGCGCCGCTGCCGGTTGCCGGCGGCCCGGCGCCGGCACCGGTCGAGGGTGCAGCCTACGCAAGCCACGAAGACCTGCGGGAATGCGCAGGCCTCGTGCTCGGCAGTCCCGTGCGCTTCGGCAACATGGCGGCGCCGCTCATGGCATTTTTCGACGGCACCTCGAGTCTCTGGCTGACCGGCGTGCTCGCCGGCAAGCCCGCCGGCGCATTCGCCTCGGGCAGCACGCCGCACGGCGGCCAGGAAACGACGCCGCTCGGCATGCTGCTGCCGCTCCTGCACCACGGCATGCTGATCGTCGGCCTGCCGTTCACCGAATCCGCGCTCACCGGCACGGCCGGCGGCGGGACGCCATACGGCGCGAGCCGCGTCGTGCGCGAAGGCGAGCGGCGCGTGCTCGGCGAGGGCGAGCGGGTCCTTGCGCAGGCGCTGGGTGCCCGCGTCGCGACGATCGCGGCCAGGCTCGCCGCCGCGGGATGACTGCGCGCGTTGCCCGCGCACGGCGCATGGCGGCCGCTGCGTGGATCCTGCTGGCCGCATGCGTTGCGTGCTGGCCCCTGGCGCGGGCCGGCATCGGCGGGACCAGCACCGCGATCGCCCTGGTGCCGCTGCTGCTGCCCCTGCCCGGCCTGCTGCGCGGCTCGCGCAGCGCGCTGCGCGCCGCGCCGATGGCGCTCGCGCCGGCGCTTGCGCTCGCAATCACGGAAACGCTGGTGAACCCGCCGGCCCGGGCCATCGCGGGAGTGAGCCTCGCCCTGGTCCTCGCCGCATTTGCCGCGATCTTGGCCGCGCTTCGGTCCGCGCCGCGCGACTGAATCAGCGGCCGGCGCGGGCGAGCCAGTCGCGCACGAACGGCACGGTAAGCCTGCGCTGGGCGGCGAGCGATTCCGAGTCGAGCGCATCGAGCATGCGGCACAGCGTCGCGAAGTCGCGCGGCGCACGCCGGGTCAGGAAGCTGAGGGTCTCGTCGGGCAATTCGAGCCCGCGCCGCTCGGCGCGACGGCGCAGTGCCGCCGGCTGTGCAGATTCGGCCAGCGGCTCGAGCAGATACACCTCGCAGGCGGCCAGTCGCGAGGCGAGGTCGGGCAGGCGGATCGGCGTCGCGATCGGGCTGCCGGCAGCCGCTATCGCGAGGCGCCCGCCCTGCTCGGCGAGCCCGTTATAGAGCTTGAACAGCGCCGACTCGAAAGCGGCATCGCCAGCGATCGCCTCGAGATCGTCGAGGGCGACGAGGTCCAGCCGCTCAAAGCCGTCGAGCAGCGCCGGTCCGTCCGCGCGAATCTGGGCAAGCGGCAACCAGGCGCTGGCGCCCCCGGCATCGCCAAGGCGGGCACAGGCCGCCTGCAGCAGGTGACTCTTGCCCGCCCCGACGGGCCCGTAAATCCAGACCGGTGCCTGCGAGTCCCCGTCGGCGAGCCGCCGCAGCGCAGCCACCGCCTCACCGTTGTCGCCGGTTGCAAAGGTCCCGAATCGCAGCGCGACGCCGAGCTGGACGCCGAGCGCGAGCTGGCGCACGGACTCAGGCAGTGCCGCGACGAGCGCGGCTGACGGCGATGGCCTTGCGGATGTAGGTCAGCACGTAGTCGATCCCGCTCACGACCGTCGTCACGAGCACCAACGCGCCGAGGCCCTGGATCGCCGCATCCGGCAGGTCGTGAAAGGCGGCATTCCACACGACGCCGATCACGAACAGCAGCTGCACGAAGGTATTGATCTTCGACGGCACCGTCGGTCGTCCCTCGACCGGCCCGAACAGCCACTTGTAGACGCCGGCGCCGGCGCCGATGACGACGTCGCGCAGTACGGCGATGCCCGCGAGCCAGGCCGGCACGAGCCCGATGACCGCGAGCGTGATGAAGACCGACACCAGCAGCAGCTTGTCCGCGAGCGGGTCGAGGAGCTTGCCGAGTTCGGAGGTCCAACCAAAGGTCTTGGCGAGGTAGCCGTCCAGCATGTCCGAGGCCGCCGCGATCGCGAACAGCACCAGCGTCTGCCCGTAGCGGCCCTCCGCGAGCAGCACCACGATCGGGACGGTCAACGCCATCCGCAGCAGGCAGATGAGGTTCGGGACTGTCAGGAGCTTCATGGCGCCAGCGCGTAGATCAGGCGGCCGGAATCCACGGGCGTGAGCCGGCCATCGCGCTGGATCGCCTGGGCCAGCGCATCGGGATCGCCGCGCACGTTCACGCGAAAGGACACCGCGTCAGGCGTCACCTCATCCACGGAAATTCCGCGCACCGGCGGCAGCCTCGATAGCGTGCGCATGGCGCCCGCGTAGGCCTCGAGGGAACCGATGCCCGTCACGGTGACGGTTTGTTCCGTGCGTTGCGCCGCGCCGCGCGAGGCGTAGACGCCGGCATAGCGGTCGGCGGCGAGTTCGGGCCCTGCCTCGAGTTCACCCGCGACGCTGCCCGAGATGTCCGCGGCCGTGAAACTCCAGTCGGTGTCGTAGCTTCCGTCGGCTGCCAGTCGCGCCCGGCCAATCAGCACGCCGTCGGCGCCATACCGCCGCGCCGCATCCACGAGCGCATCGTGGTTGCCCGACCAGGCCTGTTGCGTTGCCCGCAACAGGTCATCGCCTGCCTCCGGCCACACGACCGGCAGCCCGCGACGGGCGGCGCTTGCATCCACGCGCGTCTTCTCGGCGCTGGTGTCGCTCGATGAAACGAGCGCGCGCCGGCCGCCGCCGCGATCCAGCGCGAGCCAGACGAGTGTCACGGGCCGCTCATTGCCCCAGGTCGCGAGGCCGGAGGCATCGATGGCATTTTCGATTTCGTTGCCGTCGAAGGTGACCGAAAGCTGGTTGCCTGCGGCGCGGCGATAGCTCGCGACGTAGCGCGAGGCCTGGGCGACGAGCGGCGCGAGGTTTTCGAGGTCCGGTGCATTCGGCTGGCCCGTCGCCCGCACCAGCACGTCGCGCATGGCCTGGCGGAAAGCGGATTCATTGTCGCCCGTGTAAGGCACGGTCACGGTGTAGAGGTCGCCCAGCGGCTCGGCCGACGAAGGCACGACCAGGATGACCAGCACCAGTGCCAGCAGCCAGGCGCGCATCGGTCGGGGCGGTTCGGGGTCGGGGGTCGCGCTCACGCTACAATAGTACACCGCCCGCCGGACGGGCCTTTCCACCCAGGCCCGATTTCCCGCGATGACAGAACACCGCTCGCTGACCTACCGTGATGCCGGCGTCGACATCGATGCCGGCGAGGCGCTCGTCGAGCGCATCAAGCCGCGCGTCGCCCGCACCCTGCGGCCCGAAGTGCTCGCGGGCATCGGCGGCTTCGGCGCCCTGATCGAGATCCCGCCGGGCCGCTGGCGCCGGCCGGTTCTCGTGGCCGGCACCGACGGCGTCGGCACCAAGCTCCGCCTCGCCATCGACACCGGCCTGCACGACGGCGTCGGCCAGGACCTCGTCGCGATGTGCGCGAACGACGTCGTGGTCCAGGGCGCAGAACCCCTCTTCTTCCTCGATTACTACGCGACCGGGCGGCTGTCCGTCGACGTCGCCGAGCGCGTGATCGCAGGCATCGCCGAGGGCTGCGTACAGGCGGGCTGCGCGCTGGTCGGCGGCGAAACGGCCGAGATGCCCGGCATGTACCCGGAGGGCGATTACGACCTCGCGGGGTTCTGCGTGGGCGTCGTCGAGCGCGATCGCATCATTGACGGCACGCGCACGCGCGCAGGCGATGCCGTGATCGGCCTCGCCTCGTCCGGACCGCATTCGAACGGCTACTCGTTGATCCGCCGGCTGGTCACCGATGCCGGCGCGGACGGCGCCACGCGCGTCGGAGCCGCCCCGCTGCTGGAATTGCTGATGAAGCCGACGCGCATCTACGTGAAGCCGCTGTTGCGGCTGGCAGCCGCCGTGGACTTGCACGGTCTTGCGCACGTCACGGGCGGCGGGCTCACCGACAACATCCCGCGCGTGTTGCCGGAAGGCCTCGGCGTCGCGCTCGAGGCGCGTGCCTGGCGGCGAGACCCGGTCTGGGACTGGATCCAGGAAACCGGGCGCATCGCCGACGCCGAGATGTACCGCACTTTCAACTGCGGCATCGGGATGGTGGCGATCGTGTCGCGCGCGGAGTCGGAGTCGGCGCTCGGGCTACTGCGCGCCGCCGGCGAGGAAGCCGGCGTGATCGGCGAAGTCGTGGCGGGCGCGGGCGTGCAGATCCGCTGATGCCCCTGCCCATTGCCGTGCTGATCTCCGGGCGCGGCAGCAACATGCTGGCGCTCGAACGCGCGACGCGGGGCGGCGCCATCGACGGGCGCATCGTCTCGGTGCTGAGCGACCGCGCGGACGCGCACGGGCTCGCCGCAGCGCGCGGGCGCGGCCTGCCGACCGCCGTCCTTGAGCCCCTCCCCGGCGAGGAGCGCGCCGCCTACGGCGCGCGGCTGGCCGCGCACATCCGCGGGACCGGCGCGCAGCTGGTCGTGCTGGCGGGATTCATGCGCATCCTCGACGCCGCCTTCGTGCGCGCCTTCGAGGGGCGCATGCTCAATATCCACCCGTCGCTGCTGCCGGCCTTCCGCGGCCTGCACACGCACCGCCGCGTCATCGAGGCGGGAGAGAAGACGCATGGCTGCACCGTGCATTTCGTCACCGAGGAACTCGACGCGGGCCCGCTGGTCATCCAGGCAAGGCTCGCCCTGCGCCCCGGGGAGGACGAAGCGGCTCTTTCAGCGCGCGTTCAGCGGCTCGAGCACATCATCTACCCGCGGGCCGTCGGCTGGTTCGCGCGCGGGCGGCTCGCCTGGCGGGATGGCGCTGCGCTCATCGACGGGCGCGACGCAGGCCCGGTGATCGTCGAGGAGGAATCGTGAAGGCGGTAATGCTCGGTTGGCTTGCACTGCTGGCGGCGCTGCCCGCAACGGCGGCGGACGGGCCGCTCGCGCCTTTCGTTGCCGAGTACGACGTGAAGTACGGCCGCCTGTCGGTGGGCACCAGCAAGACGGAGCTATCGCGCGCTGAGCATGGCTGGGTCATGGAGTCCACCACGAATGCTTCCGGACTCGCCCGGCTGATCGCGAGCGGCACGCTGCGGCAGCGCTCGGAATTCGATCTCGACGCCGGCGAGCCGAGGCCGCGCAGCTACCTTTTCGACGACGGCACGCGCGACACCGGCCACGATGTCTCGCTGCAATTCGACTGGGCCGCGAACCGCGTGCGTGGCATCGCCGAAGACGAGCGCGTCGACATCGCGACCGTCGCGGACCTGCAGGACGCGGCGTCGATGCAGGCGCTGGTGATCTCCCGCCTGCGGACCGGGCGCGAGCCGGGGACGATCGCGATGATCGAGAAGAGCAAGGTCAAGTACTACCGCTACACCTTCCTGCGGCGCGAGACGATAAAGACCGCGATCGGCGACATCGAGACCGTGGTTTACCGCAGCGCCCGCGACGGCTCCGAGCGCGAGACGCTCACCTGGCATGCGCCGAAGCTCGGCTACACGGCGGTGCAGGCCGAACAGCTGACCGCCGGCAAGCGCGGTTTCCAGACCTACATACGGCGCTACGAGCCTGGTGAATAGGTGACTGTCCCCTTTTGGAAAAGGGGACAGTCACCTTTTTCGTTCCGGCGGGCTCCTTCCTACGCCTTCGGAAGCGTCACGCCCTTCTGGCCCTGGTACTTCCCGCCCCGGTCCTTGTACGAGGTCTCGCAAACCTCGTCCGACTCGAAGAACAGGAACTGCGCGACGCCCTCGTTGGCGTAGATGCGCGCAGGCAGGGGCGTGGTGTTCGAGAACTCGAGCGTGACGTGGCCTTCCCACTCGGGCTCGAGCGGCGTCACGTTCACGATGATGCCGCAGCGCGCGTAGGTCGACTTGCCGAGGCAGATCGTGAGCACGTCGCGCGGAATGCGAAAGTACTCGACCGTGCGCGCGAGCGCGAACGAGTTCGGCGGGATGATGCAGATCCCGCCCTCGAAGTCGACGAAGTTCTTGGGGTCGAAGTGCTTCGGGTCGACGATCGTCGAGTTGATGTTGGTGAAGATCTTGAATTCGGGCGCGCAGCGCACGTCGTAGCCGTAGCTCGAGGTGCCGTACGAGACGATCTTGCCGCCGGCGGCCGTGCGGACCTGCCCCGCCTCGAACGGCTCGATCATCCCCTGCGCCGCCATGCGGCGAATCCACCGGTCGGACTTGATCGCCACTATTCGTCCTCCATGCGGATCTCGGGCATCTTCACGGCGCCGCGAATCGCGCTCGCCGCCAGCGCGCCGGCGGCACGCCGAGCGATCTCGTGGTAGGTCCGGGCAACCGCGGAATCCGGCTCGCTGACGACCGTCGGGCGCCCCGAATCCGCGCGCTCTCTGATCGCGGCATCGAGCGGCAGCTCGCCGAGCAGCGTCGTCTCGTAGCGCGCAGCGAGCTCACGTCCGCCGCCGGCGTCGAACACGTGCGACTCGTGGCCGCAGGCCGGGCAACGATGGAGCCCCATGTTCTCGACGATGCCGAGCACGGGCACGCCGACCTTGCGAAACAGCTGCAGGCCCTTGCGCGCGTCCAGCAGCGCGATCTCCTGCGGCGTCGTGACGATGACCGCGCCCGAGACCGGCACCCGTTGCGCGAGTGTCAGCTGGATGTCGCCGGTTCCGGGCGGCATGTCGACGACGAGGTAGTCGAGCTCGCCCCAGTGCGTGTCCGCGAGCATCTGCGTCAGTGCCTGCGTGACCATCGGGCCACGCCAGGCCATGGGCTGGTCGGAATCGACCAGGAAGCCGATGGACATGACCGGCAGGCCATGGCCGCGTGGCGGTTCGAGCGACTTGCCGTCCGTCGTCGTGGGCCGCTGGCCCTGAAGGCCCATCATGCGCGGCATGCTCGGCCCGTAGATGTCCGCATCCAGCAGGCCGACCCGTGCGCCCTGGGCTGCGAGCGCAAGCGCGAGGTTCGCCGCGACGGTCGACTTGCCGACGCCGCCCTTGCCCGAGGCGACAGCGATGACATTCGAAACCGAAGGCAGCGGCCGCTGGCGCGGATCGGCGACGAAAGCGGGAATGCGTGAGGCAATCTCATAGGCAGGCCGGACCGCGATGCCCGCCGATTCGAGCTCTGCGTCGAGCGCGTGCCGCAGGGATTCGGCATAGCCCCCGACCGGGTAGCCGAGGACGATGCGAGCCACCGGGCCCGCAGGCCCTTCCGCAACCGACGCGACCGCGCCCGCCTCGGCCAGCGACAGGCCGAGATTCGGATCGACGTAGCGGCCGAGTGCCTGCTTCAGCCGTTCCTCGGGTACCGTGGACATGCATGGGTTCCGGTCAGGGGGCGGCATTGTAGCCGAAGCCGGTTGCGCGATCGGGCGGCATTGGCGCTATGGCATACTTGCGTTTCGGCTTCTTTCGCATCGTTTCACAAGAACTGCCGGGGTCGGATGGGAATATTCGGAGGCTACCGGGCGGACCGCCTGATTGCCGAGGTACGGGAGAGCGGCGACCCGACCAGTGCAAAGGCAAAGTCGGCGCTGACCAAGCTCCAGGGCCTGGGTGCCAATGCGATCCAGCCGATCGTCGATGCGCTCTCCACGTCCGACAAGCGCGAGACGGTCGCCTTCGTCGAGACACTGACGCCGCTCATCGACAACAAGTCGTTTCCGGTCCTCGCCAAGGCACTCGCGGAGGAAAACCCGCGCGCCGTCGCGGGAGTCGCCTGGGCGCTCGCCTCCTCGCGCAACTACTCGCCGGGCCTGCTGCTCGACCTGCTGCAGAACCCGGCCGTGTCGAAGCCCGCCATCCTCGACGTCATTGCATCGCAGAAGAGCCGCTTCAACCTGCGCGACCTGCTGAACGCCGCCTACGCGCAGGACCCGAACGAGAAGGCGGCATTGTTCCGGATCGCGGGCGAGCTCGTGGACGCTACGTCGGTGGACGAGCTGATCGCCCGGGTCGAGGGCAAGGACACGATCGCCCGGACCCACATCATCGCGCTGCTCGCGCGCTTCGATACGCCGAAGGTTCGCTCCGCCCTGCAGCGGACCCTCAAGGACCCGAACAAGCTGGTCCGCTCGGCGGCGCTGCGCGCCATCGCCAACGGCAGCGGCCAGGTGGATCCCGCACTGGTCGCCCCGCTGCTGCGCGATCCCGAGATCGACGTCCAGAACCCGGCGATCGAGCTGCTGTGCCGCAGCAAGCACCCGGACACGGTCCGCCACCTGGTGGAGGTGCTGAAGGACGAATCGGAAGGCGCCCGCAGGGCGGCCGTCGAGGTCCTCAACGTCGTCGGCGACGAGGACTCGGTCAAGTACCTGCTGAAGGCGATCCGCGACTCGGACTGGTGGGTGAGGAGCCGCGCGGCGGATGCGCTCGGCAAGATCGGCGGGCCGCAGGTCATCGGCGCCGCGCTCGAACTCGTCTCCGACAAGGACGAAGAGGTGCGGCGCACGGCGATCGAGATCCTGAACCAGACCCGGGACGAGCGCGCCGTCTCCTACCTCATGGACGCGACCCGGGACCAGGACTGGTGGGTCAGCGAGCGCGCGGTGGATGCGCTCGGCGCCATGGGCAGCAAGAAAGCCGTGCCGCGCCTGCTCGAGATGCTGAAGTCGAACCCGAAGTCGGTGCCGACGGTCGTGCGCGCGCTCGGCAAGATCGGCGATGTCGCGGCGACCGAGGGCGTACTGCAGGCGCTCGACCACTCCCAGACCGACATCCGCGTCGAGGGCATGTCGGCCCTCGCGCGTCTCGCCGACGATCGCTCGATCGACGCGGTGCGCGCGAAGATCCTGCCGTTCACGACGCTGTCGGACCAGACGCTCGCAGGCGCCGCCATTCGCGCCATCAGCGAGCTCGACACCAAGTTCGGCAGCTCCTCGATCATGTCCTCGCCCGGGACGCTCACGCAGGCCGCGGCCCAGGCCCGCGCCGACCAGCAGCGCACGATGCTGATCGAGACCGCCGACGTCTCCGCGATCATGAAGCAGGCGGAGTCGCTGCAGCGTCTGGACATCGCGACCCTGAAGCCGGGCGACGTCATCGAGGGCCGCTACAAGTACATTGAGCGCATCGGCCGCGGCGCGTTCGGCACCGTGCTGCTGATGGAAGACACCGTCGTCGACGAGCGCCTGGTGCTCAAGTTCCTGAACCCGAGCATCTCCCAGGACGAGGAGATGATGCAGCGCTTCGTGCACGAGCTGCGCTACAGCCGCAAGATCACGCACCCCAACGTGATCCGCATCTACGACTTCCTGCACATCCGCGGCAACTACGCGATCTCGATGGAGTACTTCCCCTCCCACACCCTCGGCGGCGAAGTGACGGACGGCAAGCCGCTCGCGCTGCGGCGCGCGGTGCGGCTCGGCATGGACGTCGCAAAGGGCATGAGCGTCGCGCACGAGGTCGGCATCGTGCATCGCGACCTGAAGCCCGCGAACGTGCTGATCAACGACGAAGGCGTGTGAAAATCGTGGACTTCGGCGTCGCCGCGGCCCAGCACCAGGGCGACACGCAGCTCACCAAGACCGGCTACGTGATCGGCTCGCCGAAGTACATGGCGCCCGAGCAGATCCTCGGCAAGAAGGTGGACGAGCGGGCGGACATCTATTCGCTCGGCGTGATCCTGTACGAGATGCTGACCGGGACGCCGCCTTACTCACCGCGGCGACCACATGTCGGTGATGTACCAGCACGTGCAGGGCGCGCGCCAAGCCGCCGATCGAGCTGAACCCCGCGCTGCCGCAGGGCGTATCCGACCTCGTCATGAAATGCATGTCGGTGGACAAGGAGAAGCGCTTTAGCCTCGATGGACGAGGTGGAGTGGCGCTCGAGCGCTTCTTGTGATTCAGCTCGCGGCGATATGCCGCGTATCGACGCCTTTCTGAAGCTCGGCTCCGCCCAGGGATGTTCTGACGTCCACCTGGCGGTCGGCGTGCCGCCGATGCTGCGCATGAACGGCGACCTGGTGCCGATCCGGTTCCGCGAGCTCACGGGGCGCCGAGCTCGAAGCCTATGTCACCGAGATCCTGTCGCGAAACCTCGCCGACCGCTTTCGCGGCGGGCACGACGTCGACTTCTCCTACGTCTCCGAGGAAGGCGGCCGCTTCCGCGTCAACGTGTTCCGCAAGGACTCCGGGGTCGGCGCCGTGTTCCGGACCATCCCCGCCGAGGTGCCGACGCTCGATTCGCTGGCGCTGCCGCCGATCGTCAGGAAGCTCTGCGATTACCACCAGGGCATGATCCTGGTCACCGGATCCACCGGCACCGGCAAGTCGACCACGCTTGCGGCGATGATCGACATGCTGAACACGACCAAGAAGCTCAACATCATCAGCCTCGAGGACCCGATCGAGTTCGTCCATCGCAGCAAGCAGAGCCAGGTCGTGCAGCGCGAACTGGCCACTCACCTGCCGACCTTCGCCGAGGGCGTGCGCGCCGCGATGCGCGAGGACCCGGACGTGATCCTGGTCGGCGAGATGCGCGATGCCGAGACGATCTCGATGGCCATGACCGCGGCCGAGACCGGCCATCTCGTGCTCGGCACGCTGCACACGACGAGCGCGGTCAAGACCATCGACCGCATGATCGACGCGCTGCCCGCCGACCAGCGCGAGCAGACCAAGAGCTTCCTCGCGCAGAGCCTGATTGCGGTCATCACGCAGGTGCTGGTCAAGACGGCCCGAGGGCCGCGGTCGGCGCGCGGTCTGCGAAGTCATGATCATGAACCGCGCGATCGCCAAGCTCGATGCAGACCGACCAGACGCACCAGATCCCGGCCCAGCTCCAGACCGGCAAGGACATCGGCATGGAGATGATGGACCAGGCGCTGCTGCGCGCGATCAAGGCGAAGGAAGTCGACCCCGACGACGCATACAACTACGCCGCGGACAAGCGCGCGTTCTCGAAGTTCGTCGTGGACCGTAGCCTGCTGCCGCGCTTCGAGACGCTGGAGTAGCGGGGCCCGGCGTGGCGAAGATCGACGAGTACCTCGAGGAGATCCTGAAGCGCGACGGATCGGACCTGCACTTCATGGCGGGCGACCCGCCGCGGATCCGCCAGTACGGCAAGCTCGCTTCCCTGCGCGCCGAGCGGCTCTCCATGCCGACTTCGTGCGCGAGGCCGTCTACGAGATCATGCCGCGCAAGGCGCTCGACCGCTTCGAGACCCGCGACGGCGCCGACTTCGCCTACACGCTCGGCACGCTGGCGCGCTTCCGCGTCAACGTGCTGCGCCAGCTGAACGGCATGGGCGCCGTGTTCCGCGCGATCCCGTCGAAAGCGCTAGACCCTCGAGCAGCTGAAGATGCCCGAGGCCGTCCGCAACCTCGCCAAGGTCCGAACGGGCTGATCCTGGTGACCGGCAAGACCGGCTCGGGCAAGTCGACCACGCTCGCGGCGATGATCGACGACATCAACGCGCGGCTGAAGGGCCACATCCTGACGATCGAGGACCCGATCGAGTTCGTGCACCCGCGCAAGAACTGCCTGATCAGCCAGCGCGAGGTCGGCGTGCATGCCGAGTCGTTCGCGTCCGCCCTGCTCTCGGCCCTGCGCGAGGACCCCGACGTGATCCTGGTCGGCGAGCTGCGCGACCTCGAGACCATCTCGACCGCGATCACGGCCGCGGAGATGGGCATCCTGGTCATGGCGACGCTGCATACGAACGGGGCGGCGGCGACCGTCGACCGCATCGTCAACGCCTTTCCGGCCGACAAGCAAAACGCACGTCCGCACCATGCTGTCGACCTCGCTGCGCGGCGTCGTGTCGCAGCAGCTGGTCTCGCGCAAGGGCACGCCGGGCCGCGTCGCGGCGCTCGAGGTGCTGGTCAACACGCCGGCGGCGGCAAACCTGATCCGCCAGGGCAAGATCGACCAGCTCGAGACGACGATGCAGTCCGGGGCGGCCGCCGGCATGCGCACGATGGACTCGGCGATCGAGCAGCTGCTCGAGCAGGGCCTGATCAGCGGGCGTTCCGCCTTCGAGAAGGCGATCAACAAGACCAAGTTCGAGCCGATCCGCGAGCAGGACTGAAGAAGTGGCCGCGCGACGCATCCTGGTCACCAGCGCGCTGCCCTATGCCAACGGGCCGACGCACCTAGGGCACATGACCGAGGTCATCCAGTGCGACATCTGGGTGCGGGCGATGAAGCTCGCCGGCCACGAAGTCATCTACGTCTGCGCCGACGACACCCACGGCACGCCGATCATGCTGAAGGCGGAGGCCGAGGACATCACGCCCGAAGAGCTGATCCGGCGTGTCGGCGCGGAGCGGCGCGCGGATTTCGCCGCTTTCGGGATCGGCTTCGACAACTACTACACGACGCACTCCGAGGAAAACCGGCGCCTGACGGTGCGCATGTACGAAGCGCTGGTGAAGGCGGGGCACATCACGCGCCGCAGCGTGCGGCAGGCCTACGACGAGAAAGCGGGCATGTTCCTGCCGGACCGTTACGTCAGGGGCACCTGCCCGCGCTGCAGCACGCCCGATCAGTACGGCGACAGTTGCGAGAATTGCGGCGCCACCTATTCGCCCTCGGACCTCGTCGACCCGGTGTCGGTCATCTCCGGAACGCGCCCCGTGGAGCGCGAGTCGGAGCACATCTTCTTCCGCCTCGGCAACTTCGAGGCGATGCTCCGCACGTGGACCCGCTCCGGGACGCTCCAGGACGCGGTCGCGAACAAGCTCGACGAGTGGTTCGACGCGGGCCTTCGCGACTGGGATGTCTCGCGCGACGCACCCTACTTCGGCATCGAGATCCCGGACGCTCCCGGCAAGTACTTCTACGTGTGGCTGGACGCGCCGGTCGGCTACATGGCCTCGTTCGCCAACTACTGCTCGCGTCAAGGCATCGACTTCGAGGAATGGTGGAAGCCCGGCAGCCCGATGGAAGTGCGCCACTTCATCGGCAAGGACATCCTCTATTTCCACTCGCTGTTCTGGCCGGCGACGCTCGAGGGCGCGGGGTTCCGCAAGCCGACCGCCGTGCACGCGCACGGCTTCCTGACCGTGAACGGCGAGAAGATGTCGAAATCGCGCGGAACGTTCCTGACGGCGCGCCGCTACGTCGAGCACCTGCCGCCCGAATACTTCCGCTACTTCCTCGCGGCCAAGCTCGGGCCCGGTCTCGAGGACATCGACATGAACTTCGGGGAATTCGCAACCCGAATCAATGCGGACCTGGTCGGCAAGCTCGTCAACATCGCGAGCCGCTGCGCCAGCTTCATCCACCGCGGACACGGCGGCCGCCTCGCCGACAGCCTGCCTGACCCCGCGCTCTACCGCGAGTTCTCCGAAGCCGGCGCCGGCATCATGGAAGCCTGGGAAACGCTCGAGTACGCGGCGGCAGTGCGCGAGATCATGGCGCTCGCCGACCGCGCGAACCTCTACATCGACCGCCACAAGCCCTGGCTCGCGGCCAAGGACCCGGCGCGCGCGTCCGAGGTGCAGGGCATCTGCACCCAGGGCATCAACCTGTTCCGCGTGCTGATGGCCTACCTCAAGCCCGTCATGCCGGCGACGGCGGAGCGTGCGGAGGCCTTTCTCGCGGCGCCGGTCCGGCATTGGCGCGACATCGAAAAGCCGCTGCTCGGCGGCGCGATCAACGAATACCAGCCTCTCGCGACGCGCCTCGACGCGGCAGGCGTACAGAAACTGCTGGAGACGCCCATGGCCCCGAACGAACCTGCCACGACTCCAGCGCCCTCGCCGGCCGCCACCGCGAAAGCCGCCGCGCCCGCAGGTCCCGCGCAGATCACGCCCGACGATTTCGCGAAGGTCGACCTTCGCGTCGCGCGCATCGAGGCCGCGGACTTCGTCGAGGGCGCGGACCGGTTGCTGAAGCTCTCGGTCGATCTCGGCGGCGAACGGCGCACGGTGTTTGCAGGCATCCGCGGCGCCTATGAGCCCGCGGCGCTCGTCGGCCGGCATATCGTCGTCGTCGCGAACCTGAAGCCGAAGAAGATGCGCTTCGGCACCTCGGAAGGCATGGCCCTCGCCGCATCCGGCGACGAAGGCTTGTTCCTGCTCGCGCCGGATGCCGGCGCCCGGGCCGGCATGAAGGTGAGCTGAGTTCGGTGGCCGCGACGGATGCGCTGGCAGCGCGCATCGATGCGCTGCTGCCGCAGACCCAGTGCCGCCGCTGCGGTTACGATGCCTGCCGCCCGTATGCGGAGGCGCTCGCACGCGGCGAGACCGCGCTCAATCGCTGCCCGCCGGGCGGCGCCGCGCTGATCGGCGAACTCGCAACCCTCCTCGGGCGGCTCCCGCTCGCGCTCGACCCGGCATGCGGCGCGGAGGCCGCGCCGATGGTCGCCCTCATAGACGAACCCGCCTGCATCGGCTGCGCGCGCTGCCTCGACCCCTGCCCGACTGATGCGATCGTCGGTGCGCGCAGGCGCATGCATACGGTCATCGCCGCCGACTGCAGCGGCTGCGAGCTCTGCGTGCCGGCCTGCCCCGTGGACTGCATCCGCATGGTCCCGGCGCCTGGCCTCCCGGCCGAGCCCCTGGCGCGCGAGGCGGTGGCCGGGCGCGCGCAGCACTTCCGCAGCCTCCATGATTCGCGGGTCGCGCGACTCGCACGCGCCGATGGCCAGCCGGCGTAAATCCGGGAAGGCAAAGGGCATAAGGCCGCGGCGCCGCGCCCCGATGCGGCTCGGCCCCGCCGAAGTCCGCCTCCTCTATGAGCGGCTCCGTACCGCGATCCCGGTGCCGCGCAGCGAGCTCGTCTACGTTTCGCCCTACCAGCTCCTCGTCGCCGTGATCCTGTCGGCCCAGGCTACGGACCGGAGCGTCAACCTCGCGACCAGGCCGCTGTTCGCGGCAGCGGCGACGCCCGAGGCGATCGCCGCGCTTGGCGTCCGCGGGCTCGCCGGATATATCCGCACGATCGGCCTCTGGCGCATGAAGGCGAAGAACGTGGTCGCGGCTTCGCGCCTGCTGCTCGAGCGGCACGGCGGCGAGGTCCCGCGCGAGCGCGCGGCGCTCGAGGCGTTGCCCGGCGTCGGGCGCAAGACCGCGAACGTCGTCCTCAACGTCGCCTTCGGCGAGCCGACGATCGCGGTGGACACGCACATCTTCCGCGTGTCGAACCGCACCGGTCTCGCGCCCGGCAAGGACGTGCGTGCGGTGGAGGACGGCCTCGTCGCGGTGACGCCGCCGGAGTTCGCGCTGCACGCGCATCATTGGCTGATCCTGCACGGCCGCTACACCTGCACGGCGCGCAAGCCGAAGTGTCCGCAGTGCCCGGTCCGGGACATCTGCCTTTGGCCGGACAAGACGCCGGCGGCTGCCGCCGTGCCTATTTCTTTTTCGGGACGAACAGGTCGGTGAGCGTGCCCTCGAAGGCCTCGGCCGCAAATGCGACCGTCTCCGAGAGCGTCGGATGCGGGTGGATCGTGAGTCCGACGTCGGCCGCGGTCGATCCCATTTCGATCGCCAGTGCGACCTCGGCAATGAGCTCACCCGCATTCGTGCCGACGATTCCGCCGCCCACGACGCGGTGCGATTCGGGATCGAAGAGCAGCTTCGTGAACCCTTCCTCGCGGCCGAGCGAGAGGGAGCGCCCGCTTGCCATCCAGGGGAACAGTCCCTTGCCGAGCTTGAGTCCGGCGGCCTGCGCCTCGGTCTCCGTGACGCCGGCCCAGGCGATCTCCGGGTCCGTGTAGGCGACCGAAGGGATCGCGCGCGCGTCGAAGGCGCTCTTCTCGCCCGCTGCGACCTCGGCGGCCACCTTCGCCTCGTGCGTCGCCTTGTGCGCCAGCATCGGCTGACCGACGACGTCGCCGATCGCGAAGATGTGCGGCACGTTCGTGCGCGTCTGCCGGTCCACGGGAATGAAGCCGCGCTCGTTGACGACGACGCCCGCGGCGCCGGCGCGGATCGCCTTTCCGTTCGGCGCGCGACCGACCGCGCACAGCACCTTGTCGAAGATGGCGGGCGGCGGCGCGCCTTTCCCCTCGAACGTGACGCGAAGGCCTTCCGCCGACGCGGCGACGGCCGCCACTTTCGTGCCGGTGTAGATCGCGTCGTAGCGTGCGCGCAGCCGCTTTTCGAGCGGCCTGACGAGGTCGCGGTCGCAGCCGGGCATCAGGCCTTCGGTCAGTTCGACCACGCTCACCTCCGACCCGAGCGCGTCGTAGACGCAGGCCATCTCGAGGCCGATGATGCCGCCGCCGATCACGAGCAAGCGCTTCGGGATGCCGGCGAGGTCGAGCGCGCCGGTCGAGTCGATCACGCGCGGGTCGTCCGGAAGTCCCGGCAGCCGTACCGGCTCCGAGCCGGCCGCGATGATGCACTGCTCGAAGCCCAGGATCCGCCGCCCGCCGTCCGGATCCACGACCTCGACGCGATGCGGCGACACGAAACGCGCGGTGCCGCGCACGACCGTGACCTTGCGCTGCTTGGCGAGGATCGCGAGACCCGCCGTCAGCTTGCCGACAATCTTGTTCTTCCACTGCTTGAGCGCGCCCGCGTCGATCTCCGGCGGCTGGAACCTGATGCCGTGCGCCGCCATCGACTCCGCTTCCTCGATCACGCGCGCGGCGTGCAGCAGCGCCTTCGACGGGATGCAGCCGACGTTGAGGCACACGCCGCCGAGCTGCGGCCAGCGGTCGACGAGCGTGACCTTGAGGCCGAGGTCCGCCGCGCGAAACGCGGCCGTGTAGCCGCCCGGCCCCGCGCCGATGACGAGCAGTTGCGCGCTCGCGTCTGCCGTCGGCTCGGGGCCGGAAGCTGCGGGTGTCGCAGCCGGTGCAGGCGCGGCCGGCGCCGGTGCGGCGGCCTTGTCCATCACGACCGTCTCGCGCAGCGAAGGGATCTTCACGGTGTCGCCGCCGCCCGCCGCGACGGCGACGAGCGCGATCAGCGAGTCCCTGGAGACGCGATCGCCTTTCGCGACCTTCATCTCCTGGATCACGCCCGCCTCGGTCGCGGGCACGTCCATGGTCGCCTTGTCGGTCTCGAGCGTGATCAGCGGCGA
The DNA here is from genome assembly GCA_963836275.1 of uncultured Gammaproteobacteria bacterium. Taxonomy (GTDB): domain Bacteria; phylum Pseudomonadota; class Gammaproteobacteria; order Steroidobacterales; family Steroidobacteraceae; genus SCUD01. The sequence continues at coordinate 312,923 of CAWIIM010000004.1, read as the reverse complement.
CTCGCGCTCGATCGCGTCGCCGGCCTTTACCAGCACCTCGATGACTTCGACGTCGTGGAACTCGCCGAGGTCCGGCACCCGGAGCTCCGCGATCCGGCTCAAGGCACCGCCTCGGTGAGGCTCGCGGGCGACGCGAGCGCCTCGGCCAGCGCGACGACGAAGCGCACGGCCTCGGCGCCGTCGATGACGCGGTGGTCGTAGGACAGCGACAGCGGCAGCATCAGGCGCGGCTCGAACTTGCCGTCTTTCCAGACCGGCCGCTGCTGCGAACGCGAGACGCCCAGGATCGCGACCTCGGGCGCATTGATGATCGGCGTGAACGCCGTGCCTCCGATTCCCCCAAGGCTCGAGACCGTGAAGCAGCCGCCCTGCATCTCGGCTGCCGCCAGCTTGCCGGCCCGCGCCTTGCCGGCGAGCTCGCCGAGGTCGCGCGCGAGCTCGTAGATGTCCTTGCGGCCGGCGTCGCGGATGACCGGAACGACCAGCCCGTTTGGCGTCTCCGCGGCAAAGCCGAGGTGCAGGTATTTCTTGAACACGAGGTTCTGCCCGCCCGCGTCGAGCGAGGCGTTGAAGTTCGGGAACTGCGCGATCACCTTGCAGCAGGCGCGCGCGATGAACGCAAGCGGCGTCAGCTTGATCCCGCGGCTGGCGGCTCGCTCCTTCAGCGACGCGCGGAGCTTCTCCATCTCCGTGACGTCCGCCTCGTCGTGCTGCGTGACGTGCGGGATGTTGACCCAGGCCGCCTGCAGACGCGCGCCCGAGATCTTCTGGATCCGGCCGAGCGGCCTGACCTCGACCGGGCCGAAGGCGGCGAAGTCGACGTCCGGCACCTGCGGCAATGCGCCGACCGCGGCGGCGGCCTGCGCCGGCGGCGCGGCCATTGTCCTCTTCACGAAAGCCTTGACGTCGTCTTCACTGATGCGGCCCTTGACACCGGTGCCCGTGACACGGGCAAGGTCCACGCCGAGCTCGCGCGCGAAGCGGCGCACGCCGGGGCCGGCGTGCAGGCCGCGGTTGTCCGGGAGCGGCGCGGCCGCTGCGGCGGGCGCCGGCTGCGGCACCGTCACGCGCTGGGTGGACTCCGGGCTGGGCGCCGGAGCGGCTCGCGGAGCCGCGGCGGGTTTCGCCGGCTCGGTCGCTGCGGGCTTCGTCCCGGTGGGTCCCCGCACCGTCGCGACCAGATCTCCGGCACTGACGCGCGAGCCCTTGCCGACGTGCAGCTTCTCGATGCGGCCGGCAGCCGGGGACGGCACGTCCATCGTCGCCTTCTCGGTCTCGAGCGTGAGGAGCGGCGTTTCGAGCGCGACCGCATCGCCCTCCTTCACCAGCATCTCGATGACCTCGACATCCTTGAAGTCGCCGAGGTCCGGCACGCGCACTTCGAGCGGCCCGGTGGCAGCCGTCGCCGGCGGGGCTGCGGCCCTCGCCGCTGTCGGCGTCGCGGCGGGCTTGGCAGCGGGGGCGGCATCATCCGCCGTCTCGACCACCGCGATGGGCGAATCCTTCGACACGCGGTCGCCCTTCTTCACCGAAATCCCGGCGACACGGCCGGCCGCGGTCGAGGGCACGTCCATGGTCGCCTTGTCGGTCTCGAGCGTGATGAGCGGCGTCTCGAGCACGACGGCATCGCCCGCCTTCACCAGCACCTCGATGACCTCGACGTCGTGGAAATCGCCGAGGTCCGGCACGATCACCGTGGTGCGCGAAGCCATTCTCAGGTCACCAGCGGGTCGGGCTTTGCCGGGTCGATGCCGAACTTCTTCATGGCGAGCGTCACGCTCGAGCGGTCGATGCGGCCGTCGTCGGCGAGCGCCTTGAGGGCCGCGACGACAATCCAGTGGCGGTCCACCTCGAAGTGGCTGCGCAGCGCCGCGCGCGCGTCGCTGCGGCCATATCCGTCGGTGCCGAGAACGACGTAGCGGCCCGGCACCCACTGCCGGACCTGGTCGGCGACGGTCTTCATGTAGTCGGTCGCGGCGATGAACGGGCCCTGGCGGCCGGCGAGGCACTCGCGCACCCAGGGCTGTGCGCGGCTTGTCGCCCGGCTTCAGCATTGCCTCGCGCTCGGCCGCGAGCGCATCCCGCCGCAGCTCGGAAAAGCTGGTCACGCTCATCACGTCCGCGGGCACGCCGAACTCCGACTCGAGAATCTGCGCCGCGGCGAGCACCTCGCGCAGGATCGTGCCGGAGCCGAGCAGCGTCGCGCGCACGGCGCCGCGGCCGCCGATGTGCAGCAGGTACATGCCGCGCAGGATTCCCTGCTCGACGCCTTTCGGCATCGCCGGGTGCGCGTAATTCTCGTTCATGCAGGTGATGTAGTAGAACACCCGCTCCTGCTCCGCGAACATGCGGCGCATGCCGTCCTGCATGACCACGGCGAGTTCGTAGGCGAAGCAGGGGTCGTAGGCGACGCAGTTCGGAATGGTCGAGGCGAGCAGGTGGCTGTGGCCGTCCTGGTGCTGCAGGCCCTCGCCGGCGAGGGTCGTGCGCCCCGCCGTGGCGCCGATCAAGAAGCCGCGCGCCTGCATGTCGCCCGCGGCCCAGGCGAAGTCGCCGATGCGCTGGAACCCGAACATCGAGTAGTAGATGTACAGCGGGATCATGTTGATGCCGTGGTTGGCGTAGGCCGTTCCCGCCGCCATCCAGGAGCAGAATGCGCCGGCCTCGTTGATGCCTTCCTCGAGGATCTGTCCCTTGCGGTCCTCGCGGTAGGACATGAGCTGGTCGGCGTCCTGCGGCGTGTAGAGCTGCCCGACCGAGGAATAGATGCCGACCTGCCGGAACAGGCCCTCCATGCCGAAGGTGCGCGCCTCGTCCGGCACGATCGGCACGATGTGCGAGCCGATGTTCTTGTCCTTGAGCAGCTGCGTCAGGATCCGCACGAACGCCATCGTGGTCGAGATCTCGCGGCCGTCGGTGCCGTCGAGCAGGCTCTTGAAGGCCTCGAGTGGCGGCACCGCGAGCGGCGGCGCTTGCTTGCGTCGCGCGGGCAGCGACCCGCCGAGCGCGCCGCGTCGCGTCTTGAGGTATTTCATCTCCGGGCTGGAATCCGCCGGGCGGAAGAACGGCACGCGGGCGATTTCCTCGTCGGAGAGCGGGATATTGAAGCGGTCGCGGAAGGCCTTGAGCGCCTCGTCGTCCATCTTCTTCTGCTGGTGCGTGACGTTCAGCGCCTCGCCGGCCTTGCCCATGCCGTAGCCCTTGACCGTCTTTGCGAGTATCACCGTCGGGCGGCCCTTGTGGGTCGCAGCCGCCGCGTAGGCGTTCCATACCTTGACGTAATCGTGCCCGCCGCGGTTCAGGAGCGCGATCTCCTCGTCGGACATGTGCGCGACTAGCTCGAGCGACTCCGGGTACTTGCCGAAGAAATGCTCGCGCGTGTACGCGCCGCCCTTGGCCTTGAAATTCTGGTACTCGCCGTCGACCGCCTCTTCCATCCGCTGGCGCAGCATCCCCGAGGTATCGCGAGCCAGCAGCGGGTCCCAGCGATAGCCCCAGATGACCTTGATGACGTTCCAGCCCGCGCCGAGGAATGCGGCTTCCAGCTCCTGGATGACCTTGCCGTTGCCGCGCACCGGGCCGTCGAGGCGCTGCAGGTTGCAGTTGATGACGAACACGAGGTTGTCGAGCTTCTCGCGCACCGGCATCGTCAGCGCGCCCATCGACTCGGGTTCGTCCATCTCGCCGTCCCCGAGGAAGCACCAGACTTTCTGGTCCGAGGGCTCGGCGAGGCCGCGGTGCTCGAGATAGCGAACGAAGCGCGCCTGCATGATCGCCTGCAGCGGCCCGAGGCCCATCGAGACCGTCGGAAACTGCCAGAAATCGGGCATGAGCCAGGGGTGCGGATAGGACGGCAGGCCCTCGCCGCCGACTTCCTGGCGGAAGCGGCGCAGCTGCTCCTCGGACAGCCTCCCCTCCAGGTAGGCGCGCGCGTAGATTCCGGGACTCGAGTGCCCCTGGATGAAGATCATGTCGCCGCGGTGGTGCTCGGAGGCCGCGCGCCAGAAGTGGTTGAAGCCGACCTCGTAGAGCGTCGCCGAGGAGGCATAGGTCGCGATGTGGCCGCCGTACTCGGTGCTCTTGCGGTTCGCATGCACGACCATCGCGACGGCGTTCCAGCGGATCAGCGCCTCGATGCGCCGCTCGATCGCGCGATCGCCCGGGTAGGGCTTCTCGCGCGAGACGTGAATCGTGTTCAGGTAGGCGGTGTTCGGCTTGAACGGCAGCCAGGCCCCGGAGCGGCGCGCGTGGTCGATGAGCCGGTCCAGCAGGAAATGGGCGCGTACCGGCCCGTGCACCTTCAGCACCGAGTCGATCGACTCGAGCCATTCGCGGGTCTCGAGCGGATCGATGTCGGAGGTGTCAGGGCCGTCGGCCATCGAGTCTCCCCGGATTCATTCCCACGCCGGCGGCCGGCCCGATATGATCCTGTCTGCGGCGCCCGCGGGTCAAGATTGAATTCCCTTTGTCGAGCCCGATTCCCACACTGACGTTGACGCGTCCCGACGACTGGCATCTGCACCTGAGGGACGGGGCGGAACTTGCGTCGGTCGTGCCGTTCAGCGCACGGGTGTTTGCGCGGGCCCTGGTCATGCCCAACCTGCAGCCTGCGGTCACGACAGTCGAGCTGGCGGCGCGCTACCGCGACCGCATCCGCGCGGCGCTGCCCGCGGACAGCGGATTTGAGCCGCTGATGACACTCTACCTGACGGACTCGACGCCGGCCGCCGAGATCGACCGCGCCGCCGCATCCGGTTTCGTGGTCGGCGCGAAGTGCTACCCTGCCGGGGCGACCACGCATTCGGACGCAGGCGTCACGTCGCTTGCGCGCTGCGAGCCCGCGATCGCCCGCCTCGAGGAACTCGACCTCGTGCTGCAGGTGCACGGCGAGGCGACCGGCGATGACGTGGATCCCTACGACCGCGAGAGCGTCTATATCGAGCGCGAGCTCGGGCCGCTGGTCGCGCGCCATCCCAGGCTGCGCATCGTGCTCGAGCACGTGACGACGCGCGTCGGCGTCGATTTCGTGCGCGCGGGCGCGGGCCGCGTCGCGGCGACGATCACGCCGCAGCACCTGCTGCACAACCGCGGCGCGATGTTCCGCGGAGGGCTCCGGCCGCACCTGTATTGCCTGCCGGTCCTGAAGCGGGAGCGCGACCGCCTCGCGCTGCTCGACGCAGCGACTTCGGGCGATGCGCACTTCTTTCTCGGCACGGACAGCGCGCCGCATGCGCGCGGCGCCAAGGAAGCCGCCTGCGGCTGCGCCGGTATCTTCTCCGCGCCGGCGGCCATCGCGCTCTACGCGCGCGTCTTTGAGGAGGCCGGGCGCCTCGAGCGCCTCGAGGCCTTTGCCAGCTTCCACGGCGCGGATTTCTACGGCCGGCCGCGCAATCGCGACGCGATCACCCTCGAACGGAGAGCCTGGACCGTGCCGGCGGCCTGCAGGTTCGGCGACTCGGAGATCGTCCCGATGGCCGCTGGCGAGACGCTGGCCTGGCGGCTGCTGGACGCCCACTCGTGAACGCGTCGGGATCGCTGATGCGCGACCGCTTTCGCGGCTTCCTGCCAGTGGTCGTGGATGTCGAGACCGGCGGCTTCAATGCAGCGACCGATGCGCTGCTCGAGATCGCCGCCGTGATGGTCCGCATCGACGCGGATGGACTGCTCGTGCGCGGCCCGACCGTGCGCGAGCACGTGCGGCCATTCGAGGGCGGGCGGCTCGACCCTGCCTCGCTCGCGGTCAACGGCATCGATCCCTGGCATCCGCTCAGGATCGCCTCCACCGAGAGCGATGCGCTCGGCTCCATTTTTGGCGAGGTGCGCAAGGCGGTGCGCGAGGAGCAGTGCACCCGCGCGATCCTCGTCGGCCACAATGCGTCATTCGACCTCGGCTTCCTCAATGCGGCCGTCGCCCGGGCCGGCATCCGGCGCAATCCTTTCCACCCATTTTCCTGTTTCGACACGGCGACGCTCGCCGGCATCGCCTATGGCCAGACCGTGCTCTCGCGCGCCGTGCAGGCCGCGGGCCTCGACTGGGATTCCGGCGCGGCGCACTCCGCGGCCTACGATGCGGAGCGGACGGCGGACGTGTTTTGCGTAGTATGCAACCAGTTCCGGCCGATCTACGAGGCGGGCCTCGCGCGGCTCGCCGCGGCGCCGTCGACGGGGCCGGAACCGCCGAACCCGATGCTGGAACCCGCGCCCGAGTGAGGACTGAAGGGGACGGACCCCTTCATGCATCGAATATGAAGGGGTCCGTCCCCTTCAGTTCTAGCCGATGGCGCCGGCGTCCTGCAGCAGCGTCTTCAGCTCGCCCGAGCGGTACATCTCGGTCACGATGTCGCATCCGCCGACGAGCTCGCCCTTCACGTAGAGCTGGGGATAGGTCGGCCAGCTCGAATACGCCTTGAGCGCCTCGCGCAATTCCGGTTCCTCGAAGATGTTGACGTGGCGGTAGCTCGCCTTCAGGGCGCGCAGGGCGCCGGAGGTCTGCGCGGAGAAGCCACATTGCGGGAAATCAGGCGTGCCTTTCATGAAGAGCACGACCGGCGCGGCATCGAGCTGCGCGCGGATTTTCTGGGTCATCGCGTCGTCGTTCATGGTCGTCCATGCTCCTTGTCGTCGGCGACGCGCCGCGCCTCGGCACGCGCGATCGTCGCCCATTGGTCCGATGCGCTCATCCGCGTCCATTCCGCGATTTCCGGCAGGCTCCGGAAGCAGCCGCGGCAGACACCCCGTTCGTCCAGCGAACAGATGTTGAGACAGGGAGAGCTGGGGCGGGGTTCGTCCATGCCTGCGGAGCGCTAACCGTTTGAATTATGGGGTCCGCTGACCTATTCTTCAACGATTCCAGGGGAGGCATGCCATGAATCCGCTCACCAGCGTCAAGGGTTCCCTGATCACGGGCTTCATCCTCGCGATCCTGTTCGCGGTGCTCAGCGTCAACAACGGCGTGAATTTCAACGAGCTCGGGCTCGCCCGCTGGCTGCACATCATCTCGGGCATCACCTGGATCGGCCTGCTCTACTACTTTAACGCCGTGCAGACGCCTGCCATGGCACAAGCTGCCGCCGACAAGGGCGGCCCGGGCGGTGCGGGCATCTCCAAGTACGTCGCGCCCCTGGCCCTGCTCTGGTTCCGCTGGTCGGCGCTCGCCACCTGGCTCACCGGCGCCTGGTACCTGTCACGGGCCGGCAACTTCGCCGGCGCGTTCACGCTCGGCATGACCGGCCCGGAATTCAATGCCTACCAGTTCGTGATCGGCACCGGCGCCTGGCTCGGCACGATCATGCTGTTCAACGTCTGGGTGCTCATCTGGCCGAACCAGAAGAAGATCCTCGGCATGGTGCCGGCGACCGACGAGCAGAAGGCGGCCGCGCGCAAGACCGCGCTCTATGCCTCGCGCATCAACTTCGTGCTCTCGATCCCGTTGCTGATGTGCATGGCGGGTGCCATGCACGGACTGCCGTTCTAGTCCATCGAGTTAAAGGGGACAGTCACCTTTAAAAGTGACTGTCCCCTTTAACCTTTAACCCATTGGAAAATGACAGTGGAACACCCGCCCGCCCGCGCCCTCGGTCGGGCCCGGGAATTCGTCCGCGCATAGCGGCCGTGCCCCCGGGCATCGCGCGTGGAATTCGCATCCCGCTGGCCGGTGCAGCAGGCTGGGCACCTCCCCGGTCAATTCGATCCTGTCCCTCCTCGCATCCGGATCGGGGCCCGGATTCGCCGACAGCAGGGCCGCCGTATACGGGTGCCGCGGCTCACTGAAGATCTGCAGCGAGTCGCCCCGCTCGACGAAGCGCCCGAGGTACATAATCGCCATCCGGTCGGCCACGTGGCGCACCACGTTCAGGTTGTGGGTGATGATCAGGATGGCGAGTCCCATTTCCTGCTGCAGGCGCGTCAGCAGATTGAGCACCCCCCCCTGGATCGATACGTCGAGCCCGGCCGTCGGCTCATCCGCAATGAGGAGGTCCGGGCGCAGGGCCAGCGCGCGGGCAACGCCCACCCGCCGCGCCTGTCCGCCGCTCAGCTGGTGTGGATAGCGGTCCGCGAAGTCCTCGCCCAGTCCAACCCATGACAACAGGTCGAGCGCCTGCTGGTCCGAGTCGCCCGATGCCGGCTTGTGAATCCGGAAAGGCTCGGCCAGGATTTTCCTGACAGTCATCCTGGGACTGAGTGAACCCACCGGATCCTGGAACATCAGGGCCACGCGCTTGCGATCGGGTCTCAACCGCTCGTTCCTGTCCCGTTGCAGCGATTCGCCCTTGAAGTGGACTTCACCCCCGCACGCGGGCACCAGTCCGCACAGGGCCATGGCCAGGGTGGTTTTTCCGGATCCGCTTTCGCCCACGATTGCCATCGTTTCGCCGCGATCGATATCCAGCGAAACGCCGCACACCACGTCCACGCGGGGTCGATAGCGAACGTGCAGGTCGCGTACGGCCAGCAATGTGCTCACGAGGCGGGATCCAGCAGGTGACACGCCGCCTGGTGGCTGCTTCCGGAAAACCGCGGACGTTCCTCGGCGCAGCGAGCCAGGCGTTCCACGCAACGCTCGCTGAAAATGCAGCCGCGCGGCAGCCGCTCCAGCCCGGGCAGGCTTCCCTCGATCACCGGCAGGTTACGGGTGCGCTGCGCGATGCGGGCCGGATCGCACTCCAGCAGTTTACGCGTGTAGGGATGGTGGGGATCGCGGAAAACCTCGCGTGTCGCGCCGCTTTCGACGACTTCGCCGGCATACATGACGACGACGGCATCGCACAACTCGGCGATCACGCCGAGATGGTGCGAAATGAACAGGATCGAGCAACCGGAATCCCGCTGCAGCTCTTGCAGGCGGTGAATGATCTGCACCTCCAGCGTGGCGTCCAACGCCGTGGTGGGTTCATCGGCAATCAACAAGGCGGGTTCGGCCATCAAGGCCATCGCGATCGCGACCCGCTGGCGCATGCCGCCGGAGAGATGATGCGGGTACCGGCGCATCTGCGCTTCAGGATCAGGAATTCCGACCCGTTCGAGCATCTTCCGTGAACGGGCCTTTTTGGCGCTGCGGCTGGCAGCGCTGCGATGCTGCACGTCGCCCATCTGCCGGCCAATCGTCAGCACGGGGTTCAGGCTGGTCATGGGATCCTGGAACACCATCGAGATCTCGTCACCGCGCAAGGCCCGCATCTGCTCCGGCGACAGCCGCAACAATTCCGTGCCCTTGAAGCGGATGGACCCGCCGGCAATGCGGGCATTCGGGGCCAGCAGCCGGATGATGGCGGAGACGAGCGTGGACTTGCCGCAGCCGCTCTCGCCGACGATGCCGACGATTCGCCGTTCCGGGACCGCGAGGCTCACATCCCGCAAGGCCGGCAGGGATCCCTGCCCGGTCTGGTAGGAGACCGACAGGTCCCGGATATCCAGCACGGGCGTGTTCATGATCCCTTGCTGCGCAATTTCGGATCGAAAATATCGCGCAACGACTCGCCGAAGAAGGTAAAGCCCAAGGTCACCGCGATCAGCGGCAGGCCGCCGGCAATGATCGGCCAGGGCGAATTTCGCAGGTACGAATACCCGTCGTTGAGGATGCTGCCCCAGCTTGGCGTCGGCGGGCTGACGCCGAGGCCGAGAAAGCTGAGCCCGGCTTCCATGCCGACGACCGAAGGCACGTCCATCGACGCAAGGATGAACAGGGGCGCGGCGATATTCGGCAGCACGTGAACGCGCAGGATGCGCGCCGTCGATGCACCCATGGCGCGTTCGGCGAGGATGAAGTCGCGCTCGCGCAGCGCCTGCGTCTGGGTGCGCACGACCCGTGCATACGTCGGGACTGAGGTGATGATGATCACGCCGATCACCGTGTTCAACGACGGCCCGGTCAGTGCGACGATTGCCAGGGCGAACATGATGGTCGGAAATGAACGCACCGTGTCGAATGACACGACCAGGATGCGGTCCAGCCAGCGTGGACCAAAGCCTGCGATCATGCCCAGCGCCAGCCCGATGGCCATGGAAGTGGAAATCGCGAGCAGCGAAACCTTGAGCGCGACCTGGCCGCCGAACAACACGCGCGACAGGACATCGCGGCCCAGTTGATCCGTGCCCAGCCAATGCTGCGCGGAAGGGCTGCTCAGCCGGTCGAGGACGTTTACGTCCAGCGGGTCGTGGGGCGCCAGCCACGCGGCGCACACGGAAGCCAACAGGATCATGGCGACCAGCACGAAACCGGCCATGCCCAGCGGATCGCGTTTCAAGGCATAAAGAAACCGAAACGCGGCGCCGCGCGGTTGATCCCCACTCAATGCCGCTGCTCCTCGCGCAGGCGCGGATCCAGCGCGGCGTTGACGATGTCCGAGGCAAGTGTGCACAGCACGAAGAAACCGGTGGTGACGAGCACCGCGCCCATGACGATCGGATAGTTCCGCGTGAGCACCGCTTCGTACAGCAGCTTGCCGATGCCGGGCCGCGAAAACACGATTTCGGCGAACAGCGCGCCGGACAGCAGGCTGCCGATGCCGAGGCCGAGAATGGTGACGGTCGGCAACAGGGCGATGCGCAGGGCGTAATGGACGATGATCGTGCGCTCCGGCAAGCCGAAGGCGCGCGCGGTGCGGACGTGATTCTCTTCCATCACCTCCAGCATCGACGCACGCACGAGGCGCGCGATGTAACCCACCCATCCCAGGCCCAGGGCGACGGCGGGCAGCACGAGGTGATACGCCTGGTCACGGATGTTTCCTGCATCGCCCGCGCCGATGGCCGGAAACCAGCGCCATTTCACCGCCAGCCAGAGCAGCAGGTACAAGGCCACCACGAACGAAGGAATGGCGATGAACGCCACCGACGTGACCGCAGTCAGGCGATCCAGCAGCGAGTTGCGGCGGATCGCCGAGAAGCAGCCGAGCGGAATTCCCAGCAGGCTCGCTCCGCCGATCGCGGCCAGCACCAGCACCAGCGTGTAAGGCAATTGTTCCAGGACGATGCCGGATACTTCGCGGCTGGAAAACGGATCGACACCGAGATCCCCGCGCGCGACGCCGGCATAGAACCGCCCCAACTGCACGGCCAGCGGCCGGTCCAGACCCATGCGCTGGGCAAGTTCCGCCTTGAGCGCCGGCGTCGCCCGGGGTCCCAGCATGGCGCTGGCCGGGTCGCCGGGCACCAGGTGGATCATGCCGAACAGCAGGCTGACGGCCAGAAACAGGATGACCAGCGAAGTCAGTGCCCGGCGAAGAACGAATCGTCCCACGGCGATCAGACCCGACCGGCGGACGGGCGGTAATCCCGCAACAAGGGATAACCATCAGGCCGGAAAGCCGGCTCGATGGTATTGCGAAAAATATTCGGCATCACCCCGTTGGTCAGGAAGCGATAGCAGCCGGACTCCTCCATCAGGTCCTGCATGCGCCGGTACATCCGCTCACGTTCGGCTTCGTCCGCGGTCGCGAGGGCGAGGTCGTGCAGGCGATCGAACTCCGCGTCGCTGAACCGTTCCCAGTTCCAGAGTCCCGCCTGACTCGACGTGAACCACGTCATGGAATAGTAGGGATCCGCGGAGCCGACGAAGTCCTGCGAGAACAGCTGGATGTCGCGCCACTGGTCGCCCAGGTCCGCCCTGCCAATCGTGAGAAACATGCTTTGTTCCTGCGCCCGGATCTCGATTTCAATGCCGACCTTGCCCAGCGACCACTGGATGACCTGCGCCGCAGTGAGGTCTCGCGCCCGGTTGCTGACATCGAACGTGAAGTGGAGCGGCAATTTCACCCCAGACTCCTTGAGCAGGGCCCGCGCGTGCGTCGCATCGCCCCGTGGCGGAACCAGTGCCTCGGCGCGGTGGCCGATCATTCCTTCCGGAATGGGACCGGTCGATACTTTCGCCAGGCCGAACCACGCGGCTTCCAGAACGGTTTCCACGTCGACGGCGTACTGGATCGCCCGCCGGATCCGGATGTCGGCGAGCGCGGCATTTTCCTGGTTCATGCCCAGCCAGTAGTTGCGTCCGGAAGGCAGTACCAGCAAGCGGCTGTCCGGCGGCATGTCGCGCTCGAACGGATCGACGGTCTCGATCGAGATCAGGCTGGAATCGAGCTGGCCCGCCTCAAAGGCCAGCTCGCCGGCCTTGTCGTCGCTCATCGCATAGAGGTGGATTTCCGCAAATGCAGCCCGCTCCCCCGCCCAGGCCGGGTTCCTTTCCAGGACGGTCTTGCGCTGGGCCTGCCAGGACCGGAACGCGTAGGGCCCGGAGCAGCAGGGAGGTTGCGTCGTGAACCGGCCGCCGACGGCCGTGACCGCCTGGCGCGACAGGATCACGCCGCTCGGGCCTGCAACCGCGACCGGGACGAAGGCCGCGTAGGGAGAGCGCAGGACCAGCGTCCCGGAGTAGCGGTCGTGCACCACGACGTGGTCGAGCGGTCCCATGTCCGCCGCGTTGAGCGAGTGCATCGCCGGATCGACCATGCGCTCGAACGAGAACTTGACGTCGTCGGCGGTCATCTCGCCGAAACCGTTGTTGTACATCTGCCCGCGCTTCAGGCGAAAGCCATAGCGGGTCGCATCCAGTTGCTCAAAGTGCGCGGCCGCGTCGAGCTGCGTGTCCCAACCGCCGCCCGGATCGTATCGCAGCAAATTTTGCTGGATTGCTCTCTGGATGATGCCTTCGGCCAGCGAGACCGTGCTGACCGGGTCCAGGGAGGACATGTCCATATAGTTGCGGATGTGCAAGGCGTCGCCGCGCGCGGCCCGACAAATGCCCGGAATTCCGCTCCCCGCCAGGCCCATCAGCGCCAGCGAGGATTTTTGCAGAAACGCCCGGCGCGCCTCGTCGGGCATGCGCTGTTGTAATCTGCGTTTCATTGCTCCCTACTGGCCGCTGGCCATACCGAGTATTCAATGCAGCGCATCAAGACCGATTTTCCCTTTGCGATCCGCGAAATAGAAAATTGCTGGATTCCCCTGGCGGACGGCACTCGGCTCGCCGCCCGGATCTGGCTCCCCGTTGACGCAGAACGGCAACCGATCCCCGCACTGCTGGAATATATCCCGTATCGGAAGAACGACGGGACCGCGATTCGCGATGCCATCCGTCATCCCTATCTCGCGGGGCACGGATACGCCTGCGTCCGCGTGGACATGCGCGGCAGCGGCGAGTCCGACGGCATCCTGTACGACGAGTATCTCCCGCAGGAGCAGGACGACTGCCTGGAGGTGCTGGCCTGGATCGCGTCGCAACCCTGGTGCGACGGGCGAATCGGCATGTTCGGCAAGTCCTGGGGCGGCTTCAACGCGCTGCAGGTCGCGGCGCGCCGCCCGCCGCAACTGAAGGCGCTCATCACCATCGGCTTCACCGACGACCGCTATCACGACGACGTGCACTACATGGGCGGCTGCGTGCTCGCTTCACAGATGCTGCCCTGGGCAACCGTGATGTTTGCCCACAATGCCTCGCCGCCGGACCCGCGTTGGGTAGGCGAACGATGGCGCGAGATGTGGATCGAGCGCATGGACAAAACACCGCCGTATGTCGAGGCTTGGCTCGCGCACCAGCGGCGTGACGCATTCTGGAAGCACGGCTCGGTGCGCGAGGACTACGGCGCGATCGAGGTGCCGGTCTATGCCGTCGGCGGCTGGGGCGACGCCTACAACAATTCCATCCCGCGCGTGCTGGCCGGCCTCCCCGGGCCGCGCAAAGGCCTGATCGGCGCCTGGTCGCACAACTACCCCGATGAAGGCGTGCCGGGTCCCGCCGTGGGCTTCACCCAGGAGAGCCTGCGCTGGTGGGATCACTGGCTGAAGGGCAAGGACACCGGCGTGATGGTCGAGCCGATGCTGCGCGCCTGGATGCTCGAGAGCGAGCCGCCCGCAACGCATTACGGCGAGCGCAAGGGTCATTGGGTCGCCGATCCCACCTGGCCCTCGCCTCACGTCCGCGAGCAGGTGCTCTACCTCAACAGCGACGGCGCCGCCCACGTGATCTCGACAGCCGCGGCATCGCCGGCCGAGCTCGAGACCGGCGGGCTGCTGAGCCACGGATTCGACAGCGGCGAATGGGGCAGCTTTGGCTCCCTGGGCGAGTTTCCGCCGGATCAACGCCCGGCGGATGGCGAATGCCTGGCCTTCACTTCGGCGCCGGTCGATGAGTGCGTCGCGATTCTCGGCAATCCGGAAGTCGACCTGTCGCTGGCGGCGGACAAGGTCACGGCGCTGGTCGCCGTGCGCCTGTGCGACGTCGCTCCTGACGGCGCATCGACGCTCGTGTCCTGGGGCCTGCTTAACCTGGCCCACCGCGACAGCCATGAACTTCCCGAGCCGCCGAAACCCGGCGAGCGGTACAGCGTGACCGTGCAACTGCGCATGATGGGCTACAGGCTGGCGCCCGGACACCGCTGGCGCATCGGCATCTCACCGACATTCACGCGCCACGCGTGGCCTTCGCCGGAGACGGCGAGGCTGCGCGTATTCACGGGAGCAGGCTGCCGGCTGCGGCTGCCGGTCCGGTCCCCGCAGGCGGCGGATCGCGTCCTGCCGGCCTTTCCTCCGGTCGAGGCTTCGCCGCCGCTCGCGCTCGAGACGCTGCGCGCGCCGCGACGCGAATACGCAGTCACGCATGACCGCGTGAATGGCTGGACCATGCTGAGGCACGTCAACGACGAAGGCCGCATCCGCTTCCTCGATCACGGGCTGGAAATGGACACTTGCAGCACGGAAATCTTCGAGGTGCGCGAGGGCGACCCGCTGTCCACCCGCCAGCGGATCCGCACAGTCACCGAATTTCGGCGCGGCGACTGGCAAACGCGCGTCGAGACCGAGAGCCTAATGACGGCGGATGCCACGCACTTCCAGCTTTCAAATCACCTGGACGCCTACGAGGGAGACACCCGGGTGTTCACGAAGTCCTGGGTCCGGGCAGTGCCCAGGGACCACGTCTAGCCGCGAGCCTCATCGCGTCAACGGAAACGCCCCGGAGAGCAGCGCTCCGGCGAGTACAAAGCCGCTGACCGCGAGCGCCCATTTGAGCGCGAAGCGCTGGTGGTCGGCGAAGTCGACTCCCGCCAGCCCTACCAGCAGGTAGGTGGACGGCACCAGCGGGGACAGGAGATGAACGGGCTGCCCCACGAGCGACGCGCGCGCCATCTCCACCGCGTGGATCCCATGCGCGGACGCTGCCTCCGCCACGACGGGCAGGATGCCGTAGTAGAACGCGTCGTTGGAGACGAGATACGTAAAGGGCATGCTCGCGAGCGCCGTGATCGGCGCCAGGAACCGGCCCCAACCGGCCGGGATCGCGGACAGGAAGCTGTTCGACATGGCCGCGATCATCCCCGTGCCTGCGAGTACGCCGGTGAAGACGCCGGCGGCAAAGATGAGCGACACGACCGCCAGCACGTTCGTCGCGTGGTTCGCTAGGGTCCGGCGCTGGTCCTCGAGCCGCGGATAGTTGACGGTCAGCGCCACGGCGAACGCCACCATGAACAACACGGGCATCGGCCACCACTGCAGGACCAGCATGACCAGCAGGGCCGCCGTGAGGATTGCATTGAACAGGATGAGCCGCGGCCGCCGAATCGGGGCGGCCGGCCCCGCAGGCAGCAGCCCAGTGTCCTCGACGGTGGACGGCGCCAAAGGCCATACCGCAAGCTCGACCCGGCCCAGCCGGCGTCGCTGCTGCAACCCCAGCACGTACGCGAGCAAGGCGAGGCCGGCGAGTCCCGCGCCCATCGCCGGCAACAAGCCGACGAACACGTCGGCCGGGTCGACCTGCAGCGCGCTGGCCGCACGCGCCAGAGGGCCGCCCCAGGGCGTGAGGTTCATGACCCCGCTTGCGAGCATGGTCACGCAGGCCAGCTTGAGCGGATCCATGCCCAGGCGCCTGAACAGCGGCAACATGGACGCCACCGTGATCATGTACGTCGTGGTGCCGTCGCGGTCCAGGGACACCACCGCGGCAAGGCCGGCGCCACCCACCATGACCTTGAGCGGGTCATTGCCGACGGCGCGCACGATTCGCGCCACGACCGGATCGAAGAGTCCTGCGTCGATCATCACCGCGAAGTAAAGGATGGCGAACAGCAGCATGACGCCGGTCGGCGCCAGGGCCTGAATGCCCTTGAGCATCATGGCTCCGAGTTCCGCGCTCCCGAAACCGGCGACGAGCGCGAACACGACGGGCACGCCGATCAGCGCGACGATCGGCGACGTCCGCTTGCTCATGATCAGGATCATGAACACGATCACCATGGCGAAACCAGGGACGGACAGCACGCGCGCCGCTCCGCACGGGGGAATCAGCGCAAGTACAAGTGATTTGAAGCCCGCGGGTCAAGCCGCGCTTTCGCATGTTCGCCCCCGGCAGACCCCGAGGCCACTTGCATTCGCCAAGAAATTGACTATTTTTGTTCGGTGCCCGCCGACCTTCTTCCTCGACATGCCGTCACGAATGCCGCCACCAGTTCGGCCCAGGGAGGCTCACGATGAGCGATCGGGACAATTCGCGTGACAAATCGGATGAGCTGAACGCGTCGCGCCGAAAATTTCTCGGAGCCGGCACCGCCTTGGGTGGCCTTGCGCTCTTTGGGCGCGGCACGACAAGCGCCGCGGCACAAAAGACGGTCGAGCTGCCCATGGTGAACGGCGCGCGGGAACTCGTCTCCTACCCCCAGAAACGCGAGCTCATCCGCTTGACCGCACGGCCAGTGCAGCTCGAAACGCCGATGTCGGTCTTCAATGACGGCGTGCTTACGCCCAACGATGCCTTCTTCGTGCGCTGGCACATCGCGGGCGTGCCAACAAGCATGGATTCGGGCACCTTCCGCATCAAGGTTCATGGGCTGGTCAATCAGCCCATCGACCTGAGCGTGGCCGACCTGAAGAACAGTTTCGAAGCCGTCGAGGTGACCGCCGTGTGCCAGTGCTCGGGCAACAGCCGCGGGCTATTCAGCCCGCGCGTGCCCGGCGGCCAGTGGGCCAACGGCGCCATGGGCAACGCCCTGTGGAAAGGCGTTCGACTCCGCGACATCCTGAACAAGGCCGGCATCGGGACGGGGGCGGTCCAGGTCAGATTCAACGGTGCCGACGGACCCGTGCTGCCGGCCACACCGGACTTCGTCAAGTCGCTCGATATGGACATCGCGTTGTCCGAGGATGTCATGGTCGCCTACAGCATGAATGGCGCGCCGCTGCCCTTGCTCAATGGCTATCCCGTGCGCCTGGTGGTGCCGGGATGGTATGCGACCTACTGGGTCAAGATGCTGGACGACATCGAAGTCATCGGCAAGGTCGACGACAACTTCTGGATGAAGCCCGCCTATCGTATACCGGACAATCCCTGCGCCTGCATGGAGCCCGGTCAAAAGGGCGTCGACACAGTGCCGATCAACCGCATGAACGTCCGCTCGTTCATCACCAGCCTGTCCGATGGCGCCAAGGTCGTGGGCGGTCACGACCACCAGGTGCAAGGGATCGCCTTCGACGGTGGATTCGGCATCGCCCGCGTGCTCTTTTCCACGGACGGGGGCATGACCTGGTCCGAGACCAGACTCGGCAAGGACCAAGGCAAGTACGGCTTCCGGGAGTGGAGCGCCGAATTCACGCCAAGAACCGGGAACCAATACGAGCTGTCTTGCATGGCAGTCAACACCATCGGCGAATCGCAGCGCTCAACGCCGCGCTGGAATCCTTCCGGCTACATGCGCAACGTCGTCGAGACCGTTCGCGTCGCAGCAGTCTGAGGAGAGCGCGATGAAAAAACTGTCACGACCCGCCATGGCGCTTGCCGCGCTGCTTGGCCTGGCCGGCTGCCCAACGCTCCTTGCCTCGGAAATTTCGGGCGAAGTGAAGATCGACCTGCCCCCGGAGACTGCGCAGCTCAAGCCGGCGCCAGGAATGGATACCACCGCCCGCAATTGCATGATCTGCCATTCGGTCGACTACATTTACACGCAGCCGCCGCTGACCCGGGAGCAATGGACCGCCACCGTCACGAAGATGAAGAAGGTATTCGGCGCGCCCATTCCGGACAATGACGTCGATACGGTCGTGGATTACTTGCTGTCGCAGAACGGCAGGAAGTAGCTGCTATTGCTGCCGGGCCATGCAATACCGGCCGTTACTCCTTCCCGAGTTCGTACAGGTACTCGACATAGGACATGACCGCGCCATCCCAGCCATCGACATTGGGATTGGTCGATTCGACGATGAAGTACTCGTCCGGCGCGTGAGCGCCACTGCCGTGGCCGAGGCCAAAGTGCCCGGAAGCCAGGTTCAGCGGCGGTCCGGTGAATACAAAGCCGGGATATGAGCCCGCATTGCGCGGCCATATGAGCGGGTCGATTCCATCGCGCTTCAGCACCGCGATCTGCGCCTGGATCAGCGCCGCACCGAGCGGCGTGCTGGTCGGGTCGTATCCACCCGACATGTTGACTTCGATGTCGCCGAATCCGTGCTTGACGAGATGTGCCTTCAGCGCGGCAAGCGCGGCGTCGGCCGTCATGCCCGGCAGCAGGCGCAAATCCAGTTTCGCCGTGGCCTGGTGCGGCAACACGGTCTTGCCGCCCGGGCCGGTATAGCCCCCGACCAGACCTTCGATATTGACGGTAGGCTGCGACACCAGCCGCTCGAGTGCCTGCTCGAACGGCAGGTCATCGATCCAGACCTTGGTGCTGAGTTGCTGCTTCATCCGCGCTTCACTGCGGCGCGCGGCGGCTTCGGCGATCATCGCCTTCTCCGCGGCCGACACCGGCAGCGGTTTGGGATAGTCGTCGATGGTGATCGTGTTGCCGTCGGCCGAAACCAGCGTGTCGAGCGCGTGTACCAGGCGCCAGGCCGGACTGTCGATCATCGCCTTCAGCGAGGAGTGGACGTCCTTGCCCGGGCCGCGTCCCCAGTGTTCGCCGCTGGCAGTCAGCTGTACCTCGATGATTCCCTTGGCCCCGAGGCTCACGGTCACGATGCCGTCCGGGTCCTGTGATGCCGAGGGCATGAAGACGCCCACGGTCCCGGCCAATGCCTGCTGCACCTCGGGCCGGTGCACGATCTGGCCGATGTGCGGCGAACCGATTTCTTCCTCGCCTTCGGCGACCAGTACGAGGTTGACCGGCATCTTCTTGCCCGCGGCCCGAATCGCGTGAAGGGCGGCAATGAAGGCGGCCTCCGGCCCCTTCTGGTTCACCGCGCCGCGACCGACAACGGCCTTGCCGAGGCCAGGTTTGTCCACCAGCAGCGCTTCGAGCGGCGGCGAGGACCATTCCTGCGGATCGAACTGCTTCACGTCGTACATGAAATACAGGCCGACGGTGCGCGGCGCGCCGGCGTCCAGCGTCGCGAATACCCCGGGCTTGCCGTCGGTCTTGATGACGGTTGCCTGCTGGAAACCGGCGTCCTTGAGCAGCGTGGCCATGTACTCCGGGCCAGCCGGGTAGCCGCGATCTTCCGCCGCGATCGACGGCAGGTGGATCCATTCCTGCAATCGCTTGACGCCCTCGTCATGCTGCTTCGCGATGACCGTCTTGATCGCGCTGAAGTCCGGTTTCGCAGACCAGGCGGACTGGCTTGCAAGAAGGCACGCGGCGCTGGCCAACGTCGTCAAAAGGACCGTTCTTGGTTTCATTCCTGTTCCCATGGTCAATTAGAGTAGCGAGCCTTCTTCGCCCAGCATCGCCTTGCGGATGAGCGGCATGGGGAGCGGCCCGAGTTTGATGAATGCGTCGTGGAATCCCTGCAGCGTGTACTCGGCGCCCATCTTCTTCCGGTAGTCGTCACGGAGCTTCAGGATCATGAGCTTGCCGAGCGTGTAGTAGCCGTAGAACGCATCCGACGTGCCGCGCTTGGCCTCGGAAACGGCGATCGGGTGCGGCTGGTGACCCGCGGTCTCGAAAAGCGTCGTCGCCTCCTCCACCGTCATGCCCTGGGTGTGCATCTTGATGCCGGCGATGAAGCGCACGTCACGCAGCAGCGCGTCCTGCAGCTGCGCCATGCGGTAAGACGGATCGTCCGCGTGGAATCCCTCGTCGAGCATCATCTGCTCCGCGTAGTGTGCCCAGCCCTCGACGTTGGTCGCGACGCCGAAGACCTTGCGCGTGTCGGTCGGGAACTGTTTCGCGTAGAGGAACTGCGTGTAGTGCCCGGGATAAACCTCGTGGACGGAGACGTTGCTGATCGCCGCGTAGTACCACTGTCGCATGAACTCCGCGATTTCCTTGCGCGAGGCGTGCGGATCGGGCAGCGTCATGTTGTAGAAGCCGTGCAGCTTCGCCTTCTCGAAGGGTCCGGGCGTGTCCATCGAGGCCACGGTCGTCGAGCGCATGAAAGGCGGCGTCTCGATCACGCGCGCCGGTTCGCCGGTCGGAATCGTGATGATGTGATGTTCCGTGATGTACTGCCGGATCGAATCGAGCGTGGCCTGGGTCGCCGCGAGCAGGTCCCCCCGCTGCGGATGGTTCTCCTCCATGTCGCGCAGGATCCGGTCCGCGCTTTTCTTCGGGTCGAACTTCCTTGCAAGCTCCTCGAGCGCCGCCTCGTTCTTTGCGCGGTCCGCCTCCGCGATGGCGAGGAGCTTCGCGATCGGGATGTCCACCATCTCGCGATCGGCGAAGGCACGGCTCCAGGTATCGGCGCCGAAGGCGAAGTCGGGCGTCGACGCCGGCAGCACGGTCTTCTCGAGGTAGGACTTGTAGTCGACAAGCGCGGCGATGACCGCGTCATTGGCTGCCTTGAAATCCGCGAGCAGCGCGGGATCCTTCACTTCCGTGAATGCCGCGGGCAAGTCGTTCTTCAGCAGGCTCACGCTGCCGTCGATCTGTTCGATGGCGATCCTCGTGTAGATGTCCACCGGCTTGCTCAGGTTCTTGCGCGCTTCGGCCAGCGCAGCCGGCATCTTCTTCTCGCGTTCGATGAGCGATTTCAGCCGCTCCGCGGCCGGCGCGTACTCGCGCTTCATGATGGCGTAGGCGGCGTTGGTGATCCCGCTCGAGTAGACGTCGGGATTCTTCTGCCACATGCGGATGGATTCGATGGAGAACGCGGTGCTCGCCATCTCGTGGATCAGGTATTCGCGGTCCAGCGCGTGGTCCGCGGAGAGCGTCGCCGGATCGATCGCCTCGAGTTTCCCGGCGAACTGCTTCGCGTTGGCCGCCTCCTGCATGAGCCCGGCCTCAGACACGTCCTCGAGGCTGCCGTCGAATTCATGGAAGCCGAGGTCCGTCGCACTGCTCGGATTGCGCAGGCAGTACTCGCGGATGATCGCCTGCTCGAGCTCGAGGAATGCGGCATCGCCGGAGCCGGCGACCGGGCCGGCCGGCGGCGGGGCCTGCCTGGAGCAGCCGGCCAGGATGGAAGCCGAAGCGATGAACGCGGACGCCAGGACCAGCCAGCGTCGAGACCGGTGGATTTTCATGCGGCCATCTTATACCGGCGGGAACGCCTCTAAGGCTCGCTGCCGTGGAAATGAATGTGTTCGGGACGGATGCCGAGGCCAATGGCGCGCGCCGGGAGCCTTTGCAGCCACGGCCACGCCTGCATCAGCTTGATCGGCCAAATCACGCGCGGGCGGGCGCCATTCAGGACCGGGTCGATGATCCGGTCCTGGATCGTGGTCTGCAATTTCTGGGTCGCCCGAGTCGGGAACATGCGCCGCTCCTGCACGCGCGCAAGGTCCGCCTCGCTCAGGTTCCCGCGGCGCAGCGGCGCATTGAGCAGGTTGGCCGCCGCCACCGCGTCCTGGATCGCGAGATTGACGCCCACGCCGCCGATCGGCGACATGGCGTGCGCGGCATCGCCGATGAAAAGCAGGCCCGGCTCATGCCAATCCTCCAGTCTATCGACGCGCACGGTCAGCAGCTTTACATCGTCCCAGGTCGCGATCTCCTCCACCGACTCGCGCCTCGCGAGCCGGGCTACGCGCGACCGGAAGGCTTCCAGTCCCAGGCCCCTGATCTCCCCGGCGGCGCCCTTGCGGATGACGAGAGCGCACTGCCAGTACTCGCCGCGGTACAGCATGATCAGCGCCTGTCCCTCGACGATGCGCCCGAGCACGGCGTGCTCGTCCTGCGGCCGGTGCCGGAGCCTGAACCACATCACGTCCATCGGCGCGCCGAGATCCCTTACGGCAAGACCCGCGTCCCGGCGAAGAATCGAATCGCGGCCATCGGCCGCGATCACCAGGGCGCCGGCATTCATCTCGCGTTCGCCGGATTTGCCCCTCACGCGAAGGCCGCTCACGCGCGCGCCGTCGCGCACGAGTGCGACCGCTTCGGTGTCCATCAGTAGCGTGAAGCACGCCAGGCGGCGGGCGCGTTCGGCCAGGAAGTCGAGAAAGTCCCATTGCGGCATGAACACCAGCCGCTGGTGCGCGACCGGCAGGTGGGTGAAGTCGGCAATGCGCACCCTTTCATCGCCGATATCGGCCTCCGCGAAGCTGACGTCCTGATGCGGCAGCCTGAGGATGTCATCGAGTTCGCCAAGCTCGTGCATGAGCTGCAACGTGGAGGGATGGATCGTGTCGCCTCTGAAGTCCCGGAGGAAGTCGCCGTGCTTCTCCATGACGACGACGCTGACGCCGGCGCGCGCCAGCAAATAGCCGCACATCATTCCGGCCGGCCCGCCGCCGGCGATCAGGCAATGTGGGTCGGGCATTTCGGCGTCTCCCTTTCTTACAGCCGGCGCCTACGATGTCGGCCACCGGTAGTCCGGCAGCTCGATGTCGTCGCGAAGATCACGGCCGACAAAGAAATCGGCGATCAACGGCCATCGCAGCGAGTTCGCGACGACATTCCGGAATCCGATCCCCAGGGCAGTCTTCGGCGCGAATGACGACGCGAATTTTGCCGCAGAGTCCTGCTTCTTCTTCAGCAGTGGCATGAGCCGCTGCCCGTAGCGGGCGAAGGCGGCGCCGAAATCGCCGCCGCATGCGTGAAGCTCGCCGGCAAGTATGTAGGCTTCGGTGATCGCCAGCCCGGTGCCTTCGCCGGCCATCAGTGACACACACGCCGCCGCATCACCGACGAGCGCGGTCCGGCCCTTGGTCCAGCGGTCCATGCGGATCTGACTCACCGAATCGAAGTAGAGCTCGCTCGTTCGCTCGAGTGCTGCCTCAATAGCGGGCCACTCCCATCCCGCGCCGGCAAAGGCGTTCCGGAGGATCGATTTCGGTTCGCCGCGGCCCAGGTACTCGTTGCGGGAGATCATGAGGAACAGCGTCTTGTCCTCGCGCATGGCAAATCGCGAGAGCTGTCTCCCCGGCAGGTTGTAGCTCATATACACGAGCTCGTCGCGCGGCCGGTAGCCATCCACTTCGAATGCTGCCACATGGTAATCAAGCGACACCTCGAACGTAGACGCCGGACCGAAGACGAGATCACGGACCCGGGAATGGAGGCCGTCGGCACCGATGACGAGGTCGGCATCACGCGGCGGAGCATGATCGAAGGTGACATGGACGCCGCGATCATGTTCTTCGATTCCCGCCACCGAGTCGCCGACGAGCGTCTCGACCCTGCTCTCGATGGCACCGTAGATCGCCGCCGAGACATCGGAGCGGCGCACGCTGGTGAAACGCCCGTTGGTCAGGCGCGTGAAGACGCTGACGTCGAATCCGCCCCGGCTCCGGCCACGGCGATCGACGAAGCGCACTTCGCGCATCTGGTAACCCAAGCGCCGGATTTCCTCGACCAGGCCCATTTTCTCGGCGATGTCGTAGCCGACGCCCCAGAAATCGATCACGTAACCGCCGCTGCGAACCTGCGGCGCCTGCTCCACGAGCAGCACCGCGTGGCCGGACCGGCTCAGCCAGTAGGCAAGAGCGGGCCCGGCGATGCCGATACCGTTGATGATGATGTCCATGACCGTCAGTCCATGTCAAAACCCGGGTTACAAGGAACGATCGTGTCTTGTGCGGCCACGATCTGCCACTTGCCTGCGCGTCTTAACCACGTGTCGGTCCACACCTGGCAGCGCTTGGTGTCCTTGCCATCACCTGCGCTGAGTACTCTGCTCTCCGCTCCGTACGCCACGGCTAGCGAGTCGCCGAAGAATCTGATCTTTACCTTGCCGAGTTGGCAGTCGCGGGACAGGAATTCGGTATCCGTGGCGATTGCATCGTCCTTGCCGTAGCGCTGGCCCTTGGTGGATGTCCCTTGATAGTCGTCCGCAATGAAGTTGCCGAGGTCTGGCTGCGGGCTGCAGGCCGAGTTGGCCCACTTCGACTCAGCGGCCATCATTGCCTTGACGGTCTCGTCTTCCGGCGCGCCCCATCGGGACTCCTGGGCAAGGCCTGGCGAGGCGAAACAGGCGAGAAGAGACAGCGCCAAAATGAAGGCTGTGGTACGTGGCATGGGAACTCCTGGTCAGCTCTGGACTCGGTCACGCGCGGGCGTTCTCCACGAGCGTGGCAATCTGCACGAACTCGACGGTCGGGCGCACACCATAGAGACCCGATACCTGGTCGATCAATTCATCGGTGAAGAAGACTTTGGCAGCGCCCTCTGAATCCCAGACATAGAAGTTCGTGGCCTCGCGCTTTCCGGAACTGAACGTAAAGGCCTTTGAGCGCAGCCCCGGCATCCCTTCAAACCTCGTGCGAGCGGTCTCGGCGACCTTCCGCACGGCTTGCTCGTCGAAAGTCTCTCCGAAGCGCAACCTGACAACGACACCTATCATGTTGCACTCCTTCCGTGCAATTGCGGGTGCGGTGGATTGCATGCTTGGGCCGCGCTGCGGCGTGCCGCATCCGTGCCTCGCGACCGGCGCGTCAAGATGGCCAAGGCAACCGCTACGATGAAGAGTGCCGGCACGTCACCTGCCAAGTGCCCCATTTGCTCTGGCTGATTGACCGCCTGAACGGCCATGATTCCTCCGTGTACGACGCTGGACCACACGGTGAACCAGATCAGGCTCAGATTGGCCAATGGATCACGTGCGGCCAGAATCAAGAACACGCCAAGTGTGGCGTAGATGCCAACGATCATCATCGTGTAATCCGAGTGACCGACGTGCCAGGTCCAGCCGGACGGCCACAACAACATGAGGGGGTAGAGAGCAAGGCACGCGAGGCCAGCCAGGACCAGAACGACGCGCAGGTATTTGAGGCGATCGACTACGGTCATAGCTGACTCCTCTTGGGCTTAGACGCCGCGGCCCATCGCGGGCGGTTTACGCATGATGACTGGTCGCAGCTCGGGCGCTCCGGCATCCGCGGGAGGAAGGTAGTCGTCGAACCAGATGTGAGGCAGCGCGTCGGCCTGCGTCATCCATTCGACAACGGCGGCCCTTTCGAGCAATTCGACCGTCCAGGATTTCGAGCGCGGCCAGGGCGCGAGGTCAAGATCATGCCGCGTGAGACGGACCACGGTGGGAGCCAGCATCAGGTCCGCGAGGCATAGCTGGCCAAATAGATATGGTCCGCCGCTCAGTTCGAGGCTGCGTTCGAAACAATCGAACAGCCGCCTGCATTCCGCGCGTTCGGCGTTCATGAGTGGTCGCTTGAAGGGGTAGAACGCGCTTTCGAACGAGATCCGTCGACAGATGTTCGACAGCCCGGCGTGTTGCCACGCCATCAGCGAACGGGCACGGGCCCGGTCCGCGGCCTCGCGCGGAAGAAGCGCACCGCCCGCGAGATCGTTGGCATACTCCATGATGGCCAGTGAATCGGAGATCACTGTTTCTCCGTCCGCCAGGACCGGCACCATCGCCGGAGGGGAGAAGGCGCCGATGCGGGCAAGGTTGATGAACCGCTGTGGCCGGCGAATGTCGACGACCTCCTCGGCGAACTCGATGCGCGCCTCGCGCAGGGCAAGCCAGGCGCGCATCGCCCAGCTCGAAGCGTTCTTGGTTCCCGAATACAGGATGCGCGCAGCCATCGAAGCCACTCCTCGAATTTCATTGCTATCGAAATCATAGCGCGCTATCATTTACGAAGCAACGATCGGGCGGGAAGCCATGCGTGAGATTCCGAGACCAGGGCGCAGAGTTCGTGGCTCGCGTTCGGGTGCGCCCATCATGGCGCTACTCGATCTGCTGGGCCGCAGATGGGCGATGGGGGTTCTCTGGACGCTGTGTGAGGGAGGGCCGGCAACGTTCCGTGTGTTGCAGGAGCGATGCGAGACCATCTCTCCCTCGGTCCTCAATCATCGGCTACAGGAGCTGCAGACCGCCAAGCTCATCGCAAAGACGGCGCATGGGTATTCGGCGACCCGGCTCGGCCGGCAGATCTACGATCAGCTCGTACCGCTAGGGGCGATCGCCAAGGCATGGGCGAAGGTGCTGCCAAGAGCACCGCGCGCAAGCGATCGCTAGTCGAGATTGACGATCACCTTGCCGCTCGCATGGCCGGCTTCGAGGTAACGCATCGCGTCGGCGGTTTCGGCCAGCGTATAGCGGCGGTCAATGACCGGCATCACCACGCCGGACTGCGTCATCCCGGCGAGTGTCTCGAGATCCTCGCGGCTCATGTGCGAGAGGAACATCGCCAAGTCCTGGTCCACGAACCACGACATGACCAGCGCCTTGATGGGCGTGACGAACGGCCCGATCCAGGGACCGGCGTCCGGGCCACCGCCGCCGATGAGAACGAACTTGCCCTCGGGCTTGAGTACACGCCGGACGTCGATCAGACCCCGGTTGGCGACATTGTCCATCACGACGTCGTACCGGATCCCGCCCTGGGTGAAGTCCGCCTTCGTATAGTCGATGACGTGGTCGGCGCCCAGTGAACGGACCAGTTCGACGTTGCGGGTGCTGCACACGCCGGTCACTTCCGCGCCCAATGACTTGGCAATCTGCACCGCAAATGTCCCGACGCCGCCGGAGGCGCCATTGATGAGGACGGACTGTCCGCGTTTGAGGTCGGCGCCATCGCGAAGTGCCTGCAGGGCCGTGACCGCCGCGACATTGATGGCCGCCGCCTGCTCGAAGCTCAGGTTCGCCGGCTTGCGGGCCATCTGGCCGTCCGCGGGAATCGCGATGAACTCGGCGAGGGCGCCGAACTTTCCGCCGAAGACTTCGTCCCCGGGCTTGTAGCGCGTCACGCCGCGGCCGACCGATTCGACGACGCCCGCGAAGTCGACACCAAGGCGCGGGTTCGTCGGTGCGCCGAAACCGGTTTCTATTCGCATGACGTAGGGCTTGCCGCGCATGTAATGCCAGTCGAGCGGGTTCAGGCTGGCGGCACGGACCCGGACCAGTACCTGGTTGTCCGTGATCGCCGGTTTTTGCACGGTCTCGAGCGCCAGTACGCCGGGCGGCCCATAACAGCGGCGTACGATGGCTTTCATGGTCCCGGCACCCTGGGCCAGCGCAGGCGCCGGCTCGCAGGCCGATTCGTGGCTCATCGTACAGGCCAGTATGGCCAGTCCGATCATGAACACGGCCAGGGCAGAGAGCGTGATCTTGCGGCGAATGCTTGCCATGCAGGGTTGATCCCGATTGGGTGTTCCTGATTATCGCGCCGGACTCTCCGCCCCGGACCAACGCCCGTCGCGGCTATTCGCGCCCGGTCGCCAGGATCCGCCATTCGTCGCATGCCGGCTCCGGAACGCGACGACGCCAGCACGGTGGACTATTCTTTCGTCATGTCCGTCGTCCTGACTTCCCCTCCGCGCGGCCTTCCACTTGCGCTGGGCTGGCGCCGCATCCGCTTCACGCTGCTTTTTTCCTTCGCGATCGGGGCGCTGATCGGGATCGGCTGGACATCCGGCTGGTGGTCGGCGGTCGTCCGGTTCCTGGCGCTCGGGTTCACCGCGATGCTGGTCTTCGGCCTGTTCGAGCAGTGGCCGAGGCAGTTGCCGCGCTGGCTTCCGCGTTGGATCCTGCAGGTGATCGCGGTCGCAGCCTGTATTCCGGTCACGACTTTCGTGATGTATGTCCTCTCGACGCCGGCAGGTGCGCCGCCCTTTTGGGCAGTGAAGGATCGGCTGGAAGGTTTCGCCGCCCTGACCGGACTCGGCGTGCTCTTCTCGCCGTGGATCGCGCTTGGCGCACTGGTCCGCCAGAAGGACGCGCTCGCGCGAGAGCAGGCGCTCGCCCTCGACCTCGCGCGCAGCGAAACCGATCGGCTCACGCTGGATGCGCGCCTCAACCTCCTCCAGGCGCAGGTGGCGCCGCATTTCCTGTTCAACACGCTCGCGAACGTGCAAGCGCTGGTGGAAGCCGGCTCGCCAAAAGCGCCGGAGGTGTTGCGGAGCCTGGTCGCCTACCTTCGGGCAGCAGTACCGCGCCTCGATGAGCCCGCGACAGCGCTCGGCCAGGAAATCGACCTCGTGCGAGCGTATCTCGAGTTGATGCGCATGCGCATGCCGGACCGGCTCTCGTTCGACCTGCATGTGGAAGACGAAATGCTGGGATTGCGCTGCCCGCCGATGACCTTGCTGACGCTCGTCGAGAACGCCGTGCGCCACGGCATCGATCCGGGCGAGGAAGGCGGCCACATCGCGATCGACGTCCGCAAGACGGGCGAGCGCTGTCGCATCCGGGTGGCGGACTCGGGAGTCGGGCTCCAGGCATCGAACCGCGGGCTCGGTACGGGCCTTACGGCCCTGCGCGAACGGCTGACGTTGATCTTCGGCGACGCAGCGACGCTTCGCATCCGCGCGCGCGAGCCGCGGGGTGTGGTCGCCGAAGTCGAGTTTCCGGCGCGCGAGGCGGCGCCCTGATGCCGGCGCGGCCGACTGCGCTGATCGCGGACGATGAACCGCTCCTGCGGGAGGCGCTGGCACGCCAGCTCCGGGAGGCCTGGCCGGAACTCGAAATCGTCGCGGAGGCGCGGAATGGCCGCGAAGCGGTTCGTCTTTTCGAGGCGAAGCGGCCGGACGTCTGTTTTCTCGACGTGCAGATGCCCGGCCTCTCGGGCGTCGAAGCGGCCCGCCACATCGGCCGACAGGCACATCTCGTTTTCGTCACCGCCTTCGATCACTACGCAGTGCAGGCTTTCGCCCAGGGCGTGCTGGACTATCTCGTGAAGCCGGTCGAGCTCGAGCGCCTGAGACAGACCGTAGCGCGGCTGAAGGGCCGGCTCGGCGCCGCCGAACCGGCGGCGAATACCGAATCGCTGCTCCAGCAATTGGTAGAACAGCTCGCGAAGCTGCGGGGGACGGCGGGTGTGGAGCCGCTGCGCTGGATACGCGCGCAGGTTGGCCACACGCTGCGGCTCATCTCGACGGACGATATCGTGTACCTGCGCTCGGACAGCAAATACACGCGAATTGCCTGGCGCGGCGACGGCGGCGAAGCGGCGGAAGCGCTGGTGCGCACGCCGCTGCGGGAGCTGGCCGCCCGGCTCGACCCGGCCCAGTTTGTGCAGGTTCACCGCTCGACGATCGTGAACCTCCGCGCCATCGACCACGTGCGGCGCGGCGAAAACGAGACCGCGGATATCTACTTGAAGGACCGGCCGGAGGTGCTGCCGGTGAGCCGGAAATTCCTGCACCTCTTCAGGCAGATGTAAGCCGCGACACGATCGAGATCATCGGTGCAACCGCAGGCCGCCTGACCTGAGGTCGAGCCGCTGTTCGCGCTTGCCTAGAGAAACGGGTCGACCAGCCAGTCGAGCGTCATGTGCGCCGTGTACGGCGCCAGCAACCCGCCGCCGCGGCGGCCGGACCAGGCCCAGAGCAGCGCGATGACCGCGATCGTCGCCTGCAGGCCGAGCGGATACTGGGTGTGCGTCGCCGCGAACGCGAGGCTCGAGAGGACGGCCGCCGGCCAGAATCCCAGGGCGGCGGCCAAGGCGGCCAGGATGAATCCGCGAAAGACGTATTCCTCGAAAAAATTCGAAAAGACGTTCGCGGCGGCGTTCCAGGGATCGACGTAGGGCGCATGGAAGGCGCCGCCCTGCGCGCTCGCGAGGAAATAGCCTATTACGACGGCAATGGATACGATTCCCGCGGCCAGTCCCCAGCCGAACGTCCGCCACCGCATCGAGAAGCGCAGCGGCTCCAGCCAGCCTCGCCGCACGAGGAGCCTCCACGCTCCGAGGCAGAACAACGCCTGCAAAGTGGAGTACAGGAACAGGTGCGGAATGAGGAGCCACAGGCCCTGGTAAGGCGGATTGCCGAACGCCTGCAACACCGAATCGCGGACGAACCACGACGGCCAGAATCCGACGAGGTAAGCCGCTACGGCAGCGGCGACGAGGAAGGTGCGGCGCGCCAAGGCTGACCGCTACTAGTCGCGAGGCCGCAGGAACGACACGCCATCCATCTCCCGCGCCACGTCCGGCGGCGCCGCGATGCCCAGGTACTGGAGAATCGACGGCGCGATGTCGACGATGGCCGACGCCCCGCTCGTGAAACGCGCGTCGAGCCGTGGGTTGTTCGTGGCGATCCACGTCGTGCGCTCGCGCAGGGACTGGCCGCCGTGGTCCTTGCCGTTGACAGAATCGCGTCCGTGGTCGGTGGTCACGACGATCATCCAGTCTTCGCCGCGCGCCTCGCGCTGCTTGACCGACTCCCAGATGCGGCCGACGAGCGCGTCCGCGTGCTGAACCGCGGCGTCGAAGGCGTCGCCATCGCCGGTCTCGTGCGCGACGCTGTCGGTGTACTCGAGATACACCCACGAGAGATCCGGCCCCTCGGCGGCGATGTATGCGGCGGCCTCGCTCGATACCCGGTCGTCGATCGCGAGGATGTAGCGCTCCGCGGGATCGTGCGGAAATGCGACCGTGTCGTTCTCGAAGCCGTCGGCGGCGTGGTCGATCCGGAAGTCGCCCGCCCCGGGCCTGCCCTCACCGATGAGCACCGTCCTGTTGTCGAGCCAGGAGGAGAAGATCGCCGTCTTTCGCTCGGGGGCGACCGTCTCGACGATCCGGAAGAGATTCCAGTACCGGTAGTTCGGCGATTGATTGTCGTTGTCCCACACGTTGTGCTTGTAGCCCCACGTCCCCGTGATGAGGCTCATGTAGCCGGGCGCCGAGATGGTCGGCGTCTCCGTGGGCTTGCCCACGTCGCCGCCCACGTGGGAGCGCGCATAGCCCCCCGCGCGCGCGATCTCATGGATGGCCGGCGTGGGCACCCGCTCGATAACGTCGGCGGGGATTCCGTCGAGGATGATGAAGACGGCCTTCCCCGGCGTCTTGGCGGCTTGCGCGGCCGACGCGCCTGGCGCGGCGCAGAAGGCGAGAACGACGATGCAGCCGCGAAGGAAGGTGGACATCGACCGAGTATACGCAGGGAGTCGCTCGCCGCCCTAGTGAAGGACGTGCGCGAATTCATCGCAGAGCGCCCGGCTAGCCGACACATGCCAGCCTTGCCCACTGCACAGTCTGGATGGGTGGTTACCCGATGATCGCGAGCCTCAGGTTCCCAGCCTAATCCCGGCGACCGTCGCAGCGTGCGCTGGCAGTGGCGGCGCTGATCTTGTCGATGGCCGGTCCTGCGGGCTGCACGCAGTCCGTCCGGGCGACAGGGACCTGGAATGAAGGGGCGACGCGGCCCCAGACCTTCAGGAAGCTGCTGGTTGTCGGCGTCAGCTCCGACTACAACCAGCGTTGCAACTTCGAGTGGGTGCTGGCGACGAAATTGCGCAGCGAAACCGCCGAAGCGATTACCAGTTGCTCACTCATGAAATCCGACGTGCAGCTCAGCCGGGAAAGCATCGATCCGGTCATCAAGTCCTCGGGGGCGGACGGCGTCGTTGCGACCCGCCTGGTTACTTCGGCTGGCAGCCTCAAGGAGGGTGGCACGGTCGATACGCGAGCAAGCGCGCTGTACAAGGCTACGGATTCAGGCTACGGCTATTACGGGATGCCCGTGGTGTATGGCGACTTTGCGGCAACGCGCCCCATCATCGAGCTGGAGAGTACCCTCGAGGTCATGACGCAGGTTTTCGAGACCCGCGGCGCCTCGCTGGTCTACAGCCTGAAGACGACGGGGAAGAGCCGCGATTCCATCAACATCGTGCGCGAAGACATCAGCTGGGCGATTGCGGAACGGTTGCGCCAGGCCGGCTTGATTCAATAGCGACGCTTCAGGCGATCGCCGCCCGCTGCACCTTCTGCGGCTGCGACACGCCATAGCCCTGCGCGTAGTCGACGCCGAGGCCGCGCAGGACCTCGATGATTTCGGCGTTCTCGGCCCACTCGGCGATGGTCTTCTTGCCGGTCAGGTGCCCGATCTCGTTGATCGAGCGCACCATTTCGCGGTCGATCGGGTCGTGCAGCACGCCCTTGACGAAGCTGCCGTCGATCTTCAGGAAGTCCACGGGGAAGTGCTTCAGGTAGCCGAACGACGACAGGCCGGTGCCGAAGTCGTCGAGCGCGAACTTGCAGCCGAGCTCCTTGAGCGCCTGGATGAAGCGGCTCGCCTGGGAGAAGTTCGCGATCGCGGCGGTTTCCGTGATCTCGAAGCAGATCTTGCTGCCGTCGAGGCCGCTCCGGTGGAACTGCTCGATCACGTACGGCAGGAACTTGTCGTCGCCGAGGCTCTGGCCCGAGAGGTTGATCGAGCACATCGTCAGGCGCCGGCGCTCGTCGGCCTCCGACACCAGCCAACGGAACGCGCTGTCGATGACCCAGCGGTCGATCGAGGGCGTGATGCCGTAGCGCTCAGCCGCGGCGATGAACTGGTCGGGGGCGACGATCTTGCCGCTCTCGTCCTTCATGCGCAGCAGGAGCTCGAAGTGCTCGCCCGCATCCTCGGTCTGCAACGGCAGGATCGTCATGCGGAACAGCTCGAAGCGCGACTCTTCGAGCGCGTTGTTGATGCGCGCCGCCCACTGCATCTCGCGGCGGCGGCGCATGAGGTCGATGTCGTTTTCCTCGAAGCAGTGCACGCGGTTCCGGCCCGACTCCTTGGCCGCGCCGCAGGCGGAATCCGCCGCGGACAGCACCGAGGCGACGTCCTCGTTCTCCGCCGTGATCGGCACGACGCCGATCGAGCAGCCGAGCCGGAAGCTGCGGTCCTCCCAGGTGTAGCGGAAGTTCCGGATCGCCTCGCGCAGCGATTCCGCGGTGCGCAGGGCCTCCTCCAGCGAGCAGCTCTCCAGCAGCACGCCGAACTCGTCGCCGCCCAGGCGCGCGAGCGTGTCGCGCCAGCGCACCTTGGACTTGAGCAGCGCCCCGACCTGGCCGAGCAGCGCGTCGCCGGCGCTGTGGCCGCAGGTGTCGTTGACGATCTTGAACTGGTCGAGGTCGATGTAGCACAGCGCGTAGGACGTCTCGCGCGCCTTGGCGCTCTTCAGCGCCCGCTCGAGTCGGGTCTCGAATTCGCGCCGGTTGACCAGGCCGGTCAGCACGTCGTGGCTCGCATGGTACGAAAGGCGGCGGTTCAGCTCGCGCGACTCGGAAACGTCGTGGAACACGAGCACGCCGCCGGTCACCGTGCCGGTGCCGTCGCGGATCGGCGAGGCCGTGCTCTCGATGTAGAGCTCGTTGCCGTCCTTGCGGATCAGCAGCATCGGCCGCACCGACTTGATCGAGCGGATCCGGCGGACCGCGACCGCGAGCGGGTTTTCGAGCGGCTCGCAGGTCTCCTCGTGGAAGGCGCGGAAAATCTCGTCGATGACGCGCCCGAGGCTGTCCTCGAGCCGCCAGCCAGTGAGTTCCTCGGCGACCGGGTTCAGGTATTCGACGCGCCCGTGTTCGTCGCAGGTGATCACCCCGTCGCCGATCGACTGCAGCGTGATCTGCGCGCTTTCCTTCTCGCGGAACAGCGCCTCCTCGTAGAGCTTGCGCTCGGTGATGTCGAGCTCCACGCCGATCAGGCGCCTGAGGCGTCCCTGGTCGTCGACGCGCGCGCAGGCGCGGCCGACCACCCAGCGCCACTCGCCATCGGTGTGCTTGAGGCGGTGCACGCTCTCGAACATCGGCGTCTTGCCGGCGATGTGGTCGCGCATCGCCGCGGACACGCGCGCGAGGTCCTCCGGATGCACCATGCGGTGCCAGTCCGGCGAGGTGATCACGTCGTCCTCGGCGAAGCCGAGCATTCCCTTCCAGCGGGGCGAGAACCAGGTGTAATTCGTCTGCGCGTCGTAATCCCAAAGCCCGTCGTTGGCGCAGGGCAGCGCCATTTCCTGGCGCTCCTGCATGTCCGCAAGCCTGTCGGCCAGCGAGACCTTCTCGAGGCCGCAGGCAAGGCTCGTGCCGATGAGCTTCAGCAGCAGGTGCAGGTTGACGTCCCAGCCGTCGCGCGGGGTCGAGGAGACGAAGGCGAGGAAGCCGCGAACCGTGCCCTGCACCGCGAAGCCGATCAACAGGAGCGAGCGGATGTCGAGGCCGGCCAGGCGCGCTGCGTCGCCGGCCTGCTCCTGCTTTGCCGCGACCGTGTCGCGGATCTCGATGATGCGCACGTGTTCGAGGCGGGAACGGATCCAGGGCAAGGCCTCGAGCGCCTCGCCTTTCAGGACCTCCGGCCGGCACTGTGCAAACGGGCCCTTGGCGCAGGCGATGGAATCGATGCGCTCGCCGTGCCCGTCGAGCAGCGCGAGGAAGACGGCATCGGTTCCGGTCGCCTCGCGCAGGATCTCGAGGCTCTGGCGAATCACCGCATCGGCGTTGCCCGCGGTGATGTTCTGGAAGTCGACCGCGATCTTGGTGCAGGCGAGGTCGATGCCGAGCGGCGGGCGCTCGGCCCGCGGCTGCCACAGCTTCGACGACAGCACGTCGGAAGCCGTGAACTCAGGAAGCGATTCGCCTTGCACCGTCGGCACCCCGATGGGCTCCCCCTGTTTCGCGGCAGTTTGTGACCGCTCGTGGCGCCAGCCCTAGGAACCAGTTAACGAATCGGGTCCCCAGTCGTCCGGCCACTTGCGCCGCATTGTGTCAGAAACGTTTAGGAATGCAAGGTAACCACCTGTATTATCTATGATCCTTATGTCAAGGCGGCGCCTTGATCTCGCCCGATTTGACGACGTGGGGATTACCCTCGGCATCGCGCTGGACCTTCCAGCGCCGATAGTTCCACAGCCAGTCGGCCGGGCGCTCGCGGGTCAACGATTCGACCTCGGCGGCGTAGCGCTCGATGATCGCGCCTTGCGGCATCGTTGCCGCCTCGTCCGCCGTCGCGATCGGCCTGAAATCGATGCGGTAATGGCCGCGCGACTCGCGGCGCATCGCAAAGTAGAAGACCGGCAGCTTGCTGGCGCGGGCAATCGCCTCCGGCCCTATGAAGAACGCGGTATCGAGGCCCATGAATTGCGTGAAGTAGCGGATCCCCGAGGACGTCGGCGCCTGGTCGGCGACCATGGCGATGACACGCGCCGGCCCCCGGTAACGCATGACCCGCATGAGCAGCCTTCGCGCCGTGATCATTTCGGCGCCAAAGCGCGAACGGATCGAGAGCATCAACCTGTCGCCGAAGCGGCCCTTCAGGGGCTTGTACGCTGCGTGGACCGGGCAACCCATCATCGAGAGCTTGAGGAGCGCCCACTCCCAGTTGCAGTTGTGGGAGGTGACGATGATGATCGACTGGCCGGCTGCCAGCGCTGCCTGCGCGGCCTCCGGATTCTCGAAGCGCACCCGCCGGTCGATCTCTTCCGCGGTCATCGAGATCGCCTTGATTGCCTCGACCGAGACATCGGCGAAATTCCGGAAGAACGCCTGGCGAGTCTCGGCGATCCAGGCCTCGCCCTTGTCCGGGAAGCAGGCCGCGAGCTGCATGTCGATGACGTCCTGGCGGCTGTGAATGACGCGGCCAAGCAGGAATGCGAGGAAGCTCGCGAATGCGTACCAGGCGGGCAACGGAACCGCCGCCAGCAGCCGAAGCCACCAGGGAAAGCGCACGAACGGCTTCCTGTCCTCGAAGTCGGCTGCGCGCTTGCGGAAGCGCTGATTGCGCGCCTTGTGGATCTTCCCCCGTGTCTTCATTGCGCGTCGAAGCTTACCGTATAGGCGCGCGCCGGGCTCGCGGCGCGACCGCGATTGGGTGACAATCCGGAACCGACGCGCCAACGGCAGCCATGAGCAATACCCTCGAACAACTCGGCCACTACATCGGCGGGCGCCGCGTCGCCGGCCGTTCAGGCCGCAGCGCGCCCGTCTACAATCCGGCGCTCGGGGTCGCGGCCAGCGAGGTCGCGCTCGCGTCCGCCGGTGAAACCCGCACCGCCATTGCCTCTGCCCGTGCCGCGTTGCCCGGGTGGTCGGAGACGCCGCCGCTGCGTCGCGCGCGCGTGATGTACAAGTTCCGCGACCTGATTGAGTCCCACACCGATGAGCTCGCCGCGATCATCACGCGCGAACACGGCAAGGTGCTCGCCGACGCGCGCGGCGAAGTCACGCGCGGGCTCGAGATCGTCGAGTTCGCCTGCGGCATCCCGCACCTGCTGAAAGGCGAGTTCAGCGACGCGGTCGGTCGCGGCATCGACAGCTGGTCGCTGCGCCAGCCGGTCGGCGTCGCTGCCGGCATCACGCCGTTCAACTTCCCGGCGATGGTGCCGATGTGGATGTTCCCGGTCGCGATTGCCTGCGGAAATAGCTTCGTGCTGAAGCCCTCCGAGAAGGACCCGGGCTGTCCGCTGCGCCTCGCCGAGCTGATGACCGAGGCCGGCGCGCCCGAGGGCGTGCTGAACGTCGTGAACGGCGACAAGGAATCCGTCGACACCCTGCTCACGGATCCCGGGGTGGACGCCGTGAGCTTCGTCGGGTCGACGCCGATCGCCGAGCACGTCTACCGCACGGGGTCCGCGGCCGGCAAGCGCGTGCAGGCGCTCGGCGGCGCCAAGAATCACATGGTCGTGATGCCCGACGCGAATCCCGCGGAAGCTGCGCATGCGTTGGTCGGCGCAGCCTACGGCTCGGCCGGCGAGCGCTGCATGGCGATATCCGTCGCCATTGCGGTGGGCGACGCCGGCGACCGCCTGGTCGAAGCGCTGAAGCCCGAGCTCGCCGCGATCCGGATACTTCCGGGCACGGCCGAGGGCGCCGACATGGGACCGCTGGTCACGCGCGAGCACCGCGAGCGTGTGCTCGGCTACGTCGAGGCGGGCGTTAAGGAAGGCGCGAAGCTCGTGGTCGACGGACGAAAGCATGTGGTTCCCGGCCACGAGCAGGGATTTTTCATGGGCCCGGTGCTGTTCGACCACGTGACCGAAAAGATGCGCATCTACCGCGAGGAGATCTTCGGGCCGGTGCTCGTCGTGCTCCGCGTGAAGTCGCTCGACGAGGCGCTCGGCCTGATCGAGCGGCACGAGTTCGGCAATGGCACTTCCATCTTCACGCGCGACGGCGGCGCTGCGCGCGAATTCAGCCGCCGCGTCGCCGCCGGCATGGTCGGCATCAACGTGCCGATCCCGGTGCCGATGGCGTTCCACTGTTTCGGCGGCTGGAAGCGCTCACTGTTCGGGCCGCTGCACATGCACGGACCCGACGGCGTGCGCTTCTACACGCGGCTCAAGACCGTCACCGCGCGCTGGCCCGAGGGCTCGCGTGGCGCCGAATTCACGATGCCGACGATGAAGTAGCGCGCGCCGCGCCCCGCAATGCCAGGAAGATGACCGTGGCGAACAGGAGCCACGCGCCGGTCCCGAGCGCATCGAGCGGACCCGAAGGCGCGCCCATCCGCTCAGCCATCCGGCCCGCCGCCAGACCCAGCTCGCCGAGGCCAGCCAGCGCTTCTTTCTGCGCGCGATGCTGTTCGTAGAGCGGCTCGAACGCCAGCACGGTCGCAAGCAGGGGAATGGCGTAGGCGAGCGGCGCGAGCCGGTGCTTCCAGAGGAACGGCACGACGATCGTCGCCGTCGCGAGCAGCACGAGCAGCACGCCCTTGGCACCGGCACCGCCCAGCGCTGCATTCGACGGGTCCCCCGACAACAGGTCCGCGAGCGTGATCCGGACGTCCATGAAACTACCCGCGCCCATGAGGCCCGCAAACAGGCCGAGGAAAAGAAAGACGCCGTAGCCGATCGCGACGTCGATGCCGGCGTCGCCGAGGACCGCCTTCGCGATCCGCAGGTATTCGCGCCTCATGCGGGCCACCGATCCCGGAATCCGGCGTGCAGCGCAAGGCAGGCCAGGAGTTGCCAGATCGCGTGGCTCACGAGCAGGAACTGGTCCGTTGCGATCTTGAATTCGAAGGAGGCGCCGCCGATCGCACCGCCGGCGAGCGTCGCCACGAAGACGACGGGACCGTAGGGCCGTGGCGCGATGCACGTGACCGCGAGCCCGCAGAGGATCGCGGCGCCAGCTCCCGCAACCGCAAAAGTCACCAGCATGTCGTAGTCGAGCGGACCTTCTGTGACGAACCAGACGGCGAGTCGGTAGATCGCCGCGCTCGCGACGCAAAGCCCGACAATACGCAGCATGCGCCGCCGCGGGCCAACGTACGGCGCCAGCACCAGCGCCCCGAAGACGGCGCCCGCAACGTAGTGGAACCAGAGCGCCGGTTCCGGGACGGACTCGAGCGCCTCGACGGACTCCGCCAGGTCCGCGATGAGCGCGTAAGCCGCAATCGAGGCGAGCGCGAGCAGGAGTTTGGAGACGAGGGGATAAGGACCGCGGCCAGGTCGCGTCACGCGATATCACTGGCCCGATGCATGGGCGGCAAACTCAATTTGAGGGCCCGATGATCGCGTCCCAGGCGGGATCGAGGTCCTTGTCCTTGCGCGCGGCTTTCCAGAAGGCGCTCTGCGCTTCCGCGGTCGTGCCCGGGCTCTTGCCCGGCAGGTAGTTGCCCAGATAGACGGGGTCACTCCCGTAGATGCGGGCAAAGGTGGATTTTTGTTCCGCTTCCGGAAACAACAGGGCCAGATAGTGCACCTGGGCCGAGTCCGCGGCTTTCAGGTCGTCTTCATCGCGATTCTCGGCGTTCTTGGTCCAGGGCGTGCCGCCGGTGACGTATTCCCCGGCGAACGCGATCTCGCCGGGCCCGACCGTCACGGTCGTGGCGTCGATCAACGGCTTCTCGAGGAATATCCACTGCTTGTCGCGAATTGCGATCATGCTGCCGCCGCGCGTGCGGAACGCGACCACGGCATAGCGGCCCGGATCCACGTTGAGCAGATACACCCGGCCGTCCTTGCCTTCCAGGTTTGTCCTGATGACCGAGGGCGCGGAGTACGCATCCCCGCCTTCCTCGAAGCGGACGAATGCGGCCTCCGCAGCCTGCAGGCGGTTGGCGCCCAGCGGCGACCAGGCCCGCAGGGAGACGGCAACCGAACCGCGTGACGCGTCAGGCAGGAGCGCGGCATCGTCCGCGCATGCAGGTCCGGCGCACAGGAGCATGCAGGTAGCGAGGAGAACCGGATTGTTCATGGCAAAACCTCCCCCGGGACGGGCCGCCGCGCACTGATGTCCACCCGATCGGGCGCAGCCGGCAAGACCGGCAGATCATACCGCGTGTGTGCCGGGCGCCGACGTCACGCTCGATTCGCGATGCCGGATCGGTGTTCGCGGGGTTGGCGGGCGGCGCGCTGGAGTCTGGTGCCGGTGGAGGGACTTGAACCCCCGACCTCTCGCTTACGAAGCGACTGCTCTACCAACTGAGCTACACCGGCAGCGGGGCGCGAAGTATAGGCAAGGCCGGGTTCCCGGGCAACGCATCAAGCGACGGTGTCGGCCGGATGGAATTCAGGCATCGGGCGGCAGTGTACGCCCCGGCGAATTTCGCCTCAAACGCCGCGGATATCCGCGCGGGCGACGCGCATTGCGGGCGTTAGCTTTGCCGCATGAGAGTCGCGAGAACATGGCGCCGCGGACACACGCTTGCCGGAGCTGCTCGCGATGCTCGGCATCGTCGCCGTCATCGCGGGCGCCGCGGTGCCGGTCTTTTCGAATCTCCTGCTCGATAGCCGGATGAACGCGGTCGTCGCAACCGCCATGCACGCGGTCAATCTCGCACGCCAGTTCTCGGCCACGCGCAGCGAGCCGGTCCGGCTCTGCGGAAGCACGGACGGACGCGAATGCACCGGTCGGCCCGACTGGAGCAATGGCCTGTTGCTCGTGGATGCGACCGACGGGTTTCGCGAGAGCGTGCCGCTCACCGCCGGCGAGGGCGTGCCGCGCATCAGCTCGAACCGCGCCGCCATCGACTTCGAGGGCGGGTCGGGATTCGCAACGCCCGCGACGCTGACGATTTGCGATCGCCGCGGGTCGCACGCAGCGCGAGCCGTGATCGTGAGCCGGAGCGGCAGGCCGCGGACGAGCGATCGCGACGCCTCGGCGGGGGAGCTCGCATGCTGAAACCGTGTGGTTTCACGCTGGTTGAGGTACTGGTTGCCCTCGTCTTGATGCTGGCGGGACTCGCGGGCGCGGGAATCGTCCTCGGACGGAGCATCCAGCAGGAACGCGAATCGGGCAGCCGCCGCGCCGCCTTGCGGCTCGCCGCTT
This sequence comes from uncultured Gammaproteobacteria bacterium, assembly GCA_963836275.1. Classification (GTDB taxonomy): domain Bacteria; phylum Pseudomonadota; class Gammaproteobacteria; order Steroidobacterales; family Steroidobacteraceae; genus SCUD01. The sequence continues at coordinate 272,695 of CAWIIM010000004.1, read as the reverse complement.
CGCTGGCCGACGAGCTACGCGCCCTCGACCGGGATCCTGCCGCTTCACTTGCACCCGATGCGCCCGTCTTCGACGCGTGGCATGCGTCGGTGCGGGCGTCATTGCCGGCCGGTACTGTCGCGCGCGTTGAAGTCGACGCCGGCCCGCCGGCAGCGTACCGGATCACGATCGAGTGGCCGGTTTCCGGACTCGGCATGCAGCGCCTCGTGCTGCCGGTGACGACGTGACTCGCGCTGCCGGCGTGACGCTCGTCGAAGTCCTGGTCGCGATGCTGATCGCGCTTGTCGTGGTCGCCGGTGCCACGGCTTTCGTCGTGCGTGGAAGGGCTGCGCACCGGACCAGTGAATCGCTCGCGCAGGTCGAGGAATCGCTCGACGCCGGCTTCGCGCTGCTGGTCGACGAAATCCGCCTCGCCGGCTACCTCGGCCTTGCGCCGCCGGGCGGCCCGGTTGCCGGGAGCTCCGCGCTCGGCAGCGAGGAGCGGCCCGACCTCGCTGTCGCAGGCGCCTGCGGCCGATCCCTGGCGCTCGACCTCGGTACACCGATCGCGGCCGTCGACGGCGCCTATGCGGCGGCAACCGGTTTTGCGCTCGGCTGCAGTCCGTCCCCGGACGGCCGCGCCATACCGCGCACGGACACGCTCGTCATTCGCCACGCGTCGGCGGAACCGGCACCGGCTCGGGCGGGGCGCCTCCAGCTGGAAACGAATCTTCGGTTCGCCGGCCTCGCGGCAAACGGCGTCGCCACGCTCGGCCCGGGTGCGCGCCGGCACGATCTCGAGGTGAGCGTGTATTACGTCAGCCTCGACTCCACCGGCCGCAGGAACTGGCCGTCGTTGCGGCGCAAGCGGCTGGTCGGCGGCACCCGGCCGGCATTCCAGGACGAAGAACTGGTGAGCGGCATTGCGGACCTGCAGGTGACGCTCGGCGTCGACGATCCGGCCGACCCCGACTCGGACGTCGATCGCTGGATCGCGCCGGGCGCGCCGGATTCCGGCGGGGTCTTGCGGGCGCTGCGCATCGAACTCGAGGCCGTGAGCGACGTCGCCGAGGCCGGCATCGACGGCAGGCATCGCCGCAAGCGCGTATCCCGCGTTGTCGAGCTGCGAAATGCCGGGGCGTCGCCATGACAAGCCGGGTACGCGGATCCGCGCTCGTCGTCGTGCTGGTATTGATGTCGGGTCTCGGGGCGCTCTCGCTTGCAGCGGCTGCGGCCGCGATGACTGCGCTTGCACTCGCCGGTCACCAGCAGATGGCGCAGAACGCATTCGAGGCCGCAGAATCGGGCATCGTCGTTGCGCTGCTCGACGCGGCCGCTACCCGTGAAGGCGGCACCCAGGCCGGGACGATCCTGCCGGATGACTGGACGGCGCGCGCGGGATTCCGGACCGAGACACGCGAGGCGGCCGGTCCCGGCGCCCTGCCCGACGGCTTCACGATCGGCGAGAACGAGGGCAGTTTCGCGGCACGGCACTATTTCATCACGGCCGACGCCGATTCCGGCCGCGGCGCACGCGCCCGTCTCGAGCAGGGCTTCTTCATCGTGGTGCCCGCGCAATGAATCGAATGCAGCCCGCCCTGCTTCTCGCCGCAGCGCTCGCCGCGTCAGCGGCCGGCCCGGTGCGTGCCGACAGCGACGAGGCCTGGTTGCGGCGTGCAGACCTGCCAGCCGGCCTGCAACCCTTGCTGGCGGTAATCCTCGACCGATCGACGGCGACGGCGCGCATGATTCCTGCCGACGCGGACTACGACGCGGCCCAGGATTACGGCGCCGGGTTGCAGGAGGACTTGCGCTGCGATCCCGCGAAGCTCTACTTCCGCCGCGGCCCAGGTACGGCGCCGGATTGCGGAACGCAAGCCGGGATCGAGCTTGCGCCGCGGTCTGCCGCGACCGGCCAGCAGTGCGAGGCGGCACGCGTGCCGCTTGCGACGAGCGGCGTCTTCGTCGCCTCGCGAGCTGCACAATGGCATGCGGACGTCGAAGGCGGCTATTGGGCCGCGCCATCCGGCGAGAGCGCCGGTGCACTCGAATGTCGCGCCGATCGCGGCGCGCACGGCGCTTTGCCGGGCGCCTTGTACGCGCGCGACGGCACGGGAGCGCAGTGGACGACCGAGGCTGCGCGCGAAATAGACTGGGACCGGCAACCGTTCTCGGATGCCTTCATTCTTTACGCCGGAAACTACCTGAATTACCTGCGCGCTTCGCGCGTGCCGGTCTCGCGCACCATCGCGGAACTGCAATCGCGGCGGCTCGCCGCGGCGCTCGCGGCCACCGCAGACCTCGATGTCGCAATCCTGAGCGTGGACGACGACGGCCCGGATGGCGGCTACGTCGCGCGCGCGCCGGTCCCGAGTGCGTCGGCTGCCGCGGAGATTGCGGCGCTCGCGACGGGCACGCCGGCCGGCGGAGCCCCGCTCGGCGAGACGCTTTCGGAAGCGGCACTCTGGCTCGCCGGGCAGCCACGCCACTTCGGGACCGACGGCCGTACCGATCCGGCTGCCTTGCTGGCGGGTTCGCAGGCAACCTATCGCTCCCCATATCTGCACGCCTGCCGCCCGGTCTCGCTCGGCTACGTGACCGCACGCGAAGACAGCGACGATGAGCAGGCGGCCGCCGCGGCCGGCGCCTTGCCGCACTTCAACGACGAGACTGGAGGTTGCGCTGCGGATTGCCCGGCAGCGCTCGCGCAATGGCTGGCCACGACCGACCTTCGCGACGACTTGCCCGGGACGCAATCGGCTCCGCTCACCTGGCTCGCGCCGGAGTCCGGTCCGCTCGCCTACGTCAATCTGGTCGCGGAGGCGTTCCAGCGCGATGCCGCGGTCGCGGCCGCGCCGCAATTGTCGGCGGCGGCGCTGCTTCCCTTCGGCGGCGACGACGGCGCAGCGGGCGTGGTCTTAGGATTGCAGGTGCCGCGCGCCCGCGCGCGCTGGACGGGCAACCTGTTCCGCTATCGGCTGAAAGCGCCCGCCGGCCCGCTCGAGCCGCCGCGCATCGTCGATCGCGACGGCGAGCCGGCCATCGACGCGGCATCCGGCCTGCCGCTCGCCGTTTCGAGAAGCATCTGGAGCGATGCGCCGGATGCCGATCTGCTTGCCGGCGGCGCCGCCGGAAGGCTGCCGCCCGCTGACGAACGGCGTATCTACTCGGATCTCGCGAGCCAGCGCCTGCTTGACGACGCAAATCGCCTGGTGCCGGGCAATGTCCGCATCGATCGCAAGATTCTGGGCCTGGGCCCCGGCGATACCGAATCGGTGGACCAGGTGCTCGCTTCGTTCACGGGCGAGCGGCGCCTTGGCGATCCGGGCGGCGATCCTCCGGTTGTCCTGGATGACCTCGAGACCGGCCGGCGATACATCCTCTCCGGGAACCAGGACGGCCAGCTGCAGTGTTTCGACGCGGACTCGGGTGTCGAACTATGGGCATGGCTGCCCCGGCCCTTGCTGGGCCGCTTGCCGGAGCTTGCGCGCGACGCGCAAACGACGGCGCGCGGTCATGGCCTGGATGGCCCGCTGGTCCTGCACGTGCGCGATGCGAACGGCGATGGCCGCATCGACACCGGCGCAGGCGACCACCGCTGGCTGCTGTTCGGCCTCGGCCGCGGCGGCGGGCGCTACTACGCGCTCGACCTGGCGCGCGCGGACGACCCCAGGCTGCTGTGGTCCTTCGATCTGGGGGATGCGGGCCTGCTCGCGCTCGCGCAGCCCGTGGTCACGCGGCTGCCGGTCGCGGACAGCGGCCAGAGCGCGGGCGACTGGGTCACCTTGCTCGCCGGCGGCTACGACGCGCGCTTCGACGCAACGGGCGCCTCGGGGCGCGGCCGGGGCGCCGAGTTGTTCCTGCTCGACGCGCAATCGGGCCGGCAACTGTGGTCCGCAGGAGACACTGGCAACGACCTGCCCATCGCCGCTCTTGCGAGCCTGCCATCCGCGCCGCGCGCGCTCGACCTGGACGGCGATTCGTACGTGGATCGCGCCTACCTGCTGGACGTGGCCGGATCTCTCTGGCGAATCGATTTCGCCCCGGCCCGTCCGGCAGGCGACCTGGCGACTGCGCGCCGCATTGCGCGCCTGGGCACGGGTGAGCAACGCTTCTTTGCGACGCCGGACGCATCGATCGCGAGAACGGGCACCGCGAACCGCCTCGCGATCGCGGTGGGCTCCGGCTGGATCCGGCGACCGCGCGACGCGACTATCGAGGATCGCGTGACCGTGGTCTTCGACCCGCTGACCGGCACTTCGGGACCCGAATTGGCCGAAGCGGACCTCTACGACGCCACCGGCGCCGTCGATGCCTTGCCGCCGGACGCGCGCGGCTGGTACCTGCGGCTCGATGCGCACGGTGCGGGCGAGAAAGTGGCGGGACCGACGGTCGCGTTCGACCATGCCCTGCGCTTCGAGACCTACCAGCCGCTCGCGCCGGCAGAATCCGCTCCCTGCGGCCCGCCGCGTTCCGCGTCGCGGCTGTATGCGATCGACATTCGAACGGCGCTGCCGCGCAACACGGTCGTCGACTCGGAAGACGACGAGCCCGACGAGATTCCTGCGTCCGGACTGCCTGCCGGCATCCGCTTCGGCTTCCCGGGCCGCTGGGACGAAGCCTGCGAGGGTTGCCGTCCGCGGCCATTCGGCATTGCCGGCGCAGGCACATTCGATCCAGGCTATTCGGGCGACCCGGTCAGGACCTCATGGCGCAAGCTCGCACCGCCACCGGCTTCACGCTGATAGAGGTCGTCATCGCGCTCGCCGTCGTCGCGATCACGACGATGATCGCCGCATCGAGCTATCGCAGCCAGATCCTGCGCAGCCGCCGGGTGCAGGCGGTGCAGGCGCTGCTCGTAGCAGCGACCGAGCAGGAGAAGTTCCACCTCTCGAACGGGACCTACTCGAACCGCCTCGACGCAAGTCCGGCCCAGCAGCCGCCCGGGATTCCAGTGGCATCGCAGACCCCGGGCGGCCACTACGCGCTCAGCATCGCGCTCGCGGACGCCGCGGCTTTCCGGATCGTGGCGACGGCCGCCGGAAACTCCGCCGACCCGATGTGCCAGGCGCTTTCGATCGACGAATCCGGGCGGCGCGCCGCCACCGACGCGCGAGGCGTCGACACCACCGGACGCTGCTGGTGACGGACCCTACCGCAGGGCCAGCGGCAACCCGAACACGACGCGCTCCTCGCGACCGACGACCTCGACTGCCTGCCGGCCACCCCACGTGCGCAGCCGCTCGACGACTTCCTTGACCAGCGACTCAGGGGCTGAAGCGCCTGCGGTGACACCGACGACGCCCTTGTCCTCGAACCATTCGCGCTTCAGGTCGCCTGCCCCATCCACGAGGTAGCCCGGGACGCCGCGCGTTGTCGCAATCTCGCGCAGTCGATTGGAATTCGAACTGGAGCGCGAGCCCGACCACGACGATCACGTCGCACTGCGCGACCAGCTGCTTGACCGCATCCTGCCGGTTCTGCGTCGCGTAGCAGATGTCTTCCTTGCGCGGCGTCGCAAGCGTAGGAAAGCGCCCGCGCAGCGCTTCCATCGACCTTCGCCGTGTCGTCGACCGAGAGCGTGGTCTGCGTCACAACGGCGAGCCTGGCCGGATCGCGCACCGCGATCTTCGCCGCGTCGGCCACGGTCTCGACCAGGTGGATGTGCCCGCCGAAACCGGAATCGAAGCGGCCCATCGTGCCCTCGACCTCGGGATGGCCGGCGTGGCCGATCAGGATCACGTCGAGCCCGTCGCGCGCGTAACTGCCCACCTCCATGTGCACCTTGGTGACGAGCGGGCAGGTTGCGTCGAACACGGCGAGCCCGCGCCGCGCCGCCTCGTCCTCGACCGCGCTCGACACGCCGTGCGCGCAGAAAATCACGGTCGCGCCGTCCGGCACCTGGTCGAGCTCGTCCACGAACACGGCGCCGAGCCCGCGCAGGCGATCCACCACGAACTGTTGTGCACGACTTCGTGCCGCACGTAGATCGGCGCGCCGAACAGCTCGATCGCGCGCTCGACGATGTCGATGGCGCGGTCGACCCCGGCGCAGAATCCCCGCGGATTCGCGAGCAGGACTTTCATCCGGTTGCGGCCTTGGACCGCCGGCTCGAGAGCAGCGCGTCGATGAGCAGCATGATCGCGCCGATCGTGATGGCGATGTCCGCGACGTTGAATGCGGGGAAGAAATGCTCGCCCCAGTGGAAGTGCAGGTAGTCGACGACGTGGCCGTCAGTGAAGCGGTCCCAGGCATTGCCCAGCGCGCCGCCGAGGATCAGCGCGAGCCCGATCGCGAGCCAGGCGTGTCCACGCGCGGGCAGCGATCGCAACCAGGCCAGTATGGCAAGCGCGATTGCCCCCGCCAGCACCAGGAAGAACCAGCGCTGCCAGCCGCCCGCCTCGGCGAGCAGGCCGAACGCCGCGCCTTCGTTGTGCAGCCGGGTGATGTCGAGGTATGGCCCGAGCGGCAGGATCTCGTAGAGCCGGAAGCGGCCGACGATGGCCCACTTGGTGAACTGGTCGAGCGCGACCACGAAGGCCGAGAGCCAGGCCAGTACAGCGCCGTGCGGGGGTTCACGAGCGGATGGTTCATGCGTATTGCCTCGTTTCGCCGGGCCCGTCGAGGTTGCCCGCGCAGCGGCCGCAGATCTCCGGGTGCTTCGGGTCGGCGCCGACGTCGGCCCGCCGGTGCCAGCAGCGCACGCACTTCGGCGCCGGGTCGACCGCGACCGTGATCCAGGCGCCCTCCTTCGCCACCGATTCGGCGGCGACCGCGGCGGCCGGGCGCTCGAGCGCCGGGCGGATCCGCGCCTGCGACGTGATCAGCACGAATCGCAGCTCATCGCCGAGCGCGGCCATGCGCCGATGCTGCGCCTCGTCGAGATAGACGTCCACCGCCGCCTCGAGCGGAGCGCCGAGCTCGCCCGCGGCCCGCAGCCGCTCGAGCTCGCGCGAGACGTCGGCCTTGAGCGCGATGACGGCGTCCCAGTCGACGTCGCCTGCGGGCGTGACCGAAGGCAGCGTCCACCAGGTCGAGAAAAATACGGATTCGTTCGCGCTTGCCCGGCAGGAAACCCCAGATCTCCTCCGCCGTAAACGACAGGATCGGCGCCAGCCAGCGAACCATCGCCTCGGCGATGTGGTACATCGCGGTCTGCGCCGAGCGCCGCGGGAGGCCCCTCGCCGGCGTCGTGTAGAGGCGGTCCTTCAGGATGTCGAGCCAGAAAGAACCAAGCTCCACGACGCAGAAGTTGTGCACCTGCTGGTAGATGCGGTGGAACTCGTAGTTCCGGTAAGCCTCGACGATTTCCTCCTGCAGGCTCGCCGCGCGCGCGAGCGCCCAGCGATCGAGGTCCACCAGCTCGTGCGCCGCGACCGCATCGCGCGCAGGCTCGAACCCGGCGAGATTGCCGAGCAGAAACCGCACCGTGTTGCGCATGCGGCGGTAGCTGTCCGACATGCGCTTCAGGATCTCGTCGGAGACGTTGATCTCGCCGCTGTAGTCGGTCGCCGCGACCCACAGCCGCAGCACGTCGGCGCCGAGCGACTGCACGACCTTCTGCGGCGCGACCACGTTGCCGAGCGACTTCGACATCTTGCGGCCCTTCTCGTCCACCGTGAAGCCGTGGGTCAGCACCTGGCGGTACGGCGCGACGCCGCGCCCGGCGACGGACGCGAGCAGCGAGGAGTGGAACCAGCCGCGATGCTGGTCCGAGCCCTCGAGGTAGATGTCCGCCGGGAACGGGATCAGCCCCGGCCGCAGGGCCGGCAGGCAATGGTGCACGACGCCGGAGTCGAGCCAGACGTCCATCACGTCGTCGCATTTTTCGTATACCAGCGCCTCGTCGCCGAGCAGGTGCCGCGGATTCAGCGCAGAACCAGGCCTCGATGCCGCCTTCGGCGACGAGTTCGGCGACCTGCTCGAGGAGTTCCGGCGTCTGCGGGTGCGGCTCGCCCGTTTCCTTGTGCACGAACAGCGCGAGCGGCACGCCCCAGGCGCGCTGGCGCGATATGCACCAGTCCGGCCGCGTCTCGATCATGCTGGTGATGCGCTGCTCGCCCCAGCCGGGAATCCAGTGCACCGTCTTGATGGCGGCGAGCGCGTCGCGCCGCAGCCCTTCCTTCTCCATGCTGAGGAACCACTGCGGCGTCGCGCGGAAGATCACCGGCGACTTGTGGCGCCAGCAATGCGGATAGCTGTGGCGGTACGTCTCGAAGTGCACGAGCCGCCCTTTCTCGCGCAGCGTTTCGACGATCTTCGCGTTGGCGTCGAAAACGCCCAAACCCTCGAACAGCGGCGTGCCCGCGACGAAGCGCCCGTCGTTGCCGACCGGGTTGTCGATCGGCAGGTTGTAGCGCCGGCCCATCTCGTAGTCGTCGGCACCATGGCCGGGCGCGGTGTGCACGGCGCCGGTGCCGGCGTCGAGCGTCACGTGCGCGCCGAGGATCACGGGCACCTCGCGCTCGTAGAACGGGTGCTCGAGCCGCAGGCCCTCGAGCGCCTCGCCCTTGACCTTGGCGAGCGTACGGTACGCGCTTGCCCCGATTCGCTTCGCGAAGGGCGCCGCCAGCGCCTCAGCGACGATGAGGCGCTCCGGCCCTTCGGGCCGGTCGAACTCCGCGAGCACGTAGTCGTAGAGCGGGTGCAGGCAGACTGCCTGATTCGCCGGCAGCGTCCAGGGCGTCGTGGTCCAGATCGCGACGGCGGCATGCAGGAGATCGTCGGTCGCCAGCCCAAGCCGGCGCGCGGCATCGTGCGCATCGGCGATCTCGAAGCGCACGTCGATGGCAGGCGAGTCGCGCTCCTCGTACTCGACCTCGGCCTCGGCGAGCGAGGAGCGGCAATCGAGGCACCAGTGCACGGGCTTGAAGCCGCGCACCAGGTGTCCGCGGCGGATGATCGCGGCGAATGCGCGCAGCTGCTCGGCCTCGTAACGCGAGGCCATCGTGAGGTACGGATCCTTCCAGTCGCCCATCACGCCGAGGCGCTGGAAATCCGCCATCTGGATCTCCACCTGGCTCGCCGCGTACTCGCGGCAGGCCTTGCGGAACGCGTCGGCATCGAGTTTCTGGCCGACGCGCCCGTGCTTCTTCTCGACCTGCTGCTCGATCGGCAGGCCGTGGCAGTCCCAGCCCGGCACGTAGGGCGAGTCGAAGCCATCGAGCGTGCGCGACTTGACGATGATGTCCTTCAGCACCTTGTTGACGGCGTGGCCGATGTGGATCACGCCGTTCGCATACGGCGGGCCGTCCACCAGCACGAACTTCGGCCGGCCGGCGGTGTGACGACGCAAGGCCGCATAGAGGTCTTCCTCTAGCCAGCGCGCGACCATAGCCGGCTCGCGTTGGGCGAGATTGGCCTTCATCGGGAAGGCGGTCTCGGGCAGGTTGATGGTCTGCTTGTAGTCCACGATTTCCTCAGGCTGCGAGCAGCTTGCGGGCCCGTCGCGCGTCTTCGTGCATCTGTACGGTCATTGCGTCGACGTCCGCAAAACGGACCTCATCGCGCAGCCAGGCGATGAAATCGACGTCGAGCCGCTTGCCGTACAGCATGCCCGCGTGGTCGAACAGGTGCACTTCCAGCAGCCACTCGCTGCCGCCGACCGTCGGTCGCGTGCCGACCGAGGCGACACCCGGGTGTCGCGAAAGGCCCGCGCCCGTCGCCCGCACCGCGTAAATGCCGGCGACCGGCGGCACGCGCCGGAACAGGCGCAGGTTCGCGGTCGGAAACCCCAACGTCCGGCCGAGCTTTTCGCCCGCAGCGACGCGCCCGCTGATCCGGAAATCACGCCCCAGCAGGATCCGTGCCTCGTCGAGCCGGCCGGCCGCCAGCGTAGCGCGCACGCGGGTCGAGCTCACCGGCTCGCCGCCTGCAAGGCAGGCCGGCACGGCCTCGACCGCGAAGCCGCGCGCACGGCCCGCGCGGCGCAGGCATTCCACGTCACCCGCGCGTTCGCGCCCGAACCGAAAGCCTTCTCCGATCACGACTTGCCTCGTTCCCAGCGCGCCTACGAGCACGCGTTCGATGAAATCGCCCGCCGCGAGTCCCGCCAGCCGCGCGTCGAAGCGCAGCACCCGGAGCTCGTCCACGCCGGTCTCGGCGATGCACTCCGCCTTGTCCCGCAGGCGCATGAGGCGCGCAGGCGCCGCATCCCGCGCGAAATACTCCTTCGGCTGCGGCTCGAAGCAGACCACCGCCGTCGCGAGTCGCGATTCGCGGCCGCGAACGCCGAGCCTCGCCAGGATCTCCCGGTGCCCGAGGTGGACGCCGTCGAAGTTGCCGATTGCGACGGCACGCCCGGGATCCGTGTCAGGACGGGGCTCGAAACCGCGTCGTATCAGCATGGCCCTGCCGGATCGGGAGTGCCCCGCAATTATAGATGCCTCAGGTGGCGCGGGCGCGCTCCGGCGAGCCAGAGGACGCCGAAATAGACCGCGATTCCGCCCCCTACCGAGAGCGCGAGCCAGGCGGCCCGGCGCGTGGCCGACCATGTGGACCAGGCCTCCCAGTCGCCGGAGATCCACCACAGGAACGCGGCCATCGCGAGCGTCGCGATCCCGATCTGCGGCAGCAGCGTCTTCCACGCCGCGGTCGGCCGGAAGATGCCCTCGCGCCGCAGGCCACGGTACAGGAGCGCGGAGTTCACGAGCGCGGCGAGGCCGGTCGAAACGGCGAGCAGGATGTGCGGCACCGGGAAACCGGCGAGGAATGCCGGCACCACGACGCAGATGTTGAAGCCCATGTTGATCGCGAGCGCGATGAGCCCGACCTTGACCGGGGTCTTCGTGTCCTGCCGCGCGAAATAACCGGGAGCCAGCACTTTCACCATCGAGAACCCGATCAGCCCGAGCGAATAGGCCATCAGCGCGTATCCGCACATGACGACGTCGCGATGCGTAAATGCGCCGTACCCGAAAATGGTCGCGATCAGCGGCCCGGAAAGCATCAGGAGCCCGACGGCGGCCGGCGCCACGACAGTCAGCGTGAGGCGCAGCGCCCAGTCCAGCGTCGCGTTGAACTTCTCCGGCGACTTCTCCGAGTGGTGCGAAGACAGCCCCGGCAGGATCACGGTGGCGAGCGCGATCGAAAAAACGCCCATCGGGAACTCGACGAGGCGGTCCGCGCTGTAGAGCCAGGTGACGCTGCCGACCATCAGGAACGACGCGATGATGGTGTCGAGCAGGAGCGATACCTGCGCGACCGACGAGCCGAAGATGCCGGGCAGCATCAGGCGCGCGATCCGGCGCACGCCTTCGTGGGCCCGGTCCAGACGCGGCCTAGGCAGCAGCCCGATCCGGTGCAGCGCGGAGAATTGCGCGACGAGCTGCACGGCGCCCGCGACGAACACGCCGATCGCGAGCACGAGGCCCGGTTTTTCGAAGTGCGGCGCGACGACGCCCGCCGAGACGATCATGACGACGTTGAGCAGCGTCTGGTTGAATGCCGGCACCGCGAAACGGTTGTAGCTGTTCAGCACCCCGCTGCCGAGCGCGACCAGGGAGATGAAGAACAGGTACGGAAACGTGAAACGCAGCATCTCGACCGTCAGGTCGAAGCGATCGCCGCTGGCGTGGAAGCCGGGCGCAAAGATGTAGGCGAGAACCGGCGCCGCGATCACGCCGATGGCCGTTATGCCAAAGAGGATGAGCCCGAAGACGCCGGTTACGCCCGCGACCAGCTCGCGGACCTCGGCATGCTCCTTCTGCACCTTGTACTCGGAAATGACCGGCACGAAGGCCTGCGAGAAGGCGCCCTCCGCCGTCAGGCGCCGCATGAAGTTCGGGATCTTGAACGCCACCAGGAAGGCGTCCATGAGGGGGCCTGCGCCGAAGGAAATCAGGTAGACCATGTCCCGGATCACGCCGGTGATCCGGGAAAGCAGGGTCAGGAGGCCGACGATCGTGGTATTTCGCAGGAATCCGTGCGACATGCGGGCGGCACTATACCGCGTTGACAATCCCGCCCCGCATCCGGACAATGCGCGGCCTTATGGCCAACACCAAGTCAGCCGAAAAACGGGCCCGCCAGGCGGCGGCACGCCGTGCGCAGAATGTCTCGCAGCGCTCGAAAGTGCGCAGTGCCGTGCGTAAGGTCGTCGAGGCGATCAGCGCCGGCAACAAGACCGAGGCGGCAGCGGCGCTCAAGGCGGCCGCGCCCACGATCGACGCAATGGCGCGCAAGGGCATCATCCACCGCAACAAGGCTGCCCGCCACAAGAGCCGCCTCGCCGCGCAGGTCAAGGCACTCACCTAAAGGGGACAGTCACTTTTAAAGGTGACTGTCCCCTTTTAGTTCTCCAGTTCCCGCATGACCGCCTGGCACAGTTCTTTCGTGCCCTCGCCCGTCGCCCCGGAAATCCTGAATAGCGGTCCCTTGTAGCGCAATCGCCGCACGATCTCGGTGCAGCATTCCTCGCGCGCCTTGCCCTCGAGCAGGTCGATCTTGTTGAGCACGAGCCAGCGCGGTTTCCTGGCGAGTTCCGGGCTGAATTTCTTCAATTCCTTCACGATCGCGCGCGCGCCCACGACTGGATCCGCGTCCGGGTCCGGCGGTGCGATGTCGACAAGGTGGAGCAGCAGGCGCGTGCGCTGGAGGTGTTTCAGGAAGCGGATGCCGAGGCCTGCGCCTTCCGCCGCACCCTCGATGAGCCCCGGGATGTCCGCCATCACGAAGCTCTTCAGGGGGCCTACCGCGACCACGCCGAGCTGGGGATGGAGCGTCGTGAACGGGTAGTCCGCGACGCGGGGCCTCGCGGCGGAAACTGCGCGGATCAGTGTCGATTTCCCGGCGTTCGGCAAGCCGAGGAGCCCGACATCAGCCAGGAGGCGCAACTCGACCCGCAGGTTCCGCGCCTCGCCCGGAATCCCCGGGCCGCTCTGGCGCGGCGTGCGGTTGGTCGAGCTCTTGAATCGCTGGTTGCCCCAGCCGCCCTTGCCGCCTTTCGCGACCAGCAGCGTCTGCCCCGCTTGCGACAGGTCGCCCAGCGTCTCGTCCGTCTCTTCGTCGATCACGACGGTGCCGACAGGCATCGGCACGAAGAGGTCCTCGCCGCTGCGGCCCGTGCAGTCCTGGCCGCCGCCGGGCTCGCCGTTCTGCGCGCGAAAGGTGCGCTGGACCCGGTAATCGACCAGCGTATTGATGCCCTGTTGTGCGCGCAGCCAGACACTGCCGCCGTCGCCGCCGTCGCCGCCGTCCGGACCGCCGAAGGGCACGAATTTCTCGCGGCGAAAGCCGATCGAGCCGCGCCCGCCATTGCCGGCGCGAACCTTTACGATCGCTTCATCGACGAATTTCATGCTTCCCCGGCGCGCTGACGAAAAACCCCGGCAGGGCCGGGGCATTTCCTCGAATCCAGCAGCCCTTGCCTACTCCGGCAGGACGCTGACAAAGGTGCGCCGTTCAGCGCCCTTTTTCCTGAACTGCACGCGGCCAGCTTTCAGCGCAAACAACGTGTGATCCGTGCCGACGCCGACGTTTTCGCCGGCGCGATACGGCGTGCCGCGCTGGCGCACCAGGATATTGCCGGCGAGCACCTGCTGGCCGCCGAACTTCTTGACGCCGAGGCGCTTCGACTGGGACTCGCGCCCGTTCTTGGTACTGCCGCCCGCTTTCTTGTGTGCCATTTTCCTGTCCTCAGGCCGCCGTAATGCCGGTCACCTTCACTTCGGTGTACGGCTGGCGATGCCCCTTCTGCCGCAGGTAGTGCTTGCGGCGCCGGAATTTGGTGATCTGGACCTTGTCCGCCTTGCCGTGCGCCTGCACCGTCGCGGTCACGAGCGCGCCGGTCACGTACGGGGCGCCGACGGCGACGTCGGCGCCCTCGCCGATGAGGAGGACCTGGTTGAACTCGACGGTGGCGCCCGCGTCGGCATCGAGTTTCTCGACCCGCACGACGGTGCCCTCGCTCACCCGGTACTGCTTGCCCCCGGTGGCAATGACGGCGTACATGATTGACTGGACTCCAAAAAGAGCCGGCAATTGTAGTGACGGTGCCTTCCGGGGTCAATCGCGCGGGGCCGTGCGCATTTCCCGGGAGCGCGAATGCCGCTAGGATGCCCCTGCCCCGCTGGGGATGGCGGGTTTCCATGAAACTCAAAGACATACGAGCTCTCGTCGCCGCAGACCTGACCGCCGTGGATGCCGAAATCCGGTGCCAGCTGGCGAGCGACGTCGCGCTCGTCAACCAGGTCGGCGATTACATCGTCGGCGGCGGCGGCAAGCGCCTGCGGCCGCTCCTCGTCGTGCTGGCAGCCCGCGCCGCGGGGGCCCGGGATTCGGCCCATGTCCCTGCCGCCGCGCTGATCGAGTTCATCCACACGGCGACCCTGCTCCACGACGACGTGGTGGACGACTCGGCCCGTCGCCGCGGCCGCGAGACGGCGAATGAGGCCTTCGGCAATCCGGCCTCGGTGCTGGTCGGCGACTTCCTCTATTCCCGCGCCTTCCAGATGATGGCCGCGCTCGACTCCCCCGCGGTCATTCGCGTGATGGCGGACGCGACCAACACGATCGCCGCCGGCGAGGTCATGCAGCTCATGAATTCGGGCGATCCGGACACGACCGAGATCCGCTACATGGAAGTCATCTACCGCAAGACCGCGCGCCTTTTCGAGGCGGGCGCCCAGATCGCGGCCATCGTCGCCGGGGCCCCAGCCCCGGTCGAGGCGGCGCTCGCACGCTACGGCAAGCACCTCGGCATCGCCTTCCAGCTCATCGACGACGCGCTCGACTACCAGGGCGACGCGGACGAGCTCGGCAAGAATGTCGGCGACGACCTCTCGGAAGGCAAGCCGACGCTGCCGCTGATCCATGCACTCGCACACAGCGACGCAAAGTCCGTCGCGATGATCCGGGAAGCCATCGAACAGGGCGGCACGGAGCAGCAGGCCCCGATTCTCGAGGTCGTCGAGAACTCAGGCGGCCTCGACTACACGGCCCAGCTCGCCGGGAGTGAGGCACGCAAGGCCGAGGAAGCGCTCGACGCGGTCCCCGCATCGCCGTTCCGCGACGGGCTCGCGGCCCTCGCCCGCTTCTCGGTCAGCCGAACGAGTTGATCGTAGCGGACGACTAGAGGCCGAGTCCCTCGACCACGATCCTGCCGTCGCTCACGACGAGTCGCGGCTCGAACAACGTATTGCCGTCGGCAAGCGGATCCCCGTCGTAGGCGACCAGGTCGGCCTCGAGCCCGACCCGGATCGTCCCGGTGCGCGACTCGATGCCGATGACGCGGGCGCCGTTAAGGGTGGCCGCGGTGATCGACTCGAGCGGCGTCATGCCGCCGAATTCGCGCAGCAGCGCGATGTCGTGTGCTACGCGGATTCCGCCGATGTCGTCGTCGGCATAGCTGCCATCGGTCGAGGCGGCGATGACGATGCCCATCGCGTGCGCCCTCCTCACCGCGGCGCGCAGCGGCCCCATCATCGCTTGCGTGCGCAGGTGCAGCGTCACGTCTTCGGCCGAGTTGCCCTTGGGATCGGCGAGCGGGCTCATGGCCGCGAGCGTGGGGACGAAGAAAGTGCCGCGCCGTTTCATCTCGGCCAGCGTGTCGTCATCCACCCAGGTGCCGTGCTCGATGCTGCGCACGCCCGCGCGCACCGCATTCGCGCAGCCCTCGCGCGCGTGTGCATGCGCGGCGACGAACAATCCCTGCTTCGCGGCTTCGACGACCGCCGCGTGCATCTCGGCCTCTGTCAATTCCGGCCGGCGCGGGTCGGTATCGGCGAGTCCAGCCCGCTCGCTGGCACCCACTTTGATGACGTCCGCGCCATTCCCGATCAGCGCGCGTGTCGCCGCGGCGATGCGGTCGGGGCCTCGCAGTTCGCCTTCGATCGCGTCGCCAAACTGCGGATAGACCATGAAGAACGCAAGGCCAGGCTTCGGGCGAATGTGGCCCGGCGAGACCAGCATCTCGGGTCCCGGGACATGGCCGAGCCGGATGAGGTCGCGCGTATATGTCGCCTGCAGGTACGTGTCGCCGAGCACGCGCGCCGTGGTGACGCCCGACTGGATCGCGCGCAGCGCGGCAGCCGGCGACTCGATGTGCGCATGCGCATCGATGAGTCCGGGGAGCAGGAACCGCCCCTTCATGTCGATCTGGCGGACGCCCGCCGCCGACGCGGGCGCGCGTTCATCGATCGCCGCGATCCTTCCCTCGCGGATGCTTACGCTGACGCCTGCTCGCGGTGCGGCACCCGTGCCGTCGACGAGGGTCACATTGACGAGGTCGAAGTCCTCGCAGGTTGCCGCCAAGGCCGCGGCCGCGAGGACCAGCGCTGCAAGGGCACGAAGTAGCATGCGAAAGGCTCCTGAAGTCGCGTTACGCCGGGAGAATACGCGGTCTCATTGAAAGCGTGGGGTGCCTTGATTACACTGCCGGGCCCGCTGATCCGGCCGCTTCCGGCCCGTCCGTGCGCGATTCGGGGTGTAGCTCAGCCTGGTAGAGCACTACGTTCGGGACGTAGGAGTCGCAGGTTCAAATCCTGTCACCCCGACCAACACAACCGGCGCGCTTCGCACGCGCCCCAGGACTCGAGACAATGGGAACTGAAACGCCGTTGGCTGCCGTGCACCAATACCTCGATGCGTTCAATCGGGGCGACGCAAAGGGGATGGCGGCGACATTCGCCGTCCCCGGACAGATCCTCGACGGCATGGCGCCGCACGTCTGGCAGGGGCCGACGGCAACTCAGGATTGGTACCGAGACGTCCTGGTCGAAGGCAAGGAACATGGCGCTTCCGGCTATTTCGTCAAGGTCGAGGGGCCGCTGCACAACGACGTCTCCGGCGACAACGCATACGTCGTACTCCCGGCAACCATGACTTTCGACGTGAACGGTACCAAGGTCACGCAGTCCTGAGCGTTTTTCACCGTTGCCTTGCGAAAGACCGCGGCAGGGTGGCGGGTGGCGGCCTGGGCATGGGCGAAAGGGACGCGATAGCCTGGTCTGTGCACTGAACGAATTGCAGGCGGGGAGTTCCCCTGCCGCGAATCGGCATCGGCTCTCCGTTCGGATCCAACCTCGACGTGTTCCGCATCGTGGTCGGGACGCCTTTCTCACCGCGCGAGTTCAGTCTCCGGTCGGATCCCAGGTGTCATCAGGATCGTAGGCGTCGATGGCTGCAACCACCGTATCCGTTTTCTCCCCGAGATCCTTCTGGAACACGATGCCCAGCCTGTTGACCTGGAAGGTCATGACGCCCGAGTTGCCATACTTCGCGGGCCAGGCGACCGCCGCAAAGCCGCGCGTCAACCGGTCCTTCTTGTCCAGGTAGCTGTACGCGCCACCCGAGACGTTATTGCCCTGCGCCGCGAGAATCCGGAAATAGTAGCCATTGAATGGTTGCGGGCTGGGCGCATCGCGGCGTGTCCTCGCGGCATCGGCGAACAGCGGTCCGAGCGGACTCTTCGCCTCGCCCTCCGCGACGGGCCAGTAAAGTCCGTCGTGCTTGCCTTCGCTGCTGCGGATGTATTGCGCGTAGGCCGGCGGCTTGCCGGCAAATCCGTCCGCGAAATACTCGCGCTGGGCATCGACATAGGCATGCAGGCTGGCGAGCGCGAGCAGCTCGTTCCGCCCGACACGCCGATTCAGGAGTTCCTCGCGTCCACGCGCGACATCGAAGTGCCAGCGGCTATGCTCCTTGACCAGTGGCAGCGGGAACCACCATCCATCGTTGCCGAGTACGGCGGCCTTGGCCGACTCGTCGATGTCTTCGAATGCAACCTATTCGGCAATCATCGCCTTGACGCGCAGCGCATCCTCATGGTCGGCGATGTCATCGCCCGACTGGAAGAGTTCTACCCCTTCCTTCCCGAACATTTCCTCGACCTTCTTCGTGTCACCGGACCCGGCAAGCTCGCCGAGCGCCGCGACGGCTTCCTCGGGCGTCGAATAGGTCCCGGGCGGCGCGGGGGAACACGCGGTCAACGCCATCAGGACCACGAATCCGAAATGGGCCGGACGGAAAGTACGCAGCCAACGCGTAGTCTGCATCGTCGTTCTCCTGGTACTCAACGCCGGCGTCCGCCGCCGCCGCGGCCTCCGCCGCCGCGGCTCATGCCACCGCCACCACGGCTCGCACCGCCGCGGCTGCTCGCGGAGCGATCCATGCCGGAATTGCGGGAACCGCTGAAGGCGCTGCTGCCCGAGCTGCCGCGCGAGGAGGAAGCCGAGCGATCGCGGGTCGACGCGGACGGGGACTGGCTCGGTTGCCGGTTGCCGGCGGCGCCCGTCGAAGCGCTTGGGCGACTCTGGCCCGCCGACCGGTCGCCTCCCGCGGCTCCGCGATCGTAGCCGCGCGCCTGGTCGCGGGAAACGCGGTTCGAGCCCGCCTGCCCGCCAAACTGCTGGGCAGTCTTGTTGTCGCGGTAATTGACGCCGCCACGATGCGAGCTGTCGTGCTTGAACGACTCTCGCCCGCCCGCGCCGTTGCCGCGATCACCCCGGTTTCCGGCGTTGTCGCCGCGGTCGCCGCGGTCGATGTTCGTGTTGCGATTGAAATCGTTGTTGCGGTTGATGTCGATGTCGACGTCGCTGCCGCCCCAACCCCAGTTGCACCCGCCCCAGATCGCGGCGCCCCACGCCATGCCGACCGTGAATGCCATGAAGCCATAGCCCGCGGGCGGCGCGACGTACATCGGCGGGTAGTAGTAGGTCGGGTAGGACCAGCCGCCTTAGACCACCGTCGACGAGTAGGTCGGGACGTAAACGACTTCGGGATTGGCCGGCTGGATCACGATGATCTTGTCCGGCTGCTGCGTGACGACCTGCTGCTCGGTCGATTTCAGATTGCCGGAGTCGTACGCCTTGCCGCGCATGCGCTGGACCGTGTCCATCAATTCCGTCTTCTGCGCCAGGAAGGCGTCGCCCAGGTCCTGGGTCCAGTCCAGGTTCTCGTCCATCTGCTCGAGCACGTCCGGAAACGCGCAGAGCGATTTCACGCTATCAGCCCAGTCGTGCTGCTTGAGCCCGTCCTCGAGCGCCTTCTCCTTCATGCCCGGGTTTGCCTTCACCCAACGGGCCGCCTGGACGATCTCGAGCGGGTAAGTCGACGCCATCAACATTTGCGAAATTACGGGATCGGGATAGAGCGCCATCGGCGCCACGATCTGTTCCAGCTGTTCCTTGGAAAACGACGCCGCGGTCGCCGGAGCCGGCGTCGCCGCAGCCGACGCCTGGGCCGGCTGCTGCTGGGCTGCCGCGCCCATGGCAATCGCCAACGCCGCCGAAATGAGTCCGGCCGTCCAGCGCTGATCCCGTATCGTCATGGAGACTCTCCCGTCGATCCTGCCGAGCGTAACCGCCAGGAACGAACCCTTGGCCTGTACTTAGGGGCGGGGTCGCGCCCTCAACGCGGGTCGGGCACCGGCGGTTCTTCGTGTTTCGACCCGCCCCTGGGCGGAATCGGTACGAAGATGCGCCAAGCATCCTTCGGATGCATGATCGCCCAGAACGGCGCCGCAATGCCTCCCCAGGCGTCCTGGCTCGGGTCGCGCATCGGCACGCG
Organism: uncultured Gammaproteobacteria bacterium; assembly: GCA_963836275.1. Taxonomy (GTDB): domain Bacteria; phylum Pseudomonadota; class Gammaproteobacteria; order Steroidobacterales; family Steroidobacteraceae; genus SCUD01. The sequence goes on along the minus strand of CAWIIM010000004.1, from coordinate 253,210 downwards.
TTCGCCGGGCGCCGTCACTACGATCTCGTCGTTTTCGTCGATCGGGGCGGTGAGAATCTCGCCAGTGCTGGTTTCGTAGCCGCTGATGAATGACCGCAGTTCGTCCTGCGTCAGCAGCAGGTTCAGGGGCGCGCGCTTTGGACTCGTCGCGGCGAGCGACTCGGCGAGGTTCTGCCGCGGCGATCGCTGATCGGCAGTGCCGGCAGCCTTTTCATCCGCGGCCCATGTCGCAGAGCCAATCAGCAGCCCTGTCAAAGCCAGCGCGATCGACGCACCTGCGCACATGCGGCCTTGGCGTGTGGCATCTCGCATTTGCGCCACAGAATACGCTATCGCGCGGGTACAGGGGATCAGGTACGTTATGCCACGTCGTGGGCACCGGGAAACCCGCTCGACTCGCATCCGCGGCCGCCGCCGCCGCATTCGGCGTTGCGCTCGCTTTTTCTGCGGGCGCGCAGGACAGCCCCCGGCTTGCCGGCATCGTCACGGCGGTGCTCGACGGCGACACGCTCAAGCTGCAGTTGACCGAAGGTCACGCCCTCGTGCGGCTCGCGCACGTCGACGCGCCGGAATTCAGGCAACCGGACGGACCCGAAGCGCGCCGGGCGCTGGAAGGGCGCGTCCTCGGCGAGAGAGTCTCGCTGCAGGTGGTCTCGCGCAAGCCCGACGAATGGCTGGTGGCCGTGGTGTGGCTGGGCGACGATAACGTCAACGGATGGATGGTGAAGCAAGGCCACGCCTGGGCGTATCGGCAATATGCCGACGATCCCGATTACTGCGTATGGGAGAACGCCGCGCGTGCGCTGAAGCGCGGCCTGTGGGCACGCGAGGAGTGGCTCGCGCCCTGGGAATGGCGCCAGGGCGGCAAGGGAAAGGCGATACGCTACACCGACTACCGGAAAGCCGACGTCTCGAGTTGCATTGCCGAAATGAAACGGACGACCTAGCGCGCGAGATCCTCGGTCATCTTGAGCTTGACTAGCTTGAGTTCCGCCAAGCTGCCTCCCCCGCTGGCATAGGCTTGCGGAGAGCCGTGTCGCGTATATGGGTCGGCGGACTCGGGCGGCCTCACGTATTTTCAGCCGGTCCCCAGCGCTCCAGCCAGCGCTGAAATGTGATAAGCGACCATAGGGGCCGCGCATGGTTCGCGGCGCCGCGGCGGTGCTCGCACAGCATCGCATGTACGCCTGCCGGATCGAGCCAGCCCTGTCGCGCGAGTCGTCCGCGCTCCAGCACGCGATCGACCTCCTGGCGCAGGCCATCGTTGATCCACGCTGCGATAGGCACGCTGAGTCCTCGCTTGCGTCGTTTTGGGATCTCGTCCGGCACCAAACCCGCCGCCGCGGCCTTCAGGCCGATCTTGGTGCGGAATCCGCGCACCTTTTCCCTTGCAGAAGTCGCCAGCGCCAATTCCATGGTATTGCGGTCGAGGAACGGTGCGCGCGCTTCCACCGAGTGCAGCATGGTGGCGCGGTCCACCTTGGTCAGCAGGTTGTCGGGCAGGTAGGTGAGGAAATCGAGAAGCAGGATGCCGTCGAGCGCCGGGCGGCCCCGGAGTGCCGAAACGCCTTGGGCGTGCAGGGACCCAAGTGCGGCGTCCAGTCCGGCGCGGGCTCGCGGACCCAGCACCTGACGCGACGCGAGCGGCCCGAGCGATCCGAACCACTCCAGGTGCCGATCCACGGGTGCCAGCGCCGCGCTGCTTACGAACTGCTTCAAGAGGAACTCGAGCGTCACCTTGCCATGCGAGGCAGGCCAGGCGAATACCGCGCGCGAAAGGACGGCGCGCAGCGGACCGGGCAATGCGGCGAAACGCGCCGCGAACCGGTGGCCGAGGTAGGTGGGATATCCGCCGAACAATTCGTCGGCGCCCTCGCCGGACAGGATGATCTTCACGTCGTCGCGGGCCGCTTCGGCAAGCAACCATGTGGGCAGCACGGCAGGGTCGCCGAGTGGTTCGTCGAGTGTGTTGTACAGAGCGTCAAACGCGCGATGCAGGTGCGCGGCGTCGCACGGCACGACTCGGTGAGTCGTGCCAAAGCGTCGGGCCAGCAAGGCGGCCGGGCCGGTTTCGTCATAGTTGGCATCGCCAAAGCCCGCTGTCCAGCTGAACAGCCGGCCGCGGCAGAAGTTCGGTGCAGCAAGTGCCAGCAGCAAACTGGAGTCGATGCCGCCGCTGATGAATACGCCAAGCGGAACATCGGCCATCAGTTCGCGTCGAACCGACTTGCGGATGGTGGCGCGAAGGATGTCAGGCGATGACACCTTGTGGCCTATCGGACTGGACGGAGCATGGAAGTCGGCCGCACGCCAGTAGGGCGCGATCACGATTCCGTTCGCGCTCGCCACCAGCGTGTGACCAGGCGGCAGCTTGCGAATCGATCGGTGCATGGTGCGCGGCGCCGGCACGTAGCCCATCACAAAGTACGCGGCAGCAGCTGTCTCATCCAGCTCCCGGCACACGGTGGGATAGGCAAGCAGCGCCTTGGGCTCGGAGCCAAAGATCAGCTCGGCATCCGTGGAAGCATAGAACAGCGGCTTTTCGCCGCTGCGGTCTCGCGCTAGCAGGAGCCGGCCAGTTCGGGCGTCCCAGATTGCCAGCGCAAACATGCCCTCGAGCATCGGAATGGCGGCGGCGCCGTGGCGGATGTAGAGCGGCAGCAACGCCTCCACATCCGACTGCGAGCGAAACGGGTAGTTCCTGGCAGCAGGATCACGCCGCAAGCTGGCAGCGTTGTATAGCTCGCCGTTGCAGACGATCGAGACGCTGCCATCCGGGGAGGTGAACGGCTGATCGCCCCGCACAAGATCCACGATCGCCAGCCGCCGTATCTGGAGCGACGCACCGGGATGCTCGGCGCTGCCGGCGCCGTCGGGGCCGCGATGCAGCAGCGTCTCGCGCATGCGCGGCGCGGCGCCAGGATGGCGCAGCGGACGGCCCGCCAAGGAAACGACGCCGCAGATGCCGCACATCTATGGTTTGCGGGCGACGGCAGGGGCGGCGCCCGTCTGGCCGGCGGGCGACGCATTAGCGGCGCCGCTTCGGGCGGCTCGGGCGGGACTGCCCGGCGCCGGCGGCAGACATGGGCCACGTGCGGCATAGCGTCCGTCCACTCCGCCGATGGCGATCAGGGGCAGCCGCGCCGCAAGGGCGTCGTCCTGCGGAGTGTGCAGCCGCGTCACGAACACCGTCGGTACCGTGCAGGCTTCCAGCGCTTCGAGCCACCAGTCACCAGGCCGTAGAGGCGTTTCGGGCAGCGCTCGGAACTCTTCGAGGCGGCTCATTACGTAGTTGCTGGTCAGCTCGCTGCCACGCTCCGTGGCCAGCAACACCGGGCGATCGAGGTAATAGCGAAGTGACGTGGGATAGGCGCCCGCACCGACCACGCGAGCACGCGGCGCGGCGCTGTCGATGGCCGCGGCCAGCTCGATGGACGACCGCTGCAGACCGACTGCGCGAATGAGCGGACCGCCGACGACCGGCAGCGTCAATATCGGCAGTGCGAACGCCGTCGCCATCAGCGCCAAACTGCGGCGGACGGCGGCACGCAACGCGAGCGAGCCCGCAACGGCCAGGAGGCCGCCGTACGCGATCGCGAAGCCAGGCAGGACCGTGCGCACAATGGGCGTGAATGCCCGCTGCGCCGCCGGCACGTGAAACCCGATCATGATCAGCGCGGCCAGCAGGAGCAGTGCGATGCCGGCACCGCGGGCCGCGCGCGCGGCGCGGTCCATCGGGTCGCCACCCGCCGCAGCACGCGCCAGCATCAGGCCGGCGGCCAGCGCCCAGGCCGGCAGTGCAGGCAGGTAATAGCCGGCCAGCTTGGACTGCGACAGGGAGAAGAACACCAAGGGGGCGATCGCCCATGCCAGAAGGAACACGAACGGCCGCGCGGCAACTTCGCGGCGCTCGGCGCGGTGCCGCCAGGCGCTGATTGCCGCCGCGATGGCGGGAAAGCTCCAGGGCAAGGTGCCGACCAGCGCAACCGGGACGTAGTACCAGACGGGCCCACCGCGGCCTGCGGCGGGCGTAGCGACCCGCTGCAGCGACTCGTAAATGAATGCGTAGCCGGGAAAGTCAGGGCGGCGCAATGTCACGGCGATGAACCAAGGCAGCCCGGTCACGAAGAACCACGGCCACGCCGTGATTCGGAACAGAGGTCGCAAGGAGGCGCGTGCGGTTGCCGCGTATGCGAGCAGGATCAGCAGCGGCACGAGCACGGCAACCGGCCCCTTGGTAATCGTGGCGACGCCAAGCGTCGCCCAGGCCAGCGCCGCCCATCGCCCTGCTTGCGATTGGGCAGCTTCGAGAGCGCGCCACGCCGCATAGAGCGCCAGCGATTCCAGGCAAGCCAGTGCCGGATCGAAGATAACCGTGCGACTGAACGCAAGCACGAGCGGCATCGTAGCCAGCGCCAGAGCGCTCAACTCACCAGTGAGCGGCGGGCCGAAGCGACGGCCCAGCGCGTACACGATGGCCATGCCGCCAATGGTGAGCAGCAATGACGCCAGCCTCGCTGCTGCCTCCGACTCGCCGACCAACCTGAGGGACAGCGCGACCGCGGCGAAGTACGGCGCCGGCTTGTCCAGGTAAGGCAAGCCGTCGAGGTGCGGGACAACCCAGTCGCCGCCACGCGCCATTTCGCGCGCAACTTCGACGTTGCGGCCTTCGTCGGGCTCCAGCAGGGCATGTCCGCCGAGGCGCCAGCACAGGGCAACGACCGCGAGCATCAGCAACACGCGCAGCACGACGGTGTCGCGCGCGAGAGCGGCAGACGGTCCATGCGCGGTCGCGGGAATTGTCGAGAACGCCGGGCGCGCGCGGCCTGCCACCGTCAGCGCCCGCCGAACCGTCTGATTCGGGATCCGGTGTCGTATCCGAGGCGGATACGTGCGGTCATGGTTCCCCAGTGATAGCTGCACGCGACAGGCCGGCGCAGGGGCCCGCTGTCCGGGCGAAGTCGCGGTCAAGCGTGAACCTGCCGCGACGTTGATTACCTCGCATGGCTGCTCTCTGCCTCCTCGGTCTGGGCACCTTCACAGGAATAGACGCGAGAAGCGCGGCATTCCTATCGCCGAAGATTGCGAACCGGCGGACCGCGAAGCTGTCGAACCGGTTGCAAGCAGTCGATCAACGAGGAAACAGCCATGGAGAACCTGAGGTCGATTGGGCGCGCCTTCGCCCTTACCGTGCTCGCCGGGACCGTCGCGGGTGCGGCGCTTGCAGGCGAGAGCAAGGCTCCGCCGAACGCGGCGGATGCCAAGATTTCGCAGGATCAGGCCGAAAAAATCGCGCTTGCCAAAGTCCCCGGTGACGTCAAGGAAGCCGAGCTCGAGAAAGAGAATGGCCGACTTGTCTGGTCGTTCGACATCGCTCAGGCCGGTTCCGGCGTGATGGATGTCGAAATTGACGCCCAGACGGGCGAAGTCCTGAAGGTCGAGAAGGACTGACGCCGGCGAGTGTTCCCGCCCGGCGCCCACATGCCCGCGGGGGCATCCGAGGATAGTGTGCGCCCGCCTCCCTTCGTGCCGATGCGGTCCCGACGACCGTCACTTCGAGGCCGATGTCAGCGCCTCATTGTTTCCGGATGAAGCTGCCGCGTTTGTCGACGAGCGGGGTCTCGATCGAGAGGAGGTCGAGCACGCTGTCGTAGACGTCGGGCTGCGTGTACCTGGCGCGCGGGACGATCGTGATCGGCACTGAAGCCTTCACGATCAGCGGCACCTCGGCCTGCTCGGGAGGCAGTGCTATGCCGGGCGGCATGCCGTGGAACATGCGCCCGTCGTCCAGCAACGACTCGCCATGGTCGGACATGTAGATGAGGACGTAGGGTGCGCCCGAGGCGTCGAGCGACTGCACGATCCTGCCGAGCACATGATCGACGTAAAGGATTGTATTGTCGTAGGAGTTGTAGAGCTGCTCAATCGTGCAGCGGTTCGCAACGTCGGCGTCGTTGCACATCGGCTGGAACTTCTGGAACTCGGGCGGATAGCGATCCTTGTAGATCGGCCCATGGCTGCCGCCGCCGAGGTGCAGTACGACGAATCGCTGCCCCGACCGGTAGCTCCTGAGGTTCTCCTGCAGCAGCGGAATGACGTCCTCGTCGTAGCAAGTCCCGCCGTGTCCGCAATTAGACGCCCTCACCTCGCCCACCGCACTGCAGTTATCGTAGAGCGTGAAGTTCACGTAGCAGGCCGTTGGGATGCCGAGCTTCGATGCGAGCTCGGGCAGCTTGACGCCCGACTTCTCGAGGATCTCCGGCAGCGCGTAGAGCGTCGAGCCCTTCTTCGCGATGCCGTTCAGCAGGTGCAGTCCGCTCACCTCCCCGAGGACAGGGTTGGTGTCCTTGCGCGTGTAACCGTAGAGGCTGAAGTTCCTGCTGCGCGATGCCTCGCCGATCGCGAGGACGACGACGAGGTTCTCATTCGAGGTGACGCTCCCGCGGATCTCGACGTGCTTGTCCGAGGCGAACCAGGGCTTCATCGACTTGTAAGCCGCGTTGAGGCTGCCCGACAGAACGTTGAGCGGCACAAGCGAATAGACAATGTATTTCTTCGAGATGTTGCCGGCCCGGATCACCGTGTTGTAGTTGAGGTAAAGGACCGTGATCGCGACGATGAAGGCGGCCGCGAAAAGCTTCGCCGACGTAAGGAGGTAGCGCCCGGAGGGTTCGAACGTGATCTCGCCGACGAGGATCACTACCGCCGGCAGGAGAATCAGGAATACGACATAGGGCAGCATCTGCAGCGACATCAGCCCGCCGACTTCAGTAGGGTCGGTGTTGACGACGTTCATGATCATTGAGCTGTCGACCGCGACGTCGTACTTCGCGATGAAGTAGCTCGCGGCTCCGCTCAACACGAGGATCAGGATCGCGAACGGCTTGACCGTGCGGCGGTGCGCGAGGAGCACGAAGAAGGCGATGAAGAGGCAAAGCGCCGCGAACAGGTATGCCGAGAGGCCGAGGATGTCCAGGCCGTCCTTCAGCGTGAACCACTTCGCCAGCTTGTCGATATTGATGGCGTTGCAGACCGCGAACAACAGGAACGGGAACGCCACGCAGAACGTGGCGTGCGAGGTGCGGAACCTCAGCCTGTGGATCGGCATCTGACGACGGGCGACGCGGGCCTGTTACGGAGACGTCGGTTTCTCGGGCGCGCGGATCATCGTCGCACGATTCAGCGCAGAGGCCCGGGCTGGCTCGACCGCCTTGCCGTCGAATCTGAACATGAAATAGTGCAGCGCATCCGCAATGGTCAGCATCACGAAGAACGATACTACCGTGTCGGAGAAAAAATGCGAGCCGGAAGCGATCCTTGCACCCGATACGACCACTCCATACGCGACGGCAGCGGCGGCAACCGCGCGCCTTCTCCTCGCGATGGGTATGAATGCAAGTGCGAAAAATGCGGCCGAGGTATCGCCCGACGAAAACGAGCAATTGTGGGCGCAGTTCGAGCTGATGTAGTACGCCGGCGTGAATTTCGCCATTCCGCCGAAGGCTTCGACATTCTTGGGTCTCGCCCGACCGAATCCTTCCTTGAACACGCCATTGACGATAAGGCCGGAGCCCAGGCCGAGAACGAGTACCAGATAGATGGCTTTCCGGCCGTCAATGCCGCAAGCGTACCGCCGGAATATCTTGTTGAATGCGTAGGCGCCCCCGACGACGAGCAGCGCGCCATAGACGAACCAGGACACGCTGTTGTGGAAGAACTTCGTCCAGCCCGAGTCGGCCATGTAGAAGCCGTCATCATAGAATAGCCGCGAAATGCCGAGGTCGATCGCTGGCAAGGCCACGAGCAGCAGCGAAATCCCGAGGAAACACCCGAGAATCGCCTGGGTTCTCCGCAGCTTCAGGTAGCCGGAAATCCGGTGCGAAAGTTGCAGCGACATGACCTTCGGTCCATCATTTGGCGGGTCGTTCGTGCTTGGACGGCCGCACCGGCCAAAGCCAATCGCCCGACGCAGGGCAAATCCATGAAAAAGGTCTCGATCATCGGCGCCCCCACGGATATCGGCGCCGGCACCCGCGGCGCGTCGATGGGCCCCGAAGCGCTGCGGGTCGCGCACCTGCAATCCATGCTCGAGTCCCAGGGCGTCGAGGTGGCGGATCGCGGCAATCTCCAGGGACCCGGTAACCCGGGCCTGCCGCCGGTCGACGGATACCGCCACCTGCCGCAGGTCGAAGCATGGAATCGCGCCGTGTTCGACGCCTGCCGCGCGGAATTCACCGCGTCGCGCCTGCCGATCCTGGTCGGCGGCGATCACTGCCTCGCGATCGGGTCGATCGCCGCCGCAGCGCAGCACGCGCATGCCCGGGGGCGGGAGCTGCGCGTGCTCTGGTTCGATGCCCACGCGGATGCGAATACGAACGTGCTGACGCCGAGCGGAAACATCCACGGCATGCCGGTTGCGATCCTCCTCGGCCATGGGCCGAAAGAGCTGGTGGAGATCGCCGGCAAGGCACCCGTCATGCAGCCCGCCGAGATCCGCCAGATCGGGATCCGCAGCGTCGACCCCGGCGAGAAGCGCTTCGTGCACGAGCTCGGCTTCGAGGTCTTCGACATGCGCTATATCGATGAGACCGGCATGCGCCAGACCATGCATGCGGCGCTCGCTGGGCTCGGACGCGACACGCATTTGCACGCCAGCTTCGACGTCGATTTCCTCGACCCGGACATCGCGCCGGGCGTCGGCACGACGGTGCCGGGCGGGCCGACCTATCGCGAGGCGCAGTTGTGCATGGAGATGGTAGCGGACACGGGACTGCTCGCCTCGCTCGACATCATGGAACTCAACCCGGCGCTCGACGTGCACAACCGCTCCGCGGAAGTCACTGTCGATCTCGTGTGTTCGCTGTTCGGCAAGAGCACTTTGATGCGGAGGACGCCCGATGCTTGAACGCCAGAAACCGCGGGCCCCGGCCGCCGGCGACCTGATCGCGATCGAAGCGACCCTCGGCGCGCACAATTATGAGCCGCTCGATGTCGTCCTGGTTCGCGGCCAGGGCGTCTGGGTGTGGGACAGCGACGGAAAACGCTATCTCGACTGCCTGTCGGCGTACTCGGCGCTGAACCAGGGCCATTGCCATCCGAAGATCCTCGCGGCCATGGTCGAGCAGGCTTCGAAGCTGACGCTCACCTCGCGCGCCTTCCGCAACGACCAGCTTGCGCACTTTTACGAGGACCTCGCCAGGCTGACGGGTTCGCACAAGATCCTGCCGATGAACAGCGGCGCGGAGGCGGTCGAATCCGCGCTCAAGGCCGTACGCAAGTGGGGCTACGAGGTGAAAGGCGTGCCCGAGGGCCGCGCCGAGATCGTCGTGTGCGCAAACAACTTCCACGGCCGCACGCTCGCGATCGTCGGCTTCAGCACCGATCCGGACGCGCGCAACGGCTTCGGCCCATTCGCGCCCGGCTTCCGCGTCGTGCCGTTCGGGGACTTCGCTGCGCTGGCGGCCGCGGTCAACGAAAACACGGTCGCTTTCCTGGTCGAGCCGATCCAGGGGGAGGCCGGCGTCATCATCCCGCCCGCCGGCTATTTCCGGCAGGTGCGCGCGCTCTGCAGCGAGCGCAATGTCACGCTGATTCTCGACGAGATCCAGACCGGGCTCGGCCGCACGGGCAAGCTGCTCGCCGAGGAGCACGAGGGCATCGAGGCGGACGTCACGCTGATCGGCAAGGCGCTTTCGGGCGGCTACTACCCGGTCTCCGCGGTGCTCTCGAACTCCGAGGTCCTCGGCGTGCTGAAACCCGGCCAGCACGGCAGCACTTTTGGCGGCAATCCGCTCGCCTGCGCGATCGCGCGCGCTGCGCTGAAGGTCCTCGTCGAGGAAGGCATGATCGAAAATGCCGGCCGCCAGGGCGCGGCGCTTCCTGTCTCAGCTGCGGTCCATCCGCAGCGAGGCTGTGCGCGAAGTCCGCGGCCGCGGCCTGATGATTGCCGTCGAGCTGCGGCCGGAGGCCGGCGGCGCGCGCCGCTACTGCGAGCGGCTGCGCGAGGCGGGCCTGCTCGCCAAGGACACGCACGAGCACACGATCCGCATTGCCCCGCCCCTGGTCATCACCGCGGACGAAGTCGACTGGGCCTGCGAGGTCTTCGGGCGCGCGCTCGCGGACTGAATCAGAAGCGCCAGGCGGCGCTCAGCACCCAGTTCGTGTCGATGCCCTTGTGAATGACGGGCTCGAGCAGGGTTTGCGTAATGAGCGTGCCAACGTCGAGCGTCAGGTGCGCCGGCCGGTAGGTGACGTCGAAGCCAACCGTGATCGAGGGATCGCCGAAGTGCACGCCGTTGCCCGCCGCGTCCGTGTCGCCGGCGAGGTCGAAGCCCGGCCCGATGATGTGGCCGACGACGCCGCGGCGCGGATTCGGCCATGCCGCCAGCACGTGTGGCGCGTATTCCCAGCGGTTGCCCCTGCGCGGCGCCTCGAATCCGATGAACGGCGTGATGTGCTCGTAGCTCGCGTCGAAATCGATGCTGCCTTCGAGGCCCGCATCCGGGCCCTCGAGCAGCCGGTAGTCAAGGCGGAAATCGCGAAGATCCACGCGCTGCCAGAGCAGGCCGCCGACCACGCGCAGCCGGCCAAGCCAACGGACTTCCGTCGTCAACGCCGCGTCGATCCCGGCGCCGTAGTGATCGAGCGTGCCGTCGAGGTTGTTGAACTGCGCCAGGACCGGACGCGCGAAGGGCGTCGCATTGGTGAAGGATGTCTGCAGCGGCCGCTGGTCGTGATCGCCGGCGAGGCCCAGCCGATCGTAGAACGCGAACCCGCCGACACTCCAGCGCTCGCCGAGCGCGTGGTCCACGCCGAAGGACAACATCGGCCCCGAAGCCGAGAGCTCGCCCGTCGTTGTCTTCGCAAAGCCCGCCTGGCCGGTAAACGACCACGGATTGCCCGACTCCTGCGCACCGCCCCACAGCGGCAGTGTCGCGAAGCGGTTGTCCATCGGCACCTCCGCGAGGTGCTCGGCCACGTACGTGATGTCTTCTTCGGCGCATGCAGGGCCCACGTCAGCCGCGGCGACAAGCAGCGCCAGGCAGCCTCCGGTCGCGACCACCGTCTTCATGATGCGTGGGACGCCGCGCCCTGACGGATCAATCGCCGGAACCGCGCGCGCTCGGCCAGGATCCCGCGAACGGCGCTACAATGTCTGCGCCAACGGCCGGATTCGAGCGAAGGAATATCCATGGACAAGTTCCGCCGCATTCTCGTTGCCGTCAAGGACCCGGGTGCGCGCGCCCTGCCGGGAGTCGCCAAGGCCGCGCAGATCGCGCGCGCGAATGGCGCGCGGCTCGAGCTTTTTCATGCCGTGTCGCACCCCGTGTATCTCGAGCCATTCGCACCGGAGGAACTCGCGCCCGCACGGGTTCTCGCTGGCGAACGCGCGCGCGCAAAGGCGCGGCTCGACAAGCTGGCCGCGAAGCTCCGTCGCCAGGGGGTCAAGGCAGGCGTCGCGGTCGAAGTCGATTTCCCGCCGCACGAGGCGATCATCCGCCGCGCCTCCCGGATCGGGGCCGACCTGATCGTGGTTGATGCACACGCCGGCCGCCGCCTGATGCCGGCGCTGCTGCAGCTGACCGACTGGGAACTCCTGCGTTACAGCCGTCTGCCGGTCCTGGTCGTAAAAGGCAGGCGCCGCTACCGGCGCCCGGTCCTGCTGGCGGCCGTCGACCCGATGCACGCGAATGCCAAGCCCGGCGGCCTCGACCGCGCCGTGCTCGGCGCCGCCGAGCGGTTCGGCGCAGCGCTCGATGGCCGGCTGCACATTGTCCATGCCTATGACCCGCTGCCGCCCGCGGTCGCCAACGCGCAGTTCATGAATTCCAGGATTGCCGCCGACATCCGGGAGCGCGCCCGCTCCGCTTCGCGCCACGCGTTCGCGCGCCTGACCAGGAACTCCGGCGTGCCAGAGTCCCGGCGCCACTTCGTCGCGCAAACGCCATTCGGCGCCATCCAGCAGACTGCCGCCAGTACCCGCGCCGATGTCGTGGTGATGGGGGCCATCTCGCGCAGGGGCATCAAGCGGCTGCTGATCGGCAACACCGCGGAGCGTGTCCTCAACGAGATTCAATGCGACGTGCTGATCATCAAGCCGCGCGGTTTTTCGAGCCACATCCCGCGCGGGGGGCGCGGCGCCCGCGTCGTCGCAAACCCGATGGTGCTGCCGATCTGAGCGACGCGCCCTTTCGGGATCCACGCCCGTCAATGCGTCCTCAAGCCGGCATCCATCGCACGCCCGGCGTGAGCTGCTCGGCGGCGCGATAGGCCGCACGGACGAGGATCCCGGTGTAGGTCGGGAACGACAGCGGTATCTTCACCAGCTCCTCGACTGCGAGTCGTGCGTTCATCGCAATGGCGACGACCTGCACGATTTCGACCGCGCGCTCCCCCACCACGTGGCAACCAAGGATGGCGTGCGTGCCGCGTTCGACGATGAGCTTGCAGAATCCGTCCGTGCGGTCGTCGACGATCGTGCGCGTCGTTTCGTCGAATTGCACGCGGCCGACGACGACGTCATGGCCTGCGCGCGCTTTCTCCTCCGTGAGGCCGACGCTCGCGTACTCCGGCTCCGTGAACCCGCCTGTCGGACTGACGCCCGCCGGCGGCGGCGTCGACGTGCCCCGCACCGCGTTCGTCGCCGCAGTCCAGCCATCCTGCAGCGCCTGCGGCACCAGCATCCGGCGGCCGGTCAAGTCGCCCGCGGCCCAGACGTGCGCGGCCGACGTGCGCAGGCCAGCATCCACCGCGACATAGCCGCGCGGGTCGGTCGCCACCCCCGCGGCGGCGAGGTTGAGCCCGCCGGTGTCGGCGACCCAACCGATCGCACGCACGATGAGCTCGGCGTCGATGCTCGCACGCGCGCCGTCCCTCACGATATTCATGCGCACGCCGACCGCGCAGCGTTCGAAGCCTTCGATTTCGCCGAAGCCCTCGTGGACGTCGATGCCGGATGCGCGGAATGCCGCGCCGACTGCTGCGGACACTTCCGCATCCTCGTCGGGAAGGATGCGCGCCGCGCGCTGCCAAAGCGCGGTGCGCGCGCCGAAGGCGTGAAAGATGGAGGCGACCTGCGCACCGGTCATGCCGGCGCCGATCACGACGAGCGAGCCGGGAACGTGGGCCAGTGCCCAGGCGTCGCTGTGCGTTGCGGTGAGCCCGGCGCCGCGCACCTGGAAATTTCGGCTCACGCCGCCGGTGCCGAGAATGAACTTTTCGGCGACGAGCTCAAGGCCCGAAGCCGTACGAATGGTGCGCCGATCCGCGAACCGGGCGTCGCCTGCATGTTCGCGCAGCGTAATGCCCAGGCGGTCGATGTCCGCGCGGAGTGTCGAGCGCCGGCGCGCCTCGGCTACGGCCTCGCGCACGCGGCCGAGCAGTCGGCCGTAGTCAAGCGCCGGCTCGCCGGTGTCGATGCCGAACCGGCCGAGCGTCCTCGCGCCGCGCAGGAGGCGCGCTGCCTGCGCAAGCGTGCGCACCGGTACCGGCCCGTCGTTCGCGGCCATGCCGCCGAATTGGTCGCGCGTGACGAGGTGGACGCTGGCGCCGAGCTCGGCGGCCCGCAATGCGGCCATCACGCCGGCGGGCCCCGCGCCGATGACGGCAATGTTGGCCACGCGTTTCTTCACGTTGCCTTCATCGCCGGCCCGATCAGCTCCGCTTTGCCGCCTTGCGCCTGCCCGCCTTCGGCTTCACGCCGTACTTGTCGAGCAGCATGTCGACCGCCTCGCGCAGGTAAGCGGCGAGCGGCACGCGCGTCGAGTCGCTGAGCGCGCGCAGCGCATCGTGCTGCGGGCGGTCGAAGTAGACGCCCGTGAAGACGCGCTTGGAGGTGTCCTTCTTCTGCGGCATCAGGGCAGCGCGACCCGCCACAGGTCGCTGCCGGAGAGCCGGATGCGCATGCACTTGCCGTTCACGACCTCGCCGAAGCGGATCCACTCCGCGTTGAACGGGTCGTCACGCAGCCGGAACAGATCGCCGTCGGCCTCGAGCGGGATCGTGCCGTCCATCATCAGGCGGCCCTTCAGCATCACGATCCGGTAGCTCCAGATCCACGGATTTTCGTTGTGGTAGTGGCCGACGTAGGCATCCCATGCTTCCGGATAGTCGAACACTTCCGGTCCCGAGTAGTTGCCGTTGCGATACCAGTCGCCGCCCCAGCTGAGCTCCGCCACGGCGCTCGCAGGATCTTCCGGATCCTTGCGGCCGAACACGAAGGCAAACAGGTCGAGCGCCGGATGGCGCGCTGCGAACCGGTCCGCGTCGGCGAGGCGCTCGAGCGGGACGCGGGCGCCCTCATGGATGACGAACAGGTTTTCGCCTTCGGCAACGACCTGCTGCGTGCGTTGCGAGCCATGCAGCGCGTAGGTGCCGGCATACTCCGCCGCGTTCTTCACGCGGACGGGATCGTCGGCCTCCGGCATCGCCGGGAGCGCCACGCCCTTGCGGCGCGCGCGCATGAGCTGGATCGCGTACCGCACCACCGGGTTCGGGCGATAACCTTGCTGCGCATTGACGGAGGCGAAGCCACCGATGCCCTCGTCGACGTCGACCATGATCGACGACATGAAGGACACCATGCCGCCGGTGTGGCGAAGAACCTTGTTGCCCTCCTGCGTGTCGACCGCGATCCCGTAGCCGTAATACGCGCCGGGCCCGAAGTCCTCCGCCAGGATGTGCGGCGTCGAGAAACGCCTGAATGCATCCTCGGACACGAGCCGGCCGGCCGGCAGCGCCCCGTGGTTCGCGATCATCCGCACATAGGCGCCCATGTCGGCTGCGGTCGCGGCGATGCACCCGGCGCCGGAACTCGTGATGATGGGGGGCGCCTCGCACAGCCGGCCGTGGCGCGGGTACGGCCGGTCCGACTTGAAGGGATAGTAGTTCTTCACCAGCCGTGCGCGCATGTCCATCGAGATCGCGGGCTCGCTCTTCAGCATCCCGGCCGGCGTGAAGACCCGCTCGCGCAGGAGCTCAGGCAGTTCGCGGCCATCCAGGGTCCAGGCGAGGAGTCCCAGCACGTCGAACATCGCATTGTTGTAGTGAAAATGCTCGCCGGGCGCGTAGGCCGCCAGGTGCGCGAGCTCCGGGTCCGCCTGGAATACGTCGCCGGCACCGGCAAGTCCCGAGCTGTGCGTCATCAGGTGATGCACCGTGATCGGCGCAAAGCTGGAACGGATGCGCAGCCAGGGCAGGTAGTCCCGCACTGGCTTGTCGAAGTCGAGCTTGCCCTCGTCGTGCAGCTGCAGGAGCGCGAGCGCGACGAAGGATTTCGAGATGGAGCCGATCTGGAACAGATCGTCCTTGCCGACCCGCTGCCGGGCCTCGAGGTCGCCGAAACCGTAGGTCACGACGCGCTGGACGCCGTCGCGGTCGGCAAGCGCCAGCGTCATGCCCGGCGAGTTCATGTCGCGCATGTACTGCTCGACGAAACGGTCGAGTTCCGGCCAGGCCGCCGCGTACCGGTTCGCCGCACCTGGATCGGCGGCGGCTTCGGTCACCCGAAAGATTCCGAGCCCGGCAAGCGAAGCGCCCAAAGCGCCCGCCTGCAACAGGTCCCTGCGGGTCATCGTCATGGAAGGCTCCGGGCTTGCCGCCGATGGGCCGCTACCTTAAGGCAAACGGCCCGTAATTCCCACGGCCGGCGCCGGCCAGACAGGACATGCACGCTTCGTCGCCGTTGGCGATCATAATCACGCGTGAATGACGGTTGGCGCAGCCGGGACATGAGTTTGCTTGCCCGATGCACACTGTGGACAGTGCTCCTGTGCTTCGGCACGGACATGGCGTGCGCCCAGATGCCATCGCCCGCCACGCCGGTCAATGGGGTCGATTACCGCTTCACGCGCATGGTCACGAAGCGCCTGGTCAACGACGAAGCGGACCAGGGCCGCATCAAGCTCGTTTCCTACGTTTATCGGCCGCTGCATCACAATCGCGGCGACGTTGTCGTCATCCTGCACGGCTCGACCGGCGGCATGGCATCGTCGCCGAACGAGCCACTTAGCGTCCGCGGGTTTCCGATCGATTTCCTCCTGGGTCGCGGGATTACGGTGGTCGTGCCCCTGCGGCGCGGTCGAGCCGAGTCGACCGGAACCTACGTCGAGGAATGTCCGTATTACCCGGGTCGATGCACCCTGGCGGATAACAGGCGCATGGCGGGTTCCGCGCTCACGGATGCGCTCGCCTCGACCGACGCGGTCCTCGATGACGTGTTCGAGAAGCTCGCGCCGCGCGACGGCAAGATCGTCTTGTGGGGACTTTCGCGCGGTGGATTCCTGGCGCTCGCCGTCGCGGCCGCGCGGCCGCAGCAGGTCCATGGCGTCGTCGCCGTGTCGGCAGGCTGGCTCTCGATCGCCGACGAATGGCCGGACGACGAGAACGCGGCGCGGCTGCAGTTCCACGAGTCAGTGCTGGCCGATGCCGGCAGCCGTTTTTCGGGACCCACGCTGTGGGTATACGCGGCCCGTGATCCGTTCTATCCCGACGCAGTGACGCGGCAGTTCTTTGGCGCCTGGAAGTCCGGCGGTGGCGCCGGCAGATACCTCTTCATTGCCGATCATCCCGCGCCGAGCGGACACACGCCCGGCCTCGGCCTCTGGGAAGCCGACGCGGACAAATTCCTGCGCAAGTTCGGCCTCTAGCCCACGGGTCGCCAACTCATTCCAAACGGCCCGTAATTCCCACGGCTGGTCGCATGCGGCCGCGCAATCGCGGCATGGGAAACTAGGATTGCCGCAGCCGGGGAATACCCCGCGCCTGACTGGCAAGGAAGAGCATGAGCGCGGCGTTTGGGTTGACGGTCGTGATCACGCAGGCGGCGGCGCTCGCCGTCACGTCGCCGCCGCCGCAGGAAATCGCACCGGGTATCGAATTGCTGGCCGGCGCGATCCTTCCCGAGCGCGGCCCCGACGGCAACACGGTTGTCCTCGACGCGCCCGGGGGCCTCATCGTCGTGGACACCGGCCGGCACTCCTGGCACAGCGACGCGATCCTCGCCTATGCCAGAGCCAGCGGCCGCCCGATCGCGGCAGTCGTGAATACCCACTGGCACCTCGACCACAGCAGCGGCAATGGCCGCATCAAGGCGACCTTTCCGCAGGCTCGGGTCTGTGCGACCAATGCCGTAGACCGCGCGCTGGCAGAAGGCGGCTTCCTCGCGCGCAGCCTCGAGTCGTCGCGCGCCATGCTCGATGACCCGAAGCTCTCCGACATCCAGAAAGACGAAGTGAGGATCTTTCTCGGTACGATGGCGGAGAGTGCCGTTCTGCGCCCTGACGTGGTCATTGCGAAGGGCGGCGCGCGCGAGATTGCCGGTCGCACGCTCGACATTCACGTCACGGACGGTGCAGTCACGGACGCCGACATCTGGCTCTACGATGCCGCGAGCGGCGTCGTCGTGATCGGCGACCTGGTCACCTTCCCGGCGCCCTTCTTCGAGACCGCATGCCCCGCCGCCTGGCGCAAGGCGCTGGACGAGGTCGAGTCCGTGCCTTTCACGACGGCAATCCCCGGCCATGGCGAACCGATGTCGCGTGCGCAATTCGACGTCTGGCGGGAGGCATTCAATCGCTTCGTGGACTGCGTCCAGGGCGCGTCAGGCGCAGCGCTATGCGCCGCAGCGTGGGCCGACGGAATCGCGCCGTTCAACGGAGCCGACGAGCGCGCGCGCAAGCAGTCGCTCGGCTATGCGGCATATTACGTCGGCCTGCTGCGCGAGAATGGCGGCAGGAGCAAGGACTGCCTCGCGCGCTAGAACCGGAAGTTCCAGCTCAGCTCTGCGCCGCCCTCCATGGGAGCGATCGCGAGCGAACTGCGGCTCCCCGGATCGAGGAACGCCTGGTTCGCGAACCGCGCGAAGAAGTTTCCGATCGACAGCGCGACCAGCACGTCCGACGGATAATGCGCGCCGGCTTCCACGCGCGCCCAGGCCGTGCCCGCGACGGTAAGGTCGATCCCGATATCCGCCGCAAGCCGCGCCTCTCGGGCCATGTCGATCGAATCGAGGTTGATCTTCGCCAGTCGCCCGGACACCGCCGCCGACGACGTGTGCCCCGAGACGAAGCTTTCGTCGTTCGCGCCGTTCGGACGCTCGCGGCCGGTCGTGTTCTTCAGGACCGAAGTCGTGGCGGCAGTTGCGCCGATGGCCCCGAGCTCGACTGCGGCACCACGGGCCTTGTTGGCGAACCACTCGCCCGGTTCATTCCCGCTCGGCGTCGACACCAGCGTCGCGGCTTCGATCACGCCGCAAGCGGCGCGCAAGTCGTCGCTCCAGCGCTCGGCGTTCTCGAGCGAGCCGAACACGGGCGTGTGGTCGCGGGCCCAGTCGGACGTCTTGCGGTCAAAGCCATTGATCTGAAAGGCGGCTGCACCCGCGAGCGGCGCCCACACCCAGGGGTCCCTGGCTGCCGATACCGCCGCTTCGCGCACGCGTTCCCAGCCCGGGCGTGCCGTCGCATCCGCGCCCCAGCCGCGGCCGGAAGGCAGGGTGGCGCAGCCGCCCATCAGGAGCGCTACGGCGATGGTCGTGAGAATCATGGATAGCGGCTTCATGCGCCCCGGTGAGACGGCGGCTGCGCGTTCCATCAACCGCGGCGCGGCCGGGCCGGCCGAAAGTCGGTCATTCCGCTCGGGATCCGATGCGGGCGACGCTCGCGAAGAAGAGCAATTCGGCCTGGCTCGAGCCGTCACGCGCATGCATCTCGTGGGCGAACCAGGGCAATGGAAAGCCGCTGCTCCTGCTCGCCGTCGAGTCGAAGCACGGCGAAACCGTCGTGCTGCTGGCAGGCGCAGGCGCCGATGTCGACGACGCCGGAACCGACGGCACGACCCCGCTTGCAGCTGCTGCGGCGTCCAACGACCCGGCCATGATCAAGTCATTGCTGGCAGCCGGCGCGCACGCCGATCGCACGGACAAGGACGGGCGGACCGCATTCTGGCACGCGGCCAATCGGGATGCGTTCTCAGCCATACCGGCGCTCTCTTCGCCCGCTGTCCTGAACCGCGCCGACCGCGACGGCATGACGCCGCTCGCCGCCGCGGTTGGCCGCGGCAACAACAAGGCCGCCGATGCCCTGCTGAAGGCCGGCGCAGATGCGCGGCTCAAGACGCGCAACGACAACACGGTGTTGCACCTCGCAGCCGCCGCCGGACACGCGACGCTGATCGCGCCCCTGGTCGCGGCCCGTGCGCCTGTCGATGCCGTCAATTCCCACGGCGACACCGCCCTGATGCTCGGGGTGAAAGCGCGCTGCCTCGCCTGTGCCAGGGGCCTGCTCGCCGCGGGAGCCAGCACGCGCATGCGCAACAAGGATGGCCTGTCTGCCCTCGACATTGCCCGGCTGACCAGGGAACCGTCGCTGGTCAAGCTATTCGAGTGAGGCGCTCCGGACCGGCTTGTCGCGCAACGACTGGCTAGACCAGGCGTACTTCCACGCTGCGTGCGCGAATCGCGTCGATCGCAATCGGCGATGCGGCCCGGTCCGTAATCAGCATCTGGACCTGCTCGAGCGGCGCGATCACGGAAAGGTTCCGGCGCAGCAGCTTCGAGGAGTCCGTCACCGCGACCGTCTGGCGCGAGATGCGGATCATGAGCGCGTTCAGCTTCGCCTCGAGCACGTAGGGCGTCATCACGCCGATGTCCGGGTCGAGACTGTCGACCCCGAGAAAGAGGCGGTCCGCCTGCAGGTTGGCCAGCGCCTGCTCCGCCTGCGGTCCCGACAGCGACCAGGACTTCCGGCGCAGCACACCGCCCGGGATGACGAGGTTTACGTGGTGCGCATTCGCGAGCAGGACCGCGATATTGAGCGCGTTCGTGATGACGTTGATCCCGCGGAGCTTGAGTCCGCGGATCTGGCGCGCGATCTCGGCCGTGGTCGTGCCGGAATCGAGGATCACCGTCTCGCCTTCCTGGATGAGGCTGGCCGCGGCGGCCGCGATGCGGACTTTCTCGGCGTGGTAGAGCGTCTGCTTGACGTTGATGGAGAGCTCGTCGCTCTCGCCCGGCGGCAGCGCGCCGCCGTGTATGCGCACCAGCGCGCCAGAGCAGGCGAGGGCCGCGAGATCCGAGCGGATCGTCACCTCCGAAACCCGGTAGCGCCGCGCGAGGTCGGCGACCGAGCCCTGCGACTGGGATTCGATGAGCGCCCGGATGTGCCGGCGACGTTCCTCCTTCGCGAGGCCTCGCGCTGCCCTGACGGCGCCCCGGGACTCCGACGTCGCGCTTGTGACTTTCATTTTTCAAGCCTAAACGAAAATCAAAAGCCAGACACCGGTTATTTTGGCCCAATCACAAACATTCGAAAGTTTCTTGTCCTTTCGCATCGCGTTCTCTTAGGATTCCCGTGCTCGACAAGCTCAGGGGGACCCGGTCATGCGTCACGCGAATCCGCTCGCCAGCAATTTTGCCGTCTTTCTCGTCGTCGCCGGCAGCGGCCTTGGCAGCATGCTGCCGTTGCCCGCCCGGTCGCAGACGGCGGACAGCCTGGATCCGACGACAGAGCTCAGCGAGGTCGTCGTCACGGGCACGCGCGCGGCGCTGGTCGAGTCGCTGGACCGCAAGAAGGGCGCCAGGATCGTCCAGGATTCGATCGTCGCCGAGGATCTCGGCAGGTTCCCGGACGACAACGTCGCCGATTCCCTCTCGCATATCACCGGCATTACCGTGCAGCGCACGCGCGGCGGCGAGGGTCAGTACGTCAACGTGCGCGGGCTCGGGCCCGAGTTCAGCACTGTCACGCTGAACGGGCGCATCCTCGCGACTGACGGCGACGGTCGTGAGTTCGCCTTTGATGTCCTGCCCTCCGAGGTGATCTCAGGCGCCGACGTCCTGAAATCCGCCGAGGCGCCGAATCTCGAGGGGAGCATCGGCGGGTCCATCAACCTGCGATCGGCGCGCCCGCTCGACGCGCCGGGCCAGTATTTCTCGCTCTCAGCCCAGGGCGAATACAACGACCTGTCCGAGGACGACGGCTACAAGGTCAGCGGCGTCTTCAATACGACCTTTGCGGACGATCGCATGGGCCTGCTCGTCACCGCCGTCTACCAGGACACCCAGGTCCGGTCGGACGCAGTACATGAGTTCTACATCAACCCCGACTCGCCCGGGGAGTTCGATGCCGACGGCGACGGCACGATTTCGGACGCGGAGAGCTCGCTGCTCGGACTGTGCTGCACGAGCTTCGGCGCGCGCATCCAGCAAAAGCAGCGCAGCGGCGTGACCGCAGCCTACCAGTGGCAGGTTTCGGACAGCTTCACCATGACCGTCGACGGCCTGTTCACGCGGCTGAATGCGCCCACCGTCGGCTACCACCAGTCCTATTACGTCGAGGACTCGATCCTCGACGAGGACACCGGCCAGCACCGCTGGAGCGACGTGCACATCACCGACCACTGGGTGGACGGCATGACGGTCGCCCAGCTGATACCGGAGATATCGACGATCACCGAACATCGCGTCGTCGACACGACGCAGTTCGGGTGGAACGGCCGCTGGGAGGCAACCGACCGCCTGCGCTTCGATTTCGACGCCTACACGTCGAAAGCCGAGCGTGACTCCGGCGGCAAGGACACCTGGGTCGTCTCCGGCATTGCCGGCGACCATGTCGGGCGCGTCGACATGAACAACCGCGCCTTGCCCGACATCAGCGTGACCCTCGAGGACGGCCGAGACCTCGCCACGGCGCTTGGCAACAACGAACTCGGCGATGCGGACTATGGCCTGCACTACATCGGGCTCTCCGGCACGGACGTCACTGACCAGGTGGACGGCCTCAACGTCGACGGCAAGCTCGACTTCGATAACGGCGCGTTCGCTTCGCTTCAGTTCGGCGCCGCCGCGACTTCCCGCTCCAAGACCCGCAACACGATCGAGAACGACACCAACGGCGGCTCCTGCATCTACTGCGACCTTTACGACGTCACCTTCGCGAGCCTCGGCGCGCAGGTCGTGCACAGCCTCCGGCTCCCGAATTTCATGCGCAACGGCGGCGGAAGTTTCCCGCAGCGCTTCGTCTCTTTCGACGTGCGCCAGTACCTCGCCGCGCTGACCGCACTCGACGGCCAGCCGATCCTGGACGAAAACGGCGACCCGACCGGCGACGTGTACGATTCCTCGCTGGTCGCGCCGACTTTCAACCCGGTGCAGTCCTACGACGTGGACGAGGACACGGTCGCGGCCTACCTGAGCGCGAACTTCGAGGGCGATGCCTGGTTCGCAAATGTCGGCCTGCGCTGGATCAACACCGACACGACGGCGCGCACGGCAATCGACAGCATCGTGCGAGTCGACGACCCGACGCCCGGAATCCCGACCTCGAGCCCAGACGTCACCTACAGCCCGGCCGAGCCGCTCACCGAGAATGGCAGCTACAGCAAGGTCCTGCCCTCGCTGAACGTCGGCTGGTGGTTGCGCAAGGACCTGCTGGTTCGCGCCGCAGTCGCCCAGGCGATATCGCGCCCATCCCTCAACCAGCTCGCGCCGACGCGCACCGACAACACGCTCGATCGCACCTACGAGGTATTCTACGACGGCAACGCCGACCTGAAACCGGTCGAAGCGGACCAGGCCGATCTCTCCGTGGAGTGGTACTTCGATGAAAAGTCCGTTGCCAGCGCGGCGGTATTCTGGAAGGACCTCGATGGCTTCATCACTTACCAGCTCGAGGAAAACGTCGACATCGGCGTCGTGGCGAGTATTGGCGGTGCCCCGGATGCGCCGCTGCTCTATGACGTGAGCCGGCCGATCAATGGCGACAAGGCCAAGGTCCTCGGCTTCGAGCTGGGCCTGCAGCATTTCTTCGCCAACGGCTTCGGCTTCCGCGCCAATTACACCTATACCGATACCAATTCGTACATCGACGGCGAGAATGTCGGGCCTCTCGAAGGCGTCTCGGAGTCTGCCTGGTCGGCGGCGCTCCTGTTCGAGAATGACCGCTGGGACGCGCAGCTTGCCGCCGACTACAGCGGCCGCTACGTCGAGGTGACGGATGCCGTCGGCGGCCTCTCGCAGTACGGCGACCCGATCACCTGGGTCACGGCGTCGGTTGCCTATCACCTCACCGACAAGTTCACGATATCGGTCGAGGGCCGGAACCTCATGGACGAGTACTACATGGCGACCATGGGACGACCGGACATGCTGGCCGGCTTCGAAACCTGGGGCCGTTCGCTGCTCTTAGGCGTGACTGCGAAGTTCTGATGAGCGCCTGGCTGGTCCACGCGCTCGTCACGATGCTGCTCTGGGGCGTCTGGGGCGCGCTCGCCGGGCTGCCCGGCGAGCACGGCGTGCCGGAGACGCTGAACTACGTGGTGTGGGCGCTGACCATGATTCCCCCGGCCGTTTTCGTGCTGCGCCGGGGCGGGCAGCCGCTGTTGCGCGACGCGCGCTCGGTCAGGCTCGGCCTCGCGATCGGGCTCCTCGGCGCCGGCGGCCAGCTGGTCCTGTTCTACGCCGTGCGGGTCGGGCCGCCGTACCTGATCTTCCCGATCATCTCGCTCTCGCCCGCGCTCACGATCGGCCTGTCACTCGCCTTCCTCAAGGAGCGGACCGGCGTCCAGGGCGCGATCGGCATCGCGCTCGCCCTGCTTTCGTTGCCGCTCTTCGACTACCGTTCCGAAGGTGCCGCAGGATACGGCCTGTGGTTCGTGCTGGCGCTCGCGATCCTCGCCGCATGGGGCGTGCAGGCCTGGGTCATCAAGCTCGCGAACCAGACCATGGACGCGGCGAGCATCTTCTTCTACATGATGCTGAGCGGCCTGCTCCTGGTCCCGGTCGCGCTGGCGATGACCGACTTCTCGCAGCCGATCAACTACGGCCTCGACGGGCCTGGACTCGCCGCGGCCATCCAGATCCTGAATGCGATCGGCGCGCTGACACTGGTCTTCGCGTTCCGCTACGGCAAGGCGATCATCGTCGCGCCGCTCGTGAATGCCGGCGCGCCGCTGCTGACGGCGGTGCTGTCGATGTTCCTGCTCGGCGTCGTGCCCGGCGCGATGAAGCTCGCCGGCATCGCACTCGCGCTCGGCGCCGCTCTGTTGCTCGCCCTGCAACCGGAATCCCCGGCGCAGGACCGGCGCCCGTGAAGTCCATAGAGGACGTCGTCGCGCGGCACAAGCGCGGCGAGCCGGCCGGCATCTGGTCGCTGTGCTCGGCCCATCCCGCGGTGATCGAAGCCGCGATGCGCGAGTCCGCAGCGGCCGGCGCCCCGCTGCTCGTCGAGGCGACCTCGAACCAGGTCAACCAGTTCGGCGGATACACGGGCTTGCGCCCGGCCGGCTTCGTGACGTTCCTGCGGGACATCGCAGGCCGCGCCGGATTTCCGGAAGAAATGCTGATGACCGGAGGCGATCACCTCGGTCCGACTGCCTGGCGGGCCGAACCGGCCGAGGCCGCGATGGCGAAGGCCGAGGCGCTCGTGACCGAGTATGCCGCGGCGGGCTTCCGCAAGATTCACCTCGACTGCTCGATGGCCTGCGCCGGTGACCCCGAAGCGCTGCCCGAGGAACTGGTTGCGGCGCGCGCCGCGCGACTGCTCGCTGCCGCGGAGCGCGCCAGTCATGAGGCGGGAGGCAAAGCGCCCGTGTACGTGATAGGCACCGAAGTGCCGACGCCGGGTGGCGCGACCGAGGATCTTTCGACGCTTGCGGTCACGACGCCCCGGGCGGCAGCGGCGACGATCGAGGCGCATCGCGAGGCCTTCGCCCGAGCCGGGCTGGAGGCCGCCTGGCCGCGCGTGCTTGCGCTGGTCGTCCAGCCGGGCGTCGAGTTCGACCACCACAAGGTGATCGACTACCGGCCCCGGGAGGCGATGGCGCTCAGCGACTACATCGGCCGCGATGCGCAATTTGTCTTCGAGGCGCATTCCACCGATTACCAGTCGCCGGCTAGCCTCGCGGCGCTCGTGCGCGACCATTTCGCCATCCTCAAGGTCGGGCCGGGCGCGACCTTTGCCTTGCGCGAGGCCCTCTGGGGGCTCGCGGCGATCGAGCAGGAACTCTTCGGCCAGGACGCCGTGCCGGACCTGCGGCGCCTCGTCGTCGGGGTGATGCGTGCCGAGCCGAAATACTGGCGCGGGCACTACCCCGCGGACCGCTGCCTCGACCTCGACCTGCAGTACAGCCTGAGCGATCGCATCCGCTACTACTGGCCGCACCCCGAGGTGCAGCGCGCCTGCGCGGCGCTCGCCGCACGGCTCGACCGCCAGCCGATCCCGCTGACGCTCCTCAGCCAGTTCCTGCCGCGCCAGCACGAAGCCGTGCGCGAAGGACGTATTGGGGTGAATACCGTCGAGATCCTGCGCGAAGGCGTCGCTGCGGCGCTGCGTCCCTATCTCGCCGCCTGCGGCAGCGCTGCTCGCGGGCCGACGCCGTGAAGTCGAACGGTTTTCCGGGCCTGCCCGCGGCCGAGCTCGAATCGCGGGGCGCCGCCTGGACGGCCCGCGAGATCGCCCAGCAGCCCGCCGTATGGAACGAGGTCGCCGCGCTCCTCGGGCGCGAGCGCGGACGCCTCGACGCTTTTCTCGCGCCGCTCCTCGCCGATCCGTCCCAGCGCGTCATCCTGACGGGCGCCGGCACGTCGGCCTTCATCGGCGACTGCCTCGCGCCGGCCCTTTCGGCGCGCCTCGGCCGTCGCGCCGAGGCCATCGCGACCACCGAGCTGCTGGCCGGCCCGGCCGCGTACTTCGCAGGCAGCGCGCCGATGCTGCTGGTTTCGTTTGCGCGCTCGGGCGACAGCCCGGAAAGCGTTGCCGCGCTCGAGCTGGCAGAACGCCTGCCCGCCGGCCGCACGCGGCACCTCGTGATCACCTGCAACCGGGACGGCGCGCTCGCGCTCCGTGCCGGCGCGCTCGACAATGCCTGCGTTCTCCTGATGCCGGAGGCGACGCACGACCGCGGCTTCGCCATGACCTCGAGCTTCAGCGCGATGCTGCTCGCCGCCGCAATCGCCTTCAGGACCACCGGCGCGGACGCCGTCGTCCGGCTCGCGGCCCGCGCAGAGACGGTCCTGCCGCAGGCTGCCGGGCTCGCGCAGGGACTCGTGGCGCGCCGCTTCGAGCGCGTCGTCTACCTTGGCAGCAATGAACTGCGCGGCCTCGCCTCCGAAGCGGCGCTCAAGCTCCTCGAGCTCACCGACGGCCGCATCGTTGCGACCGCCGAATCGACGCTCGGTTTCCGCCACGGGCCGAAGGCCATCCTGAACGGCCGCACGCTCGTGGTCGTCCTGCTCTCGAACGACGAATACGCACGCGCCTATGATGTCGACCTGTTGCAGGAACTCGCCCGGGACGGACGCGCGGGCCACCTCCTCGCCCTGGCCGGCCGCGAAGTCGGCGCAGCGCGCGTGGAGCGGCTCGTCTATCCCGGGATGGGCGATGCGCCGGACCTGGAACTCGTGCCCATGCATGCCCTCTTTGCCCAGAGCTTCGCCCTGCTGCAGTCGCTCGCACTCGGCCTCACGCCCGATCGCCCGGACGCCACGGGTACGGTCAATCGCGTCGTGCAGGGCGTCACCATCCATCCCTGGAACGGCGCCGGAACCGATGTACCTCGGGGTTGACGGCGGCGGCACCAAGACTGCATATGCGCTGGTCGATGCCGGCGGCATGCTCCAGTCGTCCCATGTCGGTGCGAGCATCGACTACCTCGCCGATGGCATCGAATCAGCGCACATTCGGCTCGCCCAAGGCCTCGCCGCAACGCTCGCCGCGGCGCGCCTGCAAGCCGGCGACATTTCCTACGCGTTCTTCGGGCTGCCCGCTTACGGCGAGGACGGCGCGACGATCGCGGCGCTCGACGCGCTTCCTGCGCCGCTGCTGCCTGCGGCGCGCTATCGCTGCGGCAACGACATGGTCTGCAGCTGGGCCGGTTCCCTCGGTTGCGCCGACGGGATCAGCGTCATTGCCGGTACCGGTTCCATGGCCTACGGCGAATTCGCGGGCGGCCAGGCACGTTGCGGCGGCTGGGGCGAGCTGATCGGCGACGAAGGCTCAGCCTACTGGATCGCGCGCGAGGGCATGAACCTGTTCTCGCGCATGAGCGACGGACGCGCGCCGCGCGGCGCCTTGCACCGGCTGGTGCGCGAACGCCTCGGCCTCGCGAACGACCTGTTCCTCTGCGCGCGAATCTACGGCGTGCACGCCGACCGCCGCGAAGCGTTTGCCCGGTTCGCGCTCCTGGTGCACGAGGCGGCCGAATCCGGCGACGCCGCGGCGGCAGCGATCTTCGTGCGCGGTGCGCAGGAGCTGGTGAACTGCGTGCTCGCGGTGCGTCGGTCGCTCGGCCCGCCTGACGAGGCGATCCTGCCGGTCTCGCACAGCGGCGGCGTATTCGAGAATGCGCGTTCGACGGTGGACGCCTTTCGCGCCGCGCTCGCCGCGGCGCCGGCCCGCTTCGAATATCGGGCACCGCAGTTTCCGCCCGCCATCGGTGCCGCGCTCTATGCCGCGCGGCTGGCCGGCAACACCCTGTCTCCGGCCGCGCTCGAGCGGTTGCAGAAGCGCTGCGAAACCAGGGGGGCCCCGCGATGATCACACGCGTGCCCGCGCTCGTGCTCGCGCTCGCCGCGGCCTTCGTGCCTTCAGCGCGGGCCGAGGAGGATTTCGCGTCGATCGACAAGATCGACGCGCACATGCACCTCTACGGCGAGATGCCTGCGCTGGCCGCACGCGCCGCGGCCGACCGATTCCGGGTCCTGACGATAAACGTCAATTACCGCGACTTCCCCCCGCTCGCCCGGCAGGAGCGCGATGCCGCGGCGCTCGCCCGCGCCTGGCCGGACCGATTTGCCTTCGCGGCGAGCTTCGATGCGGCCGGCAGCGAGGCGCCAGGCTGGCTCGCAAGCGTCGAGCGCGGGCTCGACGCGGCCATCGCCGACGGAGCGGTGGCGGTCAAGGTCTGGAAGGACGTCGGCATGCAGCAGCGCGATGCCGACGGCAGCGTGGTGACGATCGACGACGCGCGTTTCGACCCGCTGTTCGACTGGCTGGCGGCGCGGCGCGTGCCGGTCCTCGGGCACCAGGGCGAGCCGAAGAATGCCTGGCTCCCGCTCGAACAGATGACGATCCGCGGCGACCGCGAGTATTTCGCCGAGCATCCGCAGTATCACATGGCAGGCCGCGAAGAATGGCCGAGCTACGAGGAGCAGATCGCGGCCCGCGACCGCATGCTCGACAAGCACGGCGACCTCACCTTCGTCGGCGTCCACCTCGCCTCGCTCGAATGGGACGTCGACCGGGTCGCGGATTTCCTTCGGCGTTACCCGAACGCCAGCGTGGATCTCGCCGCGCGCCTCTCGCACCTCGAACTCCAGGCGAGCAGTGACCGCGACAAGGTGCGGCGTTTCTTCGTCGAGTTCCAGGACCGGATCCTCTACGGTTCCGACCTGGCCCGCGGGCGCACCCAGTCGGACGCGGATTTCGCGGCCGAGGCCCACGAGGGCTGGATGGCCGACTGGCGGTTCCTCGCCGGCAACGAAACGCTGCATTCAACCGACTTCGACGCGCCATTCCAGGGGCTCGCATTACCGCGCGACGTGCTCGAGAAGGTCTACGGCCGGAATGCGCGGCGACTGTTCCCGGCAGCCTGGACCACCGCGGTCGCGGGAAATGGAATCCGCCTCGATTTCGACGGCAGGATGCGCAGCCGGGTCGTCGCGACGGACTCCGTGGAGGCGGTGCTCGGCCCCTTTACTGAATCGGAAACCCTGCTCACGGATGACGGCGAGAAGGCGGGTTTCGGGCTCGAAGGCGTCCGCGAAGAGTCGGTCGCCGACGCGCTCGGCACCGGCCGGCGAACCATCCTCACGGGCCGCTCCGGAACGCTCGTGAAGGAAGTCGAGGTGACATCCTACGCCGCGCGCCCGGGATGGCTGTTCCTGCGCGAGCGCTATCGAAACGAGGGGAAGGCGGTTTTGCAGGTGCGCGGTTTCACGAGCCGACGGTACGCGTTCGACCGCGGCAACGACCGGCGCGAGCCCGCGTTCTGGTCGTACCAGAGCGCGTCTTACGAAGCGCGGCCGGACTGGCTGCTGCCGCTCGAGCCGGGGTTCTCGCGGGCGAACTATCTCGGCATGAATGATTCCGACTATGGCGGCGGGACCCCGATCGTCGACGTCTGGCGGCGCGACGTCGGACTCGCAATCGGGCATGTCGAGCTGTTGCCAAAGCTCGTTTCATTGCCCATTGCTCGCGCGCACAGTGGCGGCGCGACGCTCGCGCTCGAAATGAAGCGCGAGGCGACGCTCGCGCCGGGAGCGAGCATGGAAACCCTGCGCAGCTTCGTTGCGGTCCACCGCGGCGACTACTTCGGGACCCTGCGCGCCTACGCCGATGCGATGCAGGCACAGGGCATCCGGCTGCCCGACGCGCCGAAGGACGCTTTCGACCCGATCTGGTGCGCATGGGGCTACGGTCGCGCGTTCACCCCGGTCCAGGTTTTCGAGACCCTGCCCGTCGTCAAGCGGCTCGGCTTCGGCTGGGCGGTGCTCGACGACGGCTGGCAGGTTGCGCTCGGCGACTGGCGCCCGCGCGCCGACAAGTTTCCCGCCGGCGATGCCGACATGAAGGCGCTCGTCGATCGCATCCACGCCGCCGGACTGAAGGCGCAGCTCTGGTGGGCGCCGATGGGCGCCGATGCCGGTTCGCGCACCGAGCGCGAGCATCCCGACTGGCTGCTGCGCAATGCCGACGGCACCACGCGCAAGATCACCTGGTGGGACTCGCAGTATCTCTGCCCGGCCGTCGACGGCGTGCGCGAGGATGCGGCGGCCTTCGTGCAGAAGGCGCTCGGCGAGTGGGGTTTCGACGGGCTCAAGATCGACGGCCAGCACCTCAATGCCGCGCCCGAGTGCTTCAATCCTGCGCACCATCACGCGTCGCCCGCGGCGGCGCCGGAAGGCGTGCCGGGCTTCTTCGAGGCGATCTGGAAATCGGCGCAGGCGACGAAACCCGGCGCGATCGTCGAGATTTGCCCCTGCGGCACGGGCTATTCCTTCTTCACGCTGCCCTACCTCAACATGACCGTGGCCTCGGATCCCGAGAGTTCCTGGCAGATCCGCACCAAAGCCAAGACCCTGAAGGCGCTTACCGGCAACCGGATCGCATTCTTCGGCGATCACGTCGAGATGAGCGACGGCGGCGAGGACTTCGCCTCGACTCTCGGCGTCGGCGGCGTGATCGGGACGAACTTCGCCTGGCCCGGCGCGCCGGGCGAAAAGGACAAGGAGCTCCTCCTGACGCCGAAGCGTGAGAAGCTCTGGGGCGACTGGGTCCGGCTCTACGATGCGAAACGCCTGTCCGAGGGCGAGTACCTGGGCGGCCTCTACGACATCGGTTTCGACCGGCCGGAGGCTCATGCGATCGCGAAGGGCGGCGCCTTGTATTACGCCTTCTTCGCGCCGCGCTATGACGGCGAGATCGAACTGCGGGGCCTCGCCGCGAACCGGTCGTACGCGGTGCGGGACTACGTCAATGGCGTCGACCTCGGCCTGGTCGTAGGTCCGGTCGCGAAACTCCCCGTGCACTTCCGGCATTCGCTGCTGGTCGAGGCGGTGCCCCGCTAGCCGTCCTTGCCCGTGATCAGGCGCGCGCCGCGCTCCCAGAGCAGGTAGCTCCAGAGCCATTGCGTCACGACGATTAGGCGGTTCCGGAAGCTCACCAGAAAGTACACGTGGGCCGCGCCCCAGATCCACCACGCGATCCAGCCCTTGAGGCGCATGCGTTTCCAGGCAATCACGGCTGCGGTGCGCCCGACGGTCGCGAGCAGGCCGCGGTCGCGGTAAGCGAATGGCGGCGGCAGCGCGCTGCCAGCGATGCGCGCGGCGATCGCCCGTGCGACGTATGCGCCTTGCTGCTTCGCGACGGGCGCTATGCCCGGCAACGACGCGCCGTCGGCAGTCGTCGCGTGCGCGGTATCGCCGATCACCCAGATGTCGTGAAATCCCGGCGCCTGCAACCCGGGCGTCACCGGCACGCGGCCCGCGCGGTCAGCGGCGATGCCAAGCCAGCGCGCCGCCGGCGAGGCCGCGACGCCGGCGGCCCAGATGACCGTCGCGGCGCGCAGCTTCCCGGCGCCGATCGCGACGCCCTCGGCATCGCAGTGCGTCACTGCGGTGCCGAGCCTCAGCTCGACGCCGAGGCGCGCGAGCGCACGCGCAGTGTAGGCCGAGAGCGATTCGGGAAAGTTCGCAAGTACGCGTGGTCCTGCCTCGATGAGCACTACCCGGGTCCGGGCCGTGTCGATCGCACGGAAATCGCGCGCGAGCGTGCGGCGCGTGAGCTCCGCGATCGCGCCCGCGAGCTCGACGCCCGTCGGTCCGCCGCCGACGATGACAACGGTCAGGAGGCGCTCGCGCTCGTCGGGGTCTGTCGCCATCTCGGCGCGTTCGAAAGCGAGCAGGAGCCGCCTGCGGATCGCCGTCGCGTCGTCGAGCGTCTTCAGGCCGGGCGCGTGCACTGCCCATTCGTCGCGGCCAAAGTAGCCGTGGGTCGCGCCGGTCGCGAGCACGAGGTCGTCGTAGGCGACGGCACGATCACCCATGAGGACGACCTTGCGCACCGGGTCCAGGCCGGAAACCTCGCCCATCAGCACGCGCGCATTCCTCTGCCGCCGCAGCAGGCTCCGCACCGGCCAGGCAATGTCCGCAGGCGAGAGCCCGGCTGTTGCGACCTGGTACAGGAGCGGCTGGAACAGGTGGTGGTTCTGGCGGTCAATCAGGGTCAGGTCCACGTGCGCCCGCGCGAGGCCGCCGGCCGTAGCGAGGCCCCCGAAACCGGCGCCAACGATGACGATTCTAGGTTTTGTAACGTAAGTCATTGGCATGGAAAGTCTTTTTCATTAGTATAATCGCGATCGGCCAGACAGCGTAATCTGGGCTGGAGGCTCCGGGGGGTGCCATGATTCGCATCGTCCTGCTCAATCCGAAAGGCGGCTCGGGCAAGTCCACGATTGCGACCGGCATAGCCGCGATGTATGCGGCCCGAGGCTACCGTCCCGTGCTCATGGACTTCGACCCGCAGGGGTCGAGTTCGCGCTGGCTGGAAAAGCGCTCCCCGCACCAGCCGCCGATCCACGGCATCGCCGCCTACTCGCGCGCGCTCGGCGTGACGCGCAGCTTCCAGCTGCGCATCCCGCACGGCACCGACCGCGTCGTCGTCGATACGCCGGCCGCGCTGCAGCCGCCCGAGTTCAACCAGCACGTGCGCGAGGCGGACGCCGTGCTGGTCCCGGTGATGCCTTCGGACGCCGACATCCATGCCTGCTCGCGCACGATCGGGCACCTGCTCATCTCCGGCAAGATCAAGCGCCGCGAAAATCGGCTTGCCGTGATCGCCAATCGCGTGAAGCCGAACACGATCATATTCCGCACCCTGATGCGCTTCCTGGATTCGATGCAGATCCCGGTGGTGACGACGCTGCGCGATTCGCAACATTACGTGTACGCCGGCGAGCAGGGGCTCGGCCTGCACGACATGAACCCGGCGCGCGTGCACCCGGAACTGCAGCAATGGGACGCACTCTGGGCCTGGCTCGAGTCGCGCAAGCCCGTGGCCAATCCGGCGGTAGCGGTCGGCCTCGACTGAGCTTCTAATGGCCGGATGAGCGGACCCCGACCGCGCCAGGCGACCGGCGCCCTACTCGCCTTCCTCGTCCTGCTCACGGCTGCGCGCGTCGCCGCCGCTGCCGCGGGCTATGCGGGCCGCCCGATCGCCGAGGTCCTGCTGGAGCTGCGCGGCCCGGGCCTCGACTTCATTTACAGCTCGGAACTGCTGCCGCCCGGCCTCACCGTCGTCGCCGAGCCGACTTCCGCCAACCGGCTGGTCATTGCACGCGAAATTCTCGCTGCGCGCGGTCTTTCGCTGACAGCCGTGCGGCCCGGGCTCTTTGCCGTGACCGCGGGCGCCGACGCGACCGAAGAACGGATGCTGCGCGGGCGGGTGCTCGACGACGACGGCCGGCCGATTCCGAACGCGGTGGTCCGGCTCATGCCGGTGCAGGCGCTCGACTGGACCAATGCAAAGGGACGCTTCGTCATCGGGCCCGTGCCCGAGGGGAGCTATGCGCTGCGTGCCGAGGCAAGCGGATACGAGGCCGCGGAGATCCGGGATTTCGTGGTCGGGGCGGACACGCCCGAGCCGGAGCTTCGCCTGCTGCCGACGACCACCGAGCTCGCCGAGATCGTCGTCGCGACGAGCCGCTACGCACTCGACCGCTTCGGTGACTCGGGCGCCCTGCAGTTCGCCGGCGACACGCTCGCCGCGCAGCCGGGGCCGAGCGAGGACGTGATGCGCTCGCTCGGGCGCCTGCCCGGCATGGCGCAGGGCGGCCTGTCGGCGCAGTCCAATATCCGCGGCGGCGAATCCGGCGAACTCCTCACCCTCCTCGACGACTTCCCGGTGCGCGAGGTCTTCCACCTTCCGTCCTACCATGACGTATTCGGCGTGCTGGATCCGGAGCTCATCAGCAATGCCGAGGTCTACACGGGCGGCTTCCCGGTCCGCTACGGCAACCGCATGGCAGGCGTCTTCGACTTGCGCACGATTGACGCAAGGGTCGAACCGCACACGGCGCTCGGCCTGTCCGTGTTCAACGCCATGGCCAGGCACAGCGGGGTGCTCGCGCGCGCCAACCTCGACTGGCTCGCGATGGCGCGCATCGGGACGCTGAAGCCGTTCGTCAATGCCTTCGCCAGTGAGGCCGGCGACCCGAGCTACAGCGACGCGTACGCGCGCGTGGGCTGGGGCGACGCGAGCCGGCTGCGCCTCACGGCGAATTATCTCTGGAGCCGCGACGAGTTCGCGATCAGGCGCAAACCCGAAGGCGAGAGGGCAAATCTCGAAAGCCGCAACAGCTACCTCTGGGTGCGTGCGGACCACGACTGGGAAAACGGCGTCGAGGCCTCGATGCAGCTCGGCCTGAGCAGCATCAGCGGCTTGCGCGAGGGCACGATCGACAATCCGGGGATTTCGACCGGTGCGGTCAATGACCGCCGCTCCTCGGACTACTGGGATGCGCGCGGCCGCGTCGCCTGGCAGGTGAACCCGCGTCACTGGCTGGAGGGCGGCTTCGAATGGATCGAGGAAGACGCGACTTACCGCTATTCGGCCGAAGCGGCATTCTCCGAAGCCGTCGCCGAACTCTTCTCGCGCGACCCGACGCTCCAGCGCGACACCTTCCTGCAGCCGCACCGCGAACGATCGGCGCTCTACGCCGACTACCGGTGGCAGGTCATCGATCCACTGGTGGCGGAAATCGGCCTGCGCGCGCAACGCACGATCACCGACGGCCTGAACGCCGAAGACTGGCTGTTCGATCCACGCGTCAACCTGCGCTGGCAGTTCGATGCGGCGACCAGCGTGCGCGCGCACTGGGGCCGCTTCCACCAGACCGACGAGGTGCACGAACTCAAGGTCGAGGACGGGCTGACGCGCTTCCCCGAGGCGCAGCGCTCGGACCAGGCGATCGTGGGCGTCGACCACCGGCTCAACAACGGGCTCGCGCTGCGTTTCGAGTGGTACCGCAAGTTGCAGTCGGATCCACGCCCGCATTTCGAAAACCTGCTCGACCCGCTGTCGCTCGTGCCGGAGATCGCGCCCGACCGCGTCGAGGTCGCGCCGCTCGCAGCCGAGGTCCGCGGCGCGGAAATCTCGGCGGTTTCGGCAGGCCGTGACCTCAACTGGTGGCTCGGTCTCGTCTGGTCCGAGGCCTGGGACAGCCTCGGAGGGCACCGTGCGCCGCGCAGCTGGGACCAGACCTGGGCGGTAAACGCAGGCATTGACTGGATTCGCGGCAACTGGCGCTTCGGTGCGGTGGCCGGCAGCCACCGCGGCTGGCCGGCGACCCGCATTGAAGGCGATGCGTTGGGCGGCCGCAATACCGACCGATTCCCGGTCCGCGCGACGCTCGACCTGCGCGCTGAATACCGCAAGCCCCTCTCGGTCGGCAGCCTGGCCGTCACCTTCGAGGTCGCCAACGCCGTCAACGAGGGCAATACCTGCTGCCAGCGGCTGGTCCTGGTCGATGACGGCGCGGGCGGGACGGGCTTCGCCACGAAATCGAGCGATTGGCTCCCGGTCGTGCCCTCGATCGGCGTTCTTTGGGAATTTTGAGGCCTCGCCGGCGAACGATTGACGAGGCTGCCTGCCGTCGTCCAACCGGGCATGTCTCATCGATTCCGGCCGCTGGCCGCGCTTGCCGTGGCCAGCCTCATCATCGGCGCGGCGCTGCGCGCGACGCTCTGGTGGCAGTTCGGCCTCGCCGACGGCGTCACTGCCGCTGAACTGCCTTCGGTCCTTTTGCGCGGGCTGCTGAACGACCTGGTCGTCACGCTCTACGCGTTCGCGCCCTTCGCCCTCTACCTCGCGCTCATTTCCGACCGCTGGATGCGCTCCCGCGGCAATCGCATCCTGGTCTCGGCAGGCAGCTGGCTGACACTCTTCGCGATGGTCTTCCTGGCCGTGGTCGAGCGCTATTTCTTCCAGGAGTTCGACGCTCGCTTCAACCTCGTCGCGTTCGACTATCTCGCCTATCCGACCGAGGTCGTGGGCGACGTGTGGACGGAATACCCGGTCGTGCGCACGGCGATCGCCGCTGCGCTCATCGCGACCGCCGGCGTCCATGCGATGCGGCGCTGGATGCCCGGCCCGGACGGGACGGGAGCATGAAGCGCTGGCTGCCCCTCGCCGCCTGGATCGGGGCGGCGGTCCTCGCGGCGTTCTTCTGGTCGACCGACCTGCTCTCGAGCGGGGACAACCGCGCCGAGAACGAGCTCGCCCAGAATGGGATCAGCAGCTTTGTGCGCGCGGCGCTCACCAACGAGATCGATTACCGGTCGAACTACGCGAGTGCGGATCCGCGCGCGAACCTCGCCTTGGTGACGCGGTCCCTCGCGCGCGGCGGCGGACGCCTCACCCGTCTGGCCGACGGCCGGCTCGACCGCGCATTCCCCGCCCGGGCTGACGGGCTCGGAAAGCTCAACGTCATCCTCGTCTCGAGCGAATCCTTCGGCGCCGAATTCAGCCGGCTGTACGGTTCCGAACGCGACCTGACGCCGAATTTCGACGCATTCGCGCAGCAGGGCCTGTGGTTCCGCCATGCCTATGCATCGGGCACCCGCACGGTGCGCGGCCTCGAGGCATTTGCTTCCTCGATCCCGCCGATCCCGACGGTGTCGATCCTGAGGCGGCCGGGATTCGAGAACGTGGCGAACTGGGGCGCCGTCATGCGCTCGCTCGGTTACCGGACGAGCTTCCTGTACGGCGGCTATGGCTATTTCGACAACATGAACGCGTTCTTCGGCGACAACGGCTTCGACGTCGAGGACCGTCGCGCAATCGACAAGGTGCGCTTCGAGAACATCTGGGGCGTCGCCGACGAGGACCTGTTCGACCACGCGCTCGACTACTACGACCGGTTGCACGCCGGCGGCGAGCCCTTTTTCTCGATCATCATGACGACGTCGAACCACAAGCCCTTCACCTTCCGCGCGGGGCTCGAGGCCGAGGGCATCCCGCCGGAGGGCGGTGGCCGCGCGGCCGGCGTGCGCTATGCGGACTACGCCCTCGGCAAGTTCCTGCGCGACGCGCGCGGCCACGCCTGGTTCGACGACACGATCTTCGTCGTAGCGGCCGACCACGGCGCGCGCGTGTACGGTGCCGAGGACATCCCGCTTCGGACCTACGAGATCCCGCTCATGATGTGGGCGCCGAAGCACATCGTGCCGCAGCGCAATGACGCGCTGATGACCCAGATCGACATCGCGCCGACCGTCCTTGGCCTGCTCGGGCTTCCCTACGAGGCGCCGTTCTTCGGCCAGGACGCGCTCCGTGCGCCGGCCGATGGCCGCATCGCGTTCTTCAATCACAACCACGATGTCGCGATCTACCGCGACGGCCACCTGGTCGTGTTCGGCCTCGGCAGGAAAGTGGCGACCTTCCGCTACGACCCGGGCAACGACAGCTACATGGCGGCCGCACCCGACCCGGCGCTGGAACGCCTCGGTATCGCCTATTACCAGACCGCATACGATCTCTTCGAGGGCGGGCGTTACCTGCCGTCCGGCGAAGCCGGCCGGTCGATGGCCGGGGCGGTTACCCCCCGATGAAGGCGGCCAGCCTCGCATGCTGCGTCGTTCTCGCCTGCAGCGGCGCTGCCGCGGCGGACGAAGCCGACGACGGCGCCTCGGCGGCCCCCTGCCCGCCCATCGCCGAGCTCGAGGCGCAGGGCTACGTGATCCGTTCCATAGACGTGCGCCAGCTCCCGATCTTCGAGGACGAGCCGGATCTTCCCGCACTGTACCGCTGGGCCGACCGCCTGCACATAGACTCCAAGGATTCCGCCATCGAGGCCCAGCTCCTGTTCCGCGCCGGCGACCCGGTCTCGCAACGCCAGATTGACGAGACGCTGCGCAACCTGCGCGACCTCCGCTACATCCGCGAACCCGCCGTGCGTGCGCTCGCCTGCAAGGACGGCGCCGCCACGCTGGAGGTTTCGGCGCACGAGGTTTGGACGACCAATCCCGGTTTCGCCTTCGGGCGCAGTGGCGGTGCCAATTCCGGCGGTATCAAGCTCGAGGAATTGAACCTGCTCGGACTCGGCAAGCAGCTGTCGTTCGCGGTGACCACCGATCCGGACCGCACATCCTCGACGCTGCACTGGCACGATCCCAACGTCGCCGGCAGCCGTTGGGTCGACGATCTCGCATACCGCGACAGCAACGACGGCCAAGGCTGGAGCGTCATGCTCGAGCGGCCGTTTTTTTCGCTCGACAGCCACTGGGGCACGGGCATGTCGCTCGCCCATGACGAGACGATCGAACCCGTGTATCGCCTCGGCGAACGTGTCGCAGGCTACGGTCGGGACGCAGATTTTGCGGAGCTTCGCTTCGGCCGCTCGGCCGGCCTGCAGCAAGGCTGGGTGAGGCGCACGATTTTCGGCGTGCGCCGCGAGCACGCGACCTTCAGCGTGACACCGGACGAGGATGCCCCCGCGGTGCTGCCCGAGGATCGCCTCCTCGACTATCCCTTCCTGCGCATCGAGGGCGTGCAGGACGACTTCGAGACCACGCGGAATCGCGACCAGATTGCCCGAACGGAAGACCAGGCCTTCGGCCTGCAATACGCTTTCGAGGTCGGCTGGTCCACCCCCGCCCTCGGCGCCGACCGCGACGCGCTGCTGTTTCACGCGGATGCGGCCCGCGGCTGGCGACTCGGCCTCGACGACACCCTGTTCGCGGACGCTGCGCTCACGAGCAGGGTGGAAAGCGGATCGCCGGTGGACAGCCTGCTGTCGGCGAGCATGCGCTACTACCATCCAGCGGGTCGAAATGGTGTCTTCTACGCAGGTGCATTCGGCTCGGCGGGTCACGATCTCGATGCCGACCACGAACTCACGCTGGGCGGCGACAACGGGTTGCGCGGCTATCCGCTGCGCTACCAGACGGGCAGCGCCACTGCGCTGGTGACCATCGAACAACGCTACTTCACCAAGTACTCGCTGTGGAAGCTAGCTGACGTCGGCGCTGCGGTGTTTTTCGACCTGGGGCGTGCCTGGGGCGATTCCAGGTTTGGACCGACCGAAAACCTGGGTCTGCTGAAGGATGTCGGCTTTGGTCTGCGCCTCGGCAGCACGCGTTCGGCGCTCGGCAACGTTTTGCACATCGACATCGCCTATCCGCTGGACGGCGATTCATCGATCGACAAGGTGCAGCTCCTAATCCAGACCAAGCGCAGCTTCTGACCGTGAGCGCGGAATCAGGCGCTTCGGCGGTGACGTGCACGAGCCGGTTCTGGCTGAACCCGAGGTCCTTCCATCTGCGGCACATGCCAAGCCACCCCCGGCTGGCCCGGCGCCTGCGGGTGGCCATCCCCGACCGGTTCCTGCTGTCGGGCCCCCGGGCCTTGCTGCTACGATGGCCGCGCGATCGCGATTGGCCGCTCGCGACGGTGCCGTCAAACCTGCGAACGCCGCCGCGCGGTGCGTATCGGGACATGACAGACGAGAAAGAACTGATTCGCCGCATGCTGGCGGGCGACGAGCGCGCATTCGAAGCGTTTTTCGACGCTTATTTCGCGCGCGTCTACAGGTTCGCGCTGCCCCGGCTCAACGGGGATGTCGAGGCGGCCCGGGAGGTCGTACAAACGACGCTCGCCAAGGTGATGCGCCGGATCGGGGATTTTCGCGGCGAGTCCGCGTTGTTCACCTGGATCTGCCAGATCTGCCGTCGCGATGCCGTGGACTATATCCGGTCGCGGCGGCGCCACCAGCGACACATCGTGCTGATCGATGACCGCCCGGAGCTGCGCTCCGCGATCGAGGCAATCGAGGCTCCCGAGGAATACGACCTCGTGAAAGCCTACGGTCGTGACGAGGTCGGCCGGCTCGTGCGCGTCGTGCTCGACCGCCTGCCGGCGAACTACGGCGACGCGCTCGAGTGGAAGTACATGGAAGGGAGCTCGGTCGAGGAAATCGGCGCGCGGCTCGGCATCGGCACGATCGCCGCCCAGTCGCTGCTGGCGCGCGCGCGCATCGCGTTTCGCGAGGCACTGGAGCAGGTATTCGGCGCCGAGGCCGCAGACATCGCAGCCGGCCTCGGGGCCTGAGGTAAACGGCATGAACGACGAAGCGGACATCGCAAGGGTTCTCCAGGCGGCAGGCCGGCGCGAGCCGGTGCCGAGTGCGATCGAACGCGCCACCCGCGAGCACCTGCGCCGGGAGTGGCGCGCGCTGGTCTCGGAGCGCCGGGGGGCGCGCCGCCGCAACACCGTGCTCGCGATGGCCGCAAGCATCGTCGCCGCGGTGGTCGGCCTGTGGCTCGTCGCATCGCAGTCGGGAAGCGCCGGCGGTCCGGTCGGCACGATGGCGGTCGCGCTGAACGACGTACGCGTGCGCGGGGGCTGGCTCCAGGGCTGGAAGCCAGCCGGGGCAGGACTCGAGCTGAAAGCCGGCCAGTCGCTCGAGACCGGTTCCGACGGCCGTGCGGGCCTCTCCCTTCCCGGCATCGCCTCGGCGCGCCTCGACCATGACACGCGCGTCCGTCTCGCGGCGGCCGACCGTATCGTCATCGAGCGCGGCACGCTCTACGTGGACGCCGGGCCCCGCGGCCAGGGCAGCGCGCGGTTTCTCGTCGAGACGCCGGCCGGCGTCGTTCGCCACCTCGGCACTCAGTACGAAGTGCGCATCGACGGGGCCGCCGTGCGCTTGCGGGTGCGCGAGGGCCGCGTCGAATGGCGCTCGCGCGCCGGTGCCGTCGTCCAGGGCGAGGCAGGCGAACAGCTCCTGATCGCCGCCAGCGGCGACGTCGAGCGGCGGCCGGCTCCGCGATATGGCGAGACCTGGGAATGGCTCGCCTCGACCGCGCCCGCGATCGACATCGACGGCCGCCCGCTCGCGGAGTTCCTCGCGTGGGCCGGGCGCGAGCTCGGGTGCGAAGTCGTCTTCGCGACGCCGGCATTGCGCCAGGAAGCTTCGTCCATTGTCGTGCATGGGTCGGTCGCGGGCCTCGCGCCGCGCCAGGCGCTGGACGCCGTGCTCGCAACGACGAGCGTGCACGGGTCGCTGGACCAGGGGATAATCTTCGTTTCAGGGGGTACGACTCGATGACGGGTCAAGCGACTGCCGCCCCGACCGGAACGGCGCGGCAGCCCGAAGGCGTGACTGCGATCGCCCACCTGCTCGCCTGTCCGGTCTGCACCGGGTCGCTGGTGGCCGAGCCCGACGCGCTGCGCTGCGCCGGCTGCGCAGCGCGCTACGGCTTGGACGACGGCGTGGCAATGCTCGCCGTGCGCGGCACTTCCGGCACCTGGGGGGCGCCGCGGCAGGAGCAGACCAGCGAGGCCTATCAGGCCGAGTATCAGACGATCGAAAGGGCGGCGGCCTACAACCATGGCTACCAGCGCAAGGTCCACAAGCGCTTTGGCACGCGCCAGGAGTGGCGGCTGATCCGCCGCCACCTGGCAAGAGTCGGCCACTCGAAAGTCATCCTGGAGCTGCCATGCGGTGGCGGGCGGATCACGCCCGCGTTCGCCGACAGCGTGGACTTCATCATCGAGTCGGACATCGCGATCGGCCAGATCCGCTATGCCCGGGCGACCTCGACGCTGGCGGTGCCGCGCGCCTGGATGACGGCCTCGGCATTCCACATCCCGCTGCGCGACGCAGCGGTTGACGGCACGATCTGCATTCGCCTTTGCCACCACCTGCCGACGGCTGCCGAGCGCGAACGACTGTTCCGCGAGCTGATGCGGGTCTCGCGGCGCTTCATCATCGTGACCTACTTCGACCACTACTCGCTCAAGAACCTGACGCGACGCATGCGGCACCCATTCGACAGGAAGCCGCCGAAGATGACGATGACGAAAGGCAGGGTCGAGGAACTCGCGCGCGAATCAGGCTGGCGGCTGGTTGCGGCCCCGCCGCTCAACCGCATCGCGTCGGGTCACCGGTTCGCGCTGCTGGTGAAGGACGGCG
Source organism: uncultured Gammaproteobacteria bacterium (assembly GCA_963836275.1). GTDB lineage: Bacteria > Pseudomonadota > Gammaproteobacteria > Steroidobacterales > Steroidobacteraceae > SCUD01. Next base: position 211,747 of record CAWIIM010000004.1, on the reverse strand, counting down.
CGGCCGGATGATCCTGCCGGCGTCCGGCCAGCAGACGCTCGTCAAGGCCGAGGCAGGGACCCTGATCTGGGCGGAGCCGCTCGCCGACGGAACCCGCGCCTTCAACAAGATGTACCGGCGCCGCGGATTCCTCGATCCCGTCCGCCACTGGTTCGTGCCCTACCGGGCTGAACGCGAGTTTCGCCTGCTCGAGCAGCTGCACGCGAGCGGCGTGCCCTGCACGGAACCGCTGTCCTGGTCGCACGGCCACAACCGCAGGCACGGCTGGCACGAGATCCTGGTCACGCGCGAGATCCCCTCCGCCGTGCCGCTCAAGGAGATGCTGCTGGCGAGCCCGGGGGTCGTGCCAGACCTGGCGCCGCTGTTCGCGACCGCGCGCCGGATGCACGCCTGCGGAGTCGCGCACGGGGCTTTTTATGCCGCGAACGTGATGGTGACCGTGCCGCCGCGTGACCCGGCGCAATTCCACGTCATCGACCTCGCGCACGGCTGCCGGTTCGGGCGCGACATTGCCGGGACGCCGCCCGCGGACTACGACCTGCTCGACATGCTGCGCTCCATCGAGCGGGTTGCCCCGATCGACGAGCGCGAGCGCTGGATCGCCGGCTACGGTCTCGGCGCCGGGGAAACGGCCCGTATTCTCGCGCGCTTTCCGGGACACAGCCTGGAGCGGCCGTGGCGCCACATCCGGCGCGCAGAGACCGATGCGCGCGAGTTCGTGGCGCGCATCGCGGGGCTTCCCTAGGGCTCGGGGTTCCAGCCGAGCGCCGCGAGCAGCACGGCGAAGCCCGCCACGTAGCCGAGCGCCACCAGCCAGCCTTCACCGAGCCATTTCCGGGTCGAGCGTGCCTCGGGAAACATGTTGCCGATCGCGACGCCCGCCGACGAGCCGAACCAGATCATCGAGCCGCCGAAGCCGACGGAGTATGCGAGCACGCCCCAGTCGTAGTTGCCCTGCTTCAGCGCGAGCGCCGTGAGCGGGATGTTGTCGAAGAAGGCCGATACGAAGCCAAGGGCAAGGGCGCTCTGCCAGGACGGTTCCGGCAGCGACTGCACCGGCATGAGCGAAGCCAGGGCGACCAGGCACAGCAGGAACACGGATCCCGACGCTGCGCCCGGCAGGATGCTCCAGTCCGGCCTGCGCCAGGCGGTCGAAATCGCGAGCGAGACCGCAACGGCGAAGCCGATGACCGGGATACGGTCGGCGAGACCCGGGGCGGCGAAATTCGCGCTCACGTTCGCGGCGACCGCGCTCGCGATGACCAGCCCGACGATGCCCACGCGGGCCCAGTCGATGACGAGCCCGGTCGGGCTCTCACGCACGATCGGCGCAAATCGCTGCTGCGCGCGGGCGGCGGGCGGCGCGAACACCAGGAACGCGACGATCGCCGCGATATAGGCGTGCAGCACGTGGATCGGCGGCACGTGGTGGATCCACATCATGGTCGTCGTGGTGTCGCCGAGGACACTGCCGGCGCCGCCGGCATTCGAGGCCGCGACGACCGCGACCAGGTAGCGGACGTGCACGCGCCCGCGGAACAGGGTATGCGCGGCGGCGCCGCCGATCAGCGCCGCGGCGATGTTGTCGAGGAAACCGGATGCCACGAACACGATGGCGAGCAGCGCGAGCGCCCCGGTCCAGTTGTCCGGCAGGTAGTGCGGAAGCGCCTTCGGCAGGCCGCTTTGCTCGAAGTGGGCAGCCAGCAGCGCGAAACCGACGAGCAGCAGGAACAGGTTGGCCAGGACCACCCACTCGTGCGCAAGGTGCGCGACCAGGCCCGATGCGCCCGGCCCCGCGGGAAATGACGAGAACAGCCACTGGTAGGCGATGACCGCCAGCAGTCCCGCGGCGGCAATGGGCAACGCCCGCCGGTGGAATACGGCGACGCAGGCGAGCGTCGCGCCGAAGATGAGGAACTCGACGGGCAAAGTCAGCGCACCGGCGGCCAGTCCCAGTCGGCGGCCGTCGCGCGGCAGCCACCGCCCTCGGCGCCTTTCCAGGCGCGGCCGCGCACGAAGCGGCCGGGCCGCGCGTCCGTCGGCTCGCCGTCCGCCAGCGCGAGCTGTCCGTTGACGATCACGTCGGACACGCCGGTCGCGTACTGGTGCGGCTCCGTGTAGGTCGCGTGGTCCTGGATCGTCGCCGGGTCGAACACGACGACGTCGGCGAAGTATCCCGGCTTGAGGCTGCCGCGATCCTTCAGGTTGAGCACGGCGGCCGGGTCCGAGCTCAGGCGCCGGATCGCATCCTCGAGCGTCGTCCGCTTCTCGTCGCGCACGTACTTGCCGAGCACGCGCGCGAAATTGCCGTAGGCGCGCGGGTGCGCGCCGCTCTTCAGGAACACGCCCTCGGCGGATTGCGCGGCCGCGTCGGAACCGAAATGCATGTACGGCAGCGCGACCTTGCGCGCCACCTCCTCCTCGGACATGAGGAAATACACGGTGCCGACGCGGGTTTCGTCCTCGACGACAAGGTCCATCGCCGTCTCCTCGGGGCTCTTGCCGCGCATTGCGGCGATCTCGGCGAGCGTCTTGCCGGTGTACTGCTTGAGCTCGGGCTTGCGCAGCTCGACGATCAGGAGATTCTCGGCCCCGCCGGCGGCGCGCAGGAGGTTCTCCCAGTCCGTGTCGTCGGAGCGCATCTCGGCGAGCACCTTCTTGCGGATCGCGGGGTCGCGCAGCCGGGAGAACCAGGCCGCGTTGCCGCCGGCCTGCACCCAGGGCGGCATGGAGGCGTCGAGTCCGGTCGCGCCCGCGTTGTACGCGTACATGTCCGTCGTGATGCGCAGCCCCTCGCGCCGTGCCGCCTCGATTCGGGCAAGCGCGTCGTCCATCTTCGGCCAGTACTCCCTGCCGCCCGCCTTCAGGTGGTAGATCTCGGCCGGCGCGCCGGAGCGGCGCGAGATGTCGATGGTCTCGTCGATCGCTTCGACCAGGCCGCGGCCTTCGCTGCGCATGTGCGTCATGTAGATGCCGCCGCAGCGCGCCGCGGTCGACGCGAGCGCCACGAGCTCGTCCGTTTCCGCGAAGGTGCCCGGCACGTAGATGAGCGCCGAACCGACGCCGAGCGCGCCTTCCTCCATCGCCTGCTGCACCAGTCCCTGCATGGCGGCGAGCTGATCCGGCGTCGGGTCCACGTCCTCCGCGCCGAGCAGGTTGATGCGCGCCGTCGCGGCGCCAATGAGCGAGGCGACGTTCATCGAAACGCCCTTCTTCTCGAGCAGCGAGAGGTACTCACCGAGCGTGGTCCATTCGACCGGGTACTTGAGGTCGACCTGCTGGGCGACGAGGTCCTGCTTCATTTGCCCGGTGAGGGGGCCCATCGACTCGCCCTCGCCCATCACCTCGAGCGTCACGCCCTGGCGCAGCTCGCCCTGGCCGCGGCCGTCGATGAGCAGCGACTCGGTGGACCACGAGAGCATGTTGATGAAGCCGGGCGCGACTGCCTTGCCGGTCGCGTCGATCTCGCGCTTCGCGCGACCGGGCGCTGCCGTTCCGACGTAGGCGATGCGGTCGCCCCGGATCGCCACCTCCCCGGCATATCCGGCGCTGCCTGAACCGTCGTAGACGGTTCCGCCGCGCACCACGAGGTCGTATTCGGGCTGTCGCTCGCAGGAAGCTGCGAGCGGCAGCAGCAGGCACAGCACTGCAAGGCGGCGCATCAGGCGTTCTCCCGGACTACTGGACGGTGATCGTGACCGGCTTCGACATCACCGGCGGGTCGTGCGGAATGTGCAGGTGATCCGCGAGCAGGAGCTGGAGCGTGTGCTTGCCCGGCGAGAGCTCGATGGAGGCTTCGGTCTGGCCCTTGCCGAAGTGCAGGTGATTCGCATCGGCGGGGACCGGCTGGTCGGGCGGCGGCGGCGCCACGTCGATCAGGAGGTGATGGTGGCCCGTGTTCTGCGTCGCGACGCCGGCGGGCGCGATGCCCATGCCGCGCAGGCCGAATCGGACCGTCACCGGGCTCGCGACCTTCTCGCCGTCCTCAGGCGAAATGAAATAGAGCTCGACATCCTTCGGTGCGGGCGTACGGGGCAGGCCGGCCGCGAACGCGGCGCCGAGCGCCAGGGCGGCGAGGACCAGGAAGCCGCGCGAAAAATTTCCGGCATTCATGGCACGGGATTATGCACCAAGGTGCAGCACGGCCGGCACTTTGCTAGGGTCACCCTGTGGGGGGACCGCGACTAGAAACTGCCGATTTTTCCGGCCGCGTGCTGATGGTCGGTTGCGGCAGCATCGGCCAGGCCATGTTGCCGCTCCTGCGCCGCCATCTCGTCCTGCCCGAGGACGGCCTCACGGTGCTCGAGGCGAGCGAACAGGGCCGCGCGCTCGCCGCCGCCAACCAGGCCCGGTTCGTGCACTGCCACCTGAAGCCCTCGACTTACCAGCGCGAGCTGCGCCGGCGCCTGAAGTCAGGCGACATGCTGCTGAACCTCTCCGTGGACGTCTCGAGCCTCGACCTGGTCGAGTGGTGCGCCGCGCACGGCGTGATGTACGTGGATACCTCGATCGAGCCCTGGCCGGGCGTCTTCGACAACCCGATGCTGACCATGCGCGAGCGCACCAATTTCCGCACCCGCGAGGACATGCTCAAGCTTGGGCGGCGGCTTGCGCCCGATGCGCCGACGGCGGTGGTGGACCACGGGGCAAACCCGGGCCTCGTCTCGCACTTCGTGAAGCAGGCGCTGCTCGACCTCGCGAGCGGCCTCGGCAGGGCGGTAGATGCGCCCCTCGACCAGCCTGGCTGGGCCGCGCTCGCGCAGGGACTCGGCGTCACGCTGATCCAGGTCTCCGAGCGTGACACCCAGGCCACCGACCGTCCCAAGCGCCCGAACGAGTTCGTCAACACCTGGTCGATCGACGGTTTCGTGGACGAGCTCATGCAGCCTTCCGAACTTTCGCTCGGGACCGCGGAACCCAAGAAGCCGACGGGTTCGCACTGGCACCGCCCGCGCTGCGGCTCGGTCTACCTGCACCGGCCCGGCGGCGCGACCTACGCGCGCAGCTGGCTGCCCTCCTCGGGCGGCTTCCAGGGACTGCTGATGACTCACGACGAGGTTTTTTCGATCGCTGACTACCTGTCGCTGCGGCAAGGCACGAAGTTCGAATACCGCCCGACTGTGATGTTCGTCTACCACCCCTGCGACGACGCGATGCTCTCGACGCTGGAGCTCGAGGGCCGCGGCTGGTCGCTGCAGCCGACGCGCCGGATCATTCGCGCGGAAATCGTGACCGGGATGGACGAACTCGGCGTGCTGATTGCCGGCCACGGCAGGAATGCCTACTGGTTCGGGTCGCAGCTTTCGATCGCCGAAGCCCGCAAGCACGTCCCGTATACCAATGCGACCTGCCTGCAGGTGGCGGCCGGCGCGCTTGGCGCGATGATCTGGGCGATCCGCAATCCGCGCGAAGGCCTGCGCGAGGCCGACCAGCTCGACTTCCGTTCCGTGCTGGAGACCGCGCGGCCCTACCTCGGCTCGCTCGTCGGCGCCTATACCGACTGGACGCCGCTCCAGGGCCGCGGCGAGCTGTTCAGCGAGGACCTGGTTCCCGACCAGCCGTGGCTGCTCCAGAACGTGTGCGCGCGCCAGTGGCGCTCGTGAGGTAACGCATGAAAGCGATCGGATTGCTGGCGATACTCGGTCTCGCGGCCACGGCCGCCGGTGCCGAAGACGCAGCCGCGAAGCACGCCATCACGCACGAGGACGTCTGGCTCATGAAGCGGGTCGGCACGCCGGCGCTCTCGCCCGATGGCAGGCTCGTGGTGGTCCCGGTCGCGGAGCCCGCCTACGATGACAGCGCCAAGGCGAGCGACCTCTGGCTGGTGCCTGCCGACGGCAGCGCGCCGCCCCGGCGCCTCACGTTCACGAACGGCGGCGAGTCGGGCGTCGCCTGGAGCCCGGACTCGCGGCGCATTGCGTTTGCCGCGAAGCGCGAGGGCCGGGACGAATCGCAGATCTACGTGCTCGACATCGCGGGCGGCGGCGAGGCCGAGCGGGTCACGAACGCTGCGACCGGCGCGTCCCGTCCCGTCTGGCGGCCGGACGGCCGGGCGATTCTCTTTTCGAGCATGACGTGGCCCGGCGCGCTGACCGACGCCGACAACAGGCAGCGGATCGAGGAGAACAAGTCGCGTAAGTACAACGCGCGCGCCTTCGACCAGTTCCCGATCCGCCACTGGGACCGCTGGCTCGACGAGCGCCGCCCGACATTGATGCTTCAGGTACTCGGCGATGACTCCGCGGCACCGGACCTCCTGGCGGGCACCGCGCTGCGGAACTCGCGCGGCTACGGCGGCGACCTCGACAACGACGGCGACCAGATCGATGCCGCGTGGAGCCCCGACGGCGACAGCATCGTCTTTACGGCGACGACGGACCGCGACCGCTCTGCGCGCGCCGACGTGCAGCAGTCGCTGTACGCCTTGCCCGCGGGCGGCGGCGAACCGAAGCGCCTGACGGGCGACGAGGCAAGCTACGCGGAGCCGGCATTCTCGCCTGACGGCAAGTGGCTGTTCGCTCGCTCGGGCCCGCTGACGAAGCACGTCTACAACGACGACCGCCTGGTGCGGTTCGAATGGGCCGGCGTGGCCGCGAAGCCCGTGTCATTCCCATTCAGGCGCTCGGTCGGGCATTTCGAGCTCGGTCCGGACGGCGCGACCGTCTACCTGATTGCAGAGGATGAAGGCCATGACCGGCTCTTCTCGGTGCCCGCGGCCGGCGGCGAAGTGCACGAAGTCGGGCGGCTCGAGGCCGGCGTCCTCGGCGGCCTGCAGGTCGGCGGCACGGCGGCTGCGCCGGTCATCGTCGCGAACTGGGGCAGTGCCGTCAGCCCTGCCGAAGTCGTGCGCATCGATCCCCGGGATGGCGCGCGCGACGCGCTCTCGGCCTTCAACGCCGAGCGCGTCGCGGCGATCGACTGGCAACCAGTCCGGGAATTCTGGTTCGAAAGCAAGCGCGGCCGGCGCATCCACAGTCTCATCGCGCTGCCGCCCGGCTTCGATCCTGCGAAGAAATATCCGCTGTTCGTGCTGATCCACGGCGGCCCGCACGGTATGTACAAGGACGATTTCTCCTACCGCTGGAACTGCCACCTGCTGGCCGCGCCGGGATACGTCGTGCTGATGACGAACTACTCGGGGTCGACCGGCTTCGGCGAGGCGTTCGCGCAGGCGATCCAGGGCGACCCGCTGAAAGGTCCGGCCGACGAGATCAATCAGGCCGCGGACGTGGCGATTCGGCGCTTTGCATTCATAGACTCGAGCCGCCAGGTCGCAGGCGGCGCAAGCTACGGCGGCCATCTCACGAACTGGCTCGCGGTCACGACCGACCGCTACCGGGCGCTGGTGAGCCACGGGGGTCTCTACGATCTCAAGACGCAGTGGAGCACGAGCGACGTGGCGTACTCGCGCGAGCGCAACCTCGGCGGGCCGCCCTGGAGCGGCATTTCGACGTGGCAGGCGCAAAGCCCTTTCTGGCACTCGAAGAAGTTGAAGACACCGATCCTGCTGACCTTCGGCGAGAAAGACTTCCGCGTGCCCTACAACAACGGGCTCGAGTTCTTCACGGTGCTGCAGCGCCAGGGGGTCGAGAGCCGGATCGTGATCTTTCCGGACGAGAACCACTGGATCCTGAAAGGCGAGGACAGTCGGTATTTCTACCACGAAGTCCAGGACTGGCTGGCCACCCACTTGCACTAGTCGGAGGCACGAAGGGGACTGTCACCTACAGCGCCACGCGGCCATCGAGGAAGGAAGTCATCTCGCTAAAGGTGACTGGCTAAAGGTGACTGTCCCCTTTTCCCGCGTCAGGGGATCTGCAAGCCGCCTTTTCCCCCCATGCCCTTCAGCGAGGCGGCGCCCGCCTCCGGTATCACGATGGACGACGACGCCTGGCGGCGCAGCTCCTGCAGCTCGCGCGCGGCTTCCTCGATCGCCTGCTGCGCGGCCGGCCCGAACTGGTCCACGGCCTCTGCCAGCGTTTTCGCGGGCAGCTCGAACGACAGGGGCAGCGAGCCCATCGGCGTCATCACCGTCGCCTGGCCGACGAAGACCAGCGCTCGCGCGGGATCGTCGCTGCCGTCGGACTGTACCGGCGTCATGCGGCGGATGGTTCCGACGCGCTGGTCGGAGAAGACGTCCTCGCGGTAGAGCGCATCGGCGCTCATCTGCGGGTCGGCGGGGCGTTCGTTGCTCATGCCCGGATTTTATCCGATTCAGCGCACCACGGCGAAATCGCGGGCTTCCGCGCCCCAGGCTGCGGCCGACTCGATCGCGGGCAGCACGTCCCCGGGCCCGGCGACCACCGTCCACATGCCCTCGTGGCGCGCGTCGATGAAGCGCTCGGCGACCGCCGCGCCGAGCTGTGCGAGCAGCGAGTCGTAGTAACCGCGCGTGTTCACGATCACGATCGGGCCCAGGAACAGGCCGAGCCGCTTGAGCGTGATCGCCTCGAACAGCTCCTCCAGCGTGCCCGTGCCGCCCGCGAGAGCGACGACGGCGGAGGCGCGCGCCAGCATCTCGTGCTTGCGCGTGCGCATGTCCTCGACGACGTGCAGCTCGGTGAGGTCGTCGTGGCCCCACTCGAGGTCCGCCATGAAGCGTGGGATGACGCCCACGATGCGCCCGCCCGCGGCGAGCGCGGCGTCCGCCAGCGCGCCCATGCAGCCCGAGCGGCCGCCGCCGTAGACGACCGTGCAGCCGGCGGCGGCCAGGATGCCGCCGAGCGAGCGCGCCACGTCGTTGTACGCGCCGTCGCAGGCGCGGCTCGAGGCGCAGTAGACGCAGACGCTGCGTTCCGCGGCCATCAGCCGGTCGCCTGCAGGGCGAGAGCGATTCCCGAGACGCTCGCCAGCAGCGCATCGTAGAGTGCGGGATCGCGGCGGCCGTCCGCCCGCCAGCGGCGCAGCAGGTCCACCTGCATGAGGTGCAGCGGGTCTCCGTAGGGAGCGCGCAGGATCGCCGCGCGTTGCAGCGCGGGGCGGCCGTCGAGCAGGTTCTGTTCGCCGTGCATGGAGGTGACCCACTGCCGAGCGAGCGCATGCTCGCGGCGGATCTCGGCGGCGATCGCGGACACGTCGCCTGCGGCGAGACGCTCGTACTGGGCCGCGATGTCGAGGTCCGCGCGCACCAGGTCGAGCTCGACGTCCTCGATCAGGTTCCAGAGGAAGGTCCAGTCGGCGATCGCCCGCTCGACGGCGGCGGGGCCATGCTCGCGCGCGGCCGCCTCGAGACCGCTGCCGATGCCGAACCAGCCGGGCAGTACGTGGCGGCTCTGCATCCACGCGTAGATCCACGGCACGGGCAGCGCGGCACCGTCCGTCCCGTCCTCGCGCCAGGCGGCGCGGCCGCCGATCTGCATGTGCTCGATGACGTCTATCGGCGTCACCTCGCGGAAGAATCGCAGGAACCCGTGCTGCCCGTGCACGAGGGCCTCATAGCGCGCGCGGCTGGCACCGGCGATCGTGCCCATGAGCGAGCGCAGCTCGCGCTCGCGCGCGGGCTCCCGCGGCGTCTCGATGCGGTCCATCGCGACCGCGTATACCGCCTTCTCGAAGCTGCGCAGCGCGATGCGCCTGAGGCCGTAGCCATTGATGATTCCCTCGCCCTGCTCCGTCGCGCGCAGGCGCCCGCGCGTCGCGCCGTCCGGCGCCGTCTCGACCAGCCGCTCGATCGGGCCGCCGCCGCGGCTCGACGGCCCGCCGCGGCCGTAGAACAGCGCGAGGTCGACCCCGGCCTGCGCTGCCGCGGCCACCAGCTCGACCTGCGCCTCGTAAATGGCGTGGCGGGAGCCCGCTATGCCGATCGCCTGGTTGCTCTCCGAGAATCCGAGCAGCACCGTCTGGCGCCTGCCGCGCGCGGCGAGGTGACGCTGGTAGCCTGGTTCCGCGATCAGCGATCCCAGCACGCCGCCCGCGCCTTCGAGCGCGCCCACGGTCTCGAGCAGCGGGACGACGTCGAGCGGCACCTCGCCGCTCTCGCGATCGGTTATGTTCGCCCAGCGCGCCAGTAGCAGCACCGAAAGAACGTCGTCCGCCGACTCCGTGCCGCTCACGATGTAGTCGCCAATCGCGCGCTCGCCGTACTTGTGCCGCCCCTGCATCATCGCCTCGAACACCCCGAGCGTGCGGCGCCCCGTGGCATCGAAGGCCCCGGTCGGGCCGCGATCGCGGGAGATCGACTCGCACAGGGTCTTGCTGCGCACCGCCGCCGGGGTCGCGGACCAGTCTCCGAGCCCGAGGCCCTGGCCGACGACCTCGCGATGAACCGAGGCGTGCTGGCGCACGTCGAGCGTCGCGAGGTGGAAGCCGAATGTCAGTGCGCGGCACAACAGGCGCTCGACCGGGAACAGGCCGGCGTGCCGGCCATGGTTCGCGGCGAGGCTCGCGGCGAGAAGCTGTAAGTCGCGCACGAACTGGTCCGACGACTCGTAGTTGTTCGGGCGCCCGTCGTAGGTGATCCGCAGCCGCTCCGCGACCTGTGCGAGGAAGATGCGGTAGGGCATGCGGTCGTGTCGGCTCGATGCCGCCTCGCGCGCCTTCGGCACGATGATGTCGTATTCGGCGATGCGCGCCTCCAGCTCGGGGCTCGCGCTGACCCGTCCCGCGCTCTGCGAGAGCTTGTCTGCGAGCGCGCGGCATTCCTGGTAGTAGGCCGATATCACGCGCTGCTGCTGGCGGTGCAGGGTCTCGCGGATCACCTTCGCATGCACGTCGCTATTGCCGTCCATGTCGCCGCCGACCCAGCTGCCGAAGCGCAGGATCAGCGGCATGCGGCCGAGTTCGGGCGGCAGGCCGAACACGGACTGCATCCACAGCGTGATCTCCTCGTACAGCGCCGGCACCACCCGGTAGATCACCTCGGCGAGATAGAACAGCGCGTGCTCGCGCTCGTCGGCCACAGTGAGGCGCTCGCGCGGGTGCGCCTCCGTCTGCCAGCCGGACGTCACCTCCATGCGGATCCGCTCCCAGATCGAGCGGCGCTCGAATTGCGTGAGCGTGGGGTCGAGCCGCTCGATCATCAGGTCGGCGATCTGCTGGTGCTTGCGCAGCATCGTGCGCCGCGTCGACTCGGTCGGGTGCGCCGTGAAGACCGGGTATATCGTGACGTTGGCGAGCAGTTCGAGCACTCTCTGCGCGTCATAGCCCGCTGCCTTCAGCCGCACCATGCAGTCGCCGATGCCGCCCGGCTGCGGGTGCGCCGGGTCCGCGAGGTATTCGCGCCGGCGGCGCACGCGATGCACGCGCTCGGCGAGGTTCACGACCTCGAACCAGGTGCTGAATGCGCGGATCAGGTCGCGCGCCTCCGCCGCGTCGCGGTCCGCGGTGCGGGCGACGAGCTCGATCGCGCTGCCCGGCTCGCCGTCGCGCCGCGCGATGGCGGCGACGCGGTCCCCTTCAACGAGGTCGAACAGGCGCGCGCCGCCCTGGTCGCGCAGCACCTCGCCCACGAGGCCGCCGAGCGCGTGCACGTCCTCCCGGAGGGCCGCGTCCTTTTCAGGGAACTGGAGGTTGTTACGCCGGATCAAGGGGAGGACCTGCGGCAATGGCCGCGGCAGCTAGTGACGGTGCCCGCCCGCACCGTGCGCGTGGCCGTGCGAGACTTCCTCGTGCGTCGCCTTGCGCACGTCCGCCACCTCGACCGAGAAGTGCAGCGTGCGCCCGGCAAGCGGATGATTGCCGTCAACCGTCACGAAATCGGGGTCGATGCGCACCACGGTGACCGTGCGGGGTCCCTGCGGACCGTTGGTGCGCACCTGCGACCCCGGAGCGAGGCCTGGGGCGTCGCCGAAGCGCGCGCGCGGCACGATCTGCACCAGGCGCTCGTCGCGAGGGCCATAGGCGCGCTCCGGCGCCACCGTGACGTCCAGCGTGTCGCCGGCGACCTTGCCGTCGAGGGCTTCTTCCAGGCCGGGGATGATGTTGCCTTTTCCGTGCAGGTAGCTGAGCGGGGCGCGGCCGCTCGAGCTGTCGATGACGGTGCCCTGCTCGTCGCGCAGGGTGTAGTTGAGCGTTACGACTCGGTTCTTTCCGATCTGCACGGCGGCTCCCGGCTCTCCTGCGAGGCTGGAGCCGAATGGTAGCCGCTTGGGCTCAGGCCGGGAAGAATTCGATGGGCTTGGTGGTCGTCATCGCCTCGACGTCGCGGGCCTCGAAGCGGAACATGCGGATGCGCGCCACCAGCTTCTTCTCGAGCTCGGCGTCGTTGAGCTCGGTCGAGACGACGCGGCAATCGGTGACCTCGCCCGAAGGCGCTATCGTGAGCTGGACCACGACCTTGCCCTGCAGCTCGGGCTGCTCGCGCAGCGCCCGGCTGTAGAGCGAGTAGATCGCCGATTTGTTGCGGTCGAAGACGATCTCGATCTCCTCGCGGCTGCGCGAGGCCTTGCCGCCCGAGCCCGTGCGGCTCGCCTGGGCCCGATCCGCGCCGATCCGGTCCGCGAACGACGGCGCGGCCGTGCCCGCCGCATGGCCCTTGAGGTTGCCCGGCCCGCTGCCGAACCCGGATGAAAGCTTGCCGGTGTTGATGCCCCCGCTGCCGACGCCGGTGCGCGACGTGACCAGCGAACGCTCGGCGCGGCTCTCGCCCTCGACCCTGCCGATCATGGGCGCCGAGCTCATCTGCGTGGGCTCGAACGCCTGGCGCAGGTCCTCGAGTTCGTCCTTCATCGCGAGCAGGCCCGATTTCTCGGCCTTCTTGCGCGCCTCGGCCTGCCTGTCCACCGGTTTGGGCTGCGGGACCGGCTTCGGTTCCGGCTTTGTTTCCGGCTTGGGCGGCTCGGGTTTCTTCTGCTCCACCTTCGGCGGCGGAGGCGGCGGTTCCAGTACGAGCTTGACGACTTCCGCGGGCAGCGGTGCCGGCTTCGGGCGCTCGGACATCGGGATCAGCGGGATCAGGATGCCGATCGCCGCGAATACGACGAGCAGGGTCCGCGCGGTCTTGCGCAGGCGCTGCGACTCGTCGTCGTCGGGCGTCCACGGCAGGTCGAAGATCCGGTAGTTGGCTGCAATCGCGGTCATGGGCGGCCTCAGACCGCGCCGGCGCCGCGGTAGGCGCGCTCACGCTCGAGCACGGCGAGCGACACCTTGCCGTATTCCGCGGCCGTGCAGGTGGACAGGATCTTCTTCAGGAAGCTGTACGGCAGGTCCTTGTCGGCGAGCACGGTGACCTCGTGCGAGCTCGGGTCGTCACGGTCCTTGAGCACGCGCTTGTCGGCCTCGCTGCGCAGCGCCTTGCGCAGCGGCTCGATGACCGGCTCCGGGCGCTTGCGCAGGTCCGCGACGCGCGCGAGCTCGGCACCGTTCACGAACAGCGATTCCTTCGTGATGAGGACGGTCACGGTCTCGCGCGGCTTGGTCTCGGACATCGACTGCGGGATCTGGATGCTCTTCGAGTTCGGCAGCACTTCGTAGTCCGCCGCGTGCACCAGCAGGTAGACGACGAGTATCGTCAGCATGTCGATCATCGGGATCAGCGAGGACATGCCGTGGGCCGCGCCGGCGCCGCGCCTGCGGCGCCCGGTCTTGTTGCGGTTCTGCCTGAGGCGCGCCGAAATCATCGCTGCGCCACCCGCGCCGCCGGCGCGGACGCCGGCGCGTCGCCAATCGCGATCTGCGGGAACAGCTCGCCGCGCACGGGCTGGCCATCGATCACCGTGTCGAACGCCTTCATGGTGTCCATCGTCTGCACCATGGTGTCGTACGGGATGTCCGCCTCGAGCAGGACGGTCGCGTCTTTCTTGTCCGGGAAGCGGATCTTCACGCGGCGCAGGTAGTTCGACAGCCCGTCGAAATCGGCGCCCTCGGCAGTGTCGGGCAACGACTGCAGCAGCCCCGTGTTGCGGTCGGCCACCTCGATCAGGCCCTGGCGCACGATCACTTCCAGCTCCAGCACGGCCGGCAACTCGGGCGGGGGCCCGCCGTCGGTCGGCAGGTTGAGCTCGAGGATGTTCATCTTCGAGAACACCGCGGTGAAGATCAGGAAGAAGATCAGGATCACCATCACGTCCAGCATCGGGACGATGTTGATGTCGTTCCTGCCGCGGTAGCGCGAGTGGTTGCGCGACTGCCGCCGGGCAATGCGCGATCCGCTCATGCGCGGGCGCCCCTCACTCCCGCTTCTATCGGGCGGTGCGGCTGGCGCGCGGCATCCTGCTGCGACTCGGGATCCATCTTCTTCTCGTTGAGCGCGTTCAGGAACTTCACCGACGCGACTTCGAGGCTGTCCACGATCTCGGTGGTCTTGGTCTCCAGGTACAGGTGCGCGAGCAGCAGCGTGATCGCGGTGACGAGGCCGAGCGCCGTGTTGTTCATGGCGACCGAGATCGAGGCCGCGAGCAGGCTCGCTTTCTCCGCCGGATTGGCCTGGGCGACCGCCGCGAATGCGCCGATCAGGCCGATGATCGTGCCGAGCAGGCCCATCAGCATGCCGATGTTCGCGAGCGAGGCGAGGTAGTGCGTGCGCTTCTCGAGCCGCGGGATGACCTCGACCAGGCTCTCCTCCAGCGCTTTCTCGATGTCGTCGCGCCGGCGCGCGGTCTGGATGCGCGAGATGCCGTAGCGCATGATGTGCGCGAGCGCGGTATCGGAGTTCGCGACCGCATTGCCAACGTCGCGGAACCGGCCAGCCTCCAGCAGCGGCTGGACCTGCGACCACATGCGCCGGTTTCCCGCCCCGACGCGCATGATGAAGCCGAACCGTTCCAGCGCGATCACGAGGCCGATGACCCACACGAGGGCGAGCGGGTACAGGAAGATGCCGCCCTCGCGAAAGAAGTTGAGGATGATGTCCAGGGCGTGCATGGGGGCTGCTCCAGGTGGGTCTTTAAGGGGGCTAGGTTGCCGTTTGGCGCGTTATGAAAACCGGGACTACGTCTCGGGTTTTGCCTCGAGGGCCTCGAAATAGCTCAGTTCCCGGCGGAAAACCTCCCGGTCGACCGGCTCGAGGACCTCGTTCAGGAGGCTGTTGGCGGGCTTGCCGGCAAGGTCGCCGAGCTCCGCGCGTTTCCAGGGCACGATTACCATGACCTTGGGCAGTTCACGGTTGCCGGTGATGGCGGTGGGGTCGAGTTCCAGGTGATCCATGGTCGGCCTTGCCGGCGCGTCGGCCTGGACGGCCGGCTCCTCGGCCGGCGGCGCCGTGGCCGGCTCTTCGGCGCGAGCGGCAGGGACCAGGAAGAACAGGGCGACGAAAATCCGTACGGTTGCGCTCACGGCTGCACCTCCGCGGTCTGGGCGACGTCGCCGACGCGACGCCTGAGCTCGGCGATCCAACCGGACACCTGGCGGTCAGCGGTACCCGACTTCGAGAGGTACGCCTCGCAGTGCTGCAGCGCCTCGGCCGGGCGCCACAGGTACAGGTCGAGCAGCACCGCGAAATTGCGGTGCGTGCGGTAGTGCGCCGGGTCCGCATCGAGCGCCTGGCGATAGCTCGCCTCGGCTTCCTTGAAGCGGCCGGCTTCGCGCTGTACCGCCGCGATTTCGTTGAGCGCCACCACGTTCTTCGGGTCGCGCCGGATACCCTCGGCGAGCGACGCCTCCGCCTCGGGCCAGCGCTGCTCGCGCGCGTGCAGCATCCCGAGATCCACCGCCGGCGCCGCGAGCGTCGGCTCGCTGGCCATGAGCTGCTCCAGGATCGGCCTTGCGCCCGCAAAATCGCCCGCCCCCAGCTTCTGCACCGCCTCCGCAAACTGCTGCTGCGCCGCCGGCGCGATGGTGGGTGCGCTCACTGCCGCGGGCGGCGGCGTCTGCCCCTTCGCCGATGAGGCAGGGCGGGACCCGGCGAGCGAGCGCGCAAGTTCCGGCGGCGCGAGCGAGCCGGAGTCCCGCCCTGCCGCGTCGGCGACAGGCGCAGGTGGCACCAGCTCGGCTACAAATGCTTCCGGTTCCACCTGCTTTCCGAATCGTGCAGGTTGCAGTTCCGCGAGTACGGCATAGCTCTTGCGAACCCACTCGTCGTAAAGGCCATCCGCCGCATGGCGCGCGTTCAACACGTGCACTTCAGTCGCCTTCTCCTCGAACGGGAAAGCCTGTTCCTCGAGCAGCAGGTCGTATTGCTCGAGCTCCTCGGCATCGAGGTTCGCCGGGCGCTCCGACTTCATGAGGTCGGTCGCGAGCTGGCGGTACAGCTCGCCCATTTCGAAAGTCGCGGCCGTGCTCACCTCCGCCACGGCGTAACCGGTCGCCGCCTGGTAGCCGGCGAGCGCACGTTCCATCGCCGCCTTCTTGGAGACGAGCGACTGCTTCAGCGGCGCGACCAGCGCGATCGAGCGGAAGGCGTCACGGTCGGCGGTGGTGAGTTCGAGCGTCGCGAGTGCGGCCAGGTAGCGGCTGCGATCCGTGCGGCCCGCACCGGCGCCGCGGTCCGCGTCGACGATGCCCTGGAGCCACTGTCGGCGGCCCATGAAGTCGCCGGAAGCCCTCGCGGCGTCGGCGAGCTTGAGCCGCGCCTCCACCGCCTCGGCAAGCGGCGCCGGGAAGCGCCTGACGTAGGACTCGTAGGCGGCCATGGCGCGCGGGGCCTGGGCGGATTTCTCGTAGAGCTCCGCCGCCTGCCACAGCGCTTCCCGCTGCACCTCGGACGGCTCGTCGCCCGAGGAAGCGATGCGCTCGAATTCGCCCGCCGCTTCGCCGGTGCGCCCGCTTTCGAGGTAGGCGAGTGCAAGGTCGCGCGTGATGTCCGCCTGGCGCGGGCTCGCGGGGTAGCTCGCGCGATAGGACTCGAGCACGGGGATTGCGCGCGGCCAGTCCTTGAGCGAGACGAGCATCGCGCCGGCATCGAATTCCGCGGTCTCGCGAATCGAGGCGCCCGGCGCGAGCCTGCCGACGCGCAGGAAATCGTCCACTGCGCCGGCCGGGTCGCCCGCGGCCTTCTTCGCCTCGCCCTGCTTGTAGATCGCGGCCGCGAGCCGCTCCGCGATCGCCGCGCCTTCGGGGTCCTGCGGCGCCAGCAGCGACTGCACTTGCAGGTAGGCGCCTTCCGCGTCCGCGTAGAGGCCGCCGTCGAATTGCGCGTTGCCGGTGACCGTCCAGGCCGTGCGCTGCATCGCGGCGTCCACCGCCGGCCGGCGCGCGAGCACCAGGCCCGCGACCTCGAGCGCCTTTGGCAGATCCCTCAGGTCGTAGTATTCGCGCGCCGTGCGCACCAGCAGGCTCGCGCTTTCCGGGTGCGCCGGGAAAGTCACCGCGAATCGCTGCTGGCTTTCGAGGCGCTGCCGGTTCCACGCGGCGAGCGCGCCGCCCTCCATCGACTTCGCCTCGCGCTCGTAGCACACGAGCGCCGCGTAGCCGGCCTCGGACGACTTGTCGTGGAACGGGTAGGCGTAAGCGGTGCGCTCGTACTCGACTGCCGCAGCACGGTAGTCCTCGCTCTCGAACAGGGTGTCCGCGAGCAGGTAGTTCGTGCCCGCCGACTCCGGGTCGTCCGGGAAGGACTGCAGGAACTCGCGGTACCAGCGGGCCGCCTCCTGGTAGTCCGGCTTCTTCTTCGAGCGCTGCGCCTCGGCGCGGTAGTACTGCGCGAGGTCGGTCAGGTTCGTCTTCAGCTCATGCGCGACGAGCGGGAACCCGGCGGGCGTGCGCGCGGCCCAGAACGAGCTGCCGAGCCGGTAGCGCTCGACGAATTCCTTCTTGCCGTCGAGCACGAGCTGCGCGAAGCCGCCTTTCCGGTAGGCTTCGATTGCCTGCATCTGCAGGAGCGGCGCGTGCTCGTGGTCCGGGTAGCGGCCGACGAAGGCGCGGTAGGCGTCGGCGGCGTCGGTGTAGCGCTGCTTGCTCACGTAGAGGTCGCCGAGCTCCGAGTACAGCATGTACCCGTAGGGCATTTCGCCGCGGCGGCTGACGAAGCGGTCGAGCGTCGCCTGTCCGTCCACGTACGAGAACCCGATCGAGAGCACGCGGAACGTGTCCTGCACCAGCTCGCGGTCGGCGCGCGCGAGCGTCGCCGGGTCGACCACGATGCCCGGCTTCGCCGGGTCCACGAGCTTGAGATCGAGCACGCGCACGAACGGCTCGAACGACGCCTCGTTCTCCGACTGCTTGAACAGCGACCAGCCGAGCTTGTACAGGCTCTGCTCGTAGAAGGCGCTGTCCGGGCCGAAGCCGCTGGAGGCCTCGTAGGCCTGCTGCGCTTCCCGATAGCGCTTTGCGCTGAACAGGATCTCGCCGCGCCGGAACTGGGCTTCGTCCATGCGCGCGCTCGAGGGATACTTCGCGACCAGCGCATCGAGGTAGCCGAGTGCCCGGTCCGGGTCGCCGAGCGACTCCCAGCCGCGCGCGAGCTGGTACATCACGACGTCGGCGCGCGGGTAGCCGGGCTGCTGCTCGAGCAGCTTCGTGTAGATCGCGATCGCCTCGCGCGTCTCGGCCTCGCCCTGCCCCGCGGTCTCGCCGCTAGCCGAATCGCCCGCCTCGATCTGCAGGTCGCCGAGCCGGCGCATCGCCTCGGTGCGCAGCGCCGGGTCTCCGCCCTCCTGCTCGAGGAAATCGCGGTACAGCGCCTTCGCGCGCTCCGGGTCCGGCGCCACGGTCTCGCCGGTGCGAACCTCCGGCGCCGTGCGCTTGAGGTCTTTGAGCGTCGGGGCCGGCGGCGGCCTGGCGGCGAGCGCAGGCGCTGCAACGCATGCGAGCAGAGCCAGGGCGACGAGCGCGCGGTTCACGGCGTCGCCTGCGCGGGCTTTGATGCCGGCGCCGGTGCGGCCGCCGCGCGATCGTAGATCGTGGCCAGAGCGTAACGCGCCTGCACCGAGTATTCGTCGAGGCGCCTGCGCTGGTCCTCGAGCTCGCGCACCGCGATATCGGCGAGGTGTACGGCCTGCGAGGACTTTGCCTGGTCGACGCGCCGCGCGAGATCGGCGACGCGCGGCGTCACGCGCTGCACGCGCCGGCCGAGGGCCGCGGTGCGCTCGGGCGCGCCTTCGCGCGCGTGACCGGAAGCGGTCTCGCGCGTGCGCGCGTCGTAGACGGAAGCGTTTAGTTCCCGGAGTGCGCGGCTGGCCTGCCAGCTGCGCACCTTCCAGGCGGCGTCGAGCTTCCAGACCAGCACGCCGCGCGCCATCCTGGCCTTGTCGCGGGCGTCGTCGTAGGAAGCGTCGCCGGCATGCAGCGCGAGTTCGCCATCGACGGCATCCAGCATGTCGAGCTGCTCGCGCTCGGTTTCGGTCGCCAGCGCGAAGATGTCGCGGGCGGCGACGGCCGCCTCGAACTCGGCCTGCAGCGTGTCGCGCCTGCCATTGATCGCCGCGACATCCACGGTCGCGAGCCGCGCGTCGGCCGCCGGCAGTTTCTCGTCGAATGCCTGCTTGCGGGTGGCGACCATGTCGTCGAAAGCGCCGAGGCTGGCGCCCCAGCCCGCGAGGTTCTTTCCCATTGCGTCGAGCGCGCGGTAGTTCTTGAGGCCCTCCTGGAATTCGTTGCCCGCGAGCAGGTGGTAGAGATAGCGCGACTCCGGGGAGTCCGGCAGGGTCGAGAGCTGCGCGAACCATCCCTGCCGCCCGTCGTCGGCGGTCTTCATCACGGCATCGAGCAGGTGCCCCGCGCGGATCGCGTCGATCGACTTCCCGATGCGGTCGCGCTCGGCGTCGTAGGCCGAGATCGCCTTCTCGTAATATTCGACCGCCTGGCCCATCGCGCCGAGTTCCGCGTAGGCATACGGCACGGCGAGATAGGACTCCTGCACGGCCGCGTCGAGCAGGTTCCGGCCCTGGAGTTCCTGGAAGGGGGCGAGCGCCGCCTGGTATTGCTTCGATGCGACGTCGGCCCAGCCGGCGCCCAGCAGCGCCTTGCTGGACTGCGGTCCGTTGAGGCGCACGCGCTCGAGCGCGAGCTGCGCCGCCGCCGGCTCGCCGGCCTGCAGGTGGGCATAGCCGATCGCGAGGTTTGCCTTGTCGCGCAGCGCCATCAGCTCCGGATACTTCGTCTCGATCTGCCCCACCTCGTCCAGCAACGCGAGGCCGCGCGCAGGCTCGCCGGCGCGCACCAGCGCGACGCCGAGGTTGAACTTTCCGTAGAGCAGCCAGTAACGCGGCCCCTGCCAGTTCGCGAGCTCGACGATGGCCTGGTCGTAGCGCTGCCGGTACAGCAGGCCCTGCGCGATCAGCAGGTGCCGCTCGGCTTCCATGTCGTCGGGCAGCGTGCCCGCCGACTGACGCAGCGCCCGGTCGGACTCCTCGTACAGGCCCGCGGCGTAGAGCACCTTGCCCAGGTAGAACCAGGCCTGGTCGCGCACGGGCTCGGGCGTCGAGGCGTCCGCGAGCAGCCGCTCGAAGATCTCGCGCGCCTCGCGATGCTGGCCGAGCGACAGGTAGAGGCCGCCGCGCAGGAGTTCGGCATCGCGCGCATGCGCGCCGAGGCGTCCCTGGTCGCGGTAGGCGGCAAGGCGCACCAGCGCGTCGAAGTGGTCATCCTGGTAGAAAAAGAACAGCACGTCGCCGTAGTGCAGGTCCTGCACCTTCACGGCCGGCAATCCCGGTATCGCGTCCTGCTCGACGACGGGCGCCGCGCGCACGGCCGGCGCGAGCAAGGCTAGGGCGAGGAGCGTGCGCAGCACCCGGCGCTCACTCCCAGACTTTGACCACGAACTCGGGCTGGAGCTTCGTCACCGTGTCGCTGATCTGCAGCTCCACGTACTTGGCGCCGACGCCTTTTTCCACCTTGAGCGTCGTGCCGCGCTTGTAGTCGCGCTCGTGCGGGCCCTGGCCGGTGAAGAACGCCGTGATCTCGTGGTCGCCCGCCTTGAGGTTGCCGAGCCACAGGCGCTGCACGCCGCCGCGCTTCAGCGCCTCCTGCTCGCGCCCGGTGTAGAGGTAGTTGGTGACTTCCTTGTCATCCACCTTGAGCTGGACCGAGTCGAGCGCGAAGAAGGTGCCGACGTCCATGGACACGAACACGGCGACCTGGGTGCTGGCGGGGAACAGCAGGTCCTCCTCCAGCATGAACAGGTCGCGATTGAGGTCGACGACCTCCCGGCGCAGCGACTGCACCTCGGTGTCGAGCGCCGCGCGTTCCGTGCCGTCGCCGCCGGGCACCGCTGCTTCCCCGGCGACCGCGGGCGTGCAGATGACGACGGCCGCGAGCAAGGTAATGAATGCCGATTTCATGGTCGCTCCCGATTATTCGTCGATCAGGTCGCGCAGGTTCACGAGCAGTCCCCGCTCGTCGCGCTCGTCGAAGGCCTGGTGACGTTCGCGGATCGCCCCGTGGCGGTCGATCAGCACGATCAGCGGCAGGTCGTCGGCGTGGTAGGTCCTGCTGACGTCATTGCCCTCGTCCAGCAGTACCGGGTAGCCGATGCCCGCTGCGCCCGCGAGCGCGGCGGCGCGATCCGGTTCCTTGTCCA
Organism: uncultured Gammaproteobacteria bacterium; assembly: GCA_963836275.1. GTDB lineage: Bacteria > Pseudomonadota > Gammaproteobacteria > Steroidobacterales > Steroidobacteraceae > SCUD01. Next base: position 190,416 of record CAWIIM010000004.1, on the reverse strand, counting down.
GGTTCACGCCGAGGACCGTGAAGCCGACGCTGCCGTAGGTCCGGCGCAGGCGCTCGAAGCGTTCCAGCTCGCGGCGGCAGTCGCCGCACCAGCTGGCCCAGAACACGAGCGCGACCACCTCGCCCCGGTATTCGGAGAGCCGGTAGTTGGCGCCGGCCGTCGAGGCGAGCGCGAAATCGGGGGCCGTGGCGGGCCCCTCGGACGCCGTGGCGCCGAGCGCGACCGTGGCGAGCATTCCCGCGAGCGCGGCGCGCACTTTCGCGCCGCGCCGACGATTACGTGTCTCCATGGCCTCAACCCCGCATGACATAACGCCGGCCTTTCCGGCACGGGATATGTTTACTCAGGGAGCGCCGGCGGTCTCGGCGCACGTCACACAATGGTGCCGTTGACGATCGGATTGAAGGCGATGAGGCTGTCCTGCAGCGACGCCGATCCGAGACCGTTGCCCGGGAACCTGGTCGCCGAACTGGCCCTGCTCGCCGTGCAGCGCCATGTAGTTCAGGATCACGGTCTCGACCAGCAGGTTCACGTTGTTCGCAGCCGGCGTGCCGGCCGTCTCCACCGAGCCGTCGCTGCTTGAACCAGCCGATCTGCTGGTGCTGCTCCGCCGGCCGGCTGTCGCCGCGTGTACAGCTGCGCGCGGCCGCCCGGGTTGTAGACCAGGAAGAACGAGCAGGCTGTCTGCTGGTTGTCGCTGGTCCAGTCGAACTTGCCGCGGCCGTCGGCGCTGTTGTCGACCACGCCGTTCGCCGAGAGCGAGCCGTCGCTGAACACGTAGAGCATCAGCGGCACGCCCCTGCGCGCGGCGTATTCCAGGCAGGCGCCCATGCAGCGGCCGGCGCGGATGTCGCGCAGCTCGCCGGTGGCGCGGCGCCGGCCGTGATAGTCGTAGCCGCCCATCGTGATGGTGCCGGCGCCGGCGTAGCCGTTGATGACCATCTTCATGACCGCGGCGGTCTTCCTGAACTCGCTCGTCGCTGTCGAACTCCGCGCTGCGTGAAGATGCCGGCCGGTCCGACGATGTCCGGGTCCAGCTCCGGATTGAGCGCCGACGGGTCGCCGTAGCGGTCGGCGAGATCCGCGGCCTTCACGTAGCCGCAGCGCACCAGGTCCTTGATGACCGCGTCGCGCGCGATGCCGGTGTTCGACGCTTGCGCGAGCTTCTTGTCGCTGACAGCCGCTCGATCGACTCCATCACGCGCACCGCGTCGTCCTGGTCGAGCAGGCCGACCAGCTTGCCGGTGTCGACCAGCCCGGTGACGTCGCTCGTGCGGTCCACCTTGGTCGGGCGCACGGCCGGATTCACCATGTAGGACGGCGCCATCGAGTTGCCGCCCGACTCGGAGCTCTCCGAGCCGATCAGCGTCAGCAGCTCGCCGTCCGCGCCCGCGCGGAAGATGCCGTACATCGGGTTGTGCGGGTTGTTGCCGGTGTCGTTCTCGGAGCGCGCCGGGATCACGGCGCCGTTGATGTTGGCGGCGGTCGTCGACGCTGGCGCGCTCGAGGATGCCGCGCAGGAAGGCGCTGTCGAGGTGGAACAGGCCAGCCCGAGGCGGCTCTCGATGAAGTCGTTGGTGGCGCTCTGCCGCATTCGGCGCGCCCGGCACCATGTCGCCCGGCAGGCCGAGCTTGCCGTAGCCGGCGGTCGAGAGGAAATCGCGCTGGCCGCCCTGCCCGCCCGTCAGCACGTTGGAGCCGGCGATGTTGGCGCCGCCGGCGAGATCGAAGCAGATGAACGGGATCTTGCCCGCGCCCTGCACGGCAATGCCGCAGGCCGCCTTCAGCGCCTCGAGGTCCGGAGAAAGCGCGGCCTGCGCCGGCGCGGATTGGCGAACAGGCCGAACAGCGTCGGCGCGATGACCGTCGCCGCGCCGGAGACGAAGCCCTGGGCGACGAACTGCGGCGCGTGACCGGGCGCGGGTGGTCCGCCTGGTACAGCGGCGCGTCGGGGTGGAGTGCGCCGCGGCGCGATTTTCTGCTTCATCGGTGCAAGACCCTCATTGCAGCAGCGTGCTGGCGCTGCCGATGACCGCCGCGCAGGCCGCCTTCACCACGACTTCCGTGCGATCCGCGGCGCAGCCGCCGCCGCAGGCCGTGAGCCTGCCGATCAGCGCGTCGACCTCGGCCGAGGTCTCCGCGGCCGACGGCTGCGTGGCAGGCCCGTGCCGACGGCGCGCGCGATGCAGCGGATCGATGACCAGGGCCCGCTCGGCCGGCGTGTCGAAGGCCGTCGCCGCCGGCGCGCTGAAGTTGAAGCCGGGGAAGTACGCGGCGCGCATGCCGCGCGTCGTCCACCAGCTCGTTGCAGTACTCGATCGCGAGCTGCGCGACGCCGACCTGGTGCGAGGACAGGAAGCCCGTCGATGTTCTCCACCGTCGGCAGCTGCTGCTTGCACGCGGCCGTAGGTGTCCGCCACGTTCGGCGTTAGTGGTCGGCACGCCGGTCATGTCCGACATGAAGTCGCGTTGATCTCCTCGAAGGTGCGCAGGCCGATCTCCGGCTGCGGGTCGCGCGTCGGGCGGAGGCGGCAGCGGCGTCGGCGCCGGCTCCGTACGCACGGGTGGCTGTGCGTGCCGATCCGCTCGAAGGTGAGGAAGAACTCGTCCGCGGACCGGCCCCTTGTCGAGCGCAATCACCGTGCCGATGCTCGGCGAGGCCGTAGCCCGTGTCCGGCTCGTAGCCGGCGGCGGTCGACGGTCATGTCGAGCGGCGCATAGGCCTGGCCGACCTTGCGCCTCGGCGCCGTTGACGCCGATGCGCATGCCCTTGATCGTGGATGCTGCTCCGGGTCGCTGGCTGTCCGGATCGAGGCTGATGAACGTCGGCTTGTTGAACAGGTACGAGTAGCTGTCGAACTGGCTGACCTCGAACATGATGTAGCTCTGCGGCACGTTGATCGAGGTCGCGATGACCGAGAACAGCAGGAAGAAGCGCTCGCCGACGCCGGCGGCGAAGTTCTGCTGGATCTGCGCCTGCGTCAGCGCGCGGTTGTGGATGGCGACCATGCGCACGACGCCCTGCCACGGGCGGTCGTTGCGAGACCTCGTTGCCGAGCACGCAGCGCGAAGGTGTCGTCCCAGTCGGCGAAGCAGTCCCGCCGGCATCGGGTCCGCGTGCGTCGGTGAGCACGCCGTTCACGTAGATGCGGCGGCCGTTCGACCGGGTCGTAGGTCGACGACGACGTGCTGCAGCGTCGCCTGCAGCACCTCGTCGGCCGACGGCGTCGACAGCGCGGGCTGCGCCGTTGGCGTCGGTCGTCGTCGGCGCGGTTGAAGTAGTCGTAGTTGTACAGCGTCTGGCCGAGCGTGAAGTTGCGCGCCGTGGTGCCGCCGGAATAGCTGACGATGTAGGCGTCCTCCTGCACCACGTTGGCGGGCGCGACCCAGGCCTCGATCGAGTACTCGCCGGTGCGCCTTGATCAGGTCGTGCAGCTTCTTGCTCGAGGCGGTGGTGCCCTGCGCCTTGCCGCCGCGCATGTCGATGCCCCAGCCGCCGACCCAGGTCGACGGCGCCCGACAGCGTCAGGTTCGCCGCCGGCTCGACGCCGCTGGTGTCGTAGGCGACCGTGCCCGGTGCCGGTCTTGAACTCGTATAGCGCGATGGCCGCATTGTCGAAGCGGTTGCCGCCGCTCGCGACCGTGCCGTCGTAGAGCGTCAGCGCCTTGAGGTCACCAGCTTCGGGTCGACCTGCGTGAGCGGCACGCCGTCCGCGAAGGCCTGGATCGCCGCCTGCATCATGCCTGCGGCGGTCGCGCAGTCGGTCCAGCAGTTGTGGAACTCGTCGCGCAGGCGCACCACCAGGCGCGACTGGGCCGGCGAGTCGAGGTTGATCTTGGCTCGCACGGCCGCGTAGGCGACGTCCACGTCGGCCTGCCGCGAAGAACGGCGACTGCGGCGTCGAGCGCGCCCGAAGAGTGGCAGCGCGAGCAGTACTGCGTGACGCACCGGATACACGGTGAGCCGAACAGGCGCGGAGCTCGGCCGGGAAGCGCTTGCTCGCGCCGACGTCCTTGATCGGCGGCGGCTGCGAGCTGGATCTGCGCCGCGCGCGCCGCCGAGCGTCTGCCCGGCCCAGTTGCGGATCCAGACGGTGAGCTGTCGGCGCAGGCGGCAGTCTGCCGCGAGCCAGCAGTTGTGGCCGCCGGCCACCTTCACGACCATGCGCGACGCCGAGGGGTTGGTGAGGTCGACGACGCTGTTCGCGGCCTCGTAGGCGAGGTTGACGTCGTCGCTGCGCGCGAAACTCGGCGCCTGGCCGCCGGTGCCGTGGCAGGCGCCGCAGCGGTTCGGTGCCTGCAGGTTGTCCCACAGGTTGAGCTTGAATGCCTGGACGTCCGGCGTCGCCGGCGGCGGGCCGGTGTAGCCGGCCGCGGGCGGCGGCGTCGTCGGCGGGTTCTCGGTGGTCGAGGCGCCGCCGCCGCAGCCTGCGAGTGCGAGCATGGCGCAGCACCGGCGCGCAGGCGCGGTGACGGAAACGCATACGGATGTTGACGCTGCGGTTCATCGTCTGCTCCCTCAATCGCCCATGCAGTACGTGGCGGCATCGGCGAACGCCTGCTTCAGCTTGTAGCCGCTCGCAGCGGAAGCTGACCCGCCATGGTCGTCGATCTGCGCTGCGGTCGGCGTCGTCCTGCGGAGCGCGCAGGCAGACGGTGCTGGAACACTTTCTCGACCTGGCAGGTCGCGAACGCGTCGCTAGCTGGCGAACTCCTGGCCGAGCGACTTCGCGCCGTTGCCCGAGCCCGGCAGCGCCGAGTCCCAGCCGAGCAGGGCGTTCTGGCCCTGGCGCCAGTAGTTCTCCCAGTCGTCGTCCGGCGTGCGGAAGCCGTACTTGAAGTTGTCGGTCGTTGATGGAAGTACTTCGCCTGCACCTGCGCCGGGCGTGTAGACCAGGCGGCCCTGCGGCGTCGTCGAAGTTGTAGTACGCGAAGGCCTGCGCCATCGGATCCATGCCGCTAGTGGCAGCCGACGCAGTTGTTCAGGAACAGCCGGCTGTCGCCGCCCGGGCTGCGCGCTGACGTCCTGGCGGATGCGGTCCGGCGGGCGCGACGTGTCGTGGACCTCTCCATGTCGCTGCACATGTGGTTCAGCAGCGTGAAGCGGAACATCGCGCGGTTGGTGCCGGCGATGAAGAACGCCTGCGGCCGCCGCGCGCGAGGTGATGATGCCGGCGGTCGCGGCCGGCGGCGTGCCGTACACGCCCGACTGCGTCGTGCGCTGCAGACCCGTCAGCAGGTTGACGCCTCGCGTCTCCATCTGGCTGCGTAGTGGTCGTTGTTCGAGGCCGATGCCGCGGGCAGCCCGAGGCCGGCGCCGCCGACGTAGAGGATGTCGCCCGACAGCACCTGGTCGAACGGCACGTCGTCGCGGACCATGCCGATCACCGTCGCGGTGTAGTCGTTGAGCGGCGCGAACACGGTCTGCTCGCGGTTGGTCCACGGCGTGACGAAGTTCTTCAGCGTCACGGAGTAGAAGGACGGATTGTCCATCGCGATCATCGCGGCCTGCGGTCGGTGCGGCCGGCCGTGATCTCGGCGGCCATCTGGTCGAGCACGGCCGCCGACGGCGGCACGCCCGCGATGCGGTCGTGCATGCGCTTCGCCTGCTCGCGCGGGCCCGCGCCCGCCAATGCGGCGAATGACGCGAGCGCCACGAGAGCGGTGACGCGCTTCACGAACGAACTGACATCATCTGGCGACCAGGGCATTTCCGTGCTCCACTCGCTGCGCTTTTCCGTAACTGCGGGCGAATATATCGGCGGCTCCGAGGGCGAGTAATGTCTCTGAACCGCGACATTCACCCGAGACGCAGGTCAAGGTAGGCTGAATCCATGACCTGTCGTGCAATGCGCAAATGCTTGTATTCATGGAACCTGAGCTGGGTTTCACCGACCGTGACGCAATCGTTCGCCTGCATTCTGTCGTGAAGGAATGGCCCCCGGGACTGGAGTGAATTGAGATGCCTGTCACGAATCCGAGAACGTGGATGTTGCCGCTTATGGCAGCAATGCTCGCCGCTTGTGCGACGGGGCACGACGGAGACGTGAACATCGGCAGCGGGCAGTCGCCGGACCCGGTGGTCCTGGACATCCCGATCGCCTATATCAGGAGCCCGCTGCCCGAGGACCTCACGGACCTGGACGACCTCGACGTGCGCGAGCTCGAGACTTTCGAGGCCGGCGCCGACGTGTGGCTGCGCGACCGCGCGGCGCCGGACGTGCCGGAACACAACATCACCGAGCGAGTCACCAACGGCGAATGGGACGTGCGCGACATCGACGCGTCCTACGACGGCACGAAGATCGTCTTCTCGATGCGCATGCCGCTCATCCCCGGCGCCGACGACGACGAGCAGCCAAAGTGGGCGATCTGGGAATACGACCGCACCACCGATACGCTGCATCGCGTGATCGCGTCGGACATCGTCGCCGACGAGGGCCACGACGTCGCGCCGCATTACCTTCCGGACGGGCGCATCATCTTCTCTTCGACCCGCCAGCGGCAGTCGAAAGCCGTGCTGATCGACGAGGGCAAGCCCCAGTTCGCCGCCCAGGACGAGGACCAGAACGAGCACGCCTTCGTCCTGCACGTCATGAACGCCGACGGCAGCGGCATCCACCAGGTCTCGTTCAACCAGAGCCACGACCTCGACCCGGAGGTCATGGACGACGGGCGCATCGTGTTCAGCCGCTGGGAAAACGCCAGCGGCAGCTCGATACACCTTTATACGATGAACCCGGACGGCAGCAATCTCGCCCTCCTCTACGGCGCCAACAGCCACGCGACCGGCACCGGCGGCGCGGCGATCGACCTGCCCGGACCGGGCGCCACCGAGGTGCAGTTCCTGCAGCCGCGCCCCATGGAAGACGGCCGCGTGCTGGCGTTGCTCAAGCCCTTCCAGGACAGCGAACAAGGCGGCGATCCGGTCGCGATCGACACCACGGCATTCGTCGAGAACACCCAGGCCGACCTCGACCACGCGGGACTTCCCGGCCCGGCACAGGCGCGGCTCGCGATCAACGACGTGCGCACCGACCCCGGCCTCTCGCCTGGCGGCCGCTACTCGTCGGTGTTTCCGCTGCGGGACGGCACCGGACGCCTGCTCACGACCTGGACCCAGTGCCGGCTCAACGACACGGCGGGCCGGACGCTCCCTTGCACGCCCATGAACCTGGCCGACGCCACGCTGACGCCCGCGCCGCCTTTATATGGTGTGTGGCTATTCGACCCGCGCGACCAGACCCAGCGCCCGGTCCTGCAGCCGGTAGAAGGCATCCGCTATACCGAGGTGATCGCCCTTGCACCGCGCTCGCCGCTGCCGGCGACGATCCTCGACGCCGTGGCCGGCGTCGACTATGACCCGGTGCTGGCGGCGGAAAATGTCGGCATCGTCGACATCAGGAGCGTGTACGACCTCGACGGCGCCGACGTCGCGCCCGGCGGCTACCGGTCGCTGGTCGACCCCGTGCAGACCACGGCCGACGAGCGTCCCGCACGCTTCGTGCGCATCGAGAAGGCCGTCGGCCTGCCGGACGACGAGGTGCGCGATTTCCGCGGCACGGCTTTCGGCGCCGCAGGCGGCCTCGGCATGCGCGAGATCCTGGGCTACGCGCCGGTCGAGCCGGATGGCTCGGTCCGGATCAAGGTGCCGGCCGGAGTGCCCTTCGGCATCGGCGTGCTCGACGCGAACGGCCGGCGCATCAGCCCGCGTCACCTCAACTGGCTGCAGCTGCGCGCGGGCGAGGTGCTGACCTGCAATGGCTGCCACATCCCCGCAAACGCGCAGCCCGGCGGCCTGCCCGCGGTATCGCACGGCCGCGCCAACCTGTTCGTCGCGGTCAACACCGGCGCGGCGACGACCGGGCAGCCGTTTCCGAACTCGAACCCGGCGATCTTCGCGAACCAGGGCGAGACCATGGCCGAGGCACGCGCGCGCGTGTCGTGCCAGACCGATTGCGCGGCGCTCAAGCCCTCCGTCGACGTGCTCTACGAGGACGTATGGACCGACCCGATCGCGGCCGGACGCGCGCCGGACGCGCCGTTCGGATACCGCTACACGGACCTGACCACGCCGGCGCCTGCCTCGCCGACCTGCCAGTCCGCGTGGAGCGCGCTGTGCCGCATCACGATCCACTACCCGATTCACATCCACCCGATCTGGTCCGTGCCGCGCATCGTCACCGACGCGATGGGCAACGTAGTCGCGGACAACACCTGCACGTCCTGCCACAGCCCCCTCGACGCGGACGGCGCGGTGCGCGTGCCGGCCGCGCAGCTCGATCTTTCGGGCGGGGATTCGCCCGACGAGGCCGATCACCTGGTGTCGTACCGCGAACTGCTGTTCACGGACAACGCCCAGGAAGTTAACATGGGCGCGCTGCAGGACATCCTGGTGCCGGGTCCGCCGGACCCGGTGACCGGACAGCCGACCCTGGTGCCGGTGCCGGTGGGGCCTTCGATGAGCGCCGCGGGAGCGCGGGCGTCGACGGCGTTCTTCAGCCGCTTCGATGCGGGCGGCACGCATGCGGGCTGGCTGACGCCGGCGGAGCTGCGGCTGATCGGCGAGTGGCTGGACATTGGTGGGCAGTATTACAACGACCCGTTCATGGCCCCGGTCAACTAGGTTTATGGCGCGGCTCGCGGCCTGCGGGCTGCTGATCTTTCTGGCATCGATCCCGTCGGCCTGGTCCGAGAACCTCTCGGTCTCGGTCGCCGATCCATACCTCGAGCTGCGCACCGGGCCGGGCCGCGGCTTCCCGGTGGTACACGTCGTCGAGCGCGGCGAAACCGTCGAGGTCGAGACGCGGCGCACCGACTGGTTCAGGGTCAAGGACGCCGGCGGCCGCGAGGGCTGGGTGCACAAGAGCCAGATGGCGGAGACGCTCCTGCCCGCCGGAATCAAGCTCGAGATCGAGGATCCCGGTCGCGAGGACTTCGGCGCGCACCGGCGCGAGGCGGGCCTGCTGGTCGGCGACTACGGCGGCGCGAACGTCATCACCGTGTACGGCGCCTGGGCCTTCAACGAGCATCTCGCCGCCGAGCTTGCCGTCGCCCATATTCTCGGCAACTTCTCCGACGGCCAGTACGCGACGATCGGCCTCACGCACGTGCCGGTGCCGGAGTGGCGCATCCAGCCGTTCCTGTCGATCGGCACCGGCGTCATCAACATCCAGCCGAAAGCGACGCTTAGCGGTGGCGAGGCACGCACCGACCAGGTCGCCTACGCCGGCATCGGGGTCAAGGCCTACGTCGCGCGGCGCTTCATCGTCCGCGGCGAATACAAGGAATACGTGATCTTCACGGATCGCGACGAGAACGAGGAAGACATCGAATGGAAAATCGGCTTCGCATTCTTCTTTTGAGCGCCGTGATCCTGGCCGCGGGCTGTTCGCACATGCCCTGGCGCAAGGATGCCCCCGAGGCTGCGCCGCCGCCGGAGGGGGGCGAGACTCCGGTCGTCATCGAGCCCCAGGTCGAGCGGCGCGAGATCAAGCCGGCGAAGATCGACACCGAGAACTGGGAAGCGGGCATCTACGTCGGCTCGCTTTCGGTCGAAGACTTCGAGGTCAACCCCGTCTACGGCGCCCGCATCGCCTACCACATCAGCGAGGACTTCTTCGCCGAGGCCATTGCGGGCACCAGCGACGCCGGCCTCTCGAGCTTCGAGCGCCTGTCGGGCGGCGCCCCGCTTTTGACCGACAGTGAGAGGCAATTCACTTATTACAGCCTCGGTTTCGGCTGGAATGCGCTTCCGGGCGAGATATTCCTCGGTGGCAAGCATGCCTACAACAGCGCGTTTTACCTCACGCTCGGGGCGGGCTCGGCGCGCTTCGCGGGCGACGACCGGTTCATGCTGACGGCGGGGGCCGGGGCGCGCGTGCTGCTCAAGGACTGGCTCGCGGTACACCTCGACATGCGCGACCACATCATGGAAATCGACGTGCTGGGCGCGAACAAGACGAGCCATAACTACGAGGCGTCGATCGGCGTCACGGCGTTCTTCTGAGGAGGATCCCTTGAAAAAGATCCATATGATTCTGCTCGCCGCGCTGGTCACGCTGTCATGGCCTGCACTCGCCGACGACGCGGCGCAGGCGGCGCCGGCATTCACGCTCGCGAGCCGGGCGGGCGGACAGGTCTCGCTCGCCGACCTGAAAGGCCAGGTCGTGATGATCAACTTCTGGGCCAGCTGGTGCGGGCCCTGCCGGCAGGAATTCCCGGCGCTGGACCAGATCTATGCGAAGTACAAGCCGATGGGCTTCACGCTGGTCGCGATCAACGTAGAGAGCGAGAAAGCTGACGCGGAGAAATTCCTCGCCTCGACCCCGGCCAGCTTCCCGATCCTGTTCGATCCGGACAATGTAGTCAGCGGCAAGTACGGCGTCAGCGCCATGCCGACCACGGTACTCGTCGATCGCCAGGGCCGCGTGCGCTGGGTACACCGCGCGTACAAGCCGGGCGACGAGGCCGCTTACATCGAGCAGATCCGCGCGGCGCTGAGGGACAAGGCGTGAAGCTTGCCCGCCTCGCCTTTGCCGCGCTCGTGATCCTGGCCGCGAGCGGCTGCTCGCGGGTCGAGCCCTGGGTGAAGCCCTACGAGCGCGAGAACCTCGCGGACCCGATCATGGCCTGGGACCGCGACCCGGTATCTTCGTCCTACATACTCCACGTCTACGAGTCGCGCGAAGGCGCGCGCGGCGCGGCAGGCGGGGCCGGCGGCGGCTGCGGATGCAACTGATCCGTCGCATCGCGGCGCTCCTGCTGCTGCTGCCGCTGAATGCGGTCGCTGCCGTGCTGGCCGACGACCGCGCCGACCTCATGTATCACTACTACGACGGCGGCGGCGTCACGATCGACGGGCCATCCCTGCTCGTGCGCAAGAAATTCGCCGAGAAATACGCGGTCAACGCGAGCTATTACGTCGACATGGTCTCGTCGGCCTCGATCGACGTGATCACCACCGCGAGCCCCTACAAGGAGGAGCGCACGCAATACGGCGTCGGCTTCGAGTACCTGCGCAACAAGGTCACCTACACCGCCTCGTTCAGCAATTCGAGCGAGAACGACTACGACGCGGACACGGCTACCCTCGCGATAAGCCAGGACATGTTCGGCGACCTGACCACGGTCTCGCTTTACTTCACGCGCGGCTGGGACGACGTGTCGCGGCGCGGGGACGCGACGTTCTCCGACACGGTCGACCGGCGCATTTACGGCATCGACGTCTCGCAGATCGCGACCAAAAACCTGATCCTCGGGCTCGCCTTCGAGACCATCACCGAAGAGGGCTTCCTCAACAACCCGTACCGCCAGGTGCGGTTCGTGGACCCGGATGCAGCGCTCGGGTATTCCTACGAGGCCGAGCGCTACCCGCGCACGCGTACCGGCAATGCGATCGCGATCCGCGGGCGCTGGTACCTGCCCTACCGCGCGGCGCTCGAGGGCGACTACCGCTTCTACACGGACACCTGGGACATCCGCGGCCAGACGGCCGAGGTTTCCTACACCCACCCGCTCGACGAGGAATGGACATTCGACGTCCACTACCGCTTCTACACCCAGAACTCGGCGGAGTTCTATTCGGACCTCTACCCGCGCGAGAATTTCCAGAACTTCCTCGCGCGCGACAAGGAGCTTGCCTCGATGACGAGCAACACGCTCGGCTTCGGGGTCGCCTACGCGTTCAAGCCCGGTCGCATGGAGTTCCTGGGCAAGGCCTCGCTGAACCTGCGTTTCGACCGCATCCACTTCGACTACGGCAACTTCCGTGACCTGCGCGTGACGGGCGTTGCGCCCGGCACCGAGCCGCTCTACAACTTCGACGCCGACGTCATCCGCTTCTTCTTCTCCGGCTGGTTCTAGGGAATCAAAAGGGAAATTAAAAGGGGACAGTCACCTTTGATGGCAGCCCTACATTCATGCGGGATTGGCTCCCGCCAAAGGTGACTGTCCCCTTTTAATTTCCCTTTTGATTCATTCACGGCGGGGCCAGCCCTTTCGAGTAGAGCACCTTCCCCTCCGCAGTGACGACGACCGCGTCGCAGTCGGGCTTGCTCTCGACCAGCGCGAGGCCGCGCTCGGGCCCCATGATGAACACGCTCTTGGTCAGGCCTTCCGCGAATGTCGAAGTCGGCGCGATGATGGTGACGCTGCGGATCCCGTGCGGGCTCTTGCCGGTCTTCGGGTCGATGATGTGGTGGTATCGCACGCCGTTCTCGTCGAAATAACGCTCGTAGTCGCCCGACGTGGAAATGGCGGCATCTTCCAGCGGGATGCGCGCGATGACTCGCTCACGGTCGTCCGGGTGGCGGATGCCGACGACCCAGGGCCGCCCGCCCCGGTCGCCGATGATCCTGCTGTCGCCGCCCGCGGTCACGGTCGCGTGCGTGATGCCGAGCTTCTGCAGGATCGCAATGCTGGTATCGACCGCGTAGCCCTTGGCGATGCCGCCGAGGTCGATGCGCACGCCCTTCTGCGTGAAGCGGATGGTCGAGTCCGGCAGGTTCACGATCACGTGGCGCCAGCTGATGCCAGGCAGGGCGGCCTGGATCTGGGCGTCGGTCGGGTGCTTGTGCTCCCGATAGTCGTAGAGGTAGCCGACGCTTGCGTAGGTGATGTCGAAGGCGCCGCCCGACATCTCGGAGAATTCGAGCGCCCGGGCGACCAGCGCCGCGAGCTCCGGGTCCACCTTCACCGGGCCCGCCGCGGCGTCCCGGTTGACCTGCGAGACCTGGCTGGACGGCTTGTACACGGACATCAGCTCGTCGATTCGGTGCATCTCGGCGATCACGGCATCGATCGCGCGCTCGGCCGCCGCCGGGTCGTCCTGCCAGAGCTCCACCGCGATCCGCGTCCCCATGATCGCGTCTTCGCGCGCGTACCATTCCGCATGCGCGCCGGCATCCGCGGCCAGAAGCAGCGTGACCGCAAGTAAGAATCGGCGCATCATGCGGGCCACAGTGTGGACGAAGAACGGACCGTCGCACAACGGATACACCAGCCTCACGCCCGCCGCGCAGGGAACCTGTCACCCTCCGTGCGGTCCGTCCGGTGGGCCCTGAACAGGAATGACCTCATGAAGTCGACTTCGAAGATCCTCGGCGCGCTGCTCGCGGCCAGCCTCCTTGCCTTGCCCGCGCAGGCTGCAACGCGCGAGGCGGAGACGATCGACCAGGCGCTGAAGGTGCTGCGCGACCTGCAGGCGATCCCCGACACCAGGATTCCCGACCTCCTGCTGGCACGGGCCGAGGGCATCGTGATCCTCCCGGCCAACGTAAAAGTCGGCCTCGTGTTCGGCGCCCGCTTCGGCAACGGCGTCATGCTCGTGCGCAACGCCGACCGCAGCTGGAGCAACCCCGTGTTCGTCTCGACGGGCGGCGGGAGCTGGGGCTTCCAGGCCGGCGGCCAGGTGTCCGACATCGTCCTCGTCTTCACCACGCGCGAGAGCGTCGAGGGCATCTCCGACGGCAAGATGACGCTTGGCGCGGACGCCTCGGTCGCGGCAGGCCCGGTCGGCCGGACCGCGATGGCCGGGACGAGCGTCTCGTTCGATTCCGAGATCTACGCCTACTCGAAGACCCAGGGCCTGTTCGCGGGAGTCTCGCTCGAGGGCGGCGGTATCTTCATCGGCAAGAAGGCGAACAAGCGCTTCTACGACGACGAGAGCGCGTCCCGCATCTTTGCCAGCAAGGCGGCGCCGCCGGCGCCCGCGCCCGACCTCGTCGCGGAAGTGACCAAGCTCACGCACACTGCAACCGAGGCGGTTGCCAAGGACGAAGCCGCGAAGGAAGCTCCGGAAGCCGCGCCTGCGACGGAAGCGAAGACCTATCCGCTTGCGGATCCCGAGCCGGGCACGGAGCCCCCCGGGGGCGGCTGACGACGTTCGGGCGGGATCCCGGGCAAGGCGACTGCAGCCGTCGGGCTAATTCGCCAGCAGGCCATGTGCCTTGAGCACCGCCTGCAGCTGATCGTGGGGAAGTGCCGACACCTTCCAGTTGTCCGCACCGACCATGGTCCGGGCCGCGACCATTGAGTTGATCACCGCTTCTTCCGTGGCCTCGATGACGGCCGCAAACAACGGATTCATCTTCCAGCTCTGCAGGCGCTCCACCTTTGCATTCGGACTGTCGTACGGTGGCTGCGCGCTATTTCCCTCGTCCGTGCCCGGATTTGCCGTGGAAAAGGCCAGGAAGATGTCGCCTGATCCATCCCCTTCAATGGCGCCCAGCCTGCCCAACCCGACCGACACGCGGCGTGCCAGCCGCTTGAGCTGATCCGGCGTCAAGGGGGCATCGGTTGCGACAATCACGATGATCGATCCCATTTCAGGCTTCCGGCTCCCGTCGGCGACCGCTGCCATGCTCGGGTCACAAAGCATCGCCGGATTGCCATCCCAGTCCAGCGCCGGCGGCGTGCGCTGCTCCGTCACGCACGCGCCTTGCAAGTGCATCTCGCGCGCGACCGCGATCCCCGCCACGCGCAAGCCTTCCGAATACCCGTAGTTGCACTGCACGAGCACGCCAACGGTGTAGCCGCCGCGCGTTGCTTCGAGCTTTCTGGACGCCGTGCCCGTACCCCCCTTGAAGCCGTTGCACACCATCCCGGTGCCGCCGCCGACATTTCCTTCGGCAACAGGTCCGCCACTCGCGGCGTCCAGCGCATCCAGCGCATCCTGGGTCGTCACGTGCTGGCCGCGAATGTCGTTGAGCGGGTGGTCCGCCGTTTCGGCGGCCACGGGATAGAAATACAAACCCGGATCCCCGTGCCGGACCAACCATGCAGTCGCGGCATCGCGCACGACGCCGACGCTGTTGGTATTCGTGATCAGGATGGGCGTTTCCAGCACGCCGCTCTCCTCGATCCAGTGCGTGCCGGTCATGTCGCCATTGCCGTTGCCGGCGAAGTACCCGGCCAGGACACTTCTCGTGGCGCGGTGCCCGCGCGGAAAGATCGCCGTGACGCCGGTACGGACCGGACCCTTGCCGACTACCAGTGGCCCGGACCCGCGGATCAGGGTCTTGAACCCGACTTCGATGCCCGCCACATCCGTGATCGCGTTCAACGGGCCCGGGGTGCCGTCGAACGGCACGCCGAGGTCCCTGGCCCGAGGCGCCGCGGCCGAAACACCGAGCGCAACCACGCCGAGCAGGCCGCCGATCAACGCTCCGGACTTGTGTCCCATGACGCCTCCCCAACCTTCGCCATGCGGGCCGACGTCGTATCTTACAATGCCGCCCCGATGCATCCGCTCAAGTCCGACCTCTTCGGCACGGTGTGGCAGGGCGAGGAACGCGGCCGGGAATTCGTGCAGCGTGACACTGCCGGCGCGCGCTGGTGGGCGGCCTGGCTTGCCCGCAGCCTGTGCCGGCGCGAGGCCCGGGCTCTCGCGCGCCTCGACGGGCTGCCCGGAACGCCGCGGCTGCTCCAAGCCGGGCGCCGCGCGCTCCGGCGCGAGTGGATCGAGGGCCGGCCGATGCAGCTCGCGCGGCCACGCAATGCCGAGTACTTTCGCGCCGCCCGCGCCCTGCTCGGCCGCCTGCACCGGCGCGGCGTTGCGCACAACGACCTCGCCAAGGAGCCGAACTGGCTGGTGACGCCGTCCGGCCTGCCCGCGCTGGTCGATTTCCAGCTGGCGCTGGTCGCGCCGCGGCGCGGGCGCATCTTCCGCGCGCTGGCACGCGAGGACCTGCGCCACCTCCTGAAGCACAAGCGCAGCTACTGCCCGGAACGCCTGACCGCGCGCGAGCGCCGGATACTGGCGGCGCCGGCCGCGGTTTCGCGGCTCTGGATGGCGACCGTCAAGCCCGCCTACCTGTTCGCCACGCGGCGCCTCTTCGGCTGGGCGGACCGCGAGGGCGCGGGCGACCGACGGTTCTAGAACCGCGCCGCGACATTCGTTATCGTTCGCCGATGGCGATCGCGAACGAGCAAAACCTCGTCCTGCCCCTGCCGGCGTCGAAGCCGTACGGGATCCGGGTGCGTCTGCGCGCACGTGATCCGTTCACGCTCCTGGTCGGGGCCGACTGGCACAAGACGCACTGGTTCGCGACCGCCCCGGAGCGAGATGCCGCGCTTGCGGACATGTCAGCGCGCCACCTCTACTCGCGCCGCGGCGATGAACCGGCAGTCATCTACGAGAAGGTATCCGAAGGCGCCTGATCCGCGTCAGCGGATGCGGCCGAGCAGCAGGTAGAGCGTGCGCTTGCCGCCCTCGCCGAAGCCTGCGGCGAGGTAAACCGGTCCCAGGAAAGTGTCGAACCCCAGGAACGCCGAGCCGTTCAGCAAGGCCGAGTCCGTGCTGACGTCACCGCGACTGAGCCAGACGTTGCCGAGCTCGAGCGAGAAACCCAGGTAAGTCGGCACGTCGAAAAGCCCTTCCTGGTCACCGCCGATGCGGTGGTAAGCGATCGCGCGCGCGATGCCGAACTGCGGCCCGTTGATCTGGTCGGGCGACAGGCCCGAGAGATTGAACAGGCCCCCCAGCGAATACCAGTCCTGAATCTGGTCCGTCGGCCCCGAGACATGGGCTCCTCCCGCGGCGGAGAAGACAACCGTGTTCTGGCCGAAGGAGCGGGCCAGCGTCCCGTCGAAGGACAGCCGGTCGGCGTTCGACTCCGCACCGAGGCTCTCGCGCGGCCCGTTCCACTGCAGCGTGAAAAGCTCGCCATGGCGCGGGAAATAAACGTCGTCGAGCAGGTCCACCGAGAATCGAGCCATCAGCTCGCCGCGGTCGAAGCGTTCGCGCGGCGGCAGTTCCGGGTCCTGGGGATCGCCGACCAGCAGGTGGCGATTGCCGTCGCCGCGGATGATGCCCCCGCGCAGCTCGCCCCAGCTGCCGAACTCGCGGCCGAAGTCGAACTCGAGCTCGCTGCTGCGCACGCGATAGGTCGCGAGCCGCCGGTCGCCCTCGAAGATGTCGACGTTGCGCCGCTCGTACGCCAGCCGGGGCACGACGAACCAGTCCGAGGTATAGCCGATCGGCTGGTAGAACTCGGTCCGGAACAGCGGGTTTTCCCCGATCTGCAGGTCGGTTTGCCACTCGGCGCCGTAGCGGTTCACCTCGGTGACCTGCGCGCGCACGCCCGCATTGAAGCTGCTGCCGCCCTGGAAGTCGTCCTGAAGCTCGAGCCCGAAACGCAGGTAGTTCGGCCCCCAGCTCTTCCTGCGCGCGCTCACCTCGATGCCGGTCAACTCGCCGTCGTGCACGAGCCTGTAGTCGAGCGACTCGAAGTTGTCGCTGCCGTAGAAGCGCGAGAGGCGCTGGTCCATTGCCTCGGGGTCCAGTGGCTTGCCGATGACCGGGCCGAGCTCCGCCTGGATGCGGTTCTGGTAGCGCTCCGAGCGCTTGTCCGTGCGCACGAATTCCACCACCGGCTGGTCCTTACCTCCGCCGCGCCGGGCCGCGAGGAACTGCTGCCAGCGGGCGTCGTCGAGCGAGAGCTGGCCGAGGCGCTCCGCATTGGCGCGCGTCGCTGCGAGGCCGAGGCCGATCAGGCGCTGCGCCTCGGCAAAGTCAGTGGATTGCAGGCCGCCCAGGTCGGGCTCGATCAGGACGTCGTTCGCCGCCAGCAGTGAGCGCTGCCGGCCGGTTTCGCGCTGCATCATGATGGTGACGGCCTGGTTCGAGACCGCGAGCGCGGATGTCAGCTCCTCGCGGCCGACCGGCTGGAAGCCTACGTCGACGGCGATGATGACGTCGACGCCCATCGCCTTGGCGACGTCCACCGGCAGGTTCTCGACGATGCCGCCATCGACCAGCAGGCGGCCGCCGACTTCGATCGGCGCGAACACGCCCGGGGTCGACATGCTGGCCCGCATTGCGGAAGTGAGGTCGCCTTTCTCGAGCACGACCCGCGCGCCGGTCTCGAGGTCCGCGGCGACCGCGCGGAATCGCGTCGGCAGTTCGTCGAAGTTCTCGATTGCCGCAACCGGCAGCGTCTCGAGCCGCAGCGTCTGCGTGAGACGCTGGCCCTGCACCAGTCCGCGCGGCAGGCGAAAGCTTCCGCTCTGGACCCCAAGCGGGAAGCGCACGAGGAACTCGCGGTCGTCCTGCTTGCGGCGGAAGTTGAGCGTGTTGCGCGCGGGCCGGTCGCGGAAGGCAACGCTCCAGTCGATGCCGCGCATCAGCGCGTCGATTTCCTTCGGCGTCATGCCCGAGGCGTAGAGACCGCCGACTACCGCGCCCATGCTGGTGCCGGCGATCGCATCGACCGGGATGTGCAGCTCTTCGAGCGCCTCGAGCACGCCGACGTGCGCGAGGCCACGCGCGCCGCCGCCCGAGAGCACGAGGCCGATGCGCGGGCGCGCCAGTTCGACGGCTTCCTGCGACACGGCCGCGGCCGGATGCAAGGCCGTCAACAGACAACCGAGGACGGCCGAAAATCGGTACATCGCTGCGCTCATCGGGTCGCCGGAATCCTAGCATGGGCACGTATGGCTCCCGTCGCGGGCACCTATAATGCGTCGGATGATTCCGACATCGCTGCGGCGCCCGTGCCTCGCGCTGGCGGCGACCCTGCTGCCATGGACCGCCTCCGCAGCGACGCTCGAGGAAGTGATCGTCACTGCGACGCGCAGCCCCGAGTCGCTCGCGAGCTATCCCGGAAGCGCGACGCGCATCGAGGGGGACACCGTGGCGCTGGTCGGCGCGACCCATGCCGCGGAGCTCGTGAATCGCGCGGCAGGCGCAATGATCCAGCGCGGCAGCGGCCAGGAGTCGCTCACGGCGCTGCGTTCGCCCGTGCTGACCGGTGCCGGCGCCTGCGGCTCCGTGCTCGTGCTCGAGGACGGCATCCCGATCCGGCCGGTGGGCAGCTGCAACGTCAACGAACTGTTCGAGGTGAACCTCGACCAGGCCGCGGCAATCGAGGTGCTGCGCGGCCCCGGCAGCGTGCTCTACGGCTCGAGCGCAGTGCATGGGATCATCAACGTGATCCCGCCGTTGCCGGACCAGATCCCGGCGTTCGGGGCCACGGTGGAAGGCGGCAGCGACGACTACCGTCGGCTCGGCCTTGCCGCGTCGAGCGGCTCGGACGAGCGCGGGTTCGGCTTCGTGATGGAAGGGACGGACGACGGCGGCTGGCGCGACGCTTCCGGCTTCGAGGAGCAGAAGCTCAATGCCGCTTTGCTGCAGGCGCTGGGCAGCGGGCGGCTGAAGTTCGCGCTCTCGGGCTCGAACCTCGACCAGGAGACGGCGGGATTTATCGTGGGCCGCGACGCCTACCGCGATCCCGCGATCGCGCGTTCCAACCCCGATCCCGAGGCCTACCGGAACGCCAGCAGCCTGCGCCTTTCCGCGCGTTACAGCGGCGCGTCCGGGGACCAGGCGACGTTCTACTATCGCCGCTCGCGGATGGATTTCCTGCAGCATTTCCTGCTGGGCAAGCCGGTCGAGGAAAATGGCCAGGACAGCGTCGGCGCGATGCTGCAGGCGACGCGGCCTTTTGCGGGCGGGGTGGCGCTCGCCGGAATCGACGCGGAACTCGCGCACAGCAGCCTGCTCGAGCGCCAGGACGGGCCGACCACGGACGGGCCGCCGGCCGCGAACGAGATCCGGCCGGCGGGCAGGCATTACGACTACGAAGTTGACTCCGCGGTCATCGCCGCTTATGCCGACTGGCGCCGCCCGCTCGCGCCGCGCGTCACGCTGGAAGCGGGGCTGCGACTCGAGTACGCGCGCTACGACTACGACAACCGCATGATCGACGGCAACACGGACGAGAATGGCGTCCCCTGCCCCGGCGGCTGCCTGTACTCGCGCCCGGCCGACCGCGCCGACGACTTCACGAACCTGGCGCCGAGGCTCGCGCTTCTCTGGCGCGCCAGCGACTCCACGACCGCATACGCCTCGCTTACGCGCGGGTTCCGCGCGCCCGAGGCGACCGAGCTCTACCGGCTGCAGCGCCAGCAAACGGTCGCCGATCTCGGCTCGGAGACCGTGGACGCTGCGGAAATCGGCCTGCGCTGGCGATCGGCGAGCGCGTCGCTCGATCTCGCCGTCTATCACATGGACAAGGAGGACGTGATCCTGCGCGACTCGACCGGGTTCAACGTGAGCGGCGGGCGCACGCGCCACGCCGGCGTCGAGTACGAGGGCGACTGGGACTTCGCGAAGGGCTGGTCGGTTGCCGCGGCTGGCACCTGGGCGCGGCACGAATACCGTTTCACGGCCGCCGTCGAGCAGGGCGAGCAGATCACTTCGGGAAACGACATGGACACGGCGCCGCGGGAGATAAATTCCCTGCGCCTGCGCCATTTGGCAGGCGTCCTCGATGCCGAGCTGGAGTGGCTCTGGGTCGGCGGCTATTGGGCGAATGCGGCCAACACCGCGCGCTATGGCGGTCACGACCTCGGCAACCTGCGGCTCGCCTTCCAGGCGCCGGGGAACTGGACGATCGTCCTGCGCGTCACGAACCTGCTGGACGTCGCCTATGCGGACCGCGCGGATTTCGCCTTCGGCGATTACCGCTACTTCCCGGGCCGTGGTCGCGCATACTTCGCCGAAGTCGGCTGGCGCAAGGACTGAACGATGCAATACGGCGCGATGTCACTGACGGCCCTCACGGGCGCGACGCTCGCGGTGCAGATCGGCCTCAATGCGACCATGCGCGGGCATGCCGGATCGCCGATGGCGGCGGCGCTGGTGAATTTCGCGGTCGGGACCGTGTTCCTCGCATTC
The DNA here is from genome assembly GCA_963836275.1 of uncultured Gammaproteobacteria bacterium. GTDB lineage: Bacteria > Pseudomonadota > Gammaproteobacteria > Steroidobacterales > Steroidobacteraceae > SCUD01. The sequence continues at coordinate 169,736 of CAWIIM010000004.1, read as the reverse complement.
GCCGTCGCCTTCGGGCGCGGCGCATTTTCCGGGATTGCGGCCGCCGCCGGCGCGCCGTGGTGGGCCTGGTGCGCGGGCATCCTTGGCGGTCTTTACATTGCGGCTTCCGCGGCTTTCGGTCCGCTGATCGGCGGGGCGACGTTCCTCGCGCTGATCGTCGCCGGCCAGATGGTCACGGCCCTCGCACTCGACCACTACGGCCTGCTCGGCTTCCCCGTCCGTCCGCTCGACGTCGGGCGCGCCGGCGGCGCACTGCTCGTCATCGCCGGCATGATCCTCCTCGCCAAAGGATAAAAGGGGACAGTCACCTTTTCCCTGAAAAGGTGACTGTCCCCTTTTATCCGGCACCAGCTGCGCGGGGCTGCTGCTGGGTGATGCAGTGGATGTTGCCGCCGCCGAGGAGTATCTCGCGCGAGGCCACGCCAACGACCTTCCGGCGCGGGAACAGCTGGGTGAGCGTCGCCCTGGCCGCGCGGTCGGTCCTGGGGTCGAGCAGCGGCATGACGATGTGCCGGTTCGCGATATAGAAATTCACGTACGAGCCCGCGAGGCGCTCGCCCGCGCGCCGGACCTTGCAGCCGGGAGAGGTTTCGATGCCGGCCGCCTCGGCCTCGCTCATGTAGAGCGGGCCCGGCTGCGGCAGTTTGTGGATCCTGAGCCTGCGCCCGCGCGCGTCCTTCGCCTTCACGAGCACTTCGAACGCGGCGCGTGAGATATCGTACTGCGGGTCCGCCGGATCGTCGCACCAGGTGAGCGCGACCTCGCCCGGTCGCACGAAGCAGCACAGATTGTCGACGTGCCCGTCCGTCTCGTCGTTTAAGACGCCGCGCCCGAGCCAGATGATCTGACGCACGCGAAGATAGCGCTCGAGCAGCGTCTCGATCCGGCCGCGCCGCAGCGTCGGGTTCCGATTCGGGTTGAGCAGGCATTCCTCGGTCGTCAGCAGCGTACCCTGCCCGTCGACGTGGATCGCGCCGCCCTCGAGGACCAGGGGCGCGCGGTAGCGTCGCTTCGACTCGATCTCGAGCACCTTGGCGGCGACCTGGTCGTCGAGTTCCCAGTCGGCGTATGCGCCTCCCGCCTTGCCGCCCCAGGCGTTGAAGATCCAGTCGACGCCGCGCGCCACCCCGCGCCGGTTCACGACGAATGTCGGGCCGACGTCGCGCATCCACGCGTCGTTCGCGGAAATCTCGACGACACGAACGCCACCGGGAAGCAGCGAACGCGCCGCGCCGAATTGCGCCGCGGAAACGCCCATCGTGACTGGCTCGCTCTTTGCGATTGCCGCGGCCACCGCCCCGTACGCGCGCTGGGCGGGCGCGGCGGCTTCACGCCAGTTGTCCGGCCGTTCCGGCCAGAGCATCCAGGTGCCGGCGTGCGGCTCCCACTCCGCGGGCATCCGGAATCCGTCTTTTGCGGGCGTCGCCATGGCGGCGATTCTACGCGATGGCGTGCTAGCATTCGCCCATGGCCGAGAAAATCCGCGTCGCGAACGGCAAGCTGCAGGTCCCCGATCATCCGGTCATTCCGTTCATCGAAGGCGACGGAACCGGTCCCGACATCTGGCGCGCGAGCGTACGCGTGCTCGATGCGTCCGTGAAAAACGCTTACGTCGGCAAGCGGGCCATCGAATGGAAGGAGGTCTACGCCGGCGAGAAGGCGAACCGGCTCGCAAACACCTGGCTGCCCGACGAGACCGTCGCCGCCTGCCGCGAGTACCTCGTCTCGATCAAGGGCCCGCTCACCACGCCGATCGGCGGCGGCATCCGCTCCCTGAACGTCGCGCTCCGCCAGATGCTCGACCTGTACGTGTGCCTGCGCCCCGTGCGCTGGTTCAAGGGCGTGCCATCCCCCGTGCGCGCGCCCGAGAAGGTCGACATGATCATCTTCCGCGAGAACACGGAGGACATCTACGCCGGCATCGAGTTCGAGGCGGGTTCCGCCGAGAGCGCGAAGTTCCTCGCGTTCATGAAGGAGCAGTTCCCCAAGTACTACGGCAAGATCCGATTCCCCGATTCCAGCGGCATCGGCATCAAGCCGGTCTCGCGCGAAGGCACCGAGCGACTGGTGCGCGCGGCGATCGAGTACGCGGTCGCGAACGGACGCAAGAGCCTCACCTTCGTGCACAAGGGCAACATCATGAAGTTCACGGAAGGCGCCTTCCGGAACTGGGGGTACGCGCTCGCCGAGCGCGAGTTCGCGGGCCAGGTTTACACCTGGGACCAGTGGGAGCGCACGCGCGCCGCGAAAGGCGACGCAGCCGCCAACGACGAGCAGAAGAAGGCGCTCGCGGGCGGGAAGATACTCGTCAAGGACGCGATCGCGGACATCACGCTGCAGCAGGTGCTGACGCGCCCCGAGGACTTCGACGTCATCGCCACGATGAACCTGAACGGCGACTACCTCTCCGACGCCCTCGCCGCCCAGGTCGGCGGCATCGGCATCGCGCCCGGCGGCAACGTCAACTACGTGACCGGCCACGCCGTATTCGAGGCCACGCACGGCACCGCCCCGAAGTACGCCAACCTCGACAAGGTCAACCCGAGCTCGGTCATCCTCTCGGGCGAGATGATGCTGCGCTACATGGGCTGGACCGAGGCCGCCGACCTCGTGCTCGCGGCGATGGACAGGACCATCGCCGAAAAGGTCGTCACTTACGACTTCGCGCGCCTCATGGAAGGGGCGACCGAAGTGAAGTGCAGCGAGTTCGGCGACGCCTTGATCCGCAACATGGCTTGAGCGACCCGCGCGCAGCCGATTGCGCCGCCGCGATCGTCGCGGCCTTCGCCCGTTACAACGCCCAGTTCCGCGCCGTCACGCGCCGCGCGCCCGGCCGCTTCGAGAACCGCGACTGGTCGGGCAGCCAGGCCGACGTCGTCGAGCGGCTCGAACTCTATGCAACCGCCGTCGACGCGGCGGTCGCCGCGATGCGCCGCCTCCTCGGCGCCTCGTCCCGCGACACGGCGCTCTGGACCGACATCAAGGCAGTCTATGCGCGGCGCATCCAGTCGCTCGCCGACCCCGAATTCCTGAAGACATTCTTCAGCTCGATTACGCGCAGGCTGTTCGACACTGCCGGCGTCAACCCGGCCGTCGAGTTCTTCGCGCTCGAACTGGACCCGCTGCGCGGCGCCAGCGCGGCGCAGGTGGCGGAACGCTACGCCAATCGCGGTTCGCTCGGCCTGTTGTTCGAGGAGGTCCTCTCCGACTACCGCTTCCGCACGCCGTGGCGCGACTTCGAGGGCAGCGTCGGCCACGTCGCGACCGACGTCGAGCTGAAGCTCAAGGCGCTCGGCGAGACACGCCCGCTCCGGGAGGTCGAGGTGATCCGCCCGGTCTTCTACCAGATGAGCCGCGCCTACGTCGTCGGCTGCCTGCACGGCGAGGGCTGGATGCTGCCGCTCGCAATCGCCTTCAGGAACTCCCCGCTCGGCGTGCTGGTGGACGCGGTCATGCTTTCGGTCGCGGACGTCTCCATCCTCTTCAGCTTCACGCGCTCGTACTTCCACGTCGACCTCGAACGCGTCAGCGACGCTGTGCAGTTCCTGCACCGCATCCTGCCGTTGAAGCCCGTTTCCGAGCTGTTCACCGTCCTCGGCCGCGCGAAGCAGGGCAAGACCGAGCGTTTTCGCGAGATCTTCAGGCACCTCGAGCGGACCCGGAACCGCTTCGTGCGCGCGCCGGGCGAGCGCGGCCTGGTCATGGCCTGCTTCGCGCTGGATCACGCCGACATCATCTTCAAGGTGATCCGCGACCGCTTCCCCGCCATCAAGAACCTGCGGCGCGAGGAAGTCATGGCGAAGTACGACATGGTCTTTCGCCACGATCGCGCGGGACGGCTGGTGGATGCCCAGGAGTTCCGGCGCATCCGGCTGCCGAAGGCGCGCTTCGAGCCGGACATGCTGGAGGAATTGCTCCGGGAGTGCTCCGAGAACGTGCAGCTCGACGGCGAGGACCTCATCGTCAAGCACGCCTACATCGAGCGCCAGATGACGCCGCTCAACCTGTACGTTCGCAGCGCCCCGCCCGCGCAGGCCGAGCTCGCGGTCATCGACTACGGCCACTGCATACGCGACCTCGCTTACACGAATATTTTCGCGGGCGACCTGCTGCTCAAGAATTTCGGCGTCACGCGCCACAACCGGGTGATTTTCTACGACTACGACGAGCTGTGCCGCGTGACCGAATGCCGCTTCCGCGACGTGCCTCCGGCGACCTCGGACGAGGACGAGATGCGCGCGGAGAGCTGGTTCTACGTCGGCGAGAACGACGTGTTCCCGGAGACGTTCCTGAATTTCCTGGGCTTCGAGGGCCGCCTGCACGAAGTCTTCCTCGCCAAGCATGGCGAGGTCCTCGACGCGGGCTGGTGGCGGGCGCTCCAGGAGCGGCTCGCCGCCGGCGACCTCGTCGAGGTGCTCCCCTACCACTCCCACCGCGTACGGGTGGCAAGCAGTATCTAGCGGCACCAAGGGGACTGTCCCCTCCTCGGTTACTCCGCCACCCGGTTCAAGGCAGCCTCGAGGTCCTCGATCAGCTCTTCCGTGTCCTCGATGCCGATCGAGAGCCGAACCGTCCCCTCGCCGATGCCGGTCAGCGCCTGCAGTTCCGCGGGCAGCCCCCGTACCTTCAGCAGCTGAGGCGGCATCACCAGCGACTCGACCGACCCGAGGCTCGGCGTGACGGCGAAAAACTCGAGCGCGTCGATAAAGGTCCGCACGGCTTCGGCGCCGCGCGCGAGGTCGAAACTGACGATCGAGCCGGACTCGCGCATCTGCGCGCGCGCGAGCGCGTGGCGCGGGTGGTCCGGCAGGCCGGGATAGTGCACTCGCTCCACCGCCGCGTGACCGGCGAGGAACTGCGCGATCCGCTGCGCCGCCGCGGCCTGCGCCTCGTAGCGCAGGTAGTAGGTCCTCATGCCGCGCATTATGAGGAAAGCCGCGTGCGGGTCGAGCAGCGGCCCGAGCAGGACGCCCTCGCGGCGGATTTCGCGCGCGAGGTCGGCGCGCGTGATGATCGCCCCGCCCATCACGTCGCCATGGCCGGAGGCGTACTTGGTCAGGCTGTGGACGAAGATGTCGACGCCGTATTGGCCGTGGTTGTGGAAACCCGCGAAGGTGTTGTCCATCACGGTGAGAGCGCCCGCCGCATGCGCGGCGCGGGTGATGCGGGCGATGTCGGCGATGCGGGTAACGGGATTGGTCGGCGACTCGAAGTAGACGAGCCGGGTCTTGCGCTCGCCGAGCACGCGCTCGATGCCGGCGTCGTCCTCGACCGAGAGCATGGTGTGGGCGATCCCGAGCCGCGCGAGCGTCCCCCGGATCAGCGCGATCGTCGGGCCGTAAGTCTCCGCGAAACACAGCATGTGGTCGTCGGCGCGAAGCTGCGACAGCAGGCAGGTAGCGACGGCGGCGGCGCCCGAGCCGGTCGCGACGCAGTCGTCGCGCTGCTGGATCTCGGCCAGCAGGAGCTCGAGCTGGCGCGTGGTCGGGTTGGAGCGCCGGGTGTAGAACCAGCCGTCCCGCTCGCCGCGGTTGAAGCGCAGCGTTTCCTCGAGCGTCTCGAATGCGAACTTCACCGACTGGTAGATCGGCGCGACCAGCGGCCGGTTGTCCGCCGGGAGCGCGACTTCCGGCGGGTGGTTGACGCGGGTGCGGCCTTTCATCGCGATCGCCGGGGCCGCGCCGCGGGCCTCAGACCCGCGTGATCCAGCCCGCCGGCGTCGGTATCTCGCCGCGCTGCATCGAGACCAGCGCCTTGCGCAGCCGCCTGGTATGGGGCCCGACTTCGCCGCTGCCGACCGCGATCTCCTCGCCGCCCTTGCGCACCAGCGTACCGACGCCGGAGAGCACGGCCGCCGTGCCGCACAGCGCCGCTTCGCCATCCTTCGCCCAGTCGACCAGCTCGTCGACGCCGAACTTGCGCTCCTCGACCGCGAAGCCGAGTTGCGGAGCGATCGTCAGGATGGAGTCGCGCGTGACGCCGTGCAGGAACTGCGTGTCGAGGCTGCGGGTCAGGATCTTGCCCTCGCGGATGAGGAGGAAATTCGCGGCACCGGTCTCCTGGACCGAGCCGCCCGGGCAGAACAGGACCTGGTCCGCCTGGTGCTGCCGGCGCGCCGCGACCGTCGGCCCGAGCGCCGCGGCATAGTTGCCGGCGGCCTTCACCTGGCCCATCAGCGTCGCCGTGCGCGTGATTTCCTCCTCGACGTAGATGCGCAGCGGCTTCTCGCCCTTTGCGAAGTAGTCCCATACCGGGCTCGCGAGCACGATCAGCATGGCCTCGCTCGCCGGCGACGTCGCGCCGCCGATCGATGCGCCGGTGCCGAACAGGGTCGGGCGCAGGTACAGCGCGCCGGGGGCTTCCGGCACCTCGCCGCGCACGCGGTCGATGACGCCCTTCACCATCGCGGCGAGCTGCGCCGGGTCGGGCTTGGGCATCATGAGGCACTCGGCGCTCTTCTGCATGCGCGCGACATGCCGGTCCATGCGGAACACGTTGATGCTGCCGTCCGCCCAGCGATAGGCCTTGAAACCCTCGAAGCAGGCGCTGCCGTAGTGCAGGGCGTGGATCGCCGGTGACATCTGGATCGGCCCGTACTTGCAGAACTCGTGCTCCGACCACTTGCCGTCCTTGAAGGCGGCGACCGCCATCTGGCTCGCCAGGACGGTGCCGAACGCGGGACGGGCTCCGGCTTCCGAGGGATGCGTCTTGTGCATGGCCTGTGCGTTCATGGCTTTCAGTCCTGTATGAAGATGGTGGCGGGATGCTCGAGTTTTTCCTTGAGCGCCTGGATCATCGCGGCGGCGTCGAATCCGTCGACGAAGCGGTGATCGAACGAAGACGAGAGGTTCATGATGCGGCGGATCGCGATCGCGCCGCCCGCGACGACCGGGCGCTCCACTGCCTTGTTGACGCCGACGATCGCGACTTCCGGCGCGTTGATGACGGGCGTCGAGGCGATGCCGCCGAGCCTGCCGAGGCTCGTGACCGTGATGGTCGAGCCCGTAAGCTCCTCGCGCGTCGCCTTGTTGCTGCGCGCAGCCTCGGACACGCGGCGGATCTCCGCCGCGAGGTCCGCGAGCGAGCGTGCCTCCGCGTGCTTGACGACCGGGACCTTGAGCCCGTCCGGAGTCTGCGTCGCGATGCCGACGTGCACCGCGGCATGCCGCAGGATGACGTTGCGTTCCGAGTCGTGCACGGCATTGCACTGCGGGAAGTTCTCAAGCACGCGCACCAGGGCCGCGACCAGGAACGGCAGGTAGGTCAGTGAGGGTGAGCCCTTCGGCTGGCGCGCGTTCAGGTACTGGCGCAGCGCCTCGAGCGCCGTGACGTCCACTTCCTCGACATACGCGAAGTGCGGGATGTTGCGCTTCGCCGCGCCCATGCGCTCGGCGATGACGCGCCGGACGCCGATGATCCTGATTTCCTCCACGCCCTTCCTCGCCACGAAGCTCGCGGGCCTAGCCCCGGCGCTCGCCTTCCCCGCGATTACGGATTCGAGGTCGGCCGCCGAGATGCGCCCTCCCGGTCCGCTGCCGGCGACGTTCGCGAGGTCGACGCCGGCGCCGTGGGCCTTGCGCCGCGTGGCCGGCGAGGCCATCACGCGCGTGGCGGGGGCGGGCGCAGCGGCTGCCGGTGAGGCCGCGGCCTTCGTCGCCGGCGGCTTCGGGGCGGGCACCGCAGCCGCCTTCGGCGCGGGCGCGGGCACGGCTTCGGCGGGCGCCGCGCCGGAGGTGTCGAATGCGATCAGCTCGGAGCCGACGGCGACCATGTCGCCGGGCTGGCCGGTGACGGCGACGACGCGGCCCGTGACCGGCGAGGGGATTTCGACGGCCGCCTTGTCGGTCATCACCTCGGCGATGACCTGGTCTTCCGTCACCATGTCGCCGACCTTGACCTTCCACTCGACGACTTCGGCGGAAACCGTGCCTTCGCCGAGGTCGGGCATCTTGAAGACGTAACGGCTCATGAGGCCTCCATGACGGCCCGCAGCGCCTTGGTGACGCGTACCTGGCCGGGGAAGTATTCCCACTCGAATGCGTGCGGATACGGCGTGTCCCAGCCCGCCACGCGCAGGATCGGGGCCTCCAGGTTCCAGAAGCAGTGTTCCTGGATCGTGGCGGAGAGCTCGGCGCCGAAGCCGGCAAAGCGGGTCGCCTCGTGCACGACGACGCAGCGGCCGGTCCGCGCGACCGAGTTGCAGATCGTATCGACGTCGAGCGGCGCCATCGTGCGCACGTCGATGATCTCCGCGTCGAGGCCGAGGCCTTTCGCCGCGGCGTCGCTGACGTGCACCATCGTACCGTAGGTGACGATCGTGAGGTCGCTGCCTTGCCGAACGATCTCGGCCTGCCCGATCGGCACGGTGAAGTGGCCCTCGGGCACGTCGCCCTTGGCATGCGCGTTCCAGGGTACGGCCGGCTTCCCCGGCTCGCCGTCGAACGGTCCGTTGTAGATCCGCTTCGGCTCGAAATAGATCACCGGGTCGTCCGACTCGATCGCGGAAATGAGCAGTCCCTTCGCGTCGTAGGGATTCGACGGCATCACGACCTTGAGCCCCGCGACGTGCGCAAACAGCACCTCGGGACTTTGCGAATGGGTCTGCCCGCCGCGGATGCCGCCGCCGCAGGGCGTGCGCACGGTGACCGGCGCGCTGAACTCGCCCGCGCTGCGGTAGCGGATGCGCGCGAGCTCGCTCACGATCTGGTCGTAGCCCGGGTAGATGTAGTCGGCGAACTGGATTTCGGCGACGGGCCGCAGGCCGTTGACCGCCATGCCGATCGCCGCAGCGATGATCCCGCCCTCCGCGATCGGCGTGTCCATCACGCGGCTCTCGCCGTACTTGCGCTGCAGGCCGTCGGTGACGCGGAATACGCCGCCGAAGAAGCCGACGTCCTCGCCCAGCACGACCACCGACGGATCCTGGCCGAGCTTGATGTCCATGGCCGAGTTCAGGGCCTGGATCATGTTCATCTGCGGCACGGCGCTAATTCCCCGCCAGTTCGTCGCGCATCTCGGCTTCCTGGCGTCGCAGGTGCTCGGGCATCTCGGCGAAGACGTCCTCGAACATGAGTCCCGGGTCCAGCCGCGGCCCGTCGGTCAGCGTGCCGAAGGTCACCGCCTCCTTCCAGGCGGCGGCAACCTGTGCCTCGAGCTCCGCGGTGAGCCCCTGCTGGCGCTCCTCCGACCACTCGCCAAGGCCGATGAGGTGCATCTTCAGCCGCTCGACCGGATCGCCGAGCGGGAATTTCTGGTAGTCGTCCTTCGGGCGGTACCGCGCCGGGTCGTCGCTCGTCGAGTGCGCCGCCGCGCGGTATGTGACGTGCTCGACCAGGGTCGGGCCGCAGCCGGTGCGCGCGCGCTCGGCCGCCCACTGCGTGACCGCATGGACGGCGAGATGGTCGTTTCCGTCGACGCGAATCCCCGCGATCCCGTAGCCCGGCCCACGCGCGGCGAAAGTCTGGCGCTCGCCGCCCGCCGTGCCCTGGAAAGTCGATATCGCCCACTGGTTGTTGACGACCGAGAGGATGACCGGCGCGTTGTAGACCGACGCGAACAGCAGCGCGTGGTGGAAGTCGGCCTCTGCGCTCGAGCCCTCGCCGATCCAGCTCGCCGCGATCGCGTCCTGTCCCTTGATTGCCGCGGCCATCGCCCAGCCGACCGCCTGCGGGAACTGCGTCGCCAGGTTGCCCGAAATGGAGAAGATGTTGCCGTCTCGCCAGTGGTACATGACCGGCAATTGCCGTCCCTTGCACATGTCCCGGGTGTTGGAAAGGAGTTGGCACATCAGGTCGAGGATGGGCCGACCGCGAACGACGTAAAGGCCCTGGTTCCGGTACGAGGGGAACAGCATGTCCGACGGCCGGAGCGCCATCGCCATCGCGACGGACACGGCCTCCTCGCCGTAGGAGCGCATGTAGAAGGAAATTTTTCCCGATCGCTGGATGCGCTGCATGCGATCGTCGAACACGCGCGTCAGCAGCATGTGGCGCAGCGCGACCTGCAGCTCCGACACATCGAGGTGCGGATCCCAGGGGCCGACGGCGCGGTGCTCGTCGTCGAGGACTCGCACGAGTCCTTCGGACAGCATCCGGGTTTCGGCGACGGGCGCACCGGCGTCGGGCCGCGGTGCCGTGCCGGCCGGCGAGAGTTTCAGGTAGCTGAAATCGGGCGCGTCGCCCGGGCGCGCAGGCGTCTCGGGCACATGCAGGCGTGACTGGGCGACCATCGGGTCCCTCGTGGCGGGTCGGGCCGGATTCAGGCGGGTATCGTACGCGCCATCGGCCAAAATACGGGGGAATATTGTACTGTCCTGCAAAATATTGAAATATTCATTGCAGCAATATCGCTATTATGAAATAAGTGTTTCAATGACGATCGACGCTACCGACCGGCGCATTCTCGACCAGCTGCAACAGGACGGCGCGCAGTCCGCCGCCGATGTCGCCGGCAAGCTGGGCCTCTCGAACACCACCTGCTGGCGGCGCATCCAGCAGCTCGAGCAGGACGGCGTGATCGAGAAGCGGGTCGCCCTCCTCAATCGCAAGGCGCTCGGGCTTGACGTGGTGGTGTACGTGCACGTGCGGCTTTCAAGCCAGGGTCGCGACGCGCTCGCGCAGTTCGAGCGCGCGATCCGCGATCGACCCGAAGTGCTCGACTGCTGCACGCTGACCGGCGAGTGGGACTTCCACCTGCGCATCGTCACGCACGACATGAAGGAATACGAGGCATTCTTCCTCGATCACCTGTCGAAGATCCCCAACGTGCAGTCGGTGAATTCCTCGATCGTCGTCACGGTGATCAAGGAATCGACAGTGCTGCCGCTCGCCCGGGGCTGAGCCGCCGCGGCCGCCACCGCTACGCCCGCAGCGAGGCCCGGTTGCGCCCGGGGCGTGACATTCCAGGCCCCCATGGGCGTAAAATGCCGGCGACGGCAATGGCGAACCGAATCTTCAAGCCGCTCCTCGAATCCCTCCTGGAGGGATCCGGCGTCAAGCTCGACGGCGGCCGCCCCTGGGACATCCGGGTGCGCAACGATCGCCTGTACCGGCGCGCGCTGCGCGGCTCGCTCGGCATCGGCGAGTCCTATATGGCCGGCGACTGGGACTGCGAAGCGCTCGACGAGCTGTTTCGCCGCGTGCTCACCTCGGATGCCCAGCAGCGGCCGCTTATCCGCGCCGCGGGCGCCCTGAAGGCCCTGCAGTCCCGGCTCATGAACCTGCAGACGAAGCGGCGTTCCCGTGCCGTCGCCGAGGAACACTACGACATCGATCACCGGATGTACGCGATGTTCCTCGGGCCGTGGAACCAGTACACCTGCTGCTTCTTCGACGGCACGACGGATCTCGAGCGCGCCGAAGTGACCAAGCTCGAGATGCTCTGCGACAAGCTGGAACTGAAGGCGGGCGAGCGCCTGCTCGACATCGGCTGCGGCTGGGGCGGCTTCGCGAAGTACGCCGCCCGGACCCGCGGCTGCGAGGTCACCGGCATCAGCCTCTCCGAGGAACAGATCCGCTACGCGATCGAGTTCACGAAGGGCCTGCCGGTCACGATCAGGAAGCTCGACTACCGCGACCTGCCGGAATCGGGCCTGCCGCCGTTCGACAAGATCTCGATCGTCGGCATGCTCGAGCACGTCGGCTACAAGAATTACCCCGGGATCATGGCGGTCGTGCACCAGATGCTGAGGCCGGACGGGTTGTTCCTGCTGCACACGATCGGCAACTGCGAGAAGACGACGGTGGTCGATCCCTGGATCGAAAAGTACATCTTCCGGAACTCGATGGCGCCGGCGATGAGCCAGCTCGCGGACGCTGCAGAGGGCAAGTTCGTGATCGAGGACTGGGAGAACTACGGGCATCACTACGCGCCGACGCTCCAGGCCTGGTACGAGCGCTTCAACGCCAACTGGGACCGCATCCGCGCGCTTCCGACGCCGCGCCCGTTCGACGAGCGCTTCCGGCGCCTGTGGAATTACTACCTGATGTCCAGCAAGGCGGCATTCGAGGTCGAGAAGCTGCATCTGTGGCAGCTGGTCATGACGCGCCGAAATTCCGGGCGCGGCGTGTATGGTCGCGTCATGCGCACGGTGGCCGCGGGTGCCCAGCCCGAGGCATCGCCGGAGCTGCAGAAAAAGCACGCGCTCGACGCCGCATAGTCGGCCGCAGTGCCGCAGGCGGCTGCGCGACCGTCTGAATCAAAGGTTCCCGATCAAGAACCATCCCGCGCAGACGGCCAGGGTGTCTCCCAGCGAATTTTTCACTGTGTCGGCCGTGGCATGGGGAAACAGAAAGGACGCATGAACCTTCAAGGGGTTCTCCAGCACCTCCCATATCAAGGCGAGGAGCAGAGCCGCAACGAATGGCAAACCGATCAACGCATAAAAAACACCTATGCCGAAGTGCACGATGGTAAATCGGTCCATGAATGGGTAGTTGATCTCTCCCGGTCGGGCCGGTCGTGGTTTGATTTTCAGTTTGTCTATGAAAGATCGCATTCGTCTCTTGCCGGAGAGGACTGACGTGGATCCTTTTACCGAACCAGGCGGATTGTCATTTCCGGCGCACTGTTCCGCCAGCTGCGCATTTGCGCTTCATGCCTGCTGCTCTGCAGACGGATTACTCGGTGAACTCGAGCGCTCGGATCTGCCCGCGCCCGTAGTCCAGCAGGTACAGTTCTCCGTCGAGATCCTGCGCGAATGACGAAGGCTGCAGCGCGCCGGCCGCGCCCGGCACCGTCGCGCAGCCCTGCTCCACGAGCTGCCGCAGGTTGAAGCCGCCCGCGCCGTCCGGCTCGAGCCAGGCGATCATGCCGCCGAAGTCGCCGAACACGTAGTTGCCTGCGACCTCGGTCTGCTGCCCGCCGCGGTAGACGTAGCCGCCCGTTATCGAGAAACCGATGTCGTGCCCGTATTCCGCTACCGGATCGGTGAGACCCGCCGTCGAACAGCCGGTCGCGGGCTCGAAGCAATGCGCGCCTTCGCGCGTGTTCCAGCCGTAGTTTCCGCCGCGATCGACCACGTCGATTTCCTCCCAGTCGCCCTGGCCGACGTCGGCGACCCAGAATTCGCCGGTCTGCGCATCGAAGCTCCAGCGCCAGGGATTGCGGAAGCCGGTCGCGTAGATTTCCGGGCAGCTCGCGCCGCCCGAGCCGCCGGCATTGCACAGCGGGTTTCCCACGAACGGGTTGTCGACCGGTATCCCGTAAGGCGCACCGCCCGGCCGTGCATCCACGTCGATGCGCAGCATTTTGCCGAGGAGGCGCCTTGGATCCTGGCCGTTGCCGTTCGGGTCGCCGGACCCGCCGCCATCACCGAGGCCGATGTAGAGCATTCCATCCGGCCCGAAGGCAAGGTTGCCGCCGTTGTGGTTAGCCTGGGGTTTGTTCACAACCAGCAGGTCGCGCTCCGACGCGGGATCGAGCGTCTGGCCGCCGTCCATGCTGGTGAACTCCGCGGTGACCGAGCGGACCTGGCCGCCGGCGAGTTCGCTGAAATTGAGGTAGACACGCCCGTTCGTCGCAAAAGCCGGATGGAATGCCATGCCGAGCAGGCCCGCCTCGCCATCCTCGTGCACGCGCGCGCTCAAGTCGACGAAATCCGTGGCCGTGGTCGCATCCGGGTCGTTCGTAAATGAGCGGACGCGGCCGCCCTGCTCGACCAAGAACCAGCGCGAGGCGTCGTTCGGCGCCTGCAGCATCGCGACCGGCGAGGAAAACGCCAGGTTCGCGAATGCGCGCGGCGTCTCCAGGCCGGTGCTGCATGCGGGGGGCGGCGGCGGCGGCGGCGTGATGCCGCCGCCGTTGCCGCTGCCGCCGCAGGCGGCCAGCGCGAGCGGGAGGCCGGCAGGCCAGATCAGATGGCGATTCATGTCGGGGCTTCCTCGCGTGTCCGGAATGGATCGGACCACTCAGACGGCGCGCAGTTTCTCCGCGGCTGCCGCCAGGGTCCGGTCATGCTTAGCAAAGCAGAAACGCACCAGCCGAGCCGCAGGCGCCTCGTCGCAGAAGGGAGACAAGGGGATGGCGGCAACACCATGGCGGCGGGTCAGCTCTTCGCAGAAGCGGGCATCGGGCAGGTCCGTGATCGCCGAGTAGTCGGCGAGCTGGAAATAGGTCCCATGGACCGGCCGCAGCACGAACCGCGAGCCCGCCAGCAGCTGAGCGAAACGGTCGCGCCGCGCCTGGTAGAACGCGCCCTGCCCGTCCGCGAACCGGGGAGCTTCCCGCATGAAATCCGCGATCGCGTGCTGCATGGGCGTCGAGACCGCGAAGGTGAGGAACTGGTGCAGCTTGCGGAACTCCGCAGTCAGCGGCGGCGCGGCAACGCAGTAGCCGACCTTCCAGCCGGTTGCGTTGCAGGTCTTGCCGAAGGAGAAAACCGCGAAGGCGCGTTCGCGCAGGCGCGTATTGCCGAGGACGCCCGCGTGCGCGCTGCCGTCGAACACCAATGACTCGTAGACCTCATCCGACAGCAGGTAGAGGTCCCGTCCTTCGACGAGATCCGCGATCCGGTCCCAGTCCGCCGCGCCGAGCACGGAGCCGGCTGGGTTGTGTGGCGTGTTGACGACGAGCAGGCGCGTGCGCGGGTTGATCGCATCGGCCAGGCGGTTCCAGTCGATGCCGAAATCGGCGATGGAAAGCGGCACGCGCACGACTTGCGCGCCCGCGAGTTCGGCGGCCGGCGCGTACGAGTCGTAGCTCGGGTCGAGCAGGATCACCTCCTCGCCGGCGCGCACCACGGCATGAATGGCCGCGAAGATCGCCTCGGTGCCGCCCGCCGTGACCGTGATCTCCCCGGCCGGGTCGATGCGCCAGCCATGGCGCCGCAGTGCGTCATCCGCGATGGACTCGGTGAGCGCCGGCAGGCCCGCCATCGGCGCGTACTGGTTGTGGCCCGCGGCGAGGTGCTCCGCGACCAGCGCGCGCAGGCGTTCCGGCGGCTCGAAGTCCGGGAAGCCCTGGCCGAGGTTGATCGCGCCCGTCTCGGCGGCGAGCCGCGACATGACGGTGAAGATCGTCGTGCCGACGCCCGGGAGCTTCGAAGCCGGGATCATTCGTTGGCCGTGATCGCCCGCTGCACGTCCGCGTCGCGGCGCTTCTGCTGGCGCAGCGTATACCAGCCGTAGCCGACGGCGCCGATCGCGACGATGAGGATGAGGATGGTCGCGAGCGCGTTGATGTCCGGGCTGACGCCGAGGCGCACCTTCGAGAAGATCACGATCGGCAGCGTGCTCGAGCCCGGCCCGGTCACGAAGCTCGTGATCACGAGGTCGTCCCAGGAAAGCGTGAAGGCGAGCAGCCAGCCGGCCACGATCGCGGGAACGATGATCGGCAGCGTGATCAGGAAGAAGACCTTGGCCGGGCGCGCGCCGAGGTCCATCGCCGCCTCCTCCAGCGACTCGTCGAGCGTCGCCAGGCGCGACTGCACGACGACGGTGACATAGGCCATGGAGAAGGTGATGTGCGCGATCGTGATGGTCGTGATGCCCCGACCTTCGGGCCAGCCGACCAGCTGTTCCATGGCGACGAACAGCAGCAGCAGCGACAAGCCCGTGATCACCTCCGGCATCACCAGCGGCGCGGTCGCGAGCCCGGTCAGGAGCGGCCGGCCACGGAAATGACCGAAGCGCGCCAGCGCGAGCCCGGCGAGCGTGCCGAGGATCGTGGCGCCGGTTGCATTCATGGCCGCGATCTTGAAGGAAAGCAATGCGGCGCCCAGGATCTGCTCGTTCCTGAACAGCTCGCCGTACCACTTGGTCGAAAAGCCGCCCCAGACCGTCACCAGCCGCGACTCGTTGAACGAGAAGATGATCATCGAGATGATCGGCAGGTAGAGGAACAGGAATCCGCCGGCCATCATCGTGGTGACGAAGCGCGAGCGGCCGTTCACCGGTGCCCCCCGACCTGCTGTCCCTGGTAGCGCTGGTAAATCATGATCGGGACCACCAGCACCAACAGCATGGCGATCGCGACCGCGCTCGCCACCGGCCAGTCGCGGTTGGCGAAGAATTCGTCCCACAGCACGCGCCCGATCATGAGCGAGTCCGGGCCGCCGAGCAGCGCGGGGATCACGAACTCGCCGACCGCCGGGATGAACACCAGCATGCAACCCGCGACGATGCCGCTCATCGACAGCGGCAGGGTGATCCGGAAGAAAGCCTTGATCGGCCGGCAGCCGAGGTCGGCCGCGGCCTCGAGCAGCGTCCCGTCGAGCTTCTCGATCGCGGTGTAGAGCGGCAGCATCATGAACGGCAGGTAGGAATAGACGATGCCGATGTACATCGCGAAGTTGGTCTGCAGCATCACGATCGGCTCGTCGATGAGCCCGAGCGACATCAGCAGGTTGTTGATGACGCCGTTGTTCTTGAGGATGCCGATCCAGGCGTAGACGCGCAGCAGGAACGAGGTCCAGAACGGCAGCATCACCAGCAGCAGCAGGATGTTGCGCCAGGCCGGCGTGCTGCGCGCGATGCCGTAGGCCATCGGGTAGCCGATCAGCAGGCAGATGAAGGTCGAAATCCCCGCCGTCGTAATCGAGTTCAGGAAGGCCTTGCCGTACAGCGGATCCTCGACCAGGAACGCGTAATTCCCGAAATTGACGTGCAGCGCAACCGCGTGATCCGCGACCCAGCTGACGAGCGGCTCGTAGGGCGGCATGGCGAGCCGGATCTCGGACACCGAGATCTTGAGCACGATGACGAACGGGACGAGGAAGAACAGCAGCAGCCAGAGGTAAGGCACGGCCGTCACGAGCGTGCGGCCCGAGTACCCGCGCGCGCGCAATCCCTGCAGCGCGCCGTTCACTGCGTGACCACCACCGGGCTCGAGGAATCCCAGGACAGCCACACGCGGTCGTCCCAGCGCACGCGCCCGCCGGTGCCGGTACGCAGCGTGTTCGGCTGAGTCACGCGTATCTGCCGTCCGCTCGCGAGCTTCACCAGGTAGATGGACAGGTCGCCCAGGTAGGCGACCTCGTCGACCACGCCTTCGACGCGGTTGTCGCCGTCGCCCTCCGGGCGCGCGCGTGCGAGCAGGATCTTCTCCGGCCGCAGCGCGACCCAGACGGTGGCGTCCGGCGCGGCGCTGACGCCGTGGCCGACGTGGATGGTGCCGCCCAGCTCGTCCGACGAAACGCGCACATAGTCGGGCTCGTCCTCGACCAGCCGTCCCTCGAACATGTTCACCGAGCCGATGAAGTCGGCGACGAAGCGCGAATTCGGGTACTCGTAGATGTCCGCGGGCGTGCCGATCTGCACGATCTCGCCGTGGTTCATGACGCCGATGCGCGAGGCGAGCGTCATGGCCTCTTCCTGGTCGTGGGTCACGACCACGAAGGTGACGCCGAGCGTTTCCTGGATGTTCAGCAGCTCGAACTGCGTGTGCTCGCGCAGCTTCTTGTCGAGCGCGCCGAGCGGCTCGTCGAGCAGCAGGAGCTTCGGCCGCTTCACCAGCGCGCGCGCGAGCGCGACGCGCTGGCGCTGGCCGCCCGAGAGCTGGTGCGGCTTGCGCTTCGCGAATTGCTCCATGCGCACCAGCTTCAGGATCTCCGCGACGCGGTCGTCGATCTCGCCCGAGGACACCTTGTCCTGCCTGAGGCCGAAGGCGACGTTCTTCTGCACCGTCATGTGCGGGAACAGCGCGTAGGACTGGAACATCATGTTGACCGGCCGCTCGTAGGGCGGCGTCCCGGTCATGTCCACGCCGTCGATCCAGATTCGCCCCTCGGTCGGCGGCTCGAAGCCCGCCATCATCCGCAGCAGCGTCGTCTTGCCGGATCCGGAGCCGCCGAGCAGGCAGAAGATCTCGTTGCGGTAGATATTGAGCGAGACGTCGTCGACGGCGACGAAGTCGCCGAACTTCTTGGTCAGCTTCTCGAGGCGTACATAGGGCCGGGCGCCCGGCTCTTTCCAGGGCTCGGACTTCTGTTCGGGTCGCGCGCTGGCCATGTTCCCACCTCTTCCCCGGCAGTCTACTGGCCGGTCTTGATGCGCGTCCACGCACGGTTCTGCATCCGGCTGAATGCCTGCGACTTCAACCGGGACCTGTGCAGTCTCGACCTGACGTCGTCGCCGGGATAGACGCCGGGGTCATTCTTCAGTGCCGCGTCCAGGAACGGCAGCGCATCCGCATTGCCATTCGCGTACCCGATCTCGTTGCTGACGCCGGCAATGACCTCCGGGTCCATCATGAAATCGAGGAATGCGTGGGCGTTGCGCGGGTGTGGCGCATCGCTCGGAATCGCCATCATGTCGAACC
The DNA here is from genome assembly GCA_963836275.1 of uncultured Gammaproteobacteria bacterium. GTDB lineage: Bacteria > Pseudomonadota > Gammaproteobacteria > Steroidobacterales > Steroidobacteraceae > SCUD01. The sequence continues at coordinate 151,481 of CAWIIM010000004.1, read as the reverse complement.
AGATCGTCGTGCCTTCCTTCGGGATCGCATAGTCGATCTCGACCGGCGTCTCCGCGGCCGCACCCCGCGCGCGGGCCTGGAGCACGAGCCCGCTCCAGCTCATGGAAACGCAGATTTCGCCCGATGCCAGGTCGTTGACATGCTGCGACGAGTGGAAGTACCGCACGTAGTGGCGTACGGCCATCAACAACGACTCCGCCGCCGCGAGGTCTTCCTCGCGTTCGCTGTTCGGGTCGCGGCCGAGATAGATGCGCGCCGCCTCGAGGACGTCTTCGGGCGCATCCAGCATCGAGATGCCGCAGGTCGCGAGCTTTGCAGCGACGGCTGGGTCGAATATCGCGGCCCAGCTGTCGATCCGGCGCGTACCGAGTGCTTTTTCGACCAGGTCCGGGTTGTAGCCGATTCCGGTCGTCCCCCACATGTAGTCGATGCCGTACTGGTTGCCGGGATCGTGATCGGCGACGAATCGCGTGATCTGCAGGTCCATGTGCCCGATGTTCGGCAGCATCGCGGGGTCGAGCTTCCGGAGCGCGCCCGTTTTTATCTGCCGCTCGAGAAAATTCCCGGAGGGAACGACGACGTCGTAGCCCGTGTGCCCGGTCAACAGCTTGGTCTCGAGAATCTCGTTCGAATCGTAGGTGTCGTAGACCACCTTGATGCCGGTTTTCGCCTCGAATTCGGCGATCGTGGTCGGGCCGATGTAATCGGTCCAGTTGTAGACGTTGAGGATCTTCTCTTCGGGAGCCGCCGCCCCGCCCGCGGCGCTTTCGTCGCCGCTGCAGGCGGCCGCCAGCAGCGCCGCCGCCAGCGTCAAGCCGCTACGGATCGAGAATGCCACCCGTCACTGGCCGCTGCGCACGCGCGTCCAGGAGCGGTTCAGCTCGCGGCTGAACTGCTGCGACTCGGCGAGGTCCGGATACAGGCGCGTCCGCGTGGCCGCATCCGGATAGATGCCCGGGTCGTTCTTGATCGAGTCCTCGACAAAAGGAAGCGACGCGAGGTTGCCGTTCGCGAAGCGCACCTTGTTCGTGACCCTGGCGATCACTTCGGGTTCCATGAGGTAGTTCAGGAATGCGAAGGCGTTCTCCGGGTGCGGCGCGTCCGCCGGGATCGCGAGCATGTCGAAGTAGTTGATCGCGCCTTCCTTCGGGATCACGTAGCGGACTCGCACCGGGTTCGCCGCGGCCGCGCCGCGGTCGCGCGCCTGGAGCACGTCGCCGTTCCAGCCGAGCGCGAGGCAGATCTCGCCGGCCGCGAGGTCGTTGATGTACGAGGAGGAATGGAAATAGCGCACGTAGGGCCGGATCTTCATCAGCGTGTCCTCGACGACCTTGAGGTCCTCCGGCTTCTCGCTGTTGGGGTCGAGTCCCTTGTAAAGCGCGACCGAGCCGAACACGTCGGTCGGCGAGTCGAGCATCGTGATGCCGCACTTGGCGAGCTTTTTCGCGTTGGCCGGTTCGAGCAGCGCCGCCCAGCTGTCGATCGTGTCGGTGCCGAGCGCCTTCTTCACCATGTCCGGGTTGTAGCCGAGCCCGATCGTGCCCCATAGGTAGGTGATCGCGTGCTCGTTGCCCGGATCGTGCGCGGCGACGCGCTTCATGATGTCCGGGTCCATGTTGCCGAGGTTCGGAAGCTTAGACTTGTCGAGCGGCAGGAACACGCCGGCCTTGATCTGCCGCTCCAGGAATGTCGCGGTCGGCACGACCACGTCGTAGCCCGAGCGTCCCGTCAGCAGCTTGGTCTCGAGCTGCTCGTTGGAATCGAAGACGTCGTAGGTGACCTTGATGCCGGTCGCCTTCTCGAAATCAGCGATCGTCGTCTCGCCTACGTAATCCGACCAGTTCAGGACATTGACGACCTTGTCCTCGGGCGGCGGCGCCTGCGTGGCAGACCCGGCCTCCTTGTTCCCGCCGCAGCCTGCCAGCAGCAGCAGCGCGGCCGCGACGGGCCAGGGTCGAATCGCGCGCATGTCCCCTCCTTCGATCAGCCGACGCCGATGTCTTTCGCCGTGAGGTCCAGGCAGCGCCCGGCTTTCTCGACCAGCTCATCTACGTGCTGCTTCGTCATGACGAGCGGCGGCGCCAGGATCATCGTGTCGCGCACGGCGCGCATGATCAGCCCGTTCCTGAAGCAGTGGTCGCGGCAGATGAGCCCCACCCTGCCGCGGTCGCGGAAGAATGTCCTGCTGCCCTTGTGCGCGACCAGTTCGATGGCGCCCAGCATCCCGAGGCCGCGCACCTCGCCGACGAGTCGGTGGTCGGCGAGCTCGCGGATCCGCTTCTGCAGGTAGGGCGCGATTTCCTCGCGCGCCCGGTCGACGATCTTCTCGCGGCGCATGATGTTGATGTTTTCGATCGCGACCGCGCAGCAGACCGGGTGGCCCGACCAGGTGAAGCCGTGGGCGAACTCGCCGCCCTTCTCGATCAGCACGTCCGCGACGCGGTCCCAGACCATGGCGCCGCCGAGCGGCTGGTAGCCCGAGGTGATGCCCTTCGCGATGGTCATGAAGTCCGGCTCGATGCCGAAGTGCTCGGAGCCGAACCACCTGCCGGTACGCCCGAAGCCGCAGATCACCTCGTCGGCAATCAGCAGGATCCCGTACTCGCGGCAGATACGCTGGATCTCCGGCCAGTAGGTCGACGGCGGGATGATCACGCCGCCGGCGCCCTGCATAGGCTCGCCGATGAACGCGGCGACCTGCTCCGGGCCGACTTCCTCGATCCTTTCCTCGAGCCGGCGCGCCGCGCGCAGGCCGTATTCCTCCGGCGTCAGGTCGATGCCGTTCTCGTACCAGTACGGCTGCTCGACGTGCTCGATGTCGGGGATCAGGCCGCCCTGCGCGTGCATGGCGGCCATGCCGCCGAGGCTCGCCGCGGCCACCGTGCTGCCGTGGTACGCGTTGATGCGGCTGATCACGACCGTGCGCTTCGGCTGGCCCATCAGGTCCCAGTAGCGCCGCGCCATGCGCAGGATCGTGTCGTTCGCCTCCGAGCCCGACTGCGTGAAGAACACGCGGTGGAAGTGCGGCGGCGTCAGCTCGTCCAGCAGCGCCGCGAGCTCGATCGCGGGCGGGTGCGCGCTCTTGAAGAAGCTGTTGTAGTACGGGAGCTCGCGCATCTGCTTCGCCGCGGCGTCCGCGAGTTCGCCGCGGCCATAGCCGATGTTGACGCACCAGAGCCCGGACATCGCGTCCAGGATCTCGAGTCCCTCGGAGTCGTAGAGGTATACGCCCTCGGCGTGGGTGATGACCCGCGAACCCTCCGCCGCAAGCGCGCGGAAATCCGTGAACGGGTGCAGGTAGTGGCGGGCGTCGAGGTCCTGCCAGTCGCGCGTCGCTCGTTCCGTGATCCGTGGCTTCGCGCTCATGCTTCCCCCGCCCTCAGACGTTAAGCAACAGGTGCTCGCGTTCCCAGGAGCTGATAACCCGCGAGAACGTCTCGTACTCGTTTTCCTTCACGGCGCAGTATGCCGCAACGAAGCGTTCGCCGAACACCTCGACCAGCGTCTTGTTGGCCTGCAACAGGGCAAGCGCATCGGCGAGCGAGCGCGGCAGCGAGAATGGCAGGTCGTACGCCGAGCCGGTGATCGGCGCGGTCGGTTTCAGCCCCTCGATCATGCCGAGGTAGCCGCAGGCGAGCGAAGCCGCGATCGCGAGGTAGGGATTCGCGTCGGCGCCACCGAGCCGGTTCTCGACGCGGCGCGCCTGCGGCTCGGACATCGGTACGCGCAGGCCCGCGGTGCGGTTGTCGAAGCCCCACTGCACGTTGATCGGCGCCGAGTGGTAGCGCGTGATGCGCCGGTAGCTGTTCACGTTCGGCCCGAACAGCGACATGGCGGACGGGAGGTACTTCTGCAGGCCCGCGATGAACGACTCGAACAGCGCCGAGGGCTTGTCCTCGGCGTCGCTGAAGATGTTGGCCCCCGTCTTGGCGTCCACGATGCTCTGGTGGATGTGCATCGCGCTGCCCGGCTCGTTCGCGAGCGGCTTGGCCATGAACGTCGCGTACATCTTGTGGCGCAGCGCCGCCTCGCGCGCCGTGCGCTTGAACAGGAATGCCTGGTCGGCAAGGTCGAGCGCGTCGCCGTGGTTCAGGTTGATTTCCATCTGCGCCGCGCCTTCCTCGTGGATCAGCGTGTCGACGTCGAGGTCCTGCGCCTCGCAGAAGGAGTACATGTCGTCGAACAGCGGGTCGAACTCGTTGACCGCGGCGATGCTGTAGGCCTGGCGCCCGATCTCGGCGCGGCCCGAGCGGCCGATCGGGGGCTTCAGCGGATAGTCGGGGTCGGTGTTCGGCTCGACCAGGAAGAACTCGAGCTCGGGTGCCACGACCGGGCGCCAGCCTTTCGCCGTGTACAGGTCGAGCACGCGCCGCAGCACGTAGCGCGGCGCCATAGGCACCGGCCGACCGTCGTCGTAGAAGCAGTCGTGGATCACCTGCGCGGTCGGCTCTGCGGCCCAGGGCACGACGCGGATCGACTTCGGGTCGCCCGTCAGCGCAATGTCGATTTCGGACGGATGGATCGAGCTGTCGTCGGACGGGTACTCGCCCGTGACCGTCTGCAGGAAGATCGATTCCGGCAGGCGCATGCCCTCGTCTTCCGCGTATTTCGCCGCGGGCATGACCTTGCCGCGCGCGACGCCCGCCATGTCCGGCACGAGCGCCTCCACTTCGGTGACGCCGTGGTCCTTGAGGAACTGCTGGATCTGGCTCATCGGCTCCGCCTGCCCGCGTGCTCGCGCCCGGCGTCGCCGAAAGCCGCGAACAGCGCGCGCGAAAACGGGTTTTCCATCACCTTCCATTCGGGGTGCCATTGCACCGCGAGCGTGAAGCTCTTCGCGCCGTCGATGCGGAACGCCTCGATCACGCCGTCTTCGGCCGTCGCCTCGGCCACCAGGCGCGGCGCGAGGCGCAGCACGCCCTGCGAATGCAGCGAATTGACCTTCATGTTGCGGGCGCCGGCAATCTTCTCGAGCAGCCCCCCTTCCGTGAATTCGACCTCGTGCGACGGGCCGTACTGTTCCTCGAGCGGCGCGCTCGTGTCCTCGCGGTGGTCGCGGAAACCCGGGATCTCCTGCAGCTTCTGCGCGAGCGTGCCGCCGAGCGCGACGTTGATCTCCTGGAAGCCGCGGCAAATGCCGAGGATCGGGAGCCCGGCTTCCAGCGCGCCGTTGATCATCGGCAGCGTGGTCGCGTCGCGGTCCGGGTCGTGCAGCGTCCCGGGCGCCGACTCGGGCCCGCGGTAATGGCGGGGCTCGACGTTCGACGGGCTGCCCGTGAACAGCAGGCCGTCGAAGGACGCGAGCCACTCGCCCAGATAGCGTTCGCCGAGCGCCGGCAGCAGGACCGGCACCGCGTCGGCCGCCTCGACCACCGCGTTGATGTATTTTTCGCCGACGCAGTGGAACCAGTGCGAACCCAAAAGGCGGCGATCGGCAGGAATTCCGATGATTGGCTTCGGCATGTGCATCTGTTAATTATTTTGAACGGCCACCGGTATGGCAGCTCCGTTCGACGGAGCCATTGTCTCACAATGGCGGGGTGACGCGCCCCGCAGGTTCCCGGCCCCGCGACACGTTCTGTCAGGCCGCTAGGCCCCCTTTCGGCCAAATTATGTTGCACCGCATGAACCTTGCCGGGTGCCCGGGGGGCTGGGTATCCTGCCTCGCGGCCAGCGCCGGCACGCGCTACAAGATCTTAAACGCCCAGGTGAAGAATGGCCCTCGTCCGGGACGAATTTTCGAATGCCGAGGCATTTCTCGCCGCGCGTCCCGCGGTGCGGGTCGTCGACCTGTTGCTGCCGGACCTGTGCGGCGTGTTGCGCGGCAAGCGGATCGACCGCTCAGACCTCCCGGTCATTTACCAGCGCGGCATGTTCCTGCCAGGTTCCATGTTTGCGCTCGACGTCCTCGGCGGCACGATCCAGTCGACCGGCCTGGGATTTGACGAGGGCGACGCCGACCGCGCCTGCGTGCCCGTCCCGGACAGCCTGTATCCGTCACCCTGGATGGGCCCCGCCGTCGCGCAGCTGCAGGTGCAGATGCTTGACCACGACGGTGGGCCGTTCTACGGCGACCCGCGTCACCTCCTCGACGCCGTGCTGGATCGCTACGCCGCACGCGGCTGGAAACCAGTCATCGCCATCGAGCTCGAGTTCTACCTCGTCGATGTCGAGCGCACGCCGGCGGGTCATGCCCAGCCGCCGCGCTCGCGCTACACGGGCCGGCGCGAGACCCGCACCCAGGTCAACTCGATGGCGGAACTCGAGTCGGTCTCGGACGTCCTCGCCGAGATCACCGCGACCTGCGAGGCGCAGGGCGTGCCCACCGGCGCCGCGCTCGCTGAGTGCGGCCCGAACCAGTGGGAAGTCAACCTGCGCCACCAGCCGGATGCCCGCGCGGCCTGCGACCAGGCCATCCGCTTCAAGCGCATCGTCAAGGGCGTCGCGCACCGGAACGGGGTCGAGGCGACCTTCATGGCGAAGCCCTACGCCGATGCGCCCGGGAGCGGCATGCACCTGCATGCCAGCGTCCTCGATCGCGACGGCAACAATGTCTTTGCCTCCGAGGACGTGCTCGGCAACGACACGCTGAAGCAGGCCGTGGCCGGGCTGCTGGAGACGATGGGCGATGGGATGGCGATCTTTGCCCCGAATGCGAACAGCTACCGGCGCCTGCGCCCCGAGCTCTACGTGCCGATGAACGCCACCTGGGGCTACAACAACCGCGGCGTCGCCGTGCGCGTGCCCGTCTCCGCCGCGGGCGATCGTCGGATCGAGCACCGCGTCGCGGGCGCCGATGCGAATCCCTATCTCCTGGCCGCGGCGGTCCTGGCCGGCATGCTCCACGGCGTCGAGCGCGGGCTTGCGCCTCCGGCCCCGCTCGCGGGCAACGCGTATACCCAGCGGCTCTCGGCGCCGCGCCTGCCGGCCGACTGGCCGGGAGCGCTCGAGCGCTTCGCGGCCAGCGCGTTCCTGGGCGAGCATTTCGGCGAGCGATTCGTGCGTCTCTACGAGCTGACGCGCCGCGGGGAGATGATGGACTTCAATTCGCGGATCACCGCGCTCGACTACGCCTGGTACCTGGAGCAGGTATGAGCCTCAAGCCCGCCGACAGCTGGTACGAGGCCACCGCGCATCGCGATGTGCCGTTGCCGCCGCTCGAGGGCGACCTCGACGCCGACGTCTGCGTCGTGGGCGCAGGCCTGTCCGGCTGCTCGGTCGCGCTGCACCTCGCCGAGCGCGGCTACAAGGTGGTCGTGCTCGAGGCCGAGCGGATCGGCTTTGGCGCATCGGGACGGTCGGGCGGCCAGATCATCCCGGGCTGGGCCGGCGGCATGGACAAGATCGCTGCGCAGCTCGGCAAGGGCGACGCGAAGCGTCTCTGGGATTTCAGCATCGAGGGCGTCGAGCTCACGCGCGAGTTGATAGAGCGCAACCGGATCGACTGCGACCTGGTCTGGGGTCACATGCACGTCGCGCTGAAGCCGCGCCAGCGCCAGGAGCTGCTCGACTGGCAGCGCGAGCAGGAAAGCGATTTCGGCTATCGCAAGCTGCGCTTCATGGAGCGCGAGGAGACCGCGTCGTGGATCGCGAGCAGTCGCTACATCGCCGGGTTGCACGACGCGGGCGCGGGCCACCTGCATCCGCTGCGGTACACGATCGGCGTCGGCAAGGCCGCGATCGCTGCAGGCGCCCGCGTGTTCGAGGGCAGCGCCGTCACGGACATCCGCTACGGGCCGACGGTCGCGGTGAAGACGGCGACCGGCACCGTGCGCGCGAAGTTCGTCGCCCTGTGCGCAAACGTCGGCCACGTGGACCTGTCGGCGCGGCTGGCGCGCAAGCTGATCGGTGTAGCGTCCTACATCGTCGCGACCAGGCCGCTCGACGAAGCCCGCGCGAAGGCGCTGCTCAGGGACAACATCGCGGTCGCCGATCTCAACTGGATCATCGACTACTACCGCTTCTCTTCCGACTGGCGCCTGCTGTTCGGCGGGCGCGTCAGCTACTCGGGCCTGGACCCGCTCGGCACCGAGCGCGCGACGCGGCAGCGCATGCTGAACGTGTTCCCGCAGCTCGCGGACGTGGAGATCGACTACGCCTGGGGCGGGATGATCGACATCACCATGAGCCGGCTGCCGAACTTCGGCCGGCTCGAGCCAAACGTGTACTACCTGCAGGGCTACTCCGGCCACGGCATGGTCGCGACCACGATCGCGGGCCGGATCGCCGCTGAGGCGATCGCCGGGCAGGCCGAGCGCTTCGACATCTTCGCGCGGCTCAAGCACCATGACTTCCCGGGCGGCAGGCTGCTGCGCCGGCCGACCCTGGTGATGGCGATGACCTGGTTCCGCCTGCGGGACCTGCTGCCCTGATACCCGTCCCGCGACGCCGCCGACGCCAGCCTCAAGTCTCGGGTTTCACCGGCGAACGGCCGTGCGCTCGCTGCGCGCTCGCCTGATGAGCGTATCGGCGAGCGCTAGCTGGTCGTTGAAATCGCCATCATCGGTGATTGCGATCAGGTAGCGACCGTCGATGAGCAGCGCCGGCACGCTCGGCAGTCGCGCCTGGCGCGAGAGGTCGTCCGCGCGCTTCATCTGCAGCTGCACGCTGAAGGAGCGGTACGCGTTCTGGAAGGCGGTGCGATCGATCCCCTGCCCTGCGGCCCAGTCCGCGATGCCCGCCTCGTCCGCCAGCGGCTGGCGGTCGCGGTGGATCGCGCCGAAAAAGGCGTCGTCGATCCTGGGCACGGCTTTCAGCGCGCGCAGCGCGTAGAACGACTGTGCCGCCGGCATCCAGGATTCGTGGCCGATGGCGACCGCCGCGCGCTCCGCCTTCACGTCCTTCGGCAGGCGGGCCGACCAGGCCGCGAACGGCTTCGCGAACTTGTAGCAGTGCGGACACTGGTAGGAGAAGAACTCGGTGATGGTGAGTTTCGCGGGGTCCGCCGGCGCGAGTGCCGGGTTCAGCTTGAAATAGTCCTGGCCTTCGACCGGTTCCGCCGCCCCTGCGGCGGGCGCCGCCAGCGCGAAGGATGCGATGAGCAGGATCGGGGCTGCGAATTGCATGAAACGGCTCCTCCCGAGGGCCCGTGAAAGGCAGGGACCCGCGTTCGACCGGGACCCGCCGAGCCGGGTTCCCCGGGATCACGTCGTCAGTGTCCGGTTGTGGCCACGAAACGGCGGTTTGGCCTGAAATCCGCGAGGGCTCCGGCGGTCGCGCCCTCCACGATCTCCTGCCGCGCCAGCTCGCCGACGATGGGCGCGAGCGTCATGCCGCTGTGCATCACGGCGAGGTAGACGTCCTTGCGCGCGGGCGAAGCGCCGAGGACCGGGCGGCCGTCGACCGGCATCGGCCGCCAGCCGATGACGGCGTGCTCGAAAGTTACGTCCAGGAGGCCGGGCAGGTAGCGCCGGGCCGCGGCGAGCATGCGTTCGGCGTGCTGCAGCGCGATCTCGCGTGAGGGAAAATCGTTCGGATGAGACGCGAGGCGCTCGGCATGGCTCGGCGGCGGGCCGTCTTCCTCGCCGATCAGGATGCGCCCGTCGTCGCGCTGGTGCAGGTGCACGCCCGGCATCCACAGCACCCGGTTCGCGATGCGCGGCATCGGCGCGGTGAGCGCGGTCGCTCCCGGGGAGTCGCGCTGCGGAAAATCGAAGTCCGCGAAGCGCCGGGCGGCGTCCGCCGCGGCGCCCGTCGCGAGCACGACCCGGTCGGCCGGGATGTCGCCGCCGCTCGTCGCGACGGACACGACGCGTCCGGACGCCATATGCACGCCGGTGAGTTCGCAGGGACAGACCGTTCTGGCGCCGAGCCGGGCGGCCGCGTCCAGGAAGGCGTGCGTCGCCGCGACCGGGTTCGCCGCGCCATCCCGCGCCGAATAGATCACCTGCGTGAGCGCAGCAAAATCCACGTTCGGCTCGAGCTGCGCGAGATCCGCAGCTGCCGGCAGGCTCGTCTGCTCGCCCCAGGCGACCTGCTCGGCGACATGGGCTTCGATCTCCCGCTCGAGCGCGACGTCCGCAATGCCTTCGAGCGAGCCGCCCCAGCGCACCGGCAGCCCGAGCTCCGGCTGAAGCAGCTTCCAGCGTGCGACACCTGCCTGGTTGAGCGCGTGGTAGGACCGCGGCTGCTTCGACCAGGTGGCGTTGAGCCAGGCGAAGGAGGCGCGGCTCGCATGCGACGCCGGCCCCTGCCGGTCGATCACGGTGACTGCCGCCCCGGCGCGCGCCAGGTGCCAGGCGATCGAAGCGCCGATGATGCCGGCGCCCGCGACGACGACGCGAAGACCCGCCGCGGCGCGGCTCTCTGGCGCCAGTGCGGTGGCCGCGACGAGCTGCAGAAACTGGCGGCGGTTGATCATGGTGCGCTTTTTCCTGCGCCTTCGAAGGCCTGGCGCTCGAACCAGTTGTCGCGGTAGCAGCGCCGTCCGCAAGCCAGCTGCCAAAGTCCCGAGGCGACGTAGGCCGGGATGAAGAGCGGACCCCAGGCCTCGTACTGGCGAACATGGACATGCTCATGGCCGCGCGCGGCATCGAGCGTCGCCGCGTCTGCGCCGAGGATCACGTGGCCGAAGGTGATGGCGCGAAACGGGATGCGTGCCGCGGGCCTGGCGATCGCCGCGCCGAACGCGCCCCCGCAGATCTCGAGGGCGCCGCCGACGACCCGCCATCGCGCGCCGGCGAGAATGGCGAGGCCGCCGAGCGCGAGGCCGACCAGTGAATTGGGGCTCGCCCAGGCGTAAGCTGCGAGGCGCGTCATGATCCGGAAACTGGCATCGGGCAAGTATCGCCTGTACTCACGCAGGAAGAATCCTGCGACCGGCAAGCGGCGCAACCTCGGCACGTTCCCGACCCGCAAGGCGGCCGAGAAGCACGAGCGCGAAATCCAGTATTTCAAGCGCCATTGACCCGCGTCGCGATCCACCAGGTCGTCCCGCCCGCATCCCTGACCCCGCCCCGCTTGTCCGCATCGTCCTTCCTTTCCGGCGCCTGCACGGGATCCGCAACCATGACGACGCACTCGCCGATCCGGACTTCGGCGTGCCGAATCCTGCCGGACGCGTCCTGATGGCGGCCCTTTTCCGTCGCGTCGAAGGCGCGCTTCAGGAATGCGATGGTTGCACTCGCGCCGTCCACGACCAGATACGGCGACACGGTGCTGTACCCGTCGGGCGTGTGGTCTGGCTGCATGGGATCGGCTCCGCGAACAATGGGATTGCGAGTTCGAAGTTCAAGTCGTATGGAGCGTAATCAGCAGGAGGATGAACCGGTAGCCCAGCACGATTGCCGCTACGGCAATGGCCAGCAAGAGTGACTTGGCGATGCCCACCGCACCCGACTCTCCGTATGCCCGTCCGATCGCGAGGTACAGGTAAGTGGCGCAGGCCGCGAGCCAGGCGACCGTCATGACATTGTCGACTGCCGGCGCATCGAGGTCACCTAGGCCAAGCAGCGCGCTCAGCTTTGCAGCCAGAAGCGCGCCGCAGAAGACGAGCAACAGGAATGCGTAAAGATGCAGGGAAAATACGACGTGCGCCATGAACGGCCGATGCCGGCCAGGGAACGTCAGCGGCAGGGGCAATGCGAACGGCACGGTCATCAACAGGATGAGCGACTTCGCGTGCAGCACGACCGCCCGATTGAAGACGACCTCGTATTGTGCATAGCTCATGCCGTCTTCCGCCAGGCGGCGATCGAGCAATGATTGCGCAAGCGCGCTCCAGTCCTGCTGGTGCAGGTGGGAGTGCAGCGACGAGCTGAATACGTTCTCGCCCGTGATCCCCTGGATCGCGAAGAACAGTACGTTTGCGATCAGGAACAGCTGGAACGGCGCGACGTACGGTCTTCGTACGCCCTGCATCCACGCAAGCGTCAGTTGGCCCGGGTAGCGCACGAGCTTCGAAAAGCTACGCATCGTTCGACCGTCGATGCTCGTCAGCGCGTGGAAAAACCTGGCGATCAAGCCGCGTAAAGTCATTTCATGCGGAGACATTTGCTCCTCGCCGCAGCGAGGACAGAATCGGGTTTCCACCGCCTCACCGCAGGTGGGGCAGGTCCAGTTTGCGGCGGTCGGCAATGTCGCCCTCATCCGGAGGGCGGGCCCGCGTTGCGTGACCGGCTGGCCTTCAAATTCGACGCGAGTCTGGCGACCGCGATTGCCGGCAGCGACAGCACGCCGAAGACGATCAGCCCGAGCGGGAATAGATTGCCGATCTCGCCATTTCGAGTCCCCATGGCGAGGCATTGGGCGAAGAAGAGCGCGAGCGCCCAGCGCCAGGGGCGCTGCGGAAACAGGTAGCCAAGCGCGCCGCAGGCCGCGACGGCGAGCGGGTAAAAGAGTGTCCAGTAAAGGCCCGAGTCCCAGGCTTCGCGGCGGCCCGTCGCCTCGGCGCCGACGAACCACAGCAGCATGCCGCAGGCGATCGCGATCGTGAATGGTGCGGCATCTTTCATCGGCCAGTCCTTGCGTTCACGGCATTGCGCCAACTTTCGACTGGAGTTCCTGCAAGCGCGCCTGCAGCTGCGCCTGCTCCGCTTCGGTCAATGCGCCATCCAGCATGTTCAGCCGAATCCTGCCGTCCACGAAACCGAGCGCGGCGACACGCTCGAGCTCGTCGGTCAGGTAGAGGGTATAGCCGGCCTGCAGCACCTTGTAGTCGTGGGCGGCGGGCATGACGGTGGACCGCCTGCAGATGACGGCCTGGACCTCCCTGGGAACGCCGCGAGGCAGCGTGAAAGCGCCGTCCCTGGAGGTCTGCTCGATAACCTTGAGCGAGTCGATCGGCGTCCGCTTGGGTGCCCCGTTGCTTTCGCGGGAGATCACGGAACAGGACTGCTCGGTGGGCTCATCGGCACTCGCGGCTGAAGCTGCAACCAGGAAAAGCAGGCAGGCTTGCGCTGGCTTCACGGGTCGATGGCCGGATCGTCGCGCTTGAAGCGGCGGTACGTCGCCACGATCCAGCAGACGACGAAACCGGCGAAGACTCCAAGGCCGATGAGCAGCGTCCGCCCATCGAGTTCGGGCCGGCGCGCCGCATTGGCGGCCAGCACCAGCCGGTGCGCGAAGCACTGCAGGCCGATCGTCGCCATGGCGAGCAGCGACGTGCGTGTGCGTAACGATGCCAGCGTCGCCGCCACGCGCTCCGGGGCCATCCAGTACGCACGATTCGGGATGTTGAGGAGTTGCGGCCAGCGCCGGCCCACCACGTCCGGCAGCACCGCCAGCAGCAGCGGGATGCCGACGATCAGGAATGCCATGAAGGCGCGGTAACTGGTGCGGCTCGACCAGGCGTTCGGCTCGCCGCCGGCATTGAAATGGGTCGCGGCGATGTCCGGGAGGTTCGCGCTCGTCACGAAGACATAGGCAAAGGCCGTCGCTGACAGCGCGACGACCGCCCACACGCCAGTCCCGACCGGCTTTTGCTGTTCCGACATCACGGCATGATGATTGCGCTGCGTCCCGATTGGCGTGCACCCAGTATGATGGCGCACCCGAACGCCAGCAATCCGGAGCGTCCCATGCGCGTCGCGTCATTCGCCCTCGCCGCCCTGCTCGCCTGCGGCCCGGCATCGGCCGAACCTCTCGCGCTGGCGCCGGATCGCGTGATCGACGGCCTCGGCATGGCGGCCCGCGAGCACGCCGCCGTCATCGTGGAAGGCGAGCGCATCGTCGCGATCGTCGATCGTTCGGCCATACCGGCCGGCGCGAAGTTGATCGAACTGCCGGGCCAGACGCTGATGCCCGGCTTCATCGACTGCCACGAGCATCCGCTGATGTTCGCGGACGACTACCAGAACGCGCACCTGCAGTCCTCGTCCGCCTACAAGGCGCTGATGGGGCTCGCGGCGCTGCAGCGCATGCTGCTCGCCGGCTGGACCAGCGTACGCGTCATGGGCGACGCCGACGTGTTCTACGCCAACCAGGACATCCGCAAGACGATCGACAAGGGCGTCTTCGTCGGCCCCCGCCTCACCGGCGCCGGCCATTACCTCTCCATCACCGGCGGCGGCGGCGACGTCAATTATTTTTCGCCCGAGCAGAAAGTCATCGCCGACGGGCTCGTGGTCGACGGGCCCGAGGAAATCCGCAAGGCGGTGCGCCGGGAGATCAAGTACGGCTCCGACTGGATCAAGCTGCTGGTGACGGGCGCGTACCAGTCGGTCGGCGACGACCCTCGCAATGTCGCCTTCAGCCCGGAAGAAATCCGGGCCGCGGTCGACGAGGCCAACCGGCACGGGGTTCCGGTGGCTGCGCATGCGCACGCGACCGAGGGGATCAAGCAGGCGGTCGCAGCCGGCGTGCGCTCGATCGAGCACGGCACGTTCATCGACGACGAAGGTATCCGCATGATGGTCGAGCACGGCACGTTCCTGGTGCCGACGATCTATGTCGGCGACTACTACGCCGAGGGCGAGAAGCTCCGTGCCCAGGACAAGGAAGACGACTACGTCAAGAACATGCGCGGGAAATTCCTGGCCGCCGTCGGCCGCGCGCACAAGGCTGGCGTCAAGATCGCGGTCGGCATCGATCTCGGCGGCTACATGGTCGACCCGACCGTGTTCGTGCGGGAGATGGCCGTGCTGGTCGAGGCCGGCTTCACGCCGATGGAAGCGATCCAGGCCGGCACGCGCGTTGGAGCGGAGCTGCTGCGCTGGGATGACCGGCTGGGAACCGTGCAGGCCGGCAAGCTCGCGGACCTGGTCGCCGTCCGCGGCAATCCGCTTGCTGACATGAAGACGCTGGAGCATGTCGATTTCGTGATGATCGGCGGGCGCGTGGTGAAGGTGCCGGGCGGCGCGAACTCGCTGGCCGGCCTGCTGCCGAATTGATGCCGCGCCGCATCAACCGGCGCCGCGGCCCGCATGCAGCCGCCTGAACTGGGGGACCTGCCCTGGCTCGCACCGACCCTGGCGGCGTTGTTCGCCTGGGGAATCGCGCAGGGTCTCGTCAAGAAGTACATCGGCGAAGTCTCCGCGGCGCGCTTCTGTCTCTACTACGCGATCGCGAATGCGATCGTCAACGCGACATTCTGGTCGCTGAGCGAGTCCCCGCCGGTTTTCGCGGCGGACGGCCGGCAGTTCGCAGCCTGGGGCCTGCTCGCCTACGTGCTCGACGGGATCGCGTGGATCTTCTACTACCAGTCGATCACCTACGGCCCGATCTCCATCGTCGGCACGCTATCGGCGGCCTACCCGGCCCTGACGGTCATCTTCGCCCGCACGTTTCTCGGCGAGGAACTGACGATCATGCAGGGCCTCGGCGTCGGCGCCGTGCTGTTCGGTTGCATCGCGCTTGCCTGGTCGCCGCTGCATGCGGCCACTGGCAGGCAAAAGCGCTGGATGATCTACGCCGGTGCGGCTCTCGTCCTCTGGGGCGCGAGCGGCACGCTGATCCGCTACGCCTACCAATTCCCCGCCGCACACGAGGGCAACATGGCGCTCTTCATGGCCCTCGGCGGCCTCTCGACGCTCGGCCTCTACGGCGTGCTGAAGGGAGCCGCCCGCGGCGGCACGCACGCCGAGTGGCTGCGTGCCTTCGGGCCGATGGCAACCATGGCCGTCGGCAGCCTGCTGGTCGCCATCGCCTACAAGCACGGGCCCGCATCGCTCGTCACGCCGCTCGCGGGTGCCTATCCCGTCGTGACACTTGCCTTTGCCTGGGCCGTGCTGAAGGAACGGCCGAGCTCGCTGCAGTGGGGCGGGATCGCGGCGGTGCTCCTCGGCATGGTCCTGACGACCGCCGTCGCCGGCGGAGCGTGACCACTCTCATGCCGGCGGCGATGCGCTGCCCGCAAGAAGCCGAAGGGCGAAGATCGCGAGCCAGAAGCCCGCAATTCCGTAGACGACGAACATCAGCCAATAGCGGACCGGCTGCTCACGACGTCGAAACTCGAGCCTGCCTTTCAGACCGTTCGGTCCGCAGGGCAGCCAGCCGCTCGACAGGCTGCGGAGGTCGACGACCAGCAGGCCGACGCCGAAGAACAGGAACAGCAGGACCTGGAACAGCCTCATGGCGAAAGCCCGCGCACTAACGGGCGGTCGACTTGCGATAAACGGGGCCGTACAACCACAGCGACACGCCCGCCAGCAGCGGTCCTGAGCCCAGTGCGCCCCAGATGCCGCACAGGTTGCCCGCGTTCGACGACGCGCACATCACGCCAATACCCGCGAAGGACCCCACCAGGTACGAGGCAATGAGCATGACGACGGCCAGTCCGAAATAGCGGTAGGCAGACGGCCTCGGCGTTTTGATGCGCCAGAGATAAAACACGATACAGCCGGCGGCACCGGAAATGAATGCGACCAGGCCAATGACCGCGAAGAATTCGAATGACACGGCTTCGAGTCCTCCTCTTCAAATGCGCCCGGTCGAGCTTCGCATCGTTATCCCAGACCCTGCGTCGGACGCAGCCTCAGCGAGCCGTCCGGCTCAAGCGATTGCCGGCACGCCCAGCAGACCGGGTGGCGTACGCCCTTGACCTCCAGCTCCGCATGCAGGCGTAGCCCTTTCCAGTCCGTTCCTGGCGGCAGCGGAAATTGCGCCTGCCGGATCTTCCCAGGCAGCGGATAACCGGGATCGAGGCCACCGCCCGCGAGCAGCCTGCCCGCCGAGTCCTGCACCTTGACGCGCAGCACACCCGGCACGCCCGCGATGCCGTCGTTGGCGAACCCGACTACCAGACCGTTCTGTGCGCGGCTTTGGTAGCGCCAGATGTATGACGGACGGACGCGGTAGCCGATCCGCCGGGCAATCGTGTCGATCATCGCCGGATACTTCGCGTAGTAGCCGAGAATGTTTGTCGCCCTCTCCGCGTGCCAGTTCCAGAGCGACCAGTAGTTCGCGCCGACGTCGATGACATGCGCAATGGCGTTGTCTGTATGCGTGACACCCTCGTCAATCTTCAGGCTCGCCGGCGAACCGTCGGACATGCCGACTTCCACGACCGCCGCGACCCAGGGCGGCCGGTTGGAGACCGCCTCGATCTGCTCGTTCTCGATGAAGATGGTGTCGGTCCGCAGCCAGTTGTGGCTGCGGATGGTCCGGTCAACGAGCTCCGAGTTGCCGACGCGGCTCCAGTCCGGCTGCGTGTTCGTCGCGAGCGGAGTCTTCTTCCAATGTTCGAGCTGCACGTCGAACATCCGCACGAACGTGCGCTCGGCCGTCTCGACGTCCGGAAAGGGATTGTCGGTGAAGGGCCAGGTGTGTCCCTCGCCCCAGAAGCCGTACATGAACGTGTCCAGGTACTCCACGAGGGGGCTGCCGTCGAACTCGTCGGCGAGCAGCGCATTGAGCTCGCTGAAAGCGTCCTGGAAGAAGGGGTGATCGTAGCGCGGCTCGAGGAATGCCGAAGGATGCGACCCCCGCTTCCACTCGCCGCCGCGGAGCGCAACCATCGGCACCTTGTCGAGCACGAAATCGGGCAGTGAGGGTCCCTCGATATCCGGGTTGCTCATCATGACGCGAAAGCCGAGGCGCTTGCCGTATTGCCTCGCCATAGCCAAAGTCGTCATCCAGTACGGGTCCGGATCCAGCCGGCCGGGCCGTTTCTGCAGCTCGCGCCAGGTCGGGCGTATGTACAGCTTCTGTCCCAGCGAGAGTTTCGCAAACGCCTCGATTTCCTTTTCCATGTCGAGGCCACGGAACGTGTTTGCGCCGAAGTCGCCGGTGACGTAAGTGACGAGGCCCATTCCGTAGTTGGGCACGACGTCGCGCGAGGGAGTCGTCGCCATCACGACCTCGGAGCCCGGCAGGATCTCCTCGGGCGCGTACTGGGGGAACGGCCCCTGGTACAGGCGATCGGCCACCTGCGGCGCGGTGCGCCAGTCGTGGCGATCCCAGTTGTGAGCGGAGACGAAGCCAAGCGATGACCGAGCGGCAACACCACCGAGGCCGGCGGCCCCGAGCTTGAGTAGCGATCGTCTGTCCATGATCACTCCGTTACCACTTCCAGCGGGGAGTCACTGCAGCCAGGTCGCACGTCTTTCCGCCAGCATAATGGTCGGCACGTTGGCAGTCGCCGCCAGAATTGAGGGCACGATCGAGTGTCCACGACCGCCATCAAATACGGCCCAATCGAACACGTTCCCACCGGCTGAAAATATGTACCCAGTCCTTACCGTCCGCCGATGACGACCGAAGCCACTATTTGGTATGAAAGTGACGTCATGTTTTACCTCGTTCATGCACGATAATCACCGGTCCTGGCGCAAGTGCCTGTTCGGCGCGCCTTTCAAGGCTGGCTAATCGCCGCGCTAGGTCATGCGCCACCTTCAACGGCGCAAGACGCCGGCCACCGGCCCGGAATGACAACCAGCCCCTCTTTAGGCATCCTACGCAATCTTTTTTCCAGCCCGGGACCACCCACAATGCCGCCGTCCAAGGGAAGCCTCAGCAATATCGAGATCGCACAGCAGGCGAAGATGAAGCCTATCGTCCCGCTCGCGATGGAGCGGCTCGGCATTCCCGAAGAGCATCTCTCGCCCTTCGGCCACTACAAGGCCAAGGTCTCTCTCGACTACTGCACGCATCTCGGCGGCAAGCAGGACGGCAAGCTGATCCTGGTGACCGCCATCTCCCCCACGCCGGCGGGCGAAGGCAAGACGACCATGACGGTCGGCCTCGGCGATGCGCTGAATCGCATCGGCAAGAAAGCGATGATCTGCCTGCGCGAGCCCGCGCTCGGTCCCGTGTTCGGGATGAAGGGCGGCGCGGCGGGCGGCGGCTATGCCCAGGTCGTGCCGATGGAGGACATCAACCTCCACTTCACCGGCGACTTCTCGGCAATCGCGCTGGCAAACAACCTGCTGGCCGCGATGATCGACAATCACATCCACCACGGCAACGCCTGCGGCTTCGACGTGCGTCGCATCACCTGGCGCCGCGTGGTCGACTGCAACGACCGCGCGCTGCGCGACATCACGGTCGGCCTCGGCGGCCCGGGCAACGGCTTCCCGCGCCAGGATGGTTTCGACATCGTCGTCGCCTCCGAGGTGATGGCGATCTTCTGCCTCTCGACCAGCCTCAAGGACCTGAAGGAACGCCTCGGCAAGATCGTGGTCGGGTACACGCGCGAGCACAAGCCGATCCTGGCGCGCGACATCAAGGCGGCGGGCGCGATGGCGGCGCTGCTGAAGGACGCGCTCGCGCCGAACCTGGTGCAGACGCTCGAGAACAACCCGGCCTTCATCCACGGCGGCCCGTTCGCGAACATCGCGCACGGCTGCAACTCGGTGATGGCGACGAAGACGGCCTTGAAACTCGCCGACTACGTCGTCACGGAAGGCGGCTTCGGCGCCGACCTCGGCGCCGAGAAGTTCGTCGACATCAAGTGCCGCAAGGCGGGCCTGAAGCCCGACGCCGCGGTGATCGTCGCCACTGTGCGCGCGATCAAGTACCACGGCGGTGTCGAGGTTGCGGACCTTGGCAAGGAGAACCTGAAGGCGCTCCAGGCCGGCATCTCGAACCTCGACCGCCACGTTGACAACGTGCGCGACGTCTTCGGCCTGCCCTGCCTGGTCGCGATCAACCACCGTGCCGAGGACAGTGCTGCGGAGCTCAACTGGCTTCAGGAGCGCGCGACGCACCACGGCGTAAAGGTCATCGTCGCGAAGCACTACGCCGAGGGCGGCAAGGGCGCGGTGGACGTCGCCAGGGAAGTGGTCGAGCTCTGCAGCCACGCGAACTACTTCAAGTTCGTCTACGACGAGAAGGATTCGCTCTGGGACAAGATGAAGGCGGTCGCGACCAAGGTCTACGGCGCGTCCGAGATCACGGCCGACAGCAAGGTGCGCGTCCAGATCAAGCAGCTCCAGGACTCGGGCTACGGCCACTACCCGATCTGCGTGGCGAAGACCCAGTACTCGTTCTCGACGGACCCGAAGCTGCGCGGTGCGCCCACCGGCCACGTCGTGAATATCCGCGAGGTGCGCCTCGCCGCCGGCGCGGAGTTCATCGTGATGATCTGCGGCGA
The DNA here is from genome assembly GCA_963836275.1 of uncultured Gammaproteobacteria bacterium. GTDB lineage: Bacteria > Pseudomonadota > Gammaproteobacteria > Steroidobacterales > Steroidobacteraceae > SCUD01. The sequence goes on along the minus strand of CAWIIM010000004.1, from coordinate 131,512 downwards.
CATCATGACGATGCCGGGCCTGCCGGTGAATCCGGCGGCCAACAACATCGACGTCACGGACGACGGGAAGATTACAGGGCTGTTCTAGGCCCGATCACGCGGTCGACCCACTCGTCGCAGAGCGCGGCGGCATCCTTCGGGTCGTAGCTTGCGGGGTCGAGGCACCATTTCAGCCACAGGCCGTCGAGCAGCGCCGTGAGGCCGGTGACGGCAAGTTCGATGTCCGCCGGGGCGCGCCCGCGTTCGCGCGCGAGGTCCGAAAGCAACCGCCCGAGCACCTCGCCGTAGCCGCCGGTTTCCTCATGGTGCACGGCGCGCATCTCGGGCGAGACCTGCACCAGGCTCCAGTACACGACCCATGCGGTCAATACCTCCGGATCGAGGTTCGGGCTCGAGAAGAAGGCGTTGAAATAGGCGCGCAGCCGCGCGCGCGGTTCCGGGGCGGCCTTCTCGACGGCCCGCTCGAAGCTCGCGGCGAGTCGCCGGCTGAACGCGCGGTAGCTCTCGGCGACGAGGCCGTCCTTGTTCGGGAAGTAGTGGTTGATGAGGCCGATCGAGACCCCGGCCTCGGCCGCGATGCGCCGCACCGACAGGCCCTCGTAACCCCAGCGCTTCAGGCTCTCGATCGCGGCGTCGACCAGCGCCTCGCGCCGGTCGCTCGCGACTTGCCGCTCGTAGCGGGGCTTGCGCGCCGCGCTCACTGGGGCCGCGGCGCCTTGCGGTCCAGGCTCCAGCCCTTCGGCGGCGGCGAGCCCGCGCGCGCCTCCGGGAACAGCGCGCGCATGCGCCTGCCGAAGCTGCGCAGGCACACCTCGCCCTCGCCGAGCGGGCCGGTCGTATAGCTCGAGGAGGCCATGCCGGCCTGCACGCGCTCGATCAGGTCCTTGTCCTCGTAGTTGACGAGGCGGTTGATGCGCCAGTTGAGGTAGCGCGCGGCCTTCATCTCGCGCCGCCCGTCCGGCAGCCCGTAATTGATGTAGCGCAGCGTCGTCTCGGTCGGCGAGACCGGCACGAACTGCATGAAGTCGATCTGGTCCGGGTACAGCTCGATGGCCGCATTCGGCCACAGCTTGTAGTAGGCCCAGCTCGCGCCCTTCGCAATGTCCATGTCGCCGAGCAGCTTCTGGTACATGCGCTCCGAGGCGCGCGGCGAGGGCGTGTCGAGGATCTCGCCCGACATCTTGTCGACCCATTCCTTCGACTCGATCGCGTAGCTCTTGCCGAACACGCGCGCGAGGCCCGGATGGGCCACGGGAATGTGCAGGCCGTCGGAGTAGTTGTCCGCGACGTTCTTCCAGTTGACGTGGCGCGCCTGAGTCCGCGGCGGGCCGAGCGGCTGCAGGTCCTCGAGCGGCGCGGGGGCGAGTTCCGCGGCATACGGCGCCATCTGGTCGGCAACCGACGGCAGGCCGGGCGCAAAGCGCACGAACACGAAGCCGCGCCAGATTTCCTGCTCGATCTCCGCCAGGCCGTAATGGTCGGTATCGAGGCCCGGGTAATTGGCGCGCAGCGGCACGCTGAGCAGGCGCCCGTCGGTCGCATAGGTCCAGGCGTGGTACGGGCAGGTGATGCGCTTGCCGCAATTTCCCTGCACTCCGTCGACCAGGCGTGCGGCGCGGTGGCGGCAGACGTTGTGAAAACTGCGTACGCGCCCGTCCGTGCCCCGGACGGTCAGGATCGACTCGTTCAGGACCTTGAAGGCCAGGTAATCGCCTGCCGCCGGCACGTCGTTGACGTGGCAGACGAGGTGCCAGTTCCGGGTGAAAATGACCTGGCGCTCGAGTTCGAAGAACTCGGAGTCGGCGTAGGTCCAGCCGGGCAGGCTGAAGTCCTCTTCCGTGCGAAGATCGGGGCTGGCGGAGCGGTCGGCGTGGAGTCGTGCATTCATTGTTGAACGATCGTACAATAAGCCCGCCCTGAGCGTCAATGGGGAAGCCGTGAAATGAGACCGACGATCCAGATTCTAGAGCCCGGGCAGATCACCGCGGTGCTCGACGAGGCGAAGCGGATCATGGCCGAGGTCGGAATGGACATCCGCGGAGCGAAGATGCGCCAGCGGCTGATCGATGCCGGCCTGCCGACCGATACCAATGGCCGCGTGCTGTTCCCGCGCGACGTCGTGGACCGCGCGATCGAGACTGCGCCCAAGTCGTTCACGCTCTACGACCGCGACGGCAAGCCGCACGCCGAGATCGGCGGCTGGAACGTGCATTTCATCCCGGGCTCGAGTGGGCTCAAGATCATGGATCACCGCACGGGCGAGACGCGCCTCGCGAATTCAACGGACTTCGTCGAGTACGCGCGCCTTTGCGACGGCCTCGCGCACATCCCTTACCTCGCGACCGCTTTCTCGACCAACAAGGACATCGAGCCGCAGGTGTCCGACGCCTGGCGCCTGTACATGGTGCTGACCACCACGAAGAAGCCGGTGGTCTCCGGCGCCTTCGGTGAGCACGGCGTGCCGCGCATGGCGGAGATGATGCAGCTCTTCCGCCGCGACCGCGCCGGGCTGGTCGCGAAACCGATGTCCATCTTCACGATCACCGCGACCGGAAACTTCCGCTTCGGCGAGGACTCCTGCCAGAACCTGCTCGACTGCGTCGAGGCCGGGATCCCGGTCGAGATCGTGCCGGTGACGCTGATGGGACTCATCGCCCCGGTCACGCTGATCGGCGCCTGCGTGTTCCATTGCGTCGACGTGCTGACGGGCATCACGATGGCGCAGCTCGTGAAGCCGGGCGCCCCGGTGCTGTTTGGCGGCGCGCCGGCGACCTTCCACATGCGAGCCGCGAGCGCGCCGATGGCGGCGATCGAGGCGCAGCGCCTGAATGTCGCCTACGTCGCGATCGCGAAGTCCATCGGCCTGCCGACCCAGGCCTACATGGCGCTCTCGGACGGCAAGTTCCTCGACGCGCAGGCCGGCGCCGAGACCATGACGAGCGCGATGCTCGCGGCGCTGGCCGGCGTCAACTCCGTCTCCGGACCGGGCATGCTGGATTTCGTGCTGACCTTCAGCCTGCCGAAGCTCGTGTTCGACAACGAGGTGTGCGGACAATGCCTGAACTTCGTGCGCGAGACGCAAGTGCTCGAGGACATTCCGGCACGCAGCCTGGTCGACGAGGTGCGCGCGAACGACCACCTCATCACTTCGCCGCACACGCTGAAATACTGGCCGCAGGAACTCTACCTGACCGATCCGGTCATCGATCGGGAGAACCGCGAAACCTGGGTGAAGGGCGGTTCGATGGAACTGGAAGCGCGGGCGAAGGAACAGGTGGAGAAACGCCTTGCGGCCTACGTGCAGATCGAGACCGACGCGGCCGCGGATGCGGAAATGCGCCGGATCATCACGGCGGGCTTCAAGTCGCAGAAGGAGTTGCCGGTGCTGCCGCCGCCGCCCGAACACACCGCCGACGAGGCGGTACCCGCCCGGCGCCGCATGGGCCGCCGTCCGCGCTAAACTGAGGGGCTGCAAGGGCGCGTAACCGCATGAATCTGCTCGCCAAGGTCCAGTCCGTCCGCCAGGTGTCGATCGACGCGATGCGCGACGATCGGCTCACCGCGCGCGAGGACGTGGTAGTCATCGAGGAGCCGCTCGAGATCCGCATCGCCCGGGCCGGCGAGTTCGGCACCGGGACCGCCATCTCGATCACCATGCGCACCCCGGGCCAGGACATCGACCTGGCGGTCGGGTTCCTGCACGGCGAGGGCATCCTGCGCTCGCGCGACGACATTGCCGACGTCCGTCCCTGCGGGCCCACGGGCAACACCGTGAAGGTCGAGCTCGCGCCCGGCGTCGAGCTCGATCCCGCGCGCACGCAGCGGAATTTCTACACGACCTCGAGCTGCGGCGTCTGCGGCAACGCCTCGCTCGATGCCGTGGAGCGCATGATGCAGTCCCCGCGCGTGGATGCCGCGCTCACAGTCGATGCGTCCCTGCTCGAAGCGCTCTCCGACCGCGCCCGCGCGGGCCAGGACGTGTTCCGCGAAACCGGCGGACTGCACGCCGCCTGCCTGTTCGACGCGAATGGAAACCTGACCGACATCCGCGAGGACGTCGGCCGCCACAACGCGCTCGACAAGCTCATCGGCAAGCGCCTGCTCGCGGGCGAGCTGCCGCTTTCGCGCAGCGTGCTGTTCCTGTCCGGCCGCGCGAGCTTCGAGCTGCTGCAAAAGGCTTCCGCCGCCGGCATTCCGGTCGTGGCCGCCGTCGGCGCGCCCTCCTCGCTCGCGATCGACCTGGCCGAGCGCACGGGCATCCTGCTGGTCGGATTCCTGCGCGGCCGCAGCTTCAACGTCTACGCGCACCGGGAACGTCTGCAGTGAGCGCGACCGCCGCAGCTGCCGGGTCCGCGGACGAGAAACGGCTGCTCGCGATCGTCGAGCGTCATCGTCGCCGTGACGGCCCCTTGATCGAGATCCTGCACGACGTGCAGGCCGAGTTCGGCTGGGTGCCGCCGGGCTCGGTGGCCGTCCTCGCGCGCGCGCTCAATCTCTCGCGCGCGGAAGTCCACGGCGTCGTCTCTTTCTATCATCACTTCCGGACCACGCCGCCGGGCCGACACGTGCTGCGGATCTGTCGCGCGGAATCCTGCCAGGCCGCGGGCGGCGTCGCGCTCGAGCGCCACGCCGAGGCCCGCCTCGCCATCGCTTTCGGCGAAACCACGAAAGACGGCCGCATGACGCTCGAGTCGGTCTACTGCCTGGGGCTCTGCGCCTGCTCGCCGGCCGCGATGCTCGACGGCGAAGTGCACGGGCGGCTGACCACCGAGCGCCTCGATGCGCTCCTCGACGCCGGCGCGAAGGTGAATGCATGAGCGTCACGGTCTGGGTCCCGCGCGACGCCGGCGCGCTTGCGCTCGGCGCGGAAGCGACCGCGCGCAGGATTCTCGCCGAGGCGAAGTCGACGGGCAGCGACGTCACACTGCGCCGCAATGGCTCGCGCGGCTTGTACTGGCTCGAGCCGCTGGTCGAGGTCGAGACCGCCGGAGGGCGCATCGCCTACGGGCCGGTCGCCGAGAGCGACGTGCCCGGACTCCTCGCGCAGGGCGCGCTCGCGGGCGCCGCCCATGCGCTGCGCCTCGGCAACATCGAAGAGCATCCCTGGCTCGCCTCGCAGCAGCGACTCACCTTCGCGCGCGTCGGCCGCACCGATCCGCTCGACCTCGCCGCGTACCGGGCGTCCGGCGGATACCGGGGCCTCGCGCGCGCGCTCGAGCTCGGGCCCGAAGCGGTCGTCGCCGAAATGCTGGAGTCGGGGCTGCGCGGCCGCGGCGGCGCCGCATTCCCGACCGGCATCAAGTGGCAGACCGTGCAGCGCCAGCCGCCCGGCCAGAAATACGTCACCTGCAATGCCGACGAAGGCGACTCGGGCACGTTCTCGGACCGCATGCTGATGGAGGGCGATCCGTTCGCGCTGGTCGAGGGCATGACGATCGCCGGGATCGCGGTCGGCGCCACGCGCGGCTACATCTATCTGCGCGTCGAGTACCCGCATGCCGCGGCGGTGCTGAAGCAAGCGATCGCGACCGCGCGCGCGGCGGGCTGTCTCGGCCCCGACGTCCTCGGCAGCAGGCAGGCGTTCGAGATCGAAGTCCGGCTCGGCGCCGGCGCCTACATCTGCGGCGAGGAAACCTCGATGCTCGAGAGCCTCGAGGGCAAGCGCGGCGAGATCCGCGTGCGTCCGCCACTCCCCGCCGAGAAAGGCCTCTTCGGCATGCCGACCGTCGTCAACAACGTCATCACGCTCGCGAGCGTGCCGAGGATCCTTGCCCACGGCGCGGCGGCCTACAAGGAATACGGCCAGGCGAAATCGCGCGGCACGATGCCGCTGCAGCTCGCGGGCAACGTGCGCCGCGGCGGTCTCGTCGAGCGCGCGTTCGGGCTCACGATCCGCGAGCTGCTCGAGGATTACGGCGGCGGCTCGCTGAGCGGCCGGCCGATCCGCGCGGTGCAGATCGGCGGACCGCTCGGCGCCTACGTGCCGGCGTCGCAGTTCGACCTGCCGCTCGAGTACGAGTCACTCGCCGCGGCCGGCGCGATGCTGGGTCACGGCGGCGTCGTCGTTTTCGACGACACCGTGAACATGCTCGACATGGCCCGCTACGCGATGGAATTCTGCGCCATCGAGTCCTGCGGCAAGTGCACGCCCTGCCGAATCGGCTCGACCCGTGGCGCCGAGGCGCTCGCCGCCATCGGCCGCGGCGAGGACCGTGACCGGCAGATTGGTCTGGTCGAGGAACTCTGCGATACGATGTTGCAAGCGTCCCTGTGCGGCCTCGGGGGCATGACGCCCTTTCCCGTGCAGAGCGCCCTGAAGCACTTCCCGGAAGACTTCAGGCCGCGGACGCGAGGAGGCTAGATGTACGCCATCGACTACCGTGACCTCGGCACGCCGCCGGCGACTTCGGACGAGCCGGTGACGCTCGAGATCGACGGCGCGACGGTGACCGTGCCTGCGGGCACCTCCGTCATGCGCGCGGCCGCGCTCGCCGACACGCAAATCCCGAAGCTTTGCGCCACCGACTCGCTGAAGGCCTTCGGCTCCTGCCGCCTGTGCCTGGTTGAAATCGAGGGCCGCAAGGGCTTCCCGGCCTCGTGCACCACGACCGTCGCGCCCGGCATGAAGGTCCGCACGAACTCGCCGCGCATCGAGCAGCTGCGCCGCTCGGTGGTCGAGCTCTACGTTTCCGATCACCCGCTCGACTGCGACGACTGCCCCGCGAACGGGCACTGCGAGCTGCAGGACGCGGCGACGGTCACGGGCATCACGCACTCCCGCTACGCGAAGGGCGCGTCCCAGCGCGGCGTCACGCCGGACGTCAGCAACCCGTATTTCGACTTTAACCCGGACCTGTGCATCGTCTGCTCGCGCTGCGTGCGCGCCTGCGACGAGACCCAGGGCACGCTCGCCCTCACGATCGAGGGCCGCGGCTTCCACTCGCGCGTGTCGGCGAGCGAGCACCAGCCGTTCCTCGCCTCCGAGTGCGTCTCCTGCGGCGCCTGCGTCGAGGCCTGCCCGACCGCTGCCCTGTCCGAGAAGGCGCTTGCGACGATCGGCGCGCCCGAGCGCGCGGTCACGACGACCTGCGGCTATTGCGGCGTCGGCTGCTCGCTGAAGGCCGAGGTCAGGGAAGAGACGGTCGTGCGCATGGCGCCGAACCGCGCGGGATCCGCCAACCAGGGCCATGCCTGCGTGAAAGGGCGCTTCGCCTACGGTTACGCGACGCACCCGGACCGCGTGACGAAACCGATGATCCGCAAGCGCATCACGGATCCCTGGCGCGAGGTGAGCTGGGACGAGGCCATCGCCTACGCGGCGGGCGAGTTCCGGCGCATCCAGCAGCAGTACGGCCGCAACGCGGTCGGCGGCATCACCTCCTCGCGCTGCACCAACGAAGAAACCTTCCTGGTCCAGAAGCTGGTGCGGGCGGCGCTGCTCACCAACAACGTCGACACCTGCGCCCGCGTCTGCCACTCCCCGACCGGCTACGGGCTCAAGCACACGCTCGGCGAGTCGGCCGGCACCCAGGCATTCACGTCGGTGCATAAAGCCGACGTGGTCGTCGTGGTCGGCGCCAACCCGACCGACGGCCACCCGGTGTTCGCCTCGCAGCTGAAACGCCGCCTGCGCCAGGGCGCGAAGCTCATCGTCATCGACCCGCGCGCGATCGACCTCGTGCGCACGCCGCACGTCGAGGCGGCCCAGCACCTGCAGCTGCGGCCGGGCACGAATGTCGCGGTCATCAACGCGATCGCCCACGTCGTCGTCACCGAGGGCCTCGCCCGGGACGACTACGTTCTGGCCCGCTGCGAGCCGAAATCCTGGCAGGAATGGAAGGACTTCATCGCGGACGGGCGCCATTCGCCGGAGGCGACCGAGGCAATCACCGGCGTCCCCGCCGCGCGCGTGCGCGAGGCCGCCCGTCTCTACGCCGCGGGCCCGAACAGCGCCATCTATTACGGCCTCGGCGTGACCGAGCACAGCCAGGGTACGACCATGGTCATGGGCATCGCGAATCTCGCGATGGCGACCGGCAACCTCGGCCGCGAGGGCGTCGGCGTGAACCCGCTCCGGGGCCAGAACAACGTGCAGGGCTCCTGCGACATGGGCTCGTTCCCGCACGAGCTGCCGGGCTACCGTCACGTGTCGGACGCCGTGACGCGCGGCGCCTTCGAGGCGGCCTGGAGCGTCTCGCTCGCGGATGAGCCGGGCCTGCGCATCCCGAACATGTTCGAGGCGGCGCTCGACGGCAGCTTCCGCGGGCTCTACATCCAGGGCGAGGACATCCTGCAGTCCGACCCGAACACCAACCACGTCTCCGCCGCGCTGGCCGCGATGGAGTGCATCGTGGTGCAGGACATCTTCCTGATCGAGACCGCGCGCTACGCTCACGTCTTCCTGCCCGGGTCGTCGTTCCTCGAGAAGGACGGCACGTTCACCAACGCGGAGCGGCGCATTTCGCGCGTGCGCAAGGTCATGGAGCCGCTCGCGGGCCTCGCCGACTGGGAGGTCACGCTCCGCCTCGCGCAGGCGCTCGGCTACCCGATGGATTATTCGCACCCGTCCGAGATCATGGACGAGATCGCGCGCCTGACGCCGACCTTCACCGGCGTGACCTACGAGAAGCTCGACCGTCTCGGCAGCATCCAGTGGCCTTGCAACGACGCGGCCCCCGAGGGCACGCCGACGATGCACGTCGGCAGCTTCGTGCGCGGCAAGGGCAAGTTCTACCGCACCGAGTACGTCGCGACCGCCGAGCGCTCGACCAGCCGCTATCCGCTGCTGCTCACGACCGGCCGCGTGCTGTACCAGTACAACGTCGGCACCCAGACCCGCCGCACCAAGAACCTCGCCTGGCAGGCGGAGGACGTCCTCGACATGCACCCGGACGATGCCGAGGCGCGCGGCATCAAGGATGGCGACCTCGTCGGCGTCGCGAGCCGGGCCGGCGAGATCGTCGTGCGGGCGTCGCTCACGGGCCGCATCGCGCGCGGCGTCGTCTACACCACGTTCCATTTCCCCGAGTCCGGCGTCAACCTCATCACGACCGAGAACTCCGACTGGGCGACCAACTGCCCCGAGTACAAGGTGACCGCAGTCGAGGTCGTGAAAGTCACGCAGCCCGACGCCTGGCGCGCGCGCGTGAAGACCCAGCGCGCCGCACGCACGGGCGCGTCGGCCCACGCGAGCTGAGCCGGGACGCCGATGGACGTCCAGCACCTCGTGACGATGGCGAACGACATCACGAACTTCTTCGCCACCGACCCCGACCCTGCGGCGGCGGCCGAGCAGGTGGCAAACCACCTGAAGAAATTCTGGGAGCCCCGCATGCGCGAGGAGATCCGCCGCTACGTGAGCCAGGGCGGCAAGGGCATGTCGTCGATCGCGATCCAGGCCGTGAAACAGCTCGCCTAGGGCTGCCCGATCTCGTAGCAGGCGTGCACCTTCGCGTCGCGCGCAAAATCGAAGGGGACGGACCCCTTCGTCACGTCCCGCAGCGTCAGGTCCTGCAGCGCCTGCCGGTCGATCCTGAACTTGCGGAAGTTCGTCGAAAAAACGAGCAGGCCGCCGGGCGCGAGGCGCTTCAGCGCCGCGCGGATGAGTTCGACATGGTCGCGCTGCACGTCGAACTCGCGCGCCATCCGCTTCGAGTTCGAGAACGTGGGCGGGTCGAGGAAAATGAGGTCGTATGCGACGGGACCGCCCTCGGCGAGCCAGGCGATGCAATCGGCCTGCACGAACTCGTGTGATCCCCGGATCCCGTTGACCGTGAGGTTCCTTTTCGCCCACTCGAGGTAGGTGCGCGACATGTCGACGCTGGTGGTCGCGGTCGCGCCGCCGGCCGCCGCATGGACGGTCGCGGCGCCGGTGTAGCAGAAGAGGTTGAGGAACCGCTTGCCCCCGGCAAGCGCCCGGATGCGCGCGCGCGTCTTGCGGTGGTCGAGGAACAGGCCCGTGTCGAGATAGTCCGTGAAGTTGACGAGGAACTTGAGGCCGCCCTCCTCGACCACGACGCGCTCGCCCACCTCGGCGATCGCCTCGTACTGCGACGCGCCTTTCTGCGGCCGGCGCGTGCGCCAGTAGATCGCCTCCGGCGCGAGACCCGTGGCCTCCGGCAGCACGGAGATCGCCTCCTCGCGCCGCGCGCGCGCCCTGTCCTTGTCGACCGTCGCCGGCGGCGCATATTCCTGCACGTAGAGCCAGCGGCCGGCGCTGCCGGTGGGATCCGACTGGTACAGGTCGATCGCGAAGGCGTACTCGGGCATGTCGGCGTCGTACACGCGAAAGCAGGAAATCTTTTCCCGCCGGGCCCACCCGCAGAACCTGTCCATATTCTTCGTCAGCCGGTTCGCGAACATCTGCGCGCCGGGCCGCGCGCGCGCGGCCTCGGCGTCGATGACGGGCGGGCGGCCCGGCGCGCGCGCCTGCACGAATTCGGCGGGCTCGATGGCGAGCCGGAGCAGCCGGCATTCGATCGGGCCGTTCATCATCCGGTGCGTGCGGCGCGCATTGATGCCGAGCTCGCGCCCGAGCGCCGGATTGCCCGTGAATACTGCAGCCTGCCAGCCGCGATAGCCCGCGCGCAGGCGCTCGCCGAGCAGCGCGTAGAGCTGGCGCAGCTCCTCTGTGTCGCCGATGCGCTCGCCGTACGGCGGGTTCACGGCGACCAGGCCGTCCGGCGCCGGCGCGGCGGGCAGCGCCGCCAGCTCGCAGCGCTGGAAGAAGAGACGCTTGTCGAGGCCTGCACGCGCGGCATTCGCCTCGGCGTCACGGATCGCGACCGCATCGCGGTCGAAGCCGCGAATCCGGCCCGGTACCAGCAGCTCCGGCTGCCTGCGCGCATCGGCCGCGGCGCGCAGCGCAGTCCAGGCGTCGGCGTCGTGGCCCTTCCAGCGCTCGAATCCGAAGTGCGTGCGCAGCAGCCCCGGCGCGACGTCGGCGGCGATGAGCGCAGCCTCGATCGGCAGCGTTCCCGAACCGCACATCGGGTCGACGAAAGACCCGCCGGCCGCCGCGATCGCAGGCCAGCCCGAGCGGACCAGGATCGCCGCCGCCAGGTTCTCCTTGAGCGGGGCGGCGCCCTGCCCGCCGCGGTAGCCGCGGCGGTGCAGGCTCTCGCCCGAGAGGTCGATCGCAACCGTCAGCGCGCCGCGACCGGCGTGGGCGTTGACGCGCAGCATCGGCGACTCGCGGTCCACGGAGGGCCGCGTGCCGGCCGCCTCGCGGAACTGGTCGACGATCGCGTCCTTCACGCGCTGCGCGCCGAACTGCGAATTCGTGATGCCGGGCACGTTGCCCGAAAAATCGACCGCCAGTGTCCCGTCGGCGTCGAGCTGGGCCTGCCAGTCGATCGTGCGCACGCCCGCGTACAGCGCCGCCGCATCCGCGACCGGAAAGCGCGCGAGCTGCCACAGAACGCGTAGCCCGAGCCGCGATTCGAGGCAGGCACGGTACGCCGCCGCGAGCTCCCCTTCGCAGGCGACGCCGCCCTGTACCTCGCGCGCGTCCGCGATGCCGAGCGCGGCAAGCTCCGCCGCCAGCAGGTCGGAGGTGCCGCTTGCCGCCGTGACGAAAAAGGGCGCGCGCATCAGGTGCCGTCCGGCGCGACTATTCGCGCGCCGCGCGGCGGCCGGTCGAGGAAGCCGGTCAGGATCCGGTAGAGGCCCGGATCAAAGGGCTCGTCCGCGTAGCACCAGCGGTCGAAGACGTGGGTTTCCTCGAGGCCGCGCCAGTCGCGTTCGCGAATGCCGATCGGGCCGGGAAACGGCCATTCGCGGCGCTTGAGCCCGGCAAGTGCAAGCCGCGCGCGCACCGCGTGCAGGGCCGGCGCCTCCTTCCCGACGCATACCCCGCGGCAGCGGCCGAGCTGGTGGCCGAGGCAGGAGCCCTCCGCCGGTTCGATGCCCAGCCACTTGGCGCACAGGACGTGCTCGCGCAGCAGTCCCGCCAGCGCCCGTTCGGCGTCGATGCGGCGGCGGAACATGCCGTAGCTCGCGCCGGCATCATCGAGCGCGTCGAACGGCCGGAAGCCTGCGAGCGGCATCGCGCCGTCGTCGCGGAGCGTGATCGCCCACAGCTGCGACGCGTCGCGCGGCTTGCGGTTCAGGGCGGGCCTGCGCGACTTGACGAGCCGCGCCTCGGTCACGCGTGCGCCGAACTCGCCCGCGGTTTCGATCCATTCGATGCGCCGCACGAGTCCCGCGAGCTCGCAGTCGAGCTTTGCCTTCGGGTACGCGAGATGCGCAATGATGCGGCTCGAGAGGTTCCTCGAATGGCCGATATAGAGCAGCGCGCCGGCCTCGCCATAGAAGAGATAGGCGCCGGGGCCTTCCGGAATCTCGTCCACCAGCGCCGGGTCGAACTGCGGCGGCAGGCGCGGGGCGGCGGTCAGGCGCGCGACCAGCGCATCGAGCTCCGCTGCCGGCCAGCGCGCGCGCGCGATGCGCAGGAACTCGGCCAGCACCTTCGCGTCGCCGAGCGCGCGATGGCGCGCGTCGCAGCCGATGCCGTGGCGCTGCATCACGGCGTCCAGATTGTGCCCGCGCTCGGCGGGCGTCAGGGCGCGCGAGAGCCGCACCGTGCAGAGCACCGGCGCGCGCAGCCGCCGCCCGAGGCGGCGGAACTCGCTGCGCAGGAACCCGTAGTCGAAGCGCGCGTTGTGCGCGACGAACAGGCGGCCCTCGAGCCGCTCGGCGATCGCCGCCGCCACCGCCTCGAACGGCGGCGCGTCCGCGACCATAGTCTCGGTAATGCCGGTGAACTGCTGGATCGCGTACGGAATCCGCGTCCCGGGATTCACGAGCGTCGCGTATTCCTCCACCACGGCGCCGTCCTGGAGCAGCACGATGCCCGCCTCGATCACGCGGTCGCGCGCCGCGTTCCCGCCGGTCGTCTCGAGATCCACGCAGGCGATGCGGCCTGCGAGCGCGCCCTCAGTCGCGGCCACCGTCCAGCTTCAGGAGCGGGCCGTAGAGGTCCGGCCGCCGGTCGCGGAACAGGCCCCAGGACTGCCGGTAGCGTCGGATTTCGTCCAGGTCGAAGCGCGCGGTGATGACCTGCTCGCTGTGGTCGTCGGCCTGGGCGACCACCTCGCCCGTGTGGTCGGCGATGAAGGAATGCCCGTAGAACGTGATTGCGAGCTTTTCGCCCTGCTCCGTGCCGATGCGGTTCGAGGCGACCAGCGGCATGACGTTCGCCGCCGCATGGCCCTGCATCGTGCGCTGCCAGTGCCAGCGCGAGTCGAGCGCGGGGTCCTGCGGCTCCGAGCCGATTGCCGTCGGATAGAACAGAATGTCGGCGCCCTTGAGCGCCATGGCGCGCGCGGTCTCCGGAAACCACTGGTCCCAGCACACCGCGACGCCGAGCGTGCCATACCGCGTCGCCCAGACCTTGAACCCGGTGTCGCCGGGCGAGAAATAGAACTTCTCGTGGTAGCCCGGGCTCTCGGGAATGTGCGACTTTCGGTAGATGCCGAGCGTCCCGCCGTCGGCGTCCACCATCACGAGCGTGTTGAAGTAGGCGTTCTCGGCGCGCTCGAAAACCGAAAGCGGCAGCACCACCTTGAGTTCGGCGGCGACTTTCGAGAGCCGCCTGATCGCAGGGTTCTCGGCGATCGGCAGCGCCAGGTCGAAATGTTTCGCCAGATGGTCCTTGCAGAAGTACGGCGCCTCGAACAGCTCCTGGATGAGCACGACATTCGCGCCCTGCTTCGCCGCCTCGCGGACCAGGCGCTCGGCATTGGCGATGTTGCTGTCGCGGTCCCAGGAACAGGACATCTGCGTCGCCGCCACGGTCACCTTCACGAGAGGTCGACCCAGGTGGTCTTGAGCTCGGTGTACTTGTCCATGGCGTGCAGCGACTTGTCGCGGCCGTTCCCCGATTGCTTGAAGCCGCCGAATGGCACGGTGATGTCGTCGGCATCGTAGCAGTTGACGTACACGGTCCCCGCGCGCAGGCGCTTCGCCACGCGGTGCGCGGTGGTGATGTCGCGGCTCCACACCGCCGCCGTGAGCCCGTAGCTCACGTCGTTCGCGATCGCGACGGCCTCCTCCACCTCCCGGAACGTGATGGTCGAGAGGACCGGCCCGAAGATTTCCTCGCGCGCGATCCTCATCTGCGGCTTCACGCCGGAAAACACGGTCGGCTCGACGAAATAGCCGCCGCTGTCCTGCCGCGCCCGGTTGCCGCCGAGGGCCACGGATGCGCCCTCCTGCCTCCCCGCCTCGATGTAGCCCATCACGGTGTCGAGCTGCACCTGGTCGACGATCGCCCCGAGGCGCGTCTTCGGGTCGAGCGGGTCCCCGGGCGCCAGGGTCCTGCCGATCGCGACGATCTTCTCGAGCATCGCGTCGCGCAGCGACTCGTGCACGACCAGGCGCGAGGCCGCCGAGCACATCTCGCCCTGGTTGAAGAAAATGCCGAAAGCAGCCGCGTTCGCGGCGCGCTCGAGGTCGGCGACGTCCCCCAGCACGACGTTCGGCGCCTTGCCGCCGCACTCGAGCCAGACGCGCTTCATGTTGGAGCGGCCGGAATACTCGAGCATGCGCTTGCCGACGCGGGTCGAGCCGGTGAAGGCGACGCAGTCGACGTCCATGTGCAGAGCCAGCGCCTCGCCGGCCGTCTGGCCGAAGCCCGGCACCACGTTCAGCACGCCCTCCGGCAGTCCCGCCTCCGTCGCGAGTTCGGCGACGCGAATCGCGGTGAGCGGGGACTTCTCGGACGGCTTCAGCACCACCGAGTTGCCGGTCGCGAGCGCGGGACCGAGCTTCCAGGAAGCCATCAGCAACGGGAAGTTCCACGGCACGATCGCGCCGACCACGCCGGCGGGCTCGCGCGTGATCATCGCGAGTGTCTCGTACCCGGTCGGCGCGACCTCGTCGTAGACCTTGTCCACCGCCTCGGCGTACCAGGCAATGCTGTTGGCGGCCGCCGGGATGTCGATCTTCATCGAATCCGAGATCGGCTTGCCCATGTCCGTGGTCTCGAGCAGCGCGAGTTCCTCGCGGTGCCCGCGGATCAGTTCGGCAAAGCGCAACAAAACTTTCTTGCGCGCGGACGGTGCGCGGCGCGACCAGGCGCCGCCCTCGAAGGCGCGGCGCGCGGCGGCAACCGCGGCGTCGACGTCCGCGGCGTCGCAGGAGGAGACTTTCGCGACCAACTGCCCGTTCGCGGGGTTGACGCAATCGAAAGTCGCGCCCGACTGCGCGGGCACGTACTTGCCGCCGATGAAGGCTTGCGTGCGCGGCGCGAGCGACTTCGCGAGCTCGCGCCAGTCCACGGCTTTGTGTTCCCGGTTCACGTCCAAGTCCTCACAGGGTTGGCGGGCTCGAGGCGCTGATGATCTCACAGCGCTCGCGCCCGCGATTGCGGAAGCGGTGGGGCACGGCGCTCGCGAAATAATAGGCGTCCCCGGGACCCAGCACGCGGGTCTGCCCGCCGATCGTCACCTCGACCTTGCCGGCGACGACGACACCGCCCTCCTCGCCCACGTGCCGGAGCATGTCCGCGCCGGTATCCGCGCCCGGCTCGTAGGTCTCGCGCAGCACCGCCATGCGCCGGCCGGGCCGGTGGGCTGCGACCAGGCGCAGCGACACGGCGCCTTCGCCCAGCTCCACGAGTTCGTCCTTGCCGTAGAAGACCTGCGAAGTCCCGGCCGGGTCCATCGTGAAGAACTCGGCGAGTGCCATCGGTAGGCCGTCGAGCACCTTCCTGAGCGAGGCGACGGACGGGCTGACGCGACCCTGCTCGATGAGCGAAATCATGCCATTCGTGACCCCGGCCCGCTTCGCGAGTTCGCGCTGGGACAGGCCGTGCATCTGCCGCACGGCCTTCAGCCGCGCTGCCACGTCATTTGCCATGGGGGCCCCGCCGGGTGTCTATGATATTAAACAAGAACCCGCGTAATATCGCGTTTTCCGTCCCAAAGTGTCAATTATATGAGCGCACTTCCGAACACGATTGCGGACCCCGCCGAGCTCGACGCCTTCTGGATGCCGTTCACCGCGAACCGGCAATTCAAGGCGAATCCGAGGATGCTTGCGCGCGCCGAGGGCCTGTACTACTGGACGCCCGACGGCCGCCAGGTACTCGACGCCGCATCGGGACTCTGGTGCGTCAACGCGGGCCACGGCCGCCGGGAAATCACCGAGGCGGTCTCGAAGCAGATTGCGGTGATGGACTACGCGCCGCCCTTCCAGATGGGCCACCCGATCGCTTTCGAATTCGCGCGCGTGCTCGCCGGGATCGCGCCGGCCGGGCTCGACCGGGTCTTCTTCACCAACTCGGGTTCGGAATCGGTGGATACCGCGCTCAAGATCGCGCTTGCCTATCACCGCGTGCGCGGCGAAGGTGCGCGCACCCGCCTCATAGGCCGCGAGCGCGGCTATCACGGCGTCGGCTTCGGCGGCATCTCCGTCGGCGGCATGGTCAACAACCGCAAGTACTTCGGCGCGCTGCTGCCGGGCGTCGATCACCTGCGCCACACGCACGACCCGGCCAGGAACAGCTTCTCGCGCGGCCTTCCCGCGCATGGCGCGGAATTCGCCGACGATCTCGAGCGCCTGGTCGCGCTGCACGATGCCTCGACCATCGCCGCGGTGATCGTCGAGCCGATCGCAGGCTCGACCGGCGTGCTGCTGCCGCCCGCCGGCTACCTGAAGCGCCTGCGCGAGCTGTGCACGAAGTACGGCATCCTGCTCATCTTCGACGAGGTCATCACCGGCTTCGGGCGCACCGGCTCGGCCTTTGCGGCCCAGGAATTCGGCGTGACGCCGGACCTCATCACCTGCGCCAAGGGCCTTACGAATGGCGCCGTGCCGATGGGCGCCGTGCTGGTGCAGCGCGCGGTCCACGATGCCTTCATGACCGGGCCCGCCGGCGCCATCGAGCTGTTCCACGGGTACACGTATTCGGCACATCCGATCGCCTGCGCGGCAGGCCTCGCGACCCAGGAGATTTACCGCAGCGAAGGCCTGTTCGACCGCGCGCGCGCCATGGCGCCGTACTGGGCGGATGCCGCACACGCGTTGAAAGGCCGCAGGAACGTCGTGGACATCCGCGCCTACGGCCTCGTCGCCGGCATCGAGCTCAGTTCCCGCGACGGCGCTCCCGGCGCGCGCGCCTACGACGCGCTGGTCGCGGCCTTCGATGCCGGGCTGCTGGTCCGCATCACCGGCGACACCATCGCGATGTCGCCGCCGCTCGTCATCGGGCGCAAGGAAGTGGACCGGATCTTCGAAACGCTGGCGGGGATCATCGACCGCTTGGACTGATTTCGCCGGGGGCGTATTCTGGTCGAGGGGGGATTCGCATGAAAAATCGCAATGCGGCGGCGCTCCGCCTGTCCGTGGTAGCCGCCCTGTCCTGTCCGTTCGCCGCGCTCGCGCAGCAGGAGCCGCCGCCACCGGCGCAGGAGATCGTAGGCCTCGAGGATATCGTCGTCACCGCGCAGAAGCGCCAGCAATCGCTCCAGGACGTGCCGCTGTCGGTGTCCGCCTTCACCGGCGACATGCTGAAGCTGGGCCGCATGCTCGACGTCCGCGCGATCGTCGGCTTCACGCCGGGCTTCTCCGGCAACACCGAGGACGGCTTCACCGACGCGCTCTCCATGCGCGGCATCTCGACCAATGACTTCGGCATCGGCGGCGATCCCTCCGTCGCGATGTTCGTCGACGGCTTCTGGGCCGGGCGAACGGGCGGCGTCATGACCGCCATGTACGACATCGAGCGCACCGAGGTCGTGAAAGGCCCGCAAGGCACCCTGTTCGGCCGCAATTCGATCGCGGGCGCCGTCAGCGTCATCACGCACAAGCCGGAGCCCGTGTTCGGCGCGAGCGCCGAACTCACGCTCGCGGACTGGGACCACGTCGAGGCGAACGCGATGGTCAACGTCCCGCTGGGCGACGAGTGGGCGCTGCGCGTCGCGGGTTACCTGCTCGACAACGCCGGTTTCCTCAAGAACGACCAGGGCGGCGACAAGCTCGGCTTCCACAAGGTCGCCGCGGGACGCGTGTCGCTGGCGCGCGACGGCGACGGCTTCGACGCGACCCTGACCGCCGCCTACGAGGATCGCGAACAGGATCCCTCGGTGTACTGGGTGCCGGCCGCGGGCCTTCCCAGGGAGCGTGTGAATACCGACCTCGGAGACAACGGCATCGACGAGTCGAACGTATTCGACCTGCACGCCACCCTGGAGTGGACCCTCCCGGGCGACTACTCGCTGACTTCGCTCACGGGCTACAAGCAGTTCAACTTCCGCTACCTCGAGGACTACGACGGCGGCCCGGACTACGTGAACAACTACGGGCAGACGAACGACGTGGATTACTGGAGCCAGGAGCTCCGCCTCAACTCGCCCGACGACGGCAAGGTCACGTGGTTTGCGGGGGCGAGCGTCTACGAGGAACGCATCGACGGCATCTTCGACTACCTCTACGACGAGGACGCGCTGTGCCGGGCGCTCTCCGTCACCGAAGCGCCGGACTTCGACGGGCCCGCAGCGGGCTGCGATGACCCGAATTTCGAGGCGTACTGGGGCGACGACATCGACCCGGCCGACATCCTGCACGACAAGACCGAGCGCAGCTTCGTGCACGTGAAGAGCCAGGGCTGGGCGCTCTACGGCGATTTGACCTGGGCGCTCTCGGACCGGCTCGACCTGACGGCCGGAGCGCGTTACACCTACGACAAGAAGACGCTGTCCGACCGCGTGCTCGACTCGGGCGGCGCGCTCGGCAACAACTTCAATTACGAGTTCTACACGAATGGCGCGCTGAAGGATTCGGCCAGCTGGAGCGACTTCACGCCGCGCATCGCGCTTTCCTTCAACGTCAATGACGACGTGAATCTCTACGCGACGGCGTCGCGCGGCTACAAGTCGGGCGGCTTCGCGACCTTCGGCTTCGACCTGCACGGCCAGGACATCAACGACGACGGATCGGCGCCGGACGGCACCACCCCGCTCGAGTTCGACCCCGAGAAGGTGGACAGCTACGAGATCGGCGCCAAGACCCGCCTCTTCGACAATACGATGCAGCTGAACGCCTCGCTGTACCACTACGACTACACGGACCTGCAGCTGGTGTACTTCGACCAGGGTTCCACCCAGGTGGCGAACGTGGGCAAGGCACGCGGCCAGGGACTCGAAGTGGACCTGCGCTGGGCGCCGGACACACGCTGGGATGCCACGCTCGGCTTCTCGCTCCTCGACACCGAGATCACGGACGCGACCGACATCATCGCCGTCGGCGCCTGCGAAGCCTGCGGCGGCAAGAGCCTGCCGTCCGCGCCGGAGGTCAGCGGCTCGGCGATCGTTTCCTACAAGTGGCCGATGGCGTCGGGCCAGGGCTTCTTCACGACCGAGTACATCTACCGCTCCAAGGCGTACGGGGGACCCGACAACTTCGCGGACGCAACCGCGGACGCCTGGGACGAGTTCAGCTTCCGGCTGGGTTACCGGACCGACGATTCCTGGTACGTGACGCTTTGGGTCGAGAACGCCTTCGATTCCGTGTACTTCGAGCGGGGCTGGGAAAACGCGGATTCGAACAACCAGTTCGGCTACGGGCTCTTCAATGAACTCGTGTGGCCGTCGCGTCCGCGCACGATCGGCGTGACGATCGGGACCGCGTGGAAGTAGGCGCTCAGGACGAGGGCTTGGCGGCCTCGAAGATCGCGTAGCGCTTGCGGGCGGGCTCGAGCGATTCCCAGGTGCCCTTGAAGCCCGCCGGGATGACCCATGCGTCGCCGGCGTTGAACTGCCAGCGCTTGCCTTCCTCGGAGGTCAGCGTCACGCGCCCCTCGAGCAGGTGGCAGAACTCGTTCTCCGTATAGTCGATCTTCCACTTGCCGACGCTGCTCGACCAGGTGCCGGCGAAGAACTGGCCCGAAGGATCGCTGAAATAGTTCTTGACGAGCGTTTTGGGCTCGCCCTTGACCACTTTTTCGGCCGCTACCTGCGATTCCTCGCCTTTCATGCTGCGCCTGAAATCCACGATGGCGGGTGTCGGCATGGCTCTCTCCAGTCTCGCGTGTTTTTTGCCATTGTAATCGCTGGCACGTCCCGGCGATCGGGCGTAGGATGAATTCGTGGGCAATCGACTCCCACCTGTCGTCGGTAACTGGTACGCGCACCGCGACAAGGGCGCGCTGTTCCAGGTGGTTGCGCTCGACGAAATCGCCGGCACCGTCGAGATCCAGGAATTCGATGGCGGCCTGGACGAGCTCGACCTCGACGAATGGCGCGCGCTCGCGGTCTACACCGCGGCGCAGCCGGAGGACTGGGGCGGCCCGCTCGACGACGTGGAGCCGGACGAGTTCGGCTACACGGACATGGCCGGCGAAGAGGACCCGCGGACCCCGCTCGAGGACGCGATCACGACCTGGGAGCAGATCGTCGAGGACGACGACTTCGACGAGCCCATTCACTGACGGGAGACGGCTTTGGGAAGCAATGAGTCGCTGGTTGCCCGGCGCCAGGCAGCGGTCGCGCGCGGCGTGTCGATGGTCCACCCGGTCTTCATCGAGCGCGCGGAGAACGCGCTCCTGTGGGACGGCGAGGGCCGTCGCTACGTGGACTTCGCGGGCGGCATCGGCGTGCTCAACACCGGCCACCGCCACCGGCGCGTGATGGAGGCCGTGCGCGCCCAGCTCGACAAGTTCACCCACACCTGCTTCCAGATCACGCCCTACGAGCCTTACGTCGCGCTCTGCGAGAAGCTGAACGCGCTCGCGCCGGGCAAGGGCCCGATGAAAACCGTGCTCATGTCGACCGGCGCGGAGGCGGTCGAAAACGCGATAAAGATCGCGCGCGCGGCAACCGGCCGCCCGGCCGTGATCGCATTTTCGGGCGCTTTCCACGGCCGCACGATCATGGCGCTCGCGCTGACCGGCAAGGTCGAGCCCTACAAGGCAGGCTTCGGGCCCTACCCCGCCGAGGTCTACCACGCACCGTTCCCGAATCCGCTGCACGGGGTATCAACCGAGGATTCCCTCCGCGCCCTCGCGACGATCTTCAAGTGCGACGTCGCGGCGGACCGCGTCGCGGCCATCATCGTCGAGCCGGTGCAGGGCGAAGGCGGCTTCTACCTCGCGCCGAAGGACTTCATGACCCGCCTGCGCGAGCTCTGCGACCGGCACGGGATCGTCCTGATTGCCGACGAGATCCAGTCGGGCGCCGCGCGCACCGGGCGCATGTTCGCGATGGAGCACTACGGCGTCGCCGCGGACCTCTATACGCTCGCGAAGTCGATCGGGGGCGGTTTCCCGCTCTCGGCCGTGGTCGGCCGCGCCGAAGTCATGGACGCCTGCGGCCCCGGCGGCCTCGGCGGGACCTATTCCGGCAGTCCCGTGGCCTGCGCAGCCGCGCTCGCCGTACTCGAGGTATTCGAGGAGGAACGCATCTTCGAGCGCGCCGGGAAGCTTGGCGAGCGGATCGGCAAGTCGCTCGATGCACTGGCCGCGCGCCACGCGGAAATCGTCGACGTGCGCCGGCTCGGCGCGATGGTCGCCTTCGAGCTCGGCGAGGGCGGCGACCCGCACCGCCCGGCCGCGGAACTGGCGAAGAAGCTGACGGTCCGCGCCCGCGAGCTGGGGCTGATCCTGCTTTCCTGCGGGATCTACGGCAACGTCGTGCGCGTCCTGGTGCCGATCACCGCTGAAGACTCCGTCGTGGACGAAGGCCTCGCGATCATCGCGAAGGCGGCGTCGGAGCTGCTCTCCGACGCCAACGAGACCGTGCCGAGGCTGCGTCCCGCGCGCTGAGCCGCAAGCGCCCGTTCAGGCCGCTTTCTTGGCGGCGATGTAGTCGTTGACCAGGCTCTCGAGCACCGGCAGCGGCACCGCGCCGTTTTTCAGCACGACGTCGTGGAAGTCGCGGATGTCGAACTTCGCGCCGAGCTCGATCTTTGCCTTCTCGCGCAGCTCGAGAATCTTCAGCATGCCGATCTTGTACGACAGTGCCTGGCCCGGGTTGTCGATGTAGCGCTCGGTTTCCTTGGTCGCGTCCTCGACCGTCATCGGGTTGTTCGAGGTCATGTACTCGATCATCTGCTCGCGGGTCCAGTGCTTGGCGTGCGCGCCGGTATCGACGACCAGACGGCAGGCACGGAGCATCTCGTTCTGCAGGCGGCCGAAGTCCTGCATCGGGTCGGTGAAGCGGCCCATTTCCTTCGCCAGGCGCTCGGCGTAGAGGCCCCAGCCCTCGACGTAGGCGCCGAAGAACGCGAACTTCTGGAAGGTCGGGACGCCCTCGAGCTCCTGCTGGATCGCGATCTGGAAATGGTGGCCGGGCGCGCCCTCGTGGTAGGCGACCGTCTCCATCTCGTGCTTCTGCCGCGTCGTCATGTCGTGCAGGTTCACGTAGTAGATGCCGGGGCGGCTGCCGTCAGGCGTCGGCTGGTTGTAGAACGCGATCGGCGCCGTGGCCTCGCGCCATTCCTCGACCGCGCGCACCTCGAGCGGCGCCTTCGGCAGCAGGTTGAAGTAGCTGTGCACGTCGGCATAGATCGCGTCGATGTAGGACTTGGACTGGTCGAGGTAGGCCTGCTTGCCCGCGGGCGTGTTCGGGAAGAAGTTGTTCGGGTCGGTGCGCAGGTGTTCGAAGAACGCCGGCAGGTCGCCCTGGAAGCCGGCCTTCTTCATGATCACCTGCATCTCACCCTTGATGCGTGCGACTTCGTCGAGGCCGATCTGGTGGATCTGGTCTGCCGTCATGTCGGTCGTGGTCCAGAACTTGATCTGCGACTTGTAGTAGTCGTCGCCGTCGGGCAGCTTCCAGACGCCGTTCGGGCCGGGCGACTTCGGCCGCAGCGCCTCGATGGCCGCGATCATCTCCTTGACGCCCGCCTGGAACGGGCCCTCGAGCGCGGCCGTGGCCTCGTCGACGAGGCGCTTCTTGGTCGCGTCGTCCGCCTCGAGCTTCTCGACCTTGCCGCGGAAGTCCGCGAGGATCGCGGAGTCCTTGCCGCTGTCGTCGAACGGCGCGCCGGTGATGACGTTGCGGCTGTCGCCGAGCACGGGGTCGAAGGAGAAGGATGTCGGCACGATGCCGCGACGGGCCGCTTCGTTCATCACGACGATGCCCTGTTCAAGCGCCTTCTGCACACCGTTCAGGCGCGAGACGTAGGCCTCGGCGTCCTCGACGCTGTCCACGCTGTGGACGTTCTGCATGAACGTCGCGGCCTGGCTGACCGGATTAGACTGCGTCTGGAACGCGTAGTTGTGGAAGCGCCAGGGGAAATTATCGACCGATGCCTGCGTCTGGATATCGAAGATCCGGTAGCTGATCTTCATCTGCTCGGAGAGCTTGTCGAACTTGAACTCGGAGTGCAGCCGCGCAAGGTCCTGCTGGCTCAACTTGTCCTGACGCTGGGCCTCCTCGTCCGAGAAGTCGTTCCACTTGCCGTAGTCCGGTCCCTTCATGCCGAGGTAGGCCTGGGTCAGCGGACTGTCCTTGAGGCCGCGCTGGAATACTTCCTCGAAGAATGCCGCGAGCCGCGCATCCTCGGTTTCGGGCTTCGCGGCGGCGGCGGCGTCCTGGGCGCCCGCCGGCAATGCGGCGAGCAGGGTCATCACGGCAGCGCAGGCAAGCGCGGCAATTCGTCCGGACAGGGCAGTCATTCGCATCTCCTGGGTAGGATCGGCAGTCAAACTAGCGGTGCGCGCGGCGCTGCGGTATGCCGTTCATCGCGCCGAACCGGCGACTCGTCTCAGGCCGGGTCCGGGCGCAGGCCGGACCCTGCGGCGGACGCGGGATAAGTGGTGGCTAGGGAGAGAATCGAACTCTCGACCCCGGGGTTATGAATCCCGTGCTCTAACCAGCTGAGCTACCTAGCCACGCGGTGGGAAGGTACCCCGGGGAGGCGGGATTGTCGGGACGGGGTCCCCGACTGTCAAGGCGCGCTGCCGGCCCGCTCCCCGGCATCCGCGGGCTCCAGCGAGAACTCTCCGCTCGCGCTGAACCGGTGCGTGCCGAGCTTGCCGCTCATCGAATAGCGGATCTGGTCGGCGGGCGCGCCGTCCTTCATGGCCATGATTTGGCGCACCATGCGCAGCATCGAGACCGCGACCGGAACCTCGACCACGGCCTCACTGAAGCCGGGGATGCTGCCGCCCTCGTTGCTCACGCCGGTCGCAAAGGTCTTGTCCTGGACCTCGACCTTCACGTAGGCACCGTCGTAACTGACCGGCGCCGAATTCGGATTCTGGACGCGCAGTTTGACGAGCAGGCGGAGCTCCAGGCCTTCGCCCTGCGCGGGCACCGGCTCGATCCCGGCGACCGCGACCTGGAGCGGATCCCAGGCCGTAAGCGTCGCGCAACCGCCGAGGAACGCCAGCGCCGCAGCCAGCGCGAGCCAGCGGCGGTCGAAATTCACGGCGCGCAGGTCCCCTTCTCGCTGCAGAAGCCGCCCGACTTCAGCGAATTCAGGAAGCGCTCGTCCCAGACGTGCTGGAACACGTCGACGCGTGCGTGCAACTCACCGACGCGATTGTACGGGTCCGGCCCGGCAGGCGACGTCGGCAGGGCGGCTTCGAACTGGGCGACCAGGTCCCGGGCGCTGTTGCAGGCCGCCGTCCCCGACGAGCTCGCCGGCTTGAAGGTCGAGTTCACGCAGGCGTTGATCTTCGCCCTGGCCTTGTTCCACTTCATCGCGAGCGACGTGCAGAGCGCCTGCGGGATCGGCGCGGCAGAACCCGCCGGCGCCGGATCCGCCGGCTTGCAGGCGTAGCGCGCCTTGGTCTCGCCGAGATCGGCCCAGAGCGACTGGACCAGCCGCGCAAACACGGCGTCGTTGTTCACCGTGAGCTTCGGTTTCTTGCTCTTGATCGTAGCGTCATACGTGTCGCGCGCGCTCTCGGTGTTCACCAAGTACAGCGACAGGCGGTCGCCCGAGACCTTGGTCGGGTTGATGCAGCCGACATTCAGGAGCTGGTCGGCGTAGCGCCCGCCGACGCTCTTCGCACGCTCGGACACGGACGTGATCATGTCCCAGGCATACAGGTCGCCCAGGTCGGTGAAGCATCCGAGCTCTTGCCCCGTGAGATCGGATACGTCGATGAGGCCCTCGAACGTATCGCGGAACACGACACCCGCGTCGGTCACGAAGAACAGGCCGTCGATCCAGAAGTCATTGCTGGCCTGTCCCCGCCAGCGCGAGCCGATGTACATCGGCGGCAGGCCATTGGGCGGCTTGCCGCTGTTGTCGTAGTGCGATGTCACCTCGGACGGCAGCAGCTTCGTCGCGTTGAGGAGCTCCGCCGCGGGCTGCAGCCGGTCGGAACCGGAGGCCAGCGGCTTGATCACGCCGAGCTTGATCAGGCGCGCGCGGGCGGCGTCATCGTTCGCCGCCGAGTCTCCCGCCGGCGGCAGCAGGCCCAGGCAGGCCTGCGGGATGTAGCGGCAGTCCGGGATCCTGACGCGGATGACGGTCGCATCCGTCGAACCACCCGTGTTGGTCACATGGAGGGAATTGAGGCTCACCGACACGTGCCCGCCCGCGGATGCGATCGGGCAGCCCGCGGGATCCGCGCAATTGTCGAGATTGACGACCACGGCCGCGCCGGCATCGATGAAGCCGATTGAATAGTCCGAATCGTTCGAGCCGGGGCCGCTGAACGGCGCGCCGCCGGCGACGGCCGTGAAGTCGAGCCGGCTGACGGCGCCCGGGAACGGATCCGTGATGATGAAGCAGCCGCTGCCGGAAGCCGTGGTGGCGCCGCACTTCGAAACGGTGCCGGGGCCGCTCCAGTCCGCCGCAGCGTCATCCGCGTCGTTGCGGACGGAGAGCGTGTAGGGCTTGCCGTCGGCGGAGACCTGCGCCTTTTCGGCACGATCGGAGTACTCGGGCCCGTTGTACAGAAACAGGATCTTGATCGCGATGATGCTGCGCGTGGCGTCGTAGTCGACGCGCAGGTTCTCGCCGACGTCGATCTCGGCGCCGGACGGGCCGCCGTTCACGCCGAAGCCGGTCGCGCCGTGGTCCGCTTTCCTTGCGATGGAGCCGCCGGTCGCGGTCAGCGCCGCGCCGTCGAAGCTGCATGCGGCCTGTCCGAAGCAACCGGCGGTGTCGAGCGTGTTCGCGTCGATGGACAGCGCGTCGTCCGCGCGGGCCTCGATCACTGCGGATGCGGCAACAAGCAGCGCGCCGGCAAGTAGTGCGGCGCTCGTCGTTTTGATCGACATGAACCTCCCCTCGAAAACTTATGCGCAGAGCCTACATCAGTCTCCGGCGGCACGTGCGGGTGACCGGGGCCGGCGCGTTATGTGAACCGCCTGCCGCTATGGCACGGAGTACCGGGCCGATTCCTCAGGCTTGCCCCAGGCGTCATAGAGTGCGGCAAGGCGCTCGCGGCCGGACTGGGGCAGGTCGTGAATCGGCGAACCCGAGAGCGAAGGCAGGCTCTGGAGCAACAGCTTTTCCGCTTCCGCGTAGCGGCCAAGCCCGGTCAGCGCCGCGCCCTGGACGTTTTTCGTCATGGCGACCTGCCAGTGGCCGTCCGGCAGGTTGAGCCGCAGGATGCGCAGCGCCTCGGTCGCGGTCGCCAGCGCCTCGCGGTAGCGCCGCTCCGCCACGAACAGGTTCGCCTGCGTCGCGAGGGTGGCGCCCACGCGCGGATGCTCGTCGCCGAGCGCTTTGCGTCGGATCGCGAGCGCCTCCTCGAGGAGCCTCTCCGCTTCCGCGAAGTCGCCCGTCGAGGTCAGCCAGTAGGCAAGGCTGGTGTCGCCGCCGGCGACATCCGGGTGTTCGGGCCCGAGAACACGCCGGCGCATTTCGGTGGAATCGCGCAGCATCTGGATCGCCGCCTTGCGGTAGCCCTGGGCATCGAGCACGAAGGCGAGGTTGCTCATGCCCGTCGCAATGTCGCGATGGCTCTCGCCGAGCAGCTTACGGTTCATGTCGAGCGATTCGCGGTACGCCTTCTCCGCGCCCCGGTAGTCGCCGCGCATCTCGAGGTCGTAGGCCACGTTGTTGAGCCCGGTCGCGAGCAGCGGGTGCGGGTCGGGGAAGAGCTTGCGCTTCATGGCGAGCGACTCGCGATGAAGCGCCTCCGCTTCCTTGAACCTGTCGAGACTCTCGAGCGCCCAGGCGAGGTTGTTCATCGCCTCGTCGAGGTCCGGGTGCGCCTCGGGGTGGAGCTTGCGCTGCAGCGCGAGCGACTGGCGCAGGTATGTCTCCGCCTGCCTGAAATCGCCGCGCTCGCCGAAGTTGACGCCGAGATCGCCGAGGCTCGAGGCCACGCCGGTGTCGAGTTCGCCGTGCAGTCGCCGGCGGATGCGCAGTGCCTCTTCTATGAGCGGCTGGCCCGCGTCGTACTTGCCGGTGAAGGACTTGAGGTCCGCGAGTGCAGAGAGCGTGTCGGCCACGTCCGCATGCCCGCTGCCCAGCGCGCGGCGCTGCATCCCCAGGGCCTCGGTGAGGCGCTTGCCGGCTTCCTCGTAGTCCCCATTGAGAGCCAGCACCTCGCCGAGGTGGCTCATGCCCTGTGCGACATCGACCAGGTGATTGCCGGGGAGGGAGAGGCGTCTTTCGATCGATTCGCGGCCAAGCGGGATTGCTTCCGGGTATAGCCCGAGGTTCTTGTAGGCGGTGCCGAGCGTGTCGAGCAGGGTCGCCTGCACGGCCGGCTGGCCACCGAGTTCCGAGTGGATGCGCGTGGCGCCGCGGTCGAGTATGTCGCGCGCCCTGACTTCGTTCCCGGTCGCCTCGCCAGGGTCGTAGATCTTGAACAGGTCGACGATGAAGCTCGTGGTCTTGCGCGCCGTCAGTGCATCGGCCTGCGCCTGGACACGTTGCCGGTCGGCTTCGTTGCGCGCGAGCCACGCGGTCACGGCGAGCCCCGAGGTGATCACCATGCCGGCAATCGAGGCCGTTACGAGCGCGATGGTTCGGCGGCGCCGCCGGCTCGCGTCCCGCCGCCTCAACTCGTCGAGGCCGATGCCGAGCATGCCCGCGAGCAGCTTGAGCATCGCGGTGTGCGGTCGATCCTTGCGCGGCCGCACGTCCGCCGCGATCGGCTCGCCCCGCTCCGCGGTGAGCTCGCCGTCCGCGCCGATCCTGCGGATCAGGGCATCCGGGAAGCACTCCTCCTCAGCCCGCGCGCGATCGAGCGAGGCGCCCGGCTCGCCGGCGACGATCAGGCAGAAGATCCGGTCCTCGCGGCCGAGCCGCTTGAAGGTCAGGATCTCCTCGTTGACCCAGCGCGACTTCGCGGCCTTGGGCGAGCAGATCACGATCTGGCAGGCCGACTGCTCGAGCGCGGCCACCAGCGTCGTGCCCAGGTTCGTAGCGGTTGCGAGTTCCTCGCGGTCGCGGAACACGGGCGCGAATCGGTGCGGCACCGGGCCGAACCCGGTTTCGCGGCCGACGACCCCCTTGGGCAGGCGGTAACTCTCGAGGCCGCGGTGCAGCCACCGTGCCCACTTCTCGTCGCCGTGGCTGTAGCTGATGAACGCGCGGTACTTGAACGGGTTGTTCACCGGGTGCGCATCAATGCGATGAGCTGAAGCTCCGTGTCGAGTGCCATTCGATGACCTCCTGCAACAGCGCGCGCTCGGTCTTCAGCACGACGTGCTCGAGGCTGTTCCAGGTGCGGCAGGACGCGACCTTCGCGCGGCTCGCCTGGAGGACGATCCTCATCTCGCGGTACCGCGCCACGCGCCGTTGCAGGTCGTTGATGGAGATAATGGAAATTGCCGCCGCGGCGAGCACCGGCAGCGTGATCGGCAGGTAGACGTAGGTGGTGGCCTTGAGCCAGGAGGGCCAGGCGGCGTGGAAGGTGACGCTCAACGTATAAAACGCCGACGACGTGAAGGCGAGGATCGTGGCGACCGAAAAGGCCGCGGTGAGCCGCCGGAACAGCGGCGCCGCGCGATCCACCTGCCGCTCGTAGTAGGCGAGCTGGTCCTCGACGCGCTTCTCCAGGTAGATGCGCTTGAACTCGTCGATCGGCACCGGCCGCAGCGCGGACGAGCGCAGGTGCAGCACGTAGAGCGAGCGCGTCAGCCCGCGCACGCCGGCGAGATCGAGGTCGCGCAGCAGCGGCGCGGCCCGCGGCAGTCCCCAGGTGGCGAGGGCCGAGCGGCAGAATTCCGCCGCCAGCCGGCAGCGCACCCAGCTGTGGTGCGAATGCAATTGCTTGCGCAGCACCAGCGCAGCGGCGAGTGCGAAGCCAACGCAAGTGAGTTCGATCCAGGGCAGCGCCAGGATGTGCGTGTCGTAGGCAACGACGGCAGTGCCGATCAGCGTTGCGACCACGTGTGCGGCGACCGTCGCGACGATCAGCCGGCGGAACTGCGGCGCGCCCTGGCTCGCCCAGTGGTCGCATTTCTGCTGGAACAGGAACACCGAATCCGGCGCCTTGAACGGGTTTTCCGACCAGGCGCTGGTTGCCTCCGGCAACCCGTTCAGGTCGTCCAGCACCGGGTCGCCGGGCTCGAGCTGCTCCCAGTTCTCGCGCCGGATCTCGTGCGTCGTGGCGTCCACGATGATGAGCGGTTTGCCGATCGACTGTGCGTACTGCACGACATCGGCCGTCCCGCCCTTGCCGCGGGCAGGGTCGCCGTCCCACAGCGCGATCAGGACGTCGGCTTCGTTGACCGTCTCGATGCCGCAGTCGAGGTAACCCTCCTCCCGGTCGTCGCTGTCGGCGATGATGCGCAGGTGATCGGCGGTGGCGAGCGTCGCCTCGACGTCCGGCCACTCGGACGGCGCGAAATCGCGGGCGAACTCGGCGCGCGGCATCGGCAGGATCGCGTGCCAGGAGAGGCCGAGGGCATGCGCTTCGCGCACGAACAACCGGTCGCCACCGCTCGCGATGGAGGACAACGCGATCCATTCGCCGGGCGCCTCCCGCCGCAGCGAATCGATTGCCGTGCGAACCGCGCCGGCCGCGCCCTCCACGTCGGCAAGGCGGCGGTGCCCGGTGAATCCGACCACGTGAAACTCCGGCAGGCAGCCCACGCCGCCATTGACCTTCGGCGCGGTCGCGGGGGGCGCGGGTTCGTCAGCCGGCAGGGGTTCAGGCCGCATGGTCCGTTAGCTTAACCGGGACCCCCGGAGCACGCGCACCGGCGGGCCGGAGCCGGCGGCCTCAGACGTTGAAGCGGAAATGGAAAACGTCGCCTTCGCGGACGGCATAGTCCTTGCCCTCGAGCCGCAGCTTGCCGGCTTCGCGGGCGCCGGCCTCGCCCCGGTGGGCGACGTAGTCGTCGTAGGCGATCGTCTCGGCACGAATGAAGCCGCGCTCGAAATCGGTATGGATGACCCCGGCGGCCTGAGGCGCCGTCGCGCCCGCGCGCACTGTCCAGGCGCGGACCTCCTTGGGACCGGCCGTGAAGAACGTCAACAGGCCGAGCAGCCGGTAGCCGGCGCGGATGATGCGGTCGAGGCCGGCCTCCGCGAGGCCGAGGTCGGCGAGGAAGGCCGCGCGGTCGGCCTCGTCGAGTTCCGAGATCTCGGCCTCGATAGCGGCACAGACCGCGACGGCCTCGGAACCCTCCGCCGCGGCGAGCTGCTCGAGCGCCGCAAGGCGCGGATTGTCCGCGAACCCGCCCTCGTCCACGTTGGCGACATACATGACCGGCTTGGCCGTCAGCAGCGAAAGCTCGCGTAGCCGCTCGCGCTCGAATTCGTCCAGCGCCATGGCGCGCACCGGCCGGCCCTGGTCGAGCCAGGCCCGCATCCTTTTCAGCGACTCGCGCCATCGGATCGCGTCCTTGTCCATGGCCTTTGCGGCCTTGTCGGCGCGCTGCGCCGCGCGCTCGACGGTCTCGAGGTCGGCGAGCGCAAGCTCGGTATTGATGATCGCGACGTCGGAGGCCGGGTCCACGCGCCCGGACACGTGCACGACGTCCGGGTCCTCGAAGCAGCGCACCACGTGCGCGATCGCGTCCACCTCGCGGATGTGGGCGAGGAACTTGTTGCCGAGTCCTTCGCCTTGCGACGCGCCGGCGACGAGGCCGGCGATGTCGACGAACTCGACCGTCGTCGGGATCACCTTCTCGGGCCTCGCGATCGCCGCCAGCGCGGCCAGGCGCGGATCCGGCACCGGCACGATGCCGACATTCGGGTCGATGGTGCAGAATGGGTAGTTCTCGGCCGCGATCCCCGCGCGCGTCAGCGCGTTGAACAGGGTCGACTTGCCGACGTTCGGCAGCCCCACGATCCCGCAGCGGATGCCCACTATTGCGCGACCGCCGGCGGCGCCGCATGCAGCCGGTTCATCATCTTTTCCGCGCCCTCCGTGAGCAGGCGCGGAAACTCCGCGACCGCGAGCTCGATCGCCTCGCGCATGAGGCGCTCGTCCACGGTGCTCGCCCGTTCCAGCACGTAGCCGATGACTTCGTCGCGATGGCCCGGGTGGCCGATGCCGATCCGGATGCGCCAGAAATCCTCGCCGAGGTGCGCGATGACGTCCTTGAGGCCGTTGTGCCCGCCTGCGCCGCCGGCCTGCTTGAGGCGGGCGGTGCCCACCGGCA
Organism: uncultured Gammaproteobacteria bacterium; assembly: GCA_963836275.1. Lineage (GTDB taxonomy): Bacteria > Pseudomonadota > Gammaproteobacteria > Steroidobacterales > Steroidobacteraceae > SCUD01. The sequence continues at coordinate 100,034 of CAWIIM010000004.1, read as the reverse complement.
GGTCGAGCTCGTCATGGACCACCAGCACCTGCTGCGACGGTACCTGCAGGTAATCGCAGAAAGCGCGCACGGACTGGCCGCTGCGGTTCATGTAGCCCATCGGCTTCAGCAGCCACAGCGCCACGCCCGCGATCGTGACCTTGCCCGCCTCGGCGTTGTAGCGGCGCTCGCCCTTCAGGCGCGCGCCGTGGCGTCGCGCCAGCTCGTCGACGAACCAGAACCCCGCGTTGTGGCGCGTGTCCTCGTGTTCGGCGCCGGGATTGCCGAGGCCGACGACCAGTTGCAGCGAAAGCCCGGGCACGCCTTACTTCTTGGCGTCGCGCCTCGAAGCGTCCTTGCCGGCCTTGGCCGCTGCGCCGGCGGCGGCCGGCGCGGCACCCGCGGGAGCGGCGCCCGCTGCCGGCGCGGCCCCCGGGGTTCCCGGGCCGGAAGCGGCGGCCGGCGTGCCCACGGCCGCGGCAGCGACCGCGGCAGTTTCGTCGACGGCCGGGGTCTCCTCCTCCTCGACGCGCGGCATGTGGATCGAGGCGACGGCGCCGTCGCGCTTCGCGAGCAGGTCCGTCAGCTCGACGCCCGCCGGCAGCGTGAGGCCTGAAAGCTTGATGACCTGGTTGATCTCGAGGCCGGAAACGTCCACCTCGATGAACTCCGGCAGGTCCTTCGGCAGGCAGCTGACCTCGGCGTCGTTGCGCACGTGCGAAAGCACGCCGCCCTGCTCCTTGACGCCCTTGGACTCCGCGCCGCCCTTGAAGTGCAGCGGAACGCGCATCTTGATCTTCTCGTCCTCCAGCACGCGCTGGAAGTCGATGTGCATGATCCGGTTCTTGAACGGGTGGCGCTGCACGTCCTTGAGCACCGCGGCCTGCTGCTGGCTGCCGACCTTGAGCGCGAGGATGGTCGAGTAGAAGCGCTCGTTGTCCATCATCTGCGCGAGCTTGGTGTGGTCGACGAGCAGCGCGCGCGCGTCGCGCTTGCCCCCGTAGAGTATCGCCGGGACCTTGCCGAGATGACGCAGGCGGCGGCTCGCACCCTTGCCCTGGTCTTCCCGGAACTCGGCGTCGAGTTCGAAGGAAATCTTCATGTTCATTGCTCCAGATTTAGTCTACGTACAGCGAACTGACGGATTCCTCGTCCCGGATCCGCCGCATCGTCTCCGCGAGCAGCTCTGCGACCGAGAGCACGCGGATACGCTTGCACTTCCTTGCCTCCTCGCCGAGCGGAATCGTGTCCGTCACGACCAGCTCGTCGAGCGCGGAGGCGGAGACCCGCTCCACCGCCTTGCCCGACAGCACCGGGTGCGTGATGTAGGCGATCACCCGCACCGCGCCCTCGTCCTTCAGCGCCTGCGCCGCCTGGCACAGCGTCCCCGCGGTGTCCACGAGGTCGTCGACCAGGATGCAGGACCGCCCGCGCACGTCGCCGATGATGTTCATCACCTGCGATTCGTTCGCGCGCTGGCGGCGCTTGTCGATGATCGCGAGGTCCGCGTTGTCGAGACGGCGCGCGAGCGCCCTTGCCCGCACCACGCCGCCGACGTCCGGCGACACCACGATCATGTTGTCGTACTTCTGCTTCCATACTTCGCCGAGCAGCACCGGCGAGGCGTACACGTTGTCCACGGGCACGCCGAAAAATCCCTGTATCTGGTCCGCGTGCAGGTCCACCGTCAGCACGCGGTCGACGCCCGCGCAGCCGATCATGTCCGCGACCAGCTTGGCCGTGATCGGCACGCGCATCGCGCGCTGGCGCCGGTCCTGGCGCGCGTAGCCGAGGTACGGGATCACCGCGGTGACCCGCCCGGCGGAGGCGCGCTTGCAGGCGTCCGCCATCACCAGCAGCTCCATCAGGTGCTCGTTCGCCGGCGGGCAGGTCGACTGCACCAGGTAGACGTCCTTGCCGCGGACGTTCTCCATGATCTCGACCTGGATCTCGCCGTCGCTGAAGCGGCCTACCATCGCCCGCCCGAGCGGCTGCATCAGGTGCCGCGCAATGTCCTGCGCGAGCGCCGGATTCGCGTTGCCCGTGAACACCGCCATCGTGGACTGGTCCACGCGCTTCTCCCTACCGCATCGCGCCTGCCGCGCCGCGCATCATCTGGCTGGGGTGGAAGGATTCGAACCTTCGCATGACGGGATCAAAACCCGTTGCCTTACCACTTGGCGACACCCCACTATCAAATCCTCCCGCTTGCGCGGGACCGTTCCGCCGCCAGGCGTTCCTGCAGGGGCGAACGGTCGAGCCCGCGGGCAACGAACCCTCGCCACTCCGTCGGCAGTCCCGCGAGGGCCGCCTCGGCGGCATCGCGATCGGCGAACGCGGCGAACACCGAGCTGCCGGTGCCCGTCATGCGCGCGTCGCCGCGCCCGGCGAGCCATGCCAGCGCCCGGCGCACCTCGGGGCTGCGCCCGGTCACCACCGGCTCGCAGTCATTGCGACCGCCTGCCTTCAGGAAGGCGCGAATTGTCGTCTCGGGGGTTTTCCTTGTCAATTCAGGAGCCTGAAACACCTCGGCGGTCGGCATGCCAACCCCCGGAAACACCACGGCATAGTGCCTTTCCGGCAGCTCCAGGGGGGTCAGGCGCTCGCCGATGCCCTCGCCCCAGGCGGACGCCCCCAGCACGAACAAGGGCACGTCCGCACCGAGCGCGAGCCCGAGCTCCGCGAGCAGCGAGGGCGCGAGCCGCAAGCCCCAGATTTCATTGAGCGCGACCAGGGTCGTCGCCGCATCGGAGCTGCCGCCGCCAAGGCCGCCCTGCAGCGGGATGCGTTTCTCGAGCCGGATATCCACGCCACGGTCGAGCCGGCACGCCGCCTGCAGCTGACGGGCGGCGCGAATGCACAGGTCGTCCTCTGCGAGGATCTCATCCGGCCCGCCCACCCGGCGGATTTGGTCGTCCGCGCGCGGCGTGAAGTGCAGGCTGTCGGCGAGGTCGATGAGCTGGAACAGCGTCTGGATCTCGTGATAGCCGTCGCGCCGGCGGCCGGTCACGTGCAGGAACAGGTTGAGTTTCGCCGGCGCAGGCCAGGCCTGTGGAGTCATGGCGGCAATTGCCAGTGCGACACGGAAACCCGCAGGCGCAGGCCCTCGGTCGTCATCTCGAGCCGCGCGGGGAGCGCGAGCGGGCCGACCACGTCGTAACGCTGGTAGCGCACCTGCCAGCCGGCCTGCGCGAGGCCGGCGAGCCTGCGATCCTCGCCGAGCGTTTCCTCGTGCGGCACGCCGGGCGCCGGCGCGCCGACCAGCCAGTAGCGCATTTCGCCGACCGGCAACGCGTGACCCGGCCCGATGCGTTCTTCGATGAGCTGGCGTGCCTCGTCGCCGGCGTACGCCTCGCCGCGCAGGTCCACGGTGAGTTCGCCGTCATCGAGGTGGATTTCGAGGCCCTTGCCGCCCATCGGCCCCGACAGCGCGATGTCGGCGCGGGCACCCTGCTGCGCCCAGTCGAAGCCGCCTGAAAAACCGTCCTCGCCGGCCGCGACCGCGATGCGTCCCTCGAGCGTCCAGTCCTCGAGCGCCTGCAGCGCGGCACGGCGCGAGGCCCAGTCGTCCGCGGGCGGCGGCGGAAGCGTCGCGCAGCCGCCGGCGAACAGCAGGAGGGCGATGGCCGCAACGCGGTGGATCACTGCGCGTGGCGCTCGATCGCGCGCTTGAGCGGCACGCTGTCGGGATTTGCGGCGAGCGCATCGGCCCAGAGTTTCCTCGCGTCACCGGGGCTGCCCATGCGCCAGATCGTCTCGCCGAGGTGGGCCGCCACCTCGGGGTCCTGCGAGCGGTCCCAGGCTCGCTCGAGCCAGCCCTTTCCTTCCTCGAGCTTGCCCGACTGCACCAGCGCCCAGCCCATCGAGTCCTGGATCGCGTAGCTGTCCGGCTTGCCCGCGACGGCGCGCGCGACGAGGTCGGCGCCCTCGGCCACGGATTGCGTACGGTCCACGAGCGTATAGCCGAGCGCGTTGAGCGCCATCGGGTCGTTGGGGCGGCGCTCGACGACCGCGCGCATGTCGGCGACGGCCTCGGGCACCCGATCCAGCCGTTCGAGCAGGAATCCGCGTGCGAGCAGGAGACTGTCGTCCGGGATGACGATTAGCGCACGGTCGACCAGCGCGATCGCTTCTTTCCCCTTGCCCTCTTCAACCAGGATCGCCGCCACGCCTGAGACGACGTCCAGGGTGTCGCCGGGCTCGGCGGCGAGGAAATCGTCGATCAGCATCTCCGCCATCTCGGGCGCGCCCTGCTCGCGCAGCAGGCGGAAGGCGCGCAGCTGCCCGGCGAGCGAGCGCGGCCCCGACTGGATGCCCTGGTACAGGCGCGCCGCGTCGACCGTGTCTCCGCGCTCCTCGGCGATGCGAGCCCGCTGCCAGCGCAGTCCGTCGGCCTGCTGCGGGTCGCGCGCTGCATCCTCGACGTAGCGCGCCGCGTCGTCCAGCCGCCCGTCATCGACTGCGATCGCAGCGAGCGCCGATGCCGCATCCGCGGCGGCAGGTCCGCCGCCGCGACGCAGTTCCTCGAACAGCGCCACGGCGTCTTCGCGGCGGTCCTCGCCGAGCAGCTGCCAGGCGTGCGAGAGCTGCATGAACGGGTCGCCGCCCGCCGCCAGACTCGCCGAGAGTTCGAGCGCCTCCGCATCGCGCCCCAGGGTGGTCAGCGCATGGATGCGCGCAAACTCCGCCTGCGGGTACGCGGGACGCAGCGCAAGCGCGCGCTCGGCCGCCGCGAGGCCGCGCGCGCCGTCCTGCGCGCGATTCCACAGCATGCTCGCGGCGTACTGTGCCTCGGGCAGGTCCGCGTCGGCGGCGGCGAGCTTCGCCATCACGCGCGCCGCGCCGGTTTCGTTGGTCTCGCCGGAGAGGATTCCGAGCAGGACCAGGTAGCCGCGCGCGCGATCCGCATACGAGGTCTTCAGCAGCTCGGCAAACTGCGCCGCGGCACCGTCCTCGTCGTACAGGCGCAGGAGCGAGGTCGCAAGGTAGCGCCGCGCGACCTCGCTCGCCGGCGCGAGCTCGAGCCAGCGCGCGGCGGACTCGGACGCGCGCTCGAGCTGCAGGTTGTCGAAAGACTCCCGCGTCGCGCGTTCCGCGACCGCGGCATCCGGGCTCGCGTGCGCAGCGCAGGCGTACTGGCGCGCCGCCTCCGGCCATGCGCCGCGCGCGAGCGCGCGCTCTGCGGCGATCGAAAGCGACCAGGCGTCGCCGTGCGGGCAGCCCGGGGGCGCCGCACGGGCGTGGGCCGGCTGGGCGGCCAGGTTCGCGAATAGCAGGACGGCGGCGAATCGCGATGTAACGCGCATCACGGGACTATAGCGCGGCGCTTGTGCTGCCGGGATCGTTACCGGACAATCCGGCGGATTTCCGCAGCCGGCCCATCATGTCCCTCCTGGTCCTCGGACTTAACCATCGCACCGCGCCGATCGAGGTGCGAGAACGCATCGTGTTCGACGCCGAGCGGCTGCCGGACGCGCTCGCGGCGCTCGCGGCGCTGCCGGGACTGTCCGAGGCGCTCCTCGTCTCGACCTGCAACCGCACCGAGCTCTATTGCGTCGGCGGCGCGGCGGAATCGCTCGCGGACTGGCTGGTCGCCCGGTCCGGCGGCTACCGCGCGCTCGCGGACTGCCTCTATCGCGTCGAAGGAGCCGAGGCCGTCCGCCATGTGTTCTCGGTGGCAGCGGGTCTCGACTCGCTGATCCTCGGCGAGCCGCAGATCCTCGGCCAGCTGAAGGACGCCTATCGGGCCGCCCAGCAGGCAGGCACGACCGGGGCGCTGCTGAACCGGCTGTTCCAGACGACCTTCGCGGTCGCGAAGCGGGTACGCACGGAGACCGCGATCGGCGCGAGCGCGGTATCGGTGGCCTCGGCCGGCATCCGGCTCGCGCGCCGCGTGTTTGCGGGCTTCGAGCGGCACACCGCGCTGCTGGTCGGCGCCGGCGAGATGATCGAGCTCACGGCGCGCCACCTGCACGCGCAGAAGATCGGGCGAATCATCATCGCGAACCGCTCGACGGACCGCGCCGGGCGCATCGCGGAAGGGCTGCCCGCGTCAGTGATACGGCTCGACGCGCTCGCGGCCCACCTGCCGCAAGCCGACATTCTGGTCTCCTCGACCGCGCGGCCCGGCCACGTGATACGGCTCGACGACGTGAATCATGCGCTCGAGGCGCGGCGACGCCGGCCGATGTTCATGCTCGACCTCGCCGTGCCGCGCGACATCGACCCGGCGGTCGGCTCGCTCGAGGACGTCTACCTCTACACGCTCGACGACCTGCGCAACGTCGTGGACGAGAACCTGAAGTCGCGCGAGGCCGAGGCCGCCGTCGCGCGCCGGCTGATCGACACGCTGGTCGCCGAGTTCATGGCCGGGCTCATGGTGCGCGACGCCGTGCCGCTGATCCGCGAACTGCGAAGCCAGGGCGAGGCCGCGCGCGATGCGGCGCTCGCCGAGGCGCGGCGCCTGCTGGCCGCCGGCCATGCCCCCGATGCCGTGCTCGCCCAGCTCGCGGCGACCCTGACGAATCGCCTGCTGCATGCGCCATCCGCGGCGTTGCGCGAGGCGGCCGAGAGCGGCGATACCGCGCTTGCCGAAGCGGCCGCGAAGCTGTTCCGGGCCGGCCGCGATCCCTCGTGAAGGAAGCGATCCGCCGCCGGCTCGAGCGCGTCGCCGACCGCCACGCGGAGATCGAGCGCATGCTCGCCGACCCGGCGCTGACCGGCCGTTCCGACCGCTTCCGGGAACTGTCGATGGAATTCGCGCGCATCGACCCGATCGCGCGCGGGCTCGCCCGGCTCGCGGGGCGCGAGCGCGAGCTGGCGGCCGCGCGCGCTATGGCCGCGGATCCCGACGCCGGCCTGCGCGCCCTCGCCGAGCAGGAAGTCGCCTCGCTCGAGAGCGCGGCCGCCGGGGATGAAGCCCTGCTGCAGCGGCTGCTGGTGCCGCCGGACCCGCTCGACGAGCACGATGTCTTCCTCGAGATCCGCGCCGCCGCCGGCGGCGACGAGGCCGCGATCTTCGCCGGCGACCTGTTCCGCATGTATTCGCGGTTCGCGGAGCGCCGCGGCTGGGGCGTCGAGCTGCTCTCGGAGAGCCGCGGCGAGCAGGGCGGCTACCGCGAAGTGATCAGCCGCATCGCCGGGCGGGGCGTGTACGCCGCGCTCAAGTTCGAGTCGGGCACGCACCGCGTGCAGCGCGTGCCTGCGACCGAATCGCAGGGACGGATCCACACCTCGACCTGCACGGTCGCCGTACTGCCCGAGGTCGCCGAGGTCGAGAGCGTGGAGATCAACCCGGCCGAGCTGCGCATCGACACCTACCGCTCCTCCGGTGCGGGCGGCCAGCACGTCAACAAGACGGACTCGGCGGTGCGCGTCACGCACCTGCCGACGGGCATCGTCGTGGAATGCCAGGACGAGCGCTCGCAGCACAAGAACCGCGCGCGCGCACTGTCGCTGCTGCGCGCGCGCCTGCTCGCGGGCGAGCGCGAACGGCAGGCGTCCGAGAAAGCCGCCAGGCGCCGGCTGCAGGTCGGCACGGGCGACCGCTCCGAGCGCATCCGCACCTACAACTTCCCGCAGGGCCGGCTCACGGACCATCGCATCGAGCTGACCCTCTACCGTCTCGACGCCATCCTCGACGGAGACCTCGACGAGGTCGTGCAGGCGCTCGCGCGCGAGCACCAGGCCGAAGAGCTGGCCGCGCTCGAATGATCCGCGCTGCCGACACGCTGCTCGCGCTGCGCGAGCGGCTCAGCGCCGTTTCGCCGACCGCCGGACTCGACGCCGAGATCCTGGTCGCCACCGTACTCGGCATCGACCGCGCGCGGCTTGCCGCCGATCCCGGCCGCGCGCTCGCGGCCGAGGAGCTGTTCGCGCTCGAGTCACTGGTGCGCCGGCGCATCGACGGCGAGCCGGTCGCCTACCTCACGGGCCGGCGCGAATTCTGGTCGCTCGAGCTCGAGGTCACGCCGGACGTGCTGGTGCCGCGGCCGGAGACGGAACTCCTGGTGGAGCGCGCGCTCGCGGCAATCGCGGGCTCGCGCAATCCCGCGGTGCTCGACCTCGGGACCGGCAGCGGTGCTATTGCGATCGCAATCGCCGGCGAACGGCCCGATGCAACAGTGACGGCGACGGATCGCTCCCCGGCCGCGCTTGCCGTCGCGCGGCGCAACGCCGCACGGTTCGCGCCCGCGAACCTGCGCTTCCTCGAGGGCGACTGGTACGCGCCGGTGGCGGGCGCGCAGTTCGAGGCGATCGTCTCGAACCCGCCTTACGTCGCCGAGGGCGATCCCGCGCTCGCCGCGCTCGCGCGGGAACCGCGCATCGCGCTGGCGGCGGGCCGGGACGGTCTCGCGGCGCTATTGCCGATCATTGCCGGCGCGGCCCGGCACCTGCCGCCGCGCGGACGCCTGCTGCTCGAACACGGCGCCGCGCAGGCCGCGGCGGTCCGGGAACTCCTGGCCGGCGCGGGATTCGGCGCCGTCGCGACTTTTCGCGACCTGGCCGGCCGCGAGCGCGTGACCGAAGGCGCGCGGCCGAAATAGCCGGTAGAATTCGCGCATGGCAGACGAAAACCCGATGGTCCGGTTCGAGACGTCCCACGGCGACTTCACGGTCGAGGTCGACGCGGAATCGGCGCCGGTCTCCGCGCAGAACTTCCTGCGCTACGTGGATGAGGGCTTCTACAACGGCACCATCTTCCACCGCGTGATTCCGGGCTTCATGGTCCAGGGCGGCGGCTTCGACGCCGGTATGACGCACAAGGACGGTCACGCGCCAATCAAGAACGAGGCGCAGAACGGCCTCAAGAACCTGCGCGGCTCGCTTGCGATGGCGCGCACGAACGACCTGCACAGTGCGACCTCGCAGTTCTTCGTCAACCTCGTCGACAACGATTTCCTCGACCACCGGACCGGCAATTTCGGCTACGCGGTGTTCGGCCGCATCGTCGGGGGCATCGACGTGATCGACAGGATCGCGAAATTGCGCACCGGCCGCCGCCACGGCCACGACGACGTGCCGGCCGAGCCGGTCGTCGTCAACGCCGCCCGGCGCACCGGCGCCGCCTGACCCGACTCCCGATGAAACGCTCCCTGCCGGCGCGGCTCGCCCGGTGGGTGCTGACCGCGATCCTGGGCGCGGCGCTCGCCAGCATCGTCGTCGTCGGGAGCCTGCGCTGGCTGCCCGTGCCGGTCACGGCCTTCATGATGCAGGAGAGAATCGCGGCGCAGGGCGCCGCGCCGCCGCTCGAGCAGCATCACGACTGGGTGCCGTGGCCCGCGATATCGAAGAATGCCGCGCTTGCCGTGATCGCGGCCGAGGACCAGAAATTCTTCGGGCACGCCGGCTTCGACTTCGAGGCGATCGAACGCGCCCTCGGCGAGGCCCAGCGCGGCAGGCGGCTGCGCGGCGCCAGCACGATCAGTCAGCAGGTGGCCAAGAACCTGTTCCTCTGGGGCGGGCAGAGCTGGCTGCGCAAGGGTCTCGAGGCCTGGTTCACGGTCTGGATCGAGTGCCTCTGGCCGAAGCAGCGCATCCTCGAGGTCTACCTGAACAGCGCGCAATTCGGCCGCGGAACCTGGGGCATCGAGGCCGCGAGCCGTCGGTTCTTCGGCAAGGGCGCCGCGCACCTCACGCGCGCCGAGGCCGCCCTGCTCGCGGCGGTGCTGCCGAACCCGGACGATTACCGGGCCGCCGATCCCGGGCCTTACGTCCGCCGGCGCCAGGCCTGGATCCTCGGGCAGATGGATGGCCTCGCTGCTGCGGGATTGCTGAAAGAGCTGAATTAGCGCACCCGAAAAAGGGGACAGTCACCTTTTCCGGCTTTGCGGAAAAGGTGACTGTCCCCTCCGTATGCGTCAAACCTTCTTCAGCGCTTCCGCCAGCTGATCGCGCATCGGCAGGTTCCGGACGCGCACGCCGCAGGCCGCGAAGATCGCGTTCGCGAGAGCGGGCGCCGCGGTCGGAATTCCCATTTCTCCGCAGCCGGAGGGGCTCTCCTCGGAGTCAATGACATGCACCTCGATGTCCCCGGGCATCTGCCCCATCATCGCCAGCGGGTAGCCGTCGAAGTTCGCCTGTTGCACGCGGCCGCCCTCGATCGTGATCTCGAGGCCGAGCGCGGTCGAGAGCCCGTCGATCGTGCCGCCCTGGATCTGCGCTTCGATGCCGAGCGGGTTGATGGGCCGGCCGACGTCGACCGCGGCGACCACGCGCTCGAACGCGATCGCGCCGCCGGGCGAAACGGCGACTTCCATCGCGTGCGCGGTGTAGCCGCCGAAGGTGAAGTGCGCGGCGAGACCGATGCCGCGGCCGCGCGGCAGCGCCCGGCCCCAGCCGATCTCGCGGGCTGCGCGCTCGAGCACCCCGCGCAGGCGCCCGGTGTTGAACTTCGGGCCGCCATGCTGCGCATAGTCGAGGACGCGGTCCGGGCCGAGCATCGCGAGCCGTAGCGCGAGGGGGTCCTGGCCCGATGCGTGCGCGATCTCGTTCAGGAAACTCTGCACCGCGAAAGCATTCGCGGTATGCGCCGGGGCGCGCCAGGATCCGCGCGTCATGCCGCTGACGACGGCGTGCCACTCGAGGCGCAGGTTCGCCACCAGCCCGGCCGGGAAATCGTCCGGGTAGAGCTCGGACGTCCACATGTCCGCGGGTTTCACGCCGTCCCGCCGGTAGTATTTCGAGGCGCTCGCCAGGCGATGCGCCCAGCCCGTGACCCGGTTGTCCGCGTCGAGCGTGGCGATCATGTCGTGGTGGCCGAACGGACGGTAGAAGTCGTGCTGCAGGTCGTCCGTGCGTGTCCACATGAGCTTGATCGGCCAGCCGGTCGCTTTCGAGACCAGCGCGGCTTCCGCCACGAAGTCGTTGGTGAGACGCCGGCCGAAGCCGCCGCCGCAGCGCGTCATCTCGACGCTGATCGCGGACCGGGCGATGCCCGTCGCCGCCTGGACCGCGCGCTGAGCGCCAGCCGGCTGCTGCAGCGGCGCGATCACGCGCGCCCGGCCGTCCATCACGTGCACGAAGGCGCAGGGCGCTTCGAGCGGCGCGTGGCTCACGTACGGCTGGCGGTAGCGTGCCAGCACGACGCGGGCCGCGTCGCGGCGCGCGGCGCCGAAGTCGCCGTCGTCGCGAACCAGCTGTCCGGTCCTCGCCAGCAGGTCGGCGCACTGGGCATCGAGCGCCGCGCTCGATTCCGCCGCGAACGGCCCGCGCGTCCATTCGACCTTGAGCGCGTTGCGCCCCTTGAGCGCGGACCAGGTGTCGTCGGCGATGACCGCGATGCCGGTCGCGAGGTTCGACGTGACCGGTTCCCCGGGTTTCGGACCGCGCACGACAGCGACCGCGCGCACGCCCGGCACGGCGCGCGCCTCGGCGTCGTCGAGCTTTGCGATGTCGCCGTCGAAGTACGGGCAGCGCAGCATCACCGCGGTGCGCGCCCCGGGTTCGCGGACGTCGATGCCGTAGCGCGACCGGCCCGTGACGATTTCCTCGGCATCCACGACCCGGCGCGGCCTGCCGATCACGCGGTATTCGGAAGGCGACTTCAGCGGCACGGGATCGGCGGGGAGCGCGAGCCCGGCAGCGGCCTTGACCAGCTCGCCATAGGGAAGCTTGCGGCCGTCCGGGTGCAGCGCGTGGCCTGCACGGGTCGTCACCGCGTCCAGGGGAACATGCCAGTGCCTGGCGGCAGCCTGGCGCATCAGCCAGCGGCCCTGCGCGCCGAACTGGCGCAGTTCCGCCCAGGCGTCCGGGATGTTGGTGCTGCCTCCGGCGCCCTGCGCGCCCCAGCGCCAGCGCGGCGCCTTGCCGCTGAAATCGATGCTGAGCGGCATCTGCTCGACCGCGACCTGCGACCAGTCGGCATCCAGTTCCTCGGCGAGGATCATCGGCAGCGAGGTCTTGACGCCCTGCCCGATCTCGGCGCCGGTCGCCCCGATGACGATGCGGTTGTCCGGCTCGATTCGAATGAGCACGCCGAGCGGATTTTCCGGCGACCCCGCCGGCGCGCCGGCCGCGCGCAGCAGCGCCGGCGCCAGCACCAGCGCGCCCGAGGCCGACAGGGTGGCCTGCAGGAAGATCCGGCGCGAGACGACCGGGGCGCGGGCGCTCAACCGGACTCCTTCAGCATGCGCGCGGCGCGCGCGATGGCGCGGCGGATGCGAACGTAGGTGCCGCAGCGGCACAGGTTGGTGATCGTGTCGATGTCGGCAGGGGACGGGTCGGGGCGGCGCTCGAGCAGGGCCACGGCAGCGAGGATCTGGCCCGCCTGGCAATAACCGCACTGCGGCACGTCCTCTTCGATCCACGCCCGCTGCACGACGTGCAGCCCCGACTGGCCGAGTCCCTCGATGGTCGTGATGCGCCGGCCGGCGAGCCCACTGACGGGCAGCCGGCAGGAACGCTGCGCGGCGCCGTCGACCAGCACCGTGCAGGCGCCGCAAAAGCCGGCGCCGCAGCCGAACTTGGTGCCGGTCAGGCGCGCATGGTCGCGCAGGTACCACAGCAGCGGCATCTCGCCGTCGCCTTCAAATTCGCGCTCGGCGCCATTGACGGTGAAGCGAACGCTCACAGCAGCACGAGGATAATTCATCCCGGCCATGGCGGCACGCGGCTCGTCTCGCGTGCCGGCCGACCGGCCGCAGGCCTCAGGCGTCCCGGAGCCGGCGAACGTCCTGGGGCTGGTCGAGATCGAATCCGCTGCCGGGCGGCGCCGTGACCAGCTCCACGTCGTCGCCGCACAGCAGCTCGCGCGCGCCTGTATCGCCGCGCAGGGCCCGCAGCGCCGGGAAGTGACGACGGCCGAAATACGCCGGCGGCCCGCGGTGATCGCCGTAGTCTGAAGCCACGATCGCGCTGCCGCCGGCGCGCTGGGCGGCCTCAATGTTCATGAGGTGCGCCGCGGTCAGGCGCGGCTGGTCGGCCGGCATGACGATCACGCCGCGGGCCAGGGGCGCGGCGCGCACGACGGCATCGATGCCCGTGCGCAGCGAGCTCGCCAGCCCCTCCTGCCAGTTCGCATTGTCGACCGCGACCACGGCCAGGCCCTCGAGCTGCGGTCGAATGCGGTCGGCCTGCGCGCCCAGCACGACGACGACGGGCTGCAGGTTGGCCCCGACGGCAATGCGAGCGGCCGCGCGCACCAGCGGCTCCCCATTGATGCGCATCAGCTGCTTGGCGATGCCCATGCGCCGGGAACCGCCGGCGGCCAGCACCAGCAGGGCGCAGGGTTCCGCCTCAGCCATGAATCGGGCGCGCGAGGTCGCGCAGGTGCTGCGGCGCGCGCCCCGAGCGCAATGCCTGCAGTTCCGCGAGGATCGACAATGCAACCGCCTCCGGCGACGCGCCGCCCAGGTCGAGGCCCACGGGCGCGTACAGCCGCCTGCGCATCCCGGCCGTCACCTCGACGCCCTCGGCAGCGAGCTCGTCCAGCATCCGCTCGGTGCGGCGGCGCGGGCCGAGCACGCCGAGATAGGCGAGCGTGCGCGGCAACATCGCGCGCAGCACCGCCCGGTCGTCGCGGTAACGGTGACTCATGACGACGACATGGCTGTCTGCCGCGATTGCCGGATGCCGGACCGCGTTCTCGGCCGCGTCCGCGACCACGGCATCGGCTTGCGGAAATCGCGCCGCGGTCGCGTAGGCCGGGCGCGCGTCGAACAGCGTGACCTGCCACCCAAGGCGACAGGCGATCTGCACGAGCGGTATCGCGTCGTCGCCCGCGCCGAACAGGACCAGCGCAGGCGGCGGCGGGACGGATTCGACGAACGCGGCCGGGCCGGGAGACTGCGGCAGCTGCGCGAGCAGCCGCGTGCCGCGCGGGACGCCGCCCTCCTCGCCATACACCACGGCCAGCCGGGTTTCGCGGCGCGCGCGAAGATTTTCCCTGAGCGTCGGTATCCAGTCCGGCAACGCTTCCGGCAGCCGCTCGATGAACACCTGCACTTCGCCCTGGCAGCCGAGCCCGGTGCCCCACAGCAGGTCGTTCTCCACGGCCGTGTCGTAGAGCACGAGCTCGGGCGGCGCGCCGTCGAGCACGCGCCTCGCGCGCAGGCGCACGTCCTCCTCCAGGCAGCCGCCGCTGATCGATCCGACGTGCCGGCCGTCCGGCAGCAGCAGCAACCGCGCCCCGGGCTGCCGGTAGGATGAGCCGGCGACGGAGACGAGCGTGGCGAGCGCCGCGGGGCCCGCGCCCAGCGCGGCGACGATGGCCTGCATTTCATGCGCCGACGGCACGGGGGGACTCGAGCCTGCCTAGTGCAGGCCCGGCGGCGCCTGCTGAGGCATTTCCGGCGAGAACAGCGCCGCGACGTCGACCGCGTCGAAGCGCCAGGCGCGGTTGCAGAATTCGCAACGCACCTCGACCTCGCCGCGCTCGCGCAGCAACGCGCGGACCTCCTCGCCGCCGAGCGCCTGCAGGATGCCCGCCACCCGCTCGCGCGAGCAGCTGCACCGGAAGTACACCGGCGCGCCGTCGAACAGGCGTATGTCGTCCTCGCCGAACAGCAGGCGCAGCAGCTCCCGGCACGGCAGGTCGAGGAGCTCGCGCGGTGCAAGCGTCGCGGCGATCAGGCCGAGCCGGCGCCAGGCGTCGTCGGCCTCGGCGATTTCCGCCGCCGTGCCGGCCTCGCCCATGGCGACGCGCTGCAGCAGCAGTCCCGCGACGCGATCCGGCGTCGCGGCGAGCACGAGCCGCGAGGGCAGCTGTTCGGAGCGCTGGAAATACGCCTCGAGGCTGGACGTGAGCTTCCCCGATTCGAGCGGCACGACGCCCTGGTAGCGCTCGCTCCCCTGCTCCTGCTCGATCGTGACGGCGAGCTGCCCGTCGCCGAACAGCCCGCCTTCGAGTTCGACGCCGGGCGGCAGCTCGTCGTGCCGCGCGACGCCGCGGACCGCGTGGCGGTGCGTGCACTGCGCAAGCAGGAGCCGCACGGGCCCCGACCCTTCGAACTGCAGCGACAGCCGGCCCTCGAACTTCAGCGCGCCCGCCATCAGCGTGGAGGCCGCCATCGCCTCGCCGAGCGCGTTCGCGACGTATGCCGGATACTCGTGGTGCTCGATCGCCGCGCGCCAGCTCGCGTCGAGGCGCACCAGGTGTCCGCGAACCGGAAGTCGCTCGAACAGGAATCGATGCAGCAGGTCGCCGGTCGCCGTCATGCGCCCGCGAGCAGCTTTTTCAGGAGTTCGTTCACCTGCGCCGGGTTCGCCTTGCCCGCGGTCGCCTTCATGACCTGGCCGACGAAGAAGCCGAACAGCTTGTCCTTTCCCGCGCGGTAATCGGCGAGCTGGCGCGGGTTCGCGGCCATTACTTCGCGGATCGACTCCTCGATTGCGCCGCTGTCCGTAATCTGACGCAGGCCCTTCGCCGCGATGATGGCGTCGGCCGGCTGCTTCTCCACCCACATCGCCTCGAATACTTCCTTTGCGAGCTTGCCGGAGATCGTGCCGTCCCGGATGCGCCTGAGCAGTCCCGCGAGCCCGCCCGCCGCGATCGGCGACGCGCCGATCTCGAGCCCGTCGCGGTTCAGCAGGCCGGCGAGCTCGCCCATGACCCAGTTCGCGGCCAGCTTCGGCTCGCCTCCGAGGCCGGCGACGACCGACTCGTAGTAGGCAGCCATCTCGCGGCTCGCCGTCAGCACGCCGGCGTCGTACGCCGGCAGGCCGTGTTCGCTCGCGAATCGCGCCGCCTTGGCGTCCGGAAGCTCCGGCAGTCCCCGGCGCACGTCCTCGACGAATGCGTCGTCGAGCACCAGCGGCAGCAGGTCCGGGTCCGGGAAGTAGCGATAGTCGTTCGCTTCCTCCTTGGAGCGCATCGGGCGAGTCTCGTCGCGGTCCGCGTCGTAGAGACGCGTTTCCTGCAGCACCCTGCCGCCGCCCTCGACCAGCTCGACCTGCCGCTCCACCTCGTGGTTGATCGCGCGCTCGACGAAGCGGAAGGAGTTCAGGTTCTTGATCTCGCAGCGCGTGCCGAACCCGGTTTCGCCTCGCCGGCGCACGGACACGTTGGCGTCGCAGCGGAACGAGCCTTCCTGCATGTTGCCGTCGCAGATTTCGAGGTAGCGCACCAGCGTATGAACCTTCTTCATGTAGGCGATGGCCTCGCGCGCCGATCGCATGTCGGGCTCGGAGACGATCTCGAGCAGCGGCGTCCCGGCGCGGTTGAGGTCGATGCCCGACGAGCCGCCGAAGCCTTCATGCAGTGACTTGCCTGCGTCCTCCTCAAGATGGGCGCGAGTCACGCCGACGGCCTTGCGCGCGCCGTCCTCGAGCAGGATCTCGACCGTGCCCTGCTCGACCACCGGCTGCTCGTACTGGCTGATCTGGTAGCCCTTCGGCAGGTCCGGATAGAAGTAATTCTTGCGCGCGAACACCGAGCGGCGCGCGACCGTCGCGCCGATCGCGAGCCCGAACTTCACCGCCATGCGCACCGCCTCGCGGTTCAGCACGGGCAGCACGCCCGGGTAGCCGAGGTCCACCAGGTTCGCCTGCGAGTTCGGCGCGCCGCCGTAGGCGGTCGCGCTGCCGGAGAAGATCTTGGAGCGCGTCGCGAGCTGCGCGTGGATCTCGAGGCCGATGACGGTTTCCCATGCCATGGCGGCGCCGCTCAGGCCCAGGCAGCCGGCATGCGGCGGTGCCAGTCGGTCGCGCGCTGCCAGGCGTGGGCCGCCGCGAGCAGGCGCTCCTCCGCGAAGTGCGGGCCGATGATCTGCAGGCCCACCGGCAATCCGCCGACCAAGCCGCAGGGAACCGACACCGCAGGCAGTCCCGCGAGATTCGCGCCGATCGTGTAGATGTCGTTCAGGTACATCAGGATCGGGTCGTCGGTCTTCGCGCCGATCGGAAAGGCCGGCGTCGGCGCGGTCGGCCCCATCAGCACGTCGACCTCGGCGAAGGCGCGCCGGAAATCCGCGTTGATGAGGCTGCGCACCTTCTGCGCCTTCAGGTAGTAGGCGTCGTAGTATCCCGCCGAGAGCACGTAGGTGCCCGTCATGATGCGGCGCTTCACCTCGGCGCCGAATCCCTCGCCGCGCGTGCGCTTGTACAGGTCGGTGAGGTCGTGCGGGTCCTTGCAGCGGTGGCCGAAGCGCACGCCGTCGAAGCGCGAGAGGTTCGAGGAGCACTCCGCCGGCGCGACCACGTAATAGGTCGGCACGGACAGCGGCAGGTTCGGCAGCGACAGCTCGACGACGCCCGCGCCCTCCCTGCGAAACGACTCGATCGCCGCGTGGACGGCTGCGCCGGTGGCAGGGTCGAGGCCGGCGCCGAAGAACTCGCGGATGACGCCGATTCGAAGCCCCTTCACCGACCGTTCGAGGCCCGCCGCGTAGTCGGGGACCGGCTCGGCGACGCTCGTCGAATCGCGCGGATCGTGGCCCGCCATCGCGCCCAGCACGAGCGCGGCATCCTCGGCCGACTGCGCGAGCACGCCCGCCTGGTCGAGGCTGGAGGCGAAGGCGACCATGCCGTAGCGCGAGACGCGCCCGTAGGTTGGCTTGAACCCGGTGAGCCCGGTGAGCGCGCCCGGCTGGCGGATCGAACCGCCGGTGTCGGTGCCCGTCGCGACCGGCGCGATGCGCGCGGCGACCGCGGCGGCGGAACCGCCGGAGGAGCCGCCCGGCACGTTCGATTCGTCCCAGGGGTTCTTCACCGGGCCGTAGAAGCTGGTCTCGTTCGACGAGCCCATCGCGAACTCGTCCATGTTCGTCTTGCCGAGCAGCACCATGCCCGCGGCGTCCAGCCGCTCGACGACGGTGGCGTCGTAGGGCGAGACGAAGTTCGCGAGCATGCGCGAGCCGCAGCTCGTCAGGATCCCGGCCGTGCAGAAGATGTCCTTGTGCGCGAGCGGCACCCCGGTGAGCGGCCCGGCCTCGCCGCGCGCGATGCGCGCGTCCGCCCGCTGCGCGTCGGCGATCGCGCGCTCGCGCGTCACCGTGACGAATGCGTTGAGCGCGGGGTTGGCGCGCTCGATGCGCGCGAGGAAGTGCTCGGCAACCTCGACGCTCGAGTACCTGCGCTCGCGCAGGCCGCGCCCGAGTTCCGCGGCGGTCTCCCGGTGCAGGCTCACTCGATCACCTTCGGCACGAGGTAGAGGCCCGCCTCGACGGCGGCCGCATTGGCCTGGTAGAGCTCGTGCCGGTCCGATTCCGTGACGCGGTCCGCACGCAGCGGCTGCACCTGGCCCTCGAGCGGATGGGCCATCGGCACCACGTCCGCGGTCGGCGCGCCCGCGAGCTGCTCCACGAACTCGAGGATCGCGGAGAGGCTGCCGACGTACACCGGCATCTCCGCCTCGGTGATCTCGAGGCGGGCGAGCTGCGCGATGTTTTCGACCTCGCGGCGGGTCAGCGTCACGTGTGCTCCACAGCGGAAAAAGCGGGAAAAACTTGACGGAAATCATACATGTCGGCTTGTGGAAAGTCGCGCCCGCGGCTAGACTCGCGGCGCTCCATCCATGGAGCGTCGCGGTCCTTCCTGCCATGTTCAAGAGCCTCCGGGGGTACTTCTCAAGCGACGTCTCGATCGACCTCGGCACGGCGAATACGCTCATCTACGTCCGCGGCCAGGGCATCGTGCTGAACGAGCCTTCGGTCGTCGCGGTCCAGGACGAGCCCGGCCGCGGCGGCAAGGTCATCGTCGCCGTCGGCGTCGAGGCCAAGGGCATGCTCGGCCGCACGCCGGGGCACATCACGGCGGTCCGGCCGATGAAGGACGGCGTCATCGCCGACTTCACCTACACCGAGAGGATGCTGCAGTACTTCATCAGCAAGGTGCACGGCAACCGTTGGCTGCGCCCGTCGCCGCGCGTGCTGATCTGCGTGCCCTTCGGCTCGACCCAGGTGGAGCGCCGCGCCATCCAGGAATCCGCCGAAGGCGCGGGCGCGCGCCGCGTCGACGTCATTCCCGAACCGATGGCGGCCGCGGTCGGCGCGGGCCTCCCGGTCAACGAGGCGCGCGGCTCGATGGTGCTCGACATCGGCGGCGGCACCTCCGAGGTCGCAGTCATCTCGCTGAACGGCATCGTCTATGCCGAGTCGGTGCGCATCGGCGGCGACCGCTTCGACGAGGCGATCACGAACTACGTGCGCCGCAACTACGGCATCCTGATCGGCGAGGCGACCGCCGAACGCATCAAGATCGAGATCGGCTCCGCCTATCCGGGCCAGCAGGTGCGCGAGATGTCGGTGAAGGGCCGCAACCTGTCCGAAGGCGTGCCGCGCAGCTTCACCCTGAACTCGAACGAGATCCTCGAGGCCATGCAGGAGCCGCTGCAGGGGATCGTGCAGGCGGTCAAGAAGGCGCTGGAACAGACGCCGCCGGAGCTCGGCGCCGACGTCGCCGAGCGCGGCATCGTGCTGACCGGAGGCGGCGCCCTGCTCAAGGACATCGACAAGCTCCTCATGGAAGAAACCGGTTTGCCGGTGGTCATCGCCGAGGATCCGCTCACCTGCGTAGCCCGCGGCGGCGGCCGGATCCTCGAGTTGTCCGAAGAGCATCCGGGGCTGTTCGGCCTCGGCTGAGGCCATCTTGCCGTCCCACGAGTCGGATCCCCGGCCCCTGCTGCTCGGCGGCCCCGCGCTGGGGTTGCGCCTCCTCGTCCTCGCGGCGATGGCCGCGGGCCTCATGGTCGCCGACCATCGCGAGCACCGGCTCGCGGCGATCCGCGACGCCATCGCCTCCCTCGCCTACCCGATCCAGTACGCGGTGCAGGCGCCGATCCAGGCGTGGACCGCCCTCAGCGAGTCGTTCGCGACCAAGTCCCGCATCGAGGCGGAGAATGTCAGGCTCGCCGCGGACAACCTGGTGCTCCGCATCAAGTTGCTGCGCTTCGAGTCGCTCGAGCGGGAGAACCGGCGCCTGCGCGCGGTGCGCGAGAGCGAGAGTTCCTCGCGCGTCGTGCAGCGTTCGCTGGTGGCGGAGATCGTGCGCGCCGACCTCGACCCGTTCCGCCAGCGCGTGCTGATCAACAAGGGCACGCGCGATGGCGTGTTCCGCGGCCAGGCGGCGATCGACGCGGCCGGCATCTACGGGCAAGTCGTGCGCGCGGGCCCGATCTCGTCCGAGATCATCCTGATCTCCGACCCGGAGCACGCGATTCCGGTGCAGGTCAATCGCACCGGCGTGCGTAGCATCGCGCTCGGCACCGGCCGCTCGGGCCTGCTCTCGCTCCCCTACCTGCCGCAGAACGCGGACGTGGTCGTCGGCGACCTGCTCGTGAGCTCCGGGCTCGGCGGCGTCTATCCGCCCGGTTACCCGGTCGGCAAGGTCAGTGCCGTCACGCGCGACACCGGCCAGCCGCTGCTCGCGATCGAGGCGGCGCCGCTCGCGGGACTCGACCGCGACCCGGAGGTCCTGATGGTCTGGTTCGACAACTCGGTGGTCGAGCCGGTGCCCGAGCCCGAGCCCGAAACGCCCGGGAAAGCGGCCGCGCCGCCGGGCGGCGCCGGATGATGCGCGGCACCCGCAGCGTGTTCGGCTGGGGCCGCGTGGTCGTGCTCACGATCCTCGCGCTTGCCGCGTCCGTCGCGCCGCTGCCCGGTCCGCTCGAGCTGTTCCGCCCCGATTTCGTCGCCCTGACCGTGCTCTGGTTCTGCCTGCTGTCGCCGCGCCTGCTCGGCCTCGTCTACGCCTGGTGCGCGGGGCTCGCCCTCGACGGCTTCCACGGCATGCTGCTCGGCGAGCACGCGCTGACGCTCACCGTGATCGCCTACGTCGCCAGCAAGCTCCGGCTCCAGATCCGCGCCTTCCCGCCGCTGCAGCAGTCGGCCGTGATCCTGTGCCTGCTGTGGCTCAACGAGTTCCTGCTGTTCTGGATCGACGGCGTCGCCGGCCACCCCGTGACCGACTGGCGCCGCTGGCTGTCGGTGCCGGTGGGCGCCGCGCTGTGGCCGCTGCTCGCGGCCGCGTACGCGCGCTTCGCGGCCCGGAGATAACCGGCCGTGCGTCGGGTGCGCATCAAGGACGACGCCCTCGAGCAGCGGATTTTCTTCCAGCGCTCGCTGGTCGCGATCGCGCTGGTCGCGCTGATCGCCGTCGTGCTCGTCGTCCGCGCGTACTGGCTGCAGGTCGTGCAGCACCAGCACTACCTGGAGCTCTCGCTCGGCAACCGCGCCCGGATCGAGCCGCTGCCGCCGAATCGCGGCATCATCTACGACCGCGCCGGCCGCGTGATCGCGGAGAACACGCCGGCTTACCAGCTCGAGCTCGTGCGCGAGCAGGCAGGTGACCTGGAAGACACGCTCTCGCGCCTGGTGCGCTTCGGGCTGCTCGACTCGGGCGACGTCGGCCGCGTGCGCCAGCTCGCGCTCTCGCGCCGCTCGTTCGAGGCCGTGCCGTTCCTGCTGCAGCTCGACGACCGGGAGGTCGCGCGCTACGCGGTCCACCGGCACGAGCTGCCGGGCGTACTGCTCGAGACGCGCATGGCGCGCCACTATCCCTACGGGCCGATCGGCGCGCACGCGCTCGGCTATGTCGGCACGATCAGCACCGACGACATGCAGCGCGTCGACCGGGAGCGTTACTTCGGCACCGGCGTCATCGGCAAGACCGGCCTCGAGCGCGCCTACGAGGACGACCTGCTCGGCACGGGCGGCTATCGCGAGGTGCTCGTGAACGCCGAGGGCCGGCCCGGGAAGCTCCCCGAGGGCGTGGACGCGCAGCTGAAGACGCGCGAGCCGATTGCGGGCAAGGACCTCAGGCTCACGATCGACATCGAGCTCGAGCGGGTCGCCGAGGAGGCCTTCGCCGGCCGCCGCGGGGGCGTCGTCGCGATCGAGCCTGCGACCGGGGACGTGCTGGTATTCGCGAGCCTGCCGTCGTTCGATCCGAACGGCTTCGCGCGCGGGATTTCGCGCAGCGAATATGTTTCCCTGACCGAGAATCCCGACCAGCCGCTGTTCAACCGCGCGCTGCGCGGCACCTATCCGCCGGGCTCCACGGTCAAACCGTTCATGGCGCTTGCCGGCCTCGAGTACGACGTGATCAAGCCCGAGGACAAGGTCTATTGCCCGGGCAGCTATTCGCTGCCCGGCTCGCGCCACCGATTCCGCGACTTCAAGCGCGAGGGCCACGGCTCCATGGACATGGAGAACGCGATCATGCAGTCCTGCGACGTCTACTTCTACCGGCTCGCCAACACGCTCGGCATAGACCGCATCCACGACTCGATGACGCGCATGGGCTTCGGCGTGCCGACCGGCATCGACATCGCCGGCGAGCGCAGCGGCATCATGCCCTCGCCCGAGTGGAAGAAGGGCGCATTCGCGCACAAGGAGCAGCAGGTGTGGTTCCCCGGCGAGACCGTGATCATCGGCATCGGCCAGGGCTACTGGACCGCGACCCTGCTGCAGCTCGCCAAGGCGACGGCGCTCCTCGCCATGCGCGGCGAGGCGCGCCGGCCCAGGCTCGTGAGCGCGCTGGTGGACCCGGTCACCAGGCAGGTCGAGCAACGCAAGCCCGAGGCGCTGCCGCGCATCGAGCTGAACCATCCCGAGAACTGGGAGATCATCGTCAACGCGATGGTCAAGGTCACGAGCGGGCCGCGCGGCACGGCCCAGCGAATCGGCCGCGGCGCAGCCTTCACGATCGCCGGCAAGACCGGCACGGCCCAGGTGTTCTCGGTCGGACAGACCGAAAAGTACAATGCCAGGGACGTCGACGAGCGCCTGCGCGACCACGCGCTGTTCATCTCGTTCGCGCCCGCCGAGAAGCCCGCACTCGCGGTCGCGGTGCTGGTCGAGAACGGCGGATTCGGCGCGTCCGCCGCAGGGCCGATCGCGCGCGCGATCTACGACGCCTATCTCGCGAAGGAGCCTCCCGGGTGATATACGGCGAGCTCGGCGATTCACGCACCCGGCGCACCGTTACGGGCATGGCGCGGTTGCTGCGCGTGCTTCGGCTCGACGGCATGCTGCTCTCGGCGCTGGTCGCCGTGACCTGCTTCGGCCTGTTCGTGCTGTACAGCGCTGCCGGCGAGAACACCGCGCTCTGGCTCAACCAGCTGGCGCGCATCGGCATCGGCTTCGCGCTGCTGGCGGCGCTCGCGCAGGTGCCCGACCGCTTCCTGCGCATGCTCTCGCCCGCGGCCTACGCGTTGGGGCTCGCGCTGCTCGTGATCGTCGCCTTCACCGGCGACATCGGCAAGGGTGCGCAGCGCTGGCTCGACCTCGGCATCATCCGCTTCCAGCCGTCCGAGATCATGAAGCTCGCGGTACCGATGATGTGCGCCTGGTACCTGCACCAGCGCCCGCTGCCGCCGTCTTTCACGGACGTCTGCGTCGTGCTCCTGGTCGTGATCGTGCCGGTCGGGCTGATCGCCGAGCAGCCGGACCTCGGCACGGCGCTGCTGGTCGCCGCGGCCGGGATCATCGTGCTCGTCATGGGCGGGCTCTCGCCGCTCTACCTTGGCGGCGGCGTCGCCCTGGTCGGCGCCGCCGTGCCGGTCGCCTGGCACTTCATGCACGACTACCAGCGCCAGCGCGTGCTGACGCTGCTCGATCCGCAAAGCGACGCGCTCGGCGCCGGCTACCACATCATCCAGTCGCAGATCGCGATCGGCTCCGGCGGCGTGTTCGGCAAGGGCTGGATGAACGGCAGCCAGGCCCAGCTCGAGTTCCTGCCCGAGCGTTCCACCGACTTCATCTTCGCGGTGATCGGCGAGGAGCTCGGGCTGCTCGGCCTCGCTGCGCTGCTCATCGGCTACCTGTTCATCGTCGGCCGCGGCATCGCCATGTCGCTGCAGTGCCGCGATGCCTACGCCCGCCTGCTCGCGGGGAGCATCGCGCTCACCTTCTTCGTCTATGTCTGCGTGAACGTCGGCATGGTCATGGGACTGCTGCCGGTCGTCGGCGTGCCGCTGCCGCTCGTCAGCTACGGCGGCACTTCGTTCGTGACCCTGATGGCGGGCTTCGGTATCCTGATGTCGCTGTATTCCAGCAGAAAGCTCGTGGGACGATGATGAGAGGAGCGACAGCAAAGCTCTGGGCTCCGTGCCTTGCGCTGCTCGCCGCCGCGGCGGCCATGCCGGCGCGGGCGCTCGACATCGCGCGCGCGGACGTGCGCGCCTTCGCCGAGGAAATGGAGAAAAAGCACGGTTTCGACGCGGCCTGGCTCGACGGCATCCTCGCCGACGCGGCCAGCCAGCCGCGCATCATCGAGCGCATGATCCGAAACCGGCCGAGGCCGTCAAGCCCTGGTACGGTACCGCGACCTTTTCCTGACGACCAGGAGCGCATCAACGCCGGCGTGGCATTCTGGACGGAGCACCGCGAGGACGATCGCGCGGGTCGCGAAAGACTCGGGCGTGGCGCCGCACGTGATCGTCGGCATCCTCGGCGCCGAGACCTTCTTCGGCCGCATCACCGGGCAGTTACCGCGTGCTGGACGCGCTCGCCACGCTCGCCTTCGACTACCCGCCGCGCGCGAGCTTCTTCCGGTCCGAACTGGAGCAGTTCCTGCTGCTCGCGCGCGAAGAGGGATTCGACGCAAAGGCGCTGCAGGGCTCCTACGCCGGCGCCATGGGCAGCGGCCAGTTCATGCCGAGCAGCTACCGCGCGTATGCGGTGGATGGCGACGGCGACGGCAAGCGCGACCTCTGGGGCGAGCTGGCCGGACGTATCTGGCGAGCGTCGCCCATTACCTCTCGGACCACGGCTGGCGTTCCGGCGAGCCGGTCGTTGCGCCGGCCCGGCTCTGGTTCCCGGTCGCGGACGGCCTGGTCGCCGGCAAGCTCACGCCTGACACGACGGTCAAGTCGCTCCGCGACCGGGGGCTCGCCTTCGACACGTCAGCCGAAGACAAGGCGCCCGCGCTCTTCATCAAGGTGGACGGCGACGCCGGGCCCGAGTACCGCGCCGGCTTCCATAACTTCGGCGTCATCACGCGCTACAACCGCAGCATCCTGTACGCGCTGGCAGTCAACGACCTCGGCCGGCGCATCGAGTCGCTGCTGCCGCCGGCGGCTGCGCCCGCCGCCGCGCGATGAACCGGCTCGTTGCCGCCGCCGTCGTGACGCTACTCGCGCTGGCCGGCTGCACGCGTGAGCCCCTGCGCCCCGTCCCGCCGCCCGCGACGCCGCCGGCAGGCGCCGGCGTGCCGCGCGACGAGCCGCGCGCAAAGTACGGCAATCCGCCGTTCTACGAGGTCCTGGGCCGGCGCTACGTCGTGCTGTCGAGCGCCGCCGGTTACGTCGAGCAAGGCATCGCGTCCTGGTACGGTCCCGACTTCCACGGCGGCCGGACGGCGATCGGCGAGACCTACGACATGAATGCGATGACGGGCGCGCACCCGACGCTGCCGTTGCCCACCTGGGTGCGCGTGACGAACCTCGAGAACGGCAGAAGCGTGGTCGTGCGCCTCAACGACCGCGGCCCGTTCGCGAAGGACCGCATCATCGACCTGTCGCGCGCGGCAGCCGAGCAGCTCGACATGATCCGCAAGGGCACGGCGCGCGTCGAGGTGCGAAGCCTCGCGTCGGCCGGCGCCGCGCCGGCGACGCCCGCGGCCGGTCCCGCCTACTACGCCCAGGCCGGCGCATTCGCCAGCCGCAGCAACGCCGAGGCGCTCGCCGCGCGCCTCACGGCTGCCGGCATCGCCGGCGTGACCGTCACCGAGTCCACCGCCGACGGCCGTACGGTCTGGCGCGTGCGCGCGGGCCCCGCCGCGGGCTTTGCCGAGTTCGACGCGCTGGCCGAGCGGATGCGCCTCGCCGGGGCCGAATCCGTGCGCCTCGCCCTGTAATAATGAGTCGCCAATCCGAGAGGTCCGCCTTGAGAATCCTGCCCGCCCTCCTGCTGCTTGCCGCCCCCGCGCTCGCCCATGCCGCCGCGCAGCCGGTGCCGCCCCCGCCCGCGCTCGAAGCCCGGGCCTGGGTCCTCATGGACAACCAGAGCGGCCAGGTGCTGGTCGGCCATCGCGCCGATGAACCGGTCGAGCCCGCGAGCATCACCAAGCTCATGACCGCCTACGCCGTGTTCCACGCGCTCAAGGAAGGCAAGCTGAAGCTCGATACGCCCGTTCCCGTCAGCGAGCACGCCTGGCGGTCCGAGGGGTCTCGCACCTTCCTCGACCTCGATTCGCGCGTGCCGGTCGAGGTGCTGATCCAGGGCATGATCGTGCAGAGCGGCAACGACGCGACCATCGCGCTCGCGGAAGCGGTCGCCGGCACCGAGGACACTTTCGCCGCGCTCATGAACCAGTACGCGGAGCGGCTCGGCATGCGCCACAGCCACTTCCAGAACGCGACCGGCCTGCCCGGCGACAACCACAAGATGTCGGCCGCCGACATCGCGAAGCTCTCGCGCGCGATCATCCGCGAGTTCCCGGAGTACTACCGCTGGTACTCGCAGCGCGAGTTCACCTGGAACAACATCCGCCAGCAGAACCGCAACGGCCTGCTCGAGCGCGACCCGAGCGTCGACGGCATGAAGACCGGCATGACGGACGCCGCGGGGTACTGCCTGGTGTCGTCGGCAAAGCGCGACGGGATGCGCCTGATCGCGGTCGTGACCGGCACCAGGAGCATGAAGGCGCGCGAGGACGCGAGCCTCGCGCTGCTCAATTACGGCTTCAATTTCTTCGAGACCCGGGTGCTCAAGAAGGCCGGCGCCGAACTCGCCGTGCACCGCGTCTACAGGGCGAGCGGCGGCGAAGCCGCGGTCGGGCTCGCCTCCGACCTCGCGGTCACGCTGCCGCGCGGCCAGGCGGACAAGGTCGAGTACGCGATGGAGCTGGCGCCGAAGGTGTTCGCGCCGCTCACGAAAGCCGACCGCATCGGCACGCTGCGCGCGACCGTCGACGGCAAGGTCATCGCCGAGGCGCCGCTGAAGCCGCTCGCCGACGTGCCGGTCGGCAACATCTTCCGCAGGATCTGGGACACGATTCTTTCCTGGTTCGCCTGATGCCGCTGCCGCTGGTCTGGCTCGACGGCCGCCTGATGCCGCTCGCCGAGGCGCGCATCTCCCCGCTCGACCGCGGTTTCCTGTTCGGGGACGGCGCCTACGAGGTGCTGCCCGTCTACGATGGCCGCGCCTACCGCTTCGACGCGCACTTGCAGCGTCTCGATCGCAGCCTCGCCGCGATCCGCATGCCCCCGCCGCTGGACCGCGACGGCTGGCTGTCCGCCTTCGGCGCGCTCGTGCACGGCAACGGCGGGGGCGACCAGCTCCTGTACGTGCAGGTCACGCGCGGCGTCGAGCCGGAACGTAACCATGTGCCGCAGCCGGGCACGCGCCCGACGGTATTCGCCTGCGCGCAGAAATTGCCGACGATTCCAGCCGATGCGATCGAGAAGGGGGTCGCGGGCATCACGGCGGACGACATACGCTGGTCGCGCTGCGACATCAAGTCGACCTCGCTCCTCGGCAACGTGCTGCTGCGCTGGCTCGCGGCCGACGCGGGCGCGGCCGAGACCCTCCTGCTGCGCGGCGGAATCCTGACCGAAGGCAGCGCGAGCAGCGCCCATGTGGTGAGGGACGGGCGCATCGCGACGCCGCCGCAGACGAATGCGGTGCTTCCCGGCACGACGCGCGGCGTCATTCTCGAGCTGGCCGCGCGTGAGGGCATCCCGTCGGATCGTCGCGCGGTGCCCGAGGCCGAGCTGCGCGCGGCGGACGAGATCCTGATCGCTTCGGCCGGTGGAGGCATCCGCGCCGTCACGGCGCTCGACGGCAGGCCCGTGGGCGCCGGCGCGCCGGGCCCCGTTTACCGCAGTATCTACGCCGCCTACGTTGCGACCCGCCGGGAATTCTCGACCGGGCTGCCGGCATGAGCGGCGACGACGGGCTGTTCCAGTTCCCGAGCGAGTTTCCGATCAAGGTGATGGGCCGCGATTCGGAGTCGTTCCGGACGCTCACGCTCGCGATCGTCGAGCGTCACGCGGGCCCGCTCGCGCCAGACCGCATCAGAGAGCGCACGAGCAGCAAGGGGCGCTTCCTCTCGCTCACCTACACGATACGCGCCGAGAGCCGCGCGCAGCTCGACAGCATCTACCAGGACCTCACCGACAGCGGCGTCGTGCTCGTCGCGCTGTAACAGGAACGTCCCCATTCACGGCGCCGGCACCCCGCTCCAGGAGCCGTCCCAGTCCAGTCCGAGGGCGGCGACCGCGAGCGGCGCGAGCACCTCTGCCGAGCCGGCGACGTCCGCGCGCGCGCCTTCGGCGGCGAGATGGGTCATCGCGAGCCCCGCCATGCCGCAGGGGTTGATGCGGCCGAATGGCTCGAGGTCCATGTCGACGTTGAGCGCGAGCCCATGGTAACTGCAGCCGCGCCGCACGCGCAGGCCGATGCTTGCGAGCTTGCGCTCCCCGACGTACACGCCCGGCGCGTCGCGGCGTCCGGCGGCGGCGATGCCGTGCCGCGCGGCGAGCGCGGCGACGGCGTTCTCGAGCGCGACCACGAGTTCCCGCACGCCCATGCGAAGCCGGCCGAGGTCGACGAGCGCGTACATCACCAGCTGGCCCGGCCCGTGGTAGGTCACCTGGCCGCCGCGGTCGATGGCGACGACGGGAATGTCGCCCGGCGCGAGCAAGTGCTCCGACTTGCCATTCAGGCCCTGCGTGAAGACCGGGTCGTGCTCGAGAAACCACAGCTCGTCCGGCGTCGATTCGTCGCGCCGGTCCGTGAATTCGCGCATCGCGCACCACGTGGGCTCGTAGCCCACCCGGCCGAGCTGCCGCACCGCGGCGCTCATGCCGCCTCGACGATCTCGGCTTCGAGGCGCTTCGCGGCGGAAAGTGAATTCGAGACCGGGCAGCCTTTCTCCGATTTCTCGAGCAGCTGCCGCGCGCGCGCGGCGTCCGTGCCCGGCGGCACCACCAGGCGCACGCGCGTCATGATCTCGGTGAAACGGCTGTGACCTTCGACGCGATCGAGCTTGCCCTCGACTTCGGCGGTGGCCTCGCGCCACTCGAAGCGCGAGGCTTTCGCGATCGCGCGGAAGGTCAGCAAGGTGCAGTCGCCGAGGGCGGCGAGCAGCAGCGTTTCCGGCGACCAGTAGCCGCCGGGCCCGCCCCATTCCTGCGGCGGCAGCGAGCGCAGCTGCGCAAGTCCCTCGGAATCGAGGCTCACCTCGCCCTCGGGCTGCACGCCGACGCTGACGCGGTAGCGGTGCGGGAACGGATGCATCAGGCGGCGCCGATGCCGCAGTTATCGCCGGCCAGCGCGCGCTCGGCCCGGTAGCTCGAGCGGACCATCGGACCCGACACGCACTCGAGGAATCCGCGCGCGAGCGCGGCCTCCCGCAGCTCGAGGAATTCCGCGGGCGTCACGTAGCGCTCGACCGGCAGGTGATTTGCCGTGGGCCGCAGGTACTGGCCTAGCGTCAGGATGTCGCAACCGGTTGCGCGCAGGTCGTCCATCGTCGCCAGCAGCTCGTCGGTGGTCTCGCCGAGGCCCAGCATCAGGCTGGTCTTGGTGAGGACCGCCGGGCGGAACTTTTTCGCATGCGCGAGCACGTCCAGCGTCTGCCGGTATCCTGCGCGCGCATCCCGCACTGGGTGCGTCAGGCGCCGGACGGTCTCGACGTTCTGCGCAAAGACCTCGATGCCGGAGTCGACGACCGTCTCGACGTCGGCGCCGACGCCCTGGAAGTCGGGCGTCAGCGCTTCGACCGCCGTCGCCGGATTCGCCGCCTTGATCGCGCGCACGCAGGCCGCGAGGTGGGCAGCGCCGCCGTCCGGCAGGTCGTCGCGGTCGACTGACGTCAGCACGACGTAACCGAGTCCCATCAGCGACACCGTGCGCGCCGCATTCGCCGGCTCCTCGGGATCGAGCCAGCCGCGCGGGTTGCCCGTGTCCACCGCGCAGAAGCGGCAGGCGCGCGTGCAGACCGAGCCCATGAGCAGGAGCGTCGCGGTGCCGGCGTTCCAGCACTCGCCGATGTTCGGGCAATGGGCCTCTTCGCAGACCGTGCTGAGGCGGTGCTCGCGTACGGTCCGGCGCAGGCTCTCGTAGCGGGCGCCGGTCGCGAGCGGCGCGCGCAGCCAGCGCGGTTTCGTCCCAGGGGCGAAAGGCTGGGCGGCAGCGCTTTTTTTGATGCCGTCGCGAATCGCCGTGAACCCCAGGGGCGTGACGAATTTCTCGCCGCTCGGCACCGGACGCCGCTCGACCATGACAGGAATATCTTTCAGGTCAGGCACTTGCTCTCACCCTCGTGCTCGCACGAGGGCCATTTTAGCCGACCGGAGACGCGAGGACCGGGTGACGTGCCCTGCCGAGGCGCAGCTGCCCGTCGAGCGCTGCAAGCCGCCCGGGCGTGCCGACATCGCACCAGGCGCCGCGATGGCGCTGCCCCGTCAGCCGGCCCGCGGCGAGCGCCGAATCGAGCAGCGGCTTGAGCTCGGACACCCCGCGGGCGCAACCGGCGAACAGCGCCGGGTCGAGGATCGACAGTCCCGAATAGGTGAGCTTGTCGGCGCCCGCGCCGACCCGCCCGCCCGTTTCGAGCGCGAAATCGCCGGCAGGATGGTGCCCCGGATTGTCGACCAGCACCAGGTGCGCAAGCGAGCCTGGCGGCGCCTTGAGCGAGCGCAGCGGAAAGTCCGTCCACACGTCGCCGTTCAGGACCAGGAACGGCTGCTCGCCGAGCAGCGGCAGCGCCGCCTCGATGCCGCCGCCGGTGCCGAGCGGTTCCGGTCCTTCCGTGCTGTAGCGGATCGAGATGCCGCGCGCCGCGCCGTCGCCGAGCGCCTCGCGGATCCGGTCGCCGAGCCAGGACAGGTTGATCACGACTTCGCGAATGCCGAAATCGACGAGCGCGGCGAGGTGGTACTCGATGAGGCGGTGGCCGCCGACCTCGAGCAGCGGTTTCGGCAATTTCTCGGTCAGCGGGCGCATGCGCTCGCCGCGCCCCGCCGCCAGGATCATCGCCCTCAACGCGCGTGGCCCACGCGGCGCGAGACGCCCGTGAACGCGGGCACCACGGCGCGCCGCAGGTAGGCATCGAAGTCCGCGAGTTCCGGCGCCGCCGCCGTCGCCTCGAGCGTGTAGTCGAGCACCCGCGGCAGGTCGGCGAGGTAGCCCGGCTTGCCGTCGCGATGCCACAAGCGCGCAAAAATTCCGAGCACCTTGAGGTGGCGCTGCAAGCCCATGCAGTCGAACCAGCGCAGGAATTCGGCCTGGTCGCGGCCGACATCGAGGCCGGTCGCTGCCGCGGCCTCGCGATAGCGGTCGAGCCACCCGAGCATCCGCTTCCTCGGCCACACCACGTAGCAATCCTTCAGCAGCGAGACCAGGTCGTAGCTCACCGGGCCGCGCACGGCGTCCTGGAAGTCGACGATGCCGGGGTTGCCCTCGGGCCGCACCAGCAGATTGCGCGAATGGTAGTCGCGGTGGACCAGCACGACCGGCTGCGCGAGCGCTTCGTCGCACAGCCATTCAAAGGCGGCCGCGATGGTCGCGCGCTCGCCGTCATCCGGCGCAAGCGAGAGGTGCCGGGACAGGAACCATTCCGGGAACAGTTCGAGCTCGCGCAGCAGCAGGTCGCGATCGTAGAGCGGAAGTTCCAGGGCCTCCGCCGGGTCTCCCGATTGCAGCTGCACGAGCGCATCCACGGCGTCGGCATAGAGCGGCCCCGGGTCGGCGCCGTGGCCCAGCGCCTCGAGGTAGTGCTGGCGCCCGAGGTCGCCGGTCAGCACGAACCCCTGTTCCGCATCCACGGCGATGACCGGCGGCACGTGCACGCCGGTGGCCGCGAGAATGCGCACTACCCGCAGCCATGCGTCGAGGCTCTCGCGAGCGGGCGGCGCATCCATCGCGATCTGCGTCGCGCCGCCGCGGTGCACGCGGAAGTAGCGCCGGAAGCTCGCGTCGGCCGACGCGGGCGCGATGCGCTCGACGGCGGGGCCCGGAAGGCCCGCGATCCATCGTTCCAGTTCTTGCAGCCGGGGATCGGCGTTGTCGTTCGTTGTCATGCACAGGCGACGGCCGGGGTGCCCTCATTATAGACTTCCGGAACCCCGTGATTTCCCGTCACTTCATTGCCTTGCTCGCGACCACCCTCGTGCTGCCGCCGGCCCTTGCCGGCGAGTGCGCGGTGCCCGCGGCGGCGACGCCGCCGCCGGCAGCCGCGTCTGCGCCGGCCGGCGACGGGGAGGAGGCCGCGGCGGCGGACAAGCTCCCGGTCCAGGTCAGGAGCGGCAATGCGGAAATGACGCGCGAGGGCGACGCCAAGCTCTCGGGCGGGGTCACGATCTCGCAGGGCAGCCGCGAGGTCAGCGCCGACTCCGCGACTTACGATGCCAGCGAGCGCCGCTTCAGCGCCGAGGGGGACGTCGAGTATCGCTCGCCCGACATCAACCTGAAAGGCAGCTCGGGGAGCTGGAACGCGCTCGGGACGGGGAGCTTCAAGGGCGCGGAGTTCGAGCTGCCGCAGCGGCCGGCGCGCGGCTCGGCGAGCGAGCTCGAAATGAACGACCAGGGCGAGATCAAGCTCACGGGCGTGCGCTTCACGACCTGCCCGGCCGGCAACACGGACTGGGAACTGCGCGCCTCGGGCATCGACATCGACCAGCGCACGCAGCAGGGCCGCGGCCGCAACGTGCGCGTGGACCTCAAGGGCATCCCGATCCTGTACGCGCCGGTGATCACGTTCCCGGTCGGGGCCGCGCGCAAGTCCGGTTTCCTGTTCCCGTCGTTCGGCAACTCCGACAAGAGCGGGTTCGAGATTGGGGTACCCTACTATTTCAATCTCGCGCCGAATTACGATCTGACGCTGACGCCGTTCGTCATGTCGCGCCGCGGCTTCGGCCTCGGCGTCGACTACCGCTACCTGACCGGGCGCAGCAAGGGCAAGATCGACACGGACTACCTGCCCGGGGACGATCTCGCGGGCATCGACCGTCGGCTTTCGAGCCTGGTCCACCGCACGGACCTGAGCGACGACCTGCGCGTGGAGGCAAGTCTCTCGGACGTGAGTGACACGGCCTACTTCGAGGACTTTGGCCTCGGTCCCGACGGCACCAGCATCACCTTCCTGGACCGTTACCTGCACCTGGCCTGGCTCGGGCAGGGCTGGCGGCTCGACGGCAGGCTCCAGGATTTCCAGACCATCGACACCGGCGTGGACCCCCTCGACCGGCCCTATTCGCGGGTCCCCCAGGTCGCCTTCACCGGCGCCTGGCCGCTCGTCGCCGGCATCGAAGCTTCGCTCGACGCGGAGACGGTCTGGTTCGAGCGCACCGCCGGCATCACGGGGCTGCGCGCCGACGCGATGCCGGGCGTGGCGTGGCCGCTGCGCGGGCCGGGCTGGCACTTCGAACCGAGCGCGGCCTGGCGCGCCACCGCCTACGACCTCACCGGCACCGCGCCGGGCGCGGACGATTCGCCGGACCGCTCGGCGCCGATCCTCTCGCTCGACACGGGACTCGCGTTCGAGCGCGCCGCAGGCGAGCGCGGCCAGTTCCTCCACACGCTGGAGCCGCGGCTGCGCTACACCTGGATCCCGTTCCGCGACCAGGACGACCTGCCGGTCTTCGACACGGCGCTGCCTGACCTCAACCTCGTGCAACTTTTTCGCACCAACCGCTATGTCGGCGCCGACCGCCTCGGCGACGCCAACGAACTCGCGGCTGGCCTCACGTCGCGGCTCGTGCGCGCCGAGAGCGGCCAGCAATACCTGACGGCGACGATCGGCCAGCGCTTCTATTTCGAAAGCCCGCGCGTCCTGCTGCCGGGCGAGGTCGCCGAAAATCGCGAGGCCTCGAACATGGTCGGGGAGATCGAGCTCACCGCCTGGCGCGACTGGAGCGCGCGCATGGCGATGGAGTGGGACTACGAGGCATCGAACACGCTGCGCGGCGAGGCGAGCGTCCAGTACAGGCCGGGGCCGGACAAAGTCGTCAACCTGGGCTATCGCTACCGGGAGGGACTGCTGGAACAGTGGGATGCCGCCTTCGCCTGGCGGATCTCGCCGTCCTGGCAGCTGTTCGCGCGGCAGGTCTACTCGACCCGGGAGGACAAGTCGATCGACCGCTTCGCCGGCTTCGAGTATGGCGGCTGCTGCTGGAGCATCCGGCTGCTGGCCCGCAACTACGTGTCGAACCGGACCGGGGAGAGCGACAACTCGATCCTGCTGCAGGTGGAACTCAAGGGGCTCTCGTCGGTCGGAACCCGCAGCGATACTTTCCTGGAAAGCGGCATTCGGGGATACTCCCCCGCCTCCGATCCCTCCCATCCCTGACCCGGGCCGACCATGAGCCGAATCCTGACCGCGCTACTGTGCACGTTCCTGCTGGCGGGCGCCGCGCTCGCCCAGACGCGCGACATGTCCTCGAGCGGCGTCGCGCTCGACCGCGTGATCGCGATCGTCAACGAAGGCGTCGTGCTGCAAAGCCAGCTCGACACGCAGACCGCGCTGATCACGGAGCGCCTGCGCGGCCAGAACACGCAGCTGCCGCCCGCCGACGTCGTCCGCCAGCAGGTGCTGGAGCGGCTGATCCTGCAGGAGATCCAGGTCCAGCGCGCGACGCGCATCGGCGTGCAGGTGCCGGACGAGATGCTGAACGAGGCGCTCCGCGACGTCGCCAAGCGCAACAACATCAGCTTCGAGGACATGCCGCAGACGCTCGAGGCCCAGGGCCTCGACTACGCCACCTACCGCGAGGAAATGCGCCGCGAGATCACGCTCTCGCTGCTGCGGCAGCGCGACGTCTATCCGCGCATCTACGTGTCGCCGCGCGAACTCGACCAGGCCCTCGAGCGCAGCGCCGGCCAGTCGGACGCGAACACGGAATACGACGTTTCGCACATCCTGCTCTCGCTCCCCGAATCGGCGACGACCGAGGAGATGGCAAAAGTCGAGGACCTCGCGCGCGACATCTACCGGCGGGCGACGCAGGGCGAGGACTTCGGCCAGCTCGCCCTCGCCTACTCCAAGGCCCAGTCCGCGCTCGAGCGCGGCAAGCTCGGCTGGCGCAAGATGAACCAGTTGCCGCAGTTCATCGGCGACCTGGTCGCGAAGATGGGCCCGGGCGACGTCGCCGAGCCCGTGCGCACGCCCACCGGCTTTCACATCGTGCGGCTCGACGGCACGCGCGGCGGCGATTCCGGACCGGTCATGGTCGAGCAGGTCCACGCGCGCCACATCCTGATGCGCCCGAACGAGGTGCAGGACGACGCCACCACGCGCCAGCGCCTGTCGGCCATCCGCGACCGCATCCTCGCGGGCGAGGACTTCGGCGCGCTTGCGAGCGTCACCTCCGAGGACCCGGGCTCCGCGAGCCGCGGCGGCGACCTCGACTGGACCACGCCGGGCACCTTCGACCCCGAATTCGAGAAAGTCCTGAGCGGGCTGAAGGACAACGAGATCAGCGAGCCATTCCGCACGCAGTTCGGATGGCATATCGTGCAGCTGCTGGGCCGGCGCACCCACGACCAGAGCGACGAGGTGCACCGCCAGAAGGTGCTGAGCGCCCTGCGCGAGAGCAAGGTGGACGAGGAAACCGAGCTGTGGCTGCGACGACTGCGCGACGAGGCCTACGTCGAGATCAGGAATCCCTGAGCAGGGGCCCTGGCCGCATCGTCGTCACGACCGGCGAGCCGGCCGGCGTCGGCCCGGAACTCGCGCTCGCCGCCGCGCTCCTCGACTGGCCCTGCGAACTCGTGTTCGCGGGCGATCCCGGCATGCTCGCCGAGCGTGCCCGCCTCCTCGGGCTGCCGCTGAAGCCCGCCGAGTGGCAGGCCGGCACGCCGCCCCGGCCGCACCGCGCCGGCACGCTCCCGGTGCTTGCGGCCAGCCTCGCCCGCGCCGCCGTACCCGGGCACCCCGATCCCGCGAACGCCGGTTACGTGCTGGCGACGCTTGATGCAGCCGTCGAGGGCTGCCTGGCGGGACGCTTCGCGGCGATGGTGACGGCGCCGGTGCAGAAGTCCGCGATCAACGACGCCGGCATCGCGTTCCAGGGCCACACGGAATACCTCGCGGCAAAGACGGGAGGCTCGCACCCGGTCATGCTGCTGGTCGCCGGGAAGCTGCGCGTCGCGCTCGCAACCACCCACCTGCCGCTCGCAGAAGTGCCGCGCCGCCTCACGCGCGAGACGCTCGGGCGAACGCTCGGCGTGCTCGACGCGGGCCTGCGTGAAATGCTCGGCATCGCGAAGCCCCGCATCCTCGTGTGCGGACTCAACCCGCATGCCGGCGAAGGTGGCCATCTCGGCCGCGAGGAAATCGACGTGATCCGACCGTCGCTCGAGGCCGCGCGCGCGCAGGGCATCGACGCCGCCGGGCCCGTGCCCGCCGACACGGCATTCACGCCCGCCTCGCTCGACGGCGCCGACGTGGTGCTGGCGATGTACCACGACCAGGGGCTGCCGGTGATCAAGCACGCCGGTTTCGGCAACGCCGTGAACGTCACGCTCGGCCTGCCCTTGCGCCGCCTGTCGGTGGATCACGGCACGGCGCTCGACCTCGCCGGCACCGGCCGCGCCGATCCGGGCAGCCTGTTCGCGGCGATCCGCCTCGCCCGGTCGCCCGGGTCCGCCTGAATTGGCCCGCGCGCGCAAGCGCTTCGGCCAGCATTTCCTGCACGATCCCGGCGTGCTGCGACGCATCGTCGCGGCGATCGACCCGCAGCCGGGCGAGCGGCTCGTCGAGATCGGCCCCGGCCGCGGCGCGCTGACGCTGCCGCTGCTCGCGCGTTGCCGCCGGCTGGAGGTCATCGAGATCGACCGCGACCTGGTTCCGCTGCTGCGCGAACGCGCGGCCGGCGTCGGCGAGCTGGTGGTGCACGAGGCGGATGTGCTGGCGATCGACTTCGCGGCGTTGCACGGCGGCGGGCGGAAATTGCGCGTCTGCGGGAACCTGCCCTACAACATCTCGACCCCGCTATTGTTCCACCTGCTCGAGTCGCGCGCGCTGATCGCCGACATGCACTTCATGCTGCAGAAGGAGGTGGTCGACCGGATCGTCGCGCCGCCGGGCGGCAAGACCTACGGGCGCCTCACGGTGATGATCGCGGCCGCCTGCAGCGCGAGCGCGCTGTTTCGCGTGGGCCGCGGCGCTTTCCAGCCGCCGCCGGCGGTCGATTCCGCGGTGATCCGGCTGGTGCCGCACGCCGGCGACCCGTTCCCGCTGCCCGATCCGGGCCGCTTCGCGCGCGTGGTCGCCGCCGCGTTCTCGATGCGGCGCAAGACGCTCAGGAATTCCCTGCGTGGCCTGGTCGAGCCGGCGGTTTTCGCCGCTGCGGGCGTCGATGCGGGGCGCAGGCCCGAAACGCTGCAGCCCGCCGAGTTCGCGCGCCTCGCGGCGCTATAATGCTGGCATGAGCCAATACCGGCGGATCCTGCTGGTCGTGGACCTCGGCGAGCAGTGCGAGCGCATCGGCGCGCGCGCGCGCGGGCTCGCTGACCTCACCGGCGCGGAGCTGTCCGTGCTGCACGTGGTCGAGTATGTGCCCGTCGAACCGATGGGCGAGACGCTCCTGCCTGCGGTGCAGATCGAGGAGGAACTCGTGAACCGGGCGACCACGAAACTCGCCGAGTTCGCCGGCCAGTTCGGCATCGACCCGGGCAGGCGCCAGGTCGCGGCCGGCAACATCAAGGCCGAAATCGTCCGCGCCGCACAGGACCAGCAGGCCGACCTCATCGTGCTCGGATGCCGCGAGCGGCGCGGCCCGTCGATCCTGGTCAACTTCACCGAGGACACGGTGCTGCACGCCGCGCCCTGCGACGTGCTCGCCGTGCGGCTCAAGTAGGCCCGCCATGGCCGAACCCGTCGCAAACCACATTTCGGTGAATGTGGACACGCGCTACCTCGAGGACCAGTCCGACCCCGACGAGCAGCGCTACGTCTTCGCCTACACCATCACGATCCGCAACCGCGGCACCGTCCCGGCCAAGCTCGTCGCGCGGCACTGGCTCATCACGGACGCGAACGGCAAGGTGCAGGAAGTACGCGGCGAGGGCGTCGTCGGCGAGCAGCCGCACCTGATGCCGGGCCAGGGCTTCCGCTACACCAGCGGCGCAGTGCTCGAGACGCCGGTCGGCTCGATGCAGGGCGCCTACCAGATGCTCGCGGACAACGGCGTGCGCTTCGAGGCGCCCATCGCACCGTTCACGCTCGCGATACCCGGCACGATCCACTAGGGCCGGGCCATGGCGCTCTACGCGGTCGGCGACCTGCAGGGCTGCCATTCGGAATTCATGGCGCTGCTCGCGCGCCTGCGCTTCGACGCCGGCCGCGACCGGCTCTGGCTCACCGGCGACATCGTGAATCGCGGCCCCGCCTCGCTCGCGGCGCTTCGCGCCGTCAGGGCGCTCGGGGACGCCGCGACGGTCGTGCTCGGCAACCACGACCTGCACCTGCTCGCGATGGCGTTCGCCCCGAAGGCGGTCAGGAAACGCGAGCGCGGGCTCGAGGAGATACTCGACGCGCCGGACGCGGCGGACCTGCTCGAATGGCTGCGCTCGCGCCCGCTGCTGCACGGCGAGCGCGGCCTGCCCTGGACGTTGATCCACGCAGGGCTGCCGCCGCAGTGGACGCTGGCCGATGCCGCCGCCTGCGCGCGCGAGATCGAGCGCGCGCTGTCCGTGGACGCGGCGGCGTTCCTCATGGAGATGTACGGAGACGTGCCGGACTGCTGGTCGCCGGAACTCGCGGGTGCTGAGAGATTGCGTTTCGCCGTGAACTGCCTGACGCGGCTGCGTTTCGTCGACCGCAAGGGACGCCTCGTGCTCGCGCACAAGGGCACCATCGAGGACGCCCCTGCCGGCGCAATGCCGTGGTTCCGCCACCCGCAGCGCGCCACCCGGGCGGACTCCATCGTATTCGGCCACTGGTCCGCGCTCGGCTACCTGGCGGAGCCGGGGCTGCGCTGCCTCGATACCGGCTGCGTCTGGGGCGGGGCGCTCACCGCGCTGCGCCTCGATCAAGAGGAAAGCCCGGTGCGGCTGCCCTGCCGGGCCACCCGCCGCGCCCGCGGCTGACTGCTAGTGCAGGCTGTTTTTCTGGCCCTGGGCCTGCACGTCGTCGACTGACCGCACGCCGGTCAGGACTTCCATGCGCAGGTCGATGCGGTTGCCGACCAGCTGGTGCGGGATGCAATTGACCCCGCCCTGCACCTTCCGCGTCAGGAACTTCGGCACCACGCGGTCGTAGAAGAGTTCCACCAGCTCGCAGTCGCCCATGTCCAGGCCCCGCGGCGAATCGCGCTTGATGACGACGTTCTTCCACACGCCGAGCACCGGCTCGCCGGGATCCTTGTCGCCCAGCTTCGGGATCGCCGGCGCCCAGAACGTGACCTTGAGGCGGGGGAAATCCGCGACTTTCTGGTAGCCGAATTCGCAGCCGCGCTCGAGCACTTTCACGTCGTCGCGCACGCCCATGTGCTTCAGCAGCAGCTTGACCTTGCTCTTCATTCCGCTGCAGGTATAACGCGTCGTATAGCCCATGTACTGGAGATCCACTTCATGGCGGGTCCAGGCGGCCGCCTCCTCGTCGGGCAGGTCGCCGTCCGCGATCGCGGGCATCGCGGCAACCAGCGCAAGGCTCAGGAATGTGGCGCGAAGCGCCATCGGCAACTCCTCTCGGGTTCCGAACCTCTGACTCGCCCCCGGGCCGTCCGGTTCCGTCGCGTGACTATAATTGCAAGATGGACGTCATGCAGTTCGAAGCCCATGGCCGCCGCCTCCGGGTTGACTTTGGCAGGCCCACTTCGATCGCGATTCCGCTTGATTTCGCGGGCCCGCAACCCTCCTGCTTCGGCGCGCCGCGGGCCGGCAGCCGCCCGCTCGAAGCGGGCGGCTTTGTCGGCGACACGCGCGCGGGCGGCAGCTGCAACTGCGAGGTCTTGACATTTGCGCCGCACTGCAACGGCACCCATACCGAGTGCGTGGGCCACGTGACCGATGAGCGCGTCGCCGTCGCGGATCGCGTGCCGGGCGGCCTCGCGCTCGCGCTGCTCGTGACGGTCGCGCCCGCCGACGCCCCCATGGCGTCGGAGGACAGCGACCCGGTGCCGGCGGCCGGCGATCGTCTCGTGACCGAGGCGGCACTGCGTGCCGCCATGGGCCGCAACGACGGCCCGGCGCCGACCGCTCTTGTCGTGCGCACGGCTGGAGGCGGCGATCCGTGCCGGGCGTACCCCGGGTCCGGGCCCGCGCCCTACCTCACGCGCCAGGCGGCGCGCTTCCTCGTCGAGCGCGGCATCGACACGCTCGTGCTCGATCTCCCCTCCGCCGATCGCGCCGAAGACGGCGGCAGGCTCACCGCGCACCGGATATTCTTCGGCCTGCCGCCCGGCTCGCGGCGCGCAGGCGAGTCGACGCGTCCGCGCGCGAGCATCACGGAACTGGCCTGGATACCCCCGGCACTGCCGGACGGGCTCTACGTCCTCGACCTGCAGCTCCCGGCGTTTCGCAGCGACGCCGCTCCGTCGCGGCCGCTGCTGTACCCCGTGGCGCCGGCATGAGCGGGGATTTCTCGCTCGAGGACGCGCGCGCGCGCGATGCCGCGGACCCGGCGACGCCGCGCCGCGCCGAGTTCCATTTTCCGCGCCGGCCGGACGGCGGCGAGGTGACCTACCTGTGCGGCAATTCGCTCGGACTGCAGCCGAAGCGCGTGGCGGCCGACGTCGCGGGCTTCCTGTCCGAGTGGCAGCACCTCGGCGTGCTCGGCTATCACGACCCGGCGGCTGACTGGCTGAACCTGCACGAGCGCCTCGCGCCCGTCGCGGCGATGCTCGTCGGCGCGCGGCCTCACGAGGCCGTGGTGATGCATTCGCTCACGATCAACCTGCACCTGCTGATGGCGAGCTTCTACCGCCCGACGCGCGAGCGGCACGTGATCCTCGTCGAGCAGGGCGCATTCCCGTCCGACCGCTACGCGGTCGCCTCCCAGATCG
Source organism: uncultured Gammaproteobacteria bacterium (assembly GCA_963836275.1). Lineage (GTDB taxonomy): Bacteria > Pseudomonadota > Gammaproteobacteria > Steroidobacterales > Steroidobacteraceae > SCUD01. The sequence continues at coordinate 59,224 of CAWIIM010000004.1, read as the reverse complement.
CCTGGCACGGCTTCGATCCCGCCGCAGGCCTGGTGCAGGTGGCGCCGCGCGCGGGCGAGCACCTGCTGCGGCACGAAGACCTCGTCGGCGAGATCGAGCGGCTCGGCGCGCGCCTCGCGCTCGTGCTGCTGCCGGGCGTGCAGTACCTCACCGGCCAGAAGCTCGACATCGCGGGACTCGCGGCCGCCGCGCATCGCGCCGGCGCGGTCGCGGGCTTCGACCTCGCGCATGCGGCCGGCAACCTGCCGCTGCGCCTGCACGACTGGAACGCGGATTTCGCCGCCTGGTGCTCGTACAAGTACCTGAATGGGGGCCCGGGCGCGACCGCCGGCGCTTTCGTGCACGAACGCCATTTCGACGCGACGCTGCCGCGCCTCTCCGGATGGTGGGGCAACGACCTCGACTCGCGCTTCGAGATGGCGGAGGGCTTTCGTCCCTGCCGAGGCGCGGCCGGCTGGCAGGTGAGCAATCATCCCCTGCTCGGGATGGTGCCGCTGCAGGCCTCGTTCGCGCGGTTCGCCGCGGCAGGCATGCCGGCGCTCCGTGCCCGCTCGCTGCTGCTCACCGGTTGGCTCGAGCGCCTGCTCGATGCGCGGCTCGGTGAGCGCGTCGAGATCCTGACGCCCCGCGACCCGGAGCAGCGCGGCGCGCAGCTCTCGGTGCGCCTTGCCGGCGCGCGTGGCGACGGGCGCGCGCTCTTCGATCGCCTGCTCGCCGGCGGCCTGACCTGCGACTGGCGCGAGCCGGACGTGATTCGCCTCGCGCCGGCGCCTCTCTACAACTCCTATGAGGACTGCTGGCGGGCGGTAGCCTTGGTCGAGGAGACGATCGGTTAAGCTAGGCTGGCAAAAGATACCAACTTCCGGGGTCCGGCCCTGTATTTAGTGAATCGGACAACCGTTGACGGCCGTTCAGGCCCAAGAGGGGAGAGGCAAGATGGCAATTTCGGTAGACCGCGCATCCAGGAACAAGATCTGGCTGCTCGTTATCGGGGTGATCGTGCTGGCCGGAATCGCCTACGTGGCGAAGATGCACCCGCCGGCCGACGAGACGCTTGCCGGTTCGGTAGTCCCTGCCGAGCGGTATCGCGCGGAATCGTCCGCGACGAGCACGAGCGGCTCGACGCTGGGCGACCAGGCCATTGCCCAATTCATGCAGACCGACATCTACCAGATGATCGTGACTGACAAGGCCCTGGCCGCCGCTTTTGCCTCCGATGCCTTCCGCGATGCCTTCGCGAGCCAGGCTTCTCGCGATGCCTTCGCGAGCCAGGCTTCCCGTGATGCCTTTGCCAACCAGGCCGCCCGCGACGCCTTCGCCAGCCAGGCCTCCCGCGATGCCTTCGCAAGCCAGGCCTCCCGTGATGCCTTTGCCAGCCAGGCTGCCCGCGATGCCATGGCGAACCAGGCTTTCCGCGATGCCTTCGCGAGCCAGGCGTATCGCGACGCCTTCTCCAACCAGGCGTTCCGGGACGCCTTCTCCAACCAGGCCTTCCGCGACGCGATGGCGAGCCAGGCCTTCCGCGATGCGATGGCGAGCCAGGCTTCCCGCGATGCCTTCGCCAGCCAGGCCTCTCGCGATGCCTTTGCGAACCAGGCATTCCGCGATGCCAAAGCCAGCCAGGCCTTCCGCGATGCCATGGCGAACCAGGCGTTCCGTGACGCGATGGCGAACCAGGCGTTCCGCGACGCGATGGCGAGCCAGGCCGCCCGTGACGCGATGGCGAACCAGGCGTTCCGCGACGCCATGGGCAGCCAGGCGTTCCGCGATGCGATGGCGAACCAGGCCTTCCGCGACGCCATGGGCAACCAGGCCTTCCGCGACGCCATGGGCAACCAGGCGTTCCGTGACGCCATGGGCAACCAGGCGTTCCGCGATGCGATGGCGAACCAGGCGTTCCGCGACGCGATGGGAACCAGGCGTTCCGTGACGCCATGGGCAACCAGGCGTTCCGCGATGCGATGGCGAACCAGGCGTTCCGCGACGCCATGAAGAACGACTCCCTGCGATCGAGCACGCAGCAGCAATAGTCGGCTCGCGTTGAAATGCTGAAGTTGACAGGGCCGCCTGCAGGCAAGCCGGCGGCCCTGCCCCTTTCGGGCGCCCTGGTCGGGCTGTTCCTGGGCGGGATCCTGGCAGGCAGGCCGGCGCTGGCCGAATCCTTCCAGATGGACCTGCTCGAGACCAATGACCTGCGGCTGCTCTACTTCGATCCGTTCGAGACCTACCTGACGCCCCTCGTCGCGCGGACCTTCTACAACTCGCTGCAGTTCCAGCGTCGCGTCTTCGGTTGGACGCCGTACGAGAAGAGTACGGTCCTGCTCACCGACCTCGCGGATTACGGCAATGCCGGTGCCAGCGCTTCGCCGCGAAACGGCGTGACCTTCTACATCGCGCCCGCGAGCCACACACTGGAGACCCTGCCAGGCAGCGAGCGTATCTACTCGACCATGAATCACGAGCTGGTCCACCTGGCCAACATGGATTCGGCCAACGCCCGGGACCTGCGCTGGCGGCATTTCTTCGCGGGCAAGCCACGCCAGACCGAGGAACACCCGGAGACGATCCTCTACAACTACCTCACGGTGCCGCGCCTGAGCGTGCCGCGCTGGTATCTCGAGGGTGCGGCGTCGTTCATGGAGACGTGGATGGCGGGCGGCATCGGCCGTGCGCAGGGCGCCTACGACGAGATGGTGTTTCGCGCGATGGTGCGCGACGAGGCGCACTTCTACAGCAATCTCGGGCTGGTCTCCAAGGGCGTCGCCGCGGACTTCCAGACCGGCACCAACGCCTACCTGTACGGCACCCGGTTCTTCAGCTACCTCGCCTACGTGCATTCGCCGGAGACTGTGGTGGAGTGGCTGAAACGCGGCGAGGACAGCGAGGCGTATTACTCGAAGCAGTTTGCCGCGGTCTTTGGCGAACCGCTCGAGACGGCATGGAACGAGTGGATCGCGTGGGAGCACGAGTTCCAGGGGGCCAACCTGCGCTCGGTGCGGGAGCATCCGCTGACGCAGGGTCAGCGCGTGACCCGGCGTTCGACTCGGCTCCGTATCGCGTTCCTATTACGATCCCGCCACCCGCTCGCTGGTCGGGGCATTCCAGTATCCGGGCGTCGTGGCCTACGCCGGCACCGTGTCGCTCTCCGACGGCAGCATCCGCAAGCTCGTCGACATCAAGGGCCCGATGAAATACCGGGTGACATCGACCGCCTACGATCCCGCCGCCCGGACGCTGTTCTACGCCGCGGACAACAATGCCTGGCGCGACCTGATGGCCGTAAACGTCGACACGGGACATTCGCGCATGCTGCTGCGGGACGCGCGCATCGGCGACATCTGCTTCGACGAATCGGACCGGTCGCTGTGGGGACTCCGCCACCTCAACGGCTTCGTGACGCTGGTGCGCATCCCGCCGCCCTACACGTCCTGGAAACAGGTCTACACCTGGCCTTATGGCGAGGAGCCCTTCGAACTCGACGTTTCTCCCGACGGTTCACGGCTCTCGATGTCGGTCGGCGAGATCGACGGCTCCCAGTTCATGCGCATTTTCCGCCGCGAGGACCTCCTCGCCGGCAAATCCGGGCCGCTCGCCCAGTTCGATTTCGGCAAGGCCATCCCGGAGGGGTTCGTGTTCACCCGCGATGGCCGCTACCTGTACGGCAGCTCCTACTTCACCGGCGTTTCCAACATCTTCCGCTACGAAATCGCGACCGGCGATCTGCAGGCGGTCAGCAACGCGGAGACGGGCTTCTTCCGACCCGATCCCGATGGAGGACGGCACGCTGATCGTCCAGGAATACACGGGCGACGGCTTTGCGCCGATGATCATCGATCCGAAGCCGCTGGAGGACGTCAGCGCGATCACGTTCCTCGGTACCGCAGATAGCGCGCAAGCACCCGATCGTCCGCGACTGGGTCGTCGGCCCGCCCGGAGACGTCGACCTGGAGCCCATGATCACGCGCAGCGGCAAGTACCGGCCGATGCACGAGCTCGGCCTCGCCGACAGCTATCCGATCGCCCAGGGCTATCGGGACTCTGCCGCGCTCGGCTGGCACGTGCGCTTCGAGGACCCGGCGCAGTTCCACCGGTTCGACATCGCGGCCAGCTATTCACTGGGACGGCGCGCTGCCTTCCGGGGAAAAGCCGCACGTCAACCTGCGCTATGAAACACCCGTCTGGCGCTGGGAATACTGGCACAACGGCGCGAACTTCTACGACCTGTTCGGCCCGACCAAGCGCAGCCGCAAGGGCGACGCGTTCCTTGGCGAATTCGACAAGGCGCTCATTTACGACGATCCGCGCCGGCTCGACCTGTCGGTCGCCGCGGCGTATTTCACCGGACTCGATACCTTGCCGCTCAACCAGAACGTGCCGTCCGGATTCACCGAGCTCGTCTCGGGCAAGGTCGAGCTCGCCTACAGCGACGACGCGCCGCTCGCAAGGCGCCGTGGATCATGAAAAAGGCTACCGCTGGGCGCTCGACACGAACGTCGACCATGCCGGCGGGGACACCGTGTCGCGGTTCCGCGGCAACTTCGATTTCGGCTTCGCGCTGCCGATCGGGAATTCGTCCGTGTGGCTGTACAACGCCGCCGGCGCCGCGAGCGGCAACCGGGACAACAGCCTGTCGAGCTTCTACTTCGGCAGCTTCGGCAACAACTACGTCGACGACGGCGAGATCAAGCGCTATCGGGAATATGACAGCTTCCCGGGCTTCGAGATCGATCGAGCTCTCCGGCCGCAGCTTCGGCAAAAGCGTGCTGGAACTCAACCTGCCGCCGCTGCGGTTCGAGGAAGTCGGGTCGCCGGGATCCTTCCTCGGTTGGGCGCGACCGGCCCTGTTCGTCGGCGCGCTGACCGCGGAGCCTGGCGACGGCTCGGACCGGCGTACCGTCTTCGATGCCGGCGCGCAGGTCGATTTCCGGTTCACGGTGCTGAGCCGCATGGACATGACCCTGTCGTTCGGCTACGCCGCCGGTTTCGAGGACGGCCGCAAGCTCGACGACGAGTGGATGTTGTCGCTCAAGATCCTCTAGCCCGCGCGCCGCTTTAGCCTGCCGACATAGGTCGCATGCACGCGGCTGCCCGAGATCGCTCCGATCTTCTCCCGGTTGGATTTCAGGCCGAGCAGGTAGTAGAGGAAGGCGCTTCCGGCCGCAACCAGCGCCAGCATGAGGGTGATCCGGCCCTGCCCCGCCGCGATGTTGAAGGTAGCGTGGTAGACGCCCGCGAGGACCAGCCCCTCGAACATCTTCGCCTCGTGATACAGGCGCTCGCGCCGGAACAGGAAGACCCTGTGCAACAGGCGATACGCGGGGCCCCGGCCCTGGTGGCGGTGACGGACTTCCTCGGTCGAGAAATGAGCGAGCCCGTAGAAATAGCCGAGGATTCCGGACGCGACCGCATGCATGAGCACGGTCAGCACCGAGCGCAGCAGCAGGGCCGAGGTGTCACCCGCGGCGAGGAAACGCGGAAAATACAGGAGCACGTTTTCGGCAAAGGCGAATGCCAGCCCGACGATGACCGAAAACTCGATCGCGTCGTCGATGGACCGGATGCTGTCGTCGTCGGTGAAGCGGACGATGAGGTGCTTCGAATATTCCTCGGCGAATGCCAGGAAGATCAGGCCGAACGCCATCACCGAAAGGCCGAACCAGTGGAACACCGCGACGAACAGCGTCAGGAACAGCCCGACGCCGAGAAAGTTCAGCGGCTCCTCGTACAGCCCGTTGAACAGGGCGAGCGCCGCGGCGCCGGACTCGCGGACGAACCCGATGACCGACCAGGCAGAGAGGCCGGCCAGCAGCGCGAGGTTCGCGTACCAGGCAGCTGCGGCGGTCGCGGTCGGCGAACGGATCGCGCCTGCGAGCGGCAGCCCCGGACTCACCGTCTCCATTGCCCACGCGAGGAATGGCAGCGCAAAGAACGCGAGCGATGCGCCGTGCACGGCCTTGATCCACCGGTTCTCGTGCAGGAGGTAGATCAGGTGGACCATCGCGACGACCAGCAGGTGCTGATCGCCATCACGGCGAAGGTCAGGTAGACCTGCATGAAGTCCAGGATTCGCAGCGTCAGGCTGTCCTGTCCCGCGAATTCGAGCAGGAAGGGCAGGCTGAATATCGTCGAGATCGAGCTGAGCTTCGCCGCCTCACCGGCCGCGGGGCCATGGCCTGCGCTGACCACCACCAGGACGAGCGCTGCCGCCAGCGCCGCGATCAGGGCGTTCGCGGCAGTCCGCGCGGAGAGCCGCTCGAGGACGAACATGAACAGCGAGAACATCACGAAGAAATGGAACAGGTCGGCGAGCGGCGGACCGATCGCGCCGAGATTCTGCGCAGCTGGTCGTGGCTCAAGGTGGCCACGAGCAGCAGCAGCGCCGCGAACAGCAGCGCGCCGAGGCGCAACCCGTGCCGCGCGATGCGGCGCGAGATGAGCTGGAACAGCTTGATCACCCCGAACAGCACCAGCGCCACGCCGCCCAGGAAAGCCAGCAGGCTGAGCACCTGTCGCATGGAGATCGCGCCGCCGGCCTGCGCCGCGGCAGCCTCGTGGTCCTGTAGCTGCACGCCGAGGCCGGCCATGAACAGGAGTACCGGCACCACCGCAAGCGTGCCGAGCAGGAAGGTCACCACGACGAGCTGGCGCGACTCGGGATTGCGCGAGACGAAAAACCAGCCCCAGGCCAGCGAAGGAATCAGGGCGATCCCGGCGGCCTGCAGGAATGTGATCGTTGTCATGCGCTCCGGACCGAGGCTAGAGTGGCCCCAAAGCCGGCGCGAAACGCACGCCAACTTGTCGGCCCCTGAAGTGTAATTACTATGGTCGAGAACGTCGACGCGGCCAGGGTCCGGGACTGCCTGGCGGGCGATCCGCGGGCATTCGCGGCGCTGGTCGAACAGTACGAAAAGCCCGTTTACAACGTCGCATTGCGCATGCTGCGCGACCCGGAGGACGCCCGTGATACTGCCCAGTCGGTGTTCCTGAAAGCCTGGCAGAACCTGGCGAGTTATGACCCGCAATTCAAGTTCTACAGCTGGATCTACCGGATGGCGATCAACGAGTCGCTCAACCTCCTGCGCGCGCGCGGCCGCAGTGACGAGCCTGTCGACGAACGCCTCCCCGCACAGGGCGCGGGTCCCGCCGACTTGCTGGCCGACGGCCAGCGTCGCGAAGTGGTCCTGGCGGCGGTACATCGACTCAAGCCGGAGCAGCGCTCCGTGATCGTGCTCCGGTACTTTCTCGACCTCCCCTACGAGGACATCGGCGAGATCCTTGGCGTGGACCCGAAGACCGTCAAGTCGCGGCTGCATACGGCGCGCCAGCTGCTGAAAACCCAGTTCGCCTTGCGCGGGATGCTCTGAGATGGATCGCGCGCGGCTGCAGGCACTGATCCAGGCCCAGCTCGACGGCGAGCTGCCTGCCGGCGATCGGGCCGAACTTGCGCGCCTCCTGCTCCAGGACGGCGAAGCCCGGCGCCTGCACGATGAATTCCTCGGCATGGACCGGCTGCTGCGCGATGTCCCCGCGGCGGACGCGCCCCCCGGGCTTCGCGAGGCCATTCTCGCCGGATCGGCACAAACGGTCGGCGCCGGGAGCCGATGGTGGGACGCTTCCGCTTATCGCGTCGCCGCGGCAATCGTCGCAGGACTGGTCATCGTCGGGGTTGCCTATTTCGTGCGCGACGGCCACGCGCCCGCAACGGAACTCCAGGGGTCGTTGCAGGGCGCACGCACTGCGCAACAGGCGGGCCTCACGCTGCGGGCCGAGGGAGTCACGGTCAATGCCTCGCTGCGCCGCGACGGCGCAGGGCTGCGCCTCCAGCTCGGCTCGACGGCGAGCGTCCCCTGCGAGGTCGCGGTCAGGATCGATCCGGCAACGACGACCTTTGCCGGCAGTGGCGGCGACGCGCACCTGGCAAGGGCCGGCGACCAGGTGACCGTCCAGCTGGCGGCCGGAAACCAGGTGAACGTACTGGATTTTACCGGTGGCGCGCCGATCCGGCTCGAGTTGCGCTCCGGCGGACGACTGCTCGCGGAGGGCAGGCTGTCAGTCAGCGATCCCTGACCAGCGCGACGAAGCTGAAACGCGACGCGTGCCGCTCGTCCGCGGCATGTTCTTCGCGGCTGACCTCGCGCCAGGCGCTGCGGTCGAAGCCCGCGAGCCGTACGTCACCCGCGGGCGCCGCATGCACCTCAGTGAGCTCGAGCCGCGAAACCACGGGCCAGAACGCCGCGAAAATCTCCGCGCCGCCGATGATGAACGGCGTCGCCTCGCCCGCGAGCGCAAGGGCCTCGGCGGGCGTCGCGGCCGTCTCGCAGCCGGCCGCACGCCAGTCGCGGTTGCGCGTCAGCACGATGTTTTTCCGGCCGGGCAGCGGCTTTCCGATCGACTCAAAGGTCTTGCGGCCCATGATCACGGCGTGGCCCATCGTCAGTGCCTTGAAGCGCTTCAGGTCGTCCGGCAGGTGCCAGGGCAGGCCGTTGGCGCGGCCGATGACGCCGTTATCGGCCATCGCGACGATCGCGACCGCCCCGGCTCTCATCGGAATCCCTCAGACCGCGACGGGCGCGCGGATCGCGGCCTGCGGCTCGTAGCCAAGGAGCTGGAAGTCCTCGTAGCGGTAGTCCGCGATGTCCGCGGGCCGGCGCAGCAGTGCGAGCATCGGCAACTGCAGCGGGCCGCGCTCGAGTTGTTCGTCCGCCTGTTCGAGATGGTTGAGGTACAGGTGACAGTCGCCACCGGTCCAGACGAGATCGCCGACCGCAAGATCGGCCTGCTGCGCAAGGATATGCGTCAGCAGCGCGTACGAAGCGATATTGAAGGGCACGCCGAGAAAAATGTCGGCGCTGCGCTGGTACAGCTGGCAGGAAAGCCTGCGATCGGCGACGTGAAACTGGAACAGGCAATGGCAGGGCGCGAGCGCCATCTGCTCGAGTTCGCCGACGTTCCACGCGCTCACGATGATCCGGCGCGAATCCGGTTCGGTGCGCAGTTGCCCGAGAACGCGTGCGATCTGGTCCACGTGGCGGCCATCCGCCGTCGCCCAGGCGCGCCACTGGCGCCCGTACACGGGCCCGAGCTCGCCCTGCTCGTCCGCCCACTCGTTCCAGATACGGACGCCTTTCTCCTGCAGGGAGCGCACGTTGGTTTCCCCGCGCAGGAACCAGAGCAGTTCCTCGATCACCGACTTCACATGGATGCGCTTGGTCGTGACCAGCGGGAAACCGTCCGCGAGCGCGAAGCGAAGTTGCGCCCCGAACACGGAAAGCGTGCCCGTGCCGGTGCGATCCGCCTTGCGGGTTCCGCGGTCGCGGATGTGGCGCATCAGGTCGAGGTAGGCGCGCATCTCAGGCGAAATTCCCGGAGGGCTCCCGGCGAGTGTACGCCAGCGCGAGCATCGCGAGGCCGGCGGCGAGCACGGGCAGGGACAGGAGCTGGCCCATGGTCAGCCAGCCGAACGCGAGGTAGCCGATGTCGGCGTCCGGCACGCGCACGAATTCCACCGTAAAGCGGAAGATACCGTAGAGCGCCAGGAAGAGTCCCGCCGGCGCCATGCGCCAGCGCGGCTTCGAGGTGAACCACCACAGGACCAGGAACATCAGCACGCCCTCGAGGGCCGCCTCGTAGAGTTGCGACGGATGCAGGACCTGGCCATTGACCAGCACGCCCCAGGGCAGGTCAGTGGGTTTGCCCCAGAGCTCGCCATTGATGAAGTTGCCGATGCGGCCGGCAAACAGGCCGATGGCCGGGAGCGGCGCCGTGAAGTCGAAGACGTCGGCGACCCGGCGGCCGCGGCGCTTCGCGAACAGCGCGACCGCGATCATCACGCCCACGAGCCCGCCGTGAAAGGACATGCCGCCCTGCCACACACGGATGATGTTGAGCGGATCCGCGCGGATCGTGTCGAAACCGTAGACCAGGATCCAGCCGATCCGGCCGCCGAGGATGACGCCCATCGCCGCGAAAAATATGAGGTCATCGACGTCCACCGGCCGCCAGGTCGAGCCCGACGCCGCGGCGCGGCGGCGCGCGAGCCACCAGCCGGCGATGAAGCCGACGACGTACATGAGCCCGTACCAGTGCACCTCGACCGGGCCGATCGAGAACGCGACGCGGTCGAACTCGGGATAGGTCAGCATCAGGCGCTCACGCGAAACAGGAATGCCCGAAGGTAGCGGGTTTCGTCGATGGCCGGGTGCACCGGATGGTCCGGCGCCTGGCCGCCGACGGCCACGAGCTGCGCAAATCGATCGAGCCGGCGCGCGGCCCGCTGGACCGAGTCCACGAGCTCGCCCGCAGCAAGGTGGTAGGAGCAGGAGCAGGCCACCAGCAGGCCGTCGCGCTCGAGCAGCTGCATCGCGAGCTGGTTGATGCGCCGGTAGGCGGCAAGGCCCTTCGGATGGTCCTTCTTGCGCTTGATGAAGGCCGGCGGATCGACCACGACGGCCTCGAAGCGCCGGCGCCCGGCGGCGAAGTCCTCGAGGGTCGCGAATGCATCGCCCTCGACTGTCTCGAGCGCGAGGCCGTTGGCGTCCGCCGTGCGCGCGGCCGCCTCCAGCGCGGCCCGGGAAGAATCCACGCAGGTGACCTCGGCAGCGCCCGCGCGTTTCGCCTGCAACGCGAAGCCGCCGGCGTAGCTGAAGACGTCGAGCACGCGCGCATCCCGGCAGTGGCGCGCGAACAGCGCGCGGTTCGCGGCCTGGTCGTAGTACCAGCCGGTCTTCTGCCCGGCCGCGAGCGGCACGCGGAAATTGACGCCTCCTTCGGGGATTTCGACGGTCTCCGGCACGTCGCCGAAAGCCGTCTCGACGTAGCGCGCCAGGCCCTCCAGTTCGCGCACGGGCGAGTCGTTCTTCCAGAGCAGGGCGCGCGGCGCCGCAACCTCGATGAGCGCCTCCTGGATTTCCGCTTTCATCGCCTCCATGCCGGCGGTGCCGATTTGCGCGACGAGCACGTCGCCGTAGCGGTCGACCACGAGCCCGGGCAGCAGGTCCCCTTCGCCGTAGACGAGCCGGTAGTACGGGCCGGCGAAAAAGCGCCGGCGCAGCGCCAGCGCGATCTCGAGGCGATGCGCCAGCAGCGCTTTCCCGGGCGGCTGGTCCGGGTCGCGGCCGATGAGCCGCGCGCTGATCAGCGTGCGGGGATTGACGTAGGCATAGCCGAAAAAATGCCCTCGGCTCGAGCGCACCTCGACGTGCTCACCCGGCGCGAAAGCCGTGAGCGGCGTCGCTCGACGTTGACTTCATTCGAGAACACCCAGAGGTGGCCGGCCTGCAGGCGGCGCTCCTCGTCGCGCTTCAGGATGAGCGGCGGCAATGTGCGTCCCGCCGGGGCGGCGGTTTGAGGCTGGCTCGACATGCGGGAAGCGGGCGCGGTGGCTATAGTGAAGGCAATTCTAACCGACCGCGGGCACCGCCATGCAGGCAGAGCCGAGCGGCGCGGCGCGAAACCGCCTCGCCGGCGAGACGAGTCCCTACCTCCTCCAGCACGCCGACAACCCGGTCGACTGGCATCCCTGGGGCGAGGACGCGATTGCCCGGGCGCGCGCCGAGGACAAGCCGATCCTGCTCTCGATCGGCTACTCCGCCTGCCACTGGTGCCACGTGATGGCGCACGAGTCCTTCGAGGACGCGGCGACCGCGGCGGTGATGAACGCGCTCTTCGTCAACATCAAGGTCGATCGCGAGGAGCGGCCGGACCTCGACAAAGTCTACCAGCTCGCGCACCAGCTGCTGACGCAGCGCGGCGGCGGCTGGCCGCTTACGATGTTCCTCGCGCCCGATGACCTGACGCCGTTTTTCGGCGGCACCTACTTCCCGAAGGCAGCGCGCTACGGCATGCCGGCCTTCGCCGAGCTGCTCGAGCGCGTGGCGGACTTCTGGCGCGGGAAACGCGCGGACATCGCCACCCAGAACGCGGCGCTGCGGGGCGTCTTCGACGACATCGCGCCTGCGGCGGCGCCATCGGACCTGGAGATCACGCGCGCGCCGATCGTGCGCGCGCGGGAGAATCTCGCCGCCTCGTTCGATGCCCGCTTCGGCGGTTTCGGCCCGGCGCCCAAGTTCCCGCACGCGGCGTCCCTCGACCTGCTGCTGCGACGATCCCGGATCGCGTGCCATGGCGTTGCTGACGCTTCGCCGCATGGCGGAAGGCGGGATCTTCGACCAGCTCGGCGGCGGTTTCTGCCGCTATTCGGTCGATCCGTTCTGGATGATCCCGCACTTCGAGAAGATGCTCTACGACAACGGGCCCCTGCTCGCCCTGTGCGCCGAGGCCGCCGTCGTCGCCGATGACGCGCTCCTGCGCGAGACGGCGCGGGCAACGGCCGGCTGGGCGCTGCGCGAGATGCGCGCGCCGGGGGGCGGCTTCTACGCCGCGCTCGATGCCGATTCCGAGGGGCACGAAGGGCGCTTCTACGCCTGGCGGCGCGAGGAGGTGGAGCAGCTCCTGCCGCCCGACGAGTACCGCGCGTTCGCGCGCCGCTACGGCCTCGACCGCGAGCCGAATTTCGAGGGCGCCTGGCACCTGCATGCGTTCGTGGAGCTGGCCCGGCTGGCGGAGGAACTCGGCGTGCCGGAATCCGTCGCGCAGGCGCGCCTCGACGCCGCACGCGCAAAACTCCTCGCGGCCCGAGCCGGCCGCGTGCGGCCCGGCCTCGACGACAAGATCCTCACGTCCTGGAATGCGCTGATGGTGCGCGGCCTCGCGATCGCCGGCCGCCTGCTCGACGAACCCGGCTACCAGGAGGCCGCAGTCGCCGCGCTCGATTTCCTGCGCGGGCGCGTCTGGCGGGACGGCCGGCTTTACGCCGCCTGGAAGGCGGGCGCCGCGCGCTTCCCCGCCTATCTCGACGACCATGCCTTCCTGCTCGACGCCCTTCTCGAAGCACTGCAATCACGGTTTCGCCCCGCCGACCTCGATTTTGCCGGCGAAATTGCCGACGCCTTGCTCGCGAATTTCGAAGACCGCGAGCGCGGCGGCTTCTGGTTCACGGCGGCGGACGCCGACACGCCGCTCTGCCGCCCGAAGGGTTTCGCCGACGACGCGATGGCGTCCGGCAACGGCATCGCGGCCCGGGCGCTCGCGCGGCTCGGCTGGCTCACCGGCGAGGCACGCTACCTCGAGGCCGCCGAGCGCACGGTCCGCGCCGGCTTCCCCTCCATGCAGCGCGCGCCCGAGGCGCATGCGGCGATGCTGGGCGCGCTCGACGAATACCTCGAGCCGGCCGAGATCGTCGTCCTGCGCGGCGAAGGCGCGGAGCTCGATCGCTGGCATGCGGCGCTCTCGCGGGCCTACGCGCCGCGCCGCATGGTGCTCGCGATCCCCGCGGGCGCAGCCGGCTTGCCGGAGGCGCTCGCGACCAAGCCTGCGCGCGGCGGCACGGTCGCCTACCTCTGCCGCGGTCCGGTCTGTTCGGAGCCGATTGAGCGCCTCGATGCACCCGCTCTCAGCGCTTCACTGCCCTGAACTTCGCGAGCCCCGGGTCGTCGGTCGCGTAGCGCCGCAGCCGGTCGCCGACCTCGGCCCAGTCCACGCGCTGGTCGTAGAAGACGTGGCATTGCGGCTCGCGGTCGATCGCGCCCGGTATCGCCGGCCGCGCGACGTGGATCTCGCCCGGACAGATCGTCGAGGCGTAGAACAGCGTGGTGCCGCAGGTCGGGCAGAAGCCGCGCCGGCTCTGCTGCGAGGACGCGTACCAGCGAGGTTCCGAGGAGCCCGGCAGGAAGCGGAAGCGCGACTCGGCGGCGCCGACCCAGCTCACGAATGGCGCGCCGTGCGCTTCCCGGCACCAGCGGCAGTGGCAATGCGCGAAGAAGAGCGTCGGCGGCGTGATCGCGAAACGCACCGCCCCGCACAGGCAACGGCCCTCCAGGTCGCTCATGCGACGATCCTCGGCAGGAACGCGATCCACATGCCGAAAAGCAGCAGCGAGCTCGCGACGTAGGCGAGGAAGCGGTGCACGACGCGGTTGTAGGTCACGTGGATGAGGCTGTGGAGCGCGCGCAGTCCCACGTAGGCCCAGGCGGCCGCGACGAAGCCCGGTGTCGACCCGCCGTTGGCGGCGAGCGCGACGCACAGCAGGTAGAACAGGACGGGCAGCTCGAAGAGATTGCGGAAATTATCGGCGGCCTGCGGGCGCTCGAGCTCGCCGGCCGCGGCGCGGGCGGTCGCGAGCGCCTGCGGGTCGATCCGCTTCGTGCGCATCTCGCGCAGGCGATCGACGTAGAGCTTGACCCAGACGATCGCGGTCAGCCCGACGAGCGCGGCGCAAGGACCCCAGATCGGGTCGCTCACGGCGCCGCCCGGCCCGGCATGCGGCCGATGCACCCGAGCACGTGCAGAATTACGCCGCCGAACAGGGCGTAGAGCCCGAGTGCGCTGACATTGCCCGGCGCCCTCCCCGCCATCGGCTCGGCGAAAAAGGCGAAGAAAAGCATCGCTGCGCTCGCAAGCGCGAGCAGGGAGCCGGCGACGGCGGCGCTTCGGCGCGGCTCGCCTGGCGGCAGGGCGTAGCGCACGCCGAGCGCGAGGTTCACGAGGGCGGCGCCGAGCAGGTAGATGTGCCTCGAGCGGAACAACAGCCGATCGTCCCATGCCATGGAAACCAGCGGCGGCTGGTGGCCGTGCATGATCATGCCGGTCACGAGGAATGCGCCGACGGCGATCGCGCCGACGACGAGGTGCGCCATGCGCAGGCTCGCCTGCATGCAGATAACATAGCACCCAATGCACGCACAGTACGAGTCGCTTCCCCTGCCGGGCCTGGCCGAGATCGAGGCGGCGGCGGACAGGCTCGCCGGCATCGCACGCAGGACGCCCCTGCTCGCGGACACGCCTTTCGACGGCATCACCGGCGGGCGCCTCCTGTTCAAGGTGGAGGCGCTGCAGCGCACCGGCTCATTCAAGATCCGCGGCGCCTACAACCGCCTCGTGCAGCTCGACGGCGCCGCGCGCCGCGCGGGAGTGGTCGCATTCTCTTCCGGCAACCATGCCCAGGGCGTGGCCGCCGCCGCCGGCATGCTCGGCATGGCGGCGGCGATCGTGATGCCGAGCGACGCGCCCCGGGCCAAGCTCGAGAACACGCGCGCGCTCGGGGCCGAGGTCATCGAGTACGACCGCCATACCGGGGACCGCGAGCAGATTGCGCGCAAGCTCGTCGCGGAGCGCGGGGCGACGCTGGTGCCGGCCTACGACGACCCGCATGTCGTCGCGGGCCAGGGAACGGTCGGGCTCGAGCTCGTGCGGCAGGCCGCCGAGCTCGGCCTCGTGCCGGACCAGGTGCTGGTCCCGACCAGCGGCGGCGGTCTCACGGCCGGCACGGCCATTGCGGTCCGCGCGCTCGCTCCGAAGGCGGAAATCTACGGTGTCGAACCGGAAGCATTCGACGACACGCGCCGCTCGCTCGCGGCGGGCAGGTTGCTCAAGAATCCGCCCGATGCCCGCTCGATCTGCGACGCGCTGCAATCCTCGCCGCCGGGCCGGCTCACGTTCGCGATCAACCGCGAGCTGCTCGCGGGCGTCCTGACCGTGAGCGACGCGGAGGTGGAAACGGCGATGGCCCGGGCGTTCCGCTTCCTGCGGGTCGTCGTGGAGCCGGGTGGTGCGGTTGCACTCGCGGCGGCACTCGCCGGCAGGCTGCCGCTCGCGGGCCGGACGACCGCGATCGTGCTCTCCGGGGGCAACGTCGACGCCGCGGCCTTTGCGGCGGTCCTATCCCGGTAGCGTTTCTTCCAGGAATTCTACCCTGCCGGTCTCGAGCGAGTACCAGGCGCCGGTCACGACGAGGCCGTCGGTCGCGATCAGGTTCTCGATGATCGCCGAGCCATGGCGGAGCTGGCCGACCGAAGCGCGGACATTCGCGGTCATCGCCGCGTGCTCGACGGCGAGCGCGCCCTCGGATTCGTGGCGCGCGACGATCTGGTCGACGCCGGGCCGGATCCGGTCGACGATTGCGCGCAGGTTCGGCGAGCTGTCCGTCGTCGGCCGGTGCAGTTCTTCGATGGTCGCCGCGATCGCGCCACAGGAAGAATGACCGAGCACGACGACCAGCCTCGTGCCGAACCGGTCGGCCGCGAACTCGACGCTCCCGACCAGCGACGGCGCGACGATGTTGCCGGCGACCCGGATCACGAACAGGTCGCCCGGTCCCTGGTTGAAGACGAGTTCGACCGGCACCCGCGAGTCCGAGCAGCCGAGCACGATGGCGAAGGGCTCCTGCGCCGCCGAAAGCTTCGCGCGCCGCGCCGCGGTGATGAGCGTACCCGTGCCGCGCGCATTCGCCGCGAAGCGCGCGTTGCCGTCGCGCAGCCTGCCGAGCGCGACGGCCGCGGGTACGCCGCGGCTCAAGTCGCGATCTCCGACTCGAGCTGTGCGAGGAATGCGCGCAGGAAAGCCGCACGGCGATCCGCCTCGCGCCGGCCCGCCTCTGTCTGCATGGTGCCGGCGAGCTTCAGCAGCTTGGCGTAGAAGTGGTCGACCGAGGCCCCGTGGTCGTCGGGCTCGCGCGCTCGACAGAAGGGGTCTTGCAGCTCGTAGACGGCGCGGCCGAGCGCCGCGCCGACCGCGAAGCAGCGGGCGACGCCGATGGCGCCGAGGGCGTCGAGGCGGTCTGCATCCTGTACCACCTTCGCCTCGACCGTGCGCGGCACGATGCCCGCGGAGAAGCTGTGTGCCTCGATCGCGTGCCGCACCTCGGGCAGGGCGGCGGCGGAATAGCCTTCGGACTCGAGGTAACGCACCGCGTGCGCCGCAGCCAGCCGCGAAGCGCCTGACCGGACCGACGAATCCTTGGCGACGTGCACGCAGTCGTGGAGCCAGGCCGCGGGCAGCACGACCTCGACCCGTGCGCCCTCCGCCGCTGCGAGGCGCAGCGCCGTCGCGACCACGCGTTCGACGTGCGCCGGACCGTGGCCCGGGTCCGCGCCCGGCTGCTCGCAGACGAACCGGCGCAGGCGCGGCTCCCAGTCGCGGCGCAGGCGCGCGCAAGCGTCCTCGGGGTTCGCGCTCAATGGCGGGTCCCGCGTCCCGCCGCGGACCCGCGGCGCCGTGCCGGCCGGCGCTTCCTGTTCGCGAGCGCGACGCCCATGGCCTCGCGCGCCCAGGCCGCGAGCTCATCGCCATCCTCGAGCACCTCGGCCGGCACCTGCCAGTAGGCCATGGCCTTGTCCGGCCGGTCCGGGAACGGGCAGAAAGGCCTGGAGCCCGCCCGCTCGTAGCGCGATCGCGTGGCGTCGTCGGCCTTGAAATACAGCGTGTCGTCGTCGATCAGCGCGAAGAACAGGCCGTCGAGGTAGAGCCCGACGCCGCCGAACATGGCGCGCGGCGTCACGCGCCCCGCCGGGGCGAGCTGCTCGAGGACGAATTCCCGGAAGTCGTCGCTGACGGCCATGCACACAGTCTAAGCGGCAAACGCGCCGAGGACGCCGGCGACGTTTTCGCCGATTTCCGCGACCGCGTAGCCACCCTCCTGCACCAGGACGGCCGGCCGACCCAGTCCCGCGAGCAGCGCGCCGATCATCGGGTAATGGCGTCCTTCCAGCTTGAACGAGCTGATCGGGTCGGCCGCAAAGGTGTCGACGCCGAGCGAGACCACGATCGCGTCCGGCGCGTGGCGGGAAACGGCATCGAGCGCCGCGCCCAGCGCCTGCCGGTACGCGTCCCAGCCGGTACCGGCCGGCAACGGGAAATTCAGGGTGCAGCCTTCCCCGCGCCCCGCGCCGCGCTCGTCCGCGTAGCCCATGAACCAGGGGTACTCGGTCTCCGGGTCGCCGTGCAGCGAGACGAACTGCACGTCGTCGCGCTCCCAGAATATCTCCTGCGTGCCGTTGCCGTGGTGGTAATCGACGTCGATCACGCTGACCCGCGCGCAACCCTGGTCCAGCAGGAACTGCGCGGCGAGCGCCGCATTGTTGAGGTAGCAATAGCCGCCGTAGGTGCCCCGCGCCGCGTGATGGCCGGGCGGCCGGCACAACGCGTATGCCGCGCCCTCGCCTTCCGAGACCAGTGCGGCCGCCGTCATGGCGCATCGCGCCGCCGCGAGCGCCGCGTCCCAGGTGCCCGCGACGATCGGCGTGCTGGCGTCGAACGCGAACCAGCCGAGCGAGCCGCTGAGGCCGGCGGGCCGGCGGTCGCGCCGCAAGCCCCGCGCCGGGAATCCGCTCGGGATCATCTGGCCCTGCCGGTCTTCCGACTGCCAGCGCGCGTGGGCACCGCGCAGGAACTCGACGAAATCGGCGTCGTGAATGCCGAGCAGCCCCGATTCAGGATGTTCACGCGGCTGCACCTGCTCGTGACCGGCCGCTTCCAGCGCGGCGCGGATGATCTCGGCCCGTTCGGGCGTCTCGAAGGTCGGCACCAGCGCGCCGCGGTAGAGCTCGACGCCGCCCGCATGGCGGGCGTGCAAGGGAGAGTAGACGACTTTCATGAGTTCCGCTGCCTCAGGCGGCGTGGCCGAGCGCAGCGTGGATGCGCCCCTGCAGCTCGCGGTGGCGCTCGGGGTCGAAGGCCGGCGCGGCCTGCCAGTCGTAGGCCCACGGGTGGCTGGCCGCGAGCGCCGCGGGCTCGTCGTGATAGCGCGGGATCACGTGCGCGTGCAGCGCGGGCTCGAGGTTGCCGAAGATCGCGTAGTTGACGCGCAGCGCGCGCGTCGCCGCAAGGATGGCGTCGCCGAGCGCGGCCATGTCCGCGAGGAAATCCGAGCGCGCGCCGAGCGCGAGGTCATTGAGCGTCGCCACGACCGGGTCCGGCAGCAGCAGGCAGTATCCCGGCATCACCTGCCGTTCGCCGAGCACCGCCCAGCCCGAGCCGAGGCGCGCGACGAAGGTCGGGTCGCGCCCGGCGCGCAGCGCATCGACGCGTCGGTGGATCGCGGTCGGCATGCGGCACTCTCCCCGGCCCTGGCCCGGCCAGCTGCGCACGCGGCCGACGTCCAGGTGCACGAAATTCGAGCGCCGATAATAGCCGACGCCGCCTGCGGCGCTGCGCGGCAGGCGCCCGCGCCGGCTCAGGCCGGGTTGAGTTCGACATTGACCGCGATCACCTTGGCGCGCGGGAAGAAGTTGAAATCGGTGGCCGTCGCCATCGTGTAGGCGCCGATCTGGCGGGCGACGAGGCGCTCGCCGGTCGCAAGCTCCGGCATCGGCAGGTCCTCGGCGATGACGTCGAGGCTGTCGCAGGTGGGCCCCGAGATCACGCAGGCCTGGCGCGGCCGGCCGGGATCGAAGAGCGGCTCGATCGGGAAGCGCATCTTGTCGAATTGCTGCCCGCTGAACGTGCCGTAAATGCCGTCGTCGAGGTAGTACCACCAGCGCCCCTCCCGCTTCGCCCGGCCCATGACAGTCGCGATCGCGACGACGGCGGGTCCGCAGATGAAGCGGCCGGGTTCGGCGATGAGGCGCAGTCCGGCGGGCAGCCGCGCGATAGCGGCGCGAATCGGCGCGCAGAACGCGTCGATCCCTGGAACCGGCTCGAGGTAATCGATAGGGAAGCCGCCGCCGATGTCGAGCACGTCCAGGTCGAAGCCGCGCTCGCGCGCCGCGCATATGATCCGCCCGCAGGTGTCGATCGCCTCCACGTGCTTGTCCGGTCGCGGGAGCTGCGACCCGGCATGGAACGAGAGGCCGACGATGCGAAGGCCGGACCGGGCCGCGTCCTCGATGAGCCCGAGGGCGGCGGACGCATCGCAGCCGAACTTGCGCGACAGGTCGATCACCGTGTCGGGATTGCGGAACGAGACGCGCAGCAGCAGCCGCACGCGCTCGCGGCAGGCCACGAATTTCGCCAATTCCTCCGCGTTGTCGACGACGAAGCTGGAGATGCCGCAGTCGAGCGCGTGCCGGATGTCGGAGCCGCGCTTGATCGGGTGCGTATGGACGCAGCGGTCCGGCGGGATGCCCGCATCCCGCACGAGGTCCACTTCTCCGTTCGTCGCGAGGTCGAAGCAGGCGCCCTCGCGCGCCAGCACCTGCACGACGGTACGGTCCGGCAGCGGCTTCAGCGCGTAGTGGAGGTCGACGCCGGGCAGCGCGCGGGCGAGCGCGTGATACTGGTCGCGCAGCCGGTCGCAGTCGATGACGAACAGCGGCGAGCCGAACTGGGCGGCGAGCGCCTCGAGGTCATCGGGCCGGTAAGGCGCGGCAAGCCGCAGGTCCGTTTTCAATGCAGGTCCTCCCTCATTCGAGCAGCGGATCGACCAGGGTCAGCAGGCGATCGAGCGCGCCGCGGTTGGCGTCGAGCACCGCCTTGCCGGCAGCGCCCATGACCGAGCGCAGTTGCGCGTCGCCGAGCAGCCTGATGACTTCCCGCGCGAGCTGTCCGGCGTCGGAAACGATGATGGCCGCGCCCGCGTCCATCAGGAGCTGCGCGATTTCCTCGCCGTTGAAGTTGTGCGGGCCGGTCAGCACCGGTCGGCCGACCGAGGCCGGTTCGAGCAAGTTGTGGCCTCCGACCGGCACCAGGCTGCCGGCGACGAAGGCGACGTCGGAGGCCGCGTAGAAAGTCATCAGCTCGCCCATCGTGTCGCCGACCAGCACGCTGGCGGACGCCGCTATCGCCGCTCCCGAAGAACGGTTGGCCGAGCGCTCGTCGCGCTTTGCAAGCAACTCGCGCACGGTCTCGAAGCGCTGCGGGTGGCGCGGCACCAGCACCAGCAGTGCATCCGGGTATTTCTCGAGCACGCGCCGGTGCGCGTCGAGCACAATCGTCTCCTCGCCCTCGTGCGTGCTGCCGGCGACCCAGACCGGCCGGCCCGGCGCATTGCGCTCGCGCCAGTCCCGGCCCGTCCGCTCGATGCCGTCCGGGGGCTGGAAATCGAACTTGATGTTGCCGGTGACGTGCGTGCGGCCGGGCGCGGCGCCGATCGAGCGGAAGCGACCGGCATCATGCTCGCTTTGTGCCGCGATCAGGATCCCGTGCGACAGCGTCTTGCGAAACAGCGGCACCAGACGGCGGTACCTGCCGACCGAGCGCGGCGAGACGCGCGCGCTCGCCAGCACCAGCGGCACGCCGCGCCTTCCGCATTCGCCGTAGAGGTTGGGCCAGAGCTCGGTCTCGAGGATCATCGCGAGCTTCGGCTGCACGCGGTCGAAGAAGCGCCTGACGGCGCCCGGCAGGTCGAGTGGCACGTAGCGGTGCTGCACCTGGTCGCCGAACAGCAGCCGCACGCGGGCGGCGCCGGTCGGCGTGACGGTCGTCATCAGGATCCGGTAGCGCGGATGGCGCCTGCAAATCTCCGCGACCAGGGACTGCGAGGCCTGCACTTCGCCGACCGATACGGCATGCACCCAGATCGTCGGCTCCGCCACCGCCGGGCCGAAGCCCAGGCGCTCGGAGAGGCTCCCGCGATAGCTCGGGTCGCGCAGCCCGCGCAGCAACTGCGCGAGGATCGCAAACGGCGCTGCCAGGTAGATGAGAACGTTGTAGAGGTAGTACATCGCGCCTCACGCATCGTGTGCGAAGCGAAGCAGCGCGAAGCCGGCTCTCCACCCGTTCGCGCCGCCGTTGACCTTCGCCAGGCTGCGCGCGAGCCGGTCGAGCACCCGCGCGCTCCAGGGACCCGGTCGGCGCAGGCGCCCGCGATCGAAGTCGAGGAGCCAGACCTCGCCGTGACTGCCCAGCATGATGTTGCCCGCGTTGAGATCCGCGTGCTGCACGCCGGCGTCGTGGAACCGGCGCAGGCACCTGCCGATCGCGGCCCAGCGGCCATCGTCCATGCGGCCGGCGGCCAGCATGGCGGAGAGCGATTGCGCCTCCGGCAGGCGCTCGGTGATGAGCTCCGCGGAGTAGGTCAGCCGCCGCCGCAGGTAGCGCGCCGCGACCGGCGCGGGCACCGGCAATCCGCGCGCAAGCAGCGCAGCGAGCAGGCGGATCTCGCGAAAGGAGCGCGTGCGCTCCTCGCCGGTCCACAGGTAGCGGTCACGCGCGGCGCGCGCCGCCATGCCGCCGCGCAGGTAGCGGCGCAGGACCCAGCGGCCGGCGCCGTGGTCGATGAACTGGACCGAGCCGCGGCCGCCCGCCTGCTCGGTCATCGTGCCGCGGGCCCGCCAGTACGCCGGGTCGAACAGCGCGCCGCCCGGTTCGGCGACGCGCGCGGGATCGAAAAGGATCGCGCCGCGCTCGACTGCGAGCCGCTCAAGCATCGTCGGTCAGCGCGCGAGCACGTACTCGGCGCTGCAATACGGGCATTTCGCGAAGCCGGACTTTTCGATTGGCAGGTAGACGCGGGGATGGCTGTTCCAGAGCGACATCGAAGGCATCGGGCAGGCGAGCGGCAGGTCCGCCGGCGTCACGTCGTAGCGCGGTCGCGCATTCGGCGGCAGCAGGGGGCCCTCGGCGCTCATCCGCCGATTATACCGGCGCCAGGTCTTCGCCCGCGACCATCACGCGGTCCCAGACCGCGGCGACGCCGGCCCGCATCGCCGCATGGACGGCCGCGTCCACGACGGGCGGCCGCTGTTCCAGCGACAGGTGGTGCGCGGCCTGGCGATAGGCGCGATAGGCGTCCACCAGGCCATCGATCACGCGATGGTCCACCAGCGCGGCCGAGCCGACCGATTCGAGGTGGCGGATGGTGTCGGAAAACTCGGCGAGCGGCGGGTGCGCCTGCACGTGGCGGAGCACCCAGTACTGCGCCAGGAACTCGATGTCGGTGATGCCGCCGCGATCCTGCTTGAGGTCGAACAGCCCCTCGCGCGGCCGGCCGTGCTCCGCGCGCATGCGATCGCGCATCGCGACGACTTCGGGGCGCAGCGTCTCGCGTTTCACGGCCTCGACCAGCACCGCACGGCGGATGCGGCCGTAGGACGCGCCGAGTCCGGCATCACCCGCCACCCAGCGCGAATGAAGCAGCGCCTGGTGCTCCCAGGTCCAGGCCTCGTTTCTCTGGTAGTCCTCGAAGGCGCCGATCTGCGTGAACGCGAGCCCGCCCTTGCCGGACGGCCTGAGGCGCACGTCCACCTCGTACAGGCGTCCTGCGGCGGTGTGCACGGTCAGCAGGTGCAGCAGCCGCTGCGCGAGGCGCAGGAAGAACACCTCGTTGTCCACGACCTTGGGCCCGGCCGTCTGCTGGCGCGCGCCGGCGGAATCGTGCAGGAACACGAGGTCGAGGTCGGACGCGTAGCCGAGTTCCATGCCGCCGAGCTTGCCGTAGCCCGCGATTCCAACCCGCGCCGTGCGCGCGCCCTCGCCGTCCTCGCAGCGCGGCTCGCCGTAGATCGTTGCCGTGTGCCGCCAGGCGAGCGCGAGTGCCTGCGCCAGGATCAGCTCCGCCACCTCGGTGAGGCGGTCGCTGACCTGCATCAGCGGCAGCCGTCCGGTCAGGTCCTGCAGCGCGATGCGAAAGGTCGCGGCGCGCCGGAACTGGCGCAGGGCGTCCACGCGCAGTTCCTCGTCCCCGCCCGCGTGACCGAGACGCGCCTCGAGTTCGGCCGCGAACTGGGCGCGGTCCGGCACGGTCTCGAACACGCGCGCGTCGAGGAGTTCGTCCAGCAGCAGCGGATGCGCGGCGACCTGGCGCGCGAGGTAATCGCCCATGCAGCAGGTCTCGACGAGGCGTTCGAGCGCCTGCCCGTTCTCGTTGAGCAGCGCGAGGTAAGCCGTGCGCCCGCCGATCGCCTCGACGATCCGCAGCAGCCGCGCGAGCACGTCCTGGCCATTGACGGAGCCGCGTGTCTCGACGCGCGCGACCGCCGCAAGCATCCGGGGCAGCAGCATCGCGAGCCGGCGGCGGCCAAAACCGTCGAGACGGCGGTAGTAGGCGGACTGGCGCAGCTCGAGCAGGATGCGTGCGGCCGCGGCGGGGTCCGCGATGCCCGAGTCGGCGATTTCCCCGGCGATACGCCCGGGATGCGGTTCATCGCTCCAGAGCGTTTCGAATGACGCGGCCGCGGAGCGCTCGCCGGGTCGGCTGCGGCCGAGCACGACGTCGCCGAAATGCCCGGTGACCGCGCGACGATGGGCATCGAGCGCGCCGGAAAATGCGGCCCAGTCCGCGAAGCCCGTGGATGCCGCGAGCCGCGCGCGTCCCGCCGCGTCCCCGGGAAGCGCGTGCGCCTGCGTGTCGTCCGCCATCTGCAGGTGGTTTTCGACGCGGCGCAGGAAAGCGTAGGCCCCGGCGAGCGACTCGACCGTTTCCGCCGCCAGGCACTTGGCCCCCGCGAGCCGCGGCAGCGCGGCCAGCAGCGACGGCGTCTGCAGCGCCGGTTCCGAGCCGCCGCGGATCAGCTGCTGCGACTGCACGATGAACTCGATTTCGCGGATCCCGCCGGGACCGAGCTTGACGTTGTCCTGCAGCTCGCGGCGCTCGACCTCGCGCGCGATCATGGCCTTCATGTCGCGCAGGCTTTCGTAGACGCCGAAATCGAGGTAGCGCCGGTACACGAACGGCCGCACGACGTCGTCGTAAAGGCGGCGATAGGCGCCGACGCCCGTGATCGCGCGTGCCTTGACCCAGGCGTACCGTTCCCAGTCGCGGCCGTGCTGCTGCAGGTAGTCCTCGAGGGCGCCGAAACTCATCGCGAGCGGTCCCGGTTCGCCCAGCGGGCGCAGCCGCATGTCGACCCGGAACACGATGCCCTCGGCCGTGCGCGCGTCGAGGAGCCGGATCAGCGCCTGGCCGAGGCGGGTGAAATACTCCTCGTTCTCGATGCTGCGCGCACCGTCCGTCTCGCCGGCCTCGGGATAGAGGAATATGAGGTCGATGTCCGAGGAAAAATTGAGCTCCCCGCCGCCCAGCTTGCCCATGCCGATGACGAGCAGCTCCTGCGCCTCGCCGCTGGCCGAGCGCGGCGTGCCGTAGCGCGGCCCGAGCGCGCGCCGGGCGAAGCCGAGCGCAGCGGCGATCGACGCGTCCGCCAGCGCCGACAGCTCCGCCAGCGTTTCACCGAGGGGGGCGAGACCCGCCAGGTCGCGCCAGGCAATGCGCACGAGCTCGCGACGCCGCAGGCGGCGCAGCCCGTCCATGAACGCGGCTTCCTCGCCGCAGGCCTCGGTGAGCGCCGAAACGAGCCCGTCTATTTCACCCGGGCGCCGCGCGTGCGCGAGCTCGCCGGCCCGTGCGAGCCCCGGCAGCAGGCCGGCATCGCCCTGCGCCGCTCCGGCAATGAAACGGCTGGCCGCGAACACGGCCGGGCGCGCGGCTTCAACTTCGGGCGGCAGGTCTTGCGGATGCCGCATGGAGCGCCTTCAGTTGCTCGAGCGATGGCCGCGCGAGTTCGTCGATCGCCTGTCGCAGGGATTCGCCGGCCGCGCGCTGCTTGGCCCGGGCATCGCCCTTGAACTTCCCGGGCCGCCCGAGCGGCGCTTTCGAATTCATGCCGGCGGCCTCCCGCATGCGCGCGCGGGCGGGCCCGTCGATCGCGAGCCCAAATCGAGGCGCGACGGAATCCCATACGGCGCCCGGCAGCGACCCGTAGTCGACGAGCGATCCGCGCGCGGGGTCGAGGCGGCCCGCTGCCTCGCAAAAGGCGCCGTAGACGCGCGCCACGTATTCCTCCCGCGATCGTGACGCTCCTTGCGGGTCGATCGCCCTTGCGAACGGCACCGCCGGCTGCCCGCCGTCCCAGATCCAGCCCGCCGGCCGCTCCAGCAGCGAGACCGACACCTCGACGGGGTCGCGCAGCACCAGGACCCAGGGCGCCTGCGGAAACGCCTCCGCGACCAGGTCGCAGTAGAGCGTGTTCCAGCTCGTCAGCTTCCACACCCAGGGCTTGCCCGCGTGCCGCGCGAACGCGGCCCCGAGCGAGCGCAGCGCCGCAACCAGCTCGGCGCGCGGCCACTTGTGCGGCGGCAGCAGGATCTCGTTGACCGGCAGCGGTTCGGCGTAGACCACGACGCCGACGTGCTGCTTGAGCAGCTGCGAGACGAGCGTGGAACCGCAGCGCGCGACGTGGAACACGATGCCTGCGGGGCCGGTGCCCGCGGTGCCGCGGCCGACGTCCTCTCGCGCGATCTGCACCACCGACTCGTGCGCGGGAATGCGCGCCACCGTCTCCTGCATGAAAGGGTCCTGCAGTTCCGCCGGCCGGATCTCGCGCAACGCCAGGTACAGGCCGGTCGGATGCAGGGCCGCGCGCGCCGGCAGCCAGTCTCCATGCATCGCCTGCATTCCCGGGGTTTCCTCGACAGGAACGGACCGCCAATGGTAACGTCCGGGCGCCATGGAATTCGCGGAATTTCTCGCGCCATTCGATGCGGGCACGTTCCGTTCCCAGGTGTACGGGCAGCGCCCGCTGCACGTGCGGGCCCGCGCCGCCGGCGCGACCCTGCTGCCGTGGAGGCGCTTCAACGAAGTACTCGCCCTCACGCCGTACTGGAACGAGGACTCGCTCAAGGTCTTCTTCAAGAGCCGCGCCGCGCTGCGGGAGAGCTACTGCGACGTTGAGGACGCGAAGGCCGGCGCGGCCGCGCCCGTCAATGCCGCGAAGCTCCGGGCGCTCGTCGACCTCGGTGCCAGCGTCGTCGCCAACGGCGTCCAGCGGGTGTGCCCGGAGGTCGGCGCGGTCGCCTCGATGCTCGAGCGCGAGTTCGCCGCCCGCGTCGTCGCCAACGTCTACTGCTCCTTCCAGGGAGTGCAGGCATTCCAGACGCACTTCGACCTGCACGACGTGTTCGCCTTGCAGGCCGAGGGCGAGAAGACCTGGCGGGTCTACGAATCGCGCGCCGATGCGCCCGTCAATCCCGTCCCGCCGGGCGATGAATGGGAAAAGTGGCTGACGGAAACGCGCGGCAAGCTGTTGTTCGAGGCCGAGATGAAGCCCGGGGACGTGCTGTACCTGCCGCGCGGCCAGTACCACGACGCCTTGACGGGCGAGCGCGCCTCGCTCCACGTGACCTTCGGCGTCGCGCCGGCCACCGGGCTCGCCTTGCTCAGGCTGCTCGAGGAGCCGCTCGCCCGCGAGCGCGAGTTTCGCGCCTGGCTGCCCGATGCGCGCGACGAGCCGGCGCTGCGGGAGCGCCTGGCGAAGCTCGCGGACCGGGTCCGGGCCGTCATGACCTCCCCCGCCTTCGCCGTCGATGTCCTGAATCACCAGCGCGGCCTCGGCCGGCCGCCGGCCGAATTCGCCCTGCCCGCCCGGCGCCCGCCGGCCTGGTACTCGGTCGCGCGACGGGCGCAGGTGCTGCGCCGGGACGGCGGCTTCGCGATCGCTTTCGAAGGCGGCGAGATCCCGGTCGGCGCGACCTATCCGACCGTCGAGTGGATCCTGAAGCAGCGCATGTTTTCGGTGGACGACGCGCTCGCGCGGCAACCCGGCGCCGACCGCGGCGCGCTCGCCGCCGACCTCGAACGACTCGAGCAGGCTGGCCTCATCGTCGCGACCGAAATGCGGTGAACGGGCCCGCCCCGATCGAGTCAATCGCGCGCGAGGCGACGCGCGCGTTCCGCGAGCGGCGTTTCGTCGACGCGGCCGCCGGCTACGAGCGCTGCATCGCGCTCGATCAATCCGCGCCGGCCTTTCATTTCAATCTCGGCACGGCGCGCGAGCTCGCGGGCGAGCTGCCGGCCGCCATCCGCGCCTACCTGTCCGCGTACCGCCTGAACCCGAAGGACGGCCGCCTTGCGCTTTTTGCCGGCGCCGCGCTCGAGGCCGCGGGGCGGCGGCAGGAAGCGGCGACGCTGTTCTCGCTCGGCGACGACGTGGACCCCGCCGTGCGCCGCGCCAAGGACCGCCCCGATCTCGACCCGGAAATCCGCGGGCGTTCCGCGATCGCGGACCGCGTGATGCGCGAACACTTCACGCGGCTGCACGAAGCCGCCGTCGCGGCCTTCGAGCAGGAGCAGGCGGACCGCCACGGAACCTCGCCGGACGTCGCGCGGGTGCGGAATGCGCGCTGGATCCAGACCCACGACGGCCCGCTCGCCTATCGCGTGCCGGAGCAGCAACCCAGCCTGTTCTACATGCCGGACCTGCCGGCGGCGCCGGTCACGCCGCGCGAGCGGCTGCCCTGGGCAGCGGCGATCGAGGCGAAGACCGGCGAGGTGCGCGATGAATACCTCGCCGCCGTAGAGGCCGGCACCGCGCACGCGCCGTACGTCGATGCGCGGACGCGAGCTCCCGTCTGGAAGGAGCTGCGCGGCAACCTCGACTGGTCCTCGCTGCATCTCTACAAGGTCACGGAGGAGACGCCGTTCGCCCGGCTGTTCCCAAAGACGCTGGCCGCGCTGGAAGCCGCCGACATCGTCCGCGTCGAGGGCCGGCCGGTGGAACTTTTCTTCTCGCGGCTCAGGCCCGGCGCGCACATCCCGCCGCACTTCGGCGCCGCGAACAATCGCATCACGGTGCACCTGCCGCTGATCGTCCCGGGCGAGGCCGAAATCCGCGTCGGCAGCTTGCGCCATCGGTGGCGCGACGGAGAACTGTTTGCCTTCGACGACAGCTACGAGCACGAGGCCTGGAACCGGGGCCCGGCCGACCGCGTGGTGCTCATCTTCGAGGCGCATCACCCGGACCTCAGCGACGCCGAGCGCGCGGCGATCGAACATGCGATCGCCTGGCGGGGGCGCTGGCTGCGCGAGCGCCGCGTGCCTGCCTCGTGAGCAGGCGATCCAGCCGCCCTGCCGCCGCCGGCCTGGCGGCTGTCCTGCTGGCCGCCGCGCCCGTCTTTGCGGCGGGCCCGGGCCCCGAACTGCCGCGCACGTCGGCCGTGCCGGGCGGCGTCGTGACGCTTGCCATCGACGCTCCCGCCGGCGCACGTCCGGTCGCCTCGCTCGACGGCGCACGGGTGCTCGTGCTGCGCGCGGCCGAAAGCTGGATTGCCGTCGCCGGCATTCCGCTCGATACCGCGCCCGGACGCCGGGAACTCGTCGTCGGCCAGGACGGAAAAACGGCGCGGCTCGGATTCGACGTCGCCGCGAAAGCCTACGACGTCCAGAAGCTGACGGTCGCGCCGGGCCAGGTAAATCTCTCGCAGCGGGACCTCGCGCGCGTCGAGGGAGAGCAGCACAGGATCCGCGCGGCGCTCAGGCAATTCACCGACCGCGCGCCCGCGTCGCTGCGGTTGCTGCCGCCGGTATCCGGCCCGCGCTCGAGTTCCTACGGACTGCGGCGCTTCTTCAACGGCCAGGCGCGCAGCCCGCATACCGGCATGGATATCGCGTCCCCGGCCGGCACGCCCGTCGCAGCCGCGGCGGCGGGGACCGTCGCCGACACGGGCGACTACTTCTTCAACGGCAACACGGTCATCATCGACCACGGCTCCGGACTGGTCACGATGTACTGCCACCTGAGCCGCACCGACGTGAAGCCGGGCCAGGCCGTCTCAGCCGGCGAGACCATCGGGGCCGTCGGCGCGACGGGCCGCGTCACCGGCCCGCACCTGCATTTCGGCGTGACGCTGAACGGCACGATGGTCGATCCGGCTTTGTTTCTGCCGCCCCAGGAACCGAAATCACCGTAGCGTCCATGTCGCGCGTCGGCGCCCTGCTCGACGTGGCAGTTGTCGTCGCCGTCGATGCCCTTGCGTATGCCCTGCTTCGACGGCTTGATCTCGGCGTCGGCGTTGCCTCATTCGGGATCGTGCCAACACTCCTGCTTGCGTCGTGGTTGCTTTACCGGCGGGGCATTCACTGGCGTGATCTCGGTTTTCGGCGACCGGAAAGCGTCGCGAAGATGGCGCTATGGGCGCTCGGTCTCTTCCTCGTGGATATGCTGGTGCTGCCGGCTGTCAACGATCAGCTAGCCGCTATGTTCGCGTTCCCGCCGCAGCAGCTCAATGCATTCGCCGCGCTCCGGGGAAATACGCCCCTGTATCTCCTGCTCCTGATCCCGGTCAGCTGGGGCACCGCGGCCTTCGGCGAAGAGCTCATCTACCGCGGATTCCTGTTCGGCAGGCTGTCGGATGCGCTCGGTCAATCCATCCTGGCAACTTCAGCTGCGTTGCTGGCACAAGCTGCATTGTTTGCGCTCGGACATGTTTACCTCGGTCCGCGCGGAATACTCAACGCCGGCATGCTGGCCCTCGTTGCGGGACTCGCTTTCCGCGGCTGCGGCTGCAACCTGTGGCCGCTGATCATCGCTCACGGACTCGTCGACAGCGTTGGAATGACCGCCCTCTATCTGGGCGTCGGCCACGCATGAAAGATGGCCCGGGAGTCGCCTCCCGGGCCAGTATGACAACTCCACTCGTGCCTAGCAGGAAGACTCGGAATTGCAGGTCTTGATCGCTGCCGAGCCGGTACCGGCCTGCTGGTACATGCGGTTGTGGAAGGCCAGCCGATCGACGAATGCCGTGCCGGGTTCATCCATTATGAGGTAAGCCTGAACGACCTTCGCGTTCGGGTAGGCGGCGGCAAAATGCGCCCAGGCCGAGGTCACGCCGTCCGACTCGAACGGCGTGCCCTGCAGCGAGGTGTACATCTGGCAACCGGTCGACACCCGACCGGTAAAGTCCGCGCGGCTCCAGCGCGGGTCTTCCGACAGGACGTCCTGGCAGTAGTAGGCCGAGAGGTAAGCATAGGCATCCGCATTTCCGTCGCCGTCGGTGTCCACGTCTACTGAAATACGCGGCGCGCCGGCACCGACATGTACTTCGGAATTGCCGGTCGTGTTCAGGAAGTCGAACGACAGATTGATGACCTGCCCCAGGAGCTTTTTCTCGATGCCCGTGCAGTTGGCAAATGCGCCTGCGTAGTCGTCACCGTCCTGGTTCAGCACGGTCACGATCAACCGCGCCTTGTTCGGATCGAGGGGCGAGTCGATCCTGGGCTTCTGCCAGGTGATTCCGCCGGTGTCGTCGCCGAAGAATTGCAGAGCCGGGCTCTTGCACTTGTTATTAGCGTGCGCCGGGGACGCTGCGAGTAGCCACAGGGCTGTACATGCCAGGGCAAACGCGGGCTTGACCATGATGATTCTCCCCTACCTATTGTGATTGCGAGTAGACGCGTGAATACGCCCGCGCCCGCGCCGCGTCAACGTAATCCTGAGGCCGTTTGACATAAGCTCGAGGGCCACGGCGACGGCCCAAAAAGAAACCCCGCCGAGGGGCGGGGTTTCAATTCGAACGCAATGGGCTGCGGCCCTTACATGTCCATGCCGCCCATGCCGCCCATGCCGCCCCCACCCATCGGCGGGTGGTCGTGCTCCTCCTTCGGAGCTTCGGCGACCATCACCTCGGTAGTCAGCAGCAGACCCGCGACGGAAGCGGCATTCTGCAGCGCAAGGCGCGTGACTTTGGTCGGGTCCAGGATGCCCATCTCGATCAGGTCGCCGTACTCGCCTGTTGCCGCGTTGTAGCCGTGGCTGCCGCGGCTCTCGCGAACCTTGGCGAGGACGACCGAGCCGTCTTCACCGGCGTTCTGCACGATCTGGCGCAGCGGCTCCTCGATGGAGCGCGACAGGATGCGGATGCCGACGTTCTGGTCTTCGTTGATGCCCGTGAGCTTTTCCAGCGCCTTCTGCGCGCGGACCAGCGCGACGCCGCCGCCCGGGACCACGCCCTCCTCGACCGCGGCACGCGTAGCGTGCAGCGCGTCTTCGAGGCGCGCCTTCTTTTCCTTCATCTCGACTTCGGTGGCCGCACCGACCTTGATCACGGCGACGCCGCCCGAGAGCTTCGCAACGCGCTCCTGCAGCTTCTCCTTGTCGTAGTCGGAGGTGGCCTCCTCGATCTGGCGGCGGATCTGCTCGACCCGGCCCTTGATGTCGCCCGACTTGCCGGCGCCGTCGATGATCGTCGTGTTTTCCTTCTCGGCGACGATCTTCTTGGCCTTGCCGAGGTCGTTGAGCGTCGCCTTCTCGAGCGACAGGCCGACTTCCTCGGCAATCACCGTGCCGCCCGTCAGGATCGCGATGTCCTTCAGCATTTCCTTGCGGCGGTCGCCGAAGCCCGGCGCCTTGACCGCGCAGACCTTGACGATGCCGCGGATGGTGTTGACGACCAGCGTCGCGAGCGCCTCGCCCTCGACGTCCTCGGCGATCACGAGCAGCGGCTTGCCCGCCTTCGCAATGCCCTCGAGCAGCGGCAGCATCTCGCGGATGTTGGAGATCTTCTTGTCGTACAGCAGGACGTACGGGCTCTCGAGCTCGCTGGTCTGGTTCTGGGCGTTGTTGATGAAGTACGGCGACAGGTAGCCGCGATCGAACTGCATGCCCTCGACCACCTCGAGCTCGTTGTCGAGACCCGAGCCTTCCTCGACCGTGATCACGCCTTCCTTGCCGACCTTCTCCATGGCGTCCGCGATCTTCTTGCCGATCGCCTCGTCGCTGTTGGCGGAGATAGTGCCGACCTGGGCGATCGCCTTCGAGTCCTTGCAGGGCTTGGTGAGCTTCTTCAGCTCCTCGACTGCCGCATTGACGGCGAGGTCGACGCCGCGCTTGACGTCCATCGGGTTGATGCCCGACGCAACGGCCTTCATGCCTTCGCGGATGATCGCCTGGGCGAGCACCGTGGCGGTCGTGGTGCCGTCGCCGGCCTCGTCCGAGGTCGAGGACGCGACTTCCTTGACCATCTGCGCGCCCATGTTCTCGAACTTGTCCTTCAGCTCGATTTCCTTGGCGACGGAGACGCCGTCCTTGGTGACGGTCGGGGCGCCGAAGCTCTTCTCGAGCACGGCGTTGCGCCCCTTGGGGCCCAGCGTCGCCTTGACGGCGTTCGCGAGCAGGTTGACGCCGCGGACCATGCGGGTGCGCGCGTCGTCGGAGAAACGGACTTCCTTGGCTGCCATGTTTCGTGGTCCTCTGGATTACTTTTCGATGACGGCCATGACGTCTTCCTCGCGCATCACGAGGAGCTCGTCGCCATCCACCTTGACTTCGGTTCCGCCGTACTTGCCGAACAGGATCTTGTCGCCGACCTTGAGGTCGAGCGGACGGACGCTGCCGTTCTCCAGGATCTTGCCTTTGCCGACTGCGATGATCTTGCCGCGAATTGGCTTTTCCGCCGCCGTATCCGGGATCACGATCCCGCCGGGCGACTTGCGCTCTTCATCTTCGCGCTTGACGATCACACGATCATGAAGCGGACGGATCTTCATGGTTCAACACTCCTTGGGAATTCATTGGCACTCGTGCCGGTCGGGTGCTAATGATAGGGATGATTGACCCGATTTCAAGCACTCTCGTGCGTTGAGTGATAAACATTTTTAAGTTATTGAATTTAAAGAAATATGTTGCCCGCTGGCGACAGTCACTGGCAGCGCGGCATGCGCGAAACCGGGCAGCCGCACGCGACAACCTGCGGGCGGGCGGCTAACCTCTCGCCCGCCATGAAGAAATTTCCCTCGCTCATCGCATTGCTCCTGCTCGCTGCCGCGGGCGCCGCATCCGCCCAGGGCCTCCTGGGACCGGCCTCCAATCAGGACCAGTTCCTCGACGTCGACAAGGCATTCGTATTTTCGGCGATTGCGGACGGAGGCGAGCGGGTGCTGCTCGACTGGCAGATCGCGCCGGGTTATTACCTCTACCGCCACCGGATCTCAGCCAAGACGTCCACCGCGGGATTCTCGCTCGGCGCCATCGCGATGCCGCAGGGCAAGACCAAGACGGATGAGTTCTTCGGTGATGTCGAGGTTTACTACGACATCCTGAGCGCAACCGTCCCGGTCACGCGTCCCGAGGGTGCCTCCTCCTTCGAGATCGCGGTGACCTACCAGGGCTGCGCGGACGCCGGGCTCTGCTATCCGCCGGTGACGCGGACCGTTCGCATCGAACTGCCGCCGCCGGGCACCGCATCGCGCGCGGACGCCGCCGCAGCGGGAGCCGGCACGTCGATGATTTCCGAGCAGGACAGCTTCGCGGGCGTGATCACGGGCGGCAGCCTCTTTGCCATCATCCTGAAATTCTTCGGCGCGGGACTGCTGCTCGCGCTGTCTCCCTGCGTGTGGCCGATGATCCCGATCCTCTCGGGCATCATCGCCGGCCAGGGTGCGGCGGCGACGCCCGCGCGCTCATTCGGGCTCTCGGTCACCTACGTCCTCGGCATGGCGTTGACCTACTCGATCGCGGGCGCCGCCTTCGCGCTCGCCGGGCAGCAGGCCCAGGCATTCTTCCAGCAGGGCTGGATCATCATTTCCTTCGCGGTCCTGTTCGTGATCCTGGCACTCGCGATGTTCGGCCTGTACGACCTCAAGCTTCCTGCGTCGCTCGAGACGCGCCTGGCCGGCATGTCGGGGCGCCAGAAAGCCGGCACTTTCGTCGGGACGGCGGTCATGGGCGTGCTCTCGGCCCTCGTCGTCTCGGCCTGTGTCGCCCCGCCGCTCGTGGCCGCCCTCGCCGTGATCGGCCAGACCGGCGACGTCCTGAAAGGCGCGCTGGCGCTGTTCTGCCTCGCAATCGGCATGGGCTTTCCGCTGCTCGTGATCGGCGCGGGCGGCGGGCGCTTCCTGCCGCACGCAGGCCCGTGGATGGCCACGATCAAGTCCTTGTTCGGCGTGCTGTTCCTGGGCGTCGCGGTGTGGATGCTGGAACGCGTACTGCCGGGTTCAGTGACGCTCGCGCTGTGGGCGCTGCTCGCGATCGTCGCCGGGTACTACTTCGGCGGATTCGGCCGAAGCAGCGCGGGCGGCGCAGCCTGGCCGCTGGTCGCGCGCGGTCTTGGGCTCGCGGCTATCGTCTGGGGCATCCTCATGATGGTGGGCGCCGCAGCGGGTGGCCATGACCCGCTGCAGCCACTGCGCGGGGCGACCCTGCCCGGCCTCGCGCGTTATGGCGATGCCAGCGGCCAGGCTGCGCTGCCGTTTCGAATGATTGCGTCGGTCGACGATCTCGACCGTGCGCTCGAGGACGCGAAATCGGCCGGCCAGCCCGCGATGCTCGACTTCTATGCCGACTGGTGTGTCTCCTGCAAGGAGATGGAGAAATACACGTTCTCCGATTCCGGCGTGCAGCAGGATCTTGCGGGCTATGTGCTGCTCAAGGCCGACGTCACGGCGAACAGCGAGGCGCACCAGGCGCTGTTCAGGCGTTTCGGCGTTTACGGACCGCCCACCACGGCATTCTTCACCGCCGCCGGGGCCGAATGCCGTCCTTTCCGCCTGGTCGGCTTCGTGAAGGCCGAGGACTTCCGCACGCATCTCGCGCGATTCGCGCGAGAATGCTGACGATGGGACCCGCCCGCCGCTGGATCGTCGTGCTCGTCCTTGCCATCGCGGCCGGCGCAGGCGGCTACCTCGCGAGCCGCGCCTGGCTCGCGCCACCGCCCGAGGCGCGGCAGGCAGCGCCGCAAGCCACCGTCATCCCGGACCGTCGCCCCGACGTGACGCTCGCCGACCGTGACGGCAAGGCACGCAGCCTCGCCGAATGGAACGGCCGGCCGCAGGTAATCAATTTCTGGGCGACCTGGTGCGCGCCCTGCCGACGCGAGATCCCGATGCTGAACCAGCTCGCGCGGGACGGGGCCTGGCCGGAGATATCGCTGGTCGGCATCGCGATCGACTTTCGCGAGGACGTCGAGCGCTTCCTGCAGAAGACGCCGGTCGAATACACGGTCCTGATCGGGGAGCAGGATGGGCTGGACGCGGCCCGCGCTTTCGGCATGGCAACCCTGGGCCTGCCTTTTACGGCTTTCATCGACAGCCAGGGCCGGATCGTCACGATCCACGTCGGTGAGTTGCACCGGCCCGAGGCCGACGTCATCCTGTCCGTTGTCCGTTCGCTGGATGCCGGCCGGATAGACATGCCAACGGCGCAGGCCAGGATCAGGGCCGCTATGCCCGCAAACGGCTAGTTCGACGCCCATTCGACGCGTTTCCCTGCGCGTTCGGCGCTGTTTCTGGACAAATCCGGGTTTGTCCGGTTGAATGCCTGCCGATGCCGCGGATCCTGCTCATCAACGGACCCAACCTCAACCTCCTCGGCCGCCGGGAACCCGGCTGGTACGGGGAGGTGACGCTGCCGGCCATCGAGACCCGGCTGGCGCAGTTGGCCGCGCAACGCGGCGCCTCGCTCGAGTGCTACCAGAGCAACGCGGAACACGCGCTGGTCGATCGCATCCAGGCGCTCGCCGCGGACCCGGTCGAATTCGCCATCCTGAACCCGGGTGCTTTCACGCACACGAGCATCGCGCTGCGCGACGCCCTGCTCGCGGTCGCCGTGCCCTTCATCGAAGTGCATCTTTCCAACGTGCACGCGCGGGAGCCGTTCCGCCGGCACTCGTATTTTTCGGATATCGCGGCGGGCAGTATCGTCGGCCTTGGAGCGCAGGGCTATGAGCTCGCGCTCACGGCGGCGCTCGACCGTCTCGACCGTCCTTCCGGGGGAACGTGATGGACATTCGCAAGATCAAGAAGCTCATCGAGCTGCTCGAGGAGTCCGGGCTCGCCGAGATCGAGATCACCGAGGGCGAGGAAGTCGGTCCGCATCGCGCGCGCGAGCCCGGGCCAGGCGGGCGATGACGCAGCTTGCGGCAGCGCCGATGCTGGCCGCCGCAGCCCCGGGCCGCCGCAGCTTCGGCGCCGCCCGCCGCCGCGCCCGGCGGCGCCGCCCGCCGCGCGACGAGAACACTGGTCACGGCGCCGATGGTCGGCACCTTCTACGCCTCGCCTGCGCCGGGCGCGAAGTCCTTCGTCGAGGTCGGCCAGGAGGTCCGCGTCGGCCAGGTGCTCTGCATCATCGAGGCGATGAAGATGATGAACCAGATCGAGAGCGAACGCGCCGGCCGCGTCGTCGCCGTGCTCGCCAAGAACGGCGAGCCCGTCGAGTTCGGCCAGCCGCTGTTCGTCGATCGAGTAAGCCCATGCTCGACAAGATCGTCATCGCCAACCGCGGCGAGATCGCGCTTCGCATCCTGCGCGCCTGCCGCGAGCTCGGCATCAAGACCGTCGCCGTGCACTCCACCGCCGACCAGCAACCTCAAGCACGTGCTGCTCGCCGACGAGTCCGTGTGCATCGGCCCGCCGCCTCGCGCGATAGCTACCTCAACATGCCGGCGATCATCAGCGCGGCCGAGGTGACGGACGCGGTCGGCATCCATCCCGGCTACGGCTTCCTCTCGGAGAACGCGGACTTCGCCGAGCGCGTCGAGAACAGCGGCTTCGCGTTCGTCGGCCCGAAGAGCCGAGACCATCCGCAAGATGGGCGACAAGGTCTCCGCGATCCGGGCGATGAAGGAGCACGGCGTGCCCTGCGTGCCGGGCTCCGACGGCCCGCTGCCCGAGGATCACGACGAGAGCTTCCGCATGGCGCACGCAATCGGCTATCCGGTGATCATCAAGGCCTCCGGCGGCGGCGGCGGGCGCGGCATGCGCGTCGTGCACAGCGACGCGACGCTCGCTGAACGCGATCAACGTCGCCAAGACCGAGGCGCTCGCGGCGTTCGGCAACGACATGGTCTACATGGAGAAATTCCTCGAGAAGCCGCGCCACATCGAATTCCAGGTGCTGGGCGACAACTACGGCAACGTGGTCCACCTCGGCGAGCGCGACTGCTCCATGCAGCGCCGCCACCAGAAGATCATCGAGGAGTCGCCGGCGCCCGGCATCACGGCGAAGCAGCGCGCCGACATGACCGAGCGCGCTGGTCGCTGCCTGCACCGCGGTCGGCTACCGCAGCGCCGGCACGCTCGAGTTCCTGTACGAGGACGGCAACTTCTACTTCATCGAGATGAACACGCGCGTGCAGGTCGAGCACCCGGTCACCGAGCTCGTCACCGGCGTCGACATCGTCAAGATGCAGCTGCGGATCGCCGCCGGCGAGCCGTTGCCCTTCAAGCAGGAGGACATCGTGCTGCGCGGCTGGTCGATGGAATGCCGCATCAATGCCGAGGACCCGAAGACCTTCGCGCCGTCGCCGGGGCCCGTGCGGCTCTGGCATGCGCCCGGGCGGGCCGGGCATCCGCGTCGACAGCCACCTGTATTCGCGGCTACAACGTGCCGCCCTTCTACGATTCGCTGATCGCCAAGCTCATCTCCTACGGCGAGACGCGCGACACGGCGATCGCCCGCATGCGCAACGCGCTGTCCGAAATGGTGGTCGAGGGCATCAAGACCAACGCCCCGCTGCACCAGGAAATTTTCGGCCATTCGGCCTTCCGCCAGGGCGGGCTCGACATCCACTATCTCGAACGGCGGCTCGGCCTCAAGTAGGCGGGCGCGTCGGCCGATGCCTTTCCACCAGCTCGTCGTGGACCTAGCGGGCGCCGAACTCGGCCGCGCCGAGGAGGCCTGTGGGCAGCTGGGTGCAATCGCTGTCTCCCTCGGCGACGCCGGCGACGCAGCCCGTCCTCGAACCGGGGCCGGGCGAGACGCCGCTCTGGCCTCGGGTGCGCCTGCGCGCGCTCTTTCCGGCTGCCATCGATCCCGGGCGCAGCGCGGCGATGCTCGCCGCCGCAGTGGGCTTGCCGCAGGCGGCCGTCGCGGTCGAGCACGTCGAGGACCGCGCCTGGGAGCGCGAGTGGCTCAAGGATTTCCGCCCGATGCGTTTCGGTCGTCGCCTGTGGGTCTGTCCTGCCGGCCTGCGACCCGAGGGACCGGCTGACGCAATCCTCGCGCTCGATCCGGGGCTTGCCTTCGGCACCGGCACGCACCCGACCACGGCGCTCTGCCTCGAGTGGCTGGACGCAAGCGATCCAGGGCGGCGAGCGCGTGCTCGACTATGGCTGCGGCTCCGGGATCCTCGCCCTCGCCGCCCTGAAGCTCGGCGCCGCCGCGGCGGTCGCGTTCGACATCGACCACGCAGGCCCTGCAGGCGACGCGGGAAAATGCGGCAGCCAACGGCCTGTCTTCCCGCATTACGGTCCTTGGGTCCGCCGACGACGCCGTCGGCCCGTTCGACATCGTGCTCGCCAACATCCTCTCGGGCACGCTGATCGGCCTCGCACCGGGGCTCGCGCCGCGAAACCGCGCGGGCGGCTCGCTTGTGCTCGCCGGCATGCTCTCGCGCCAGGCCAACGAGGTAGCGCAGGCCTACCGGCCATGGTTTGATATCGGCCCGGCGGCGGAGCGCGAGGGCTGGATCCTGCTCGCGGGCCGGCGCCGCCCGGAGTAAGCGTGTATACCCAGTGCCCTGATTGCGCGACGGTTTTTCGCGTCACCGCCGAAGCGCTGCGGGCAGCGCAGGGCGACGTGCGCTGCGGCGTCTGCGCCACCAGCTTCAATGCGCTTGAAAACCTGAGCGAGCAGGCCTTCCGCGCTAGCGATCAACCCTCGCCCGACGACTCCATGACGGTCGAGGAACTGCCGGGCACGGAAGACATCGAGCTCTCGGCGCCGGTCGAACTCGCAGCCGTTCCGGATCCATCGCCTGCGGCCTCCGACGAGTCGCGCGCGCTGGAGTTTCATGGCGACCTGTCCGACCTCGATCGGCTGTTCGTGGTTGAGGAGCCTGCGCTCGAACCCTTCGACCCGGCCGAGATTGCGGCGACACTGGCCGCGAGCGAGCCGGCAGCCGACCTCGACAGCACGGACGAGCATCCGATCCTGGTGCTCGACGAGCGCGACGAGGAAGCCGGCGAGGAGATCGTGCTCGAAACGCCCGCGCCGCCGGCGCCGCTGCCGGTATCGCCGCTGCCGCAGCCGCGCGCCGCCGCCACCCAGACGGCGCCGCGCATCCTGATTCCCGATGAAATGCGCCGGCGCCTTGCGGAGGAAGCAGCGGCCCGCGAAGCCGCCGCTCTCGCCTTCGAGCCGGTCGAGGACTTGCCGTCGATTCTCGACCAGCGCTGGCCCTGGGTCGCCGGAGTGACCGTGCTCGCCTTGCTGTTCCTGCTGCAGGTCATCCACGCCGCGCGCAACGACCTCGTGCGCAGCCCGACCTTCGGTCCGCTGATTGCAGGCGCCTATTCGCTCGCCGGCGCATCGATGCTCGCGCCGACCGATCTCTCGGCGTACGAACTGCGCCAGTGGGGCGCCGCGAGCGACCCCGCCGAGGCCAACCGGCTGATGCTGCGCGCCAGCATCGTCAATCGCGCGTCCTTCGCGCAACCGCTGCCGCTGCTGCGCCTGTCGCTGCAGGACCGCTTCGGCGCGACGGTCGGGATGCGCGACATCGGCCCCGCCGACTACCTGCCGGGTGCGGGCGGCGCGAACCTGCTCGCGCCGGGCGAGCGGGCAGACGCGCTCATCCGCATCGTCGACCCGGGCGCCGAGGCGGTCGGATTCGAGCTCGACATCTGCCTCCCGGCCCGGGGCGGCGTGCGCTGCGCCAACCCGCTGAAGACCGCAAGTCCGTGAAAATAGGCAATTTCGAGCTCACCGCGCCGCTCGCCCTCGCGCCGATGGCGGGCGTCACGGACCTGCCCTTCCGCCGCCTCTGCCGCCAGCTGGGGGCGGGCATCGCCGCCTCTGAAATGGTGACTTCCGACCTGCGCCTGTGGAATACGGAAAAGACGCGCCATCGCCTCGACCACCGCGACGAGCCCGAGCCGCGCGTCGTGCAGATCGCCGGCCACGATCCCGCGATGATGGCGGATGCCGCACGCCTGAACGTGGAGCTCGGTGCCCAGGCCATCGACGTCAACTTCGGCTGCCCCGCGAAGAAAGTCTGCAACCGCGCTGCCGGCTCGGCCCTGATGCGCGACGAGCCACTCGTCGCGCGCATCCTGGCGGCCGTCGTCGCCGCGGCGAACGTGCCGGTGACGCTCAAGATGCGCACGGGCTGGGACCGCGCGAGCCGCAACGCCGTCGCGATCGCGCGCATCGCCGAGTCCGAGGGCGTCGCCGGCCTCGCCGTGCACGGGCGTACTCGCGCGGATTTTTTCCAGGGCGAGGCGGAATACGAAACGGCCGCGGCGGTCAAGTCCGCCGTGCGCCTGCCCGTGTTCGTGAACGGCGACATCGATTGTGCGGCCAAGGCCTTGAAGGCGCTGGAACTGTCCGGCGCCGACGGCGTGATGATCGGTCGCGCGGCCCAAGGCCGTCCCTGGATCTTCCGCGAGCTGCGCGCCGGGCTTGCCGGAACGTCGTCGCCGCCGCCTGACGTCGTGGAGGTCCGTGCTATCATGCTTTCGCACCTCGAGGCCCTTTACTGTTTCTACGGAGAGACGAAAGGCGTCCGCGTGGCGCGCAAGCATCTCGGCTGGTATTGCCGCCTGCACGGGCAGGCGGCACGCCTTCCAGCCGGTTTGTTGACGACGGAATCGGCGCGCGAACAGATGACGTTCGCGAGCGAGTTCCTCTCGGGACTGTGCGGCGCTGTGGCGCGCGCGGCCTGATCGACAATGACGGCTGCGGGAATCGGGGACTTTTTCTTGGCAATGAGAGCAAAGCACCGGGCGCGTCCCGTCAACGGGCATTCCCGCGAGATTCCGCTGCGCGATCACACCGAGCAGGCGCTCAGTTCCTACTTCGACAGCCTGAACGGCCACCGGCCCGGCCGGCTCTACAACCTCGTGATGCGCGAGGTGGAATTGCCGCTGTTCCAGGCCGTGATGGACT
Organism: uncultured Gammaproteobacteria bacterium; assembly: GCA_963836275.1. Lineage (GTDB taxonomy): Bacteria > Pseudomonadota > Gammaproteobacteria > Steroidobacterales > Steroidobacteraceae > SCUD01. Next base: position 17,921 of record CAWIIM010000004.1, on the reverse strand, counting down.
ACGCCGACGGCAACCAGAGCCGCGCGGCGACCATCCTCGGCATCAATCGCGGGACGCTCCGCAAGAAGCTGCGCGAGTACGGGCTCGCTTCCTGACCCGATGGCGCGACCGAACGCCCGGCGGGCGTTGCTCTCCGTTTCGGACAAGACCGGCATCGTCGAATTCGCGCGCGCGCTCGCGGGCCTCGGCTTCGAGCTGATCTCGACCGGCGGCACCGCGCGCGCGCTCGCGGGCGCCGGGCTGGCCGTGACCGAGGTCGCCTCGCTCACCGGCTTCCCCGAGATCATGGACGGGCGCGTGAAGACGCTGCACCCGAAGGTGCACGGTGCCCTCCTCGGCCGCGCCGGCACCGACGATGGCGTCATGCGCGAGCAGGGCATCGCGCCGATCGACGTCCTCGCCATCAACCTCTATCCGTTCGCCGAGACGATCGCGAGGCCCGGCTGCGGCTATGAAGACGCCATCGAGAACATCGACATCGGCGGCCCGGCGATGCTGCGCGCCGCCGCCAAGAATCACGCGCGCGTCGCGGCGCTCGTCGATCCCGCGGACTACGCCGGCGTGCTCGCGGAACTCGCCGCGGGTCCGGTCCACGAAGCGACGCGGCGGCGCCTCGCCGCGAAGGCCTTCGGACACACGGCTGCCTACGACGCGCTGGTCGCGGGCTGGCTGCGCCGGCAGCAGGGGGACGCCGCCTTCGCCGACGCCTTTGCGCCGGGATTCAGGAAGCTCCAGGACCTGCGTTACGGCGAGAACCCGCACCAGGCCGCGGCATTCTATGCCGATCCGCTTGCAGCCGGCCCCGCGATCGCAACCGCGCGGCAGCTCCAGGGCAAGGAGCTCTCCTACAACAACATCGCTGACGCGGATACCGCCATCGAGTGCGTGCGCCAGTTCGACGCGGTCGCGTGCGTCATCGTGAAGCACGCGAATCCCTGCGGCGCGGCCGTCGCGGCCGATTTGCGCAGCGCCTATGTGCGCGCCTACGAGCCGGACACGACCTCGGCTTTCGGCGGCATCATCGCCTGCAACCGTGCGCTCGACGCGGCAACCGCCGCGGCCATCCTCGAGCGCCAGTTCGTCGAGGTGATCGCGGCTCCCGCGTACGAGCCCGCGGCACTTGCAGCCCTCGCTGCCAGGGCGAATGTTCGCGTGCTCGAAACCGGCGCGCTTGCCGGACCGTCGCCCGGTGCCGTCGAACTCAGGTCCGTCGCCGGCGGCCTGCTCGCGCAGACGCGCGACGACGGCGTCGTCGCGGCGCAGGCGCTGCGCACGGCCACGCGGCGCGCCCCGGATGCCCGCGAGCTGGCCGACCTGATGTTTGCCTGGCGAGTCTGCAAGTACGTCAAGTCGAACGCGATCGTGCTCGCGCTGGATGGCCGTACCGTCGGCATCGGCGCCGGGCAGACGAGTCGCGTCGTCTCGACCCGCATTGCGGCGATGAAAGCCGCGGACGCCGGCCTTGCGGTCGCCGGGAGCGCCATGGCCTCCGACGCCTTTTTCCCGTTCCGCGACGGGCTCGATGCTGCGGCCGGTCTCGGCATCCGCGCCGTGATCCAGCCCGGCGGCTCCATGCGCGACGACGAGGTGATCGCCGCCGCGGACGAGCGCGACATCGCGATGGTCTTCACCGGCATGCGCCATTTCAGGCATTGATCGAGGTGAAAGTCCTCGTGATCGGCGGCGGCGGCCGTGAGCACGCGCTGGCCTGGAAGCTGGCGCAATCGCCGCGCGTCAGCGAAGTGCTCGTAGCACCCGGCAATGGCGGCACCGCCGCGGAGCCGAAGTGCCGCAACGTTCCGGTCCAGGCCATGGACATCGCCGGCCTCGTCGCCCTCGCACGCGCCGAGAGCGTGGGCATGACTGTCGTCGGGCCCGAAGGCCCGCTGGTCGCGGGCGTCGTCGACGCCTTCGCGGCGGCCGGGCTCGCCTGCTTCGGACCGCGCCGCCTCGCGGCCCGCCTCGAGGGCAGCAAGCAATTCACCAAGGAATTCCTGGTGCGCCACGGCATCCCGACGGCGCGTTACGCGGCCTTCACGAAGGAATCCTTCGATTCCCCGGCGATCCGTGCACAGCGCCCGCCCATCGTCGTCAAAGCGGACGGCCTTGCCGCCGGCAAAGGCGTGATCATCGCGGCCAGCGGCGACGAAGCGGTGCGCGCGGCCGAAGGGATGTTCGCCGGCGATTTCGGCGGCGCCGGCCGCGTCGTCGTCGTCGAGGAATTCCTCGAGGGCGAGGAAGCGAGCTTCATCGTCATGGCCGACGGCAGCCACGTGCTGCCGCTCGCGACATCGCAGGACCACAAGCGCCTGCTCGACGGCGACAGGGGCCCGAACACCGGCGGCATGGGCGCCTACTCGCCCGCGCCCGTAGTCACGCCGGCGCTGCACGAGCGCATCATGCGCGAGGTGATCGGGCCGACGCTCGCCGGGCTCGCGGCCGAAGGCATGCCGTACACGGGTTTTCTCTACGCCGGGCTCATGATCGCGGCGGACGGCACGCCGAACGTGCTCGAGTTCAACTGCCGCTTCGGCGATCCCGAGACCCAGCCCGTGCTGGCACGGCTGTCGAGCGACCTGCTGACGCTGTGCGAGGCGGCGCTCTCCGGCGAACTTGATGCGGTACGTGCGGACTGGGACCCGCGCGCGGCACTGGGCGTGGTCCTGGCCGCTGCCGGTTATCCGGACAGGCCGCGCACCGGCGATGCGATCACGGGCCTCGACGCCGCGTCGAAGCTGCCGGGCAAGGTCTTTCACGCGGCGACGCGCAGCGAGGACGGCAGCATCGTGACCGCGGGCGGCCGCGTCCTGTGCGCAGTCGGGCTCGGCGAGGGCGTGGCGGCTGCGCGCAAGTCGGCCTATGCCCTGGTCGACAGAATTCGCTGGGACGGCATGCAGTGCCGGCGCGACATCGGCTGGCGCGCGCTGTGAGCCGCATCCACATCCGCCGCGAGCATGAGCTGACTCGAGAGGCGGCAAGGGAAAAAGTCGGCCGGGTGGCCGAAGTCCTCGCAAAGCGCTTCGACGCCGTCTGCGATTGGACAGGCGACACCCTGTCCGTGAAGCACCCGCAGGTGAACGGCACGATCACGCTCGGCGCGCGCGACGTGGTGGTCGAGGCGAAGCTCGGCTTCCTGCTCGCGATGTTCAAGGACCGCATTGACGAGCAACTGGTGCGCGTCCTGGACCGGGAGTTTCCCGAGACGAAGGCCTAGGCTGGCGGGCGGACCAGGATCGGCCAGCCGACCGTCGACTCCACGTTGACGCCGTTGCGGCGCGCCGGCGTGAAGTGGAGCCGCCTGAGGATGCACAGTCCGGCCTGGTCGAGCGCGGCGTCGCCGCTCGTGGCGACGAGCTCCGCTTTCTTCACGCGCCCGCCGCTGTCGACGGTGATGCGGTAGCCGATCCTGGTCTCGTCCGCCCGGCCAGCCGGGTAGCAGTCACGATACGCCTCGAGGATCTGATCGTCGCTGGAACGCAGCGTCGGCGCGTCGAGGCGCACGTGCTCGTGCGCGTTCCGCGTCAGGTTGAAGCGCACCGGCACCAGCGCCCAGGATTCGACCGGCTTCATGTGCAGGCGCGCCGGGTAGAAATCCAGGCGGTCCTCCAGGCAGTCCGACGCCGCCTGCATCCAAGGTAGCGTGCCTTCCGGCAGTACGGTCTCCTTCACCTTGCCGTCGGTGCCCACCTTCACGAGGAGATCGAGCGTGCCCTCGTAGGAGGCGTTGTTGATCTTGACCAGCGGCTGGATCGCCGGCTGGCAGTACTCGATGGCACGCTCGAGGTCCTGGCGCAGCTGCGGCGGCGTCGGAAAGCCGATCGCGACGGCGACCTTGCCCGCGACCGGTTCGCCGTCCTCGAGCGCGGGATCGAACGCCATCGTCACCGCGACGCACTGCGCAGCGGCCGCAAGCGGACCCGGCGTCCCCGGCGCGCTGGCGGCGCCCGTGATGCGGCCATCGGCCGCGACCGAGACGGTGACCGTGGCTTCACCCGCGACCTCGCCTTCGCGGCTGTGCAGGCGATAGCAGGCATCGGTCGCGTTGCCAGGGCTGCCGAGCGCCCGTGGCGGACGGGTCTCCGCGCCCGATGCGGCGATGGCTGACAGACACAGGGCGACACCGACGACGACACTTCGCGTGACCATGCACAGGCATCTTAGAGCGCTGCTCGCGATCGCTGCCGCAACCGCGCTAAGTGCTTGCGGCAGCGACGCAAAATTGCAGGTCGAGCGCGGCATGGGGCCCGATCCGGAACTCCCGCCGCCCGACAAATCGCTCATTCCCACCATAAACATCGCGCCGGCAGTCGGCTGGCCCGGCGGCGGAACTCCGCTCGCGGCCGCGGGCACGCGGGTGGTCGCGTTCGCCGACGGGCTCGAGCACCCGCGCTGGCTCTATGTGCTGCCGAACGGCGACGTGCTGGTCGCGGAGACCGCGGGGCCCGACCGCCCCGAGGACGGCAAGGGCATCAAGGGCTTCTTCATGAAGCTGGCGATGAAGCGGGCGGGCTCGGCCGTGCCCAGCGCCAATCGAATCACGCTGCTGCGCGACGTCGACGGCGACGGCGTCGCCGATCTCCGCTCGACGCTGTTGTCGCACCTCGACTCGCCGTTCGGGATGCGAACTCGTCGGTAACCGGCTTTACGTGGCGAACACCGACGCACTGCTGAGTTTCCCCTATCGCGAAGGCGATACCGCGATCACGGCCGCAGGCACCAAGGTCGCGGACCTGCCGGGCGGCGCGCTGAACCACCACTGGACCAAGAACGTGCTCGCGAGCCGCGACGGCTCGAAGCTCTACGTCACCGTCGGCTCGAACAGCAATGTCGCGGAGAACGGCATCGAGCAGGAGACGGACCGCGCAGCCATCCTCGAGATCGACGCCGCGACCGGCGCGCGCAGGGTTTACGCCTCCGGCCTGCGCAATCCGAACGGGCTCGTGTGGGAGCCGGCGACCGGAGCGCTGTGGACCGTCGTGAACGAGCGCGACGAACTTGGCAGCGACCTGGTGCCCGACTACCTGACTTCCGTGCAGCAGGGCGGCTTCTACGGCTGGCCGTACAGCTATTACGGCCAGCATGTCGACGCACGCGTGCAGCCCCCGCGGCCGGACCTGGTCGCGAAGGCGATCGAGCCGGACTACGCGCTCGGCCCGCATACGGCCTCGCTCGGCCTCGCACTCTCCGAAGGCGTGCGGCTGCCGGAGCGGTTTCATGAAGGCATGTTCGTCGGCCAGCACGGCTCCTGGAACCGCAAGCCGCGCTCCGGCTACAAGGTGATCTTCGTGCCTTTCAGCGGCGGCACGCCCGCCGGGCCGCCGCTCGACGTGCTGACAGGCTTCGTCGACGACGCGGGCGACGCCCGCGGCCGGCCCGTCGGCGTCGCCGTCGACAGCCACGGCGGGCTCCTGGTCGCCGACGACGTCGGCAACGTCGTCTGGCGCGTGAGCGCTGCCCGCGACCGGTCCTGAGGCGGCCCCTCCCCGGCTCTCCTGTCGGTTATATTCGCGCCCCGGGGAGGGGCCATGAAGAAGTCATTGCGGATTCCCGCCATCGTGCTGGCCGCGATCGCCGGGCTGTCAATGCTCGCGTACGGAGTCGCCTGGGGCGTCGCGAAGTCCCGTTACGACCGTACCTACGCCGTGCACGAGGCGGGTTTCCCCATCCCGTTCCCGCTCGGCGATGCCGAGCTTGCAATGATTCGTGAGGAGCGCATCGCGGGCGGGGCAGCTCCCTCAGATCCGCTGGCGGGCGTCGACCTCGCGGCGCTCGCCCTCGCGCGCGCCCAGGAGAGCGGCAAGCACCTGATCGACAGCCGCGTCGCCTGCAGCGCCTGCCACGGCGCCGATTTCGCAGGCCATGTCATCGTCGACGCGCCGATCGTGGGCCGCTGGGTGGCGCCCAACATCACGGGCGGCGCCGGTAGCGTCACGCGCGGGTATACGGCATCGGACTGGGACCATGCGGTACGCCATGGCCTGCGCCGCGGCGGCCGCGCGTCTTCGATGCCCGCGATCGACTTCGTCAACCTGTCCGACCACGAGTTGTCCGATATCGTCGCCTACATCCGCAGCAAGCCCGGGGTGAACCGCAACCCGGGCAGCATCCGCTGGGGTCCGGTGTTCTCGATCCTCGTCGCCACCGACCCGGACGCCTTCAGCGCGGCGCACATTGATCACCGGAGGCCGCATTCGGCCGAGCCGCCGCAGGCCGTCGTGTCGCTCGAGTACGGCGAACACCTCGTACAGGTCTGCCGCGGCTGCCATGGCGAGCGCCTCTCCGGCGGCAAGCTGAAGGGCGACCCGAACATGCCCCTGGTCGCCAACCTCACGCCGCACGAGACGGGCCTCAAGGACTGGAGCGAAGACGACTTCATCCGCGCCCTGCGCGAAGGCAGGCGCAAGGACGGGACGGCGATCAACGAGGCGATGCCCTGGCGGGCGTACGGGCGGATGGGCGACGCGGAGTTGAAGGCGCTGTACGCCTACCTGAGGACCGTGCCGCCGCTACCGAAAGGCAATCGCTAGCGATACCACGGTACGCGGTACGAGAGCCGGACCAGCAGGTCATCGTTCCAGCCGAGGACCGGGAGGTTGCCGTCCTCCAGGTGCGGATACAGGTCGAGGTTATAGTCGTGGACCTCGGCGCTGAGGATGAGCTCGCTGCCTTTCGCCTTCAACCAGCGGCTCGTGTCGAGATGCAGTTCGGCGCCGTATTCCGTCTCGAGCCATTCGCTGCCGTCGCGCCATTCCTGCACAGTCCCGACATTTTCCAGGCATCGCCCAACCGGGCCGAGGCAGTCGCCCCGTAGGACTCCGCAGCCGTCGTATGCCGCAGACCCTCGCGATGAACCCGCGCTCCTTGGGCGCGTCGTCGTCGATCTCCTGGAAGAAGTAGCCGTAACCCGCCTTCACCGACGCCTGCACCGAACTTCCGCCATAGCCGAGTACGATCGCCGGCAGCGCCTTGATCTGCCGCTCGATCGAGCTCGAAGTGTTCATGCGCGTACGGCCCAGGTGAACGAGCGCAGACGGGTGGGCGGCATCTTGCTCACGAGTCTCCGGTACTTACGCCAGCGAATCGATCGCCCTGCGCATCGCCGCGATGTGCTCCGGCGTGCTGCCGCAACAGCCGCCGATGATCCTGACGCCGAGCCCGGCCATTTTCCGCGCGTAGTCCGCCATCACCTCCGGCGTGCCGCCGTAGGTGATGCGGTCGTCCTTCCAGCGCGGCATGCCCGCGTTCGACTTCGCCATCAGCGCGACGCCCGCGTGCGACGCCGCGGACATTTCGGCCATGATCCGCTCGATCTCGGCCGGGCCATTGCCGCAGTTTGCGCCGACGACGCCGACCCCCCATCCGGCGATAGCCGCGAGCGCAGCCACGGGCTTGACGCCCATCATCGTGTGGAAATTCGTGTCGAAGCTCATGGTCACGACGGCCGGAAGCCCGGCGGCTTGCGCGCCTTCGACAGCCGCTTTCGCTTCCTCGAGCGCGCTCATGGTCTCGATCAACGCAAAGTCCGCGCCGCCGGCCTTGAGCGCCTGCGCCTGTTCCGTGAACGAGGCGCGCGCGACTGTCCGGGGTCAGCAGCCCGAGCGGTTCCATCAACTCGCCTGTCGGTCCCATCGAACCGGCCACCAGCCGGTCGCCGGCGGCCTCGCGCGCGAGCCGCGCGCCGGCCTCGTTGAGCTCCGCCACGCGGTCCTGCAGCTCATCGAGCTTCAGGCGGTTTCGGGTGCCGCCGAAAGTGTTGGTCGAGATGAAGTCGCTGCCGGCCTCGACGTAGGCGCGGTGGATCGATAGCACGACCTCGGGCCGCTTGACGTTCCACTGTTCCGGCGCGCCGATGGTGAGCCCGGCCATGTGCAGCATCGTGCCCATGGCGCCGTCGCCGAGGATGACGCGGCGGCCGACCAGCAGTTCAGCGAGTCTGTCCACGATCCGCCCTTTCGATATCCACCGCGCGCCACAGGTACCACGACGCCGTCGTGCGATAGGGCGCCCAGATCTCGCCGAACTTCGCGAGCGCCCTCGGCTTTGGCAGCTTGCGCTTGCCGTAGGCGATGCGAAACCCGTTCTGGATCCCGTAGTCGTCGACCGGGAGCACGTCGGGACGGCCGAGCGTGAACATCAGGAACATTTCCACGGTCCAGCGCCCGACGCCGCGCGCCTCGACCAGACGCTCGATGACCGCCTCGTCCTTCATGCGCGCGAGAGCGCGCCGCGGCGGGATGGTGCCGTCGAGGGTCTTCGCGGCGATGTCCTTGATCGCGGCGGCCTTCGCGCGCGAGAAGCCGCAGCGGCGCAGGTGCTCGTCGGGGGTATCGAGGAGCCGTGCCGGCTCCGGGCAGGTCGTGCCGCCGTAGAGCGCGTGGAAGCGGCCGAGAATGGTCTCTGCGGCCCGGCCCGTGAGCTGCTGGTACGCGACCGCGCGAACCAGCGCTTCGTAGGGCCCGCGGCGGCGCTCGGCCGCGACCGAATAAGGACCGGCGCGGCGGATGAGCTGCGCCATCACCGGGTCGACCCGGCGCAGGTGGCGCAGCGCCTCGGTCATCCGCGCTTCATCGAGTCGAAGAACTCCGCGTTGGTCTTGGTGTCCTTCATCTTGTCGAGCAGGAACTCGACCGCCGCCAGTTCGTCCATCGGGTGCAGGAGCTTTCGCAGGATCCAGATCTTGGCCAGCTCTTCCTGCGTCGTGATCAGCTCCTCGCGGCGGGTGCCCGAGCGGTTGATGTTGAACGCGGGGAAGATGCGCTTCTCCGAGATGCGCCGGTCGAGGTGGATTTCCGAGTTGCCCGTGCCCTTGAACTCCTCGTAGATCACGTCGTCCATGCGCGACCCGGTGTCGATCAGCGCGGTCGCGATGATCGTGAGCGAGCCGCCTTCCTCGACGTTGCGCGCCGCGCCGAAGAAGCGCTTCGGGCGCTGCAGCGCGTTCGCGTCGACGCCGCCGGTCAGCACCTTGCCGGAGCTCGGCACGACCGTGTTGTAGGCGCGCGCGAGCCGCGTGATCGAGTCGAGCAGCACCACCACGTCGCGCTTGTGCTCGACCAGGCGCTTCGCCTTCTCGATCACCATCTCGGCGACCTGCACGTGCCGGCTAGCCGGCTCGTCGAAGGTCGAGGCCACGACCTCGCCCTTCACCGTGCGCGACATCTCCGTGACTTCCTCGGGCCGCTCGTCGATCAGCAACACGATCAGGTAGACGTCGGGGTGGTTCCAGGTGATCGAGGTCGCGATGTTCTGCAGCAGCATCGTCTTGCCGGCTTTCGGCGGCGAGATGATGAGCCCTCGCTGGCCCTTCCCGAGCGGCGCCATCAGGTCGATCATGCGCGCCGTCAGGTCCTCGGTAGAGCCGTTGCCGCGCTCGAGCTTGAGCCGCTTGGTCGGGTGCAGCGGCGTCAGGTTCTCGAACAGCAGCTTGTGGCGCGCGCTCTCGGGCGTGTCGAAGTTGATCTCGCCGACCTTGAGCAGGGCGAAGTAGCGCTCGCCGTCCTTCGGCGGGCGGATCAGGCCCGAAATCGAGTCGCCGGTGCGGAGATTGAATCGGCGGATCTGGCTCGGGCTGACGTAGATGTCGTCGGGCCCGGCGAGGTAGGAACTGTCTGCGGAGCGGAGGAAGCCGAAACCGTCCTGGAGGATCTCGAGGACGCCGTCGCCGTAGATGTCCTCGCCGCCCCGGGCATGCGCCTTCAGGATCGAGAAGATGACGTCCTGCTTGCGCTGCCTCGCCATGTTCTCGAGGCCCATGGACTCGGCCATGGTCACGAGCTCGTGGACGGGCTTGGTCTTCAGCACCGTCAGGCTCATGGCACTGCGCGATGCGGCGAGCTCCTCGGGTGAAATGATGTCGCCGTCGCCGCCGTCGATATGGTCGTCGACCGGGAGCCCCTCCTGCCCATGCCGGGGTCCGCCGCCTCCACCGCGGCTGCGGTGGCCCTTCTGGCGATTGCGCGCCTGGTTGCCGAGATAGCCCCTCATGCGACACCCGCTTTCGGCAGGTGCTGGTCCAGCAGGGCCGCCAGCTTCGACTTCCCGACCAGGCCGACCTGCTGCGCCTCGGGGGCGCCGTTCTTGAACAGGATCAGCGTCGGGATTCCGCGCACGCCGTACTTCACGGGGGTGTGGCGGTTGTCGTCGATGTTGAGCTTCGCGATCTTGACGCGCCCCTCGTAATCCTTCGCCAAGTCGTCGAGGATCGGGGCGATGGCCTTGCAGGGGCCGCACCATTCCGCCCAGAAATCGAGCAAAACGGGTGTATCGGACTTGAGGACGTCGTTCTCGAACGTCGCATCGGTGGTATGGACGATATTGCCGCTCACGCGGGCATTTCTCCTCGTTTCAAGTTGTTCGGTGACGGGCGAATGCCCGATACGGCACAATGTTGGGCGCGCTTGGGAGCTACAGGTGCGGGAATCCGCACCGCTAGGACGCTTTTGTAACGCTTCAGGGGGTTTTTTTCAAGTGATGGCGGATAAAGTACCAACCCGGTGACACAGCAGCAATTTTCGGACCTTTCCTTCACCGGCCTGCACCTGCCCGAATCCGTAGCCCGCGGCATCGCCGATGCGGGCTTCGAGCGATGCACGCCGATCCAGGCGCAGGCGCTGCCGCGTGCGCTGGCCGGGCTCGACGTGGCCGGCCAGGCGCAGACCGGCACCGGCAAGACGGCCGCGTTCCTGGTCGCCATTTTCGCCCACCTGCTGCGCTACCCGCCATCGCCCGACCGGCCCGGCACCTCGCCGCGATCGCTGGTGCTGGCGCCGACGCGCGAGCTCGCGATCCAGATCCACCGGGACGCCGAAATCCTGGCCCAGTACACGGGCCTGTCGCTCGGGCTCGCGTTCGGCGGAGTGGACTACGACAAGCAGCGGCGCAAGCTCGAGGCCGGGGTCGACGTGCTGATCGGCACGCCGGGCCGGACCATCGATTTCTTCCGCCAGCACGTCTTCGACCTGCGCCACGTGCAGGTGATGGTGCTGGACGAGGCCGACCGCATGTTCGACCTCGGCTTCATCAAGGACATCCGGTTCCTGCTGCGCCGCCTGCCCGATCCCGCGCGCCGGCTCAATATGCTGTTTTCGGCGACGCTCTCGCATCGCGTGCTCGAACTCGCCTACGAGCACATGAACGACCCGGAGCTGGTGCGCATCGAGCCCGAGCGCATCACCGCCGAGCGCGTGCGCCAGGTCATCTACTACCCGGCCATGGAAGAAAAGGCGGCGCTGCTCGTGCACCTGCTGCGCAAGGACGCGGCGACCCGCACGATGGTCTTCGTCAACACCAAGCGCCTGGCCGAGCGGCTGGAGCGGCTGCTGCGCGCGAACGGCGTGGTCGCCTCGGCGATGTCCGGCGACGTGCCGCAGAGGAAGCGCATGCGGATGCTGCGCGAGTTCCACGACGGCAAGCTCGCGGCGCTGGTCGCGACCGACGTTGCCGCGCGCGGCCTGCACATCCCGGACGTGAGCCACGTCTTCAACTACGACCTGCCGCAGGACCCCGAGGACTACGTGCACCGCATCGGCAGGACGGCGCGCGCCGGCGCGGCGGGCGACGCGGTCAGCTTCGGCTGCGAGCAATACGTCGTATCGTTGCCCGATATCGAGTCGTTCATCGGCCACCGGATCCCGGTCGGCAGCTTCGACCCCGCCGAATTGCCGGAGCTCAAGCCCGCGCATTACGCGCCGCGCTCTTTCGGCGACGAGGATGAGGACGGTCCGCCCCCGAATCAGCAGCAGCGCCAACCCGGCACGCCGCGCAGACGCCCGCGGCGCGGGGCCGGCGGCGGCGGCGTGGCGGCGGTGGCGCTCGCCGCCGCTAGCCTGGAAGCCCTTCCGCGAGTTCCAGCACCGACTCGACGCCGGGAAATCCGCCCGGCGCGCGCGCCGGCGCGCGGCTGACCGGCCGGCGCACGGCGTACAGCCAGCGGATCCCGTGTTCCCGGGCGGCGGCAAGCACCGCCGCGTTGTCGTCCGCGAACAGCGTGCGTGCGGGATCGAACGGCTCGCGCGCCGCGAGCCGCGGCCAGAAGGCCGTGTTCTCCTTGGGGTCGCCGAACTCGTGCGAGCTGTAGATGGCGTCGAAGCGCCGGCGGATGCCGAGGTGCGCATCCTTGATCGCAAGGATCTCGGGATGCGCGTTGGTGACGAGGGCGATCCGCTTGCCCGCCTGCCGCAGGCGCAGGAGGAAGTCCCGTGCCTCGGGCAGCCAGTCGATCTCGTGGCGGGTCGCGCGCTTCAATGCCGGGATGTCGAGCGCAAGCTCGCGGCTCCAGTGGTCGATGCAGTACCAGTCGAGCGTGCCGGCCGTGGCTTCGAAGATCGGCCGCATGAGTCGATGTGCTTCGTCAAGCGTGATTCCGCGGCTCTCTGCGACGCGGCGCGGCAGGTGTCCCTCCCAGAAGCGCTTGTCGTAGCCGAGGTCGAGCAGCGTGCCGTCCATGTCGAGGAGCACGGTCTCGATCTCGGACCAGTCGGGCGGATGGGCGCTTCCCTGCACTCGCCTATGATATAACGCGCCACTTTCCGGAGCGGAACGCGACATGGATACGAACCAGGTTCTCCTCGAGGTGACGGCGCTCGCGCGCGAAGCCGGCCGCGCGATACTCGAAGTCTACGCGTCTTCGTTCAGCGTCCAGGAAAAGGAGGACCGCTCGCCGCTCACCGAGGCGGACCTGCGCTCGGAGAAACTGATCCTCGCGGGCCTGAAGCGCATCGCGCCCGAGATCCCGGTGCTGTCCGAGGAGTCGGCGCAGGCGCCCTACTCGGCGCGCAAGGCCTGGGACCGGCTCTGGGTCGTCGACCCGCTCGACGGCACCAAGGAATTCGTGCAGCGAAACGGCGAATTCACCGTAAACATCGCGCTCGTCGACCAGCAGCGGCCCGTGCTCGGCATCGTGCACGCGCCGGTGCTCGAGCGCAGCTACTACGCCTGCGAAGGCGTCGGCGCCTTCCGCTCCGACGCGCAGGCTGCCGGCAAGCCGATCCGCGTCGCGAAGGCGCGGCGTCCGGGCCCGGTGCGCGTCGTCGGCAGCCGCTCGCACCGCGGCAGCTCGCTCGACGCATTCCTGGCGCGCGTCGGGCCGCACCGGCTCGTGGAAGTCGGCAGTTCGCTGAAGCTCTGCCTCGTCGCCGAGGGCGAGGCCGATGTCTACCCGCGGCTCGGCCCGACCAGCGAGTGGGACACGGCCGCCGGCCAGTGCGTGCTCGAGCAGGCGGGCGGACAGGTCCTGAAGCTCGACGGCGAGCCGCTCGAGTACAACCGCGAGAAGACGCTCAACCCGAGCTTCGTGGGCTTTGCTGACGCCGACATCGACTGGCTCGCGCTGGTGAGATGACCTGGGGCCTCCTGGTCGCGGTCGCCGCGCTCGCGGCCATCGTCGCGTTCTGGCACTCGAGCCTCGCGGCGCGCGAGCTCGCCAATGGCGTCGCCCAGGATACCTGCGCGGCCGCGAGCGTGCAGATGCTCGACGGCACCGTCGCGATCCATCGCCTGCGCCTGGTTCGGGCGGGCCACGCGCCCCTCACCTGGCATCGCACCTACGTTTTCGATTACACCGCCGACGGCTACCAGCGCCAGCGCGGCTTCGTGGTGATGACCGGCGACAGTGTCGACACGGTCGGCCTCGGACCGCGCGCCGTATGAACCCCGCGTCGACCGTCGACCTGCACCTGCATTCGACCGCATCCGACGGCATGCTCGATCCGGCGGCGCTCGTCGCCCACGTCGCCGCCTGCGGCGTCACGCTGATGGCACTCACCGACCACGACACGGTAGCCGGCGTCGATGTTGCGGCCGCCGCCGCGCGCGAACACGCCATCGGATTCGTCGCAGGCGTCGAGATCTCCTGCGCCTGGCGCGGCAAGGCGATCCATGTGCTCGGCCTCGCCATCGACCCAGCGAATGCCGCCCTCGCGCGCGGGCTCGCGGCGCAGCAACGCGTTGCGCGAGGCGCGTGCGCGACGCGATCGCGGCGAAACTCGACTGCGGCCGGCGCGCCGGGGTCCGGCGCGCTGGCCGCGTGCGCGCGGCCGGCAGCCTGCCGACCCGCACGCATTTTGCCCGCGCGCTGGTCGCCGAAGGCGCGGCCCGCGACCTCCGCGCCGCCTTCGACCGCTGGCTCGGACGCGGGAAACCCGGCCACGTGAAGGAGCGAATGGCCCGAGCTCGCCGAAGCGGCCTCCTGGATCACCGGCGCCGGCGGCAAGGCCGTGATCGCGCACCCGATGCGCTATCCGCTCTCGGCGGGCGCGCGACGGGAAATGTGCTCGGATTTCAGGGCTGCCGGCGGCAGCGGCGTCGAGGTCATCACCGGCGGAGGCGGCCCGCGTGACCGCGAGCAGGCGATCTCGCTCGCCGTGCGCAGCGGCCTCGAAGGTTCGGTCGGCTCGGACTTCCACGACCCCGCCGTGCCGTGGAATCCGCCGGGTCGATTGGCTAAGCTGCCCGCATCCATCCGACCTGTGTGGTCCGACTTCCTGCCGGCATGACGGACGAAGACAAGGTCAATACGCAGCTACTCGAGCGCCTGCAGCGGTTGCGGGAGCTGCGCATCGAGCATCGCGACCTCGATGACGTGATCTGCCGACTGTCGCTCGACCTGTATGTCGACGAACTGCAGCTGCGGCGCCTCAAGAAGCGCAAGCTCCTGCTCAAGGACCAGATCCTGCGGCTCGAGAGCGAGCTGATCCCGGACCTCAACGCGTGATGGATCACGCCACCGAGCTGTTCGGCGCGCTTCGCGGCCTTCGTCGGCAACCCGCAGTTTCCCGTCATCGCCGCCACCGCGATCCTCGTGGCGGCGGGCGTGGCTTGGGGCCGGCACTGGTACCTCGCGCACACGAACGGCCACGCCGGCGGCAGTTTCCGCCGACGCCTTCACGGTCGTCGCGCCCTACCTCGCCGGACTCGCGATCCTCGGGCTCGCCGCTGTTCGCGGCCAGCGGCAAGCCGCGGCCCTGGTACGAGACCGCGGCGACACTGCTCGCGCTGCTTGCGTTCATCCGCCTCGTCATGTTCCTGCTGCGCCTGTCGCTCGGCAAGAGCCGCACGATCAAGGCCTGGGAGCTGCGCGCGACGCTGATCGTCTGGTCGCTGATCGCGGCCGAGACGCTCGGCTGGCTCGACCCGCTCGTCGGCGCGCTCGATTCGGTCGGCCTCACCAAGGGCGCGACGCGGATCACCATCTGGTCGGTGCTGAAGGCGCTCGCGACGGTGACCGTCTTCGTCGTCGTCAGCGCCTGGATCGCCCGCTGGATCGACCGGCGCGTCAGCTCGATCAAGGAGCTGGCGCCCTCGACGCGCATCGGCATCGGCAAGTTCGCCTACGCCTTCCTGATCGCCTTCGGCATCCTGTTCGGCCTGCAGGCTTCCGGCGTCGACCTCACGACGCTCACCGTGTTCTCCGGCGCGATCGGCCTCGGGCTCGGCTTCGGCCTGCAGGCCATTGCGGCGAACTTCGTCAGCGGGTTCGTGCTCCTGATCGACCGTTCGATCAAGCCGGGCGACGTCATCAGCTTCACCGGCACGACCGGCACCAGCACGACCGGCTTCGGCTGGGTCGAGGCGCTGCGCGGTCGGCACGTCGTGATCCGCGACCGCGACGGCGTCGCGACCCTGGTTCCGAACCAGAACGTGATCACGAACCCGCTGATCAACTGGAGCTACGGCCACCCGCGCGTGCGACTGCGCCTGCCGGTGCGCGTCGCCTACCACGACGACGTCGAGCTCGCGCTCACGCTGCTGCAGAAGGCCGCGGATCATCCGCGCATCCTGCGCGACCCGCCGGCGGTCACGCGGCTGCTCGAGTTCGCCGATTACGGCATGGAGATCGAGCTGCGCTTCTGGATTGGCGATCCCGCCGAGGGCGTCAACAACGTCCGCTCCGACGTGAACCGGCGCATCTGGGCGCTGTTCCGCGAGCACGGCGTCACCATCCCGCCGGCGCAGCGCGAGATCCGCATCCTCGAGGGCGGACGGTCGGCCTCCTCGCTCGCGCCCCGGGCGACCGACGCCGATCGCGCCGTTCGGACGACGGCCAGGACTGAGCATGATCCCCGAGGGCGAATACACGCTCTCCTATGTCCGCAGCCCCGGTCCCGGCGGCCAGAACGTCAACAAGGTCGCGACCGCCTGCGAGCTGCGGTTTTTCGTGGGCGCGACTTCATTGCTCGACGAAGGCGGCAAGGCGCGGCTGCGCGTGCTCGCGGGCCGCCGGCTCACGCGCGAGGACGAGATCGTGCTCGAGGCGCACCGGCATCGCGGTCGCAGGAAAGCAACCGCCGCGATGCCATTGCGCGGCTCGAGGACCTGATACGGCAAGCGCGGCATGTGCCGAAGCCGCGGAAGAAGACGCGGCCGAGCCGCGCCGCGAAGGCGCGGCGGCTTGACGGCAAGCGGATACAGAAAGACAAGAAGCGGCTGCGGGGAAGGCCGGCGTTCGAGTAGGCGACGGCGAGATCACCGACCTGCATCCAGGAGACCGCGCAAGAGGCCCCAGTCGAATTGCCGCTTCTTCCACGCCTTGGTTGCAAGAGCCTGGTAGCCGCCATTGTCCGCTGGCAATAGCCGCGGATTGATTGTCATTGGACCCAGCCCACGAGTGTAGCTGTTGACCGAAAATATCCCGTTGCCGCCGTGGCAGCGCGCGCACTCCTCCAGTACAACTGAGCCACGCAATCGCGTCGCACGCGAGCCATTCAGCTTGGCGTACTCCGTGTCTTCCGGATCCACCTGGTGAAGGCCTCCCGATTTCCCAGCCAGCAGGTCCCGGCGACGCATCGCGATTTCATAGACGAATTGCGCATCGACGAAGCTGGACCCTGGGCTCACATAGCCGCTCGCGCCAACTTTGCGGTAAACGCGGAACTGCAACGTCTGCGTGATCGGTGACAACACCGGCTCAAACGCGCTGTTGATGACCGCCATCTGCCTGACCAGCGCCACGATCGTGCCCTCGGGGAACTGCGGAGTCGCGGGATCGAGTCGCGGATCCCAACGCGTTCGCCGTCCGCTCGGGTCCTCGATTCCGATCTCGGCGGGCACGAATGCCCAGGGCGTGCGGTGCAGGTTCAGCCGATTGAGATATGCAAGGGTTGGGTCCCGGCCTTCCGGACAGCGGATGAATATCCTGAATGAGGAGCGCCCCGACAATTCGGCAACATGCGTCGGAGCGACCAGACCGAGGCCGCTTTCTCCGATTTCGACCCACGGTCCGTTCATATCGAAGAGGTCAGGCGGCAAGAATGCCTTTTCCGGATGCGCCGGGTCGAAGTCGTTGCCGAAGCGTCCGGAATTCACCGCCTGCCCATAGTTGTCCTTCAGGCCGGCGATGGCCCGATCAGACATGCGCAACTTTCCGACGACTCGCGCGAGCCGAAGCGTCAGTCCCATTCGCTCGCCGTGTGCAGCAAGATCGAACGCCGTCCATACATCGTGCAGGAGCAAGGCGTGCTTCAGATCGTTCGAAATGCGGGTCTGCCCATCTGTACGCAGGAATTCGTCGAGCACCGACGCCAAGCCGTCGGGATCATCAAAGTCCTCGTCAATGGGCAAGGAGCTGTCCACTCCGTACGTGATGCCCGCTTCCGTACGCACCGCAACAGCGCGATAAAGTCGATTCCAGAGATGCCCGACGTCTTCGTCGTAAATCGCCGCCTGAACGTCAGCTGCTTGAGCTGGGATACACCCCAACATGACGATCAGTCCAACTGCCGAGCCACGGATCATCTCGTCCTCACTGGCGAGCAATTTGTAATTATGACGTTTCCGCGGAAACGCTTTTCTCTCTCGGCCGCATCAGGGTCTCTACCGCGAGGCCGAGGTCGAGCGCCTCGCCGGTCCAGCGGGTGACGGCGGTGGACGGCGTGATGCCCAGATCCTCGTGACCGGCCACGAGTCCGATCCATTCCGTGGGCGCG
>CAWIIM010000003.1:7500-1125088 GCA_963836275.1 uncultured Gammaproteobacteria bacterium | reverse complement strand
GTGAGCCGCAGCCTATGAATAGGGTTATCTCGTCAATCCAACCCTATTTAGGGCTTTGGCCACCCCATTTCGGCGACTCCGGGAGCAAGGGTTCGTTCCCTGACCTGTTTACAGCAAGAAAGCAGGCAAACCGCATCTTCAACAGTCGCGGATGATGATGCAGTGTTGAATGCTCAATTCAAACTCCGCGGATCAAGATCGTGAACAGCACGTATTTCGGGTTGTTGGCAGAATTCGGCGAGGCCAACATCCCACTCGAGCATGTGGCGCCGAAGTACTTCGGTCTGAGCTGCGCCGAAGCCCGCCGCCGTGCACCCGCGAAGCAGTTGCCATGCCGGGCATTCCGCCTTGGCGGGCAAAAGTCGCCGTGGCTCGTCAGTGCCACAGATCTCGCTGAGTTGATTGATGCGCGTCGCCAGAAGGCGGGCTAGCGCCGCGTGACTTGCGTGGCCGCGCGTGTGCGCCGCCCGTTGTCGCAAGTACGATGTCCCGCAGATTCTCGGGTTTCAGGTTCGTGTAGCGCTTGAGCTCGTTCCAGGAGTCGTGCACCGTGAACTGGGCAACTTCGTGGATCTGATAGCCGCGTTCGAATAACCGACTCGTAGCCTCGTGGCGCAGATCGTGGAAGCGCAGGTCTTGAATCCCAAGCAGTTTGCATGCTCGCGTGAACGCAGTTCCGATGCTCTTGGGGTCGTAGGGAAAGATGTTTTCGCTCGTCTGGGGTTGGGCGGTGACGAGCGCCCAGGCCTCGGGCGTGTACTTGAATCGTCGATGGTTCCCATCCTTGGCGGTCGGGTGCTTGGCGTCCCTGACCATGCCGGTTCGAGTGGCTTTGTCGTTGTCGCGCCATTCGAGGCGGCAGATTTCGGACTCCCGCCGCGCAGAGGCGATGGTGAAATCCATGATTGCTTGCATGGGAATCGTGGCGCGCCGATCTCGTCTCTTGAAATGCTCCCGCAGCCGTTTGAGTTCCTCGGCGGTCGGCCGCCGTGTGCGCTTCCTGGGCTTGCCGACGAGGCGCAACTCGCGACAGGCGGTCCGCGCCTGCTGCACGATCTCAGGCCTCACAGGAAGCTCCTTGACGCTCTTGGCAGCCCTAAGTACCACGCCGATCCAGATCAGGTCGTTGAGCACGGTCGCAGGTCCGGCGCCGTCCGCTCGACGCAATTGCACGTGCCGAATGAGATCGGCGGAAGTGAGGGAGAGTGCCTCGAGTTTGCCTAGCGAATGCCGCTCCAGGAATTCAAGATGAGTTTGCTTGCTGCGCTGCCAGCGCGAAATTGTCTCGAACGTCTCGATATACCAGTGGATCAAGTCCGCGAGCGTCGGCGCACCGTGCCGTTGGAGAGTCAGCCCGGCGGGCTCTTCGAGCGCGACTTCGCGGTGCCTGGCCCAGCTCAGCGCCGCCGTGCGATGCGTGAAGGTGCGGCTTTCCTGATGCAATACAGTCGTGCCGCGGCGAATGCGAACAACCGCGGTATGGCGCGTCGACCCGTTTGCCTGTTTCCGTGCTTTGATCGTTGCCATGATGAATTCCGAGGGGACAAGCCATTCTTGTCCCCTTTATGTCCCCTCGGCAACCAGTAAACTCCCCGGAATGCGCAGGAATCCCGCAGAAACGACACGAGTGGAAAACGCTACAAAAATAGGCATTTCCGTCGAGAAAGGCAGCGATTCGATGGATCGCCGCCTCTCCGTCGCCCCCATGATGGACTGGACCGACCGGCACTGCCGGTACTTCCTGCGGCTGTTCTCACCGCGCGTCCTGCTGTACTCGGAAATGATCGTCGCCCAGGCGATCTTGAAAGGCGATCGCCGTTACCTCCTGCAGTTCGACCCGGCCGAGCATCCGCTCGCGCTGCAGCTCGGCGGCGCGGACCCTGCGATGCTTGCAGAGACCGCCGCGATCGGCGAGTCATTCGGCTACGACGAGATCAACCTGAACGTCGGCTGCCCGAGCGACCGCGTGCAACAGGCGACCTTCGGCGCCTGCCTGATGGCGCGCCCGCGCCTGGTGGCGGACTGCGTGCGCGCGATGATCGACGCCGTTTCCGTGCCGGTTACGGTCAAGTGCCGGATCGGCATCGACGAGCGCGACGACTGGCCTTTCCTGCGGGATTTCGTTGCCGCCGTTGCCGATGCCGGCTGCCGGACCGTCATCGTCCACGCGCGCAAGGCCATCCTGAAGGGGCTGACGCCGAAGCAGAATCGCGAAGTGCCGCCGCTCGACTATGCGCGTGCCTGGGAGGTCAAGCGCAGGTATCCGTCGCTGACCGTCGTGGTGAACGGCGGCCTGCGCACGGTGCCGCACGTGACTGAGCAGCTCGCGCATGCCGACGGCGTGATGCTCGGCCGCGAGGCTTACCACAACCCCTGGCTGCTGCCGGGCCTGCATCGGGCGGTGTACGCGGACGGTTTCGAGGCGCCGGACGTCGCGGCGGTCGTCGCCGCGATGCGCCGCTATGCAGAGCGGGAGGCGGCGGCCGGCACGCCGCTGCGATCGATCACGCGCCACATGTTCGGGCTCTTCAACGGCCGCTCCGGCGCGCGCGCCTGGCGGCGCGGCCTCAGCGAAGGGATCAGTCGGGGCTCGGCATCGGCGGCGCTGCTCGACGACGCGCTGCGCGCCGCCACCCTGGCCTGACGGGGGACGTCCACGGGCTTGCGCACTGCGCAAAACGGATGGACGTTCCCCCTTTTTCGCCTAGGCGGGAAGGATGTTGTTGTTGAGCCGGAACAGGTTCGCGGGATCGTATTGCGCCTTCACCTGCTGCAGGCGCGCGTAGGCCGGTCCGTAGCTGCCGACTTGCGGGTCCTTGCGGTCGAAATCGATGTTGCTGTAGTACCCGCCGGTGTGCGGCTCGAGCGCCGCGAACCACTCGCGACTCATCGCGATCACGGATTCGTCCTCGGCGGGATCGTCCCAGATGCTGCCGACCATCACCATGATCTCGACATTGCGGTGCGGGAACGCGGTGGCCAGCTCGCCGGTGCGCTTGACCGCGCCGCCGGCCGTGTGCGTGAAGAACGCGAGACGCGGGTCGGCCTTGAAGGACCCCACCATCGCGTCAATGAGCGCCGGCGTGACTTCCCGCACCATGCCGTTCTTGATGTAGGAGCGGCGTCCGTGGTGGAAGGTGTTGTCTTCCTGCGTCTGCATGACCATGTAGTCCTGCACCTTGACGCCGTCCTCGACCGGCTTGCCGATGCGGCGCAGCGGCGCGAGCTCCTTCTCGCCGCGGGCGGGATCGCCGTTGTAGACCACGCCCATGATGATCACGCTCTGGCCGTCGGGCATCGTCACCATGGCCGGCTCCACGTACAGCTCGTCGGACAGCCTGTCGTACCAGCCGCCGTAGAAATCGAGCAGCTCGCGCGCCTGCGCGACCGGCCAGACGATGTTGCCCGAGAGCACCGCGCGATCGAACGGGTGCAGCTGGTAGTCGAACTTCGTGACGACGCCGAAATTGCCGCCGCCGCCGCGCAATCCCCAGAACAGGTCCGGCTCGTTGTCGGCGCTGGCGGTGCGGACCTGGCCGTCGGCGGTGATCACCTCGGCCGAGACCAGGTTGTCGATGGTCAGGCCGTACTTGCGGTTCAGCCGGCCGAAGCCGCCGCCGAGCGTGAGGCCGCCGACGCCGGTGTGCGACACCACGCCCGCGGTCGTCACCAGGCCGTGTTCGAGCGAGCGCGTGTCGAGCGTATTGAGCAGGGCGCCGCCGCCGGCGAGGGCCCGTTGCCGGCCGGCGTCGACCTCCACCTGGTTCATCGGCGAGAGGTCGATCATGAGCCCGCGATCGCAGACTGACTTGCCCGGCCAGCTGTGGCCGCCGCCGCGAACGGCGACGAGCAGGCTGCGCTCTCGCGCGAACGTGACGGCCTGACTGACGTCCTGCGCGCTCTTGCACTGGGCAATGAGCGCCGGATGGCGGTCGTGCATGCCGTTCCAGATGGCGCGGGCCTGGTCGTAGTCCGGGTCGGCGGCGAGCAGTACGCGGCCTTCGAGCGCACCGGCGAGTTCCTTGACGGCAGCCTGTTCGAGCTCGATGTCGCGCCCGTCGAGCGTGACGGCCGCTATGCTGGGGCCCTTGCGGGCGCAGGCCGGGATGAACGGATAGGCGACCGCGGCACTGGCCGCGAGCGCGGAACGGCAGAAATCGCGTCGATGCATGGTGAGCCTCCCTCAATTGCGCCGCTTGCCCTGAACGGCGCGTATTCTCGGGAGAGTAGACCGATCGAAGCGTGAAGCCAACAACCCGGCTGGGTTCGCTTCAGCCGCACGCGATCAGGCGGCGCAGGCGCGCCACGGAATTGTCGTCCAGCGGCCCGAGCAGGCGCAGCAGCGGCGCCGCATCGAGCCAGTCCGGCGCGGGCCGCAGGCCGAGCGATTCACGCGCGCTCGAATGCGGCCAGTCGACCGCGCGCCTCACGAAGCCCGCGCGCACGGGCGCGAGCAGCGCGTGGCGTGCAACCTCGAGCAGGTAGAGATCCTCGTTGACGACGGTGGAGAGGCAATGGCCCAGGCGCACGCCCGAACCGGCGAGTTCTTCGCTCGCCAGGGCGCTCGCCGGCCCGGAGCCGCGCATCACGACGTGCAGGCAGCGGTCGATGACGCTGTAGACGATGCAGTGCAGCCGGTGGCGGGTGCAGAGCAGGCCGAGCCGCCTGATCATTGCGGCACGCGCAGCGGCGTCGGCATACAGCAGGCGCCGGCCGCGGGACCGCGCGACGACGTGCCGCAGCACGGAGTCCGCCGCGCATTCCAGGCTCAGAGCCAATACCCGTCTCCCTCGGAATCAGGGGCCGAGCATGGCGACCGCGCGGCTTGGGCGCTCCGTCAGTTTCCCCCCTATAATCAGAATTATGTAATCCGCGTAGCGGGGCGCACGCGCGATGGGGCAGGACCAGGAGCTCGCGATCCTTTTTGCCGACGTTGTCGGCAGCACGCGGCTGTTCGAGACCCTGGGCGACGTTGCAGCCCGCGACAAGGTGTCTGTCTGCATTGAGATCATGCGTCGCGCGACCGAGCAGCACGGCGGATCCGTCGTGAAGACGATGGGCGACGAAATCATGGCGACCTTCACCGATTGCGATGCCGCGATCGATGCGGCGGTCGAGATGCAGGCGGCGATAGCCGGCCATCCCGATCTCGAGGTGGGGGGCCAGCAGATTGCGATCCGCATCGGCTGCCACTTCGGGCCGGTCGTGATCGAGACCCGCGACGTGTTCGGCGCGGCGGTGCATACCGCGAATCGCATGACCAGCCAGGCCAAGGCCGGCCAGGTCATCATCACCGACGCGATCCAGCAGCGCGTCTCGGAGCAGTGGCGCGCCGTCGCGCGCCGCGTGGACGTCGCGGTGCCGCGCGGCCAGCACGACGAGGTCACGATCTTCGAGGTGCTGTGGCAGCACGGCGAGACCACCAGCATGCTGCCGGCCATCCAGACGATCACGGAGCTGCAGAAGCAGTTCCGCATCCGCCTGCGTTACCTCGGCACGGAGCTGGTGCTCGACCAGCGCGAGCGCTCGGCGGCGACGCTCGGTCGCGGCCAGGAGAACGACCTCGTCATCAAGGGCAACCTCGTGTCGCGGCTGCACGCGCGCATCGAGGCCGGCAAGAATCGCTTCATGCTGGTGGACCAGAGCACGAACGGCAGCTTCGTTCAGTCCCAGAACGGCGACGACGCCTTCGTGCGCCGCGACGCGATCCCGCTCAAGGGGCATGGCGTCATCGGTCTCGGGCGCGTTCCCGAGCCGCAGTCGTACCACACCGTCGAATTCTTCTGCGAGGAAGGCCCGGAGCTCGCGCAGGATCATTGAAGGGGTCCGTCCCCTCCACGAATATGAAGGGGTCCGTCCCCTCCGTTCAG
Source organism: uncultured Gammaproteobacteria bacterium (assembly GCA_963836275.1). Lineage (GTDB taxonomy): Bacteria > Pseudomonadota > Gammaproteobacteria > Steroidobacterales > Steroidobacteraceae > SCUD01. Next base: position 1,119,218 of record CAWIIM010000003.1, on the reverse strand, counting down.
CCGAGGCGGGACTTCAGGTTCGCGACTTCGTCGCGGAGGGCGGCCGGCAGGCGAGCGCCGTAGCCTTCGAGATAGCTGCCGATCTCTTCCGCTTCCGTGCGCCAGGCATCGTTGTCCACGGCCAGCAGTTCGGCAATCGTCGCCTCGTCGATCTCGAGGCCGCTGAAGTCGAGCGCCTGGCGGGTCGGCACGGCGCCGATCGGCGTATCGAGGCCCGGGGCCGAACCCTTGCAGCGCTCGATGATCCAGGCGAGGACGCGCAGGTTCTCGCCGTAGCCGGGCCACAGGAAGCGGCCCTGCGCATCGCGGCGGAACCAGTTCACGTGGAACACGCCGGGTGATTTCTTCACGCGGCCCGCCATCGAGAGCCAGTGCGCCCAGTAGTCGCCGAAGTTGTAGCCGGCGAACGGTTTCATCGCCATCGGGTCGCGGCGCACGACGCCGACATCGCCGGTCGCCGCGGCGGTGGTCTCCGACGCCATGCCGGCGCCGACCAGCACGCCGTGCGCCCAGTCGCGGGCCTGGTAGACCAGCGGCGCGAGCGTGCGCCGGCGCCCGCCGAACACGAGCGCGGTGATGGGCACGCCGGCGGGCGCATCGGCCTGCGGCGAGTAGCTCGGGTTCTGCTTCGCGGACACCGTGAATCGCGAATTCGGGTGCGCGGCCGGGCCGTTCGCGGGATCGTACGGGCGGCCCTGCCAGTCGAACGCCGGCGTGCCTTCGTGCAGGCCTTCCCACCACGGCTCGTTGTCGCGCGTGAGCGCCACGTTCGTGAAGATCGTGTCGTGGCGGATCATCTCGTAGGCGTGGCGATTGGTCTTTTCGTTGGTCCCCGGCACCACGCCGAAGTAACCGGCCTCCGGGTTGATCGCCCACAGTCGACCGTCCGGCCCCGGGTGGAGCCACGCGATGTCGTCGCCGACCGTCCAGACTTTCCAGCCGGGCATGGAGGCCGGCGGGATCAGCATGGCGAGATTGGTCTTGCCGCAGGCGGACGGGAAGGCGCAGGCGATGTAATGCGTCTCGCCCTGCGGATTCTCGACGCCGACCAGCATCATGTGCTCGGCCAGCCAGCCCTCGTCGCGCGCCTGCCAGCTCGCGATCCTGAGCGCGTGGCACTTCTTGCCGAGCAGCGCATTGCCGCCGTAGCCCGAGCCGAAGCTCTGGATCTCGAGCGACTCCGGGAAGTGCATGATGAAGCGCCGTTCGGGGTCGAGCTGGCCGATCGAGTGCAGGCCCCTGACGAAGCTGCCGTCCTTCGCAATTCGCGCGAGTGCCGGGGCACCCATGCGGGTCATCAGCTTCATGTTGGCGGCGACATAGGCGCTGTCGGTGATCTCGACGCCGCAGCGCGAATAGGGCGAGTCCACCGGGCCCATGCAGTACGGGATGACGTACATCGTGCGCCCGCGCATGCAGCCCTCGAACAGGGCGTCCATCTTGCGCCGCGCCTCGGCCGGCGCCATCCAGTGGTTGTTCGGCCCCGCGTCGTCGCGGTTCTCCGTGCACACGAAGGTCAGGTGCTCGACACGCGCCACGTCCGAAGGATTCGAGCGATGCAGGTGGCAGCCGGGAAAGGATTCCGGGTTCAGCTTGAGCAGGTCGCCGTCGGCGATCATCTGGCGGACGAGTTCGCGGTATTCGCCTTGCGTGCCGTCGCACCAGTGGATCTGGTCCGGATGGGTGCGTGCCGCCACCTGCAGGATCCAGTGCCGGAGGCTTTCGGGTGCGTGCGGCGGAGCGGCCGCACGGTCGGGTGCTGTTGCCATCGTGTCCTCGTCGGATGGACCCCGGATATTAGCAGGCGACCCGCCAAAATTGGGACCATAGTGAACTTATGGACAGGCAAAACCCGTTGATTTTCCAGAGACTTACACGGACACTGCCGCCAGTCCGACAACCGGCGCGAAGGGGCTCGCAATGAATCATCTGGCAGGATGGGCGCTGATGGCAATGGGGATCACGCTGGCGCCGGCGGCGGGCGCCGAGGACGCCGGGACGGCGCTCGCAAGACTGTTTGCCGATGAGCGTGCCTTCACCTGGCGCGAAGATCCGCTCGCGGCGACCTACGACGGCGTCCACGATTACGATGATCGCCTGCCGTCCGTGACGCCGGCCGACCAGGCCCGGCGGCTCGAGGCGGACCGCGGTTTCATCACGCGGCTGCACGGCATCGACCGCACGGCGCTCGCCGACTTCGACGCGGTCAGCTACGACCTGTTCGACTTCATGGTGTCGCAGCGCGCGACGCTCGCGAAGTACCGCGAATGGCGCGCGCCGCTCAACAGCGACAGCGGCTTCTACGCCGATATCCTCCAGCTCCACGACCTGCAGGCGCCGCGCACGACCCGCGACTACGAGAACTACCTCGCGCGGCTCCGGGACGTGCCGCGCTACTTCCGCGAGAACATCGCGAACATGCGCCAGGGCATGGCGGACGGTTTCGTCCTGCCGGCCGAGATCCTGCCCGGGATCGCGCGAGTCATCGACAGCGCGCAGTATGCGAAGGCCGAGGATTCGCCGTTCTGGATTCCGTTCGCGCAGTTTCCCGCCGGCGTGCCAGAGGCGGACCGCGCGCGGCTCGCCGCGGCCGGACGCAGCGTCATTGACGGGCAGGTGATCCCGGCCTACGCGGACTTCAAGACGTTCTTCCGCGATGCGTACCAGCCGCAGGCGCGCACGACCATCGGCGCCACCCACCTGCCGGACGGCGAGGCCTATTACGCCGATCTGGTGCGTTACTACACGACCTTGCCCGGCGCGACCGCGCAAGGAATCCATGAGACCGGACTGGCCGAGGTCAAGCGAATCCACGCGGAGATGGAAGCGATCGTGAAGGAAACTGGCTTCTCCGGCAGCTTCGCGGATTTCCTCGCGTTCCTGCGCACCGACCCGCAGTTCTACGCGAAGACGCCGGAAGACCTTTTGTGGCACGCGGCCTGGATCACGCGCGAGATCGACGGCCACATGCCGGACTTCTTCGGCAGGATCCCGCGTGCGCCCTACACGGTAAAGCCGGTGCCGGCGGCGCTGGCGCCGAACTACACCGGCGGGCGCTACAACCCGGGCCCGCTCGGCGCGGCCGGCGAGTACTGGGTGAACACCTACGCGCTGCAGAACCGTCCGCTCTACGTGCTGCCGGCGCTGACGCTGCACGAGGCGGCGCCGGGCCATCACACGCAGGGCTCGCTCGCGCGCGAGCTCGAGAACGTTCCGCAGTTCCGGCGGAATTTCTACCCGCACGCCTTCGGCGAAGGCTGGGGGCTTTATTCCGAGTACCTCGGCGTCGAGATGGGCGTCTATCACACGCCGTACGAGCGTTTCGGACGGCTCACCTACGAGATGTGGCGCGCCTGCCGGCTGGTGGTGGACACCGGCATGCACGCCTTCGGCTGGACCCGCCAGCAGGCGATCGATTTCATGACCGGCAACACCGCGCTCTCCGAGCACGAAATCCGTACCGAGGTGGACCGTTACATCGCCTGGCCGGGCCAGGCGCTCGCGTACAAGACGGGCGAGCTCGAGATCAAGGCCTTGCGGCACCGGGCGGAGGCGGCGCTCGGGCCGCGCTTCGACCTGCGCGCATTCCACGACGCCGTGCTCGGGCAGGGCGGCGTGACGCTGCCGGTGCTCGGCAGGCAGGTCGACGCGTACATCGAACGCGCGCGAGGCCCGTGAGCGGGCACGGCGAGTACGGCCGCCTGCTGGGCCCGAACGGGCCGCTCGCCCGCGTCATCGAGGGCTTCGAGTCGCGCCGCGAGCAGCAGCTCATGGCCGACTGGGTCGGCGAGACGCTCGCATCCCGCGGCCTGCTCGCCATCGAGGCCGGCACCGGCACCGGCAAGACCTTTGCCTACCTGGTGCCGGCGCTGCTTTCGGGACGGCAGGTGATTCTCTCGACCGGGACGCGCACGCTCCAGGACCAGCTGTTCAACCGCGACCTGCCCATGGTCTCGCGGGCACTCGGCCGCCCGGTGCGCGTCGCGCTCCTGAAAGGGCGTGCCAACTACCTCTGCCGGCATCGCCTCGAACTCGTGGAATCGATGCCGCAACTGCCCGGCGTGAAGGCGCCGGCAGAACGGATGATCGCGCGCATCCGGCGCTGGTCGCGGGAAACGGCGACCGGCGACCTGTCCGAGGTCAAGAGCCTCCGGGACTCGGACCCGGCCTGGGCGGCGGTCACCTCCACGCGCGAGAACTGCCTCGGCACCGGCTGCCCGGCCTGGGCGCGCTGCCACGTGGTGGCGGCGCGGCGCGAGGCGCAGGCGGCGGACATCGTGGTCGTGAACCATCACCTGCTGCTGGCCGACCTCGCGCTGAAGGACGAAGGCTTCGGCGAACTCCTGCCTGGTACGGAGGCCGTGATCCTCGACGAGGCTCACCAGGTGCCGGAGATCGCGGCGCAGTTCTTCGGCCGCGACTTCTCCGCGCGCCAGGCTGTGCTGTTCGCGCGCGACGCGCTCGCGGAACTCTCGCGCCTTGGCCTCGCCGGCGCGGCGGCGCGTGAGAGCCTGGCCGCGCTCGAGGTCGCCATCGGCGAGGCGGCCGCGGCGCTTGCCGGCGGCGCCGACCGCGTCGAGTGGCCGGCCCTTCCCGATGCCTTCATCGGCGCGCTCGATCGCGTGCGCGAGGCGCTCTCGCGCATTGGCGAGGAGCTGGCGGCGGCGGAACCGGACGACCCCGGGCTCCGGCAGGCCGTGCGCCGCGCGACCAAGCTGGCCGGGTCGCTGGTTGCGATCACCGACGCCGGCGGCGATGACGGCCTGCGCTGGGCCGAGGCGGGACGCGGCGGTTTCACGCTGGCGTTCACGCCTTTCGAAGTCGCGACCCGACTTGGCGAGCTCATGCGCGCGCAGGGCGGCGCCTGGATCTTCACATCGGCAACGCTCGCCGTCGGCGACGACTTCTCGCACTTCCTCTCGCGCATCGGCGCGCCGGCGGCGCAGTCGGTCAAGATCGACAGTCCCTTCGATTTCGAGAGCCAGGCGATGATCCTGCTGCCGAAGGGCCTGCCGGATCCCGCGAGCCGCGAGTACACCGGCCGCGTCGTCGCCGAGGCGCTGCCGCTCATCGAGGCCGCCGGCGGCAGGACCTTCCTCCTGTTCACGAGCCATCGCGCCCTCGGGGAGGCGGCGCGCGAGCTGGCCTGCCGGCCCGGGTTCGCCGCGCGCTATCCCCTGCTGGTGCAGGGCGAGGCGCCGCGCGAGGTGCTGCTGCGGCGCTTCCGCGAGCTGGGCAACGCGGTACTGCTCGGCACGGCCAGTTTCTGGGAGGGAGTCGACGTGCGCGGCCACGCGCTGGCCCTGGTCGTCATCGACAAATTGCCGTTCGCCGCGCCGGACGAGCCACTGCTCAAGGCTCGCCTGGAGGGTATCCGGCGCCGCGGCGGGAATCCGTTCCACGAGTTCCAGTTGCCGCAGGCGGTGCTGGCGCTGAAGCAGGGTTTCGGCCGCCTGATCCGGGATCGCGAGGATTTCGGCGTGGTCGTGCTCTGCGATCCGCGCCTGCGCAGCCGCGGGTATGGCCGGCTCTTCATTTCTTCGCTCCCGCCGGCGACGGTCACGGCCGACGCCGGCGAGGCGGCGGGTTTCCTGCGCCGCCGCCTCGCGCACGCGGGCGTCGCCGTGCCCGCAGCAGCCGAAGCATGAAGATCCTCGCCCTCGACGCCGCGACCGAGGCCTGCTCGGCGGCGCTCCTCGCCGGCGACGAGTTGACGGAGCGATACGAAGTGATCGGGCGCGGCCACGCGGCGCACCTGCTGCCGATGGCTGACGATTTGCTGCGCGATGCGGGCGTCGCGCTGCAGGAGCTCGACGGGATCGCGTTCGGGCGCGGTCCCGGCGGCTTCACGGGTCTTCGCATCGCGGCCGCGATCTCACAGGGCCTCGCGGCGGGGAGTGGATTGCCGGTGCTGCCCGTCAGCAACCTGGCGGCGGTTGCGGCGGGTCAGGCTCGCGACACCGGGGCGGAATTGGTCCTCGCCTGCCTGGACGCGCGGATGGGCGAGGTGTACTGGGGCGCGTTCGACTGTCGGGGCGTCGCGCCGGCACTGCTTGGCCGCGAGCGGCTGACCGGTCCCGGCGCCGTGGAGCTGCCGGCCGGCGGGCCCTGGCAGGGCGCCGGGCACGGCTTCGACGCGTATCCGGCAATCGCGCAGCGCCTTGCGCTCGAGACCGTCGACGGCGGGCGCCTGCCGCGCGCGTCGCACATCGCCGGCATTGCGGCAGCGGATTTCGCGGCAGGGCGGGGCGTGGCGCCGTCGCTGGGCCTTCCCGTCTACCTGCGCGACGACGTCGTGCACAGGCGCTGAAGCCCGCGGTGTCATAATTCGTCAATGTCGAAGCGTCACGCTGACCGCCTGCGCATGACAGATACCCGCATCCTGGTGGTCGAGGACGAGCAACCGATACGCGACCTGATCGCCTTCGGGCTGCGCCGCGCCGGTTGCGACGTCGCCCTGGCGGAACACAGCCAGGGCGCCCTCGCGAGCATCGGCGACCGGCGGCCGGACCTGGTGCTGGTGGACTGGATGCTGCCGGACATGAGCGGCCTCGAGCTCGTGCGGCAGCTCCGCCGCGACGCAAACACGCGCGACATTCCGATCATGATGCTGACCGCCAGAGCCGAAGAAGCCGACAAGGTGGCCGGCCTCGAAACCGGCGCCGACGACTACCTCACGAAGCCTTTTTCGGCGCGCGAGCTCATCGCGCGCATCCAGGCCGTGCTGCGCCGAAGCGCGCCAGCCGGCGAATCGGAGCGCGTGGAATTCGGCGGGCTCGTGCTCGACCAGGCGGGGCATCGGGTCTCCGCGGACGGCGGGGCCGTCGCCCTCGGGCCGACCGAGTATCGCCTCCTGTCGTTCCTGATGACGCACCCGGACCGCGTGTATGCGCGCGGCCAGCTCCTGGACCGCGTCTGGGGCGGCAACGTGTACGTGGAGGAGCGCACGGTGGACGTGCACATCCGCCGGCTGCGCAAGTCGCTTGAGCCGTCCGGCTACGACCGCTTCGTGCAGACGGTTCGAGGCACCGGCTACCGTTTCTCGGCACAGCAGGACTGAGCGTGCGTTCGGCCTGGTCCTTCGCGCTCGTCCGGCTCGCCGTGGCAATCGCGGTCGCGGCCTTGCTCGGGTTGGTCACCGGGCAACTCGCGCTATGCCTCACGATCGTGCTGGGAGGGACACTCGCCTGGCAGTTCGTCAACCTGTTCCGGCTGCAGCGCTGGATCAAGCACCGCGCCCACGAGGAGCCGCCCGACATGGGCGGCATCTGGGGCGACGTGATCGCCGTCATCGACCGGATCTATCGCCGCAAGCAGTACCACAAGCGGCGCGTGATGCAGCAATTCAGGGAATTCCGGAGACTGTCGGCGGCATTGCCTGACGGCGTGGTCCTGCTTTCGGAGAACCGCGAGATCCGCTGGTTCAACCGGACCGCAGCCGAACTGCTGGGGTTGCGCCGCAAGGTCGACGCGGGCATCCCGATCGCGAATCTCGTGCGCGACCCGGAATTTGCGTCGCACCTGCAGAGGCCGGGCGGCAACCGCGGCATCGTGATCCGCGTGCAGCACCGGGACGCCTGGCTCGCGCTGTTCGTGATCCCGGCCGGGCCGCAGTTCCTGATGCTGGTGCGCGATGTCACGCGCGAGGTAAGGCTCGAGGAGATGCGCAAGGACTTCGTCGCGAACGCCTCGCACGAATTGCGCTCTCCGCTCACGGTCATCTCCGGCTATCTCGACGCCCTCGTGGAGGACGACGGCATCGGCCCCGAATGGCGCGAGCCGGTTGCCGACATGCGCCGCCAGGCGCTGCGCATGCGCGAAATCGTCGAGGACCTGCTCGAGCTGTCGCGGCTCGAGGCCACCGGCGACGAGGCGCCGATGGTGCCCGTCGACGTCCCCGGACTGCTCGAGCGGCTGGTGCACGATGCCCGCAGCGCGGCGGCTGCCGTGCCGCGGTTCGACCTCGACATCGACGACGGGCTGGCGCTGCGCGGCAGCGAGCACGAAATCCATTCGATCGCCTCGAACCTGATCTCGAACGCGGTCAAGTACACGCCGGTGGACGGCACGATCACGGTGCGCTGGGGCCGCGACGCCGGCGGTGCGGCTCTGACGGTCGCCGACACGGGCATCGGCATCGCGCCGGAGCACTTGCCGCGTCTGACCGAGCGCTTCTACCGCGTGGACCGGGCGCGGGCGCGCGCGAAAGGCGGTTCGGGCCTCGGCCTGTCGATCGTCAAGCACGCGCTGCAGCGTCACGGCGGGCGGCTCGAGATCGCGAGCGAGGAGGGGCACGGCTCCTCGTTCGTCGCCCACTTGCCCGGGCGCCGCCTCATTGCCCGCGTCACGCCTGCAACAAAAGCGTCATGAACCGCAGCCATACTTGCGGCCCTCGCGCGCCGCGTCCCGGCGTGCGCAACAGGGCGAAATACATGGTCACGGCTCGTGGATAAAGCCCTTGATTCCGGGGCTGCCCGGATCCAACATGCCTGTCCGCCGGCTTCGTGATCGGCATGGCGATCGATCCGCGGGTCGAATCGGCGGGCTGGGACGCGGCCCGCATCCGGATGGCAGCTCGCGCCGTGGCGCCGACGTCTCCGCCCTGAATCGCCAGGGATCCCTGCTTCCGCTCCCACTAGAGAATCAACCGGTGAACACGATTCAGACCGCGACAGGAAACCCGGGAGACGCTCCGCCGCCGGCCGCGTCGTCGCACGCGGTGCAGGGCGGCTTCAAGACTCCGCGCCCGGCGATGGACGCGGGGCGTGGACCGGTCGAGGCGGAGGCGTCAGCCGCCGTGAAGTCCCGCGCCGAGAACCTGTCGTTCTATTACGGCGATGTCAAGGCGCTCAAGAACCTCAATATGGAGATCCGCGAGAAGCGCGTCACTGCGCTGATCGGCCCTTCGGGCTGTGGCAAGACGACGTTCCTGCGCTGCTTCAACCGCATGCACGACCTGACGCCGGGGACGCGCTACGAGGGCAGCATCATGCTGTACCCGGACGACTTCGACCTGGTCGCCGACGGGGTCGACCCGATCGAGGTCCGGATGCGGATCGGCATGGTGTTCCAGAAGCCGAACCCGTTCCCGAAGTCCATCTTCGAGAACGTCGCCTACGGCCTGCGCGTACGCGGCGTGCGCTCGAACGCGCGCGTGGGCGAAGAGGTCGAAAAGGCGCTGCGCAATGCGGCGATCTGGGACGAAGTGAAGGACCGCCTCGATACCTCGGGCCTCTCGCTCTCGGGCGGCCAGCAACAGCGCCTTTGCATCGCCCGCGCTCTGGCCACGAGCCCTGAGATCCTGCTGTTCGACGAGCCGACTTCCGCGCTCGACCCGATCGCGACGGCACGCATCGAGGAGCTGATCGCGGAGCTCCGCGACCAGGTCACCGTCATCATCGTCACGCACAACATGCAGCAGGCCGCGCGGGTGTCGGACTACACGGCCTTCATGTACCTCGGCGAACTGATCGAGTTCGACAACACAAGCAAGCTGTTCACGAACCCCTCGCAGAAGGCGACCGAGGACTACATCACCGGCCGCTACGGCTGAGCGGGCGGCGCATGAGCGATCCCAGCGAGGGGCACACATTCAAGGCCTACGACGGCGCGCTCTCGGAGTTGCGCGTGCGCGCGCATCGCATGGGCACGCTGGTGGCGCAACAGGTCGAGACCGCCGTGCGCGCGCTGCTGGAGGGCAACCGGGAGGCGGCCGAACTCGTGCTGCGGCGGGAGCAGGAGATAAACGCCTACCAGACCGAGATCGAGGCCGAAAGCTTCCGCCTGCTGGCGCAGCAGGCGCCGGTCGCCAGCGACCTGCGCACGGTGCTCGCGATCTCGCGCGCGGTGACCGACCTTGAGCGCGCGGGCGACGAATCCAAGAAGATCGCCCGCTTCGCGCTCGCGAGCGCGGGGCACGGCGCGGCGGGTCCGTCGCGCGTCATGCACCGGCCCTTGCGGCACATGGCCGAGCTTGCCTCGGATGCGATGCGCGTCGCGGTGGACGCGCTCGACCGCGGCGACGAGAAGGTGGCGCACGACGTCGCCCGGCTCGATCGCGAGATCGACCACGAATTCGAGGACGCGCTGCGCCAGCTCATGACGGTCGCCATGGAGCGCACGCGCCTGCTGAAGCCGGTCTTCGACACGGTGTTCGCGCTGAAGAGCCTCGAGCGCATCGGCGACCACGCCAAGAACGTCGCCGAGCACGTCGTGTTCCTCGTCAGCGGCGCCGACGTGCGGCACGCCGGGCCCGGGCGCGGCACGCCGGCGAAGCAATTGCAGCACTGAAAGACGGCTTGAAGCCGGGGCGCGTGCCGCCGGCAGGAGTGGTGTCATGGAAACCGCGGACCTGGGACAGCATACGTCGCGCCGATTCAACGAAGACATGGAGCGCGTTACCACGCGCGTCATGCAGATGGGCGGCTTCGTCGAGCAGCAGCTGCAGCGCGCCGTCGCGGCGCTGGTCGAGGGCAACAGCGCGCTCGGCGAGGAAGTCGCGCGCGAGGACTACCGGGTCAACCAGATGGAGGTCGAGATCGACGAGGAGTGCAGCCGCATCATCGCGACGCGCGCGCCGACCGCCTCGGACCTGCGCGTGATGGTCGCGATCATCAAGACGATCACCGACCTCGAGCGCATCGGCGACGAAGTCGAGAAGGTCGGCAACATCGCGGCCCGGCTCGCGACCATGGAAAAGCCGGCCGACAACTATCGCGAGATCCGCCACCTCGGGCGGCTGGTGACCGAGATGGTGCACGACGCGCTGCACGCGTTTGCGCGGCTGGACGCCGACGAGGCATTCGAGGTCGCGCGCCGCGACCGCAAGGTGGACGAGGAATACGAGGCGGTGCAGCGCCAGAGCATCACGTTCATGATGGAAGACCCGCGCTCGATCCGGCGTGCGCTCGAGATCATGTGGGTGGTGCGGGCGCTGGAGAGGATCGGCGATCACGCCAAGAACATCTGCGAGTACACTGTCTACATGGTGCACGGCAAGGACATCCGCCACCTGTCGATCGAGGACGCGGAACGCCAGATCCGCGACTTCGCGCGCGAGCGCAAGGGAGCCTGATGCCCGCGCGGGGCGCAGCGAACTGGCTGGGAGCCGGGACCTGCGCCGCCGCCCTCGCATTCGCGTTCTACGCGCAGTACGGCATGAACCTCGTGCCGTGCCACCTGTGCATCTTCCAGCGCGTCGCGATGGCCGCCCTCGGGCTCGCCTTCGCGTTCGCGGCGCTGTTTTCGCGGCCGGGCATGCGCGGCGTCGCCGCGGCGGTGCTGATCGGGCTCATGGGGGCGGCCACGATCGCGACCGCGGGCCGCCACCTGTGGATCCAGTTGCAGCCCGAGGGATCGGTGCCCGCCTGCGGCGCGGACCTTGCCTTCATGCTCGACCTGTTTCCGCTGACCGACGTGATCCTCAAGGTGTTCAAGGCCGGCGGCGAGTGCGGAATGGTCGACTGGTCGTTCCTCGGCCTGTCGATGCCCGCCTGGGTACTGGCCCTGGCGGTGGTCCTTACCGCGGCCGGTCTTTGGACGAACCTGAAAAAAGCCGCCTGAGAATCTCGACGAAGGTGCGCTGCAGCCGGTCGATGTCCTCGACGCTGCAGCATTCGTCCACCTGGTGGATGGTCGAATTCAGCAGTCCGAACTCGACCACCTCGGCGCCGGCGGCGCCGAAGAAGCGCCCGTCCGAGGTGCCGCCGCCGGTCGACAGTTCGGGACGCTGCCCGGCGACGGCGGCGACCGCGTCGGCGACGAGCGCGGTGAGCCTCCCGGGCGGCGTGTAATACGGCAACGAGGCCTCGCGCCAATCGATCGCGTGTCGCAAGCCGTGCCGGTCGAAAATGCCGGCGACGGCGCTTTTCAAGCCCGCGAGCGTCTGCTGCGGCGACCAGCGCAGGTTGAACACGGCCGAAAGCTCGCCGGGGATCACGTTCGACGCCCCGGTGCCGGACTGGATGTCGCTGAGCTGGAACCGCGTGGGCGGGAAATGCGCGTCGCCCTCGTCCCACCGGCGCGCGGCAAGCTCGGCGAAGGCAGGCAGCACGGCGTGAATCGGGTTCAGCGCCCGGTCCGGATAGGCGACGTGACCCTGGGTTCCCTGCACGGTCACGCGGCCCGTGAGCGAGCCGCGCCGTCCGATGCGCACCGTATCGCCGAATGCCTGCTGGCTCGAGGGTTCGCCGACGACGCAACAGTCGATTTTCACGCCGCGCCCGATGAGCGCGTCGACGACCCGCCGGGTACCGTCGACCGACGGACCCTCCTCGTCGCTCGTGATTACGAGGCCGATCGCGCCGGCATAGCGCGACCGCTCGCGCGTGAAGGCCTCCGCAGCCGTCGCCATCGCGGCGACGCCGCTCTTCATGTCGGCCGCGCCGCGCCCGTACAGTAGCCCGTTGCGCACTGCCGGCTCGAATGGATCCGAGGTCCATTTCTCGCGCGGGCCGGGCGGCACGACGTCAGTGTGGCCGGCGAAGCACAGGAGCGGGCCTTCGCCGCCGCGATGCAGGGCCCACAGGTTGTCGACATTGCCGAAGCGCAGGTGCTCGATCGTGAATCCTGCCGCGGCCAGCCGCGTCGCCAGCAGCGCCTGGCAACCGGCGTCCTCGGGCGTGACCGATTTCCGGCGGATCAATTCCTTGGTGAGCTCGACGGTCTCTGACATCCGCGCGACTCTACCGTGTCAGTGGCGGGCGTGCGCATTTGGCCAGTCGGGGTCTCTCGTTCGCGCCGCCGGAACTTACGCGCTCACTCGGGACCCCGCCCGGCCGCCGCGCGCGCCAAGCTACATGCGCAGGAGTTCGTTGATGGAGGTCTTGGCGCGGGTCTGGGCGTCGACCGTCTTGACGATGATCGCGCAGGCGAGCGAGTGGCTGCCGTCGGCGGCGGGCAGGCTGCCGGGCACGACGACTGCCCCCGCCGGCACGCGGCCATAGGAAATCTGCCGGGTCTCGCGGTCGTAGATCCGCGTGCTGGCGCCGATGAACACGCCCATCGAGAGCACGGCGCCGCGTTCGACGATCACGCCCTCGACCACTTCCGAGCGCGCGCCGATGAAGCAGCCGTCTTCGATGATGGTCGGCCGTGCCTGCAGCGGCTCGAGCACGCCGCCGATGCCGACCCCGCCGGAGAGGTGGACATTGCGGCCGACCTGCGCGCAGGAGCCGACCGTCGCCCAGGTGTCCACCATCGTGCCTTCGCCGACCCAGGCGCCGACGTTGACGAAGCAGGGCATCAGCACCGCATCGCGCGCGACGAAAGCGCCTGCCCGGACGATCGCGCCGGGCACGATGCGCGCGCCGTCGGCGCGAAAGCGCGCGGCGTCGTAACCCGAATGCTTGAGCGGCAGCTTGTCGAACCAGCGCAGGTCGCCGGCTTCACCCATGACATTTTCATGCGTGCGAAAGTGCAGCAGCACGGCCTTCTTGAGCCACTCGTTGACGCGCCAGCCTTGCTTGCCGCCCGGCTCCGCCACGCGCTCGCGGCCGCTGCCGAGGGCCTCCAGGCATTCGTCGATCGCGGCGAGCAGCTCTCGGGGCGCCCGCCCGGGCGCGAGTTCCGCGCGGTTTTCGAATGCCTCTTCGATGCGCTGTTGCATATTCATGGCGTCCTCAGGCGGCGGCGACCCGTGCATCGAGGGCGCTGGTCAGGGCGCCGGCCAGCGCCTCCGTGCGGGCTGTTTCGAGCGGGCGGCCGGTGTCGTCGGTGATCGTGAACACGTCCTCGGCACGCTCGCCGACGGTCATGATCTTGGCGCCGTGCAGTTCCACTTTCTGGTCCCAGAAGACCTGGCCGATCTCGGACAGGAGGCCCGGCCGGTCGCCCGCGACCACCTCGACCAGCGTGCGGCCGTTTTCGGGATCGGCGCTGAAACTGACCTGGGTCGGGGTGGTGAACATGCGCACCTGGCGCGGCACGCGGCGCGTGACGATGGGGGCCTGGGCGCGCCGGTCGGCGAGCGCGCGCTTGAGCTGGCGCTCGATGCCTGCCATGCGCTCGCGCTCGGTGATCGGCTGGCCGGTGTCCTCGAGCACCAGGTAGGTATCGAGGCTGCCGCCATCCGCCGTCGGCGTGATGCGCGCGTCCTGGATGCTGAGGCCCGCCTGGTCGAGGGCGGCGGTCGCGCGCGCGAAGCTGTGGTGTCGGCCGTGCGTCATGACCAGGACGACGGTCGCGCCACCGCGCCCCGGGTGCCCGGCGACGGCGACGAGAGGGCTCGCATCCGCGGGATCGCGGGCCGCGATCTCGGCCGTGTGCCAGGCGATCTCGGCGGCCGCATGACGCAGGAAGTAGGCGTCGGTCAGCGTCGCCCAGACACGGTCGATGGCATGCGCGGTGGTGCCGGATGCGAGCAGCTGCTCGCGCGCGAGCGCCTGGGTCTCGGCGACGAGCTGGTCGCGGTCGAGCGGCGAGCCGAGGCCGCGGCGCAGTGCCTGTTTCACGCGTTCGTAGAACTCGTCGAACAGCGTCGCCTTCCACGAGTTCCACAGCCGGGGATTGGTGCCGCGGACGTCGGCGACCGTCAGCACGTACAGGTAATCGAGCCGCGCCTGGTCGCCGACGTCCCGGGCGAAGTCATTGACGACCTGCGGGTCCGAGATGTCCTGCTTCTGCGCGGTGACGGAGAGCTTCAGGTGGTGGCGCACCAGCCAGGCGACGAGGCGCGCATCGTAGGTCGACAGGCCCTGCTCGAGGCAGAAGGCCTCGGCGTCCACGGCGCCGAGTTCCGAATGGTCGCCGCCGCGCCCCTTGGCGATGTCGTGGAAGATCGCCGCGAGGTAGGCGAGTTCCGGCTTCGGCAGGCCGCGGAATATCTGGGACAGCTTCGGGAACTCGTGGTCGTAGCGCTCGAGCGCGAAGCGCCGCAGGTTGCTGACCACGAACAGCGTGTGGGCATCGACGGTGTAGGCGTGGAACAGGTCGTACTGCATGCGCCCGACGATGCGGCCGAAGGCCGGGATGTAGCGACCGAGCACGCCGTAGAGGTTCATGCGCCGGAGCTCGTGGGTGACGCCGGCCGGCGCGCGCAGGACCTCGAGGAACAGGCGGTGGTTGCGCGGGTTCTGGCGGAACTCCTCGTCGATCAGCCAGAGGTTGTCGTGGACCAGCCGGATCGTGCGCGCGCGCACGCCCTTGAGGCGCGGGTGCTGCTGCAGCACGGCGAACAGCTCGAGCAGCGCCGAAGGGTGACGTGTGAAGACGTCGTCGGCGAGGGCCTCGAGGCAGTCGTCGCGCTCCTGGAAATGGGCCGAGAGCGGCAGCGCCGGCGCGTCGCGGTCGGCAAGTATCTCCTCGCGGAACTGCTGCAGCAGCAGCTCGTTGAGCCAGGCGACGAGCATCGCCGTGCGGTAGTAGCGCTGCATGAACTGCTCGACCGCGAGCGTGTAGGTCGCATCCTCGTAGCCGAACTGTCGCGCGAGGCGGATCTGGTGGTCGAACAGGAGGCGATCCTCGCGCCGGCCGGCCGCCAGGTGCAACGCGAACCGCACGCGCCACAGCCAGGCCTGGGCGGATTCGAGCTGCGCAAGCTCGCGCGCGGAAACGAAGCCGTGGTCCGCGAGTTCCGCGAGCGTGCCCACGCCGAAATGCCGTTTCGCGACCCAGGCGATGGTCTGGATGTCGCGCAGCCCGCCAGGCCCCTGTTTCACGTTCGGCTCGAGGTTGTAGGCGGTGTCGTGGAAGCGGCGATGGCGCGCGGCCTGCTCCGCGAGCTTGGCTTCGAAGAAGTCGCGCGATGGCCAGAGCCGGTCGGGGGCGAGCGCGCGCAGCATGGCCTCGAACAGCGCCGGCGGGCCGTCGAGCAGGCGCGCCTCGAACAGCGTCGTCGCGACGGACAGGTCGGCGAGCGCCTCGCGCCTGCAGTCGTCGATCGTGCGCACGCTGTGCCCGGTCTCGAGGCCGATATCCCAGAGAAAGCTGAGGAATCGACCGAGCGGTGCGGACCACGCCGGATCGGCAGCCTGCGGCAGCAGGACCATGACGTCGACGTCGGAGCAGGGCAGCAACTCGCCGCGGCCGTAGCCGCCGACCGCAAGCAGGGCCGCGCGGCCGGCGGCATCGCCGGCCATCAGGCGCCAGGCGCGTCGCACCAGCGCATCGACGAGCTGCGCGCGTTTGCGCACCAATGGCTCGACGGGCTCCTGTGCCTGGAAGCGCCGCGCGAGTTCGCGATCGCCGTCGGCGAGAGCGGCGCGAAACTCCGCGACCGTAACAAGGGGACGGTCACCCTGATTCAAGGTGAGCTTCCCCTGCGAAAATGGGCGGGCACCGCTCAGGCCGCGGCGCGGTCAGCCGCGCCGAGCGTCAGCACCTCGAAGCCGGCCGGCGTCACGAGCACCGTGTGCTCCCATTGCGCGGAGAGGGAATGGTCCTTGGTCACGACCGTCCAGCCGTCGCCGAGCAGCTTCACGTGCCTGCGCCCGGCGTTGACCATCGGTTCCACGGTCAAGGTCATTCCGGCTTCGAGCATGAATCCGGTGCCCGGCTCGCCGTAATGCAGGACCTGCGGGTCCTCGTGGAATACGCGCCCGATGCCGTGGCCGCAGTACTCGCGGACAATGGAGTAACCCTGGCCCTCGACGAATGCCTGGATGGTGTGCCCCAGGTCCCCAAGGCGGGTCCCGGCCCGGATCGTGCGGATGCCGCGCCACATGGCCTCGAAGCCGACCTCGCACAGGCGCCGGGCCTGGATCGAGGCGTCGCCGACGAAGAACATGCGGCTGGTGTCGCCGTGGAAACCGTCCTTGATGACGGTCACGTCCACATTGACGATATCCCCCGCCTTCAGGACCTTCTCTCCCGGGATGCCGTGGCACACGACGTGATTGACCGAGGTGCAGACGGACTTCGGAAATCCCTTGTAATTCAACGGGGCCGGTATGGCTTTCTGGGTATCCACGATGTAGTCGTGGCAAATCCGGTCGATTTCAGCCGTGGTCGCGCCGGCCCGGACGTGCGGGCCGATCATGTCGAGGACGTCGGCGGCGAGGCGGCCGGCGACGCGCATCGCCTCCTGTTCGGAGGTGGTCTTGACCGAGACCCGGGTATGGCTTGGCATCAACATGGGTTAAGGCCGCAGGGGCCGGCTTGAATGCGCCTATCGCGTTGTTTCGACGGGACAAAGATGGTATAAAGCGCGGCGTTTTTTCTCAACCAAATCCACACGCGAATCGTCACGTGCGGCGGGGTGCCGGGTCCCTTGACCGGTTGCCGCATGCGGATTCGCGGAGGGCTAACCCGATAAGGAGTGATCATGGCCAGCCTGTCCATGAGGCAGATGCTTGAGGCGGGGGTTCATTTCGGTCATCAGACCCGCTTCTGGAACCCGAAGATGGCGCCGTTCATCTTCGGCGAACGCAACAAGATTCACATCATCAATCTCGAGCGGTCGCTGCCGCTCTATAACGATGCCGCCGGCTTCGTGAAGAGCGTGGTCGCCGACGGCGGCCGGCTGCTTTTCGTCGGCACCAAGCGCAGCGCCCGGGATGCGATCCAGTCCGAGGCGTCCCGCTGCGGCATGCCCTATGTCAACCAGCGCTGGCTGGGCGGCATGCTCACCAACTTCAAGACGATCCGGCAGTCCATCAAGCGGCTGCAGGAGCTCGAGGAGCTGCGCGAGTCGGGCGCGCTGGAGCGCCGCAACAAGAAAGAGGCGCAGATGCTCCGTCGCGAGATGGAAAAGCTGAATCGCAGCCTCGGTGGCATCAAGGACATGAACGCGCTGCCCGATGCGCTGTTCGTCGTGGACGTGGGTCACGAGGAGATCGCGGTACACGAGGCGCGCAAGCTCGGCATCCCGGTGGTCGCCATCGTCGACAGCAACTGCAGCCCCGACGGCATCGACTACGTGGTGCCCGGGAACGACGACGCCATGAAGGCGATCCAGCTCTACGCCGCGGGCATTGCCGACGCCGTGATCGAGGGCAAGTCGGCCGTGCCGGCGATGCCGGCGGGCGAGGACGAGTTCGTGGAACTCGACGAGGCCGGGCAGCCGCGCCGCAAGTCGGCGGGCCGCGGACCCCGCAAGGCCGCGAACGTGCGCCGCAGGGCGCCCGCCCGCGCCCGGCAGTCGGCCGAGACTTCGTCGGCCGCAACGATGCCGCCGGTCGGCGCGGCGGAGACCGTGGTCGACGTCGCCGACGACGAGCCGGTCGTGGACGAGGCGGCGGGCGCCGCTGCCGCCAAGCCTGCGGCCCGTCGCAAGCCGGCGGCGCGCAAGGCCGAAAAGAGCGGGGACTGACGATGACGATCACGGCTGAATCGGTCAAGACGCTGCGCGAACGCACGGGCGCCGGGATGATGGAGTGCAAGAAGGCGCTCGTGGAAACGGGCGGCGACCTCGATGCGGCCGCCGAGATCATGCGCAAGGCGGGCCTCGCCAAGGCCGACAAGAAGGCGGGGCGCATCGCGGCCGAAGGCACGATCGCGACGGCGCTGGCCGGCGACGGGCTCTCGGCGGTGCTCGTGGAAGTCAACAGCGAGACGGATTTCGTCGCCCGCCAGCCGGAATTCCAGGCCTTCGCGGCGGAGGTTGCGCGTGCCGCGCTCGCCTCGCCGGAGGCTGCCGGCGCACCTGCCGGCCTTGCGCTTGCGAGCGGGGTGAGCGTCGATGACCGGCGCCGGGACCTCGTCGCCAGGATCGGCGAGAAGATCGACGTGCGCCGGGCGGCGGTGCTGCAGGCGCCCGAGCGCATCGGCAGCTACGTGCACGGCACGCGCATCGGCGTCATCGTCGCGCTGAAGGGCGGCGACGAGGCGCTCGCGCGCGACCTCGCGATGCATGTCGCGGCCTCGAACCCGCAGTTCGTGGATCCCGCCGGCGTGCCCGCCGACGTCGTCGCCAAGGAGCGCGAGATCCTCGCCGCCCAGGCGGCCGCCGAAGGCAAGCCCGCCGCGATCGTCGACAAGATGGTCGAAGGGCGGCTGCGCAAGTACCTCGCGGAGATCTGCCTGACCGGGCAGCCGTTCGTGAAGGACCCGGACACGACCGTCGGTGAGCTGCTGGCCCGCGCGAATGCGCAGGTCACCGGCTTCCTGCGCTACGAGGTCGGCGAGGGCATCGAGAAAAAACAGGACAATTTCGCCGCCGAAGTGATGGCGCAGGTCGAGGCCGCCAAGGGCAGCGCCTGATACCGTTTAAGATGGTGCCGGGTCGTGGATTCGTAGATACGGGACACCGACTGAAGGGGCCGACAAAGTGACAGCCGCCGAATCTACGAATCTACGACCCGGCACCGTGCCGCTGGCGCGGATTCTGCTCAAGATCAGCGGCGAGGCGCTGCTCGGTGCCGCCGATTACGGGATCGACCCCGAAATCCTGAAGCGCATCGCGAACGAGATCCGCGACGTGCTGGCGCGCGACATCCAGGTCGCCGTGGTGATCGGCGGCGGCAACATCTTCCGCGGCGCGGGCCTCGCGCGCGCCGGCATGGACCGCGTGACCGCGGACCACATGGGCATGCTCGCGACCGTCATGAATGCGCTCGCGATGCAGGACGCGCTCGAGTCGGTCGGCAGCTACGCCCGCGTCATGTCGGCGGTACGCGTCCAGGAAGTCTGCGAGGACTACATCCGCCGGCGCGCCGTGCGCCACCTCGAGAAGGGACGCTGCGTGATTTTCGCGGCCGGCACCGGCAACCCGTTCTTCACCACCGATACCGCGGCGGCGCTGCGCGCCATCGAGATCGGCGCGGACCTCCTGCTCAAGGCGACCAAGGTCAACGGCATCTACGACGACGACCCGGCCCGCAACCCGAAGGCGAAGCGCTACCGGGCACTGTCCTTCGACAAGGTGCTGGACGACAGGCTCACGGTCATGGACGCGACCGCGATCGTGATGTGCCGGGACAATGCGTTGCCGCTGCGGGTTTTCAACCTGGCGAACGAGGGCGACCTGCTCAGGATCGTCGGCGGAGAAGACGTCGGCACGCTGGTCGCGAACGGCTTGTAGGCGGGAAGGGAACGGTCACATGCAGGACGAAATGAGCCGCGATGCGACGCAGCGCATGTCGAAGTGCGTCGCGCTCCTCAAGGACCATTACCGGAAGATGCGCACGGGCCGCGCGAACGTCGGGCTGCTCGACGGCATCAAGGTCGAGTATTACGGCTCCGAGATGGCGATCAACCAGGTCGCCACCGTGAGCGTCGAGGATTCGCGCACGCTGGTCGTGTCGCCCTGGGACAAGGGCGCGGTTGCCGCGGTCGAAAAGGCGATCATGAAGTCGGACCTCGGGCTCACGCCCAACACCGCGGGGCAGGTGATCCGGCTGCCGCTGCCGCCGATGACCGAGGAGCGCCGCAAGGAACTCACCAAGGTCGCGCGCCACGAGGCGGAAAACGCGCGGGTCGCCGTGCGCGCGGTGCGCCGCGACCTGATGAACGAGCTCAGGGACATGCTGAAGGAGAAGCTCATCTCCGAGGACGACGACCGCCGCGCCCAGGAAGAAATCCAGAAGCTGACCGACCGGCACGTGCACGACATCGACCAGGTGCTGGCCGAGAAAGAAAAAGAGCTGCTGCAGGTCTGAGATGCCGGCAGCAGCTCCGCAAGCGTCGGGCACAGGCGTCGTGCCGCGGCACGTCGCCGTGATCATGGACGGCAACGGCCGCTGGGCCGAGCAGCGCTCGCTGCCCCGGATCGCCGGCCACCGCGCCGGCACCCAGGCCGTGCGCGCGACGATCGAGGAGTGCGTCCGTCGCGGCGTCAGCGCGCTCACCCTGTTCGCCTTCTCGAGCGAGAACTGGCGCCGCCCGGCGGGCGAGGTCGGGATGCTGATGCAGCTCTTCCTCGAGGCGCTCGACCGCGAAGTGGCCGAGCTCGATGCCAACGGCGTGCGCATCCGCTTCATCGGCGAGCGGGCGCGGCTGGCGCCGGCTTTGGCCGAGCGCATGGCCTCCGCGGAGGCCAGGACCGAGTCCCGGGACCGGCTGGACCTCGTGATCGCGGTCGCCTACGGCGGGCGCTGGGACATCGTGCAGGCCGCGCGGCGCCTGGCCGAGGAGAGCGCCGCCGGCCGTCGCGACCCGGCGTCGATCGACGAGACGGCGCTGGCCGAGGGCCTCGCCAACGCGGGACGCCCGGCGCCCGACCTTTTCATCCGCACCGGCGGCGAGCGCCGCATCAGCAATTTCCTGCTCTGGGACCTCGCCTACACCGAGCTGTGGTTCACCGACACGCTGTGGCCTGATTTCGACGCCGCCTGCCTCGCGGCTGCGCTGGCCGATTTCGGCGGCCGCGAGCGGCGCTTCGGCCGCGTCACCGGCGCAGCGAAGGCAAACTGATGCTCGGCCAGCGCATCCTGACGGCCGTCGGCCTGATCGCCGTGCTCACGCTGGTGCTGGTCGCGCTGCCGCAGAAGCTCGCCGTGCTGGCGCTCGCGGCATGGCTGCTGACGGGAGCCTGGGAGTGGTCCCAACTCGCGGGACTCGCGAGGCCGGCAGCGCGCGCGGGCTATGTGGCCGTAGCCGCGGTCGCGATGGCCGCGCTGTGGCAGGCGACGGGTTCGCCGGAAGATTTCGGGCGCGCCATGCTCATTACGATGCTCGGATGGATCCCGCTCTTCCTCTGGATCGTGTTCGCACCCGGTTTTCGCGCGAATGCGCTCGCCGCGCTCGCCGGCCTGTGGGCGCTCGCGCCCACCTGGCTCGCGCTCGCGCATCTCTACCTGCAGGACGGCCACGGCCGCGAGCTGGTGGTCTTCGTGCTGCTGCTGGCCTGGGCGGCCGACATTGGCGCCTATTTCGCGGGACGGCGCTTCGGGCGCCTGCGCCTCGCGCCGGTCGTGAGCCCGAACAAGACCTGGGAAGGCGTGCTGGGCGGGCTGGCGGCGGGATTTGGCGTCGCGCTCGCGGCGCTGGTCCGGTTCGACCTGCCGCCGCTCGGCTTCCTGTCGCTCTGCGTCGCGGCGATCCTGGTGTCGGTCGTCGGCGACCTGCTCGAAAGCATGTTCAAGCGGCAGGCCGGCCTCAAGGACAGCGGCAGCCTGCTGCCGGGACACGGCGGCATGCTCGACCGCATCGACAGCCTGACTTCGTCCGTGCCGCTGCTCGCGCTCGGGCTCGGGTGGCTCGGGTTCGCGGCATGAAGGGCGTCGCGATCCTCGGGTCGACCGGCACCGTCGGCGAAGCCACGCTCGACGTCGTCGCGCGGCATCCGGACCGCTTTCGCATCGTCGCACTCGCCGCGCACTCGAATCACGATGCGCTGTACGCGCAGGTCGCCCGTCACCGGCCCGAGGTCGCAGCGCTCGCCGAGCGGGCAGCCGCGGCAAAGCTCGCCTCACGCCTTGCGTCCGAGGGCATCGCAACCCGCGTGATCGCGGGACCCGACGCGTTGGCGACCGTTGCGGCGCTGCCTGAGGCGCAGGCCGTGATGGCGGCGATCGTCGGCGCAGCCGGGCTTGCCGCGACCCTCGCGGCTGCCGCGGCGGGCAAGCAGCTGCTGCTCGCCAACAAGGAGTCGCTCGTCCTCGCCGGCCCGTTGCTGCTCGACGAGGCGCGACGATCGGGCGCGACGATCCTGCCGATCGACAGCGAGCACAATGCCGCCTACCAGTGCCTGCCCGCGGGCGGCGCAACGGGCGTGCCGCCTGCGGGCGTCGCGCGCATCGTGCTGACGGCGTCCGGCGGGCCGTTCCTGCGCACGCGCCGCGAAGACCTTGCCGGCGTCACGCCCGAGCAGGCGATCGCGCACCCGAACTGGCGCATGGGCCCGAAGATCTCGGTCGATTCGGCCACGCTCATGAACAAGGGGCTCGAACTGATCGAGGCCTGCCACCTGTTTTCCGTGGCGCCCGACCGGGTTGGCGTGGTGATTCATCCGCAAAGCATCGTCCACGCACTGGTCGAATTCGACGATGGCGCCGTGATCGCCGGCATGAGCCAGCCGGACATGCGGGTTCCGATTGCGCACGCGCTTGGCTGGCCGCAGCGAATCGCTTCCGGCGCATCGCCGCTGGACCTCGTGGAAATTGGGAAGTTGTCTTTCGAAGCCCCTGATTTGGAAAGATTTCCTTGCCTGAATATTGCCCGGACCGTGGCCCGGTCGGGCGGCACGCTGCCGGCCGTCATGAACGCGGCAAACGAAGTCGCGGTCGCCGCCTTTCTTGGCCGGCGGCTGAACTTTGCCGGCATCGCGGCAGTCATTGAGAGCGTGTTGCAACAGCACGAGGCGGGGCCGGTGCGTAGCCTTGACGATGCGCTTTCGGCGGACGCCTGGGCGCGCGACCGTGCGCATGCCGCCCTCGGCGCCAGGAAGGTCGCGGGCGCATGACCGGCAGCATCCTCACCTCCATCGCGGCGTTCGTCGTCGCGATCGGCATCCTCGTCACGGTGCACGAGTTCGGTCACTTCTGGGTCGCGCGCCGGCTCGGGTTCAAGGTGCTGCGGTTTTCGCTCGGATTTGGCAGGCCGCTCCTGACACGCATCAGCCGCGACGCCGACCAGGTCGAGTACGTGCTGGCGGCGGTCCCCCTCGGCGGCTATGTGCGCCTGCTCGACGAGCGTGACGGTCCGGTGCCCGCTGGCGAGGCGCATCGCGCCTTCAATCGCCGCCCGGCGATCGCCCGCATCGCCGTGCTGCTGGCGGGACCCGGCGCGAACTTCCTGTTCGCGGTCGCCGCCTACTGGATCCTCTTCCTGCAGGGCATTCCCGGCCTGACGCCGCTCATTGGCGATATCGCGCCGAATTCCTACGCAGCGCACGCGGACCTGCGCCCCGGGGACACGATCATCGCCGTTGCCGGCGAGCCGACCGCGACGCAGGAGGCCGCGGTGCTCGCGATCCTCGATGCCGTCGTCGGCGAAGGCAGCGTGGCAATCGAGGTACGCGAGGAGCGCGGCGGCGCCCGGAAACTCGCGCTTCGCGTCCCGGAAGGCGAGCGCCGCGCGCTCACCGAGCCGGGGATGCTGCTGGCCGGCCTCGGGTTCTCATTCTGGCACCCGGCGCAGCAGGTCGTAGCGGGCGAGGTGACGGCGGGCGAGCCCGCGGCTGCAGCGGGGATCCGGACCGGCGACCGGATCATCGAGGTCGAAGGCCGCCCGGTCCACGACCGCGACGCCTTCGTCGACCAGGTGAGCGGCCGTGCCGGGCAGCCGACCCGCATTGCCGTCCTGCGCGACGGCGAACGCCGCGAATTCCGGGTCGTGCCGAAAGCCGTGCCGGTCGATGGCCGCACGATTGGCCGCGTCGGCGTCGTGCTTCCGCCCGTCGGCAGCGTTGCCTACCCCGAATCGATGCGCACCGTGGAGCACTACCGGCCGCTGGCCGCGATTGGGCCGGCGGTGCGCGAGACCTGGCAGAAGAGCGCGCTCACCGTGCGCTTCCTCTGGCGCATGGTCTCGGGCGACGTGTCCACCAAGAACATATCGGGGCCGATCAACATCGCCCAGTACGCCGGGCTGACCGCGACCGAGGGCTTCACCTACTATCTCGCG
This sequence comes from uncultured Gammaproteobacteria bacterium, assembly GCA_963836275.1. Lineage (GTDB taxonomy): Bacteria > Pseudomonadota > Gammaproteobacteria > Steroidobacterales > Steroidobacteraceae > SCUD01. The sequence continues at coordinate 1,094,777 of CAWIIM010000003.1, read as the reverse complement.
TTCCTGGCGCTGGTTTCGATCTCCCTCGGCGTACTGAACCTGCTGCCGGTGCCGGTCCTGGACGGGGGCCAAGTGGTGTTCCAGCTCGCCGAAATGGCGAAAGGTGCGCCACTTTCGATGAAAGCCCAGCTGCTCGGGCAGAAAGTCGGCATAGCGATGCTGGTCTGCCTGATGGGGTTTGCGTTCTACAACGACATTTCCAGGCTGTTCGGCTGATGCGACGGTGGCACCGCGCAATCGTGCCGAGGACCGGCATCGCGGCGGTCCTCCTCGCCCTCGCGGGAGGCGCCGGCGCGCAGGCCGCGGCCGACTTCACCGTGGGCAACATCCGGGTCGAGGGCCTGCAGCGGATCTCGGAAGGCACGGTCTACAACTACCTGCCCATCAACATCGGCGACCGCCTCGACGAGCGCCACGTCCAGGAGGCCATCCGTGCGCTGTTCGCGACCGGCTTCTTCAGCGACATCGAGATGCGTCGCGACGCCTCGACGCTGGTGGTCGTGGTGCGCGAGCGGCCCTCCATCGAGAGCTTCGAGCTCTCGGGCAACAAGGACCTCAAGACCGAGGACCTGCAAAAATCGCTGCGCGGCGTCGGGCTCGCGACCGGCAAGACTTTCGACCGCTCGGTGCTGGAGGAAGTGCGCGGCTTCCTGACCGACCAGTACTTCAGCCGCGGCAAGTACGCCGTTCGAATCGACCCGAAGGTCGAGGAAGTGCCGGGCAACAAGGTCCGCATCAAGATCGACATCGTCGAGGGCAAGCGCGCCCAGATCCGGCAGATCAACCTCGTCGGCAACAGCGTCTACGACGACAAGGAACTGCTCGACCAGTTCGAGCTGACCACGCCGAACTGGCTGTCCTGGTACAAGCAGGACGACCGCTATTCGCGCGAATCGCTGCAGGGCGACATGGAGAAGCTGACGTCCTATTACCAGGACCGCGGCTATGCCAACTTCGCGGTGGAATCGACGCAGGTCGCGATCGCGCCGGAGATGGACGACATCTTCATTACCATGAACCTGCACGAAGGCGAGGTCTACAAGGTCGGCGAGGTGAAGCTCGCGGGCACCATGAAGGTGCCGGAGGAGCAGCTCAAGCGCCTGCTGCTGGTGCAGCCGGGCCAGACCTACTCGCGCAAGCTCATCACGCAGTCGCAGGAACTGATCTCCTACCGGCTCGGCGCCGACGGCTACGCCTTCGCCAAGATCGACCCGGTGCCCACGGCGCACGAGGACACGAAGACGATCGACCTGACCTTCTTCGTCGACGCCGGCAACCGCGCCTACGTGCGCCGCATCAACTTCATCAATACCAGTGCGATCGATGACGCCGTGCTGCGTCGCGAACTGCGCCAGATGGAGGGCTCCTACCTCTCGAATGCGCTGCTCGAGCGCTCCAAGGAGCGGCTGCAGCGCCTGCCGTACATCGAGAAGGTCGATTTCGAGACCAAGCCGGTCGCCGGAACGCCCGACCTCGTCGACGTCGACTACGACATCAAGGAAGGCCTGCCGGGCCAGTTCAGCGGCGGCATCGGCTACTCCGAGTCGCAGTCCTTCATGCTGAACGGCAGCTTCGTGCACTCTAATTTCATGGGCTCGGGCGAGCGGGTGGCGCTCGAGCTGGTCGCGGGCAGGTACTCAAAGACCTACAGCCTGTCGCATACCGACCCCTACACGAACATCGACGGCGTTTCGCGCACGATCGGGGTCCAGTACCGCGACGTGACGCAATACGTCTCGGCCGCCTCCGATTTCTCGACCACGACCATGTCGGGCACGCTCGAGTACGGCTACCCGATCACCGAATACCAGGGCCTGCGGTTCGGCCTGATCGCGCAGCGCTCGGACCTGATCGTGAATCCCGCCGCCAGCGCGCCGGAGGCGGTCGACTGGGTACGGGCAAACGGCAATCCGTACACGAAAGTGATTGAGCGCGAGATCCCGCCGGTCGTACCCGGCGACGACCCGACGGTCGTCGACACGATCCTGTACGGGTCCAAGTTCGATACCTTCGAGCTGGTCGGAAGCTGGTATTTCGACTCGCGCAACCGCTCGATCTTCGCGGACCGCGGCCTGCAACATTCGCTCAGCCTCGCCGTCACGGCGCCCGGCAGCGAGGTCGACTACTACACCCTGCGCTACGACTACCTGCAGCTGGTGCCGGTGTGGAAGCAGTGGACCCTGGCATTTGCCGCAAACATCGCCTTCGGCGACGCAATCGGCAAGGACACGACCTCGCTGCCCCCGTACCGGCAGTTCTTCGCGGGCGGCCCGGACACGGTGCGCGCCTTTTCCGAGAGCCGCCTCGGCCCGAAAGACGGCTTCGGCAACCCCTACGGCGGCAACCTGAAGGTGGTCGGTCGCGCGGAGCTGCTGTTCCCGGTGCCGGACAAGTGGCGCGCTAGCACGCGTATCAGCGCCTTCTTCGACATCGGCAACGTGTTCTCGCAGGGCACCGGCATCAATTTCGTCGGCCGCGACGGCAGGACGCCGGTCGATTACGAGTTCGATTACAATGAGTTGAAGCAGTCCGCCGGCCTGGCCATCCAATGGTTCGCGCCGCTGGGCATCTTCCGGTTCAGCTACGGCCTCCCGCTGAACGAGTACAAGGGCGACGCCATCCGTTACCCGGACGAGGTGGAGCGCTTCCAGTTCACGATCGGGTCCGCATTCTGACAATCGAGGCAAGATGAGACATATGACAAGGCAAATCGCAACCTGCGCGCTGATCGTCGCGGCCGCCCTCGCGGGGGCGCCGACCGCGGGGGCCCAGGCCCTCAAGATCGGTTTCGTCAACTTCGGCCGGCTGCTCGAGGAGTCGCCGCAGGCAAAGGCCGCGCAGGCGGCGCTCGAGGCCGAATTCCTGCCGCGCCAGCGCGACGTCGCCGCGCAGCAGAAAACGCTGCAGGAGAAGAACGACAAGCTCCAGAAGGAAGCCGCCGTGATGTCGGAGGCGGACCGCCTGCGCACCGAGCGCGAGGCGCGCGACCTCGAGCTCAACGTCAACCGCCGCTTCAAGGAGCTGCAGGAAGACCTGAACCTGCGCCGCAACGAGGAAGTCGGCAAGATGCAGCGCGCACTGCTCCAGGAAGTCCAGGCCTACGCCCGCGCGAATGGCTACCAGCTCATCGTCAGCGACGGCGTGCTGTTCGCGGCCGACGGCATCGACATCACGCCGCAGCTGGTCGCCGCGATCAAGGCCAAGGCGCCGGCGGCGGCAGCGGCACCGCCCAAGCCCTGAGCCCGGGCGGCCGCAGGGGAGCGCCGCGATGGCGATGACGCTCGGCGAGATCGCGGTCCGCTTCGGACTCGACCTCGTCGGCGATCCTTCGCAAACCGTCGCCGGCGTGGCTTCGCTCGCCGGCGCGACGCCGGGCACGCTCTCCTTCTGCACCGGCGCGAAGCATCGGCCGGCATTGGCCGCGACCCGTGCGACCGCCGTCGTGCTGCCGCGCGAACTCGCCGACGCCTGCCCGGTCGCCGCGCTCCTCGGCGCAAACCCATATGCCGCTTTCGCGCGCATCGCCCAGGCCCTGCATCCGCTGCCGGCGGTGGCGCCCGGGCGCGCGCAAAGCGCGGCGATTGCACCGTCAGCCGAGGTGGCCGCGTCAGCCTGGGTCGGTCCGCATGCAGTCGTGGGGGCGGGCGCGGTGATCGGCGAGCGCTGCTCCATCGGCCCGCACGCCGTGATCGAGGCGGACGCCCGTCTCGGCGACGACTGCCGGCTGCAGTCGGGGGTCACCATTTGCCACGACGTCGTGATCGGCCGACGCTGCAGTTTCGAGGCCGGCGCCGTCATCGGCAGCGACGGCTTCGGCTTCGCGCCGGATACGGACGGCTACGTAAAACTGCCGCACCTCGGCAGCGTCGCGCCTCGGCGACGACGTGGACGTCGGCGCCAACACCACGATCGACCGCGGCACGATCGAGGACACCGTCATCGGCGACGGCGTCAAGCTGGACAACCAGGTGCAGGTCGGCCATAACTGCCGCATCGGGGCGCATACCGTGATCGCGGCCTGCGTCGGGATCTCGGGCAGCGCGGTCATCGGCAGCCGCTGCATGATCGGCGGCGCGGTCGGCATCGTCGGCCACCTCGTAATTGGCGACGGCGTGATCGTCACGGGCCTGTCGATGGTGTCGCATTCGCTGCCGGGACCGGGCATGTACTCGTCGGGGATTCCCGCGGTCGAAGCGGCGAAGTGGCGGCGCACGGTCGCGCGGCTGCGGCGCCTCGACACGCGTGCCCGCGGCGGCCGGGGAGGGAGACGAGGAATGAACGAGGGCTTCCCGATGGACATCGCAGGAGGTGCTGGCGCAGCTGCCGCATCGCTACCCGTTCCTGCTGGTGGATCGCGTGATCGAGTGCGTCCCGGGCCAGCGCATCGAGGCGATCAAGAACGTGACCGTGAACGAACCGTTCTTTCCGGGGCATTTTCCCGGCAATCCCGTAATGCCGGGCGTCATCATCCTGGAGGCGCTGGCGCAGGCAGCCGGCATCCTCGCATTCAAGACCGCGGGCGTGGTGCCAGACGAGAGCTCGCGGTTCTATTTCGTCGGCATCGACAAGGCCCGTTTCCGGCGGCCGGTGGTGCCGGGCGACCGGCTGGTGCTGAAGGCGACGCTCGCACGGGCGCTGCGCGGCATCTGGAAGTTCGAGACGGTCGCGGAAGTGGACGGCCTGGTCGCCGCCTCCGCCACCATGATGGTCGCGCCCGAGGTCAAGCCTTGATCGACGCGCGCGCGATCGTCGCGCCGGACGCCGAGATTGCCGAGGGCGTCGCGATCGGCGCATTCACGGTGATCGGCACGGGCGTGAAGATCGGAGCCGGCACCTGGGTGGGACCGCACGCCGTCATCAACGGCCCGACGACGCTCGGCCGCGACAACAAGGTCTTCCAGTTCGCGTCGATCGGCGACGCGCCGCAGGACCGGAAATACGCGGGTGAGCCGACCCGGCTCATCGTCGGCGACGGCAACGTGTTCCGCGAATTCTGCTCCATCAATCGCGGCACGGCCGGCGGGCGCGGCGAGACCCGGATCGGCAGCGACTGCCTGTTCATGGCGTACTCGCACGTGGCCCACGACTGCATCGTCGGCGATCACTGCATCATGGCCAACTGCACGGCCCTGGCCGGCCACGTCGAGCTCGGCGACTGGGTAATCCTTTCCGGCTACGCCGGCATTCACCAGTTCTGCAAGGTGGGATCGCACGCATTTCTCGCCAACAACGCCGCGGTCACCCGCGACGTGCCGCCGTTCGTGATGGTTGCCGGCAGCCCGGCGCAGCCGAAAGGCGTCAACAGCGAGGGGCTCAAGCGCCGCGGATACGACGCCGCCCAGATCGCGAACATCAAGAGCGCCTACCGGCTGTTCTACCGGTCGAAGCTGAAGCTGGCCGAGGCCGCCGAACGGCTCAAGGCAGTCGCGCCGGAACAGCCCGAAATCCGCCCATTCGTGGACTTCCTCGCGGCCAGCGAACGCAGCATCATCCGCTGAGGGAATGAAGGGGACGCGCCCCTTCGACGGAGAAGGTCGCTCGACGAACATGCACGCAGACGCCAAAGGGGCGCGTCCCCTTCATTCCGTCACGATCGGCCTCGTCGCCGGCGAGTCATCGGGCGACAACCTCGGCGCCGCCCTCATCGACGACATCCGCGCCGCCGCGCCCGGGGTGCGCTTCGTCGGCGTCGGCGGCCCGCGCATGAAGGCGGCCGGTTGCGAGTGCCTCGCGGATTCCGAGGAACTCGCGGTGATGGGCCTGTTCGAGGTGCTGCATCACCTGCCGCGCCTGCTGGGGCTGCGCCGCCGCGTGCGCGACGCGCTGCTCGAGCTGCGGCCCGACGTCTTCGTCGGCATCGACGCGCCGGAATTCAACCTGGGGCTCGCGCCCGCGCTGCACGCCGCCGGCATTCGTACGGTGCAGTACGTGAGCCCGCAGGTCTGGGCCTGGCGCAGCGGCCGGGCGGCGCGCATGGCGAAATACCTGGACCTGGTGCTGTGCCTGCTGCCATTCGAGCGCAGCGTGTACGACGCGGCCGGACTCAGGGCGGTTTTCGTCGGTCACCCCCTCGCGGACCAGTTCCCGCTGGTGCCGGACCGGGCTGCGGCACGACGCGCGCTCGGGATCGACGATGCCGCGCGCGTGGTCGCCGTCCTGCCGGGCAGCCGCGCGGGCGAGGTGGACCGGCTCGGCGCGGATTTTGCCGGCGCCATCGCCTGGCTCGCCGGACGCCGGCGGGGACTCACTTTCGTCGCCGCGCTCGCCGGACCGAAGACCCGGGCGGCGTTCGAGCGCGCGCTCGCGCACAAAGCGCCGGGCGTTGCGGTCACGCTGGTGGAGGGGCAATCGCAACGGGCACTGACGGCTGCCGACGTCGTGCTGGTCGCTTCGGGCACGGCGACGCTCGAGGCCCTGCTCTGCAAGCGGCCGATGGTGGTCGCCTATCGCCTGGGAGCGCTGACGGCATTTGCGCTGCGAAGCCTCGGCCTCCTGAAAGCACCGTTTTTCGCCCAACCGAACCTGCTGGCGGGCCGGCGCGTGGTACCGGAGCTCGCGCAGCGGGAAGTCACGCCGGAACGGCTCGGGCGCGAGCTCGGCCGATGGCTGGACGACCCCGGGGCTGCGGCGCAGGTGGAAGTGCTGTTTACGGACATTCACAGGCAATTACGGCAAGGCGCCAGCGCCGAGGCCGCCGAGGCCATCCTGGGCCTCGCCCGGGCAGGCGCCCCGTGACGCGTTGGCGGGGTCCGTGCCCGCGGCTCGCCGGCGGCCTCACGGCAGGGGTCGACGAGGCGGGCCGGGGTCCGCTCGCCGGCCCGGTGGTCGCCGCCGCGGTAATTCTCGATGCCCGACGGCGGATTCCCGGCCTGCGCGATTCCAAGGAGCTGCAGCCCGCTGAGCGGGCACGGCTTGCGCCGAGGATCCGGACACGGGCGGTCGCCTGGGCCATCGGCTGGGTCGACGCCGGCGAGATCGATGTCCTCAACATCCTCGAAGCGTCGCTGCTCGCGATGCGTCGGGCCCTGCTGGGGCTCGCGGTCAGGCCCGCCCAGGTCCGGGTGGACGGCGATCGCTGCCCGGACAGCGCGATGCTCGGGCTGGGCTGCGGCATCCAGGCGGTGGTGCGGGGCGACGCGCTCGTGGCCGAGATCAGCGCTGCATCGATTCTCGCGAAAGTCGCGCGTGACGCGTTCATGACCCGCGTCGCGGGCCATTATCCGGGCTACGGTTTCGAGCGCCACAAGGGCTACGCGACGGCGGGCCACCTGGATTGCCTGGCGCAGCACGGTCCCTGCAGGCTGCACCGGCAGAGCTTTGCGCCGCTCAGGCGGTAAGATTCCGGGCATGCGACCCGCCGAGGCCCGCCCGGGCAGTTCCCCCTTCGTCCACTTGCGTCTCCACACGGAGTACTCGCTCGTGGACGGCATCGTGCGCGTGCCGCGACTGATGCAGGCGACCGCGGCGGCCGGCATGCCCGCCGTCGCGCTCACTGACCACGGCAATCTGTTCGCGATGGTGAAGTTCCACCGCGAGGCCGGGAGGCGCGGCGTGAAACCGGTGATCGGCGCGGATCTCTGGCTCCAGGACGGCGGCGAGCCGTCGCTGCTGACGCTGCTCGCGCAGGACACGGCGGGTTTCCGCAATCTCGCGCGCCTGGTATCGCGCAGCTACCAGGAAGGCCAGGGCAGCGGCCGGCCCCTGGCCGCGCGTGGCTGGCTGGATCCGGAATCGACCGCCGGGCTGATCGCGTTGTCGGGAGCCGCCGAAGGCGACGTCGGCCGTGCGCTGCTCGCCGGGCGCGCGAGCGAGGCCGAGGCGCTGCTGGCGCGCTGGCAGGCGCTGTTCGGAGATCGCTATTACCTGGAGGTGCAGCGCACGGGCAGGCCGGGCGAGGAGGCGCACATCGCGGGCGTACTCGCGCTCATCGCGCGCCGGCCGGCCGCCATCGTCGCGACCAACGACGTGCGCTTCCTGGGACGCGACGAATTCGAGGCCCACGAGGCGCGCGTGTGCATCCACGACGGCCACCGCCTCGATGACCCGGGCCGGCCGCGGCGCTACAGCGCGGAGCAGTACCTGAAGTCCCCGGACGAGATGGCGGCGCTGTTCGCCGATTTGCCGGAAGCGCTCGAAAACAGCGTCGAGATCGCGCGGCGCTGCTCGCTGCCACTCGCCCTCGGCGGGATTTTCATGCCGGCGTACGAGGTGCCCGACGGCAGCGGCGCGCCGGATTATCTCGCGCGCCTCGCGGCGGAGGGGCTCGCGCGCCGCGTCGGCGCGGAGGCGGCCGAAGCCGGGCCGTATCGCGAGCGGCTCGAGCGCGAGCTCGGCGTGATCTGCGCCATGGGATTCGAGGGCTATTTCCTCGTGGTCGCCGACTTCATCCGCTGGGCCCGCGAGCACGACATCCCGGTCGGGCCCGGGCGCGGCTCGGGCGCCGGCTCCGTGGTCGCCTGGTCGCTCGGCATCACCGATCTGGACCCGATCCGCCACGACCTGCTGTTCGAGCGCTTCCTGAACCCCGAGCGCGTGTCGATGCCCGATTTCGACATCGATTTCTGCATGTCGCGCCGCGACCAGGTCATCGACTACGTCGCGGGACGATACGGGCGCGACCGCGTGTCGCAGATCATCACCTTCGGATCGCTGGCCGCGCGCGCGGTGGTGCGCGACGTCGGCCGCGTCCTGGGACTTCCCTACCTGTTCGTGGACGGCGTCGCCAAGCTGATCCCGTTCGAGCTCGGCATCACGCTCGAGGACGCGCTGCAGAAGGAACCGGAGCTCGCGCGGCGCCACGCCGGCGAGGACGAAGTGCGCGACCTCATCGAGCTCGCGAAGCGGCTGGAGGGGCTCGCCAGGAATGCCGGAACCCACGCCGGCGGCGTTGTCATCGCGCCGACGCCGCTGACCGACTTCACCGCCCTCTATTGCGAGGCCGGAAGCGCGAGCCTCGTGACCCAGTTCGACAAGGACGACGTCGAGCAGGTGGGCCTGGTCAAGTTCGATTTTCTCGGGCTCAGGACGCTCACGATCATCGACTGGGCCGTGCGCCTGATCAACGCGAAGCGGCTCGCGGCCGGCGAGGCGCCGCTCGACCTCGCGCGGCTGCCGCTCGACGACGCCGAGACGTTCAGGCTGCTGAAGTCGGGCCGCACCACCGCGATTTTCCAGCTCGAGTCGCGCGGCATCACGGATCTCGTGCGCAAGCTGCAGCCCGACCGCTTCGACGACATCGTGGCGCTGGTCGCGCTGTTCCGGCCCGGACCGCTGCAGTCGGGCATGGTGGACGACTTCATCGCGCGCAAGCACGGCCGCGCGGCCGGCACCATCGACTACCTGCACCCGAGCCTCGCCGAGATCCTGAAGCCCACCTACGGCGTCATCCTGTACCAGGAGCAGGTGATGCAGATCGCGCAGGTGCTGTCCGGCTACACGCTGGGCGGGGCGGACCTGCTGCGCCGCGCGATGGGCAAGAAGAAGCCTGAAGAGATGGCGCTGCAGCGCTCGAACTTCGTGGACGGCGCGGTCGCGCGCGGGGTGCCGCCGGCACGGGCCGGCTACATCTTCGACCTGATCGAGAAGTTCGCCGGCTACGGCTTCAACAAGTCGCATTCGGTCGCATATGCGCTGCTCGCGTACCAGACCGCCTGGCTCAAGGCGCACTACCCGGAGGCGTTCATGGCGGCGGTGCTCTCCTGCGACATGGAGCACACGGACAAAGTGGTCTCGTTCATCGACGAGTGCGCGGGCCTCGGCCTCGAGGTGCAGCCGCCCGACGTGAACGCTTCGAGCTTCGCGTTCACGGTCGCGGGTCCCGGCACGATTCGCTACGGTCTCGGCGCGATCAAGGGCGTCGGCGAAGGCGCCGTGGACGCGATCGTTTCCGAGCGCGGCCAGGGCGGGGAATTCCGCGGCCTGGTCGACTTGTGCCGCCGCGTGGACCTCCGGCTCGCGGGCAAGCGCACGCTGGAGGCGATGCTGAAGGCGGGCTGCTTCGACGGCTTCGGCGAGACCCGCGCCTCGCTCGCCGCCGCGCTGCCGGCCGCGATCCAGCTGGGCGAGCAGCGCACGCGCGCCCACGCCGCCGGCCAGGACGACCTGTTCGGCGGACTCGCCGGGCCCGCCTCGGCGGACGGGCGCGCGGCGATCGAGATGCCCGAGCTGCCGGAATGGAGCGACGCCGAGCTGCTCGCCGGCGAGCGCGAGACGCTCGGCCTGTTCCTGTCCGGTCACCCGATCTCGGAATACGAGGCGGAGCTGCGCCAGGTCGCGCCGGCGCGCATCGTCGACCTCGGCGGGCCGCGGCCCGCCGGCGAGCCGCGTTACGGCGGCGGCAAGCCAGTCACGGTCGCGGGCCTGGTGCTCGAGATGCGCCGGCGCGGCTCGCGCATGACGCTCGTGCTCGACGACAGGAGCGCCCGCATCGAGGTGAGCCTGTTCGACGACGTCTGGCAGCAGCACCGTTCCGTCATCGCCCGCGACGCGATCCTCGTGGTCGAGGGCCAGCTGCGCTACGACGAGTTCATCGACGACTGGCGCATCAACGCCAGGAAGCTGACGCCGGTCGGCGAACTGCGCGAGCGCGAGGCGCGCCGGCTCAGGATCCGGCTGCCGGCCGGCGGCGGCGAGCGCCTGTTCGCCGAGCTCGAGGAAGTCCTGCGCGCCGGCCGCGGCGGGCAATGCGCGGTCGAGGTGCACGTGATCGGCGGCGAGGCGCGCGGCACGCTCCGGCTCGCCGACGAATGGGCGATCCGGCCGAGCCGGGCGGTCGTGGACGATCTCGCCCGCCTGGTGGGCCGCGACGCGCTGCGCTTCGCATACGGTCCACGTACCGACTGAAGTACGCGCCCGTGCGGCGGCGCGAGCGCGGGTTCCCGGCCGGCCGGGCGCGCGAGAAGGGTTGCTCTATACTGCCCCCATGGCCCTGCAATTCCTGGATTTCGAGCAGCCGATCGCCGAGCTCGAGGCGAAGATCGAGGAGCTCCGGTTCCTCGCGGAAGACTCGGAACTCAACACCGGCGAGGAGATCGAGAAGCTTCGCGCCAAGGCGCGCACGCTCACCGGCAGCATCTTCGCCAGCCTGACCCCGTGGCAGATCACGCAGCTCGCGCGCCATCCGCAGCGGCCCTACACGCTCGACTACATCCCGCTCGTATTCACCGAGTTCCAGGAGCTGCACGGCGATCGCATGTACGCCGACGACCAGTCGATCGTCGGCGGCGTGGCGCGGCTGGAGGGCGTCCCCCTCATGCTGATCGGGCAGCAGAAAGGCCGCGACACCAAGGAGCGCGTGCGCCGCAACTACGGCATGCCCAAGCCCGAGGGCTACCGCAAGGCGCGGCGCCTGATGCTGACGGCCGAGCGCTTCGGCCTGCCGCTGATCACGCTGATCGACACGCCAGGCGCCTACCCGGGCGTGGGCTCGGAGGAGCGCAACCAGAGCGAGGCGATCGCGCGCAACCTGTTCGACATGGCGCAGCTCGCGGTTCCGATCGTGAGCTGCGTGATCGGCGAGGGCGGCTCCGGCGGGGCGCTCGCGATCGGCGTCTGCGACCGCCTCGTGATGCTGCAGTACAGCGTGTATTCCGTGATCTCGCCGGAGGGCTGCGCGTCGATCCTGTGGAAGAGCGCGGACCGGCGCGAGCTCGCCGCTGAAGCGATGGGCATCACCGCGGAGCGCCTCTCGAAGCTCGGCCTGATCGACGAGGTCATCCCGGAGCCGCTCGGCGGGGCGCACCGCGAGCCGCAGCTCACGGCGCAGCGGCTGCGTGACGCGCTCTCGCGCCAGCTCGCGGAACTCACCGCGCTGACGCCCGAGACGCTGCTGGCACAGCGCCGGCAGCGCCTGCGCGGCTTCGGGGTCTACGGCGGAGCCTAGGGTTCCGATGGCCTTCTCGGCCGAACGCCTCGCGGCTGCGCTCGACGGCCTCGATCCCGGGTGGCGCGGCGCGAAGCTTTGCGTGGCCGTCTCGGGCGGGCTCGATTCGGCCGTGCTGCTCCACGCCTTGGCGCTGCTCGCGCCTAAGGCGGGTGCGGCATTGCGCGCATTCCACGTCGATCACGGCCTGCAGCCGTCCGCGCCGGAGTGGGCTCGCGCATGCGCGGACAGCTGCCGCGGGCTCGGCATCCCGTTTGCGACGGCGGCGCTCGCGCTGGCGCCGCGCAAGGGCGAGAGCGTAGAGGCCGCGGCGCGCGAAGCGCGCTACGCTGCGCTCGCCGGCGCGCTCGCGGATGGCGAGCGCGTCCTCACGGCACACCATCGGGACGACCAGCTCGAGACGGTGCTGATCCAGTTGCTGCGGGGCTCGGGGCTCGCCGGGCTCGCGGCGATGCCCGCGCGCGCGGCGCTCGGGGGCGGCTGGCTGCTGCGCCCGCTGCTCGGCTTCGACCGCGCCGAGCTCGCGGCCTATGCGCACGGGCACGGCCTCGCCTGGCACGAGGACCCGATGAACGCCGGGCTGCGATTCGATCGCGCGTGGCTGCGACAGCGCGTGCTGCCGGCACTGCGCGAGCGCTGGCCGGCGGCTGCGGCGACCGTGGCGCGCAGCAGCCGGCACGTGGCGGAGGCTGCGCGGCTGCTGGAGGAGGTTGCCGTTGCAGACGCGGCAGGCGTGCTCGAGGCCGGACGACTCTCGATTGCGGGGCTCGCGCGATTGTCGCGGGAGCGGCAGTCGAACCTGCTGCGCTGGTGGCTGCGGTCGCGCGGACTCGGCGCGCCGCCCGCTGCGCGCCTCGGCCGGGGATTCGAGGACCTGCTGGCCGCGCGGCCGGATCGCGCGCCTTGCCTCGCCTGGGAAGGCGGTGAAATCCGCCGCTATCGCGGCCGGCTCTATGCGCTTGCGGGCCTGCCGAAGCCCCAGGCCGATGGCGTCCGGTCCGCGGCTGCGTGGGACCTGGGCGCCGGCCTTGGCTGCCTGCGGCTGGTCGCGGGGAGCCACGGCGGGCTGTGCGCGACGCGTGCCGCGTCGCCGGAACTGCGGTTTCGCGCCGGCGGGGAGCACCTGAAGCCGCACCCGGGCCGGCCGCGCAAGCGGCTCAAGGACCTGTGCCAGGAGGCCGGGGTCGTGCCCTGGATGCGCAATCGCCTGCCGCTCGTATACGTCGGCGCGAAGCTCGCGGCGGTCGGGGATCTCTGGATCGACGCCGGGTTCGCGGCGAGGCCCGGCGCGCCTGCGCTGGCGCCGGTCTGGACCGACCGGCCCCAGCTATTCTGAGGGCCGGCGCCTCAGCGCCAGCACTCGGCGCTGTTGTCCGCCGTGCTCGAATTGCGCGCCGTGCGTACGCCCGCCTGGGTCACCGTGAAATCGCGGCAGGCAGTGTCCTGCCACTGGTTCTGGCCGTTGATCGCGGTCGCGCGCACGGTAAAGGTCGTGGCGTCTCCGGCGACCACCGTGAGCGCGTACCAGCCGTTCTTGCTGTTGGCCGCGCCCTGCAGCTGGCCCGCGGCGCAATTGGTCGCGGCGGCGATGGACGTCCCGTAGGTATAGCACTGGAGATAGTGCTTCTCCTGCTGGGTCGCGAGCGCGAGCAGGGCGTCCTTCGCGTCCGAGCGCTGGCTGCGGAGCACATAGGTGCGATAGGAGGGGATCGCGATCGCGGCCAGGATGCCGACGATGATCATCACGACGACCAGCTCGATCAGCGTGACGCCCCGTTGCCTGTGGCTGCTGTTCATCAGTTCACTCCGGTCTGCCGCCAGAAGGTCCTGACGGGCGCGAGGTTGATGCCGACGCCGCAGCTCTCGAGGCCGACCAGGCAGACCGGGTCGGGGCGGCACTCCTTGCCGACGCACGTGGTCGGGTTGTCCGGGCTCGGGAACAGCCAGACCACTTCCGGCGCGAGGCCGCCCTGGGCGAGCTCGGTGTCGCGGTCGTCGACGGAGTCCGGCGGGTCCTCCGGGCTTTCGCGGTCGTAGACCGGCGCGCCCGTGAATGCGCTGACCGAGTAGAGCCGGTTCACGCCAACGTCGGGCGCGCAACTCGCGCTGACGACCGTGGAGTCCGAATTCGGCTCGTAGGTCGTGAACTGGATCATGCTCTGGATGGTCCGCGCCTCGGAGATGTTCTTCTCACCGGTGAACCCGGCGCTCGGGCGCCGCAGGTCCAGGCGCCAGCCGCTGGCCGCCGGCGGGATGGTCGGCGTGATCGTGTCGGTGATGTCGATCAGGTTCGGGTCCGCCTCGGTGATCGCCGTGAACGTGTTGAACTGCGCCTGGCTCAGCTGGGCGAATGGCTGGTGGTCGCGCAGGCTGTAGAAGCGGTCCTGGGTGTCGATGTTGAGCGGGTGCGCGCGATACCCCGACCCGATCGCGACGTTGAGCCAGGTGTGCCCGCCCGCCGCCAGGAAGGCGACGTCCGGCGCGCTGTAGAAGCGGCGCGTCGTGCTCGCCGGGTGCGTGCCGAGGTGGGCATTGCCGAGCGAGGCGAATACGCCGCCGGTGACGAGGCTCGCGCGCGGCTGGCCGTTCGCGATGTCGAAGCGCCATACGCGCCCGCCCATGTCGCCCGCATACATGCGGTCGGCATAGCCGTCGCCGGTGATGTCGAACACGCGGACGTCCGCCGGGATGCTGTGCGTCATGTTCGCGAGCTTGAGGTCCGCGGTCGCGTCGGTCGACGGGCCGGCGTACCAGAGCACGTTGCCCGAGATCGAATCGACGACGAAGACCTGGTTGCCCGAGGCGTCGGTCGCCACGTAGTTGCCGTTATCCTCGGCGGTGTCGTAGCCGCCGCCGAATACGAGCACCTGCTGCAACGTGTTCTGCGTCGCGCCCGTGATGTTCATGCGGGCGATCGAGGGCGTGGACCAGCTCTGGCCGCCGCCCTTGAGCTGCTTGCTGCCGGTCTCGTTCGGGCCGATGCGGAACAGCAGGGTCGGCGCGTTGCGGTCGGTGACGTCGATGCCGTAGTAGTCGGAGCCTCCGCGGCGCATGCCGAAGTAAAGCAGCACGCGCTCGCCGAGCCCCGACTCCACCACGCCGTTCTGGTTGACCTCGTTCTTGACGACACGGATGTTGCCGTCGAGGCCGTAGACGCGGTCGGTCACCGCCTCGTTGTAGTAGAGGTTGCGGGCGCGCGCGAGCAGCTGCTTCGGCATGAAGGCCCACAGCTCGTGGCCGTCCGTGACGTCGATCGCGTGCAGGTAGCCCTCGTTGGTGACTGCGTAGACGACGCCGTCGTTCGGGTCGGGATTGGCGAGCGAGCCGCCGTAGATGACCGTGGCGGGGCGGCCGTTCATTGGGTCGCCCATGGCCTGGCGCGCGTCGGTCGTGACGCCGTCGCCGTCCGCATCGGAGATGTCCTGGCCGCGCAGCCAGTTGATGAGATTGTCGCGCCCGGGCTGCTCGGCCGCGCCGAGGCCCAGCATCGCGGTGGTGATCGCCGCGTTGCCGGTGACCAGCTGGTTGCCGCCGGCGGTCATGGCGATGGCCGTGTTGACGTCGCTGTAGACGTTGCGCGAGGCGGGAACCGGCAGCTCGTGCGAGGCGCCGCCGGCATCGACCTTGTCGCCGTCCACGGCGTCGCTCCAGTAGCTCTGCGCGGAGGTCTTGAAGAAGCCGGTCGTGGCCTCGACCGCGGGGACGTCGTTGACGTCCAGGATGGTGCCCGCGGCATTCAGGTGGTACTTCTTGATGTTGCCGTCCCAGTTGTAGGTCTCGCTCGGGCGGAACACCGTCACGTACAGCTCGTTCAGGTTCTGGGTCCGGTTGAACGCGTTGACCGAGACGGCCGGCGCGGTGAACGAGGTATTGAACGACAGGATATTGCGCGCAATGCTCGTCAGCACCGTGGTCAGGGTCGCCGTGTCCTTGGCCTGGTAGAAGACGCCGCCGGCGCCGGCGGCCGTGTTCTGCAGCAGCTGGGAGTTGTTGACCTCGGGGCCGAATCCGATGGTGTAGGTCGTGACGGTCTGGCTGTTGATCAGGCCCGGCCGGATGTCAGTCGTGTACATGTACGCGGCGAGGTCGTCCAGGCACTTGCCGTCGCCGCTGCCATTGCAGTTCTTGCCGATCAGGGCCTGGATATTGGTGTTCGCGCTGTTGTCGGCCGTCGGCAGGCCGTCGGTCAGCAGCACGATGAAGTTGCGCTGGCAGGAAATCGTGAGCGGGCTCTCGTACTTGCTCTGGTTGCCGGTGACGCGCGAACTCGCGATGCTCGGGAAGGCGCCGCCGCTGCCCGGCCTCTTGCGCGAGTTGAGGCCGTAATCCACGTTGTTGCCGGAGAGGTAGAGGTAGGCCTCGTACATCGTCTCCGACAGCGGCGTGCAGCCGTCGGCATTGAGCGCATTGATGTCATTGATGAGATTCGTCTTGTTGGCCGCGACCGGGGCCACCGGGCGCAGCACCATGCCGCCTTCGGATGTGCCGGTGGTGCCGCAGCCGCCGTTCGTGTTGTTGCTGAACTGCATCAGGCCGACATTGACCGCGTCGTCCACGGCGAGCTGCGTGATCGTGCTGATCGCGACCTGCTGGACGATCTGCAGGCGCGACTGGGTGATCGTGCTGCCGTTGCGCAGCCAGTTGATGTAGTTGCCCGAATAGAACACGTAGCCCTGGTTGGCTCCGTTGGAATTCCAGGCGATCGCCTGGCCCGAACTCGAGGTCCAGGGGCCGTTGCCGGCATCGGCCGCCCACAGGCGGCTGAAATTCACGCCGTCGCCGTGCACGCCGGCGTCCGCCTTGCACTCGACCCAGACGCTGTTGCCGGTGTTGCCGTTGATCCCGCGCCAGCGCGGCCCGTTGCCGCGCCACTGCGCGGCACGGTCCGCAATGTAGTACCCGGCGCTCGCCATGCTCGTGAGCGCGGCATTGCACTTGAAAGCGGCCAGCGGGACGGAGTTGTTGTTGTTGCAATTCGGCGGGTCGCTCGAGTTCGAGCCGGTGTCGAAGTACACCCGGTCGTCCGCGCAGCTGCCCGCCCAGTCGGTCGCCGGGTTGAACGGCACCTGGGTGGTGACGTCCTCGGACATCGAGCCCGAGGTGTCGATGATGAACAGGATGTTCGGGCGCTCGTTCGAGACCACGTTGCCCGTGCCGACGAAGATCTCGCTTTCGTCGGCCACCGCCGCGCAGCCCATCGCGGCGAGCGCGACGGCGGCGGCAAAATGGGTGAGGCGTGAGGCTGTCTTGTTCATGGGGGTGCTCACTGTGCGGCCGCCGCGGGGATCCGCAGGCGGGTCAGGGTCTTGTCGGCAAGACGGTAGGAGATGAGCAGGTACAGGTCGCCCTTGGCGGCGGCCTCGCGGAACTTGGCGTACGGCACGGCCTGCGTGCCGATGAAGTAGCGGGTGTTCCTGTCGAAGCGCAGGTGCACGGTCGGGCAGCCGCTCGCGCACTCGGTGGCGGCGAGTGTGCCGCTCGCGATGCCCGGCAGCGAGACCAGCGTGGTGCCCGACTCCAGGCCGCCGGTGAGGCCGGTCAGGGTGCCCTGGCCGAGCGCGGCGGTCGCGACAAGCGCGCCAAGGGCGGCGGCAAGCAGCGACGCGGCGCGGCGCATGGGGAAACGGAAGTTCATGTCTGGCTGGGTCATGGTTCTCTCCGCAGCGTCAGGTACCGGGACCGACGACGTAGAAGCTCTGGGTGTGGTTCGAGAGGGCGTTGTCCGGGCCATTGCCGGTCGAGTCCACCTGGAAGTGATAGGTCTCGAAGGCGCTGCCGATGCTGTAGCCGGTCATGCCGGTGCCGAGCGGCGCCTGGCCGACGAACTGCAGCTGGTAGGAATAGGTATCTCCCGGCGAGTTCGGCACGGCGATCGTCGGCTGGTTGAAAGCCGCGCTGGTCGAGAGCACCGGGTTCGCGAGCGCGTCTTCGATTGCGACCTCCGCGGCCTGGAAGGCGCGTTCCTGGCTCTGGGTGTTCCTGACCATGCGCAATTCCATGGTGGAGGTGAACACGCCCGAGACCGCCAGGATCGTGAGGACGACGAGCAGGATCAGCCCGATGACGAGCGCGGCGCCCTGCTGCCTGCGAGGACCGACCGGGTGGATGTTCATCGCCGTGTGTTCCTGAGCGCGATCGTCTTGCTGACGAGGACCCGGCGGAACGAGTCCCCGGGGGTGTAGGCGGCGCCGCCGGTGCGGCTGGCGTAGTCGTAGGTGCGTCCGTCGGTGAACCCGGTTTCCTGCTGTTCCGCGCGGACCAGCAGCCAGATGCGCACGGCGACGATCTGGTCGCCGGCCGGGATCGCGACGTTCGGGGCGACGAAATAGTCGGCGTTCTGGTCGTTGTTGAAATCGCCGCCGAGCTCGACCTGCAGGTCCTCGACGCCCGGGACGATCTGCAGGTCGGTGATGGTCGGTGCGCCGCCCGCGACATCGAGCTGCTTGCGCCGCAGCGACGGCGTGCCCGCGCGCTCGTCGGAATCCTGGTCAATGTAATAGCCATTGACGACCAGGGCGCGGGTCTCCGACAGCGGAGGCAGGTAGCCGGCGGGCAGGGTCGCGGTCGAGAACAGCGTCCCCTGGACGCGGCTCGTCTGGATCTTGATCTGCCCGGCGCTGGCCGTCAGCGGGGCGCCGCTCGCGATGAGCTGGGTCGAGACGCGCCGGATCGTGAGCGTGTCGGCACCCGCGACGGCGCCCGCGCCGAAGGCGCCGCAACCATAATTATAGGCATCCGTTGCTTCGACATAGGCCGGGAGTTTCACGGCCCACATGGCGCCGCACTGGTTGATCGTCCCGGCGTAGCCCGAGAGCTCGGCGGGCAGGGTGTAGGTCGGGTCGACGTTCGGCGGGCTCGCCGGGTCGAGCGCCGGCCCGTTCTGGACGAAGTCGGCGCGGCTCATCAGCCCCCAGTAGTTCGCCATGCGCAGGTCCGCCTCGAGCGTGCTCATGGCGTAGCGCGCGGTCTCCTGCAGGCGGGCCGCGTCGTCGTTGGTGCGGTACAGGTCGCGGGTCTTGCCGAAGACCGTGATCGTGCCGGCGAGCAGGAAGACGCCGATAGCGAGCGCCACCATGACCTCGACCAGGCTGAATCCCCGCTGGCGGAGCGCAAAGTCATGGGTCTTCATGTCTGGAACCCGAGCTGGAAGGTCACTTTTGCGGCTTCGCCGACTTCCGACCAGCGAACCGAGACGACATAGGTCGCCGGCTCGTCGACGCCGATCGGCGCCGTCACGACCACCTGGCCTTCGCCGCCCGGCAGCAGCTGGCCGATATCCGCCTTCCACCCCGCCAGGTCCGTGGAGGCGAGCTCCGCGTCCGTGCAGCCGCCGGTCGTGGTGCAGGCGGCGACCGGATTCTCGACGTCTGCATACAGCGTTCCGTAGGCGGCCTGCGCGGTCCGGTTCATGCGGATCCGGTCGGCCAGGTCGGCGGCAAGATTCACCGCTTCCGTGCGGTAGATCGCGGTGCGGCCGGACTGCAGGCTGTTCAGGTACAGCGCGGCGATGCCGAGCAGGCCGATCGCCAGCACCACGAGGGCGACCAGCACCTCGACCATCGTGAATCCCGACTGCATTGGGCGTTTCTTCATGGCTCAACCCGGGGCGCAGCCGCCGACTGGCTGGTTGATGGCGTCAACGAGCGTCTGGACTTCGGCCTTGTCGCGGGTCACGCCCGCCCGGCCGGTGACGGAGACCAGGATGCCGCGCGCCGAGGACAGTTCGCCGCCGGTTGCCACGTTGCCGCGTTCGTCGCACAGCACCAGCCGTGCGGCGTTCGGGTTCAGGGCGAATCCGTTCAGCAGGTAGGTCACGGTGAGCGGTGTGATCGAGGACCGGGCGGTGATCTGGGTGTTCATGGCCTCGTGCTGGAGCAGGACGGCCTCTCCGGCATCGCGCTGGCCGCTCTGGTTGGTGTCCACGAATACGATCCAGCCGGTGAGGAACGGCGAGTTGGCGCAGGCCGGGTTGGGGTCGTTCACGTCGCTGGTGCTGGTGCAGAGCGTCACCGGCAGGCGCCGCTTGATGGCCTCGGAGCGCGTGAAGTGCAGCGCGGCCATCACGTCGTTGGCGGCGCCCGTGATGCGCGAGTTGCGCACGAAATTGCCCATCGCCGGGATGCCGACGGCGAACAGCACGCCGCCGATCGCGAGGACGACCATGAGTTCGAGCAGCGTGAAACCGGGTTGGGCTCGTTTCATGGACAGCACTATAAATAGCCGAACGCACGCAAAATGGCCCGTTCCGACGGGCGCGGGCGCGACGGCGACGAACGGCGGAATGCGGGGTGTGCGGGTCCTGTTATGTCGGCTCGCGCGTGAACCGGTTCACATTTCCTCTGGCACGCCGGGCGCCGCTCAACTAGACTGGCCTCCCGTCGTTTCGACCGGCGGCGGGGACTCCTGATGACTCGATTCGTGTTCGTGACCGGCGGCGTGGTTTCCTCCCTGGGGAAGGGCATCGCCTCGGCCAGCCTCGGCGCCATCCTCGAGGCCCGCGGGCTCAAGGTCCGCATGGTCAAGCTCGACCCGTATATCAATGTCGACCCGGGCACCATGAGCCCGTTCCAGCACGGCGAGGTGTTCGTCACCGAGGACGGCACCGAGACCGACCTCGACCTCGGCCACTACGAGCGCTTCGTGCGCACGACCACCGGCCGCAACAGCAATTTCACGACCGGGCGAATCTACGAGCGGGTGATCGCGCGCGAGCGGCGCGGCGACTACCTCGGCGCGACGGTGCAGGTCATTCCGCACATCACCGACGAGATCATCCGCAGCATCCGGCTCGGTGCCGGCGACGCGGACGTGTGCATGGTCGAGATCGGCGGCACGGTCGGCGACATCGAGTCGCTGCCGTTCCTCGAGGCGATCCGCCAGCTCGGCGTCGAGCTCGGCCGCAACCACTGCGTGTACATGCACCTCACGCTGGTGCCGATCGTCGGCGGCTCGGGCGAGATCAAGACCAAGCCCACCCAGCACTCGGTCAAGGAGCTGCGCGGCATCGGCATCCAGCCGGACATGCTGCTGTGCCGCTGCCGCGACCCGCTGCCGGAGGAGCAGCGCCGCAAGATCGCGCTGTTCACGAATGTCGAGGAGCGCGCCGTCATCTCGGCGATCGACGCCGACGACATCTACCGCATCCCGATGCTGCTGCACGAGCAGGGCCTCGACGAATCGTCGTCGAGCAAGCTGGGCATCGAGGCGCCGCCGGCGGACCTGCGCGAGTGGCAGCAGGTGGTCGCCGCGCGCCAGCAGTACGACGCGACCGTCAACATCGCGATGGTCGGCAAGTACGTGCAGATCCGCGATTCCTACATCTCGCTGAACGAGGCGCTGCGTCATGCCGGCCTGAAGACGCGCACCCGCGTGCAACATGCATTTCGTCGAGTCCACGGACCTCGAGGCCGCCGGCACCGCGGCGCTCGCCGGCATGGACGCGATCCTGGTCCCGGGCGGATTCGGCGAGCGCGGCATCGAGGGCAAGATCGCGGCGGTGCGCCATGCGCGCGAGAAGCGGCGTGCCCTACCTCGGCATCTGCCTCGGCATGCAGGTCGCGGTCATCGAGTTCGCGCGCAACGTGCTCGGGTTGCCCGAGGCGCAATTCCACCGAGTTCGATCGCGACGACCGCCGCATCCGGTCATCGCGCTCATCACGGAGTGGCAGGACCGCAGCGGCGAGACGCTCAGAGCGCGACGACCGCTCCGAGCTCGGCGGCACCATGCGCCTCGGCGCGCAGGAGTCGCGGATCCTGGCCGGGCACGCTCGCGCGCAAGGTCTACGGCCGCGACGTGATCCACGAGCGCCACCGCCACCGCTACGAGTTCAACAACAATTATCTGGAGCGCATGCAGCAGGCGGGGCTCTCGGTTCTCCGGCTGCTCGGACGACGGCCTGGTCGAGATCGTCGAGTTGCCTTCGCATCCCTGGTTCGTCGGCGTCCAGTTCCACCCGGAATTCACCTCGAACCCGCGCGACGGGCACCCGCTGTTCACGGCTTCGTGCGCGCGGCGCGCGCGCACGCGGCGCGGGAGCACGTCGCAGGCAAGCTCCCGCAGGCGGCGAGCGCGTGAAGCTGGCCGGCGTCGAGATCGGCCCGGGCAGGCCGTTCTTCCTGATCGCCGGTCCCTGCGTGGTCGAGAGCCCACAGCTCACCCAGGACGTCGCGGGCCAGCTCAAGGAGATCACCGGCTCGCTCGGCATCCCGTTCGTGTTCAAGGCTTCCTTCGACAAGGCCAACCGCTCGTCGCGCAGCTCCTTTCGCGGCCCCGGCATGGAGCAGGGCCTCAAGGTGCTCGAGGAGGTGCGCCGCCAGCACGGCGTGCCGGTGCTGACCGACGTGCACGAGGACACGCCGCTGGCCGAGGTCGCGGCCGTCGTCGACGTGCTGCAGACCCCGGCATTCCTGTGCCGCCAGACGAATTTCATCGTCAACGCCTGTTCGCCAGGGCAAGCCGGTGAACATCAAGAAGGGCCAGTTCCTGGTCGCCTGGGAGATGTCGAACGTGGTCGAGAAGGCGCGCTCGACCGGCAACGCGGACATCATGGTCTGCGAGCGCGGCTTCAGCTTTGGCTACAACAACCTGGTCTCCGACATGCGCGCGCTGTCGGTCATGCGCGCCTACGGCGCCCGGTCGTGTTCGACGCCACGCACTCGGTGCAGCTGCCAGGCGGGCAAGGCGACTGCCTCGGGCGGCCAGCGCGAGTTCGTGCCGGTGCTGGCGCGCGCGGCGGTGGCCGCCGGCGTCGCCGGCGTCTTCATGGAAACGCACCCGGACCCGGACAAGGCGCTCTCCGACGGGCCGAATGCCTGGCCGCTGGCGCGCATGCGCGAGCTGCTAGAGCTCCTCGTCGAGCTCGACCGTGCGGTCAAGTCGCGCCCGTTCGCCGAGGACTCGCTGGGAAACCCCGGATGAGAATCGTGGACATCCGCGGCCGCGAAATGCTCGACTCGCGCGGCAACCCGACCGTGGAGGCGGACGTCGAGCTCGAAAACGGCGCGCTCGGGCGCGCCGCGGTGCCCTCCGGCGCCTCGACCGGCACGCGCGAGGCGGTCGAGCTGCGCGATGGCGACCCCGCGCGCTACCTCGGCAAGGGCGTGCTGAATGCCGTCGCCAATGTCAACGGCGTGCTGCGCGATTCCCTGGTCGGCCGGGATCCGGCAGACCAGGCCGGCATCGACGGGCGCATGCGCGAACTCGACGGCACCGAGAACAAGTCGCGCCTCGGCGCGAACGCGATCCTTGCGGTGTCGCTGGCCAACGCCCATGCGGCAGCGCAGGCGCGCGGCCTGCCGCTGTACCGCCATCTCGGCGGCGACGATGCCCGGGTGCTTCCGGTGCCGATGATGAACATCGTCAATGGCGGCGCCCACGCCGACAACAGCCTCGACATCCAGGAATTCATGATCCTGCCGGCGGGCCTGCCGAGCTTTCGCGAAGCGCTGCGCTACGGCGCCGAGATCTTCCACCACCTCAAGAAGATCCTGCAGGAGCGCGGCCTCGCAACCGCGGTCGGCGACGAAGGCGGATTCGCGCCGAACCTGCCGTCGAACGAGGCGGCGCTCGGCGTGATCCTCGAGGCGATCGGGAAGGCGGGCTACCACGCGGGCAACGACGTCTGGCTTGCGCTCGACGTCGCGAGCAGCGAGTTCCACCGCAACGGCAGCTATCACCTCGAATCCGAGGGCCGGAAGTTCGGCGCGGCGCAATTCGCCGAGTACCTCGCCGCACTCGCCGAGCGCTACCCGATCATCAGCATCGAGGACGGCATGGCCGAGGCCGACTGGGAAGGCTGGGAACTCCTCACGCGCCGGCTCGGGCAGAAGATCCAGCTGGTCGGCGACGACCTGTTCGTGACGAACACCGAGATCCTCGCGCGCGGCATCGCCGAGAAGATCGCGAATGCGATCCTGATCAAGCCGAACCAGATCGGCACGCTTACCGAGACCCTCGCCGCCATCGAGATGGCGACCGAGTCCGGCTATGCCGCCGTCGTTTCCCATCGCTCCGGCGAGACCGAGGATTCGACCATCGCCGACATCGCGGTCGGCACGGCGGCGACGCAGATCAAGACCGGCTCGCTGTCGCGCTCGGACCGCGTCGCCAAGTACAACCAGCTCCTGCGCATCGAGGAGCAGCTCGGCGGGGGAGCCCGCTACGCCGGCCGCGACGCGTTCCCGTTGAAGCGCGCCCGGCCGTGACCGGGATTCCCATGCCGCCGGAACGTGCTACGCTGCCCGCCCCATGAAGTTCGCATTCGCCGCGCTGCTCGCCGCGTTTGTCCTGCTGCAGTACCGGCTCTGGGTTTCGGACGAAGGCGTGCGGGAAGTCTGGCACCTGCGCCAGGCCGTCGAGAACCAGGTGGCGGAGAACAAGGTGCTCACGGAGCGCAACCAGCAGATGAAAGCCGAGGTCAATGACCTCAAGCACGGCTTCACGGCGCTCGAGGAAAGGGCCCGGAATGACCTCGGCATGATCGAGGCCAACGAGACCTTCTACCAGGTCGTCGACGCCACGCACCGGCTGCCAGCAGCCGATCCCGCCGTGCCCGACAGCCTGCAGGCTTCCGCAACGCCCTGACCGCCCGGTGGGCGCACGCATCTGGTTCGTGATCGCCGCTGCCGGGCGTGCCGCCCGCTACGGCGGTGCCGTCCCCAAACCCTACCTGCGCGTCGCCGGACGAACCCTGCTCGAGCACTCCCTGAAGACGCTGCTGTCCGTGCGCGGCGTGGCCGGCGGGGTCGCGGTACTCGCGAGCGGCGACCGACGCTTTGAACGGCTGCCGCTCCCGCTCCGCCGCCGCATCGTCGCCGTCGCCGGCGGACCCACCCGCGCGGCGTCGGTCTTCAACGGGCTGCAGGCGCTGATCGCGGCCGACGCCGCCGACTGGGTGCTGGTGCACGATGCGGCGCGGCCCGCGGTTTTGCGCCGCGACGTCGAATCGCTCATCTCGGCCTGCCGCCGCGACCCCGTCGGGGGACTGCTCGCGACTCCCGTGCAGGACACCGTGAAGCAGTCGGGCGAGGAGGGGCGCAGCCTTGGCAGCCTGCCGCGCGCTCGCCTCTGGCGCGCCATGACTCCGCAGATGTTCAGGCTCGGCATGCTGCGCGATGCGCTCGCGCGCGCGCTTGCCGAAGGTTTCGACGCCACCGACGAGGCTTCGGCCGTCGAGCGCCTCGGGTTGCGGCCCCGGCTCGTCGAGGGTTCGCCGCTCAACATCAAGGTCACGCGGCCTGCCGATCTCGCCCTCGCCGGGGCGGCGATCGCGGCCTCCCGGAGGTTGGCATGAGGATCGGATTTGGTTACGACGTGCACCGGTTCGGGCCCGGGCAGTCCGTGCGGGTCGGGGGCGTCGCGGTCGCGCACGATCGCGGCGTCGTCGCCCATTCGGATGGCGACGTGCTGCTGCACGCGCTGATGGACGCGATCCTGGGGGCGGCGGCGCTCGGCGACATCGGCACGCACTTTCCGCCGGGGGATGTCCGCTTCGCAGGCGCCGACAGCCGGGCGCTGCTGCGCGAAGTCGTCCGGCTCGCGGCCGGGCAGGGGCTCGTGGTGGGCAATTGCGACCTCACGCTCGTGGCCGAGGCGCCGCGCATCGGCCCGCACCGCGCGGCCATCGTCGCCACTATCGCTGCGGACCTCGGCATCGAGCAGCGGCAGGTCAGCGTCAAGGCGACGACCGCCGAAGGGCTGGGCGCAATCGGCCGGGGCGAAGGCCTCGCGGGCCAGGCCGTCGTGCTGCTCGTGGCAGCGCCGCGTGGCTGAGTCCGGGGACCCGTGGCGGCAGCTCGCGCTCGAGCCGCCGCGGGCCTTCGGCAACACGCCCGTGTCGGGGGCGCTGCGGGTCGAGGCGGCCGACTTCCGCGTCGAGGAGCGCCTCGGTTTCCAGCCCGACGGGGGCGAGGCCCATCGCCTGCTCCTGATCGAGAAGGAGAACGCGAACACGCTTTTCGTCGCCCGCGCGCTCGCCGCCCGTGCCGGGCGGCCGCCGGGGGACGTCGGGTTCGCCGGCCAGAAGGACCGGCGCGCCGTAGCCCGCCAGTGGTTTTCGGTACCGTCGCAGCGGGAGTCCGTGTCGTTCATCGGCTACGCGGGCGAGGGCTTCCGCGTGCTCGAGGAGCACAGGCACTCGCGCAAGCTCCGTCGCGGCGCGCTCGCCGGCAACCGGTTCAGGATTCGCGTGAGGGGCCTGCAGGGGGACGCAGCTGCGATCGGCGCCCGCATTGCGATGCTGAAGGGCGCCGGCGTGCCGAACTACTATGGGACGCAGCGATTCGGGAAGGACGGTGCGAACCTCGGCCGCGTGCGACGATGGCTCGAAACCGGTCGCCTGCCACGCGGGCGCGAGCCGCGCGCCTTCGTGCTTTCGTCCGCGCGCTCGCTCGCGTTCAACGCCGTACTCGGCGCGCGCGTCGCCGCGTCGACGTGGAACCGGTTGCTGCCCGGCGAGGTCGTGAACCTCGCCGGGAGCGCCTCGGTGTTCGCCGCCGAACGCCCGGACGAGGGGCTGCAGCAGCGGCTGCGCGCAGGCGACGTCTCCCCGACCGGCCCGCTGTGCGGCGCCGGCGGCCTGATGCCCGGCGGCGAGGCCGGGCGCGTCGAGGGCGAGGCGCTCGCGGCGGTCACGCCGCTGCCCGCGCTGCTCGCGGTCGCGGGCCTGCGCGCCGAGCGCCGCGCGCTCGTGCTGCGTGCGGCGGACTTCAGTCACCGGATCGAGGCGGACGTGCTCGAGGTCGAGTTCGAGCTGCCGCGCGGTGCGTTTGCGACCGCGGTCCTGCGTGAGCTGCTGGACCTGCGCGTGCCGGAACCGGGCGGCGACTGAGGTCAGCGGCCGATCAGCACGTACAGCGCGCCGGTGCCGCCGTCGTTGCGCCGCGCCGAGCAGAATGCGCGCACCGCGTCGTGGCGCCGGAGCCACCGGTTGACGGCGGACTTCAGGACCGGGCCGCGGTGGCCGGAGCGAAGGCCCTTGCCGTGGATGATGCGCACGCAACGGTTGCCGTGATCGGCGGCGTCGGCGAGGAACGCGGCGAGCGCGCCGCGCGCCTCGTCCTGCGTCATGCCGTGCAAGTCGAGCTCGTTGCGCACCGCGTACTCGCCGCGGCGCAGCCGCCGCAGCGCGGATTCGGCGATGCCGTCGCGGCGAAAGCTGAGCTCGTCGCCGGCCTCGACGTCCAGGTCGAGCGTGCTGAGCCGGAGCGAATCGGCGAGGACTGCGGCCTCGTCGGCGCGCCGCGACGCGGCGCGCGGCCGCCGGCGCTCGCGTTCGGGGGCGCGCCTGCGCTGCTCGAGCGGGCGCACGTCGCGAACGGCCGAGCGAAACAGCTCGCGGTCCTCGTCCTTGATGGCGGCATCCTCCGGCCGCGCGCCGGATCGGCGAGGCATACAGTATAGTGCGGCCCGGCCTTGCGTCACGCGGCCGGCCCGGGAAAGCAACGCGTGAAGATTCTGCTCGCAAATGACGACGGCTATCGCGCCGAGGGACTGCGTTTCCTGAAGGACGCGCTCGCCGGCGTCGCGCCGCTGACCGTCGTCGCGCCGGACCGAAACTGCAGCGGCGCGAGTCACTCGCTGACGCTCGAGGTGCCTTTGCGCGTGCAGCGCGTGGACGAGGACACCTGGTACGTGATCAACGGCACGCCGACGGACTGTGTGCACCTCGCGATCACCGGCCTGTTCGACCACGAGTTCGACATGGTGGTCTCGGGGGTCAACGACGGCGCGAACCTCGGCGACGACGTGCTCTACTCCGGCACCGTGGCGGCCGCGATCGAAGGCCGATTCCTCGGCCTGCCGACGGTCGCGGTATCGCTGGTCGCCCAGGGCGGGGGTACGGGCCCGCATTTCGCGACCGCCGCCCGCGTGGCGCGGGACATCGTGCTGCGACTGCTGGCGAGGCCCCTGCACCGCTCGATGATCCTGAATGTCAACGTGCCGGACCTGCCGCAGGAAATGCTGCAGGGATTCGAAGTCACGCGACTCGGCCATCGCCATCGCGCGAAACCGGCGGTGCGCGGCACCGACCCGCGCGGGCGCGAGATCTTCTGGGTGGGCGCGGCCGGGGCCGGCCAGGACGCCGGTCCCGGGACCGACTTCCACGCGGTCGCGAACGGCCTGGTGTCGGTCACGCCGCTGCAGGTGGACCTGACCCGCCACGCGGCCCTCGACTCGGTGCGCGAGTGGCTGCAGGAACCGCTCGCGTGAGCGCCGGGCGCAGCGGCATCGGGATGACGAGCGCGCGCACGCGCGAGCGCCTGATCCAGCGTCTGGTGGAGCAGGGCATCCGCGATGCGCGCGTGCTGGACCGCATCCGCAACGTGCCGCGCCACCTGTTCGTGGACGAAGCGCTCGCGAGCCGGGCTTACGAGGACACGGCGCTGCCCATCGGCTTCGGCCAGACGATCTCGCAGCCTTACGTGGTCGCGCGCATGACCGAGGCGATCACGATCGGCGGCACGCCCGCGAAGGTGCTCGAGATCGGGACCGGCTGCGGCTACCAGACGGCCGTGCTCTCGCCGCTGGTCGGGCGCATCTACAGCATCGAGCGCATCGAGCCGCTGCTCGAGCGGGCGCGGGAACGCCTGCGCGAGCTTGAGATCCGCAACGTTCGTTTCAAGCATGGCGACGGCGCCGGCGGCTGGCCGTCGCAGGCGCCGTTTGACGGCATCCTGATGGCGGCCGCGCCGCACGCGCTGCCGCAGAAGCTGCTCGAGCAGCTCGCCGAAGGCGGGCGCCTCGTCGCCCCGGTCGGGCCCGAGGGACACCAGGAGCTGCTGCGGTTCACGCGGCACAAGGACCAGTTCCTGCGCGAGCGGCTCGGATTCGTGAGTTTCGTGCCGCTGCTCGGCGGTGTGACCTGAAGCCATGGCTGGCCATTGCCGCGGCACTTGCGATCACCGCCTGCGCTGGGAATGATCGCCGGCCCGATGCACCCGGCGCCTACGTGGTCCGCGCCGGCGACACCCTGTACGCCATTGCCCGGCGCTATGGCCTCGACTATCGCGACATTGCGCGCTGGAATGGCATCGACCCCGCGGACGTGATCCGTCCCGGTGACCGCCTGCGCCTGGAGCGTCCGCGCAGCCAGGCGGCCAATGCCCCGGGCAGCACGGCGTCGGCGGCCCGGCGTGCCTCGCCCGACGATCCCGCGCACCGGCCTCCGGAATGGCGCTGGCCCGTGGACGGCGGGACCGTCGCCGGCGTCGTCCGGCAGCCTTCGGGCGGGGTCGGCCTTCGAATTGACGGCAACCTCAACCAGCCGGTGCTCGCGGCGGCGGACGGTACCGTTGCATATACCGGCAGCGGCCTTCGCGGCTACGGCCAGCTCGTCATCGTCAACCACGCGCGCGGCTGGCTTACCGCTTACGGCCACAACGCCGTGGTGCAGGTCAAGGAAGGCGAACAGGTCCGGGCGGGCGAGCCGATCGCGGCCATGGGGCCGGGCCCCAACCAGCAGCCTATGCTGTATTTCGAAATTCGCCTGGACGGCGAGCCGCAGGATCCCCTCACCCAGCTCCCGCCGCGCTGACGGAGGGGACGGACCCCTTCATATTCGCGAAGGGGTCCGTCCCCTCCGTTAATTCCATTCTCAGGGAATCAGGGCGACGGCGACCGCGCGGAATTCGCCGAGGAGGACGTTGTAGGTCCGGCAGGCGGCGCGGGTGTCCATGACCTCGAGCCCGATGCCGCGCGCGGCGAACTCGGCCTGGAGCGCCGGCGGCGGCAGGCAGCGGCGGTTGCCGGTGCCGAGCAGCACGATTTCCGGCTCGAGCGCGAGCAGCGCCTCGAAGTCGCCGATCGAGAGCTCGCCGACCGCCGGCGGCCGCCAGCCATCGAGCACGGCATCGCGCGTCACGATCACCGGGTAGGCCAGCGCGCGCTGGCCGAGCCGGACGCCGGTGTCGGTGCAACCGACGATCGCATTGGCTTCGCCCGCATTCTCGCGCGTGAATTCCATGTCGCAGCCAATATAGCCAATCGCGGCGCGCTTGCGCCGCTATCATGGCGGCCGATGAAATCCCGCGACCTGCCGCGCGCCAGGCCGCCGACGCTGCGCCGCCGGCCTGCCGGCGATGCCGGTTCCCTGCCGCAGAGCCTGCACCCGGTGTTGCGGCGCGTGTACGCGGCGCGCGGGCTGCGGCTCGCGGACGAATTGCCGCTCGAACTGCGCGCCCTGCTGCCGGTTTCCACACTCGACGGCATCGGCCCGGCCACCGAATTGCTGGTGGCGCACATCGAGCGCGGCTCGCGCATCCTCGTCGTCGGCGACTTCGATGCCGACGGCGCGACCAGCACGGCGCTGGTTCTGCGGCAGCTCGCGCGCATCGGGCACGCGAATGCCGCGATGCGCGTCCCCGACCGCATGCGCCACGGCTACGGCCTGACGCCCGCGCTCGTCGCCGAGTTCGCTCCGGGGGAGGCGGACCTGCTCGTCACCGTGGACAACGGCGTTTCCGCATTCGCCGGCATCGAGGCGGCGCAGGCGCTCGGCATCGAGGTGCTGGTGACGGACCATCACCTGCCGGGGGCCACGTTGCCCGCCGCCGCCGCGCACGTGAACCCCAACCTGCCACAGGCGGCATTCGGCAGCCGCGCGCTGGCGGGCGTCGGCGTCGCCTTCTACCTGATGGCCTCGGTGACGCGCGAACTCGAGGCGCGGCGTGCAACGCGGCTTCCGGCCGTCGCGGACCTGCTCGACCTGGTCGCGCTCGGCACCGTCGCCGACGTGGTGCCGCTCGACCGCAACAACCGCATCCTGGTGCAGGAGGGCCTGCGGCGCATCCGCGCGCGCGCCGCGACGCCCGGTTTCATGGCGCTCGCGCGCGTCGCCGGCTGCCGCCTGGACGAGCTCTCGGCGCGCCAGCTCGGGCACCAGATTGCCCCGCGCCTGAATGCCGCGGGACGCATCGACGACATGGCGGTCGGGATCCGCTGCCTGCTGGCCGAGGATCCCGGCGAGGCGCTCGCCCTCGCCGGCGAGCTCGATCGCCTGAACCGGGAGCGGCGCGAACTGGAGGCACGCATGCGCGAGGAGGCGCTGGCGGCGGTCAGGAACCTGCGCATCGCCGATGGCGACCTGCCCCCCGGCCTCACGCTGTTCGACCCCGGCTGGCACGCGGGTGTCGTCGGTCTGGTCGCCTCGCGCATGAAAGACCGGCTTCATCGTCCGGTCGTCGCATTCGCACCGGCATCGGAAGACGAGCTCCGCGGATCGGCGCGCTCGGTGGCGGGCGTGCACGTGCGCGACGTGCTGGAATCGATCGCCACGCGCCATCCGGACCTCATCGACCGCTACGGCGGCCACGCAATGGCAGCGGGACTCACGCTCAGGCGCTCCGCGCTGGCGCAATTCGCCGATGCCTTCGCGGACGAAGTGGGGCGGCAGCTCACGCCCGCGCAGATGCTGAACGTGCTCGAGACGGACGGCGAGCTGCTGCCCTCCGAGATCACGCTCGACACCGCGCGCGCGATCGCGGACGGCGGCCCCTGGGGCCAGGCTTTCCCGGAACCGGTGTTCGAGGGCGAGTTCGCCGTCGCCGACTGGCGCGTCGTGGGCGATCGACACCTGAAGATGTGGCTGCGCGCGCAGGACGCCTCGCAGCCGGTCGAAGCGATCGCGTTCGGGTACTTCGACGAGGATGGCGCGCGACGGCCCCCTGCCGGCGCGCGCGCGAAGCTGGCCTTTCGACTGCAGGCGACGAGCTTCGGCGGCGTCGCCCGCGCTGAACTGCTGGCCGAGCACGTCGAGTGGCCCGCCTAATGAAGCTCTGCAGCGGTGGCATGGCCGCGCCCATGCCACCGGTGCAGAGCTTCCCTGTGCGTCTGCTAAGATTCCGGCCGCATGGAAACCGCCCCGACACGCCGGCTGGTCGAGGACCTCACGCAGCGCCTGAAGGCGCTGAGGGGGTACCTTTGAATACGACTCGAAGCGCGAGCGCCTCGAGGAGCTGAACCACGAGCTGGGCGACCCGGCGGTCTGGAACGACTCCGCCAGGGCCCAGTCTCTCGGCCGCGAGCGGGCGCGGCTCGAATCCACGCTGGCGGAACTCGACGGGCTCGCACGCGGCCTCGCGGATGCGGGCGAACTCCTGACGCTGGTGGAGGCGGAGGGCGACGAGGCGGGTTTCGCCGAGATCGCCGCGGACGCAGGCGGGCTCGAGCAACGCGTGCGCAAGCTCGAGTTCTCGCGCATGTTCCCGGGCGAGATGGACCCGCGCGGCGCGTTCCTCGACATCCAGGCCGGCGCCGGCGGCACCGAGGCGCAGGACTGGGCGTCGATGTTGCTGCGCATGTACCTGCGCTGGGCGGATTCGCGCGGCTTCGCGGCCACGGTCATCGACCAGAGCCAGGGCGAAGTGGCCGGCATCAAGAGCGTTTCGATCGAGATCGACGGCGAATACGCGTATGGGTGGCTGCGCACGGAGACCGGCGTGCACCGCCTGGTGCGCAAATCCCCGTTCGATTCCGGCAATCGCCGCCACACGTCCTTCGCTTCCGTGTTCGTTTCGCCGGTCGTGGACGACGAGATCAACATCGAGGTCAATCCCGCCGACATCGAGATGGACACCTACCGCGCGAGCGGCGCCGGCGGCCAGCACGTCAACAAGACCGATTCGGCCGTGCGCCTGCGGCACCTGCCTTCGGGGATCGTCGTCGCCTGCCAGAGCGAGCGCAGCCAGCACAAGAACCGCTCCACGGCGATGAAGATGCTGAAGGCGAAGCTGTACGAGCTCGAGGTCAACAAGCGCAATGCGGCCGCGCGCGTGCTCGAGGACCAGAAGACGGACGTGGGCTGGGGCCACCAGATCCGCTCGTACGTGCTCGACCAGTCGCGCATCAAGGACCTGCGCACCGGCCACGAGACCGGCAATCCGGGCGCGGTCCTCGACGGCGCCCTCGATCCGTTCATGGAAGCGAGCCTGAAGCAGGGCCTGTAAGCTCCGTCCATGGACCGCAAGGACGAAACGCCGCAGACCGACGAGAACGCGCTGGTGGCAGAGCGCCGCGCCAAGCTTGCGTCGCTGCGCGAGCGCGGCATCGCCTTCCCGAACGACTTCCGGCGCGATGCGCTCGCGGCCGACCTGCACGCGACCTACGAGGGGCGCAGCGAGGAGTGGCTGGCGGCGAACCCGGTGCGGGTGCGCGTGGCCGGGCGGATGATGTTCAAGCGGCTGATGGGCAAGGCCTCGTTCGCGAAATTGCAGGACGCGAGCGGCCAGATCCAGGCATACCTCCAGTCCGACGCGCTCGGCGGCGCCTACGAGGAATTCAAGGGCTGGGACGTCGGCGACATCGTCGCCGCCGAGGGCGTCCTGATGCGCACGCGCGCGGGCGAGCTTTCGGTGCGCGCCGATTCGCTGCGCCTGCTGGTGAAGTCGCTGCGACCGCTGCCCGACAAGTGGCACGGCCTCGCCGACACCGAGACGCGCTACCGGCGGCGCTACGTGGACCTCATCGTCAATGCCGCGTCGCGCGAGACCTTCCGCACCCGCACGCGCGTCGTGCGATTCCTGCGCGACTTTCTCGACGCGCAGGGTTTCCTCGAGGTCGAGACGCCGATGATGCAGCCGATCCCGGGCGGAGCGGTGGCGCGGCCGTTCGTCACCCACCACAACGCGCTCGGCCAGGACATGTACCTGCGCATCGCGCCCGAGCTGTACCTCAAGCGCCTGGTCGTCGGCGGGTTCGAGCGCGTGTACGAGATCAACCGGAGCTTCAGGAACGAAGGGCTCTCGACCCAGCACAATCCCGAGTTCACGATGCTCGAGCTGTACCAGGCCTATGCCGACTGCGACGACTTCATGCGGCTCGTCGAGCGCATGGTGACGGGCCTCGTGCAGGCCATCGCCGGAACCCGCACGATTGTCTACCAGGGCCGCACGCTCGAATTCTCGGTCCCGTTCGCGCGCCGGTCGGTCGAGGAGGCGGTGATCGCGGCGAATCCGGGGCTCGAGGGCGCGCGCATCCGCGATGCCGCGTACCTGCGCGCCGAGGCCGCGAAGCTCGGGATCGAGCCCGGCAAGGATGACGGCGCGGGTGCGCTGCAGATGGCGATCTTCGAGAAGACGGCCGAGCACGCGCTGGCGCAGCCGACGTTCATCCATTCCTACCCGACGGAAGTCTCGCCGCTCTCGCGCCGGCGCGATTCGGATCCGTTCGTCACCGACCGTTTCGAGTTCTTCGTCGACGGGCGCGAGCTCGCGAACGGATTCTCGGAGCTCAACGATGCGGAGGAGCAGTCGGAGCGATTCCGCGAGCAGGTGCGACGGCGCACCGCGGGCGACGAGGAGGCGATGTACTACGACGCGGATTACGTGCGCGCGCTCGAGTACGGCATGCCGCCGGCGGCCGGGCTCGGGGTCGGCATCGACCGGCTGGTGATGCTGCTGACCGACTCGGCCAGCATCCGGGACGTCCTGCTGTTCCCGCAGCTGCGCCACGAGGCGGAGGATTGAAAGGGGACAGTCACCTTTTCCCGAAGGACCGAAGGAAAAGGTGACTGTCCCCTTTGAGAAGGAAAAGGTGACTGTCCCCTTTTCTAGTCTTCGGAGTCGGGCGCGGCCGCGGGGATCGAGTAGGGCAGGTCGGCGGGCACGAATTCGCGGCCGCCGGGCTTGGCTCCGAGCAGGTCGCTGCAATTGCGCAGTTCCACGACCGCGAGACACTGCGTCGAGTTCTCCGTGCGCGCGGCAGCGACGACCTGGGCGGCGAGTGCTTCGCCGCTGAATAGCGCCTGCGCCGGGGCGAGCGCCGCGTCCGGCGGGCCGATGTAGCGCAGCATGCGCCGCTTCAACCTGCCGAGGTGCTGGGTCCGCGCGACGATTTCCTGGCCGACGTAGCAGCCCTTGCTGAAACTGAGGCCGCCGACCAGGTCGAGATTCAGCATCTGGGGCAGCCAGAGCGCGGCGGTGGCAGGGGACAAGGTAGGCTCTCCGTCGGCGATGACATTGTTTTCCCAGTCCTCGGGCGTGGTTCGGGGAATGGCGGCGAGCGCCGCCTCCAGCGCCGCGCGCTGGCCCGCGAGCAGCAGCCGGCGCGGGCTCGCGACCAGCATGGCGAGGCCGGCAGCGGCGGCCCCCGCCTGCGACCAGTGCGCGTCCGGTTCCGCGTCGATCACGCCCGCGACCAGGACCCCTCGGCTCCTGTCCTCGAAACGCAGCCTGGCGCGCAGCACATAGGGCGACAGCTGCGCGACCAGCGTGTGCGCGAGCTGCCGCGGGAGAATCAGCAGCACGTCTTCGCCATCGGCCGCGAGGCGCATCGTCGCAAGCACGCGCCCCTGGCGGTTGCAGGCCGCAGCGAGCAAGCCCGGATGGCGCTCGAGGCCCAGGATGTCGTTGGAAAGCTGGCCCTGCAGGAAGCTGCGCGCATCGCGGCCGGTCGCCGCGATGACGGACAGGGTGGGCAGGAACGCCGCGCGCGTGGTCCCCATGGCGCCATCGTAGCGCAGCACATCTCGCACAACGCGCGGCAATTGGCCGTGGGAAGGCCTGACCCCTTCTGGCAGAATAGCTTGGCGATGCGCCTCCCTGCCGAACGGCCGTTGTCCCCGCACCTCTCGGTGTATCGGCCGATGTACACGATGATGCTCTCGATCCTGCACCGGGCGAGCGGGCTCGTTCTCTCCGCGTGCGGGTTCCTGCTTGTCGCCTGGCTCGCCGCGGCCGCCATGGGCCCGGAAACCTACGCCGGCGCCGCGGCCTGCCTCGCGACGCTGCCGATGCGCGTGCTGCTCTTCCTCGCGCTCGCCGCATTCTGGTTTCACCTGTTCGCGGGCCTCAGGCACCTTGCCTGGGACGCCGGCCTCGGTTTCGAGAAGAAGGCCGCTCGCGCGAGTGGGGCGCTCGTCGTTTTGCTCGCGGCGGCCGCGCTTGCCGTGACGCTCGTCGCGACGCCTGCCGGGCGTTTTTTCGCGGGGACGCCGTGAGCGGATCGTCGCATGGCGCCAGCCGGCACTGGCGAAACCAGCGGCTGACGGCGATCGCGCTGGTTCCGCTCGCCCTCTGGTTCCTCATTTCATTGCTGCGCCAGCCGGCGCTCGACTATGCAGTCGTGTCGGGCTGGTTCGCGAAGCCGATGCAGGCGTTCCTCGGCGCCCTGCTCGGCGCCGCGCTGCTCTGGCACTCGCTGCAGGGCTGGCAGGTCGTCCTAGAGGACTACGTGGGCGGAACGCTGCGAGCGCTCTCGCTGGGGCTCGCGCGCGTGGTCCACACGGCGGCCGCGATCGTCCTCGGCTACGCCCTGTTCCGGCTGGTCGCAGGCACATGACGGCCTACAAGCTGATCGATCACAGCTACGACGTCGTCGTCGTCGGCGCCGGCGGCGCCGGGCCTGCGCGCCACGCTCGGGCTTGCCGAGGCGCGGGCTCGCGACCGCCTGCATCACCAAGGTATTCCCCACCCGCAGCCACACGGTCGCCGCGCAGGGCGGCATCAGCGCGGCGCTCGGCAACATGGGCGACGACGACTGGCGCTGGCACATGTACGACACCGTGAAGGGCTCGGACTGGCTCGGCGACCAGGACGCGATCGAGTACATGTGCAAGGAGGCGCCGGCGGCCGTCATCGAGCTCGAGCACTACGGCTTGCCGTTCTCGCGCACCGAGGACGGCCGCATCTACCAGCGGCCGTTCGGCGGCATGACGACGCATTTCGGCAAGGGCATCGCGCAGCGCACCTGCGCGGCCGCCGACCGCACCGGCCACGCGATGCTGCACACGCTCTACCAGCAGAGCCTGAAGCACGCGCGAAGTTCTTCATCGAGTACTTCGCCGTCGACCTCATCATGGAGGACGGCGCGTGCCGCGGCGTGCGTCGCGCTCGACATGGCCGACGGCAAGCTGCACCGCTTCCGCGCGCAGTCGACGATCCTCGCGACCGGCGGCTACGGCCGGGCCTATTTCTCCTGCACTTCGGCGCACACCTGCACCGGCGACGGCAACGCCATGGTGCTGCGCGCCGGCCTGCCGCTGCAGGACATGGAGTTCGTGCAGTTCCACCCGACCGGCATCTACGGCGCCGGCTGCCTCATCACCGAAGGCGTGCGCGGCGAAGGCGGCTACCTCACCAATTCCGAGCGGCGAGCGCTTCATGGAGCGCTACGCGCCGAACGCCAAGGACCTCGCGTCGCGCGACGTCGTGAGCCGCGCGATGACGATAGAGATCCGCGAGGGCCGCGGCGTCGGGCCGCACAAAGATCACATCCACCTGCACCTCGAGCATCTCGGCCCCGAGGTGATCGCAGGAGCGGCTGCCGGGCATCGCCGAGACGCGCGAAGATCTTCGCCGGCGTCGACGTCACGCGCGCGCCGATCCCGGTGCTGCCGACCGTGCACTACAACATGGGCGGGATTCCCTGCAACTTTCACGGCGAGGCACTGACCCGCGCCGACGGTGCCGAAGCCGGCGGTGCCGGGGCTCATGGCGGTCGGCGAGGCCGCCTGCGTTTCGGTGCACGGCGCCAATCGGCTCGGCTCGAACTCGCTGCTCGACCTCGTCGTGTTCGGGCGCGCGGCCGCGCGCGCACTGCGCGGGCGCGCTGCAGCCGGGCGCACGTCACGGAGCCCTTCGCGAGGACGCCGGCGACGCCGCCGTCGCGCGCTTCGACCGGTTGCGCAATGCCGCCGGCAACGGCCGACGGCGGCAGATCCGCGCTCGAGATGCAGCGGGTCATGCAGCGGGACGCCGCGGTGTTCCGCACCGGCGAAACGCTGCACCGAAGGCGTGCGCGGCGATCGGGCGCTGCTTCGATTCGATGCGCGAACGTCGCAGTCACGGACCGCTCGCTGGTCTGGAATACCGATCTCGTCGAGACGCTGGAGCTCGACAACCTGCTGCGTGCAGGCGATGGCGACGATCACACTCGGCGCGGAACCGCAAGGAGAGCCGCGGCGCGCAGGCGCGCGAGGACTATCCCGACGCGCGACGATGCGAACTGGATGAAGCACACGCTGGCGTGGGTCGACGACGCAGGCCAGGTGCGGTTCGACTACCGGCCGGTGCACCTCGAGACGCTGACGGACGAGGTCGCGATCCGTCCCGCCGAAGGCACGCACCTACTGAGCGGCAGCCCACGGACCAGAGCAGCAATGGCACAATTCCGACTGCCCGCGCAATTCGCGCTTCGACCGGCCGAACGGCCGGCGACCACCAGGCGCCCGCGGGGCCGCAGCGACGTGCGCAGCTTCCAGATCTACCGCTTCGATCCGGACTCGCCGGCGGACCGCCGCGCATCGACACGTACGAGATCGACATGGACCAGCTGCGGGCCGATGGTTCTCGACGCGCTGATCAAGATCAAGAACGAGGTCGACTCCACGCTCACGTTCCGCCGCTCCTGCCGCGAAGGCATCTGCGGCTCCTGCGCCATGAACATCGACGGCGTCAACACGCTCGCGTGCACGCAGCCCGATCGAGACGTGCGCGGCGCCGTCAAGATCTATCCGCTGCCGCACATGCCGGTGGTCAAGGATCTGGTGCCCGATCTCACGCAGTTCTATGCGCAGTACGCCTCCGTGAAGCCGTGGCTGCAGACGCCGCACCGCCCGCCCCCGGATCGCGAGCGCCTGCAGTCGAAGGAGGACCAGGAGAAGATCGACCGGCCCGTCGGCCTGCATCCTGTGCGCCTGCTGCTCGACTGCCTGCCCGAGCTACTGGTGGAACTGCGATCGCTTCCTCGGGCCCGGCCGCGCTGCTGGCAGCCTATCGCTGGATCGTCGACAGGCGCGACGAGGCGACCGGCGAGCGGCTCGACGAGCTCGAGGATCCGTTCCGGCTGTATCGCTGCCACACCATCATGAATTGCACCGAGGCCTGTCCGAAGGACCTGAACCCGGCGCGCGCGATCGCCGACATCAAGCGGCGCATGCTCGACAGCGGCGAGTGAGCGATGCGCGACCCGGCGTTCGCGCGACTGAGCTGGCGCTGCCGGCGCGGCATGAAGGAGCTCGACGTGCTGCTCGACGCGCTGGCTCGAGCGCGACTGGAGCGCGGCCGATGCCGAGCGGCGCCTCGCCTTCGAATGGCTGCTCGAGCAGCCGGACCCGGACCTGGCGGACTGGCTGATCGGCGGTTTTCGTCCCGACGGTCGCGCACGCGCGGAACTCGTCGATGACATCGTTCGACATCCGCGATTGAGCCGTCCCGGCGCCGCGGCTCGCCGGCCATTGCCGTGATCTTCCACGCTGGCGGCGGCCGCGAGTCCGTGGCTGCTCGGCGTGCCGGCGCGCGCGCTGCGGCGGCGTTGTCGCTCGCCGCGCTTTCCGGCCTCGCGGCGACGCTGTCGTGCCTGCCCGGCAGGCATCATGCGCTGCGCTCGCTGGTCGTCGAGGGCCCCTCGGTCCGCGCAGAACTCCGCGGGCCGGCTGGATTCTGCCCGGCAAGGCTCGGGGCGGCTTCGCGGGCCTATGGCGGGATCGCAGTCGTCGACGTCCGGGCCGGGGATCGCCGCCTGCGGTGGCTGCTGGCCCGCGGAAGCGTCCCGTCCGGACCGTTCCGGCGCCTCAAGGCCCGGATCCGCCTCTCCTGCTAGAATCCGGGCATTGCCTCACCAAAGGAGCGGGCTGCGCCGGGCCAACCATGACCTTGCGAACTAACCGGGGGTCGGCCGGTCATATCCGGCGTGCACGCGGAGGGCGCAGCGCAAGTCGTCGGGCCAATGCGGGCTGAAGCAGGCGACATCGCGCTGGTGCGCCGGGTCCAGAAAGGGGACAAGGCGGCCTTCGACGCGCTGGTGCTCAAGTATCAGCACAAGGTGCTGAAACTCGTGCAGCGTTACGTTCGAAATCCCGCGGAGGCAGAGGACATCGCACAGGAAGCGTTCATCAAGGCATACCGTGCCTTGCCCGCGTTTCGCGGCGACAGCGCGTTCTACACCTGGCTGTACCGGATCGCGATCAACACGGCGAAGAACGCGCTCGTGGCGAGCCGCCGCCGGCCGGTGACCTATGACCTCGACCTGCAGGACGGATCGCAGGTGCAGGCGCACGCAAGGCTCGCGGACACGGAGACGCCGGAAGCGCTCGCGCTGACCGACGAGATCCGGCGTACGGTGAACGAAGCGATCGAGGCGCTGCCCGACGACCTGCGGCTCGCGATCGTGCTGCGCGAGCTGGAAGGACTCTCGTACGAGGACATTGCGAAGACGATGGAATGCCCGGTAGGAACGGTTCGATCGAGGATCTTCCGCGCCCGCGAAGCGATCGACCGCAGCCTGCGCGAGGTGTTCGACGGCGGGCTGGGGCGAATCGGAGACATTGAATGACGGATCGAGTCAAGGAACAGTTGTCCGCGTTTCTGGATGGCGAGCTGCCGGAGCCGGAGTCCGCGCTCCTGCTGAAGCGCCTCGAGCGCGACGACGACCTGCGCGGCGCGCTGTCGCGCTACTCGCTGATCGGGGCCGTCCTGCGCAGCGACGGCGACGTGCCGGCCGCGCGGCAGGTAGCCGCGCGCGTATCCGCCGCGATCGCGCGGGAACCGTTCCGCGGGAAATCACTGGTGCGCCTGCCGGGCCGCGCGACGGTGCTGCGTTCCCTCGCCGGCGCCGCGATCGCCGCGAGCGTGGCGCTGGGCGCCGTCGTGCTGGTTCAGCAGTTGAAAGCCCCAGCGGCTGCCGGGACCGAAGCCGTGCTGGCACGGGCCGAAGTCCCGCCGGTCCAGCCGCTCGCGGACGAGCCCGATCCGTCCGATGCGCCTTCATTGCCGTACGTCACGCCGCCGGCGACGGACGGCCCGAGCGCCGGCATCCCGCCGGCCGAGCTCGCCAACTTCCTCGTGGCGCACTACGGCTACGCCTCGCCGCTGGTGCGCCGCAGCGTCGGTGCGGGCATCATCAGCGACGGCGACGCCGGGCTCGTCGCGGCCTCGCCGCCCGGGGACCAGCCCGACCCGTGAGCCCGCGACCGGCCATCGCCATCGCGCTCGCCCTTGCCGCCGCCCCTGCTTTCGCCGAGAGCGGCGAGGAGTGGCTCGCGCGCATGGGCGCGGCACTCAACAATGCCAGCTACGTCGGCGAATTCGTGTCCGAATCCGCGGATCGCACCGAGCGGCTTGCGATCACGCATCGCGTGCGCGACGGCGTCGTTTCCGAACGCCTGGTCTCCCTCACGGGGCACGGGCGCGAGCTGGTGCGCGAGAACGACGAGGTCGTCGTCTACCTGCCGGACCAGAAGCTGGCGATCATCGAGCGCCGCAACGGCCGCAGCGACCTGATGGGAGCGCTGCCGCGGTTCGAGGGACGCATCGCCTCCTGGTACAAGGTCGACTGGGTGGGGCGCGAGACGCTCGATGACTTCGGCCCGACCGCCGTCGTCGCAGTGCGCCCACTCGACGGATACCGGTTCGGATACCGTCTCTGGATCGACGTCGATTCGCACATGCCCGTGCGCAGCGACCTTTCCGACGGCGCCGGCCGCGTCGTCGAGCGCCTGCGCTTCACCAGGCTCGAATTCGACGACGACATCCCGGATTCGGCCTTCGAGCCCGCGGTCGATCGCAGCAAGCTGCGCTGGGTGCGGCAGTCGCCGCAGTCGGATGACGAAGCGCCCGCCTGGCGCGCCGCGCAGGTGCCGCCGGGCTTCCGCCTGTCGGTCAGCGGCATGCAGGCGCTCACCGGCAACGGCGTGCCGGTGAGCCACCTGGTCTACTCGGACGGCCTCGCGACGGTGTCGGTCTTCATCCAGGCTCCGGCGCCCGGCAAGCCGCCGATGCGGGGCACGACGCGTTCCGGCGTCGCCTCGGCCTTCACGACCTTCGTCGACGGCCACCAGGTTACCGCCGTCGGCGAGGTGCCTCCGCGCACCCTCAAGATCATCGCGAGCGGCCTGAAGCCTGTCGGCATCGTGCCGGACGCGCCGCCGGCGGCCGCCGCCAACCGGCGCAACTGATACGCGGATGGCAGGCCCGCAATTCCTCGTCTGGACGCGCGAGGACTGCGCGCTGTGCGACGTGTTCATCGCCGAACTGTCCGAGATCCTGCCCGGCTGCCGGGTCCGCGACGTCGACGAAGATCCCGTCGCGCGGCGCCGCCACGGCCTCAAGGTGCCGGTCCTCACCTGCGACGGCAGCGTCGTCTGTCACGGGCGGCTTGACCGCGAGCGGGTCCTGAGACTCCTGCGCACGGCTGAGGGCGACGGTGGCCGGCTGCTATAATCGCGGATTCCCGGACTCGCCTGTCCGGCGAGGGCGCCCCGCTTCCCCCCGATGCAGCAGCAGATACGCAATTTTTCGATCATTGCGCACGTGGACCACGGCAAGTCGACGCTCGCGGATCGCCTGATCCAGGTTTGCGGCGGACTCGAGGCGCGGGAAATGCAGGCCCAGGTGCTCGATTCCATGGACCTCGAACGCGAGCGCGGGATCACCATCAAGGCGCAGTCGGTGACGCTCCGCTATCGCGCCGGCGACGGCAAGGATTACCAGCTCAACTTCATCGACACGCCGGGACACGTCGACTTTTCCTACGAAGTGTCGCGCTCGCTCGCCGCGTGCGAGGGCGCGTTGCTCGTGGTGGACGCCGCCCAGGGCGTGGAGGCCCAGAGCGTCGCCAACTGCTACACGGCGCTGGAACAGGGACTCGAGGTCGTGCCGGTGATCAACAAGATCGACCTGCCCTCGGCGGATCCGGAACGGGTCATCGAGGAGATCGAGAACATCATCGGCATCGAGGCGAGCGACGCGATCCGGGTGAGCGCGAAGACCGGTGAAAACGTGCCCGCGCTGCTCGAGACACTGGTGCGCCGCATTCCGCCGCCGCGCGGCGACCTGGCCGCGCCGCTGCAGGCGCTCATCGTCGACTCGTGGTTCGACAACTATGTCGGCGTGGTGTCGCTGGTGCGGGTCATGAACGGGGCGCTGCGCCCCGGCGACCGCATCCGCGTGATGTCGACCGGCCGCAGCTGGCAGGTCGACCGCGTCGGGCGCTTCACGCCGAAGCGGGTCGAGTCCGACGGACTCGCCACCGGGGAGGTGGGCTGGCTCACGGCGGGCATCAAGGACATCGACGGCGCGCCGGTCGGCGACACGATCACGAGCGAGTCGCGGCCCTGCAAGGAACCGCTGCCGGGCTTCAAGTCGGTGCAGCCGCGGGTGTTCGCGGGGCTGTTCCCGGTCCAGTCCGACCAGTACGAGTCGTTTCGCGACGCGCTGCAGAAGCTCAAGCTGAACGACTCGGCGCTGCACTACGAGCCGGAAGTGTCGACCGCGCTGGGCTTCGGCTTCCGCTGCGGGTTTCTCGGTCTCCTGCACATGGACATCGTGCAGGAGCGCCTCGAGCGCGAATACGGCCTGGCCCTGGTCACCAGCGCGCCGACCGTAGTCTACGAGGTCGTCGGCAACGACGGCGAGATCCTCATGGTCGACAATCCGGCGCGGCTGCCGCCGAGCTACCGGGAGCTTCGCGAGCCGATCATCACGGCCAACATCCTGGTGCCGCCGGTACACGTCGGCGGCGTGCTCGGGCTGTGCCAGGAGAAGCGGGGCGTCCAGAAGAAGATGCAGCAGCTCGGCACGCAGATGTCGCTGCAATACGAGCTGCCGCTGGCCGAGGTCGTGCTCGACTTCTTCGACCGGCTCAAATCGGTCAGCCGCGGCTATGCCTCGTTCGACTACGAGTTCAGCCATTTCCAGGCAGCCCCGCTGTCGCGCCTCGACGTGCTGATAAACGGAGACCGCGTTGACGCGCTGTCGATGATCGTCCACCGCGAAAGCGCTTACCAGCGCGGGCGCGAGCTCGTGGACAAGATGCATGAGCTGATCCCGAGGCAGATGTTCGAGGTCGCGATCCAGGCCGCGATCGGCGGCCAGGTCATCGCGCGCGCGACCGTGAAGGCGCTCAGGAAGAACGTGCTCGCCAAGTGCTACGGCGGCGACGTGACCCGCAAGCGCAAGCTGCTCGAGAAGCAGAAGGAAGGGAAGAAGCGGATGAAGCAGCTCGGCACGGTGGAAATCCCGCAGGAGGCCTTCCTCGCGGTGCTCCGGGTCGGCAAGAAATGAGCGGCGGAGGAGTACCGATGATTTTCGATTTTTCATTCGTGCTGGTGGTGCTGGCGATCCTGGCCGGCGTCATCTGGGGTGTGGACAGCTGGCTGTTCGCCGCGCGGCGGCGGGCGGCGGGCGCCGTGAAGGACCCGGTCCTGGTCGACTATGCCCGGTCGTTCTTCCCGGTCATCGTCATCGTGCTGGTGCTGCGCTCGTTCCTGTACGAACCCTTCCGCATCCCGTCCGACTCGATGATGCCGACGCTGGTGCAGGGCGACTTCATCTTCGTGAACAAGTGGCGCTACGGCCCGAGGCTGCCGGTGGTGAACACGCGCCTGTTCGAGGTCGGCCACCCCGAGCGCGGCGACGTGGTCGTGTTCAGGAAGCCGACCGACCCGGGCATGGTGCTGATCAAGCGACTCGTGGGCCTGCCTGGCGACGTGATCCGCGTCACGGGCGACCAGGTGTCCATAAACGGCACGCCGTCACGGATCGACGTCGGCGGGCTGTATACGGGGCCCAAGGACGCGCAGTATCCTTTCACCCTGGTCGCGGAGGAGCAGCTTGGCGATGCCCGGCACGCCGTGCTGCTGGTGCAGACCCGGGCGGGCCTGGAAGGCGAATGGCGGGTGCCGGCAGGCCACTATTTCATGATGGGCGACAACCGCAACAACAGCCAGGACAGCCGCTACCCCGAGGTCGGTTACGTGCCCGAGGCGAATATCATCGGCAGGGCCGAGGCAATCTGGCTGACGCTCGACCCGGACCACAAGTGGCGACTGCTCTGGAATCGAATGGGAACCGCCATCCGTTAGGGAGACAGCTATGCAGCACAGACAGCGTGGCATGACAATGCTCGGGATCATCGTCGTCATCATCGTGGTGGGGGCGTGGGTCTACGCGGGCATTCGCCTGGTGCCGAAGTACCTCGAGTACATGCGCGT
Organism: uncultured Gammaproteobacteria bacterium; assembly: GCA_963836275.1. Taxonomy (GTDB): domain Bacteria; phylum Pseudomonadota; class Gammaproteobacteria; order Steroidobacterales; family Steroidobacteraceae; genus SCUD01. The sequence goes on along the minus strand of CAWIIM010000003.1, from coordinate 1,049,972 downwards.
GGCATCGACGCTGGAAAAGGTGCGCGACGAGTACGAGAACAACCCGGGCTCGACCGAATTCATGCTGCGCAAGGCGATCGAGCGTCACTTCGACATCGAGATGGTCGAGGTGATCACTTCGAACGACGTCGAGATCAAGAAGGAAGGCGGCGAGTTCACCATGCGGGCCAGCTACGACGACACCGTACCGCTCGCCGGGAACGTGTCGTTCCTGGTCGAGTTCGACAAGTCGGTCGTCGTCGGCGCGCGCTGACCGGCGCGCAAGAGCCGTGGCCCCCGCTGCCGGCTGGCTGGCAGAGCGGCTGGGCGTCGAGTTCAGCGACCCGGCCCTGCTCGAGCGAGCATTGACCCACCGGAGCTTCGGGCCCGGCAACAACGAGCGCCTCGAGTACCTCGGCGACGCGGTCCTGACGTTCGTGATCGCCGAGATGCTGTACCGGGGCTTTCCCGACGCAAGCGAAGGCGACCTCTCGCGCCTGCGCGCGAGCCTCGTGAGCGGCGAGGCGCTGGCGCCGATCGCGGCATCGCTCGGCCTCGGCGACCAGCTTCGCCTCGGCGACGGCGAGTTGAAATCGGGCGGCCAGAGGCGCGCATCGATCCTAGCCGACGCGCTCGAGGCGGTATTCGGAGCGGTCTTCCTTGACCAGGGCCTTGGCGCGGCGCGCCGGGTCGCGGAGCGCCTGTTCCATCCCTCGATCGCGGCGCTGCCCGCGGCCTCCGACCTGAAGGACTCGAAGACGCGGCTGCAGGAATGGCTGCAGGGCCGGGGGCACGCGTTGCCTGCCTACAGCGTGCTGGAAGTGGCTGGCGAGCCCCATGACCAGCGCTTTCGCGTGCGCTGCGACGTGCCCGCCCTCGCGCTCGCCGCGGTCGCGGAAGGCAGCAGCCGCCGCCGGGCCGAGCAGGAGGCCGCACAGCGTATCCTCGAGGATCCCGCGCTAAAATCGGCGCGATGAGCAGCCACGCAACGCATCGCTGGGGCACCGCCGTGCTGGCCGGCCGGCCGAATGTCGGCAAATCGACGCTGCTCAACGCGCTCGCCGGCCGCAAGCTCAGCATCGTCACGCCCAAGGCGCAGACCACCCGGCACCGGGTCGAGGGCCTGGTCGCCGGTCCGGGATTTCGCATGATCGTCGCCGACACGCCGGGTGCCGGCGCCGCCGCAGGCAGTCGCCTGGCGCATTTCATGAATCGCGAGGGCGAAGCCGCGCTCGGCGCCGCAGACGTCTCGATCCTCGTGGTCGCGGCGCCCCGCTGGACCAACGGCGACGGCGCGGTGCTCGAGCGGCTGAAGCGGGCGGGACTGCCGATCGTGCTCGCCGTGAACAAGATGGACCGTGTCAAGCCGCGCGCCGCGCTGTTGCCGCTGCTCGACTCGCTTTCGCGCAAGCACGATTTCTCTGCGATCGTTCCGGTCAGCGCGTCCAAAGGGGAGAACCTCGAGGCGCTCGTAGCCGCCGCGGCGACGCTGTTGCCGGAGGGAGCCGCGGGCGAGGCGCCACCTGCGCGCGAGCGTGGCGAGCGTTTCGAAGCCGCCGAGGCGCTGCGCGAGCAGTTGATGCTCGCGCTGTCCGACGAATTGCCCTACGGCATCGCCGTCGAGATCGAGCGCTTCGAGGCGACGCCCGACGGGCGCTCGGAAATCGACGCCGTCATCTGGGTGGAACGCGTGGGCCAGCGCAAGATCGTGATCGGCGCGAAAGGCGCGCGCCTCAAGGCGATCGGCAGCGCCACGCGGCTCGCGCTCAACGAACGGTTCGGCCGGCGCGTGCACCTCAACACCTGGGTGAAAGTACGCGAGGGCTGGAGCGACGACGACCGCCTGCTGCAGCGACTCGGCCACGATTCCCCATGACTGCGCCGCGCAGGAAGCACCTCGAGCCCGCCTGGCTGCTGCACCACCGGCCCTGGAGCGACACCAGCCGCATCCTCGACCTGTTCACGCGCGGGCATGGCCGCATCACGCTGTTTGCCCACGGGGCGCGCCGGCCGAGGTCACCGCTGCGGGCGGTGCTGCGGCCCTTCGCGCCGCTGCTCGTGTCCTGGTCGGGTCGCGCGGATGGCGGCACGCTGACGGCCGCCGAGGCCTGCGCCGCCGCCCCGGCTCCCGCGCCGGCATTGAGCGGATCCCGGCTGCTGTCCGCCTACTATCTCAATGAACTCCTGCTGAAACTGCTCCCCGGGGAAGACCGGCACGAGCCGGTGTTCGACGCCTACGCCGCGGCGATCGCCGCGCTCGCCGCGGGCGAGGAGCACCGGGCGCTGCGCGCCTTCGAGCGGATATTGCTGGACGAGCTGGGCTACGGGCCCGACCTGTCCCGCGACGCGGCGGGCGGCGGGCCGATCGAGGGGGATCGGTACTATCATTTCGAGCCCGGCCGCGGCGTGCTCGCCGTCCGCGACGCGGATCCGGGCGCCGACAGCCACGCCGGCCGCGCGGTGCTCGCGGTCGCGCGCGGGGAGCTTGCGCTGCCCGAGGCGCTCCGGGCAGCGCGCGGAATCTACGCCGCCGCGATTGCGCACTGCCTCGAGGGCCGCGGCCTCGCGAGTCGCGAGGTGATGCTGGCGATGCGACGGATGGGTACGGAGAGATGACCGCAACGGGAATCCTGCTCGGCGTCAACATCGACCACGTGGCGACGCTGCGCCAGGCCCGCGGCGGCCGCGCGCCCGACCCGCTGCTCGCCGCGCTCGTCGCCGAGCAATGGGGCGCCGACGCCGTCACGCTGCACCTGCGGGAGGACCGGCGCCATATCCAGGACCGCGACGTGCGCGCGATGCGCGGCGCATTGCAGACCCGGATGAACCTCGAGATTGCGGCGACGGCCGAGATGATCGCGATCGCGCTCGAGCTGCAGCCGTCGGACGTGTGCCTGGTGCCGGAGAATCGCACCGAGGTGACCACCGAAGGCGGCCTCGACGTCGCGGGCAGCCTGCCGGCGGTCGCCGACGCCTGCCGCCGGCTCGCCGCGGGCGGCATGCGTGTCTCGCTGTTCATCGATCCCGACCTGGCGCAGGTGGACGCAGCGGCGCGCGCGGGCGCGCCGGTCATCGAGCTGCATGCCGGCGCCTACGCCGAGGCACAGGGCGCGGGGCGTGGCCGCGAGCTGGCGCGGCTCACGGATGCCGCGCGCCGCGCCGCCGGGGCCGGGCTGGTGGTGAATGCCGGGCACGGGCTCGACTACCACAATGTCCAGCCGGTGGCGGCGATCCCGGAAATCGTCGAGCTCAATATCGGCCATGCGATCGTGGCGCGTGCCGTCATCAGCGGTCTCGGGCCCGCGGTAGCCGCGATGAAACGGCTCATGGTCGGCGCCCGCGGCGCGGCGCGCGGATGATCTTCGGCATCGGCACGGACCTGGTGCAGGTCGAGCGCATCGAGACGACCTACCGGCGCTTCGGCGCGCATTTCGTCGAGCGCCTGCTCATGCCGGAGGAGCGGGCGCTGTTCGACCCGGCGCGCCGGCCCGTGCGTTTCCTCGCCATGAGGTTTGCCGCCAAGGAGGCGATCTCGAAGGCGCTCGGCACGGGCTTCCGCCACGGCGTGTGGATTCGCGATTTCGGGTTCAAGGCGAATGCCAGGGGCAAGCCCGAGGTGATCTTCTCGGCCCGCGGCCGGGCGGTCGCGGAGCAGCTCGGCGCGGGCGAGGGCCACGTGAGCCTCACGGACGAGGCGGGCCTGGTGATGGCCGTGGCGGTCCTGCTGAAGAAGACATGAACTCCGGCGCCGATTGCCTGGTCTTCGACATCGAAACCGTGCCCGACGCGGAGCTCGGCCGCCGGCTCGGCTTCGAGGGCGACGACATCGCGGTGGCCGAGCGCATGCTGGCGGCGCGCACCGAGGAAACGGGGACTTCCTTCCTGCCTCTCGAGCAGCATCGCGTGGTCGCGATCTCGAGCGTGCTGCGCAGCGACGACCAGCTCCAGGCATGGAGCCTCGGGGCGGCGGATGGCGACGAGCCGGACCTGATCCGCCGATTCTTCGCCGGGGTCGAGAAGCTGCGCCCCACGCTCGTTTCCTGGAATGGCTCGGGATTCGACCTTCCCGTGCTGCACTACCGCATGATGCGGCACGGCATCCCGGCGCCCGCGTACTGGGACACGGGCGAGCGCGACCGCGACTTCAAGTGGAACAACTACCTCAACCGATACCACGCGCGGCACGTGGACCTCATGGACGTGCTCGCCGCGTACCAGCCGCGCGGGCGCGCGAGCCTGGAGCACGCTGCGCTGCTGCTCGGCCTGCCGGGCAAGCTCGGCATGGGCGGCGAGCAGGTTTTCCAGTACTGGAAGGAGGGGCGCATCGCCGAGATCCGGGCGTACTGCGAAACGGATGTCTTCAACACCTACCTCATATGGCTGCGATTCCAGCTGGTGCGCGGGCATCTCTCGCCCGCGCAGCACGGCGCGGAGGTTGCGCGGGCGCGCGAATGGCTCGCCGGGCGCACCGAGCCGCACTGGCGCCAGTACGACGCGGCCTGGGCGCACGCTTGAAGCCTGAATCCGCGGTTGAATGCGCAGTGATCGAGTCGCTCGACCATGACGGCCGCGGCGTCACGCACGTCGGCGGCAAGGCCGTGTTCGTGGACGGCGCGCTGCCGGGCGAATCCGTAAGCTTTCGCCGGCTGCGGCGCCGGCGTCGCCACGACGAGGCGGTCGTGACCGAGGTGCACCGCGCCTCGCCCGAGCGCGTGGCCCCACGCTGCCGCCACTTCGGCACCTGCGGCGGGTGCTCGCTGCAGCACTTCTCGCATGCCGCCCAGCTCGAGGCGAAGTGCCGCATCGTCGCGGAGGCGCTCGAGCGCATCGGCGGCGTCGAGCCCCGGCGCTGGCTGGCGCCACTGACCGGGCCGGTGTGGGGATACCGCCGGCGCGCGCGGCTCGGCTGCAGGCACGTCGACAAGAAAGGCAGGGTCCTGGTCGGCTTCCGCGAGCGCGGTAGTCCGCTGCTCGCGGATCTCGCGAGCTGCGAGGTGCTCGCGGCGCCGGCGGGCGCCCTGCTCGGCGCGCTGGCGGAACTCGTCGGCCGACTCGAGATCCGGCGCCGGGTGGCGCAGATCGAAGTCGCGGTCGCGGACGCGGTAACGGCGCTCGTGCTGCGCGTGCTCGAAGATCCGGCGGCGCCGGACCTCGCGCAACTCAGGGAGTTCGAAGCGCGTCACGGAATCGCTTTCTACCTGCAGCGCGGCGGGCTCGACACGGTCACGCCGCTCTCGCCGCCGGCCACCCCGCTTCGCTACGCGCTCGACGGCCTGCCGGCCGGGATCGAGTTCGCGCCGACCGATTTCGTGCAGGTGAACGGCCCGCTCAACCGCCTCATGGTCGGGCAGGCGGTCGGTCTCCTGGAGCCGGGGCCGTCGGATCGCGTGCTCGACCTCTTCTGCGGGCTCGGCAACTTCAGCCTGCCGCTCGCACTGCGCGCCGCGTCGGTGGACGGCGTAGAAGGCGACCCGACGCTGGTCTCGCGCGCGCGGGAGAATGCCCGACGCAACGAAATCGGAAACGCGGCCTTCCACGCCGCGGACCTGGCGTCGCCGGCGCAGCCGGGGGAATGGGCGCGCGCCGCGCACGACCTCGTCCTGCTCGATCCGCCGCGCGCGGGCGCGCGCGAAATCCTGCCGATCGCCGCGTCGTCGCGGCCGCGGCGAATCGTCTACGTCTCCTGCCACTCGGGCAGCTTCGCGCGGGATGCGGGCATACTGTCTTCGGAACTGGGCTATCGCCTCGATGCTGCCGGGATCATGGACATGTTTCCGCACACCTCGCACGTGGAGACCATCGCGCTCTTCGTGCCGCGCGCATGACGCTGGGCCCGGTCATGGTGGACCTCGCCGGCATTGCCCTGGAGCCGGCCGAGCGCGAGATGCTCGCGCACCCGCAGGTGGGCAGCGTCATCCTTTTCACGCGCAACTACGAAAGCCCGCCGCAGCTCGCCAGGCTGGTCGCCGACATCCACGCCGTACGGTCGCCGCCGCTGCTGGTCGCAGCGGACCAGGAAGGCGGCCGGGTCCAGCGGTTCCGCGACGGATTCACGCGCCTGCCGCCGCTTGCCGACATCGGCCGCCGCTACCGCGCCAGCGGCGCCGACGGCCTCGCGCTGGCGCGCGAGCTCGGCTGGCTGATGGCCGCCGAGCTGCGGGCGACGGGCGTCGACATGTCCTTCGCGCCTTGCGTCGACCTCGACTACGGCGTCAGCCGCGTGATCGGCGACCGCGCGCTGGACCGCGAAGCCGCCGTGGTCGCCGAACTCGCGGTCGCGTACATGCTCGGCATGCGCGAGGCGGGCATGGCCGCGACGGCCAAGCATTTTCCCGGCCATGGCGCGGTCGCGGCTGACTCGCACGTGGCGCTGCCGGTCGATCGCCGCGACTGGCCCGATCTCGAGGCGGACCTGGCGCCCTATCGGCGGTTGATCGCGAACGGGCTGCCCTCGGTGATGGTCGCCCACATCGTCTTCCCGGCGGTCGACGGCCACCCGGCGAGCCTCTCGCGGCGCTGGATTGGCGGCGTGCTGCGGGGCGACCTCGGCTTCCAGGGGGCGGTCTTCGCCGACGACCTGTCGATGACGGGCGCCGCGGCATTCGGCGATATCGCCGCGCGGGGCCGGCTGGCCCTGGCGGCAGGCTGCGACGTGCTGCCGGTCTGCAATGACCGAGCGGCGGCGGCGGCGTTGCTCGATGCCCTCGAGGCGCCGGCGGAACCGGTCAGCAGGATGCGCCTGGTGCGCCTGCACGGCCGCGAGGCGACAGGCGAATCGCTTGCGTCACTACCGCGATGGCAGTCGGCCGTCGCCGCGGCGCGCGAACTCACCGAGCGCCCCGCGCTTCAGCTTGAAGGAGACCGGCTGGTGTGACGGTCCTTGTCAGCCGCCGAGCTCTTCAAGGACGGCGGCGGCGGCGGCGATGCGCGCCTCAGGATCGGCAGCCGCGATGCGCAGGCGCAGGCGCGTGGGACCGTCGAGACGGTAGCGGCCGTCGGGCCGCTGGATCAGGCGAACGACCCGATCGGCCTCGACCCGATGGTCGCGGTTGAACTCGACGACACCGGCGGTCGCGCCGAGCTCGAGGCGGCGGATGCCGAGGCGGGCGGCGCGCTGGCGCAGGCGATGCACGACGAGCAGCGATTTCGCCGGCGGCGGCAGCGGCCCGAAGCGGTCGAAGACCTCCGCCTCGAGGTCGTCCAGGCGCACCGCGTCGGCGGCGCCCGACATGCGCTTGTACAGTTGCAGGCGGATGTGCACGTCCGGGATGTAGTCCTCCGGCAGCAGCGCCGGCAGCTGAAGGTCGACCTCGCTGCCGGAGGCGAGCGGCCCCTCGAGCACCGGCTCGCGGCCCTCGCGCAAGGCCGCGACGGCGCGCTCCAGCAGCTCGAGGTAGAGACCGATGCCGATTTCCTGGATCTGCCCGCTCTGCTCGTCTCCCAGCAGTTCACCGGCGCCGCGTATCTCGAGGTCCTGGGTCGCGAGCGTGAAGCCCGCGCCGAGGTCCTCCAGCGATTCGATCGCCTCGAGACGCTTGCGCGCGTCGTCGGCAAGCGAGGCGGCAGGCGGCGCGAGCAGGTAGGCCCAGGCCCGGTGGTGCGAGCGCCCGACGCGGCCGCGCAGCTGGTGCAGTTGCGCGAGGCCGAAGCGGTCCGCCCGGTCGATCAGGATCGTGTTCGCGGTCGGCACGTCGATTCCCGACTCGATGATCGTGGTGCAGACCAGGACCTGGAAGCGGCGGTGGTAGAAATCGAGCATGAGCTGCTCGAGGTCCCGTTCGCGCATCTGGCCATGGCCGACGCGGACCGTCGCTTCCGGCACCAGCCGGCGCAATTTCCCGGCAAAATTCTCGATGTCCTCGACCGTGTTGTGCACCACGTAGACCTGCCCGCCGCGGCGGATCTCGCGCAGGCAGGCCTCGCGCACCAGGCCGTCGCTCCATTCGGTCACGAAGGTCTCGATCGCGACGCGCTCGGCAGGGGGCGTCGTGATCAGGGACAGGTCCCGCAGGCCGCCGAGCGCCATGTTGAGCGTGCGCGGGATCGGCGTCGCGGTGAGCGTCAGGGTGTCGACATCGGCGCGCAGCTGCTTGAGCCGTTCCTTGTGGCCGACGCCGAACCGGTGTTCCTCGTCCACCACGACCAGGCCGAGGTCCCGGAAGGCGACGTCGCGCTGCAGCAGCCGGTGGGTGCCGATCACGATATCGACGGCGCCGGACTTCATGCCTTCGATCACTGCCTTCTGCTCGGGACCCGTGCGAAAACGCGACAGGTTCTCGACCCGCACCGGCCAGTCGGCAAAGCGGTCGGCGAAGGTCTGGGCATGCTGCTGTGCCAGCAAGGTCGTCGGCACCAGCACCGCCACCTGGCGCGCGCCCGACACGGCGGCGAATGCCGCGCGCAGCGCCACTTCCGTCTTGCCGAAGCCGACGTCGCCGCAGACCACGCGGTCCATCGGCTTGCCCGAACGCATATCGGCGAGCACGGCCTCGATTGCGTCGTGCTGGTCGGCTGTCTCCTCGAACGGGAATGTCGCCTCGAAGGCCCGGTACGCGCCCTCGTCGAATTCGAGCTGCCGCCCCTCGCGGGCGGCGCGGCGGGAATAAAGGTCGAGGAGCTCGGCCGCGACGTCGCGCACGCGATCGGCCGCGCGGCGGCGGGCGCGGGCCCATTGCTCGGTGCCGAGCTTGTGCCAGGGGGCCGACTCCGGCGAGCCGCCGGTATAGCGCGTGACCAGGCCGAGCGCGTGCACCGGCACGTAGAGCAGGTCGCCGCCCGCATACTCGATGACCAGGAACTCGGCGGGATTGCCGGCAACCTGCATGACCTTGAGCCCGCGATAACGGCCTACGCCGTAGTCCTCGTGCACGACGGGGGCACCGGGCATGAGCGTCGCGAGGTCGCGGAGGATCGCCTCCGGGTCGCGTTCCGCGCGCCGACGGCGGCGTTCCTGGCGCGCGCGCTCTCCGAACAGCTGTTCCTCGGCGACGAGAGCGAGCGCGCGGCCCGGCAGCAACATGCCGCGGACGTCGGCTGCGACCGTGAGTCCGAGCGCGCTACCGCTGTCGACGAAGGCCGGCCAGTCGACGGCAAGGTCCGCGGTGATTCCCTGGCGCCGCAACATGTCGAGCAGCACTTCGCGACGACCGGGCGAATCGACGGCGACGAGGACCTGCCCGCCGAATGCGGCCGTGAAGCGGGCGAACCTCTCGAGCGGCGCCGGCGCGCGCGAATCGGCGCGCAGGTCCGGCGGCGGTTCGGTCGCGAAGTTCTCGAAGGCGGCGGCGACGCCGATTGGCTCGACCTTGACCGGCATCAGCCGGATGCGGGGATGGGCGACGAGGCTCGCGAGCGCCTCGGCGGCCGGCACGAAGGCCTCCGCAGGCGGCAGCAGCGGCCGCGCGCGGTCATGGCGGCGCTCCCCGTAGCGCGACTCGATTTCGGCTCCGTAAGCCGGCAGGGCACGCTCGAGATCCACGGCGTCGACGATCACCGCGCCGGCCGGCAGGTAGTCGCCCAGCCACGCGGTCCGGTGGAAGAAGAACGGCAGCCAGGCCTCGATGCCCGCCGGGACCTGCCCCGCTGTCACCGCCCGGTAGACCGGGCAGTCCTGCGGATCTCCCTCGAAGCGCTCGCGCCAGCGCGAACGGAAGTCCGCTATCGCCTCCGGCGACGAGGGGATCTCGCGCGCAGGCAGCAGCGGAATTTCCGCGAGCCTGGCGCCCGAGCGCTGGCTGGCCGGGTCGAATGCCCGCACCGACTCGATCAGGTCGTCGAACAGGTCCAGCCGGAAGGGTTGTGCGGCGCCGGCCGGATACAGATCCACGACCGCGCCCCGAACCGCGAACTCCCCGGGACTCAGTACCTGCGTGACCTGGGCGTAGCCGGAATGCGCCAGGCGCGCGCGTAGCTGCGGCAGGTCGACGCGCTCGCCGGCAGCCAGGGCGAAGGCATGGGCGGCGATGAAACTGCGCGGCGGCAACCGGTCGAGGAGTGCCGCCAGTGTCGTTACGACGATGCCGCCTGCAAGTTCCGGCAGGGCAGCGAGCGCGCGCAATCGCTCCGACACGATGTCCGGGTGCGGCGAGAACGGGTCATAGGCCAGGATCTCCCGGTCGGGAAACGCCCAGGTCGGCTGGCGGCCGGCCAGGTAAAAGCGCAGTTCCGCCAGCAGCTGGTCCGCCTCGCGTCCGCTGCCGGCAATGATGACCAGCGGCGCGCCCGCGGTGGTCGCGGCCTCGGCCAGGAAATAGGAAGGACTGCTGCCGTAAAGTTCGCCCCAGCGAACGGTCTCGGCGGGGCCCGGCATCCGGGCGGGGGGAGGGCGCGACTGTGGCATCTGGCATCCTGCAGGCAAAAGTCCCCGCTCCGGGCGAACCCGGCGGGGTCTCGGTCAGCAGGATACCGCGGCAGCGGCGCCCGGCAATGCTCAGCCGGCTGAAGCGCTCCGCACCAGGACCGTATGCAATACGCGGTCGTTCTCGAAGTACACCGAGAACTGCGGGTAATCCCAGCGCGTGATCGGCGGGTTGCCGACGGCGGCATGGCGGCTGGTCGGTGCCCCGTAGCGGCTTTCGACCGTCGTCATCGTGCTGCCGCGATGCGGGTGGTCGCCGTCCACGGCCGGATTGCCGGTTGCCGTGCTCAGGGTTTCCGCAAGCGCGGGGGTCGTTGCACCGAGCGCAAGCAATAGCAAAATGCGTAGGATAGGCATGGCGATACCTCCAGTTTCCAGTGTAGCACCGGGTGCAAGCCTGTCGAGGTTGGCGCGGTAAATCCTTGATAGGCATTCCGAATCCTGTGAACCACGGCACATGCTGACGCCGCTGCCCCTCGGGCTCGGGCTGCGCTACGTTCGTGCCCGGCAACACGCGTATTTCGTTTCCTTCATCAGCTGGGTGTCCCTGGCTGGGGTCGCGCTCGGCGTCGCCGCCCTGATCGCCATCCTCTCGGTCATGAATGGCTTCGAAGGCGAGCTGCGCACGCGGCTGCTGGCACTGTCTGCGCATGCGACGCTGCCGGCCGCGCCCGACCCGACGGCGCTCAGGCGCCTTGCCGACCGCGCCCGGCGCGAGCCGGGGGTCGTCAGCGCCGAGCCTTTCGTGGAAGTGCAAGGCCTGCTTTCCAACGGGCCGACGCTCGCAGGCGCGGTGCTGCGCGGCATCGACGCCCGTGATTTCGGCCGCGGAACGCCGCTCGGCGACGCGATGATCGCCGGCGACCTGTCCTCGCTGGTGCCGGGCAGCATGCACGCCGTGCTCGGCCGCGTGCTCGCCGCCCAGTTGCAGGCCGGGCGCGGCACCGAGGTCGGCCTGCTGTTGCTGCGCGCAGGTGCGGACGGAGCGCTCGCTCCGCGCATCGGCGCGTTCGAAACGGCCGGCGAATTCGAGATCGGGCTGGCGGACCACGATGCGACGCTCGCGTTCGCGTCGCTGGAGGACGTCGCATCGCTCGCCGGCCCGTCCGCCGCGGCCGGCGTGCGGGTCTTCTTTGCGGATCCATTCGAGGCGCCGACACGGACCCCGGCGCTGGCATCCGCGCTTCGCGTCACGGGCGCCTCCGACTGGACCACCGAGCATGCGGCGTATTTCCGCGCGATCCGGATCGAGAAGGCGATGATGGCGGTGATCCTGCTGCTGATCGTCGCGGTCGCCGCCTTCAACATCGTCGCGAGCCTGGTGATGGTCGTGTCCGAGAAGCGCAACGACATCGCGATCCTGCGCACCCTCGGTTTCACGCGCGGCGGGCGTGGTCGCCACCTTCGTCGTGCAGGGCACGCTGATCGGGTGGATCGGCGCGCTCATCGGCATCGGCCTGGGGGTGCTGCTGGCGATCTACGCGGGCGACATCGTGCAGGCGCTCGAACGCCTGTTCGGGTTCGAGCTGTTCGATCCCGCGGTCTACTACATCTCGCGCATTCCCTCGGAGCTGCGCGGATCCGACGTACTGTTCGTGTCGGCGACCGCATTCGCCCTGACGCTGCTCGCGACGATCTATCCCGCGCGCCGGGCCGCGGCGACCGAGCCGGCCGAGGCGCTGCGCTATGAATAGCGCGGACGGGCAGGGGGCACCGCCGGCGCGCGGCGCCGCCGCCTGGCCGGCGTGGATCGGCCTGCGTTACCTGCGCGCGCGCAAGGGCAACCGCTTCGTCGGCTTCATCTCCGTCATCGCGATGGCGGGCATCGCGCTCGGCGTAGCCGTCCTCATCACCGTGCTTTCGGTCATGAACGGTTTCGAGCGCGACCTGTCGCGGCGCATCCTCGACATCGTGTCGCACGCGACGCTGGAGGGCATGGACGGCCGGCTCGCCGACTGGCGCGGCATCGCGGAACTGACGCGCACGCGCACCCGGGGTGGTCGCGGTCGCGCCCTATCGTCGAGGGCCGGGCCATGCTCGTCGCGCGGCGAGCGCTCGGCCGCCGTGGACCTGCGCGCCGTGCTGCCCGAGGACGAAAGCGCGGGTGTCGGCGCTCGAGTCGCATGTCTCCGGCGCGCGGTTTCGACGAGTTGGCGCCGGGCGGCTGGCGCATCGTGCTGGGCCGCGGCCTGGCGCGAGAGCTCGGGCGTGCGCCGGGGCGATACGGTGCTGGTCGTGATTGCCGCAGGGCAACGTGACGCCGGCCGGCGTCATGCCGCGCATGCGCCGCTTCACGGTCGCCGGCACTCTCGATGCCGGCATGTACGAGTTCGACCAGGGCCTCGCGCTCATGCACATGGACGACGCGCGCGCGCTGTTTCGCCTCGGCGACGCCGTCACCGGCCTGCGCTACCGCTTCGACGACCCGCACGCGGCCGCGGAGCGCGATTCGCGCCATCGGGCAGATGCTCGCCCGACGCCTACTACATCAACGACTGGAGCCGCCGGCAGGGCAACTTCTTCCGCTCGCTGCAGGTCACGAAGATCCATCATGTTCTTCGTGCTGCTGCTGGTCGTCGCCGTCGCCGCCTTCAACATCGTCTGCGACGCTCGTCATGGTCGTGAAGGACAAGCGCGCGGACATCGCGATCCTGCGCACGCTCGGCGCCGCGCCGCGCGACATGATGCGCGTCTTCATGACCCAGGGCTCGGTCATCGGCATCGTCGGCACGCTCGCCGGGCTCGCGCTCGGGCTCGCTGCTCGCGGCCAACATCAGCCGATCGTCGCCTTCATCCAGCAGCGTCACTGGGCATGACGCTTCCTGGATCCGCGCGTCTACTTCATCTGCCGAGCTGCCGGCCGAAATCCAGGGCGGCGATGTCGCCCTGGTCGCGGGCGTCGCGCTCGTGCTCGCGCGTTCTCGCGACCCTCTATCCGGCCTGGCGGGCGGCGCACACGCAGCCGGCCGAGGCGCTGCGCCACGAGTCTGAGCGAGCTCCCATGCAGCGACTGCCGTGGTCCTGGCCTGCGAAGGCCTCGTCAAGGAATTCCGCGCAGGGTCCGGCGCGTGGTGCGCGGTGCTGCAGGGCGTGAATGCCTCGATCCGCGAGCGCGAGCGGCGTCGCCATCGTCGGCGCCTCCGGCTCCGGCAAGACGACGCTGCTGCAGCTCCTGGGCGGCCTCGACCTGCCGACGTCGGGCCGCGTGCTGATCGACGGGCGCGAGATGTCTGCGCTCGACGATGCCGAGCGCGGCCGGCTGCGCAACCGCGCGATCGGCTTCGTCTACCAGTTTCACCACCTGCTGCCCGAATTCAGCGGCGCTCGAGAACGTCGCGATGCCGCTGCTGATCCGCGGCACGCCGCGCGCGCAGGCCGCGCGCGAAGCCGCGGCGCTGCTGGCCCGGGTCGGCCTTGGCGGGCGGCTTGACGCACCGGCCCTCGCAGCTCTCGGGCGGCGAGCGCCAGCGCGCCGCGGTCGCGCGCGCGCTGATCACGCAGCCCGCATCGTGCTCGCCGACGAGCCGACCGGCAACCTCGACGGCCGCGCACGCGGGACAGGTGTTCGACCTGATGATGGAGCTCAACCGCGAGCTCGGCACCAGCCTCGTGATCGTGACCCACGACCACGGGCTCGCGGCGCGCATGGAACGGGTGCTCAGCCTGGAGGACGGGATTCTGCGCGAACGCAGCGCCTGAGCGCGCCGCGCGCGGCGCTCGCGCGCTGCAGGATGAACCCCTCCCGGTTACGGGCGGGTTCCCATGTTCCGGTGCATCCTCGCATTCTGCGCCGGCGTGCTCGCCGTGCTCCCGTTGCCTTCGCTGTGGCCGCGCGCCGCCATCGCGGCCGCGGCAATTCTCGCTGCGCTGGCGGGCCGGCGGCTGCCGGCCGTCGCCGCCGCGCTGGCCGGTTTTGCGATGGCGCAGGCGATCGCCGCCCACGGGCTTGCCTACGGCTGGCCCTGCGAGCACGACAAGGAAACCGCCGAGATCGCGGGCCGCGTGGCGGAACCGGCACTCGAACGCGGGGACCGCACCGACTTCGACCTCGACCTGATTCGTTCCGCGGAGCTGGCTCCGGGCCCGCGCCGGGTCCGGCTCGCGTGGTACGAGGCCGGGGAAACACCGGCGCCGGGCGAGACCTGGCGGTTCCGGGCAAAGTTGCGCTGCCGGCGCGGCTTCGTGAATCCGGGAGCGCAGGACCGCGAACTCGCGCTGCTGCGCGACGGGATCGATGCCACCGGCTACGTCGCGGGCGAGGCTTCGCGCGAGGCTCCTGCAGGGCTTGCGCGCAATCCGGTCGAGCGCCTGCGAGCACGCATTGCCGGGGCAATTGCCGCGGCCTTGCCGCCCGGGCCCTCGGCCGCGGTGCTCCAGGGACTCGCCGTCGGCGTTCGCGGAAACATTCCCGACGCGCTCTGGAACGCCTTCGCGGTCACGGGAATCACGCACCTGATCTCGATCTCGGGCCTGCACGTGACCGGTTGCGCGGTCGCGGTCCTGGCGTTGCTCCGGCTCGCGTGGCGCATGCCGGCGCTCGCGCGCCTGCAAGGGCGCGTCCTGGCCGAGGCGCTGGTGGTGGTCGGCGTGACCGCCGGCTACGCGGTCCTGTCGGGGAGCTCGGTACCTGCGTTGCGGACACTCGCGACGGTCGCGATCGTCGCGGCCCTGCGCGCATGTCGGCGCTTCCTCCCGCCGGCGACGGTGCTCGCGATCACGGCACTCGCCCTCGTCGCCGGCGCCCCGCTGGCACTCGCTTCCGCCGGTTTCTGGCTGTCGTTCGTCGCGACGGCGGCGTTGCTGGCCGTCATGGCATCGGAATCCGGCTGGCGCGGGCGGATCGCCGGGTTCACGAGATCGCAGGCAGCCATCACGGTCCTGCTGACGCCGGTCCTTGCGGCAAGTTTCGGCCGGCTTTCACTCGTGGCGCCGCTCGCGAATGCGATCGCGATCCCGGTGTTCGGCGCGCTGCTGCTGCCGCCCGTGCTGGCGGGCACGGTGCTCGCGGCATTCTCGCCGCAGGCCAGCGCGATCATCTGGCGCCTGCTCGCGGTGCCGTTGGACCGTACCTGGCCCGCTCTCGAAGTGCTGGCAAGCCTGCCCGGCGCCAGCTGGGCCCCTGCGATGCAGCCGCCGGTCGCGAGCGCAGCTGCGATCGCCTGCGGGTTCGCCGCGCTGCTGCTGCCGCTTGCGGGACTTCGGCTGGCCGCCATGGTCGTGGTCGTCGCGATCGCCGCCGGCGGCGCCGGGCGTGTCGAGCCGGGCGCGTTCGAGCTGACCGTGGTCGACGTCGGCCAGGGCCTCGCCGCGGTCGTTGCGACCGCGGGGCACGTGCTCGTGTTCGACACGGGACCCCGTTGGCGCGGCGGCGGCACGGCGGCGCGCGTGTCGCTCGTGCCGCTCCTTCGCGCGCGCGGCTATCGCGCCATCGACGCGCTCGTCGCCAGTCACGACGACGCGGACCACGCGGGTGGCGTCGATGTCCTGCAGCGGACGATTCCCGTGCGGCGCCTGGTCGCGGCACCCGGCAGCCGCCTGCCGGTTGACGCGACCTGCGCCGCGGGCGAGGCCTGGGAGTGGGATGGCGTCGCGTTTCGCATGCTGCACCCGCCGGCCGGATTCCAGGGGAGCGACAACGACCGTTCCTGCGCGCTCGCCGTCGCCGGTCCCGGGGGAACGGCGCTGCTGCTCGCCGATCCGGAATACGCCGCCGAGAGTGCGCTCGTGAGGCAGCGCATCGCGGCCGACGTCGTCCTGCTGCCGCATCACGGCAGCAAGACTTCCTCGTCGGCGGCTCTGGTGTCGGCAGCCGGCGCGCGGCTCGGCATCGCATCGACCGGCTTCGGCAATCGCTGGGGCATGCCGGACCCCGGCGTCGTCGCACGCTGGCGGCAGGCCGGCGTGACCGTGCTGGACACGGCGCGGGAGGGCGCAATCACGGTTCGTTTCCCGGCCCGGGCGGCGCCGATCGAGGTTGAATCCGAACGACGCGACCGCCCGCACTGGTGGCGCACCGAGCGGGGCGGCTGAGCGTGCGGGCAGGGGATGCCCGCGCACGGTATCATGCCGCGCCATGTGGGAAATCATCCTTGCGGGCGGCCCGGTCATGTGGCCGATCATCGCCTGCTCGGTGGTCGCGGCCGCCATCATGCTGGAGCGTCTCTGGACGCTGCAGCGCAAGCGCGTCATCCCGCGCGAGCTCACCGATCGCATCTGGAAGCTGGTCGAATCGCAGAGCCTCAATGACCGCCACATCGAGGCGCTGGCCGTCAATTCGCCGCTCGGCCGCGTGCTCGCCGCGGGCCTCGCCCACCGCGACCAGGGCCGCGAGATCATGAAGGAAGCCATCGAGGACACCGGCCGGCACGTCGTCCACGAGCTCGAGCGGTTCCTCGGCACGCTCGGCACGATCGCGGCCGTGTCGCCGCTGCTCGGCCTGCTCGGCACGGTCACCGGCATGATCCAGGCCTTCGAGGCGATCTCGCGCGAGGGCGTCGGCGACCCGCGCGTGCTGTCCGGCGGCATCGGCGCCGCGCTGATCACGACGGCCGCCGGCCTCATCGTGGCGATCCCGGCGTTGTTCGGCTACCGCTACCTGCGCGGCGTCGTGGACCTGCTGGTCGTAGACATGGAGAAGGAGGCGATGAAGCTGGTGCGCGCCTTCGACCAGATGGGCAGGCGCGGGGAGCGCGGCCCGCGCCGGCGCGAAGCGGCATCATGAGGCTGCGCGTCAAGCGCGCCGACGATATCGAGCTGAACCTGATCTCGCTCGTGGACGTGGTCCTGCTGCTGGTCATCTTCTTCATGCTGTCCACGACTTTCGTGCAGGACGCGCGCCTGCGCGTCGAGCTGCCCGAGGCGGGCTCGGCCACTGTCGAGCGCTCGAACACCCCGATCGTCATCACGGTCTCGGCCCAGGGCAGCTACCGCGTGAACGACCGCGCGCTCGTCAACAACGAGCGGGCGACGCTCTCGGCCGCGCTGCGCCAGGTCGCGGGCAACGCGCGCAAGGAGCCGGTGACCATCCGCGCGGACGCGCGCGCCACCCACCAGGCGGTCGTGACTGCCATGGACGTCGCGGCCCGCCAGGGCTTCACGCAGGTCAACATTGCGACAGTCAGCGAGCACGCGGAAAAATAAGGCGGAGCGCCCGCCCCTGGATGCCAGCGCCCTCAGGACCTACCTGAGGCTGCTGGCGCTACGCGCGCCCGCACTGGCCCATGTTCCTGCTGGGCGTCGTCGGCATGGTGATGTACGCGGCCGTCGACACCGGGTTTCGCCGTGCTGGTGAAGAAGTTCCTGGACGGCGCCTTCGTCGAGCACGACCCGCGCATGCTCTATTACGTGCCGGCCGGCATCGTCGATCCTGTTCCTGGTGCGCGGCGTCGGCGACTATCTCTCGGTCTACGCCCCGGGCTGGGTCGGCCGCCAGGTGATCAAGTCCATCCGCCACGACGTGTTCGCGCGATACCTGCAGCCTGCCGGTCTCGCTACTTCGACCGCAACGGCGTCGCGCAGCTGCTCTCGCGCCTCACCTACAACATCGAGCTGGTCGCGGAGGCGGCGACCAACGCCATCACCTTCATCATCCGCGACACGCTTGACGATCGTCGGCCTGGTCGGCTACCTGGTGTACCTCAACTGGAGACTGACCGTGTTCGCGCTCGCGGTGGGGCCGCTCGCGGTCGGGCTGATCCGCGTGACCGAGCCAGCTGTTCAGGCGCTACAGCGTGCGCATCCAGTCCTCCATGGGCGACGTGACGCGGGTGGCGAAGGAATCGCTCGAGAGCCAGCGCATGATCAAGGTATTCAACGCCGAGGAGCACCAGCTGCGACGCTTTCGAGTCGGTGAACGAGCGCAACCGCGCGAGCTTCATGAAGCTCATCACGGTCAAGGCGGTCTCGAACCCGGTGGTGCAGATGCTGGCGTCGTTCGGCGCTTGCCGCCGTCATGTACATGGCGATCCGCGACGTGCTGAAGCAGGGGCTGACGGTCGGCGAGTTCACGTCCTTCCTGACCGCGCTGCTCATGGTGACTGCGCCGCTGCGCCGGCTCGTCAGCATCATCGGGCCGCTGCAGCAGGGCATCGCGGCGGGCGAGAGCGTGTTCGAGGTGCTCGACGCGCCGGCGGAGGACCGCGGCGGCGACCGCGCAATCTCGCCGCGCGCGCGGCGAGGTGGAGTTCCGTGACGTCAGCTTCACCTACGATGCGGACAAGGGCCGCGTGCTCACCGGCATCAGCTTCACGGCCGCTCCCGGCGAGACCATCGCGGTCGTCGGCCGCTCCGGCAGCGGAAAGTCGACGCTGGTCAGCCTGCTGCCGCGTTTCCATGACCCGGACTCCGGCAGCGTCCTGCTCGACGGCGTCGACATTCGCGACTACCGGCTCGCGGACCTGCGCAACCAGCTGGCGATGGTGAGCCAGGACGTGATGCTGGTCGACGACTCGATCCGCAACAACATCGCCTTCAGCCGGCCGGATGCGGACGACGCGGCCGTGATGCGTGCGGCGAAGGCCGCGCACGTGCTGGAGTTCGCCGAGGAACTGCCCGAGGGCCTCGACGACGCGGGTCGGCGATCGCGGGCACGCTGCTTTCCGGCGGCCAGCGCCAGCGCGTCGCGATTGCGCGCGCGCTGCTGAAGGACGCGCCGATCCTGATCCTCGACGAGGCGACCTCGGCGCTCGACGCCGAGTCCTCGCACGTCGTGCAGACAGCGCTGGTCGAGCTCATGCAGCGGGCGCACGACGCTCGTGATCGCGCACCGCCTCTCGACGGTCGAGCGCGCCGACCGGATCCTCGTGATGGACGAGGGGCGCATCGTCGAATCCGGCACGCACGCCGCGCTGCTCGCTGCCGACGGCGTCTACGCCGCGCTGCACCGGATGCAGTTCAACGTCTAGGCGCGAGTCAGCGCAGCCATGTCCAGCAGCCTGCATGACTGGGTCGTCGGAACCTGGTACGGCCACGGCGGGCGCGGTCGCTGGCTGCTGCCGTTCGCATGGCTGTTCGCGGCGCTCTCCCGCCTGCGCCGGCTGCTGTACGAGCACGGGTGGCTTGCACGCTACCGTTCGCCGCGACTCGTCGTCATCGTCGGCAATCTCACCGTCGGCGGGGCCGGCAAGACGCCCTTCGTCATATGGCTGGCCGGGGCGCTCGCTCGCCGCGGCTACCGGGTCGGCGTCGCGCTACGCGGCTACAAGAGCGCCGGCGGCGCGGCCAGGCGCCTGACCGACGCGGACTCCGCCTCGGCGGCGGGCGACGAAGCCTGGATGATCCGCCGACGGCTCGCGATCCCGGTGGCCGTGGCCGCGCGCCGCGCCGAAGCGGTGCGCCTGCTCGAGCCGGACTGCGACGTGATCGTCTGCGACGACGGGCTGCAGCACTACGCACTCGCGCGCGACGTCGAGATCGCGGTGGTCGACGGCATGCGGGGTTTCGGCAACGGCCGCCGGCTGCCGGCCGGCCCCTTGCGGGAAGCCGCGGGGCGGCTCGAGCAGGTGGATGCGGTGGTGGTCAATGGCGCGGGATTCGACCGGGCGGGCGCGATCCGGATGCGATCTCGAGCCGGTCGCGGTGGTCGCATTTCGCGACGGCTCGCGCCGGCCGCTTTCCGAGTACGCGGGGCGCGAGGTGGTGGCCGCCGCCGCCATCGGCAACCCGGAGCGTTTCTTCGCCATGCTGCGTGCCCATGGCCTCCTGCTCGAGACCCGGACGCTGCCCGACCACGCCCGATTCACGCCGGCGCTGGCCGGAGCCGGCCGCGGCAAGCCGGTCCTGCTGACCGAGAAAGATGCCGTAAAATGCAACGGCGTCGGCTGGAGCGAGGCGGGCTACGTGGAAGTCGCGCCCGTGGTCCAAGGCGCCGCGGCCGACAGCCTGCTCGAGCTCATCGCGCGCCGCGCAGCGCACATGCGGGAACCGACATCGTGAGTGAACGCCTGACCGACATACTCGCCTGCCCTGTCTGCAAGGGGCCGCTGCTCTGGCAGCGCGACAGCGCGGAATTCCTGTGCCGCGCCGACCGGCTGGCATACCCGGTGCGGGACGGCATCCCGGTGATGCTGCCGGACCAGGCGCGTCGCCTCGCCCCCGACGACGACGCGCTGGCGGGGCGCTAGGCTTGGGTGGCGTGTTCCGGGTCGTCATACCCGCGCGATACGCGTCGACCCGGCTGCCGGGCAAGCCGCTCGCACTGATCGCCGGTGAGCCGATGATCCGTCGCGTGCATCGCATCGCGGAGGATTCCGGCGCGTCGGAAGTGATCGTCGCGACCGACGACGAGCGGATTCGCGCGGCCTGCTCGGATTTCGGCGCCACTGCCGAGCTGACGGGTGCGAGCCATGCGACCGGGACCGACCGCATCGCCGAGATCGCCGCGCGTCGCGGCTGGGCAGGCGGGGACATCGTCGTGAACCTGCAGGGCGACGAGCCGATGCTTCCGCCGGCACTGGTCAGCCAGGCTGCGCGCCTGCTGGCCGCAACGCCCGCGGCCGATATCGCGACGCTGGCGGTGCCGATCGCGACCCTGGCCGAATATCTCGATCCCAATGTCGTCAAGGTCGTCGCCCGCGCGAATGGCCTTGCGCTCTACTTCAGCCGCGCGCCGATACCCTGGGACCGCGACGGCGCCGCGGCGCAGCCCCCGGGCCGGGAGCGCCATCGCGGCGCGAGGCGCCACCTCGGCATCTATGCCTATCGCGTTGCGGCGCTCGCGGCCCTGGCGGCGGCGGCGCCCGCGGAGCTCGAGCAGCGCGAACGTCTCGAGCAGCTGCGCGCGCTGGCGAACGGCCTCGCGATCGTCGTCGCCGATGCGGTGGAACCCCCGGGCCCCGGCGTCGATACCCCGGAGGACCTGGCGCGGGTGGATGCGCTGCTGCGCCGCGGAGCGCCGCCTTGAATCCTGCTGTCAGCCGGGTCGCGCCGTTCTATGCGGTCGAGATCAACCGCCTCGCAAACGCCCGCGAGCGTAAGGGATTTCCGGTCATCCACATGGAAGTCGGCCAGCCTTCTGCCGGTGCACCGGCCGCGGCGATCGCAGCCGGCCACGCCGCGCTCAGGGACTGCCCGCAGGGCTACTGGGAGAGCGCGGCGCTCGCGGAGCGGCTGGAACTGCACTATCGCGCGGCCTACGGCCTTTCGGTTCCCCACGAACGCATCATCCTGACGATGGGCGCCTCTGCCGCGCTGGTGCTGGCGATGTCGGTCCTGTTCAGCCCCGGCGCAAGGGTGGCCGTCGGGCGGCCCGGATACCCGGCGCACAGGAACTCGCTGCTCGCGCTCGGCCTCGAGCCGGTCGAGATGGATTGCGGCGCCGAGACTCGTTTCCAGCCGACCGCGGAGATGATCGCCGGGCTCGATCCGGCGCCCGCGGGCCTGATCCTGACGAGCCCCTCGAACCCGAGCGGGACCATGATCGACGACGCCGGCCTCGCGGCGATCGCGAGCGTTTGCCGCGGCCGCGGAATCCGCATCATCTCGGACGAGACTTACCACGGCATTACCTATGCTGCGCGCGCGCATTCGATCCTCGAGCACGCGCCCGACGCGGTGGTGGCGAACACGTTTTCGAAGTACTGGTGCATGACGGGCTGGCGGCTCGGCTGGGCGGTGGCGCCGCCGGCGCTGGCGGAGCCGATGCGCCGCTTTGCCAACAACCTGTTCCTCGTGCCGCCGACGCTTTCGCAGCACGTGGCGCTCGCGGCGATGGACGAATCGGCCGAGCTCGCGGCCCATGTCGCGACCTACGCCAGGAACCGGCAGCTGCTCGCGGACGCCCTCGCGGACCTCGGCGTGTCGCGCATCGCGCCGCCCGACGGCGCGTTCTACGTCTACGCCGACGTCGGCGACCTGACGCGGGATTCCTTCGCCTGGTGCCGGGAGCTGCTCGATGCGACCGGCGTCGCGATCAACACCGGCCGCGACTTCGACAACCTGCACGGCGACCGCTTCGTGCGCATTTCCTTTGCAGTTTCGACCCCGGAAACGTTGCGCGCGATCGAATGCCTCGACGGCTGGATCCGGCGTCGGAGGCGGGCGTGATGCGCGTGCTGTTCGTCTGCATGGGCAACATCTGCCGCTCGCCGACGGCCGAAGCGGTGGTGCGCGAGCTTGCGCGCCGCGAGACTGCCGGGCTTGAACTCGAGGTGGAATCGGCCGGGACCCACGGCTTTCACGCCGGGGATCCGCCGGACGAGCGGGCGATCGCGGCAGCGCGACGGCGCGGAATCGAGATGGGCAGCCTGCGCGCGCGCAAGGTCGAGGCCCGGGACTTCGAGCGCTTTGACCTGCTGCTGGCGATGGATGAAGCGGTCTACGGACGACTCCAGGGCATTGCGCCGGCCGGGCGCAATGCGCGAGTGCGCCTGTTCCTGGAGTACGCGCCGGAACTCGGACTTCGGGATGTGCCGGATCCGTACTACGGCGGCCCCGCCGGATTCGAGGCGGTGCTCGACCTGGTCGAGGCCGGCGCGCGCGGACTCATTGCCGCGCTCGCCGGCCGCCGCTGACTCACTCCTTCGGGCTGAACGTCTGGCCTTCGCCTGGCGTGGACGACCACACGGTGTAGCTCGAGCCGCCTTTCTGGGCGGGGTCGGGCGCGACGGGTGAGGACGTCGCAAGCGGCGCAGCCGGCGGCGGCGGGGAGGGGGCATCCGCGGCCGGCGCCGCGCTCGAACCGGCCGACGGCAAGGCGCCCGGGCCCTCGTGCCCGCCGTTGCCCGGCACGGCGATCGGCTGCGTGTCATTCGGCCGGTAATTCTCCTGGCGCTCGCGCTCGCGCCCGCGACCTCCGCGGCCACGGCGGCGGCGACGACGCGGCTGGGCATCGCCGGTCGCGGCCTGCTGCGAGTCCGGGCGCGGATTCTGCGCCGGCGACGGCGCCGGCTGCTGCGCGCGCTGGGGCTCGGGCTGGCGTTCGCGCTGCCGGTTCGGGTCCTGGCGATTCTCGCCGCCGCGCGGCCGTTCCTGGCGCTCGCCGCGCTCGTTGCCGGGGCGCTCGCGGTCGCGATCGCGATTACGGTTGCGATCCCGGTCCCGGCGCGGGCCGCGATCGCGTTCACCGCGCTGCGGCCGTCTCCCGCTGCGGTCCTCGCGGTGCTCGCGGTGGGGTCGCCCGCCGTGACGCTCCTCGCGGCGTGGCGCGGCAGCCTGTGCGCCGCCATCCGGGGTGTCGCCGCGGAATAAGGCAAGCAAGCGCGACCAGAAACCGATGCCGGCGCGGGCACGCGGTGCGGGCGCTGCCGGCACAGGCGCTGGCGTGACCGGCGCTATCTGCTGCACGGCAGCGGGCGCCGTGGCAGGCTGCTTGTCGGCCTGCGACTGGAAATCGAGTTCCTTGAGGCCGGTGCCCACGATCTGGTGGCTCATGACCGCGTTCTCGGGCAGTGCAGTCTCGTCGTCGCGTACGCGGCGAATCAGGTAGTTCGGCGTCTGCATGCCGGGGTCGGGTACGAGCACGATGTCGATGGCACGCGCGCTTTCCAGCCGGTGCAGCCATTCGCGCTTCTCGTTGATGAGGAAAGTCGCGACGTCGACCGGCAGCTGGGCCACGACCCGTGTCGTGCGGTCCTTGCGCACTTCCTCGCCGATGAGGCGCAGCACCGCGAGCGCCATCGACTCGACGCTGCGGATCGAGCCCATGCCGCTGCAGCGCGGGCAGGCCATGTGCGTCGACTCGCCGAGCGAGGGACGCAGGCGCTGGCGCGACATCTCCATCAGCCCGAATCGCGATATGCGCCCGAGCTGGATGCGGGCGCGGTCGGAGCGCACGGCGTCGCGCAGGCGATCCTCGACCCCCTGCTGGTTCTTCTTCGACTCCATGTCGATGAAGTCGATGACGATGAGCCCGCCGAGGTCGCGGATGCGCAGCTGCCGGGCGATTTCGTCGGCGGCCTCGAGATTGGTGTTGTAGGCGGTGGTCTCGATGTCCGAGCCGCGCGTGGCGCGCGCCGAATTGATGTCGATCGAGACCAGCGCCTCGGTGTAATCGATGACGATTCCGCCGCCGGACGGCAGCGTGACCGCATGCGAGTACGCCGACTCGATCTGGCTCTCGATCTGGTAGCGCGTGAACAGCGGCACTTCGTCCGTGTACAGCTTGATCTGGCGCTGCGCGTCGGCCGTCTGGAAGCGCTGCATGTACTCGAGCGCGCGCTGGTAGGCGCCCGGCTCGTCGATCAGCACTTCGCCGATGTCGTCCGACAGGTAATCGCGCAGCGCGCGGGTCACGGCATCGCTTTCCTGGTAGACCAGGAACGGCGCCGGACGCTCGGCCGCGGCCGTGACGATGGCGTCCCAGTTCGCGCGCAGGTTGTCGAGGTCCCATTGCAGCTCCTCGGGCCCGCGACCGACGCCGGCGGTGCGCACGATGGTGCCCATGCCGTCGGGGATCCTGAGGTGATCCAGCGAATCCTTGGTTGCGTCGCGATCCTCGCCTTCGATGCGGCGTGAAACGCCGCCGGCGCGCGGGTTGTTCGGCATCAGCACGAGGAAGCGGCCCGCGAGGCTGATGAAGGTGGTGAGCGCGGCGCCCTTGTTGCCGCGTTCCTCCTTCTCAACCTGGACCAGGATTTCCTGGCCTTCCTGCAGCACGTCGCGAATGTTGAAGCGGGCGCCCGGCGCCGGCTGGAAGCGGAAGTATTCGCGGGCGACTTCCTTGATCGGCAGGAAGCCCTGGCGCTGCGCGCCGTACTCGACGAAAGCGGCCTCCAGGCTCTGCTCGACGCGCGTGACGCGCGCCTTGTAGACGTTGCCTTTCTTCTGCTCACGGGACGGAAGTTCGATCGACAGGTCGTACAGCTTCTGGCCGTCAACCAGAGCGACGCGCAACTCCTCCTGCTGGGTTGCGTTGATCAGCATTCTTTTCATGTGCCCCATCCAAGGTGCTTGGGGCCCTGTCGCGGGAGATGTCATGTCGGGTCACGAGGAATACCTGGCGCCCTGCAAGCAGGTCCCACGGGTGCGCAGGCGCGGGCCGCAGCATCGGCTGCGGGTCATTTCGCTCCTGCACGAGCTTCCGGGGACGGTGCGCGGGGAACATCACATCCGAACGAAGGGCCGGCGATGGTCCGGACAATCCGGACCAACTAACATGCGGCCTGCCCGCAACGAGCCCACGATTGAACGGGACCGACAGGGAGGGGCCGCGTACCGGTCAGCGGCCACGCTTCGCTTCGCGAAGCCTGCGCCGTAAGACCTGACTGCCGGCTACGATACCAGATGCACCCGGAAAATCAACGCGTTAGGGAAACTCCATGAAGGCGGATCGAAACCAGCCCCAGGGCGCGCGGCGGGTGCGGGCTGGCGCGGGTTCCGAGGGCCAGAGGCTCGACAATTTCCTGCTGCGGGAAATGTCCGGCCTGCCCCGCAGCCGCGTCTACCGGCTGCTGCGCAAGGGCGAAGTCCGAGTCAATGGCAAGCGCAAGCGGCCGGATTATCGACTGGCGGCGGACGACGAAGTCCGGCTGCCCCCGCTGCGCGATCCGCCGCGCGATCCTGAAGCCTTGCCGGGCCGCGTGCCGGAGCGCCTGCTGGATACCGTGCGCGCCGCAATCGTGCACGCGGACGAGCGCCTGCTGGTTCTCGACAAGCCGGCCGGGCTCGCCGTGCACGGGGGATCCGGCCTCGCCTTCGGAGTCATCGAGGCGCTGCGCGCGCTGCGTCCGGACGAGACGCTCGAACTCGTGCATCGTCTCGATCGCGACACCAGCGGCTGCCTGCTGGTCGCGCGCACGCGCGCGGCGCTGCGGACCGTGCATGCGTTGCTGCGCGAGGGCGAAGTCGAGAAGCACTACGCGGCGCTGGTCGCCGGGAGATGGCGCATCGGGACGAAGACGATCGACGCCCCGGTCATGACCAATGCACGCCAGGGCGGCGAGCGCGTCGTGCGCGTCCATCGCGCGGGCAAGATCGCGGTGTCCGTGTTCGCGCCGGCGAAGCACTTCCGGCAGGTGGCTACCCTCATGGACGTCGCGATACGCACCGGGCGCACGCACCAGATCCGCGTGCATGCGGCGTTCGCGGGTCACCCGGTTGCCGGCGACGGGAAATACGGCGACCGCGAATTCAACGCGGCACTGCGCGCGCTGGGCCTGCGGCGCATGTTCCTGCATGCTGCGTCGATCGCCTTCCGCTGGCCCGACGGCGGCGCGTTCCGCGCCGAAGTGCCGCTGCCGGCAGAACTCGCGGCCGTGCTCGCGCGGCTCGCCGGACGCCCCGCCTAGGCGTGCGCGCGCGCCGGGACGAAGCCGGCGGCAGCGAGCGCGGCGGCAAGCCAGATCATCGGCAGGCCGACGAGCGCGGCCCGGTCCGACGATTCCAGGGATTCGAACAGCGTGGCCCCGAGCCCTTCGCTGCGAAATCCGCCGGCACAGTCGAAGGGCCGGTCGAGCTCGACATAGCGCGCGATTTCTTCCCGGGAGAGATTGCGAAAGCGGACTACGGTCAGGTCGACGTGCTCCGCGGCCTGGCGCGGCTCCGGGCCCAGCAGCACGACCGCGGTATGGAATCGGACGCTGCGGCCGCTTTCCGCCTCGAGTTGCGCCCGGCAGCGCGCGGCGTCGCCGGGCTTGTCGAGCAGCTGGCCGGCCAGGTCCGCGACCTGGTCCGAGCCGATCACCCAGGCGTCGGCATGGCAAACGGCGACGGCGGCGGCCTTGTCATGGGCGAGGCGAAGCGCGCGGGCGCGCGGTGTCTCGCCTGGCCGGTGCGACTCGTCCACGCCCGGCGCCTGGGTCGCGAATGGGACTCCCAGGCGGCCCAGCAGCTCGGCCCGGTAGCGCGACGTGGATGCCAGCAAGAGGGGCGGCGGCATGGCTCTCAATGCTTAAAAAACAAGGATTTGCGGCCCGAATTCTTTGACACCCCCGATCACGGTCTCTATCATAGCGCCCCCATGTCGGCAGCTTCCGATCGGCCGCTCGATGCGCTCGGGTTGGCGCGAAACGCGGCGCTGGTGGAAAAGGAATTTCCGGTAGCCGGCTTCGTCCGGCTGCGCGATCGACTGGCGGAACCGACGGGCGTGGCGCGTGCCCGTGCCGGGTTTTACGTGGCGGGGCGGTGGCCGGCAGCGCTGCTCGCCGTCCAGGCGGATGTCGTGCTGACCTGCCAACGCTGCCTGGGGCCGGTCCGCCGCCGGCTCGAGTCCTCCTCGCAACTCGTGTTCGCAGAGGAGGGAGCGCCGGAATTGCCGGATGGACACGAGGCGGTCGGCGGCGACCCGCGCAAACAGGACCTGGCAGCGCTGGTCGAAGACGAGTTGCTGCTCGCCCTGCCGCTCATCCCGGTGCACGAGGCGGGCGAAGCCTGCGGGCTCGCGGCCGTCGGCACGCAGGCGGCGGGTGACGCTCAGGATTCGGAAATGCGGCGTCCGTTCGCGGGTTTGAAGGAATTGCTGAAACACTGATCTGGAGAAGTTTTCATGCCTGTGCAGAAAAGCCGAAAGACGCCCTCGAAGCGTGGCATGCATCGCTCGCACGACCGCCTTTCGAAGCCCGCGCTGTCGAAGGACCCGACCACGGGCGAGACTCACCTGCGCCATCGGGTGAGCCGCGACGGCTTCTATCGCGGGCGCAAGGTGCTCGACGTGCCGGCCGAGGACACGGGGCAGGAGTGAGGCCGGGGCCACTCGCCCGGCCGCCCGCATCCCGATGATCCGCTATTCGCGCGTGGCCGGCACCGGCAGCTACCTGCCGGAAAAAGTCGTCACCAACAAGGATCTCGAGAAATCGATCGACACCACCGACGAGTGGATTCGCACGCGCACCGGCATCGAGCGCCGTCATATTGCGGGTCCCGACGAGACCAGCTCGTCGCTTGCCGAACATGCTGCGCGGCGAGCGCTGAAAGCGTCGGGCGTGACGCCGGCCGACGTCGATTTCATCGTCGTCGGCACCACCACGCCCGACCTCATATTCCCGAACACGGGGACCTTGCTGCAGCAGCGTCTCGACATCCACGGCTGTCCGGCGTTTTCGCTCGAAACCGCCTGCAGCGGCTTCATCTACGCGCTTTCGGTCGCCGACAAGTACGTGCGGCTCGGCGAGTCGCAGTGCGCGCTCGTGGTCGGCGTCGAATGCCTGTCGCGCTTCGTCGACTGGACCGACCGCGGCACCGCCGTCCTTTTCGGCGACGGGGCCGGCGCGGTCGTGCTGACGCCCGCGGACGAGCCCGGCATCATCGCCACGCACCTGCATTCCGACGGCAGGTACAAGGACCTGCTGTACTTCCCGTACGGCGTGTCCAAGGGCTTCGCGGAGCTACGCAACAATTCCACGGACGGCCTGAAGATGCAGGGCCATGAGGTCTTCAAGGTCGCGGTGCGCACGCTTTCGAAGCTGGTCGACGAGACGTTGGCGAAGAACGGCATCGAGCGCAGCGAAATCGACTGGCTGGTGCCGCACCAGGCCAACCTGCGCATCATCCAGGCGGCGGCGGACAAACTCGGCCTGCCGATGGAGAAAGTGGTCGTCACCGTGCAGGACCATGGCAATACCTCGGCCGCCTCGATTCCGCTCGCCCTCGACACGGCCGTGCGTGACGGGCGCATCCGGCGCGGCCAGACGCTGCTGCTCGAGACATTCGGCGGCGGCTTCACCTGGGGCTCGGCGCTGATACGTTACTGATGCGGAAACCCGCAGCGGCCGGCACGGTCCATATCCGCATGAAGCCTCTCATTCCCTCCTTGCTGCTCGCTCTCGCGCTGCCGGCGGCTGCGGACGAGTTCACGCTGCCCGCGCCGGGCAGCGACGCCATCGGCGAGACAATCACGACGGAAACCGAGGCGAAGGACACCCTGCTCGACGTCGCGCGCCGCTACGGGCTTGGCTACGAGGAAATCACGAATGCGAACCCGGGCGTCGACCCGTGGCTCCCGGGCGCCGGAACTGTCGTCGTCGTGCCGAAACAGCGGCTGCTGCCGCGCGCGCCGCATAGCGGGATCGTCATCAACCTGCCCGAGCACCGGCTTTACTGGTACCCGCCGGCGCCGGCCGGGCAGGCTGCCGTCGTTTGGAGCTTTCCGGTGAGCATCGGGAAAATGGACTGGAACACGCCGCTCGGCAGGACGACGATCGTGTCCAAGGCCAAGGATGCCCCGTGGATCCCGCCGAAGTCGGTCCGCGAGGAGCATGCGAAGCGCGGCGATCCCCTTCCTGCCGTCGTTCCGGGCGGGGCGGACAATCCGATGGGCCGCTACAAGATGGCGCTCGGCATCCCGGGGGGCGCCTACCTGATCCACGGCACCAACCGACCGGCGGGTATCGGCATGCAGGTGACGCACGGTTGCATGCGGCTCTATCCCGAAGACATCGAGATGCTCTACGGCATGGTTACCGTCGGCACGCAGGTCACGATCGTGAACCAGCCCTACAAGTGGGGCTGGGTGGACGGCGAGCTGCTGATCGAAGTGCACCCGCCGCTGGCGGAAGACGCGGGCCAGCCGCCGACCCTCACCGACCTCACGCGCCTGATCGTGGATGCAACCCGCGCCAAGCCGCTGGCGATCGACTGGATCGGGGCCGAGCGCATCTGGCGCGAAGCTCGCGGCGTTCCGACGCCGGTCTCCGTCGCGGGTTCGCGTACCGCGTCGCTCGAAAACGGCAACTGACGCGGCACCAGAAAGCGAAAGCCCCGCGATGCTGCCACCGCGGGGCTTTCCTGTCAGCGTCGGACGTCGATTACTTCGACATCGACTTTTCGAACATGCGATTCAGCTTCTCGCTGTTCGCATCGCAGCACTGCTGCGCGGCCTGGGCCGCAGATGCGGCCTGGTTGGCCGAGTTCTGCGCCGAGGTGGCGGCCTGCTGAGCGGCTGCCGCGGCACGGCTCGCGCCGTCCGCCGCGGTCTTCACGCCGTCGAGGTCACCCGACAGCTTGGAAACCTGCGACTTGAGCGAGTCGACTTCCGCCTGCAAGGGCTTGAGATCGGTGCAGCCGGCGCCCAGGGCGATGACGGCGGCAGCGATGCCCACCTTCAGGATCTTGGTCATGAGATTTTTCTCCACAAGGTTGCATGGAACGTTACAACCCGCTTGCGCGGATGCACGGCGCCGGCGGTCCTTCCTCTCCGCGCGGTTGCGTGACGAATCGTAACGTATCAGGGGGGCATGCGGAAGCCGCGAACGCGATTGTCGCCGCCCTGCGACAGCCGGCGTCCACGTTTGTCCGACATCCGCGGTGTTCAGTTGTGGCTTTTCGCGTGCGCATCGTTGTGCGCGTGCACGAGGTCGCGCGCCTGCGAGCGGACGGGACCGGCGAGCGAGCGAATAAAGTTCGGCTGAGCGAGCGAGCCGAGTCCCGGCCGCGACGGGCGCGCGACTGGCTCGCGACGGGATCGGTGGGAACGGCAGGACAGGGCGGATTTTGCGATCAGTGCTTGCCAGAAGACCGAGCCTGTATATAATCACAGTCACTGATCATTCATACAGGTGCGCCATGTCGGAACTCACGCCCCGCCAACGCCAGATCCTCGAGTTCATCCAGGATGCCATCGCCGCGAATGGCCTGCCGCCCACGCGCGCGGAAATTGCACAAGCGCTCGGTTTCCGGTCTGCCAACGCGGCCGAGGAGCACCTGCGCGCCCTGCAACGCAAGGGCGTGCTCACGCTGGTTGCGGGCAGCGCGCGCGGCATCGTGCTGAAGGACGCGCTGCGCGAGCAGTTCGGCCTGCCGCTCATCGGGCGCGTGGCCGCGGGCCGCCCGATCCTCGCCGAGGAGCACATCGAAGGCCGCTTCCAGATCGACCCGGCGCTGTTCAATCCGCGCCCGCACTACCTGCTGCGCGTCAGCGGCATGAGCATGCGCGACGTCGGCATCCTGGACGGCGACCTCGTCGCGGTGCATCGCTCGCCGGACGTGCGCAACCGCCAGATCATCGTCGCGCGGCTCGAGAACGAAGTGACCGTCAAGCGCTACAAGCAGGACGGCTCGGTCGTGTGGCTGATGCCGGAGAACCCCGATTTCGAGCCGATCCGCGTCGACCTGCGCAAGCAGTCGATGACCATCGAGGGCGTAGTGGTCGGCGTGCTGCGGCGCGGCCGCGCGGACGTCATGCAGTGAGCGACGCACTGGCCGAGCTGCTGCGCCATCCCGCGCTCTGGCGCGGCGCCGACGCAGGGGTGCCCGAGGCGATCCCGACCGGCTTTCGCGCCCTCGATGCCCGCTTGCCCGGGGGCGGCTGGCCGATCAACACGCTGGTCGAACTCCTGGTCCCGGCGGCGGGCGTCGGCGAAGTGCGGCTGCTCCTGCCCGCGCTTCGCCACCTGGCCGCGGCCGGCACCGAGCCGCGCTGGATTGCCTGGCTCGCGCCGCCGCACCTGCCTTACGCCCCCGCGCTCGTCGACGCCGGCCTCGACCCGGCGCGGATGCTGGTGATCCGTCCGCGTGCCGGCCTCGACCGGCTCTGGGCGATGGAACAGGCGCTGCGCTCCGGTGCCTGCGCCGTGGTGCTCGGCTGGACCGGCGAGGCCCGGGGTCCGATGCTTCGCCGCCTGAAGCTCGCGGCGGAAGAGGGCGCGACGCCCGTTTTTCTGCTGCGGCCCGCCCTGTACCGCCACGACCCTTCGCCGGCGGCGTTGCGCCTCGCGCTCACCGCGCGGGATTGCGGCCTCGACGTCGAAATCCTGAAGAGCCGCGGCGGCCCGGCACGCGTCGAGCGCCTGCCTATCCACTAGCTGCGGGGCCTTTCCATGCTCGAACCCCGCCCGGCCCCGACGGAGCCGGCAACGACTCCTCGACGGCATATGCTCGAGCTGGCGCCTGCGCCGGACGCGGCGCCCGTGGCCCGGCCGGGCGAGCTCTGGCTCGCCGCGCACTTTCCCCGCCTGCCGCTCGATGCCGTGCTGCCCGGCAGCACGCAGGCGCGCGCCGCCGTCGTCACGGCCCTCGAGGATCCACGCCGGACCGTTGTCGCCTGCAACGCCCGTGCGGTACGCAGGGGCGTCGCGCCCGGCATCGGCCTGAACGCGGCGCTCGCAATCGTGCCGGGCCTGCGGGTAGAGGAGCGAAGGCCGGAAGCGGAAGCCGCGCTGCTCGACCGGCTCGGGCGCTGGGCGCTGCAGTTCACCCCGGTCGTCAGCCTCGAGCCGCCTGCCGCCGTGCTCGCCGAGGTGCGCGGCAGCCTCGACCTTTTCGGCGGCGTCATGGCGCTCCTGCGGCGCGCACTCGGCGGCCTTTCTGCAAGCGGTCTCTCGGCCTCGCTCGCGCTCGCGCCGACGGCACGCGGCGCGCTCTGGCTCGCGCGCGCCGAGCTCGCAATGACCGTGACCCGTCCCGACGCGATGGCGGGCATCGCTGCGCGCCTCCCGCTTTCCTGCCTGCATTGGCCGGAAGACGCGGTCGCGACCCTCGCCGGACTCGGGATCCAGAGCGTCGCGGACCTCCTCAGGCTCCCGCGTGCGGGTTTTGCCGCACGCTTCGGGCCGCGGTTGCTCGACGAGCTGGACGAGGGGCTCGGCCGCCGCCCGGCGCCGCGCCGGCGTCACCTCGTGCCGGAACGCTTCGACGAGCGGGTCGAGTTGTCCGTTGCCGCGCGAGCCCTGGCCGCGCTGCAGCCGGCGCTCCAGCACCTGCTGGCGCGCCTCGAGTCGTTCCTGCGTGCCCGTGCGTCTGGCCTGCGCGAGCTGCGCCTCGACCTCCTGCACCGCGGCGAGGCGCCGACGCGCCTTCGCATCGCGCCGGCGCGCCTGGCCGGCGAGGCGGCGCATTTCGGCGCGCTCCTCGACGAACGGCTCGGGCGCTCCCGGCTTGCCGCGCCCGTGACTTCGCTCAGGCTGCGCTCCGGCCTGCTGCTGCCGCTGCAGCTGCGCGACGCGGGACTCTTCGACCGCAGCCGCGGCGCGGATCCGGAAGCGACGGCGCGCCTGCTCGACCTGCTGCGCGCGCGGCTCGGGCACGAGGCGGTATTCGGCGTGCTGGCGGTCTCCGAGCACCGCCCCGAACGCGCCTTCCGGATCGCGGAGCCTGGCGCCGTGCCTGCGCTGCCCGCGCCCTGGGTCGGCGCGTGCCCGCGCCCGCTCTGGATGCTCGCCGAGCCGCAACCGCTCGACGACTGGGAGGGCACGCTCGTCACCGGCCCGGAGCGCATCGAGACGGGCTGGTGGGACGGCCACGACGTCCGGCGCGACTACTACGTCGCGCTTTCGCGCGCGGGCGTCCGGCTCTGGATCTTCCGCGAGCGCCCGCCCGAACAACGTTGGTTCCTCCACGGAATCTTCGGCTGAGATCACGAGTGCGGCGTCTGTCGTTGCTCGCCCGTGCCGAGCGGGATCCGGCGGTGTTCTCGCTCGCAAACTCCGCCGGAACTTACGAGTTTGCTCGCGAGACCCCACCACCTCGCTCGGCACGGGCGCGGGGCGGCGGCACGCCGCGCGGGCGAGCGCTCCGGGACCCCGCGAGTAAGCGCGTAAGTTCCGGCGGCGCGAACGAGCGGGAGTCCCGGCAGCGATGCACGCGTGGGATCCGGCGGCGCGAGCGAGCCGGAGTCCCGGCCGCACGACGCGAGCGCGAGTGGCGCGACTCTCCGCGGGTGTGAGGCGATGCCGTACGCGGAACTTCACTGCATCAGCAACTTCACGTTCCTCAGGGGCGCGTCGCATCCGGCGGAACTGGTCGAGCGTGCGAAGCAGTTCGGCTATGCCGCGCTCGCGCTGACCGACGAGTGCTCGCTCGCCGGCGTCGTGCGTGCCCACGCCGCTGCGCGCGACGCGGGTCTGCCGCTGGTCGTCGGCAGCGAGTTCCGGCTCGAGGACGGCCTGCGCTTCGTCGCGCTCGCCACCAGCCGCGTGGGCTACGGCGCGCTCGCCCGGCTCGTGACCAAAGGCCGGCGCGCGGCCCCGAAAGGGCAGTACCGGCTCGCCCGCGCCGACCTCGACCCCGCGCTCCCGGAGTGCGCCGTGCTGTGGTTGCCGGGCGATGTGCCCGATGCCCGCGAGGGCGCGTGGCTGCGGGAACGTTTCGAGGAACGGCTGTGGATCGCAGTCGAACTCGCAGCCACGGGCCGGGATCGCGAGCGCCTCGAGCGGCTCGCCGAGCTCGCGCAAGCGCTCTCGCTCCCGGCAGTCGCGGCCGGAGACGTGCACATGCACCAGCGCCGGCGCCGCGCGCTGCAGGACGTCCTGACCGCGACCCGCCTCGGGACGACGGTGGCGCGCGCGGGCCGTGCGCTGTTCCCGAACGGCGAGCGGTCGCTGCGCCCGCTCGCGCGAATCGAGGCCCTGTACCCGCGGGCGCAGCTCGACGCGACGCGCGAGATCGCCGAACGCTGCCGCTTTTCGCTCGACGAGCTCCGATACGAGTACCCGGAGGAGATCGTGCCGCCGGGCGCGACCCCCGCATCGCAGCTGCGCCGGCTGGTCGAGGAGGGTGCGGCGCGGCGCTGGCCTGCGGGGACGCCCGCGCCGGTCGCGCAGCTGATCGAGCGCGAACTCGCGCTGATCGCCGAGCTCGGCTACGAGCGTTACTTCCTGACCGTGCACGATCTCGTCGAGTTCGCGCGCGGGCGCGGCATCCTGTGCCAGGGCCGCGGCTCGGCGGCGAACTCCGCGGCCTGCTACGCGCTCGGCATCACCGAGGTGGACCCGGCGCGCATGTCGGTGCTGTTCGAGCGCTTCATCTCGCGCGAGCGCAACGAGCCGCCGGACATCGACGTCGACTTCGAGCACGAGCGGCGCGAGGAGGTGATCCAGTACCTCTACGCGAAATACGGCCGCGAGCGCGCGGCGCTCACGGCGACCGTGATCTGCTACCGGCCGAAGAGCGCCGTGCGCGACGTCGGCAAGGCGCTCGGGCTCGACGCGGCGCAGGTGGACCGGCTCGCGCACGCGATGCAGTGGTGGGACGGCCACGAGTCCGACGACTCGCGCATCCGCGACGCGGGCTTCGACACGGCGAGCCCGCTGGTCGCGACGCGTGCTCGCGCTGACCCGCGAACTCATGGGCTTCCCGCGGCACCTGTCGCAGCACACCGGCGGCTTCGTGATCTCGCGCGGGCCGCTCGAGGAACTCGTGCCCATCGAGAACGCCGCGATGCCGGAGCGCACGGTCATCCAGTGGGACAAGGACGACCTCGACGAGCTCGGGCTGCTCAAGGTGGACGTGCTCGGCCTCGGCATGCTGACGGCGATCCGCCGCGCGCTCGCGCTCGTCTCGTCGCGCCGCGGGCGCGAATTCGGGCTCGCCGACATCCCGGCCGAGGACCCGGCCGTCTACGAGATGATCTGCCGCGCGGACACGGTCGGCGTGTTCCAGATCGAATCACGCGCGCAGATGGCGATGCTGCCGCGGCTCAGGCCGCGCAACTACTACGACCTCGTGCATCGAAGTCGCGATCGTCCGGCCCGGCCCGATCCAGGGCGAGATGGTGCATCCGTACCTGCGGCGCCGGAACGGGGAGGAGAAGGTCGACTACCCGGGCCCCGAGGTCGAGGCGGTGCTGTCACGCACGCTCGGCGTGCCCATCTTCCAGGAGCAGGTGATGCAGCTCGCGATGGCCGCGGCAGACTTCACGCCCGGCGAGGCGGACCGGCTGCGGCGCGCGATGGCGGCGTGGAAGCGCCGCGGCGGCCTCGAGCCGTTCGAGGCGAAACTGAAGGGCGGCCTGCGCGCGAAAGGCTACAGCGAGGAATTCGCCGACCGGATCTTCCGGCAGATCCTCGGTTTCGGCGAGTACGGCTTCCCGGAAAGCCACGCCGCGAGCTTCGCCCTGCTCGTCTACGTCTCGGCCTGGCTCAAGCGGCACGAACCGGCCGCCTTCTGCTGCGCGCTGCTCAACAGCCAGCCCATGGGCTTCTATGCGCCGGCGCAGCTCCTGCGCGATGCGCGCGGCCACGGCGTCCCGGTGCGGCCGGCCGACGTCAATGCGAGCGCCGCGGAATCGACGCTCGAGGACGGGGAAGACGGCACGGCCGTGCTTCGGCTCGGCCTCGACCGGGTGCGCGGGCTCGCGCGCGAGGCCGCGGAGCGCATTGTCGCCGCCCGGGCGGCAGGCGGCTTCCGGCAGGTGGCCGAGCTCGCGCGGCGGGCCCGGCTCGGCAGGCGCGAACTCGCCGCGCTCGCCGCCGCGGGCGCGCTCGCGGCGATCGCCGGCCACCGCCATCGCGCGGGCTGGGCGGTCCTCGGCGTCGAACCGGACCTGCCGCTGGTGCCGGTCGCGGGGCGAGAGGAGGGTACGCCGCTTCTTCGCGCCCCCACCGAAGGCGAGGACATCGTCGCCGATTACCGCGCGCTCGGCTTCACGCTGGCGCGACACCCGCTCGCGCTCCTGCGGGGGCGTCTTGCGATCGATGGCTGGCGGACGGCGGCCGAGGTCGCGGCGCTGGCGGACGGTGCGCAGGTCGCGACCGGCGGCATCGTCGTGACGCGCCAGCGCCCGGGCAGCGCCGGGGGCGTCATCTTCGTGACGCTGGAGGACGAGACCGGCTACGTGAACCTGGTGGTCTGGAGCCGCATCGCGGACGCGCACCGCAAGGCGATGCTGGGTGCCCGGCTTCTCGGCGTGCGCGGGCGCCTGCAATGCGAGGGCGAGGTCCGGCACGTGGTCGTGGACGCCCTGGAGGACTGCTCCGCGCTCCTCGGGGGCCTGGTCGCGCGGGCGCGCAGCTTTCGCTAAAACGGGAGGGCTAGTCTCTAGCGGCGGCGACCGGTCCCCGGCTGCTTCAGGGGCCGCGAGCCGGTCTGATCGATGTCGTAGTCGTCGAAATCCGACAGCAGGCCCGCGGTGCGCTTGTCCTCGCGGATCCGCTCGAGCTTGCGCCAGGCGGGTTCCGCCGCCGCGATACGGGCACCGCGACGCTTGCGGGTGTCGAAATCCCGCATCAACTGGTCGACATCGAGGTCCTCGGCGGCTTCCTCGAGTTCGTCCGGTTCCTCGTCCTCGAATTCTTCCTTGGGCTTTTCGCTCATGCGCCCGATCCAGGGTCACTGCGGGCCGACTTATAAGACGATGCGGCCCGCGCCGCAAGGGGTCTCAGCGCACCAGCTGGTTCAGCTGGAAGATCGGCAGCAGAAGCGCGACCACGATCACGAAAACGAAGCCGCCCATGAGCAGGATCATCACCGGCCCCAGGACGCCGACCGCGGTATTGACCACGCCATCGAGCTCGCGTTCCTGGTTGTCGGCCGCGCGCTCGAGCATCGCCTCCAGCTCGCCGCTGGTCTCGCCGCTCGCGACCAGGTGGACGAGCATGGGCGGGAACAGCTTGCTGGCCCCGATCGAGCGGGCGATCGGGGCGCCCTCGCGCACGCGCACGGCGGCGTCCTCAACGGCGCGGCGCATGGGCGTGTTGGTGACGACCCCGGCCGAGATCCGCAGCGCCTCGAGCACGGGCACCGAACTCGCCGCCAGGATCGAGAGCGTGCGGGCGAAGCGGGCGGCGTTGTTGCCGCGCGTAATGCGCCCGATGAGCGGCAGGCGGAGCTTGAACGAGTCCCAGCGCAGCCGCGCCGCCGGGTCGCGGAGCCAGCGCCGGAAGCCCCAGGCCGCGCCCCCGATCGCGAGGATCAGGAGCCACCACCAGTTGCGCAGGAAATCCGAGGCTGCGATCAGGATCCGGGTCAGGACCGGGAGCTCCCGGTCGCCCGCCTCGAATACGCGCACGACCTCGGGCACGACGTAGCCGAGCAGCAGGCCGACGATGCCGAGGCACACGACCGTCAGCAGCACCGGGTAGATCATGGCATTGCGGATCTTCTGCTGGAGCACCTGGCGGTTCTCCGTGTAGTCCGCCATCCGCTCGAGCACGGCGTCGAGGTGGCCCGACTGCTCGCCCGCCGACACGGTGGCGCGATAGATCTCGGGAAAGACGGTCGGGAACGCGGCGAGGCCCTCGGCCAGGCGTGCGGCCCTCCATCACGCGGGCACGCACCCCGGCGATGACGCTGCGCACGCGGGCCTTTTCGCTCTGCTGCGATACCGCGAGCAGCGCCTCCTCGAGCGGGATGCCGGAGCGGACCAGGGTCGAAAGCTGGCGCGTCAGGAGCGCGAGGTCCGCGGCACTGATGCGGCCGCCGAAGCGCCTGCCGATCGAGAAGGAAAATGCCCGGGGAGCGGGCGCATCGCTCACTTCGCTGACGGCCACCGGCAGCAGCGCCTGGTCGCGCAGGAGCTGGCGAATCTGCCGCGCGCTGTCGCCTTCCAGCACGCCGTGCCGTTCGCGGCCGGCGGCGTCGAGCGCCGTGTACTCGAATGCCGCCATCATTCCTCGCGCGTGACGCGGAACAACTCCTCGAGCGTGGTCACGCCCGACAGGACCTTGGCGCGGCCGTCGTCGCGGATGCCCGGGGTGACCTCGCGGGCCGCGCGCTCGAGCTCGTGCTCGCCGGCGCCGTCGTGGATCATGACGCGCATGCGGTCGTTGATGATCGCGAGCTCGTAGATGCCGGTGCGGCCGCGGTAGCCGTTGCCCGCGTCGGCGCCGGGGCGGTAGAGCGTCGGCGCCGGTCGCGCCGCGGCCGAGCAGCCGTGCGCTCGTACTCGCCCGCCGGGATAGCCGATCCGCGTGTCCGGGTTCAGCACCCGCACGAGGCGCTGCGCGACGACGCCGATGCAGGTCGAGGCGAGCAGGAAAGGCTCGACGCCCATGTCGCGCAGGCGCGTGACGGCGCCGACCGCGGTATTCGTGTGCAGCGTCGAGAGCACGAGGTGGCCGGTCAGGGAGGCCTGGACCGCGATCTGCGCGGTCTCGGGTCGCGGATCTCGCCGACCATCACGACGTCCGGGTCCTGGCGCAGGATGGCGCGCAGGCCGCGCGCGAAGGTCATCTCCACCTTGGTGTTGACCTGGGTCTGGCCGATGCCGTCGATGTAGTACTCGATCGGGTCCTCGACCGTCATGATGTTGCGCGTGTTGTCGTTGATGCGCTCGAGCGCCGCGTAGAGCGTGGTCGTCTTGCCCGAGCCGGTCGGCCCGGTGACGAGGATGATGCCGTGGGGCTTGTGGATCAGGTCGTCGATCATCCCCTGCGTCGCGCGGCTCCATGCCGAGCGCGGAGAGGTCGAGCCGGCCCGCCTGCTTGTCGAGCAGGCGCAGCACCACGCGCTCGCCGTGGCCCGACGGCATGGTCGAGACGCGCACGTCCACGGCGCGGCCGGCGATGCGCAGGCTGATGCGGCCGTCCTGCGGCAGGCGCTTCTCGGCGATGTCGAGACTGCGACATGACCTTGATGCGCGAGACCAGCAGCGGCGCGACGGCGCGCTTGGTCTGCAGCACCTCGCGCAGCACGCCGTCGACGCGGAAGCGGATCACGAGCCGGTTCTCGAAGGGCTCGATGTGGATGTCGGAGGCGTTTTCCTTGATCGCCTGGCTGAGCACGGCGTTGATCAGGCGGATGACCGGCGCGTCGTCCTCGCTCTCCATGAGGTCGGAGGGCTCCGGCAGGCCCTCGGCCAGCCCGGCGAGGTCGGTCTCGCCCTCGATTCCCTCGACGATCTGGCCGGCCTCGCCGCTTCCGCCTTCGTAGGCCTTGCGCAGGAGCTCGTCGAAGGCGCTTTCCCCGACCCGCTCGATCACGAGCGGGATCCCGAGGAAGCGGCGCAACTCCGCCACCGCCGAAGGCTTGGCGCCCTCGCGATAGACCACCTGGGCCCTGCCGTCGGCGACGCCGCGAACCAGCACGCCATGGCGTTTTGCAAATGCGAACGGCAGGCGCCCGACCGGCGCGATCGGCTTCGGCGTGCCCGCAATCATCGGTCGCGCCCGGTCACTGCGGTGGCGTTTCCTGCGCGGGAGGCGGCGCCGGCGGCGGCGCGGGCGGAGGTGCCTGGTTTTCCGGTTCCGGCGGCTGTCCGGTCGGCGAGAAAGACTCCAGGGACGCCGGCGGCGGCGGCAATTGCGTCGGTTGCGACGGCCCGACCAAAGCCGGGAGCGGTCGGCTGACGGGCGCCGGGAATCATCTTCACCTTGCCCTCGTTGCGCCCCAGCTGCAGGTCGCGCAGGTAGTTGTACTTCGAGTTCGTCTCGATCGCGGCCTGCTCCGGGGTACGCAGCACGCGCGGACGGATGAAGACCATGAGGTTGGTCTTGGTCTTCTGGGTGTTGCGAACGCGGAACAGGCCGCCGATGAACGGGATCTTGCCAAGCACGGGCACGCGGCTCTCGCTCTCGGTCAGGCGGTCCTCGATGAGGCCGCCGAGCACGAGCATGCCGCCGTCGTCCACCAGCACCCGGGTCGTGATGGTGCGCTTGTTGGTCACGAGGTCAGTCGTCGACACCTGGGCCGCGGCTGCCGCGATGCCCGAGGCTTCCTGCTCGATCTTGAGCAGGATCGTATTTTCGTCCGTGATCTGCGGCGTGATCTTCAGGATATTGCCGACTTCCTTGCGCTCGATGGTCTGGAACGGGTTCACCGCGCCGCCGGCGGCGCCGGTATTGGTGAACTGGCCGGTCAGGAACGGCACTTCCTGGGCAACCTTGATCTGGGCTTCCTCGTTGTCGAGGGTAATGACGGAGGGCATGGACACGACATTCGTGTCGCCGTTGCTCGCGAGCGCGCGCAGGATCGCGGCGAAATTGGTGCCGCTCGACTGGTTGCGCCCGCCGCCGGCCGTGAAGCCGCCGGGCGCGGATGTGACCGAGGACGGGTCGTTGATCGCGCGCGCCACGTCGGCGATGCTGGTGCCCGCGATCGGCTGGTTGAACAGGCCGACCAGGAAATTGTCGCCGGATCCGTCCACGATCCAGTTGACGCCCAGGTCGCGCGAAGCGTCGGTCGATACCTCGACCAGCATGGCCTCGATGATCACCTGCGCGCGCCGGAGGTCGAGCTGGTCCACTACCTGCATCAGGGAGCGCATCGTCTTGGGCGGGGCGGTGATGATGAGGGCATTCATCTCCGGATCGGCCCAGATGGTGACCGACTTGTCGACGCTCGCCGGCGAGGCGGCCGCCTGCGCGGCGGCGGCGCCGCCCGCGGCCGCGACCGCGGCGCCGGACTGCTCCTTCAGCTTCGCAGCGAGCTTCTCGGCGTCGGCGTAGTTCAGGTACCGGACCTGCGTGTCGCCGCCGGCTTCCAGCGGCGTGTCCAGGTGGGCAACGAGGGTGCGCAGGCGCAGCCGCTGGGACTGTTCGCCGCTCACGAGGATCGAATTCGTGCGCTCGTCAGCGACCACGCGCGCGGCGCCGGCGGCGTCCGCCCCCTGCGCCGAGGCCAGCGAATTGACGACTCGCACGATCTCGTTCGCGGACGCGTGCTCGAGGCGTATCACCTCGATGTCGCCGTCGCCGCTGCGATCGATGCGCTGGACGATGCGCATGATGCGGTTCACGTTCGCGGCGCGGTCCGAGATGATCAGCATGTTGGAGGACGGGTATGCGGCGAGATGCGCCGATTGCGGCATCATCGGGCGCAGGATCGGCACCAGCTGGCCGGCGGACACGTTCCGCACCTGCATCACCTGGGTCACGATCTCGTCCGAGGTCGAGCTGACCCGGTCGGGCAGGTCGTTTGCGCGGCACCTGGCGCGCGTTGGTCGCCGGCAGGATCTTGATCACGTCGCCCGACGGCACGGCGATGTAGTCGTATACCTGCAGTATCGAGAGAAACGCCTGGTAGAACGCGTCCGGGCTCATCGGCGTCGTCGACAGCATCGTCACGTTCGCGCGCACGCGCGGGTCGACGATGAATGTCTTGCCCGTCACCTGGCTCACGGCCTCGATGACCTGGCCGAGATCGGCATCCTTGTAGTTCGGCGTGATCTGGGCGGCCTGCTGCGCAGCTGCCGCGAGCGGCAGCATGCAGGCGAGCAGGGCGGCCATCCGGATGATTCGCGTCATGGAGTCGTACCTCTGGGGCCGGTGCTCATTCGGTCGGTTCATCCGCATCGTCCGGGTCTTCTTCTTCTTCCACGTCCGGCTCCGGTTCCGGCGCGGGCGCAGCCTGGATCTGCTGCATGGCCGCGGACGGGTCGACGGTGATCTGCTGCTGCTGGCCGCCGCGTTCGACCGTCAGCGTGACCGCCGAGCCCTGGCCGACGCCGCGCAGGATTTCGAGACCGCGATTCGGATCGTCGAGCGCCGCGCCGTTCACGGCCATCACGAGGTCGCCCGGCTGCAGGCCGAGACTGGAGAATTGCAGGCGGTTGCGCCCCGGATATACGCGATAGCCGCGCAGCGAACCGCCCGCGAACACGGGTTGCGGGCGCAGCAGCTCGCCGGCCGCCCGCGGATTCTGCACCAGCAGCTGGCGCACGTTGTCGGCGAGCGAGGCGCCCGGCGAATCGCCGGGCGCAAGGCCGGCAGCGCGTGGCGGCGCGACGGCTCCGCCTGCGCCGGAGATTCGCGGCAGCAGCAGCGACTCGCGCGCGCCGTTGCGATCGAGGATCACGCGATCCGGGTAGACGGCAAACAGCCGCGAGCCGCCCGGCAGCGTCGCGCCCGTGGCATACACGCGCGCGGACTGCCCGCTGGCGCCGATGATGGCCCACCCGTGTTCGGGTTCGCGCCCGGCGAGCGTTCCCGACAGCGCCAGGTTCGCGGTGGTCGCCGGCGCATTGCTCGGGTCGCCGCTGTCGGCGGCGATACCAAACAGGTGGGCATTGACCAGTGCCGTCAGGTCCACGGCCGGGGCCGGCGGGACAGTCTCGGGGCCCGCAGGCGCGCCAGCCTCGTCGGCGGAGCCGAGGGCCCGCCACACCAGGGCCGCAAGCTGCGCAGCGATGACGATCGCGAGTACGACGGTCACGATCGAGGGTGCCGCACCCGCAAGGCTTGCGCCGCTGCCCGCCGGGCGGCGCCATGGCGCGACGATTCGATCGACTAGTTGCATCCGCTCGGGTCCGCGGGGCCGGGAACCGGGACATGATACGGGTTGCCGGCGCGCGGCCACAAGGCACAAGGCACGGGAAACCGGAGGAATGGCGGGCACTTGTGCGACACTTCTCAAACTTGGCGTCGCACCGGTGTCGCCATTTGGCGAATGTCGGACCGGTCACTTGTACACCCGGCCGGCGAACCCTATAAATGAGCCGAAGGCGAAGGAAGGACGAAGAGGCGGTGGGGACAGACAAGGAGCGTGAAATTGGCCAGGGCGGGCTCGACCTGGCGGTCGAGGAGGCTCAGCCCCGGCTGCGCAAGCCGCCGCTGTACCAGGTGGTCCTGCTGAACGACGACTACACGCCGATGGAGTTCGTGGTGGATGTCCTGGAGCGGATCTTCGGCCTGGACCGGACACGGGCGACGCGGGTCATGCTCGAGGTCCACACCAAGGGCAAGGGCGTGTGCGGCGTCTACACCTACGAGATCGCGGAGACGAAGGTGGCGCAGGTGATGACCTACGCGCGGCAGCACCAGCATCCGCTGCTGTGCACGATGGAAGAGACCTGAGTTGCTCTCGAGTGAACTCGAATACTGCCTGAACGAGGCCTTCCAGCAGGCCCGCGACGCGCGCCACGAGTACATGACGGTGGAGCACCTGCTGCTGGCGCATCCTCGACACGCCGCGAGTGCGCGAGATCCTGCAGTGCCTGCGGCGCGGACCTTGCGCGCCTGGCGGCCGAGCTCCAGAAATTCATCGACCAGACCACGCCCGCGCTTGCCGGCCGAGGACGACCGCGAAGTGCAGCCCACGCTCGGCTTCCAGCGCGTGCTGCAGCGCGCGGTCTTCCACGTGCAGTCGAGCGGCAAGAAGGAAGTCGGCGGTCGCCAACGTGCTGGTCGCCATCTTCAGCGAGAAGCAGTCGCCACGCCGCCTATCTGCTCAGTCGCGCAGGACGTCACGCGCCTGGACGTCGTCAACTTCATCTCCCACGGCCTGCTCCAAGGTCCGGCGAGAGCCGCGAGGCAGCCGCGCGAGCGCGGGCGGACCGGCGAGCGCGAGGGCGAGGCGGCGCGGCAGCGCGCTCGAGAAGTACACCGTCAACCTGAATCGCGCTGGCGCAGCACGGCCGCATCGACCCGCTGATCGGCCGCCAGCTCGAGGTGCGAGCGCACGATCGAGATCCTCTGCCGCCGGCGCAAGAACAACCCGCTCTACGTGGGCGAGGCCGGCGTCGGCAAGACGGCGATCGCCGAGGGCCTCGCGCGCCTGATCGTCGAGGGCAAGGTGCCGGACGTGCTGGCGGACTGCACGATCTACGCGCTCGACATGGGCGCGCTCATCGCGGGCACCAAGTACCGCGGGCGACTTCGAGAAGCGCCTGAAGGGCGTGGTCGGCGAGCTCAAGAAGCAAGCCGGGCGCCATCCTGTTCATCGACGAGATCCACACGGTCATCGGCGCGGGCGCGGCCTCGGGCGGCGTCATGGACGCCTCCAACCTCATCAAGCCCGTGCTCGCCAACGGCGAGCTGCGC
Organism: uncultured Gammaproteobacteria bacterium; assembly: GCA_963836275.1. Taxonomy (GTDB): domain Bacteria; phylum Pseudomonadota; class Gammaproteobacteria; order Steroidobacterales; family Steroidobacteraceae; genus SCUD01. The sequence continues at coordinate 1,005,356 of CAWIIM010000003.1, read as the reverse complement.
TGCATCGGCTCGACGACCTACCAGGAATATCGCGGCATCTTCGAGAAGGACCACGCGCTCGCGCGCCGCTTCCAGAAGATCGACGTGGTCGAGCCGAGCGTCGCAGAGACGATGGATATCCTGCGCGGCCTCAAGTCGCGGTTCGAGGAGCACCACGGCGTCACGCTATGCGGACGACGCGCTGGTCGCCGCCGCCGAGCTGGCGGAGCGCCACATCAACGACCGCCACCTGCCGGACAAGGCGATCGACGTGGTCGACGAGGCCGGCGCGTCGCTGCGGCTGAAGCCGCGCCGCCGAGCGCGATCCCGAACGTCGACGGTTGCGCACATCGAGGACGTGGTCGCGCGGATCGCGCGCATTCCGGCCAAGAACGTCTCGACTTCCGACCGCGAGGTGCTCGCAGAACCTGCGAGCGCAACCTGAAGCTGGTGATCTTCGGCCAGGACGACGCGATCGATGCACTCGCCGCGGCCATCAAGATGGCGCGCTCCGGGCTCGGCGACGAGCGCCAGCCGGTCGGCAGCTTCCTGTTCGCCGGGCCGACGGGCGTCGGCAAGACCGAGGTGACGCGCCAGCTCGCGCATCGCGCTGGGCGTCGAGTTCCTGCGCTTCGACATGTCCGAGTACATGGAGCGGCACACGGTGTCGCGCCTGATCGGCGCGCCGCCCGGCTACGTGGGCTTCGACCAGGGCGGCCTGCTGACCGAGGCCATCACCAAGCAGCCGCATTGCGTGCTGCTGCTCGATGAGATCGAGAAGGCGCATCCGGACGTGTTCAACCTGCTGCTGCAGGTGATGGACCACGGCACGCTCACCGACAACAACGGCCGCAAGGCCGACTTCCGCCACGTCATCATCGTCATGACGACGAATGCCGGTGCGCAGGAGATGAGCCGCACCGTCATCGGCTTCACGCAGCAGGACCACGCGACCGACGGCATGGAGGCCATGCGCCGCATGCTTCACGCCGGAGTTCCGCAACCGCCTGGACGCCATCATCCAGTTCGCGCCGCTCGACGGCGCGACCATCGAGCGCGTGGTGGACAAGCTGCTGGTCGAGGTCGAGGCGCAGCTCGAGCAGAAGGGCGTGCAGCTCGCGATCGACGACGCGGCGCGCGCACTGGATCGCCGAGCATGGCTACGACCCGAAGATGGGCGCGCGGCCGATGGCGCGCGTCATCCAGGAGCACATCAAGCGGCCGCTCGCCGAGGAGCTGCTGTTCGGCAGGCTCGCGCAGCGGCGGGCAGCGTCAGGGTCACGCTCGCCGAAGGCGGCGCGACGCTCGCGCTCGAGATCCGGCCCGCGCAAGGCACCGGAACTGCTCGGCCAGGACTGAAATGACGGCGCATACGAAGCGGGACGGACCCCTTCACGAATATGAAGGGGTCCGTCCGCCTGTCGTTAGCCTCAGCGGCCGCGGTAGATGATGCGGCCCTTGGACAGGTCGTAGGGCGTCAGCTCGACGGTGACGGTGTCGCCGGTCAGTATGCGGATGTAGTGCTTGCGCATCTTGCCCGAGATGTGCGCCGTGACCACGTGGCCGTTCTGCAGCTGCACGCGAAAGGTCGTGTTGGGCAGGGTCTCGACGACCTCGCCGTCCATCTGGATCGCTTCTTCCTTCGCCATCACGCCCCGGTGCTGTAGCGGAAACCGCGCGGATTGTGACGCACGCGGCTGCCAGGCGCAATTACGTGTTTCTTTGCTGCCACACCGGGACCCTGGAATCGATCAGCCCGGCGAGGCGGGCCTCGAAGTCCCAGCGAGCGATGCTGCGGCTGCCGAGGCTCGCAAGATGCGGGCTCGGCATCTGGCAATCGATCAGCGGCACGTTCCGGGCGATGCATTCCGATACCAGCCGCGCGAGCGCGACCTTGGAAGCATCGGTTGCGCGCGTGAACATGGATTCGCCGAAGAATACGCGCCCGAGTCCCACGCCGTAGATCCCGCCGACCAGCCGGCCCTCGTGCCAGGTCTCGATGGTGTGGGCGAGCCCGCGCCGATGCAGGTGCACGTAGGCGTCGTGCATCTCGCGCGTGATCCAGGTGCCCGGCATGTCGCGCGCGGACGCCGCGCAGGCTTCGATGACCGCAGCGAACGCCGTGTCGATGCGTGTCTCGTAGCCACGCCGCGCGATCGCAGCGCGCGAGGCTGCGCGAGATCCGGAATTCCCGCGGCAGCAGCACGGCGCGCGGGTCGGGCGACCACCACAGGATCGGCTGCCCGGCCGAGTACCAGGGAAAGATGCCATGGCGATAGGCGTGGATGCAGCCGCTCCGGCGTCAGCGTCGCCGCCGACCGCCAGCAGGCCATCCGGTTCGGTCAGCGCGCGCGAGGTCGGCGGCAGCGCCGCCGGCGGGTCAGTCTTCTGGAGCCATGCGATCCCGGACATCGAAGTCGAGCCTAGCCGGGATGTCGGCCCGCCGGAAGGGCAGGTGCCGCGCGGCCTGTTGCAGCCACGCCCGTCGCTGCGCCCGCTCGCGGGCGAGCCACGAGGCGATCGCGCCCGCAAAGCGCGGATCCGCGACCTCGTGCAGGGACCAGACCGGCGTCGGCAGGAAGCCGCGCAGGAGCTTGTGCTCGCCCTGCGTGCCGGGCTCGAATCGTGCCAGTCCTTCCCGGATGCAGTACTCGATGCCCTGGTAATAGCAGAGTCTCGAAGTGCAGGCTGTGGAAGTCCCCGCTCGCGCCCCAGTAGCGGCCGTAAAGCGTGTCGCGGCCGCGCAGCGAAATCGAGCATGCGACCGGGGCGCCGCCCATTTCCGCGAGCTCGACGACGAGCGCCTCCGGCATTGTCTCGGCGATGCGCCCGAAGAACTCGCGGTTGAGATAGGGCGCGTGCCCATGGCGCGCGAACGTGATCGCGTGCAGGTGATGGATCGCGTCCAGCAGGGGCGCGTCGAGTTCGCGGCCGCCGACAGTGCGACAGTTCATGCCCGACTCGGCGACGCGCCGCCGCTCGCGCCGGAGCTTCTTGCGCTTCTCGGCCGTGAAACCGGCGAGGAAGTCATCGAAAGTCGCGTAGCCCTCGTTCTGCCAGTGAAACTGGCAGTCGAGGCGGGGCATCAGCCCGGCCTGCCCGAGCCAGTCGCGGTCATCCGCGGCGGGAAACAGCACGTGCAACGAGGAAACGGCTTCGGCCTCGAGGCAGGCACGCGCGGCCGCCAGCAACCGGCCTCGGTGCGCTCCGGCGGCGAGCAGGCGCGGGCCTGTCGCCGGCGTAAAAGGCACGGCCGAGACCAGGCGCGGGTAGTAGGCGAGTCCTGCGCGGTGATAGGCGTCGGCCCACGCAAAGTCGAAGACGAACTCTCCCCAGGAATGTGACTTCAGGTAGAGCGGCATGGCAGCTGCGAGGCGCCCTGTGCCGTCGTACAGGAGGGCGTGCCGGGCGTCCCAGCCGGTCTGCGCAGTTGCGCAGCCCGACTGCTCGAGGGCGAGCAGGAACTCGTGGCGCAGGAACGGCGCCTCGGCGCCGGGGAGCGCATTCCAGGCCGCGGCATCGACGCCGGCGAGCGAGCGTGCGATGCGTGCCTGCACGGCTCAGGCGGTGGCGGCGCGCTCGAGGTAGCGATCGGCGTCCAGCGCGGCCATGCAGCCCGTGCCGGCCGAAGTCACCGCCTGGCGATACACGTGGTCCGCGACATCGCCGGCCGCGAACACGCCGGCCACGCTCGTCGCCGTTGCGTCGCCCGAAATACCGGACCTGACGACGATGTAGCCGTCCTTCATCTCGAGCTGGCCCTGGAACAGCTCGGTGTTCGGCGTGTGCCCGATCGCGATGAAGAGTCCGGTCACGTCCAGCTGCCGCTGGCCGGCTTCCCGGGTCGGGCGCAGGCGCACGCCGGTAACGCCCTGGTCGTTGCCCAGGACTTCCTCCACCTCGTGATTCCACAGCAAGGACACCTTGCCGGTGTCCGCGAGCACGCGCAGGCGGTCCTGCAGGATGGCCTCGGCGCGCAGGCTGTCGCGCCGGTGCACCAGCGTCACGTGCGAGGCGATGTTCGAAAGGTAGATCGCCTCCTCGACGGCAGTATTGCCGCCGCCGACCACGGCGACCTTCTGCCCGCGGAAGAAGAAACCGTCGCAGGTCGCGCACGCGGACACGCCGCGGCCGCGGAATCGGCGTCTCGGACTCGAGGCCGAGGTACCTTGCGGATGCGCCGGTCGCGATGATGAGCGCATCGCAGGCGTATTCACCGACCTCGCCGACCAGGCGCAGGGGTCGCGCGCCGAGTTCCACGCGCGTGACCTGGTCGGAGACGATCTCGACCCCGAATCGCTCGGCGTGCCGGCGCATCCGGTCCATGAGGTCCGGGCCGAGCAGCCCATGCGGCGTCGCCTGGCCAGTTGTCGACTTCGGTCGTCGTCATGAGCTGCCCGCCTGGCTGCAGTCCCGTGATCAGCAGCGGCTTTCGGTTCGCGCGCGCCGCATACACCGCGGCCGCATAGCCGGCCGGCCCGGAGCCGAGGATGACGAGGCGCGCATGGCGAGGGGAGGTCATGTGTATAGTGGTGTTCGAGCTACGGGCGCGTTTCGCGCTCGCGGGCAACCGAGCATGGGTGCTTGCCGCTCGATTTGCAACGCTCTTATAATCAAACGCTTATGCAGCTTTTCTTATCAGGTTTCTGAGTCATGGCCAAATCCGCCGCCGACGCGATCGGCCGTGACGCCAAGCTCGATCCCGTGTTCGCGCGCGCATTGCGCGAGGCGCTCTTCTGGCTGCTCGCAGCGCTCGCGCTCGTGCTTTTCATCGCCCTTGCGAGCTTCGATCCGTCGGACCGCAGCTACAGCTACACCGGCGAGCCGGGCCAGGTCGGCAACCTGATCGGTCCGCTCGGAGCCTGGCTCGCCAGCGCCCTTTACCTGCTGTTCGGCTGGCCGGCTTTCCTGTTTCCCGTCGCGATCGCATTCAGCGCGTGGATGGGACTCAAGCGCGCGCCGGGCGAGCCGGCGCAGGGCCGCTCGACGGTCGCATTGCGCGTGTCGGGGCTCGTCGCCGCGCTCGCGACGAGTTGCGGGCTGGCGACGCTGCATTTCTCCGCAGGGGTGCTGCCGGCCGGCGCGGGCGGCATCCTCGGCAGTGTCGTCGGCGACGGCCTCGCCGGCGCCGCCTCGCTGCTCGGCGCCACGCTGGTGCTGCTCGCACTCTGGTTCGCCAGCGTGCAGCTCTACACCGGCATATCGTGGCTGACGGTCATGGACACGATCGGGCATCGGGTGCTCGAGGGCGTGGCCTGGTTGCGCGCACGCGCGATGACTTCGCGTGACCAGGCCGATGGGCCGCGAATCGCGCGAGGCGCGCGAGACCGTCGTGCGCGAGGTCCAGAAGAAGGCCGAGAAGCGCACGCCGCCGCGCATCGAAATGCCGGCGCCGCCCCTGGTCGAGCCGAGCAGGCGCGTCGAGAAGGAGCGGCAGGTCCAGCTGTTCGCCCGGCCGCCGTCGCGCGACCTCCCCGAACTCAAGCTGCTCGACGAACCGCCCGCCCGCGGCAGCACCTATTCGCCGGAGGCGCTCGACGCGATTTCGCGGCTGGTCGAGATCAAGCTCAAGGACTTCGGCATCGACGTTGAGGTCGTCGCGGTCCAGCCCGGCCCGGTAGTCACGCGCTTCGAGCTGAAACCGGCCCCGGGAGTCAAGGTCAGCCAGATCAGTGCGCTCGCCAAGGACCTTGCGCGCGCGCTGTCCGCCATCAGCGTGCGCGTGGTGGAAGTCATCCCGGGCAAGGCCGTCGTCGGGCTCGAGATCCCGAACGAGTCGCGCGAGCTCGTGACGCTCGGCGAGATCCTGCGCTCCCGTGCCTACGACGAGCTCGGTTCGCCGCTGGCGCTGGCGCTCGGCAAGGATATCGGCGGCAATCCCGTGGTCGCGGACCTCGGCAAGATGCCGCACCTGCTGATCGCAGGCACGACCGGCTCGGGCAAGTCGGTCGCCATCAACGCCATGGTGCTCTCGCTCCTCTACAAGAGCCCGGCCGAGCAGGTGCGCCTCATCCTGATCGACCCGAAGATGCTCGAGCTCTCCGTATACGAAGGCATCCCGCACCTGCTGGCGCCGGTCGTCACCGACATGAAGCACGCGGCGAATGCGTTGCGCTGGTGCGTGGCCGAGATGGATCGCCGCTATCACCTGATGAAGGAGCTCGGCGTCCGAAACCTCGCCGGCTTCAACCGCAAGGTGCGCGATGCGCAAGAGTCCGGGCACCCGATTCCCGATCCGCTCATCGCCAGGCTGCGCGCGTTCGGGAAGTTCGAGGGCGAGGTGCCGCCGCTAACGCCGCTGCCGTTCATCGTCGTGGTGATCGACGAGCTCGCCGACCTGATGCTGATCGTCGGCAAGAAGGTCGAAGAGCTGATCGCGCGGCTCGCGCAGAAGGCGCGCGCCTCCGGCATCCACCTGGTGCTGGCGACGCAGCGTCCGTCGGTCGACGTCATCACGGGGCTGATCAAGGCCAACATCCCGGCGCGAATCGCATTCCAGGTTTCCGCCAAGGTGGACTCGCGGACGATTCTCGACCAGAACGGCGCGGAGTCGCTGCTCGGGCACGGCGACATGCTCTACCAGCCGCCGGGCACGTCCACGCCGGACCGCGTGCACGGCGCTTTCGTGTCCGATCGTGAAGTCCACGCCGTCGTCGATTCCCTGAAAGGGGGCAGCGCGCCGGTCTACGTCGAGGAGGTATTGACCGGCCCGCAGGAAGGCGCACCCGGGCTCGGTGACGAGGCGGGCGAGGGTGGCGGTGAAGGCGGCGGCCAGGACGGCGAGCAGGACCCGCTCTACGACGAGGCCGTGCGAATCGTCACCGAGTCGCGACGCGCCTCGGTGTCGGGCGTCCAGCGGCGGCTCAAGATCGGCTACAACCGCGCCGCGCGCCTGGTCGAGTCCATGGAAGCCGCCGGCCTGGTGGGCCCGCTGCAATCGAACGGCAGCCGCGAAGTGCTGGCGCCGCCCCCGCCGGAACGTTGATGCGCTGCTCCCGGCTGCTGCTGATCGCGGCCCTCGTGCCCTGGACCGCGGGCGCCGACGCCTCCGCCGACGCGCGCGCCGCCGAACGCGTCGAGACTGCGATTCAGGGCCTGTCGAGCCTGCGCGCGGAATTCCGCCAGACTGTCACCGACGCGAAGGGGATCGAGACCGAGCGGGCCGAGGGATCGGTGACGCTCGCCAAGCCGGGCCGCTTCCGCTGGGCGTATCGCGTGCCGGACCAGCTCATCGTTTCCGACGGCACGACCGTGTGGCTTTATGACGCCGACCTCGCCCAGGTCACGGTAAGGCCTGCCGCGGATTCGCTGGCCGGGTCACCGGCGTTGCTGCTTTCCGGGCGATCGGATCTCGATGCCGAGTACGTCATTGCCGATGGCGGCGATGCCGAAGGACTCGCCTGGAGCGTGCTGACGCCGAAAGTCGCCGACGGCGACTTTCGCGAAGTCCGCATCGGCACTGCCGGCGGCGAGCTCAGGCGGATGCAGCTCGTCGATCGTCTCGGCCAGACGACGCGCCTCGATTTCGAGCGCATCGAGCGCAATCCGCGCCTGGAGGCCGACACATTCCGCTTTACGCCGCCGCCGGGCGTGGACGTCGTCGGCCGGGTGCCCGCGGGCGGCGCTTGACCGGGATCGCGTTTCGCCGCCTTTGGACGGGAGCGGTTCTTGCGCTGGCCCTGTTCATCATCTGGTCGAGCCTGTCGCCGCAGCCGCTGGTGCCGAGCGCGACGCTCCCGGACAAGGCGGGACATTTTCTCGCATACCTGTCGCTCGGCCTGCTCGGCTCCGGCATCACCGCGCCGCACAGGCTACGGATCGCGATGCTGCGCTGTTTCCTCCTCGGCGCCGCGCTCGAGGTCTTGCAGGGCCTGTTGACCGAGCATCGCCACGCCGAATGGGGCGACCTGGCCGCAAACTCGGCCGGCATCCTGACGGCGTGGCTCATCACGGGCTGGGGCCGCGCGGGCTGGGCATTGCACGCATGGGCCCGGCTGCAACGCGGCGGGCGGTCCTGAGCGCCGGCGAGAGCGGCTAGAATCCGGGAGACATGGGCAAGCAGACCGAGCTGCAGATCGACTCGCCACGCGCCGGATACCGCCCGCTTGCGGACCGCATGCGCCCAGCGACTCTCGAAGAATTCGCGGGCCAGCCGCACCTGCTCGCGCCCGGCAAGCCGCTGTACCGCTTGCTCACGGACGGTGTCGCACACTCGATGGTGCTGTGGGGGCCGCCAGGCAGCGGCAAGACGACGCTGGCGCGGCTCGCGGCAGGTTCCTGCAAGGCCACGTTCGTCGCGCTTTCCGCCGTCGTCGCCGGCGTGAAGGACATTCGCGCGGCCGTCGAGGAAGCCCAGGCCTCGCGTCGCGCCGGCGGTCCGCCGACGGTGCTGTTCCTCGACGAGGTCCATCGTTTCAACAAGGCGCAACAGGACACTTTTCTGCCGTTCGTCGAGGATGGCACGCTCGTGTTCATCGGCGCGACGACCGAAAACCCGTCCTTCGAGCTCAACTCGGCGCTGCTTTCCCGGGCGCGCGTCTACGTCCTGAAAGGCCTGTCGACCGCGGACCTCGCGGCACTGCTCGCGCGCGCGATCGCGGACGCCGATCGGGGTCTCGGTGCGAGCGGCGTGAGCGCGGCTCCGGGCGCACTCGAGCTGCTCGGGGATGCAGCGGACGGGGATGCGCGCCGGGCGCTCAACCTGCTCGAGGCGGCCGCGGATCTCGTTGCCGGCGCGGATACCGGCGGCGTGGTCACGGTCGAGGTCGTGCGCGAGGCGACCGCCGGCGGGCACCGGCGTTTCGACAAGCGCGGCGAGCTCTACTACGACCAGGTCTCGGCCCTGCACAAGTCGATCCGCGACAGCGACCCCGACGCGTCGCTCTACTGGTTGTGCAGGATGCTGGACGGCGGCTGCGATCCCGGCTTTGTCGCGCGCCGGCTGGTGCGCATGGCGAGCGAGGACGTCGGCAATGCGGATCCGCGCGCGCTCACGCTCGCGCTTGCCGCCTGGGACAGCTACGACCGCCTCGGCAGTCCCGAGGGCGAGCTGGCGCTCGCGCAAGCCTGTCTCTTTCTCGCGCTGGCACCCAAGAGCAACGCCGCCTACGTGGCGTTTGGGGCGGCGATGGAAGATGCGAAGACCCAGGGCACGCTGGCGGTGCCGATGCATTTGCGAAACGCGCCGACGCGGCTCATGAAGGAGCTCGGCCATGGTGAGGGCTACCGCTACGCCCACGACGAGGCGGACGCGCTCGCGCCCGGCCAGACGCATTTCCCGGATTCCCTGGAACCGCGGCGCTACTACGAGCCGGTGCCGCGCGGCCTGGAGCTCAAGCTGCGGGAAACGCTCGAGCGGATACGCCAGGGCGCGCTCGCGCGCGCGCAGGAACCGGGACCGGAAGGACGCCATGCTTGACATCCGCCAGCTGCGGGTCGACCCGCAAGGCATCGCCGCAAACCTCGCGCGCCGCGGCTACGCGCTCGACCTTGCGCAGTTCACTGCGCTCGAGGCGCGCCGCAAGGACGCGCAGGTGGCCGTGGATGCGCTGCGCAACGAGCGCAATACGCGCTCGAAGGCGATCGGCCAGGCAAAGGCGAAAGGCCTGGCTGCCGCGCCGATGCTGGCCGAAGTCGAGTCGCTCGGCGAGCGTCTGGCCGGCGCGGAGCAGGTCCTTGCCGGCCTGCAAGGCGAGCTCGACCAGCTGCTGCTCGACCTCCCGAACCTGGTCCACGACAGCGTCCCGATCGGCCGCGACGAGACCGGCAACGTCGAGATCCGGCGGCATGGCGAACCGCGCAAGTTCGAATTCGAGCCGCGCGATCACGTGGCTGTCGCGGAAGGCCTCGGCGGCATCGACGCGGCCGGCGCGATCCGCATCTCGGGTGCCCGGTTTGCAGTCCTTTCCGGTCCGGTCGCCAGCCTGCATCGCGCGCTCGCGCAGTTCATGCTCGACCTGCACCAGCGCGAGCACGGTTACCGCGAACACTGGGTGCCCTACCTCGTGACGCGCAAGGCGTTGACCGGCACCGGCCAACTCCCGAAGTTCGAGCAGGACCTGTTTCGGCTGGAGCGCGATGCATCGGAGAGCGAGCTGTTCCTGATCCCCACGGCGGAAGTGCCGCTGACGAACCTCGCGGGAGACCGCATCCTCGACGGCGAGCAGTTGCCGCTGCGCCTCGTGGCGCACACGCCCTGCTTTCGCTCCGAAGCCGGCTCCTACGGCAAGGACACGCGCGGGCTGATCCGGCAGCACCAGTTCGACAAGGTGGAGCTCGTGCAAATCGTGCGGCCGGCGGATTCGTACGCGGCACTCGAGCAATTGACGGGCCACGCGGAAAAGGTCCTCGAGCGGCTCGAACTGCCGTACCGCGTGATGGCCCTGTGTTCGGGCGACCTTGGCTTTGCGAGCACAAAGACCTACGACCTCGAGGTCTGGCTACCGGCCCAGGACGCCTACCGCGAGATTTCCTCCTGCAGCAATTGCGAGGCCTTCCAGGCGCGCCGCATGCACGCGCGCTGGCGCAATCCGGAATCCGGCAAGCCGGAGCCCGTGCATACGCTGAATGGCTCGGGCGTCGCGGTCGGGCGCGCGCTCGTCGCGGTGCTGGAGAATGGACAGCAGGCCGACGGCAGCGTCGTGGTGCCGGGCGTGCTGCGGGGTTACCTGGGCGGCGTCGAGCGCCTCAGGCCGGCCTGATCAGCGGTTGCCGCCCAGGATGCGCAGCAGGCTCAGGAACATGTTGTAGATGCTCACGTAGAGCGTCACCGTTGCGCGGATGTAGTTCGTCTCGCCGCCGTGCAGGATCTCGCCAGTCTCGTACAGGATCAGGCCCGACATCAGCATGACGAACAGGCCCGAAACCACCAGCGACAGTGTCGGCAGCGGGAAAATCAGCGTCAGGATGCCGAGCAGGAAGGCGGTGAGGATGCCGACCGTCAGGAAGCCGCCCATGAACGAGAACCGGCGCCCGCTCTTGATGGCGTAGGCGGACAGGGCAAAGAAAGCGACCGCGGTGATGCCGAGCGCTGTGATCACCAGCGACGACCCGTCGGGAATCGCCCGCACGTAATAACTGACGATCGGGCCGAGCGTCAGGCCCATGAAACCCGTCAGCGCAAAGACCCACACCAGGCCCCAGCCGCTGTCGGCCGTTTTCGTCACGGCGTACAGGAGCGCGAAATAACCGCCCAGGGTGACCCAGGGGCCGAGGTACGGAAGGCCGAACGCCGCCGCGCCGAACGCCACCAGCGCACTGAATGCAAGGGTCGCGGACAGCAGCAGGTAGGTATTGCGCAGGACCTTGTGAGTCGCGAGCGGAGACTCGCGCGCCTCGACCCGGGCAGCGACAACGACGGGATTGCGTTCCATGGCGTAACCTCCAGCCCGGCTTTCGAATATCGGTGCCATTATACGCCGTGCGCACCGCCGAAGCGATTTGACCCCTGCAGAGAACAGTCATGGGCTCGTCCGAAATCGACGGCTTCTCGCTCACCAATCGCGGCCCGCTGGACCGGGTGCTCCTGCGCGTCGGCCTCGGGAGCGGTGCGCCGCCGCGGCTGCTGGTCCGCGCATTCGCGCCCGCGTTCATCGTCTGGTAGCCGCTGTGCGTGCTGACGCTGCTGGACGCGCGGGGGAGCGAGGGCATCGCGCTGCCGTTCCTCCACGACCTCGCCACGCACGCGCGCTTCCTGGTGGTCGTGCCGATTCTCGTCCTGGTCGAGGCCAGCATCGGCCGCCGTACGCAATTGGTCGCGGCGCAGTTCCTGCGCGCGAATATCGTGGCGCCCGCCGACCGTTCGCGATACGCAGCATTGCTTCGCAACGCCGGCAGGGCCTTCGAGTCCGGCCTCGCCGAGGCATTGATCGCGATACTGGCCGCCAGCTTCGTGTGGTCGGCCATTCGCGGCTTCAACTCGGACGGCGTGCTCTTCTGGTACGAAACAGCGGCTGCAGGCGGCGGCGAGCGCCTCGCCGCCATCGGCTGGTGGTATTTCATCGGTTCCTGGCTGCCGCCCTTCCTGTTCCTGCGATGGCTTTGGCGTTACCTGGTCTGGTGCTGGCTGCTGCAGCGAGTGTCCCGACTCGAGTTGCAGCTCGTCGCCACGCACCCGGACCAGGCCGCCGGCCTGGCGTTCGTGAGCCTCGGCCATACGGCATTCGCGCAGCTCGGCTTCGCGGCAAGCTGCCTGGTGGCCGGCAGCATCGGCACCCGGATCCTCTACGAAGGCGCTTCACTCCAGAGTTTCCAGTGGCCGCTCCTTGTTTTCATCGGGCTTTCCGTCGCCATCGGCATCGCGCCGCTCGCCGTGTTCTGGCGGCCGCTGCATAGGGCCCGGGAACGCGGGCTCATCGACTATGGCGGCTTCGCCTTGCGCTACGTGCAGGATTTTCACCGTCGTTGGATCGGCACGAAAGCGGGCGAGAGCCCGCTCGATGCGCAGGATGACATCGGGCCGCTGGCGGACATCGGCGCGAGCTTCGAGCGCGTGCAGGCGGTGCGCATGATGCCGCTCACGCTGAAGGACGCGCTCGCGTTCGCCGTGGCTGCCCTGGCGCCGATGCTGCCGCTGCTGCTCACGGTGATGCCGCTCAAGGACCTGCTGAAGCTCCTGATGCAGGCGATGATCTAGAATCCACGCTGCGGCAATCCGCAGCCCGCCGGAGAGGTGGCAGAGCGGTTGAATGCACCGGTCTTGAAAACCGGCAGCTCCTAACGGGGCTCGTGAGTTCGAATCTCACCCTCTCCGCCACACTGCACGGGGAACCTGCGCATGCATGACCGGACTTGCGAGGACGGCACCGTCCTGCAGCTGTCGCCGGAAGACATGCGGCGGCTTGCCGATGCCGCGACGGCGCGGCTGATCGACCGGTTTGAAGGACTGCGGGGGAGCGCGCCCTGGCGCGGGGCCGCGCGCGCCGTACTTGAACCGCTGCTGGCCGGGCCGCCGCCGGAGCAAGGCCGAGACGCGGTCGAAGTGCTCGAACGCGCAGTCACGGAGGTGCTGCCTGTCGCCGCGCGCGTCGACCATCCGCGCTTCTTCGCCTTCGTGCCATCCGCGCCGACCTGGCCAGGCGTGGTCGCCGACTACCTGGCGGCCGGATTCAACACCTTCCAGGGCACCTGGCTCGGCTCCGGGGGCCCGAGCCAGCTCGAACTCGTCGTGATCGACTGGTTCCGCGAATGGATCGGTTACCCGGCGTCCGGCGGCGGCCTGTTCACGTCCGGCGGCTCGGCCGCCATCCTCGATGCGCTCGTCGCAGCGCGCGAGCAGGCAGGCGCCCCGCGCGATCCGGCCATCCTGCTGAGCGACCAGGCGCATTCCGCCGTCGAACGCGCGGCGCGCATCGTCGGCATACGCCGCGAGGGCATCTTCGTCGTCCCGAGCGATGCCGGATTTCGCCTGCAGCCGGCTGCGCTTGCCGCGGCCGTCGAAAGAGCGCGGCAGGAGGGCTTCACGCCGGTCGCTGTCTGCGCTAACGCAGGGACGACCAACACCGGGGCCGTCGATCCGCTGCCCGCGATCGCGGATCTTTGCGCCGCCGAGCGAATCTGGCTGCACGTGGATGCCGCATACGGCGGGTTCGCGGTGCTGACCGAACGCGGCAAGCGGCTGCTTGCGGGCCTCGAGCGCGCGGATTCCATCAGCCTCGATGCCCACAAGTGGCTCTACCAGCCTTTCGAGGCGGGCTGCGTGATGGTCCGCGACGTCGCGACGCTGGTGCGCGCGTTCAGCGTGAACCCGGATTACCTGCAGGACACCCGGCTCGGCCTCGAACACGTGAACTTCGCGGATCGCGGCTACCAGCTCACCCGCTCGTTCCGGGCCCTGAAGGTCTGGATGTCGATCCAGACATTCGGGCTCGCCCGGTTCCGGGCCGCCATCGGCCGCACGATCGAGCTGGCGGAGCGGGCCGGTGCCCTGGTCGGAAGCACGCCGGGCCTCGAGCTTCTCAGCCCGCCTTCGCTCGGCGTGCTGTGCCTGCGTTGCCGCCCGCAGGGAGCGGGGTGGACCGAAGAGCGGCTAGCCGGGCTCAACGAGGCCATCCAGGCCCGCATCATCGAGTCCGGAGTCGCCATGATTTCCTCGACCCGGCTGCGCGGCACCTGGTCACTGAGGCTGTGCATCCTGTCGCACCAGACCGTCTGGGACGACGTTCGGCAAACCATCGAGCGCATCGCGGAGTTCGGCCGGGAACTGGCCGGCCGCTAGCGCGGCGACGGCAGCCTCGCGCTATCATCGGGCGCATGCGCAAGCAATACGCGAGTCTTCGCCGGCGTCCGCTGCTCGCCCCGGTGTGGCTCGCGGCGCTCGGCGGGCTGCTCGTGATCGGGCTCGGATTCTGGCTGGTGAGCGCGGCCTCGACGACCACCGTGTTCGTCATGCGGCATGCCGAGAAGCTGACTTCCAACCCGGACGACAAGGACCCGCCGCTCGCGCAGGCCGGAGAAGCGAGGGCGCTCGAGCTGGCGCAGCACTTCGGCAATGCGCCGAAAGGCCAGTCCCTCGACGCCATCATCGTGACCGAGCTTCGGCGCACGCAGGATACAGTCCGCCCGCTCGCGAATCGCCTCGGCGTTCCAGTCATCGTCGTGCCGTCCGACGATCCGCAGGGCGCTGCCCGGCGCGCGCTGCACGACTATCGCGGGGGTCGCGTGCTCATTGTCGGCCATTCCGACACGGTTCCCGTGATCGTCAAGGCGCTGTCCGGCATCGACGTCGGGCCGATGTCCGAATCCGAATACGGGATCATCTATATGGTCGCCGTGCCGCGCTTCAGCCGCGCGGCGGTCACGCGCTTCGACCTGCCATGAGCGCAATCGCGCGTTCGACGAACGCCGGGTGCCTGCCGATCCGCAGGTCTGCGAGCACGCCATCCGCGATGCGGCCTTCGCTGTCGACGAGGAAGTCGCGCGGCGCACGCCGAAACCGAGCGGCCCTTCGACTCCATAGGCGCGAATCACCCGCCTGGGCTCGTCCGAGAGCAGCGTGAATGGCAGCCCGTACCTCTCGCGGAATCGCCGGTGGCTCTGTGGTGACTGCGGGCTGATGCCCGCGACCCTCAGCCCCGCTCCGAGAATCCTGGCGTGCAACTCGCGAAAGGCGCAGGCCTCGCGGGTGCAGCCGGGCGTGAAATCCGCCGGATAGAAATAGAGGATGGCGGGCCCTCCCTCCAGAAGCGAAGTGAGCCGCCGCTCGCGGCCATCCTGGTCCGGCAGCGCGAAGTCCGGCGCGGCCATGCCCGGTTTCAGCATGTTCAGGCCTGCTCACGCGATTCGGGGCCGCGGTACACGGTTTCCATGACGCCGTAGTTCGACAGGTGCATGCCGAGACGTGCGTAAGCCTGCCGGGCGTGCGCGTTGCCGCGATCTACGTACAGGCGGATTCCGCAGATGCGCGAGTCTTTCTGCGCGAGGCCGGCGAGGTGGTTGAACAGGGCCCGGAAGACACCTGCTCCGCGGTGCCCGGGAAGGACGTAGACGGACTGGATCCAGAGGAAGAGTCCGTTGCGCCAGTCGCTCCATTCGAACGTGGTCATGAGCTGGCCGACGGTCACCCCGCCGATTTCAGCAATGTAGTAGCGCCCGAGGGCGGGGTCGGCCAGGACCGCCTGCACGCCGGGCCCGAGCAGTCCCATGTCGAGCGTCTGGCCCTCGGTTTCCCTGGCGAGCGTCGAGTTTGCCGCGACAATGAATGGCAGGTCGGCGCGTGTCGCATCGCGGATTTTCATGGCCCGGCAAGGTACACGATCGGGGCTCATTGCGTCGCGGGGTGGCCCTGATCCTTGCTTGCCGCCCCGGCGCTGCCTCATTACAATCCCGCCCCTCGTTCGTGGGGCGGTAGCTCAGCTGGGAGAGCGTCGCGTTCGCAATGCGAAGGTCGAGGGTTCGATCCCCTTCCGCTCCACCATTTCCACTCCTTGCCGTCGTTGACACCGGCCGGTTGCAGGCCTAGCGTGAAAGCAGGGCGGTGCAACCTGCACCACCCCGTTTGGCGTCGACAATTTCTGGAGAAATGTCATGGCAGCGAGAAAGAAACCAGCAAAAGCCCGGCGACGGCGCCCGGTCGCGCGCAAGGCAGGGCGAAAGGTCCGTCGGGTCGCGCGGAAACCAGGACGCACGGCGCGCAGGACAGTACGCAAGAAGGCCCGTAAGGTACGCAGGGCCGGTCGCAAGACGGCGCGGAAGGTTCGCCGGACTGCGCGAAAGACTGGTCGCACGGCACGCGCCGGCAAGCGCAAGACACGCCGGACCGTACGCCGCGCGACACGGAAGGCCGGTTCGACGCGGCGCAAGGCGAAACGCGTCGTGAAGGCGGCCCGCAAGGAACGCGCAGCCAGTGCCTTCGACTCGTCGATGGCAGAACCGCCGCCGTACCTCGCGCTTCCCGCGTAGGACGCCTGCTTTTACTCGCCCGGGGACCGGTCAGAGTGAACCGGACCCCGGGTGGGATTCCGGATCTCCCGCCCCGGTAGCTCAGTGGATAGAGCGGCCGCCTCCTAAGCGGCAGGTCGTCGGTTCGACTCCGGCCCGGGGCGCCATTCATCGTTGGACGCCGTAGGCCGCTCCGGTAGTGCGATGCCCGCGAAAGGCCGATGATACGGCCCATGAACCGGCTCCTGATTGCCGCCGTGATGCTGTTTCACGCCGCGTTTGCGTCGGCAAGCCCGGCTTCGCCTTATCGATTCGAGGGCGTCGAGCGCATCGTGGTGTTTGCCGACGTGCACGGGGCCTACGACCCGCTGGTCGCGATCCTGCGCGAGACCGGTGTCGTCGATGCGTCGCTGCGCTGGAGCGCGGGACACGCCCATCTGGTCGGGCTCGGGGACTACATGGATCGCGGCCCGGACTCGCGCAGGGTGCTCGATCTCCTGATGCGTCTCGAGGTCGAGGCGGCTGCCGCGGGCGGCGCCGTGCACCTGCTGCTCGGCAATCACGAGGTCATGAACCTGTCGGGCGACCTGCGCTACGTGAGCCCGCCCGAGTACGCGGCTTACGCCGGCGCCGAGGACGCCGCCGGGCGCGAGGCGGCATGGCAGGCAATCCTCACCAGGGACCCAGCGGCGTCGCGCGACGAATTCGAGACCGCGTTCCCGGCCGGGTACTTCGGCCATCTCGCCGCATTCGCGCCGGAGGGCCGCTACGGCCGCTGGCTGGCGGACAAGCCGGTGCTGATCGTCATCGACGACACGGCATTCGTGCACGGGGGACTTCCACCCCTGGTGGCGCGGCTCGGGCTCGACGGGACGAATGACCTGCTGCGCGACGAGTTTCACCGCTACCTGGAAGCCTGGCGCGGTATTGCCGATACGCTCGGGCTCGTGCGCCCCGTCGGATTCCAGGAACGGCCCGAGGCGCTCGCCGCCCGGGGGGCGCCCGCGCAATCCGAGTCCATCGCCCGGCTCCAGGACGGCCCGCTGTTCACGCCGGACGGGCCGACCTGGTATCGCGGGCAGGCGCTGTGTTATCCGCTCACGGAAGCGGCAAACCTCGATGCGGCGCTTGCGAAGCTCGGCGCGAGCCGCGTGATCGAAGGCCACACGGTCTCGCCGACTGGCCGCGTGCTGGATCGCTTCGACGGGCGCGTGGTGCTGCTCGACACCGGCATGCTTGCGTCCGCTTACCATGGCCGCGGCTCGGCGATGGTGTTCGAAGACGGCCGATGGAGCGTTGCCTACGCCGACACGCCTGGCCGGCGGTCGCGGCCGGAAGCGCCGCCACGCGCCGTCGGTCCGCGGCCCGGCCGCCTCGACGACGACGCGCTCGAACGCTGGTTGGCCGAGGCCGAGGTGGTCGGGGTCGAGGACCTGGATGCCGGCATCACCGACCCGCAGCGCGTGACGCTGCGCAAGGACGGTGTCGAACTCCGCGCAGTGTTCAAGCAGCTGTCGGTGAGCTTCGACGATGCCGGTCGCGCCGGCGCCACATTCGACTCGGACCGCTACCAATATGAGCTCGCAGCCTACCGGCTCGACCGGCTGCTGGGCCTCGACATGGTGCCGGTCGCGGTCGAACGAACCATCGGCAAGCGGCACGGGGTCCTGCAGTTCTGGATCGACGGGTCGATGAATCTCAGGCAGATGCTGGAGCAGAAGCTCGCGCCCGACGGCTGGTGCCCGGCGAATCCGCAGTACAACCTGATGAATGTCTTCGACCTGCTGATAAACAACGGCGACCGCACCCAGGAGAATGCGCTGTTCACGCGCGAATGGATGCTGGTGCTCATCGACCACACGCGCGCGTTCGGCATGGACTCGACGGAACCGGTGCTGCTGTACAAGAACCCGGTGGAGTTGCCTGCCGCGCTCGCGCAACGCCTCGCGGCGCTCGATCACGCCACGCTCGATGCGTCCCTGGGGCGCTACCTGCACCGGCGGCAGATCGACGCGCTGTTAAAGCGCAGGGATGCTCTACTGCGCCGCTATGGCGCCACGGCGGCCGCAGTCGGGGCCGCGGCGCGCTGAACGGCCACCGACCGTGCCGTAACGGCGCGCGTATTCGCGCCCAATCATCCAGGCAACCGCGGTCATCGCACCGCCCAATATGACGATCAGCCAGACGAACTGCTGGCGCGGATGGTCGAAGAGCCTGAGCCCGACGAACACGCCGGCCGTCGAGAGCAGGTCGCCGAGCCGATAGAAAAGCGTGTCAATGGCCGTTTTCGCCTGGTACTTCTCCGTGCGGCTGGCAGGCAACAGCAACGCGCAGCGCGTCGTGTTCAGCAGCGAGTAGTCGAGGCTGCGCTGCACCACGAGGGCGGACTGCAGGATCGCGAATGCGGGAATGAACCCGACGAGGCAAAACCCGGCGAGTATCGCGATCGGGGTCACCAGCAGGGCCCGTGCAATTCCGGCACCCTGGATGATGCGCGAGACGAGCAGGAGCTGGACCAGGAAACCGAGCAGCGTGATCGTCGAGCAGTACCGCCCCATGAACTGGCCGATGTAGGCGCCAGGATCCAGCGGATCCCGTGCTGCCGCGACCTCCTCCAGCCAGTTGGAGAGAACGAAGTCGCCGGTCGACGTGATCCAGTTCACCAGCACGACGAGCAGCGCGATGCCCGCGAGATAGCGGCTGCGCCCGACCACGGCGATCCCGCCGAGCCAGCGGTGCATGCCTGCATTTGCGGCGCAGGATGCTGCGCCCGGCGCCGGGGCCGCGGGTGCCTCGTGCGTGCGGGCGAGGCGGCGCGCGTATTCACTGAGGCCGATCGAGACACAGAGCACGCCGGCCGCCGCCAGCATGAGGCCGTAAGCGCCGAGCGTCGCAAAACCCGCGGTCGCAAGGTTGGCGCCGGCCCAGGCGCCGGCGGCGACGCCGACCGCGATGATCCCGAACAACCGAGTGCCGGATCCGACGTCAAGCAGGTCCGTGGCGAAGGCCCAGAACTGGGTCACCGCCATGACGGCGAAGAGGCTCGCCCAGACGAAGAAGGCGAAGCCGAAGTGCAGTCCGGCATGGCCCGCAACGAAGAAAGCGAAGAGATTCAACGCGAAGAAGGCCATGACGAACTGGAACACGCGGTTCGACGCGATGCGCCGCACGAGCTGGTCATAGGCCGGCAGGATGAAGATCAGGAGCACGGCCTGAACGCCGATCGCATAGCTTCGAAGCTCGGCTGTGCCTTCGGTGAGGATGAGCGCTTCGCGCACCGGGCGGACCAGGTAATAGGCGAGCATCAGCGTGAATGCCTGCAAGGCCAGGGCCAGGACTGCGCGGCCCTCGCCGGGCTCCACCCGCGCAAAGAGTCCCAGGAACCGCTCGGTCGGCGACGGCCATTGCACTGCATTCATGGGTGAGTCCGTCCGGTCGCAGGCGGCCGGCCGGCCGGTGCCGACCGGGCGCCGTGGGTCGTCATTGCTCAGGCCTGGCGACCGAGCGAGTCGCGGCGCAGGCTCGCGACCGCCGCGGCATCGGCCTGGGACGCGCCCGGCTTGCGGATCAGCAGGCGCGCGTCGAAGGAATTGACCAGCGTCGACATCAGCAGGGCCGTCATTGCCACGGCGGCAAGGCTCGAGACGATGTGCCTGATGCGGGGCGACATTCCGTTGCTCATGGGGGGTGCTCCTCCAGGTGGTGAATCGGTGCGCGGGTGATGTTGCGCATCGGCGTGCCAGCCTTCTGTCAGGCAGCTGACACAACGCGCCGGCGGGCGCCGCGAGACGTCGAAAAGGTCCGCACAGGGACGGTGCGGTATGATTCGCAAGGCCATGAGCCGATCCCTGCGCGAACTCTACGAGTCGAGCCCGTTCGCGAGCGTGCAGGCGCCCTACGTTGAGGAACAGTACGAGCGCTACCTCTCCGATCCGGCAAGCGTCAGTGCCGAGTGGCGCGACTTCTTTGGTCCATTCGGCCCTCCCGCCGCGGCACCGGCGGTGTCCCGGGCGTTGCCCGATCCCGGCCGGCCTTCGACGGCGGCGCCGGCCCATCCCGTGCCGACGACCGACGTCGAAAAACAGTCCTCGGTCTCGCGGCTCATCCAGTTCTATGCGAACCGCGGACACCTGATCGCCGATATCGATCCGCTCGGCCTCATGCAGCGACCGATGCCGAAAGTGCTCGATCCCGCCTACGTCGGCCTGACCGAAGCGGACATGGACACCGAGTTCCACACCGCGAGCCGGACCAGCGGCGTGGACAAGCACATGAAGCTGTCGCTGATCCTGAAGCAGCTGCGCCAGATCTACACCGGCCGCATCGGCGCCGAATTCGCGCATGTCTCGACCAGCGAGGAGCGCCTGTGGCTGCAGGACCGGTTCCAGGACGGCCGCCTGCACCACCGCTTCAGCAACGACGAGCGCCTGAACTTCCTGTGGCAGCTTTCGGCCGCCGAGGGGCTGGAACGCTACCTGCACACCCGCTACGTCGGCCAGAAGCGATTCTCGCTGGAGGGCGGCGAAGCGCTGATCCCGCTGCTCGATGACGTCGTGCAGCAGGAGCGGCGACGCCGGCATCGAGGAAATCGTCATCGGCATGGCGCACCGCGGGCGCCTGAACGTGCTGGTGAACGTCCTCGGCAAGTCGCCGGCCGATGCTGTTCTCGGAATTCGAGGGCAAGCCGAGGTCGCCGCCGCCGGGGGCTCCGGCGACGTCAAGTACCACAAGGGCTTCTCCGCGGACCTGCGCACGGGACGGGGCAACGTGCACGTCGTGCTTGCCTTCAATCCCTCGCACCTCGAGATCGTGGACGCGGTGGTGGAGGGCTCGGTGCGCGCGCGCCAGGAACAGCGCGGCGACAGCACGGGCGCCACCATATTGCCGCTCCTGATCCACGGCGATGCCGCGTTCGCGGGCCAGGGCGTCGTGACCGAAACGATGCAGCTCTCGCAGGCGCGAAGTTTCGCGACCGGCGGGACCCTGCACCTCGTCATCAACAACCAGATCGGCTTCACCACCAGCGATCCGCACGACGCGCGCTCGACGCTGTATTGCAGCGACGTCGCCAAGATGATCGAGGCGCCGATCTTCCACGTGAACGCGGACGACCCGGAGGCGGTCGTATTCGTCTCGCGCCTGGCGCTCGACTACCGCATGGAGTTCCGGAAGGACGTGGTCATCGACCTGGTCTGCTATCGCCGCCACGGCCACAACGAGGCGGACGAGCCGGCCGCGACGCAGCCGATCATGTACCAGGCGATCCGCAAGCACGCGACCGCGCGCCAGATCTACGGCCAGCGCCTCGAGCAGGACGGCCTGATCGGCGAGGGCCAGGCCGCCGCGATGCTCGAGGACTACCGGCGCGGGCTCGAGGAGCACCGGCCTCAGGCGCGGGCGTTCGCGGGCACGACTCGGCAACAAGTTCACGGTGGACTGGAGTCGTCACATCGACGCCGACTGGTCCGAGCAGGTCGCGACGGCGGTCGACCGCAAGCGCATGGACGCGCTCGCGCGCACGCTCACGCATCCGCCCGCAGGCTTCACGCTGCACCCGAGAGTCGCCCGGATCATGGGCGATCGCGCGCGCATGTACGCCGACGAGTTGCCCGTCGACTGGGGCGCGGCCGAGACGATGGCCTACGCGACGCTGCTGACGGACGGCTACGACGTGCGCCTGACCGGCCAGGATTCGCAGCGCGGCACTTTCTTCCATCGCCATGCCGTGCTGCACGACCAGGTGACCGGAAAGACGGACACGCCGCTGGCGCGCGTCGCGAACGACAAGGCGCGTTTCCGCGTCACCGACTCGACCGCTCTCCGAGGAGGCCGTGCTGGGCTTCGAGTACGGCTACTCCACGACGGACCCGTCGACGCTGGTGATCTGGGAAGGGCAGTTCGGCGACTTCGTGAACGGCGCCCAGGTCGTGATCGACCAGTTCATTACCTCAGGCGAGGCGAAGTGGGGCCGGGTCTCGGGCATTACGCTGTTCCTGCCGCACGGCTACGAAGGGCAGGGCCCCGAGCACAGCTCGGCGCGCCTCGAGCGTTTCCTGCAGCTCTCGCGCCGAGATGAACCACCAGGTCTGCGTGCCTTCCACGCCGGCGCAGATGTTCCACATGCTGCGCCGGCAGATGCTGCGCGCGCTGCGGAAGCCGCTGATCGTCATGACGCCGAAGAGCCTGCTGCGACACAAACTCTCGGTCTCGTCGATGACGGACCTCTCGAAGGGCCGTTTCCTTCCGGTCATCGACGAGGTCGAGCCGGTCGATCGCCGCGAAGGTGCGGCGCGTCGTCCTCTGCAGCGGCAAGGTCTACTTCGACCTGCTCGAGCACCGCCGCGCCGAGGGGGATTCCACGGTCGCGCTGGTCCGGATCGAGGAGCTCTACCCGTTTCCGGCGGACGACTACCAGGCGATTCTCGAGCGCTATGCAGGCGCGCGGGATATCGTCTGGTGCCAGGAGGAGCCGCAGAACCAGGGTGCCTGGTACCAGATCCGCCACCGGCTGCAGGCGCCGCTCGACGAGAGGCGCACGCTCTCCTATGCCGGACGCGAGAGCGCCGCAGCGCCCGCGACCGGCCTTTATGCCCTGCACCAGCTGCAGCAGTCGGCGCTGGTCGCGCGCTGCCCTGAACCGGAAGACGTCATGACACTGGAAGTCCGCGTTCCCCAATTGCCCGAGTCGGTCGCCGACGCGACGCTCGTCACCTGGCACAAGAAGGCGGGAGATGCCGTCGCCCGCGACGAGAATCTCGCCGACCTCGAAACCGACAAGGTCGTGCTGGAAGTGCCGGCGCCGACCGCCGGCATCCTCAAGTCACTCGACAAGGAAGCGGGCGCGACCGTCACGAGCGGGGAATTGCTGGCCGTCATCGACGAGCTGGCGGTCGCCGCCGAACGGCCAGGGCAGGCGCGAAAGCCGACGCGAGGAAGCCGGCCGATACCGGCAAGGCCGAGGCCGCGGCGGCGGCGGAAGCTTCGCCGCTGCCGGCGAAGAAGGGCGAACCCGCCGGCAAGCTTTCACCCGCTGCGCGGCGCCTGCTGGAGGAGAACAAGCTCTCGGCCGGGGCGATCGCCGGCAGCGGACGCGACGGCCGCATCACCAAGAGCGACGTCGCCCACCACCTCGAGGCAGCCCCTGCGGGCGCGGCGGCCGGCCCGGTGAACCGTATCGACCGGCGCGTTGCCGATGTCGCGGCTGCGCGCGCGCATCGCCCAGCGCCTGGTCGAGGCGCAGGCGACGGCGGCGCTCCTGACGACCTTCAACGAGGTCGACATGCAGGCGCTCATGGCGCTGCGTGCGCGCTACAAGGAGGCCTTCGAGAAGCGGCACGGCGTGCGGCTGGGCTTCATGTCGTTCTTCGCCAAGGCCTGCATCGAGGCGCTTCGTCGCTTCCCGGCGGTCAATGCCTCGGTCGAGGGCGGCGACATCGTGTACCACGAGTACTACGACATCGGCATGGCGGTCTCGACGGATCGCGGACTCGTCGTGCCGGTGCTGCGCGACGCGGACCGGATGGATTTCGCGGAGATCGAGAAAGCGGTTGCCGGCTTCGCCGAGCGCGCGCGCTCCGGCACCATCACCCTCGAGGAGCTGACCGGCGGCACCTTCTCGATCACGAATGGCGGCGTATTCGGCTCGCTGATGTCGACGCCGATCCTGAATGCCCCGCAGAGCGCGATCCTCGGCATGCACCGGATCCAGGAGCGGCCGGTCGCGGTGGACGGCCAGGTCGCCATCCGGCCCATGATGTATGTCGCGCTCACCTACGATCACCGCATCATCGACGGGCGCGAAGCCGTGCAGTTCCTGGTCGCCGTCAAGGAAGCCATCGAGGACCCGGCGCGGCTCCTTTTGCAGGTCTGAGGACGCAACATCATGGCTGACAGTTTCGACGTCATCGTCATCGGCGGCGGTCCCGCGGGCTATCCCGCGGCCATTCGCGCGGCGCAGAACAAGCTGCGGGTGGCGTGCATCGACGAGTGGAAGAATCGCGACGGCAGCACGGCGTTCGGCGGTACCTGCCTGAATGCGGGCTGCATCCCTTCGAAAGCGCTGCTCGAGTCCTCCGAGCTGTTGCATCGCGCGCAGCACGAATTTTCCGTGCACGGCGTGAAGCTCGACGGGGTCAAATTCGACGTCGCCCAGATGCAGAAGCGCAAGGGCGCGATCGTGAAGGGCATGACGGGCGGCATCCTGTCGCTGTTCAAGGCCGCGGGCGTCACGCCGCTCACCGGCCACGGCAAGCTCCTGCCGGACCGCAAGGTCGAGTTCACTGCCGCCGACGGAGGCAAGCGCACGCTCCAGGCCGGCCACGTCGTGCTCGCTTCAGGCTCGGAGCCGATGCCGCTGCGTGGCGTCGACTTTGACGGCAAGCGCGTCGTCGATTCCTGGGGTGCGCTCGAGTTCGACGCCGTCCCGAAGCGGCTCTGCGTCATTGGCGCCGGCGTCATCGGACTCGAACTCGGCAGCGTCTGGCGCCGCCTCGGGGCCGAGACCTCGGTGCTCGAGGCGCTCGAGCAGTTCCTGCCGATGGTCGACGGCGCCGTCGCCAGGGAGGCGCAGCGGCACTTCAAGAAGCAGGGCCTCGACATCCGCCTGGGCGCCAAGGTATCGGGCGCGAAGGCCGGCAAGGACGGGGTGAAGGTGAACTACATGGACGCCGCCGGCGAGCAGTCGCTGGTCGCCGATTGCGTGGTCGTGGCCATCGGGCGGCGGCCGTTCACGAAGGACCTGCTCGCCGAAGGCACCGGCGTCGCACTCGATGCGAAAGGCTTCATCGAGGTCGACGATCACTGCCGCACCGGTGCGGAGGCGGTCTGGGCCGTCGGCGACTGCGTGCGCGGTCCGATGCTCGCGCACAAGGGCAAGGAGGAAGGCGTTGCCGTGGCGGACCTCATCGCGGGCCGGTACGGCCACGTCAATTACAAGGTCATCCCGTCCGTCATCTATACCGCACCGGAAATCGCCTGGGTCGGGCAGTCGGAGGAGCAGGCGAAGGCCGGCGGACGCACGGTGAAGACCGGCAGCTTCCCGTTCGCGGCGAGCGGCCGCGCCAGGGCCATGGAAGCGGGCGCAGGTTTCTGCAAGATCGTCGCCGACGGCGCCAGCGACGAAATCCTCGGCGTCCATATCATCGGCCCGATGGCAGGCGAACTGCTGGCCGAGGCGGTGCTCGCAATGGAGTACTCCGCGAGCAGCGAAGACCTGCAGCGCACGATCCATTCGCACCCGACGCTCTCCGAAGCCCTGCACGAGGCCGCCCTGGCCGCCGACAGGCGGGCGATCGACATCCCGAACCGCTAGAGCGCCCACTTAAAGGGGACAGTCACCTTTAAAGGTGACTGTCCCCTTTTAGAGTCGGCGGCGGGCGCTGATGATGCCGGGCATCGAGGAGAGCCGCGCCAGCAGGCGCGTCAGGTCGCCGATGCCCGCGACGGCGACGCGCAGGGAAAGATCCGCGCTGCCCTGGGCCGTGTTACCTTGCGATGCGAGCCGCTCGATATCAATCCGCTCCTCGGCCACGACCGTCGTGATGTCGCGCAGCAGGCCGCGCCGGTCCATCGCGTGCACGACGATCTCGACCGGGTAGCGCCGGCCGGCCGCCTTGCCCCAGTCGACCTGCAGCAGGCGTTGCGGCGCGCGCGCCGCGAGGCGCGCGAGGTTGCGGCAACCGGACCGGTGCAGCGTGATGCCGCGACCGACGGTGACGTAGCCCGTGACCGCCTCCGGCGGCACCGGGTTGCAGCAGCGCGCGTGCGTCGACAGGAGATCGCCGACTCCCTCGACCTGCACGTCAGCCGCGGGCGAGCGGCGGGTGACGCCGATCGGCGGCAGGTCGGCGCCGGGCACCGGGCCCGGCTTGCCGCGCAGCCGGCGCTCGATCGCGCCGGAGACCTGAGCGATGCCGAGTTCGCCGGAGCCGATTGCGAGGTGCAGCGCATCCGCCGCGGGAAGGCCGAACTCGCCGACGAGGTCGGAAACCAGCGAATGATCGGCCCCGAGGCGCGCGAGTTCGCGCTCGAACATCTCGCGTCCCTGGCGCCGGTTCTCGCCCATGTCCTGGCGCTTGAACCAGGCGCGCACCTTGGCGCGGCTGCGCGGCGAGGCCAGGAAGCCGTCACGCTCGACCAGCCAGTCGCGGCTCGGCTGTGCCTGCTTGCCGCCGATGATCTCGACGACCTCGCCGTTCGAGAGGCGATGATTGAGCGGGACGATGCGCCCGTTCACGCGCGCTCCGCGGCAACGGTGACCAAGCTCGCTGTGGACGTGATAGGCGAAGTCGAGAGGCGTCGAGCCGCCGGGCAGGTCCACGACCTCGCCCTTCGGCGTCAGCGCATAGACACGGTCGTCGAACAGGTCGGCGCGCACCCTGCTCAGGAAGTCGTTGTCGCTCTCGCCCTCCGATGCGGGTGCGAGCAGTTCGCGCAGCCATTCGATCTTGCGGTCATAGGCGGCATCGCGGGACGCGCCTTCCTTGTAGCGCCAGTGCGCGGCGACGCCGAGTTCGGCGTGGTCGTGCATCTCGCGGGTGCGGATCTGGATCTCCACCGGCACTGCCGCGGGGCCGAGCACCGCCGTGTGCAGCGAGCGATACAGGTTGTCCTTCGGCGTCGCGATGTAGTCGTCGAACTCGCCCGGAATGTAGTGCCAGCGCCCGTGGACGATGCCGAGCGCCGCGTAGCAGTCCTCGACCGAGCCGGTGACGATGCGCACCGCCCGGACATCGAAGACCTGCTCGAAGGCCAGGCCCTTGCGCTGCATCTTCCGCCAGATGCTGTAGATGTGCTTGGGCCGCCCGACCACTTCCGCGGCGATGCCGGCGCGCGCGAGCTCGCCCGCGATCTCGCCGATTACGCCGTTGATGTACGTCTCGCGGTCAATGCGCGACTCGTTGAGCCAGCCGGCGATGCGCCGGTACTCGGCGGGCTCCAGCCAGCGGAACGACAGGTCCTCGAGTTCCCACTTGAGCTGCCAGATGCCCAGCCGGTTCGCGAGCGGGGCGTATATCTCTCGCGTCTCCCACGCCAGGTGCAACCGCTCGGCCTCGTCGACGACCTCGCGCGCGCGCCGCATGCGGCAGAGTTGCCCGGCCAGGCGCACCAGCACGAGGCGCGGGTCCGTGACCACCGCGAGCAGCATGCGACGCAGCGCGTCCGCCTGGCCCGACGAAAGGCCGTGGCCGGCAGTCCAGGCGCCGCCGGCGCGGAAATCGCCCAGCCGGCCCAGTTCCCCGGCGAGGGCCGTCGCCGTTTCCCCGAATGCCGCCACGGCGGCACTGCGCGTGAGCACGCCTTGCGCCAGCACGGGTTGCAGCAGGGCGCCCGCGACGATGGCGCGCTCGGCATCGAGCGCCGCGAGGACCGCAGCCGTTTCCTCGCCGTGCCGCCGCGCCGCCGCCCAGGCAGCGTCAGGCGCCGCCCGGGCGTCGAGCTCGGCACGCAACTGGTCCAGTACGGCCGCGCCGGCGGCCGCTTCCGTGGTCGTCGTCTTCATGGCGAATGGCTATCATAACTCCCATGGTGCGCATCCTCGGCCTCGATCCCGGCTCGCGAATCACGGGCTACGGCGTCGTGGATGCGGGCCGCCAGGGCGTCCGCTACGTCGCGAGCGGCTGCATACGCGTCGGCACCGGCGACCTCGCGGGCCGCCTGCTCGCGATCCACCGCCACGTGACCGAGCTGGTCGACGCCTACGCGCCCGGCGAGATCGCGGTCGAGCGCGTCTTCATGCACCGCAACCCCGACAGCGCGCTGAAGCTCGGGCAGGCGCGCGGCGCCGCGCTGTGCGGCGCCTGCCACTCGGGTGCCCCGGTTTTCGAGTACGCACCGCGCGCGGTCAAGCAGACGGTCACCGGCACCGGCGGCGCGGAGAAGGCCCAGGTCATGCACATGGTCAAGGCCTTGCTCGTGCTCCAGGGCCGGCTCGGCGCCGACGCCGCGGACGCGCTCGCAATTGCCGTCTGCCACGCCCAGCACCGCGGACGACCCGCCGGTGCGCACGCGGTGAACGGCCGGTGATCGGAAACCTGCGGGGCCGGCTGCTGCGCAAGTCGCCGCCGGCGCTCATCATCGACGTCAACGGCGTCGGCTATGAGCTCGAGGCGCCGATGTCCACTTTCTATCGCCTGCCCGAACTCGGCGCCGACGTGGAGCTGCACACGCATCTGGTGGTGCGCGAAGACGCACACCTGCTCTACGGCTTCGCAACCGAGGACGAGCGGCGCCTGTTCCGGGACCTGCTGCGGGTGACCGGTATCGGTCCCAAGATCGGGCTCGCCCTCCTGTCGGGCATCGACGTCGACACTTTCATGCGCTGCGTGGAGAGCGACGACGTCGCCGCGCTGACGCGCGTGCCTGGCATCGGGCGCAAGACCGCCGAGCGGCTCCTGGTCGAGATGCGCGACCGGATCCGTGCGCTCGGGCAGCTTCCGCCCGGCGTGCCCCGTTCCGGCACCCCGGCCGGCGCCCGCTCGGAAGCCCATGCCGCGCTCGTCGCCCTCGGCTACAGGCCGGTGGAGGTGAACCGCCTGCTGCAAGCGGTGGATGGCGAAGGCGCGGGCACCGAGGAGCTCATTCGCCGCGCATTGCAGGCGGCGGCCCGGTAGGATTTGGCCATGATCGAGCAGGACCGCGTGACCGCCGCCGCCGCGACGCCGGAGGACGAGGCCTTTGCGCGCAGCGTGCGCCCGCGGCGGCTCGACGACTACATCGGCCAGGCCGCGGTCAAGCAGCAGATGAGCATCTTCATCGAGGCGGCGCGGCGCCGCAGCGAGGCGCTCGATCACGTGCTGATCTTCGGCCCGCCGGGTCTCGGCAAGACGACGCTCGCGCACATCGTCGCGCACGAACTGGGCGTCAGCCTGCGGCAGACCTCGGGGCCGGTGCTCGAGCGCCCGGGCGACCTCGCGGCGATACTCACGAACCTGCAGCCGCGCGATGTCCTGTTCGTGGACGAGATCCACCGCCTGAGCCCGGTGGTGGAAGAGATCCTCTATCCCGCGCTCGAGGACTTCCAGCTCGACATCATGATCGGCGAGGGGCCGGCCGCCCGCTCGATCAAGCTCGACCTGCCGCCATTCACCCTGGTCGGCGCGACCACGCGCGCGGGACTGCTGACTTCGCCGCTGCGCGACCGCTTCGGCATCGTGCAGAGGCTCGACTTCTACGGCCGCGACGAGCTGCGCCAGATCGTGCTGCGAGCCGCCGCCATACTGGAGCTGCCGATCGACGAGGCGGGCGCGACCGCGCTCGCGCAACGCTCGCGGGGAACCCCCCGTATCGCGAATCGCCTGCTGCGCCGCGTGCGCGACTACGCCGAGGTCAGGGCGGCGGGCCGCATCGACGCCGCGGTCGCGAAGAGTGCGCTCGATCTTCTGGAGGTCGACCTCGAAGGATTCGATCTGCTCGACCGCAAGTTCCTGCTCACCATCATCGAGCGCTTCGCCGGCGGTCCGGTCGGGATCGACAGCCTGGCGGCATCCCTGGGCGAGGAGCGCGACACGCTCGAGGACGTGGTCGAGCCGTTCCTGATCCAGCAGGGCTTCCTGGTGCGCACGGCGCGCGGCCGCATTGCGACGCCGGCTGCCTGGCGGCACTTCGGGCGCGAGCCCCCGCGGGAACAGGCCGGCGCCGCCAGCCTGCCGCTGTTTCGCGGCTAGGCGGTCGCGTGGACACGTTCACGTTCCCGGTGCGGGTCTACTGGGAGGACACGGACGCCGGCAGCGTCGTCTATTACGCGAGCTACCTCAAGTTCCTGGAGCGCGCGCGCAGCGAGTGGCTGCGCGCTCTCGGCATCGACCAGGTGAAGCTGCTGCGCGAAGAACGGCTGCAATTCGTCGTGGTCGAAGCGGGCTCCGCTCCATCGTCCCGCCCGCTTCGACGACGTGCTCGTGGTGTCGGTCTCGCTCGAGTCGCTGCGCGGCGCTTCGGTGCAGTTGGGACAGGAAGTGCGCCGCGCCGGGGAACTGCTCGTCAGCGCGAGCGTGCGCGCGGCCTGCCTCGACGCCGATACGCTGAAGCCGCGTCCGCTGCCGAAGGCGCTGGCGGCGCGCCCTTGAGGGAATCTCCTTGAACGAATCGCATTCGATCCTGCAGCTCATCCTGAACGCCGGCCCGGTCGTCAAGGTCGTCATCGCGATGCTGATGCTGGCCTCGCTCGCGTCGTGGGCCATCATCTTCCGCAAGCGGCGGCTGCTCTCGCTCGCCGAAAGCGAAGCGAATCGCTTCGAGAGCACCTTCTGGTCGGGCGGCGACCTCGGCAAGCTCTATCGCGCCATCGGCACGCGCAACAAGCCTGTGGTCGGCATGGAGAGCATTTTCGAGTCGGGCTTCCGCGAGTTCGCGCGCCTGCGCGGGCAGTCGGTGCCGGCGGGCGAGCTGCTCGAAGGCGTGCGGCGCACGATGCGCGTCGCTCAGCTGCGCGAGATCGACCGTCTCGAGGCGAGCCTCGCGACGCTGGCGACCGTCGGTTCCACCAGCCCCTACGTGGGGCTGTTCGGCACCGTCTGGGGCATCATGGGTGCCTTCAGGGCCTCGGCAACGCACAGCAGGCGACGCTCGCGATGGTCGCGCCCGGTATCGCCGAGGCACTCGTCGCCACTGCGGCCGGCCTGTTCGCGGCCATTCCGGCGGTGATCGCCTACAACCGCTACGCGGACAAGATGAGCCGTCTCGAGCTTCGCTACGACGCGTTCATGGACGAATTCTCGACGCTGCTCCAGCGCCACGCGGCGTCGCGGGGCTGAGATGCAGCCGCTGCGAAAGCGCCGACGGCTGATGGGCGAGATCAACGTCGTGCCGTACATCGACGTGATGCTGGTGCTGCTCATCATCTTCATGATCACCGCGCCGCTGCTGACCCAGGGCGTCCAGGTCGAGTTGCCCGAAGCGAATGCCAAGCCGATAGACCCCGAGCTGCTGCGCGACCGCGAGCCGCTGGTGCTGTCGGTGGATCGCGACGGCCGCTACTACGTCAACATCGGCGGCAACGAGGATAGTCCGGTGGGCGAGGCGGAAGTCGCGCGCCGCGCCGGCGCCGTGCTCGCGCGCGACCCGGGAACGCCGGTGCTGGTCAAGGCCGACGAACGGGTGCCGTACGGCAGTGTCGTAAGGGGCATGGTGATCCTGCAGCAGGCCGGCGCAACCAAGATCGGCTTCCTGACGGACCCGAAGGCGGTGCGCGCGCTCGAGGAGCTCGAGCGCAAGCGATGAGCGCGACCATGCGTGCGCCCATCGCGCCCATCGGCTGGTCGATCGCGCTGCATGCGGTGCTCGCGGCGCTGCTGTTCTTCGGGCTGTCGCTGCCCAGGCGCGACGACCAGCCGGTGATCCTGCCGATCGACGCCGTCGTGATGGACGACGCCGTGCTGCAGGCCGCGGGTCGCAATCGCCGCGACCAGGAACGCGTCGAGACCGAGCGCCAGGAACGCGCGGCGGCCGAGGCGGAGAAGCAGCGCCAGGAAGACGAGCGTCTGCAGCAGGAACAGGACCTCAAGCGCGTCGAGGACGAGGCCCGGATCGAGGCGGCACGGAAGGCGAAGGCCGAGGAGGCCGCGAGGCTCAAGGCCGAATCCGACGCCAGGCACAAGGCGGAGAAGGACGCGGCGGCCAAGGCGGCGGCGGACCGCAAGCGGGCCGCCCAGGATCAGCGCGACCGCGAGACACGGGAAGCAGACCTGCGCGCTCGGCTGGAGGACGAGGAAACCCGCTCGAGCGCGGGGTTCCAGAGCCTCAAGGCGAGCTATGTGCGCGCGATCCAGGTTCATGTCGAGCAGCGCTGGTTCGAGCCGCCGGGGCTCGCACCCGGGCTAAGCTGTACGATCTACCTGACGCAAATTCCGGGAGGCGACGTGGTCGGCATGCGATTCGGGACTTGCAACGGAAACGCCGCCGTCCGGCAGTCCATTGAAAACGCGGTCCGCAACGCCTCGCCGCTGCCGCCGCCCCCGGAGCCCGCGCTGTTCGAGCGCGAGGTCGAGCTTGTCTTCACGCCCAAGGAGTCCCGCCGTTGATTTCCCGTCGCGTACTCGTCCTGCTTGCCGCCCTCGCCGTGCCATTCAACCCGGCCGATGCCCAGTTGACCGTCCAGATCCTGAAAGGAATGGCGGAATCCGTCCCGATCGCGATCGTCCCGCTGGCCTGGGACGGGGCGGAGCCGGCGCCGTACGACGTCGCCGCGACCGTGCAGGCGGACCTGGAGCGGAGCGGGCGCTTCCGTCCCCTGCCGCGCGCGCAGCAGGTGGATGCGCCCCACACCGCGACCGAGGTGGACACGGCCGACTGGCGCATGCTCAAGGTGGACTACGTACTGGTCGGCAAACTCGCGCCGCTGCCGGACGGCCGTGTCGAGGTCCGCTACGAACTGGTTTCCGTCGCCAGCGGCGATCGCCTGCTCGGCACGGCGCTGCCGGCCGACCCGAAGGCCCTGAAGCGCGCGAGCCACCGCGTGGCCGACGCGGTTTACGAGAAGATCCTCGGCGTACGCGGGGCCTTCGCGACGCGCTTCGCCTACGTCGCGGTCGACGGGCCGATCAGCAAGCGCAGCTACCGCCTGATCGTGTCCGATGCCGACGGCGCGAATGAACGCATCGTTTTCGCCTCGCCCGACCCGATCATGTCGCCTGCCTGGTCGCCTGACGGGCGTTCGCTCGCCTACGTGTCCTTCCACACGGGCCTCGCCGCGATCTACGTGCAGACGCTGAGCAGCGGCAGCCAGGTGCAGGTCTCGGCGCGTTCCGGCATCAACGGCGCGCCCAGCTACTCGCCCGACGGCTCGCGGCTTGCGCTCGCGCTGTCGCGTCGCGACGGAAACGTCGACGTGTACGTGCTGACGCTCGCGAACCAGGACCTGGTACGCGTCACCGACGACCCCGCGATCGACACCGAACCGGCCTGGGCGCCCGATGGCCGGTCGCTTTACTTCACCTCCGACCGCGCGGGCGCGCCCCAGATTTACACTGTCGGCCTCGAACAGGGCGCGCGCCCGAAGCGAATCACCTACGAGGGAAGCTACAACGCGCGTCCGCGCGTGTCTCCGGACGGGCGCCAGCTCGCCGTGGTCACCCTGGACCGCGGCGCCTACCGCATTGCCTCGGTGGACCCGCAGCGCGGCGGGCTGCAGGTGCTGAGCGCCGGGCAGCAGGATGAGTCGCCGTCGTTCGCGCCGAACGGCGCCGATATCCTCTACACCAGCCGCATCAACGGGCGCGACACACTGGCCATCGTCTCCAGCGACGGCCGCGTCCAGCAGCGCATCGCGGCCAGCGGCGGCGAGTTGCGCGAGGCGGCCTGGTCGCCGTTCCTCGATTAGCGCGCGTGACGCGCCGGTGCCGGCTGTGCTAGAAGAACCCGGCGTAACGTGAATGGTCAGAGCCATGCAAGGAGTCCGAGCGATGCGTTCGTTGTCCATCCTGCTGATCGCGATTGCCACGCTGGCATTGGCCGGCTGCCCCAAGAAGCCGACTACCGTGCCCGAAGGCTCCGGTGCGACTGCGACTGAAGGAAGCGAAGCGTCCGCGGGAGCCGCGGGCGATGCCCAGGTCGGGGAGGGCCGCGACCTGCCCGGCGCCTCCGGCAGCGCCACCGGCGGACCGGCCGGGGTCGCCAACGTCATCTACTTCGATTTCGACCGCAGCGACATCCGCCCGGAGTATGCGACGCTCATCAGCGCGCACGCGAAGTTCCTGGCCGCCTCCAGCGGCGTGAAGATCCGCGTCGAGGGCCACACCGACGAACGCGGATCGCGCGAGTACAACATCGCGCTGGCAGAGCGCCGCGCGCAGGCCGTTCGCACCGCGCTGATGCTGCAAGGCGCCGGTGACACCCAGCTGACGACGGTGAGTTACGGCGAGGAGCGTCCGGCGGTCGCGGGCAGCAGCGAGGCGGCCTACGAGAAGAACCGCCGCGTCGAGCTCGTTTACGGCCGCTGACGACGCGCCCGTGCGAGTCCTGCGCCTTGCCGTGACCGTGCTGCTCGCGGGCATCGTCGCGGCGCCGGCATCCGGGCAGTCCAAGGGCGAGCGCCTCGACAGCCTGGAATCGCGCATGGGCGCGGTCGAGCGCCAGCTCGAGAACCAGGGCCTGCTCGAGATGTCGCGAAAGATCGAGGTATTGACCACCGAGTTGCGCGACCTGCGCGGCGACTTCGACCAGCTCCAGCACGACCTCGAGCAGGCTCGTGCGCAGCAACGCGACCAGTACGTGGACCTCGACACGCGGCTGCGCGCCGCCGAGGCGGCGCTGACGGCCGCCCAGGCGAACGTCGTCGGGGGCAGCCCGGAATCCGAGTACCAGGCTGCATTCAACCTCCTGAAGGACGGCAAGTACGAGGAGGCCACGGGCGCGCTTCAGGAATTCGTCGCCAGGTACCCGAAGCACGAGCTGGCGCCGAACGCCATGTACTGGCTCGGCGAGGCCCATTACGTCCGCCGCGACTACCCGGCTGCGCTGGCGGCTTTCGAAGGCCTCCTGCAGGACTATCCGGGCAACCGCAAGACGCCCGACGCACTGCTGAAGATCGGGTACTGCCAGGCGGAACTGAAGAAGCCCGGCCCGGCCCGCGAGGCGCTTGCCCGCGTGATCCAGGAGTTTCCGGACTCCCAGGCGGCGGCCGAGGCCCAGGCGCGGCTCGCGCGCATGGGCAACCCGGGCGGCTGAGGAGGGCCGATGTCTGCCGAGATGGCCGCGGCGCCCGTCGCGGCGCGCCTGCGCATCACCGAGACATTCCTGTCGCTGCAGGGAGAGGCAGACGCGACCGGCTGGCCGACGTTCTTCATTCGCCTGACCGGCTGCCCGCTGCGCTGCCGCTACTGCGATACGGCCTATGCCTTCCATGGCGGCGAGTGGCGCACGGTGGCCCGGCTCCTGGACGAAGCGCGCGACTCCCGTGCGCGCCACGTGTGCGTCACGGGCGGCGAGCCGCTCGCCCAGCGCCAGTGCCTGACACTGCTGACCGTGCTGTGCGAAGCGGGGTTCCGCGTCTCGCTCGAGACCAGCGGGGCGCAGGACGCGAGCGCGGTGGATGCGCGCGTCGCGCGGGTGATCGACGTCAAGACCCCGGGCTCGGGCGAATCGCAGCGCAACCTCGATCTCGCGGTGCAGGACGTGCGCCCCGCCGATCAGCTCAAGTTCGTCATTTGCGACCGCGCGGACTACGAATGGAGCCGCGACCGCGTCATTGCCGACCGGCTCGACGCGCGTTGCCAGGTGCTGTTTTCACCGAGCCATCAGCAGCTGCCGGCCGCCCAGCTCGCCAACTGGATCCTGGCAGACTGCCTCCCGGTCCGGTTCCAGGTCCAGCTTCACAAGGTGCTTTGGGGTGACGTCCCGGGTCGCTGAAGCCGGCATGCATGCCGGCACGCCGGCGGTCGTCCTGGTCTCGGGCGGCCTCGATTCGGCGACGACGCTCGCCATCGCGCGCGAGCGCGGCCACCGCTGCCTTGCGCTCTCGTTCGACTACGGGCAGCGCCACGCGGCCGAGCTCGATGCCGCGCGCAGGATCGCCGCCGCGCTAGGCGCCGTCGAGCACCGCGTGCTCGCACTGCCGATCGGCGCATTCGGCCACTCGGCCCTGACCGATCGCTCCATCGCCGTGCCCGAACAGGCGACGGCGGGCATCCCCGTCACTTACGTGCCGGCGCGCAATACGATCTTCCTGGCCTGCGCACTGGGCTTCGCCGAGGTCGCGGGGGCCCGGCACATCTACATCGGGGTCAACGCGGTTGACTATTCCGGCTATCCCGATTGCCGGCCGGCCTTCATCCGCGCATTCGAGTACCTTGCGAACCTCGCGACGCGCGCGGCGGTCGAGGGCGATACCGTCAGCCTGCATGCGCCGCTCATGGACCTGGCGAAGTCGGACATCATCCGTCGCGGCTCCGCGCTCGGCGTCGATTACGCGATGACCGTGTCCTGCTACCAGGCGGACGGCGAAGGCCGCGCCTGCGGGCGCTGCGACAGTTGCCGGCAGCGACGCGCGGGGTTCGAGTCCGCCCGTATTAGCGATCCGACCCGTTACCGGTAGCCGCCGCAGCCGCGTGCACGGCCGCCATGAACCCGGGATCGGTGTTGGCGCCGAGCCGGTCCGAGCGGGACAGGATGCGTCCGTCGGCGTCCAGCAGGACCAGGGCGGTCGTGTGATTGAACTCGCCATCGGAGAGGGACCGGTAGCGGATGCCGAGGAGCCCCGCAAGCCCGCGCAAGTCCTCCGCGCGCGGCTGCAGCAGCTGCCAGCGCTCGGCTTCCAGGCGGCGCTCCGTCATCACCTTTGCGAGCGCTTCCGGCGTGTCGCGCGCCGGGTCCATGGTGATCAGCACGAAGCCGAGCCGCTGCCGCTCGGCCGGAGCCAGCTGGCGCTCGATCCCGCGCATGCTGTCGACGACGAGCGGGCAGATGTACCGGCAGGATGTGTAAAACAAAGTCGCGATCCGCGGCTTCCCGCGCAGGTCCTGCCATTGCAGCGTCCGGCCGGAAGAATCCGTCAGGGAAGCGTGATACTGGTAGACGGAATCACCCGGCAGGGCTGCGGGTGGCGACGCTGCCGTCGCCGGCGCCACTCCGAGGCACGGCAGCAATGCGGCGACCAGGCCGATGACTGCCTTCACGGGACGTCCCTGGCACAGCGGAACCCCAGGTTGCCCGTCGCATCGGCGGACTCCACCGCGGAAAGCAGGGCCACGCGCATCAGCGTCGCATAGTTTTCGCGATCGTCCGCGGACAGCGCCGCCGCCCCGCAGAAGCGCAGCCTGTCGGCGGCGCCCTGCTCGCGGTTGTCTGAAGACACGAGCAGTGCGGACGCATCGTCGACCCACTCCCAGATGAGCCCGTGCAGGTCCTGGACGCCATAGGCATTCGCCGCCTCGTGCCCGACCGCGGCCAGCGGGCCGGACGACGGCCGCGAGTACCACGAGAGAATGCGCTCGCGCCAGGCGGGATCGGCACGCGCGTCACGCCTTGTCTCGTCGGCAGCCGCAACGTATTCCCATTCGAGCCAGGTGGGCAACCGCGCGGACTGCGCGGCACAGTACGCATCTGCGGCGAACCAGCTGACCCAGGTGACGGGCCGCTGCCCGGTCCCGGTGCCGGGATCGAGCGGTCCGCGCCAGTGCGACAGGTAACGCGGTTCCGCGAGCGCGACGGGCGCCCGCCCGCGTCGCCACTCGGCATGGCCCTGCACG
The DNA here is from genome assembly GCA_963836275.1 of uncultured Gammaproteobacteria bacterium. Taxonomy (GTDB): domain Bacteria; phylum Pseudomonadota; class Gammaproteobacteria; order Steroidobacterales; family Steroidobacteraceae; genus SCUD01. The sequence continues at coordinate 967,821 of CAWIIM010000003.1, read as the reverse complement.
AAATGCAGGTAATCCGCATTCGTCACGGGCCTGCGCATCAGCAGGAAGGGGGCGATCACGGCGCCTGCGGCGGAGTCCTCGTAGCGCAGCGCAGACTTGAACCTGCCGCCGGGAATCGACGCGTATCCTTCCGGGGGTGCGGCGGCATGCCCGCCGAGCGGGAGAAGCGCGAGCAGGAGTGCCGCGACGTGCTTCATCGCCTAGTGCGACCCTGTTCCGCCGCCGGGTGATTGCGCACGGATCGCGGCGGCTTCGGCCTTCGTCACGCGGCCGCCGGGGTTGCCCCAGCTGTTAAGGACGAAGGTTGCGATATTCGCGATCTCGTCGTCAGTCAGCTGGTTCATGGGTGGCATCACCGAGTCATAGTCACGGCCGTTTACCGTGATCTTGCCGCTGAGGCCGCCGAGCAGGATATGGGGCACGCGATGAGGGTCCGCCGCAATGTAGTCGGACTTCGCGAGCGGCGGGAACACGCCTTCGAGTCCGCGGCCATCGGGCTGGTGGCAGGCGGAACAGGTGCCGGCAAACAGCGCCTTGCCAGCCGCGATCTGCTGCGCGACCGTGAGGTCCCCGCTCTTTGCCGCGGCCGCGGCCTGGGTAACCGCGGCGAGATTCGGCAGCGCCCGGTCGCCGAGGTACATCTCATCCACTTCCTTGCCGGAGTAGATCGCGGGATTCTCGGGCCCATCGGCCTTCAGGATCGCGAGCGCTCCCTTGTTGAAGGCACGGAAGATGCTGTGATCCACGAGCACGTAGCTGCCCGGGACCTCGAGGCGGAATTCCATCATTGCCGCGCCACCCGAGGGAATGAGGGTCGTCTGCACGTTTTCCTGAAAGCGCGTGCCGCCTTCGAACCAGACCTTGTCGAAGATCTCGCCGATGACGTGGAAGCTCGACACGAGGTTCGGTCCGCCGTTGCCGACATACAGCCGCAGACGCTCGCCGACCTTTGCGCTGAGCGCGCGGTCCCCCGTGAGCGATCCCTCCGAGCCGTTGAACAGGACGTAAGTCGGCCGCTCGTCGATGGCCTTCTGCATGTCGAAGGGCTGGTGTCCTTTTTCGCGATAGCGCCCGGTCGTGTAGAAGTCCCCCTGCATCACGTAGTACTCGCGGTCGACCGCGGGCAGGCCCTCGGGCGGCTCGACCAGGATGAGTCCGTACATGCCGTTCGCCACGTGCATGCCGACCGGGGCCGTCGCGCAATGGTAGACAAAGAGACCGGCATTCAGCGCCTTGAACGTGAAGCGCGATTGGTGGCCCGGGGCGGTGAAGCTGGAGGCCGCGCCTCCGCCCGGCCCCGTCACGCCATGCAGGTCGATGTTGTGCGGCATCTTGCTGTCGGGCGAGTTCATCAGGTGAAACTCGACGGTGTCACCCTGCCGCACGCGGATAAAGCTTCCGGGAACGGTGCCGCCGAACGTCCAGAAGGTATAGCTGACGCCTTCGGAAATCGGCATTTCCCTTTCGACGACCTCGAGTTCTACGATCACCTTGGCGGGCGCGTGGCGGCCGGTCGCCGGCGGGACGTGCGGAGGCGACGTGAGGACGGCCTTGACCGGCTCGCCTTGCGGCGGGCCGAAATCGCCGCGCGCCGACCCGCCGGTGTCGCTTGCGACTGCCGGCGCTTCGCGCTGGCCGCAGCCGGCAGCGAGGAGGGCGAGTGCAACCACGGATATCAAGGACTTGCGCATGTCGATTCTCCATCCTCGACTACTTTGCCAGCATGAGGCCGCGGCGGGCGACGAGCCATGACCCAGGTCAATTTGTGCTCAGGACCCCGGTCAGGAGCCGTAACGGCCCGAGGGGGTCATGGGCGCGCGCGATGGCGAACATGCAGCCGAAAGCGAGCACTGCGCCCGCGAAGAACGCGAGCTGCCGTCCGCGGGCGGCCGTTCGCCGCAGCGCGAGCCATGCGAGCACGACGTAGACGGGAAGCAGGGCAAGCTTTGCTGTCAGCCAGCCGTTCGCGAAGACGGCCGACGGCAGCATGATGAAGAGCATGAGCGCCGCGGCCAGGAGCACGGTGTCGATCGCGTAACTGAGGTATCGGAGCGGCGGCGCGAGGGCCAGTTCGGCGCGTCCGGCGCGCGCAAGCAGGCCGCGCAGGAAAAACAGCCCGCCGCTCGCGGTGACGGCGAGGATATGGGCCTGGCGAATCCCGGCGTAATGCTCGATCACCGCAATCTCCGGCCGCGAAGGCGGCGCGATCCTCGTGGCGAAACCTGGCTCCCGTCCTGACGCAAGTCAACCGGCCAGCATGGCCCCGGCGAGCGATTTCAGGCTGTCGTCGCGCAGTAACTCGACGTCGCGCCTGCGGACCGCAATCAGCCCGTTATCCTGGAACCTTCGCAACACCCGGCTGACGGTCTCCGGCGCCAGGCGCAAGTAATTTCCGATGTCGGTGCGCGCCATCGTGAGCTCGAACTGAGCGGGCGCGTCTTCGCGGCGGGCAAGTCGGCGCGACAGGTCGACGAGGAAGGCGGCGATACGCGCGTCGGCGGAATGATCGCCGGACAGCCTCTCCGCGTGGCCGATGTCTCGGCTCATCAGCCTGAAGAGCTCGAGCTGCAGCCCGGGCAACTGCGTCGCGAGCAGGGCGATCTTCGGGAACGAGAACCGGCAGAGCTGCACTTCGTCGAGCGCGACGGCGTCGCAGGGATACCGCTCGCCGTCGATCGCCGAAAGCCCGATGATCTCGCCCGGAACATGGAATCCAAGCACCTGCTCGCGCCCTTCGCGGTCGACACGGCAGGTCTTGACGACGCCGCTGCGCACTGCGGCGATCGCGACGAATGGCTCGCCGGCACGGAACACGTGCGCGCCCGGAGCGAGCGGGCCGACGTGTTCCACCAGCATATGCAGGTTCTTCAGGCCGCCCTTGTCGAGTCCTTGAGCCATGCAGGCCCGGGAAAAGGCGCAGGTCGAGCAGAACCGGGTCGCGTCGCCGTCGTCGGAGGGTCGCGGAATTGCCACGGCAGCCATCCGGATGAGCATACCCCGATCCGGAAGCCGCATCCCGCGCGGGAGCGGTGTGGCGCGAAGGGCATCGATTCGCGTCAATCGGCTATGATTCGCAACCCGGTTCCGGGCCGTTAGCTCAGTGGTAGAGCATCTGGCTTTTAACCAGTTGGTCGATGGTTCGATCCCATCACGGCCCACCAACCGCGTCCGGCGCGCCCGCGAACGCCGCTCAGAAGGACGCGCCGAACTGCGCCCAAAGCTTGCGCGTATCGGTGAATTCCCCGTCCGCGTCGTAGTCCGCAAACTTCACCAGCACCTCGTAGCGCTTGGCAAAGCTGCGAGCAACCGAGAGGTCGAGCTCGTCGCCGTAGTGCAGGCTGCCCGCGTCCGCAGAAAAAACGTGCCAGGCAGCCTGCAGCCGCCAGCCGGAGCGCGTCACGACCACGCCCGCATAGCTGTCGTCGATGCCGGCCGGCGGGGTCGACAGGAACTTGTCGGCCCAGCCCTGCCATTTGTGCAGCGTGGCGAGCGGCGTCTGGAAGGCGCGATTGGCGGCCGGGTTCTCCTGCGCCCCGGAGAGCACTTCGCGCCCGGCCAGCAAATCGGCGCTCCCCGCCTTGAAGTGCAGTTCGACCAGCGCGTAAGACGCGTCGACGTGGAGCGGATTGGCGCCAGCGTCCTGCTGGCGCGCGTACTCCAGGGCCCATCCCAGCGAGTACCGGTCGCGGACTGAATGCATGCCCTCGTAGCGCGCGCCGAACGTGTCGGACGAAAGCAGCGGCGCATCGTCGAAGTCGAGCAGGTAGGCGTAGGCCGTGAGCGCGCCCGCGCGCGGCATCGCGAGCCGCGCGTTGACCAGGTGGCTCGAGCCCTCGAAGGACGCCGGCGGGGTGCCGGCATCCGGGCCGAAGACGCGGTTCACGCGGTCGACGAAAGCGTAGTTGAACTCCAGGGCTTGGCCCGCTTTCGTCTCGAGACGCAGCGCGTCGAGCGTCTGTTCGTTCTGGCGCCAGTCCGACGAGCCGATGAAACGCTGGTTGTCGAAGTTCACCCGTTGCCGGCCAATGCGCAGCCGCGTGTCCCGGCCGGGTGCGAACTCCAGCCAGGCCTGGTTGAACTCAGTCCCCTCGGGATCGGCTACCACCGGGTAGCCCGTTTCTCCGTTTCGCGTGTCGTTGTACCTTTGCGCGCCGATGGCGACCACCTGGTCCGCTTCGAGCAGCCCGGAAAAGCCCCTGAATCCGGGCGTCGCGAGGCGGCCGCGGATGCGCAGCGTATTGGCTTCGCCCGCCTGCGGCGTGCCGTCCTGCTCCACCTCCTCGTACCGGTAGCGTAGATCGAGGCCGAAGTCGAGAGGCGGAGCGCCTTGCGTTGCCGGCTCCGCACGCGTCGGCACGGCCGACAGCGCGGCGTTCAGCATCAACAGCGCCACGATTCGCGAGCCACGCATGTGTCGGCCTCCGGCTGCCCGGCATGCTGCGCGCCGTGCCGCCTGCTTGCATTGACTTGCGTCAACCGCGACCATCCGGTCCAGGGAGGTCAGGGATGACAGCGCCGCGAACAGTCATTGCCCAGTTCTGCGACGACGTGCGCCAGGAAATCGGCAACAAGTTCTCGCTGATGGGCTGTTACGGTACCGATCTCTACGTACCGGCGTTTCCCATCGCGCTGCCGAAGCTCTGCGTGTTCGTGCACGTGCGCACGCCGCGCGAGCATCCATTCCGGCGCCTCACGCTGAGCCTCGTGCGCGGCAGCGAAGTCCTCTCCGAACTCGTCGCGAACCCCGAGAAGCTGAATGCCGGCGCGACGCCCGAATGGGCGCGCTGGCTCTCCATGACGGGCATTCTCGCGGTCGCGCCGTTCCACGCGGCCGGCCCTTGCCGGCTGCAGGTGCTCGCGGAGACGGAGTCGGAGACGCTCGAGAGCGGTCAGTTCCTCATCGAACGCATGCGCTAGGCGGCGCTGCAGCGCAGCAGCGCGGAGCGCGTGAGCCAGCCCGAGTCCGGGTAGTAGGCGAACAGGAACTGGCCGTCCTTCAGCACATCGATCATCCGGCGGGCGACGGCCTCGCGGACCGCCGGGCAGCCCCAGCTCCGGCCGAGACGCCCTTGCCGTCCGCCGAACAGCGCGTCAACGTAAGGCGCGCCGTGCAGCACGATCGCGCGTTCGTGCGCGCGATCGTTCACGCCAGGCTCCAGTCCTTCCATTCGCATCGAATAACCGTTCCGGCCGAGGTAGGTGTCGCCGGTGACGAAGAGACCGAGGCTCGAGGCATGGCTGCCGCCGGCGTTCGAAAAGCGAGTCGCCAGGTTCTCGCCCGATCCTTGCCCGTGCGCGACGAGTTCCTCGAACAAGAGGCGTGATCCGGCGAGATCGAAGACCCAGAGCCGCGGCTCCAGCGAGGGACGCGAGTAGTCGATGACGGCAAGGCGGTCCGCAGTCATGCCGACTCCGCCGGCCTTCGCACATTGCATGGCGGCCAGCGCGAGCGCGAGAACCTCGGGATTGGCGCGGGGGGCGAGGCGCGCCAGGAGCCGGGCAGCCGGGCCCACCGGCTCGGACGCGGGGGCCGAAGGAGCCTGCGGCGGCACGCCGGCCGACGCGGGCAGGGAGAAGGCGGCAAGCGCCCAGGCGAGAATCCAGCGCGTCATGCGGTCCGGTTTTGCGGCCCAATCGGGCGCACATTCAAGCACTTCCTGCGTCCCCTGCCCAGTACCGGCGTCGCGAAACATTCTCCCGGAGACCCCCTGGGCTCAGCAGCAGCGATTCGGCCTGCTCCAGCGGCGGTCGAGCTCGGCGCGGTAGAAGGCCCCCCGGTCGAGCGCCGACTCGCCGGGATGCGTCGCCCGCCAGCGCGCGAGGTAGCGCTCGTAGGCGTCATCGCCCGCGAGCGCGCGCACACCCCGCCAGAGCCGCCGCAAGCCGGCGCCCGTGCCGCTCACGCGAGTTGCGTCGCCACGTAGGGCGATTCCGTGCCTGCGGCCGGGCGGCGGCCGGACAGGTGATTCCAGCAGCCGCGGGCCATGTCGATGACGATGGTCCACACCACCAGCACCAGGAACACCGTCAGCCAGCCGTCGAGCTGCTGGTTGAATATCAGCTTGGATGCGACGGCCGCGCGTTCGGGCGGCAGGGCGCCTGCAGCGAGCTTCTCCGCCAGGTCGCGGGCCGCCGCAAAGAAGCCCATCTTCGGGTCATCGCTGAATATTTTCTGGACCGCTGCCGCGGTCGTCACCGTCACCAGCCAGGCGAGCGGAATCCCGGGCACCCAGGCGTGGCGAAGCCGGCCCGACTTCACGAAGATCGCGGTCACGACCGCGAGCGCGATCGCCGCGAGCATCTGGTTCGCCATGCCGAAAAGCGGCCAGAGGATGTTGATGCCGCCGTTCGGGTCGATCACGCCGATGTAGAGAAAGTAACCCCAGCCGATCACGACCAGCAGGCTCGCGGCCCAGGCCGACGGGTACCACGAGGTGCGCGCGAGCGGAGCCCATACAGCGCCGAGCGCGTCCTGCATCATGAACCGGCCGACGCGCGTGCCGGCATCCAGCACCGTGAGGATGAAGACCGACTCGAACATGATGGCAAAGTGATACCAGATCGCGAACAGGCCCTGGCCGAATGCCGAGCCGAAGATATGCGCCATGCCGACCGCGAGGGAGGGCGCGCCGCCGGTGCGGCCGTAGAGGGTGGTTTCTCCCATGGTGTGCGCAAGCGCCTGCATCTGCGCAGGGTCCACCGGAAAACCCCAGGCCGTGATCGTCGCCGTGGCCGTCGCCGGGTCGGCGCCGACGACGCCGGCCGCGGTGTTGATGGCGAAATATACGCCGGGGTCCAGCACGCAGGCGGCGATGAGCGCCATGATCGCGACGAAGGACTCGAGCGCCATGGAACCGTAGCCCACCAGGCGCACGTCGGTCTCGCGCGCAATCAGCTTCGGCGTGGTGCCCGAGGCGACGAGGGCATGAAAGCCGGAAATAGCCCCGCAGGCGAGCGTGATGAACAGGAACGGGAACAGCTTGCCGGCAAAGATCGGGCCGCTGCCGTCGACGAAGCGCGTGAACGCCGGCATGCGGATATCCGGCTGCAGCACGCAGATCGCGATCGCAAGCAGGAACACGACGCCCAGCTTGACGAAAGTCGAAAGGTAATCGCGCGGGGCGAGCAGCAGCCAGACGGGCAGGATCGCGGCCACCAGGCCGTAGCCGATCACGAACCAGGCCAGCGTCCTGGCATCGAGGTCGAAGAGCGCACGCAGCCCTGCGTGGTGGTCCACCCAGCCGCCGGCCGCCACGGCGAGGAGAAGCAGGGCGACGCCGATCACCGTCGCCTCGAGCACGCGGCCGGGCCGCAGCACGCGCAGGTACACGCCCACCAGGATCGCGATCGGGATGGTCGCGAACACCGTGGCGGTCGACCAGGGACTGTGCGCCATGGCCTTGACGACGACGAGTGCAAGCACCGCCATCAGGATCACCATGATGAACAGCGTGCCGATCATCGCGGCCGACGCGCCGAACCTGCCGAGCTCGTCGCGCGCGAGGTGCGCGAGGCTCCGGCCGTCCCGGCGCGTGGAGCAGAAAAGCACCAGCATGTCCTGCACACAGCCCGCCAGTACCGCGCCGACGATCAGCCACAGCGTGCCGGGCAGGTAGCCGAACTGGACCGCGAGAATCGGGCCGATCAGCGGGCCCGCGCCCGCGATCGCGGCGAAATGATGGCCGAACACGATCGCACGGTGCGTCGGCATGTAGTCGCGGCCGTTGTCGAGGCGCTCGGCGGGTGTCGCGCGGGTCGCATCGAGGCGGCAGACGCGCGCCGCGATCCAGCCGCTGTAAAAGCGGTAGCCGACCAGGTAGCTGCAGGCGGCCGCAACCACGAACCAGAGTGCGTTGATGGTCTCGCCGCGGTGCAGGGCAATGCCGCCCAGGGCGGCCGCGCCGGCCACCGCGATCGCCGCCCATCCGGCGCCGCGCATCAGCTTGCCAGTCGACATTGCTTCCCACCTCCGTCGGCCGCCGCCACGATAAACGCAGCCGGCGCGTCGCGACAAGTCCGGCTCAGAACTGCAGCTGGCGGCCGGAATCCTGGAGCGCGCGGGCCAGGAAGCGGCGGATGGCCGGCAGCGCGTCGTCCGCGGGCATGAGTTTCTGCTGCTCCATCAGCCGTGCCATGTCGCGGATACTGCGCTCGCCGTCGATCATCGCCAGCAGGAAGGCATATACGCGCATCGAAAGCGCCTGCGCGCGAAACTCCGGCAGCGCCGGCACGGCGAGGTCGGTGCGCTCGAGCCACGGCGGCAATTCCCGGCCGGGCGGCGGCGGCGCGATGTCCCGCTGCTTGCGTGCGCAGAACGTGATCGCGGATTCGACGCGGGCATGCCGGCTCGCGGGCGAGGCGAGATAGGGACCGCGGGCCTCGCGCGCATCGGGCCGCGAGAAACCGCAGGTGCCGAGGACATCGAGGAGCTCCTCGAGGCTCAGCGCATCGCCCGGCGCCGCGCCGGCAAATGCGAGCGAACCGTGGTTGACCCAGAGGCCGGCCGGCGCGAGCAGGCTGTTGATGCGGGCGAGGACGGTCGTGACCGGTTCGCCGGCGACGTCGATGAACCACGGGGTCAGCACCAGGTCGAACCGGCCCCTGACAAATGGCGGCGCGCTGGCATCCGCGAGGACGAACTCGAGCCCCGGCGCCGCGGGCGCTGGCGCCGCGTGCCGGCGCAACAGGGCGTGATCGGCGATGCTGCCGGGCGCGATTGGGAATTCGTAGAGTTCGAGCGGCGGGGACGCGATGATCCGCGCCGCGGCCAGCGCGAACAGCGGGTTGTAATCGAGCGCGACCGTCAACGCCGGCTCGAGCGCCTGGTGCAGGTCGTAGGCGAGCCGCCCGGCACCAGCGCCGAGAACGAGGATGCGCGCCGGCGCCGCGCCGCCCGGCAGGCTTGCCACCACGGCATCGAGGCTCGCGCGGTTTTCCGCATCGCCCCAGCACCAGTCGCGGTGCAGGTTCGGGTAATACGAAGTGAGGCCCTGGCTCAGCGGCAGCTCCGTGCCGAGCGCGACGTGCACGGCGCCGGCCTCGCCGCGGCGCTCGAACCCGAGCGGCTGCATCAGCGCACGGACGCGCGCAGCCTGGTCGTCGTATGCCGCGGCGACGTGCGCCAGGCGCGCGCGCGTCAAGGCGCCCGCCGCCGCCTCGAGCGCCGCGCGCTGGCGTGCCGCTTCCGCCGAGTAATGCATCAACAGGTGGTGCAGCCGGCCGCGCCACTCGGCGAGCGCGAGCCGCGGTTCCGGCATCAGCCAGGGAATACCGCCCAGCTCGGGAAAGTCGATCCGGCACGGCAGGCAACTCGCGCCCGTTAGCCGCGTACCACAGGCCGGGCATGCAAGCAATTCGGTGAGCGCGGCGCCGGTTGCCATGCGCGCATCATGCCGCAATCGCGCGGCGGTGGAGACCGGGTGCGCCGCCGACTATCATTCGCGGATGCCAGGGAATGCCGCGAGCGAGCCGTGCGTCGTCGAGCGCGAACTGCCGGCAGGCAGGGTCGAAGCGCTCACGCGCAGCCGCGGCGACGCGGTGGTGACCGTGCGCGACCGCGACGGGCGGCTCGCCCTGCGCATCGAGACGCGCCCGTCGATGTTCGAGCCCCTGCACCGGCCGTTCGCCCTCGGCGCCGGTGACCGGCTCGCGGCGCGCGCATTGCTCGCGCTGCTGAGGTTTCCCGGCGGCGCCAGGGTCCTGCGCCTCTGGCACGCAAAGCGCAGCCCGTGAACCCTAACGACGTCATCGTGCAGGCGACCGTTGCCGTGATGGTGCTCGGCCTCGTCATCGTCGCCTGCGTTGCAGCGTGGCGGCGCTTCGCCGTCTACCGGGCGCGCAAGCGGCTCATCAAGTCCTTCGAAACCGTGTCTGCAGCGGTCCTGCGCGACATCCTGGTTCCGGACGGCAGCGGCGGGCAACTGCACATCGACTTCCTGCTGTTGACCGGCAAGGGCCTGCTGGTCGTCGACTATCGCGACGTCGAGGGCGTGGTGTTTGGCGGCGAGCACATGCGCGAATGGGCGGTCATGAACGGCAGCGCACGCTCGACTTTCCTCAACCCCCTGGAGGCGCTCTACGACCGCATTGCGGCCGTCCGGCTGCTCGCCGGCGAAACGCCGGTCGACGGGCGGGTCGTATTCACCGGCCGCTCGACATTTCCCAAGGGGCGCCCGCCACGCGTGATGCGCCTCGACCTGCTCGAGGCCGAGTATCCGGCGGCGTCCGCCGGCTCAACGCACCCGGCGGAGCGCTACCGCCCGGCCTGGGACCAGCTCACCGCCCAGGTCGAGCCGAGTCCGCTCGCTCGCAGCTAGCCCGCCGTGCGCGCCTGGTGGTCGGCGACCACCTTGGCGACGCAGACCGTCAGCTTCTCCGCGTACTCGAGATGCAGGAACTCGTTCGGTCCGTGCGCATTCGCGTGCGGTCCGAGGACGCCGGTCACGAGGAACTGCGTTTCGGGGAATTTTTCGCCCAGCATGCCGATGAACGGGATGCTGCCGCCGGTACCGAGGTACATGGCGTCACGGCCGAATGCGGCCAGCGAGGCGTCGCGCATCGAGGCCGCGAGCCAGGGCGCGACCGGCGGGGCGTCCCAGCCGGGGAGGGAAGAACCCACCTCGAAGCGCACATGCACGCCGTACGGCGGGTCCGACTCCAGCCGCTTCTTGACGGCCGCAGCCGCCGCTTCCGCATCGGCCGAAGGCGGCAGCCGGAACGAGAGCTTGAACTCGACCCGGGGCAGCAGGACATTGCCCGCGTTCTCCATCGCCGGAAGGCCTGCCGCCCCGGTCACGGCGAGCGTAGGCCGCCAGGTATTGTTGAGCACGAGCTCCACCGGCGAATCCGAAAGCGCTCGCGCTCCGGGTACGAATGGCAGCTTGCCGGCGATCTCGTCGGCCAGGACGCCGGCCGCGGCCCGCGCCTGTTCGATCCGCTGCGCGGGAATCGGAACCAGCAGCTCGTCGACCAGGATGTCGCCCGTCACGTCGCTCTCGACCCGGGCAAGGAGGGTACGCGCGATCCGAAACACGGAAGGCGCGATGCCGGTGCCCGCGCCCGAGTGGACGCCTTCCGTGAGGCCCTCGACCACGAGATCGCCGACCAGGTTGCCGCGCAGCGACGTCGTGCACCAGAGCTGCTCGTAATTGCCGCATTCGGCATCAAGGCACACGACCAGGCTCGGCGTGCCGATGCGGCCGGCCAGTTTGTCCACGTGGTGGGGCAGGTCGTAACTTCCGCTTTCCTCGCAGGCCTCGATGAGCACTACGCAACGCGCGTGCGGGATCTTCTGCTCCTGCAGCAGGCGAATCGCGGTCAGCGAGGAGAACACAGCATAGCCATCGTCGGCGCCGCCGCGGCCGTAGAGCTTGCCGTCGCGGATCACGGGCTCCCACGGGGAGAGCCCGTCGGCCCAGCCCGTGAACTCCGGCTGCTTGTCCATGTGGCCGTAGAGCAGGACCGTGTCGGGACCCTGCCCGGGAATCTCGCAGAAAAGCAGCGGCGTACGCCCCTTCTCGCGCAACACCTCGACACGCAGGCCCGCGATCGCCTGCTCGCGGCACCAGGCAGCCATGAGATCCGCGGCGCGGTCCATGTGGCCATGCGCCTGCCAGTCGGCGTCGAACAGCGGCGACTTGTTGGGGATGCGGATGTACTCCGACAGCCGCGGCACGATCGAGTCGCGAAAAGCCGCCGTGGTGGTTTGTCGTGCCCGCTTGAAGTCCATATACGCCTCTGATATCACTCAGTTACGCCGTGTGTTTAAGGTTCTTCCGAGGGCACCGCACCGGCGTCCGCGGGAGCCTGCAGTGTAAGGCCAAAAAATCGCCGTGCATTTGCCGTCGTGGTTCGCGCCACGACTTCCTGCGACTCGCCGCGGCAGCGCGCGGTTTCCGCAAGCACGGCCGGCAGGAATGCCGGCTCGTTGCGGCGATGCGCCGGCTTCACCGTGAGCGTACGCGGCAGCAGGTAGGGTGCGTCGCTCTCCAGCATCAACCGGTCGCCCGGCACCCGCGGCACGGCTTCGCGCAATGCCTGGCCGCGCCGCTCGTCGCAGATCCAGCCCGTGATGCCGATCGAGAGACCGAGCGCGAGGCAGTCCTCCAGGACCGCCGGCCCCTCCGTGAAGCAATGGAGCACGCCGCGCGCCGCGGCGATGGGATGCGCCCGCATCATCGCCAGGAAATCCGCGTTCGCGTCGCGCTGGTGCAGGAAGACCGGCTTGCGGTGACGTTCCGCGAGGCCGAGTTGCAGCTCGAATGCACGCCGCTGCTCCTGCGGCGGGGAGAAATTGCGGAAGTAATCGAGCCCGCATTCCCCAGCGGCTACGACCATCGGATCGTCGAGCAGCGTCTCGAGCCGGCCCGCGTCCCCGTCCGCGAGCGTCGCGGCGTGGTGCGGATGGACGCCGGCCGTGGCGCGCAGCATTTCCGGATACTGGTTGCACAGGGCGATGGCGCGCCCGGAGTCGGCCAGGGTGCTTCCCGTCACGATGAGCGCGGCAACCCCGGCGCCTCTGGCGCGCGCGATCACCGCAGCGCGGTCGTCGTCGAAGCCGGCGTGCGCGAGGTTCGCGCCGATGTCGACCAGGACGTGGGCGGTCACGGGCCGACGCGGCCTCAGGCCGCGCGCAGCGCCGCCGTCACCGGCTGCCGGGCGGCGCGGAGCGCCGGCAGGAAGCCGCCGACCATGCCGATTGCCAGCGCGATGACGAGACCGTACGCCACCAGCGTCGGGGTGACGGCGAACCGGAACACGACCTGGGTGAAGTTGGACCCGAGCGTCGAGACCGCGGTGTTGTTGAAGAGCAGGAATGCGGTCACGGCGCCCAGCAAGCCGCCGAGGAGCGCAAGCACCAGCGACTCGAGCATGATCGAGATCACGACCGGCGTGCCGCGAAAACCGATGGCCCGGAGTGTCGCGATTTCGCGCGCCCGCGTGCCGACCGCCGCGTACATGGTGTTGAGGGCCGCGAACATCGCGCCGAGCGCCATGATGAATGTCACGATGCCGGCCAGCGCGCCGATGGTCCGGCGAAATTGCTTCGTCTGCCCGCTGAAGTACTGCTGCTCGGTCTCGACGTCGACATTCACCCGCGGGTCCGCCGACAACGCGTCCTTGATGGTTTGCAGGCCGCCGGCGTCCGCGACCTGCAGCCGTACCGCGCTGTATCCCTGGCGGTTGAACGAGGACTGCGCCACGTCGACGTCGGCCCAGAACTCGCTCTCGTAGGCATCGCCCGTCGCGAACACGCCGACCACCGTCCAGTCGGAGCCGCGCATGCGGATGGTCTGCCCGATGCGGGCGCCTTCGAATTGCCGCGTGACGGCCTGGCCCGCCACGAGCTCGCGCAGGCCCGGCTGGAACCGGCGGCCCTCGACGATCCTGAGCTGCGGCCTCAGCGCAAAGGCGGCCGGTTCGACGCCGCGCACGGTGATGTTCGAACCGGATTTCTCGCCTGCTTTCGTGAGTTCGGCGATGACCACCACCTCGGCGGAGGCGAGCGGCTGCCCGTCGGCGCCCTTGGCGACGCCGGGCACCTGCTTGATGATCGTGCCCTGTTCGCGCGAGATGCCCGAGTTCAGTTCGGCCTGCGAGCCGCCGCGCAACACCAGGGCGACGTCGTCACGCCCGGCCGACTCCAGCGTAGATCGGAACCCGGCGGCCATCGCGAGCAGGGCGGTGAAGACTGCGACGACGCCCGCGAGTCCCACCACGATGACGAGCGACGGTCCCAGGCGCTGCGGAATGCTGCGCAGCCCGAGGGCGGTGATCGAGAAGACCTGTTTCAGCATGGTGTTCCCGCTCAGCGCCCGGCCAGGGCGTCGACGATGGTCAGCCTGGAGGCGCGTAGCGCGGGCAACAGGCCCGACGGCGAGGCTGAGGATGACGATGGCGACGATGCCGGTCAGCCAGACCCGGCCATCCACGGCAACCGGCAGGTTGCCGCCGGTCGCCTTGGTGATGGCGACGCCGAGGGGGGTCGCGACCGCAAGGCCGAGCAGTCCGCCGCCGATGCAGAGCAGGGCTGCCTCGGCGAGCACGAAGGCGAGGACCGAGCGGTCGCTGAAGCCGAGCGTTTTCAGGATTGCGAGCTCCGGAATCCGCTCGCGCACGCTCTGCGCGATGGTGTTGCCAACGACGAGCAGCAGGGTGAAGAAGACCGCGAACAGGATCCAGCGCACGATCAGGCCGATATCGCCGATCTGCTTGAAGAACCCGATGTTGAAGTCCTTTTCGGTCTGGGTCTTGGTCTCGTCCGGCGAATTCTCGAACATGCGGTCGATCGCGGCCGCGACCCCGGATGCCCGGTCGGGATCCTCGAGCCGGATGATGTAGACGCCGGCGAGCCCGTGCGCGAACTGGTTAGCCTCGTCGAAGTAGGCGAAGTTGATCCAGCCGCCGTTCGTGCTGCGCTGCCACTGTTCGTCCTTGCCGTCGTAGATGCCGACCAGGTCGAAGGTCCAGGCCTTGCTGCCGTCCTTCTGGGGGAAGATGTTCGAGCCGATCGGGACCTTCTGCCCGATCTTCCAGCCGTACTTGTTGGCGAGGTTGCGGCCTGCGATGAAGCCCGTGCGGGTGCCCTCGAATGCCTTCCACTGGTCCTCCGGCATGACGAACTCGGGATAGACGTCGTGCAGGCGCGCCGGATCCACGGCCTGGATGATGAGTGGCGTGTTTTCCTGCCAGACGCCGCCGAACCACTGGCTCCACATCACGCGCTCGACGCCGGGCACGGCCTCGATCTGCGGCAGCAGGCGCATGGGCAGCGACTGCGTGAACGACACGCGCGCCTGGGTCACGAGGCGCGTCGCGCCCACGAAGTCGGCCCCCGCCGAGAACAGCACGTTGACGGCCTGCAGCAGGCCGAACAGCAGGAATGCGGCCACGATCGACAGCAGCGTGAGGACCGTGCGGGTCTTCTTGCGCCACAGGTTCGCGAGCACGAAGCCGGTTCGGGTCATTGCAGCCTCAAGCGGCCGTCGCCGCCTGCTCGAGGAGCTGGCCCTTCTCGAGGTGCAGCGTGCGGCCGGCAAACTCGGCCGCCTTCGGGTCATGCGTGACCATGACGACCGTCTTGCCATGGTCGCGATTCAGCACCTGCAGGAGCCCGAGGATCTCGTCCGCAGTCTTGCGGTCGAGGTCGCCGGTCGGCTCGTCGCAGATGAGCAGCGCCGGATCCGAGACCAGGGCGCGGGCGATGGCTACGCGCTGCTCCTGCCCGCCGGACAGCTCTTTCGGTTTGTGCCGCGCGCGGTCGGAGAGCCCGACGACCTCGAGCGCGACCGCGGCCGACTTGCGGCGCTGGGCTGCCGACAACTTCGTCAGCAGCAGCGGCAGCTCGACGTTGCGCTCCGCGGTCAGCACCGGCATCAGGTTGTAGAACTGGAATACGAAGCCGACGTTTCGGGCGCGCCATTCGGCGAGTCGGCCGCTGGAAAGGCGGTCGATGCGCTCGCCGCCGACCACGATTTCGCCGGCGGTCGGACTGTCGAGGCCGCCGATCAGGTTGAGCAGCGTCGTCTTGCCCGACCCGGAAGGCCCCATCAGCGCGACGAAGTCGCCCCTGGGTATGTCGAGCGTCAGTCCGTGCAGCACCTCGACCGCCTGCTTGCCGCGGACGTAGGACTTGTAAACGTCGCGAACCTGCACCATCGCCTCAGTCATCGCCATCCTCCCGTTGCTCGACCGAATCGCCATCCTTGAGCGTCGAGGGCGCCTCCACGACCAGCACGTCGCCCGCCGTCACGCCGGCCTGGACCTGGCGTTCGTCGCCCAGTGTCCCGCCGAGCGTGACCGCGCGCCGCTCGGCGCGGCCGTCCCGCAGCAGAAAGACCACGTCCTGGCCGCCATCCTGCCGAATTGCCGCCGATGGAACCAGCACGCCCCGCGGCGGCGGAGCGCTGCCCGCAGCGGGCTTCGATTCGAGGAAGGCGACCCTCACGCCCATCTCGGGGACGATGCGCGCGTCCTTTTCACCGAGCGCGATGCGCACCTTGACGGTCGCCTTCGAGCGATCAGCCGTCGGCACGATCGCGATCACGGAAGCGGGGATGTGCCAGTCCGGGTAAGCGTTGAGCACGGCCTCGACTTTTTGCCCCGGCCTCACGCGATTGATGTACGACTCGCTCACGTCCACCTGGATTTCCAGCGAGTCCATGTCCACGATGGTGCCGATGCCGGTGCGGATGGAGCCGCCGCCGGCCGAAATCGGCGAGATCATCTCGCCGGGCTGCGCCGCCTTGACCGTCACGACGCCCGCGAAAGGCGCGCGCACGATCGTGTTGTCGAGCTGCACCTGCGCCGCCTGCTGGGCTTCCTGGGCGACGCGCACGGCGCTCGCCTGGCTCGCGACGCGGGCGCGCGAAGTCTCCGCCTGCGTGCGCGCGGCATCGAGCGCCGAGACGCTGGTCAGCTTGCGCTCGGCCAGGTCGTTCTGGCGCTGGTACTCGCGCTCCGCATTGGCCCCCGCCGCTTCGGCCTCGGTGAGTTGCGCGCGCGCGGCCGCAACCTGCGCCTTGCGCAACTCGAAGTCGACCTGCGCCTCGGAATCGTCCAGGGTAGCCAGGATCTCGCCTTCGGCGACGTGCTGGCCTTCCTCGATGCGCACGTCCCGGACCTTGCCGGTAATTTTCGCCGAGACGGTGGCCTGGCGTCGGGCCGTGACGTAACCCGTGGCGTCCAGCACCGAGGCTCCGCCGCTGGTCGCCGGCATCGCGCGCGCTGTGGCGGTCGTGACCTCGGCCGGCCGGGCGCGGGTCAGGAACCAGGCCGCCAGGCCGATGGCCACGACCAGGGCGGCGCCGACCGCCAGCCACAGGCGCAGCCGCGACGGCGCGGCATCCACGGGCGCATCGCGGTCGATGCGCAGTTCCTTGAGCAGTTCTGATTTGTCCAAGCGGCGCGCCAGCCAGGTCACCGGGGGCGCGCAGTGTGCCACAGACCCGGTGCCGGACGCCCGCCCTGGCCGGCTTCAGTCGGCGCGCCAGCGGAACCCGGCGGCGGCGATGCCGAGGAACAGCAGGGTCATGACCGCGAGCCAGGCAAGCTCCGGCAAGACGTCCCGGAATCCGGCACCGTCGAGCATGACGGCCCGTGCGGCGTCGAGCATCTGGGTGAGCGGCAGGACCTTCGCGACCTGCTGCAGCCACGCGGGCGCGCCCTCGAGCGAGAACCAGACGCCTGACAGCAGCATCATGGGCCAGGATGCGAGATTGATGGCGCCGTTCGCCAGTTCTTCGCTCGCAAAGCGGGCCGCCAGCATGAATCCGAAGGCGATCATCGAGAGCCCGCCGACGAGCGCTATCAGGAACAGCAGCAGCACGCTGCCGTCGTTGCGAAACGGCACGAGCAGGGACAGAACGCCGTAGATGAGCGACGTCACGCTGACCGTCAACAGCAGCCGCGAGAGCACCTGCGCGGCGCCGAATTCGAATGCCGTCAGCGGCGTCGCGGACAACCTTCTCAGGAATCCGCTCTTGCGGTAGCGGACGACGACATAGCCGACCCCGAACAGGCAGCTGAACATCATGTTCATGCCGAGCACGCCCGGCAGCAGCCAGTCCACGTAACGCACGGCAGCTCCCGTCACCGGCTGGCGCAGCGCGCGGCCGTTCGCCGCCTCGAGCAGGAGCTTCTCGGCCAGGTAGCCCTTCGGGGAGTCCTCGTTGATCCAGTAGCGTGGTTCCGCGCGCAAGTCGACCAGCAGATCCACCTGGTGGCGCTCGACCTTGCGGACGGCGGCCTGGACGTCGGCGGCATCGACGCGCACGAAGTCCACGTAGCGGGTGCCGAGGAAGGGATGCAGGCGCGCATCGAGCGCGGCGCGCGGGGGCGCGACCACGTCCACCTTGAACAGCGCGCGCGGCTGCCCGCCGAAGATCACCGCGAACGCGATGACGAGCGCGAGCGGGAACAGGAAATTGAAGATCAACGTCGAGCGATCACGCAGGAACTCGAGGTTCCGCGCGTGCCAGACCGCGAGCAGGCGCCGGAAGTTCATGCCCGCAGTTCCCGCCCGGTCAGCTCTAGGAACAGGTCCTCGAGATTGCGCGGCCTGATCCGCAGCTGGTGCAGCGGCACGCCGCGCTCGAGCAGGGCACGGAGCGCGCCTTCCACGTCGGAAGTCGAGATCTCGACGCGGTCGGCCGCCACCATCACCGGGACCGGGAAGTCCTGCGGGTCGCAGTTGAAGTCATCACGCGGCAGCTCCAGCACGACGTCGTCGAAATGCTCCTTCAGGAGACGCGAGGGCGGGCCTGCGGAAATGACGCGCCCGCGATCCATGATCGCGATTTCGTCGCAGAGGAAATAGGCTTCCTCCATGTAATGCGTGGTGAGGAGCACCGTGCGGCCTTCGGCCTTGATGGCGCGCAGCAGGTCCCAGAAGTTGTGGCGCGCCTGCGGGTCGAGACCGGTGGTGGGCTCGTCGAGGAACAGGACCTGGGGATCGTTCGCGAGCGCGATCGCGAGCAGCAGGCGCTGCAGCTGGCCGCCCGACAGCTTGCGGTTGTTGCGCTCGGCCACCTGCTCGAGCGCGCACAGCCGGATCAACTCGTCCACCGCGCGCCGCCGCGGGTACAGCCGGGTGAACAGTTCCAGCGTTTCCCGGACCGTCAGGAAATCCTGCAGGGCCGTCCTCTGGAACTGGATGCCGGCCTCGTCGCGAAAGCGCGCGCCGAGAGGCTCGCCGCGGTAGAGGACCTCGCCCGAGGTCGGGCGCGTGATGCCTTCCATGATCTCGACCGTCGTCGTCTTGCCGGCGCCGTTCGGGCCCAGGAGCCCGAAGCAGCGGCCCTCGTCGATCGCGAACGACACGCCGTCGACCGCGCGCACTTCCGGGTATTGCTTGACGAGTTCGCGGACTTCCAGGACGGGGGGCATCGGCAGCGCATGCTATATGATTGCGCGCGTGACGCCGAACCCGTTCCCGCACCTGCTGGCGCCGCTCGACCTCGGTTTCACGACGCTGCCGAACCGCGTGCTGATGGGTTCCATGCACACCGGCCTCGAGGATCGCGCGGAGGATTTTCCGAAACTGGCCGCCTACTTCGCCGAGCGGGCGCGCGGCGGCGTCGGCCTGATCGTGACCGGCGGCATCGCGCCGAACGCCGCCGGCTGGACCAAGCCGTTTGCCGGTACCCTGAGCGGCCGCAGGCACCTTGCCCGCCACCGGCTGGTGACGCGGGCAGTGCACGCCGAGGGCGGACGCATCTGCATGCAGATTCTGCACACGGGCCGCTACGCCTACCATCCGCTCGCGGTCGCGCCCTCGCGGCTCAAGGCTCCGATTTCGCCGTTCACGCCGCGCGAGCTCACGGACGGCGGCGTCGGGCGGCAGATCGCAGCATTCGTCCGTTGTGCCGCGCTCGCGCGGGAGGCAGGCTATGACGGCGTCGAGGTGATGGGCTCGGAGGGCTACCTCATCAACGAGTTCCTCGCCGCGCGGACCAACCGTCGGTCCGACCGCTGGGGAGGCGCCTGGCCCAAGCGCATGCGGCTGCCGCTCGAGGTTCTCGCGCGCACGCGCGCGGCGGTCGGCCGCGATTTCATCCTGATCTACCGGCTGTCGATGCTCGACCTGGTCGAGGGCGGCAGCAGCTGGGAGGAGGTCGTCGAGCTCGCGCGGGCGGTCGAGTCTGCCGGGGCGACCGTCATCAATACCGGCATCGGCTGGCACGAGGCGCGCATCCCGACCATCGCGACCATGGTGCCGCGCGCGGCTTTCAGCTGGGTCACGCGACGCCTGAGGGGCGCCGTCGCCATTCCGCTCGTCACCAGCAACCGCATCAATGACCCGGCCGTCGCCGAGCGCCTGCTTGCGGCCGGCGATGCCGACCTGGTCTCGATGGCCCGGCCGCTGCTCGCCGACCCCGAATTCGTGGCCAAGGCGGCGTCGAATCGCGCCGACGAGATCAACACCTGCATCGCCTGCAACCAGGCCTGCCTCGACCTCGTGTTCGAGAACGAGACGGCGACCTGCCTGGTCAATCCGCGCGCCGGCCGTGAAACGGAGCTGGTATTCCGGCCGACGGCCGCCCCGAAGCGCATCGCGGTCGTCGGCGCCGGCCCGGCCGGGCTTTCCTGCGCGGCAGCTGCCGGCCGCCGCGGCCACCGTGTGACCCTGTTCGAGGCGGCCGATGCGATCGGGGGCCAGTTCAACATGGCCAAGAGAGTGCCCGGGAAGGAGGAGTTTCACGAGACCCTCCGGTATTTTCGCCGCGAGCTCGAGCTTTCGGGCGTCGAGTTGCGACTCGGCCGCGCGGCGACGGTCGCCGACCTCGCCGGGGGCGCCTTCGACGAGGTCGTGCTCGCATCGGGCGTCGTTCCACGGGTGCCGGCGATTCCCGGGATCGATCACCCGAAGGTGCTCGACTATGCGGACGTATTGCTGCGCGCCCGCCCGGTCGGCGATTCCGTCGCCATCGTCGGCGCGGGCGGCATTGGATTCGACGTCGCCGGGTTCCTGGGTCAGGATACGGCGCATGCCGCGACCAGCGTGGACATCCCGGCTTTCATGCGCGAATGGGGCATCGACATGACGCTCGCGGCGCGCGGCGGGCTCATCGAGGCCACCGAGCCGCGCTCGCCGCGCGAGATCTGGCTGCTGCAAAGGAAACCCACGCCCCCGGGGCGTGACCTCGGCAAGACCACGGGCTGGGTACATCGCCTGGCCCTGAAACGTCGCGGCGTGCGCATGATGGCCGGCGTCGACTACGACCGGATCGACGATTCGGGTCTGTGGATTGCGCAAGGCGGCAAGCCACGGCTCATCGCCGTCGAAAGCATCGTGACCTGCGCGGGCCAGGAACCGCGTCGCGAACTGGTCGCGGGGCTCGAGGCGGCCCGCTTGCGGCCGCACCTGATCGGCGGGGCGAGACTGGCCGCCGAACTCGACGCGAAACGCGCTATCGACGAGGGCGCGCGCCTGGCGGCCCGCCTATGAGCCTGTTCGGGCGCGGCACCGCGCAGCTCGGCCTGCTGGACGGGACACTCGCGGCAGACGGCGCCTGGCGCGTGCGCACGAGCCCCCGCGCGCGGCGGCTCGCCGTGCGCGTGCTGCCGGGCGGTCTGGTCGAGATCGTCGTGCCGAGGGGTACGCGCGCGCGCACGGTCGAGCGCTTCGTCTCCAGCCATCGCCGATGGATCGAGCGCACGCTGGAACTGTACCGGCCGGCCGAACCACAGCCGGTTTCGGTCGTGCCGCCGGAGATTCGCTTCGCGGCGACCGGCGCGCGCTTTGCGGTTCGGTTCGTCGAGGACGATGGGCCGCCGCGGATCCGAGTGGCGTCCGGAGCGATTGAGCTCGCCGGCGCCCCCGGGCGCGCCGCGCTGCTGCGCCACGCGCTGCAGCGATTTACGATGCGCCAGGCGCACGCGGCGCTCGGCCCCTGGCTCGAGCAGCTGGCGGCGGCGTCGGACCTCGCCTACGAGCGCATGCAGATACGCCGCCAGCGCACGCGCTGGGGCAGCTGCTCGCCGAGCGGCACGATCAGCCTCAATGCCTGCCTGTTGTTCCAGCCGCCCGAGGTCGTGAATTACCTGCTGGTCCACGAGCTCGCGCACACGCGGCACATGAACCATTCGCGGCGTTTCTGGCGGCTGGTGGAATCGCTCGAGCCGCGCTGGCGCGAGCTCGACGCGGCGCTGACCCGCGGCTGGCGCGAAGTCCCGGCCTGGGCGATCGGCTAGCCCTTGGACGGGCCTGCAGGCACGGCCGCCCGCGCCGCGCCGCAGGTCGTCCTCGGCATTGCGCTGCTGGCGGTATCGAGCGGCGCCATCTTCGCGCGCCTGGCAGAGGCGCCGTCGCTCGCGATTGCGGCATGGCGCGTGGGACTTGCGCTGCTCGTCGTGCTGCCGCTTGCCGTTACCGGCCGTCGCGCGGGGCCCGCCGACCGGCGCGGCGTCACCTTCGCCGCGGCCGCTGGCGCCACGCTCGGCCTGCATTTCGCGGCCTGGATCGCCTCGCTCGAACACACGACGATCGCGCGCAGCGTCCTGTTCGTCAGTACGTCGCCGATCTGGGTGGCGATCCTGATGATTCTTTCTGGCCGCGGCCGGCCGTCGCGCGCGACGCAGCTTGCGCTGCTCCTTGCCGTGACGGGCGCCGGAATCGTGAGCGGCGGCGGCAGGGGCGCGCAGGGCACTGTCCTCGGCGACCTGCTGGCGCTCGCGGGGGGCGTCGCGATGGCGGGCTATTTCCTGCTCTCGCGCGAAGCCCAGGCGACGCTCCCGTTTCGCAGCTACCTCGGCATCGCCTACGGCACCGCGGCGGCCCTGCTGTGGCTTGCCGTGCTGGCGACCGGCACGCAGGTTGCCGGGTTCGACGCCCGCACCTGGTGGGCGCTCGCCGGCATGGCGGCGCTGTCGCAGCTCGTCGGTCACAGCGGCTACAACTGGTCCCTGCGCCACCTCGGCCCGCTCTACGTCGCGATCGTTTCCGTCGGCGAGCCGGTGCTGGCTTCAGTGCTGGGCTGGTGGCTGATCGGCGAGGCGGTGGACTGGCGCACCGGCACGGGCGGCGCCCTGGTCCTGGCCGGCATCGCCTTCGCCGCGCGCGCGACGCGGCCGGGCCCGTGACGCCGCAGCGCCGGCCTTGCGGCGATTCGCGATCCGCCACCCGAGCAGTACCGCGAGCACCGCCGCATACAGGGCCGGCTCGCGGATGTCCGCCTTGACCTGCCACCAGTAGTGCACGCAGCCGAGTATCGCCGCCACGTAAACCAGCCGGTGCAGGGACTGCCAGCGGCGCCCGAGCCGGCGCATGGCCCGCCGGGTCGAGGTCACGGCGAGCGGCATGAGCAGAAGCAGCGCGGTAAAACCCGCCGTGATGTAAGGCCGCTTCACGACGTCGCCCGCGAGCTGTTCCCAATTCGCGTCCTGGTCCACGAAGAGGTACCAGAGAAAGTGCATTGCGACGTAGGCGAACGCGAACAGGCCGAGCATGCGCCGGAACAGGTGCAGCTTCGGCCAGCCGAGAAGCACGCGCAGCGGCGTGACGGCGAGCGTCGCGAGCAGCAGGCGCAGGCCCCAGATGCCGAGCGTATCCTGGGCCTTCTCGACCGGGTTTGCGCCGAGCGCCTGCGCCGCGCGAGAGGCGACGTCCCCCGACTCGAGCGAGTAGATCCCCAGGGCCAGCCAGGCTGCCGGCACCAGGCACAGCGCGAAGACGACCGGCTTGGCGTAGCGCCGGACGAGATAATCGGCGTCCACTAGAACCAGCGGGAGAGGTCGAGGCCGCGATACAGGCCGGCCACCTCGTCGGCGTAGCCGTTGAACGGGAGCGTGGGCTGGCGCGCGAAGAAATTAGTGCTGCCGATCCGCCGCTCGGACTTCTGGCTCCAGCGCGGGTGATCGACCGCGGGATTCACGTTGGCGAAGAAGCCGTACTCGTTCGGCGCGGACTTCGCCCAGGACGTCAGCGGCATGCGCTCGCTGAAGCGGATGCGGACGATCGACTTGATGCTCTTGAAGCCGTATTTCCACGGCACGACGAGGCGCAACGGCGCGCCGTTCTGGTTCGGCAGCGGCTTGCCATAGAGGCCGACCCCCATGATCGCGAGCGGATGCATGGCTTCGTCGATCCGCAGGCCCTCGACGTAGGGCCAGTCCAGCACGTCGTAGCGCTGGCCCGGCATCTGCTTCGGGTCGAGGAGCGTCGTGAACACCACGAACTTGGCGCGCGACGTCGGCTGGAAGCGCTTGACCAGGTCGCCGAGGGGAAAGCCGATCCACGGGATCACCATGGACCAGGCCTCGACGCAGCGCAGGCGATAGACACGTTCCTCGAGCGGATGGGGCTTCAGCAGGTCCTCGAGCTGAAAGCTGCCCGGCTTCTCGCACTCGCCGTCGACGACCACCGACCACGGCTTCGTGCGCAACCGCCCGGCGTTCGCAGACGGATCCTCCTTCGCCGTGCCGAACTCGTAGAAATTGTTGTATCCGCTCACCTGCTCGAAGGTGTTCATCGTCTCGGTCGTGGAGTAGCGCGCATTGCGCCTGAACTGCAGCGGCTTCTCGACCAGCTGGACGGTGAATATTTCCTCGGCCCGCGCGGGCAGCGCGGCCGCGATGCCGCCGGCGGCCAGCCCGGCGAGAAAGCCGCGGCGGGACCGATAGGTGGCCTCCGGGGTGATTTCGGAAGGGCGAATGCGGGGCCTGCGGCTCATGCAGATTGGACCGGTGCCGGGGGCATTTTGTTACGCCACTCGGCGGTCCGGTAGCCGCGTTTGTCCGCCTCGCGCCGCAGCCGCGGCGCGGCATTGACCAGTACCGGCTCGTCGACCGCCTCGAAATGCTCGAAATCGGAGCGCGCGTTGCCGTAGGCGGCAAGGCGGGCCCCGGGATGGCGGGCGCGAAGCGCCTGGATGCAGCGGCGCTTCTCCGCGCCACGGCGGTTCTCCGTGAGTAGGGTGCCGTCGAGACGGTCGCCCTGCCAGGCGACCTCCGTGCAGACCGACTCATCGAAGCCGAAGCGGCGCCCGATCTCCGGCACGTAGAGGTCGACGCTCGCGGAAAGGAGCACGAGACGGTCGCCCGCGGCACGATGGCGCGCGATCGCGACGAGCGCGCCCGGGCAAAGCTCGGCGTCGCCGAGCGCGGCGACGAAGTCCGCGGTGTGTGCGTGCACCGCGTCGCGCGCCGCGCCCGCCATCGAAATCCGGATCAGTCGCGACTTGAGCTCGCCGCGATCCGGTGCGAGCGGGTAGCGGGAAACCGCCGCCACGACGCGCGGCCAGAACCCCGCGCGCGGATGGCGCCGCTGCCAGCCTCGCAGGTAGGGCCAGAGCGTGTCGTGGCGGGTCAGCGTGCCGTCGAGGTCGAATACCGCGATTCGCATCGCGGCGGCGTTCAGGCCGCGAGCTGGCGCAGGACGTAGTGCAGGATGCCGCCGTTGTCCATGTACTCCCACTCCTTGGGCGTGTCGACGCGCACGTTCACCTTGAAACGGGTCGGCTTGCCGGAAGCGCCCTGCGCCTGCACCGTCGCTTCGCGGCTTCCTGCCGCCAGGCCTTCGATGTCGTAGACCTCCGTGCCGTCGAGGCCGAGGGTTGCAGCCGACTGCCCGTCCCGGAAGGTGAGCGGGAACACGCCCATGCCGACGAGGTTCGCGCGGTGGATGCGCTCGAAGGACTCCGCGATGACGGCCTTCACGCCGAGGAGGCTCGTGCCTTTCGCGGCCCAGTCGCGCGAGGAGCCGGTGCCGTATTCCTTGCCGGCGACCACGACCAGCGGGACCCCCGCGGCAACGTACTTCATCGCCGCGTCATAGATCGGCATCCTTTCGCCGCCGGGCTGGAACGCCGTCACGCCGCCCTCGACCCCCGGCACCATCAGGTTCTTGATGCGCGTATTGGCAAAGGTGCCGCGCATCATCACCTCATGGTTGCCGCGGCGCGATCCGTAGCTGTTGAAGTCGGCCGGCACCACGCCGTGCTGCTGCAGGTACTGCCCGGCCGGGGCATCCTTCCGGATCGCACCGGCGGGCGAGATGTGATCGGTCGTGATGGAATCGCCGAACAGGGCAAGGCAGCGCGCGGCGCGCACGGCCGGCAGTCCCGGCGGCTTCCTGCCCATGCCGTCGAAGTAAGGCGGGTTCTGTATGTACGTGCTGGCGCCGTCCCACTGGTAGGTCTGCGAGTCCGGCACCTGGATTCCGCGCCAGCGCTCGTCGCCGTGGAACACGTCGGCGTAGGTCCTGGAAAACATCTCGGCATCCACGCTGCGGGCGACGAATTGCTGCACCTCGTGCGCCGTCGGCCAGATGTCGCTCAGGTACACGGCATCGCCGGCGGCGTCGTGCCCGATGGGATCGCGCGTCAGGTCCGTGTCCACGGTGCCGGCGAGCGCATAGGCGACGACGAGCGGCGGTGAGGCGAGGAAGTTCATGCGCACTTCCTGGTGCACGCGTCCCTCGAAGTTGCGGTTGCCCGACAGCACCGAGGCGACCGAGAGCCGGTGGTCGTTGATCGCCTGTGAGATCGGCGCGTTCAGCGGGCCGGAGTTGCCGATGCAAGTCGTGCAACCGTAGCCGACGACATTGAATCCGAGCGCGTCGAGGTCGACCAGCAGCTTCGAGCGTTCCAGGTACTCCGTGACGACCTTGGAGCCCGGCGCGAGCGATGTCTTCACCCAGGGCCGGACCGCGAGGCCGCGCTTGCGGGCGTTACGCGCGACCAGGCCGGCGGCGATCATGACGGCGGGGTTCGAGGTGTTGGTGCAGGAGGTGATCGCCGCGATCACGACCGCGCCGTCCTTCAGCTCGAATTTCGCGGCGCCGTCCTGCACCTGCGCCGGGCCGGCGGACTTCCACTTGTCCTGGTCGCGCGCGAATGCGTCCTGGTAAGTGCTCCGCATGTCGGGCAGCGCCACGCGATCCTGGGGACGTTTCGGGCCGGCGAGGGAAGGCTGCACGCTGCCGAGGTCGAGCCGCAGCACGTCCGTGTAGACGGCGTCCGCCGCGCCGTCGGCGCGCCAGAGGCCCTGGCGCTTCGCGTATTCGCCGACCAGCGCGATCTGCGCCTCGTCGCGGCCGGTCAGGCGCAGGTAATCGAGCGTCACGCCGTCGATCGGGAAGATGCCGCAGGTTGCGCCGTATTCGGGCGCCATGTTGGCGATGGTCGCGCGGTCCGCGAGCGGGAGCTGCGCCAGCCCGTCGCCGAAGAACTCCACGAATTTTTCGACCACGCCGCGCTTCCTCAGCATCTCGGTGACGGTCAGCACGAGGTCCGTTGCGGTCGCGCCCTCGGCGAGGCGCCCGCTCAGTTTCACGCCGATGACTTCCGGGATCAGCATGGTCGAGGGCTGGCCGAGCATGGCGGCTTCCGCCTCGATGCCGCCGACGCCCCAGCCGAGCACGCCGACGCCGTTGATCATGGTCGTGTGCGAGTCGGTGCCGACCACGGTGTCCGGATACGCAAGGCCCTGGTCGTTCGAGAACACGACGCGCGCGAGGTACTCGAGATTCACCTGGTGCACGATGCCGGTGTCCGGCGGCACGACCGAGAAGCTGTCGAACGCCGACTGCCCCCAGCGCAGGAAGGTATAGCGCTCGCGGTTGCGCTTGAATTCGAGCAATGCGTTGAGGTTCAGCGCGTCCGCCGAGCCGTAGTGGTCCACCATGACGGAGTGGTCGATGACCAGCTCGGCCGGGATCAGCGGGTTGATGCGGCCGGGGTCGCCGCCGAGCTTTGCCATGGCATCGCGCATGGCGGCAAGGTCCACCACCGCGGGCACGCCGGTGAAGTCCTGCATGATCACGCGTGCGGGCGTGAAGGCGATCTCGCGCGGCGCGAGGTTCCGGGGATCCGCCTTGGCCAGCGCCAGGATATCCTCGCGCGTGACGCTGCGGCCGTCCTCGTGGCGGAGCAGGTTCTCGAGCAGGATCTTCAGCGAATAGGGGAGGCGTCCGACATTGGGCTCGGCGAGGGCGTCGAGCGCGAAGTACTCGTAACTGCGTCCGCCGGCCTCGAGCTTGCGGCGGGCTTTGAAGCTGTCCTGCATGAATCCTCCAGCGGGTGCAGCGCCATTATAGCCGCCCCGCCGAGGCACTCCTCGCCGTCATAGAAAACGACGTACTGGCCGGGCGCCGCGCCCGAAGCTGGCGCGTCGAAACGCGCCTCGACGCCCCCGGCGACGGTCGTCACGCGACAGGCGATATCCGCCTGCCGGTAGCGCAGGCGCGCGCTGCACGCGAACGAATCGGCCGGCGCCCTGCCCGCGACCCAGTGCGGCGCGGCGCCGGCGATCCCGATGCAATACAGCGCCGGATGGTCCGCGCCCTGCACCACGATGAGCGCATTGCGCGCGAGATCCTTGGCAGCGACGAACCAGGGCGCCGAGTCCGCGCCCGCGAGCCCGCCAATCCCGAGGCCGCTGCGCTGGCCGAGCGTGTAGCGGGGCAGGCCGCTGTGACGGCCGATCACGCGGCCGCCGTCGGTCTCGATCGGGCCGGGCGGGGACGGCAGCCAGCGGCCGACGAAATCCCCGAACGGGCGCTCGCCGATGAAGCAGATGCCGGTCGAATCGCGCTTTGCCGCGACCGGGATCCCGCGCTCGTGCGCGATCCGGCGCACTTCAGCCTTCTGCAGTTCGCCGACCGGGAACTCGCAGGATGCAAGCTGCGCCGCATCGAGCGCATGCAGGAAGTAGCTCTGGTCCTTGGCGCGGTCGAGGCCGCGCAGCAGCCTGCCGCCCGCGCCGGTGCGCGCGTAGTGGCCGGTCGCGAAGCGGTCCGCGCCGAGCCGTCGTGCATACGCGAGGCCGACGCCGAACTTGACCTCGCTGTTGCATAGCACGTCCGGGTTCGGCGTGCGCCCGGCTTCGAGCTCCGCCAGGAAGGGGGCGAATACGCGCTCGCGGTACTCGCGCGCGAAGCTCGCGCGGTGCAGCGGGATCGCAAGCTCCTCGCAGACGCGCCGCGCATCCTGGAAGTCCGCGGCGGCTGTGCAATAGCCGTCGTCGTCCTCGGTCCAGTTCGACATGAAAAGCGCCTCGACGTCGTGCCCCGCAGCCTGGAGCAGGGCCGCGGCGACGGCGGAATCGACGCCGCCCGAGAGCGCAACGACGATGCGGGCCACGGCTTCAGCCCGCCGCGTGCCGGAAGGCGATGCCGCCGCCTGGCAGTTGATTCAGCAGCGCCAGTGGATGGCGGGCGCCGCGCAGGAAGTCGTCCACGCACAGCTGCACGAGCGGGCTACGATGCTCGGCTGCCCGCGACGCCAGCTGCTCACGGTCCAGCCACAGGGTGCGGATGATCGCGCGGTCGAGCGCAATGGTCGCGTCGCGCCCGGAAACGTTCCCGGCAAATGCGACGCGGAGCGTGGTGCGCCCGGATGGCGCCTGCCACAGGTACAGGCCCGTGACGGCCTCCGGACGGAACAGTCGCCCGGTCTCCTCGCGTGCCTCGCGCACCACGGCATCGAGGAGCGACTCGCCCGCCTCGACATGCCCCGCAGGCTGGTTCAGCACGACGCGGCGCGCGGCACGTTCCTGCACGAACAGGAAACGGCTGCTGTCCTCGGCGATCGCCGCGACGGTCAGCTCGAACTTCAGGGGCATCGACGAATTATACGCAGTGCGAATATGAAGGGGTCCGTCCCCTTCAGCGACCCTTGGCGCCTCAGAGATGCTGCTGGCGGGTCTCGGCTTCCGGCTCGCTCGCGATCCAGATCTCGTCGAAATAGTTGAGGTAGCGCCGGGCGACGACGGGATCGTTCATCTCGACGATGCCCTCCCAGCGCGAGGCCTGCAGCCGATAGACGAGGGCACGGTCATCCGCGATCAGGAACGCGGACTGGTTGTCGCGCGATTCCGACTTCACGCGGCGGATCTCGATGTGGCTGGTGATGCGGCGGGCGAGGTGAACGAACTTGCTGCCCTCGTAGACGACGCGCGACGGATCGGCGAGCAGCACGCGCACCTTGGCGTAGCTCTTCGCGAGCACGAGCTTCTTGACGGTCTCGAGGAACTGGGGCTGGTCGTAGACGGCGGGCTCGAGGTCCTGGGTGTACATCGTCAGCAGGCGGCGCGCGGCGAACGCCACCTGCTGGGTGGCGCTCCTCGCCTCGTCGAGCGTCGCGATGATCGAGCGGGTGCCCGTCACGCTTTGCCGCTGCGTCTGCACGATGTCACTCCAGGACGAGCGACATCCTCACGTGCGGAATGCCGGCCTCGTCGAACACATCGCCCCTGCACTCGAACCCGAGCTTCTCGTAGAAGGGCACGGCCTGCAGTTGCGCATGCAGGTACGGTTCGCGGATGCCGAGTCGGCGCGCCTCGTCGAGCAGCCGCAGCAGGATCTGCGTGCCGATGCCCCGGCCGCGCTGCCCGGCAAGAACCGCGATGCGGCCGATCTTACCGGCGGGACTCAGGCGCCCGGTGCCAACTGGGTCACGGTTCGCGCGCGCGAGCAGGTGAACGCAGGCCGCATCCTCGGCATCCCACTCGTCGGATTCCGGGATTTCCTGCTCTTCGATGAAGACCGCGCGGCGGATGCCCACGAGTTCGCGCCGGTCCACGGACCAGTCGGCGACCGTGCATTCCGCTCGCGGGCCTGCCACGGAAGCGGGGCTCACAGGGCGCGCGCGAGCGCCTCGGCGAGTCCCGTGTAAGACGCCGGCGTCAACGACTCGAGGCGCTGCCGCGCCTGTTCCGGCAGGCCGAGCGTCGCGACGAATGCGCGCAGCTCGTCGGGCCCCGTGTCGCGGCCGCGCGTGAATGCCTTCAGCTTTTCGTAGCCGCCGGCGATGCCGTGGGCGCGCAGGACCGTCTGGACTGCCTCCGCGAGCACCTCCCAGTGCGCGTCGAGGTCGGCCGCCATGCGCGCGGCGTCCGGCTCCACGCGCGCAAGCCCCGCGAGCGCCGAACGCCAGGCGAGCAGCGCGTGCCCGAAGGCGGCGCCCAGGTTCCGCATGACCGTCGAGTCGGTCAGGTCGCGCTGCCAGCGCGACACCGGCAGCTTGTCCGAGAAATGGCGCAGCATCGCGTTCGACAGGCCGGCATTGCCCTCGGCGTTCTCGAACAGGATGGGATTCACCTTGTGCGGCATCGTCGACGAGCCGACTTCCCCGGCGACCGCGGCCTGCGCGAGGTAGCCCAGCGAGACATAGCCCCAGGCATCGCGGCAGAAGTCGACCAGGACCGTGTTGGCGCGCGCGAGCGCGTCGCAGTACTCCGCGATCCAGTCGTGCGGCTCGATCTGGGTCGTGTGTTCGCTGGGCGAGAGACCGAGCGCGGCGACGAGCTGGCGGGACTCGCGGCGCCAGTCGACCGAGGGCTCCGCGGCGGCGTGGGCATTGAAGTTGCCGACTGCGCCGTTGAACTTGCCGAGGATCTCGACGCGGGCGAGCGAATCGGCGGCACGGCGCAGGCGCACGACGAAATTCGCGGCCTCCTTGCCGAGCGTCGTCGGGGAAGCCGCCTGGCCGTGCGTGCGGGACAGCATGGGCAGCGCAGCATGCCGCGCCGCGAGGGCGGCGAGACGGTCGGCGACGGCGGAGATCGCCGGCAGCAGCACGCGCTCGCGCGCCTCGCGCAGCATCAGCGCGTACGAGAGGTTGTTGATGTCCTCCGAGGTGCAGGCGAAGTGCACGAACTCGAGGGCTGCGGCCGGCGCGCCCGCCGCGGCGAGCTGCTCGCGCACGAAATACTCGACCGCCTTCACGTCGTGGCTGGTCTGCCGCTCGATCTCCTTCACGCGTGCGAGTCCGGCGTCCTCCAGGCCTCGCGACAGCAAATCGAGCCGCGCGGGTACCGCGGCGGGCAGGCGCGCGAGCGCGGCAAAACGGCCGCTGCCGGCGAGACGCAGGAACCAGGCGGCCTCGACCCGCACCCGGTGGCGAATCAGGGACGCCTCGCTGAAGAGCGCCGCCAGCTCGGCGCACTTTTCGGCGTAGCGGCCATCGAGCGGCGACAGCGCGTGCAGTCGGGTGTCGGTCATGGGCAGGAGCGCGAGTGGTAGGATGCGTATGTTACCCGTGAGCGCAAACGACCGCATTGAAAAGGACAGCCTCGGCGAAGTCCGCGTCGCCGCGGATGCGCTGTGGGGCGCCCAGACGCAGCGCGCCAGGGATAATTTCCGCATTGGCCGGCAGCGCATGCCGGCGGAGCTGGTCCGCGCGATCGGCCTCGTCAAATGGGCCGCCGCCGAAACCAACGGCGAGCTCGGCGAGCTGCCCCGGCCGGTCGCGGCCGCCATCGCCGCCGCGGCGCTCGAAATCGCGGAGGGCGCGCATTCCGGGCAGTTCCCACTCGGCGTATTCCAGACCGGTTCCGGCACCAGCACCCACATGAACGTGAACGAGGTCGTCGCCAGCCTCGCGAGCCGCCGCATCGGGGAGCAGGTTCATCCCAACGACCACGTGAACCGCTGCCAGAGCAGCAATGACGTGGTGCCGACCGCCATTCACCTGGCTGCGGCCATCGCCCTGCATGGGTCGCTGCTGCCCGCGCTCGGCCGGCTGGCCGGGGCGATCGACGCCAAGGCGCGCGAGTTCGACGACCAGGTCAAGGCGGGCCGCACGCATCTCATGGACGCCTTGCCGGTCACGCTCGGCCAGGAAATGGGCGCCTGGCGCGCCCAGGTCGAGGATGCCGCGGCGCGCATCGAATCGGCGCGCCCGCGCCTGCACCGGCTCGCGCTCGGCGGCACGGCAGTCGGCACCGGCGTCAACGCGCACCCGCAGTTCGCGGCGCGCGCGATCGCACGCCTCGCCGCGCGGACCGGGCTCCCGTTTACCGCCGCCCCGGACCGGTTCGCCGCCATGGCTTCGCAGGACACGGCGGTGGAGTTGTCCGGCGCGCTGCGCGCGGCGGCCGTGACGTTCCTGAAGGTCTCGAACGACCTGCGCTGGATGAACTCGGGCCCGCTTGCCGGACTCTCCGAATTGTCCCTGCCGGCACTGCAGCCCGGCTCCAGCATCATGCCGGGCAAGGTCAATCCGGTGATCCCGGAGGCGGTCGCGATGGCGGCGACGCGCGTGATGGCAAACGACGTCGCGGTCGGCATGGCCGGCGCGTCGGGCAACTTCCAGCTCAACGTCATGCTGCCCCTGTTCGCCGACGCGCTCATCGACAGCATCGCGCTGCTCGCGGACTCGGCGAACGCGCTCGCCGAGCGCGCCATTCCGGGTCTCACGGTGCACGCGGGACGCATCGCCGAATCGCTCGCACGCAACCCGATGCTGCTGACCGCGCTCGCGCCGCGGATCGGCTACGACCGCGCCGCCGCGATCGCGAAGCGGGCCGCCGCCGAGTCGCGCCCGATCCTCGACATCGCGGTCGAGGAAACCGGCTTGCCGCGCGAGGAACTCGCGCGCATCCTCGATCCCGCGCGGCTCGCGCGCGGAGAAGTTCCCGGCCCTTGAGCGGCGTAGCGCTCCTCGAGCCGCACCGCCTGCCGACGGCGATGCTGCGCGGCGAGCTCCGGCGGCGGCTCGCGGGCGTGCCGCGCGCTCCCGGCATGCCGCGGATGGGCCACTACGCAGGCGTCGACCCGCGCCGCCTGGCCTCGCAGATGCCGCCCGACGCGATCCGCGCGGCCGTCCTGGTCCCCGTCATCGACCGCGAGGACGAGCTGACGGTACTGTTCACGATCCGCGCCGACGCACTCAAGCAGCACGCCGGCCAGATCTCGTTTCCGGGCGGCCGCCTCGAGCCGGGCGACGCGGATGCGACGGCGGCAGCGCTGCGCGAGACTGAGGAAGAAGTCGGGCTGCGCCGGGAATTCGTCGATATTCTCGGCCGGCTGCCGGATCACGCCGTGATCTCGGGCTACCAGGTCACGCCCGTCGTCGGCCTCGTTCGCGCGGGGTTCGAACTCGTGCTCGACCCGACCGAGGTTGCAGGCACCTTCGAGGCGCCGCTGCGGCACCTGCTCGATCCCGCGATCCATGCGCGCCGCACGCGCCGCATCGCGGGGCAAGACATCGAGACCTTCGACCTTCCCTGGGGCAGCTTCAATATCTGGGGCGCAACGGCCGGCATGCTGCTGACCCTGCGCGAAGTCATGGGCGGGGCCTGAGGCATGGCCATCGACAGGCTGATCGCGATCATGAATCGGCTGCGCGACCCCGAGCGCGGCTGTCCCTGGGACCTGGAACAGGATTTTCGCACGATCGCCCCGCACACGATCGAGGAGGCCTATGAGGTCGCCGACGCGATCGAACGCGGCGATCTCGGGGCGCTACGCGATGAACTGGGCGACCTGCTGTTCCAGGTCGTGTTCCATGCGCGGCTGGCCAGCGAGCAGGACGCCTTCGCCTTTGACGACGTAGTCGCCGCGATCTGCGACAAGCTGACTCGCCGCCATCCCCATGTTTTCGGCGAAGACCGGGTGGCGGGCAGCCGCGACCAGACGCGCGCCTGGGAACGGATGAAGCGCGACGAACGCGCGGCCCGGGGCGATGCGGGCACGCTCGCCGACGTGCCGGTGGCGCTGCCGGCGCTTACCCGGGCGCGCAAGCTCGGCGCCCGTGCCGCGGCGGCGGGCTTCGACTGGCCTGATGCCGCCGGCCCGCGCGGTAAAGTGGACGAGGAACTCGCGGAGCTCGACCAGGCATTGCGCGCAGGCGAAGCCGGGCGGAGCGAAGCGGAGCTCGGCGACCTGCTGTTCTCGGTCGTGAATCTCGCGCGGCACCTTGAAATCGACCCCGAGACCGCGCTGCGACGCGCCAACGAGCGTTTCGCGCGCCGTTACCGCCACGTCGAAATCGGGCTGGAACGGCTCGGGCAGCCGCTCGCCGGCGCGTCGCCCGAGCTTCTGGACCGCCTGTGGGCGGCCGCCAAGGCGGAAGAACGCTGATCCGGGCCCCGGTCCGGGCGTTCAGGATGCATTCATCGGTCGCCCCGTAGATTGGCCACCGTGCCAGTCAAGGAGGCGCACCATGTCACGCTCAATACGGCTACTCGCAGCGGCCGCCGGGATCGCGCTCGCATCCGGCGCTGCGCTGGCTGATCCTTCGCAGGGGCCTTACGGCCATGCCTACGACCGGGACGGCGAGTACGACTTCGCCGACGTCGTGCGCGCCGAACCGCTGCGCCGCCTGGTTCGCGTCAGCGAACCGGTCCGCGAATGCCGGGAGGAGGTCGTGCAATCCTCCGAGGGCCCGTTCTCGTACAACCATATCGGCGGTACGCTCATCGGCGGCGCGCTCGGCACGGTGGTCGGCAACCAGATCGGCCACGGCCGCGGCAAGGATGTCGCACGCGTGGCCGGCGCCCTCATCGGCGGCGCCATCGGACACAACGTGTCGGTCGACCGGCAGCGGCAGCTCTATGGCGGCCAGGCCCGTACCGTCGAGCGGTGTGACGTGCACTACCGCGACTACACCGAGGAACGCATCGACGGCTACGAAGTCACTTACGAATACGGCGGGCGCCGCTACGTCACGCGCATGCCTTACGACCCGGGCGAACGCCTGCGCATCCGCGTGGACGTGACTCCCGCCGAAGCCTGATGCCCGCTGCCCGGGCCGCTGCGCGCGGCCCGGGCGGCCGATTCCACTAGAATGTCGCGATGCACCTGAAGCGGACCGCCACCGCCGCGCTGTGCCTGCTGCTTGCAACGGCCGCGTTGCCTGCGGCGGTCGCGAATGCGCAGGGCCATCGCGGCCGCGACCGCGGCGAACGGACGGTCGCCGACCGCGCGATCTCGCTCGACGAGGCCGTCGCCCGGGCCGAACGCCGCCACAAGGCGCGCGCGGTCCGGGCCGAGGAAAAGCGCCGCGGCGACCGGGTCGAGTACCGCATCCGCCTGCTCGGCGAGGATGGCCGCGTGTTCGAGGTCCGCATCGACGCGGCCACCGGCGCCGAGGTCTAGGCGATGCGCATCCTCGTGCTGGAAGACGAGCCGGCACTCCGCGAGACCCTGGCACAGCAGTTCCGTGGCGCCGGCTTCACGCTGGATGAGGCTGCCGACGGCATCGAGGGCGAATTTGCGGGCCTCGAATACCCGATCGACGTCGCCGTCGTCGACCTCGGCCTGCCGCGGCGCTCCGGACTCGACGCGATCCGCGCCTGGCGCAAGGCCGGCAAGGCCTTCCCGGTCCTGATCCTCACCGCGCGCGACAGCTGGCAGGAAAAAGTCGCGGGCCTCGACGCGGGCGCCGACGACTACGTGACCAAGCCGTTCCGGTTCGAGGAAGTCCTGGCACGCGTGCAGGCGCTGCTGCGCCGCTCCGGCGGCTGGTCGCAACCGATTCTGAGGAGCGGCGCAGTCGAGCTCGACACGCGCGCGCAGGAGGTGCGGGCCGCGGGCGAGCGGGTCGAGCTCACGGCCTTCGAGTATCGTCTGCTCGAGTACCTGATGCTGCGGGCGGGCGAGGTGATCTCGAAAGCCGAACTCACGGAGAAGCTCTACGAACAGGACTTCGAGCGCGACAGCAACACGATCGAAGTCTTCATCGGCCGACTGCGGCGCAAGCTCGACCCCGACGGCGGCCATCAGCTGATCGAGACGCTGCGCGGCCGCGGCTACCGCGTCGCGCGCGGCTGAACGTGGCGCGGCCGGTTGCATCGCTGCAATCGCGGCTGCTGCTGACGCTGGCGGCGCTCCTCGTCATCGCCGCCGTGGCCGCGGGCTTCGCGCTCGATTCGCTGTTCCGCAACCAGGGGCTGCGCGCGATCGGGGACGTACTGGATGCGCAGGTGATCGCGCTCATCTCGACCGCGGAGATCGGGGACGACGGCCGGCTGGTGCCGCAGAACCTCGCCGAGCCGCGCCTCGCGACGCCCGGTTCCGGGCTTTACGCGGAGATCGTCGGCACCGCCGGCACCTGGCGCTCGCCGTCGACGGCGGGCAGCGGCCTGCGGCTCGCCTCGATGCCCCGTCCCGGCGAGCGCCTCCTCGAAGGCACCCGCCTGGCGGACGGCACGCGCGTCCTCGCGCTGTCGCTGGGCGTGCGTTGGGAACCTGAGGCCGGCGGCGCCCGCGACTATGTCCTGCGCGCGGTGGAGAGCCTGGAGCCTTGGTATGCGGAATTGCTGCGCGTGCGGACCGGCATCGTGACCGGGTTGCTGCTGCTGGGCCTGCTGCTGCTCGGCGGCCTCGCGATCGCGCTTCGCATCTCGCTGGGGCCGCTGCGCCGCCTCGAGCGCGAAATCGTCGACATCGAGGCGGGCAGGCGCGATGCGCTGGGCGACGAATGGCCGCGCGAGCTCGACGGCGTGACCGGCAGCCTCAATGCACTCCTGGTCGGCGAGCGCAAGCGGCTCGAACGCTACCGCGCGACGCTCGGCAATCTCGCCCACAGCCTGAAGACGCCGCTCGCCGCAATGCGGGGCCTCGTCGATCGCGGCGAGACTGCGGCGGCGGCGCTGGCACCGCAGCTCGAGCGCATGCAGGACATCGTTCGTCACCAGCTCAAGCGCGCCGTGATGGGCGGCGCCGGAACGACGCTCACCGCCCTCACGGTGCAGGAACCGCTCGAGCAGCTGCGCGCGGCGCTCGCCAAGGTGTACGCGGACAAGGGCGTCGAGGCGGGCGTCGCCGTGGCCCCGGGCACCGCTTACCCGATCGATGCCGGTGACTTCATGGAACTCGCCGGCAACCTCATGGACAACGCCTGCAAGTTCGGGCGGCGGCGCATCGAGGTGCGCGCGACGCCATTGACCGCAGCCGCCTGGCGCCGTCCCGGTCTCGCGCTCGAGGTCGAAGACGACGGCGCCGGCATCCTGCCCGACGAGCGCGTACGCGTGCTCGAGCGCGGCGTGCGCGCCGACGAAAGCGTGTCGGGCCAGGGCATCGGGCTCGCCGTCGCGCGGGAAATCGCGGCGTCCTACGCCGGCTCGCTGGAAATCGGGGAAAGCCGCCTCGGCGGCGCGCGTGTCTCGGTGAGGCTGCCCGGCCGCTAGGGACTGTCCCCTTTGCGCGCTCTGGCGCAAAGGCGGACTGTCCCTTCCTAGGTCACGTCGAACCTGATGCCCTGGGCGAGCGGCAGGTCGCTCGAGTAATTGATCGTGTTGGTCTGGCGCCGCATGTAGACCTTCCAGGCGTCGGACCCGGACTCGCGGCCGCCGCCCGTGTCCTTCTCGCCCCCGAATGCGCCGCCGATTTCGGCGCCCGAGGTGCCGATGTTCACGTTCGCGATGCCGCAGTCGCTGCCGCCCGCGGACAGGAAGCGCTCGGCATGCTGCAGGCGATCCGTGAAAATTGCCGACGACAGGCCGTAGTCCGTGTCGTTGTGCATCGCGATGGCCTCGTCCAGCGTCCGGAACGGGATCAGGTACAGGATCGGCGCGAAGGTCTCGTGCTTCACGACGGGCATGTCATGACGGGCACGGACGATGGTCGGCTCCACGAAGTAACCCGGGCCCGGCAAGCTGCGTCCGCCGCAGAGGATTTCGCCGCCTTGCTCCCTCGCGTCGTCGAGCGCGGCCTCGTACTGGCGGACGGCAGAGGGGCCGACCAGCGGTCCCATCAGGGTGCCGGGGTCGAGCGGGTCGCCGATGCGGACCTGCCCGTAGCTCGCGACCAGGCGGCGCCCGACCTCGTCGATTCGCGAATCATGCACCAGCAGTCGCCGCGTCGTCGTGCAGCGCTGGCCGGCCGTGCCGACGGCGCCGAACAGGACCGCCGGAACCACCAGGTCGAGGTTCGCGAACTCGTCGACGATGATCGCGTTGTTGCCGCCGAGCTCGAGCAGGCTGCGGCCGAGACGGGAGGCGACGCGCTCGCCGACTTGGCGGCCCACCTGGGTCGAGCCCGTGAAGCTCACGAGCGCAACGCGCCTGTCTTCGACAAATCGGCCCGCAAGCGAATTGTCGGACGGAACGAAGAGCTGGAAGATCGGCGGCAGCCGCTCGGCCGTGATGACCTCGTTGCACGCCTTCTGCACGGCGATCGCCGTGAGCGGCGTGTGATGCGAGGGCTTCCAGACGCAGATGTCGCCGCAGATGGCGGCGAGGAACGCGTTCCAGGACCAGACGGCGACCGGAAAATTGAACGCCGAGATGATCCCGACCACGCCGAGCGGGTGCCATTGCTCGTACATCCGGTGCCGCGGGCGTTCGGAATGCATCGACAGGCCATAGAGCATGCGCGACTGGCCCACCGCGAAATCGGCGATGTCGATCATCTCCTGGACTTCGCCGTCTCCCTCGGCCTTGATCTTGCCCATCTCGAGGCTGACCAGGCTGCCGAGCAGGTCCTTCTTCGCGCGCAGCGCCTCGCCCATCAGTCGCACGGCTTCGCCGCGCCGCGGCGCCGGGACTTCTCGCCAGGCGCCGAATGCGGCCGCGGCGCTTGCCATCACGCGCTCGTAGTCCGCCGCGCCAGCGGCGCGCACGCGCGCGATGACCTCGCCGGTCGCGGGATTGACCGAATCGACGAGCGGCGCGTCGGCTGCGGCGTGCCACTCCCCGCCGGAACAGGCGCCGGGATTCACCGCAGCGAGCCCGAGACCGGCGAGGATGCGCCCGGCCTCGCCCGTCAGCTTGTCAGGCATCGGCTTTCTCTCGGTGTTCATCGCATCGCTCCCGCGCCGCTGCGCTGCTTGCCCGCCTTTCCTTCCGCCATGACGCGCGCCGAGACGGACTTGTCCGTGCCCATGCGATACCACGAGCCGAACCGGTTCGCGAGCACGTCGGGCAGGCGGAACTGCTCCTGGCGCACGAATCCGCGGTAGCTATCGGGCTTCGCGAGCACGAGGTCGACGACCGCCGTGATGCCGGCCGCCGTCGTCACCTGGATCGCCGACCACAGCCGGCCCAGTATCTCCTGCGGATAGACCTTGTTGACGTAATTTTCCTCGCGCAGTTCCCCGTCCTGAAGGCCGCTGACCGCGACGTAGACGATGACGACGTCCTGCAGGGTCTGCGGCACAGCGTTTTCGAGCACGCGCTTCAGCGTCGCGCGGTCCTCGTTGAGCTTCAGGTCGTTCATGAGCAGGCGCATCTGCTCGCAGTGGCCGGGGTAGCGGATGGTCTTGTAGTTCATCTGCTCGCAGCGGTCGCCGCAGGTCTCGCCGAGCGAGCCGAGCCCGCCGGAGGTGTTGAACGCCTCGTAGAGCATCCCGTCGATCTCGATTTCCTCGAGGCCCTCGAGCGGCGCGGCCTCGACGGGGCGGCGGTCCGCGATTCCGAGGCAGGGATTGCCGTATTCGTTGATGAGCCCGTCGGTCGACCAGGTCAACGAGTACTTCAGCAGGTTGTTCGGGTGCTGGGGCAGGGCGCCGACCCGCAACAAAACGCTTTTCAGCTCGTCGAAGTGGCTGATCAGCTCGTTGGCCGCGATCGAGATGAATCCCGGCGCGAGCCCGCACTGCGGGACGAAGGCCGTGGTCGCGCCCTCGGCCGTCGCGCGCACGGCGCGCGTCACCTCCACGTCCTCGGTCAGGTCGAAGTAATGAAGGCCGGCCGCGCGCGCCACGCTGGCTACGCCCGGATTGCAGAAAAAAGGCAGCGAAGAGATCACCGCGTCGCAGGGATGGTCGGCAACGTGCTTCGCCAGCGCGGCCGGATCGGCTGCGTCGACGGCGTGAGGCGTCAGGTTTCGCTTGCCGTGTGCGCGGGCGACGGCACGCGCCGCATCGCCGTTGACATCGGCCAGTTGCAGCTCGTAGTCACCGGCATCCGCCAGCAGGCCGGAAATCAGCGCGCCGATCTTGCCGGCACCCAGGATCAGAACGCGATTCATCGAAAAATCACCTGCAAACGGGTGGCGCATTCTGCCCATTCCGGCAGGCATAAACCACCCCTTGGATCCTTTATTTTTGCAGTGCAACCCACTCCGTGTACGATGGCGCGCAACATGAACGTCGCGGTCCAAAACGGCCTCTGGACGCCCGACAGCTGGCAGCGGCTTCCGGCCTTGCAGCAGCCGGCATACAAGGACGCGGCCCAGCTGGCCCGGGTGCTCGCCGAACTCGCGCGCCTGCCGCCGATTGTCGTCTCCTGGGAAATCGACCAGCTCAAGGAAGAACTGGCTGCCGCGCAGCGCGGCGAGCGATTTCTGCTCCAGGGCGGCGATTGCGCGGAAAGCTTCGCCGATTGCAGCTCCGACATCATCGCGCGCAAGCTCAAGATCCTGCTGCAGATGAGCGTCGTGCTCCTGCACGGGCTCAAGAAGCCGGTCATCCGCGTCGGCCGCATTGCGGGCCAGTTCGCCAAGCCGCGTTCCGCCGACACCGAGACGCGGGACGGTACGACATTGCCGAGCTACCGCGGCGATCTCGTCAACCGCGTCGCGTTCACCGCAGAGGATCGCGAGCCGGACCCGAAGCTGCTGCTGCGCGGCTACGAGCGCGCCGCCCTGACCCTCAACTTCGTGCGCGCGCTCGTGGATGGCGGCTTCGCCGACATGCACCACCCGGAATACTGGGACCTCGGCTTCCTGCAGCACGCCAGCTCCGCGACGGCTACCGCAGGATCATCGAGTCGATCTCCGACGCGTTCGACTTCTATGCCGCGATCTCGGGCTCTCCGGTTCACGACGCCTCGCAGGTCCGTTTCTACGCGAGCCATGAAGGACTGCACCTGCACTACGAACAGGCGCAGACCCGCTTCCTGAAGCGGCGCCGCCGCTGGTACAACCTGTCGACGCACATGCCCTGGATCGGGCTGAGGACGGCGTCGCCCGGAGGCGCACACGTGGAATACTTTCGCGGCATCGCCAACCCGATCGCGGTCAAGGTGGGGGCGGGCACGGATGCGGCCGCACTCGGCGCGCTGGTGCGGACGCTGAATCCCGACGACGAGCCGGGCCGCCTGACGCTGATCCACCGCTTCGGCGCGGCCCGCATCGAGGAGGCGCTGCCGCCGATGATCCATGCCGTGCGCGAGACCGGTCGGCGCGTGTTGTGGATCTGCGGACCCGATGCACGGCAACACCGAGGCCACGCCGCAGGGCATCAAGACGCGGCGCTTCGAGAATATCCTCGCCGAGGTCGAGGCCGCGTTCCGGATCCACGAGGACCAGGGCACGATACTCGGCGGCGTGCACTTCGAATTGACCGGCGACGATGTCACCGAATGCACGGGCGGCGCCCGCGGACTGACCGATGTCGACCTCGCGCGCGCGTACCACACGACCGTCGACCCGCGGCTGAACTACGAACAGGCGCTCGAGCTCGCGATGCTGATCGGCCGGCGCGGTTCGCGGGGCTGATGGTCATGGGACCCGGAATCCGGACGTGAGCACGCATGCGGGCGCGAATGCCGGTCCTGCCGCGGCGGGGGAGGTGCTGACGCCTGCCGCGCTTGCCTTCGTCAACGAGCTTGCGGACCGCTTCGGCGAAGAGCGCCTTGCCGTCCTTGCACGCCGCGCCGCGATGCAGCTGCGGTTCGACGCGGGCGCGCTGCCCGAATTCCCGCCGGAGACGCGCACGCTGCGCGAATCCGAATGGCGGGTCGGCGTCATCCCCGCGGACCTCCTCGACCGGCGGGTGGAGATCACCGGGCCACCGGAACGGAAGATGGTGATCAACGCGCTGAACTCCGGCGCCAATGTCTTCATGGCCGACTTCGAGGATTCGCTGTGCCCGGCCTGGGCCAATCTCGTCGAGGGGCAGGCCAACCTGATGCAGGCCGTGCGCCGCACGCTCACGCACGAGGCGCCCGGGGGCAAGGCTTATCGCCTCGACGAGAAGACCGCCGTGCTGGTGGTCCGTCCCCGCGGCTGGCACCTGCCGGAGAAGCACTGGCTGCACGGGAACGAGCCCATCGCCGGTGCATTCATGGACTTCGGCCTGTACCTGCACCACAACGCCGCCGAACTGCTGCGGCGCGGCAGCGGGCCTTATTTCTACCTGCCCAAACTCGAGAACCGCTTCGAGGCGCGCCTCTGGGCGCGCGTCATCGAACACGCCGAACGGCTGCTGGGCCTGCCGCGCGGCAGCGTCAAGGTGACCGTGCTGATCGAGACCATCACCGCGGCCTTCGAGATCGACGAGATCCTGCACGAGCTGCGCGACTGGATCGTCGGGCTCAATTGCGGGCGCTGGGACTATATCTTCAGTTTCATCAAGAAATTCGGGCATCGCCCGGAATTCGTGCTGCCCGACCGCGCCAGCGTCACCATGACCACGCATTTCCTGCGTTCCTATTCGCTGCTCGTGATCCAGCGGTGCCACCGCAGAGGCGCGTTCGCGATGGGCGGCATGGCGGCGCAGATACCGATCAAGGGCGATGCCGACGCCAATGACCGCGCGCTGGCGCGCGTGCGCGCGGACAAGGAGCGCGAAGCCGGCGACGGCCACGATGGAACCTGGGTTGCGCATCCCGGCCTGGTACCGGTGGCACGCGAGGTCTTCGACCGGTTGATGCCCGGGCCGAACAACCTCGGACGCCTGCGCGAGGACGTCGCCGTGAGCGGCGCGGACCTGCTCGCCGTGCCGGAGGGCCAGGTGACCCGCGCGGGCCTGCGCAACGACATCGACGTCGGGATCCGCTACCTGGCGGCCTGGCTCGGGGGCAATGGCTGCGTGCCCATCCACCACCTGATGGAGGACGCGGCGACCGCCGAAATCTCGCGGGCACAGCTCTGGCAGTGGGTGCGACATAAGACGGCCCTCGAGGATGGGAGCGCCGTCACGCTCGCGGGCGTACGCGACGAGGCAAAGTCCGTGCTGGGTGAAATCCGGCGCGAGACCGGCGATGACGCATTCCGGGACGGACATTACGAACGCGCCGCCGGCCTGCTCGACCGGCTGACGGCCGCGGCCGATTTCACGCCGTTCCTGACCCTTGACGCCTACGACGAAATTGACTGAACCGGAGCATTCATGAGTCTGCAGACCGCCGCCCAGCTCGAGAGTCACTGGAACGAAAGCCCGCGCTGGAAGGGCGTCAGGCGCGGCTATGCCGCCGCCGATGTCGCGCGCCTGCGCGGTACCGTGCAGGTCGAGCATTCGCTCGCGCGGCTCGGCGCGGAGAAGCTCTGGCGCTACCTGCACGAGCTGCCATTCGTGAACGCACTCGGGGCGCTCACCGGCAACCAGGCGATGCAGCAGGTGCGCGCCGGCCTCAAGGCCATCTACCTCTCCGGCTGGCAGGTCGCCGGCGACGCCAACAATGCCGGGGAAATGTATCCCGACCAGTCGCTGTACCCGGCCGATTCCGTGCCGGCGGTCGTGCGCCGCATCAATAACACGCTGCTTCGTGCCGACCAGATCTGCCACGCCGAGGGCAACAACCGGGTCGACTGGCTGCAGCCGATCGTCGCCGACGCCGAGGCCGGTTTTGGCGGCGTGCTGAACGCCTTCGAGCTCATGAAGTCGATGATCGATGCGGGCGCCGCAGGCGTGCACTTCGAGGACCAGCTCTCCAGCGCCAAGAAGTGCGGACACATGGGCGGCAAGGTGCTGGTGCCGACGCAGGAGGCGGTCAACAAGCTCGTCGCCGCGCGGCTCGCCGCCGATGTCTGCGGCACGCCGACGCTGCTCGTGGCGCGCACGGACGCCGAGTCCGCAACGCTGCTCACGTCCGACGTCGACGAGCGCGACCACGCGTTCATCGCCGGGAAGCGGCGCACGGCAGAGGGCTTCTTCGCCGTCAAATCCGGCATCCCGCAG
Organism: uncultured Gammaproteobacteria bacterium; assembly: GCA_963836275.1. Taxonomy (GTDB): domain Bacteria; phylum Pseudomonadota; class Gammaproteobacteria; order Steroidobacterales; family Steroidobacteraceae; genus SCUD01. The sequence continues at coordinate 923,812 of CAWIIM010000003.1, read as the reverse complement.
GCGATCGCGCGCGGGCTGGCATACGCGCCGTATGCCGACCTCGTCTGGTGCGAGACGGCCACGCCCGACCTGCACGAGGCGAGGGAATTCGCCGAGGGCATCCACCGCGAATTCCCCGGCAAGCTGCTCGCCTACAACTGCTCGCCGTCCTTCAACTGGAAGAAGAAGCTGGACGATGCGACCATCGCGAAATTCCAGCGGGAACTCGGTGCGATGGGCTACAAATTCCAGTTCATCACCCTGGCGGGGTTCCACGCGCTCAATTTCTCGATGTTCGAGCTGGCGCGCGGCTACAAGGACGCGCAGATGAGCGCCTATGTCGCGCTGCAGCAGGCGGAGTTCGCCGCGGAAGCGGCCGGTTACACCGCGACCAAGCACCAGCGCGAAGTCGGCGCCGGCTACTTCGACGCCGTGACGCAGATCGTGAACGGCGGGAATTCGTCGATCACGGCCATGAGCGGTTCGACCGAGGAAGCGCAGTTCAAGGCGCGCTGAAGCGCGCATCCCGCGCGCGCGGCGCCCGCTTCGAGCCGGACTGCCGGCTCTGTCCGCGGCTCGCGCGCCACCTGGACCGGGTGGCGGCGGAGCACCCGCACTATCACTGCCGTCCGGTGGCGGCCTTCGGCAGCCGCCGGCACCGCCTGCTGGTCGTGGGGCTCGCGCCTGGCCTGCATGGCGCCAACCGGACGGGCCGGCCGTTCACGGGCGACCATGCCGGCATCCTGCTGTATCGGACGCTCCACGCCGCGGGGTTCGCCACCCGCGCCGAATCCGTTTCACGCCGGGACGGCCTCGAACTGCTCGATTGCCGCATCACGAACTCCGTGAAATGCCTGCCCCCCGGAAACAAGCCCGCGACCGCGGAGGTGCGGCGCTGCAATCGCTACCTCGAGCGCGAGCTGGCGCGCCTGCCGCCGGGCGCCGTCATCGTCGCCCTCGGTGGCATTGCGCATGGCGCCGTGCTGAGGGCCCTCGGCCTGCCGCTCCCGCGGCCGCGCTTCGCGCACGGCGCCGAGCACGCGCTTCCCGGCGGCCGGATACTGCTCGATTCCTACCACTGCAGCCGGCTCAACACGAACACGCGTCGGCTGACGACCCGCATGTTCGGGCGCGTCTTTGCCCGCGCGCGCCACTTGATAGACACCTGACCGCCGCCACACCATGGCCCCGTGAGCGACTTCGACGCCCGGACATTCATCAAGCGGCTGCCGGACCGGCCGGGCGTGTACCGCATGCTCAACGCCGACGGAAGGATCGTCTACGTCGGCAAGGCGAGGAGCCTCAAGGCGCGGGTCGGCAGCTATTTCCGCGGCGACCAGGTCCAGCCCAAGGTACAGGCCCTCCTGCGCGTCGTCGCCGGCATCGAGGTCACGGTCACCGGTTCGGACACCGAAGCGCTGCTGCTCGAGCACAACCTCATCAAGAGCCATCGTCCGCGCTTCAACGTCATCCTCCGCGACGACAAGAGCTTTCCCTACGTGCACCTCTCGGCGCACCCGTACCCGCGGCTTTCGTTCTACCGCGGCTCGCGCAAGCTTCCCGGCCGGCTGTTCGGCCCGTACCCGTCGGCGAGCGCCGTGCACGAGGCGCTGAACCAGCTGCACAAGCTCTTCCGCCTGCGCAGCTGCAAGGACACGTACTTCTCAAACCGCTCGCGTCCCTGCCTCGAGTACCAGATCGGCCGCTGCTCGGCGCCGTGCACGGGACTCATCGGCGTCGACGCCTACGCGCGCGACGTCGAATCCGCGGTCATGGTCCTGGACGGGCGCGCCTGGGACGTGACTGCGCGGCTGGCGGGCGAAATGGACCGCGCGGCAGAGGAGCTCGACTTCGAGCGCGCGGCGACGTTGCGCGACCAGCTCGGAGCGCTGACGGACGTGCAGGCGCGGCAGGTCGTGACCCGCGCGCGCAGCGGCACCGACACGGACGTGGTCGCGGTGGCCGGGGAGGGCGGCACGTTCGCCGTCGCGCTCATGTTCGTCCGCGGCGGCCAGGTGCTCGGGACCTCGACCTTCCATCCGCGCGCGCCCATCAGCGACGCTCCCGAGGTGCTCGCGGCGTTCGTCGCGCACCACTACCTCGAGCGCGACCCGCCGCCCCGGATCTATCTCTCGCATGCGATCGAAGACGCGGACACGATCGCCGCATCGCTTTCCGGGCGCAGCGGCCGCAGGATCCGGATCAGCAGGGCCCGCCGCGGTTTTCCGCAGCGCTGGGTCGCGCTCGCGGCCCAGAACGCGGCGCAATGCGCTGCGCATGCGCGCGGCGACGCAGGCGAGCCTCGAGCAGCAGGCCGAGGAATTGCGCGGCTTCCTCGGGCTCGAGTCGCCGGTGCAGCGCATCGAGTGCTTCGACGTGAGCCACACGCAAGGGGAGGCCACCAGCGCGTCCTGCGTGGTCTTCGATCGCGGCGGCCCGGTCAAGGCGGAATACCGGCGCTACAACATCGAGGGCGTCGAGCCCGGCGACGATTACGGCGCGCTCAGGCAGGCGCTGCTGCGCCGCTACCGGCGCCGCATGCAGGAACAGGCGCCGCTTCCCGATTTGCTGCTGATCGACGGCGGAAAAGGGCAGCTCGAGCAGGCGATCGCCGTGCTCGCGGAACTCGACCTGACATTGCCGGCGGTCGCCGCGGTCGCAAAGGGCGCCGACCGACGCGCAGGGCAGGAACGCATTTTCTTGGCGGGCCGCGACACCGCCTCTATACTGCCGCCGGACTCCGGCGCCCTGCATCTGATCCAGCGCGCGCGCGACGAGGCGCACCGCTTCGCGATCGGCGGCCACCGGCGTAAGCGCGCTCGGTCGCGGCAGACCTCGATGCTGGAGGCAATTGCCGGTCTCGGGCCGGCGCGGCGCCGGGCACTGCTGCGGCACTTCGGCGGACTGCAAGGCGTGCTGCGCGCCGGCGTGGAGGACCTCGGACGTGCGCCCGGCATCGGGCCGGCGCTGGCCCGGTCGATTTTCGAGCATCTGCATCCGGGAGCGGGATGAGCGGGCCCTTCACGATTCCGAACCTGCTGACCACGATCCGCATCGCCCTGATCCCGGCGATCGTCGTGCTCTTCTACCTGCCCTACCACTGGTCCGACATCGCCTGCGGCATCCTTTTCGCCGTCGCCGGCATCACGGACTCGTTCGACGGCTATCTTGCACGCAAGCTCGGACAGGTATCGCCGCTCGGCGCTTTCCTGGACCCCGTGGCCGACAAGCTGATCGTCGCGACGGCGCTCATACTCATCGTCAGCAAGGACCCGCGCTGGTTCGTGACGTTGACGGCCGCAGTCGTGATCGGGCGCGAAATCGCGATCTCGGCGCTGCGCGAGTGGATGTCCGAAATCGGCGCACGCCACAAGATGAAGGTCTCGGGCATCGCCAAGTTCAAGACCATCGTCCAGATCACCGGGCTCTCGATGATGCTGTTCCACGAGGACCTGCTCGGGCTCCCGATCTACGACATCGGGCTCGTATTCACGATCCTCGCGGCGATCCTGACGCTCTGGTCGATGATCACCTACCTGATTGCCGCCGCCCCCGAGCTCCGCAGCCGCGGAACTTGACAGCGCGGGTCGCCTTCCTAGAATGTCGCGTTCAGTTTCGCGGCACCCGCGGGAATAGCTCAGTTGGTAGAGCGCAACCTTGCCAAGGTTGAGGTCGCGAGTTCGAGCCTCGTTTCCCGCTCCAGATTCCATCGAAACCCCGGGACCGCAATCCGGGGTTTCGTGTCTAATGCCCCCGATGGCTAGGTGGCAGAGTGGTCATGCAGCGGCCTGCAAAGCCGTGTACGCCGGTTCGATTCCGACCCTAGCCTCCAACAAGTGATTCCGATTAGCGAGCTGCTGGATCGCTCGCCAACGACGTTCGCGCGAGCCGCGAGCTTGACGATCGCCCAGGCCTCGACGAAGCCGGGGTACTGGTTGATCTTCACGCCGGAGATCTGGAAGTTCTCCAGCGCTCGCGCGGCCTCGACGCCGTAATAGGCATCGGCCGGGACTTCTTTCGGGCCGAGCAGATCCTTTTCGAGGCGCATGCCACGACTCGCGGTGCCGCCGTCTGCGGCGCCGGCAGAGGCGCCGGCGTAGAGCAGCACCAAGGCCAAGGTGGCGCGCACGGCAGTCCGCGCGTGGGTCGCGTGCAGTGGCGCGTTCGTCATCAAGCGCTCCCCATCGCCGGGACGGCGAATAGTTTTCAATGCGGGTCTAACCGCGCTTACCCTATGCCCCGATGTGCCGACCGGTAACTGCACGTGGGGCAGGTCCGGCCCGGTAACAGCGCCCCGGTGGCGGAACGGGTAGACGCAACGGACTTAAAATCCGTTGGCCGCAAGGCCGTGGAGGTTCGAGTCCTCCCCGGGGCACCATCGCGCCGCCGCTGGCCGCGTTTCCGGAAGCGGGACGTTTGGCGTTCACGCGGCTGTGACCCTGGCCGGGGCTCTGGACAGCCCACTCTGGTATAGTCCGCGCGACCTGAGAGGCCGGTGAATTTTCCCCGTGCAAGCGCTTAATTTTTCAGGACTTTCGATACGAGGCATCGAAGTTTGGCGGGGCGATCGGCAGGTGCTTGCCGGCGTCTCCCTCGACGCCGCGGCGGGCGATTGCGTGCACGTCCTCGGACCGAACGGCTCCGGCAAGACGACGCTGCTGCGTGTCGTCGCAGGCCTGCTGGCACCGGAGCAGGGGAGCGTGGCCTGGGGCGGACGCGATACCCGGGCCTATCGCGACGACTTCTGCGCGGCGACCAGTTACCTCGCCCACAGCGAAGGCCTCAAGCCCGAGCTCAGTGCAAGCGAAAACCTCGCGTTCGACGCGGGCCTGCGGCGGCGGCTGCAGGACGGGGAAATCGCGGAAGCCCTGGTGCAGGTCGGCCTGTCGCACGCGCAGGATCAGCCCGTCGCCACGATGTCGGCCGGCCAGCGCCGTCGGCTCGCGATGGCGCGCGTGACGCTGGCAGCGGTGCCGCTCTGGATCCTCGACGAGCCCTACACGAACCTGGACTCCGGCGGCGCCGCGCTCGTCGCCGCCGTCATCGGCAGGCACCTGGACGCAGGCGGCGGCGCGCTCATCGCCACCCACCAGCCGCCACCGATCCCGCACCACGTGCCACGCCGCCTGGAGCTGCCCTCGTGACCCGTCGCAGCCTGCTGGGTGCCGCCGCCCTGACTTACCGGCGCGACCTGCTGCTCGCCTGGCGGCACTGGGGCCAGGCCGCGCAGCCGCTCATCTTCTTCGTGATGGTGACGACGCTCTTCCCGCTCGCCCTCGGGCCCGAGCAATCCGAGCTGCGGCAGAACGCGGCCGGCATCCTCTGGGTGGCCGCGCTGCTCGCTTCGCTGCTGGGTCTCGAACTCCTGTTCCGCACGGACCATATCGATGGCACGCTGGAACAGATGATTCTCTCCGGCCACCCGCTTGCGGTGCTCGCGCTTGCCAAGGGCCTCGCGCACTGGACGGTCTGCGGCTTGCCGCTCGTGCTGCTCTCGCCGTTCGTCGCAACCGGCATCGGCGTGCCCTTCGACGCGATCGGCACGACCATGGCCTCGCTCGCGCTCGGTACGGGCATCCTGAGCGCGCTCGGCGCGATCGGCTCCGCGCTGACGCTCGGCCTCCGGCGCGGCAGCCTCCTGCTCGGGCTCCTGGTATTGCCTCTCGCGATGCCGGCGCTCATATTCGGAGCCCGGGCAATCGACCTGTCGATCCACGGCGACACCGCCCGCGGGCCCCTGCTGCTGCTCGCTGCCATGCTGGTGTTGGCGCTGACACTCGCGCCGCCCGCGGTGGCGGCGGCGTTGCGGATCAGCGCGGAGTGAGTCGATGAACTGGACCTGGTTCCACAAGCTCGCTTCGCCGCCGCATGCATACCGCATCGCCGGCCGCCTCACGCCCTGGTTCGGCTGGCCGGCCTTCGTGCTGATCGTGGCCGGACTTTTCGGCGGACTCGTGCTGGCGCCGCCCGACTACCAGCAAGGCGACGGGTTTCGCATCGTGTACGTGCATGCGCCGGCCGCCTGGCTGTCGATGTCCGTGTACGGGACGATGGCCGTCGCCGCGGCCATCGGCCTGGTCTGGCGCATCAAGCTCGCCCACGCCGTGGCGGCAGCCTCCGCGCCCATCGGCGCCTCGTTCACGGCCCTCGCGCTGGTGACGGGCTCGATCTGGGGCAAGCCGATGTGGGGGACCTGGTGGGTCTGGGACGCGCGGCTGACCTCGGAGCTGCTGCTGCTGTTCCTGTATGCGGGCGTGATGGCCCTGCGCGGCTCGATCGACGACCGCGAACGCGCCGACCGCGCCTCGGCGCTGCTGGCGCTGGTCGGCGTCGTGAACCTTCCCATCATTCATTACTCCGTGTACTGGTGGAATACGCTGCATCAGGCATCGACGCTTACGAAAATCGGCAAGCCCTCGATGGCCGGGGAGATGCTTTGGCCGCTGATCGCGATGCTGCTCGGGTTTACCCTCTACTATGCGGCGGTCCTGCTGGTGCGGCTGCGCGCGGAGATCCTGCTGCGCGAGCGCGACGCTTCCTGGCTCCGGACCGGAGTGGCGAGATGAGTGCATTCCTCGACATGGGCGGCTATGCCGCTTACGTCTGGCCCTGCATCGGCCTGGCGCTCGCGGTTCTGGCCTGGAACATCGCGGCCGCGCGCCGGCTGCACGCCCGGGCGCGCGAACGGGCGCTGCAGCGCGTCGCCGCCGGGAAGGGCGCGCAATGACCCCGCGCCGCAAGCGGCTGCTCGCGGTGATCGCGATCCTCGCCGGCGTCGGCGCGGCGACCGCGCTCGCGATGCGCGCCTTCAACGACAACCTGCTGTACTTCTACAACCCGACGCAGGTGCTTGCGGGCGATGCTCCGGCAGGGCGCACCTTCCGTATCGGCGGCATGGTGACGGAAGGAAGCCTCAAGCGCACCGCAGGCACACTCGCCGTGCAGTTTGTCGTGACGGATTACCTGCACTCCGTTCCCGTGCACTACGAAGGTCTGCTGCCGGACCTGTTCCGCGAGGGGCAGGGCGTGATCGCCCATGGCCACATGTCGCCAGCGGGCGATTTCATGGCGGATGAGGTGCTTGCCAAGCACGACGAAAACTACATGCCGCCTGAAGTGGCGGAATCGCTGCACAAGCCGACCGCGGCGCGGATGCCGAAGTGATCCCGGAACTCGGGCATTTCGCGCTGGTCCTCGCGCTGCTCCTCGCGGTCGCACAGGCATTCTTCGGCATCGCCGGCGCGGCGCGCAGGAACGCATCCTGGATGGCGGCTGCGCGCTCGGCCGTCGCGGGCCAGTTCGTGTTCGTGGCGCTCGCATTCGCGGCGCTCGCGTGGTCTTTCGTGGAACGCGATTTTTCCGTCCTCTACGTAGCCTCGAATTCACACTCGGAACTGCCGCTCTTCTACCGCATTGCCGCCATCTGGGGCGCGCACGAGGGCTCGCTGCTGCTCTGGTCCCTGGACCTCGCGGGCTGGACGCTCGCGGTCGCCGCGGCGAGCGGCTCGCTGGATGCTCCATTCCGCAGCCGCGTTCTCGGCATCCTCGGGATCATCAGCGTCGGGTTCCAGCTCTTCATGCTGACGACCTCGGACCCGTTCACGCGCCTGATGCCGGCCGCGACCGAGGGGGCGGACCTCAATCCACTGCTGCAGGATTTCGCGCTGGCCGTGCACCCGCCGATCCTCTACCTGGGCTACGTCGGCTTTTCCGTCGCCTTTGCGTTCGCCTGCGCCACGTTGCTCGAGGGCCGGCTCGATGCCGCCTGGGCGCGCTGGACGCGGCCATGGACGCTGGCCGCCTGGCTCTTCCTCACGATCGGCATCGCGCTCGGCAGCTGGTGGGCCTATTACGAACTCGGCTGGGGTGGCTGGTGGTTCTGGGACCCGGTCGAAAACGCCTCCTTCATGCCCTGGCTCGCCGGCACGGCGCTGATCCATTCGCTCGCCGTCACGGAGAAGCGCGGGCTGTTCAAGAGCTGGACGCTGCTGCTCGCAGTGACCGCGTTCTCGCTTTCGCTGCTCGGCACCTTCCTCGTTCGCTCCGGCGTTCTGATCTCCGTCCACGCCTTCGCGACCGATCCGAAGCGGGGCATCTTCATCCTGGCCTTCCTCAGCGTCGTGATCGGCGGCGCGCTGCTCCTGTACGCCTGGCGCGCGCCGAAGCTTAAATCCGGGGCCGGGTTCGAGGCGACATCGCGCGAGAGCTTTCTGCTCGTCAACAACGCGCTGCTCATCGCGGCCCTCAGCCTGATCCTGCTCGGCACGCTGTATCCGCTGTTCATGGACTCGCTCGAACTCGGAAAGGTGACCGTCGGCCCGCCGTGGTTCAACCTCGTCTTTCTCGCGCCCATGTTGCCGCTGCTCGCGCTGCTCGGCGTCGGCATGCATGCGGCCTGGAAGCGCGGGCTACTCGGTTCCTGGCGCACCCGGCTCTTGACCGCCGCGGGCATCGCAATCGCCGGCGCAGTCGTGATCGGCGCGTCAGTCTACGGCGACGTGCGCCCGGTCACGACAATCGGATTTGCGCTCGCGCTGTGGGTCATGCTGTCGGCGCTGCTCGTCCCGATTTCGCGGCTGCGTGCGCGCCAGCCGTTGCCCGCGGCGGTGCTCGGCATGGTGATCGCGCATTTCGGACTCGGCGTGGTGACCCTCGGAATCACCGGCGTGCAGTCATTCAAGGTCGAGAAGGATGTCGCGCTGGCGCTCGGAGACACGGCCACCATCGCCGGCTATGACTTCAAGTTCGCCGCCCTGCGCGACGTGCGCGGACCCAACTACACCGGCGTCGAGGCCGACGTCGTCGTAACCTCCGCCGGCCGCGAGGTGACCCTCCTGAAACCGCAGAAACGACTCTACAACTCGGGCGGCAACGCGATGACGGAGGCGGGCATCGAGGCGGGTGCGGCGCGTGATCTGTTCGCGGCGCTCGGCGACGACCTGGGGCAGGGCCGCTGGAGCCTGCGACTGCAGTACAAGCCGCTCATCCGCTACGTGTGGCTCGGCGCGATCCTGATCGCGCTCGGTGGCGCGATTGCCGCGTTCGACCGGCGTTACCGCGTGCGCGCGACTGCGCGCGCCGGTGCGGCGGTCGCGGCGGCAGCTCCATGAAGGTTCCGCTGCGCTACCTGGTCCCAGCGCTGGCCTTCGCGACGCTCGTCGGATTCTTCATCGTCGGCCTGCAGCGCGACCCCGGCGCAATTCCGTCGCCCCTCATCGGCAAGCCTGCACCGGACTTTTCGCTGGAATCGGTCGACGAGCCGGCCCGGAAAGTGGGCAACGCGGATTACGCGGGCGGGCCCTGGTTGCTCAACGTCTGGGCAACCTGGTGCGGTGGCTGCCGGCAGGAGCATGGAACACTGCTGGCGATCGCGCGCCAGAATCGGCTGCCCCTCGTTGGCCTCGACTGGCGTGACGATCGCGCGCTCGCACTGAATTGGCTGGCCCAACTCGGCAATCCCTACCAGGCCGTCGCCTACGACCCGGAAGGCCGCGCTGCCATCGACTGGGGCGTCTATGGTGCGCCGGAAACCTTCCTGATGGACGCGGACGGTCGAGTCATCTGGAAACACATCGGTCCGCTCACGATCGACGCCTGGGATCGCGACTTCGTGCCGCGGCTGCCGCCAGCCAAGGCGGCGCCGTGAAGCCGGTGCTGCTGGCCGCAGCAATGATGTTGTTCGCCGCGCTGGCCGGCGCGGTGGACTCGGGCCAGCGTTTCGAGGATGCCGCCGAGCAGGCGCGCTACGACCGGCTGATCCACGACCTCCGTTGCCTCGTGTGCCGCAGCGAAAGCATCGCCGATTCCAATGCACAGCTCGCTGCGGACCTTCGGCGGGAGGTCGAGGAACTCATGCGTGCGGGCCGGAGCGACGACGACATCCGGAAGTTCATGACCGAGCGCTACGGCGACTTCGTGCTGATGCGGCCGCCGGTTGCACCGCGCACCTGGCTCCTGTGGGCCGCCCCGGCTCTTTTCGTCGTTTGCGGCATCGGCATCGTCTTCGTGATCGTCCGGCGGCGCGCCACCACGGCACGCGCGAATCCAGCGGCACTCGACGAGGAGCCGGATCGGCCGTGACGGCGTTCATCGTCCTCGCCGCGCTGTTGCTGGCGCTCGCCATTGGCGCGCTTGCCTGGCCGCTCCTGCGCAAGCGGGGAACGGAGGAGGGCGGCCGGCGCGCGGCAATCTCCGCGGCCGTCGTGACTGCCGTCCTGCCGCTCGCGGCGTTCGCCATTTACTTCGCGGCGAGCAACTGGGACTGGCGCGCACCGGCAGCGGGATCCGCGCACTCCGAGCCGGACATGCAGCGCGCCATCAAGGAGCTTGAGGCGAGGCTTGCCAGTCAGCCGGATGACATCGAGGGGTGGAAGCTCCTGGGCCGCTCCGCCACGGTTACCGGCGACTATGCGCTCGCGCGCAAGGCTTTCGGCGAGGCGAATACGCGCACGGAGGGCCGCGATGCCGACGCGCTCGTCGGCTACGCAGAATCGCTGGTCCTGCTCGATGAACGCGCAATTGACGGGGAGGCCGCGGGCCTGTTCGAAAAGGCGCTGGAACTTGCGCCCGACAACCCGCGCGCGCTCTGGTACGGCGGCATCGTCGCCTACCGCCGCGGCGACATGGCGCTCGCACAGCAGCGCTGGGTCGAGCTGCAGCAGTACGAACTCCCGGCCAACCTGCGCCAGGTGCTCGCCGAACGCCTTGCCGAGCTCGAGCTGTCGCAGGGCAAGCCGGCCGCGAAGCCTGGCGCCGCGCCAGCCGCAGGCAGGATCGAGATTTCGGTCGCTGTTACGCCGGCGCTCGCCGCGAAAGTGCCGTCCGGCGCGACGCTGTTCGTGATCGCGCGGCGCGGCAGCGGCGGCCCGCCGCTCGCCGTGCAACGCCGGCCCGTCGGTGCCTGGCCTGCCTCGATCCAGCTGTCGGATGCCGATGCGATGCTGCCCGGCATGAAGCTCGCAGGTGGCGGGCCGCTGACCCTGATCGCGCGCATATCGTCCAGCGGACAGCCGATCGCGGCAAGCGGCGACCTGTACGGCGAGGTCAGTTATGATTTCGCCTCGGCCCATCCGGCAGGCATCACGATAGACCGGATCGTTCCGTAAACCAGCGGCCGGAGGAGCGCCATGGGGCCGGCCGTCGTCAGCTACCGCTTCAGGCGCCTGCCATCAGCGTACCGTTACTTCCCGCGCGCCGTTTTCGGGCGGCGCAGCGCTTTGGTGCCGGATCGCCAGCCCGTGCCGCGGCTCGAGGGCCGCGTCGATCGCGTCACTGCGCAGGCAAGGCACCTCGCGCGTTATCGCGCGATCTGCGGCTTCACGGACGACGGATGCCTGCCGATCACCTACCCGCACGTCATCGCGATGCCGCTGCATTTCGCCATCCTGACGCACCCGAAATTCCCAGTGCGAATCATGGGCCTCATCCATCTCGCCAACGAGATCGAGCAGTCGCGGCCGCTGCCCGACGGCCGGCCGTTCGTCGTCAACAGCTGGATCGAGGGCCACCGGGAAACCGACCGCGGTCACGAGTTCGACGTTTTCACCACGGCCGAGGATGAGCAAGGAACGGCCTGGCGCGAGAAATCGACGCTGCTCGCGCGCCGGCCCGCGAGCGGCCGGCAGGGCTCGCGCGGAGCCCGCCAGGCGCTGCGTTACGAGAAGCCGGAGCAGGGCGACGCGATCGATTCCGCGGAGATCGAAGTCCCGCGCGCAATCGGGCGACGCTACGGCTGGCTCTCGGGCGACCTCAACCCGATCCACCTCGGCGACAGCGGCGCGAGACTGTTCGGTTTCGAGCACGCGGTCGCACACGGCATGTGGTCGCTCGCGCGTTCCCTCGCCGCGCTCGGGCCGGCCGCGCTCGCGCCGCCGGTCATCGCGCGGGTGGAATTCAAGTTTCCGCTCTTCATGCCCGCAGTTGCCCGCATCGAGCACTGGGCGCGCGATAACCGCAGCGTGTTCGTGCTGAAGGACAGCGGCAGCGGCCGTCCGCACCTCGCGGGATCCGCGCGGCGCGGCTGATCCGATGTTCGCTCCTGTCATGCAGAAGTTTCTGCGGGCCCGCCCCGGCGAGGAGCGGGCTGTCGGTCTCGCCTTCGCCTATTTTTTCATGCTGATGTGTTCTTACTACCTGCTGCGGCCGCTGCGCGAGGCGATGGCCATCGAAGCGGGTCTCGCCAACCTGCCCTGGCTTTACATCGGCACCTTTTCCGCGATGCTGGTCCTCTCGCCCAGCTTCGGCGCGCTGGCCGCGCGCGTCCGCAAGGCACTGCTGCTGCCGCTGACCTACGCGTTCTTCGCCTCCAACCTGCTCGCGTTCTACCTGCTCTTCAAGCTCGTGCCCGACGCCAGGTGGCTGGCGGCGTCATTCTTCATCTGGGTGTCGGCCTTCAACATGTTCGTCGTCTCCGTGTTCTGGAGCTTCATGGCGGACGTGTTCCGGGACGAGGAGGCAAAACGGCTGTTCGGCCCGATCGCCGCCGGCGGCGGGAGCGGCGCGATCCTCGGCCCGCTCCTCATGCAGTACCTCACGCCCCGCATCGGCGTCGACGCGGTAGTGGGGCTTTCGATGCTGTTCCTGCTCGGCACGCTGCCGTGCATTCGCGGCCTTGCGAACTGGGCGGAGGGCCGCCACGGCCGCTTCGTGCTGCCGCCCGAAGACCCGGATGCGCGGATCGGCGGTCGCCTGACGGCAGGCTTCATGCTCGTCGCGCGCTCGCCGTACCTGATCGGCATAACCGCAACGATCGCGATCGGGTCGATCGCGGCGGCATTCATGTACAACGAGCTCCTGCGCCTGGTCGAGTCGGGCTACCCCGACCTCGCGACGCGCGGGCAGTTTCTCGGTCGCCTGGATTTCGCGGTCAATGTGGTCTCCTGGCTCTTCCAGGGGGTCGTCGTCGGCTGGCTGATCCGCCGTTTCGAACTCACGGGCGCGCTGGTGGCGATACCGGTCGCAGCGCTGCTGTCGTTCCTGGCGCTCGCATCGGCTCCGCTGCTCATCGTGCTCGCAGGAGGCCAGGTACTGCGGCGAGCCGGGGAGTACGGCATCGCAAAGCCGAGCCGCGAGGTGCTGTTCACCGTCGTCGATGCCGAAACCAAGTACAAGGCGAAGAACTTCATCGACACCGTCCTGCAGCGCGCCAGCGACCTGATTGGCGTTTGGCTCTTCCCCATGTTGCAGGCGGCCGGCGTGGGCCTGGTCGGCTTTTCCTGGATCTGCGCAGCCATGATGTTTCCCGCCATCGCGGTCGCGGTCGGACTCGGAAGGTCTTTCGATCGCCGCCGTGCCGGCACTTCCTGAGTCCCGGCCGGTCGAACGGGCAATCATGGAAGGAGACAGGCATGGAGCGCAGGCTGGATCGCGGGCCGCGGCTGACGCGGCGCCAGGCACTCGGGTACCTGGCCGCAATCGCGGCCGTCCACGTGGCCGAAGCGACGCCTGAGCCGGTTTTCCGGGCGATCCCACGCTCGGGTGAGTTGCTGCCCGCACTCGGGCTCGGCACCTGGCAGGTGCTGGACGTCGCACCGGATGGTACCGGCTATGACGAGGCCCTTGCGGCGGTGCGCGGATTTCTCGACTCGGGCGGGCGCGTCATCGACAGTTCGCCCATGTACGGTCGCTCCGAGGCGCGGATCGGCGACATCCTGGCCGCGATCCGGCCGGCTTCGCGCCCGTTCCTCGCCACCAAGATCTGGACCACGGGGCGCGCGTCGGGCGTGGGGCAACTCGCCGACTCGCATCGGCGCATGCGAGCCGAGGTCCTCGACCTCGTCCAGGTCCACAACCTGCAGGATCTCGACACGCAGCTCGCGACGCTGCGCGCCGCGAAAGAGGCGGGCACGGTGCGCTATCTCGGCGTGACGCATTACCTCGCGAGCGCGCACGCGGAACTCGAGCGCGTCGTCCGGCGCGAGAAGCCGGACTTCCTGCAGGTGAACTATTCGCTCGCCGAGCCCGAAGCCGGCGCCCGGCTATTGCCGGTCGCGCGCGAGCTCGGCGTCGGCGTGCTGGTCAACCGGCCCTTCACCCAGGGCGGCATGATCGACCGCGCCGCGGGCCACGGCCTGCCGCCGGTCGCGGTCGAACTCGGTTGCAGGAGCGCCGCCCAGCTGTTCGTGAAATGGGTTCTAGGCGACCCTGCGGTGACGGTCATCCTTGCCGCCACGCGCGATCCCCGCCACGCCGCGGAGAACCTGGCCGCCGCTTCCGGCGCCGTGCCGGATGCGGCCCAGCGCCAGGCGATCGCCGACTGGTTTGCGGCCCTCTGAGGCGTCGCGGGGCGCTTCCCGGGGCCGTTTGAGATCCGGTACCACCCGCGGCGCGCCGGCCAGGGGTAATCTGGCGCCCGTCCGGGAGGGATCCATGAAAAAAGCTGCAATCGCCTGGCTTGCCGCCGGGCTCTTCAGCCTGTCGGTTCATGCCGCAACCACGCCGCCACCGGCGAGCGCGTTCGCGGCACTGCCCGAAATGTCCTTCGTGCGCCTGTCACCGAATGGCGAACGTGTCGCCTGGGCGAACGACCCGGGTGGGTCGCCGATCGTCGTCGTCTTCGACTTGGTCGCGGGCGAGGACCTCAAGCACCTTCGGCCGAGCAACGCGCGCGTGCGCGACCTCGACTGGGTAGACGACAAGACCCTGATCATCAGTATCAGCCGCTCGCTGACTGCCTCGGCGAACACGGTCGCCGAGCAGCGCTACGAGTTCTACCGCTACCTGGCGCTCGACGTGAACGATCCGAAGGGCGAGGCGCGCTCGCTCCTCATGGAGCACCCGGATCGCGAGTCGGTCACTGCCGCCTACCTTGAATCGCTGCATCCGGCCAAGGCCGGAACGGTGATCATGTCGACGTACAGCCATTCCGACACAGCACAGCGCTCCGAAATTGGCTCGCGCATCTCCGGCGGCAGGAAGGACTCGGGCTGGGAGCTTTCGTTGTTCGAAGTGGACCTTGCGACGGGAAAAGGGAGGATGATCGAGTCGGGCACGCCTTTCACCCAGCAATGGGTGCTGGACGGCGCCGGGCGCGCGGTCGCGCGCGCGGACTGGAATCCGGATTCGCGTCGCTACTCGATTTTTGCAAAGCAAGGCGACACCTGGCAGACGCTCTATTCTGCCGCGATCGATTACGAGTTCGACCTGGTCGGCCTCGCGGGGGACGGTCAGTCGCTGCTCGCGCGCAGCCCCCGCGGCACCGACCGCTTCAAGATCTGGACCCTGCCGCTCGCCGGCGGCGAGCCCGTGCTCGCCTACGAAGACCCGCACTACGACGTCACCTCCGTGACCTTCGACCGCTTTACCGGCGCGCCGACCGGGTACGCCATCGGCGGGCCGCGCCCGACCGTCGTCTGGACGGACGCGAGGATGCAATCGGTGCAGAACGCGGTGGCGAAGGCCTTCTCCGGCAAGGACACGGCCGTCTCCGAGCGGTCCGCCGACTTCAAGCGGGTGGTGGCCGAAGTCGAGAGCGCCGCAAGCCCGCCGGTCTACTACCTGGTCGATTTCGGCAAGGGCACCGCAGACATCATCGGCGAGGCGTATCCGGCACTCGCGGACGTTTCGTTCGGGACGCAGGATGCAATCAGCTACAAGGCGCCGGATGGCTACGAAATTCCGGCTTACCTGACGCTGCCGCCCGGCCGCGAGCCCCGGTCGCTGGCACTCGTCGTGTTCCCGCACGGCGGACCCTACGCGCGCGATTCGGACGAATTCGACTGGTGGACGCAGTTCCTGGCGACACGCGGGTATGCGGTCCTGCAGCCTCAATTCCGCGGCTCATTCGGCTTCGGCGCCGATCTCTACCGCGCGGGTCACCGCCAGTGGGGTCGCGGCATGCAGGACGACATCACGGCCGGCGTGCAGGACCTGGTCGGGAAAGGCATCGTCGACCCGAAGCGCGTCTGCATCGTCGGCGCGAGCTACGGCGGCTACGCGGCGCTCGCCGGAGCCGCGTTCACGCCGGAGCTCTATGCCTGCGCGGCAAGCGTCAATGGCATCGCCGACATCCCGCAGATGGCCGGCTTCATCCGCGAGCACAGCGGCGTCGAGTCCGGCGCCTACCGTTACTGGCGCGACCTGATCGGCGATCCGAGCGAAGCGGACGTCATCGCGTTCTCGCCGAGCCGCGCCGTGGACGCAATCCGGATACCGATCCTCCTGATTCACGCCACCAACGACACGCGTGTGCCGCCGAGCCAGTCGCGGATCTTCGCGGACCTGCTGGAACGGAAGGGAAAGCACGTCGAACTCATCGAGCTGCCCGGCGAAGACCATTGGCTCTCGACGGGGCAGTCCCGATTGACAGTGCTCGAGGCGCTCGAACGCTTCCTCGCGGCGAACCTGCGCTGAATCCGTGGCCGACTAAGTGCCCTTGGCCAGCTCGATGAACTCCGGGTCGTCGTGCAGGCATTGCAGGTCGGGATCGTTCATCATCCACTGGAAATTCGTGACGCCGGCGGCGATGGCGTCCCGCAGCGCGGTGATCGCCTTCTTTTTCTCGCCGAGCCGCGCGTACAGGCAGGCGCCGTTGTAGAGCATCAGGGAATCGCCCGGCGCCAGCTCGAGCGCCGCGGCGCCCTCGACGATCGCCTCGTCGCGGCGATTCGCCTCGGCCAGTGCCACGGCATGGAACATCTTGGCCCGGGCGTCATCCGGGTTCTGCAGCAGGTAGTTCGGCAGCATCGCGAGTATCCTGACGCCGGCCGCACGCGCGTCGGCTTCGCGCCCGAGCCCTTCATAGGTCTGCTTCAGGTCCAGGTGCGCGACATAGAACCCGGGCTTGATGTCGATCGCCTTCTGGAACAGATCGAGTGCCTTCTCGAACTGGCCGGTGGAAAAGTGGATGCGGCCGAGGGTCCAGTAGGCGATGAAGTTGTCCGGGTCGAGCTCGATCGCCTTGCGGCCCGAAGTTTCGGCCTCGTCGAACTTGCCCCAGATGAAATAGGACAGTCCCATCGCGGCATAGGCCTCGGGCAGGTTGGTGTCGTACATCAGCGCCTTGAAGCTGAATTCCTGCGCCTTGTCCCGGTACTCGGCCTTGCGCGAAAAATACTGGTACATCTGGCCATAGGCGCTCGAGCACGCCGCATACGCCGCCGCGTAGCGTGGATCGAGTTCGATCGCCTTCTCGAACAGCTGGATGGCGTATTCGACGCTGCGCTTTGTCAGCCGGTAAAGGTAGTCCTGCCCGCGCAGGTAGAAGTCGTAGGCCTGGACATTGACCGTCTGGCGCTTGGTCAGCGACAGTTTTTCGGTGAAGCTGAGCTTCAGCTTCAGCGCGTCGACGATTTTCTGCGCGACCTGCTCCTGGATCTCGAAGATGTCGTCGAGCTTGCCCTTGTAGGTGTCGCCCCAGATCTGCCGGTTGGTCACGACGTCGACGAGCTGCACGGTGATGCGGACGGAGTCCATGGCCCGACGCACGCTGCCGCCGATGATGTAGCGGGCCCCCAGCTCCGTGGCGATCGACTTCAGGTCCTTGCGCGCGCCCTTGAACTGCATCGAGGCCCAGCGCGAGACGAGCTCGATCTCGCTCACGAGCGAGAGCCGCGCGATCAACTCCTCGGTCAGGCCGTCGCTGAAGTAGTCGGCGTCATGATCGGGACTGATGTTGTCGAATGGCAGGACCGCGAGCGCGCCGGAGCGCATCAGGCTGTCGGGATCGAAAGACACGGCCGGTTCCGCAGACTGCGCCGGTGGCGCGGGCGTCGGGACGGAGGAGGGTGCCGCCGCCGGTTTCGCTGCCAACCTGACGCCGAGACGCTCCAGCGCCCGCAGAATGGATCGCATGTGATCGTCGGGATCGCCGCGGAAATACTCGATGTGCTGGATGCCGGCCAGCGCGTATTGCAGGCTTCCTGGAATCTCGGTCAACTCGAGGTCAACCGGCAGGATGTGCGCCTTGCGCTCGCTGGCTAGCAGGACTTCCTTGACCACATTCTGCGAGGTCACCGAAGTCTTGGATACCAGCAGCAACAGCACCTTGGATTTCGCGACCGCATTGACGATTTCCTCGCCCCACATGGCGGCGCCGTCAATGTTTCTCACGTCCATCCACAAGCCGACGCCGGCGGCGCGCAGCTTGCCCGTGAGGGCCTGGACCTTGTCATTGTCCTGGCGCGAGTAGCTGACGAAGACGTCTTCAGGATCGGCCATGCGGGTGCTCATGCCATGAGGCGCGGTAGTGTATCGCTCGTGGCGCGCAAAGAGGGCAGGAAGCGCCCGCAGGGATTCTGTCTCATGCGGCGCTGGAGCCGGAAAATCGGGCTTTGCGCTTCGCTGTGGAATATCCGTTATTTACCATAATATACATTATGCGAACTCATAACCGGAGGCCCACAACTGGGCTCCCGTCAGGGTTCATTTCATGTTCGCGAGCACACTCGACAGCGCCTGGTCGACGTAGTCCAGCTGGATCAGTCCGAAGCGAGGGTGATCGAGATCGAAGATGACGTACAGCGTGGCCGTGAGGACGAGCGCAAAACCGAGCGTGTGGATGGCCGGACCGCGGGTGCGCTTTCGGGCAAGTCGGTTGCCGACCAGGATCGTACACACGAGCGTGAGCATGGCCAGCACGGCCAGGATGACCGGCGGCGTGTGCGTCTCCAGCATGATGGCTCGGGTCGACGTGATATCGATCATTTCGTTCAACGCCGGCAGCAGCGGGAGCGGCGCAGTGGATTCGGCTCCCTACAAGGCCGCGATGGAATCCGTCCAGATCTCGGCCTGCAGCGATTCGGAGCGCGCCGCCTGTAGCTCGGACGCCGCGACGTCGGGCAGCACCTGGTAGCGCGAAATGCGCGCCGTGGCGTATTGCCGGAACTTTTCCCGCAACGCCGGCTGCGCGGCTGCGGGCAGCAGGTCCAGGCGCAGGTAAGCGGTGCCGATCGCGTTGGCTTCCTGGACGGTCAGGTTTCGCCGGGTCTCGAACCGTGAAGCCGCCCCGGCGTAGGCGAAGGCGATCATCAACCCGAGCAAGGCGAAGATCGCGTTCTCCAGAGCGCTGCGGACTTGGCTGTCACGTTGAGTCTCCTCTTCGGGCTGCCGCGTTCCCAGCCGGCGCCCGACCTCGACGAACAACAGAACGCCGAGGAAAAAGCCCGGAACAAGCAGGAAGACGATAGCGGAATCACTCATGCGCAGTCCCCTCATGCATAAAGACTTGCCCGAAAGCAGCATACGGTCCGGATTCCCGTGGCGCCGGTGTTTGGCTCCACTAGATCACCGCTCCGCTGCCGTATCCCCATGCAGAATTGCGATGAGCTCCGTGAGGCCCGGCGCGGTCTCGAATTGCAGTCCCTCGCCCCTCGGCACATCCCCGCTCATTCTCGATCCGAGGAACAACTGCACGCCGATCATGAGTGCAGCATCATTGTCGAGCGCACCGGCAGGCACCCAGACGTAGCCTGAATCTCGCAGCGGGTTCGGGACCGTCGATCCGCAGGTTTTGCAGAAGTACGAGCGAAATCCCGTCGACCGTTGCCATTCCCCGACGGTGGCCTCGCCCGCGACCCAGCGGAACTTGTCCGCGGCAACGATCAGGCCCGTATTGGATACCGACCCGCCCTGCTTGCGGCACAGCGAGCAATGGCACTGATAGAGCAACGGGAACGGCGCCGCCACCTTGAAGCGCACCGCGCCGCAGAGGCAACTACCTGTCAGGCTGTCGGCTGGAATATGCGTTGCCTCAATCGGGCAGCTTGCCGTCCTTGTATTTCTGCTTGAGCCGCTTGCGCGCGTCCTCGCGCATCCGTTCCCATTCCGCGTATTGTGAATCGTCCAGGATCGTCCGCACGCGGGCCTGGTAGTTCTCGACGACGGGCTGCGCTTCCTTGAACATGGCGCGCCGCGCGCGGCGCGAGTGATCGGCCGCGTACTTGTCGCGTATGGCCTTGAGCGCCGCGTTTCGTTCCTGCACAAGCGGCTTGAGCTGCGCCTCCTGTTGGGGCGTCAGATTGAGCCGTGCCTTCGCCTCCTCGACCGCCGCCTGGAAGGCCGCGGGATCGGCCGCCTGGTCCTGCGCACCGGCGCCGATGCAAATCAGCGCCAGCATCGCAAACACCGCGGTCGTCGCTGCCCGGATTCCGTTCATGGCGGGCTCTCCTCGTGCAGAGATCCTCTTGTATGCCACTCATCGTCAGCCTGCAACCGGCCACATCCAGAGGATCAGGCCACCGCCTGCGAGGGCGAGTCCGAAGGCGGGTGCAACGCGCGCAAAGAGCACGCGCCCGCCGATCGCCGCGATCATGCCGCCCTTGAAGAGCAAGTTTGAAAATGAGGCGACCAGAATCAATCGCCACGCCGTCTCCGGGTGCAGGCGCTCCGCCGCGACGAGCTGCGACGTGGAAAGGGTGATCGCGTCCATGTCCGTGAGGCCGGAGAGCGCCGCGACCGGATACAGCGCTCCGTTCCCGAATTCCGCTTGCGCCGCCGCGACAGCGAACGAAATGACGGCATAAATCGCGGCGAACAGCAGCGCGACCCTGAGGTTTGCCGGGTTCCCCTGCTCCGCCTGCGGGGACTTCTCGCCGCGGCACCGCAACCACAGCCCGGCCGCGGTCGTCGCGCAGACTGCCAGCATGGCGGCCACGGGCGGCCCCATCGCCCGCACCTGGCCCGGGGCGACGGCCGCGATCTCGACCAGGATGCGCGCGTACACGACGCCCGACGCGACCACCACGACGAGCGCGGCAAGGCCGGCGCTCGCGGGCTCGGAAGCGGCGCGCCGTGCGAAACTCGCGGTCGTCGCGGTGCTGGACACGAGCCCGCCGACGAGGCCGCCGAGCACGGCGCCCTGGCGTGCGCCAAGCAGCTTGTAGGCGACATAGCCGGCGAGGCTGATGCCGACGATCAACACGACCATCAGCCATGTCTGGAACGGATTCAGCGTCTCGTAAGGACCAAAATTCCGGTTCGGAAGCACGGGCAGTATGACAAGCGAGATCAGTGCGAACTGCATGATGGCCGTGACGTCGCGGCCGCCGATGCGCGACGCAAATGCGTGTAGCGGGTCCTTGTATTGCAGCAGTACCGCGATCACGACGCCAACCGCGACTGCGATCTCGAAGTGGCCGGTCACGAGGTAGGCGCCGATACCGTAAAGGAGCAGCGCTGCAACCTCGGAGGTCTGGCCAGGGTCCTGGTTGCCGCTTCGCGCGAGCAGGATGTTGCTGGCGACAAGCAGCGCCGCAAGTGCGACGAAACCCGCGGCGATGATCCAGCCGCCGTGCTCCAGCGCGAGCCAGCCGCTGAGGGTGCCGAAGGCGGCGATGAGCGGATAGGTGCGGATGCCCCCGATGTGGGATTCCGCGCGCTGCCGCTGCAAGCCGATCAGCAGGCCGAGCAGCAGCGAAATCGCAATCTGGCTGAAGAGCCTTGTTTCCATGCTTGCCGGGACCCTGCGCCACGGCCAGGCGCAACCGCCCGGCTCCCCGCTCAGGCATCATCCGCCCATGCGCCGCAGCTACGCAATCGGACTTACGCTGGTCATCGCCTTCGTGCTGGCGGCGCAGATCTTCTCGTTCGGCGAGGCGCTCGAATATCGTCGGGCGGCTGCCTTCTCGGAGCCGTGGAGGCTCCTGACTTCCCATTTTGTGCACCTGACGCTGTTGCACGCGGTCCTGAATGCGGCAGCGCTGCTGCTGCTGGGACGGCTGTTCGAGGAGCGGCTGCGGGCCGCGGAGTTCTTCGGAATACTGCTCGCGGCGCCGGTCGCGATTTCGCTCGCGTTCCGCTTGCTGCTGCCCGAGCTCGCGTGGTATCGGGGACTCTCGGACGTGCTGCATGCGATCTACTTCGCAGGGTGCGTCGTCTGGATCGGGACTGCCATGGGTCGCCTGCGCTGGCTCGCGATCGCGGCACTCGTCGTTGGCACCCTGAAAGTCCTCATCGAGCAGCCCTGGGACGCGAGCTTCCCGGTCCACGAAGTGCTGCGGATCGCGGTGGTTCCCCAGGCGCACCTGATCGGCGCGGTCGTGGGCACCATGGCGGGACTCGGGCTGCGCCTGCGCCATCGGCAGGAGCAGGTTCAGGCCTGATTCGCGCCCTCCTCCGCCGTCAGTCGCGGATCAGGGCATGCCTTCGACCAGGACCAGGTCGCCCGTCGAGCAGGACTGGCGGATCGCAGCCGCTTCGCGGTACTCGGCCGATTCGTACCAGGATTTCGCCTGCGCGTAGCTCGGGAACTCGAGCACGACAACGCGGTTCACCGCAAGGCTGCCTTCGAGCCGTTCCGCGCGCCCGCCGCGCACGATGTACCTGCCGCCGTAGCTTACGACGGTCAGCGTCGCCGCCTTGACGTAGTCCTTGTAGCGCTCCGCGTCCTGGACCGCGACATTGACGATGACATAGGCCTTCACGTTGCGGCCTCCCCTGGTAACAGCTGGGTTTCGATGGCAATCGCGGGATGCGGCAGCACGCGCGCACCCGGCGCATGCAGACAGAACTCCGGTGTCGGCCCGAGCGTCATGCGCCGACCCCACAGGCAGCAGCCGTCGGCCACGAGCGGCGCCAGCGAAGCTTCGAAGTCGGCGTAACCCATGCCGGCCGGTTTCGACAGCCAGTAGGCGATGCGCGGCTCGATCGGGCGGCCCTGGCGAATGCCGTAAAGCCCCGCGATGCCATCGGCAGCCATGGCGGCAATGCGATCGTGCGGAAGCTGGCGCATGCCGCTGACGGCCGCGCGGTTCAGCAAGTCGAGCGCGGCCGAGCCCTCGAGCAAGTGCCAGTCCTCGTACCCTGCCTTGCCGCCGAGCCATGGGATCGTTGCGAGCCCGTAAACCTTCACGCGGACGAGGCCGTTGACGTTCGAGCCTTGCAACACCGCATGGAATTCGCGGTGCAGCGACTCATACGCGTGCGCCGCCACGCCCTCGCGCGGCACATGCCAGAAGACGTAGGCGAGCAACTTACATCAGGCCCTTGAGGCGCTTCTTCTCGCGCTTCAAGGCGCGCTTCTCGTCTTTCGTGTGCTGCGCCTTCTTCTTCGTCTCGCGCTTCTTGTCCATGCCCTTGCTCATCGTCGGACCCTCGCACGGTTTTGGCACCCGCATTGTGCCACCACCCTCGAGGCCGGCGCAGCGATTGCCGCTCTCCGGCCCCATGTATCATTGCGGCATGACCGAGACTTCCCCGGGGTGGCGCCTGCGCGCCGCCGTCGATGCCGAACGCCCGCTGCAGGTTGTCGGCGCGATCAACGCCTACGCCGGCCTGCTCGCCGAGCGCTCGGGATTCCGCGCCCTCTACCTCTCCGGCGCTGGCGTCGCCAATGCCTCTTTCGGACTGCCGGATCTCGGCATCACGAGCCTCAACGATGTCGCCGAGGATGCGCACCGGATCTGCGCGGCCACGGAACTGCCGCTGCTGGTGGATGCGGATACCGGCTTTGGCGCTGCGTTCTCGATCGCGCGCACGACGCGCGAACTGATCCGGGCCGGCGCCGCGGGCCTGCACCTCGAGGACCAGGTGCAGGCCAAGCGTTGCGGGCACCGGCCCGGCAAGGAGCTGGTGCCGGCGATCGAGATGGCCGACCGCGTGCGCGCGGCGGTCGACGCCCGGGGCGACGACGACTTCGTGGTCATGGCGCGCACCGACGCGCATGCGGTCGAGGGACAGCAGGCTGCGATCGAACGCGCGGCCGCCTACGTGGATGCGGGCGCCGACATGATTTTCGCCGAGGCGCTGACGACGCTCGACGAGTACCGCGAGTTCACCAGGACGCTCTCCGTGCCGGTGCTCGCCAACATCACCGAGTTCGGCCGCACGCCGCTCTTCACCGCCGCGGAACTCGGCGACGCCGGGGTCCGCCTGGTTCTCTATCCCCTCTCCGCCTTCCGCGCGATGAGCCGCGCGGCGCTTGCCGTGTACGGCGCCATCCGCAAGGACGGCACGCAGAAGACCATGGTGCAATGGATGCAGACGCGCGACGAACTTTACGACGTCCTCGGTTACCACGAGTACGAGCGCAAGCTCGACGAGCTCTTCAGCCGCGACCGGGACGGCAAGGCGTGAGCGGCGGCGCGACGCCTGCGCCGGGCTTCAAGCCGAAGAAGTCGGTCGCGCTCTCGGGCGTGGTCGCGGGCAATACCTCGATCTGCACGGTCGGCCGCAGCGGCAATGACCTGCACTATCGCGGCTACGACATCCTCGACATCGCAGAGTCCTGCGAATTCGAGGAGATCGCCTACCTGCTGATCCACGAAAAGTTGCCGAACCCGGCGGAACTTGCCGCCTACAAGCGCCGGCTGCGGGGATTGCGCGGCCTCTCGCCGCGCCTGCGCGCGATACTCGAGCAGATCCCCGCGACCGCACACCCGATGGACGTGCTGCGCACCGGCGTCTCGGCGCTCGGCTGCGAGGCGCCGGAGGATCCCGCGCACGTGCCCGAGGGCGCGCGCCTGGTCGCCGACAGGCTGGTCGCCTGTACCGGCTCGATGCTCTGCTACTGGCACCATTTTTCGCAGGGCGGCCGGCGCATCGAGGTCGAGACCGGCGACGACTCCACCGGCGGCCACTTCCTGCACCTGCTGCACGGCTCGGCGCCGAAGGCAAGCTGGGTGCGCGCGATGCACACTTCGCTGATTCTCTACGCCGAGCACGAATTCAACGCCTCGACATTCACCGCCCGCGTCATAGCCGGCACCGGCTCGGACATGTACTCCTGCATAACAGGCGCGATTGGCGCGCTGCGCGGACCGAAGCACGGCGGCGCCAACGAAGCGGCATTCGAGATCCAGCAACGCTATGCGGACCCCGACGCGGCCGAGGCCGACATCCGCCGCCGCGTCGCGGCGAAGGAAGTCATCATCGGCTTCGGCCACCCGGTCTACACGCTCGCCGACCCGCGCAACGTCATCATCAAGCGCGTCGCGGAACAGCTCTCGGCTGAGTCCGGGGAATTCCTGCGCTACCGCATCGCCGAGCGGGTCGAGTCGGTGATGTGGGAGGCAAAGCGGATGTTCCCCAACCTCGACTGGTTCAGCGCAGTCGCCTACCGGCGCATGGGCGTGCCGACCGCGATGTTCACCCCGCTGTTCGTCATTTCGCGCACCACCGGCTGGGCGGCGCACGTCATCGAGCAACGAGCCGACGGCAAGATCATCCGCCCGAGCGCGAACTACACGGGCCCGGAGCCGCGCAAGGTTCCGCCGGCCGGCGAAAGGTAAGCCTGCCATGAGCAACCACGACACCCGCTCCGCCGAGCGGCCCGCTCCTGATCGCGTGCTCGTCGACATCGCACGTTATGCCCGCGACGCGCGCATCGCGAGCGACGTTGCCTATGAGACGGCCCGCTATTGCCTGATGGACACGCTTGCCTGCGGCTTCCAGGCACTCGCCTTCCCGGCCTGCACCCGGATGCTGGGACCGGTCGTTCCCGGGGCGACCATGGCGGGCGGGGCGCGGGTGCCGGGCACGAGCTATGAGCTCGACCCGGTGCAAGCCGCGTTCAACATCGGCGCGATGATCCGCTGGCTCGACTTCAACGACACCTGGCTCGCCGCCGAGTGGGGACATCCCTCCGACAACCTCGGCGGCATCCTCGCGGTCGCCGACTGGCAGGCGCGCAAGGGCGTCGCCGAAGGCGGCAGGCCGCCGACGGTACGCGACCTGCTGACCGCCATGATCAAGGCGCACGAGATCCAGGGCGTTACGGCGCTGAAGAACGCCTTCAACCGCGTCGGCCTGGACCACGTGATCCTGGTGCGGGTCGCGACCTCGGCCGTGGTCGCGGCGATGCTGGGCGGAAGCGAGGAACAGGTCGTCAATGCGGTCTCCAATGCCTGGATCGACGGCGGGGCGCTGCGCACTTACCGCCACGCCCCCAACACCGGCTCGCGCAAGAGCTGGGCCGCGGGCGACGCCACCAGCCGCGGCGTGCGCCTCGCGCTGATCGCGATGCGCGGCGAAATGGGCTATCCCTCCGCGCTCACGGCGCCGCAATGGGGTTTCTACGACGCGCTGTTCCGCGGCAATCCCTTCGTCTACGAGCAGGCATTCGGCAGCTACGTCATGGAAAACGTGCTGTTCAAGATCAGCTTCCCGGCCGAATTCCACGCGCAGACTGCGGTCGAGTGCGCGATGCGCCTGCATCCCGAGGTGAAGGACCGGCTCGATGCGATCGAGCGCATCGACATCGAGACCCAGGAGCCGGGCGTGCGCATCATCGACAAGACCGGGCCGCTCGCCAACCCGGCCGACCGCGACCACTGCATCCAGTACATGGTCGCGATCCCGCTGATCCACGGCCGCCTGGCCGCCGCCGACTACGAGGACGCCGTCGCGCGTGACCCGCGCGTCGATGCGCTGCGTGACCGGATGCAGGTACGGGAAAACGCCGCGTTCACCGCCGGCTACTACGACCCGGACAAGCGCTTCATCGGCAACGCGATCCAGGTCTTCTTCAAGGACGGAACCCGCACGCAGCGCGTACACGTGGACGCACCGATAGGTCATCGCCGGCGCCGCGCCGAGGGCTATCCCGTGCTGGTGGAGAAATTCCGCGGCTCCCTCCCGCCGGTGTTTCCGGAGAAACAGTGCCGGCGCATCGAAGCGCTGTTCGCCGATCCGTCGCGACTCGATGCAACGACCGTGGACGACTTCGTCGCCCACCTCGTGCGCAATTGAGATGAGCCCGGTCTCAGTCCCCGAAGATCGTCAGCTGGCTCGCGTCCGCCGTACGCCCACGCCGGCCGGATCGGCTGCCCGCCTTGCGCGGCCGTGACGCGCGGCCGCTGCTCGCCAGTCCGGCGATATAGCCAGCGAGTGCGGCCAGCGCCGGCCTGCGCAGCGAATAGCGGATGAAGCGCCCTGCCGGACGTGCCGCCAGGACCCCGGTGCGGCTCAATTCCTTGAGGTGAAACGAAAGGGTGGAAGCCGGGCAACGCAGGACCCGGGCAATCTCCCCTGCCGCGACCCCGTCGGGGCCGGCCCCGGCCACGCAGTCGAGGATCTGAAGCCGGGTCACCTGGGCCAGGGCTGCCAGGATGGGCACCTGTTTCTGGGCTTGCGGTTCGGTCATGAGCCCCGGCCTTGGACAATATTCCCGGTTCCATAGAACCGAATTTCTTGACATAGCGCAAGAAACCGCCCCTGCGGCCCTTCCCTGACGTAGAAATCGCGCTATATTCAGCTCGTATCGATTTGATGTTACGGGGAACTTCGAATCGATGCGCGGTGTTCGGGAACTGGGACTGACTACCTTTCCATCGGACTAGAAATCAAAAGCGCGCAAGTCAGGGAGCAATAACACCGTGAGTGGAGCCGCCTGGGAGAGCTTGCATAAGGCCACGCTCGAGTTGGCCAAGTCTACGGCGCTCAAGCAGCGCCTTACCGACGCGTTTACGCGCCATCTGATCGACCTGCCGGCGCAGGACCTTCCGGGGGAAGTCCGACAGGACTTCGAGGCCCTGCGCCAGTCGATGACGCGTATACGGCCGCAGCATGGGGAGTGCCCCGTGACCGCGACGGTACGCAAGATGTCGATCGGCGAGGCCGACGCCTGCGCCGCCCGCATCATCTCGCTGCTCGATACTTTGCATCGTACCAGCCTCGTGGCGCCGTCCAAGCCGCACGGGCAGGGGCATGCCCGCGCCGCCGGCGATTCCGGCTCCTCACGGATCCCGACGCTGATCAGCCTCAATCGAGCTTGAACTCAATCACGTCCCAGCGCGTCGTATCCTCGTGACGCGCCTGGCGACGGATCGCATCCCCCATTTCCCGCCCGTTCCAGGGCACGACCTCGTCCGCCATTTCCCGAAGCTTCGCCGGCACTTCCTCGGTCGTCGCGAAAGGCTCCAGCACGACCAGCGGCTTGTCGCAGGACTGCGCGTAAAGGCACTGGTACTCAATAGACGTCGGGTCGCGCAGGTAGAGCGTCGACAGCACGACCACGACTTCCGCGTCAGTCATCTGCCGACGGAGGTCCTCGCGAATTGCCTCCTTTTCCTTGCTGCGCGGCGGCCGGTCCGGCGTCGCGAGATTCTTGTAATAGAAGTTCGGCTGGCTCTCGAGATACTCGAAAACCCGGAAGTAGCTCTCGTCCGGCGCATACAGGTGCGTGACGAACAGGCGAATGGGATCGCCCTCGGTCATCGTGCTTGCCGTATCTACAGTCATACAGCCAGTAGAATACGTCTTTTAGGCGAACCCGGGTACCGGCACTCCTGATGCGGCTGCTCGTCTATAACATCCGTTACGCGACCGGCACGGGTCCGGCCTTCCACCTGCCGGTCCCCGGCGCCGGTTACCTGCGCAGCAGCAGGCAGATCCTCGAGCGCATCACCGACTTCATCGCCGAGCGCGACCCGGACATCGTCGGGCTGATCGAGGTGGACACGGGATCGATCAGGAGCGGCATGATCAACCAGGCCGAGTTCATTGCGAGCCACCTCTCGCATTACTCGACCTACCAGTGCAAGTACGGCGAGGACTCGCTGAACCAGTTCATGCCGATCGTGCGCAAGCAGGCAAACGCCTTTCTCGCCGCATCGCGCGTGCACGGCGAGCGCTTCCACTACTTCGAGACCGGCATCAAGAAGCTGATCATCGAGCTCGAGCTGGAAGACGTAGCCGTTTTCCTGGTGCACCTGTCGCTCAAGTTCCGGCACCGCCACTACCAGCTGCGCCACCTGCACCAGCTGGTGCGCAGGCAGACGAAGCCGGTGATCGTCGCCGGGGATTTCAACACTTTCTGGGGCGAACACGAGATCTACCTGTTCATGCAGGCGGCTGGCCTGCGCAGCGCCAACATCGCCAGCCTCCCCTCGTACCCGAGCCGCTGGCCGCGCAAGGAACTCGATTTCATCCTCTACGGCCAGGGCATCGTGCCGAAGGGATTCGACATCCCGACGGTGCCGCTCTCCGATCACCTGCCGCTGGTATTCGACTTCGACGTCGATCCCGGCTTCGTGCAGGCGCCGCGCGCGGAGGCCGTCGCAAAGGCGTGAGGGCCGCCGGGAGCGCATAATCGGGCATCTTCCTGACGCGG
Organism: uncultured Gammaproteobacteria bacterium; assembly: GCA_963836275.1. Lineage (GTDB taxonomy): Bacteria > Pseudomonadota > Gammaproteobacteria > Steroidobacterales > Steroidobacteraceae > SCUD01. The sequence goes on along the minus strand of CAWIIM010000003.1, from coordinate 894,849 downwards.
GTTCCGAACGATGCCGAGTCCCCTTAAGCACTGGCGCCTCGAGACCGACGCCGACCGCGTCGCGACGCTGACCTTCGACCTCGCGGCCAGCAGCACGAATACGCTGGGCCGTGAGCCGATGCAGGAACTGGGCGAATGCATCGCGGAAATCGAGGCAGCCGCGCCGCGCGCCGTCATCGTCCGCTCGGCGAAGGAGAACGGCTTTGTCGCCGGCGCGGACATCTCCGAGTTCGGCAAGCTCGACGACCTCGATCAAGCCTATCGCCTGGTGCGCGAGGGCCAGAAGGTCTTCGACCGCCTGCAAGGCCTGCCGATGCCGACCGTCGCCGCTCTCCACGGCTTCGCGCTCGGCGGCGGACTCGAGCTGGCGCTCGCCTGCCGGTACCGCGTCGGCGCCGACGACGGCAAGCTGAATCTCGGCCTTCCGGAGGTCCAGCTCGGCGTTCATCCGGGCTTCGGCGGCACGGTGCGACTGCCGCAACTCATCGGCGCGAGCGCCGCCCTCGACCTGATGCTGACCGGCAAGTCGGTGCGGGCGAAGGATGCCCTGAGGCTCGGCCTCGTCGACCGTCTCGCCCCGCGCACGGAAATGCTGGCCGCCGCGCGGGACATCGTTCTCGCGGCGCCGCCGCGCCACCAGCCGCCCTTTACGCAGCGTGCCCTCGCCTGGCCGCTGCTGCGCACCTTCGTCGCGGGCGCGGCGCGCAAGCAGGTGGCGCGACGCGCGAACCCGAAGCACTACCCGGCCCCGTACGCGATCATCGACCTGTTCGAGCGCCATGGCGCCTCGGGCGCGGCCGCTTACGAGGCGGAAGCTCGCTCGATCGCGAAGCTCTTCCTGACCGAGCAGTCGCGCAACCTGGTCCGCGTCTTCTTCCTCCAGAACCGCATGAAGGCGCTCGGCGCCAAGTCGGCGCGCAGGTTCGCGCGCGTGCACGTCGTCGGCGCGGGCGTCATGGGCGGCGACATCGCCGCCTGGTGCGCTTCGCGCGGCCTGACCGTCACCTTGCAGGACCGCGAGATGAAGTACGTCGAGCCGGCGCTCAGGCGCGCCGGGGAATTCTTTGCAAAACGGGCCGGCGACCCCGGCAAAGCCGCCGAGATGGCAGCGCGCCTCACCGCGGACGTCGACGGCGCCGGCGTGCCCGGGGCCGACATCGTCGTCGAGGCGATCTTCGAGAATGCCGAAGCCAAGCGCGAGTTGTACGCGAAGCTCGAGCCGCGCATGAAGGATGGCGCGATCCTCGCCACCAACACCTCGAGCATCGTGCTCGAGGACCTGGCGCGGAAGCTCGCGGACCCGGGGCGACTGGTCGGGCTGCACTTCTTCAACCCGGTCGCCAAGATGATGCTGGTCGAGATCATCCGGTCCACGGCCACGCGGCAGGAAATCGTCGAGGACGCCCTCGCTTTCACGCGCCGCCTCGACAAGCTGCCCCTGCCCTGCCGCAGCTCGCCGGGCTTCGTCGTGAACCGGGTGCTGATGCCGTACATGACCGAGGCCATGCTGGCGGCGGACGAAGGCGTGCCGCTCGCGCTGATCGACCGTGCCGCCGTCGAGTTCGGCATGCCGATGGGACCGATCGAGCTCGCGGATACCGTCGGGCTCGATGTGGCCGCGCACGTCGGCAAGATCCTCGCAGAAGCCTTTGGACTGCCGGTGCCGCGCGGGACCGCGGAACTGCTGGCAGCCGGCCACCTCGGCCGGAAATCCGGCCGCGGTTATTACGAATGGCGCGACGGCAAGCCGGTGAAGCCGCCGGCGCAAGGCCGGGCGCCCGCCGACCTGATCGATCGCATGATCCTGCAATATCTCAACGAAGCGGTCGCATGCCTGCGCGAGGGCGTCGTCGAAGATGCCGATCTGCTCGATGCGGGCATGATCTTCGGCACGGGATTCGCGCCATTCCGCGGCGGCCCGCTGCACTACGCCCGCGCGCGCGGCGTGCCCGCAATCGTCGAGCGGCTCGAGGCGCTGGCTGCCGCGTACGGACTGCGCTTCAAACCGGATGCCGGCTGGAGCGCGCTTGGGGCGGGCGGGTAGCGCGCTGCGAGGCTATGATAGGATTCGCGCCCGCGAGGGAGGTCATTGCCTGCCGCGACGCAACCTGAAATGACGCAAGACAAGCCGGTCGAACTCGATGTGCTCCGAAGCTTCAGCCCCCTCGACGGGCTGAAGCGCGAGAACCTGCATGCGCTTGCCAAGAAGACGCGGCTGCAGGAGCTCGATTCCGGCCGCGTACTGTTCAAGGAAGGCGAATCCGACAAGCGCACGATCTACCTGGTCGGCGGCGAGCTCGAGCTGCGCGTCGGCGACCGCACGGTTTCGATGCTGCGTGCAGGCACGCCCGAGGCGCGCATCGCGGTCGCCCCGGGCCAGCCGCGGCGCTTTACCGCGCGCGCCCTCTCGGACCTCACCTACGTCGCGATCGACTCGGATCTGCTCGACGTCATGATCACCTGGGACCAGACAGGCTCCTACGAGGTGAGCGAGATCGCGGGCGGCGGCAATTCCGACGGCGACGACTGGATGACCGTGCTGCTGCAGACCAAGGCGTTCCACCGCATCCCGCCGGCCAACCTGCAGGCCCTGTTCATGCGCATGCAGCACGTCGCCTGCCGCGCCGGCGAGGTCGTGATTAAGCAGGGCGACGATGGCGACTATTTCTACGTGATCACGAAGGGCTCGGCGGTCGTCACGCGCGAAACGCCCATGAATCGCGACGGCCTGAAGCTCGCGGAGCTCGGTGTCGGCGAATCCTTCGGCGAGGAGGCGCTCATATCCGACGGCAAGCGCAACGCCACGATCACGATGCAGACTGACGGCGCGCTGGTGCGGCTTGGCAAGGACGACTTCAAGGAACTGCTGAACGAGCCGCTGCTGCACTGGGTCGACCTGCCGCGCGCGCGCGAACTGGTCGAGCGCGGAGCCAAGTGGCTCGACGTGAGGCTGCCCTCGGAGTTCGAGACCTTCCACCTCGACGATGCGCTCAGCGTGCCGCTCTACTTCATCCGGCTGAAGGTCAAGACGCTGGACACGAAAACGCCCTACGTCGCCGTGTGCGATACCGGACGGCGCAGTTCCGCTGCCGCGTTCCTTCTGTCCGAACGGGGATTCGACGCCTATTGCCTCCAGGGAGGCATGACCGGCAACCGACTCGGGCCGGAATAAACGGAAAAGGCGAAAAGGGGACAGTCACTTTTAAAAGTGACTGTCCCCTTTTTGCTTACATCGTGTGCGTGGCTTTGTCGCCGCCGAGCGCGCCGGCGAGGTAGGACTCGATCTTCTTTTGCGTGGTGCCGCGGTCCTGTTCGCTGAACTGGACGCCGATGCCGGCCGTGCGCTTGCCTTGCGCGCCCTTGGGCGTCAGCCAGATCACGCGGCCTGCGACCGGGAGTTTCTCTTCCTCGCCCATCAGATTCAGCAGCATGAACACCTCGTCGCCGAGCCGGTAGCTGCTGTTGGTCGGTATGAACAGTCCCCCGTTCTTCACGAAGGGCATGTACGCGAGGTACAGCGCGCTCTTGTCCTTGATCGTCAGCGTCAGCAGGCCCGGTTTGGTGGATGGCGCGCGCATTTTCAATCCGTTCCTTCCCCCGGCTGGACTTGCCGTCGCCCGACCAGGGCTGCCAGCAGGACCGAGAGCTCCTCGAACAGGAGCTGCGTATTGAGAGGACCGCCGACTTGCCGTCGCGCTTCGCGCAACCGGTCAAGCAGGCCGTAGCCCGCCCGTATCTTCGGTTCCTGCCCGGGCGGCCGCAACCATCGTAAACGATTATTGTTAACCAGATCACTCCCGCGTGCGGCATCCTTCAGGCTGCGCGTCAGCCAGAATTCGAGCCAGGCGAGCCGCGCCGCCGGGGCATTTTTCGCGCTCCGGTCCGCAAATGCGACGATGTCGAGGCGATTGTCCGCCGCCGCGGCAATCGCTTCCTGCATTTCTTGCTCGAGTTCCCCGAGTCCCGAATTCGCGTACTCGGCGGCGAGAAATGGCGCGCCTCCGGCAAGCGCAAGCAGCGCCGGCAGGTCACCCGTGACCGACCGGGCTTGCAGCCAGCTGCTGGCATCGTGCGGCCCCGGCAACGGCAGCCGTAGTTTCAGCGTGCGGCTCAGGATTGTCTTCGGGATGCGGTCGATCCGGCTCGCCGCCAGCACGAGATAGGTATCCGGCGCCGGCTCTTCGAGTGTCTTCAGCAGCGCATTGAAGGACTTGATGTTCATCGACTCGGCCGGGGCGACCACCGCGACCTTGGCCCCGCCACGGTAGCTGCGCAGCGCCAGGCTCTCGCACAGCGCGCGCACCTGGTCGATGCCGATCTCCTTCTTGTCCGGCAGCACCGCGACCCAGCGCAAATCGGGATGGTTGCCGGCGAGCACGAGGCGGCAGTCGGCGCAGGCCCCGCAAGGCCTGGCGTTCGTGCCGCGACAGAGGATGCGGGCCGCGAGCCAGGCGGCGATCTCCGGTTGCCCGGCGCCTGGTGCGCCGGCCAGGAGGAGCCCGTGCGGCAGGCGGCCCTGGTCAATCTGCTCCTCGAGCTGGCGCCGGACCGGCCCGAGCCACGCGACACCCGCGCGCTCGAGCAGCGGACCGGCTACGGGCGCCAGGGCAACCAGGTCCTCGGGTTCCGCGCTCGCCATGGTTCAGCGGCTCCGGCCCGACATCACGGCGTCGAGCAGGTGGGCAACTTCGCGTGCGACCTCGGCCTCGGGCCGCGTCGCGTCCACCACGTGCACGCGCGCCGGCTCGCGCTTCGCGATGGCAAGGTAAGACCTGCGCACGCGCTCGAAGAATGCGGCGTCCTCGTCCTCGATCCGGTCCTGCGCGGCGCCGCGACCCGAGAGCCGCACGAGCGCGATTTCTGCCGGGGCATCGAACACCAGGGTGAGGTCGGGCGACAGCCGCGGATGCGCGATGCGCGCAAGCTCGCGTATCCATCCGGCGTTCACGCCGCGGCCACCGCCCTGGTAGGCCTCGGTCGCGTCCGTGAACCGGTCACACAGCACACAGCGCCCGCGCGCGAGGGCCGGCCGGATGACATCCGCGACGTGGCTCGCACGCGCGGCGAACATGATGAGCAGCTCCGCGGTCGGGCTCACCGCTCCGTGACCGCGTTCGAGCACGAGGCCACGCAATTCCTCGGCCAGGGGCGTTCCGCCCGGCTCGCGCGTGACTACCGGCTCGACTCCACGCTGGCGCAGGTGCTCCGCGGCGTGCGCGATCTGCGTGGACTTGCCGACGCCCTCGACGCCTTCGAAGGTGATGAACCGCCCGCGCACCGGTTCAGCGTACCTGAACGTCGCCGCCGGCGCGCAGGTTGGCGAGATGGCGCGAGACGTTTGCGTTGTGCGCGACGAGCGAGCGCGCGAAGAAATGCCTGCCGTCGCCGCGACCGGTCGCCACGAAGTAGAGCGATTCGGTCTTCGCCGGCCGCACCGCGGCCTCGAGTGCCGCGCGCCCGACCAGCGCGATGGGGCTCGGCGGCAGCCCGGCGCGGGTATAAGTGTTATATGGCGTGTCATTCACGAGGTCGCGACGCCGCAGGTTGCCGTCGAATTCCTGGCCGAGTCCGTAGATTATGGAGGGGTCGGTCTGCAGGCGCATGCCTTTGCGCAGGCGATTGACGAAGACTCCGGCGATGAGCGGCCGTTCCTCCGGCGATGCGGTTTCCTTCTCGACCAGCGAGGCCAGTATGAGCGCCTGGTACGGGGACTCGAGCGGCAGGTCGGCGGCGCGATGTGCCCAGGCGAGGCCCAGCTCGCGTTCCAGGCGCGCGTGCGCCTGCACCAGCAACGCGCGGTCGCTGGTCCCGCGCGGGAAGCGGTAGGTATCCGGAAAGAAGAGTCCTTCGGGATTCCCGCCCTGCAAGCCGAGGCGCGCGAGCAGCGCCGCGTCCGCGAGGCCCGTCAGCTCGACCTCGACGTCGGGGTGCGCCTGGATCGCGGCGAGCGCCTGGCGAAATGTCCACCCTTCCGGAATCGTCAGCGAATGCAGGATCACGTCGCCCGCCACGAACTGCGCCAACAGCGTCGCCGGCGAGCTGCCCGGCACGAGGCGGTATTCGCCGGCCTTGACGCGCGTGGCAAGATCGCCGGCGCTCGCGTAGCGGCGCCAGGTGGCCGGGTGCTCCATCAATCCCTGCCGCTCGAGCGCGCTTGCGACGGCACCCAGTGACGCGCCCGCCGGCACCTCGAACGTCATCGGCTGCTGCAGGCCCGGGATCGGCGCCTGCAACCAGCGCATTTCATATTGCCGCCAGCCGAGCCAGGCGGCGATCGCGAGGAATGCGACGAGTGAAACGACGCGGAGCAAGCGGTTCACAGGCGCGCGAGCCAGGAATTGAAGGCGAGCGCGTGCGGGTCCGCCTCGAGCGGGCGGCCGGCAAGTTCGCGCACCGTACATGCGCCGATCAGCGCATTGGTGAGGACGAGCGCGGAAGCCGACGCAAGCTCCGGGGCCGACACGTTTCGTTCCTGCACGGGGATTCCCTGGCCTTTCAGCCATTCGCGGAATGCGCGGCGCATGACCCCCGCCACGCCGCAGGCATCGAGCGCGGGCGTAACCCAGCCCCCGCCCATGCGCGCGAAAACGTTCGCCTGCGTGGCGCAGATCACGTGGCCCTGGTCGTCCTGCATCAGCCCCTCGTCCATCCGCCCATCATCCCACTCGGCGCGCGCGAGCACCTGCTCGAGGCGATTGGTGTGCTTGATGCCTGCCAGCGCCGGGTTGCGTCCGAGCCGCGTGCGGCACCAGCCGACCCGGGCGCCTGCCGGCAACCGCGCCGCCGCCGGCCCGTCGAATGCCGCGACGATCCGGGTCGGATTCGCGTCGCGCGGCGGACGGTAGCCGCGCTCGCCGCCGCCGCGCGTGAGCAGCAGCTTGACCGCCGCGGTCCGGGTACTCGCGGCCTCGCCGATTTCGCTGCGCAGGCGCTCGAGGTCCGGTTCCGGAAATGCGAGCCTGCGCGCGCCATTCGCAAGCCGCTCGAGGTGCCAGTCGAGAAAGCGCGGCCGGCCGTTGGCGACGGCCACGGTCTCGAACAGGCCGTCGCCGTACTGCAGGCCGCGGTCGAGCGCATCGACCGTCGCCTGCGCCTCGCCATTGACGCGGATGTGCATCAGCCCGGGCCCTCGAGCGCGCGCAGCAGGCCGCGCGCCTTGGCGCGGGTTTCCTCGAGCTCGCGTCCAGGGTCGGACTCGGCGACGATCCCGGCGCCGGCGCGCAGTTCGATCTGGCCGTTGGCGAGCGTCATGGTGCGAATCAGGATATTGAGGTCGAGGCTGCCGTCGCGCGCGAGGTAGCCCATCGCGCCGGTATAAGCGCCGCGGCCGGTGCCTTCGAGGTCGCCGATGAGCTGCATGCAGCGCACTTTCGGGCATCCCGTGATGGTGCCGCCCGGAAACAGCGCACGAATCACGCCGCCCGGCTCCACCCCGGGGCGAAGCGTGCCGCTCACGTTCGAGACGATGTGGTGCACATGCGCGTAGGTCTCGACCGCCATGAATTCGTCCACCCGCACCGATCCCGCTTCGCACAGGCGGCCTAGGTCGTTGCGCTCGAGGTCGATCAGCATCACGTGCTCCGCCTGCTCCTTCGGGCTTCCGGTCAACTCGGCGATCGCCGCGGCATCGCCTTCCGGCCGCCGCGGCCGCGTGCCGGCGATCGGGCGGGTGTCGATGTGCCTGCCCCGCACGCGTACCAGGCGCTCCGGGGAGCTCGAGAGGATCGTAAATCCGGGGAGCGCCGCCGCGCCCGCAAATGCGCCGGGATTGGCCGCGCGCAGCCGCTGGTACAAGGCGCCGGCGCTCAGGCCGCGCGGTATCGGGGCGCGCCAGGACCTGGCCAGGTTCGCCTGATAGACGTCGCCCGCCGCGATGTGGCCGAGGGCCCGCCGGCAACTTTCCAGATATCGCTCGGGCGCGTCTTCCGCCAGCGGGCCAGCCGCGGCCGCCGCGGGCGGCTCCGGCAGGGGATCGACCGCCTCGAATGCGGCCACGAGCGCGGCGGCATCGACGGCAGCTTCCGCGAACGCCACGCTGCGCCCGCTAGCGTGGTCATGGACGATGGCCGCGTGCATGCGCCAGGCGAGCGCGACCACGGGCAGCGGAGACGGCGGCAGCCGGAGCGTCGGCTCCACCTCGCCCGCCAGCTCGTAGCCCAGGTACAGGAACCAGCCGCCGGCAAAGGGCCACGGCTCCGGCGGCACTGCGCCGCGCTCTGCGCGCCACCAGTCGTCAAGTCGATCGCAGAACCGGCCGCCGCTTCCCGGCCCCTCGAGCCTGCCGTCAGCGCGCAGCGCGAGCGCGTCCCCGGGCGCTGCGCAGAGAATGCTGAACCGGCCGAGTACGCCGCCGGTCGCGGCGCTGTCGAGAAATGCGGGAAACTGTGCGGAATTGCGCGCGTGCAGCGCGAGCAACCGGGCCGGCGCGTCGGCCCGCAGCGGCAGTTCGCGAATCACCGGAGCCTGCGGCCGCATGCCGGGGCCGGCTGGCCTTCAGCGCAACGCGCGAAAGATCAGCGTGCCGTTGGTGCCGCCAAAGCCGAAGGAGTTGCTGGCGACCGTCTCGATCTTCATCGGCCGCGCCGTGTGCGGCACGTAGTCGAGGTCGCAGCCCTCGCCCGGGTTGTCGAGATTGATCGTCGGCGGCGCCACCTGGTCGCGGATCGCGAGTACGCTGAAGATCGCCTCGACCACGCCCGCGGCGCCGAGCAGGTGCCCGGTCATGGACTTGGTCGAGCTGATCGCAAGCTTTTTCGCATGCGCACCGAAGGCGTTCTTCATCGCGATGGTCTCGGCGACATCCCCGAGCGGCGTCGAGGTCGCGTGCGCGTTGACGTACTGCACTTCGTCGCCGTTGATTCCCGCATCGCGCAGGCTGTTTTCCATCGACAGCCGCGCGCCGGCGCCGTCGTCCGGCGGCGCGGTGATGTGGTAGGCGTCGCCGCTCATGCCGAAGCCGATGAGCTCGGCGTAGATGCGTGCGCCGCGCGCCTTCGCGTGCCCCAGTTCCTCGAGCACCATGCCGCCCGCGCCATCGCCCATGACGAATCCGTCGCGATCGCGGTCCCACGGTCGGCTCGCCTTGGCCGGCTCGTCATTCCGGGTCGAGAGGGCGCGAGCCTGGGAAAAGCCGCCCAGCGCCGTCGGCGTCTGCGCCATCTCCGCGCCGCCGGCGACGACCACGTCGGCGTCGCCGTACTGGATCGTGCGCAGGCCGATGCCGACCGCGTGCGTCGAAGTCGTGCAGGCGGAGACGACGGCGAGGTTGGGCCCGGTGATGCCGTGCATGATCGACAGGTGGCCCGAGATCATGTTGACGATCGAGGCCGGGATATAGAACGGAGAAATCTTCTTCGGCGTCCTGGTCTCGAGATACTTGCCGTAATTCTCCTCGATCGTGGCGAGGCCGCCGATGCCGGCGCCGAAAACGAGGCCGATGCGGGCGCGATTCGCATCGGTGACCTCGAGGCCCGAGTCCGCGATTGACTGTGCGCCGGCCGCGACCCCGTACTGCATGAACAGGTCCATGCGCCGCGCTTCCTTCGCGGGCATGTACTTCGCGACGTCGAAGTCGCGGATGCTGCCCGCGATGGTCGTCGGGAAGGCGGAAACGTCGAAGCGCGTGATCGGGCCGATGCCGCTCCTGCCGGCGAGCGCTCCTGCCCAGCTGTCGGCAACGGAATTGCCGAGCGGGGACAGCATGCCGAGACCGGTGACGACGACGCGCCGCTTGCTCAAGGCGTCAACCTCAGGCCGGGATGAGAATGCAATGACGGAACGCGCCCCGGCCGTCCGGCCGGGGCGCGGGCGCGAATCGCTTCAGGACTTTGACTGGTGCTGGACGATGTAGTCGATCGCCTGCTGCACCGTGGTGATCTTTTCGGCATCCTCGTCCGGGATCTCGGTCTCGAATTCCTCTTCGAGCGCCATCACGAGTTCGACGGTGTCCAGTGAGTCGGCACCCAGATCGTCCACGAAGGACGCGTCGCTGGTGACTTCCTCGTCCTTCACGCCGAGCTGTTCGGCGACGATCTTCTTGACCCGTTCTTCGACTGTGCTCATCGGTTTGATGTCCCTCACCTAGTGATGCCCATGGCGGCGCGAGCCGGCTGGGGGTCGCCATTCTATGCCACGGACCCCCCACTGGCTACCAGACGCAATTGTTACCTGCTGTTTCACTTGGGCTTTTCAGCCCATGTGCATGCCGCCATTGACGTTAAGGGTCTCGCCGGTGATCCAGGCCGCGCCGGCGCCCGCGAGGAAGCAGACGGCTTCGGCGATGTCTTCGGGCTGTCCGAGGCGGCCGAGCGGTATCCGGCCCGCAAGCGCCTCGCGCTGCGTCTCCGGCAGGGTCTTGGTCATGTCGGTATCGACGAATCCGGGCGCCACGACGTTGACCGTGATGCCGCGGGATGCGACTTCCCGCGCCAGCGAACGGGTGAAGCCGCCGATGCCGGCCTTGGCGGCGCAGTAGTTCGTCTGACCCGGATTGCCGATGAGTCCGACCACCGACGCGATGTTGACGATGCGGCCCTTGCGCGCCTTCATCATGCCGCGCAGCACCGCCTTGCTGAGCCGGAACACGGAGCCGAGATTGGTCCCGATCACGGCATCCCAGTCCTCGGGCTTCATGCGCAGCAACAAGGTGTCACGCGTGATGCCGGCATTGTTGACGAGAATGGTGACCGCGCCCTCCCTGCCTTCGACGTCCGCAATCGCCGCATCGCAGGCGTTTCCGTCGGCGACATCGAGTGCGATGCCGCGCCCCGCAATGCCGGCGGCTTTCAGCGCCTCGTCGATCGCCGCGACGCCCGGGCAGCCCGGTCGCGGTGCCGATCACGGTCGCGCCGCGCATGCCGAGTGCCAGCGCGATCGCGCGTCCGATGCCGCGCGAAGCGCCGGTCACGAGTGCAATCTCGCCGCTCAGGGGCTTTGGCATCATGTCTGTCGCTCCTTCTGCACGGCCGCGAGTGCCGCGGCAAGCGTCTCCGGCGATTCGATCGCGCCGAGCGTGAGCTCGCGGCCGCCCGGTGCGCGACGCGCGAGGCCCGCCAGCACCTTGCCGGGTCCGCATTCGATGAGCGCTCTCGCGCCTTCGCCGACGAGCGCCGCCACGATAGCCGACCAGCGTACCGGGTTGAACAACTGGCGATACAGTCCATCCCGAATTGACACTGCATCCGCGTAGTTTCCCGCGTCGAATGAGCGCACCGGAATCTCGGGCGGCCGGATTTCGAGCGCTGCAAGGCGTTCACGCAGCGCCTCGGCTGCCGGCTTCATGAGCGCGCTGTGCGATGGCACGGACACCGGCAGCAGTACCGCACGCTTTGCGCCGCGCGCCTTGCAGGCCTCGATGGCGCGCCCGACCGCCCTCGCCTCGCCGGCGATGACGAGCTGACCCGGCGCGTTGTAATTGACCGGCTGCACCACGCCGCCGTCGGCCGCCTCGGCGCAGGCCGCCTCGATCGCGGCGTCCTCGAGGCCGAGGATGGCCGCCATCGCCCCGGTGCCTGGCGGGACGGCGCGCTGCATGGCCTCGCCGCGAAAGCGCACCAGCGCGATCGCGGCGGCAAAGTCCAGGGATCCGGCCGCCACCAAAGCGCTGTACTCGCCGAGGCTGTGGCCCGCGAGCAGGGCCGGTTGCGGGCCTCCGTGGCGCTTCCAGGCGCGCCAGGCGGCAATTCCGGCCGCCAGCATGGCCGGCTGGGTCCGCTCCGTTTCGGCGAGGCGTTGGTCGGGACCCTGCTGGCACAAGGCCCAGAGGTCGTAGCCGAGGACTGCAGAAGCTTCCCCGAAGGTTTCGCCCACCACAGGTTCGGCGTCGCCAAGCGCAGACAGCATGCCGACCGACTGCGAGCCCTGGCCGGGGAACATCATCGCGAATTTCAAGTCCTGCCCTCCCTTCCCGGCGGATTATAGGTTGAGCGGAGCGTCACACTGCCCGCGGCTGCGGCGGGGATCCAGGCACCCCTCTGTTATCATTGCGGCCGTGCAGGAGAAGCGCAGCATGCTGATTTCACGCCGCGAATCCGGCTTCACGCTGATCGAGATCATGGTGGTGCTCACCATCATCGCCATCATGACGGCCCTGATCGCCCCGCAGATCATGGGCCGCGTGGACGAAGCCCGGGTCACCGCGGCCAAGCAGGACATCCGCACGCTCGCGACGGCGCTCGATTTCTACCAGATGGACAACTACAGGTACCCGACCGCGGACCAGGGACTGAAGGCACTGGTCGAGAAGCCGGAGCCTCCGCCGCCCAAGTGGCGCGCCGGCGGCTACCTCCGGGCAACGACGGTTCCCAAGGATCCCTGGGGCAACGACTACCATTACCTGCAGCCGGGCACCAAGGGCGGCGCGTTCGATCTCTATTCGCTCGGCGCCGACGGCGAGCCGGGGGGCGAGGACGCGGACGCCGACATCGGCAGCTGGAACCTGCAGTGACGCCCTGAGGGCCCACGGCGGTGCCCATCGCCCCGCTGCGCCGCTTGACGCGCGGCATGACCCTGATCGAGATCCTGGTGGTGCTCGTGATCATCGGCGTCATGGCCTCGATCGCGATGGTCTCCATCGGCCTGCTCGGCGAGGACCGTGAAATCGAGCGCGAGTCCGAGCGGCTCACCGACGCCATCGCGCTGCTCCAGGAGCAGGCCGAGCTCGAGGGACGCGATTACGGCATCTGGCTTGAGACCTCGCGCTACGAGTTCCAGCGCTTCGACGCCTTCGAGCAGCGCTGGAAGGAGGTCGAGGGCGACCCGGCGCTCCAGCCGCACGAGCTCTCGCCCGACCTCGCCATCGAGCTCGTGATCGAGGGGCGACCGATACTGTTGCGGGAAGAAAAGAATCCGGACAACCGGGTGCCGCAGCTGGTCGCCTGGGGCAGCGGCGAGACCACGCCCTATCGCCTCTCCCTGGTCCGCCAGGGCGGCGCGAGGCTGGCACTGGTGGGGGCCATCGACGGCAGCATCCAGATCGAGCGCGGCGATGAAAAACGCTAGCGAACGCGGCTTCACGCTGATCGAAGTCGTGGTCGCGCTCGCGATCGTCGCCGTCGGCATGCTCGCGGTCTTCAAGACGATCGGCGATACCGTGTACAACGTCGACGAGCTGCGCGATCGCAGCTTCGCGGAGTGGATTGCCGACAACCGCATCACCGAGATGCGCGTCTCCGGCGAGATGCCATCGGTCGAGGAGACCGCGGGCGAACTGGACTTCGCGGGCCGGCACTGGCACTGGGTCTCGAAGGTTTCGCAGACTCAGGTCAAGGGCCTGCGGCGCATCGACGTCAGCGTCCGTCGCGATACCGACCCCGATGGCAGCGCGATTGCGACGCTTGCCGGATTCATCGGACAGACGGCAACCGCCGCGCCACCCTCGAATCCCGACTGGTACCTCAGCAACGGAACCGGAGGACCCGACGACGGCGACGACACTGGCGAGGACGACGGCAGCGGCGGCGACGGCGACGACGAGGAACCGGATCCGGGAGACGCGGAATGATCGACGCGCGCCAGCGGGGATTCACGCTGATCGAGGTACTCGTCGCCTGCGTGATCCTTGCGGTCATGAGCGTCATGGCCTACCGCGGCGTCACCGAGGCGCGCGTCGCCGTGGTCAATGCCGAAGGCCATCTCGACCGGCTGCGCGAAGTCCAGCGCGCCATGCAGATCGTCGTCACGGATTTCCGGACACTGACGCGCCGGCCCATCCGCCAGCCGATCGGCGACGGATTCGAGGCTTCCCTCCGGCACGACGCGAGTGGGACGACGCTCGCCGAGCTTTCTCGCTCCGGCTGGCCCAACGGCGCCGGCACGCCGCGCGGCACCACGCAACGCGTAGCCTACGTGCTCGAGGACGGCAAGCTCCTGCGCGAATACTGGCCCGTCATGGACGTCACGCTCGCGACGCCGATCGTCACGCGGGAATTGCTGACCGGCGTCGAGCGCGTGGAGATCCGCTACCTGACGTCGGGCCGCGAATGGATCACCGAGTGGCCGCAGTTCAACAGCACGGCCGATCGCGAGTTGTTCGCCCGCCCGCTCGCGGTCGAGATCACGCTCGTCCTGTCGGACTGGGGCGAGGTCCGGCGCCTGGTCGAGGTGGCGGGATGAGGCAGCGCGGCGTCGCCCTGATCACCGCCATCGTGCTGGTCGCGATCGCGACCGTGCTTGCAGTGCACATCGGCACGCGCGCCGCGCTCGACCTGCGCCGCACGACCGGGCTCGTCGCGCTTGACCAGGGCTGGCATGTCGCGCTCGGGGCCGAAGCCTGGGCCGCGGAGGTGCTGGATGACGACGCCCAGCAGGATTCCGGAACCGACAATCTCGCAGAAGCCTGGGCGCAGCCGTTGCCGCCGCTGCCGGTCGACGGCGGCGAGGTGCGCGGCGCGCTCGAGGACATGCAGGGCCGCTTCAACCTCAACAACCTCGTGACTTCCAATCGCAAGGTGGACGAGGATTCCGTCGCCCGTTTCGCGCGCCTGCTGATACTGGTGGGGGCGCAGCCGCGCTGGGCGCGGATGATGGCCGACTGGATCGACCAGGACACGCTGCCGGGCATCCCGGACGGCGCGGAAGACTCGACCTATCTCGCGCAGGATCCGCCGTACCGCACCGCGAACATACTGGTGACGACGACCACCGAGATGATGGCGCTGCCCGGCATGACGCGGGACGAATTCGAGCGCATCCGGCCCTACGTGGCGGCACTGCCGGTCGGGACGCGGATCAACGTCTGCACCGCCAAGGCGCCGGTCCTCGCGGCCCTGGCGGAGAACGGCCCGGAATTCGGCGATGCCGAACTCCTGGCTACCAACCGCCGCGACGGCTGCTTTCCGACCGTTGACATCCTGAAGGGGCAGATGAGCCAGGACGAGTGGCAGGCGCTTTCGCCAAGAATTTCCGAAACTACCAACTGGTTCCGCGCCGTGACGGCCGTCCGTATTGGCACCTCCGAATTCACGCTGTACAGTCTGATCGAGCGCAACGGGCCATCGGCAATACGCACCGTGATCCGCTCCACCGGCACCGAGTAGGCTGAATGAACCAGTTCCTCGTCCTGCGACTCGCCGATCCCTGCAGCTGGGTCATCACCGGCGCGGACGGCGGCCGCCTGGGCCCGGTCGCGACGGGCTCGCTCGCGGATGCAGCGCCGGTCGCCCGGGAGCGGCCGGTCGTCGTGGTCGCGCCCGGGTCGAGCATCACGCTCGCGCGACCTGAACTCCCCATCAGGTCGGGCGCAAAGCTCGCGCAGGTCGTGCCTTACGCGATGGAGGAATCGCTCGCAGGCGAGGTCGAGCAGTTCCATTTCGCGATCGGCGCCCCCGATGCCGCGGGCGGCACCCTCGTCGCGGCGCTCCGCCGCGAGGAAATGCGCGGCTGGCTCGGCGCGCTCGCCGCCGCCGGCATCGAGCCGCTGGCGGTCGTGCCCGACACGTTCTGCGTTCCGGACAACCCGGGCAAGATCGTCGCGGTGATCGATGCCGGGTTGCTGCTGGTCCGCATGCCGGGGGGCCTCCCGGTCGCGCTCGACGCGGAACCGTTGACGGAGTCCTTCACGTTGGCCGGCCTCGAGGGCGAAGACCGGCATGTACAGCTCTACGTTTCCCAGGAAGACTGGCAGCGCTCGCGCGAGATGATCGAGGCGCTGCGCGAGGTCACCGGCAGCCTCGATCTGCAGGTCCTGCCCGACGGCGCGCTGCCATTGCTCGCGGCCGCGGCCGTGAAGCCCGGCGCGCTTTCCCTCCTGCAGGGAGAATTCGCGCGCCGCACGGGCTGGCGCGCCGAATGGCAGCGTTGGCGCGTAGCGGCTGCCCTCGCGGTGGCGGCCCTTGCGCTGCTCATCGGGGTGCGCGGCTACGACCTCGTCCACCTGCACGGCGAGCAAAAGCGGCTCGATGCGGCCATTGACCAGGCCGCCCGCATCGCCCTGCCAGGCGTCGAGCGCCTGGATGATCCACGGGCACAGGTTCAACAGCGACTGGCCGGCGCCGGGGCCGCCGACCCGGCGGGCTTGCTGGGCCAGCTCGCCGCAGTCGCCGGCGCGCTGGCCGGAGCGCCCGGCCCGAAGCTCGCATCGCTCGGATGGCGCGAACGCTCGCTCGAACTCCAGGTCACGGCGCCGAACACCGATGTCGTCGCGCGCCTGGTCCAGGGCATCAATGAACGCGGGCTCTCGGCCGACGTCGCCTCGACGACCAACGGCGAGAACGGCGTCGAGGCAAAGCTCGTCGTCGCCGCGGGTGGCCCGAAATGAAACTGCAGGAGTGGTATCACGGCCTCGCCGAGCGTGAGCGGCGGCTGGTGCTGTGGGGCGGCGCAGCGGCGGTCGTCCTGGTTCTCGCCGGGCTCATCCTGCAGCTCGGGTCTTCGGTCGCCAAGGCCAGGGAACGCGTCGAGCGCCGCCGCGAGGACCTCGCGTTCATCGTCGCGGCCACGCCGCGCATCCAGGCGCAGCCTGCCCCGCGGGCCGGCGAGTCGCTCACGATCGCAGTGGACCGCATGGCGCACGAGGGCGGCCTCGCGGAGAAGCTGGCGGCCATCGAGCCGGCCGGCAATGGCGCGCTGCGCGCACGTTTTGCCGGCGCGCCGTTCGATGCCCTGGTGCTTCTGCTCGCACGCCTGCAGAAGGAACGCGGCGCCGAAACCGAGACCGCCAGTGTCACGGCATCCGGCGAGCCGGGACTCGTGGATGCGACTTTCGTGATCCACGGGCGCTGAGCCCGGCATGAAGCGCGGCGTCCTCATCACGGCGGGCATCGCCGCCTTCTTCGTCTTCCTGGTGGCGATGCTGCCCGCGAACCAGCTGGCCCGGCGCTTGCCTGAGGGTGTCGCCATCACGGGCGTGGAGGGAACGGTCTGGTCCGGTCGCGCTCGCACGCTCGCGGTCGATGGCCGGCCCTTCGGCGCGGTCGCATGGTCCTGCCATCCCTGGCGTCTGCTCGTCCTGCGCTGGTCCTGCCGGCTGGATCTCACGCCGCCCGGCGGGGCGGTCTCGGGCGACCTGTCGGGAGATTTCGGCGACGAATTCGCCGCTCGCGACCTGCACGGGCAGGTGCCGATCGCGATCTTCGAAGGCATTGCGACGCCGCGGGGCTGGTCCGGCGAACTCGAACTCGACGTCGGCGAGTTGCGCTTTGCCGGGCGCAGGCCGGCCGCCGCGCAGGGCACGCTGGTCCTGCGCAGGTTGCGCGCACCCGGCGCCAATGGCCAGGTGCTCGGCGATTTCGAGCTCGTGGTCGGCGAGGGCACGGTCGGCGGCGCGGCGCTGAATGGGCGCCTGCGCGACCTCGGCGGGCCGCTGCACGTGCGCGGCGCGGTCGAGCTCCATGACGACGGCCACTACCTCCTGTCGGGGGACGCAGCGCCCGGGCCCGGCGCCGGGCCGGCGATCTTCGACACGTTGAGCTTTCTCGGGCCGCCCGACAGCCAGGGCCGCCGCCCCTTCACGATCGAAGGGACCCTTTGACCGAACGACGGTGCCGGGTCGTAGATACGTACATCTGCCGATGATCCTTTGCACGGCGAAGGGACGAATGTACGAATCTACGACCCGACACCAGCAATGCCTTGGATTTCGCGCCAGGCGTCGAGCAGGGGGAAGTAGAGCCCGGCCCTGATTGCCCGATCGGGCTCCAGTAGCTTCATCGCGCGGACGTAGCGCTCGAGCTGGCCGCGATAGCGTTCGAGCTCGCGGTCGAGGAATGTCTCGCGGTCGCCGCCCTCGTGCGTGCTCGTTTTCCAGTCGACGATCCAGCGCACGCCCGCCGCGTCGACGAACGTGCGGTCGACGCGAAGGCCATGCGCGACGCCGTCGATCATCGCGGTCAACGCCAGTTCGGAATGCGCTTCCCGCGCCTCCGGATCGAGAAACTTCCCGGCCTGCTTGCTCGCGGCCACTGTTGCCATCGCGCGCCCGACGCGATCGAGTGCAGCCGGCAGGTGCGCGCCGTCGATGCCGAGCGCCGCCAGTGCGCGCCGCCACCGCGCCTGCGCCAGCCCGGCATCCGCAGGCGGCGCCCCGGCTTCGGCCCAGCGCTGCAACTCGGCATGCACGACCTGGCCGGCCGCCTGCGCGACGGCGCCGGCCCAGTCGAATTCCGGACGGACCGAATCTTCCCGCTCCCCCGAAATGCGCAGCGCCGGCGCGCGGGCTACAGCTGGCGGCTCCGGCGCGCGAAAGCCCGCAATCAGCCGACGGGCCGGCGGCGCCGCGAGCCGGCGCCGGCCTCGGGTCCGCACCTCGGCGCCCGCCGCCCGCGTGGCGAGCGCCTGCTCGAAGTGCGGCAGCACGACCGGCCAGAGAAACCCGAGCAGGCTTGCCGCGCGCGGGCGGGCCAGCACCGGTCCCGCCGCCGATTGCCTGACGCCGGCGCTGCCCACGAGATGCAGGCGGCGACGCGCGCGCGTCGCTGCCACGTAACCGAGGCGGCCGAGCTCGAGCGCTTCGCGTTCCGCGCCAAGGCCGCGCATCCAGAGCTCGAGCGAATCGCCGCCACCATCTGCCTCCGACGCGTCGGCGCGACCCGCGAGCACGATGCCGCGCTCGCCCGGACCGGTTGCAATTGTCGTCCAGTACAGCAGCGGACGTTCGCTGCGTCGCACCCCGCGCTGCAGGTCCGGCAGGATGACGGTATCGAATTCCAGGCCCTTGGCTCGATGTATGGTCATCACCTGGACGCGGGCCCCATCGCCGCCAACCGGTGAGGCCATGACGCCCGCGACCGCCGCCTCGATCTGCGAGAGTTGCGGGCGGCAACCCGCTTCCCGTTCGAGGCGATCGAGCGACGCGAACAGGAGCTCCGCATTGGCGAGATCGGAGGGGTCCTCGATCGTCGCCGGTCCGTCGAGCGCCAGCCAGGCGGATTTCAGCCAGCCGCCCAGCGACCGCGTCCCGCGCGAGGCGAGCGCAGCGTCGAGCACGGTGCCGAGGCGTCGCGCCCGGGCAGCGGATTCCCCGGGGATGCTGCCGGCAGCGCCGAGGCGCGCGCGGATCGTCGAGCCATCGCCGCTGTCCGCAAAACGCAGCAAGTCCGCGAGCGGCAGCCCGCACCAGGGCGCGCGGAGCACGGCCAGCCAGGCGGTGCGGTCGCCGTCGCGCAGCAGCGCGCGCAGCAGCGCGACGAGGTCGCGCATCGCCGGGCGCTCGAGCAAAGACTCCAGCTCGACGCCGCGGTACTCGATTCCGGACTCGCGCAATGCCGCGAGGATCGCAGGCAGCGAGGGCCTGCCCCTCACGAGGATAGCGATCGACGGCTTGCCGGGCGCGGCCAGCGCATCGCGCGCGATGGCGGCGACCTCCTCCGCCATCGCCCGTTCGTCGGCCTCGATCATGGCATGCACGCGCACGCCGTCGCCCGCCTCGTCCGGCCGCGCGGCCGCCGCCGGCGAATAGCGGACTGCACCGCGCTCGAAATCGTCCGTCGCCGGCAACAGGGCGGCAAATGTCGCGTTGACCCAGTCGACGACCGGCGCACTCGAGCGGAAATTCCGCAGCAGCCGTTCGGGCGCGAGCGCGACGCCGCCGATGCCCTGGTGCTGCGCCTGCAGGAACAGGGTCACGTCCGCCTCGCGGAAGGCGTAGATCGACTGCATGGGGTCGCCGACACAGAAGAGACTGCGCCCGTCGCCCGGTTGCCACCCGGCGACCAGGAGCTCGAGCAGGCGTGCCTGGGACGGCGACGTATCCTGGTATTCGTCCACCAGCACATGGCGGATGCGGTAATCGAGTGCGAGCGCGAGTTCCGTGGGCGCCGCCGGATCCCCGAGCGCAGCGCGCGCTGCTGCGGCGACGGCGGGATGATCGAGGCTGTCGCGTTCGGCCAGCAGCGCGAGGAGCTCGGCCACCGCATGCGGCAAGACCGACGCGAGCGCCTCGATGCGCTCCCATTGCGCGTCGGTCAGGGCGCAGGGCGGCAGCCGGCGCAGCCGCGCCAGCGTCTGCGCCGTCCCGTCGCGGCCCGCGAGCGACTGCAGGAACGCCTCGAGGTCCTCCTTGATCGGCGGCCAGGCGGGACCTGACGCCTTCGCCAGGATGCCCTGCTTCGCGGCCAGCTTCCTGCGCAGCGCCGGCTTGCCCTCGCCCGTCAGGACCAGGGCAGCGAGGGCCCGCCAGCCCGTCGTCGATTCCGCAGTGGCCGGCGGCAATCCCGTGTGGGCGGCGAGCATGCGGGCCGGGCTCTCCGGCGCGCCGGCGAGCGCCGCCCGGCGGCAGCCATCGAACAGCGGGCCCCATTCGACGTCGCCGAGCGCCGCCGCGACGGTTGCCAGCTCCGCCTCCAGCGCATGGCGCAGGAGCCGGTCGATCGCATCGCGCAGTGGCTTGCCGGTGCCGGTCTGCAACAGTTTCGGCAGCCACAATTCCCGCTCGCCCAGCATGCCCTGGATCAGCGCCGCGAGTTGTCGCGGCTCATGATTGACCGCGCGCGCGAGGCGCTGCAGTCCCGCAGCGACCGGGCTCGCCTCGTCGAGCCGCGCGACCGCGCGCTGCGCCGCTTCCGCATAGAGAGCGCGTGCATCGTCGACCAGCACTGCCGACGTGCCGATGCCCGCGGCGAGCGGCAGGCGCCGCGCGAGCCAGTGACAAAGCCCGTCGATAGTCTGCACGTGCAGTCGCGACGGATTGTCCTCGAGCCCCCAGCCTCGCTCACGACTGCGCGCGAGCGCAGCCGCGGCGTGGCGGTGCAGCTCCCGGGTACGCTCGTCGGCATCCGCCGCCAACGGCTGCCCGGCGAGGCCCAGCGCCGCGACGATGCGGTGGCGCATTTCGGCCGCCGCCTTGCGGGTAAAGGTGATGGCTACGACCTGTTCCGGGTGCTCCACGTCGGTGAGCAGGCGCAGATAGCGCAGCGTCAGCAGCGACGTCTTGCCCGAGCCTGCCGGCGCCTGCACGATGAAAGAGCCCGAGGGCCGCACGGCGCGGCGGCGCGCTTCGCGATCGCCCTGGGCGGCGTCACTCGTCATCGGCGCCGTCCTCGTCGTCCGGCGCGGCATTTCCGACGCGGCAGAGCGCCCCGAGGTGACAGGCCCGGCAGGTATCGGCGCCGAGCTTCGGGTCCACCTGCGCGTGGCCGGCGGCAAAATCCAGGGCGAGCCGTTCGAGCCAGGCGTACCAGTGCGCCGTAATCTCCGGCCAGGCGAAACCCTTCTCTTCATTTTCGGTCAGCGCAAATTTCTCGGCCGCCTTCATGCCGGCAATTGCCGCGCTGTCCCGGCCGACGCCCTGGTATTCCGCGCCTGCGGCACCGACTGCCGCAATCGCGATCCCCGTAGGCCGCTGCGGGTGCAGCACGGCATAGAGCGGCAGTTGCGGCGCATCCATGCGGGCACCGCGCCAGGCCGCGGGTTTCGTCGTGCCTGACTTGTAGTCGATGACGACGAGTTCCGCGCCGATACGGTCGACGCGATCGACCCGCAGCCGCAGCTCGAGGCCGCCGATCGCAAGCCCGAGCGCACGTTCGGTCTCGACGACCGTGAAGGGCGGCCGCGCAAGATCGAGATCCAGCAGCCGCCCGATCGCGCGGCACTGCCATTCACGCTCGAGCGCGACCGTCGGTTCGCCCACGGCGGCGGGCGTCACGGCGCCGAGCGCCGCGTCTACGGCCTGGTCGACGAAGGCCCGGCGCGCCGCGGGGTCGAGCGCCGCAAGCGCGGCCTGGGCGCCGAAGCGGCTCCAAAGCTCCTGCAAGGCGCGGTGCAGGGCAATTCCGCGCAGGCGGCGATCGAAGCCCGCCCCCGGCTCTTCCAGTCGCGACGCGCCGAGCCGCAATTCCGCGAATGCGCGAAATGGACAGAGCGCCTGCAATTCGAGCAGTTTCGCGCCGCCCGCCACGCTGGCCGCGGCCAATGGCGGCATCACCGCTTCGGGCAGCGCCTCGAGCTGACGTGCCTCGAAGGCCAGCCGCTCCCGCGTGGGCTTGCCTGTGCAGGCCCCCAGTTCCGCTGCATCGGGCGGCAGGATGCGGCTGCCGTCGACTTCGGTGTCGTTCTCGAACCGGGGCCAGGACAGCACGAGAGACCCGGACTGTGCGCGCCAGCCCGCAATGACCGCACGCGCGTCGGCGACGCATTCGTCCGCCGTCACGCCCGGCATGGCGAGCTCGCGCTGGACATCGATCGGCAGCAGCGGATCCACGGCG
The DNA here is from genome assembly GCA_963836275.1 of uncultured Gammaproteobacteria bacterium. Taxonomy (GTDB): domain Bacteria; phylum Pseudomonadota; class Gammaproteobacteria; order Steroidobacterales; family Steroidobacteraceae; genus SCUD01. Next base: position 872,713 of record CAWIIM010000003.1, on the reverse strand, counting down.
ACGGGCCGCGGCCATGCAGTCGCCGTGAGCCCGGCGACCCAGAGACTGTCGACCCAGACGCCCGGATCCTCGTAGGCATCCAGTACGAACACCGCCGGCTCGCCGCTCTCCGGCTGGAATGGCGACGCCGCAAGGCGGCGCATCTCGGCGAGCGCCTCGCCCACCTCGAGGGCCTGCGCAACGGTCGCAAGCGACGCGAGTTCCTGCAGGAGCTCGCGGAATCGCCGCGCGGCCTGGAATTCGCGGCTCCCGAGCGCTGCATCGCCCGGCCAGCCGCAGGCTGCCAGGGCTGCGCCGAAGGCTTGGGCCCATTCGCCGGCGCCGCGCCGCACGGGGCCGTCGAGCACGGCGATTGCCGCCTGCAGGGCCGCGGCAAATTGCAGGGCGCCGGCGCGCGCCGCATGGGCGGCGAGTCGCGCGCCGCGCAGGCGAACGTCACCCTGCGCTTCACGCAGCGCGAGATCGGCCGCGACGCGCGCACCGCGCTCGGGCTCCGCGCCGGCGAAGTGGGTGGTGAGCAGCAGGCGGCTTGCATCCGACCAGTCGACCGTCACCGCCGCACAGGCGAGGGCCGTCAAGCCTGCGTCCACGACCGGCTGCATCGCGAGCGGGTACCCGCCGGCCAGGTCGAAGATCGGGTCTTCCTGTGCCGCACCCGGCAATTCGAGCCCGGGCTGCAGAGTGGCGGCAAGCGCGCGCTCGAGCGTTCCGCGTTGCGCGTCGAGGTCGGGCACGATCAGGGCGTGCAGTCCTGAGGGCGCGGCAGCGACGCGCGCGGCGAGCCACGCGTTCATGGCGCGCCGCTCGGACTCCGGCTCTGCGGCGCGGTGCAGGAAGGCGGAACCGACGGCTTGCTGCGGCAGCAGGCGCTCGACTTTATGGCCCGCGGCAGCCAGTGCCGCAAAAAGCGCGGCCTGCGTCGGCGTCAAGCGCCGGAAACCCGCAAGCAGGATCGGGGGTCCCGGCTCGGGAAGCGCCGAGCATTCGGCAAGCAGACGCGCGAGGTCGCCTGCGTCGCAGGCTTCGCGCTCACGCAGTTCCCGTTCGACCTGCCGCGACCATCCGAGGAATGCCTGCTGGTCACGGGTCAAGGGCCAGCGCGATACTGCCGCGAGTTCGCCGCCGTGCGCGCGGAGCCTGAGCCAGGCCGCGCGCGCGCGCGCGCCGAGGTCGGCAGGATCGAGCAGCCCCGGCGCGTCGCGTGCCACCTGACGCCGCCAGATCCAGCGCAGCGCGACCGGCGCCAGGGCCGCCGGCAGGTCCGGCCGGTCGGCCCCCGCCTGCTGCCAAAGGCCAGCCATCCAGGCGTCGAGCGGCAACACCTGGGCCGTAGGCCAGACCCGGCGTCCGGCGGCAGCCTGGTCGCGATCGTGCAGACGCCGCAGGATGCGGGCCTGGCGCAGGCCCGGCGCCAGCACGAGTCCGCCGGACGCGAGGTGAGTGATGCAGCGTTGGTTCGGATTCAATCGAGTCGGTCTCCCGGGCCGACACCACAAGCGTAGTCGGCGCGAGGCTCACCCGGTGATCCTGCGATCACTGCAGTGCCGCGGGCGGCAAGCCTTGCGGCCATTCAGCGGCGCGGTGGCAGGCGACGGTGCGTCCCGCCGGGAGCGCGCGCAGTGTCGGCCGTTGCTCGCGGCAGAGCGACAATGCGTGCGGGCAGCGCGCTGCAAACGGGCATCCGCCGGACGGCTCGGGCGCCTCGGCTGGCGGACGCTCGCGTTGCGCGCGCCTGGCGAGCCTTGCCCGCGCACCGGTGTCGATGGCAGGCACGGCATCGAGCAGTTCGCGCGTGTAGGGATGAAGCGGGGCACCCACGATTGCCGCGCGCGACCCGGTCTCCACGATGCGGCCACGGAACATGACCATCACGCGCTCGCAGAGCCGCGCGACCACGGCGAGATTGTGGCTGACGAAGAGGCTCGCGAGCCCGCGCTCGGCGCGGACGCGCTCGAGCAGGCCTAGGATCTGGCCCTGCACCGTCACGTCGAGCGCGCTCACGGGCTCGTCGCAAACCACGAGGCGCGGGTCGACAACGAGGGCGCGGGCAATCACCGAACGCTGCAGTTGCCCGCCGCTCAGCTGGTGCGGATAGCGCATCGCCAGCTCGGGTCCGAGGCCGACTTCGCCCAGGCGCTCGAGTGCGCGCTGCGCGCGCCGAGCGGATTTCATTTCCGGTTCGAGGGCGCGCAGCGGCTCGGCAACGCTCTCGGCAATGGTCATGCGCGGGTCGAGGCAGGCATGCGGGTCCTGGAACACGCATTGCAGTTCCCGCCGCAGCGGCCGGAATGCGCGGGCGGCCAGCGCGTCAATGCGGCGGCCGTCCCAAAGCACCTCTCCGCGCGCCAGCGGCACGAGCCCCAGGATCGCGCGCCCGAGCGTCGTCTTGCCACAGCCGGATTCGCCGACGAGGCCGAGCATTTCCCGGTCCGCGATCGAAAATGCCACGTCCGCCACGGCCGCGAAACGGCGCGCTCCGGTCCCGGCCCCGGGATAATGGACGCTGACGTTCCTGAGCTCGAGCGCGCTCACGCGACGCCGTCCAGGGTCGGCACGGCAGCAAGCAGGGCCCGGCTGTAGCCGTCCTGCGGCCCGTCCAGGAAGGCCGAAGCGGCCGACGTCTCGACGAATCGCCCGCTCTTCATGACGGCGATACGGTCGGCGAGTGCCGCGACCACGCCGATGTCGTGTGTCACCAGCAGCAGCGCCATGCCGGTGTCGCGGCAGAGCCGGTCGATCAGCTCGAGTATCCCGGCCTGCACCGTCACGTCGAGCGCCGTCGTCGGCTCGTCCGCAAACAGCAGCCGCGGCCTTGCGATCAGCGCGAGCGCAAGTGCGACGCGCTGGCGCATGCCGCCGGAGAGTTCATGCGGATATTGCGCCAGCCGGGCTGCCGGTTCCGGCAGGCGCACCGTCGCCAGCGCGGCGGCGGCCTCCTCCATGGCTTTCTGGCGCGAGATGCAAAGGGCGCTGATCGCCACTTCCGCAAGCTGGTCCCCGATCCGGCGATGCGGCGTCAGGCTGCCGCCGGCGTCCTGGAACACGAATCCGATGCCGCGGCCGCGCGCGGCCGCCGCAGCGCCTGCATCGCCGATGAGTTCGGTCCCGCCAAATCGCACGGAACCGCCCGCATGCCCGTTCGCGGCGAGCAGGCCCATGCAGGCGAGCAGTAGCTGGCTCTTCCCGGATCCCGACTCGCCGACGATGGCCACCCTTTCCTGCGGCGCAACGGCGAGGTCTACGCCGTCCACCGCGCGCACGGCCTGCGGCCCGGCGAAGTCGACGGTCAGGCCCCGGATTTCGAGCAGCGCGTTCACCGGTCTCTCGGGTCGAGCGCGTCGCGCAGGCTGTCGCCCAGGAAGTTGATGCAGAACACGACGAGCATCAGGCAGCCGGCGGGCACGACCAGCATCCAGGGCGCCGTCTCCATCTCGACCGCGCCGTCCGCGATCAGGTTGCCCAGGCTCGCGAGCGGCTCCTGGATGCCGATGCCGAGAAAACTGAGGAAGCTCTCGACCAGGATGACCTGCGGCAGCGTCAGCGTCGCGTAGACGATCACGGGCCCGATCAGGTTGGGAATCACGTGCCGCAGCACGATGCGGCCGCTCGAGGCTCCGCCGACGATGGCCGCATCGATGAAATCTCGCTCGCGCAAGGCCAGCGCCTGGCCGCGCACGATGCGCGCCATCGTGAGCCATCCAAAGGCGCCGATCGCGAGCAGGATCGTGAGCGGACCGCGGCCGAACACGACCGTCAATATGATCACGAAGAACACCTGCGGCAGCGAGTAGAGCACGTCGACCAAGCGCATCATCAGCGCATCCGTGCGGCCGCGCCGGTAGCCTGAAAACGCGCCCCAGGCGACGCCGATCACGAGCGCGACCAGCGTCGCCGCGATCGCTATCGCAAGCGACACGCGAAGCCCAAAGAGCGTGCGCACGAGGAGGTCGCGCCCGAGCCGGTCGGTGCCGAGCCAGTGCCCTGCTGCCTCGAATGGCGGCGCCGCCATGTGCGCCCAGTCGATCTCGTCCTCGCGGTAGTCGAGGAACGCAGGGCCTGCGATGGCAGCGAGCGCGAGGAAGGCCAGGATCGCGCCGCAGGCGAGGGCCAGGCGGTCGCGCTGCAACGCCTCGCGCGCGTCCCGCCACAGGCCGCCGCTCAACGGCGTCGCTCCGACCTGATGCGCGGGTCGAGCCAGGCGCAGGCGAGGTCCGATGCGAGATTGAGCACGATCATGAGCGCCGCATAGACGATGACCATGCCCATGACCAGCGTGTAGTCGCGATTGAGCGCCCCCTGCACGAGGTGGCGCCCCATGCCCGGCAGGCCGAAGACCGTCTCGACGACCAGCGAGCCCGCGAGCACGGCCGCCGCCGCCGGTCCTGCATAGCTCACGACCGGCAGCAATGCGGCCGGCAGCGCATGCCGGCAGATCACCGTGCGCTCCGCGAGTCCGCGCGCGCGGGCCGCGCGAATCCAGGGCGCGCGCAGGACTTCGAGCAGGCTTCCGCGGGTCAGGCGGGCGACATAGGCGATCACCGGCAACGCGAGCGAGACTACGGGCAGCACGATGTCTGACGGTCGTCCCGGCACCCAGCCGGCGACCGGCAGCCAGTGCAGCCAGATGCCGAAGACGAGGGTCAGCAACGGCGCGACGACGAAAACCGGAATGGAAATGCCCGCAACGGCGAGCGCCATGACCCAACGGTCCGCAATACGCCCGCGCGACAATGCCGCCCAGAGGCCGGCCGGGATACCGAGCGCCAGTGAGAGCAGCATCGCGGCCAACCCGAGCGTCAGGCTGACGGGCAGGCCAGCCGCAACGAGCTCGCCGACCGTGAAGTCGCGGAACTTGAAGGAGGGTCCGAAATCCCCGTGCAACAGCCCGCGCGTGTAGCGCCCGAATTGCACCCACACGGGCTGGTCGAGGCCGTAGGCGGCATCGAGGTTGGCGCGAATCTCCGCTGGCAGTGCCTGTTCCTCGTCGAAAGGGCCGCCGGGCGCGAGGCGTGTCAGCAGGAATGACAATGCGACCACGAGCGCCAGGGTCGGTATCGCCCCAAGCAGGCGCCGCAGCACGAATGCGAAAGTGGACATCCCGCGACATTTGTAGCGCAAGCCGCCTGCCCGGCGCAGCGAAATACGCCGGTCTGGATCCCCGGGCGACAGACGACTTCGCCAGGGTATTTCGGTATTGCATGAAATATCGCTTGTAAGCAATTGATTGCCTTTGTTATGTCAGACGCCACGACCGTGAATCCGATACCATGCGCGCCGGCAGTCGGAGAGTGGGCATGAGAAGAATCCTGGTCGGCATCAAGCGAGTCATCGATTACAACGTGCGCGTGCGCGTGCGCCCCGACGGCTCTGGCGTGGTCACCGACGGCGTGAAGATGAGCGCCAATCCCTTCGATTCCATCGCGCTGGAGGAGGCGCTGCGCCTGCGCGAACGCGGGGAAGCGGACGAAGTGCTTGCGGTGAGCGTCGGTCCCCAGGAGGCGCAGCAGCAGCTGCGCGACGCGCTCGCGATGGGCGCGGACCGCGCCATCCTGGTAAAGGCGGATGCCGCGCTCGAGCCGCCGGCCGTCGCGCGCGTGTTCCTCGAGCTGGTCGCGCGCGAGAAGCCGCGCCTCGTGCTGCTCGGCAAGCAGGCGATCGACGACGATTCCAGCCAGACCGGTCAGATGCTGGCCGCGCTCTGGGATCGCCCGCAGGCAACCTTCGCCTCGAAGATCGAGATCCAGGGCAACGCGGCGCGCGTCACGCGCGAGGTCGACGCCGGCCTGGAGACGATCGAGGTGGACTTGCCGGCCGTCTGCACCACCGACCTGCGGCTCAACGAGCCGCGCTACATCAAGCTGCCGGACATCATGAAGGCGAAGAAGAAGCCGCTCGACGTCGTCGATCTCGCCACGCTCGGCGTCGACCCGGCACCGCTGCTGAAGGTCGTCAAGCTCGACCCGCCGCCGCAGCGCCAGAAAGGAATCATCGTCAAGGACGCCGCCGAACTGGTCGCGGCGCTGAAGCAGAAGGGGCTCGTCTGATGAACCGCGTGCTGATCGTCGCCGAGCACGAAGGCGGCCGCCTGAATGCCGCGATCGCGAAATGCGTATCGTGCGCCCGCGCCATCCCGGACGCCGAGATCGCCGTCGCCGTGCTCGCAAAGGACGGTGCCGCGGTCGCCGCCGCGGCCGCCGCGCTGGAAGGCGTCGCGCGTGTCCTGGTCGTCGCGCACGCCGCGAATGAGCCGGCACTCGCCGCGGTCCTCGCCCCGCAGGTCGCGAAGCTGGCCGACGGCTACGGCTTCGTGCTCGGCCCGTCGACGACGTTCGGCAAGGACCTCATGCCGCGCGTCGCCGCCCTCCTCGGCGCGCCGCAGGTCAGCGACGTCATGTCGGTCGAATCCGCGACGCGGATGCGCCGCCCGGTCTATGCCGCCAACGCGATCGCGACGGTCGAGATCCCGGCAGGCAGGCAGGTCGTAGCGACCGTGCGCGTCGCGTCATTCCAGGCGGCCCCGACCGGCGCAGCCGCGCCGATCGAGCCCGTGTCGCTCGACGTAAAGCTGCCGACAACGACGCGCTTCGTGGCCGTGACCGCCGCCCGCAGCGACCGGCCCGACTTGCAGACCGCCTCCCGGGTCGTGTCCGGCGGCCGGGCCCTCGGCAGCGCCGAGAACTTCAAGCTCATCCAGGGACTGGCCGACAAGCTTGGCGCCGCGGTCGGCGCTTCACGAGCGGCCGTCGACGCGGGCTACGCGCCGAACGAACTCCAGGTCGGTCAGACCGGCAAGATCATCGCCCCAGAGCTTTACGTCGCGATCGGCATCAGCGGCGCGATCCAGCACCTGACCGGGATCAAGGACGCGCGCACGATCGTCGCGATCAACAAGGATGCCGAAGCGCCGATCTTCGAGGTCGCGGACTACGGCCTGGTCGGCGACCTGTTCAGCCTGGTGCCGGAGATCGAGAAGCTGCTGTAGTCGCCCACAGCAACCACAGAGAGAGCCCCAGGATCACGAGCCAGGTGCCGGCCGTGCCGTAAAAACGCCCGAAGCTCCGGCCGGGCCGCTGCGAGAGGCCGATCGCGTGCAGCACGCGGCTCGCGAGGAGCAGGATGCCCGCGCCGTGGATTGCGGCGACCGGCAGTCCCTGGATCTCCGCGATCACCAGCAGCAGCACCGCGAACGGCACGTACTCCGCGAAGTTCGCCTGCACCCGGATCGCCTGCTGCATGCCCTGCTCGGTTCCGGCGCCGATGCCGACGCGAAAGCGCAGGCGCGCCCGCACCACCTGCGCCGACAGGACGATCAGCAACAGGCCAAGCAGGCCCGCGTAGAGGAACGAGACCGGCCCGGCGATCACGAGAGGGACGCGAGGATGTGTTCCGCGCTCGATACCTTGTATTCGCCCGGCGCCTCGACGTGGACCTGCTTGACGATGCCGTCCTCGATCAAGAGCGCGAAGCGCTTCCCGCGCATGCCCATGCCGAAGCCGCGCGCATCGAGTTCGAGGCCGAGCGCGCGCGTGTAGTCGCCGTTGCCGTCCGCGGCCATCGCGATCGCGTCGCCGACGCCGGCTGCCTTGCCCCAGGCTTTCATGACGAATACGTCGTTGACCGCGAGGCAGACGATCCTGCCGACGCCCTTGCTGCCGAGCGCCGCGGCGTTCTCGATGAAGCCGGGCAGGTGCTTTGCGTCGCAGGTCGGCGTGAACGCGCCGGGCACGGAAAACAGGACCACCCGGCCCTTGCCGAGAAGCTCCGCCGCTTCCACGTCCGTCGGCCCGCCTGCGCCCGCGAGCTTGAGCTTGCCGGCCGGAATCCTGTCGCCCGCCTTGATCGTCATTTGCGTCTTTCCTCGGATTGTCGCCATTAGCCCGCGGCGTGCCGCGAGCCCGGAAAATCGCCGGCCCTGGCCAGGAGGCCCGGGACGGCGTGGCCGACATGCGTTTCGATCCAGCGCGCGGCCTCGATGGCGCGTGCAAGGTCGATGCCGGTCTCGATGCCCATGCGGCCGAGCATGTAGGCGAGGTCCTCTGTCGGGATATTGCCGGTCGCCGCCGGCGCGAACGGGCAGCCGCCGAGGCCGCCGAGGCTCGCGTCCAGCACGCGCGCGCCGGCCATGACGGCGGCGTAGGCATTCGCGATGCCGGTATTGCGGGTGTTGTGGAAATGCCCGCGGAGCGCGACGCCCGGCGCGGCTTCGGCAACGCGCCCGAAAATCTCCGTGACCTGGACCGGCACGCCGACACCGATCGTGTCCGCGATCGCGATCTCGAACGGCGACGCCGCGGCAAGCTGGCGCGCAATGTCGACCACGCGGGCCACCGGCACCTCGCCTTCGAACGGGCAGCCGAATGCAGCCGAAATCGTGACCTGCGCGCGAATGCCGGCCTCGCGCGCGAGCGCTGCGATCTCGCGCCAGGCCCGGATCGAGTCGGCGCTCGTCACGCCCTGGTTGCGGCGGTTGAATTCATCGGTGGTGAACACGACCATGCCGATTTCGCGGCATCCGGCCGCCGCCGCCCGCTCGAACCCGGCCCGGTTCAGGACCAGGCCCACGTAGGTCACGTCGTCGCGCCGCGGCAGCGCCCTGAAGATCGCCTCCGCATCCGCCATTCGAGGGACGCGCCGCGGGTTCACGAAGCTGGCGACCTCGATGCGGCGCAGGCCCGCCTCGACGGCGCGGCGAATGAACTCGAGCTTGACGTCGGTCGTGAGGTTCGCGGATTCGTTCTGGAGGCCGTCGCGCGGGCCTACCTCCACGATCTCGATGCGTTTCGCCGCTGCCATCACGATCATTCTATACGCAAAGGGCCGCGGCGATTTCTCGCCGCGGCCCCCGTGATCCGGACTGCGGCGGCTCTCAGCCGGCCAGGCTCGACCAGAGGTTCGCGATGTCCTTGCTCTTGCCGTTGTTCGCGGCCGCGGCGGCGGCAAAAGCCTTCTTCGCCTCGGCGGACTTCTTCAGGTTCACGAGCGCGACGCCCAGCAGCATGTTGGCGTCGTCGGGCCGGCGCATGTTGCCCTCGGTCACGGCGCGCCGGGCCGCCTCGCTCGCCTTGGAGTAATTCCTGAGCGAGAAGAATCCCGTGGCGAGCTTGCTTTCGTTCTCGCCATTCCTGGTCGCGACCGCCTCCTTCTCCTGCTGGCCGATCGTCGCCTTGAGGCGCTCGACCTGCGATTTCGCGTCCGCAAGGATGCGGTTGTTGCGGTCGTCCTTCTTGATCGTGCCCGCCCCCATGCCCTTCTCGAGCATCGCGACGGCCTCGCCCGGGCTCGACAGGTCGAGCGCGGCTTCCGCGTACTTGGCGAACTGGTCGCCGGACAGGAGGCCCTTCTGGGCACCGAGCCGGTAGACGTTGATCATGACGACCGGGTCCTTGTCGGAATCGATCGCGTACACGTCGGCGAGTTGCTTGAAAGTACTCGACTTCGGCGCGACGGCCATCAGCCGGTGCAGCGTTTCCTTGCGCTTCGCGTCGTTCTTGGTCTCGAAGTACACGGAATTCAGCATCTCGAGGAGCGCGCCGTTCTTGCTGCCGCGCCCCGCCTTGGAGTTCGCCGCGATCGCCTTTTCGATCGTGCCCGGCGCGTGCGTGTAGTCCTTCAGCTGCATCTGGCTGGTCGCAAGCAGCGTCAGGTCGTCGGCGGTCAACGCGCCCTGGGCGCCGAGCTTGTCGAAGGTCGCAGCCGCCCCGCGATAGTCGCGCAGGGCATACTGCGTGGTCGCCTTCAGGCGGAGCTTGCGCGTGAGGTCGGCGCCGGACACGCGGCCCGTCGCGAGGCGCTCGTCCACCGTCGCCAGCACCAGCTTGTGGTCCTTCGCGCCGCTCGCGGCCCAGATCATGAGTTCGTTGATGCCCTGCTCTTCCTGCGGCGACAGCGGCGCCTTGGCCTTGGCTTCCTTCAGCAGGCGTATGGCCTCGCTGTAATTGCCTTTCTGGCCGGCCTCCTGGGCCTTCTGGGCCTTTTCGGCCAGTTCCTTGCGCCAGCCGCCCTGGGTCTGGGCGACGGCGTCGCCCGGGAACGCCAGGAGCGCCATGCCGGCTGCCGAGAGCGCCAGGAACGCGGCGAGCGCGCCGGCACGGATTGGGGAGGAATTCGACATGCGCTGTCTCCTGCTCAACCGGCCGCCGGGGCCGGACCGCCGCGCGAGGCACGCGCGAGCCACAAGTCCGCAATCTGGCCGAGCGGGCTGCCCGGGGCCGCCGCCGCCTTCGCGGCCTGGAAAGCCGCCTTGGCTTCGTCCATCCTGCCGAGTTCGACCAGCGAGGCGCCGAGCAGCAGGTTCGCGTCGTCGAGGCGCGTGACGCCGCCCTTCGCAATGCCTCGGCTGATGATTTCGGCAGCCTGCGCGTAGTCGCCCGTGCTGTAAAAGCCCAGGCCGACCTTCACGTCCACTTCGCCCTTCGGATTCTTCGCGGCCGCCGCGGCCTCGCCCGGGAGCGTCTTCTTGTCCGACGCGACGGCAGCCTTGGCCTGGTTCAGCGATTGCTGGTTGGTGCCGGCGTTCGGCACCACGCCATCCTTCATGCCGCGCTCGAGCGCGCGCACGGCCTCGCCGGGACTACCCGCCGCCAGTGCGGTATCCGCGTAGTTGAGGTAGGCGCCGACCGTTGCGAGCCCGCCCAGCGGATCGGCGACCGCGGCACGGTACGCGTTCAGCATCACGGTACGGTCGTCATTCGTCTGCGCCTGGAAGATAGCGACGATGCGGCCGTAATACTCCTTGTCGGGATACTCGACCACCAGCGCCTCGAGGTTCGCAAGGCGCGATGCGTCGTCCTTCAACTCGATGAAGCAGCGGTCGCGCAGCTGGTACCAGGTGTCTTTCGGCTTGTCGCCTTTCGACTTCGCGAGGTCGATCGCCTTGCCCAGGCTCTGGCAGCCCTCTGCGTTCTGACCCGCCTGCAGGTAGAGCCGGCCGAGCGTCTCGTACTCGTCCGCCTGCACGTCCGGCGTCGCGTCGACGAACTTCTGGAAGTGCTCGAGCGTCTTGACATTGTCCTTCTTGGCACTGTAGTGGGCGGCAAGCTGGCGGTGCATTGCGCCGACGTTTTCGGGCTCGGCAAATCCTTCCGCAAGGAAGTTCTCGATGGCGGCGGCAAATGCATCCTGGTCGCCGACGCCCTGCGTCGCCTGCAGCTTCCAGGTCGCGATCGCCTTGCGGTCGTCGTGGGTCGGCGAAGGCAGCGCCTCGAGCGGCGGCAGCGCCGCGAGCACCTCGGCCCACTTCTTCTCGTTCACCAGGGCCTGCACGGGTCCCGCCAGCTTGCGGAACTCGTCGCTGTATTCCGCCTTCGGCGCGCCCGCCTCCGCGGCGGCCGCCTCGGCTTCGCGCTCCTTGCGCGACTTGTGCTTTTCGGATTGCGCGGACGCGAGCGGGGCCAGGGCGATCGCGAGAACCGTCGCGATGCCCGCGGCCGCCAGCCAGTTCCACCAGGGTTTACGCGTCACCATGTGCTTGTCCTCGCTATCGGCAGACTGCCGCCTTGTTCGCGTGGGGCGGGTTTATACCCCAAAACCCGCCTGTCTGTCTGCCCGCCCTCCCCTTGATGGACTGGCGGCAATGGCCGGGGTTCCTGCAGCAGAAGATATGTTCGCCCGTTCAGCTGTCGTTCATTCCCGCCTGCCGCCAAAAAAAGGGCCCGCATGCGGCGGGCCCGTCGAACTGTCCCGGTCCCGCCGCGGCTATTCGCCGTGCGGCGGCTCCGCGATGAATCCGACTTTTCGCATGCCTCCCCGCTGCAGCACCGCCAGCGTGTCGGCGACGGCCTCGTAGCGCGTGCGCTTGTCCGCCCTGATGTGCACCTCGGGCTGGGGATCCTTGACGGCCTCCGCCAGCACGTAGTTGAGGAGCGAAGCGCGGTCGACGCTGTTCTCGTTCCAGTAGATCGAGCCGTCGAAATCGATCGAGAGATTGATGTTCTCCGGCTTGGTCTCGGTCGGGCGATTCACTTCCTTCGGCAGGTCGATCTTGACCGCGTGGGTCATGACCGGGACCGTGATGATCATGATGATCAGCAGGACCAGCATGATGTCCACGAGCGGTATGACGTTGGGCTCCACCATCGGCTCGCCCTCGTCCTTGCCGACCGCGATGGCCATCGATTACTTCCCCTGGACCCGGGTGCCGGAGACCAGCGCCGCCTGCACGTCGTGAGCGAAGTAATTGGCGCGTTCCATCAGGGCCTTGTTGCCGCGGATCAGGCCGTTGAAGCCCAGCACCGCCGGCACCGCGACCGCGAGGCCCATGGCCGTCATGATCAGCGCCTCGCCGATCGGGCCCGCAACCTTGTCGAGGGACGCCTGGCCGGCGATCGAGATGCTGATCAACGCATGGTAAATGCCCCACACCGTGCCGAACAGGCCGACGAACGGCGAAGTTGCGCCGACCGACGCCAGCACGACCATGCCGCTCTGCAGGCTCGACTGCAGCATGCTGGTGCGCTTGTCGATATGGGACGCGACCCAGTCGGACAGCTCGATGCCGCTCGTGACGTCGCGCGCGGCGCTCTTGCGGTGGTGCTCGACCGCCTGCATCCCGTCCTGGGCGATGTCGCGGAACGGATTGATCTTGCCCTTCAGCTTGCCGATGCCTTCCTGCATCGAGCCGGCTGACCAGAAGCCCTTCTCGGCTTCGTTGGCGACCTTGCGAAGCATCCGCTGGTCGAGCCACTTGTTGATCATGACGAGCCAGGACCAAAGCGACATTGTGATCAGGATGACGAAGACGCCCTTGCCGACATAGTCGCTTTGCGTCCAAAGCGCCTCGATGCCGTACGGGTTGTCGGTAGTTAGATTTTCACCAGCCATGCTTCAATCCCTCTGACAAAAAAGTTATTTCCGGACAACCGACGCCGCTCGCTGCGGAAAGGCGCTTCTCCGGACCCTGGTTACCCTGCGCCGTCACTCCAGCTTGAACACGATCGGCAACGAAACCTGCGCGTCGACCGCCTGGCCGTCGCGCTTGCCCGGTTCGAACGGCAGGCGGCGCACCACGCACTCCACGGCCGCGTCGAGACGCGGAAATCCGCTGCTCTGGGTGACGTTTACCGCCCCCGCCTTACCATCGGCGGTTATCGTGACGGTGGCCACCGTGCGTCCCTCTTCGCTCAGGCGGCGCGAAGCCGACGGATAGCAGGCATTGATCGCCGCGGCGATGCGGTCACCGCGCGCCTTGATTCGCGGCGGCGTGACCTGCACCTGGCGTGCAGGCGTCTGCGGCTGCGCGCGCGGCGTTTCCCTGACCTGCGCGCTGATCGCGTTGGAGGGTCCTTCGAATGCGGGCAACTCGATCAACGGCGGCGGGACGACGGGTGGCGGCACGTCGACCGGCGGCGGCGGCGGCGGCTCGTCGAGATCTTCCGGCGGCGGCGGCGGCGGCGGCAGATCCATGATCGCGTAGTCCTGGATCACCTGGATGCCGGCACGCACGAGTCCCTGCTTCAGGGCCCAGAAAAAAATCAAGTGAAGGATGATGATGGCGATGAAAACCGCCGTCGTGCGAGATCCCCCCGCGGAATAGGTATTCGCCATACCGGACCTGTTCTACCCCTTGTCCGTTCTAGCCGGCCGCATGCCCGGAAACCGGGCCTCGGCCCCTGCCATTTCTTCTCGGCGCGCCTGCTTGCGCGCCCCGATTCCGGCTAGAGCCACCTTAGCGTTTGGCCGTATTGACTGCAAGCGCCCGTCGCCGCCGGATTGGGCGGCGTCGGCGAGCGCAGCATAGCAAAGGCAGGCGGCTCGCCACCGGTCCTCAATTGAGCCGAAACACGATCGGCATCTGCACGGTCGCCGCGACCGCGCGTCCGTCTAGGCGGCCGGGCTCGAACTTCAGCCGCCGCGCAACGCAGCCCATGGCGGCGTCGAGCAGCGGGAATCCGGTGCTCTGCCCGATGCTCCAGCCGGTCGCGTGCCCGATAGCGTCGACCTCGATGCGCGCCACGCCTCGGCCCGCCTGTCCCAGGCGCCGGGGCGCCGCGGGATAGCAGCTGTTGATCAACGCGACCAGGCGCCCGTCACCCGTCTGTAATGAGGGGCCGTGATAGGCGGTCGCGACCATGGCCGCGCCGCCTGCCGCCTCGCCGGTCCGCTCAAGTGGGAAACCGGCGGTCGCCCCGGCCTCCTCGTCGACGGCGAAGTTCAATTGTGGCCGTTCGACCTGCATTGCTTCGAATTCGACCGCGCCCGCCAGGGGATCCGGCGGCGACGCCGTCATCGGAACAGGATCGGGCGGCATCGCGAATATCGGGCCGTCGACTGCAGGATCCAGCCGGCCCTGCAGGCGCAGTCCGGCAGCCATCAGGACGATCGCGCCGACATGCAGGCCGGCAATCGTCGCGAGGACCGCGGACTGGCGCGAGGCGCGCGCCGCGATCGTTGTTGACATATGTCACCTCATTGCCATGCATACACCCCTGAACGCCGCACCGGCGCCATTCGGGTTTGGCGCGGCGCGATCAGGTGGCGGCGACGACGGCCCGGCGCTCCCGGACCAGGATCACCATGACGCCCGCCAGTGTCAGCAGGCCGCCGGCGACCATGCGGCCGTCGAGGACGTCGCCCAGCAGGAGAACCGAAAACAGGATGCTGAAGAGCGGCGTCAGCACCGTGACGGGGGCGACGCTGGTGACCGGATAGCGCCGGATCATCGCGAAATACACCGTGTGCGAGACCAGGCTCGCGAGCAAGGCTGAATAAAGGAGTGCACCCCAGCCGACCAGGCCTGCGCCACGCAAGCTGCCCCACTGCCCGTCCTCGAGCAGCAGCGACAAGGGCAACAGGATCGGCACGCTGCCCCAGGCGAGCCAGGCCTGCAGCTCGAGCGGCTCGAGGTCGCGCACGCGCTTGATGGCGATGAGACCCACGGCGCCGATGAACGCGGCGAGCACGATCAGCAGCAGGCCGGACCAGGAATGAAATACCTCGGGACTGAAGCCGATCGTCGCGACGCCGGCGAAGGCCATGCCGATGCCGACCCAGCGGCGCCAGTGGATTCTCTCGCCGAGGAAAGCGACCGAGAGCAGCGTTGCGAATGGCACGCCGAGCTGGCTCGCCAGCGCGACCGAGGACATGCTGCCCGAGAGCGCGACGCCCGAATACAGCAGCGCAAACTGCAGTCCGCCGCTGCAGACCGCAGCCGTGAGCAGCCAGCGCATCTCGCCCCGGCGGACACGCAGCCAGGGCCACACGATGAGGCCGACGATCAGGAAGCGCAGGAAGGTCAGGAACACCGGGGGAAATCGGTCCGCGCTCAGCTTCACCGCGACGATATTCAGTCCCCAGATCGAATTGATTGCGACGAGCTGCCAGAGATGGCGGCGATGGATGTCGCTCACGCCGGCAGCACGATTTCCGGGGCGGGCGGCCGCAGGTTGTAGTGCGACGCCATGGCGTGTCCATAGGCCCCGACGCCCGCCATGAGCAGGACGTCGCCTTCCACGCATCGTGGAAGCAGGCGATCGCGCCCGAGTTCGTCGCCGCTCTCGCAGATCGGCCCGACCACGGTGCAGTGCTCCGTTGCAGCTTCGTCGAGCCGCGAGAGATTCACGATTTCGTGGTACGCGCCGTAGAGCGCCGGCCGGATCAGGGAATTCATGCCGGTTGCGACGCCGACGTAGCGCTCGTCCCCCTTGCCTTTCACCTGGGTCACGCGTGCCAGCAGCGCGCCGGCTTCGGCAACCAGGAATCGGCCGGGCTCCAGCCACAGCTCCGGATGCGGCAGCCGGCCGCGGATATCCGCCAGCGCGGCATCGAGCGCCGCAAGGTCGACCGGCGGCTGGCCGGCGCGCTCAGGCACGCCGAATCCGCCGCCGAGGTTCAGCACCCGGGCATCCGGGTAGCAGGCGAGTTCGGCACCCAGGACGCGCGCCGGCCCGATCCAGCCTGCCAGGTCGAAATGCCCGCTCCCGCCGTGCGCATGCAGGCCAATGACGCGCGCGCCGCATGCGGCTACCGCCGCCGGCAGCTCCGCGAATTCCTCGGGCGGGACGCCGAACTTGGAGTGGCGCCCGCCGGTACGAACCTTCTCGTGATGGCCATGCCCGGCCGACGCGTCGAGTCGGAGGAAGATTTCGCGACCCGCGAACAGGTCCGGCCAGTCGCGCAGTATCGCGAGGTTGTCGACCGTGACGCGCAGGCCCCGCTCCAGCGCCCAGCGGTACTCGGAGCGCGGCGCGAAGTTCGGCGTGAACAGGATGTCCTCGCGCCCAACGCCGGCAACGGCTTCGAGCACGCGTTCCACCTCCGGTCGCGAGACGCATTCGAAGCCGCAGCCCGCTGCGCGCACGGTGCCCAGGATTTCGGGATGGGGATTCGCCTTCAGCGCATACAGCGAGCGCGCCACCGATCGCATGCCGCGGATCAGGCCGGCCTGACGGCGCACGGTTGCGAGATCGTAGACGTAGGCGCAGTCGCGCTCGCCGAAAAGCGCGAGCACGGCGTCGCGGCGCTGCCGCCACCAGGGCGCCCGGTCGGTTTCGCTCATGCCGGAATCCTCCGCTGCCCTCGTGGCAAAGCAAAAGGCCGCAGCCCTTGCGGATTGCGGCCCCTGGTCGCTGCCGGTCGCGCTGCGGGCGCGCTCAAGCCTCGTCGGCGTCGTTGAATTCCTGGAGCTCGCGCTGCAGGCGTTTCTCGGCGAGCACGTCCTCGACCCGGCTCCAGGCCGATTGCTGCACGGGCCGTTTCGGGCCTTTCGGGCGCCGCTCCACGACGATCAGCCGGTCGAGGTCTCCGTCCTGCTCGGCAGCCTCCCCGAGGAACTCGTCCTCGAGATCGAACGACTCGTCATTGCGCTCTTTCATTCCGTAGAATTCCTAGAGAAAACAATGAGTTCGAACATAAACCCGACGTGCGTCGGGCTGCGCAATATATACGAAAAGCCGCGTTAATCAACTGGTGCCGGCAGGACGCCGGTCCCGGGTCAGCCCAAACGCTCAGCTACCCCCGCTCTCGCAGGATTTCAGGCATTCGCTGTACTTGTCGTCGCAGACCTGCAGCTTGCCGGAATCGCCCTCGGCCGCCTGCATGCATTTGTCGGACTGGGTGTCGCATTTCTCGATGCATTTTTCGTTGGCGAGCGGACGGGCACCGGCCTGGGCTCGCGCCTCGGGACGAATGTCGTCCGCGAGTACCGGTACTGCGGCAAACAGGCTCAATAGAGCGACGGCAAGAACATGCACGCGCATGGTTCGGGTTCCCTGTCCTTTCCGGCAGCCCGTATCTATACGGCACGACGCGCCGGTCTGCAATCGGACGTCGACAGCCTGCGCCGGAGGTCCTGAATGGCGACTGAACGGGGCGGTTCAGGCCAGCCACCCGCCGTCCACCGTGAGGCAACTGCCGGTCGTATAGGAAGCCGCGTCGGATACGAGGTACAGCACGGCGCCGGCCATCTCCTCCGGTTGCGCGATGCGCCCCATCGGCACCCTGCGCACCATCTCCTTGCGCAGGTCTTCGTTCTCGTGGATCGCAGCGGCGAAGCGCGTTTCGACCAGGCCCGGGACCAGCGCATTCACGCGGATGCCGCTGCGCGCCCATTCCTTCCCCAGCCCCTGGGTCATGTTCACGATCGCGGCCTTGGTAAGCGAATAGCAGGCCTGGCCGTCCATCGGCCGGATCGCGTTCACCGACGCGACGTTGACGATCGCGCCCTTGCCCTGGCGAAGCATGCGGCGGGCGGACTCGATCGAGGCCCAGAAATAGCCGCGGATGTTGACGTCCACCGTCTTCTGCCAGGCCGCGAGGTCCATGTCGACGGACGGCCCGAACCAGGGATTGGTCGCGGCGTTGTTGACCAGAATGTCGAGCCGGCCGTGCCGCGCGTCGATGTCGGCGAGCGTCGCGGAAATTTGCGCCGGCTCGCCGATGTGGCAGGCGTGCGCGGAGGCGACGCCGCCTGCGGCGCGGATCTCGGCGGCGACATCCTCGCAACCCCCGAGCTTGCGGCTTGCGACGGCCACCGTCGCGCCATGGCGCGCGAGCAGCAGCGCGATCGCGCGGCCGATGCCGCGGCTGCCGCCCGTGACGAGGGCGACGCGTCCGGCAAGGTCGAAGTAGTCCGGCGGCACGCTGGCGTCGACTCAGGAGGCGAGCGGCTTGAACTCCATGCCGAGGTCGCGCGCGACTGCTTCGTGCGTGATGGCCCCCTCGTGCACGTTGAGGCCGGCCGCGAATCCCGCGTCCCTGGCGAGCGCCCGCTGCCAGCCATTGTCGGCGAGCGAGCGCACGTAGGGCAGCGTTGCGTTTGTCAGCGCGAAGGTCGAGGTGCGCGGAACCGCGCCCGGCATGTTGGTGACGCAGTAATGCACGACGCCGTCCACGACATAGGTGGGATCGGCATGCGTCGTCGGCCTGCTGGTCTCGAAGCAGCCGCCCTGGTCGATCGAGATGTCGACCAGCACGGCGCCTTTTTCCATGCGGCCGAGCATGGCGCGCGTCACCAGCTTCGGGGCCGCGGCGCCCGTGACCAGCACCGCACCGATGACGAGGTCGGACTGGATCACCAGGCGCTCGACGGCCTCGGTCGTGGAATACGCGGTCTCGATCTGGCTGCCGAACTGGGCATCGAGCTCGCGCAGCCTCCTGATCGATCGATCCACCACGGTGACCTGGGCGCCGAGTCCGACGGCCATCTGCGTGGCGTTGGTGCCGGCGACGCCGCCGCCCAGGATCACCACGCGCGCCGGCGCGACTCCGGGCACGCCGCCCAGCAGCACGCCAAATCCGCCGTTTGCCTTCTGCAACGCGGTTGCGCCGACCTGGATCGACATGCGTCCCGCGACCTCGCTCATCGGCGTCAGCAGCGGCAACGAACGGTCGGGGACCGTCACGGTTTCGTAGGCGATCGCCGTGACGCCGGATCTCGCGAGCGCCTTGGCCTGTTCCTTGTCCGCCGCAAGGTGCAGGTAGGTAAAGAGCACCTGGCCGCGTCGAAGCTGCGCGCACTCCGGCAGTTGCGGTTCCTTGACCTTCACCACGAGGTCCGCCTGCGCGAAAACCGACTTTGCGTCCGGAACGACCGTCGCTCCCGCCGAGCGGTAGGCGTCGTCGCCGATGCCGATGCCGGCGCCCGCGAGGGTCTCGACCATGACTTCATGACCGGCGGTCACCAGCTCGCGCACGCCCGCGGGTACGAGCCCGACGCGGTACTCGTGGACCTTGATCTCCTTCGGGCAACCGATCTTCACCTGCAACCCCCTGGTGCCACGCGCGTGGCGGAATGCCGACTCGCCGCCGAGACGACGGACGGCGCGATTATCCGCTTAAAATACCCCCGATGGCCACGACACTGGAAACGGCCCGCCTCGTGACCCATCCCGCGGCACTGGCCGAAACCCTGTCGCGCCAGCGCACGTCTTTCGCCGCAGATCCCGATCCCCCGCTGGCCGTGCGTCACGAGCGGCTGAAGCGCCTCGCACGCATGCTGCGCGAGCACGCAGCCGGCATCCGCGATGCGATTGCCGCGGACTTTGGATTGCGCGCGAGCGAGGAAACCGAGCTGCTCGAGCAATTTACGAGCGTCGCGGGCATCAGGCATGCGCGCCGGCACCTCGCGCGCTGGATGCGGGCGGAACCGAGGCCGGTCGCGTG
This sequence comes from uncultured Gammaproteobacteria bacterium, assembly GCA_963836275.1. GTDB lineage: Bacteria > Pseudomonadota > Gammaproteobacteria > Steroidobacterales > Steroidobacteraceae > SCUD01. The sequence continues at coordinate 853,117 of CAWIIM010000003.1, read as the reverse complement.
GTGGAGCCTGCCCGGACAGGCCAGGATCATGCGCCAGCCGCTTGGCGTCGTCGGCATCATCGTGCCCTGGAACTACCCGCTGTATCTCGCGGTATCCCCGCTCACGGCTGCGCTGGCCGCCGGCAACCGCGCGATGCTGAAGCTCTCCGAACATACGCCGCGATTCGGCGCGCTGTTCGAGTCTATCGTCGCGCGTTCCTTCCCGGCCGACGAGGTGGTCGCCGTCAACGGCGACGCGGACGTGGCGAAGGCTTTCGCCGCCCTGCCCTTCGATCACCTGCTGTTCACCGGTTCCACGACGGTGGGCCGCGAGGTCATGAAGGCGGCGAGCGCGAATCTGACGCCGGTCACGCTCGAGCTCGGCGGCAAGTCGCCCGCGATCGTGACATCGGGGTTCGACCTCGAGGAGAGCGCGCGCCGCATCATGTTTGGCAAGCTCTCGAACGCGGGCCAGACCTGCGTCGCACCCGACTATGCGCTGGTCCCGAATGCGCTCGTGAACCGCTTCGTCGAAGCCTGCGGCGCGGCGACGCGCGCGTTCTACCCGGTGCTCGGCACGAACCCGCAATACACGTCGATCATCAGCGACCGGCAATTCCGCCGCCTCGCCGGTTACGTCGACGACGCGATGAATCTCGGCGCGTCGATCCACCGGCTGCACAACGAGCCGGCGGACCCCGAACGGCGGCGACTCGCTCCGGTCGCGCTCACCGACGTCACGGACGGGATGCGCGTGATGCAGGAAGAGATCTTCGGCCCGGTCCTGCCCGTTGTCGGCTACGAGAATCTCGACCAGGCTATCGCCTACGTGAATGCCCGGCCGCGGCCGCTCGCGCTCTATTACTTCGGCGCCCGGGACGCGGACCTCGAAAAAGTGCTATCACGCACCGTTTCGGGCGGCGTTACCGTCAACAACGTCGGCTTCCACGCAGTCCAGGACTCGCTTCCATTCGGCGGAGTCGGGCCGAGCGGCATGGGCGCCTATCACGGCCGCGCCGGCTTCGATGCGTTCTCGCAGGCCAAGCCGGTATTCCTCGACGGCCGCCTGAGCGCCCTGTCGCTGCTGCGTCCGCCCTACGGCCGGAGATTCCGCGCCATCGTCAGGATGCTCATGCGCTGACGGCGCCCGCAGATCAGGCGAGCAGCGCCCGCGCGTGATGGCGCAGGTGGTCCTCGATAAAAGTCGAGATGAAATAATAGCCGTGGTCGTAGCCCGGCTGCCGACGCAACGTGAGCGGATAGCCGGCGTCCCTGCAGGCCTGTTCCAGGCGGTCCGGCAGCAGTTGCTGCGCAAGGAACTGGTCGCCGAGGCCCTGGTCGACGAGAAGCGGCGGCCGGCCGGCAACGGCCGGCAAGGCACGAATCAGCTCGCAGGCGTCCCATTCGCGCCAGCGCTCGCGATCCGGCCCGAGGTAGCCGGTGAATGCTTTCTCGCCCCACGGGCAGTGCATCGGCGCCGCGATCGGGGCGAACGCGGAGATCGAGCGGTAACGCTGCGGATTCCTGATCCCTATCGTGAGCGCGCCATGGCCGCCCATCGAGTGGCCGAAGATGCCCTGGCGCCGGGGGTCCACCGGGAAGTGCTGCTCGACGATCGAGGCGAGCTCGGCGGTCACGTATGAATACATGCGGTAATGCCGCGACCAGGGTTCCTCGGTCGCATCGAGGTAGAAGCCCGCGGCGACGCCGAAGTCCCAGCAGTCCGAATCGCCCGGCAGCGGCACGCCGCGGGGACTCGTGTCCGGCGCGACGAGCGCGAGGCCGAGCTCGGCGGCCACGCGTTGCGCGCCCGCCTTCATCATGAAAGTCTCCTCGCTGCAGGTCAGGCCCGCGAGGTACCAGAGGACCGGTACCCGCCGCCGCTCGGCCTGCGGCGGAAGGTAGACGCCAAATCGCATCGCGCAGCCCGTCTCCCCGGCGGCGTGGCGGTGGAAGCTCACCGCCCCGCCGAACGCAGCATGCCGGGACAGCATTTCCGGCGCCGCGCTCATCGGCGTCCGCAGTTGCGCCGGCGCCGGCCGCCCGCCGCGTCGCCTTTCAAGCGCGCAGCACGCCTTTCGACTTCGCGGTATGCGTGGCGATCGCATCCATCAGGGCCGGGCTCAGGCAGTCGTAGGGCTCGAGCCCGAGTTCTTCGAGGCGCGCGCGCACACCGGCCATCTCCTCGGGCTTCGCCGCGCCCGTCTCGATGATCGAGGACACGAAAGCGGCGAATTCGGGCGCGGCCCAGCCCTTGTCCTGCGACAGCTCGACGTGCACGAAATCGAAGCCGTAGAAAGGATGCGCCTTGTTCTCGATGCGGCCGTACAGGTGCACGCCGCAGGCGGTACAGGCGTAGCGCTGGATCGCGGCGGCCGGATCCACGACCTTCAGCTTGTTGCCGTTGGCCGTGACCGAAAGCTTGTCGCGGCCGATTACCGCCACGACGGAAAACGCGGCGCCGTCCGGTTTCCAGCACTTGCTGCAGCCGCAGGCGTGGTTGAAGGCGACGTCGCCCGCGAGCGTCACCTCGACGGGATTGCTCGTGCACTTGCACCTGAGCTTGCCGCCCTGGAAGCCCTTGATGCCCGGCTTGACGCCGTTGTCTACGGACGGGTGAATCTTGACAGCCATGATGGGTATCCCCTCCTACGGTTTCAGAACGTCACGACGCTGCGGATCGACTCGCCCCTGTGCATCAGGTCGAAGGCATCGTTGATCTTCGCAAGCGGCATGACATGGGTGATCAGGTCGTCGATGTTGATCTTTCCATCCATGTACCAGTCCACGATCTTCGGCACGTCCGTGCGCCCGCGCGCGCCCCCGAAAGCCGTGCCTTTCCATACGCGGCCGGTCACGAGCTGGAACGGGCGGGTCCTGATCTCCTGGCCCGCGCCGGCGACGCCGATGATCACCGACACGCCCCAGCCGCGATGGCAGCACTCCAGCGCCTGGCGCATCAGGTCGACGCTGCCCACGCACTCGAAGCTGTAGTCGGCGCCGCCGTCGGTCAGCGCGACCAGGTGACCGACGACGTCTTCCGCGATTTCCTTCGGGTTCACGAAATGGGTCATGCCGAACTTCTCGCCGAGCGACTTGCGCTTCGGGTTGATGTCGACGCCGATGATCCTGTTGGCGCCCGCCATCTTCGCGCCCTGGATCACATTGAGCCCGATGCCGCCGAGACCGAATACGACGACATTCGCGCCGGGTTCCACCTTTGCCGTGTTGATGACGGCGCCGATGCCGGTCGTCACGCCGCAACCGATATAGCAGACCTTTTCGAACGGGGCATCCTCGCGGATCTTCGCCAGCGCAATCTCGGGGAGCACGCTGTAGTTGGAAAAAGTCGAGCAGCCCATGTAGTGATGCACCATCTTGCCGTCGATCGAGAATCGGCTGGTGCCGTCAGGCATGACGCCCTTGCCCTGGGTCGCGCGGATGGCCGTGCAGAGGTTGGTCTTGCGGGAAGTGCAGGACTTGCACTCGCGGCATTCCGGCGTGTACAGCGGAATGACATGGTCGCCCTTTCGCAGCGACTTGACGCCCGGGCCCACGTCGACCACTACGCCGGCGCCTTCGTGGCCGAAGATCACCGGGAACAACCCTTCGGGATCCGCACCGGAGCGCGTGAACTCGTCCGTGTGACAGACGCCCGTGGCCCGCATCTCGACCAGCACTTCCCCGGCTTTCGGCCCGTGCAGGTCCACCTCGACGATTTCGAGCGGCTTGCCGGCCGCCCAGGCGATTGCAGCGCGAGTCTTCATCTTCCGTCCGGCTCCCAGTTCAGAACATGTGCAGGCCGCCGTTGAGCGAGAAGTCCGCGCCGGTCGCGAACGCCGCGTCATCCGACGCGAGCCAGGCGACCATCGAGGCAATCTCCTCCGGCGTGCCCAACCGGCCGACGGGAATCGTCGCCACGATCTTCTCGAGCACCTCGGGCTTCACGGCGCGGACCATGTCAGTGCCGATGTACCCGGGCGAGATCGTATTGACGGTGACTCCCTTGGCCGCGACTTCCTGGGCGAGCGCCATCGTGAACCCGTGGATGCCGGCCTTTGCAGTCGAGTAGTTGGTCTGGCCGAACTGGCCTTTCTGGCCGTTGACCGAGGAGATGTTGATGATCCTGCCCCAGTTCCGGTCGAGCATGCCGTCGATCACCTGCTTGGTGACGTGAAAGAGGCTGTTGAGGTTGGTATCGATGACCTTGTGCCAGCGCTCGAACGTCAGCTTGCGGAAGGTGCCGTCGGCGGTGACGCCCGCGTTGTTGACCAGCACGTCCACCGGCCCCAGCTCATTGCGAACTTTCTCGAAGGCACCGCGGCAGGATTCCCAGTCCGCGACGTTCCCTTCGGAAGCATGGACCTCGAATCCCTTCGCCTTCATGTCACCGACCCACCGGTCCTTGCGCTGAGAACCCGGCCCGCAGCCCGCGACGACCTTAAACCCTTCCCGGCAGAGGCGTTGGCAAATCGCAGTGCCGATGCCGCCCATCCCGCCCGTGACGTAAGCGAGTCTTTGAGCCATGGTCTCCTCCAGATGGGCGCAGTGTACTCGGTCTATATTCCACCTGCTGCCACGGACAGGAGCGAACCGGCAGATGCAATACGCGATCTTTTCCAGGCGCCGCCTGTTGCAGTGCGCAACCCTCGCGTCGGCAGCGGCGGCGCTCTCGTGGCCGCGGGCGCCGCTCGCCTCGAATGCGCAGCGCCTGCGCCCGTTCCCGCTCGAGGCGGTGCGTCTCAAGCCGTCGATCTGGCTCACGGCCGTCGAGGCGAATCTCGCCTACCTGCACCGCCTCGAGGCCGACAGGCTGCTGCACGACTACCGCGTGCAGGCGGGACTCGTGCCCAGGGGCGATCGCTACGGCGGCTGGGAAGAGGAGACGATCGCGGGGCACTCGCTCGGGCATTACCTCTCCGCCTGTGCGCTGATGCATGCACAGACGGGTGATCCGCGATGCCGCGCGCAGGCCGCCCATATCGTCGCCGAGCTCGCCGCCTGCCAGCGCGCGTCCGGGGACGGCTTCGTCGGCGCATTCACGAGAAGGAACGAGACGAGCGGCGCGATCGAGCCGGGCCGGCGCGTCATGGAAGAGATCGCGCGCGGCGACATACGCCCGGCGCGCTTCTACCTGAACGGCTGCTGGGCACCGTTCTACAACTGGCACAAGCTGTTGGCCGGCTTGCTGGATGCGCAGCGGTACTGCCGCCTCGACCCGGCCCTCGACCTCGCGTCCGGCCTGGCGGCCTACCTCGAGCGCACGCTGTCGCGCCTCACCGATGCGCAGATGCAGTCCGTGCTCGACACCGAGTTCGGCGGCATGAGCGAGGCGCTCGCGGAACTCTCGGCGCGCGCCGGCGAGGCGCGCTGGCTTCGACTCGCTGAGCGCTTTCACCATCACGCCGTGCTCGACCCGCTCATCGCCGGGCGCGACGAGCTCGCATTCCTGCACGCAAACACGCAGATCCCGAAGCTCATCGGCCTGGCGCGCCATGCCGAGCTCGCGGGCGATGCGGCGCAGCTTGCGGGCGCGCAGTTCTTCTGGCGCGCCGTCACGCAGGGCCGTTCCTATGTCATCGGCGGCAACAGCGACCGCGAGAACTTCCAGGAGCCGGCATCGCTCTCGCGCTACATCACCGAGCAGACCTGCGAGAGCTGCAACTCGTACAACATGCTGAAGCTCACGCGCCGGCTGTTCGCGGCGGCGCCGGATCCGGCGCATTTCGACTTCTACGAGCGCGCCCACCTCAACCACGTCCTGGCGCAGCACCGGCCTTCCGACGGCATGTTCGCCTACATGGTGCCGCTCATGAGCGGGGCGGCACGCGATTGGTCGCGACCATTCGATTCCTTCTGGTGCTGCGTCGGGACCGGCATGGAGAGTCATGCGAAACACGGCGATTCCATCTACTGGCAGGACGGCGAGTCGCTTTACGTCAACCTCTTCATCGCCTCCCGGTTGAGCTGGAGCGAGCGCCGCGCGCGGATTTCGCTCGACACGGCCTATCCCTTCGGGGAAAGCGTGACGCTCACGCTCGACGAGTTGCGCCCCGGCCCGCGGTTCGCCATTGCGCTGCGCGTGCCGGGCTGGTGCGATGCGCCGGCCGCGCGGCTCAACGGGAAGCCAGTGTCGGCGGCGCGCGGCGCCGACGGGTATCTCAGGCTTCACCACGACTGGCGCGCCGGCGACGTCGTCCAGCTCTCGCTGCCGATGCGTCTGCGCCTGGAGGCGACGCCGGACGATCCGTCGACCGTTGCGCTCCTGCGGGGGCCGCTCGTACTGGCCGCCGACCTGGGCGCAGCGGGCGAGGCCTTTGTCGGGCCGGCTCCTGCGCTGGTCGGCGACGACCCGCTCGCGTCGGTCGTGCCGGTTGATGCCGCAGCCGCGCGCTTTGCGACCCGCGGCATCGGCAGGCCGGCCGATATCGACCTCGCGCCGTTCTTCAGCCAGTACGATCGACGCACGGCCGTGTATTTCAGGCGTTACTCGCCCGCCGGGTGGCAGGCGGAGCTCGCCCGGCAGGAGGCGGAGCGCCTGCAGGCGGCCGCGGTGGACGCGCGCTCGCTCGACGTGGTCCGGCTCGGCGTGCCGGAAGATGAGCGCGCACACGCGCTCGCGAGCGCCATTTCCTATGCGGTTTCTTACCGGTTCCGGCCTGGCCGCGATGCGCGCACCGGCGGATTCCTGGAATTCGGTGCCGCCGTGCGCGATGAACCGCTCGTGCTGCGCGCGACGTACTGGGGCGGCGAGCGTGACCGCGTATTTCACGTCCTGGTCGACGGCGAGCGCATTGCGACTCAACGGCTGCAGGGCGAACAGCCCGGAGAGTTCATCGATCGCGACTATCCCTTGCCCGTCGAGCTGGTGAGCGGAAAGCGGGAGGTGCGCATCCGGTTCGAGCCGGAGCCCGGGCATACGGCCGGGCCGGTGTTCGGCTGCAGGATCCTTCTTTATACTGCGGGGGTTGACACCGGGCCAATCAAGGCCCGAAAACAGGGGGAATCATGACGAAGACCATTCGAGCCGGAGCGACTGCGCTCCCGGCCTGCCTGTGCCTCGCAATGGGCGCCGCGGCCCATGCCGAGGACAAGCAGCCGGAGCGTTTCATCTATTCGACCTACCACTACTGCGATTTTTCGAAGCAGGATCGCGCCGACGAGCTGTACATGCAGTTCCAGAAGCCGGGCAATGACGCCGCGGTCAAGGACGGCATGATCTCCGCCTACGGGTGGCTTGCCCACAACACCGGCGGCAAGTGGCGACGCGTCGACTATTTCATGACCGACAGTATCCAGGGCCTGCTGGATGCGCAGAAGAAGATGGCTGCGCAGTCGGACGGCGATGCCAAGGCCAAGAAGGGATTCCAGGAGTTCGGCTCGATCTGCAGCTCGCACGACGACTACATCTGGCGCGTCGTGGCGGGCAATGCGGGCGCTGCGGACCGCGGCGGCGCGGCGTTCTCGACCTACTACGTCTGCGACCAGACGCGCGAGGACCAGGTGGATGACCTCGTGAAGAAGGTGCTTGGGCCCGAGTTCGACAAGATGGTTGCTGACGGGAAGCTGAAGACCTGGGGCTGGAACGAGCACATCGTGGGCGGCGAATATCGCAGGCTCGCGACGTTCAGCGCTGCGGATGTGAAATCCGTGATGGAGGCGCGGGGCGCCATCGTCGAGGCCACGGACGCGAATCCGGCCGGCGCACTGTTGACCGAGATCTGCCCGTCGCACACCGACTACATCTGGGAGATCAAAGCCCAGGCTCCGTGACGGCGACGGAAGGGAGTCACGCGGGATCCGGCGCGCACATGCGGCGCCCGGATCCCGCGCACTGCCTGTACGCGGCGCGCTCGCTGCGTGATTTCGGCGACGGCTTTGTCTCAATCCTCCTGGCCGTCTACCTCACCGAACTCGGCTTTTCGCCATACGCCGTCGGGCTCGTCGCCACGGCGGCACTGCTCGGCTCCGCGCTGACGACGCTCGCGATCGGCCTGCTCGGCCGCCCCGGCTCCCAGCGCGCGCTGCTGCTCGCGGCCTCGTCACTGATGGTGGCTACGGGGCTCGCGTTCGCACTGGCGGGCGAGTTCGCCTGGCTGCTCGTGGTCGCGTTCGTCGGGACTATCAATCCGTCCGCCGGCAACGTCAGCATTTTCGTGCCCATGGAACACGCGCTGCTCGCCGGCGGCGCCGCGGCGCGCGAGCGTACCCGCCTGTTCGCCGTCTATGGCCTGGCGGGCGCCATCGCCGCATCGCTCGGCTCGCTCGCGGCCGGCAGTCCCGAAATCCTGGAGTCGCTCGGCTGGTCCCGGCTCGACGCCTTGCGAGCCATGTTCGTTGCCTATGCAGTGCTGGGCCTTGCAGGCGGCTTCTGTTATGGCCTGATACCGGGCACGACCGGATCGATGCCCGAACGGCGCTCGTTCGCACTCGGGCCTTCGAAGGCAATCGTGCTGAAGCTCGCGACGCTGTTCAGCATCGACGCCTTTGCCGGCGGGTTCGCCGTGCAGTCCCTGCTGGCGCTCTGGCTGTTCGCCAGGTTCGACCTGTCGCTGGCCGCTGCAGGGAGTTTTTTCTTCGCCTCCGGCCTGCTCGCCGCCGTTTCCTATCCGGCCGCCGCCTGGCTCGCACGGCGCTTCGGGCTGCTCAACACCATGGTTTACACGCACATCCCCTCCAGCCTGTGCCTGGTTGCAGCCGCGCTGGTCCCGGACCTGCGGGTTGCGCTCGCCCTGCTGCTTGCGCGCGCCGCGCTGTCGCAAATGGACGTGCCGACGAGGTCGTCCTACGTCATGGCGGTCGTGACGCCCGGCGAGCGCGCGGCGGCCGCCAGCGCGACGTCGGTACCGCGCGGGCTGGCATCGGCCGCAAGCCCCGCGCTTGCCGGCGCCATGTTTTCGGCGGGATACTTGAGCCTCCCGCTGGTCATTTGCGGCGTCCTGAAGATCCTCTACGACCTGTTGCTGCTATGGACCTTCAGGGACCTCAAGCCGCCCGAGGAGACCGTTTGACCGTGCCTGCCGCAAGCTCGCCACCGGACGAAAATGCCATCGTCGTCGAGGCCTGGAACACGGTCCTGTTCGACAAGTTCGAGCGCTTCAAGCACCTCCTGGTCGCCGGGCTCTCCGGGCACAGCGACGAGCTGCTCGCGCGCGGACATTTTCGCCCGGGCGAGCGGGTACTGGACGTCGGCTGCGGCTTCGGCGACAGCACGCTGAAGATCGCGGGCCTCGTCGGGCCGACCGGCGAGGCGGTCGGCGTCGACTGCGCGCGGCGCTTCGTCGAGACCGGCGAGCGCGAAGCCTCGGCGGCGGGCATCGGAAACGCAAAGTTCTTCGTCGCCGACGTGCAGGGGGACGACCTGCGCGGCCCCTACGACCACGCCTTCGCGCGCTTCGGCACGATGTTCTTCATGTCGCCGGTGCCGGCGCTCCGGAACGTGCGCAAGGCGCTGCGGCCGGGCGGACGCTTTGCGCAGATCGTGTGGCGCATGCGCGAAGACAATCCCTGGGTGCACGACGCCGAACTGCGGGTACGCGAAATCGTGCCCGTCGTGTCGCACGACGAGACCGATGCGGTCCACTGCGGGCCGGGCCCCTTCTCGATGTCCGGGCCGGACATGGTGAGCGCGATGATGCGAGCCGCCGGCTACGCCGGCATCGCCTTCGAGCGATTCGACACCGACATCTGCATCGGGCGCGATCTCGAGGAGGCGGTGGAGTTTGCGATGGCACTCGGTCCGGCGGGCGAGATCATCCGGCTCGCCGGCGCCGAAGGCGAACGGCTCAAGCCGCAGGTGATTTCGGCCCTGCGCGAGACGCTGGGCCGCTACGCGCGCAAGGACGGCGTGTGGGCGCCGTCCAGCACCTGGTTCATCACGGCCAGAAATCCCGGTTGATTGGTCGGAGCGGCGAGATTTGAACTCGCGACCCCTTGCACCCCATGCAAGTGCGCTACCAGGCTGCGCCACGCTCCGACGCCGAAATCATAGCCGATCCGGCGGCCGCCGGGATCAGCGCCGCAGGATGCGGAGCAATTCCTCGAGTTCGGCGCGCACCTGGCGGATCACCTGGCGGCTTTGCGTGTTGTCTTCCCGCGCCTCGTCGCCCTCGAGCCGGTTGCGCGCCCCGCCGATGGTGAAGCCCTCGTCGTAGAGCAGGCTCCGGATCTGGCGGATCGTGATGACGTCCTGACGCTGGTAGTAGCGACGATTACCGCGACGCTTGACCGGCTTCAGCTGCGGGAACTCCTGTTCCCAATAGCGCAGGACGTGCGGCTTTACGCCGCACAGGTCGCTCACCTCACCGATGGTGAAGTAGCGCTTCGCCGGGATCGCCGGCAGGTCCTTGTTGTTACTTGCTTCCAGCATAGGCTTCGACGCGCGCCTTCAGCTTCTGCCCCGGACGGAACGTCACGACGCGGCGCGCGGAAATCGGGATTTCCTCGCCGGTCTTGGGATTCCTTCCCGGACGCTGGTTCTTGTCGCGCAGGTCGAAGTTGCCGAAGCCCGACAGTTTCACCTGCCCGCCGGTTGCAAGCGCCGCACGGATCTCTTCGAAAAAGAGATCGACGAGCTCCCGCGCTTCGCGCTTGTTCAAACCGAGCTGGTTGAACAAGGCCTCGGCGATTTCCGCCTTCGTGAGTGCCATTCCGTTTATTCCCGGATCCCCGCCTTCAGGTCACCCTTGACGCGCTCGACGACCGCGGCGACCACGGCGTCGGCTTCCCCGTCAGTAAGGGTGCGAGAAGTTTCCTGTAAAATCAAGCCTAAAGCGATGCTTTTTCGACCGGGTTCTACCCCCTTTCCCCGGTACACGTCGAATACGTGCAAGTCTCGCAGCAGGCCTTTTGCGGCCAAATTAACACTTTTCCGCAGTTCGTCCAGCGTCACGCCTTCGTCGACCACGATGCCGAGATCGCGCCGTATCGCCGGGTACCTTGAAACCTCCGCGAATACAGGGACTTCCGACCGGAAGCTCGCGGTAATTGCGAGTTCAAACAGCCACGGCGCCTCGCGCAACTCGAGGGCGCGCGCGATGGCCGGCTGCAGTTGCCCGATCCAGCCGAGTTGCTCCTCGCCGTCCCTGATCGACGCGCTCCGCCCCGGGTGCAGGCAACTGCACGCGGCTGCGACGTAACTTATTCCAGCCTGCCTGCCCGTCAACGCGAGCAGTCCCTCGACGTCCGACTTGATGTCGTAAAAATCTGCGACCCGCTTTTCCACGCCCCATTGCTCCGGCAGCGCCGTGCCCGTCACCAGTCCCGCTATGGACTGGCTCTCGACGAGCCGCGCGCCGTCCATCTCGAAGCGCGTTCCGACCTCGAATACCCGCACGCGTTCCAGCTGCCTTCGCACGTTGAACCGGAGCGCATCGATCAAGCCCGGCCAAAGTGAAACGCGCATTGCCGAGAGCTCGACCGTGAGCGGATTCTCGAGCGCCAGCGCGCCCCTCTCCGGGAACATGAGCCGCTGCAGCGACGGGTCGACGAAGCTGTAGGTGATCACTTCCTGGTACCCGCGGTCCACGAGCAGCAGCCGCAGCCGCTCGCGCGTGACTGCGCGCTCGGTGGCCGGCTGCGGCCGCTGCGGCATCATGGCGTCGGCGCGCGGAATCTTGTCGTAGCCGTGAATCCGGCCGACTTCCTCGATGAGGTCCTGCTCGATCGCGATGTCGAAGCGGTAGCTCGGCGGAATCACGCCGAGCACGTCGCCCGCGCCTGCCACCTGCATGCCGAGACGCCGCAGGATGTCCTCGATCTCGGTCCTCGGAATCTGGACGCCGAGCAGGCTCGCGACGCGTTCCGGACGAAGCGTGACACTCGGGCGTTTCGGCAATTGCGCGTCGTCCTGCGTGACCACGACGGGGCCCGGCCGCCCACCCGCAATGCCGAGGAGCAGCTCGGTCGCCCGCTCGATCGCGCGTTCCTGGCCGCGCGGGTCGACACCGCGTTCGAAGCGTTGCGCCGCATCGGTGACGAGCCCATGCCGGCGCGCGACACCCGCGACCGTGTCTGCCGGGAAGAAGGCCGCTTCCAGGAATACGTCGGAAGTGTCGGCTGCAATCCCGCTCTTCTCGCCGCCCATGACGCCGGCGAGGCCGACGGGCCCCACGGCATCGGCAATGACGAGCGTGCCCGGATCGAGCGCGAATTCGCGGCCATCGAGCAGCAGCAGCGCCTCGCCCGCCCGCGCATCGCGCACCTCGATGTGCGACTTGAGGCGGCGCAGGTCATAGGCGTGCAGCGGCTGCCCGAGTTCGAGCATCACGTAGTTGGTGACGTCAACGACCGGACGGATCGGCCGCAGCCCCGCCCGGCGCAGCCGCTCGCGCATCCACAGCGGCGTGCGCGCCGCGGAGTTGACGCCCTGGATCACCCGGCCCGCGAACCGCGGACAGCGCGCCGGCGCGTCGATCCGCACGCTGAATTTCTCGCGCGTGACGGCCGCGACGGGCTCGATCACGGGCGGCGTCAGCTTCTTGGCCGTGATTGCGGCGATCTCGCGCGCGACCCCGAGCACCGAGAGCACGTCGCCGCGGTTCGGCGTCACGTTGAGCGTCAGGACGGTGTCGTCGAGCGCGAGCGCCTCGCGCAGCGAGGCGCCTGTCACCAGTTCGTCGGGCAGCTCGAGGATGCCCTCGTGCTCGTCCGAGAGTCCGAGTTCGCGCGCGGAACACAGCATGCCGCTTGATTCGACTCCGCGAAGCTTCGCCTTGCGGATCACGCCGCCGGCCAGCTTCGCACCTTCGAGTGCGAGCGGCGTCTTCATGCCGGCGCGCACGTTGGGCGCTCCGCAGACGACCTGCAGCGGCGCCGCGCTCCCGCCGGCGACCTGGCAGACCATCAGTTTGTCCGCTCCCGGGTGACGCTCGACGGCGAGCACCTCGCCGATGACCACACCCTCGAAATCGCCGGCGGCGGGATCGATGGCCTCGACCTCGATCCCGCTCATCGTGAGCCGTGAAGCGAGTGCCGCTGCATCCGCGCCGGTGTCCACCCATTCGCCGAGCCAGGCCACACTGATGCGCATCAGTGCCTAACCCCGGTTGAACTGCGCGAGGAAGCGCAGGTCGTTTTCGAAGAACATGCGCAGGTCATTCACGGCGTAGCGCAGCATTGCGAGCCGCTCGATCCCCATCCCGAAGGCGTAGCCCTGCCAGCGCGAAGCGTCGACGCCGCAGGCGGCGAGGACGTTCGGATGGACCATGCCGCAGCCGAGGATCTCGAGCCAGCCGGTCTGCTTGCAGACACGGCAACCCGCGCCGTCGCACAGGACGCACTGGATGTCGACCTCGGCCGATGGCTCGGTGAAAGGGAAATACGAAGGCCGGAATCGCAGTCCGCGCGGCTTCTCGAAAAACTGTTCCGCGAATCCCGCGAGCACGCCCTTCAGGTTCGCGAGACTCACGTCGCGGTCGAGTACCAGGCCCTCGACCTGGTGGAACATGGGCGTGTGCGTCACGTCGGAGTCGCGCCGATAGACCGGGCCGGGCGCGATCACGCGGATCGGCACGCCCTGCAGCTTCAGCGCACGGATCTGGACCGGCGACGTGTGGGTACGCAAGAGGTGCCCGTCGGCAAAATAGAATGTGTCGTGCATCGCCCGCGCCGGGTGATTGGCGGGGATGTTGAGCGCCTCGAAATTATGGAAGTCGTCCTCGACTTCGGGTCCTTCCGCGATGCTGAAGCCCGCGCGACGGAAGATTTCCTCGATGCGCAGCCTGGTGCGGGTGACGGGATGCAGCCCGCCGCCCGATTGCCCGCGCCCCGGCAGCGTCACGTCGATACCTGCGCTGTTGAGCTCGCGATCGAGCGCGGCCGCCTCGAGCTCGCCGCGGCGGGCATCGAGCGCCGAGGCGATGCGGTCCTTCGCCTGGTTGATCGCAGCCCCGGCGGTCTTGCGGTCAGCGGCCGGCAGGCTGCCGAGCCCCTTCAGCAGCCCGGTCACGGCGCCTTTCCTGCCGAGCGCGGCGACCCGCAACGCGTCGAGCGCGGCGAGGTCAGCGCTCGACGCGATCTCGTCCAGCGTATCCGCGACCAGCGACTCCAGGTCCTTCACCCGACCCCCCGGGATCGCGCTACTTGGCGGCCAGTGCGGCCTTTGCCTTCTCCGCAATCGCGCCGAACGCCGCGATGTCGTGCACGGCGATGTCTGCGAGCGCCTTGCGGTCGATCTCGATCCCGGCCGCCTGGACGCCGGCGATGAACCGGCTGTAGGAGAGGCCGAAGCCGCGCGCCGCCGCATTGATGCGCTGGATCCAGAGCGCGCGGTAATCGCGCTTCTTGAGGCGCCGGCCGACGTACGCGTACTGGCCAGCCTTGATGACCGCCTGCTTCGCGACGCGATAGACCTTGCGGCGGGCGTTGTAGTAGCCCTTCGCTTTCTTGAGAACCTTCTTGTGCCGGCGTCCCGCAATGACGCCACGCTTTACTCTTGCCATGTCACATCACTCCTGGTTGCGCGCGTCAGACGTGGGGCAGCAGCCGCACCAGGCGGCCGACGTCGGTCTCGTGGACCATGGTGGAGCCGCGCAGCTGGCGCTTACGCTTCTTCGTCATCTTGGTGAGGATGTGGCGGCGGTTCGCCTGGCCGCGCTTGAAGCCTTTCGCCGTCTTGCGAAAACGCTTCGCCGCAGCCCGGTTGGTTTTCAACTTGGGCATCGTTCGTCTCCTGTTATGACCTCTTCACACCGCTCGCGCGGGCTGGAGGCGTATCGGCGGCTAGCCGCCGGTCACTTCTTCTTCGGAGATATCACCATGGTGATCTGGCGTCCCTCCATCGAGGCGTGCTGCTCGATCTGGCCGACTTCGGCAAGATCGATCACCAGCCTGTCGAGGAGTTTTCGCCCGATCTCCGTGTGGGCCATCTCCCGGCCGCGGAACCGCATGGTTACCTTGGCCTTGTCACCTTCGGTCAGGAAGCGGACCAGGTTGCGCAGCTTGACCTGGTAATCCGCCGTTTCCGTGCCCGGCCGGAATTTCACTTCCTTGAGCTGGATCTGCTTCTGCTTGCGCTTCGCCGTGTGAGCTTTCTTGTTCTGCTCGAACAGGTACTTCCCGAAGTCCATGATCCGGCAGACAGGCGGCTCGGCAGTCGGAGAAACCTCCACGAGATCCAGCTCATCAGCGGCGGCCTTTGCGAGCGCCTCGCTGCGGCTCAGGACGCCGACCTGACCCCCGTCGGCGCCAATCACGCGTAATTGCGGTGCAAGGATCTCCTCATTGCGCCTTACGCGTTTCGTTGTCGAAATACTCAATCCTCCATAGACCCAAGGCCGCGGCTCGCCACATCGCGGGCGATCCGAGCGGCCACCTCTTCCAGGGGCAGGGCACCCAGATCCTTCCCGGAGCGCGTGCGCACGGCCAACGACCTGGACTCGACTTCCCGATCGCCGGCAACCAGCAGATAGGGGACACGCTTCAGCGTGTGCTCGCGGATTTTATAGCCCACTTTCTCGTTCCGCAAGTCAATTTCGGCGCGAAGCCCCTGATTTTTAAGGAATTCGGCGGCGCCAGCGGCGAATTTTCCCTGCTTTTCGCTGATATTCATGACGACCGCCTGCACCGGCGCAAGCCAGGCGGGCAGTTTCCCGGCGTAGTGCTCGAGCAGGATCCCGAAAAACCGCTCCAGCGACCCGAAGATCGCGCGGTGCAGCATGACCGGCGTGCGTCGCTGGCTGTGCTCGTCGATGTAGTGCGCGCCGAGCCTGCCCGGCAGGTTCAAGTCGACCTGCCAGGTGCCGCACTGCCAGTCGCGGCCCATCGCGTCCTTCAATACGAACTCGAGCTTCGGCCCGTAGAAAGCGCCCTCGCCCGGGTTGAACTCGTATTCGACGCCGGCAGCGCGAGTGCCCGCCTTCAGCGCTTCCTCGGCGCGCGTCCAGGTCTCGTCATCGCCCACGCGCCGTTTCGGCCGGTCCGCGAACTTAACCCGCACGTCGGCAAAGCCGAAGTCGCGGTAGATCGACATCATGAGCTCGATGCCGCGCACGGTTTCGTCGGAAATCTGGTCTTCAGTCACGAAAACATGCGCGTCATCCTGGGTGAACGCGCGCACGCGCAGCAGGCCGTGCAAGGCGCCCGAGGGCTCGTAGCGGTGCACCTTGCCGAATTCGGCGTAGCGCAGTGGCAGTTCCCTGTAGCTGTGCAAGCCCTGGCGGAACACCTGTACATGACCGGGGCAGTTCATGGGCTTGATCGCGTAGACGCGCTCGTCCGGCGTCCGGGTCAGGAACATGTTCTCGCCGAACTTCTCGACGTGCCCGGACTGCACCCAGAGCTCGCGGTCCATGATTTCGGGGCTGCTGATTTCCTGGTATCCGGCCGCAGCCTGCCGCTCGCGCATGTAGGCGATCAGCTGCTGAAAGATCGTCCAGCCGTTCGGGTGCCAGAAGACCGCGCCCGGCGCCTCTTCCTGGAAATGAAACAGGTCGAGCTCGCGGCCGATGCGGCGATGATCGCGCTTCTCGGCCTCTTCCAGCCGGAACAGGTAGTCCTTCAGCTGTTTCTCGTCAGCCCACGCGGTACCGTAGATGCGCTGCAGCATTTCGTTGCGCGAATCGCCGCGCCAGTAAGCGCCGGCGACCTTGGTCAGCTTGAAGGTGCCGAGCTTGCCGGTCGACGGCACGTGCGGTCCGCGGCAGAGGTCTTCCCAGCCGCCCTGGCCGTAGAGCGAGATCTCTTCGCCCGGCGGGATCGACCCGATGATCTCCGCCTTGTAGTGCTCGCCGATGGACTTGAAGTGGGCGACCGCGGCGTCGCGAGGCATCACGCGGCGATGGACCGGCTGGTCGGCCTTGACCAGCTCGCGCATCTTCTGCTCGAACAGCGCGAGGTCCTCGGGCGTGAAGGGCCGTTCGAAGGCGAAGTCGTAGTAGAAACCGTCCTCGATGACCGGCCCGATCGTCACCTGCGCCTTCGGGTAGACGGACTGCACCGCCTGCGCCAACAGGTGCGCAGTCGAGTGCCTGAGAATCTCGAGACCTTCAGGGTCCCTCGGCGTAATGATCCGCAGGCTTGCGTCCCCCGCGATCGCGTGCGAGGTGTCGACGAGTTTGCCGTTCACTTCGCCGGCGAGCGCCGCGCGCGCAAGTCCCTTGCCGATCGACAGCGCGACGTCGGCCACGGTGACCGGGCCGTCAAATGCCTTCTGGCTGCCGTCAGGCAGGGTAATTACGGGCATGGCGATCCAGGCGCAATCAAACCTGCGATGTTAGTGGATTAGCCCGGCACTCGCCTGCCGGAACCGGCAGGCTGCGGCCGGCGCGGTCCGCGTCAGACGCCGAAGTAGCGCCCGCCGCCGCGGCGGGGCCGCTGCTCGAGACCGGCGGGCGGACCGGTCACGCCGAGATACCACTCCCGGAACCCGTCGAGGTCTGATTCGAGCAGCGAGGAGGGTCCGGGCTCGTAGCGGCTCGAGCGAATGCCGGCCGCGTTCGCCTCGATGATCGCCTTGTCCTGGCCGGTCGTCACGCTCCACAGCCAGGTGAGCCGCGCGCGGTCGAAGTCCACACCTTCGCGCGCGGAACCATGAACCAGCCAGGTGACCACGATAGCGCTGCGCTCCGCCTCGAGCGGAACGAACTGGAAGAATGTCGCGTAATCGTTGTAGGCGAGCATGTAAGTGAAGGGCCCGAGACCCAGCGCGGTCTCGCCGCCGTCGTAGCCGCGGAACGCGCCCATGAGCGGCGCGGCGGGCTTGCCGTCCTGGGTCGCGCTCAGGTGCGACTCGCGCAGCGGCGCGCGATAGGCGGCGCCGAACTGCGCGCGCGCCATCCCCTGGTCGACCGGCAGCTCCGTGCCGAAATCCGGCAGCGTCGCACCCAGTTCGGTCGCCCGCGCCAGCCACTGCCGGTTGCGCGCGTCGTAATGCGCCATCGCTGCGGGCGAACCGTCGCCGATCTTGTCCGCCTTGATCTCGACGCCGCAGTACTGCGGATGTGCCGGCTTGCAGTGATAACACTCGAGGTAGTTCTCGATCGTCAGCTTCCAGTTCGCCTGTACCGCATAAATTTCCCGGTGCGCGACACGCGCCTCGCGGATTCCGTGCAGTTGCAGGTAGGGGTTGAGGCCGGCGACCACCGCATCGAGCGCCGGCCCCGGCCCGTCCGACAGGCTGATGAAGATCACCCCTTCGATGACCTGCAGTGCGCAGGCCCGCAGGCCGTGGCACTCGGGCTGGAAATCTTCCGGCATGCGCGGCGCGCTCTGCAGGCGACCGTCGGCCGCGTAGGTCCACCCGTGGTAGCGGCAGGTCAGCGCGCGCGCATTGCCGTTGGGCTGCAACAGCACGCGGCTGCCGCGGTGACGGCACACGTTGTAGTGCGCACGCACGGCGCCATCCACGTCGCGAATGAGGATGACCGACTCGCCGGCGAGCTCGAACAGGAAGTAGTCGCCGGCCCGCGGGATCTGCGACGCGTGGCCCGCCATGATCCAGTGGTTACGGAAAATTCGCTCGCGGTCGCGCGCGAAGATTTCCGGGCTGATGTAGAAAGCCTGTTCGAGCGAATGGCCCGGCCGCTGCCGCGCGATCAGCGCGTCGATCCACCCGGGATCGCCCGCCGGCGGATTTGCGCTAGCCACGCAGCGACTTCCAGTCACTCAGGATCTCACGCGCCGCATTGTGGCCGGGTATGCCGGACACGCCGCCGCCGGGATGCGTCGAGGAACCGCACTGGTACAGGCCGCGAACGGGCGAACGATAGTCCGAGTAATGGGGGGCAGGACGCTGGAAGAAGAGCTGCTCGAGCGAAAGCTCCCCGTGGAATATGTGCCCGTGCGGCGAATTGATGATCCGCTCGATGTCCGGCGGAAGCAGCAACTGCTCGGCAATGACGCCGCCGCTGAAGCCCGGGGCCACCTCGTCGATCGTGTCATAGACGTTCCTGAGGAAGGCGGAGCGCTCGGTCTCCCAGGTGGATTCCTTCAATGCGTAGGGAGCGTGGCCGCCGAACAGGTTGACGACGTGCTTGCCGGCCGGGGCGAGCGTGTCATCCACGGTTGTCGGCACGACCGCGGTCACGAACGGGCGCCGCGAGTAGCGACCTTGGCAGGCGTCGTCGTAGGCCGCCTGCAGGTAATCGATATCCGGGCCGATGTGCGCGTAGCTCGGCACCGCAAATCCGCATTTCGCGGGGTCGAAGGCGGCGTAGCGCGGCGGCGCTTCGGCCGCAACGTTGATCTTGAAGGCCGTCGAAAACGTGCGATAGCCGCGGATGTGCGCGAGAAATTCGGGAGGAAGGTGCGCGGGATCCAGCAACCGCTCGAACAGGACCTTGCAACTCGCGTTGCATGCGACCGCCCGCGCTTCGTACTCCTCCCCTCCAGCGGTTGTCACTTTCGTTGCGCGGCCGCCGGCCACGTCCACCGCGACGACCTCGGCGTCGGTACGGACCTGCATGCCATGACGTCGGCCGGACTCGGCAATCGCCTCGCTGATCGCGCCCATCCCGCCGCGGATGAAGCCCCAGCCGCCCGCCCCTTCGTGTTCGCCCATGATGTGGTGCAGGACCACGTAGGCGGAGCCCGGGGTCTTCGGACCGGAAAATGTGCCTATGGAGCAGTAGTAACCGAGCACCGCCCGCGTAACGCCGTGCTCGAACCAGCGCGAGAGGTAATCGTCCGCGCTCATCGTCAGCAGGTCCACCACGCGGTAGAAGTTGTCGCCGATCCTGCGGTACTTCCACGCGAACTTGAGGAGGTCGCCGATACTCCTGCGATCCCGCCTCGACGGGTCGACCGGCGTATCGAGCAGCAGCTTGCGGACGACGTTGGCGGCCTCGTTCAGGTAGCGGTCGAATTCGGGATAGATCGCGCCATCGCGTTTGGAGAATCGGCCGAACTGCTCGGCGGTCCTGCGGACATCGCCGCTGAAGACGATGTAGTCGTCCTTGCCGACCGGGCAGAACAGGTCGGTGGCCGGTAGCACCGTCAGTCCCAGTTCGCGCAGCCCGAGGTCGCGAATGACCTTCGGGTGCAGCAGGCTCATGACGTAGGAGAAGGTCGAAGTCCTGAAGCCCGGCGCGAACTCCTCGGTGACCGCGGCGCCGCCGATGACGCCGCGGCGTTCCAGCACGAGGACTTTCCGGCCGGCGCGCGCCAGGTAGGCGCCGCAAGTCAGGCCGTTGTGGCCGGCGCCGATGATGACGACGTCAAAGCGGCCTTTCGACATGGCCTGGTGTGCCCTACCGGTTCCGCCGGAAGCGTATGTCACCGCCAGCAGGCCGGCGATTCAAGGGCAAGGTCCAAACGTCACCTGGCCGCCCGGAAAGTCTGCCAGCGCGGCCGAGTCGAAAACGGGCACGAGCGACTCGGTCGCCGCATGGCAGGCCCAGTAGTTGCTGCGGCGGAAATAGAATTCCCACATCGCCTTCCTGCGCTGGACGTACGGGATCATGTAGATCATCTGCAGCGCCTCAATCGATCGCGCCATGCGCAGCGGCCCGAAATCCACCGGATCGAGCCCCAGCGCATCGGCCATGCCGGCGACCTTCAGTTTGGCGTCCGGAAAGTCAGACGCAATCGGGACCGATATCGGGCCACCGGCGCTCGCTGGCTCGTCGATGATCTGCGAGCCCTGCGTCGCGAACGCCTTGACGACCTTTGCGCCAGGATTCCAGCCCTGGATCATCTCGGCGCTCGAGGTCTCGAGCATGCTCTGCGGGTAGCCGTCCTTGCCCTGCTCGAAAGGCATGGATACATCCACCACGACCTTGCCGTTGAGATCGCCCAGATTCTGCGCGACCGTTCCCAAGGCGGGCCAGGTGACGAGCAGGATTACGATGTCGCCCGCGCGCGCGGCGTCGATCTGGGACGTCGCAGTTGCGCTATGACCGGTCGCCGCGACGAGTTCGCGCACGCGGTCGCTCGCCGGGTCACGGGATCCGTAGGTGACTCGATATCCCAGTGCCGCGAGACGCGGGCCCAGAGAATCCGCCATGTCGCCCGTCCCGATCAACGCGACGGATCCGCGTTCCTGCGCGATTGCTGCGGCGGACACGAGAGAGGCCGAAATCAGTGCGACTGCGACGAATGTACGGAGCATGGGCTTGCACCTGCGTGCCGGTTGGTGCGTAAAAATACATCAGATGCCAAGGCCGGGCGCGAGATACGAAGACGCAGTTTAATGGCCACCGCACGTATCGCTGCATCGATACCGAAGGCCATGTCTGGAGCTTCGGCCAAACGGTCATGCACATGACGCCCGAAGAATGGGATGCCGCGATGCCCGGCATCAAGACCAGAACGCATTTGTGACAAGTCTCGAGTCTGCTGCCAGATGTTGCCGGTAAACAGAAGCCCCGGCTCGAAGCCGGGGCGTGAGTCCCGGAATGGGTGCAGGGCTTACCGGGACGCCAGCAGCTGGGCGTCGTTCAGTCGTTCGATCGTCTTCGCCAGGGTGGCGACCTGCGCCCGGAGTTGCCCAAGCTCAGTTACCTGCGCCCTGAGTTGCGCCAACTCGGTCGCCTGTTGTTCAAGCACCGCGATGCGGGCCAGCTGATCCTCCCCGGCCCGGTGCTGCTTCTGCAGTTCATTCAGGAGCAGCGTCGCGAGCAGGTGGTAGCTGACGGTCTCGGCCTTGCCGTCCTCGCCGTAGACCACCAGTTCAGGGAACTGCTCAGCGACTTCCTCCGCCACCAGGCCGAACTGCACCGGCTTGCTGCCGTCTTCGTACGGCTGCTTGTAGCGGAAGGTCACCGGGCGCAGGGCGAACAGCCGCTCGCTCACGCTGCCCATCGGCTGGATGTCTTCCTTGAACCGCGCAGACGAGCTGATCGTGCCCAGTTGACCATTCGAGTCGATGAGCACCGGCACCGCGTTGGCCTTGTTGGTCGTGACGCCGCGGATGCCGGCCATGAAGGCTTTGGTCTGGAAGCTGCTGTTGCCGATGCGGATCACGCCGCTGTCATTGGCGCCCCCTTTTTGCCCAGTGCCGATCACGATGTTGTCCTTGCCGTCCTTGATTGCATAGCCCGCGTTGTAGCCGAGGGCGACGTTGCGGCTGCCGGTGGCGTGGGTCAACGCCGAATCCCCGACAGCCGTGTTGTAACTACCCGTGGAGGTGTAGAGCGCCGCATTGCCGCTGGCCGTGTTGTGGCTGCCGGTGTCGTTACTGAAGAGCGCGACAAAGCCGTTGGCGGTGTTCGAGTTGCCCGTCGTGTTGTAGTAGAGCGACCCACCGCCGGTGGCGGTGTTCCTGTTCCCCGTGGTGTTGTAGGGGAGTGCAAAGTAGCCGCTTGCTGTATTTTCGCTGCCCTCGGTGTTGAAGTAGAGCGTCAGATAGCCGCTGGCGGTGTTGCCGACGCCTTCGGTCGTGCTGAAGAGCGCCTCATATCCGAAAGCACTGTTTTCGCTGCCCGTCGTGACCGACGCAAGCGCATCGGTGCCGTAGCAGGTGTTCGGGTCCACGCATGCCGCAGTTGCCGCCGAGTTGAAGGCCAGTCCCGCGGCCGTGAGGCACGCGAGCACCGACAGCCGAAGACGCATGTTCTGAATCCGTTGCATGACCAGTCTCCCCTGTAATTTCTGGCGTCGGGCAAGACCCGTCTTGGCCCGTTCTGCCGGAACGAACGACCGAGTCTGTTCCTTTCGAGGCAGGCGCACAATCGCCCGCCCTAGCCGTCAGCGGCAGACTGAATTGTGGGTTTTCCGACTATTCGTGGTGGGCGCGACAGGGATCGAACCTGTGACCCCTACCATGTCAAGGTAGTGCTCTACCGCTGAGCTACGCGCCCGAAAGGAGGCGGAATGTTAGTGGATTCCGCCCCTCGTGGTCCACCCGGCAATCGATCGCGCCTGCGCGGACCTAGCCCGCCAGGCGATCCGCGTCGGCACCAATGCTGCTTGCGCGAATGGCCGCGATTTCGTCCCGTATCTGGGCTGCCTTCTCGAATTCGAGGTTGCGCGCGAGGCGGAACATCTCCGCCTCCAGCTTGCGGATCTGCTGCATGGCCTGGTCCGGCGTCAGTCGCACGCCGCCGCGGCGGGCGGCCTTGCCGGGACCGGCGCTGCGCGCGCCTTCCATGATGTCCTTGACCGCCTTGTGGATCGACTTCGGCGTGATGCCGTGCTCGACGTTGTAGGCGACCTGCTTCGCGCGGCGCCGATCCATCTCGGCCATTGCCCGTTCGATCGAGCCGGTGATCCGGTCGGCGTAGAGGATCGCCGCGCCCTGTTCATTGCGTGCCGCCCGGCCGACGGTCTGGATGAGGGAGCCCTCGGAGCGCAGGAAGCCCTCCTTGTCGGCGTCCAGGATCGCGACCAGCGAAACCTCCGGCAGGTCGAGTCCCTCGCGCAACAGGTTGATGCCGACCAGCACGTCGAATTTCGCGAGCCGAAGGTCGCGGATGATCTCGACCCTTTCCACCGTCTCGATATCCGAATGCAGGTAGCGGACTTTGACGCCGTGCTCGTCCAGGTAGTCGGTCAGGTCCTCCGCCATTCGCTTGGTCAGCGTCGTAACCAGCACACGCTCGCGGCGCTCGACGCGCAGCCGGATTTCCGACAGCAGGTCGTCCACCTGGGTCGCGACCGGCCGGATCTCGACGCGCGGGTCCACGAGACCGGTCGGACGGACCACCTGCTCGACGACCTGGCCTGACTTCGCGAGCTCGCGCTCCGCGGGCGTCGCGGACACGTAGATCGTCTGCGGCTGCACGCGCTCGAACTCGTCGAAGCGCAGCGGGCGGTTGTCGAGCGCCGACGGCAGCCGAAAGCCGTATTCGACCAGCGTCTCCTTGCGCGAGCGGTCGCCTCGGTACATCGCCTGCAACTGCGGCAGCGTCTGGTGGCTCTCGTCGATCACCAGCAGCGAGTTCCGGGGCAGGTAGTCGAACAGGCAGGGCGGCGGCTCGCCGGGCTCGCGCCCCGAGAGGTAGCGGGAATAATTCTCGATGCCCGAGCAATAGCCGAGTTCCGCGATCATCTCGAGGTCGAACAGCGTGCGTTGCTCGAGCCGCTGCGCCTCCACGAGCTTGGCGGACGCACGCAGCTCCGCGAGCCGCGCACGCAGCTCGAGCTTGATCTCGTCCACGGCCTTGAGCAGCCGCTCGCGCGGCGTGACGTAGTGGGTCGAAGGAAATACCGTGAGCCGCGGGACCTTGCGCAAGACCTCGCCCGTCAGCGGGTCAAAGAAGGCGAGCGACTCGATTTCCTCGTCGAAGAACTGCACGCGCACCGCATCTCGCGCGGACTCCGCCGGGAAGATGTCGACCACGTCCCCGCGCACCCGGAACGTGCCCTGGCGCAAGTCGAGTTCGTTGCGGGTGTATTGCATGTCGGCCAGGCGGCGCAGCAGCTGGCGCTGGTCGAGGCGGTCGCCGCGGACGAGGTGGAGCACCATCTTCAGGTAGGACTCCGGATCGCCGAGGCCGTAGATCGCGGAGACCGTCGCGACGATGATCGAGTCCGGGCGCTCGAGCAACGCCTTGGTGGCCGAGAGCCGCATCTGTTCGATGTGCTCGTTGATCGAGGCGTCCTTCTCGATGTACGTGTCGGAAGACGGCACGTAGGCTTCCGGCTGGTAATAGTCGTAGTAGGAGACGAAGTACTCGACGGAATTGCGCGGAAAATATTCCCTGAATTCGCCGTAGAGCTGGGCGGCCAGCGTCTTGTTATGCGCGAGCACGAGCGTCGGGCGCTGGATCGCCTGGATCACGTTGGCGATCGAGAAAGTCTTGCCGGAGCCCGTGACGCCAAGCAGCGTCTGGTGCGCGAGCCCGGACTGGATGCCGTCCACCAGC
This sequence comes from uncultured Gammaproteobacteria bacterium, assembly GCA_963836275.1. Taxonomy (GTDB): domain Bacteria; phylum Pseudomonadota; class Gammaproteobacteria; order Steroidobacterales; family Steroidobacteraceae; genus SCUD01. Next base: position 828,395 of record CAWIIM010000003.1, on the reverse strand, counting down.
GCGGCAATCGCGGCTGGCTGGTCGCCGGCCGGCGCGTAGTCCGCCTTCATTTCGAAGGGCCTCGGCTCGCTCAAGTTCGCCTCGAATTGCAAGGTAAAATGCCTTCCCGTACCTTAGCCGGGTTCGCTGCCATCCGGTACTCCCGTGACCATCCGACTCGCCCGGCGCGTCCTGCGCATCAAGCCCTCCCCCACGCTTGCCGTGACCGCGCGCGCCGCGCGCCTCAAGGCCGAGGGCAAGGACATCATCGGCCTCGGCGCCGGCGAGCCGGATTTCGACACGCCCGTGCACATCCAGGACGCCGGCGTCGCGGCGATCCGCGGCGGCTTCACGCGCTACACCGCGGTCGAGGGCACGAACGAACTGCGCGACGCCATCATCGCCAAATTCCGTCGCGACAATGCGCTCGACTACACGCGCTCGCAGGTCCTGGTATCGAGCGGCGCCAAGCAGACGATCTTCAACCTCTGCTGCGCGCTGCTGGACACCGGCGACGAAGCGATCATCCCGGCGCCCTACTGGGTCTCGTATGCCGACATGGTTCTTGTTGCCGACGGTACGCCGGTCTACGTCTATGCGGGCATCGAGCGCGGCTTCAAGATCACCGCCGCCGAGCTCGAGGCGGCCATCACGCCGCGGACCCGGCTGTTCCTGCTGAACAGCCCGAGCAACCCGACCGGCGCCGCCTATTCACGGGCGGAATTGCAGGCCTTCGGCGCCGTGCTCGAGCGGCATCCGCAGGTCGTCATCGGCACCGACGACATGTACGAGCACATCTGGTGGGGGCCGGAGCCCTTCACCAGCTTCGTGACGGCGAATCCGGGACTCTACGACCGCACAGTCACGATCAATGGATGCTCCAAGAGCTATGCGATGACCGGCTGGCGTCTCGGATACTGCGGCGGCCCGGCCGAGGTCATCGCGGCAATGGCGACGATCCAGGGCCAGAGCACCTCGAATGCGTCGTCCATCTCGCAGAAAGCAGCTACGACGGCGCTCAACTCGTCCCAGGACTGCGTGGTCGAGATGAACCGCGCCTTCAAGGCGCGCCACGACCTGGTGGTCGAGGGGCTCAATGCGCTGCCCGGCGTGCGCTGCATTCCGGGCTGGGGCACGTTCTACGCGTTCGCGAATATCGAACAGGCCATGCAGAATGTCGGCGCCGCCGATGACAATGCGTTCGCGGAGTTTCTCATCAATGAAGCGGGCGTGGCGGTCGTGCCTGGCTCGGCGTTTGGCGCGCCGGGCTACATCCGCCTCTCGTTCGCAGCGGCGACCGAAACGCTGCAGGAAGCGCTCAGGCGAATGCAGCGCGTCCTCGCCGGAAGCCCGGCGCAAAAGCGCGCCTGAGTGCGAGCGAGGCGCGAAAATGCCGGCGATTTTGTTGACTTGCGCGCGGCCTTGGCCGACAATCCCGCGCCCTGAAATTCCGCTTCCCCGATAGCTCAGTCGGTAGAGCAACGGACTGTTAATCCGTGGGTCGTTGGTTCGAGTCCAACTCGGGGAGCCAACCTTCGCGCCGACCCTCAAGCAAGCTGGCGCCTGATTCGGCCGGCGCGCCCGAGCGCGAGCGCATTCCCGGCGACCAGCACCGCGATTCCCAGGAGAGCCGGCAGGGTCCACCGGTAGTTCTCGAACAGCGTCGAGACCATCAGCGCGACCACCGGGAACAGCACGCTCGCGTAGGCGGCGCGCGCCGCGCCGACGCGCTTGATGAGCGCCAGGTAAAGGCCGAATGCCAGCGAGGTGCCGGCGAGCGATAGATAGAGCAGCGACAGCACGTACGGCCAGCGGGAGTCGAAGGCAACCGGCGTGCCGCGGACCACGGCGATCAGGGCGAGCCCGAGCGCGCCGTAGGCCATTCCGTAGGCATTGACGGTCACCACCGGCAGTCCCGCCTGGGTGTTGCGCAAAGCCGCCAGGTTGCCGAGCGATGCTATGTAGGTCGCGCCGAGCGCCAGCGCCGCGCCGTGCGCGAGCCTGGGCTCGTGCAGCGCGGCCCGCAACTCCGGCAGGAACAGGAGCGCGACGCCCAGCACGCCTGCGACTGCCGCCAGCAGCACGTTCCGCTCGATCGGCGTTCCGAGCAGCAAGCGACCGTTAACGATATTGAAGAAGATGATGGACGTGAAAAGCACGGCGACCAGCCCGCTCGTGAGGTACTGGGTGGACAGGTAAGTCATCCAGTAGTTGAGGCAGAAGAGCGTCGTTCCCTGAAGGGCGACGAAGCGATGGTCGCGCCACGACAGGCGTAGCGGACTGCCGGTCATCCGCGCAAAGGCGAACACGCAGATGGCCGCGAGCCCGAAGCGATAGACCAGCGAGATTTCCGGTTCCACGGTGCCGAGCTGGAACTTGATCACGAACCAGGTCGTGCCCCAGATCAGCACGACGACGGCATAGATGAGGCTCGTGGGCACGTGGCGACGCTAGGGGGTTTTGCCCGGCCGATCAATCACTAAAGCTAAACCGCTCATCAGCGATCGCAGGTGAGGCTGGCGCCGAAAGCGGCTATCATGCACGACGCCCAGCCGCGGCAGCACAAGGGGACCGCCGCATGGTTTTGACCGTCGCGTTGGTCGCGACATTCGCGCTCGCCGCGTCGGCGGAGAACCCGCAGGACGCGGCCGACTGGCGTGCCCGCTCCGACGCCCTCTACTCGCAGGGCGACTTCCGCGGCGCCCTGGAGGCTGCCGACAGGGCCCGCCTCCTCGATCCTGCCGATCCCTGGACGCGATACGCCTGGGTGCGGGCGCTCGCGGCCGTGGACCCGGATGCGGCCCGCCGCCAGATGGCCGGCATCGGTGATCCGGGCGCGTTGAAGGCGTTCCCGGAGGACGATCGCGCGAGGCTCGAGACCGCGCTCGGCTACCTCTGCCTTGACCTCGGCATCGAAAGCCTTGCCGACCTGTATCTGGGCGAGGTGCCCGAATCCGCATCGAGCCACGCGAGGGCGCAGGCCGGGCTCGCGATTCTTGCCGTGCGACGCGGGAATTCGCGCCAGGCGCTCGAGCACTTCGACGCGGCGCGAGCCACCGTGCGCCAGGATCCGTCGCTTGCCGAACTCGAGCGCGACGCGCGCTACGACGTGGAACTGCACCAGTTCACGATGGCGCGCGACCTGCGCGACGCCAACGCAGCGGCGCGCGCGTACGCGGCGCTCGACGAGCTCCGCCCGAATCACCCGGCGACGCTGCAGGCGCGCGCCGACCTGGCGAACCTGCGGGGCGACATGCCGGCGCGCGAGCATGCGCTGCGCGACTTGCTCGCCGTGGACCCGACGGCCCCGCAAGCCGCGAGCCAGCTGGTGGACACGCTGCTGGCGCTCAATCGCCCCTATGACGCGTTCAAGGTGGCGCACGACATGGCGCCCGAGCGCCTGGCGAGCGACGCCAGCCTGCGGGCCATCGAGCGCCAGTGGATCTCCCATTTCGAAGCCGCGCTCGATGGCCGCTGGCGCAATGGCGAGGCCGACCACGACCATTTCGACCTGTCGCGCTTCGAGCTCGCCTGGATCGGCAGCGATGCGCGCTGGGGCCGCCTGCGTCTACTCGCGACTGCCGAATACCCGGAGTCCGACCGCGTGCCCACAGGCGAACCGTTCGGCAGTTACGTTGCATTGCCCGCCATTTCCGAATCGCAGTCCGGCAAGGGCGTCGGCGGCCTGGTCCAGTGGGCGCCGCTGAACGGCATCACGCTCGAGCTCGGCACCACGCCGACCGCTTTCGAGGTCAGCAACCTCGTCGGCGCCCTGCGTTTCCGCTTCGATTCCGATGCGGGCGCATTCGTCATCGGCGCGGACCGCGAGGCCGTCGACGATTCGCTGCTGTCGTATGCGGGGACCGTGGACCCGTTGAGCGGGGTCACCTGGGGCGGCGTCGTTCGCAACCGCGGGTATCTCGGCGGAAAATTCGCCAACGAAGGATTCAGCGCTTACGGCCTCGTTGCGGGAGCGTTGCTCGACGGGAAAGGGGTGGACAGCAACACCGAGTGGCGCGCGGACGGCGGCTTCATGCAGCGCACGGCGTCGGGCAAGACCTGGGTTGCCCATATCGGAGGCGCCGTCGAATTGACCGGATTCGAGGCCAACCGGTCGCATTTCACCCTGGGTCACGGCGGCTATTTCAGCCCGGAGCGGTTCCTGTCGGTGGGCCCCGTGTTCGATCTGCAGGGGCGGCGCGACGATCGCAGCTTTCGACTGGAGGGCGGCGTGCTCTGGCAGGAACTGCGCGAGGAGTCGAGCGCGTATTTCCCGAACGACGCCGCGCTGCAGTCGGCAAGCGGCGATCCGCGCTACCCGGGCGATTCGCGCGACGGCATCGGCCTTCGGCTTGCCGCATCGATGGAATGGCGGGTCACGGAGCGCACGGTCGCCGGCGTGCGCCTCGAAGGCGTGCGCGGCGAGGACGCCGACGTGATCCGCCTGCAGGTCTACGCGCGCCGGTGGGATCACCGCGTGACCGATCCCGTGCAGCAGCCGCCCGTGCCGCTGCGGCACGGCGAGCCATTCACGCTGAACTGATTGCGGGCCAGCTACCGGGCCTTGCGGCCTGCCACGAATGACTCGAGGTAGCGGGCAAAAGGCTCACCCAGTTCCGGGTGGCGCAGGCCGTACTCCACGGTCGCCTCCAGGTACCCGAGCTTGCTGCCGCAGTCGTAACGCTTGCCCCTGAAACGGTAGGCGTACACCGGCTCGTCTTCGAGCAGGGCGGCGATGCCGTCGGTAAGCTGGATCTCCCCGCCTGCGCCCTGGCCCACGGTTCTCAGGCGCGCGAAGATCGAGCCCGGCAGCAGGTAGCGGCCGACCACCGCCAGGTCGGACGGCGCTTCGGCGGGCTTCGGCTTCTCGACCATGCGGCGGATGCGCGAATATTCCGCTGCCCCGTCCTCGGTCGCGACGATTCCATAGCTGCCGGTCTGGCTGTGCGGCACCTGCTGGACGCCGATGACGCCGCCGCCCGACTCGAGGTAGCGATCGCGCATCTGCGCCAGCACCGGCTCCTTCGCATCGATGAGGTCATCGGCGAGGTGCACGAAGAACGGCTCGGTTCCAACCACGGCGTGGGCACAGAGCACGGCATGGCCGAGTCCGAGCGGCGCCGGCTGGCGGATGTAGATGCAGGTCGCATCCGATGGCAGGACACCACGCAGCAAGTCGAGAAGTTCCCGCTTGCCCTGGTCCGCGAGCGCCTTTTCGAGTTCGAAATCCGTGTCGAAGTGGTCCTCGATCGCGCGCTTGGACGAGCCCGTGATGAAAACCAGGAGGCGCGCGCCGGCAGCGAGCGCCTCCTCGACCGCGTACTGGATGAGCGGCTTGTCGACGACCGGAAGCATTTCCTTCGGGCTCGCCTTGGTGGCGGGCAGGAATCGCGTGCCGCGGCCAGCCACGGGAAAAACCGCGAATCGAACGGGCGCGGGTCGGCTCACGGGGGGTCCTTCGGTTCCGGCATCCTGACCGCGTCATGATACCGGAGCCGCCGCGCGCCGGCCCGCGCCGCGGGCCATTGCGCCTCAGCCGCCGGGCTTGGCGGCCTCGAACCGCAGGTTCGACTTGTTCTGGTCGACCAGCTTCTTGCCGAGGCCCTTGACCTTGGCCAGGTCGTCCACGCTCTTGAACGGCCCGTTCTTTTCGCGATAGCTGATGATTGCCTGCGCCTTGGACATGCCGATGCCCTGAAGCTCGCGGGCGAGCGTCTTGGCGTCGGCGGTATTGACGTCGACGGGCCCGGCGATGGCGATCGGCGCGAGCAGCGTCGCGGCCACGAAGGCCGCACTCAGTCCCTTGATCAACATGGCTTCACTCCCTTTCTCGCGCGCGGCGACCATCGCCGCGCCCGGGAGCGAGACTACGCATGGCGCACCGCCTGCGCTGCGCATGAATCTCATGCGTACCGCGAGAATGACGCGGGGACGGCCCCCTTCATCGGCACGCATTCACTGCTGTCGGGAAAACTCGTCGATGAAGGGGCCCGTCCCCTCCCCGCATCGGCGGCCGCTACTTCTTCCCGCCCTCCAGCCCCGCAACGAGGTCGAAGCGCAGGAGCGGCCGCTGGCTGTCCCAGGTCTTGCATCCAGGACACTGCCAGAAATGGTCGATGCTGGAAAAACCGCAGTTGGCGCAGCGGTAACGCGGCGTGCGCGCGGCCAGGCGTCGCAGGACCGCGGCGATGTCCGCGACCGCGCGCACTTCGAGCGTCTGCGGGTCACGCCCGATTGCGCGCACCAGGCCGGCAATCGCATCGTCGTCGGCGAGGCAGGCACGCACGCGCTCGTCGAGCGGCGCGAAGTCGAGCGCGTCCGCCATGATCGAGGCGATAGCGATCTCGTTCACCGCCTCCGGGCACCCCGCGACGACACGGGCGACGACCACCTCGCCGTCGTCGCCCGCCGCGCGGGCGAGCCGAACCAGTCGCGGGATCACCTCGATCGCGAGCGCCGCATCGTGGGCGAGCACGGCGCCCAGCAGCTTCTCGGCGAGCGCGAAGTCCTCCTGCTCGATCGCAATGTCGGCGCGGACCAGCGCCCCGCGCGGGAACCGACGCACTTCGCGCCGCGCCTCGCGCAACCGGTCGCGCGCTTCGTCCAGGGCGCCGCGCGCGCGCGCCGCTTCCGCGAGCTCGCAATGGTAGTGCGCAATGGCGCTCTCCTGCGGCGCCCGCCCTGCTTTTTCCAGTTCGCGGAATACGCCGATGGCGCGCGCCCAATCCTGTTCCTGCTCGTAGATGCGCATGAGCTTGCGCATCGCCGCCATCCGGTGCGCGCCGGATGCCGCCAGCGGCTCGAGGATCTTCTCGGCACGGTCGAGCATGCCGGCCTTCAGGTAGTCCTGCGCGAGCGCGAATGCCGCCTGTTCCCTTTGCTCGGGCTCGAGCGACTCCCGGGTCGCGATGTTCTGGTGAATCTTGATCGCGCGGTCCACTTCGCCCCGGCGCCGGTACAGGCTGCCGAGCGCGAAGTGCGTTTCCACGGTGTCGTCGTCAAGCTCGGCGGCACGCAGGAAGGCCTCGAGCGCGCGGTCCGGCTGCTCGTTGACCAGGAAGTTCACGCCCGCGAGGTAATTGCCGCGCACGCGCTCCTCGCCTACGTCGCTGGGGCGCGGCTTGCGCGAGGCATAGAAACCGATGGCACCGCCGAGGAACAGGACTCCGAGCAGGATCCAGATCGATTCCGGGTTCACCCGCCGGCCTTAGTCGCGGATCGGGTGAGACTGGCCCGCATTGACGCGCTCGCGCAGGTCCTTGCCCGGCTTGAAGTGCGGCACGTACTTGCCGGCAAGGGCGACCGCCTCGCCGGTCTTGGGGTTGCGGCCCTGGCGCGGCGGCCGGAAATGCAGCGAGAAACTGCCGAAGCCGCGGATCTCGATGCGCTCGCCGCCAGCGAGCGCGTCGCTCATGATCTCGAGCATCTGCTTGACCGCCAGCTCGATGTCCTTGGCGGGCAGGTGCTTCTGCTTGGCGGAGATGATCTCGATCAATTCTGATTTTGTCATGGCTCCCGTCCCTCAACTGCGGAGCGCCGCCCATCCCCGGCGACGCCCCGGACCGGCTCACTGACCGGAGATCTGCTCCTTCAGCAGGTCGCCGAGCGAGGTGCCGGTCGCCGAATCGGAGCCGCGATACTGCTGCACCGCCTCGGCCTCTTCCTCGGCCTCGATCGCCTTGATCGACAGCATGATGGCGCGGCTCTTGCGGTCCACGCCGACGAAGCGCGCTTCGACCGGGTCGCCGACCTTGAGAACCGTGCGCGCATCCTCGACGCGTTCGCGCGCGAGCTCGGAAGCCCTGAGCTTCCTTCGAGGCCGTCGCCGAGGTCGATGATCGCGCCGCGCGCGTCCACGTCCTTGACGGTGCCCTTTACGATGCTGCCCTTCGGGTGGTCCGCGAGGTACGCGGAGATACGGATCCTTCGCAAGCTGCTTGATGCCGAGCGAGATGCGCTCCCGCTCCGGGTCGATAGACAGGACCATGGCCTCGACCGTCTGGCCCTTCTGGTAGTTGCGCACGGCTTCCTCGCCCGGGCGGTCCCAGGAGATGTCGGACAGGTGCACGAGACCGTCGATGCCGCCCGACAGCCCGATGAAAATGCCGAAGTCGGTGATGGACTTGATCTGGCCGGACACCTTGTCGCCGCGGTTGAAGCTTTCGGCGAACTCGCGCCAGGGATTCGGCTTGCACTGCTTGAGGCCGAGCGAGATGCGGCGCCGTTCCTCGTCGATGTCGAGGACCATGACCTCGACCTCCTCGCCGACGTGCACGACCTTCGCCGGGTTCACGTTCTTGTTGGTCCAGTCCATCTCGGAGACGTGGACCAGGCCTTCGACCCCTTCCTCGATCTCCACGAAGCAGCCGTAATCGGCGATGTTCGTGACCTTGCCGAACAGGCGCGTGTTCGGCGGGTAGCGCCGCGCGATGTTCTGCCACGGATCCGCGCCGAGCTGCTTGATGCCGAGCGAGACGCGCTGGCGCTCGCGGTCGAACTTCAGGATGCGCACGTCGATCTCGTCGCCGACCTTGACGATCTCCGACGGATGCTTGACGCGCTTCCACGCCATGTCGGTGATGTGCAGCAGGCCGTCGATGCCGCCGAGGTCGACGAACGCACCGTAGTCGGTCAGGTTCTTGACCGCGCCCTTCACGACGTCGCCTTCCTTCAGGTTGTCGAGGAGCTGCGAGCGCTCGGCGCTGTATTCCTGCTCGACGACGGCGCGGCGCGACACGACCACGTTGTTGCGGCGTCTGGTCGAGCTTGATGACCTTGAATTCGAGTTCCTTGCCCTCGAGGTAGCTCGGGTCGCGCACCGGGCGCACGTCCACCAGCGAGCCGGGCAGGAACGCGCGGACGTTGTCGAGCTCGACGGTGAAGCCGCCTTTCACGCGCCCATTGATCACGCCCTTGACGATCTCGCCCTTGGTGAAGGCGTCCTCGAGGCGGGTCCAGGTGCGGGCACGCTTGGCTTTCTCGCGCGACAGGCGCGTCTCGCCCGAGCCGTCCTCGACGGCATCGAGGGCCACCTCGACCTCCTGGCCGATGGTGACATCCACTTGTCCGTTCTCGTTGCGGAACTGTTCCGCCGGGATCACGGCCTCGGACTTTAGGCCGACGTTGACGATGACGACGTCGTCGTTCACGTCGACGATGGTGCCGGTCAGGATCTGGCCGGGCTTGATCTGCTGGCTGGCGAGGCTCTGCTCGAAGAGTTGCTGGAAAGATTCGGTCATTGGGTCTTCCGGGCCGCGGGGCCCACTTGGGTTTACCTGCCGTACGGCATCCTGCCGCTACGGGTCCTGCTCGACGCGGCCAGGCATCCTGCCTGCCGTCCTGCCGGCGCCTGGCCGGACTTCAAACTCCGCGCACCGCCTCCGGAAACCGCTCGCGAGCGAGTTCAACGACCCGCCCGACGACCTCCTCGATGGTCAACGCAGTCGAATCCACGACAATGGCCTCCGGGACCGCGACCAGCGGGGCCACGGAACGCGTGCTATCGCGCCTGTCCCGCTCGGCTATCTCCGCGGAAAGGGCGGCAAGGCTACCACTCAACCCCTTTCCTTTCAACTGCTTATGGCGCCTGAGGGCCCGCTCCTCGGCGCTTGCGGTCAGGAAGATCTTGAGCCCGGCATCGCGAAAGACGACCGACGCCATGTCACGACCATCGGCGACCAGACCCGGGGGCCGCGCGAAGGCTCTCTGCCGGCCGATCAGTGCTGCGCGCACGGGTTGCCAGGCCGCGACCCTCGATGCCGCCTTGCCGGTCGTCTCGGCCCGCAAATCGCGGGTCACGTCAGCCCCTGCCAGGAAAATCTGCTCGTCACCCGCCGCATCCACGCCGAAGTGCGCGTCGAGCGATGCCGCGAGCCGCGCATGGCCGTCGACATCGTCCGGCAAGAGCCCCGCCTGCTTGCCGCCGAGCGCCACGAGGCGGTACAGCGCCCCGCTGTCGAGCAGATGCCAGCCCAGCAACCGGGCTGCGCGCCGGGCAACGGTGCCCTTACCGGAGCCGCTGGGACCGTCGATCGCGATGACCGGAACCTGGCTCATCCCGCCTCCACAATCTCGAGCCCGGCGGCCCGCGCGGTCGCGGCGAAGCCCGGGAATGAAGTCGCGACATTCTGCACGTCACGGATGACGATGGGCGACTGTGCCCGGGCGCCCAGGACCGCGAAAGCCATCGCAACCCGGTGATCGCCGTGACTTTCGACGGTGCCCCCCGAGACCGCCCCACCGCTGACGCGCAGCCCGTCGCCCAGGCGCTCGCAGGCGATGCCGACGGCCGCCAGTCCCTGCGCCATGGCTGCCAGGCGATCGCTTTCCTTGACGCGCAGCTCTCCGGCGCCGGTCACGACCGTGTCGCCCTCCGCCACCGCAGCTGCCGCGAACAGGACGGGCAGTTCGTCAAGCGCGACCGGCACGAGCGCCGCAGGAACGCATGTGCCGCGCAGCACGCCCGGGCGCACCTCGATGTCGGCGCGGGGCTCGGAGTCGGGGTGGGCGATTGGATGCAGCCGGATGTCGGCGCCCATCTCGCGCAGGATCTCGATCAATGCAGTCCGCGTCGGGTTGACGCCGACGCCGCGGATGCGAAGCGGGCCGCGGCCCGCGATCAGGCCGGCAACCATGAAGAAAGCCGCCGAGGAAAAATCGCCCGGCACATCGATCACCGCCGCTTCGAGCCGCGCGGGACCGGTGACGCCGACAGAGCCTTCCTCGCGGATCAGCGGCACGCCGAACTCCGGAAGCATGCGCTCCGTGTGATCACGGGACCGGCCTGGCTCGCGCACGCGCGTCCTGCCCTGCGCGTACAGCCCCGCCAGCAGCAGCGCCGACTTGACCTGCGCGCTCGGCATATCAAGCGTGTGATCGCAAGCCCGAAGCGCCCGGTCGCCCGCAATTTCGACCGGCGGCTTGCCGCCGCGGGTGCGGATTGCGGCTCCCATCCGCGCAAGCGGATCCGCGACCCGCTGCATCGGCCGCTGCATCAGGGAGTCGTCCCCGACCAGCATGGTGTCGAATGCCTGCCCGGCCAGAATGCCCGCAAGGAGCCGCATCGATGTTCCGGAATTGCCGAGGTCGAGGCGCCCCGCCGGCGCGCGCAGGCCACGGAGCCCGACGCCGTGAATCAAGACCGCGCCGGTCGCGCTGCGCTCGATGCGGACACCCATCGATGCGAGAGCGGCCAGCGTCGCACGGCAGTCCGCGGAATCGAGGAAACCGGTGATCTCCGTCGTGCCCCGCGCGATCGCACCCAGCAGGGCGGCACGGTGGGAGATGGACTTGTCGCCGGGGACCTCGATGACGCCGGCGACGCGTGCGCCGGGCGCCGAAACGTAGCCGGGCGGCCCGGCGCTCACCGTCCGGCCGCGGCCGCTTCGCGGACGGCCGCGAGCAGTCGCTCGTTCTGTTCGATCGTTCCCGTCGTGATCCGCAGGTGGTCCGGCAATCCGTAATTCGCGACCGGTCGAACGATAACGCCACGCTCAAGCAGGGCATCGCTGGCCGCACCTGCAGGGCGGCCGAAATCGGCCAGGACGAAATTGGCTGCAGACGGCGGCGCCCCGATACCGAGAGCCTCGAGACCCGCGCGCAGCTGGCCGATGCCCGCGCGATTCAGGGCCAGGGTCGCCTCGAGGTGCGCGCCATCATCGAGGGCGGCGGCGGCCGCCGCCAGCGCCGGCACGGAAACATTGAACGGCTGTCGCACGCGATTCAGCAGGTTCGCGACGTCCGGATGGGACAGGGCGTAGCCAATGCGCAGGCCCGCGAGGCCGTGGGCCTTCGAAAACGTGCGCGTCACGACCAGGTTCGGGTGGCGAGCGAGCCAACGCGTACCGTCCGGCACGCCGAGCGCCGCCGAATACTCGTGGTAGGCCTCGTCGAGCACGACGATCACGTCAGCCGGGATCGCCTGCAGCAGGGAATCCAGCGCGGGCTCGTCGAGCCAGGTGCCGGTCGGGTTGTTCGGGTTCGCGACGAACACCATGCGCGTCTTCGGCCCGATGGCAGACCTGATCGTCGCCGGGTCGTGTCCGAGCGGCTGCGCGCCGCCGGCTGGCCGCGACGGCGCGACGCGGGCCGTGGCGCCGGAAGCCCGGATCGCGCCCGGATAGACGGCGAAAGCGTACTTCGCATGGACCGCCTCGAGGCCCGGGACGAGGAAGGCTTCGGCGAGCAGAACCAGCACGTCGTTCGAGCCGTTGCCGAGCGTCACCTGCTCGAGCTCGACGCCGTGCTTGCGGGCGAGCCTCGAACGCAATGCGTGCCCCGCGCCGTCCGGATACAGCCCGACACCGGCGAGGGAGTCCGCGAGCGCCGCGCGAGCGGCGGGACCCGGCCCGAGGGGATTTTCGTTGGAGGCAAGCTTGATGCTGTCCGTAATGCCGAGTTCGCGCTCGAGCGTTTCCGGCGGCTTGCCCGGCAGGTAGGGTTCCAGGCCGCGCACGCCCGGCGCCGCCAGGTGTTCGAACCGGTTCGGCGCGTTCATTGCACGGCCCGCGCCGACAGCACGCCGGGAATCGTGCCGATTTTCTCGACCAGCCCGGCCGGGACCCTGCCGTCGACGTCGATCAGCGTGTATGCGATCTCGCCTTGCGACTTGTTGAGGAGATCCGCAATGTTGAGGCCCGCGTCCGCCAGGCGCGTCGAGATCTGTCCCACCATGTTCGGCACGTTGCTGTTCGCGATCGCGATCCGCCCCGTCGCCGGCACCCGGGGCAGCGACGCCTCCGGGAAATTCACGGAATGACGGATGTTGCCGTTCTCGAGGTAGTCGCGAAGCGTGTCGACCACCATCATCGCGCAATTTTCCTCCGCCTCGCTGGTGGAGGCGCCGAGGTGCGGAAGCGCGACGAAGCCCGGGACGTTCCTGCCCGCGGCCGACGGAAAGTCGCAGACGTAGGCGCCGAGCTTGCCTGCGACGAGCGCCGCGAGCACCGCCGCTTCGTCCACGATCGCGGCGCGCGCGAAGTTGAGCACGGTGCCGCCCTCGGGCATCAGCGCAATACGTCCCGCGCTGACGAGCCCGCGCGTCGTTTCGGTGAGCGGCACGTGGACGGTGACCGCATGCGAGCGGGAGAACAGGTCGTCGAGGCTTTGCGCCTGCTCGACTCCGGAGGACAGTTGCCAGGCGCGCTGCACCGTGATCTGCGGGTCGTAGCCCAATACATGCATGCCGAGCACGTGCGCTGCATTCGCGACCTCGACGCCGATCGCGCCGAGCCCGACAACGCCGAGCGTCCGACCCGGCAGTTCGTGACCGACGAAGCGCCGCTTGCCGTTCTCCACCGCGGCGTCGAGGTCGCCGCCGGCAAGCTCCAGCGAGCGCACGTAGTCGAGCGCGGGCCCGATGTGCCGCGCGCCGAGCAAGAGTCCGGCGAGCACGAGTTCCTTGACGGCATTCGCATTCGCGCCCGGCGCGTTGAACACCGGCACTCCGCGCTGCGTCAGCAGCGAGACCGGGATATTGTTGGTGCCTGCACCCGCGCGCCCGATCGCCAGCACGCTCGCAGGAATCTCCACGCCGTGCATGTCGGCCGAGCGCACCAGGATCGCGTCCGGCCGGCTGATGTCGTCGCCCACCTCGAAGCGCGAGTCCGGCAGGCGCCCGAGACCCCGGGGCGCGATGCTGTTGAGGGTCCGGATCCGGAATCGCATCAGCCGTGCCGCCGCTCGAACTCGCGCATGAAGGCGACCAGGGCGGCGACGCCTTCGACCGGCATGGCGTTGTAGATGCTCGCGCGCATGCCGCCGACCGCGCGATGGCCGGCGAGCGCGACGAGGCCGGCAGCCTCCGCTTCGGCCAGGAATGCCTTGTCGAGGCCGGGCCTGGCGAGGCGGAACGGCACGTTCATCCAGGACCGGCAGTTCCTCGCGACCGGGTTCGAATAGAAACCGGAATCGTCGATCGCGCCATAGAGCATCTCGGCCTTGGCGCGGTTGCGGCGTTCCATCTCAACCAGCCCGCCCTCGCGCTTCAGCCACTGGAAAACGAGCCCGGCGATATACCAGCCGAAGGTGGGCGGCGTGTTCTGCATCGAGCCCGCATCCGCGACCTTGCGATAGTCGAGCACGAGCGGCGTTGGCTCACGCGCTCGTCCGAGAAGCGCCTCGCGCACGATGACGACGGTAAGGCCCGAGGGGCCGATATTCTTCTGCGCGCCGGCGTAAATGAGCCCGAACCGGCCGACCTCGATCGGGCGCGACAGGATAGTCGAGGACATGTCCGCAACCAGCGGAACTGCGCCGGCATCGGGCAGGTACGGAAACTCGACGCCGCCGATCGTTTCGTTCGGCGTGTAATGGAGATAGGCTGCGTCCGGCGGCGGCCGGATCGACGCTGGCTCCGGCACCGTGGTGTAGCCCGACGCCGATTCGTCGGCAACGATCTCGACCCGCACGAAATGCCGGGCCTCTGCGACGGCGCGCTCGGACCAGTGGCCCGTATTGACATAGCCGGCCTTCGCGCCGGCAGCGGCCAGGTTGAGCGGAACCGCCGCGAACTGCGCAGCCGCCCCTCCCTGCATGAACAGCACGCGGTAACCCGGCGGTATCGCCAGGATCTCGCGCAGGTCGGCCTCGGCCTGCTCCGCCACCGCCATGAATGCGCGGCTGCGGTGGCTGACCTCCATGACTGACATACCGCCATGCCAGTCGAGCAACTCGTCGCGGGCCTGCTCGAGGACCGGCAACGGCAGGGCTGCGGGGCCCGCGGAGAAATTGTAGACGCGCACTCGCCGCGCTCCGGGGTCAGCCGACCCCTTCGCCGTCCTGCGAGTCGTCGCCGGCGATACGCTCGAGACCGACGAGCTTCTCGCCTTCCTCGAGGCGCATGATGCGCACGCCCTGGGTGTTGCGTCCGAGTACCGGGATCTCGCTCACCGGGACACGCACCAGCGTGCCGCTCGAGTTGATCAGCATGACCTGGTCGTCCCGCCCGACCTGGCGCGCACCGACGAGGGCACCATTGCGGTCGCTGGTCTGCAGTGCGATGACGCCCTGGCCGGCACGGCCGTGGCGCGGGAAGTCGTCCATCTCGGTGAGCTTGCCGTAACCGCGCTCGGAAACCGTCAGGACCGGGCCATCGCCAAGGACGATGAGCGAAGTCACGCGCTGTGCGTCGCCGAGCCGGATACCGCGTACGCCCGCGGCCTCGCGGCCCATCGGCCGCACCTGGTCCTCCCCGAATCGTATCGCCTTGCCGTCCGTCGTCGTGAGCAGGATCTCCCGCCGGCCGTCGGTCAGCGCGACGCCGACCAGGCAATCCGCCTGGTCGAGCGAAACCGCGATGATTCCGTTCGCCCGCGGGCGGGAGAAAGCCGAGAGCGGCGTTTTCTTGACGGTGCCCTGGGCGGTCGCCATGAACACGAAGTGCGATTCGTCGAACTCCCGGATCGCGAGCACGGCCGTGATGCGCTCGCCCTCGGCGAGCTGCAGCAGGTTCACGATCGGCTTGCCGCGCGCGCCGCGGCTCGCGAGCGGCAACTGGTAGACCTTGAGCCAGTAGCACTGCCCGCCGTCGGAAAAACACAGCAGCGTATCGTGCGAATGCGCGATGAACAGATTGTCGACGAAGTCCTCGTCCTTGACGGTCGTCGCCATCTTGCCCTTGCCGCCGCGGCGCTGGGCGTCGTAGTCGGTGACCGGCTGGGTCTTCGCGTATCCCGCGTGCGAGAGCGTCACGACGAGGTCCTGGCGCTCGATGAGGTCCTCGATGGTGACGTCCGACTGGTCCGCCACGATCTGGGTGCGGCGCGCGTCGCCGTACGCTTCCTTGAGCGCCGCGAGCTCGGCACGGATGACCGCAAGCAGCCGGTCCGGGCGCGCGAGAATCTCGCCAAGGTCGCGGATGACCCCGAGCAATTCGGTGAATTCCGTGACGATCTTTTCCTGCTCGAGCCCGGTGAGACGATGCAGCCTGAGGTCCAGGATCGCCTGGGCCTGCGCCTCGGACAGCCTGTAGAGGTCGCCTTGAAGCCCGAGCTCCTCGGCGATGCCGTCCGGCCGGGTCGGCACGTTGCCGGCGCGGGCAAGCATCGCGGGTACTGCTCCCGGACCCCAGCCGCGGGCCTGCAAGGCGGAACGCGCTTCGGGTGGCGACGGCGATGCCTTGATGAGCGCGATGATCTCGTCGATGTTCGCCAGCGCGACTGCGAGGCCCTCGAGGATGTGCGCGCGCTCACGCGCCTTGCGCAGGTCGTAGATGGTCCGGCGCGTGACCACCGCGCGGCGGTGGCGCAGGAAAGCGTCCAGCATCTCCTTCAGCGACAGCAGTTTCGGCTGGCCGTCGAGGAGCGCGACCATGTTGACGCCGAAAACCGTTTCCATCGGCGTCAGCTTGAACAGCTGGTTGAGGACCAGCTCGCTGTTCTCGCCGCGCTTGAGCTCGATCACCACCCGCAGCCCGTCCTTGTCCGACTCGTCGCGCAGCTCCGAGATGCCCTCGATTTCCTTGGCGCGGACCAGGTCCGCGATCCGCTCGAGCAGGCGCGCCTTGTTGACCTGGTATGGGAGCTCGGTGATGACGATCGCCTCGCGGCCGCGCTCGTCGATGACCTCGACGGCGGTGCGGGCGCGCACCGACAGCCGGCCGCGTCCCGTCTTGTAGGCGGCGACGATCTCGGCCGCGCCGTTGATGATGCCGGCCGTCGGGAAGTCCGGACCCGGTACCAGTCGCATGAGCTCGGCGAGCCCAAGCTCCGGGTCGTCGATCAGCGCGATGCAGGCGTCGATGATTTCGCCGAGGTTGTGCGGCGGTATGTTCGTCGCCATGCCGACCGCGATTCCGGCCGAGCCGTTGACGAGCAGGTTGGGAACGCGGGCGGGCAGCACCGCCGGTTCCTGCTCGCTGTTGTCGTAGTTGGGCGTGAAGTCGACCGTCTCCTTGTCGATGTCGGCGAGGAGCTCGTGCGCGATGCGCGACATGCGCACCTCGGTGTAGCGCATCGCCGCCGCGGCGTCGCCGTCGACCGAGCCGAAGTTCCCCTGCCCGTCCACCAGCAGGTAGCGCAGCGAAAACGGCTGCGCCATGCGCACGATCGTGTCGTACACGGCGGCGTCGCCGTGCGGGTGGTACTTGCCGATCACGTCGCCGACGATGCGCGCCGACTTCTTGTAGGGCTTGTTCCAGTCGTTGCCGAGCTCGCGCATCGCGAAGAGCACCCGGCGGTGCACGGGCTTCAGCCCGTCGCGCACATCGGGAAGCGCCCGGCCCACGATCACGCTCATCGCGTAATCGAGGTAGGACTTGCGCATCTCGTCTTCGAGGTTGACGTGCAGGACTTCGCGCGCGATCTCGCTCATGCGGATTTCGTCGTCTTTTGTGGACCCAGGAAAGCGGGAATTTTACCACAGCGGGTATACTTTCCCCATGCAAGACAGCCCGAATGCCGATCCCGCCGAGATCTCGAAATTCGACGCGGCGGCACCGCGCTGGTGGGACCCCGACGGCGAGTTCCGCCCCCTGCACGACCTCAATCCAGCGCGGCTCGACTACATCGATGCGCGTGCCGGGCTGGCCGGTCGCCGCGTGCTCGATGTCGGATGCGGCGGCGGCCTGCTCGCCGAAGGCATGGCACGCCGGGGCGCCCGCGTGACCGGCATCGATCTTGCGGCCGAAGCGCTGTCGGTGGCGCGCCTGCACGCGATCGAATCGGGCGTCCCGGTGGAATACCGGCAGATCGCCGTCGAGACGCTCGCCGATGCCGAGCCCGGAGCCTACGACGTCGCAACCTGCCTGGAGATGCTCGAACACGTGCCGGACCCCACCGCGGTCGTCGCGGCACTCGGCCGGCTGGTCCGCCCGGGCGGCCACCTCGTGTTCTCGACGATCAACCGCAATGCGAAATCCTTTGCCCTCGCGATCGTCGGCGCGGAATACCTGATGCGCCTCCTTCCCATGGGCACGCATCGGTATGCGCGCCTGATCCGGCCTTCGGAACTGGCCCGCTGGGCGCGCGCCGCCGGACTCGAGCTCGCCGACCTCGCGGGCCTCGAATACGATCCCTTCCGCCGCAGCGCGCGCACCAGCAACGACGTGTCGGTCAACTACCTGGCGCACTACCTTCGCCCGACGGCGCCGGTTCCCGCATGAGGTCGGGCCGCGGATTGCGCGGGGTCCTGTTCGACCTCGACGGCACGCTGCTCGACACGGCCCCGGACATGGCGGAGGCGCTCAATCGCACGCGCGGCAGCGAGGGCCTCGACGCGATCCCGTTCGAACGCATCCGGCCGCTCGTGTCGCACGGCGCACCCGGGCTGCTGCGGCTCGCGTTCGGTGAGCCCGGGCCGGCGCGCCACGAGGAGCTGCGCCGGCGCTTTCTCGATTTCTACCGCGCATCGCTCGCCGTCCACACGCGTCTCTTCGCCGGCTTCGACCAGGTACTGGGGCGCATCGAGTCGGCAGGCCTGCGCTGGGGCGTCGTCACCAACAAGCCGGGATGGCTCACCGAACCGCTGCTCGCGGCGGTCGGCCTGGCCCCGCGCTGCGGCTGCGTCGTGGCCGGCGACACGCTGGCCGAGCGCAAGCCGCACCCCTTGCCGCTGCTTCACGCCGCCCGCCTGCTGGCGCTCGAGCCGCAGGAGTGCGTTTACGTTGGAGACGCAGAGCGCGACGTGCAGGCAGCCCGCAACGCGGGCATGATTCCGCTGGTGGCCGGCTTCGGCTACCTGGGCGACGGCGAGGATCCCGCCGCCTGGCGACCCGAGGCGATTTTCGCGCGGCCCGAAGAGCTGATCGACTGGCTGGAACTCGGGACATGAACCTCGACATCACGGCACTGCTCGTCATTCTCGTTGCCGTCGGGACTGCCTTCTTCGCGGGCTGGTGGATGGGCCGCCGCCGCGCATCCGCGCTCCAGGCCGAGCGCGCACTCACCCTCGATCGCGCCATGGAACAGCTCGACCGGCGCTTCGACGACCTCGCGGGCCGTCAGCTTCGCGAAAACATCGAGAATTTCCTGCGGCTGGCCAAGGAGAACCTCGGAGGCCACCAGCAATCGGCCGAAGGCGCCCTGAAGGAGCGCGAACAGGCGATCGAGGCGCTGGTGAAGCCGATCCAGGAATCGCTGTCGCGAACCTCGGAGGCACTCCGGCAGATCGAAGTAGAGCGTCAGCGCGATTTCGGCAGCCTGCGCCAGCACCTGACTGACATGCGGGAAACGCATACCGCGCTGCAGCGCGAAACCCGCAATCTGGTGCAGGCCCTCAGCAAGCCGCAGGTCCGGGGCCAGTGGGGCGAGATCGCGCTGCGGCGGCTCGTCGAGCTCGCCGGGATGACTGCCCATTGCGATTTCGAGGAGCAGGTGCACGTAGCCGGCGCGGACGGCGCCATCCGGCCCGACATGGTCGTTCACCTCCCCGAGGGCCGCGACGTCGTCGTGGACGTCAAGACGCCCCTCGATGCCTACCTCGCCGCGGTCGAAGCGCCGTCGGACGAGCTCCGCACGGCGGCCTTGCGACGTCACGCCCAGCATGTTGCCGAGCGAGTGCGGCTGTTGTCTTCCAAGAATTACGCCGCGCAGTTCTCGCAGGCGCCCCAGTTCGTCGTGCTGTTCCTGCCGGGAGACCAGTTCCTGTCGTCGGCGCTCGACCAGCAGCCGGATCTGCTCGACCGCGCGATGAGCAGCAACATCATCCTGACCACACCGTCGACGCTGCTGGCACTGCTGAAGGCTGTCTACAACGGATGGCAGAACGTGCGACTTGCCGAGAACGCCGAGCGCATCCGCACCCTGGCCGAGGATCTCTTCGCGCGCCTTTCGACGTTTCGTAACCACATGGCGAGGGTCGGCGGCTCCCTCGAGTCGAGCCTGAAGGCGTTCAATGCGGCGGTAGGGTCGCTCGAGCGAAGCGTCCTGCCGGGCGCACGCAAGTTCGTCGAACTCGGGGTTCGCAGCGAGAAGCCGATCGAGGAACTCGAGGAAATCGAGATAAGCGCCCGGCTGACCGAGGACCCGGCCCCGCGGCTTTCCCCGCCGGAAGAACATTGACCCGCGCCACGCCGCAAGACGCGGCGCGCGCCTACGCGCCGGAGGCCGGCTCGCACGCGGGGCGCGTCATCCTCGTGACCGGCGCGAGCGACGGCATCGGCCGCGCAGTCGCGCTCGGGCTCGCCGGCCAGGGCGCTACGGTCGCCCTGCTCGGCCGTTCGCAGCGCAAGCTCGCGGGGACCTACGATCGCATCGTCGCGGCGGGCGGTGCGAAACCCGCGCTGCTGCCATTCGACCTCGAGACCGCGACCGCCGCAGAATACGACGCGCTGCAGGCCGCGCTCGATGGCGAATTCGGCCGGATCGACGGGCTCGCGCACGTCGCGGGCATCCTCGGCGACCTGAGTCCCGTCGAACAATACGACGTCCCGACCTGGTGCAGGGTCCTGCACGTGAATCTCACGGCGTCATTCATTGTCACGCAGGTCCTGCTCCCGCTCCTGCGACGTTCGGAGGACGGCTCGATCGTTTTCACCTCGAGCGCGGTCGGTCGCAGCGGACGTGCGTATTGGGGCGCCTACGCCGTGTCGAAATTCGGGACGGAAGGGCTGATGCAGGTCGTCGCCCACGAGATGGCGGGGACCACCCGCATCCGCGTCAACAGCGTAAACCCGGGCCCGACGCGCACGGCCATGCGTCGCCAGGCCTACCCGGCCGAGGATGCCGCCAGGCTCAAGGCGCCCGAAGAAGTAGTCGGGCCGTATCTCTACCTGCTCGGCCCGGCGAGCCGGGGCGTCACCGGGCAGGCGATCGACTGCCAGCCGGGCCCAGGTCCGCCAGTTCCCGGAGCGCCGCGAGCTCAGCATCCGTGAGCGGACGGCTGCGCCCGCGAGCGAGCGCACGGTCCATCGCGATCGGGCCAAACCGCGTCCGCAGGATGCGGTTCGCCTCGAGACCGCAGCTTTCCAGCAGGTCGCGCAGGTCCCTGGGCTTCAGGCCCACGGCTTCCACCTGGATCCAGCGATTGCTGCCTTCGCCGCCGGCCGGCTTCACCGATTCGATGCGGCCCTTCACGCCGCTGGACTCGGCCTTCAATCGCATGCGTTCGCCGAGATCCGCCTCGTTCGAGACTCCGCGCACGCGCACGCTGAATTCGCTGGTGATCGCGTAGCCCCGCTTCGTGAGCGCGGCGGCGAGCACCCCGTCGGTCACGAACAGCTCGAGGCCGGCGTCGCGTACCGGAAGCGCGCTCACCGCCACCCAGCGGCGGCCGCCCGCCCTGGGCAACTTCTCGATCGCGGCCGGAGCCGTATCCGTGCCGGAACGGACGCCTTCCTGCGCCGGCCGATGATAGGCAATGCCTTTGTGCGCCGAGTCGACGCCGCGCCCGAGGCGCAGCCGGCGGCCATCCAGGCGTATGTCGTCGCGTTCCGCGACTGCCTGGCCGGCCGCCGCCGGCTTGCCGTTGACGGTAACGCGGCCGTCCGCGATCCAGGCCTCGACCTGGCGCCGTGAGCCGATGCCACGCGTCGCTAGGACTTTCTGGATTCGTTCGCGCATGGCGCCGGAGAGAGCGGTCACGCCGCCCTGGCTCAGCTTGCAGCGTCCGCGTCGTTGGCAGCCGGCTGGTCCGCGGGCATCGCCTGCACGGTCGCCGGATCGTCGAACTCGAGTTGGATGCCGATGTCGTCCATGTCGCGCAGCGCCGCGAGCGAAGGCAGCTCGTCGAGGCTCTTGAGGCTGAAGTAGTCGAGGAACTCGTTCGTGGTGCCGAGGAGTTCGGGGTGGCCGGGCACTTCGCGGTGACCCACGACGCGGATCCAGCCGCGCTCGGAAAGCGTCCGGATGATGTTCGGGTTCACGGTTACGCCGCGTACGTTTTCGATCTCGCCGCGCGTGATCGGCTGCCGGTAGGCGATGAGCGCGAGGGTCTCCAGCAGCGCGCGCGAGTAGCGCGTCGGTCGCTCCTGCCACAGCTTCGACAGCCGCGCCGAAAACCGGGAGCGAACCTGGAGGCGCCAGCCGCTCGCGACCTCGACGAGCTCCATCGGGCGGCCCTCGCAATCCTCGGCAAGCGCGCTCAGCGCCTTGCGCACCTCGATCGCATCCGGGCGCTCGGCGTCCTCAAAGATCCCGCGCAATTGCTCGACCGTGAGCGGCTCGCCATATGCGAGCAACGCAGCCTCGATGACGCCCTTCAACTGGACGATTTCCATGGCAGGGCCCGTCATGCAGAGGTAAACCCGATTTCTTCAAGCGATGCCGGATCCAGGTCGCGCTCGACGCGCCGCACGTGCAACGGCTGGTATGGTTCGGCCTGCACGATCTCGACCAGCTGCTCGCGCAGCAATTCGAGGAGCGCGACGAATGTCACGGTGACGCCGAGCCGGCCTTCTTCCGGCCGGAACAGGCGGATGAACTCGACGAGCCCGACGCCCTCGAGGATGGCGAGCACGTCCGACATGCGCTGGCGCACCGACAGCGTCTCGCGCTGCACGTGCAGGTGAGCGAACATCGTCGCCCGCTGGACCACGTCCTTGAACGCGACCAGCATCTCCTGCAGCGCGACCTCCGGCAGGATGCGCACGACCTGGCGGTGCGCGAGCTCCGCCACCGCCGGATGCAGGTCGCGATCGAGCCGCTGCAGGCGGTCGATGTTCTCCGCCGCCTGCTTGTAGCGCTCGTATTCCTGCAGCCGGCGCACGAGTTCGGCACGCGGGTCTTCTTCCTCGCCATCGCCTGCCGCCACGCGCGGCAGCAGCATGCGCGACTTGATCTCGGCCAGCATTGCGGCCATCAGCAGGTACTCGCCCGCCAGCTCGAGATCGAGCTCCTGCATGAGCTGGATGTATTCCATGTACTGGCGCGTGATGTCGGCGATCGGGATGTCGAGAATGTCGAGATTCTGGCGCCTGATCATGTACAGGAGCAGGTCGAGCGGGCCTTCGAAGGCTTCCAGGAAGACCTCGAGGGCCTGCGGCGGAATGTAGAGGTCGCGCGGCATCTCGGTGACGGGTTCGCCGTCCACGATCGCGAACGGCATCTCCTGCTGGCGCGGCTGCGCCTCGCCGGAAGCCGCGTCGGCGGAATGCGCTTCGGTGATTTCGGCGAGCTCGTTCATCGGTAATCCAGCCGCACGGCCTTGCGGACCTCGTCCATTGTCGCATGTGCGGCTTCGCGAGCGCGTGCGCAGCCCTCGGCGACGATACTGCGGACGCGCTCCGGGTTTTCTTCGTATTCGCGCGCGCGCTCCCTGAAGCCGGCAATCTGCCGGAGTACCGACTCGATCACCGGTTTCTTGCAGTCCAGGCAGCCAATGCCCGCCGTGCGGCAGCCGACCTGCACCCAGGCCTGCGTGTCGGCGTCGGAATAGATCTTGTGGAGGTCCCACACCGGGCACTTGTCCGGGTCGCCGGGATCGCTGCGGCGAACCCGCGCCGGGTCCGTCTGCATCGCCTTCAACTTCTTGCCGACGCTTGCGGGTTCCTCGCGCAGGCTGATCGTGTTGCCGTAGGACTTCGACATCTTGCGGCCATCCAGGCCGGGTACCTTCGGGGTCTTCGTCAGCAGCACGGAAGGCTCCGGCAACACAACTCGGCCGCCGCCTTCGAGGAAGCCCTGCAGCCGCCCGCGATCCGCGATCGACCAGATCTTCCGCGGAAGCTATCAGTGCCCGCCCTTCGGACAGTGCCCCGGATTCGCCGTGCTCCTGGTACTTCCGCCGGAGCTCCTCGTAGCGCCTGGCGTCGCCGGGCGCGAGCCGCGCCACCGCGCTGGCAACCCGCGACTCGAAGTCGGTTTCGCGGCCGAAGATGTTGTTGAAACGGCGGGCAATCTCGCGCGTGATCTCGACATGCGCGACCTGGTCCTCGCCGACCGGCACGTATTCCGGCCGGTAGACCAGGATGTCCGCGCCCTGCAGCAGCGGGTAGCCGAGGAAGCCGTAGGTACCCAGGTCCCTGTCCTTCAGCTGCTCGATCTGGTCCTTGTAGGTCGGCACCCGCTCCAGCCACGAAAGCGGCGTGATCATCGAAAGTATGAGGTGCAGCTCCGCGTGCTCCGGTATGCGCGACTGGACGAAGAACGTACAGGCGTCCGGGTCGAGCCCGGCGGCGAGCCAGTCGATGATGACCTCGTAGGTATTTGCCCGCAGGTCCTCGGTGTTCTCGTATGCGGTCGTAAGCGCGTGCCAGTCTGCAACGAAGAAATAGCACTCGTACTCGTGCTGCAGCGCTACCCAATTCGCCAGCGCGCCGTGATAGTTGCCGAGGTGCAGCTGGCCGGTCGGGCGCATACCCGAGACGACACGGCGATTCTGGCCCGGTTGCGTCGGCATTCCGGGACTCTAGCCGAAGGACAGCCCGAATGCCGACGCGATCGCGCGGACGATCGCCATGACCGGCGGCGCGATGATCGGCGAAAGCAGCCCGGTAGCCAGCAGCCCAAGGACGATGAACAGACCGAACGGCGCGATGCGCTCCAGCGCGCTGCTCCATGGCCCCGGGGGCAACAGGTTGATGAGTACCTGCCCACCGTCGAGAGGCGGAATCGGCAGCATGTTGAAGACCGCGATGACGACGTTGAACAGGATGCCGGTGCCGGCCATCGCCTGCAGCCACGCGCCTGCGGTGCCGAAGTCAACGTGGAGCGAAACCAGCATGAGGGTCGCCCAGATCAATGCCATGGCGATGTTCGCAGCCGGCCCTGCCGCCGAAACCCACACCATGTTGCGACGTGAATCGCGCATGTTGCGCGGGTTGACGGGCACCGGTTTTGCCCAGCCGAACATGAAGCCGCCGAGCAACAGCGTGACTGCCGGGACCAGCAGCGTGCCGACCGGGTCGATGTGCCGGATCGGATTCAGGCTCAGCCGTCCCTGCGCTTCCGCCGTACGATCCCCGAAATAACGGGCGACCCAGCCATGCGCGACCTCATGGAGCGTGATCGCGAATAGCACCGGTATGGCCGCGATCGAGATTTTAGTCAGCAGCGCTGCTGGGTCCATGGCCTGGTCTCGTGCCGCCGCGGGCGGCACGCCTCATATTCGGCCCCAATTATACGACGCGCGAACGGCAGTCCATCACTGGAATGGTCGCGGATCTCCCTTTCCCGCGCGCAACAATTTCGGCTCCTCGCCCGAAATGTCCACGACCGTGCTGGGCTCGAAGCCACAGTTACCGGCGTCCAGGACCAGGTCCAGCGAGTGGCCGATGCGCTCCACGATCTCGCGCCCGTCGGTCATCGGCACTTC
Source organism: uncultured Gammaproteobacteria bacterium (assembly GCA_963836275.1). Classification (GTDB taxonomy): domain Bacteria; phylum Pseudomonadota; class Gammaproteobacteria; order Steroidobacterales; family Steroidobacteraceae; genus SCUD01. The sequence continues at coordinate 803,228 of CAWIIM010000003.1, read as the reverse complement.
GTCTCCGGGAAGCTGCAGAGTCGTGCTCATGATCGGCTCGTCGTATTCCGCAAGCAGCGCTTGCACGACAGCGTGGTCCGGCACGCGGATGCCGATGGTCTTGCGCCGGGCGTCGAGCAGGCGCCTCGGCACCTGCCGCGTGGCGCGCAGGACAAACGAATACGGCCCGGGCGTAAAGCTGCGAAGAAGGCGATATTGCCAGTTCTCGACGATCGCAAATCGGGCAATTTCGGACAGGTCGCGGCACACCACCGTGAAAAAATGGCCCTTCCGGATCTGGCGCAGGGCCTGTATCCGCTCCATGGCCTCCTTGGCGCCAAGCGCGCAACCGAGCGCATAGCAGGAATCCGTCGGATAGGCGATGACGCCGCCGTCACGCAGGCAGACGGCCGCGAGCCGCAGAAGTCGCGGCTGGGGCGTGATGGGGTGCAGCTCGAGGCGATCTGCCATGGCTCATTATGAACGGGCCCAAGCCGACGCGGCTTCCGCTATGATTAGCGCCCCTTTTTACGGTTTTGCGCATGCAGCTGCTGTTCGATTTCCTGCCTGTCATTGCATTCATCGCCGCATTCAAGCTCGCGGACATGTACGTGGCGACGGCCGTCTTCATTGTGGCCTGTGCCCTCCAGGTCTGCATTCACTGGTTGCGCACGCGCACGTTCAACAAGCTGCACCTGATTACCGCCGGATTTGCACTCGCCTTTGGCGGGTTGACTCTGGCCATCCACGACACCGCATTCATCAAGTGGAAATTCACCATCGTCAACTGGCTGTTCGCGGCAGCCTTCCTCGGCAGCATGTGGGGACGTCTCAGCGACCAGCCCCTCATACGGCGCCTGACCGGGGCGGCATCTGCCGAACTGACGCTCAGCGATGGCCAGTGGCGCCGGCTTAACCTCGCCTGGGTCTGCTATTTCCTGGCGATGGGAGCCGCGAACCTCGTGGCGCTGCGATACCTGGACGACAACGGCTGGGTCAACTTCAAGTTCTATTCACTCGGGGTGACGGCGCTATTCGTCGTGGCCCAGGCCATCTGGATCGCGTCGCGGACGCAGGGACATGACAAGGCCACGGGCTGAGCGCGTCAAGGCCATGCTCGAACAGGCATTCCAGGGCGCCAACGTCGCCGTGGCGGATGACAGCGCGCGTCACGCGGGTCATGCGGGCGCACGCGACGGCGCCGGGCACTTTATCGTTCACATCGAGTCTCAGGAATTCACCGGACGCAGCCGCCTCGAGCGCCATCGTCTGGTCTACAAGGCGCTCGCTGGTATGCTGCCGCGCGAGATCCACGCCCTGAATATCGAGGCAGTTTCACCGGACGACGACTCTCCATCGAGGAACCAATGAAATACACCAAGATTCTGGCCATTTCCGCGCTGGGCCTGTTCCTGGCAGCCGGCTGCACCAAAGCGGAGACGCCAGCCGAGCCCGCTGCCAAGCCGGTCGCCGTGGTCAATGGCCAGCCGATTTCGCGCGATGTCTGGAACCTGTACGTGAAGACACGGCATGCCGGCAAGACCCCTGGCGACCTCACGGCCGACGAACAGAAGGAAGCTCTCGATGAGCTGATCGGGATGTACGCGGGCGCCCAGGAGGCGGACAAGCAGAAGCTCGGCCAAGGCGAGCCCAGCGCGCGCATCGAGCTCGTGGCCAAGAGCGCTCTCGCGGAGTTGCTCTACAAGAAATTCACGGAGGGCAAGGAGCCGACCGAGGACGAGCTCAAGGCCGAGTACGACACGCGTATCGCAGACGCGCCGAAGGAGGAATACCACGCGCGGCATATCCTCGTCGACGACGAGGCCAAGGCCAAAGACCTGATTTCCCAACTCGACAAGGGCGCGAGCTTCGAGCAGCTGGCAAAGGACAACTCGAAGGATGGTTCGTCCGCCGAAGGCGGCGACCTCGGCTGGTTCAACCCGAACCAGATGGTGAAACCTTTCTCCGACGCCACGAAGCAACTCGAAGTCGGCAAGTACACGGAAGTGCCGGTCAAGTCCGAGTTCGGATGGCACGTCATCAAGCTCGAGGAAAAGCGCGCGACCACGCCGCCGCCGTATGACGCCGTGAAGGCGCAACTCGCGCCATTGATCAACCAGAAGAAATTCGAGGAATACCTGAAGAGCCTGGTCGCGCAGGCGAAGGTCGAAAAAACGCCTTGAGCTAGCCGGCGGGCCGGAAGTACTTCGAGTACGTCCGGAACATGGGGTTGATCTCAGGCGCCGCGATTCGAGGCTGCACGAGCCTCCGCGCGACGTAGAAGTAGACAGGCAGCAGCGGATAGTCGCTGAGCATCAGCGACTCCGCCTGCTGCAGCATGTCGCGGCGCCTGTCCGGGTCCAGCTCGCTTGCGGCCGAAGCCAGCAGCCGCGCATAGCCCGTGCTGGCCCAATGCCCGAAGTTCTGTGGGCTGCCCTCGCTCATCGTGTCCAGGAAAGTGGACGCATCGTTGTAGTCCGCAGTCCAGCCGACACGCACGACGTCCCACTGCGACGGGTCTGCGCGTGCAGCCAGATAGGCCTTGAACTCCAGCTGCTTCAATTCCGTCTGGACGCCCAGTGACTCCTTCCACATGGCCGCGACGGCGATGCACACTTTCTCGACCAGTTCGTTCTCGTTGTAAAGGAGTCGCAAATGCAGGGGTCGAGCCGGGGAATAGCCTGCGGCCGCGTACAGCTTGCGCGCCCGTTCGATGCGCGTCGCTAGCGTTTCATCGCGCCAGCCATAGGCCGCCGGTTCATAGTTCCAGGCGTTGCCCGGCACCAGCGAATACGCCGGGGATTGGCCCGCGCGCGCGATTGATTCCGCAATGATCGAACGGTCTACCGCGAGAGAGAGCGCTTCCCGCAGGCCTCGCTTCGCGTGCAGCGGGCCACGCTCCGTATTGAGCGAGAAGTAGAAGGTTGCAAGCGTCGCGCGATACTGAAGCCCCGATTCCGGCATAGCCTGCAGATCCCGGAATCTCTGCTCCGGCACGTTGTTCGTCACGTCCAGTTCTCCCGCCCGGAAACGCGTGAACTCGGCGTTTTCATCCGGCACGAACTCGTATCGCACTTCGTCGAAAGCGACTCGCGCCTTGTCCCAGTAGTGCGGGTTGCGCACCAGCAGCAGGTTCGCGCCCGGCGAGAATTCCGCGAGCGAGTAAGGACCATTGGATACCGTCTCCCCAGGCTTCGCAAAGCCCCCGTTCGACGCTAGAGAGTTTGGGTGGACCGGCGATGCAATGGTATTGGTCAGGATGTCCGGGAAATACGGAACAGGGCGCGAGAGGCGGATTTCCAGGTTGAAATTGTCGATCGCACGCACGCCAAGCTCCCCGGCTGGCATGTTGCCATCGAGTATTGCCGGCGCATTCTCGATGGCAAGCAGGAGATCCGCGGCTCCGGCAGCGGTCTTCGGGTCCAGTGCCCGGCGAAACGCCACCACGAAATCCTCCGCCGTCACCGGATCGCCATTCGACCACCGCGCATCCTGCCGCAGCTGAAAAACGTAACGCCTGCCGGCATCCTCGATACGCCACGATCTCGCGCCTGCGGGAATTACCGCGCCGTCCGGCGCGCTTGCCGTCAGCCCTTCGTACAGGTCGCGCAGCACGTCATACGAGAATGCGTCCTCGGCACGTTGCGGATCCAGCGTTCCCGGCTGGCCGCCGATGCTGCGCGTAAGGACGAGCGCCTCCGGCTTCGCGGCCGGTCGGTCGGACGAAACACCGCCGCAGGACGATGCAACCAGGACCAACCCGCCAAGAGCGATGATCGCAGCCAGGCGGCCGACCGATTTCAGTGTGCCGAATGTGCGCGATCCCACCAAATTTTGCCCACCCGCTGTCATGAATTGCGCAACAAGCTTACGGCATGGAACCGTACCGAAAACGAGAGGTGCGCCGCGTCAGCGGAATTTACGATGCGCAGAAACGAGAACGGCGCCTTGCGGCGCCGTTCCTTCAGAAGTTGGCGAGGAACTTAGCTGAAATCGATTCCAGTGCCGAGCGAACCGTCGGTACGGCCGGTGCCGAGCGAGCCATCGGTACGGCCGGTGCCGAGCGAGCCGTCGGTACGGCCGGTGCCGAGCGAACCGTCGGTACGGCCGGTGCCGAGCGAACCGTCGGTACGGCCGGTGCCGAGCGAGCCATCGGTACGGCCGGTGCCGAGCGAACCGTCGGTACGGCCGGTGCCGAGCGAACCGTCGGTACGGCCGGTGCCGAGCGAACCGTCGGTACGGCCGGTGCCGAGCGAACCGTCGGTACGGCCGGTGCCGAGCGAACCGTCGGTACGGCCGGTGCCGAGCGAACCGTCGGTACGGCCGGTGCCGAGCGATCCGTCGGTACGACCCGTGCCCAGCGAACCGTCGGTACGGCCGGTGCCGAGCGAACCGTCGGTACGGCCGGTGCCGAGCGAACCGTCGGTACGGCCGGTGCCGAGCGAACCGTCGGTACGGCCGGTGCCGAGCGAACCGTCGGTACGGCCGGTGCCGAGCGAACCGTCGGTACGGCCGGTGCCGAGCGAACCGTCGGTACGGCCGGTGCCGAGCGAGCCGTCGGTACGGCCGGTGCCGAGCGAACCGTCGGTACGGCCGGTGCCGAGCGAACCGTCGGTACGGCCGGTGCCGAGCGAACCCGGTACGACCGGTGCCGAGCGAACCGTCGGTACGGCCGGTGCCGAGCGAACCGTCGGTACGGCCGGTGCCGAGCGAACCGTCGGTACGGCCGGTGCCGAGCGAGCCATCGGTACGACCGGTGCCGAGCGAGCCGTCGGTACGGCCGGTGCCCAGCGAACCGTCGGTACGGCCGGTGCCGAGCGAACCGTCGGTACGGCCCGGTGCCCAGCGAACCGTCGGTACGACCCGTGCCCAGCGAACCATTGCGATGAACGGAAACGCAATTGCTAAGCAGCACGCCATTCGGTTGCGGTTGGGTTCCTTGGACGGCAACAACTGCGCCTTTCAAAGAGGCGTTCTGGCCAAAATCAAGAGCGAAACCGGAATAGTCAACATTGATACGACCAAGCTTCGCATTCCCGCGGAGGGCATCAATAGATGTCAGCTTTGACTTTAAGAATACTTCGCTGGCACCTGGAACATAGCGGCTTACAAGCGGCCGCACTTCTAGCAACTGTTCCTTTGCGCCGCGGCGCGTCCAGTCAATAACCGCCGCATAATCGCCAACTTGAAAATTATCATCGGCGCTAGGGACCACTCGCATGCCGAGCACTTGGATGCCGTGTCCGCGTGAAACAGCGTCAACGCGTCCAATCGCAACAACCCGTGCCCCATAAACTGACAACACCGTATTCACTTCAAGTCGGGACGCAAGGTCAGCATTCGCAACCTGACAGCTACCTCGCGCTGAAGCTTCCGTTGACGCAGCACAAAGCAATAGCGCAACGGCCACGCCTATCGCGCTTCTTGATTGCCACATGGTTGTCATCTTTTGAATCCCCATTCGATTCGTCCCTTCACTGCGGCCCGGCACTCTTTTCGTCATCAAGCAGAGTCGCGAGCATCTCCTGAAATTTCTTGTCGTCAGCCAAATCGTCCTTATAGAGATAAAGGCCGACCCCAACACTCAAAGTTCGATCTACGCCAACTCGCGGCTTCCGAAATAAAACAAATTGCGTTTCTAGATCTTCAATTACTTCCTGCAATCGATCGCGCACCATGTCGCTAAATGGCACCCAATCTTCTTCGCGAATGCCATAGTCAGGAAATACCCACCGTTCGAATCGCCGCTTGTTTCCGTCCTGTTCCCCAAGGTTGTGATCGATTGTTTCGACGTATCGCCTCACACCTCGCGCGAATACCTCAATCAACTCTGGCGCCATTTGCTCCGGTATGAACGTGCGCTTCAGCACTCGAATCATCCCGCTTTCTTCCGCGATCGTTGCCGCTGCAACACGCATCAACTCTTCCAGCATGAGCTGCGGTTGAATGTCGGATGCGTACCGCGCAACTAAATCTTCAAATGAAGGACCGCCACCAATCTCCCTTGTAAATGCTAGATCCCGCGGAAATCCATATGGCCCCATGTACTCCGGATCGTTGTGCCAACCCTGCAATACGTTTGCTATTCGACTTGCGTTGCTCTCAAGAGCTCGTCGAAGACGGTCTTCTTCGCCAAGCACTCGATCGAAATCACGTCTAGCGATGCCAGTCGTTATCGAGAGTCTCGAGTACGACATGGGTCGGCCAGGCACTGCGAAGTCGGTAGCTGCAACTCTTGCGTATGCCCCCTTCATTACCTCGGAAATTTCGTTAAACGAAATTCCGTTTCGCAAAAGAATTCGAACCAGCGGCACCAACAAAAACCTAAAAGCAGCGAGCAACCTTAAGTTGACGGTGTAACCCGCTGACATGACTTAATGTATCCTTTAACTTATTGAGAGTAAACATAACTTTCCGGACTAGACGATGCCCGGACCAAGCCATGGTGGCGCCACAGCTAAAGTCTGACTCACTCGGCCTAATCGAATCCTAACGCGTTCTTATGAATCAATCAGATACGGCGTCTTCCTGAGGCGCTCTTTGAGTGTTTATCGCAAGCGTCTAACTTTAAACTAATTCTCTTGTTTCGCCTGAGTGCGTTTGCGAATCAAGCGTTTTCCAAGGTCAATGAAATACGCTCCAGCACCAAGTTCAACATAGGTGCCGGAAGGACTTTCAAATTTGGTGTTTCGTTCCAGCCATTCATCGATCGAATCAATGAACTCCTGGCCACGATTTCGGACGAGACGATCAAATACCGGCTCCAATTCTGCTGCGACGGTAACCGTACACGCCCGTTCGAATTTCGCCTTGCCACGACCCGACACGCTGTGGACATTTCGATGAACACATTGCAGAAAACCTTCCAAGTGTTTTATTAACCCATCAGTCGCAATGCGCCCTCCAGACGAGGCGTCTCCAAGCAAAAAGGTTGGTGTTCGAGAACTCACAAGGCCTTCGCTGTCGAGTGAGACTGCACCAAATTCAAGCAAGGCCTTCAAGATTTCAGAATGTGGTCTACGACAATTCGATTTCTTGCATAGAGATTCGAATGATGCGCGTCCAGTTAGAGACAATGGCCTTGGTTCTCCGTCGTTACTTACTAGTTCTACATCGCGCCTCCACGCGCACATGACTTCCATGCAGTCACGAAGAAGTGAACCAAGGTCAGTAAATGTTGTGGATACTTTCGCTTTATCCGCACTTTCAACAAAGCTAGCCATCGCCGCGCTGATCGTCGGAATTGTCGCACCACCTGCAATTAGGAGATCCGCAAATAGATGCACGACATCATTCAGGAGTTTCTGACTGTGGTCGTCGCTTTCATGGATACTAGTTATTGTTGCAACCATTACTGATCCATCCCCGTTTCTTCATATTCGAATGAAACAGAACTGCAAAGACCCGACCATCCATGAATCAAAGTGCTGAATCCGCAAGTCGCATGCCGGAATCGCCTAGCTGGACTGGGACATTTCTTCTCGCCGCCTGTCTTCAATTTCTGCGTCCCCTTGCGCGGATCATGCTTCGCCACGGCCTGTCGTCCTATGATTTTTCGCGTATTGCGAATATTGCCTTTGTTCGGGCAGCCGGGGATATCCTACGCGAGCAGGGAAAACCGGTGAGTTTCTCGCGCGTTTCGGCAATTACTGGCCTGCACCGGCACGTGGTCAGCAATATTGTTAACTCGCCCGACGAGGATTCCAGGGATCCAGCGCTCGACAAGGATTACCGCCGGAATCGACTGGCGAGAGTTCTGACAGGTTGGTTCGAGAGTCCGGGATACACTGATGATGATGGCCGGCCACTGGTCCTGCACGCCGACGGTCCGGATCCTTCCTTCGCGTCACTCGTTCGCGCATTCAGCGGCGACATTTATCCGCGCATCATTCTCGACGAGCTGCTTGAAGTCGGCGCAGTGAAGATCCTGAAAGACGGCAGCATCCGCGCCGTCGCCCGCCGCTACAGCGCTGGCGGCGCGGAACCCGCGGCAATTCGGCACCTAGGCAGCACGGCGCGCGATGTATTCGGCACGCTCGAGCACAACCTGGGCACCGAACCGGAAGCCCGGCTCTACGACGACGCGGTCGTGTCTCTGAGGCTGGACCGCGCAGCGCTGCCACTGTTTCGGCGCCTGCTGCGACAGCGTGGAGCATCATTTCTCGAGGATGTCGAAGGCTGGGTGTCCGAGCATGAACAGCCGGACGCGCCGGGCACCGTGCGGGCTGGCGTAATCGTGCAGATGTTCGTGGATCCGGAAACCGAGGATCGCGACGAACAGGTGGGGCCTCGCAGCACGTAATCAGCGATTGACGCCGACCATCGCGAGGAATGTGGTCTCGTCGAGAACCTGGATCCCGAATTCGTTCGCTTTCTTGAGCTTCGAGCCGGCGTCGTCGCCCGCTACGACAAAATCCGTTTTCCTGGAGACGCTGCCGGACACGCTGCCTGCGCGTTCGCGGATGAGTTCGGCGGCCTCGTCGCGCGACATCGAAGTCAGCTTGCCGGTGAGCACGAATGTCTTGCCCTCGAGCTCTCTGCTGCCGGCGCTCTTGGCACGGATTGCGGGCCAACGAACCCCGCGCGCAATCAGTTCCTCAATGACTTTCGCGTTTCTCGACTCGGCCAGGAAGGTGCTGACGTGCGCCGCGGTGATTGGGCCGATGTCCGGCACTTCTTCGATTGCTTCGACCGTCGACTCGCGAAGCGCGTCGAGCGTGCGGAAATGGCTGGCGAGGGCATCCGCCGTCGCCTCTCCCACGTCGCGAATGCCCAGCGCGAACAGAAAACGCGCGAGCGTCGTCTCTTTGCTGCGCTGCAGTGATTGCGCCAGGTTCTCCGCGGACTTCTCCCCCATGCGGTCGAGTGTGGCCAACTGCGCGGGTTCAAGGCCATACAAGTCTGCAGCGTCCTTGACCAGGCCCTGGTCCACGAGCTGGTCTATCAGCTTGCTGCCAAGGCCTTCTATGTCCATGGCCCGCCTCGACGCAAAATGGCGCAGCGACTCCTTGAGTTGCGCCTGGCAGACGAGCGCTCCCGTGCAACGGGCGATGGCTTCGCCTTCCGCGCGCTCGACATCCGATCCGCAGACTGGGCAGCGCTCCGGCAAGCGCGCCGGCTCGGCTTCTCGAGGCCTTTTCTCGCCGATGACGCGAACGACCTCGGGTATGACGTCCCCCGCCCGCCGCAGCACGATGGTGTCGCCGACCCGCACGTCCTTGCGCTGGAGCTCGTCGATGTTGTGCAAGGTGGCGTTTGAAACCGTCGCACCGCCGACAAACACGGGATCCAGCCGGGCGACGGGGGTCAGCGCCCCGGTGCGTCCAACCTGCCACTCGATCGCGCGGACGCGGGTCATCTCTTCTTCCGCCGGGAACTTGTGCGCGATCGCCCAGCGCGGCGCGCGCGCAACGAAACCCAGTTCGCGCTGCTGCTCGAGCGAATCCACCTTGTAGACGACGCCGTCGATCTGGTAACGCAGGCTAGCGCGCTTGCTGCCGATCTCGTCGTAGTATGCGAACAGTCCCGAAACGCCCTCGACCACGCGCGACTCCGGCGAAGTGCGCAGGCCCCACCCCCGCAGCACCTCCAGCACTTCGCTGTGCCTGCCGGGCATCGTGCGGCCCTCCACGAGGCCCATGCCGTAAAAGAAGACCTCCAGCGGCCTCGAGGCGGCGAGGCGTGGATCGAGCTGGCGCAGGCTCCCGGCAGCCGCATTCCGGGGATTCACGAAGACCTTGTCTCCCTTCTCCGTCGCCAGGCGATTCATCTCCTTGAAACCGGGTATCGAAATCAATACCTCGCCTCTCACCTCAAGCAAGCCCGGATGCCGCTTGCCGGCAAGCCGCAGCGGCACGCTCTTGATCGTGCGGACATTGTGGGTCACGTCCTCGCCGACACTGCCGTCGCCGCGCGTGGATGCACCTTCGAGGGAGCCATCGCGGTAGGTGAGACTCACCGCGAGCCCGTCGAGCTTTGGCTCACAGGCATAGCTGATCTCGACTTCGGTTTCGAGCTTTTCCCGCACGCGCCGGTCAAATTCCTCGACTTCCTCGCGCGTAAACGCGTTGTCCAGCGAGAGCATCGGCACGCGATGGCGCACCTGAGAAAAAGCCGCGACCGGAGCGCCGCCGATGCGCTGTGTTGGCGAATCGGGAACGACCAGCGACGGATATTCGCTTTCGAGCGCGCGCAGCTCGTTCATCAGGCGGTCGTAGCCCGAATCCGGGATCTCAGGGTCGTCCAGGATGTGATAGCGGTAATTGTGCCGGTCTATCTCGGCGCGCAACCTGCCCACGCGCTGCTGCACGCTGGCGGGCGCCGGCTTCATCACGACCGCCGCAGGCGTCGGTTTCGGTGCTCGAAGTGGACCAGTTCCTCGCGCAGGTTGAGGATACGCTGCGCGGTAAGCGTGCTGCCCTGCTCGTCCTGCAATTGGCCCTTCAGGCGCTCGGCGAGGCCGCGGCCGACAGCCAGGACGAGGTCGAAGGTGGCCGGCGCGTCGAGCGGCCCCGGCACAACGCCAAAGAGCGAGATCCCGGGGTAGGCGACATCGTCCATGCGGTCGAGATCAAAGGACCCGGGCTCCATCATGCTGGCGGCATACAGCAGCGATTTCCCGTCCTCGCGCTCACGATGGAAGATTGAATACGGGCCGTAGCTCAAGCCCTCGGCTTCGAGCGCGCCTCGCAATTGCGCTCCGCCCCAGAACTCGCCCGACGCTACGAGCCGCAGCGCCACGATGCGCTGTCTCGATGCCTCCGCCGTGCGGCGCTCGATGGGATCGGTCGGCGCCGCCTCAGGTGGTTCGTCAGGCGGCTTCGGCGCCACTTCGTCCCGCTCGAGCGGCTGCGTGCGTACCCAGGGCGCCCGATGGTGGTCGTCGGGCTGCTCGGCATCGAACGACTCTTCCTCGTTTGCCGCCATTCCGAATTCACCCTCGCCGGCCGGCGCAGGCTCAGCCGCAATGTCCGGCCCGAACTGACGGCGGCGGTCGATGCCGACGAAGTCCGAAATATCGACTTCGAGATCCTCGGGGATTTCGATCAGCGGGGGCCGGCGTGGAATGCCGACGCGCTCGGAAACAGGAGCTGCGGCGGGCTCGGCTATGTAATCGTCGACCGCCGCGCTGTCTGCAACTTCGCCGCCGGACTCGCCGCTATCCTCGCCCCAGGAATCTTCCGAGGCGGCTGCGGCAGGCGCCTTCGCCTTGCGGGTCTCCCACCACCACAGGCCGAGGATCAACGCTATTCCGGCCCCGAGCAATATCCAGCGCAGCCCTGCCACGACGCCGCACTCCGCCTAGCCGACCGCGGCCATCCGCATGGCCTCGTCGACATCGACCGCGACGAGCCGCGAAACGCCGGGCTCACCCATTGTCACGCCGACCAGGTGACTGGCGAGCTCCATGGTGTTCTTGTTGTGCGTGATGAAAACGAACTGTACGTGCTCGGACATGTCGCGGACGATGTCACAAAAACGACCCACGTTGTGTTCGTCGAGTGGCGCATCCACTTCGTCAAGCAGGCAGAACGGCGCCGGGTTCAGCTCGAAGATCGAGAACACCAGGGCAACCGCAGTCAGCGCCTTTTCGCCGCCGGAAAGCTGGTGGATGGTGCTGTTGCGCTTGCCGGGGGGCCGTGCCATGACCGCGACGCCTGCCGTGAGCAGGTCATCGCCGACCAGCTCGAGGTAGGCCGCGCCACCGCCGAAGAGCCGCGGGAACTTGTCCTTGAGCCCGCTGTTGATGCGATCGAAGGTGTCCTGGAAGCGCGCCCGCGTCTCGCGGTCGATCTTGCGAATCGCCTGTTCCAGGGTATTGAGCGCATCCGACAGGTCCGCGAACTGGCGGTCGAGATATTCCTTGCGCGCCGTCTGCTCCTCGAGCTCTTCAATCGAGGCGAGATTTACCGCACCGAGGCGTTCGATGCGCTCTTGCACTTCCGCGAGCTGCTGGTCCCAGGCGACGACCGTCGATTCTTCAGGCAGCCCGGTCGTCACCTGGTCGAGGTCGAATTGCGTCGCCGCGAACTGCTCGGCGAGCGACTCGCGCCTTACGCGCGTCTCCTGCATGCCGAGGCTGATCTCGGCAAGCGCGGCGCGGGCCGATTCGGCGACGGCCTCGGCCTTCTGGCGCAGGACGTCCTGGTCGCGCACGAACGCGTCTGCTTCCTCGACCGCCATGCGGGCAGCGCCCAGCTCGCGCTCGACTGCAAGCCGCTGCTCGAGGAATGCGTGCAACTGCTGTTCGAGTTCGGCGAGCAGCGGCTCGCCCTCGTCCAGCTGCCGCTCCAGCTCCGCGCGGCGCGCCTCGAGTTGGCGCGAAAGGTCGTTCACGCGCTCGAGGCTGGTGCGGAGCGATGCCAGCGTGGAGCGCTGCGACTCGACGCGTATCGCGACCTGGCGCGCCGCCTGCGTCTCGGCGGCGTGCGCCTCGCGCGCAGCGGCGAGCGTCGATCGCAGGGCATCGCGCTCTCCCTCCAGCGCCGTGCCACGCTGCCCTAGCGCGAGCGCGCTCGCGAGGGCGGCCGCGAGGCGTGAACGGCATTCCCCCGCGTCGCCCTCGTCGCGGGCGATATCCGAGTCGACCTGCGCCATTTCCAGCGCGACGTTGGCAACGCGTTCGGAAACCTGATGGACTTTCGACTTTATCGCCTCGTGTGCGCCACGGACACTGACGAGGTCATGGTGCAGCCGGTTGACCCGGGCGTGGAGTGCGTCGCGCTCTGTCTCCAGCTCAGAGAGGCGAGCGCGCACGTCCGCGAGACCGGCATCGAGCCGCGCCACGCGTGATTCGTGATCGGCGACCACCGTCGCCAACGCACGCAGCGCCTGTTCGCGCGCGATGACGCCGGCATGGCCGGCTTCGCTGCGCGCGACGCGCACCCAACCCCGCCCCAGCCACACGCCGCTCCGGGTGATGACCGTCTGCCCCGCTGCCAGGTGCTTGCGTTGCGCTATCGCATCGGCAAGCGACTCGACGGCAACGATCCCGGCGAGCAGCTCGCCGACGACGGGCGGTCCGCTGACATGTGCCAGCAGGGATTCCGGCATCGGGTCCGGTGTTTCGGATCGGCCGGATTGCGCAATCGTGAGCTGGCCGGAATCCAGGCCGTCAATGGCATCGGCCACGGCGTCGACGGCATCAACGCACACGGCCTCCAGGTAGCTGCCGAGCGCCGTCTCGACTGCGCGGTCCCAGCCATTCTCCACTTCAAGCTGCTGGGCGAGGCGCGGCTTTCCCTCGAGCCGCTGTTTGGCCAGCCACGCCTCCGGCCCTGCCTGGCCCTTGCCGAGCGCCGCCTTCTGCACGGCCTCCACGGCCAGCAATTCGCCGCGCGACGCCTGCAAAGCCGCCTTCGCAACGTCAAGCGCCGCCGCCCCGCCGCGTTCCGCTTCGCGCAACGACAACAGCGACGCAAGCGCCGCATCGAGCGCGCCCTGCGCCTCCCGGCCGCGCTCGCGCGCCTCGACTTCGGCCGCCGCAAACTCCTCGGTCCTGGTGCCGGCCACACTACTCTCGAGCTGGCCTCTTTCGGCGGCGAGCCGCTCGCGCTGGGCCTTGAGTCGCTGGAGGCCCGCATCGATATGCTCGATGCGCGCCTGCTCCACCTGGGAAGCGCGCATCGTCTCGGCGGATTCGCGGCTGAACTCCTCCCACCGCAGCTGCCAGTCCGCAACGGCCGCTTCCGCGGATGCGAGCGCCTCGCGCCTGACGTTCTCCTGCGATTGCGCGGCAAGCAGCTCGGGTTCGGCCCGCTCCAGGCTGCGCATGAGATCGCCGAACTGGGACTCGTCGCGCCCCGCGAGCATCGAGGATTCAGCGTGCTCCGCCCTGACGCGGTCGAGATCGCCGCGCTGGCGCTGGCGCAGTTCGCGCGCATGCTGCAGCGCCTGCTCGGTCCGGCTCGCATCGGCGCCAACCTGGTAGTAGCGTCCCTGCACCCCGGCCAGCGCATCCGAACATTCCATGTGTTTCGACCGCGCGCGCTCGACCGCGGCTTCCGCTGCGCGCAGGTCCGCGATCGCGGCCTGCGCCTCGGTCTCGCGCTGGCTTGCGAGCGCGTGACGGCCGGCGATGTCGCCGTCGAGGTCGCGGATCCGCAGCGCCAGCAGTTCGGCCTGCAGCCGACGCTTGCGCTCCATGCTCTCCTGGTAGCGCCGCGCAGTGCCGGCCTGGCGCTGCAGGTGCCGGATCTGCTTGTCCACTTCCTCGCGCAGGTCGTTCAGCCGCTCGAGGTTCTCGCGGGTGTGCGACATGCGGTTCTCGGTCTCGCGCCGCCGATCCTTGTAGCGCGAGATACCGGCGGCCTCCTCCACGAACGCGCGCATGTCCTCGGCGCGCGCCTCGATCAGCCGCGAGATCATGCCTTGCTCGATGATCGCGTAGCTGCGCGAGCCGAGCCCGGTACCGAGGAACAGGTGGGTGATGTCCTTGCGCCGGCACTTGGCCCCATTGATGAAGTAGGTTGAATTGCCGTCGCGAGAAACGAGGCGCTTCAGGGAGACTTCCGCGTAGTTTGCGTAGGGCCCGGAAAGCTTGCCGTCGCTGTTGTCGAAGACGAGCTCGACCGAACCGCTGCCGATCGGCTTGCGGCTGCGCGAGCCATTGAAGATGACGTCGGTCATCGAGTCGCCGCGCAGGTGCCTGGCCGAAATCTCGCCCATTACCCAACGCACGGCATCGATGATGTTCGACTTGCCGCAGCCGTTCGGGCCGACGACGCCGGTCAGGTTGGATGGAAAAGCGACGGTAGTGGGATCGACGAAAGACTTGAATCCGGCGAGCTTTATCCTGGCAAGGCGCATTCCGGCTAGTGTAGATTAACCGGCCGCAATTGAGTACGACCGTATCCAGTCCGCATGAGCAAGCCATCGCCGTCCCGAGACATCGAAACGTTCCCGAATCCGGAACCGGGTCGCGACTACACGATTCGCATGCGCATCCCGGAATTCACCTGCCTGTGCCCGCGTACGGGCCAGCCCGATTTCGCGACGCTGGAGATCGAGTACGTCCCGGAGTCGCTCTGCGTCGAACTCAAGTCGCTCAAGCTCCATGTCTGGTCATACCGCGACCGCGGCGCGTTCCACGAGGCGGTCACGAACGAGATCGCGGACCTGCTCGCAACGACGCTGAAGCCGCGCTTCCTGCGGCTCTCGGCGCACTTCAACGTGCGCGGCGGAATCTACACGACGGTTGTCGCGGAACACCGACAGCCGGGCTGGTCGCCGCCTGTCCCCGTCGAGCTGCCTTGACGAATTACGGGTCGTTCGGAGGCCATTTCGCGGTACTGGACCCTGCGACAACGAGGGCTATAATCCGGCGCTCAATTGAATAGGCTGCGGAGAACTTGATGCCCGCCAAGAAGGCTGCCCGACCCAGGAAACCCGTTGCAAAGGCCGCTCCGCGCAAGGCGCCGGCAGCTCGCAAGGCCGCAAAGCCCCCCGTGCGCAAGCCCAGGTCCTCAGCCGCCAAAGCCAAGTCCTCGAAGCCTTCCAGGACCAAGTCTCACGCCGCCGCGACAGCCGCGCGCCCGGCTCCGCGAGCCGGCAAGGCCGTGAATCATGCCGCGCCTGCGCGGGAACGGGTTCGGCTCAAGCCGAAATCACCCGCCGGACCGCCGCAGGTGGCTGAAACGCGCCCGACCTTCACTGCGCTGCCGCCGCGCGCCGTGCGCAGGCAGGCCCAGTTCGAGGACGACGACGACGGCGCGGGTGCGCACAACCTGCTCCTCGGCCCGCGCAACGTTCGCCCTTACCGCGAACGCAAGGGCGAGACCTACATGGGCCGCGACCAGCTGGAGCATTTTCGCGGCATCCTGAGCACGTGGAAGCGCGACCTCATGGAAGAGGTGGACCGCACGATGTTGCACATGAAGGACGAAGCGGCGAATCCGCCCGATCCCAACGATCGCGCGACGCTCGAATCCGAATTCGCCCTGGAGCTTCGCACGCGAGATCGCGAGCGCAAGCTGATCCGCAAGATCGAGGAAGCCCTGAGCCGCATCGGCGACGGCAGCTACGGCTACTGCATCGAGACCGGCGAGCCGATCGGCGTCAAGCGACTCGAGGCACGCCCGGTGGCGACGCTGTGCATCGAAGCCCAGGAGCGGCGCGAGCGCCGCGAGAAGCAGTACGGCGACCGCGACGACTGGTACCGCTAGCCCGCCCGCGACCTGCGGGCGCTTCGCGCCAACTCCTTCCGGACCCCTGCACCTGGGCTCGCTGCTGGCAGCCGCCGGCAGCTACCTGAGCGCGCGCCACGCCGGCGGCCGCTGGCTGCTGCGCATCGATGACCTCGACCGCGAGCGCTGCGTTCCGGGACTCGCCGGGCAGTTCCAGGAAACCCTCGACCAATTTGGCTTCGAATGGGATGGAAACGTCTATTTCCAGTCCGATCGAACGAATCGCTACGACGAGGCGCTGGCCATCCTGGAATTGAGCCGCTGCACCTATGCCTGCCGCTGCAGCCGCTCGCAGGTCGCGTCGACGCAGGCCGCCGAGCCGGCCTCCGAACCCGTCTACGCGGGAACGTGTCGCCATGACCCCGATGCCGCCACGGTCCTGCATGCGCTGCGTTTTGCGATCGACGCCGGCCAGGCGCCGGTTGAATTCACGGATGCCTTCCAGGGTCGCGTCCGCCAGGACTGCCGACGCGATGTCGGCGACTTCGTCGTCCGGCGCCGCGATGGACAGGCCGCTTACCACCTGGCGGTCGTCGTTGACGATGCCGACGCGGGCGTGACTGAAGTGGTGCGCGGCGCCGACCTGCTCCCGTCGACGCCGCGGCAAATCCTGCTGCAGCGCAGCCTCGGGCTCGCGACGCCGCGCTACGGGCACCTGCCCGTCCTGACCGAGCCCAACGGCCAAAAGCTTGCGAAATCGCGGCGAGCCGTGCCGGTCGCGGCAAACGAGGCGCCGCGCCAGCTGTGGCAGGTCCTGCAATGGCTGGAGCAGGCGCCGCCTGCGGAGCTGGCGGGAGCGCCTGTCGGGGAACTGTGGGCGTGGGCGATCCCGAACTGGCGTCCCGCAAACCTCGCCGGACTCGGCGAGCGGCGCCTGGCGCCGCCGCCGGCGGGCTAGATCGTCAGGCGACCCCGCGCATCGAGAGCCGCACGCGGCCCTGGCGGTCCACCTCGAGTACTTTCACCTTTACGACGTCGCCTTCCTTGAGCTTGTCGCTGACGCGCTCGACGCGCTCGTCCGAGATCTGGGAGATGTGCACCAGGCCGTCCCGGCCGGGCAGGATCGCGACGAAGGCGCCGAAGTCCATCAGGCGGACCACCTTGCCCTCGTAAACGCGCCCTACCTCGACGTCGGCGGTGATCATTTCGATGCGGCTCAGCGCCTCGCGGCCCGATGCCGCGTCCACCGAGGCGATCTTCACGGTGCCGTCGTTCTCGATGTCGATCGTGGCGCCGGTTTCCTCGGTGATCTGGCGTATCACCGAGCCGCCCTTGCCGATCACGTCGCGGATCTTCTCCGGGTCGATCTTGATCGTGACGATCGTCGGCGCCCACTCGGACATCTGCGTGCGCGGCTTGTCGAGCACCTTGTTCATCTCGCCGAGTATGTGAAGGCGTCCCGCCTTCGCCTGCTCCAGCGCGACCTTCATGATCTCGGCCGTGATGCCGTTGATCTTGATGTCCATCTGCAGCGCCGTGATGCCGTCGCGCGTGCCGGCCACCTTGAAATCCATGTCGCCGAGGTGGTCCTCGTCGCCCAGGATGTCGGTGAGCACGGCAAACTTGTCGCCTTCCTTGACCAGTCCCATCGCGACGCCCGCGACCGGCGCCTTGATCGGCACGCCCGCGTCCATCAGCGAGAGGCTGGTACCGCACACGCTCGCCATCGAACTCGAGCCGTTCGACTCGAGCACTTCGGACACGACCCGCAGCACGTAGGGGAAGGACTCGAGGTTCGGCATCACGGCCATGATGCCGCGCCGTGCCAGGTTGCCATGGCCGATTTCGCGGCGCTTGGGCGAACCCATGAAGCCGGTTTCCCCGACCGAGAACGGCGGGAAGTTGTAATGCAGCATGAACGGCTCGCGGCGTTCACCGGCGAGCGCGTCGATGATCTGGGCATCGCGACCGGTGCCCAGCGTCGTCGTGACGAGAGCCTGGGTCTCGCCGCGGGTGAAGATGCGCCGACCCGTGTGTGCGCGGCAGCGCGCCGACCTCGACGGTGATCGGGCGCACGGTCTTGAGGTCGCGGCCGTCGATGCGCGGCTTGCCGCTCAGGATGAGATCGCGCACCAGGCGGTATTCCAGGTCGTGCAACTCGGTCGTGACCTGGTCCTTGGTGAACTGGGGCGATTCGCCGCCGGACAGCGCAGCCTGTGCCGCCTGCCGGATCTCCGCGAGTCGCGTCACGCGCGCCTGCTTGACGACGATGCCATATGCCTTGGCGTAATCCGCCTGCGCCAGTTTCGCGACCGCCTGCTGCAATGCGAGGTTCGGCTCCGCCGGCTTCCAGTCCCAGCGCGCCTTGCCGGCTTCGGCAGCCAGCTTTTCGATCGCCTTGACCGCCACCTGCATCTGCTCATGACCGAACAGGACGGCCCCGAGCATGACGTCCTCGGACAGGCCCTTGGCCTCGGACTCGACCATCAATACGGCGTCGGCGGTTCCGGCAACCACGAGATCGAGGTCCGACTCGGTCCTGACCTGGGTGAAGGTCGGATTCAGCAGGTACTTGCCGTCCTTGTAGCCGACTCGCGCGGCGGCAATCGGCGCGGTGAACGGGATGCCCGACAGCGCGACCGCAGCCGAGGCACCGATCAGCGAGGGGATGTCGGAATCGATCTCGGGATCGAGCGACAGGACCGTCGCCACGATCTGGACTTCGTTGTAGAAGCCCTCGGGGAACAGCGGCCGCAGCGGCCGGTCGATCAGGCGGGAGGTCAGTGTTTCCTTCTCGGAAGGGCGGCCTTCGCGCTTGAAGAATCCGCCGGGAATCTTGCCCGCGGCGTAGGTCTTCTCGACGTAGTTGACCGTCAGCGGAAAGAAGTCGCGACCGGCGACTGCCTCGCGGCGCCCCACCGCCGTGACGAGAACCACCGTGTCACCCATCTTGACGACGACCGATCCGTCGGCCTGGCGTGCCAGGCGGCCGGTCTCAATGGTGACGGGATGCGCACCAAAACTGAATGTCTGCGTGGAAACGCTCAAGTGGGTCCCCTTTGGATTACTGGTACTGGTAACGGGCGCGGCGCGCCCGGCGCGCCTTAGCGGCGCAGGCCAAGTTCGCTGACGACCTTGGTGTACCGCTCGGGGGCCTTGTCCTTGAGGTAGTCCAGGAGCCGCCGGCGCTGCGCCACCATCTTCAGCAGGCCGCGCCGCGAGGCGTGGTCGCTCTTGTGGGTGGTGAAGTGCTCGGTCAGCCCGTTGATTCGTGCGGACAGCAATGCGATTTGCACTTCAGGCGAACCGGTGTCTGCCGGGGCACGCCGGAACTTGTCGACGACCTCCGCCTTGTGTGCATTCGTGAGTGGCATCTCGTTCACTTAACCCCTTAAAAAGGCGCGCATTGTACCCGCCGGGCAGGGTCGCCTCAAGCACGAACGGCGGCGGATGCCGGCAATGCGACCATGATCCGTTCCGGGGCCAGCCTGGCCCCGTCCGCATTCATGCGGCCGATGCCCAGAAACCGGCCGTCTGCGCCATACATGCGCACTCGCGCGGCCTCGGGTCCCACCGCAGGGACGGCGCGGCCCTGCAGGACCGAGGCCTGCTCCAGGGCTCCCAGCTGGATGGCCGGCAGGGCCGGCAGGGCCTCGTCAACGGGCATCAGCAGGCGCTCGAGCCCTTCACCCTGCCCGGCAGCCTGCTCGATCTCCTCGAGGGCGTGCATGCGCTCCCCGGTGAACGGCCCGAGCGCCAGGCGGCGCAGCTGCGACACGTGGCCGACAGTGCCGAGTGCCTTCGCGACGTCCTCGGCAAGGCTCCTCACGTACGTGCCCTTGCTGCAGGTCACCTCGAATTCCGGCTCCCCCGCACCGGCGTCGAGCAGGTCGAGCCGATGGATGCGGATTTGCCGCGGCGCGCGTTCGACTTCGACCCCCGCGCGCGCGAGGCGATAGAGCCGTTGCCCGTCTCGCTTGAGCGCGGAGTACATCGGCGGCACCTGTTCGGCCGCGCCGAGGAAGCCGGCGGCGACGCGGCGCAGCACCGCATCGTCGATCGGCGGCACCGGCGCGCTGGCCACGGTACTGCCTTCGCGGTCGCCGGTCGTCGTGCTGCGCCCGAGGGCGATGCGAAAGCGATAGGTCTTGTCGGCATCGAGCAGCAGGCCGCTCGCCTTCGTGGCCTGCCCGAGGCAGACCGGGAGCAGCCCGCTTGCCAATGGATCGAGGCTGCCCGTGTGTCCCGCCTTGCGCGCGCCGAACGCGCGCCGGACGCGCTGCAGGGCGGCGTTCGAGCTCATGCCCTCCGGCTTGTCCAGCAGGACGATGCCGTCGACGTCCCGGTACCGCGGGCGCGCGGCGACGGGGCCGCCCGCGCTCATTCCGGATCCTGGTCGCCCTCGACGTGGCGCTTGCGGTCATCCTCGACGGCATCGTGGATCAGCGCCGAAAGGCGTGCGCCGCGCTCCAGCGAATCGTCGATGTGAAAATCAATCTCCGGCGCGACGCGCAGCCGCATCTGGTTGCGGACCTGGTGGCGCAGGAAGCCGGCGGCGTGCCGCAGCGCCTCGAGAGCCGCGGCTGCGTCGCCTACCCCGGCAAACGGAGTGAAATACACGTCTGCGTGGGTGAGATCCCGCGAGACTTCGGCGGCAGTGATGGTGATCAGGCCGACCCGCGGGTCCTTGACCTCGCGGCGCACGAGCTCGGCGAGGAGCCGCTTGAGCTGCTCCTCGACGCGTCGTGCCCTGGGGTACTCGCGTGGCATCGCGGGGCCTCACGCGCCGAGCTGGCGGGCAACCTCGACGCGCTCGAAGCACTCGATCTGGTCTTTCACCTTGACGTCGTTGTAGCCCTTCACCCCGATGCCGCACTCGGTGCCGGCCCGGACCTCGCTCGCGTCGTCCTTGAACCGCTTCAGCGACTCGAGCTCGCCCTCGAAGATGACGACGTTGTCGCGCAGAACCCTGATCGGGTTGTTGCGGCGGACGTAGCCTTCCACCACGAGGCAGCCGGCGACCGTGCCGAACTTGCTCGAGCGGAACACGTCGCGCACTTCGGCGAGCCCCACGATCTGCTCTTTCACTTCCGGTGCGAGCATGCCGGTGAGCGCCGCGCGTATGTCGTCGATCGCCTCGTAAATGACGCTGTAATAGCGGACCTCGACATTCTGGTCGCGCATCGCCTCGCGAGCCGCGGCATCGGCGCGGATGTTGAATGCGATGATTCGCGCCTTCGAGGCAGCGGCGAGCATCACGTCGGACTCGGTGAGGCCGCCCACGCCGCTCGAAATTACCTTGACCGCGGCTTCGCCGGTCGAGAGCTTCATGAGGGCCTCGCGCAGCGCCTCCGAAGATCCCTGCACGTCCGCCTTGATCAGCAGATTGACCGTGCCCTTGGCATCCTCGCCCAGCTGCGCGAACGCGTCTTCGGATTTCTGCCCGGCCTGGCGCGCCAGGCGGACGTCGCGGAACTTGCCCTGGCGATAGAGCGCAACCTCGCGCGCCTTGCGCTCGCTGTCGACGACCAGCAGCTCGTCGCCCGCGTTCGGCGGGCTGGAAAGGCCGAGCATCTGCGCCGGGATCGACGGCCCGGCCGATTCGATTTCCTGGCCGCGTTCGTCGAACAGCGCCCGGACACGGCCGAACTGCTCGCCGGCAACCACCGAGTCGCCGATCTTGAGCGTGCCGCGCTTGACCAGCACCGTCGCCACCGCGCCGCGGCCTCGTTCCACGGACGCCTCGAGAACGACGCCGGCGGCCGGCGCGTCCCGGACCGCCTGCAGCTCGAGCACCTCGGCCTGGAGCAGGATCGATTCCAGCAGCTTGTCGATGCCGTCGCCGGTCTTCGCGGACACCGGCACGAAGATGTTCTCGCCGCCCCATTCCTCGGCGATCACGCCTTCCTGCGACAGTTCGTTGCGCACTTTCTCGGGATCGGCGTCGTGCTTGTCCATCTTGTTGACGGCCACGACGATCGGCACGTTCGCGGCCTTGGCGTGCTGGATTGCTTCCTTGGTCTGGGGCATGACGCCGTCATCCGCCGCGACCACCAGCACGACGATATCCGTGACCTGGGCACCGCGCGCGCGCATTGCCGTGAACGCCGCGTGGCCCGGCGTGTCGAGGAAGGTGATGACGCCGCGCGGCGTGTCGACGTGGTAGGCGCCGATGTGCTGGGTGATGCCGCCCGCCTCTCCCGCGGCGACCTTGGCGCGGCGGATATAGTCGAGAAGCGAGGTCTTTCCGTGATCGACGTGGCCCATGATGGTAACCACCGGCGGGCGCGGCAGCGTCTCGTCGGAGGCCTCCATGCCCGCCTGCAGCGCCTCTTCGACCTGGTCGGCCTTCAGTACCTTGGCGACGTGGCCCATTTCTTCGACCACGAGCACGGCGGTGTCCTGGTCCACCGGCTGGTTGATGGTCGCGATCACGCCCATGTTGAGCATGGTCTTCATGACCTCGCTCGACTTCACCGCCATGCGCTGCGCCAGTTCCCCCACTGTGATGGTCTCGCCGATCGCGACCTCGCGCTGCACCGGCTCGGTCGGGAGTTCGAAGCCGTGCTTGCGGTCGGCGCCGACCGCGGCTGCGCGCCGGCGCGGCTCGGGCCTAGCGCGGCCCTTCTTGTGCCGGGCCGAAAGGCCACCGGCGATATGTAGCTCCTGGCGGCCGTAGCGCGTGCTCTTGTCGTCCTCGGGGCCCTTGCGCGCCTTCTCTTCGCGCGCGCGGCGGTCTTTCTCGGCCTGCTCGCGGGCCTTCTGCTCGGCCTCGCGCCGTGCCTGGTCCTCGGCCTGGCGCTTCGAAGCCTCTTCCGAAGTACGCCGTTCGCTCTCCTCGCGTTCGCGGCGCTGTTGCTCGTGGGCCTCCAGCTCGCGGCGCTGTTGCGCCTCGGCGGCGGCTTTCGCGGCATCCTCCTGCTCGCGCTGCTGGTCGAGCGCCTCCTGGGCCACGCGCGCCTGCTCCTCGAGCACGTCGCGCTTGATGTAGGTGCGCTGGCGCCGCACCTCGACGCTCACCGTGCGCGCCTTGCCCATGGGGGCGGCGACCTTGATCTCGCTCTGGGCCTTGCGCCGCAGCGTGATCTTGCGCGGCGCACTCCCGTCCTCGGCCTTGCCGTGGGCCTTGCGCAGGTGCGTCAGGAGCTCGTGCTTGGCGTCCTCGCTGATCCGGTCCTTTGGACCGAGCGAGCGGATGCCGGCCTCCTCGAGCTGCGCCAGCAGCTTGTCGACCGTGACTTTCAGAACTTCAGCAAATTGCTCGACCGTGACGTCGGACATCGTGATTACCTCGGTCCCGCCTCAGGCCTGGTCCGCGCTTTCGAAGAGATGCGCCCGCGCCGCCATGATGATCTGGCCCGCGCGCTCCGGGTCGAGTCCCGGCACCGACTCGAGCTCGTCGAGCGACTGGTCCGCCAGCTCGTCCCGCGTGCGGATTCCGCGTGACGCGAGCTCGTAGGCCAGTTCCTTGTCCATGCCGTCGAGCGCCAGCAGGTCTTCGGCCGGGCCCGACTCGTGGATCTGCTCCTCGCTCACGATCGCCTGGGTCAGCAGCACGTCGCGCGCGCGATTGCGCAGTTCCTCCACCATTTCCTCGTCGAATTCCTCGATGCCGAGCAACTCGCTGGTCGGCACGTAGGCGACTTCCTCGATAGTCGAGAAACCTTCCTGGACCAGAACGTTGGAGATGTCGTCGTCGACGTCGAGCAGGCGCTTGAACATCTCGCGAAGCTCGCCGGTCTCCGCGTCGCTGCGCTCGGTCGCCTGCTGTTCCGACATCACGTTGAGCCGCCAGCCGGTGAGTTCGCTCGCAAGCCGCACGTTCTGTCCTCCGCGGCCGATTGCCTGGGACAGGCGGTCCTCGGTCACGGCGATGTCCATCGAGTGCGCATCCTCGTCCATGACGATCGAGGTCACCTCCGCCGGCTGCATGGCATTGATCACGAATTGCGCCGGGTTCTCGACCCACGGGATGATGTCGACGCGCTCGCCGGCAATCTCGTTCGACACCGCCTGCACGCGGGAACCGCGCATGCCGACGCAAGCGCCCACCGGGTCGATGCGCGGGTCGAGGCTCTTAACGGCGATCTTCGCGCGGGCGCCCGGATCGCGGGCCGCTCCCAGGATCTGGATCAGGCCCTGCCCGACTTCCGGCACCTCGAGCTTGAACAGTTCGACCAGGAAATCCGGCGAAGTGCGCGACAGGAACAGCTGCGGACCGCGCGCCTCGGAACGCACCTCGCGCAGCAGCGCCTTCAGGCGGTCCTGCGGGCGCACCATCTCGCGCGGGATCATGTGCTCGCGCGGCACGAAGCCCTCGGCATTGCCGCCGAGGTCCACGTAGACGCCGTGGCGATCGACGCGCTTGACGATGCCGGAAACCAGCGAACTCACGCGGTCCTTGTATTCGTCGACGACCTGGGCGCGCTCGGCCTCGCGCACTTTCTGGACGATGACCTGCTTCGCGGTCTGGGCGCCGATGCGCCCGAAAGCGACCGATTCCATCGGTACCTCGACGAAACCCTCGATCTCGGCCTTCGGATCGACGTCCGTCGCGTCGTCCAGGCGAAGCTCGCGCTCCGGGAACTCGAGCTCGGTGGAGTCGTCCGCGAACACTTTCCAGCGGCGGAATGTCTTGTACTCGCCGTTCTTGCGGTCGATCTCGACACGCACGTCGATGTCGTCGCCGTGCTTGCGCCGAGTTGCCGACGCGAGCGCTGCCTCCAGCGCCTCGAATATGATCTCGCGAGCGACGCCCTTCTCGTTGGAGACGGCTTCGACGACTTCCAGGATCTGCTTGTTCATGGTCAACCCACCAATCGCGCCTTGCTGATTCCGGCGAGCGGCAGCTTCCACTCCTTCCGGTCCACTTCCACGGTCACCATCCCGTCCGCCACCCGGCCCAGCCGGCCCCTGAAGCGGCGGCGCCCCTCCAGCGGGGCCGCGAGCTCGATTCGCGCCTCGCTGCCCGCGAAGCGCTCGAAATGCTCCGCCGTCCTGAGCGGACGGTCAAAACCGGGCGAGGACACCTCGAGCCGATACTCGTGCCCGATCGGATCCTCGGCGTCGAGCGCCGCGCCGACGGCGCGGCTCACGCGCTCGCAGTCGTCGAGCCCGACAGCGCCGCCGTCCGCGCGGTCGATATAGACCCGCACGAGCGAACTGTGCCCGGACGATGCCCATTCGATCTCGAGCAACTCGTACCCGAGCCCGGCCGCCACCGGTTCCAGCAGGCCGAACAACTTGTCCTTCATCCGGCCCCCACTCGTCCCGGAAACAAAAAATGGGCACGAGGCCCATTTCCGGCGACCCGATCGGCAACAAAAAAGCCCCGCGAGGGGGCCTTCCGATCGACCATTCGGTTCCAGGGGACCACAGCCGGGCCTCGCTGCCCGGACCGCGGTGGCTGACGCCCAGCCCCCGGCCGCGGCGGATGATACCGCAGGCTGGCGTGCGGGCTCAACCGGCGCCTGGTCCGCGAGCCGAATGCCGGGCCTGCGCTAAACTCGCCTGGGATCGTGGAGGAAGCGGCCACATGATGAAACCTGCCTCGCTCGCTGCCTTGCTGTTCGCGGCGGCCTCCGCCCCGTCGCACGCCGCCATCGCCCCGGCGGAGCTCGATGCCGCTGCGGCTGCGATGCAGCCGCAGCTCGTGGAATGGCGGCGCGATTTCCACCGCAATCCCGAGCTTGCGAATCGCGAAATCCGCACCTCCGCTAAGGTCGCCGAGCACTTGCGTGCGCTCGGGCTGCAGCCGAAGACCGGCATTGCCCACACGGGGGTAGTCGCCGTGATTAACGGCGCCCTGCCCGGGCCGACGATTCTCCTGCGCGCCGACATGGATGCCTTGCCGGTCACGGAGAGGACCGATGTGCCGTTTCGTTCCACCAAGACGGGCGAATTCCGCGGCCGTGAGGTCGGCGTCATGCACGCCTGCGGCCACGACGGCCATACCGCGATCCTGATGGCGGCCGCAGACGTCCTGGTGAAGTTGCGCGACCGGCTGCCCGGGAAGGTCGTGCTCATGTTCCAGCCCGCCGAAGAAGGCGTGCCGGAAGGCGAACGCGGTGGCGCACCGCTCATGCTCGACGAAGGCCTGCTCGACATCGCCAAGCCCGAGGCGGCCTTTGGCCTGCACCTCATGTCCTCGCTGAATACCGGCACGATCGGGTTGCGGCCCGGCCCGTTCATGGCCGGCTCCGACTTCTTCCAGGTCACCGTCACCGGCCGCCAGAGCCACGGATCGCGCCCCTGGGCCGGCGTCGACCCGATCGTCGTCGCCGCGGAAATCGTGACCGCCCTGCAGACCATCGTGAGCCGGGAGCTCGATATCACGAAGCTGCCGGCTGTCGTCACGGTCGGCGCGATCAACGGCGGAGTGCGACACAACATAATCCCGCAGACGGTCGAGCTGCTCGGCACGATCCGGACATTCAGCCCGGAAATGCGCCAGCAGGTGATCGACCGGATGGGCGCCGTCGTCTCCGGCATCGCCGCCGCGCACGGGGCAGGCGCGGTGCTCAAGATGATGCCGGCCCCGAATCCGGTGCTGGTCAACGATCCCGGCCTCACGCAGCGCGCAATGGCTTCGCTCGCCGGCGTCGTCGGCAAGGACGCCATCCGTACCGTGAGCCTGCAGACCGTTGCGGAAGATTTCGCCTACGTGGCGCGCGCCCTGCCGAGCGTCTTTTTCTTCGTCGGCGTCACGCCCGCGGGCCAGGATCCGGCGACCGCCCCGGACAATCACTCGGATCTCTTCTATGTGGACGAGCCCGCCCTCGGGATCGGCCTGCGATCGATCCTGCGCGTCGCGGTCGATTACCTGCAGTCGGCCCGGGAAGGCAACTGACGCTTCGCGCCGCGCGGCGCGTTTTGACACGACATGCCGCCGAGTTTATGGTGAGCGCCTGCCGCGCGGCGACCGCAAGAAGTCGCCCTGGCACCACAACACGGGAGAAACGAAATGAAGCGAATCGCATTGGCAGTTTCCGCTGCCGCATTGGCCATTGCCACGAGTGCCGGGGCGTTCGAGATATTCACCGACTACACCCCCTCCAAGGAAGTTTGGGATGTCACGATGGTCAACGTGAACCCGAACCGCATCGACGATTACCTCGAGGGCCTCAAGCAGACCTGGGCCTCCGGCTGCGACATCGGCAAGAAGCTCGGCACGGTGCTCGAGTGCGGAATTTACGTCAGCGAGACCGCCGCCAATCGCGACTTCAACGTGATCCTCGTCTTGAAGTACCCGAGCGCTGCGACGCTCGATCCGGATGCGGAGCTGTTCAAGAAGTTCCAGGCGGAAATGCGCGCGAAGCTGGCCGAGGACAAGGAAAAGAAGCTCGTCGAGGGCTACGAGCAGATGCGGACGTTCTTCGGCGAGCAGGCCTTCCGCCGCATCGAGTTCAAATAACCGGCCGCCGGTGCGGCCGCTACCGGCCTGACCGTCCGAGCAGATACACGGCGAAACTGCCAAGCCAGTGACCGCCCTCGTAATGCTCGCCGGTAACGGCCGGGAGCGCGGCGGCGGCGTGCGCATCAGCTGTCTTCTCGAGCGCCGCGCGCCGCGGATCGCCCGCCGGAAGGCCGGCAGCAATGCCGTCCAGCATCCAGGCCCGGCTCAGGTTGAGGCCGTCGATGTGGGCGAGCTTCGGGTCTTTCCGGTCCGTCACGATGCCGGGCTCGAGCCAGTGGACTGAACCCTGGCGCGGCACGCCGGGCAGGAACCTGCCCAGCCAGGCCGCAAAGTCCGCCGGGCCGAGCACACGGCGCATCAGGTCGGCCTCCGCGAGGCAGGGCGACAGGAAGTCCTCGCCGGACGGCTCGTACGCGAGCGGGCAGTCGGCGTCCGCGAGATAGTAGCTGCGGCTGCGCTCGTCGATGAGGTCGCGCATTGCCGTATCGCCGGCAACGACGGCCCAGTCGCGGATCAGGCCGAACGCGAAGGCTGTCTGCGAATGCTCGCCGACCCGGATCGGGTAGCGCAGTTTCGGCAGCCAGTCCCGGATACGGTTTGCTGCCGCGGTCTCGAGCGGCCGCAATACGGCCGACCAGCGGCGCGCATCCACGTCATCCCAGCTGCGCAGCTCCGCGGCCAGCTGCAGGAACCAGGCAAGCCCGTAGGGCCGCTCGAAGGATGCGCGGCCCGGGTCCTCGAGATAGGCCGCCTCCTTCGCCACTTTCTCCTCGGTGAAGTCGATGGCAAGAGCCGCCCGCGCGGCGTCCGCGAACTCCTGCTGCGGAAACTCGCGCGCGAGTCGCGCCAGCAGCCAGTGGCCGTGCACGGAGGAGTGCCAGTCGAAGCAACCGTAGAAGATGGGCGTCAGCGAGCGCGGCGGTTGCACGTCGGCGTCGCCTTCGAGCACGTGCGCGATCTTGTTCGGGTACTCACGATGCACGCAATCGAGCGCGAGCCGCGCGAAGCGGCCGGCCGCGGCGGCGTCGAGCGTCGCCTCGCTCGCGCCGGATGCCTGGCACACCGCCAGGCTAGCGAGGAATACCGGGGCGGCGAGCGATGCGCGCATGCCGCAACTGTAGCGCAGGCTGAGTGCGGGGAGCGAAATTACGGCCTGGCGTGGCTTGCGTAGGCAGGCGGTTGACGTCGCCGATGCGCGACGCGCCGCGCTAACGCCGCCCTGCACGCGGGCGTATTCCTGTAGTCGTACTCGACCACGCGGCAGGTGAAGGGCCGCTTCAGGAGACAACATGAACAATTCAGCATTGGCAGGGATCATTGTGGGCGCGGTCGTGGTGGCGGCTGCAGGCGCGATCTTCGCGAACAGCGATTACAACCCGCTGCAGAAATACGCGACCGTCGTGTCTGTCGAGCCGGCATTCAATACCACGCGCACGCCGCGCCAGGTTTGCGGCGACGAGGCCACGGTGGCGCAGGCGCCGGTTGCCGGCCAGGTGCCGCCGGCTGCTCCGGCAGCCGCACAAAAGCCGGCGCCGGCGGACGGCGCGCAGCCGCAGTCCGTCGAGGCCGGACCTTGCGTCGTCGTCTATGACACGAACTCGACGCAGTCGGGTTACGACGTGACCTACGAACTCGACGGCGCCCAGAAGGTGATTCGCATGGATCACGCGCCGGGCAAGCGCATCCCGGTGGAGGGAGGCGAGCTGGTCCTGACGCTGCGCTGAGACAGGCGCGATTCGCTGCCCGCCCGGGCCGTTCGCCCGGGCGGGCACCGCGTCGGCCCGCCGCTACTCCGCGATGCGTGCGGCGGCGAGCGCCACCTTGAACTGGTTCGCGTCCTGGAACGGGCCGAGGCCGGTCGCCAGCTGGACTTGCTGGCCCGCCGCGAGCGTGCCCCTGAAGTCGCGCCGGACTTCCCGCAGGTGACCTTCGGCATCCACATACTGGACGGCCACCGAAAGCCCGGAAACAGGCACGCGCGTGGGATTGGCAAGTGCCACGACGAGCATGCCGCGCGGGTCGAGGCCCGCCTGCGCGCGAATGTACTTGCCGGGACTCTGCGGCAGTTCGAGCCGCATCAACTCGAGGCCCGCCGCCTGGGCAATCTCCCCGTCCGAGCCGGCCGCCGCGGCGTAGTACTGGCGCGCCGCATCGAGGTCGCGTGAGCGCGTCGCGATATTGCCCAGCGCGTAATAGGCGGCCCCGGTGGGCAGCAATTTGACGCTCGTCGCGAGGTCGGCGCGTGCACGCTGGTCCTGGCGTTCATGCTCCTCGATGAGTCCGCGCTGCAGGTAGTAGTAGAAGAACGAGTCGTTGCGCGCAATCGCGTCCGTATAGGCCTGCACCGCCGGCGACATTTTCTTTTGCAGCAAATAGGCGTCGCCGCGCAGCGCATAAAAGTGCCCCTCGCCCGGCAGCATCTTGATGGCGCGGTCGGCCTTCGCGAGCGCGACCTCCGCGTGCTTGCCGGCGAGCGCCTTGCGGCCCTCGTCGTAGGCATCGTAGGCCGGCTTCCACTGCAGCGTCTGCGCGATCGCGGCGGCGTAGGCTTCGGCACCCACTTCTCCGCCGCGCGGGAACTTCGACGCATGCCTGCGATTGGCGTCGACCCGCTCCTGTGACGGCGGGTGGCTCGCGAACAGGCCCTCGAACCAGCTGCTGTCCTTGTCTGCGCTCAGCTTCACGAAGGTTTCCTGGAGCGTCACGGCGCCCTGCACGTCGTAGCCGGCGCGCTGCATGTAATCGATGCCGTAGTGGTCCGCCTCGAGCTCGTCTTCCCGGCTGTAGCGCTGCATCGTGAGCTGGGCCGCAAGCCCCGCGCCTGCCATGTAGAGATTGCCGTAGTCGCTGTCGCTCGCGGCGACCTGGGCGGCAAGCAGCCCACCCTGCACCAGCATGCCCCGGCTCATCTGCTGCGCCGAATGGCGCGCCGCGGCGTGCACGATTTCGTGGCCGAGCACGGCGGCGAGTTCCGACTCGGACTTCAGCTGGGTCAGCAGGCCGCGGTTGACGGCGATCTTGCCGCCCGGCAACGCCCAGGCATTCGGTATCGAGTTGTTGAGCACCGAGAATTCATAGGGCAGCTCGCGGTCGCTGACCGCCGCAAGACGGCCGCCGACGCGCTGCACGTAGGCCGTGAGCGCGGGGTCCATGGCGTAGTCGCCGCCCTCGGCCTGCCGCATCGGCGCGTAGTTCTTCTGCCCGATCGAAAGCTCGGTCCCCTCGCCGACCAGCATCAACTCGTTCTTGCCGGTGACCGGGTTGGTGGAACAGGAGGCAAGCGCCATGCCAAGCGCAGCGGTTGCCAGCAACGCGTGAGTTCGGGCGCGCATTTCAGTACCGCCAGCTGTCGACATCGGCGCCGGCCGGCGCGGTGTCGAGGATCCGCTCGACCACCCAGGGCAGGACCATCTGCGGATAGCGCAATCGCGAGTAGGCATTCTCGCGGGCGTGATCGCCGTTCCAGCAATGCTCGGCACGATCGCCGTAGTCCACCAGCGCATCGGCGGGCGGATCTGCAGTCTTCAGGAATTCCTCGACGTCGTACACCGCGTTGTTGAGGTAGTAGTTGTCCATATCCCCCACGTAAATACGCAGCTTGCCGCGGAGTTTGGGTCCGAGAGTCGCCCAGTCGCGGCGTAGGATATGTCCTAGGTCGTAGTTCTCCCGCCAGTAAGCCGCGGTAACAGGGTCCACTTCGCCGGTCTCGCGATCCCAAATGCGTCGCGGGTAGCCGTCCGGCCCCACCGGCGAGAACACGGATTCCCAGGCATCCCATTGGTCGCCGGAGCGGCCATGGGTTCCCAGCACGGTCTCGTAGCGGTTCTGTTCCGCGAGCGTCGCGTTGATTTCGCCGAGCCAGTTGCGATGGGCGGGCCGCGGCGTGCGCTTGTAGGCGTTCGGCGTGAAGTAGGCGTTCCGGTCCTTGTAGATGTCGACCTGCACGTAGTGCCGGAAATCGATCGGGTCAGGGCAGGCAATCCACGCTCCGTTGTAGTCATCCGGGTAGAACATCTGGACCGCCATCGATTCCCAGCCGCCGGTGGAGCCGCCGTACAGGAAGCGCGACCAGCCCGTTCCCAGGCCGCGGAATTCCTTTTCGATCGCGGGGATGAGTTCGTACTGGATCGCATCGCCATAGGGCCCGTTGTTGGCGGAGTTCACCGCGTACGAATCGTCGTAGTACGGCGTCGGGTGCTGGATCTCGACCAGCAGGACGCGCGGGAAGCCGGCCGTGATCCAGTCCTGCTGCGATTGCCAGGCCTGTTCCTGCTGGATGCGGTTGTAGCCCGGGAGCCGGAAGCGCTTGCTGTAGTCGGGCTCGAGCGCGGGATCCGGCGGCGTTTCCCGAAAGCCCGACGGCTCCGCCGGAAAATGCCCGTGCTCGATCACCAGCGGATAGCGCGCCTCGGGATGCTCGTCAAAGCCCCACGGCAGGCGCACCCAGGCCGCCAGGTAGACGTCGCGGCCCCAGAATGTCGAAAGCCGTTCGCTGCGCAATCGGAAATAGCGCACGAACCTGGTTTGCCTGGCCTCGAACGGTTCGACCGGCGCAATCACCTGGTCAAGCACGAGGTTGACGCGCCCGCGACGGCGCGGCTCGATTCGCAGCGCGAGCGGCTTCGAATACAGGTTCCCGGGCTTGCGACTCCAGGCCTGCCCTTCGCCGCGATCCGGGGGCAGCAGCAGCTTGCGCCCATCCGCGAACGCATAGGTTTCGTACCGGTTCAGGACGGCCTGAACCCGGTAGTTCCCCGTCGGAAGCTCGTCGAGCGTGCGGACCGGAAAGCCGGCGATCTTGCGGTCGATCGCGAGACGCTTGCCTGGCTTCCAGGACTCGACGTCCATCCCGAAGAACGGAATCGCATCGTCGTCCCAGTTCACCTGGCTGCGCGGCTCGCCTTCCGCGGCCGGCGAAAAGATCAGCAGCAGCCGGCCTGACAGCGGCTCGCCCGCCGCCTGCGCCGGATAGCTGACGTTGAAGCGCGGCACCGCGAGGGCAGCCGACGCAGCGAGAACCAGGGCCAATCCGGAAATCGCCGGAACGATCGACTTGTTCATGCCCGCGTTGCACCTGCCGCCGCCCATGCGACCGGATGCTAGCGCATGGCGCCCGTGTGTTCCCGTTCCATGCCGATGCCCCATGAAAAAGACCCCGGCGCGACGCGCCGGGGTCTCTGGAGTGCGAGCGCTCCGATCGGCTAGGCGGCCCGGCGCCTTGCCATTCCAAGTGCCGCGAGCAACAGCACCAATTCCGGCAGACCTGTCGAGCCGCCGCCGCCACCGCCACCACCGCCGCCGCCGCCTGATGCGCGAGTCGTGACGGTGAATGTGCCTGCGACGCCGCCGATGGTCAGGGTCGACGTCTTGGCGGTCCCGGCCTGGCTCGACGCCTGCATGCGAATGCACACGGTCTGGCCGTCGCTGATCTCGCCCGGGTCGCGCGTGAACGTATTCGTGCAGCCGATCGAATACGACCCCTGGATGATGCTGATGTGGGCCGGCACCTCGATGCCCGTGATGGTCGCGGGCAGCGACGTAATGGATGCGTTCACCTGCACGTTGGTCCCGCTCTGGAAGCTGAAGGCGTCCGGCTCCGAATCGCAGGTCCGGCGCGTGAATATCACCGTAGCGGATTTCGCCGCTGACGGTCGCTTTCATCTCATGCTCGGCGCAGTCGGTAATTCCGTTCACGATCGTGATCAAGTACTCGCTGCTGATCAGCGCCGAGACCGAGGCGTAGGCATCGGCAATGTCCTGCTCCGTCGGGGCCGGGAAGTACTGGCCGCCGGTGTCGGTCGCGAGGTTATTGAGTAGATCGGTGGCGTTCGCATTCGGGTTGCCGACGCCGATCGTGAAGATCGGCACGCTCTCGGTATTCGCCAAGTCGATCACGTCGTCGCCGCTGCTCGTCGAGTGCGTGTCGATGCCATCGGTGACGAGAATGACGGCCTTGGGGCCGGACGGCAGCATCGCGCCGGTGAACTGCGCGACGCCGAGATTCGTGGCATCGAGGATGTTCGACCCGTCGCCCGGGTAGTCGGAGAACCACCGCATCATGGAGGTCCATGTCGTGTTGCGCCGCCATCGTCGATGGCCGTGAACCCGACGATGACGTTGGCACCGGTCGAGTTGTTGAACTTGATGATCGCCACCTGGTCGCCCGCATTCATCGCATCGATGAATTCGTTGACCGCGGCCTCCATCGCGGCGCGCGCGACA
Organism: uncultured Gammaproteobacteria bacterium; assembly: GCA_963836275.1. Lineage (GTDB taxonomy): Bacteria > Pseudomonadota > Gammaproteobacteria > Steroidobacterales > Steroidobacteraceae > SCUD01. Next base: position 769,487 of record CAWIIM010000003.1, on the reverse strand, counting down.
TTGAGGACGCTCGAGGTGTAATCCATGACGAAGACGACTGACACGTGCTGGTTCGAGTCCTCGGACGGCGGCAGCGTGACGTCCGAATTCAGTCAGCGTCACCATCGTGCCGTCGATCCGGATCTTGAAGTTACTCGCGTTCAGTCCCGTAACCGGCACGCCACGCTATCCGTCACTCGCACGAAGGCCTGGATGGGCGCCGTGGCGGGCCGGCCTTCGACGCGCAGCGACACATGCGCCTGGGCGGGCGCGACGATGGCGGTTGCAAGCAGCAGGGCAGCGGCCGGCAGGCCGGCGGCGGCGAATACGCGCCTGGCGGCCCAACGGAATGAATGCGTCATGGCGGTTTCTGTCCTTATAAATGAACCCCTAGCTGTCGCATTCTATCGCCTCTGTTTCCTGTCATATTCACGGCTCACGATTTCGTGAGCGGAATCACAGTTCCGGCCCGCCTGGGCTTAGTATCGGGCCACAGATGCTGCCGACCCTGGCTGAAATCCGGCAGGCGCGCACCCGCCTCGCCGGCATTGCCGTGCGAACCCCGCTCGTGCGCCTGGGCCTGCGCGAAGCGCCTGCCGAAATCTGGCTCAAGCTCGAAAACCTGCAGCCAATCGGCTCGTTCAAGATCCGCGGCGCCGCGAACGCGATGGCACTTTGCCCGCCCGCGCGGCTCGCGCGCGGCGTGCTGACGGCATCGGCCGGAAACATGGCGCAGGGCGTCGCCTGGTGCGCCCGCGAACGTGGAATACCCTGCACGGTGATCGCCCCGGACACGGCCCCCGACGGCAAGCTCAAGGCTATCGAGCGCCTCGGCGGACGCGTGATCCGTGCGCCATTCGAGCGGTGGTGGCAGACATTCCAGGACCGTTCCTACCCGGGCATCGATGCCGAGTTCATACATGCATTCGATGATCCCGGCGTGATGGCAGGCAATGGCACGATCGGGCTCGAGATCCTGGAGGATCTTCCGGAGCTGGACGCGGTGGTGATTCCCTGGGGCGGCGGTGGTCTCGCGAGCGGGATCGGCGCGGCGATTCGCGCGCTCGCACCCGGTTGCCGGGTGTTCGCCGCCGAGTGCGCGACCGGCGCGCCGCTTGCAGCCGCGCTTGAGGCCGGCGGGCCGCGCACGGTCGAGTACCGGCCGTCGTTCGTGGACGGTATCGGCAGCCGCTCGGTTTTCCCGCACATGTTCGAACGCGCGCGCGCGGTACTCGATGGCGCGCTGGTCTCGTCACTGGACGAAATCGGCGGTGCCCTGCGGCTCCTGGCCGAGCGAAATCACGTCATTGCGGAAGGCGCCGGGGCTGCGAGCGTCGCGGCGGCGCTCTCGGGACGCGCGGGCAGCGGCAGGGTCGCCTGCATCGTCTCCGGCGGCAATATCGACAGCGACACGCTGGCGCGGTTGCTGGAAAGCGGCACACCGACGGCGTGACGGGCTATTGCGGCGGCAGCGTCGTCGTGCCCTGGATGTAGACGTTGTCGAACGTGGCCGTCGCCAGGGCACCGTCACCGGCCGTGCTGACCGCGAGCCCGACGTAGACCGTTTTCTTCAGCCCGGTCAGCTTGGCCTTACCGCAATCCTTCCAGTTGACGCCGTCGGCCGCGAACCAGCAGTACACGGTGGCGGATTTGCGGACCAGCTTGACCCAGTACGGAGTCGTGGCCGTCGGTTGCGGCTTGGCAGTGGACTGCGCCTGCGCGTTGGTCGCGGTCCGGAACTCGAAATCCGCGCCCGTCATGGGCGAGACGTAAGCAAAGGCCTGCTTCGAACCCGCCGTCAGCAACTCGCGCAGCATCACGCCCGCAACGGGCGTGCCGCTGGCGTCTGCCTGGGCCGCGACACGCGCCGTGACCTGCCCGTTTCCGACCAGCTGGCGCCAGACGAAATGGAAGCTGTCGCTCTTGCCGCCCATACCCGCCCCGGAGCCATATACGGTCATGGAGCCGCCACCCTGGGTCGTGAAACCGGCGCCGGAGACCGCGCCAATGTCCAGGTCGCGAAGCTCCGGCAACACGATGTATGGGCCTTCGCCGGCCAGCAGGATGGGGCGCAGGATGCCGGTCCAGACCGCGTAGCCGGCATCATTGAAGTGGATGCGGTCGGAACGATAGTAAGCCGTGTTGGGCTTGCCGTTCGGCAGCAGGAAATAGGAACCGGCGTCGATGAAGGTGCAGTGCGGAATCTGGCTGCAAAGCTCGCTGTACATCTGATTGAGTGCGAGGGAGGTCGGCCATAGCGACGCGAACTTCGGGCTGGGCTTCACGGCAACGAGGTAAAGTCGCGCGTCCGGATAGGCCGTCCCGATCCGCTGCACGACGCTCGTCATGCGCTCCAGGATGAACAACGGATCCATGCCGAGCTGCAGGTCGTGGTCGCCTTCGTAGATCACGACGGCGCGCGGCGCATATGGCAGCACGATGCGATCCAGGTAGTAATCGAGATCGTCCGCCGTGCTGCTGCCGAAACCGCGCGGGATGACCTCGAGCGGGGCCAGGTCATTGCGGGCACTGGTCCAGAAGCGGATGGTCGAACTGCCGACCACCACGACCGAGCCCGGCGGCGGCGGGAACTTGACGTCCTTGCGCTCGAAGGCGCTGATGGCAGACTCGAAATCGGTGGTCTGGGCAATGGCCGCCGCCGGGATTCCGGCTGCAAGCAATGCGAGGCCAACGAGCCACGCCGAGCGCAGGGCACCAGGGCGCTTCACGACTGACTTCAAAGGATTTCCCCTTCTTGTTCGCACAAAAGCTCCGCCGGCAGAGCCGGCGAAGCCATCGCGGGAAGTCTCGCATGCGCTCAGGGGCCCCGCCCCCGGACTACATGGGTCTGTGAAGCAGTTCACAATTCCGGGGCGTTACCGCCGGCCTGGGCCAGCCAGGCGGCCGCCCCGATGGCCCCGGCGCCCTGCGCCGGGGGCATTTGACTAAAGGCGGTTCGTTGCCTGGATGAAGCGAACGATACTGTCCCGGAACTCCCGCCCCGCCGTCGCGTTCAGGTACATCATGTGGCCCGCGTCGTGGTACTCGACGTGGATTCGCTCGCGCCCCCCGGGGGGCAGGCGCAGGTGATCGAGGTTGTACGCGAGCGCGTAGGCCGGCGTCGCGAGGTCGAAGCGCCCCTGCTCGACCAGCAGGTGAAGGCCCGGGTTCATCGTCAGCGCCAGAGCGAGATCCGGCAGCATGTTCGTCATCGGCTGCTTCCCGTCGTCGCCGTCGCTGACGCCCGGCTGCCGGTGACGCCAGTCCCACTTCCGGTAAAGCCCGGCCGAGACGACGTATTCGTCCGGCACGTCGAACTTCAGCTCGGAATGCAGGTACTCGCGAAATCCGGCGGTATAGGCCGGGCCGATTGCCGGGAAGAACGGGTCATAGTCCATCTCGTCGTTGAGCGGATTCAGGGAAGGGCCCGAATAGCGGGAGTCAATCCGGCCGGCAACCAGTCCGCGCGCGCGCAGGAGCTCCTGCAGGAACTCGATATGGCTCACGCGCAGGTCGGCCCGCATCCAGAACCCGGGACTGGTTCCGGTGTACTGCGCGAGCTTCGCCGCGATTGCCTGCTTGCGCTCCGGCGCGATCGCGTAGCCCTCGAACAGGGCCGGCATGTATTCCTCGCGCGCGAAACGGCTGACTTCGGCGACGTAATCCGCGAGTGAGGCCGGCTTGCCGGGTATCAGGTCGTAGTGCCACGCCGTCGCCGCGAAGGTCGGCAGGTACAAGGCGTGCGGCAGGTCGATGCCGATGCCGTCATTGCCGGCACCCTGGCCGAAATAAGGTGACACGAGGATCAGGCCGTTCAGGTTCATGCCGAGATCCGACTGCAGGTGCCGCGCGAGTCCCGCGCCGCGCACGCCGCCATAACTTTCGCCCAGCACGTATTTCGGCGACCCCCATCGCCCGTTTTCCGTGACGTAGCGACGGATGAAGTCGCCGACGGAATCGATGTCCTGGTCCACGCCCCAGAAGTCCTCGCCTTTCGCGTCGCCGACCGGCTTGCTGAAACCGGTGCCGACCGGGTCGATCATCACGATGTCGGTGACGTCGAGGATGCTGTATTCGTTGTCGATCACGCGGGCGGGCGGCGGCGGCGCATAGCTGGCATCGCCGGCGTCCACGCGGCGCGGCCCGAGCACACCCATGTGCAGCCAGATGGACGCCGATCCGGGTCCCCCGTTGAATGCAAAGGTGACCGGCCGGCGCGACGGGTCCTTGACGCCGTCCAGCGTGTAGGCCGTATAGCCGAATCGCGCGACCGGTTTCGGGTCGCCCTGCTTGCCGTCCTTGTCGGGCTTGTCATCGGTCAGGATCAGCCAGCCTATCGTCGCCGTGTAGCGCAGGACCTGGCCGCCGAGATGCAATTCGTGATGTGTAATCTGCGAGCGCGGTTCCGGCGCCGGCGCTGCCTGGGTCTCCTTGCCATCCGCGGCCGATTTTTCAGTCTCATCGGCTGCCCACGCACCGGTTACGAGCGTGCACGCCGCAATGGCTGCCCAGAATGCCTTGGTCATCACGATTGAAACCCCCTGCTTTGCCCGGCGGAGCGGGCCGCTAAACGACTGACCGGTGGAGTGTGCCACCACGCGGGGCGTGACTGCCAGAATCGCCCGGCCGGGCGCGTTCGTCCGGCGGGGAAACTCGCGCTTTTCCCGGCGCGGACGGGTCGACTTGACAACATTCCGTCAGCGGAGAATCGTGGCGACCGCGCAATGCCGCAATACCTCCAGGGACCGCGCGTCGAACGGGCCCTGGGTCGCAATGAAGATCTGGGACGTAAGGAGCACCTCATGCGAAAACAAATGCCTTTCTATGTCGCCGCATTCGTCGCAACTTTTGTCGGGGTCGCAGCCAGCCAGAACGCTAGTTCTCCGCACATCATGACCGCTCCCGCGGAGATCACGTGGGGCGATCCCCCGCCAGTTTTCGAGAAAGGGGCGCAGTTCGCGGTAGTTTCCGGCGATCCGGGCAAGCCCGGCATTTACGTCGTGCGGCTGAAAATGCCGGCCGGATACAAGATCGCTCCGCATTGGCACCCCACCGACGAGCACGTTACCGTGATTTCAGGAACGTTTGCCCTCGGTATGGGCGACAAGATCGACACGGCCTCCGCGAAGATCCTGCCGGCGGGGGGTTATGCACTGCTCCCGGCTCAGATGCACCATTACGCGTTCGCCAAGACCGACTCGATCGTGCAGGTGCATGGCATGGGTCCGTTTGCACTGACCTACGTCAATCCGGCCGACGACCCGAGCAAGCGCGCTGCCGCCAACTGAGCCGCCGACGTCGGAGCAAACGCAATGCAATTTCGATGGCTGACTTTCGTGGCCGGCCTCTGCCTCGCGTTCCCGATCGCAGCCAAAGACCTGAGCGCAGATGAAAAGGTGGTTTGGCAGCTCGAAGAAGACTACTGGCGCTACGTGGGCGCGGGCGACGTCGATTCGTACGTCAAGCTGTGGCATGAAGACTTCGTCGGCTGGCCCTGCTTCGAGTGGAACCCCGCCCGCAAAGGGGACATCGGCAAGTGGGTTCGGGACATCCGCGACAATCACTGGAAGCTCAGCTACCAACTGAAGCCTCTCGACAGCCAGGCCTTCGGCAACGGCACCGTCGTCGTGTACTACGCGGCGGAATACGTTTACGACTACGGCGACGGCACGCACAGCGGATCCGGCATTTGGCGTAAATTCACGCACACCTGGATGAAGTCCGGCGGCAACTGGCAGATCATCGGCGGCATGTGCGCCGCGCAGGAGCCCGTCAAGGCGCCTCGCGCATAGAGCGTCGATTGCAAATGAAAACCCCGGCGCGAGGCCGGGGCTTCCATGCAACAAGTGGTAGCGGGGGTAGGATTTGAACCTACGACCTTCGGGTTATGAGCCCGACGAGCTGCCAGACTGCTCCACCCCGCAACAGGGGCGCGAATTATAGGCGGTTGGCGTCGAGCAATACAAATTTGGCGGTCCGGACCCCTCGCCGGTCACTGATGCACGCAGGGGCCGCCGCTTACGCCGCTCGAACAGGTCGAGCGGACCCGCTCCATGTCCCTCTTGTTCTCTTCCCGCGCGATCAGGTAATCGTGCAGTTGCGCCTCGTCATAACACTTCTCGGTCTTGAAGCGCGTTCCGACCGTCGAATCCTGAATGCAATACAGGACGAGTTTCCCGCGCTTCTTGGTGCGGAAGCCCGGCGGCGGCTTGAACTCCTCGTCCTTCGCCTGCTCGCTTCTGGCGGCGTCCGCCGCGGCCGCCTCGTGACTGGCCTTGTCGGCGGCGGGCGCATCCTTGTTGGCGGCGGCGTCTTGCGCAAGCGAGAGACCCGACGCCAGGAACAGGAGGACGGCAAATATTCCGTTACGCACGATGGTTCCCTCCCGGCGTCCTAGCCGCCGCTGCAATTCTCCAGGTTCGCGCAGACCTTGCGGGTCTGGTCGAGCTTGGCCGTGTCCTCTCCCCGTGATGCTTCCATGGCGCGAAGCTGTTGCTCGCTGTAGCACCTTTCCTGGGCGAAGCGCGTGCCGCTTTCCATCGATTTCTTGCAGTACACGGTTTTCTTGCCGCGGGATTTCGTCAGGTAGCCGGCGGGCACCTTGAATGGCGCCGCCTCCTTCGCCTCGTCAGCCGTGTCGGCCTCGGCCTTGTCCTGCGCCTGGTCTGCCGTCGGCGTATCGTTGCCGATCGCGCTGTCCCCGGTCCCTGCAAAGGCGCTGCCCGCCAGCAACGCCGTAAAAACCGCAAGCATCATGCCTCGCATCGTTCGACTCCCTTTCAATCCTGCAAATCCAGCACTTCCAACGGCTTACGGTAGCACATGCTCGCACAACCTGAGGAGTGCCCCGGGATACAGCCCGAGCGCCAGGATGGCCAGCCCATTGACGCTCAACATAAACCGCACCGCCAGCTTCGCTTCGACCGGGCCGGCGGTCGTTGGTTCGTCGAAGTACATCAATTTGACGATGCGCAGGTAGTAGAACGCGCCGATCACCGACATGACCACGGCCAGTGCCGCCAGCCAGGTGCGGTTCACGTCGAGGACCGCGGCGAGGACCTGGAGCTTGGCCCAGAATCCGACGGTCGGGGGAACGCCGGCAAGTCCGAACATGACCAGCAGCATCACGAAGGCGAACCAGGGGCTCCGTCGACTGAGGCCCTTGTAGTCGTCCAGGGCGTCGGCCTCGAAACCTTTGCGCGAGAACCACAGCACGACGCCGAAGGCAGCGGTCGTCATGATCACGTAGGTGAGTGTGTAGAACATCGCCGCGCGGTACCCGGCCGGCGTGCCGGCGAGGACTCCCAGCAGGATGAAGCCGACGTGCGAGATGGTCGAGTACGCGAGCATGCGCTTGATGTTTGACTGCGCGATCGCGACCACGTTGCCGACGATCAGCGACAGCGCGGCCAGCACGACGAGCATGTCCTGCCAGGCGCCAGTCATGCCTCCGAGAGCTTCCGCGAGCACCCGCATGGCGAGCGCGAATGACGCGATCTTCGGCGCGGAGCCGACGAACAGCGTCACCGGCGTCGGCGCGCCCTGGTAGACGTCGGGGAGCCACATGTGGAACGGCACGGCGCCGAACTTGAACGCGACGCCCACGACGATGAAAGCCAGCCCGAACAGCAGGCCGATGGTCGACGGGTGGTCCGCCGAGACGGCCGCGGCAATACCGTCGATCAGCAGGCTGCCGGTGACCCCGTAGATGATCGAGATGCCGTACAGCAGCGCGCCGGATGCGATTGCGCCGAGCACGAAGTACTTCATCGACGATTCTGCCGCAACTCCGTCCTCGCGGTCGAACGCAATCATGGCGTAAAGCGAGAGCGACATGATCTCGATGCCGAGGTAGAGCGTGAGCAGGCTGCCCGCCGACACGACCACCTGGATACCGAGCACGGCGAACAGCGCGAGCACGAGGTATTCGCCCTTGAGCAGCTCGCGTCGCTCCAGATACTCGCGCGAGTAAAGCAGCGTGACCGCTGCGGCGCCATAGGCGAAGAGCTTCAGCAGCGTGCCCATCGGATCCGCGACGTAGTGGCCGCTCAGGATGACGGTCCGGCCTGCGACCGCAACCTCGGAGCTGACCCAGGCCGCGCCTGCGAGCACTGCGATCGCGAGGACGAAGACGGCATTCCGACCTCTTCGGCCGATGGCGGCGTCCACGAGCAGCAGGATGCACGCGCCGAGCGCCACGAAGATCTCGGCGCCCGCCGGAAGGATCTCCGGCATCGTCAGGACCAGGGGCGTGGATTCCATCGCGTGGGCCTCAGAGCTTTGTCGTCATCAGCTGGTCAACCAGGTGGCCGAGCGTCGGGCGCATGACGTCGAGCAGCGGCGCCGGCCAGACGCCGAGCGCGAGCACGGCCGCCGCGAGCGCGGCAAGCACGATGAATTCACGCGCGTTCAGGTCCTTGAGCGACGCCACCCCGTCGTTGCCGATGTCGCCCCAGATCACGCGCTTGACCAGCCACAGCGTGTAGGCTGCGCCCAGGATCAGCGTCAGGGCCGCGACGAACGCGTACCAGAAGTTCGCCTTGAAACTGGCGACGATCACGAGGAACTCGCCGACGAAACCCGAGGTGCCGGGCAGGCCTGCATTTGCCATCGCGAACAGCACCGCGAAGAACGCGAACATCGGCATGGTGTTGACCACGCCTCCGTAGGCCGCGATGTCGCGCGTGTGTAGCCGGTCGTAGAGCACGCCGACGCAAAGGAACAGCGCTCCCGAGACGAGTCCGTGCGAAATCATCTGCACCATGGCGCCGTCCAGCCCCATCCCCGCTCCCGCGATCGCGCCGGTTGCCTGCCAGATGTCGTAGGCGACAAAGGCGCCGAGCGTGACGAAGCCCATGTGGGCGATCGAGGAGTACGCGATCAGCTTCTTCATGTCGCGCTGGGCGAGCGCCACGAAGCCGATATAGGCGATCGCCACCAGCGATAGCGTGATCACGAGCCAGTCGAGCTCGCGGCTCGCGTCAGGCGCAATCGGCAGGCTGAAGCGAAGGAACCCGTACCCGCCCATCTTCAGCATGATCGCGGCCAGGATCACCGAGCCGCCCGTGGGCGCCTCCACGTGCGCGTCCGGGAGCCAGGTGTGCACCGGCCACATCGGCACCTTGACCGCGAAGGCCGCGAAAAACGCGAGGAAGATCAGGACCTGGGCGGTCATGCCGACCGGCATCCGCTGCAGGAACGCGATCTCGTAGCTGCCGCCCTGCAGGTAGAGCCAGATGAGCGCGACCAGCATCAGCACGGAACCGAGGAACGTGTAGAGGAAAAACTTGATCGTCGCGTAGACCCGGCGGGCGCCGCCCCAGATGCCGATGATCAGGAACATCGGTATCAGCATCGCCTCCCACAGCACGTAGAAAAGCAGGGCGTCGGCCGCGGCAAACACGCCGACCATCAATCCTTCCATCACGAGGAAGGAAGCGAAGTACTGTGCAGGCCGCTTCTCGATGCCGGTCCAGGCCGCGATCACGACCAGCGGCGTGGTGAAGGCGGTCAGGACGATGAGCGGCATCGAGATGCCGTCGACGCCAAGGTGGTACCAGGCATTCAGCACGCTGATCCAGGGGCGGCGTTCCACGAACTGGAGGTCCGCGGTCAGGCGGTCGAACCCGAACCACAGCGGCGCACAGAGCGCGAGCGCCGCGAGCGCCGCCGCCAGGGCGATCCAACGGCCGGCCGCGATGCGCCGGTCGCCGAGCGCAAGCACCGCAAGACCGCCCGCGATCGGGACCCAGACGAGCCAGCTGAGGAGGTTCGCCGGTACCGTCATCTCACGATCTCCACAGCAGCCAGCCGAGCAGCAGCGACAGCCCGATGATCATCGCGAAGGCGTAGTGGTAGAGATAGCCCGTCTGGACCCGGCGCAGGCGCCCGGCGAGCGCGGCGACGGCGCGCGCGCTGCCATTGACCAGCCAGCCGTCGATCACCGTCTCGTCGCCGCGCTTCCACAGGCGCGTGCCGAAACTGCGCACGCCCGACGCCACCACATTCTCGTTGAACCAGTCGAAGTAGTACTTGTTGGACAGCAGGCGGTACAGCCACGCAAAGCGGGTCGCGAGCCGGTCCGGCAGGTCTGGGCGCCTGATGTACAGGAACCAGGCGACGGCGACGCCGGCGAGCATCAGGTACAGTTCCCGCGACTCGATTGCATGCTCCACGAAGGCTGCCGGGCCATGGAACTTGCTGCCGACCTGCGCAAGCGGGCCGTCCGACGAATGCGCAATCGAGCCGGCGAAGAAGTCGCCGAACAGCAGGGGATCGACGGTCATCCAGCCGATCACGACCGAAGGAATGGCGAGCGCAATCAGCGGCAGCGTCACCACCCATGGACTCTCGTGAAGATGCTCGCGCGTGTGCTCATCCATGCGCTCGCGCCCGTGGAACGTCATGAACAGGAGGCGGAAGCTGTACAGGGCCGTCACGAAGACGCCCGCCAGCAGGCACCAATAGGCGTATCGCGCGCCCACGATGTCGCTGTGCTTCACCGCCTCGATGACGATGTCTTTCGAGAAGAAGCCCGAAAGGCCCGGAAAGCCAATCAGCGCGAGCGAGCCGATCAGGCAGGTCCAGTAGGTGACGGGCATGTACTTCTTCAGCCCGCCCATGCGCCGCATGTCCTGCTCGTGATGCATGCCGATGATGACCGAGCCCGCCGCGAGGAACAGCAGCGCCTTGAAGAACGCATGCGTCATGAGGTGGAAGATGCCCGCACCGTAGGCGCCCGCGCCGAGCGCCGCCGTCATGTAGCCCAGCTGCGACAAGGTCGAGTAGGCGATCACCCGCTTGATGTCGTTGTTGACCAGGCCCAGGAGGCCCATGAAGAAAGCCGTCGTCCCGCCGATGACCACGACGACCTGCAACGCATCCGGCGACATCTCGAACAGCGGCGAGCAGCGCGCGACCATGAAGATGCCGGCCGTCACCATGGTCGCGGCGTGGATCAGCGCCGAGATCGGGGTCGGGCCCTCCATCGAGTCGGGCAGCCACACGTGCAGCGGCACCTGTGCCGACTTGCCCATCGCGCCGAGGAACAGCCCGACGCAGATGACCGTGATGACCTTGGACGGCTCGCCCGGCGTCAGGAAGAGGTCATGCCCGATCGCGCGGGGGACGCGGTGGAACACCTCCGCGTAGTCGAGGCTGCCCATGTACGCGACGATGATCGCGATCGCCACGATGAAACCGAAGTCGCCGATCCGGTTGACCAGGAACGCCTTGTAGTTCGCGAAGATCGCGGACGGGCGCCTGTACCAGAAGCCGATCAGCAGGTAGGAGACCAGGCCGACCGCCTCCCAGCCGAAGAACAGCTGCAGGAAGTTGTTCGCCATCACCAGCATCAGCATCGCGAACGTGAACAGCGAAATGTACGAAAAGAACCGGGTGTAGCCCGGGTCGTCGCGCATGTAACCGATCGTGTAGACGTGCACGGCGAGCGAGACGAAGCTGACCACCGTCATCATCAGCGCGCTGAGGTTGTCGACCAGGAAGCCGACGTGCATCTCGAGGCCGTCGCTGACGCCCCAGGCGTAGACGTTCGCGTTGTAGACGGGAGCGCCGTCCAGCAGCCGCGACAGCAACCAGGCCGAGCCCGCGAACGACACCGCGACGCCCGCGATGCACAACGTGTGCGCCACCGTGCGGCCGACCAGCCGGCCGCCGAGGCCGGCGACGACGGCCGCCGCGAGCGGCGCCAGGACGATCGCCAGGCAGGCGTTGCCGAAGTCCACGCTCAACCCTTCATGGCGTCGAGTTCCTCGACGTTGATGGTGCGGCGCCGCCGGAACAGGACGACCAGGATCGCGAGGCCGATCGCCGCTTCGGCCGCCGCGACCGTCAGGATGAAGAATACGAACACCTGCCCGTCCAGGATCCCGAGGAAGCGCGAGAACGCGACGAAGTTGAAGTTCACGGCAAGGAGCATCAACTCGATGCACATCAGCAGCAGGATCACGTTCTTGCGGTTGATGAAGATGCCGGCGACCGCGATCGAGAACAGCACCCCGGCAAGCAGCAGGTAGTGCGCCAGGCCGATCATGGCTCCCGCTCCGGCGGCATGCTGACGAGCCGCACGCGGTCCTCCGCCTTGACCGCGACCTGGGCCGCGACGTCCTGCGTCTTGAGCCCCGGCCGGCGGCGCATGGTCAGGGTGATGGCCGCGACGATCGCGACCAGCAGCACGATCGCCGCGAGCTCGAACGGGTATGCGTACTGGGTGTACAGCACGGCGCCGATCTCCGCGGTGTTGCTCGCACCCTCCGCAACCGGCGCCGGGACGCCCGGCAGCTCGATTCCGAGGCGGCGCACCCACAGCACGTAGCCGAGCTCGATGGCCATGACCAGGGCGACCAGCGCGCCGAGCGGGGCGTTGCGCGCGAAGCCCTCGCGCAGCTGCTCGATGTTCACGTCGAGCATCATGACGACGAACAGGAACAGCACCATCACGGCGCCGACGTAGACGAGCACCAGCACGATCGCGAGGAACTCGGCCTGGATCAACAGCCAGAGCACGGCGGCATTGAAGAAGCAGAGCACCAGGTACAGCACGGAGTGCACGGGATTGCGCGAGACGATCACGCCCAGCGCGGCGCCGACCAGCACCGCGGAAAACGACCAGAACAGGATCTCGACCAGCATGGGGTTACCGGAACCGCGAGTCGGCGGACTTGTCGGCCGCGATCATCGCCTCGTACTTCTCGCCGACCGCGAGGAGCTTGTCCTTGGTCATGATGTTCTCGCCGCGGTTTTCCATGTGATATTCGTGGATCCGCGTCTCGACGATGGCGTCGACCGGGCAGGCCTCCTCGCAGAAACCGCAATAGATGCACTTGAACAGGTCGATGTCGTACCGCGTCGTCCGGCGCGTGCCGTCCGCGCCGACGTCGGATTCGATCGTGATCGCGAGCGCCGGGCACACCGCTTCGCACAACTTGCAGGCGATGCATCGCTCCTGGCCGTTCGGGTAGCGCCTGAGCGCGTGCAGGCCGCGGAATCGGGGCGACTGCGGCGTCTTCTCTTCCGGGTAGTTCAGGGTGAACTTGGGCCGGAAGAAATTCTTTACGGTGACCCCGAGCCCGCGGATCAGCTCGGCCAGGAACAGCGTCTGCAGCAGGGACCTGATGCGCTTCATGGTTGCCTCATGCCGACCAGGGCCCGACCTTGAGCCATGCGAGCACGCCCTCGGCCGCGATCCAGACGAGCGTGATCGGGATCAGCACTTTCCAGCCCAGCCGCATGATCTGGTCATAGCGGTAGCGCGGGAAGGTGGCGCGCACCCACAGGAACACGAAAAGGAAGAAGCTTGACTTGGCCGCCAGCCACAGGAAGCTCGGACGCGCCAGGAACGGCGTCGGGCCCCAGGTAGCCGTCGAGCGGCGACAGCCAGCCGCCGAAGAAGAGCACCGCCGCGAGCGTCGCAATCAGGATCATGTTCGCGTACTCGGGCAGCGCGAACAGGGTCGCGAACGCGGCGCCCGAATACTCGACGTGGAAACCCGCGACGATCTCGGATTCGCCCTCGGCGACGTCGAAGGGCGCGCGGTTCGTCTCGGCGATGCCCGAAATCAGGTAGACGAGGAACAGCGGAAACAGCCACCAGACGTTCCAGCTTGCGAACGCGCCCTGCTGCGCGCGCACGATCGCGCCGAGATTGAGGCTGCCCGCCGCCATCAGCACGCCGACCAGCGCGAATCCCATCGCGATCTCGTAGGACACCATCTGCGCGGCCGAGCGCATCGCGCCCAGGAACGCGTACTTGGAGTTGCTGGCCCAGCCCGCGAGGATCACGCCGTAGATGCCCATCGACGTCAGCGCGAGCACGTAGAGTAGCCCGGCATTGATGTCCGCGATCACGAACCCCGGCGACAGCGGCATTACCGCCCAGGTCGCCATGGCCGGGACCAGCACGATCAGCGGCGCAAGCAGGAACAGGAAGCGCGAGGAGCGCGCCGGGACGATGATCTCCTTCAGCAGCAGCTTGATGACGTCGGCGAATGGCTGCGCGAGTCCGCGCAGGATCGGCAGGCCGAAGAACGACAGGCGGTTCGGGCCGCGGCGCAGCTGCATGTAGCCGATGACCTTGCGCTCGGCGAGCGTCAGCATCGCGACCAGCACGACGACGGAAACCAGCACCAGTACGATCTTGAGCGTCGCCAGGATCGCCGCCTGCAGTGCCGGGTCGAGCCCGCCGAACCAGGCGGTAATGAAATCGGGCATGGCTCAGCCTCCCGGGCCCGTGCCGCCGCGGGCTGCGCGCGTCAGCTGCAGTGCCGCGGCACGGCGCACGATCGCGTCCACGCCGTAGATCGGGACGCCGGTGCTGCTGCCGACCCGGTCCTGGCGGACGGCGCGGGACGTCCGGAACCCGCCGTCATAGGCGACCGTACCCGCCTGCGACCTGAGCTCGGCGAGTACGTCGCTCGAGCTCTCGTAATCGAAGCCGTCGAGACCGAGCAGGTTCCCGAGCACCCGCAGGATCTTCCAGCCCGGGCGTGCCTCGCCGACCGGCTGCGCGCAGCCCTGGAATTCCTGCCAGCGTCCCTCGACGTTGACGTAGCTGCCCGACGTTTCCGCGAAGGTCCCCATCGGCAGCAGCAGCCGCGCCAGCGCCATGACGGCCGGGTCCGCATAAGGCGTGATCGCGATGACGCGCCGGCAGGCAGCGAGCGCAGCCTCGGCGCCCGCGATGCCGATGTCCCTGGCCGGCTCGATCCCGCCGAACAGTACGCAGGCAGCGAGCGGAGACGCGATCATCCGCCCGAGGTCGAGGCCCGGATCAGGGTCCGCCTTGCCGCCGGGCAGGCGGTGCGGCAGTGCGCCGGCGAGGGCGACACCGGCGGCGTTGCCGCCGTCCGGCAGGAATCCGAGCGACGCCCCGGTCCTCTCGGCCAGCAGCGCGGCCGCGGCGCGAACGTCCGCGAAATGCGAATGGCGCAGCGCAACGCCGCCGAGCAGGATGGCGGCGCGGCCGCCGCGAAGCGATTCCACGACCGACTTCCGTGCGCTCGTCCGCAGGCCCGTCCGCGAGTGCGGCAAGCTCGGCCGCAAGATCGGCGGCGGCTACGGCGGCCTGGCTCAGCACCGGGAAATGGCAGGTCTGGGTCGCGGTTGAAACCAGGCTCACCTTGCAGCCGGCGAGCGCCGCCTTGCGCACCCGGTGCGCGACGATCGGCGCCTCCTCGCGCACCTGGCATCCGGCCAGCAGGAGTGCCGACAACCCGTCGATCGCACCGAGCGCCATGCCGAGGCCCGGGAAGGCCGGGTCGGCCGACTGGTCGGAGAAGTCGAGCTGGCGCAGGCGCGAATCCACGTCGCTCGAACCGAGCCCGCGAGCGAGCCGGCCGAGCAGGTATGCCTCCTCGTTGGTCGAGCCGGGCGACGCGAGGAAGCCGAGCCGGCCCCCGGCCGCGCCCGCCTTGGCGGCGTCGCGCAGCATCGCGGCGGCGGCCTCGAGCGCGGCCTCCCAGCCAACTTCCTGCCAGCGGCCCTCGTCCAGCATCAGCGGCGAACGCAGGCGATCCTCGGCATAGATGCCCTCGTAGGAGAAGCGGTCGCGATCGGCGATCCAGGCCTCGTTGATCTCCTCGTTCGCGCGCGGCACGACGCGCATCAGTCGCCCGCGCAGCACGTGGCCCCAGAGGTTTGTGCCGACGCGTCGTGCGGCGAGACGAGCGCGTGCTCGGTCATCTCCCAGGAACGCGCGCGGTAGCGGAACGGCTTCGAGTTGAGCGCGCCCACCGGGCACAGGTCGATGACGTTGCCCGACAGCTCGTGGTCGACGCTCTTCTCGATGAAGGTCCCGATCTCCATGTCCTCGCCGCGGCCGGTCGCGCCGAGTTCCTGCAGGCCCGCAATCTCGGCCGTGAAGCGGATGCAGCGGGTGCAGTGAATGCAGCGGGTCATGTCGGTGGAGATCAGCGGGCCGAGATTCTTGTCCTTGACCGAGCGCTTGCGCTCGTCGAAACGCGAGGTGCGACGAGCCGAAGCCGAGCGCGAGGTCCTGCAGCTCGCACTCGCCGCCCTGGTCGCAGATCGGGCAGTCGAGCGGATGGTTGATCAGCAGGAACTCCATCGTCGCCTTCTGCGCGGCGATGCGCGCGCGGCGAGCGGGTGAAGACCTTCATGCCCTCGGCCACGGGCGTCGCGCAGGCCGGCATCGGCTTCGGCGCCTTCTCGACCTCGACCAGGCACATGCGGCAGTTGGCCGCGATCGAGAGCTTCTCGTGGTAGCAGAAGCGCGGCACGTAGACGCCCGCTGCGTCGGTGAGCTGGATGATCATCTCGCCCTTGCGCGCCTTCAGCAGCCGGCCGTCGACCTCCACGTTGACGGTGTCGTCGTCGCTCATGCCGACCGCCTGCGCGGGCGCTTCCACGATGCTCCTGCCGCCGTGTTCGACCATGTAGGCGAACTCGTGGCGGAAATGCTTCAGGAAGCTCTGCACCGGCCAGGCCGCCGCGTCGCCGAGCGCGCAGATCGTGTGTCCCTCGATCTGGTTCGCGACCTGGACCAGCAGACTCGAGGTCCGACAGCTTCCCCTGCCCGGCCAGGATCCGGCGCAGCATGCGCGTCAGCCAACCCGTGCCCTCGCGGCAAGGCGTGCACTGGCCGCAGGACTCCGCCATGTAGAAGCGCGAGATGCGCTCGAGCACGCGCACCATGCAGGTGGTCTCGTCCATCACGATCATCGCGCCGGTGCCGACGCTGCTGCCCGCCTTGCGCAGCGAGTCGTAGTCCATCGTGCAGTCCGCGATCATGCGCGGCCGGCAGCACCGGCACCGACGAGCCGCCCGGGATCACGGCCTTGAGCCTGCGGCCCCCGAGCACGCCGCCGCAGAGATCGAGCAGCTCCCGGAACGGGATGCCCATCGGCAGCTCGTAGTTGCCGGGCCTCTCGACGTGGCCGGAAACCGAAAAGATCACCGTGCCGCCCGAGTTCGGGACGCCCAGGTCCGCGAACCACTTCGGCGCCCTTGCGCAGGATCGCGGGCACGGACGCGAACGAAAGCGTGTTGTTGATCGTGGTCGGCCTGCCGTAGAGGCCGAAGTTCGCCGGGAACGGCGGCTTGAAGCGCGGCTTGCCGGGCTTGCCCTCGAGCGACTCGAGCAGTGCCGTCTCCTCGCCGCAGATGTAGGCGCCGGCGCCGGCGACGGCGTGCAGGTCGAAGTCGATGCCCGAACCCTGGATGTCCCTGGCCGAGCAGGCCTGCCGCGTAGGCTTCCGAAGCGCCGCCTCGAAGCGCGGCACGGGCTCGGCCAGGAACTCGCCGCGGATGTAGTTGTAGCCGACCGTCGCGCCCATCGCGTAGCCGCCGATCGCCATGCCCTCGATCACCGAGTGCGGGTTGAAGCGCAGGATGTCGCGGTCGTGGCAGGTGCCCGGCTCGCTCTCGTCCGAGTTGCAGACGACGTACTTCTGCCCGGGAGCGCCGCGCGGCATGAAGCTCCACTTCACGCCGGTCGGGAAGCCGGCGCCGCCGCGGCCGCTGCAGGCCGGAGGCCTTCACTTCCTCGATGATCGCCTCGCGCGGCGTTTTCTCGGCCAGGATCCTGCGCCAGCGCCTGGTAGCCGCCGAGCTTCGTGTACACGGGCATCGTCCAGCTCGCGGCATGGGCGAGCGGCTCGAACACGACCTGGTTCATCGGCCGCGTCACGCTCATTTCACGCCGTCCAGCACCGTGATCGCCGACTCGGGCGTGAGGTTCTCGTGGTACACGTGGTCCACCATCATCATCGGCGCGCCGGTGCAGGCCGCCAGGCACTCTTCTTCGCGCTTGAGGTAGATGCGCCCGTCCGGCGTGCTCTCGCCGGTCCGGATGCCGAGGTGCTTCTCGACGTGCGCGACGATTTCGTCGGCGCCGCTCAGCATGCAGGAGATGTTGGTGCAGACTGACACGTGCACGCGGCCGCAGGGGCTGGTCTCGAACATCGAATAGAAGCTCGCCACCTCGTAGACCTGGATCGGCGGCAGGCCGATGTACTCGGCGACCGCGTCCATGAGCGGCGGCGTCAGGTAGCCTCGGTTCTGGTGCTGCGCCTCGCGCAGCGCCGCGATCACCGCCGAGCGGTGCCGGTCCGCCGGGAATTTCGCCACCCAGCGCGTCGATCTCGCCGCGCGTGTGCTCGCTGAGGATCGCGCCGTCGCTGCCCACGGCGCTCACCGGTCGATCTCCCCGAACACGATGTCCTGCGTGCCGATCATCGCGACCACGTCGGCGAGCATGTGTCCGCGCGTCATCTCGTCCATCGCAGCGAGGTGCGCGAAGCCCGGCGCGCGGCACTTCATCCGGTAGGGCTTGTTGGCGCCATCCGACACCAGCCACACGCCGAACTCGCCCTTCGGCGCCTCGACCGCCGCGTAGGTCTCGCCTTCCGGCACGCAGTAGCCCTCGGTGAAGAGCTTGAAGTGATGGATCAGCGATTCCATGTCGTCTTTCATCTCTCCGCGGCGCGGCGGCGCGACCTTGTGGTCCTCGAGCATCACCGGTCCCGGGTTTGCGCGCAGCCACTCGACGCACTGGCGGATGATCCGGTTCGACTGGCGCATCTCCTCCACGCGCACCAGGTAGCGGTCATAGCAGTCGCCGTGCACGCCGACCGGAATGTCGAAATCCACGCCGGTCGTAGGCCTCGTACGGCTGCTTCTTGCGCAGGTCCCAGGCGAGGCCGGAGCCGCGCAGCATCGGGCCGGTAAAGCCGAGCTGCAGCGCGCGCTCGGGCGCGACCACGCCGATGTTGACCGTGCGCTGCTTCCAGATCCGGTTGTCGGTCAGCAGCGTCTCGTACTCGTCCACGCAGGCCGGGAACCGGTCGGTGAAGTCCTCGATGAAGTCGAGCAGCGAGCCGGAGCGCGCCTGGTTCCTCCGCTTCACGTCGCTCTGGCTCCGGTACTTCGACGCCTGGTACTGCGGCATCGTCGCCGGCAGGTCGCGGTAGACGCCGCCCGGCCGGTAGTAGGTCGCGTGCATGCGCGTGCCCGAGACCGCTTCGTAGCAGTCCATCAGGTCCTCGCGCTCGCGGAATGCGTACAGGAACACGGTCATCGCGCCGATGTCGAGGCCGTGCGAGCCGATCCACATCAGGTGGTTCAGGATGCGCGTGATCTCGTCGAACATCATGCGGATGTACTGCGCGCGCTCCGGCGGCTCGATGCCGAGCAGCCTCTCGATCGCGAGCACGTAGGCGTGCTCGTTGCACATCATGGACACGTAGTCGAGGCGGTCCATGTAGCCGATGGTCTGGTTGAACGGCTTGGACTCGGCGAGCTTCTCGGTCGCCCGGTGCAGCAGGCCGATGTGCGGGTCGGCCTTCTGGATCACCTCGCCGTCCATCTCCAGCACCAGGCGCAGCACGCCGTGCGCGGCCGGATGCTGCGGGCCGAAGTTCAGCGTGAAGTTCTGGAACTCAGACATCGCCGCCTGCCCCCGGCGAGCCGCGGCTCGTAGCGCTCCTTGCGGATCACCTTCGGCACCGGTGACGCGCGGCACGATGCTGACCGGCTCGTACACGACGCGCTCGCGCGCCGGGTCGTAGCGGACCTCGACGTTGCCGAGAGCGGAAAGTCCTTGCGGAACGGGTGGCCGATGAAGCCGTAGTCGGTGAGGATGCGGCGCAGGTCCGGGTGGCCGCGGAACAGGATGCCGAACAGGTCGAAGGCCTCGCGCTCGTACCAGTTGGCGGAGGCCCAGACCTCGGTTACGGAGTCGACCATCGGCGGTTCGCCCGCGGCGCAGAAGCAACGGACGCGCAGGCGCGTGTTCCGCGAGACGGAAAGAAGCTGGTAGGACGACGGCGAAGCGGCCCTCCGCCGCCGGCGCCTCGTCGCGGTCGGCGCGCTCGACGCCGCGGCTGAAGCCGCTCGCGGTCGCCTCCGCCGTGGTCCACTCCGAACGGCCGAAGTCCAGGTAGTCGATGCCCGACAGGTCGATGAGCTGCTCGAAGCGAGGTCCGGCGCGTCGCGCAGCTCCCTGCAGACGGCGACCAGCTCGGCGGCCGACAGGTCGATCGCGATTTCGCCGGGCAGGGCTGGGCCCGGCCGGGCGCGCTCGCCGAGCCGGCTCGACAGTGCCTGCCGGGTCGCCTCGACGCGGCTCATGCCCGGACCGCGCGCGATGGTGCTGGTGCGGCGGATCTTTTCCTGCAGCTGCACGATCCCGTAAATCAGGGCTTCCGCGGTCGGCGGGCAACCCGGCACGTAGACGTCCACCGGCACGATACGGTCGCAGCCGCGCACGACCGCGTAGGAATAGTGGTAGTAGCCGCCGCCATTGGCGCAGGAGCCCATCGAGATCACCCAGCGCGGCTCGGGCATCTGGTCGTAGACCTTGCGCAGCGCCGGCGCCATCTTGTTGACCAGCGTGCCGGCGACGATCATCACGTCCGACTGGCGCGGGCTCGGCCGGAACACCACGCCGAAGCGGTCGAGGTCGTAGCGCGCCGCGCCGGCATGCATCATCTCGACGGCGCAGCACGCGAGGCCGAAGGTCATCGGCCAGAGCGAGCCGGTGCGCGCCCAGTTCATCAGGTTGTCGACCGACGTGGTCAGGAATCCGCGGCCTGGATGACGGGCGCGAGTTCCGGGGCGGCCTGCATCAATCCCATTCGAGCGCCCCTTTCTTCCATTCGTAGATGAAGCCGACCACGAGCACGGCAAGGAAGACGCCCATGGACAGGAGCCCGAACCCGCCGATCGCGTCGAGCGCCACGGCCCATGGAAACAGGAATGCGATCTCCAGGTCGAAGACGATGAACAGGATCGCGACCAGGTAGTAGCGCACGTCGAACTTCGTGCGCGAGTCCTCGAAGGCCTCGAAGCCGCACTCGTAGGGGGAAATCTTTTCGCTGTCGGGCCGGCGCGGACCGAGCACCCAGCCGAGCGCCAGCAGCACCAGCCCGAAGCCGCCGGCGACCGCGAGAAAGATGAGGATCGGCAGGTAGTTATCGAGCAATGAGGCGACCCTTCCCGCGCGCGGGCCGGGCCGCGCAAACCGGCCGCATTGTAACTGTCCGGCAGGTCGCTTGGGACCCCCGGAATGACCAGGCCTCGAACTCGAATGGTGCCGGCGGTCGGACTCGAACCGACACGGGTTTCCCCACTAACCCCTCAAGCTAGCGTGTCTACCAATTCCGCCACGTCGGCACTGATTTCGATGATGGGTCCGATTACTGGCCGGACGGCGCCGGCGCGTCCGCAGGCGGCGCCTGCGGCAGTTCCGGCACCGAACCGGCATCCACGCCCGAGGCAGGCGCGGGTTCGGTGACCGCCGTATCCACGATGCTCTTCGGCGCCTCCGCCTTCGGGCGCGTCGCGAACCAGGCGAGCGACAGGCTGGTCACGAAGAACAGCGTCGCGAGCACGGCCGTCAACTTCGAGAAAAACGTCGCCGAGCCGCGCGCGCCGAACACGGTGCCCGATGCGCCCGACCCGAAGCCCGCGCCGGCATCCGCGCCCTTGCCCCGCTGCAGCAGGACGAGCGCGATGATCGCGAAGCACAGGAGGCCGTGCACGAATGTGATGACGTGTTGCAGCATGTCGTCGTATCGTCCTTGTCAGGCTGTCAGCGGCCGGCAGCGGCGCAGATGTTCGCGAACTCGTCCGCCTTGAGCGACGCGCCGCCGATCAATCCGCCGTCCACATCGGGCATGGCGAACAGCTCCGCGGCGTTCGCCGCCTTGACGCTGCCCCCGTACAGGACCCGAAGGGAAGCCGCGATTGTAGCATCCTTTTCGCCGATCCGGCTGCGGATGAGGGCGTGCACCGCCTGCGCCTGGTCCGCCGTTGCCGTCCGGCCGGTGCCGATGGCCCAGACCGGCTCGTAGGCCACGACCGCCTGCGCGAAGGCGCCGGTTCCGGCGAGCGCCAGCACCGCCTCGAGCTGGCGGAGCACCACGTCCCGGGTCGCGTCGCGCTCGCGCTCCGCCAGCGTCTCGCCGACGCACAGGATCGGCACCAGCGCATGCCGGCCTGCAGCGACGAACTTGCGCGCCACCAGCGCGTCGTCCTCCGCGTACAGTGCGCGCCGCTCGGAATGCCCGACGATCACGTAGCGGCAGCCGACGTCGGCGAGCATCGCCGCCGACACCTCGCCGGTGAAGGCGCCCACGTCCTCGGCGCAGACATCCTGCGCACCCGAGCGCGATGCGGCTGCCCTGCAGCTGGTCGCGCATGTCCGCCAGGTAGGTGAACGGCGGGCACACCACGACCTCGGCCGCAGCGGCGCCGGCACCGACGCCGCGCCTGACCAGTTCGCCGACGAGCCGGGCGGACTCCGCCCGGCTGCCGTGCATTTTCCAGTTGCCCGCTACCAGATGCTGGCGCTGCGCGGGATTCATGCGGCGGGCGCGGCGGCACGGACCGCCGCGGCGAGCTCCTCGGCGTGGCGCCCCACCGACGGCGCGTCCTCCCCTTCCACCATGACGCGGATCAGCGGCTCGGTGCCGGAGGCGCGCAACACGACGCGGCCGCGCGCCCCGAGCGACTGCTCCACACGCGCGACTCGCGGCCGCGACCGCCGGCTCACGCGCGGATCGAAGCGCCGGGCCACGCGCACGTTGATGAGCTGCTGCGGGAAGCGCTGCATGCCGGCTGCCAGCTCGGCCAGCGACTTGCCGGTCGCTTTCATGACGGCCAGCACCTGCAGCGCGACCGACCAGCCCGTCGCCCGTCGTCGCCTTGTCCAGGACACAGCAGGTGCCCGGAAGTCTTCGCCGCCGAGCACGCCGCCGTGCGCACGCAACAACTGCAGCACGTAGCGGTCGCCCACCGCGGCGCGCATGAACGGCACGCCGAGCGCCTGCAGCGCGAGCTCCAGTCCGAGGTTGCTCATCACCGTGCCGACGACCGGGCCCTTCAGGTCGCCTGCGGCGAGCCGCGCCTTTGCCAGCACGTAGAGCAGCTGGTCGCCATCCACGGACCGGCCGAGATGATCGACCATCACCAGGCGGTCGCCGTCACCGTCCAGCGCGATGCCGGCGTCGGCCCGCACGCCCGACACCGTGAGCTGCAGCAGCCCGGGATCGGTCGAGCCGCAGCCATCATTGATGTTGCGGCCATTCGGCGAGCAGCCGATCGGGATGATTTCGGCGCCCAGTTCCGAAAGCACGCGGGGCGCGACCTTGTAAGCCGCGCCGTTCGCGCAGTCGATCACGAGCTTGAGGCCGTCGAGGCGCATGCCGCTCGGCATGGTCGAGGCACAGAAGGACTGGTACAGCGAGCGCTCGCGGTCCACGCGCGTCGCCCGCCCGAGCGCGCCCGACTCGCGCGTCAGCGCCGGACTGTCCAGGTGCGACTCGATCGCCTCTTCCCGATCGTCCGCAAGCTTGCTCCCTTCGCGATCGAAGAACTTGATGCCGTTGTCGTCGTAGGGGTTGTGGGACGCACTGATCACGACGCCGAAGTCGCAGCCGAGCCTTTGCACGAGGTAGGCGATGCCCGGCGTCGGCAGCGGACCGACGAGCAGCACGTCGACGCCGGCGGCGACGAAGCCGGCTTCCAGTGCGGCCTCGAACATGTAGCCGGACAGGCGCGTGTCCTTGCCGACCAGCACGCGGCCGCCGTCGGGCGCGAGCACCCGCGCTGCCGCGCCCGCGAGGCGCAGGGCGAACTCCACCGTCATCGGGTGGGTCCCGACGCGGCCGCGCACACCGTCTGTCCCGAAGTACCGCATGATCAGGCGCGATTGTCACCGAACGAGCCGGCCGCCGCCACGACCGCGAGCGCATCCGCGGTTTCCCGCACGTCGTGCGCGCGGATGATGCGCGCGCCGCCCTGCGCCGCGAGGACGGCCGCGGCCAGGCTGCCGGCGAGCCGATCGCCGTCGGCGCGACCCGTGAGCGCGCCGATCATGCGCTTTCGCGACAGGCCCGCGAGCACCGGCAGGCCGTCGGCGGCGAGCCCGGGCAATTCGCGCAGGAGCGCGAGGTTGTGCTCGAGCGTCTTGCCGAACCCGAAACCCGGGTCGACGACGAGCCGCTCGCGCGGAATCCCGGCTGCGAGACAGGCTCGCGCGCGCGCCGCGAGATAGGCGCGCACCTCCGCGACCACATCGGCGTAGCGCGGTGCGTCCTGCATCGTCGCCGGATCGCCCTGCATGTGCACCAGGCAGGCGGCGGCGCCGCTTGCCGCGACAGCCTCGACCGCGCCCGGTGCCGCGAGCGCTTCGACGTCATTCACCATCGCGGCGCCCGCCGCGATGGCCCGGCGCATCACGGCTGGCTTGCGCGTGTCGACCGAAACGGGGATCGGGAGCGCGGCTGCGAGCCGCTCGATGACCGGGATGACGCGCCGGATTTCCTCTTCAGCATCGACCGGCGCCGCGCCGGGCCGCGTCGATTCGCCGCCGACGTCGATGATCGCGGCGCCCTCGGCAACGATGGCCTCGCCGCGCGCCACCGCGGCCTCCAGGTCGAGGTAGCGGCCGCCGTCCGAGAACGAGTCGGGAGTCACGTTGAGCACGCCCATGACGACGGGTCGGCTGAGGTCGAGGACGTGACGGCCGCACTGCAGGCGCATGGGCGCAGGCGCTCGGGGCGCGTCGCAATCAGGCCGCAGGCAGCGCGCCGCCGCCGGTCAGGTCTGGCTGGCCGGCGGGCCGATCACCGGCTCCGGCTTCGGTCCGCCCTGGCCGCCCGGCGCGACGCCGGACTCGTCCCAGCCGCTGGGTGCGCGCGGCACGCGCCCCGCCATGATG
This sequence comes from uncultured Gammaproteobacteria bacterium, assembly GCA_963836275.1. GTDB lineage: Bacteria > Pseudomonadota > Gammaproteobacteria > Steroidobacterales > Steroidobacteraceae > SCUD01. The sequence continues at coordinate 744,808 of CAWIIM010000003.1, read as the reverse complement.
TCCGCGAGCTGGCCCTCGTCGATGGTCTCGTACTTCACCAGCGTGGCGGCCATGATATCGAGCTTGTCGCGGTTGTCGGTCAGGATCTTCCGCGCCTGCGCGTACGCCGTGTCGATCACGCGGCGGATCTCCTCGTCGATCACGTGCGCGGTCACGTCCGAGACCTGCTTGTGCTGGGTCACCGAGCGGCCCAGGAATACCTCGCCCTCGTCTTCCATGTAGGACAGCGGGCCGAGCCGCTCGGAGAGTCCCCATTTCGTGACCATGTTGCGCGCGAGGTTGGTCGCGCGCTCTATGTCGTTGGACGCGCCGGTCGTCACCGCATCCGGCCCGAAGCGCAGTTCCTCGGCAACGCGGCCGCCGAACAGGCTCGTGATCTGGCTTTCGATGCGGCGCTTGCTGAAGCTGTAGCGATCTTCTTCCGGCAGGAACATCGTCACGCCGAGCGCGCGGCCGCGCGGGATGATCGTGACCTTGTAGACGGGATCGTGCTCCGGAAGGCTCATGCCGACGATCGCGTGGCCCGCCTCGTGGAAGGCCGTGGTCAGCTTCTCCTGCTCGCTCATCACCATCGAGCGCCGCTCGGCGCCCATCATGATCTTGTCCTTCGCGCGCTCGAATTCTTCCATCGTCACGAGCCGCTTGTTCGCGCGCGCCGCGAACAGCGCCGCCTCGTTCACGAGGTTCATGAGGTCCGCGCCGGAGAAGCCGGGCGTGCCGCGCGCGATCAGGGACGGCTTGACGTCGTCGGAGATCGGCACCTTGCGCATGTGGACCTTGAGGATCTGCTCGCGTCCGCGCACGTCCGGCAGCGGCACCACGACCTGGCGGTCGAAGCGGCCCGGACGCAGCAGCGCCGGGTCGAGCACGTCCGGCCGGTTGGTCGCGGCGATGACGATGACGCCCTCGTTGCCCTCGAATCCGTCCATTTCGACCAGCAACTGGTTCAGCGTCTGCTCGCGCTCGTCGTGCCCGCCGCCGAGGCCGGCGCCGCGATGGCGGCCGACCGCGTCGATCTCGTCGATGAAGACGATGCAGGGCGCGTGCTTCTTCGCCTGCTCGAACATGTCGCGCACGCGGCTGGCGCCGACGCCGACGAACATCTCCACGAAGTCGGAGCCCGAGATCGTGAAGAACGGGACCTTTGCCTCGCCCGCGATCGCGCGCGCGAGCAGCGTCTTGCCGGTGCCGGGGCTGCCGACCATCAGCACGCCCTTGGGGATCTTGCCGCCGAGCTTCTGGAACTTGGCCGGGTCCTTGAGGAAGTCGACGATTTCCCCGACTTCCTCCTTGGCCTCGTCGACGCCCGCGACGTCCGCAAAGGTGACGCTGACCTGGTCCTCAGAGAGGAGCCTCGCCCGGCTCTTGCCGAAGGACATGGCGCCGCGGCCGCCCGCCCCGCCCTGCATCTGGCGCATGAAATAGATCCAGACGCCGATCAGTAGCAGGATCGGGAACGAGGAGATGAACAGCTGCAGCAGGAAGCCCTGGCGCTCCGGCGGCTCGGCGCTGAAGGTCACGTGCTGCTTGTCGAGGAGCCCGATGAGCTGGGTATTGTCGGTTTCCGGGCTGTTGGTGACGAAATGCGCGCCGCTGGCGCGCTCGCCGACGATCATGTCGCCCTTGAAGGTCGCGGTGCGGATGCCGCCGCTCCTGACTTCGGTCAGGAACTGGGAGTATTCGAGCTTCTCCGGGGCCGCGGCGTGCTGGCCGAAATTGGAGAAGACCGCGAGCAGGACGATCGCGATAACCACCCACAGGACGATGTTTCTGGTCAGATCGTTCAAGCTTGGCTCCTGCCACGCGCCAATCGCTGGGGGTTCAAAGACTTGGACCGCCGCGCAGGTACGCGAGTTTCACCTTACACCGGACGCAGACCCCTCGCCACCAAATACGTCTCGGAACTGCGCTGCCTGGACGCCTTCGGTTTGCGCATTTTCACCGCCTTGAAGCTGCGTCGGGCGTCGCCCAGGAACTCCTGGAATCCGGCTCCCTGGAACACCTTGACGACGAGGCTGCCCCCCGGCCCGAGCACCCTGCGCGCAAAGTCGAGCGCCAGAGCCTCGAGATCGGCGGCACGGGCCTGGTCCACCACGTCTACCCCGCTGATGTTGGGGGCCATATCCGACAAGACAAGGTCGACCTGGCTCCCGGAAAGCTCGCCGAGCAGCGAATCGAGCACCGCCTGCTCGCGGAAATCGCCTTGCAGGAAGCGCACCCCCGGTATCGCCGCCATCGGCAGGAGATCGAGCGAGAACACGCGGCCGCTTCCCGCCAGGCGCCGCGCCGCATACTGGCTCCAGCCACCGGGCGCCGCGCCAAGATCGACGATGACGGCGCCCGGGGTGATCAGCTTGTCGGCGGCGTCGAGCTCCTCGAGCTTGAAAGCGGCGCGCGAACGCAGTCCCGCTTCCCTCGCGCGGCGCACATAGGGATCGGAGAAATGTTCGTCGAGCCAGCGGCCGCTCGACTTGCTGCGCTTCGCCATCCATGCCCCCCGGGGCCCCAGCCTATAATGCGACCATGGCCCTGAACGAGCGCCAGAAAAAGCAGTTGCGGCGGCTCGGTCACGCGCTGCATCCGATCGTGCTCGTGGGCCAGAAGGGCCTGACGAGCGGCGTCACCGAGGAATTGCGCCTCGCCCTCGATCACCATGAACTCGTGAAACTGCGAGCCCGCGTGGGCGACCGGCAGGCGCGCGACACCCTGTTTGCCGAGCTGGCGCGCGAGACCGGCTCGGACTGCGTCCATCGCATCGGAAACGTGGCGCTGTTTTACAAGAAGAACGGCACGCTGCCGAAGATACTTCTTCCCGACTCCTAGGTCACTCCACGCGCACGGCGAGGACTTCGAATCCGCGTGCGCCGCCAGGCGCCGCGACCTCGACTTCGTCGCCCGGCCGGCGCCCGATCAGGGCGCGCGCGATCGGCGAGTTGATCGACAGCAGGCCGCTCTTGATGTCGGCTTCGTCGTCGCCGACGATCTGGTAACGGACCTGTGGTCCGCCGTCGACCGGCGCGAGCTCGACGGTCGCGCCAAACACGACCTTGCCGGTATCGGGGAGTTTCGAGGTGTCGATCACCTGCGCATCCGCGAGTCGTTGCTCGATCTCGTTGATCCGGCCCTCGATGAATCCCTGCTGCTCGCGCGCGGCGTGGTACTCGGCATTCTCGGAGAGATCGCCGTGCGAGCGTGCCTCGGCAATCGCGCGGATAATCGCCGGGCGGTCCTCGCCTTTCAGCTTCCTGAGCTCGGCGCGGAGCATTTCCGCGCCGCGCAGGGTGATCGGAGCCCTCATGCCGCACCGAGCTCGCGGTGCAGGTCCTGGAGCCGGTTGACGTCGTGGTCCTCCAGGTGATCGAGCGCGTCGCAGGTGGCGTTGGCCGCGGCCACGGTCGTGTAATAAGTGACCTTGCGCAACTCCGCCTCCTTGCGGATCGAATGTGACTCGCGAATGGCCCGCTTGCCTTCGGTGGTGTTGATGATGAGGTCGATCTCGTCGTTCTTGATCATGTCGACGATATGCGGGCGGCCCTCGCGAACCTTCAGCGCGCGGCGGCAGGGAACCCCCGCGGCCTCGAGCGCCGCCTGGGTGCCCTGGGTCGCGATGATCTCGAAGCCGCGCTCCGCGAGCCGCCGCGCGATTGCGATGGCGCCTTCCTTGTCGCGGTCGCGCACCGAAACCAGGCATACGCCGCGGGTCGGCAGCCGGATTCCGCTCGCGGCCTGCGATTTCGCGTAGGCCTCGCCGAATGTCCGGCCGGTGCCCATCACCTCGCCGGTGGACTTCATCTCCGGCCCGAGGATCGGGTCGGAGTCAGGGAACTTGCCGAACGGGAACACCGCTTCCTTGACCGAAAAGTACGGCGGCACGCGCTCGACCGTCGCGTCGAGGTCCGCGAGCTTGCGCCCGGCCATCACCCGCGCCGCGATCTTCGCCAGCGGGCGGCCGGTCGCCTTGGACACGAAGGGCACCGTGCGCGAGGCGCGAGGATTCACCTCGAGCACGTACACGACGCCGTTCTGGATCGCGAACTGCACGTTCATCAGGCCGACGACGTTCAGTCCCTGGGCCATCTTGCGCGTCTGGCTGCGCAATTCGTCCTGTACCTCGGCCGAGAGGCTTGCTGGCGGCAACGAGCAGCTGGAGTCGCCCGAGTGCACCCCCGCCTGCTCGACGTGCTCCATGATCCCGCCGATCAGCACGTCCTGGCCGTCGCACACGGCGTCCACGTCCACTTCGATGGCGAGGTCGAGGAAGCGGTCGAGCAGCACGGGGCTCTCGTTCGAGACCCTGACTGCCTCGCGCATGTAGGTCCTGAGGTCCTCTTCCTCGTACACGATCTCCATCGCGCGGCCTCCCAGCACGTACGACGGGCGCACGATCAGCGGGAAGCCGACCTCGCGCGCGAGCTCGATCGCGCGCTCCTCGTCGCGCGCGGTCGCGTTCGCCGGCTGACGCAGCCCGAGCTTCATGAGGAGCTGCTGGAAGCGCTCGCGGTCCTCGGCGACGTCGATCGAGTCGGGACTCGTGCCGATGATCGGCGCGCCGGCGGCGGCGAGCTGGCGCGCGAGCTTGAGCGGCGTCTGGCCGCCGAACTGCACGATGACGCCCTGGGGCTTCTCGCGGCCGATGACCTCCATGACATCCTCGAAGGTCAGCGGCTCGAAGTACAGGCGGTCCGATATGTCGTAGTCCGTCGAGACCGTTTCCGGGTTGCAGTTGACCATGATGGTCTCGTAGCCGTCCTCCCGGAGCGCGAGCGCCGCGTGCACGCAGCAGTAGTCGAACTCGATGCCCTGGCCGATGCGGTTCGGGCCGCCGCCGAGGATCATGATCTTGGGGCGCGGCGTCGGATCCGACTCGCATTCCTGGTCGTAGCAGGAATACAGGTATGCCGTGGAGGTCGCAAACTCGGCGGCGCAGGTGTCGACGCGCTTGTAGACCGGGTGCACGCCGCAGGCGAGCCGCCGCGCCCGCACCCGCGATTCCGGCGCGCCCATGGCCCGCGCGAGTGCGGCATCGGAGAATCCCTTGCGCTTCAGCGCAAGCAGGCGCTCGAATGTCAGTGCCGTGATCCCCTCCGCGCGCACCGCCTCTTCCTCGCGCACGAGGTCCTCGATCTGCGCCAGGAACCAGGCATCGATCATCGTCTCCGCCGCGACCCGGTCGCGGCTCCAGCCGGCGCGGAAAGCGTCGGCGACGTAGCGTATGCGCTCGCCGCCCGGGTGCCGCAGCTCCTCGGCGAGGCGCAGCTCGCCGTCGGCGTCGAGCGGCAGCGCGAGGATCGGCGTCAGGCCGTCGCAGCCGGTCTCGAGGCTGCGCAGCGCCTTCTGCAGCGACTCCTGGAAGGTGCGGCCGATCGCCATCGCCTCGCCGACCGACTTCATCTGGGTGGTGAGGCGGGTGTTCGAGCCCGGGAATTTCTCGAAAGTGAAGCGCGGGATCTTGGTGACGACGTAGTCGATCGCCGGCTCGAAGGATGCCGGCGTCGCGCCGCCGGTGATCTCGTTCCTGAGCTCGTCGAGCGTGTAGCCGACGGCGAGCTTGGCCGCGACCTTGGCGATCGGGAACCCGGTCGCCTTGGACGCGAGCGCCGAGGATCGCGACACGCGCGGGTTCATCTCGATCACCAGCATGCGGCCGTCGTCCGGGTTGACAGCGAACTGCACGTTCGAGCCGCCGCATTCGACGCCGACCTGGCGCAGCACCGCGATGGACGCGTCGCGCATGCGCTGGAATTCCTTGTCGGTCAGGGTCTGCGCCGGCGCCACGGTGATCGAGTCCCCGGTGTGCACCCCCATCGGGTCAAGATTCTCGATCGAGCAGACGATGATGCAGTTGTCCTTGCGGTCCCGCACCACCTCCATCTCGAATTCCTTCCAGCCGAGGACCGACTCCTCGATCAGGACCTCGCCGGTCGGCGAGGCGTCGAGGCCGCGCAGCACGATTTCCTCGAATTCCTCGCGGTTGAAGGCGATGCCGCCGCCGGTGCCGCCGAGCGTGAACGAGGGCCGGATCACGGTCGGGTAGCCGACTTCGGACTGCACGGCGTGCGCCTCGTCGAGGTCGCGTGCAATGTAGGATTGCGGGCATTCGAGACCGATGCCCGCGCATGGCATTGCGGAACAGCTCGCGGTCCTCCGCCATGTCGATCGCTTCCCGCGAGGCCGCGATCATCTCGACGCCGTACTTCTCGAGCACGCCCTCGCGCACCAGGTCGAGCGCGGTGTTGAGGCCGGTCTGGCCGCCCATGGTCGGCAGGAGCGCGTCGGGCCGCTCCTTTTCGATGATGCGCGCGACCGTACGCCAGTCGACCGGCTCGATGTAGATCGAGTCGGCCATCTCGGGGTCCGTCATGATCGTCGCCGGGTTTGAATTGACGAGGATGACGCGGTATCCCTCCTCGCGCAGCGCCCGGCAGGCCTGGGCGCCGGAATAGTCGAACTCGCAGGCCTGCCCGATCACGATCGGCCCGGCGCCGATGATCAGGATGCTCTCGATGTCGGTGCGTTTGCCCATCAGCGCGCCAGCGCTCCGTCCGCCAGCGCCGTCGCCGAACGCAACATCTGCTGCAGTCGCCGCACCATCAGGAACACGAAGTGCTCGAACAGCGGCCGCATGTCGTGCGGCCCGGGGCTCGCTTCCGGGTGACCCTGGAAACCGAAGGCGGGACGGTCGGTGCGCGCGACGCCCTGCAGCGTGCCGTCGAACAGCGAGCGGTGTGTCGGCTTGAGCTCGGCCGGCAGCGATTCCTCGTCGACGGCGAAGCCGTGGTTCTGGCTCGTGATCAGCACGTGGCCGCCGGCAAGTTCCTGCACGGGGTGATTCGCGCCGTGGTGGCCGAACTTCATCTTGACCGTACGCGCGCCGCTCGCGAGTCCGAGCAGCTGGTGGCCCAGGCAGATGCCGAATACCGGGATGTCGGTCTCCAGGAATTCCCGGATCGCGGCGATCGCGTAGTCGCAGGGCTCCGGATCGCCCGGACCGTTGGAGAGGAAGATTCCGTCCGGATTCAGCGCGAATGCGTCGGCCGCGCTGGTCTGCGCCGGCACCACCGTCATGCGGCAGCCGTAATCGGAGAGGAGCCGCAGGATGTTGCGCTTGATGCCGAAATCGTAGGCGACGACATGCAGGCGGGAGCCCGGTCGCAGCACCCGCGCCGGCTCGCGGCCGACGCTGCCTTCATTCCACTGGTAGGGCACGCGGACCGAGACGACCTTCGCGAGGTCCATGCCTTTCAGCCCGGGAAACGCGCGCGCGGCACGCAGCGCGACATCCGCGTCCGCCTTGTCGGCGGTCGCGATGCACCCGCCCTGCGCGCCGCGCTCGCGCAGGATGCGCGTGAGTTTCCTCGTGTCGATGCCCGCGATCGCGACGGTCTCGCTCTCCAGGAGGAATTCCGGCAACGAGTGGCTCGCGCGCCAGCTCGAATGCAGCAGCGGCAGGTCGCGGATCACCAGGCCCGCGGCATGCACGGAATCGGACTCGAGATCCTCGGGCGTGACGCCGGTGTTGCCGACGTGCGGGCAGGTCAGCGTGACGATCTGGCGCGAATAGGACGGGTCGGTCAGGATCTCCTGGTAGCCGGTCATCGCGGTGTTGAACACGACCTCGCCGGTCGTGACGCCGGAAGCGCCGATCGAAATGCCCCGAAACACCGTGCCGTCCTCGAGTGCGAGCACTGCAGGCGTCGGTGTCACCAGGGCGTTCTCCCGGTCCCGCGGCGCCGTTCACCGGCACGAGGCGCAGGACTTCATTGGATGGAGCCGTCGTGGACTCCACCGGTCATCAGCTGTGGCTACAAGGGGGCCGCGACCTGAGGGGCAATTCTACAGCAGCCGAGCACGGAGGGGACGGGCCCCTTTGCCAGAGCGCAAAGGGTGCCGTCCCCTACAGCCCCAGAACGTCCGCCATGCCGTAAAGGCCCGGCGGGCGGTCGAGTATCCACCGGGCTGCCGCCAGCGCACCGTAGGCAAAGGTCATCCGGTCCGTGGTCCGGTGCACGAGTTCGAGTGTCTCCCCGGTTCCGGCGAAGAGCACGTGATGGTGGCCGACGATATCGCCGGCCCGCAGGCTTGCGAAGCCGATTGCGCCCGGAGCGCGGCCGCCGGTCTTGCCGAGCCTTCCATAGACCGCGTGTTCGGCGAGCGTCCCGCCCCGTGCACCGGCAATGATCTCGCCGAGGCGCAGTGCCGTGCCCGACGGCGCATCGGCCTTGCCCCGGTGGTGCGCCTCGAGGACCTCCACGTCGTAATCGACCGGGAGGGCCGCCGCCGCCCGGGCTGCGAGCCCGAACAACAGGTTGACGGCCAGCGACATGTTGGGGGCCACGAGGACCGCGCACCGCTCGCTGAAGCGGCGCAGCTGGGCCTGGCGATTGGCGTCCAGGCCGGTGACGCCGACCACCAGCGGGATACCGGCCTTCGCGACGGCCGCAAGATTGTCGGTGAGCGCTTCCGGCAGCGTGAAGTCGATCGCGACCTCGGCCTTCGCGAGCGCGGCGCCGCGATCCGCGGTGACGGCAACTGCAACCGGCCCCGATTGCGCGACTTCGCCTGCGTCGCGCCCGATTGTCGAGCTCGCCGGGGAGGCGAGCGCACCGGTCAGCATTAAGTCCGGCGCCTCGCGGATCGCCCGGACCAGGCAGCGTCCCACGCGGCCGCTGATCCCGAGCACCGCGACGTTGGTCATGTCAGCCGCCCATCCGCACAAAGAACTGCCGCACGCCCGCGAGCCACGAGCGCTGGCGCGGATTATGGCTCTTTCCGTCCGTCGCGAGCGCGTCCTCGAACTTGCGCAGCAGGCCCTTCTGCTCGGTACTGAGGTCGACCGGGGTCTCGATCACCACGCGGCAGAACAGGTCGCCGGTCGCGCCCCCGCGCACCGGCCTGATGCCCTTTTCGCGCAGCCGGAATACGCGCCCGGACTGCGTGCCCGCCGGCACCTTGATGTTCGCGTGGCCGTCGAGCGTCGGTATCTCGACGCTGCCGCCGAGCGTCGCCGCGATGAAGCTGACCGGCACCTCGCACGAGAGGTGCGCGCCGTCGCGCTCGAAGATCGGGTGTTCGCGGACGGCAATCTCGACGTACAGGTCGCCCGGCGGGCCCCCGTTTCGGCCGGCCTCTCCTTCGCCCGCGAGCCGGATGCGATCGCCGGTGTCGACGCCCGCCGGCACTTTGACGGCAAGGCGCTTCTGGGTTCGAAGGCGTCCCTGTCCCGCGCATTTCGGGCACGGATCCTTGATGATCCTGCCGCGGCCCTTGCAGCGCGGGCAGGTCTGCTGCACGGCGAAGATGCCCTGGCTGATGCGCACCTGGCCGGCGCCCTGGCAGGCGTCGCAGGTGACGGGCGCATGGCCGCGCGCCGCTCCGGAGCCGCTGCACTCCGTGCATTCCGTCACGGTCTGGAATTCGATCTCCGTCGAGGTGCCCGCCACGGCCTGCTCGAGGTCGAGCGCGAGCTCGTAGCGCAGGTCGGCTCCGCGAAAGACGGCGCTGCGTCCGCCGCGGCGGCCGCCGCCGAAGATGTCGCCGAACATGTCGCCAAAGATGTCGCCGAAGGCGTCCGACGGACTGAAGCCCTGGCCGGCGCCGCGCGCGGCGTCGAGACCGGCGCGACCATACTGGTCGTAGGCCGCCCGCTTGTGCGCGTCGGTCAGGATTTCGTAGGCTTCCTTGGCTTCCTTGAAGCGCTCTTCGGCCTCCTTGTCATCCGGGTTGCGGTCCGGGTGGTACTTCATGGCGAGGCGCCGATAGGCTTTGGTGATGGCCTCCTCGGTCGCGTTTCTCGGCACGCCCAGTACCTGGTAGAAATCGCTCTTCGGCATGTCGCTCCAGATGCGCGACCGCCGGGTGACCTCGGGTCACCCGGCGGACGCGATTGCCTGCGGACGGGGCGGCCCTTAGTGCGGCTTTCCGTCCTTGTCCTTGATCTCCTCGAATTCGGCGTCGAGGACGTCATCCTTGCCGGCGTCCGCGCCCGGCCTCGCCGTCGCCGCGTCTTCGGGCCCGGCGCCCGCGCCTTCCGGCTGGTAGGCACGCTGGATCACCGGCGCACTCGCCTTCGCGAGCGCCTCGGCCTTGTGCTCGATGGCCGACTGGTCGTCGCCCTTCAGCGCGCCGCGCAGGTCCGAGATTGCCGCCTCGATCGTCGCGCGCTCCTCGCCGGTCACCTTTTCGCCGAGGTCCTTCACCGACTTCTCGGTCTGGTGCAGCAACGCGTCCGCGCGGTTGCGCGCCTCCGCCAGCTCGCGGAACTTCTTGTCCTCCGCGGCGTGGGTCTCGGCGTCGCGGACCATCTGCTTGATTTCCTCCTCGGAGAGACCGCCCGACGCCTTGATGACGATGCGCTGCTCCTTGCCCGTCGCCTTGTCCTTGGCAGACACGTGCAGGATGCCGTTCGCGTCGATGTCGAAGGTCACCTCGATCTGCGGCATGCCGCGCGGGGCCGGCGGTATGTCTGAGAGGTCGAATTTGCCGAGCGACTTGTTGTCGCTGCCGCGGTCGCGCTCGCCCTGCAACACGTGGATCGTGACGCCGCTCTGGTTGTCGTCGGCAGTCGAGAACACCTGCGTCGCCTTGGTCGGGATCGTGGTGTTCTTCTCGATGAGGCGCGTCATCACGCCGCCGAGCGTCTCGATGCCGAGCGAGAGGGGCGTCACGTCGAGCAGCAGCACGTCCTTCACGTCGCCCGCGAGCACGCCGCCCTGGATCGCGGCGCCGACCGCGACCGCCTCGTCCGGGTTCACGTCCTTGCGCGGCTCCTTGCCGAAGAAATCCTTGACGGCCTTCTGCACCAGCGGCATCCGGGTCTGGCCGCCGACGAGGATCACCTCGTCGACCTCGCTGATCGAGAGGCCGGCGTCCTTGAGCGCGACGCGGCAGGGCTCGACCGTGCGGGTGACGAGGTCCTCGACCAGGGATTCCAGCTTGGCACGCGTCAGCTTCAGCGTCAGGTGCTTGGGGCCCGAGGCGTCAGCCGTGATGTACGGCAGGTTGACCTCGGTCTGCTGGCCGGAGGACAGTTCGATCTTCGCCTTTTCCGCGGCTTCCCTGAGGCGCTGCACCGCGAGCGGGTCCTTGCGCACGTCGACGCCGCTCTCCTTCTGGAACTCGGCCGCGATGTAGTCGATCACGCGCCGGTCGAAATCCTCGCCGCCGAGGAAGGTGTCGCCGTTGGTGGACAGGACCTCGAACTGGCGTTCGCCGTCGACCTCCGCGATCTCGATGATTGAAATGTCGAAAGTGCCGCCGCCGAGGTCGTATACCGCGATCTTGCGGTCCTTGCCTTTCTTGTCCATGCCGTACGCGAGCGCGGCTGCCGTCGGTTCGTTGATGATCCGGCGGACGTTCAGGCCCGCGATGCGGCCGGCATCCTTGGTCGCCTGGCGCTGCGCGTCGTTGAAGTACGCAGGCACGGTGATCACCGCGTCCGTGACGGTCTCGCCGAGGTAGTCCTCGGCGGTCTTCTTCATCTTCATGAGGACGCGCGCCGAGATTTCCTGCGGCGCCATCTTCTTGCCCTGGGCCTCGAGCCAGGCGTCGCCGTTCTCGGCGCGCACGATCTGGTAGGTCTCGAGCGGGATGTCCTTCTGGACGACGGTGTCGTCGTAGCGGCGCCCGATCAGGCGCTTCACCGCGTGGAACGTATTCCCGGGATTGGTGACTGCCTGGCGCTTGGCCGGCTGGCCGACCAGGACTTCACTGTCCTTGGTGAATGCGACGACGGACGGCGTGGTGCGATCGCCCTCGCTGTTTTCGAGGACCTTGGGCGCGCTGCCCTCCATCACCGCGACGCAGGAGTTCGTGGTGCCGAGGTCGATGCCGATGATCTTGGCCATGTCTTCCGGATTCCTGAAATGGGTTGACTGGTATCTCTTGTGGGGCCGGACGCGCCGGTTTCAACCGCCCCCGGGAGGGCCCGGGGCAGCCGCTGCCGTTGAAACGAGAACCCGCGCCGGCCTCAGCAGGCGGCCGTTCAGCAGCCAGCCGCGCTGGATCACCTTGAGCACCGTGTGCGCCGGCACGCCGGACGCGGGCTGCATCGCCATGGCCTCGTGCAGCTCGGGGTCGAATGGCTGGCCCGCCGGGTCGATGACGGTCAGGCCGGCGCGCTCGAATGCCTTGAGCAGGAGCCTGAGCGTCGCCTCCTGGCCCTGCGCGAGGGTCGCGGCGTCCGCGGTGCCTGCCGACTCTAGCGCGAGCGCGAGCGTGTCGGAGACCGGCAGCAGGTCCGCGGCGAATTTCTCAACGCCGTACTGGCGCGCGGACTCGACCTCCCGCGCCGAGCGCTTGCGGACATTTTCGAGCTCCGCAATGGCCCGCAGGAAGTCGGCACGGTGCTGCTCGGCCCGGCCTTCGGCGTCGGCCACCCGCTCGTTCGCCTCGGGGCCGGCCGGCAACGCGCCGTTGTCGGAGGCGGCGTCAGGGCGCTCGGTTTCGTTTCCGCTCATTCGCGTCGGGTGTGGGGCTCAGTCGCGCGAATTCAAGGCCGAGCCCAGCATTCGCGCCGCGATGTCGACCACCGGGATCACGCGCTCGTAGGACATCCGGGTCGGGCCGATCACGCCGAGGACGCCGACCACGCGGTTGTCCTGCGTATACGGCGCCACCACGACGCTGCAGTCGTCGAGGATCCGGAAGCCGGACTCGTGGCCGATGAAGATCTGCACGCCTTGCGCGTGCAGGCTCTGGTCCAGCAGGTGCAGGATGTCGCGCTTCTCGTTGAAGGCCTCGAACAGCTTGCGCAGGCGCTCCACGTTGGAGAGCTCGGCAAAGCCCATGAGGTTCGTCTCGCCCGCGACGACCATGTCCGCGTCGCGGCCATGCGGCTCCGCGGCGAAGGCGCGCTGCGCGATCGTGATGGCATCAACCATCATGCGGTTCATCTGCTCGCGGGTTTCCTGCAGCTGCGCGACGAGCCGTTCGCGCACGCCCGCGAGTTGCTGGCCCGCGAACAGCTCGTTGAGGTAGGCGGCAGCGCGCCTGAGCTCTTCAGCCGTGAAATGGCGGTCGAGCTGCACCACGCGATTCTGGACTTCGCGGCCGTTCACGACGAGGATCGTCAGCACCCGGTTGCCGGACAGGCCGACGAACTCGATGTGCGAGAGCGCGGCGTGCTGCTCGCGCGGCACGGTCACGACGCCCGCGAGCCGGGTGAGGCTGGAGACCAGCTGCGACGCGGCGGCGACGAGCGCCTTGGAGTCGCCCGCGCGCTGGTCAAGGTGGCGCTTGAGCTCGGCGATTTCGGCCTGGTCGGGCGGCTGGAACCGCAGCAGCGCGTCCACGAAATAACGATAGCCCTTGTCGGTCGGCACGCGTCCGGCCGAGGTGTGCGGCGAGCTTACGAACCCGTGACCCTCGAGATCCGCCATGACATTGCGGATGGTTGCGGCCGACAGGTTGAGCCCCGATTCGCGGGTCAACGTGCGCGAGCCGACCGGCTGGCCGTCGCGGATATAGCATTCCACCAGGGTACGCAGCAGTCGCTGCGCCCGGTCATTGGGCTCGCCGTCGGTGCCGCGGGTCGTGTCAGGCATAAGTCTCTGTTGTAAAAGGGAAATGACAATTGCCTCGCACCCGGCTGCCAAACTAGCAATCGCACTCGTCGAGTGTCAAGGATTGTGGCCGACTGCGTGCCTGCATGCTAAAAGTCGGCCTGTCCCGATGAACAAGAACTTCTCGCGCATCGCCCTCGTCGGCAAGGTGGAGGATCCCCGGGTCGCCGACTCGCTGGCGGCGCTGGCGACGCACCTGCGTGGGCGCGGGCTTGCGGTGCTCGTCGACAGGGAGGCCGCCGTTGCCAGGTTGCCCGGCGGTCTCCTGCGCCGGCCCGTGGGCGAACTCGGCCAGGAAGCCGATCTCATCGTGGCCATCGGCGGCGACGGCACCTTGCTATTCGCCGCGCAGCTCGCGCTCGCGCGTGGCGTACCGCTCCTCGGCGTCAACCGCGGCCGCCTCGGTTTCCTGACGGACGTGCTGCCGGACGAGATGGTCGGCAACCTCGATGCCGTGCTCGAGGGACGCTACGAGATCGACGAGCGCCAGCTTCTCGCTGCCCGGTTGCCGGCAGCCGGCGGGACCCCGCTGGAATTCAGCGCCCTCAACGACGTCGTGGTCCAGCGGCAGGCCACCGGCCGCATGGTCGAGCTGGAGGTCCGGGTGGACGGCCGCTACGTCAACACGCACGGGGGCGACGGCCTGGTCGTCGCCAGCTCGACCGGCTCCACGGCCTACGCATTGTCCTGCGGCGGACCGATCGTGCATCCGGCGCTCGCGGCCACCGTCATCGCGCCGATCTCGCCGCACACGCTTTCCGACCGGCCGGTGGTGATCGGCCGCGAGAGTCTCATCGAGATCCGCCTCGTGGAACGCTCGGGCATGCGCGCACAGGTCACCTGCGACGGGTTCCTGCTGGGGGACCTCGAACCGGACTCGCCATTGTCGATCGGGCCGGCGCAGGCGCGGATCACGCTGCTGCACCCGCCGGGCCACGATTTCTTCAGGCTGCTGCGCTCGAAGCTGCACTGGGGCCGTAGCGGCCGTCCCGGCATCGAAGAATACTGAGCGTGCTGGTCCACCTGCAGATCCGCGACTTCGCGGTCATAGACGCCGCCGAGCTCGAGCTCGCGTCCGGCCTCACGGCGCTGACCGGCGAGACCGGCGCGGGCAAGTCCATCATCGTGGATGCGGTCATGCTCGCGCTCGGCGGGCGCGCGAGCACCGACATGCTGCGCCACGGTGCCGAGCGCGCCGAGGTCACGGCCACCTTCGAGGTCGGCGCAAATGCCGCGGCTCGCAGCTGGCTCGACGAGCAGTCGATTGACGCGCCGGACGGCGAGATCGTGCTGCGTCGCGTAGTCGGGCGCGACGGCCGTTCCCGCCAGTACGTGAACGGCCAGTCCCTGCCGGCCCAGAGCGCGCGCGAGCTCGGCGAGCGAATCATCGAAATCCACGGGCAGCAGGAGTTCCAGTCGCTGGTCGGCCGCGACGCCCAGCGCGAAGCCCTCGACGCCCACGGGGTGGCCGCGAAGCTGCTCGACGAGGTGGCAGAACTGGCGCAGGGCTGGCGGCGCCTGAATGACGAGCGGGAGGCGCTCGCGGCCGCTGCACTGGACCGCAGCGCGCGTCTCGAGCTCCTGCGCTACCAGGTCGGCGAGCTGGAGGCGCTCGGGCTCGGTGCCGGCGAGGCCGAGTCCCTGTTCGAGGAGCGCAACCGCCTTGCGAACCGCGGACGGCTCGCCGAGGGCGCCCAGGCCGCCCAGGCACTGCTTTTCGAGGGCGACGGCGCAGACGCCCACGCGCTCGCAGCCCGGGCGGCCCACCAGCTGCGCGCCGCGAGTGCGCTCGACGGCCGCCTCGAAGCGACGCTCAGGCTGGTGGAGGACTCCCGCATCGCGCTCTCCGAGGCTGGCGTCGCGCTGGCGGCCTATCTCGACGGCCTCGACGCCGACCCCGCGCGCCAGGACGCGGTCGAACGGCGTGTCGCGGCAATCGAGGATCTCGTGCGCAAGCATCGCGTCGAGGCCGGCGGCCTGCATCGGAAGCTCGATGCGCTGCGGCTCGAGCTTGCGGCCCTCGAGCAGTCCGACGAGGCGCTCGGCGGGCTCGACCGCCGCATTGCGGCGATGCGCGGGTGCTACGGCGAGGCCGCGGCGGCGCTCGGTGCTGCGCGCCGCACGGCGGCACGCAAGCTCGCCGCCGCGGTGACCGGGCTCATGCGCCAGCTCGGCATGCCGGGCGGCCGCTTCGAAGTCGGGATCACGAGCGATCGCGAGGCGGAGCCCCGGGCCGCGGGCTGCGACCGGATCGAGTTTCTCGTGAGCGCCAACCCGGGCGAGCCGCCCAAACCGGTCGCGAAGGTGGCGTCGGGCGGCGAGCTCTCGCGCATCAGCCTCGCGCTCCAGGTCGCGTCCGCGCGCGGCAAGCCGCTCGGTTGCATGATCTTCGACGAGGTCGATTCCGGCATCGGCGGCGGCGTCGCCGAGATCGTGGGCCGCAGGCTCCGCGAGCTGGGCGCGCGCGGCCAGGTGCTCTGCGTCACGCACCTCGCCCAGGTCGCGAGCCAGGCGCATCGCCAGTTTCGCGTCAGCAAGCTGACCGACGGCAGCACCAGCCGCACCGTCGTCACGGCGCTCGGCGCGGACGAGCGCGTCGAGGAACTCGCGCGGATGCTGGGCGGCGTCGAGATCACTCGCAAGGCGCGCGAGCACGCGCGCGAAATGCTGAAAGGTGCGGTTCTCGCCGGCTAGGCGGTGGGGCTCAGCTGCGCTTGCGGCGGTGCGGACAATTCTCGCGGCGGCAGCGGCCGTAGAGGATCAGGTTGTGCTCCTCGATGGCGAATCCGAGGCGGTTCGCGACGTCCGTCTGGCGCCGTTCGATGCCGCAGTCCACGAACTCCTCGACCCTGCCGCAGTCCATGCAGATGATATGGTCGTGATGCGCGCCTTCGTTCAACTCGAAGACTGCGGTGCCCCCCTCGAAGTGGTGGCGCTTGACCAGCTGCGCCGCCTCGAATTGCGTGAGCACGCGATACACGGTCGCGAGGCCGATGTCCTCGCTCTGCTCGATCAGGGCCCGGTAGATGTCCTCGGCCGACAGGTGACGACCGTGGTTACCGGCGAGTATCTCGAGGATTTTCACCCGCGGCAGAGTGACCTTGAGTCCGGCTTTGCGAAGGTCGCTGGTCTCCAAAACGCCCTGCTCCGGCGCCGCTGCGCGGCGGTTCCGCTATGATGCGCGCCATTATCCTCCAGGATCCCCGTTGATGCGACCTGCTCCACGCCCCGCCGCCCTGTGCGGCGCCCTCCTGCTCGCGCTCGGCCTCTCGGCCTGCGTGTACCGCATGGACGTGCAGCAGGGCAACCTCCTCGACGTCGAGCAGGTGGAGCAGGTAGAGGTCGGCATGACGCGCAGCCAGGTGCGATTCCTGCTGGGCACGCCGATGGTGATCGACGCCTTCGAAGCCGACCGCTGGGACTACGTGTACAGCCTGCGCCGCGGCCATGAACGGCACGTCACGCGGCGCCACCTCGTCGTCTGGTTCGACGGCGACAAGGTCGCGCGCATCGAGGAGCCGATCCCGCTGCCGCGTCCCGTCTCAGCCGCGACCGGCTGACCGCGCGCTCATCGAGCGGCCCTCGCGCGCGAGCCGCCGCCGGCGCGTGCGCGGGTCCTCCGGAAGCGGACGCAGCAGCTCGACGCGATCGCCTTGCGCCAGCACGTGGCCGCGCACGACCTCGACGCCGTAGATGCCGACGCCGCAGGACGCGGGGTCGACTGCGGGATGGTGCGAGAGTATCCCGGACCGCAGGACGGCTTCCCAGGCCGTGGATCCGGCCGGAACCGCCAGCGGCACCAGCGTCTGGCGGTCGGCTTCGGCACAGGCGACGACCACGGCGATCGTCTCAGCCATCGCCGAGCACCTGGCGCGCGCGGCGCGCAAATGCGTCCACCAGGCGATTGCACGCGGACTCGAATGCGGGACCGAGCACCAGAGTGCCGGCCACGCCGCGCGTCGCGAAGCGCACGATCAGGTCCGCGCGCGTACCCGCCTCGCCGACGGGCGTGAAGTCCCACCGGCCTTCGAGCTGGTCGAAGGGGCCATCCACGAGGCTCATCGTGACCGAGCGCCCGGGCTCGAGCCGGTTCCGCGTCGTGAAGCTGGCACGCGCCAGCCCGCTCGCCAGCGAGAGCCTTACCGTCACCTCATCCCCCGCCCGGGCCAGGACCCGGGCCGCGCTGCACCAGGGCAGGAACTCGGGATAGCGCTCGACGTCGGCGACCAGTCCGTAAATCGCGACCGGGGGATGCGCCAGCAGCGCGCTGCGCCGCACTTCACGCATGAATCGTTCGCCTCACGTGCGGATTGTCACAGGCGCCCTCGGCGTGGACAACCGCGCCCAGCCATTACAATGGGCCATGGCGGGAAAGGACGAACCGGGCGGGCGCATCGCGGAGAATCGCCGCGCGCGGCACGACTACTTCATCGAGGAGCGGCTCGAGGCCGGCGTCGCCCTCCAGGGCTGGGAGGTCAAGTCGCTGCGCGCCGGGCGCCTGCAGCTCGCCGAGGCCTACGTGCTGTTCAAGGATGGCGAGGCCTGGCTGTTCGGGGCGCACGTCTCGCCGCTCCTCGCGACCTCGACGCAGACCCGGGCCGACCCGACGCGCACGCGCAAGCTGTTGCTGCAGCGCCGCCAGATCGACTCGCTCATCGGCTCGGTCGAGCGCCGCGGCCGCACCATCGTGCCGCTCGCGATGTACTGGAAGAACGGCCGCGCGAAGCTCGAGATCGGCCTTGCCCGCGGCAAGAAGGAACACGACAAGCGGGCCGACACGCGCGAGCGCGACTGGCAGCGCGAGCGGGCCCGCGTGCTCAAGGCAGGCCGCTGAGGGCCGCTTCCCCGATCTGCTAGACTGTGCCGGACTTCTGGGGGCGATCGGTCTCGACGTGGGTTGCGAAACTCCAGGGGCGTGCCGAGGTGCAGGCAACCTCGTAAATCCGCTTGCAAACACATAGTTGCCAACGACGACAACTACGCTCTGGCGGCTTAATCCCGCCTAACCCCCGACTGGCATGTGCCTGTGCATCCAGACCCGGGGGACGCGCTCACAGGATCGCGGAACCGGCGTGCTCCGGGCTGGAACCGCTAAAACGTTCCTGAGCTGGCCCCGTGTTTTCCCCGCCCGCCGGGTAGCACGGGGCGAGATCAATAGGCTGGACACGCACGTAGAACCTGTAGCGTAGGACTTGCGGACGTGGGTTCAATTCCCACCGCCTCCACCAACACGCCTCCCCGGCCGCGCGGCCGGGGATTTCCTGAGATGCGCGTCACAGTCGGCGGCCTGCGGCTCCCGGCTTGCGGAACGGGCGCGACGAAATGCCCACCGGCACACATCACGCGGTGGCGACGCAGCCGACGATGGTCCGATCGCGGTCGAGGGCGCCACACGCCGATGGACAAGCTGCGGCCAGATTTCCGCCGGGCAGCGGCTTCGGCACGGCTCGCCTGGCGCCGCCTCGCGCGGCGCTGGCCGCGCTCCGCCCGGATTGGCATCGCCGCCCGCCTCGCCATCGCCTTCAGCGCGGTAGCAGTACTCACGGTCGTTGCGAACCAGATCGCCGAGCATGGCAGCTCGATGATCCGCGCGATGGCGCGGACGCCGGTGTTGACCTCCGGGCTCGACGACCGCACGGCCGAAGTCCTGCCCGCCGCGCTCGACCGGTTCCAGCGCGCGGTGCTCGCGCGCGTCGAGTCCACGGCCGCGCCCCGGGCCGCGGATCAGGAGCTCGCGGCCGCGGCGCTCGAGGCGGCGCGGGCGGACTATGCCTCGGCGCTGCAGCCGACGATCGCCGCTGCCGCCCTGACCGGCCTCGAAGGGCAGGTCGCCGCCCACGCCCAGCTGGGCGCCGCGCTGGTGCGCTCGTCGGACGCCAGGCGCCGGCTCCTCAACGAGCTCGACATCGAATTCCAGTCGCTCGACGCGCGCGTCAAGTCCTCGCTGGATCGCGTCTGGGCGGTGTTCGGCAAGGTAGTCGGCCGCGACTACCTGCTCGAGGCGAGCCGCACGCTGGACGAGCTGGGCCGTCACCTCGACGATCTCGGCGACCTGCACGGCTACGGGCCTTCGACGGTGCGCGCGATCGCGGTGCGGGAAAAGGCGTTCGGCGCCCTGCTCGCCGAGAATGAAGCGAGCATCACGCGCGTCCTGGGCGCCGAGTGGCTGCGTGAGACGCGCGCAAACCTCGGGCGTGTCGCATGGCTGCGCGATCTCCTGGTACGCACCGACGGGCAGCGCAGGGAGACCAACGAGGCATTCGCGCAGAGCCACGCCGAGCTCGCGACTGCAATCCGCAAGATCAACTCGCAATACGAGGCCGCGCGCGCGATCGAATCGGCGCGGCGCCAGTCCGCGCTGGCCCTCGACGCCGTCTCCGAGCAGGAGCACCGCCAGCGGACGCTCCTCGGCTGGCTGAGCGCAGTCGTGCTGCTGCTGCTGCTGGCGACGATCGTGAGCACGGTGCGCAGCGTCGTGCTGCCGGTTCGGCGCCTGGTGCGGGCGACGGAACGCGTGGCGCGCGGGGAGCCCGGCGTCGCCGTGCCGCGCGGCGGGACGCGGGAACTCGATACGCTCGCGGTTTCCTTCAACCTGATGGCCGAGCGGCTGACGTCCGCCCAGGACCTCGCGCGCCAGTACCACGGCCAGCTCGAGGCCAAGGTCGAGGAGCGCACCCGCCAGCTGCAGCACCTCGCCGCCCACGACCCGCTCACGCGACTGCCGAACCGGCGCCAGTTCCTGGTGCAGCTGCACGAAACGCTTGCACGCGCCACCGAGCGCGGCTCGCTCGCGGGCGTGTTCTTCATCGACCTCGACAATTTCAAGACCATCAACGACAGCATGGGCCACGTGTTCGGCGACCGCGTGCTGCAGGCGGTCGCCGACCGGCTGCGCACGACGGTGCAGGAATTCGGATTCTGCGCACGCCTCGGCGGCGACGAGTTCACGGTCGTGTTCGCAGAGGGCCTCGAGACGGCGCAGATCGAGCGCGCAGCCGAGCACATCGTGCGGGGATTCCAGGAACCGCTGGTGGTGGACGGACGCGAGCTGCTGATGGGCCTGAGCCTCGGCGCCAGCGTTTTCCCCACGCACGGGCGCGATCCCGAGGGCCTGCTGCGAGCCGCCGACGCCGCGCTGTTCCACGCCAAGGCACAGGGCCGCAGCCGCGTGCGGCTGTTCAGTCCCGAGTTGCTCGAAGCCGCAGCCGCCAGGTTCGCCACCGAGCAGGGATTGCGCCGCGCGGTCGACCGGGGCGAATTCGAGCTGCATTTCCAGCCTGAAGTGGATCTCGCGACCTGCGAGGTCGGCGTGGTCGAGGCGCTGCTGCGCTGGCGGCTGCCGGACGGGAGCTACGCCTCGCCGCAGGCCTTCCTGCCGGTCGCCGAGGACTGCGGCCTGATCCGCGAGATCGGCGACTGGGTCATCGCATCGACCGTGGAGCACATCGCGCGCTGGCGGGCGGCGGCCTGGCCGTCGGTGCGCGTCGCCGTCAATGTTTCCGCCCTGCAGCTGCTCGACAGCCGCTTCCTGGAGGGACTGCGGCTCGCGCTGGAGCGGCACCAGCTGCCGCCGCAGTGCATCGAGGTGGAACTCACCGAGAACGTGCTGCAGACCGGCCCGCAGACGACCGAGGCGCTCGCGCTGCTGCGCGAGCTCGGCGCCGGCGTCGCGCTGGACGACTTCGGCACCGGCTATTCGTCCCTCGTGTCGCTGCAGCAGCTGCCGCTCACCCGGGTAAAGCTCGACCGCAACCTGATCGCGACGATCGACGCGAGCGCGCGCTCGCAGGCCGTGACGCGCGCGATCATTGCACTGTGTCAGAGCCTCGAACTCGAGGTGACGGCCGAAGGCGTCGAGCGCAGGGAGCAGCTCGCGTGGCTGCTCGGCTATCCGGCCATGCACCTGCAAGGCTACCTGCTGTCGCCACCGGTCGCGGAGGCCGATCTCCTTCCTGCGATCACCGGGATGGCGGCGCACATGGACGCGCTGCTGCTGGATTCGCTGCCGCCGAATGCGATATCGCTCGCGCGGCTGCGCGCCTCAAAGCTCAGGCGGCTACGCTGACGCCGCTCAGGCGTCGCCGAGGATCGTGACCTCCACGCGCGTCGTCGGCCCCAGGTCGCTGCCTGCGGAGACAGCCGACATCTCGACGGTAAAGCGGCGCTCCGAGGTCGCGCGCGGGTCCTGAAGGATCGGCACGTACAGGATCCGGAAGCTGTTGCCTTCGACGAATCTCTCGGTGCCGCCGAGGGGCCCGCCGAAGTCCCTTCCGGAGCGCGCCGAGCCCTCGATGATCCGCCAGGTCACGCTGACGTCGTGCCGGGCGCGCGTCAGGTTCCGCATCGGGATGGCCGCGACCACGGCGTGCTTGCTGACGACCATGCGCGGCGCGTCGAAATAGACGATCCCGGGCGGCCCCGTGACGGCCCCCGGCTCGGGCGCCGCAGGCGGCGGCAGAAGGTCAGGCTGCGGCGATTCGGCCACCGGCTCCGGCGGCGGTTCGGGTTTTGCCTCGCGCAAGGCCTCGGGCAACGCGGGCCGCGGCAGCGGCGGCATGGCCACCACCCGGGGCTCGCGCATGCGGCCGATCAGGATGCCGAGCACGAGGGCGAGGATCACGGCGATCGCCGCGACGAGCGACAGTCTGCGCACCAACGGCGGCGAGGCGGCCGCAACATGCGGCGGCACGTCCGGCGCCGGAACATGCGCCGCGGCCGGCCGCCGCTCGCTGCGGCGCTCGCCGCGCAGCCCGCACGCGAATTCCGCCATCCCGGGCCTGGCATCGCGCCTGGGCGAGAGCGCGGCCTCGAGCAGGCTCCAGTGTGCGTCGTCGAGCGAATGGATGCGCGCGGGCGCGACGCCGGATTCCAGCGCGCGGTCGGCGCCGCGGCGGCCGTAAGGATGCGCTCCCGCCAGCATTTCGTAGGTCACGCACGCGAGGCTGAAGACGTCGTCGCGAGGTTCGGGATCCGCTCCCGCGAGCACGTCGGGGCTCGCATAGACGCGAGTTGCCGCGACCGGCACCGAATCCGCCGCCGCGGCCGGCGTCGACTCCGGGGCGACGCCGAAATCGAGCAGGCGCAACTCGCCGGAACCGGTCAGGAAGATATTGTCCGGCTTGACGTCGCCATGAACGACTCCAGCGGCATGCGCATGCCCGAGCGCATCGCCGGCTTCCCTGGCGATATGCAATGCCTCGTCGGCCCGCAGTCCCGGTGGCGTCGCGCGGCGCATCCGGGAACCGAGCGTCTCGCCGGTCAGCAGTTCCATCACGATGAACCAGGCGCCGGAGTCGCAGTCGAGGTCGAACATGCGCACGACGCCTGCGTGTGCCGCCGCCTGCGACTGGCGGAATTCCCGCTGCAGGCGCGCCACGGCATGCGGCCGGTCACGCAGCTCCGGACGCAGCAGCTTCACCGCGACGTGACGGCCGTCGACGGCGTTGGCATCGCGGCGCAGGTCTACGGCGCGGAAGATCACTGACGTGCCGCCCGCGCCGACCTGGGTCTCCAGCACGTAGCGTTCGCGCAGCACGCCGGCGCCGGCCGCGGAGGCCGGCGGCGTCGCAGCGCCCGCAGGAAGCACCGGGTCGGGCGGCGCCGCGCCCGGCGTCGCGCCGAGCTCGCTGGTGATCTCGTCGCCGATGTCCTCGGTCGGATCGGGGCCCGCGGAACCGGGCGCGTCGAACGGGAGCCGGGTCCCCGGCGATTCGTTCAAGGCTGGTTCGCGATTCGCACTCATGATGGCCCGGTTACGCCTCTGCCGCCCGGGCGGCGCGCTTGCAGCAAGTCTGTCCCAGCGCACGGCGAATGCAAGCCTGCACGCGCAATCATCGAATTATGGTAAGCGCGCCTCGCGCGCTCAGGGCCGCGCCGGTTCCGCTTCTGCGTCCCCGGCCGGCAGGATCCTGGCGTCGCGGCGCAGGAGCCGGTCGTAGGCGTCCCCGAAAAGTATCTCGAAGCCGATCGCCGCACCGACGCAGGCGCGGCAGCGGTCGCCGGGTTGCGGGCCGTCGGCCCAGAACAGCTCGGCGCCGAACTCCAGGAACAGCCAGTCTCGCCAGGCGGATCGCCGATGGGTGACGGCGACCCCGTAGAGATCGGGCTGTTCGCCGTCGGTCTCGCCGCGCACGTAGGCCTCATAGCGCATGGCGCGCTTGTAGTCGATCGCCTGGTAGAGCGCGGGCCGCAGGCGCCAACGTACGCCTTCCGTGGTCTCCGACATGCGCACCGAGTTGCTGAACCGCAGCAGGTACTCGTCGCTGAGGACCTTGTCGACGTCGAACGCCTGCGTGATGCCGAAGCCTTCGTCATTCTCGACGAAGGCCGTCGTGCGCAGCGTCAGCAGTACTCCGGGCGCGCCGTAGACATAGTGCCGGTACCGCGCATTGGCATAGGGGTTGAGCGGTGACTCGAGCTTGACGCCGGCGCCCAGGTCGAACCGGCTGTCGCGGGTGCGGTGCGCGCGGTAGCCGAGGCCCGCGAACCACTCGGCCGGCTCGTCGTCCGAGAACTGGCTCACCGCCGGATTGAACACGCCGATTTCGTCCGCGACATACTCGTCCCTGCTGGCACGTCCGATCGTCGCGTTGAAGCGCTCGTTGATCTGCGGCAAGTTGACGCTGGCGCGGAAGCGCGTGTCCACCTGGACGCCGTCCTGCTCGTCCCAGCCGAGCGTGACGCTGGCCCGGCCGTTCGAGTCGTCCTCGTACTCCGAGTACTGGTTTTCGCGCCCGAACAGGCGATCGACGAACCGTGCCGTGCTGCATACGCCGCGCTCGATGCCGGCGCGCACCGTGTCGATCCCCTCGGTTCCGGGCGGTGCCTCGCCGCCGCAGCCTCCGGCCCCGGACCTGTCCGCGGGCCCTGGCGCCGGCGCGGCCGGCGAGCCTTCCGCGGCCGCCGCGGACAGGGCGCAGAGGAACAGGGCAATCGTGGCGGGCGACCTGCGCGCGGCCGCCATCGTCAGGACCGGCGGCCCCGCCCGCTGGCCTCGAAGTAATGGCGCCGGCACAGCGACACGTAGCGCTCGTTGCCGCCGATCTCGACCTGCGCGCCCTCGCGCTCGATTCCGCCGTCGCTGCCGACGCGCACGACCATGGTCGCCTTGCGCCCGCAATGGCAGATGGTCTTCAGCTCGATCAGCTCGTCCGCCAGCGCGAGCAGGCGCGCGCTGCCCTCGAACAACTCGCCGCGAAAGTCCGTGCGGAGTCCATAGCAGAGCACCGGGATGCAAAGCTGGTCCACGATCATGGCGAGATCATCCACCTGTTCGCGCTTCAGGAACTGCGCTTCGTCCAGTAGGACACAGCTGACCGGCTGTAATCCGTGCGCCGCCGCAATCTCCTCGAACAATTCCGATCGCGGCGTGAACCGCTCCGCATCGCTCGCGAGCCCGATCCGGGAATGCACCTTGCCGCCGCCGCGCTGGTCGACCTCGGCCGTGTACACCAGCGTGCGCATGCCCCGCTCCCGGTAGTTGTGACTCGACTGCAACAGCGAAGTCGACTTCCCGGCATTCATCGTCGAGTAGTAGAAGTAGAGCTTGGCCATCGCAAACCTAGTACAGCAGCTTGATTTCCCGCAGGCGCTGGCGCAGGTAGTCGTCAGCGAGTATCGCCTCCGGATAGCGGTCCGGGCGCTGCGGCGTGATGCAGCCGGGCAGCGTCGCGATCGGGAAGTCGGAATTGAAGTGCAGGAAGAACGGCATCGAATAGCGCGGCCGCCGCGCCCGCTCGCCGGTCGGGTTCACCACCCGGTGCGTCGTCGACGGCAGCACGTGGTTCGTGAGCCGCTGCAGCATGTCGCCCACGTTGCAGACCAGCGTTCCAGGCGGCGGGTTGACCGGCAGCCAGCGGCCGTTGCGGTCCAGCAGCTCGAGACCGCCCTCCTCCGCGCCGAGCAGCAGCGTGATCACGTTGATGTCCTCGTGCGCGCCGGCCCGGACGCCGGTAGCGCCCTCGTCGAGCGGCGGGTAGTGGATCACCCGCAGCACGCTGTTGCCTTCGCCGACCTTGTCGTCGAACCAGTCACGGTCGAGCCGCAGGTGGACGGCGATCGCCTCGAGCAGCTTGCGGCCCATGCGGTCGAACGCGTCCCAGAGTTCGAGGCAGGCCTTGCGGAATCCCGGGTCGCCCGGGATCCAGATGTTGTCCGGCATGGTCGGCCGGTAGCGGTGGCCGGGCGGCAGCTCGCGGCCGACCTGCCAGAATTCCTTGAGGTCGTGGTGCGCAGCGCCCTTGGCGGTCTCGACGCCGAACGGCGTGTAGCCGCGCGCGCCGCCGATTCCCGCCACGTGGTAGCGGCGCTTTTCCGCGTCCGGCTCGGCGAAGAAGCGCCGGAACCGCCCGAGGCAGGCGTCGATCAGTGCCTGCGGAAGCTCGTGGTCGGCGACCACGGCGAACCCATAGCGCTCGAAGCTGCCGGCGAAGCGGCGGACGAAGCCTTCGAAGTCGCTCGACGCGAGACGGTAGCTGACGGGTTCGATGCTCTCTGGCACGTCAGCGGAATGCGGCGAGGATCCTGTCGAGCGTCTTCGCGCCCGGGCACAGGCGCTCGAACGGCACCGCGTTCAGCGCCTCCTCCGCCGTTGCGTGCTGGGCGTGAAGGTCGCGACGCGACTCGTCCAGGTAGACGAGACCGGTCACGTATTCGTTGCGCATCGCGCGCTCCTGGACATACGCCGCCGCGCGCGCGCGATCGGTCGGGTCGTAGTCCGGGTCGAGCTTGCGAAGCACGACGTTGCTGCCGTCGTGCATGGCCACGGAGACGGTCTCGCCCGGCGCGTACTGCACGCGGATTTCCCGTCGCGGCGCGATGTAATCCGCCGCGACCGGCGTCTCGGTGTGGCCGCGCACGTAGGCGTAGCTCTTGGTCGAACCCTCGTGATCATTGAAGGTCACGCAGGGCGAGAGCACGTCGATGATCGCGAAGCCGCTGTGGGCAAGGCCCGCCTGGATCAACGGCACCAGCTGCTCCTTGTCGCCGGAGAAGCTGCGCGCGACGAAGGTGGCGCCGAGCGCGAGTGCCAGCAGCACCGGGTCGATCGGCTGCTGCTCGTTCGCCTCGCCCTTCTTCGACTTCGAGCCGACGTCGGCGGACGCCGAGAATTGGCCCTTGGTGAGGCCGTACACGCCGTTGTTCTCGAGGATGTAGACCATGTCGAGGTTCCGGCGGATCGCGTGCGCGAGCTGGCCGACGCCGATCGAGAGCGAGTCGCCGTCGCCGGAGACGCCGATGTAGCGCAGGTGCCTGTTGGCGGCGTTCGCGCCGGTCGCGATCGAAGGCATCCGGCCATGCACCGAGTTGAACCCGTGGGCGCCGGCGACGAAGTACGCGGTCGTCTTCGACGAACAGCCGATGCCGGACAGCTTGACCACGCTCTGCGGCGGCATCGACAGCTCGAAGCAGGCCTGGACGATCGCCGCGGTCACGGAATCGTGGCCGCAACCGGCGCAAAGCGTCGACATGCTGCCCTCGTAGTCGCGGCGATTGAGCCCGAGGTCGTTTCTCGGCAGGCCGGGATTCGCGACCGCCGGCTTCGCGATGAAACTCATGCCGCCACCTCCTTGGCCAACGCCTTCCCGATCTCCTCGATGACCACGGCCGCCGGCATCGGCAGCCCGTTGTAATGCAGTATCGAGCGCAGTTTCTTCTTGTCCACGGCCGTCTCCAGCGTCAGCAGCGCGCGCAGCTGCGCGTCGCGGTTCTGCTCGACCACGTAGACCGACTGGTGCGACGCCAGGAATTCCTCGACGTCGGCGCCGAACGGGAAGCCGCGGATGCGCATGTAGTCGAGAGCGAAGCCGTCCCTGCGCAGGGTCGCGAGCGCCTCCCGCACCGGGGCATCGCAGGAGCCGATGGCGACGATCGCGGACGGCGCCCCGCGCCCGTCGACGACCGCTGGCGGCACGTGCCTCGCGGCAGTCGCGAACTTCCGCAGCAGCCGGTCGAGCACTTCCTGGTACTCGCCCGAATCCTCCGTGTAAGCGCCGAACCGGCTGTGGCCCGAACCGCGCGTGAAGTACGAGGCCTTCGGGCTGACGCCGGGCAGCGTACGGTACGGAATCCCGTCGCCGTCCGGGTCGAGATAGCGCTGGAACTTGCCGATCGCCTCAATCTGCTCGGGCGTCAGCATCTTGCCGCGGTCCGGCCGCCAGGCGTCGTCCCAGCGCAAGTCCGGGGACATCCAGTCGTTCATGCCGATGTCGAGGTCCAGCAGGACGAACACCGGCGTCTGCAGGCGCTCGGCGAGGTCAAAGGCCTGCACGGCCATCTGGAAGCTTTCCTCGGGAGAGTCCGGGAACAGCAGGACGTGGCGCGTGTCCCCGTGGCTCGCATAGGCGCAGGCGAGCAGGTCGCACTGCTGGGTGCGCGTCGGCATCCCCGTGGATGGCCCGACGCGCTGCACGTCGAATATCACGGCCGGCACTTCGGCGTAGTAGGCGAGCCCGATGAATTCCTCCATCAGCGAGATGCCGGGGCCGGAAGTCGGCGTGAACGCGCGCGCGCCGTTCCACATCGCGCCGATCACGATGCCTATCGCTGCGAGTTCATCCTCTGCCTGCACGATCATGTAGTCGCGGCGGCCAGTCGCGGGGTCGACGCGGTGACGCCCGCAGAACGATCGGAATGCGTCCATCAGCGAGGTCGAGGGCGTGATCGGGTACCAGGCACCGACGGTCGCGCCCGCGTACAGGCAGCCGAGCGCGGCCGCCGTGTTGCCGTCGATCATCACGTGGCCGCGCGTGGCGTCCATGCGCTCGATGCGGATCGGCAGCGGGCACTCGAAGTGCTCCCTGGCGTAGCGGTAGCCGATCTCGATCGCCTTCATGTTCGAATCGACCAGCTTGGGCTTCTTCGCGAAGGTCTCCGCCAGCAGGCCCCGGATCACCTCGAGCTCGATGTCGATCAGCGCGGCCACGGCGCCGGCGTACATGATGTTCTTCATCAGCGTACGCGCGCGGGCTCCCTCGAAATTCTCGTTGCACAGCTGTGCGAACGGCACGCCGAAGGTGCGGATGTCGTCGCGCGCGGACAGGACCGAGCGCGGCCAGGTCGAGTCGTAGACGAGCCAGCCGCCGGCGGCGACCTCGGCAAGATCGCGCGCATAGGTCTCCGCGTTCATGGCGACCATGAGGTCGACGCTGCCGGCGCGCGCGCGCCAGCCCTCGCGCGTCACGCGGATCTCGTACCACGTCGGCAGGCCCTGGATGTTCGACGGGAAGAAGTTCTTGCCGACGACGGGCACGCCCATGCGGAAGATCGCCTTCATGACCAGCGCGTTCGCGCTCGCCGAGCCCGAACCGTTGACATTGGCGAACTTGAGCGTGAAGTCGTTTACGCGCGGCGCAGCGTTCTTGCGCTCTGGCATCGGGCCTCGTCCTCGGCGTGGGGAATGTCGATCCACGACTTCTGCATGTCCCAGGCATCGGTCGGGCAGCGTTCGGCGCAGAGCCCGCAATGCACGCACAGGTCCTCATCCTTGACCATGACCCGGGCGGTCTGGTTCAACGGCCCGGAGACGTACAGCGGCTGGTCCGGGTTCCGGCGCGGCGCCTTGAGCCGCGCCGTGAGGTCGGCCTCCTCGCCGTTGCCGGTGATCGTCAGGCAGTCGGTCGGGCAGATGTCGATGCAGGCGTCGCACTCGATGCACAGCGGCGCGTGGAACACCGTCTGGATGTCGCAGTTGAGGCAGCGCGCGACCTCGGTGGCGGTGCGCTCGGCGTCGAAACCGAGCTCCACCTCGATGCTCAGCTTCTTGAACCGTTCCTTGAGGCTGACGTGCGGCATGAGCCGCCGCTCCTTCGCGTCGTAGTCGTTCTTGTACGACCACTCGTGCATGCCGACCTTGCGGCTTTGCAGCCGGAGCCCGTTGCGCAGGCGCTCGCCGAGCGGCTCGCCCGCGCAGTGCTTGTGGATGGAGATCGCGGCCTGGTGTCCGTGCTCGACCGCCCAGATGATGTTCTTCGGGCCGAATGCCGCGTCGCCGCCGAAGAAGACGCCCCTGCGCGTCGACTCGAAGGTGACCGGGTCGACCTTCGGCACGTCCCACTTGTCGAACTCGATGCCGAGGTCGCGCTCGATCCAGGGGAAGGCGTTTTCCTGGCCGATCGCGAGGATCACGTCGTCGGCCGGGATGAAGACTTCTTCGACCACGCGCTGGCCCGTGATCTCGCCGCCGGCCATGTCGTATTCGATGCGGTCGAAGGTCATGCCCCTGAGCTTGCCTGCCTCCGCGACGAAGGCCTTCGGCACGTGGTTGACGACGATCTCGACGTTCTCTTCCTCGGCATCCTCGAGCTCCCATTCGGAAGCCTTGAAGTAGCCCCTCGGCTTGCGCGCCATCACCTTCACGCTCTTCGCGCCGAGGCGCAGCGAGGTGCGGCAACAGTCCATCGCGGTGTTGCCGACGCCGATGATCAGTACGCGCTCGCCGATCGACTCGACGTGTTCGAAGGCGACCGACTCGAGCCAGTCGATGCCGATGTGGACGCGGCCAGCGTCCTTGCGCCCCGGCAGCGAGAGCTCCTTGCCCCGGGGAGCGCCGGTGCCGACGAACACGGCATCGAAGCCGCCCTCGGCGAGGAGCGCCCGCAGGCTGGGGACCGGAGTTCCGAGCCGGAGGTCGGCGCCCATGCCGACCACGTAGCCGATTTCCTCGTCGAGCACTTGCGCCGGCAGGCGGAATGCGGGGATGTTGGTCCGCATCAGCCCGCCGGCGGTCGCGTACTGCTCGAATATCACGACTTCGTAGCCGAGCGGCAGCAGGTCATTGGCCACGGTGAGCGTCGCCGGGCCGGCACCAATGCAGGCGATGCGCCTGCCGTTCTTCGAGGCCGGCGCCTTCGGCAGCCGCGGCGAAATGTCGCCGCGCAGGTCGGCGGCGACGCGCTTCAGGCGGCAGATCGCGACCGGTTTCTCCTCGACGCGACGGCGGCGGCAGGCCGGCTCGCAGGGCCGGTCGCAGACGCGGCCGAGTATGCCCGGGAATACGTTCGACTCGCGGTTCACGATGTACGCATCCGCGTGGCGGCCCTGGGCGATCAGGCGGATGTATTCGGGAACGTCCGTGTGCGCGGGACATGCCCACTGGCAGTCCACGACCTTGTGGTAATAATCGGGGTCGGCCGTATCGGTCGGTTGCATCAGCCGTCCAGTATACCGGCCGGACCCCCGCCCGAGGCGGACGGCTGGCCGGCAGCGGCGCCGCGATGGACGATTTCGGCGATGCGCGTCGCGGTCTCCAGGGCGCGCAGTCCATCCTCGCCGGATACGACCGGGCTGCCGCCCTCGCGGACGGCGCCGACAAAGGAGCGGATCTCCTCCAGCAGCGCGTCGCCCGGGTCGAAACTGCGCTCCTCCAGGTCCACTTTCGGCGGCACGCCCTCCTCGATCACTTCCGGCTTGCGCACGATTGAAAGCAGCTTCTGCTGCAGGTCGATCGAGAGGTAGGCGTCAGCCTGGAACACGCGCAGCTTGCGTTCCGCCTTCAGGCTGATGCGGCTGGCCGTCACGTCGGCGACGCAGCCGTTCTCGAAGCGGATGCGGGCATTCGCGATGTCGATCTCGTCGGTGAAGACGGGCGCCCCGACCGCGTCGATCGAGGCGATCGGCGAGCGCACGATATGCTCGATGAGGTCGATATCGTGGATCATGAGGTCGAGTACGACGCTGACGTCGGTGCCGCGCGGCTTGAATGGCGCGAGCCGGTTGGACTCTATGAACCGGGGGTTCGCGAGCCGGTCCGCGACCGCGAGGATCACCGGGTTGAAGCGCTCGAGGTGGCCGACCTGCAGCACCAGGCGCTTCGCCGCGGCCAGCGCGATCAGCTCGCGCGCCTCCGACGCGGTCGTCGTGATCGGCTTCTCGACCAGCACGTGCGCTCCGGCGGCGAGGAAATCGCGCGCGACGGCGTGATGGAGCGAGGTGGGCGTCGCGATGCTGACCGCGTCCACGCGCCCGATGAGCCCGCGATGGTCCGCGAAGCCGGCCACGCCGAGCTCGGCGCGAAGTCGCTCGCGCGCCTCGGCCGACGGATCGGCGACGCCGACGAGCTCGCAATCCGGTAGCGCGGCGTATTTCTGGGCGTGGAAGCGGCCAAGGTAGCCGGCGCCGACGACGGCACAGCGCAAACGCGTCATGTGGCCGCCAGTATAGCCGCCGCAGGCGGCAGCTTGCCCCGGCCGGGCGGTCCGCTCAGACTGGCGGCGATGGCCTGGCACGACCCGATCCGCAACTGGTACGCGGGACTTTCCCCCGCCTGGCGGCGCGAACTGCGGATCGCCGGACTGTGGTTCGCTTTCGGGCTCTTGCTTATGCCGTTCCTGATCTATCTGGCCGGCGTGCTGACGCTCGGGCCCTACGACGGCGGGCTGCTTTCCTTCCTGGGCTCGCTGCTCGCCGCGTTCTTCACGCTGAAGCTGACGGCCTGGCTCCTGGTGCTCGGACCCTACCTGCTGTTCACGGCGGTCCGGTTGCTCACGCGGCCGCTGCGCCGGACGGCCTGAGGCCCGCTAGAGCTCGTCCTTTGCCTCGCGCGCCTTGGCGCTCTTCTCGCGCGTGGCGCGGAACTCGTTGCCGGCGCGCCATTCCGGCCAGTCGTCTGCGTTAGCGACGCGTGCGCCCACCTCGAACAGGAGCTTGAGGTCCTCGATCGAACCGGCGACGTCCCAGTCGTCGGCGTATTCGTCACCGGGCTTGTGGTAGCGCTTCGCGTCGTAGTCGTCGAGCAGCGTCTTGCCGGTATTCGCGGGCGCGTCGCGCAGGTTCGTGCCCGACTTGACATAGAGGGCGGGCACGCCCGCCTTGGCGAAATTGAACTGGTCGGAACGGTAGTAGCGGCCCGCCTCTGGCCTGCTGTCGGCGGTCAGGCTGCGGCCCTGCGACCGCGCGGCGTCCGCCAGCAGGTCCTCGAGGTCGGACGCCCCGATGCCGACGACCTCCAGATCCTTCGCGCGGCCGAGCGGGTTCAGCGCGTCGAGGTTGATGACGGCCGCTGTTTTCTCGAGCGGAACCAGCGGGTGGGCGACGTAGAACTCCGAGCCGAGCAGGCCGGACTCCTCCGCCGTGACCGCGATGAACAGCACCGAGCGCGATGCGCCCGGCAGCATTTCGTGGAATGCGCGCGCGATCGCCAGGATCCCCGCGACGCCGGTGGCATTGTCCACGGCGCCGTTGTAGATGCGATCGCCCTGCGGCCGATCGTCGACGCCGAGATGGTCCCAGTGCGCCGTGTAGATGACGTATTCGTCCGGGCGATCCTTGCCGGGCATCAGACCGGCGAAGTTGGGCGAACGCTTGTGGCGGATCGCGTTGCTGACGCTGGCTGTCGCCGTGACCCCGAGCGGCACCGGCTTGAATCCGTGCCGGGCGGCCGCCGCCTTCAGCTTGTCGAAGTCCTGGCCGCCGAGCTCCGCGAGCTGGCGCGCACGCGCCTCGGTGATCCATCCCTCGAGGGCGCTGCGATCCGCATTGCCGTCCGCGCTGTCGAGATAGAACTGCGGTCCGGACCAGCTGTTGCGGACGACGCCCCAGTCGTAGGACGCGGGCGCCGTCTCGTGCACGATGATCGCGGCCGCCGCGCCCTGCCGCGCCGCCTCCTCGAACTTGTAGGTCCAGCGGCCGCGATAGGTCATCGTCCTGCCGTGGAAAAGCGTCTCGTCGCCGGTGGCGAAGCCCGGGTCGTTCACCAGGATGAGCGCCGTCTTGCCGCGCATGTCGATGCCGGCGTAGTCGTCCCAGCCGTATTCCGGCGCATCGATGCCGTAACCGACGAATACCACGTCGCTGCCCGAAACGGAGGCCGACGGCTGCGCGCGCCGGGAGCCGATCACCATGTCGTCGCCGTAGGCAAGCGAGAGGCTGCCCCCGCCCCTGGCAAACGAAAGCTTCTGACCGCTGCCGGTAATCTCGACGAGCGCGACGTCCTGGCGATAGTCGCCCCCCGCCGCCGGCTGCAGGCCGAGCTCGAGATACTCCTTTTCGATGAACTCGGCAGTCTTTTGCTCGCCTTCGGACCCGGGCGAGCGGCCCCCCATCTCGTCGGCGGAAAGGCTCTGGACCGCGGAGCGGTAACCCTCGCCCTTGATGACTTCGGCGGCGCGCCGGATCATCTTGCCGCCGGCATTGAACGCGCCGGGCGTTACCGCGAGTGCGGCAACGATGAACAGCGGCAGGTATTTCTTGTCCAAGCGCTTCATGTCATCCCCCGGGCGCGGCGGCCCCAGGCCAGTAATGCCAGGCGATCGCCGCGAGCAGCAGCCACATAGCGGCTTGCGCCGCCAGGCGCCAGGGACGTTCGCGCTGCAGCCCGATGAAGGCGGTACCGGCTGTCGCAGCCAGCACGCCGAAGAGCCCCGCCGATGCCAGCAGGCCCGGGTACTCGCCGGCCAGGTCGGCCGAGCCGCTGGACGATAACGCAAAAACGGCAACCACCATCAGGAGGACCAGTGAAATGGAGGTCGCGGAGCCCAGCACGACGCCTGTCAGGAAGCCCAATGGCCGCATCTGCAAGTCCCCTGCCGGGCGTGACGCCGGTACTTGATACCGCGGCCGCCCGCCCATAGCCTGTCCCGACCGGATATGGCCCAAGCAGGGCCACGAGGAGAGTGTAGCAGCCCATGGCACCCTGGCTCAGAGCGCCGACCGCATCGAGGCTCCGCCTCGCCGTCCTCGGCCTGGTCGCGGCCGGCATTTTCATGCTGGCCGGCGCCGGCCTCGACCGCGGCGCAATTGCGCCTGCGATCGCGCCTGCGCTCGCCTCCTCCGGCGAGCTGGTGCCGAACGAACGGCACCGGCGGGTGATGCGGCTGGTTTCGGAAGTGGTCGAACGGCAGCACTACCGGCAGGCGCCGCTGGACGACGCGATGTCCTCCCAGATCTTCGAGCGCTACCTCGAATCCCTCGACGGCAACAGGAGCTACCTGCTCGCCTCCGACATCCGCGAATTCGAGCCGCTTCGCTACCAGCTCGACGACGCCATCGAGAAAGCCGACGCGGAGCCGGCCTTCCGGATCTTTGCCCGCTTCCAGGAGCGCAATCGCGAGGTCCTGCGCTACGCGCTCGCCCTGCTCGACACCGAGCCCGACTTCACGCTCGACGAGTCGTTCCGCTTCGACCGCTCCGACGAGGGCTGGCCGGCGTCCGAAGACGAGCTGCACGAGCTCTGGCGCAAGCGCGTCAAGAACGACGGGCTCTCGCTGCTGCTGGCGGGCAAGACCTGGCCCGAGGCGCGCGACGTGCTGCGCAAGCGTTACGAGCGCGTGGGCAAGCGCATCGAGCAGGTGACCGCGGACGACGTGTTCGAGAACTTCATGAACGCGTATTCGCACGTCTACGACCCGCA
The DNA here is from genome assembly GCA_963836275.1 of uncultured Gammaproteobacteria bacterium. Lineage (GTDB taxonomy): Bacteria > Pseudomonadota > Gammaproteobacteria > Steroidobacterales > Steroidobacteraceae > SCUD01. The sequence continues at coordinate 709,903 of CAWIIM010000003.1, read as the reverse complement.
CTCCAACTACCTGTCGCCGCGCAATTCCGAGGAATACAACATCGCGATGAGCCTCTCCTACGAGGGCATCGGTGCGTCGCTGCAGCTGGTCGACGACTACGTGACGATCATGAACGTGCTGCCGGGCGGCTCCGCGGCGGCTTCCAGCGAAATCAAGGTCGGCGACCGCATCACCGCGGTCGGCCAGGGCGACACGGGCGCGCTCACCGACGTGGTCGGCTGGCGCCTCGACGACGTCGTGGAACTCATCCGCGGGCCGGAAAACACGCAGGTCCGCCTGCAAATCCTGCCGGCGTCGGCCTCGCCGGGCACTCCGGAGACGCAGCTCGCGCTGAAGCGCGCAAAGATCACGCTCGAGTCGCAGGCCGCCAAGAAAGAGGTCCACACGCTGCAGCGCGGCGACAAGCAACTCAAGGTCGGCGTGATCGAGGTTCCGAGCTTCTACCAGGATTTTCAGGCGCGCATGAAAGGCGATGCCGACTACCGCAGCACGACGCGCGACGTGCACCGGCTCATCGACGAACTCAAGGCGGAGAAGATCGACACGCTCGTCATGGACCTGCGCGACAACGGCGGCGGGCACCTGTCCGAGGCGACCAGCCTCGTCGGGCTGTTCGTCGAGCGCGGGCCGGTGGTTCAGCTGCGCGAGGCGGGTGGGCGCATCGAGGTTCTCGACGATCCCGAGCCGGGTGCGGCCTGGGACGGGCCGATGGTGGTGCTGGTCAACCGGGCGAGCGCCTCGGCGTCTGAAATCTTCGCCGGCGCGATACAAGACTACCAGCGCGGCCTGGTCGTGGGCCAGCAGACCTACGGCAAGGGCTCGGTGCAGAACCTGTACCCCCTCGACCGCTACGCGCTCGGCCCGAACGCGGGCTTCGGCCAGCTCACGGTCACGATCGGCAAGTACTACCGCATCACCGGCGACAGCACGCAGCACCGCGGCGTCGAACCGGACATCACGCTGCCCTCGCTGCTCAACACCGACGACATCGGCGAGAGCACGCGCGAAAGCGCCCTGCCCTGGGATCGTATCGGCGCGGCGCATTACACGCCGGAACCGGCGGAATTGCCTGTCATCGCCATGGTGGAACGCGTTCACGAGGAGCGCGCATCGCACAACCCGGATATCGTCGCGCTGGAGGGCGACGTCGAGGCGATCACGCAGATGCGCAGCGAGCGCGACCTGTCGCTGAACCTCGCAAAACGGCGCGCGGAACGCGACGCCATCGACGCCGCGCGCCTGAAGCGCGAGAATGCGCGCCGCACGGCGCTTGGACTTGCGCCGCTCGCTGACGTCGCAGCGCTGGATGATGCCGAGGCACCGGATGCCGTCCTGGAAGAAGCCGTCGAGATCGCCGCCGATGCGGCGCAGTTACCGAAAGTCCAGGTTCCAGCCCACCTCAGCTGAACGCTGCCCGCTTTTCCCGCTTTTCCTTTTAGTGGCAATCACTTGCGTCACTACCAATACCTTTAGTGTTATACTTGACTACAACACTAAGGAACCGTAACATGACGCCAACTGACCGCCTGGAGCCGCCGTGATGCGCACCGAATCCCAAGTTTCCCAGCTGCTGGCAAGGACCCGGAGCGGGCTGCTGGCCGCCCTCGCACTCGCCGCGGCCACCGCGCTTGCGGCCTGCGGCAGCGCCAACGGCAAGGACGAAAAGGACGCCAAGGACGAGGTGCCCGCGGTGCCGGTCGAAGTCGCGACCACGCAGCGCGCCGAGATTGCGGCGCTCTACAGCGGTACGGCGCCGATCGAGGCGGACCGCAAGGCCTTCGTGATGCCCAAAGTGCAGGGCGAAATCCGCCAGGTGCTGGCCGACGAGGGCGAGCACGTGAAGGCCGGACAGGTGCTCGCCCGCCTCGATGGCGACAAGCTGCGGCTCGAAGTCGCGCTGAATGAGGCGACCATGCAGAAGCTCGAACGGGACTACAACCGCAACCTCGAGCTGCAGCAGAAAGGACTCATCAGCGCGGTCTCGCTCGACAACCTGAAATTCGAGCTCGCGGCGGCCAAGGCCAACTGGGAACTGGCGCGCCTGCAACTCTCCTATTGCGACATCCGTTCGCCGATCGCCGGCACCGTCACGCAGCGCCTCGACGTGGTCAAGGTCGGCAACACCGTCACGCCGGTCGGCGGCGTGATCGAGAGCGGCGAGAGCTCGCTGTTCGTGATCGAGGATCTCGACACGCTGATGCTGCGGGTCAACGTGCCGGAGCGTGAACTCGCCAAGCTGTCCGTGGGCCAGCCGGCGCAGCTCACCTTCGACGCCGTGCCCAACAAGGTGTTCGAGGGCCAGATCTCGCTGATCAGCCCCTATGTCAGCGCCGATACCGCGACCTTCACCGTGCGCATCCGCGTTGCCAAGACCGACGGCCTGCTGCGTCCCGGCATGTTCGCTCGCGTCGCGATTATCTACGAGCGCAAGCCCGACGCGTTGCAGATACCGCGCACGGCCCTGCTCGACGGCGATGGACCGCCCAAGGTCTTCGTGATCAAGGACGGCAAGGCTGCCGAGCGCGCGGTGAAGCTCGGCCTGTCGAACGGCGCCTGGATCGAGGTCACCGAGGGCCTCAAGGACGGCGAGCAGGTCGTGGTCGTCGGCCAGGGCGCAATCAAGCCGGGCGCTGCCGTGCGCGTCGTGAGTTCGTCCACCCGCCCGGCGGCCTCGAGGCTGCCGGCGGCGTCGGGCGGCTGACCGGCGCGGATCCGCGATGAAGATCGTAGAGTTCGCCACGCGCCGGCGCGTCACGATCCTGATGGTGACGGTCGCGGTCGTCCTGTTCGGCTTCGTCTCGCTGTCGCGCCTGAAACTGAACCTGCTGCCCGACCTGTCGTACCCGACGCTCACCGTGCGCACCGACCTGCCGGGTGCGGCGCCGCTCGAGCTCGAAACGCTCATCGCGCGTCCGATCGAGGAGTCGGTCGGCATCATCCGCAATGTCCGCTCGGTGCGCTCGGTCTCGCGCGCCGGCCAGGCCGACGTGATCCTCGAATTCGCCTGGGGCACGGACATGGACCTCGCCGGCATCGACGTGCGCGAGAAGATCGACCTGCTGCAGCTGCCGCTCGAGGCGAGCCGGCCCATCCTGCTGCGCTTCGACCCGTCGACCGAGCCGGTCATGCGCTACGCCTTCGTCGACACCGACGAATTCGCGAAATCGAATGCCGGCGAGTCCGGCAGCGTCGAGCGCCTGAAGGCCCTCAGGCGTTACGCGGACGACCGGCTGAAGCCCGACCTCGAGTCGGTGGACGGCTCCGCCGCGGTCAAGGTCAGCGGCGGCTACGAGGACGAGATCCAGGTCTTCGTCGACCAGCAGAAGCTCGCGCAACTGAACCTCTCGATCGATACGGTCGCCCAGCGGCTGCGCGAGGAAAACGTGAACCTGTCCGGCGGTCGCCTCGAGCAGGGCACGCAGCGCTTCCTGGTGCGCACCCTGAACGAGTTCACATCGGTGCAGCAGATGGCCGACGCGATCATCGCGAACGTCGACGGCAAGCCGGTATACCTGCGCGACGTCGCGACAGCCACCAGCGGCTACAAGGATCGCGAGGCGATCACGCGCGTGGACGGCCGCGAGTCGGTCGAGCTCGCGGTCTACAAGGAGGGCGACGCCAACACCGTTCAGCTCGCCGCGGGCATCCGCGCCCGCATCGAGGAACTCGGCAAGTCGCTGCCGCAGGGCAGCGAACTGAAACTCGTCTACGACCAGTCGAAGTTCATTTCCTCGGCGATCGGCGAGGTGCGCGAAGCCGCGCTGATCGGCGGCGTGCTCGCGATCCTGGTCCTGTACCTGTTCCTGCGCGATGCCCGCGCGACCTTCATCACGGGACTCGCAATACCGGTTTCCGTCATCGGCACGTTCGTGGCGATGTACATGTTCGACCTGTCGCTCAACATCATGTCGCTCGGCGGCATTGCGCTCGCGGTCGGCATGCTGGTCGACAATGCCGTGGTCGTGCTCGAGAACATCGTGCGCCACCGCGAGGAAGGCCGCTCGCGCATCGAGGCCGCGACCCTCGGGACGAGCGAGGTCGGCACCGCGATCACGGCGGCGACCCTGACCTCGATCGCCGTATTCTTCCCGATGGTGTTCATCACGGGCATCGCGGGGCAGCTGTTCCGCGACCAGGCGCTCACCGTCAGCTTTTCGCTGATCTTCTCGCTGGTCGTCGCGATGACGCTGGTGCCGATGCTGGCCGCAGGCAAGCCTGAGTACGCGGTCCCGGATCCCGAGCGTTCGCCAGGCAAGGCCGGGCGCGCCATCGCGCGCGCGCTCGCCTGGAAGCGGAGGATGACCTCGAAGGTTTCGGACTTCATGGCCTGGCTGCTCGGCTTCGCCGCGCGGCCGACGCAGGCCGGCTTTGCGGCCGTGCAGCGCGCCTACCTGCCGGCGCTTCGCTGGTCGCTCGAGCACCGCGGGCGCGTCGTTGCGATCTCGGCCGGCGTCTTCCTCCTGACCGCGGCGCTGGTGCCGCGCCTCGGCTCGGAGCTGATCCCGCAGCTCTCGCAGGGCGAGTTCATCGCCGACCTTCGGCTCGCGCCCGGCACCCCGCTCGAGCAAACCGACCGGGCCATGGCCGCTGCCCAGCGCCAGGCCATGGAACTGCCGGACATCGACTTCTCCTACGCGGTGACCGGCACCGGTAACCGGCTCGACGCGAGCCCCACGGACGCCGGCGAGAACACCGGGCGCCTGTCGGTCACGTTGCAGCATGGCGTGAGCCCGGCCGAGGAACAGGCGGCGATCGACGCACTCCGCGCCAGGCTCGAGGGCCTCGCCGGCGTGCTGTACCAGTTCGGCCGGCCGGCGCTGTTCAGCTTTTCATCCCCGCTCGAGGTCACCGTCACGGGCTACGATCTCGACCGGCTGCGCGAGGCCGCGGGACAGATCCGCGCCGGCATGCAGGCGAGCCGGACCTTCAGCGACATCAAGTCCACCGTCGAGGCCGGCAATCCCGAGATCCAGATCGTGTTCGACCAGGAGCGCGCCTCCCAGCTCGGCCTGACCGTGCGCGAGCTCGCCGACCGCGTCGTCGCGAGCGTGCGCGGCGACGTCGCTACGCGCTACAAGCTGCGCGACAAGAAAATCGACGTGCTGGTCCGCAGCGTCGACACCCGCGCCTCGTCGGTCGAGGAGATCCGCTCGCTGATCGTGAACCCGGGCAGCGAGCGTCCGCTGCCGCTGTCGGCGGTTGCCGACGTCACCGTGGCGACCGGGCCCGCCGAGATTCGACGCGCGCGGCAGCAGCGGGTCGCGATCGTTTCGGCGAACCTCGCTTCGGGCGACCTCGGTTCGGCGGTCGCCGAACTCGGCCGCATCGTCGACGGCGTCGAGATGCCGGTCGGCACGACTGCGGCCGTCAGCGGCCAGAGCGACGACATGAAGGACTCGTTCCGTTCGCTGCAGTTCACCATGCTGCTCGCCGTCTTCCTCGTATATCTCGTCATGGCCTCGCAGTTCGAGTCGCTGCTGCACCCGTTCGTGATCCTGCTGACCATCCCGCTCGCCCTGGTCGGGTCGGTGTGGGCCATGTTCCTGACCGGCACTACCGTGAACGTGGTCGCCTACATCGGCCTGATCATGCTCGCGGGCATCGTCGTCAACCAGTCGATCGTGCTGATCGATGCCGTGAACCAGGGTCGCGAGCGGGGCCTGGCCAAGCACGACGCCATCATCGAGGCAGCGCGCCTGCGCCTGCGGCCGATCATCATCACCAAGTTGACCACCATCCTCGGCCTGCTGCCCATGGCCATCGGCCTGGGCGAGGGGGCGGAGATCCGCAAGCCCATGGCGATCACGGTGATCGGTGGCGTCGCGGTCGCGAGTTTCTTCACGCTGCTCGTGATACCCGTCGTCTACTCGCTGCTCGACCGCAAGAGATTCCGGGGGCCGGCATGATCCACACGCGATTCGCGCTGCGCCGACCGGTCACCGCATTGATGACCTTCATCGCGATCTCGCTGATCGGCGTGATCGCAATGCGGCTGCTGCCGCTCGAACTGTTCCCGGACATCCGCTTCCCGGGCCTGCAGGTCACGATTCCCTACTCCGGCTCGACGCCCGAGGAGGTCGAGGAGCTGATCACGCGGCCCGCCGAGGAAGCGATTGCCACGCTCTCGGGAATCAAGGAGATCCGCTCCACGTCGTCCGAGACCGGCGCGCAGCTCGTGGTCCTGTTCCAGTGGAACCGCGATCCGTCGGCGGTCGGGTTCGCGGTGCGCACCAAGCTCGAGTCGATCAAGCACGAATTTCCGCCGAGCGCAAACCGGATCCTGACGCAGATGTTCGCCGCCGGCGACGATCGCGTGCTCGCGGTGCGCATCTCGAGCGACGAGGACCTGACCCGGCAGTACGACACGCTCGACCGCTACCTCAAGAAGCCGCTGGAACGGCTGGACGGCGTCGCCCGCGTCTCGCTCGAGGGCGTCGAGCCGCTCGAGCTGCGCATCCTGATCGACCCGGTGCGCCTCGCCGCCTACGGGGTCGACGTGGCGCGGCTGCGCGATGCGCTCGAGGGCGCAAACTTCTCGGTTAGCGCCGGCGAGGTGACCGGCGGCGCGCAGCGCTACCTGGTGCGTCCGATCGGCGAATTCCGCACGATCGACGACGTGCGCGACTTCATCGTCACCGGCAACGTGCGCCTCAAGGACATCGCGGACGTCGCCATGGTGACGCCCGAACTGACGGTCGGCCGCCACCTGAACGGGCGCCCGGGCGTCGGCCTCGACGTCTTCAAGTCGACCGGCGCGAACATCGTCGATGTCGCCGACCGCGTCATGAAGGTCGTCGAGGAGCAGCGCAAACTGCCGCAACTGCAGGGAATCCAGATCATCGTCCTGCAGAACCAGTCGGAGAACATCAGGAAATCGCTCAGCGACCTCAGGAATGCCGGCCTCATCGGCGCGGGCCTCGCGCTGGTCGTGCTGTTCCTGTTCCTGCGCGACTGGCCGACGACGCTGATCGTGGGTCTCGCGGTCCCGTTCTCGCTCCTGATCACCGTCGCGGCAATGTACTTCCTCGGCTTCTCGCTCAACATCCTGACGATGATGGGCATGCTGCTTGCGATCGGGCTGCTGGTGGACAACGCCGTGGTGGTGACCGAGAGCATTTTCCGACACCGGCAGGTGCCCGGATCGGATGCCGTCGCCGCGACCCTCTCGGGGGTCACCGAGGTCGGGCTCGCGGTGCTCGCGGGCACGCTGTCCACCGTGATCGTGTTCCTGCCGATCATCTTCGGCGAGGAGAGCGAGATTTCGATCTTCATGGTGCACGTCGCCGTGCCGATCGTGGTCTCGATGCTGGCATCGCTGCTCGTCGCCCAGACCATCATCCCGACGCTGACGGCGCGTTTCCCGCCGCCGCCCGCCATCAAGGCCGGCTCGTACTTCGCGCGCATCCAGGACTGGTACCTCAGGCGCCTCGACTGGATGTTCTCGCACAAGTGGTGGAGCGCACTTTTCGTCGTCCTGATCGTGCTGTCGCCGATCCCGCTGTTCGCGACCAAGCTGGTGAAGATGGACATGTTTCCGCAGGACGCCTCGGACCGGCTGTACCTGCCCTACCACATCGAGGGCACCTACCCGCTCACGCGCACCGAGGAGGCCGTCACGCGAGTCGAGAAGTACCTCGAGGACAACAAGGACCGGTTCGGCATAGACCTGATCTACAGCTATTACCTGCCCGACGACGCCTCGAGCGTCATCAGGCTGAAACCGCGCGACCAGCTGCCGATGGACCCTCACGACCTCATGAAGGAGATCGAGAAGGGCATGCCGGAGATCATCATCGGCAAGCCGAGCTTCCGGTTCGACGAGGAGCAGGACCAGACGGGCTCCTTCAGCATGCGGCTCACGGGCGAATCGACCGAGGAGCTGGTCGCGCTGTCGCACGTGGTCGTGCAGCGGCTGCGCGACGTCAAGGGCTTTGATTCCCTGCGCTCGACCGCGAAAGCCGGCGAGCACGAGATCCAGGTGATCGTCGACCGCGACCGCGCCGCGCGGCTCGGCTTGTCGCCGCAGGCAATCGCGCAGACGATCGCCGTGGCGATGCGCGGCGATCCGCTCAAGGAGTTCCGGGCAGACGACCGCGAGATCCAGATGCGACTCGCGTTCCGGGCCGACAACCGCCAGACACTGGAGGACCTCGCCTCGACGCCGCTCTACCTGCCGGACGGGACGCGCAGCAGCCTTGGCGCGGTCGCCAATTTCCGCATCGACCAGACGGCGCGCACCATCGAGCGCGTGGACCAGCTCACCTCGGTCGTCATCGAGGGGATCATCTCGGACGACTCTTCGCTCGACGAGGTCAAGAAGGGCGTCGACGCGGTCATGAAGGAGTTCCCCCTGCCGCCCGGCGTCGGCTGGCAGTACGGCCGCAGCGTCGAGGACAGCGACAACACGGCGCAGACGATGCAGACGAACATTCTGCTCGCGGTCGCGCTGATATTCCTCGTGATGGCCTCGCTGTTCGAGTCCCTGCTATACCCGGTCTCGATCATCTCCTCGATCATCTTCGCGATCGTGGGCGTCTTCTGGGGCCTCGCGATCACGGCGACTCCCGTGTCGTTCATGTCGATGCTCGGGATCATGATCCTGATAGGCGTGATCGTGAACATCGGAATCGTGCTGATCGCGCACGTCATCGACCTGCGTAAGGAGGGCATGAACCGGCACGACGCCATCCTCGAGGCGGCGCGCCATCGCCTGCGACCGATCCTGATGACGACCGTGGTGACGCTGCTGGCGATGTTGCCGCTCGCGATCGGCCATACCCAGATCGGCGGCGACGGCCCGGCGTATTACCCGATGGCTCGCGCGCTGATGTCGGGGCTGTTCTTCGGCAGCATCACGTCGCTGTTCTTCGTGCCGCTGTTCTTCGTCTGGCTCGACGACATGAATATCTGGCGGCAGCGGATCAAGTTGTTCTCGCACGGCGGAGAACCGGCGGCAGAAGCACGCTGACGAAATCGAAGGGGACGGACCCCTTCACGAATATGAAGGGGTCCGTCCCCTTCGCTGCTTCAGCGCAGCAGGACCTTGTAGACGTCCCAGTAGTCGTCCACGAGCACGTTCGCGTCCGGTATGCCGCCGGTGCCGGCGGGCGGCAGGGAGGCCGGCTGCGGCACGGTTTCATTGGCATTGCGCCAGGTGGCGCCCGGCGCCATCTTTTCGCCGCGCTTCTTGATCTCCGCGGTGAGGCCATCCTGGGCGTTCACGAGCGCGAGCGCCTGCGCGATCTCGCGCAGCCGCGCGAGGCAGGCGTCCAGGTTCCCATGGCGTGCGCTCTCGACGCTCCGGTTGTTGGCGAGGCGCGCGTCCATGGCGAGGCCGGAGACCGCGAGCCGCGCGAACAGGTGCTGGGCGTAGGCGATGACCGCGAGGTTCACGAGCCGGCGACCTTCGATCGTGAGGCCGGGGAATTCGGGCCAGGGTTCCTTCTCGATCGTGCGATGAGATTCCTGCATGTCCGCGAGGTGCCGCTCGGCGCCCGCGCAGCGCTCGCGCTGCACGAGGATCTCTGCCGCCACGGCGCGGCGCCTGAAGTAATGCCAGAAGCGCTGCAGCTGCGCCAGCCGCGCGTCGAGCTCGGACGAGCGCGCGCGTTCCGCATCGCCGACCTCCTGCGCCTGGCGCAGCCTTTCGTCGGCGACTTTCATGCGCTCGGCGCGGTCCTGCTGGAACTCCGCGAGCTGCAGCTTGCGCTGCGCTTCCTGGCGCTCGAGCTTCAGCTCCGCCGCAAACTTCTCGAGCTGCTCGCGGCAGGCGCGCCACAGCGCCTTCAGCCCGAAGTGGACCAGCGCGTCCACTCCGCGCTCGGGATTTCCGAGCAGGACCTCGAGTTGCTCGAGCTGCTGCTGCAGGCGCGAATTCGCGTTCTCCTGCTGCTTCAGCTTGTTGCGCAAGTTGTGCAGCTGGTCGTCGAGGCTCTGCAGTTCCTTCTTGAGCTCGGCCCGGTTCCAGAACAGCTTGAGCAGCCGCTCCTGCTCGGCCGGGTCGGCCTTGCCGATCGAAGGCAGCTTCAGTTGCGACCACTTGTCGGGGAGCATGACGGCCATGGCTCGGGCTCAGGCGGCGGGCACCGCGAAGCGGTGGCCGCTGCCGACGCAGTACTCGAGCCACTTGTTAAGCAGCATGTTGCAGGACCAGCGCGCGCCGCGGCTGGGCGGGACGGCGGCCGCGAGCCTGCGCAGGCCCGGGTGCACGGGCAGCCCGCCGGAGCCGCAGGCTTCGGCCAGGCGCGCGTCGTGATAAACGCGAATCTCGAGCTCCGGCTCGCGCGCGGCATTCGCGCCGTCGCCGAAGAGATAGGTCAGTTGCAGCGCCGTCGTGTAACGGCACTGTTCGACGACCGACAACTCGAGCGCAGGCTCGCCGGCAACCTCGGAGCGCAGCGAGCCGCGCAGCTTCGCGAGGCCCGGCACCAGCCAGCCGAGCCGGATGTAATTGCTTTCGTAGAGCGTCATGAGGCTCACGAATGAGCGCGGCCGCGCGCGCCAGGTGATCGGGCAGAGGGTGTCCGTCAACATGGATTTGACTATATCACGGCGTTTCCGGCCGAAACCCCCCGTGAATCGTGCGCGATGTCACGAATCCGTCACGGCCTCACGCGCCGCGGGATCGAGAGACGCTCCAGCACGCGGCTCGCGATCTCCTCGATCGAAGTGTCGGTGGTCTCCAGGTAGGGCAAGCCATGACGCTCGAACAGTTGCTCCGCCGCGCGCACCTCGAACGCGCATTGCTGCGCGGACGCGTAGCGGCTGTCGGGGCGCCGTTCCTGGCGGATCTGCTGCAGGCGGCCGGGCTCGATGGTGAGGCCGAACAGCTTCCTGCGCCAGGGCTCGACGGCCGCAGGCAGGCCGCCGCTTTCGAGGTCGTCCTCGGTGAGCGGGTAGTTGGCGGCGAATGCGCCGTACTGGAGCGCCATGTAGAGGCAGGTCGGCGTCTTCCCGGAGCGCGAAACCCCGATCAGGATCACGTCGGCGCGCTCGTAATCGCGCGTCTGGGCGCCGTCGTCGTTGGTGAGCGCGAAGTTCGTCGCGTTTATGCGCATGGTGTAGGCATTGAGGTCCGCCATGCCGTGCGCGCGCCCGAGCACGTGCGCCGAGGCCTGGCCGAGTTCCTGCTCGAGCGGGCCGAGAAATGCATCGAAGAAATCCAGGAACAGGCAGCGCGCCTCGCGCAGCGCGTCGCGGATATCGGCGTTCACCAGCGTCGCGAACACGATCGGGCGCGCGCCCTCCTCCAGGCCCGACTGGTCGATCTTCGCCACCGCCTCGAGCGCCTTGTCAACGGTGGTTATGAATGGCAAAGTGACCGGCCTGAATTCCATGCCGTCGAACTGCGTCAGCAGGCTGTGTCCCATCGTCTCGGCGGTCACGCCGGTTTGGTCTGAAACGAAAAAGACGGTTCGTCGCTGCTTCATGGCGCATCATCCAGTGGCGCGCGGCCCGGCGCGCAGGCCGCGCGGCAGATCGTAGCAGGTGCGGAACGAGCGAGGATCGCGCGTGGCCGGTTACACAGTTCCCTTCGCCAGATTACGCATGACGGACGTCGAGTCGGTCGGCGGCAAGAACGCCTCGCTCGGCGAGATGATCGGCCGGCTCGCCGATGCCGGCGTGCGCGTGCCGGACGGGTTCGCGACCACGGCGCAGGCTTATCGGGACTTCCTGGCGCAGGGCAGCCTTGGACGGCGCATCGCCGCCGAGCTCGAGGGCCTCGACGTCGACGATGTGACGCGTCTCGCGGCCGTCGGCGCGGCGATCCGCGGATGGATCCTGGAAACGCCGTTCCAGCCGGCGCTCGAGCGCGAGGTGCTGGCGGCAGCCGCCGCCCTGGGCGGAGGCGGAGGCGGCGCCGCTGTCGCCGTGCGCTCGTCGGCCACGGCGGAGGACCTGCCCGGCGCCTCCTTCGCTGGCCAGCAGGAAACCTTCCTCAACGTCCGCGGGCCCGAATCCGTGCTCGCCGCGATGCACCAGGTGTATGCATCGCTCTACACCGACCGGGCGATCTCGTACCGCACCCACCAGGGCTTCGACCATGCCCAGGTCGCGATCTCGGTCGGCATCCAGCACATGGTGCGCAGCGACCTCGGCGCCAGCGGGGTCATGTTCACGCTGGACACGGAGTCGGGCTTCCGCGACGCCGTGTTCATCACCGCCTCCTGGGGCCTCGGCGAGCTGGTCGTGCAGGGGGCCGTGAATCCGGACGAGTTCTACGTCTACAAGCCGGCATTGCGCGCCGGGCGGCCCGCCATCATCCGCCGCAACCTCGGCTCCAAGGCCTCGCGCATGGGCTACTCGGCGGATCCCGGACCCGGCCGCTGGGTCGAGGTCGCGGACACCCCGCCCGCGGACCGCGCGCGCTTCTGCCTGACGGACGAGGACGTGCACGAGCTCGCGCGGCAGGCGCTGGTGATCGAGTCGCATTACGGCTGCCCGATGGACATCGAGTGGGGCAAGTGCGGCGAGACCGGCGCGATCTACGTGCTGCAGGCGCGTCCGGAAACCGTGCAGAGCCGTGCCGGACGCTCGATCCAGCGATACACCCTGAAGCAGCGCTCGCGCGTGCTTGCGCGCGGGCGCGCGATCGGACAGCGCATCGGCGCCGGCCCGGCCCGCGTCGTGTCGGGCGCGCGCGAGATGTCTCGCGTGCAGCCGGGCGACGTCATCGTCTCCGACATGACCGACCCGGACTGGGAGCCGGTCATGAAGCGCGCCGCGGGCATCGTCACGAACCGCGGCGGCCGCACCTGCCATGCCGCGATCATCGCGCGCGAGCTCGGCATCCCCGCGGTGGTGGGATGCGGCGACGCGACCCGCACGATCCGGGACGGAGAGCCGGTCACGGTCTCCTGCGCGGAAGGCGATACCGGCTTCATCTACCAGGGCCGGCTGGACTTCGAGCAGCGAAAGGTCGAGCTCGACGCGCTGCCGGAGCCTCCGGTGCGGATCATGATGAACGTCGGCAATCCCGACCGGGCCTTCGACTTCGCCTCGATCCCCAACCACGGCGTGGGACTCGCGCGACTCGAGTTCATCATCAACCGCATGATCGGGGTGCACCCGCGCGCGCTTCTCGAATTCGCGACGCTCGACGCGGGCGTGCAGGCACAGGTGCGCCGGCAGATGGCGGGCTACGACGACCCGGTCGGATTCTTCGTCGCCAAGCTCGCCGAGGGGATCGCGAGCATCGCGGCCGCCTTCGCGCCGCGGCCGGTGATCGTGCGGCTGTCGGATTTCAAGTCGAACGAATACGCGAACCTGATCGGCGGGCGACAGTACGAGCCGCACGAAGAAAACCCGATGCTCGGTTTCCGCGGCGCCTCGCGCTTCACGGACGCCGCCTTCGGGCCGTGCTTCGAGCTCGAATGCCGGGCGCTGCGGCGCGTTCGCGACGAGATCGGGCTCACGAACGTCCAGGTCATGGTGCCCTTCGTGCGCACCGTGGCCGAGGGCCGGCGCGTGGTCGAGCTGCTCGCCCGGAACGGACTCGAGCGCGGCAAGAATGAACTCAAGGTGATCATGATGTGCGAGCTGCCGACCAACGCGCTGCTCGCGCGCGATTTCCTCGAGCATTTCGACGGCATGTCGATCGGCTCGAACGACATGACGCAGCTTGCGCTCGGCATCGACCGCGACTCCGCCATCCTCGCTGCGCTGTTCGACGAGCGCGATCCGGCGGTCAAGGCGCTGCTGTCGCTCGCGATCAAGGCCTGCAAGGACGCCGGCAAGTACATCGGCATCTGTGGCCAGGGCCCGTCCGACCACCCCGACTTCGCGCGCTGGCTGGTCGACCAGGGCATCGACTCGCTGTCGTTGAACCCGGATACTGTTCTGGAGACGTGGTTGTATCTGGCTAACGGCGTAAAGCAATAGGGCCGCCCGCTGGCGCGCCGGGCGGGGACCCCTCGCTCGCGCCGCCGGAACTTACGCGCTCGCTCGGGGAACCCGCCCGGCGCGATCAGCGCGCGTCGAGACTACTTCGAGCCGCTTCCCAATTTTGACCGTCGTAGGGCTGGACCCGCATTGACCTGATGGTGGAGGGGTCGAGGCAACGGGCGTTGACGCTGTAACCGTCCGGGTGGGAGCGCGGGACGTAGAAGCACTTCACGCCGCAGTGGCGACAGAAGAAGTGCTGCGCGACGCCGGTGCCGAAGCGGTATTCGACCAGGTCGTCGACGCCAGACAGCAGGCGGAATGCCTCGGCGCCGACGATCAGGTGCAGGTAGGCGGAGCGCGCGCACATCGAGCAGTTGCATTCGAGCAGGTCGAGGTCGGCGGGCGCGAGCACCTCGATGCGCACGCGGCCGCAGTGGCAGGCGCCGGCGTGCCGCACGGGCGGGCCGGGGCTCACAGCCGCGGCGCGTTCCATGGCGCGGCAAACAGCGCGGCCCGGTAATGCCTGAGTTCCGCGATCGACTCGTGCACGTCGGCGAGCGCAGTGTGGCGCGACTCCTTGGCGATGCCGGCCGCCACCTCGGGCGCCCAGCGCCGTGCCAGTTCCTTGAGCGTGCTGACGTCGAGGTTTCGGTAGTGGAAGTAGCGTTCCAGCTCCGGCATCCAGCGCGCCAGGAAGCGTCGATCCTGGCAGACGCTGTTCCCGCACATCGGCGAGCGGTTGGCGGCGACATGCGCGGCGAGGAAGTCGAGCGTCGAGCGCTCCGCCGCAGCCTCGTCGGCGCCGCTGGCGCGCACGCGTGCCACCAGCCCGCTTCCCGCATGCGTGCGCGTGTTCCATTCATCCATCGCGGCAAGCGCCGCCTCGGACTGGCGCAGCGCGATGACCGGCCCCTCGGCGAGCACCGCCAGGTCCGCGTCGGTCACGACCGTCGCAATCTCGATGATGCGGTCGCGCTCCGGGACGAGGCCGGTCATCTCGAGGTCGATCCAGATCAGCCGGTCATCCTGCGCCATGTTGCCGTCGATCTTAGCAGAGGCTACAGTGACCCTCTCCCCGCGCCATGCATCCCTTCACGCTCCTGTTCATCGTCGCGCTCGCCGGGATGCTCGGCGTCGAGAGCTGGCTGCTGGCGCGGCAGGTGCACGCCGTGCGCAGTCAGCGCGAGCGCGTGCCGGCGCCGTTCGCCGCTGCCATCGGGCCGGGCGAACACGCAAGGGCCGCCGACTACACCGTTGCGCAGGCGCGGCTCGCCGCTGCCGAGGGCATCGCGGGCGCGCTCCTGCTGCTTGCGCTGACGCTCGGCGGCGGCATCGCCGACATCGACGCGGGGCTCGCGCGGGCCGGCCTGCAGGGCGTAATGCACGGCGTCGCGACTATCGCTGCGACGCTGCTCGTGCTGGCCGCCGTCGGCCTGCCATTCGACGCGTGGCGCACGTTTCGCATCGAGGCGCGCTTCGGCTTCAACCGCAGGTCGCCCGCACTGTTTGCGCAGGATGCACTGAAGGGCATCGCGATCGGCGCGGTCCTGCTGCTGCCCGTCATCGCACTGGTGCTGTGGCTCATGCAGCGCGCCGGCGCCGCCTGGTGGCTGTGGGCCTTCGGCGCCTGGGCTGCGTTCTCGGTGCTGGCCGGATGGGCCTGGCCGCGGCTCATCGCGCCGCTGTTCAACCGATTCCACGAGCTCGAGGCCGGCCGCCTGCGGGAAGCCGTCGAATCGCTGGCGCGCCGCTGCGGCTTCGAGCCACGCGGGATCCTGGTGATGGACGGCTCGCGGCGCAGTGCGCACGGCAACGCGTACTTCACGGGCCTGGGCCGCAACAAGCGCATCGTTTTTTTCGACACGCTCGTGGCCGCGCTGGAGACGGACGAGCTTGCGGCTGTGCTCGCCCACGAGCTGGGGCATTTCCGCCTGCGGCACGTGGCATTCCGGCTCGCGGCCTCGATCGCGGCCGCATTCGCGGGATTTGCGGTCCTGGCCTGGCTTGCGAGGACTCCCTGGTTCCAGCCGGCACTCGGCGTACCCGCGGGTTCCGGCGCGACGCTCCTGCTCCTCGTCACGCTCGCAGCGCCGGCATTCCTGTGGCCGCTCCAGCCGCTGTCGGCGTGGCTGTCACGTCGCCATGAATACGCGGCCGACCGCTACGCGGCGGCGCACGCGGACGCCCAGGTGCTGGCCGACGCGCTGGTGAAACTGTATCGCGACAACGCCTCGACCCTGACACCCGACCCGCTCTACGTGGCCTTCCACGCCTCGCACCCGCCGGCAGTCGCGCGCATCGCACGCCTGGTGCCCGCGCGCGCGGCATGAGCGCGCGCGCCGGCCGCGTGGTGGCGAGCCACGGCCGCGACGCCCGCGTCCTCGATGAATCCGGTTTGCTGGTGCACTGCCGGCTGCATGGCCGCCGCCTCGCCGTGGTTTGCGGCGACCGCGTGCGCTGGCTGCCCGGCCCGACCGAGGGTGGCGCCGGCACCATCGTCGAGACCCTGCCGCGCGCAACGCTGCTTTCGCGCATCTCGGCGCGCGGCACCGCCGAGCCGGTCGCCGCCAACCTGACCCAGCTCGTCGCCGTGGTTGCGCCGGTGCCGGCACCCGACTTCGGCCTCTGCGACCGCTATCTCGCCGCAGCCGAATGGGCAGGACTCGATGCCTGCGTAGTCGCGAACAAGGACGACCTTCCGGCCGGCGCCCTCGGGGCGACGCTTGAGGAATACGGCCGCATCGGCTACCCGGTGCTGCGGTCGAGCAGGCAGGGCAACGAGGGGATCGATGCGCTGCGCGCGCAACTTGCCGGCCGCACGAGCGTGCTGGTCGGGCAGTCGGGCGTCGGCAAGAGTTCGCTCACGAACCGGCTGGTCCCGGGTGTCGAGGCGGCAGTCGACGAAGTCTCGCGCGCGAGCGAAAACGGCCGGCACACCACCAGCACGGCTTCACTCTACGCGCTGCCGTCGGGCGGGGAACTGATCGACTCGCCGGGCGTGCGCGACTTCTCGCCGCCCCTGCCTGCGGCGCGCGACGTGGCCGGCGGCTACCGCGAGATCGCGGCAGAAGCCGCGCAATGCCGGTTCCGGGACTGCCTGCACCGGCGCGAGCCGGGCTGTGCAGTGGCGGCGGCCGTCGCGGCCGGGGACATCGCAATGCGGCGCCTCGACAGCTATCGCCAGCTGCTCGCGCTCGCGGAGGACATGGCGGCGCGCGCGCCGCCGCGGCTCAGGCGATGAGCTGGCGCCCGGCGAGCGCGTGGGCGAGCGTGCCGCCGTCGACGTACTCGAGTTCCCCGCCGACCGGCACGCCATGCGCGATGCGCGTCGCGCGAATGCCGCGGCGCGCTACCGCCTCGCCGATGAAATGCGCGGTCGCCTCGCCTTCGACGGTCGGATTGGTCGCGAGTATCACCTCGCGTATCTCGCCTTCATCGAGCAGCGCTTCGAGCCGGTCGAACCCGAGCTGCTCCGGGCCGATGCCGTCGAGCGGCGACAGGTGGCCCATGAGCACGAAGTAGCGGCCTGCATAGCCACCCGACTGCTCGACCGCAACGACGTCCGCGGGCGATTCGACGATGCAGAGTGCCGATGCATCGCGCCGGGGCGAAGAGCAGATTTCGCACGATTCGCCTTCCGTCAGCATGCGGCAGCGCCGGCAGTGCCCGACGTTCACTGCCGCCTCCTCGAGTGCGCGCGCCAGCGCCCGGCCACCCTCGCGGTTGCGCTCGAGCAGGTGGAATGCCATGCGTTGGGCCGACTTGGGCCCCACGCCCGGCAATACGCGCAGGGCCTCGATGAGGCGCGACAGTCCGGGTGAGTACTTCACGGCCGCGCGATCAGAATGGCAGCTTCATGCCCGCCGGCAGCTGCATCCCGCCCATCGCCCCGGCCATGTGCTCCTTCACGGCCTCGGCCACGCGCCGCGTAGCGTCGTTGCAGGCCGCGGCCACGAGGTCCTCGAGCATCTCGCGGTCCGAGGCCGCGACGCCCGGATCGATCTCGACGCGCCGCACCTCGTGACGGCCGTTCATGGTCACCTTGACCATGCCGCCGCCGGCTTCACCGATGACCTCGAGCGCGCCGATCTGTTCCTGGGCCTTCTGCATCTTGTCCTGCAGCTGCTGGGCCTGGCGCATCAATTGCCCGATGTTCGGTTTCATGCCGGCATTCTACCCGACGGGCTTGATCGAATCGGGCTGCAACACGGCGCCAAAGCGGTCCCGGAGCGCTTGCACCGACGGGTCGCCCTCGAGCGAAGCCCGGGCTTTCTCGATGCGTTCATCGCGCGCCTGCGCCTCGCGCCGTGCCGGCGTGTCGCCAGCCCCGCCGCGCCCGATCTCGACCGTGACATCGGAGCCGACGGCCGTGCGGAGCGCCCGCACGAAACGCTCCTCGAGCTGGCGCGTGTGGAGCGCGCTCGCTCGCTCGTCCAGCAGGAATCGGAAATGGTCGCCATTGCGCGCGACCAACTGGCAGTTGCCGGCCAGTTGACGGGCCGGGCCTTTCAACTCGAGCCGCGCAAGCAGCGCCGGCCAGTCGCCCTGCGCAGGCGGCGCAGCGCCCGCCGACTTTTCCGCCGGCTGCGCCGGCGCCACTGCCGGACGCTCCGCGGCGATTTCGCGCTCAGCGCCGGTCGCGGTCGCGGTCGCGGGCGCGGGGCGGAAGGCGAGCATGCGCAGCAACGTCATCTCGAAGCCAGTGCGCGGATCGGGCGCGAGTTCCAGGTCGCGCCGTCCCAGGATGGCGCACTGGAAGGCGAGCTGGAGGTCCTCGGCCGGAATCCGCTCCGCCAGTGCCGCGAGTGTCTCCGGCGCGTGGGTCTCGTCCTCGCCAAGTCCGGGTACCGCCTGGTGCAATGCGACCTTCTGCAGGAGCGCGGCGATCTCATCGAGGAGCAGCCCGTAGTCGGGCGCGTACTCGTCGATCGCGGCGACGGCCGCGAACAGGCCCGGCGCGTCGCCCGCCGCCATGCGCTCGACGAGGCGAACGACCTGCATCCGGTCCACGGTGCCGAGCATCGTGCGGGCGTCCGCCTCGACAACCCGGCCGCCGCCGAAGGCGAGCATCTGGTCGAGCAGCGAAAGAGCGTCCCGCAGGCTCCCGTCCGCAGCACGCGCAAGCAGCTGGACGGCCGGCATTTCTGATTCGATGCCTTCGGCGGCGAGGATCTGCGAGAGGCGTCCTGCGATCAGCGCGGCCGGCAGACGCTTGAGGTTGAACTGCAGGCAGCGTGACAGCACGGTTACCGGAAGCTTTTGCGGGTCGGTCGTCGCCAGCAGGAACTTGACGTGCGGCGGCGGCTCCTCGAGCGTCTTCAGCAGCGCGTTGAAGGAGTGCGCCGACAGCATGTGCACTTCGTCGATCAGGTAGACCTTGAAGCGCCCGCGGGTCGGCAGGTACTGCACGTTCTCGAGCAGCTCGCGCGTGTCGTCCACCTTGGTGCGCGAGGCCGCGTCGACCTCGATCAGGTCGGGGAAACGCCCCTCGTCGATTTCGCGGCAGGCGCCGCATTCGCCGCAGGGCGCGGAGCCGACGCCACGCTCGCAATTGAGCGCGCGCGCGAGGATCCGTGCGATCGTCGTCTTGCCGACGCCGCGGGTGCCGGCGAACAGGAAGGCATGGTGGACGCGCCCGGAATCGAGCGCGTTCACCAGCGCCTGGCGCACGTGCTCCTGGCCGACCAGTTCGGAGAAATTACGGGGCCGCCACTTGCGCGCGAGGACGAGATAGCTCATCAGTCTCCTTTGCGCCCGACCGCCATCATCGCGCATCTGCGGGGCGGGTCGGGAGGCGACCCGCGCCGGCACCCCTCCGGCACCCGATACCGCCGCTACCGTTGCTCCCTTCCGGGCCTGGCGGGGTTCACGGCTGATCGTCGCGGAGGAACCGGCGCGAGCCACCATGAAAGGCCGGGCCGGGCATCGTACGGTCGGCCCCGGGGTGCGTCAACCGCGCGGCGACGCGCGCGGAAGCCACAACGTGACGACGGTCCCCTTGCCCGGCGCGCTCTCGATCTCGATGCGGCCGCGATGGATATCCATGATCTCCTTGACGATGCTCATCCCGAGGCCGGTGCCCGCGACGCCCGCGGTCGACTCGGCGCGATAGAAGGCCTCGAAGATCCGGCCCTGCGTCTCCTCGTCCATGCCCTCGCCGCTGTCGCCGATGCTGACGCCGACTTCGGCCGGCGTCGAGACCAGCCGCAGGGCCAGCGGCGAACCGGCCGGGGAGTACTTGCAGGCGTTGGCAAGGACGTTCATCAGCGCCTGGCTGAACTTGCCGGCATCCACGAACACTTTGGCGTCGCCGATATCGCCCTCCAGGGTCGGCACGCGCGCGTACTCGCCGATGCGGAATCCCTCGACGAAGCGCTGCACGATGGGCGCGAGCCGCTGCCGGAGCATCGTGAAATCGCGGCCGGCCCGCGCTTCGATGCGCGCAAGATCGAGCAGTTCCGTCACGATACCGGCGATCTGGTCGCCGTGACGGCGCATCGTCCCCAGGATCTCGCCGCGCTGCACGGGCGGCGGATCGCTCGCCTCCAGGAATTCCGCGTAGCCCGTGATCACAGCGATCGGCGTCCGCAGCTCGTGTGCCGCTGTCGCGACAAACCGGCTTTTCGCGCGATCGAGCTCGTCCGCCTGGGTCACGTCCCGAAAATACGCGACCCTGGCGCCGCCGTACGCGCCGACGACGCGGCACTCGAGCACGATGGGCCGGGGCCGCGGCAGACGCAGGATGCAGGCGCCGCCCGGCTCCGGCTCGGCCGCATCGCCGAGTTCGCCAAGCCGCGCCCAGAATGCGGCGTGGGACAGGCCGATCAGCCCCTCGCGCCGCCAGCCCGTCTGCGTGAGGAAGGCCGGGTTGGTCTCCGTCACCCAGCCATCGGCATCGAACGATACGAGGCCGTCCGGCGACAGCGAAAGAATCGTCGACAGCTCCTCGTTTCGATCCTTGAGCTGCGCTTCTGCTTCCGCCCGCGCCCGGTTCGAATCGCCGAGCAGGCGGCCGAGCTGCCCGAGCTCCCCGACCGTGTGGCGCAATTCGCTGATTTCGAAATCCGGCGACGCCTGCTCGTACTCGCCGACTGCGATGCGGTGAGCCATGCGCTCAATCTGCGCGAGGGGCTCGGCGATGGAACGGCTCACGTACCGCGCGCGGCGGTAGAGAAACGTGAAGAAAACCGCGTAGAAAGCGACGAGGCCCGCGACCAGCACCCAGCCGACGGCCGCGAGATCACGATTCAGCGTGCGCGACGGACCGAATACAGCCGCTTCCGGCACGACGCTCATCAGCTTCCAGCCGACGGCCGGGATCGTCTGCCAGGCCACGAGATGCGGCTCCGTGCCGTCGAGCCTGCCGCTGCCCGCCGCCTGCGTGCGCAGCATCTCCCCGATCCGGGCGAGGTCGCCGCGCCGATAGACATTGAATGCCTCCGGCTTGAAGGTGTCGGCGCGGATCGCATCCAGGTAGCGGTGCTCGGTCAGTTCCTTCAGGTGAAAGAGCTTTTCGCCCTGGGGCGGGAGCGCCAGCAGCGTGCCGGACTTTCCGACCAGGACGAGGAAGCCGTCCCAAGGCACGTCCTGGCGCAGGACGTCCGCGATGATGCGGTCAATGGTGACGTCGGCGCCGACCACCGCCTCGAGGAAGTCCTTGCGGTAGACCGGGGCGATCGCGGAGACGAGCCAGCCCTTGCCCGCCGGGTCCACGTAAGCATCGGTCCAGACGACGGCTCGGGACGGGTTGTGGCGCGCATCCGCCTCGTAATAGAAGTTGAAATCGGGAATGTTCATGTCCGGGTCGAACATCGAGGCCGTGTCGATCCAAGGCCAGATGCGATTGAGCGAGTCGTGCGTGTTGACGTAGGCCTGCACGACGAGCGGGCTCGTGAGCGTGATATTCCGCAGCAGCGGGTCGAGCGTCGCGAGCTGCTCCAGCCTGTCAAACGCCTCGCGCCCCGGGTTCGTGCGCGTCGACCAGTAAACGGCGCTGCCCCCGTCGTCGTACCAGGTCGTCAGCGCGCCGTTCGCCTGGCGCCGCAGGCGTGCGCGGTCGCGCGAACGCGGCACGGGGGCCGTCAGGGCCGTCGCCGCCTGGCGCCGCAGCACGTCCGTCAGGCTCGCGACCTGGCCCAGCCGCTGCTCGAGGACCGATGATTCGTCGTCCGCAATCCGCGTCAGCTCCTGGCGCGCGACGTCGGCGAGCGCCGCGACGTTCTTGCGCTGCGACCAGCCGTGGCTCGTGAGGTAGACGGCGACGAGCACGAGCTCGACGAGGAGCAACGGGATCAATGCATTGCGAATGTAGGCGCGCCAGACCCAGCGCAGCAGCGAGACGTCCCGCCGCGGTGTCCGGGTCGGCTCGGGGCGCAATCCGGCAATCGCGGCCATCGTCCTAGTGTAGCGGCGCGGGAATTGGCGGAGAGGGTGGGATTCGAACCCACGTAGGGCGTAATGCCCTCAACCGATTTCGAGTCGGTGCCGTTATGACCGCTTCGGTACCTCTCCGTGCAGGATTCCGGATGCCGTCATAGCAGGCCCTCCCGGAGCGGCTATTCTACAACAATGGACCCGGCAGCCGCGCCCAAAGCAATCGCAAGGCAGCGGCCACGAGTAGAATTTTTCCTCCCCGCCATTGCGCTTGCGGCTGCGATGCTCGGCACCTGTTCGCGCATGCCCGGGACGCTCGAACAGGTGCAACGGCAGGGCGTCCTGCGGGTCGTCACGCGCAACAGCCCCCTCGCCTATTACGAAGGCGCGGCCGGGCCGGAAGGGCCGGAATACGAGCTTGCCCGCGACTTCGCGAAGCGGCTCGGCGTACGGCTCGAGCTTTCCATTGCCCAGACCACTGCCGGCACGCTGGTCGCGGTTTCACGCAATCGCGCACACATCGCCGCGGCCGGCCTCGTTGCGGGCGATGACCCGGGGCGCGTGCGCTTCGGGCCGGTGTTCCAGCACATCGACCAGTACGTCGTCTATCGCGTCGGCGACGCGCTGCCGAAATCGCCAGCCGACCTCGCCGGCCGCCGCGTCGTGGTGCTGCGGGACTCGACCCATGCCGCGACCTTGCGGCGGCTCGCCCGGTCCATCCCGGGACTGGCCTGGCGGGAAGTTCGCAAGGGCGATGCGCTCGACTTGCTCGCACGCGTCGCCGCGGGCGAGGCCGACGTCACGGTGGCGGACTCGACCGAGTTCTCCCTCGGCCGGCACTTCTACCCGGACTTGCGGCCTGCGTTCAAACTGGCCGAATCGGAAGCCGTCGCCTGGGCACTCTCGCCTCACGGCGACGATCTCATGCGCGAGGTCGAGCGCTTTTTCTCGGATATCGCCTCGGATGGGCGCCTCGCCGACATCCTGGAGCGATATCGCCGTTCGCTCGTCCGCTATGACCGCGTGGACGCCGCGAACTTCGTCGCCGGCGTGCGCGAGCGGCTGCCTCGGTACCAGGCCTGGTTCCAGGAAGCCGCCGCCGAGTCGGGTATCGACTGGCGCCTGCTCGCCGCGATTGCCTACCAGGAGTCGCACTGGGACGAGAGCGCGATCTCGCC
Organism: uncultured Gammaproteobacteria bacterium; assembly: GCA_963836275.1. Classification (GTDB taxonomy): domain Bacteria; phylum Pseudomonadota; class Gammaproteobacteria; order Steroidobacterales; family Steroidobacteraceae; genus SCUD01. The sequence continues at coordinate 686,467 of CAWIIM010000003.1, read as the reverse complement.
GACCGGCGTGCAGGGACTCATGATGTTGACGGCCGAGACCGCAAAACGGGTCGGCATCGCCGATCGCGCCAACCCGCGTGACAGCATCCAGGGCGGCGCCCGCTACTTCCGGCTGGTCGAACGAACGATTCCGGAGCGTATCCCGGAGCCCGATCGCACCTGGCTCACGCTCGCAGCCTACAACGTGGGCTACGGGCACCTCGAGGATGCGCGAGTCCTGACTCAACACCTCGGGAAAGATCCGGACAGCTGGCCCGACGTACGCGCAAACCTGCCGCTGCTCGCCCAGGAACGCTACTTCACATCGCTCAAGCGGGGCTACGCGCGCGGCTGGGAGCCGGTCGGCTTCGTTCGCAACGTGCAGACCTATGCCGAGCTGCTGCGCTGGATGGTCCCGGACGACCCCAGCGTGACTAGCGCCTCGCGCTGAAGAAGCGTTTCAGCATCGCGCCGCACTCTTCCGACAGGACGCCTCCGAAGGTGTCTACGCGGTGATTCAATCCGGGCGCCGTAACGAGGTTGAAAGCGCTGCCCGCCGCACCCTGGCGCGGGTCCCAGGCCCCGAAGACCAGGCGCTCGACTCGGGCGTGGGCGATGGCGGCCGCGCACATCGGACACGGCTCGAGCGTGACGTAGAGGGTGGTGCCGCCGAGCCGGTAGTCGCCGAACTTCTGCGCGGCGCTGCGCAGGGCAAGGACCTCGGCGTGGGCCGTCGGGTCGCGCAGGGCCACCGGTCTGTTCCAGCCTTCGCCGAGCACTTCCCCGTCGCGCACGACCAGTGCACCGACCGGTATCTCGCCCTCGGCTTCGGCGCGCGCAGCGAGCGAGAGCGCCCTGCGAATCCAGTCGACGTCTTTCATCGTGTACTATCTTGCCGCCAGCGAACCAAGTGTGCCTCATGAACTGCCCGGAATCCGCGAAAGCCGGCCTTCGGATTGCGTTCCTCGCCGCCTGCGTGTTGTGCGCAGGCATCGCGCGAGCGGACGGCGCGCCGCAGGTGCCCGGGCTCGCCTGGCAGCAGTGCGCCGACTTCCCGGATTACGAGTGCGCAACCGCGCGCGTGCCCCTTGATTACGACGATCCGGACGGTCCGAAGACGCGCATCGCCCTCGCCCGTGTCCCGGCAAGCGATCCGGCGCGCCGCATCGGCACGCTGTTCCTGAATCCCGGCGGCCCCGGCGGTTCGGGACTCGACCTCATCTTCGGCGGTTATGGCGACTACATGGCGCGGCGCCTGAAAGGGCGTTTCGACATCGTCGGATTCGACCCGCGCGGCGTCGGGAGTTCCGAGCCGCTGCATTGTTTTCGCAGCGAATCCGCGTTTTACGACTGGTGGATCTTCCCTTACCTGCCTTACGAGCGTGCGCAGGAGCGTCCATTCTTTCACGACCTGAGTGCGCTGGCCGACCATTGCTTCTCCCGCGGCGAGCGGATCATCCGCCACATGAGCACGGCCGATGTGGTCCGCGATCTCGACCTCCTGCGACGCGCGGTCGGGGACCGCGGGTTGAACTTCGTCGGCTGGTCGTATGGCTCTTACATCGGCAACACCTACGCCAATCTCTTTCCGAACCGCGTGCGTGCGCTCGTCATAGACGGCGTGCTCGACCCGGAACTCTGGGCAAGCGGCCGCCACATCAAGCTGGACCGCATTTCCACGGCAGCCGAATTCGAGGAGTTCCTGCGGCTCTGCGACGAGGCCGGCTGCCCGCTGTCAGGGCGGCGCGGCGCTTCGGAGCGCTACTGGTCGCTTGACCGGGCCCTGCGGGAACAGCCGCTCGTGCTCGACGACGGTTCCCTCTACAGCTACGACTACCTGGTGGCCGACGCGGCTGACGCCATGTATGAGCCGGAGTACTGGCCGGACTACGCGGAGTTCTTCGCGTCCCTGCTCGAGGCGACGCGGGGAGATTTCGCCGCGGCCGCGCGGGCGCGGGGGCTGCGCGAGACCCTGCGCGAGCGCATGCACCCCGACCGCGCGAGCTATCCGAACGATTTCGACGCGTACTACGCCAACCAGTGTGCCGACACGCAGTACCCCCGGTCTTTCGAGCGCTTCCGCGAAGTCGCGAGGTTCGCCGAGGCCGGCTCGATCTTCGGGGCGTACTGGTGGTGGCAAAACGCCGGTTGCGCCCACTGGCCGGTTGCGCCGGACCGGTTCGCCGGTCCCTGGACGGCGCACACGTCCTCGCCCGTGCTCGTCGTCGGGAATTACTTTGACGGAATCACGGACTACGCCGGCGCGGTGGCTTCGAGCCGGTTCCTGCGGAACAGCCGGCTGCTGACGTATGCCGGCTGGGGGCACACCGCCTACGGTCGCAGCGCATGTGTGACGGGCTACGTGGACGCCTACCTGTTGCGTGGCGCGTTGCCGAAGAAAGGCACGGTCTGCCCGGCGAACCCGAATCCCTTCGGATCGGAGGGATCCCGGACGGCCGCGCGCATTGTGCCGGCACCCGTCAGGCCGCCGCCCGCCTGGCCGGGCCGGCGCATGCCATCGCCGGCCGCTTCCGCCGGGAGCGGCGGCCGTTGAGCGAGGCGCCGACGAAAAGGCGGACCTTCGCGACGCGAAACCTCCTGCTGCGGCCATACGACCTCGACGGCCCGCTGCAGCCGGATATTTCCTATGCACCCTTGTCTTATGACCCGGATAGCGGCCGCGGCTCCTACCTCATGCGCATGGCGCCGGGCGCCGCCACGATTCCGCACGAACACACCTGCCGTGAGGAATTCCTGATCCTCGAGGGCGAAGCCGTCGAGGACGACGGCACGGTGCTGAAAGCGGGCGACTGGATCGTCTACGAGCCGGGATCCCATCACGGCACGCGCACGGACACGGGCTGCCTGCTGCTCGGCCTAGACTGGGATCCGCCCGGCCGATAGGTAGTCCACCGGCTCTGCCCTCATCCCAGCCGATCCTGGCCGACATCCGCCCCGCGTCGGCCGCGCCGGGAATCCCCTGCATGCCGCCGTGCGGACTCAAGCACCCGGCCGCGGCTTGCCGCTGCCGCGACCATCTCGTGCAAGCCTCGTTCAGGCGCCGCGGGAGCGCCGCCGTTTTACTAATCCTGTGTCTTGCTCGGACCGGACGCTGTTCAGTTTCCTGATCGGCGACAGCGGCTTCTATCCGTCGACGCCCGCGAAGGCGGGCACGTGCTGCGGATCCACGCAAAGGGAAAGCCGGGGGCGCCGATCCCCTTCATGGCGGTGGCCTATAACCTGCGGGCGAGGAAGGCGAACAACCAGGCGTCGTCCGCCATCGGCACGGCCGTGCCGGCGACGCCGATGTCACCGGAGGCCTGGATCTGCACGTCGAAACGGCGCGGGCGGTCGGATGGCCCCGGCCCGGGCGAACACGTCAGGATTTCCGGCGGCGAGCCTCGAGTTCCAGCACCAGGTAGACGATGCCGGCCGCCATCAGTGGCCCGAAGTAGAACAACACCCGATAGGCGAGCAGCGCCGCCAGCAATTGTGCGGTCGGGTAGCCGCCCGCGAGCAACGCCAGGAAAACGGCCTCGAGGACGCCGATCCCCGCCGGGACATGCATGATCACGCCGGCCACGCTGCTGGCAAGCAGCGCGCCGAGCACCGTGACGAAACCGAACTTGCCTTGCAGCAGCACAGACAGGACAGCGGCAGCCAGCGACCAGTGCGCCAGCGATGCCACGAATTGCAGCGAGGCCATGCCGACATCGGGCAGCTCGATGGCATGGCCACGCACATTCCAGCAACGTCGACGCGACCACTTGCATGCCGCCAGATAGGCGGCCGCAATGATCAGCAGCAATGCGCCCAGTACGCGCAGTGCGGCGACGGAGACAGGCGCGGAATCGGGAAGCTCGACCAGGCCGCTGCCAAATGCAGCGCCTGCCAGCGCAGAGTAGCCGATCCAGTTCGTCAGCAGGCAGAAACCGACGATGCGCGTGATGACGGCGGTGCCGAGGCCATAGCGGCCGTAGAGCCGGTAGCGCAGCGCGACTCCCCCGACCAAGCCGCCCAGATTCAGGGTGAAGGCGAAACTGACTCCGGCCACAGCCGCGGTGCGGGCGAAGCCGAGCGAGTGACCGGTATAACGGCGCGCCAGAAAGTCATAGCTGATATAAGCCGCATGAGCGAGGAGTGCGAGCACGGCGCCAGCCGCCAGGGTCCTGATGGGCAGCGCGCGCAGAGCAGCGAATACCTCGTTCCAGTCGGTTTCCCTCGCGCGCCAGCCGATCACACCGAGCCCGGCGAGCGCCAGCGCGACCGGCAGAATTCGCTTCAGCCAAGGCCAAGCGCGGCGCCAACCTGTCACGCCAGCACCTCGCCGGCCACCGGCACGTGATCCGACAACCTTGCCCAGAGCGCCCGCGGCAAGCGCAGCGGCCGATGGCGCAGATTGCGCACGTAGATGCGATCGAGCCGCAGCAATGGCAGGCTCGCCGGAAAGGTCCGCGCCGGCCGGCCATGCGCCCGCGCATGGATCTCTTCGAGGGCAAGTTCGCCAGCCAGCCGCACATGGGCACGCTCGCGCCAGTCATTGAAGTCGCCGGCTACCACCAGGGTTGCGTCCTGCGGCACCGAACCCCGGATAAAGTCGAGCAGACGGTCGACCTGGCGCCGGCGGTGCGACTCCCGCAAGGCAAGGTGCACGCAGATCGCATGCATGGGTTTCGACGCCTGCCCGACGTCGATCATGCAATGCAGCAGTCCACGCGGTTCCGACCTGCCGACTGAAACATCGATGTTCTGCCACGCGATGATCGGATACTTTGACAGCAGCGCATTGCCGTGATGGCCGGTGGTGGACGCTGCATTGCGCCCATAGGCGTGTTGCGGCCAGACCTCGTCGGCCAGGACTTCGTACTGGTGGGCAGGGTTATCCGGACTGTCTGCGACGCCAATCTCCTGCAGGAACACCAGGTCAGCGCCAGACGTTCGCAGCCCGTCCCGAATCTGCAACAGCGCAGTCTGCCGGCGCGCCGCGCCAAAACCCTGGTGCGCGTTCAGCGTGACGATACGCATTGCGGGCGGGTCGGCCCGATCTACAATCATGGGTCGCACGTCAGTTCGGGCTGCGGTTGACACGCTGTGGTTCCGCCAGTCGGCGCCGGGATCAGGTGGCTGATATTGGCCCATCGCGGAGCCCGCCGCACGCGTCGCTCACGCGATTATGCTAGACCGGCCGGGCGCATCCGGGCGCCCTTCTGCAGTGGAGGATTTCTTCGTGAGGGAGATCGGCGGCGCCATCGCGGTCTGGCTCATGATCATAGCGGGCGTCGTCACCTTTCTCATTGTCGTCATCTGGTCCATCAAGCGCCACCGCGACCCCACGATCAAGGCCGACTGCGACGCGCCGATTGAAGACCTGATTCCCTCGCTGGCGGGGCTGACACTGAGCACGGCGGTGGAAGGCAATAGCGTCGAGGTGTTCGAGAATGGCGCGTTCTTCGACGTAATGATCGACGAAATCGCGAATGCGCGCCGCTCGGTGCACTTCGAGACCTTCCTCTGGAAGGAAGGCGTCCTGGGCCAGCGCGTAGCCGACGCGCTGGCCGACCGCGCGCGCGCGGGTGTTGCCGTGCGGGTCCTGCTCGATGCGACCGGCTCAAGGCGGATGGGCGAGGCCGCGGAAAAGCAGCTCAGGGACTCTGGGTGCCGGCTGGTGAAATTCCATCGATGGCACATTCGTAATATCGGCGTGATGAACGAACGCGACCACCGGAAACTGGTCGTGCTCGACGGACGGGTCGCCCTGGCCGGCGGTCATTGCATCGTCGATTCCTGGCTGGGAGATGCCGAGGACAGCGAGCATTTCGCGGATGTGAGCGTCCGGCTGCGGGGACCGATCGTGCACAGTGCGCAGGCGGCCTTCAGCGAGAACTGGGTCGGCGAGACCGGTGAACTTTTCATGGGCGATGCCGTATTTCCGCCGCTCGAGCGTGCCGGCGGGATCACCGTCCACGCCGCCTACCTGAAACCGGAGGGTTCGGCGCCGGCAGTCAAGCTGCTGCACCACGCTGCAATCTGCTGCGCAAAGTCACGGATCTGGATCCAGAATCCGTACTTCATTCCGGAGCCAGAGGCGATCGACGCATTCGGCCGGGCCGTTTCACGCGGCGTCGACGTGCGAGTCCTGATGCCGTCCACGAGCGGGTCGGACAATCCCATGGTGCAGCACGCGGGACATCGCAATTTCGAGAAATTGCTGCGCTGTGGCGTGCGGCTGTTCGAATATCCGTCGACGTTGCTGCATCAGAAAATCATGACGATCGACGGCGTCTGGTGTTGCGTCGGCTCGGCCAATTTTGACGACCGCTCGTTCGAGATCAACGACGAGTTCACGCTCGCCTTCACGGATTCCGCGACGGCGCAGCGGCTCGACCGGATCTTCGAGAGATACGCCCCGTATTCCCGCGAAATCAGCCTCGAGTCCTGGCGCAAGCGCGGGTTGCTGCATCGTCTCGTTGACCAGATGTTCTATATCTTCAAGGAAATCCTGTAACGGTCGAAGCCTGGCCGAGGCGGCTACTCCCACTCAATTGTCTCCTACCAATCTAAGTACCTACGATCATTGGACTTCTCAAAATGATCGCAGCAATTGACCGTCGAGTCGACCGTCAGAATAAGGCGCTTACAGAAGACGGCCGGCGATAGATGGCAAAAGACAATTGAACCGATTTCTTCGCATCGCATTTTGCGGAACCTGTTGTCTCGATACATCGCGCTTGCAATTGCGAGCGGTCGAAGCGCCTTGATGTCTTCACTTGAACCCGCCCCAATCAGTGAGCTTTTCCCGCGCGCTGCGGAAGTGCGGCGATCAAGACCCCCATGGCTGCCAGCAAAATCAACGTCGCCACCGGCCGACTGAAATCTAGTCCACCTTTGTCGATGGGCTTGTCGAGGAAATCGCCGACAGTGGCCCCAAGCGGGCGCGTCAAGATAAAGGCCGCCCAAAATAGTGCCGTGCGGGACATGGAAGTCAGGCGATAGACTGCCGCGACTGCAGCGAGCGCGGCCAGGAATACAAGCGCACCCAACACGTAACCTGATTCCAGACCCATGAAAGTCGATTCTCCGAAACTGTCTGCTGTCCAGTCGCCGAGCGCAGTACCCAAAGTCTGCGAAAACGTGATCGTGATCCAATAGAACCATTCGGCGCGCGGCTCGCTAACACTGACGACACTGACCGTACCCAGACTGCGCTTCCACACCATCAGAGTCGCGATCACGCACGCGAACAACGCCAGGGAACCCAGCAAGTAGGACATCGCCTGGTCGACATGTCCCAGCTTCGTAAACAACGTGCGCGTAAAGAAGTCCGCAAGCGTTGTGCCGGCTGTGGTCGAGGCAACGATTGTTGCCCAGTAGAGCCAGGGATGGAATTTCGTCGCCTTGATCTGGGCGAGAATCAGCACCACCAGCGGAACCAGAAAAATGCCGGTGCCGGTCAAGTAACCCCAGCCCGTGGCAGCACTGGTGGTCTCACCCAACCAGCTCATGCTGACCGAATCGCCAGCGGTTTCGCCGAGCGTTGTCGCCAGGATCTTGATGACCCAGAATCCCAACGTGACGGCAGGAACCTTGGCCAGAGCTTCGTTCATGTCAGTACGATTCATGTGCAAGCCTTCAATAGTCGTGGCCAATGGCAATGAACGCGTGAAACGTCGGAGGACCGCCCGCGCCATCGAACGTCGGTCCTGCACTCGCGAGAATCCGCAACGACGCGGTCAGGCGGTATATCGTACCGATTCCGAGACTGGTCGAGCGCTGACCCGAAAGCGTGTCAGCACCCTGAACTTGCGCTTCAAACCCGACCAGCCAGCGGTCCGCGAACTTGCGCGCGACGTTGGCCGCACCTATCCAGTAATTTCGATTGCCTGTGCCGGGATTGATCGCATAGCCGCCGCCGCCAAAAACCACCCATTGTCCCGTCTCTTTCTGCATCCAGATCGGCAGCAGCCCCGTTGATCTGCCTGCGCCGAATCCATTGCCACCAGTCGGGATCGTGACTCCGGGAAAGACAGCAAGCTGTACGCCAGATTCCTCATCCTGGTAGACACGGTATTTGACCGACAACCTGATGTCGTCCGCACCAGTGCGCCAGCCGGTGGCGTCGTGCGCGTACGCGACCGGCAGCCCCAGCGTCAGCTGCAGGTTCTTTGCCGCCCCATAATTCAGCTCCGCGCCGAAGGAGCCTTCGAAATCCGGGCCCCTGCCGCGCCATTCAAACTGGGGCAAATACACCTCCCAGCGACCTGTCTCGGTCGGCTCGGGATCGTCGGTAAGGAAGGGCGGTCCGGCCAGTGCCGCCGCCGGAAACATGACCGTCACCAGCAAGAGGCGGGAAAGCCCGCGCCAGCGCGCCTTCGACCTACTTTCCGAATCCCGATCTGGATCACCCTCGAGACAACCCCCGCAATGCGAATCCACTGCCATTGCCCTCAAGCCACCGGATAGAGCTTGGGGAACCAGCGCTCGACTACATCGATCGGGAAACCCAGTCGCAATGGAGCCTTGTGCGAGCCTGAAATCAGAAGTCGCTTGTCGATCAGCGCGGAGATCACGCGACGCGCCGTACGCTCGCTCGTGTCGATGAGCGTAGGCACGCGACCTCGCTCCAGTTCTCCCGAGAGCAACGCCTCGCGCAGCACCGCGTAGCTGCGCTTCGGGAGTCGTTCCGCGCTTTCCTCATCGCGCACGTACAGCTCCATGCGACGCTGAAGCTCTGCAGGGTCGAGCAGTTCGCGCATGTAGCGGATCTGGTCGAGGCAGATTTCGAGAAAGAACCTGCAGAACTCGATCAATGCGTCGTGAGAGAGCGCCCCTCGCCCATCGAGATCGTTGCGGCGGGGCTCATCGGCTGCCATCAGCAGGCGTTTGTAGTCGCCGGAACTGCGCGCGAGTCCGCGCGACACGGACCAGAGCGCAGAGCCGATCCCGATCTCCAGCAACATCGCATGCGACATCAGCCGCGCGACACGACCATTGCCGTCGAGGAACGGATGAATCCAGAGAAACCGATGATGAGCCGCCGCAACGGCAATCACCTGACGCGGCTTCGTCAACCGGCCCGCGTCGTACGCTTCCTCGAACCTGCGCATGAACGCCGGAAGGTCCTCGGCCTCAGGCGCGTCATGCCTACCCACGGCGACCGTACGCGCGCGCAACAGCCCGGGCACCACCGGGACGCGCTCACCGGTGTCGGGGTTCACAACAACGAGAAGACTCTCGGGCAACCGGGTGCAGAACTCCCGATGCGTCCATTCGATGAAGGCACGCGAAGCAGGCGGACGCGGCAGTTCACTCACACGCTCGTCGATCATCTGCTGCACTTCGATGTGCGCCCGGGCTTCGAGCTGCAGATCACTACGACGCGGGTCGCTGGAATAGTCCGCCGCCAGGGCGCGATCGATATCGCGAGGATGGGTGTTGTGGCCCTCGATCAGGTTCGAGTAGTAGCAGTTCATCGACCGGACGAGCTCTGCGATCGACAGCCGCACCAGAGGGTGCAGCTGGGCCGACAGCTCGCTGGCCTCGCGGGCCAGGTCGAAGGCCAAGTTCTCGAGCACGGCCGTGCCCTCGGCCGGCATGAACGGCTCGGCGGCAGCGGGGCTCAAGACACGCCCCAATGAACATGGCATCTGGCCGGTTCCATGGCCGGAATATTATCATTCGAAACAGTAGTTTGTCATTCAATCAAGGAGCACTATGGCCGGTATCATGACCGGTGCCTCGTCCAGATCGGTTTACGAACCCGCCATTTCAGTCACTCATGGTGACTATTCCAGACAAACCGCAAACCGCTCACCCGGCCTGACGCCAGGTCCCAGGAATTTCGGCAGTTGCCGCACTGCCGTCATCGCTCATCAGCCGCAGTTCGCGCCTTCTCAGCGACGGATCGGTGCCCGCCGCGAGCAGCCGCCGCGCCGCGCGGTGGCGCGCCAGCGCCAGAGCGGTCGGGACATCCGGATACGTCCCGAGCGAAAGCGTCTTTCGTTTACCGCCGTACCGGTACTGGTAATGCCAGTAACGCCCGCCTTCAGGTCTGACCAGCAGATACAGGCTTCCACCAAAGAAGATCTTTCGCGGATACCGCACCCATCCTTCGATGAGAACTCGCTCGCGCGCCGGCCGAAGGCTGTCCGCTGAGTTCTGGTGCATTGGCGAAATCCGTTCGACGTCAGGACGCGACCGCGCACCGGAATTGGCGAGCGCCAGTCCCCACAGCTCCTTCAACGAACCCGCCCGCCCGTTCGGGCCCGTCGGCAACGAATACTGCTGCTTGCGAACCCGATGGGCGAGTTCGACTCCAGCGAGCGTAATTGCCGCCGAGCGGAAACTCTTCAATCCGAGCATCGGCGCACACCGCTGCTTGATGGCGCGATGATCCTGCTCGACCACGTTGTTCAGATAGCGGCGCGCCCGCACTTCCACACCCTGCCAACGACGATCCTCATCGCCCAGCAACCGCCGCTGTTGCCATCGACGTTGATCTTCGCCGGCCGGGGCACCCCGTCCTGGCTGACCGCTGCACGGAAAAACGCCTGCGCCGCCTCCATGCTTCGATCGCCGCAGAGCAACGACGCCACGGACTTCCCGTGCCGGTCCACCGCGCGGTAAAGGTAGTGCCGGCCGCCGCGAACGGACACGGCCGTCTCGTCCATGCGCCAGGACGAACCCGGCGATCGAGCGAACCGCGACCAGCGGCGTTCGTACTCGGGTACATAGCGCAGCACCCAGCGCATGATGGTCGTGTGGGACACGACAATTCCCTGCTCCGCCATCATCGCGACCAGATCGCGATAGCTGAGGCGATACGTGATGTACCAGCGAACGCAGGTCTCGATGGTCTCGGCGGAAAAGCGACGGCCGCCATAAATTGAGTCGCGCGCAATACGTCTGGCCATCCGGTCCGTCCTCCACGAAGGACGGGATTCTAGGGCTCGGACGCCAATGCACCAGAACCCAGTTTTACCGTCAGACCGCCCCGCTTGGTGCCGATAGATGGCGAACGATTCTGGGAGCGTATTTCTTTTTATTCAGCGAGTTAGGTGCGAATTTCGCAGGGCGCCGATAGACCCCGAAAGGCACCTAATCACTCCCACTCGATCGTCGCGGGCGGCTTGCCGGAGATGTCGTAGACGACGCGCGAAACGCCGGCGACCTCGTTCACGATGCGCCCCGCGACGCCATCGAGAAAATCGTAGGGCAGCCGCGCCCAGTGCGCGGTCATGAAGTCCACGGTCTCGACCGCGCGTAGCGCGATGACCCAGTCGTAGCGCCGCCCGTCGCCCATCACGGCGACCGAGCGCACCGGCAGGAAGATCGCCATCGCCTGCGCCACGCGGTCGTACAGATCGTGCGTGCGCAGCTCCTCGATGAAGATCGCGTCTGCGCGGCGCAGCAGGTCCGCGGCCTCGCGCGTGACGCGCCCGAGGATGCGTACGCCGAGCCCCGGGCCGGGAAACGGATGGCGGAACACCATCTCGCGCGGCAGCCCGAGCTCGAGGCCGATATGCCGCACTTCGTCCTTGAACAGCTCCCGTAGCGGCTCGAGGAGTTTCAGGTGCATCCGCTCCGGAAGCCCGCCCACGTTGTGATGCGACTTGATGACGTGCGCCTTGCCGGTCTTTCCGCCGGCCGATTCGATGACGTCCGGGTAGATCGTACCCTGGGCCAGCCACTTCACGCCCTCGAGCTTTTTCGATTCGTCCTCGAAAACCTCGACGAACAGACGCCCGATGATCTTGCGCTTGCGTTCCGGGTCGTCCTCGTCTGCCAGCGCCGCAAAGAACCGTTCGGCGGCATCGACACGGATCACGCGGATCCCGAGATGCTCCGCGAAAGTCGCCATTACCTGGTCGCCTTCGTCGAGACGCAGCAGGCCGTGATCGACGAATACGCAGGTGAGTTGGTCGCCGACTGCACGGTGCAGGAGCGCGGCGACGACGGATGAATCCACGCCGCCGGAGAGCCCCAGCAGGACGCGGTCGCGGCCCACCTGCTCGCGCACGCGCGCGATCGCGTCCGCGACGATGTTGCCGGCGTCCCAGAGCGCGTCGCAACCGCAGATGTCACGCACGAAGCGCTCGAGTATCGCCGAACCTGCGCGCGTGTGGGTCACCTCGGGATGGAACTGGACGCCGTAGAACCGCGCATCGTCGTTCGCCATCGCCGCGAGCGGCGCGTTCGACGTGGATGCGATCGCCGTGAATCCCGGCGGCAGCGCTTCAACGCGGTCGCCGTGGCTCATCCAGACGTCGAGCAGGTTCGCATCCGTCACGCCCTCGTCCCGGATGCCGTCGAGGAGCCGCGATGGCGCGATCCGCCGCACCTTCGCGTAGCCGAACTCGCGATGGCTCGAGGGCGCGACGCGTCCGCCGAGTTGCGCAGCCATGGTCTGCATGCCGTAGCAGATGCCGAGGACGGGCACGCCGAGCTCGAACACGGCGGCCGGCGCGCGCGGCGGCGCGGCATCCGTGACCGATTCTGGCCCGCCGGAGAGGATGATCCCGCGGGCGCCGAAGGCGCGCACCGCCTCGTCGCCGCAGTCCCAGGGCAGGATTTCGCAATAGACGCCGATCTCGCGTACGCGGCGCGCGATCAGCTGCGTGTATTGCGCGCCGAAATCGAGGATCAGGATCCGGTGGGCATGGATGTCGGCCGGGGCCGCGGGCATGCGCGCCGCCATCAGCCGATCCGGTAGTTCGGGGCTTCTTTCGTGATGCTCACGTCGTGCACGTGGCTCTCGCGCACGCCGGCGCCCGTGATCCGCACGAACATCGGGCGCGTCCTCATCTCGTCCAGGTTGCGGCTGCCGGTGTAGCCCATCGCGGCGCGGATGCCGCCGGCGAGCTGGTGCAGGATGGTGACGAGGCTGCCCTTGTACGGCACGCGGCCTTCCACCCCTTCCGGGACGAGCTTCTCGAGTTCCTCGACGGTGTCCTGGAAATAGCGGTCGCTCGATCCGTGGCGCTGGGCCATGGCCCCGAGCGAGCCCATGCCGCGATAGGACTTGTAGGACGCGCCCTGGTACAGCTCGACCTCGCCTGGCGACTCCTCGGTGCCGGCGAAGAGCCCGCCGATCATGACGGCATGCGCGCCGGCCGCAATCGCCTTGGCGACGTCGCCCGAATAGCGGATGCCGCCGTCGGAAATGAGCGGGACCCCCGCCTTTGCCAGAGACTCGGCGACAGTCGCGATTGCCGTGATCTGGGGCACGCCGACGCCCGCGATGACGCGAGTCGTGCAGATCGAGCCGGGACCGATGCCGACCTTGATGCCGTCCACACCGGCATCGACCAGCGCCTTCGCGCCCTCCGCCGTCACCACGTTGCCTGCGACCAGTTGCAGTTGCGGGTGGGCCTTGCGGATTCGTTCGACCGTCGTGATCACGCCGCGCGAATGCCCGTGCGAGGTGTCGACGATGACGAGGTCGACGCCGGCTTCGACCAGCTGCGCGACGCGGTCGTCCGTGTCCGGCGCGGTGCCGACCGCCGCCCCGGCCCGCAGCCGCCCGTGCTCGTCCTTGCAGGCGCGCGGGAAGTCGCGCGCCTTCTGGATGTCCCTGACCGTGATCATGCCGCGCAATCGACCGTCGCCGTCCACCACCAGCACTTTCTCGATGCGATGTCGGTGCAGGAGCAGCAAGACGTCTTCGCGCGGCGTGTTCTCGCGTACGGTCACGAGTTTTTCCTTGGGCGTCATGACACGCGACACCGGCAGGTCGAGCTGCTCCTCGAAGCGGATGTCGCGGTGCGTGACGATGCCGACGACCTTGTTGCCGTCGGCCGTCACCGGGAGGCCCGAGATCCCCTTCGCGCGCGTCAGCGCGATGACCTCGCGGATCGTGGCATCCGGACGCACGGTGATCGGGTCCTTGATGACCCCGCTTTCGTGCTTCTTGACCCGGCCGACCTCGCGCGCCTGGTCGGCGGCGGTCATGTTCTTGTGGATGATGCCGATGCCGCCTTCCTGGGCGATCGTGATCGCGAGCCGCGCCTCGGTCACGGTGTCCATGGCGGCGGAGAGGAACGGCAGGTTCAGGCGGATGCCGCGGGTGAGCTGCGTCGACAGGTCGACCTCGCGCGGGAGAACCTCCGAGTACGCGGGGACGAGCAGGACGTCGTCGAAGGTGAGTGCTTCCTGGACGATGCGCATGGCCGGCATTCCCGGGGCGGTCCGAATGAAGCGATGCATTCTACTGCGCCGACAGGGTCCGTGTCAGTAGCGGCGCGGCGCGGCGCTCGCATAGCATGGGCCCATGGACCTGTTCGCCCGGGAAAGTGGCCGTCCCGCCGAGACGCGACGCGACATTTATACGGTGAGCCGCCTCAACCGCGAGGCGCGCGGCCTGCTGGAGGCGGGGCTGCCCTCCCTCTGGATCACGGGCGAACTCTCGAATCTCTCGCGGCCGGCCTCCGGGCACTGGTATTTCACGCTCAAGGACGATGGCGCCCAGGTGCGCTGCGCGATGTTCCGCCAGCGCAACCTCGCCGTGAACTTCGCCCCGAAGGATGGCCTTCAGGTTCTCCTGCGTGCCCGCGTCGGGCTTTACGAGGCGCGGGGCGAGTTCCAGCTGGTCGTGGATCATCTCGAGGAGGCGGGAGAAGGCGAGCTGCGCCGGCGCTTCGAGGCGCTGAAACGGAAACTGGCGGACGAGGGGCTGTTCGACGCACAGCGCAAGCGACCCCTGCCCCGTTTTCCACGGCGACTGGGCATCGTGACCTCCCCGACCGGGGCCGCGCTCAGGGACGTTCTTCACGTGCTGGCGCGGCGCTGCCCGGGAGTCGCCGTGCTCATTTACCCGGTGCCGGTCCAGGGCGCCGCGGCGGCCCGGGAAATCGCGGCCACGCTCGCGCTCGCCGACCGGCGCCGCGAGGTGGACCTGCTGCTGCTGGTTCGCGGCGGCGGCTCGCTCGAGGACCTGTTCGCCTTCAACGACGAGTCGCTCGCGCGCGCCATCGCGGGCCTCGAACTGCCGCTGGTCACCGGCATCGGCCACGAAATCGACTTCACAATCGCCGATTTCATGGCTGACCTGCGCGCGCCAACGCCCTCCGCCGCCGCCGAGGTCGCCGTCCCCGATGCGTCGGCGCTGCTGGCCGCGCTGGCAGCGACGGAATCACGACTCGGCGGCGCCGCCCGGCGCAATATCCGGCAGCGCCGGGAGGCGCTCGCCGCCGCCGGCCGGCGGCTTGCCCTGCTCCATCCGGCGCAGGCGCTGCGCGAGCGCATGCAGCGCCTGGACGAACTGCAGTCCCGGGCAGCCATGGCCATGCGCCGCGAGGGCCGCGCGCGCGCCGAACGCGTGTTGCGCCTGCAAGCCGAGCTTGCCGCAAACTCCCCGGCCGCACGCATCGCCGCACTCGGCCAGCGCGCTGCACACGCCGCTGACCGGCTGGCGCCGTCGTTCCGTAACCGCCTTGCACTCGCCGGCGCCCGCCTGCAGGCGGTGCAGATGACCCTGCACGCGACCAGCCCGCTCGCGACACTCGACCGCGGGTACGCGATTGTCACCCGCACGGTTGATGGCGCGATCCTGACAGACGCGGCCCAGGCGCCGCCTGGAACCGAAATCGAGGCCCGGCTCGCGCGCGGCACGATCGCCGCGCGGGTGCTGCCCCCGAAGCCCTGAGTCAGCGGCGCTTGCGGCTCTCGTTGCGGTCGCGCGTGCGCCGCTGGCGCGGCGTCAGCTTGTCGCGGCGGCCCGCGAACGGATTCACTTCGCTGCGCAGGTCCACTCGTACCGGCGTGCCGTCGAGCCTGAAGGCCTCGCGAAAGCAGTTGACGAGGTAGCGGCGAAAATCTTCGGGCGTGCGCTCGGCCTGGGCGCCGTGGACCACGATCACCGGCGGGTTACGGCCGCCCTGGTGCGCATAGCGCAGTCGGATGCGACGGCCGCGCACGAGCGGCGGCTGGTGCTGGCGGATCGCGGCCTCGAGCACGCGCGTGAGCTCGGGCGTCGGCATCTCGCGCATCGCAGCCGAATAGGCCGCCCGCACGGCGTCCATGAGCCCGCCCACGCCGCTGCCGTGCAGCGCGGATATCGTGTGCACCGGCGCGAAGTCGAGGAAGCGCAGCCGCGTGGCCGCCTGCTCGCGAATCGCCTCGCGCTGGGCAGGCGCGACGTGGTCCCACTTGTTCACGGCGATCACGAGCGCGCGGCCGCGATTCGCGACCAGGCCGAGCAGCGTCGCGTCCTGCTCCGCCACCGTCTCGCGAGCGTCCAGCACGCCGACGACGACGTGCGCGTCGTCGATCGCCTGCAGCGTCTTGCTGACGCTCCATTTCTCGAGGGTCTCCTCGACACGCGCACGGCGCCGCACGCCGGCGGTGTCCACCAGCACGTATCGCTGGCCGTCCCGCTCGAAGGGCACCTCGACCGAATCGCGCGTGGTGCCGGGCTGGTCGAAGGTGATCACCCGCTCCTCACCCACCAGCCGGTTGATCAGCGTGGACTTGCCGACATTCGGCCGGCCGACCACGCACACGCGGATCGAATCGTCCGGCGTCTCGCCTGCCCCGGGCGGCGCGGGCTCGATTCCGGCGAGGGCCCGTTCCATCAGGTCGTCGATGCCCTGGCGGTGAGCGGCCGAGATTGCCACCGGCTCGCCGAAACCGAGGACGTGGAAATCCGCGCAGGCGACCCCGCCGTCGCGATCCTCGCTCTTGTTGACGGCGACGGTGACGGGCTTGCCGCTTCGGCGCAGCAGGTCCGCGACGAATCGATCCGCGGGATCGAGGCCGCTGCGACCGTCAACGAGGAATACGACGCGATCCGCCTCTTCGATCGCGCGGCCCGTCTGGCGGGCCATCAACCCGGAAACGCCGCGCGCCGCCTCGACCAGGCCGCCCGTGTCGATGACGATGAAGCGGTATGGCGCGCTGTCGCCGAATCCGTACCTGCGGTCGCGCGTGAGGCCCGGGATGTCCGCGACGAGGGCGTCTCGCGTGCCCGTCAGGGCGTTGAACAGGGTCGACTTGCCGACATTCGGCCGGCCGACGAGGGCGACGACAGGAAGCATGGCATGCGCCGCCGGGGTTGATTCAGCCGGCGGCCCGCGGCTTTGCGCGCCAGGCCTGGACCTCGCCCGAGTCGGTCTCGAGCAGCAGCAGGTCGCCAGCCGTCACCGGCGCATTGGTCATGCGCCCGCCCCCGGTCTTGCCGCGCGCCAGCAACTGGCCGGTCGAGATGTCGAGCCAGTGCAGGTAGCCCTCGAAGTCCCCGACCACCAGCGTATCGCCGTAGAGCGCGGGCGCCGTGAGGCCGCGGCGCAGCATCGCATCCTGCGTCCAGACCGGCGTGCCGTCGCGGCGCCGCAGCGCGACGACGCTGCTGTCCGCGGCCGTCACGTACAGCATGTCGCCGTCGGCAACGAGGCCGCGATTGCTCGACATGTCGCGCCCCCACCAGAGCTGGCCGTTGTCGCGCGCGAGCATGGCGACGCGGCCCTGGTAGCCGACCACGAAGACGTCGTCGCCGACGATGCGCACGGGCGAGTCGATGTCGACCAGGCGCTCAATCTCGGTGCGGCCGTGCGAAGGCGCCACGGTGGTAGACCACAGCAGCTCGCCCGTGGTCAGGGCGAGCGCGACCACCTTGCCATTGTCGAGCCCGGCGAACACCATGTCCCCGTCGACGACCGGGGCGCCGTTGCCGCGCAGCGTGAGCCTCGGTACCGGCTGTTCGTAGGACCAGGCCTCGCTGCCGTCCGCGGCGCGAAAGCCGCGCAGCCGGCCATCAACCGTGCGCACGACGACGATGCCGCTCGCCACCCTGGGCGCCGTCAGCACCTCGCCGCCGGTCGGCACCTGCCAGCGCTTGGCGCCGGTCGCGGCATCTAGCGCGATGAGGTCGCCGTCGGAGCCGCCCGCCACGACGACGCCCTCGCCGACGGCCGGACCGCCCGCCAGGTCGATCCCGGTGTCCGTGCGCCAGAGCTCGCGGCCGTTCGCCAGCTCGAGCGCCCGCACGTCCCCGCCATGGCCTGCCGCGTAGACCCGGTCGCCCTCGACCGCGGGCCGCAGGCCCAGCCGCAGGACGTCGTCGCCGCCCTTGGTACCGACGCTCCAGACCTTGTCGATGCGCACGACCGGGTTGAAGTCCACGAGCTCGGCCGGCGGGGCAACGTCCTTGTCCTTGTCGCAGGCCACGACCGAGAGCGCCATCGCCGCCAATGCCAGGTAACGCCAGCTCGCCATGCTTTACTCCGCGGGCCCAGCCGCGCCCAGTTCGTCGATCTTGAGCGACAGAAGTTCCATGTCCAGCTGGGCCCCGCTCGCCGGGTCCGACTTCACGGCGGCCTCGGCCTCGCGCCAGAATCCGAGTGCGGCCGCTTTTTCGCCCTGGGCGAGCTTCACGTCGCCGCGAAGTTCGAGTACGCGCGGGTCCACCGCGGGCGTCGCGACGGCATCCAGGCTCGCGAGCGCGTCGTCGTAGCGTCCTTCGGCCAGCTGCACGCGCGCGAGCCGGAGCCGCGCGACGATGCGCAGGTCAGGATCCTTCGATTCCGAAGCCACCTTCGCCAGCCGGCTCTCCGCACCGGCCAGGTTGGCGCTGTCCACGTCGAGCCGCGCGAGCACGAGTTCGGCCTGGTCGGCATAGGGCGTGCCGGCATACTGGCCGGTCAACGCGTCCGCGATCTTTAGTCCCTCGTCCTTCTTGCCGGCGCCGATGGCATCGAGCATCGCCGCGAATCGCTCGCCCGCCTCGAGCGAGCGGCTGGCGACGCGCGATTCCCACCAGCGGTAGCCGTAGTAGCCGCCGACGGTCAACGCGACGCCTGCGACCAGCCAGATCCAGTTCTCGCGCAGCCACTGCCGCAGTTGCTCGGCCTGTTCGTCTTCGGACAGATATTCGTCGACCATCTTTATTTTCCTGCTTTGTCAGCCTGGCCGAGGGCGGTGGCAAGCCGCAGCGGCAATTCTTCCCAGGGCCATTCCTGCTGCTCCGACTCGTTGCGCAGCCGCTTCACGGCGGCGATCCCGCGCGCCGCCTCGTCGTCGCCGATGATGAGGGCGATCTCGGCCCCGCTCCTGTCGGCGCGCTTCAGCTGCGCCTTGAAGCTGCCGCCTTCCATGTTCGCGACCACGCCGGCGCCGGGCAGCGCGTCGCGCAGGCGCTCCGCGAGCCCGAGGCCCGCGAGTTCCGCCTGCTCGCCCGACAACACCATGTAGATCGCGGGCGGCGCTTCGCGTACCGCGATTCCCGACGCCTGCAGCAGCGCCACGATGCGCTCGATGCCGAGCGCCCAGCCGATCGCCGGCGTGGGCTCGCCGCCCAGCTGTTCGACCAGGCCATCATAGCGGCCGCCGGAACAGACGGCATCCTGCGCCCCGAGCGCCGACGTGCGCCATTCAAAGACGGTGCGCGTGTAATAGTCGAGGCCGCGCACGAGCCGCGGGTCCAGCTCGGCCTCGATGCCGCTCGCTGCCAGCAGCGACCTGAAGCGATCGAAGTGCGAGCGCGAGGCGTCGTCCAGGTGATCGAGCAGCCGCGGCGCCCCGTCGATGAGCGCGGCCATGGCCGGATTCTTGGAGTCGAGGATGCGCAGCGGATTGGTCCCGAGCCGGCGCCGGCTGTCGCCGTCGAGCTCACGCTCCCGCGCCGTGAAGTACTCGACGAGCCGCGCGCGATAGCGCTGCCGGTCCTCGGGAGTGCCGAGCGAGTTCACCGCCAGGCGCAGGTCCGGGATTCCGAGCTTGCGCCACAGCCGCGCCGAAACCTGGATCACCTCGGCATCGATGTCCGGCCCGGCATAGCCGAAAGCCTCGCAGTCGATCTGGTGGAACTGGCGGTAGCGGCCCTGCTGCGGCCGCTCGTGCCGGAACATGGGACCGGCGGTCCAGACGCGCTGTTTCTGGTTGTGCAGCAGGCCGTGTTCGATCGCCGCGCGAACCAGCCCGGCGGTCGCCTCGGGACGCAGGCTCAGCCGGTCGCCGCCGCGGTCGTCGAAGGCATACATTTCCTTCTCGACGATGTCGGTGTGCTCGCCGATGGAGCGCTGGAACAGTTCGGCATGCTCGACGATCGGCACGCGCATCTCGCGGTAGCCATAGTCGGCGAAGAGTTCGCGCGCCGCGGCCTCGATCCGCTGCCAGTACGGAAGCTGGTCCGCGAGCAGGTCGTTCATTCCGCGGATCGCCTGGAATTTTCGGTCCATCGATCAGCGCCGCATGAGCCACCAGGCCGCGGCGCAGGCCGCGGCCAGCACCGCGATCCCGGCGATCCACGGCCAGCGCGCGCGCACGCGCATGACCGGGGTATGGCCGCCCGAAGGCAGGAAGGTCGGCTCGGGCATCTCGCCCACGTCGAAACCGGCCAGCACCTCGCGCTCAGGCTCGCCGACGAGTATCGCGTAGTTCTTGAGGTGGCCGCGCGCGAACACCGGGGCGCCGAGCAGGCCGAACCGGTCTTCCTCCATGGCAAGCACGAGCGCCTCGTTGAGACGCAGGCGGTCGGCGACTTCCTCGATCGACAGTCCCCGCGCCTCGCGCGCGGCTCGCAATCGCGCGCCCGGCGAGGCCAGGCCCGGGCCCGCGTTCATCCGGGATTCCGGCCGGCCTGCCCGTCGACGGCGCGCGCCTGCTCCGACTCCGGGAATTCCCTGCGCAGCCGCTCGACGTACGCTGCGGCGGCCTGGTCGTCCTTGAGCGCCACCTCAATCGTGTGTCCGAGCAGCAGCATGTCGGGCGTCGCGGGCGCGACCGCGAGGAAGCGCCCGACGAATGCGCGTGCCTGCAGGTCGTTGCCGCGCTCGTGCAGCACGCCCGCGAGCTGGGCGTAGGTCTCGGGATAGTCGACCTGCGAAGTGAGCGCCTGGCGCAGGAAGCGCTCCGCCAGCTCGAGGTTGCCGGCGCTGCGCGCGCAGACCCCCGCGTTGGTGTAGGCGACGAACGGCGTGCGATACAGCGGGTTCGCCGCCGCCTTGATGAACATCTCCTGGCCCTTCGCGTGCTCCTTGTTGCGGCAGAAGAAGGAGCCGAGCGCATTCTGCGCCTCGGGGCTGTCCGGCCCGTACTTCAGCGCCAGGCGAAAGTGCTTCTCCGCCTGACGGGTGTTGCGCAGCCGCTCATATACTAGACCTGCCGAGAGCTGCACGTTCACGTCCTTGGGATATTCCGCGAGCGCCTTTTCGATCTTCTCCTGCGAAACCTGGAGCTGGTCCCGCTTCAGGTATTCCATGGCGAGACGCGAGTTGATGCGCGCGGCCTCCTGGGCCGGGTCGCTCGCGGTGCTCTGCGCCAGCGCCGGTGACGCGGCGAGCAACGCGAGCATCACGCCGGCGGCGCGGGCGCTCATGCGCGCACCGGGATGCCGGCGAGCTTGCGGCCCAGACGCACCAGCGTGCGGTCCAGGACCTGGCCGCGGAGCTGGCCGCAGGCCGCATCGATGTCGTCGCCGCGGGTCTTGCGCACTGTCGCCATCACGCCTCCCTGCACCAGCAGTTCGCGGAACCGCCGGATCGCCCGGTCCGGGGACCGCCGGAACCCGGTGCCCGGAAAAGTGTTGAACGGAATCAGGTTGACCTTGGCGTCATGACCGCGCAGCAGCCCGGCGAGTTCCCGCGCAAGTTCCGGCCGGTCGTTGACGCCGTCCAGCATCGTGTACTCGAAGGTCACGCTGCGCCCGTTCTGCCGTTCGAGGTAGTGCCAGCAGGCGGCGAGCAGTTCCGCGATCGGGTGCTTGCGGTTGATCGGCACGAGCTGGTCGCGCAGGCGATCGTTCGGCGCGTGCAGCGAGACGGCGAGCGCGACGTTCGCATCCTCCGCAAGGCGGTAAATCTGGGGTACGAGCCCCGACGTCGAGAGCGTGACGCGCCGCCGCGAAAGGTCATAGCCGAGGTCGTCCAGCATGAGTTGCATCGCCGGGACGACGTTCCGGTAGTTCGCGAGCGGCTCGCCCATCCCCATCAGCACGACGTTGGTCACGATGCGCTCGCCGCCCGGCGCGTAGCCGAGTTCCCGGTTCGCCAGCCAGACCTGGCCGATGATCTCGGCCGCGGTCAGGTTCCGGTTGAAGCCCTGGGCGCCGGTCGCGCAAAACGCGCAGTCGAGCGCGCAGCCGATCTGGCTCGAGATGCATAGCGTCCCGCGGCCCGGCTCGGGGATGTAGACGGTCTCGATCACCTGCTCGCCGCCCGCGGCGCCGGGCATCCGGAGCAGCCATTTGCGGGTGCCGTCCGCGGCGGTCCGCGCCGTCACGATCTCGGGGACCGCGACGACCGCGCGCTCGGTGAGCGCGGCGCGAAATTCCCGGGCGAGGTCCGTCATGTGCGCGAACTCGTGTTCGCCGCGCCGATAGATCCACTTGAGCAACTGGCGCGCGCGGTACGGCCTGGCGCCGAAGCCGCCGACGAAGGCCTCGAGCTCCGCCCGCGTCATTCCGAGCAGGTTCGTGCGTTCGGCGGCCGCGTTCATCGGGTCGGGCTCAGCGCGTCCGCGGGCAGAGCGAAGTTTCGGCGAAGAAGTACGCGATCTCGCGCGCGGCATTTTCCGCGCTGTCGGAACCATGCACGACGTTTTCTTCGATGCTGGTCGCGAGGTCGGCGCGGATCGTGCCGGGCGCTGCCTTCGCGGGATCGGTGGCGCCCATGATCTCGCGGTGGCGGGCGACGGCCGCCTCGCCCTCGAGCACCTGCACCATGACCGGACCCGAGGTCATGTAGGTGCAGAGGTCGCGGAAGAACGGGCGTTCCCGGTGGACGGCATAGAAGCCCTCGGCCTGCCGCCCGGTCAGCCGCAGCATGCGCGCCGCCACGATCTTGAGCCCCGCCTGCTCGAAACGCCGATAGACGTCTCCGATCAGGTTGCGGCCGACACCGTCGGGCTTGACGATGGACAGGGTTCGCTCGAGCGCCATGGCTTCCTCGGGTCGCGGGGGTGAAGAAATCAGCCGCGTATTGTAGCCCCCGGGGCCTTCCGGCGGCAATTGCGGCGGGCTCGGAAGTGCCCGTCCGGTAAGGGAAAATCAGACGCTGAAGCTTTCGCCGCAGCCGCATTCGCCGCGCACGTTGGGGTTGCGGAACCGGAATGCTTCGTTGAGGCCATGGCGCACGAAGTCGACCTCGGTGCCGTCGATCAGCTTGAGGCTGTCGGCGTCCACCAGGACGCGCACCCCCTGGCTGTCGAAGACGCGGTCGCCCGGATCCACCGCATCGGCATAGTTGACGACATAGGCGAATCCGGAACAGCCGGTCTTGCGGACGGCAAGGCGCAGGCCGACCCCGTGGCCCCGCTCGGCCAGAAAATGCCGTACGCGATCGGCGGCTGCGGGAGTGAGGTTGATGGCCATTCCAGGGCCCTATTGTACCCGACCCCGATCCGCCAGCAGGGCCTGGATCGCATCTTCGACAACCAGCAGGCGGCCCATTTTCTCGGCCGGCGCGTCGAGTTCGCGCGCGAGGCCGCGCGCATCGGGCGCGGCGCGCCCGGCTTTCAGCGCCGCGGCGGCAAGCGCGGCCGCCGCGAGCGTATGCGGGCAGCCCCACGCGCGAAACCGGCAGTCGGTAATGCGCCCGCCGTCCACCCTCGCCTCGAAGCGGACCCAGGCACCGCGTTCGATCGCGGCAGCCTCGCCCGCAATGAGGCGGCCGCCGGGCATCAAGCTGCCCGCCTCCCGCAACGCCTCGAAAAGCGCAAGTACGCGTGCGGAGTAGCGGCTGCCGCCCGCATTCACGCGATGCGCTCGAGGGCGCCGGCCGGCAACAGCGCCCGCTGGCGCGCGACTGCCTCGACCAGGATCGCCGCGGCGCGGTCAATGTCGGCCGTCGTCGTGCCGCGGCCGAGGGAAATCCTCACGGATGCCTGGATCGCCTCGTCGCTGCGGCCGAGCGCGCGCAGCACGTAGGACGGCTCGGCCGAGGCGGAGCCGCAGGCGGCGCCGCTCGACACGGCAACGCGACCGTCGAGCTCGAGCAGCAGGCTTTCGCCCTCGATGCCCGCGAAGCCGACATTCAGGATGCCGGGCACGGAAGGCTCGGCCGCCCCGTTGCGCCAGAGCGGGGCAGCGGCCTGGAGCGCAACCCAAAGGCGTTCGCGCAAGGCGCGTATGCGGGCGGACTCGGCGGCGAGTTCATCAAGCGCCACTCGCGCGGCGGCCCCGAAACCGGCGGCCTGGTGCGTTGCGAGCGTGCCCGAGCGCAGCCCTCGTTCGTGGCCGCCGCCGAACTGCAATGGCTGCAACGCCGGCCGCGGCGATCGGCGCACGTACAGCGCGCCGATGCCCTTCGGACCGCCGAGCTTGTGCGCGGACAGGCTGAGCAGCCCGATGCCCGCGCCCACCACGTCGAGCGCCACCTTGCCGGCGCTCTGCGCCGCATCCGCGTGAAATACCACACCTCTCGCATCGCAAAGCGCGGCGATCGCGCCGATGTCGGTCACGACGCCGGTCTCGTTGTTGGCATGCATCAGGGAAACGAGCGCGGTGTCATCGCGCAGCGCCCCCGCCACCTGCCCGGCCTCGATCCGCCCGCCGGGAGCGGGCGCAAGCCAGGTCACGGCAAACCCCTCGCGTTCGAGCTGGCGGCAGGCATCGACACCGGCCCGATGCTCGATTCGCGACGTGACCACGTGCCGTCGCCCCGCGGCGGCGGCGCGCGCGGCGCCGAGGACCGCGAGGTTGACGCTCTCGGTCGCGCCGGACGTGAACACGATCGCGTCCGCCGGCGCGCCGATCAGCGATGCGACCTCGCCCCGCGCCTGCTCGATGCGCAGCGCCGCTGCGCGGCCGGCCGCGTGGGCGGAGGCGGGATTGGCCTGCAGGGCGGCATCGGCGAGGCACTCCGCCATCGCGGCGGCAGCGCGGGCATCGAGCGGGGCGGTCGCCGCGTGGTCGAGGTAGATCGGCGCAGCGCCGTGCAAGGATTCAGCTGGCACCGCCGAGACCTCGCTCGACGGCGGCCAGGAAGCCGCGCAGTATCCGCACCTCGCCGGCGTCGGGACGGGCGCGCGCAAGCAGACGCCGCATGCGCGCGCCGAGCGTCGCCACGTTGTCCTCGTGCATGAAGCCGGAAGTCCGCATGACCCGCTCGACGTGCGCCTGCAACGCTCGCAACTCGTCGGCGCTCGCGGGCAACTCCTGCGCCGCTCCGTCACCCGGGTCATTGACGCGGCCGGCCATCGCGAGCTCGTAACACACCACTTGCACGGCCTGCGCGAGGTTCAGTGAATCGTAGCCGCCGCAGGTCGGGATGCGCAGCAGCGCGTCGCAGCGCTCGATGTCGCCGTTG
This sequence comes from uncultured Gammaproteobacteria bacterium, assembly GCA_963836275.1. Lineage (GTDB taxonomy): Bacteria > Pseudomonadota > Gammaproteobacteria > Steroidobacterales > Steroidobacteraceae > SCUD01. Next base: position 661,253 of record CAWIIM010000003.1, on the reverse strand, counting down.
GCGAGGCCGGCTCGCTCGCCACCGAACAGGATGGCGACGGGCCGGGACGCCGCGGCGGCGACGGCCTCGGATGCGGCTTCGCGCGCGCCGATCACGCGCCAGTTGGCGCTGCGCGGCCGCGCCGTCGCGCCGAGCACCAGGCCGCAATCCCCGATCGCCTCGTCCACGCCGCCGACCACGCGCGCACGCGCGAGCAGTTCCGCGGCGCCGGCCGCACGCGCCGCCGAACCGGGATCGGGATGCGCCGCGGGCCGGACCAGCACCAGCGACTCGAGCCCCATGGTGCGCATCGCGCGCGCGCTGGCGCCGATGTTGCCGGGATGCTGGGTGTCGACGAGAACGATGCGAATGGCTGCGGTCATCGCGGTTCCGGGAAGCTTGCTGCTATTCTAGGTCATGCATCCCCTCCTCAACATCGCGGTGGGCGCCGCGCGGCGCGCAGGCGACGTGATCGTGCGCAGCCTCGACCGCGTCGGCACGCTGGTCGTCAGCGAAAAGGGCCGCAACGACTTCGTGAGCGAAGTCGACCGCGCCGCCGAGCAGGCGCTGATCGCGGCCATCCGCAAGTCCTACCCGGCCCATGGCTTCCTGGCCGAAGAAAGCGGCGCCGCGCCCGGCGACGACTACACCTGGGTCATCGACCCGCTCGACGGCACGACGAACTTCCTGCACGGATTCCCGCAATTCGCGGTCTCCGTCGCCTGCCGCCACCGCGGGCGCGCGGAGGTTGCCGTCGTATTCGACCCGCTGCGCGGCGAACTCTTCACCGCCGAGCGCGGCGGCGGCACACAGCTCGACGGCCGCCGGCTGCGCGTCTCGCAGCGCCAGGACCTGGATGGCGCGCTAATCGGCACCGGCTTTCCTTACCGCGAGAACCGGCGCTGGCTGAAGGCGTACCTCGCGATGCTCGAGTGCGTCATGCAGGCGACCGCGGGCGTGCGCCGGCCGGGCGCCGCGTCGCTCGACCTTGCCTACGTCGCCGCCGGCCGCCTCGACGCGTTCTGGGAGTTCGGCCTGTCGCCCTGGGACACCGCGGCCGGCAACCTCCTCATCACGGAGGCGGGCGGGCGGGTCGGCAGCCTCGCGGGCGGCGACTATGCCGATGGCGGTCATATCCTCGCGGGTTCGCCGAAAGTTTACGCGGCGCTCGCCAGGTTGCTCGCGCCCTTCCTGGACGACGAGCTTCGCAAATGACCGCGCCGGCCCGGCTCGCAATCACCGCGGGGCTGGGTTAGAGTCCGACTCGGTTTTTGCAGGGGGATCGCGCATGAACCTGTTCCGCACCCAGCCGGTCTCGTCCATCGCGGAGACCGAGGCAGCCGCTGGCGAGCACACGCTGAAGCGCGTGCTGACGGCGCGGCACCTCATGATGCTCGGCATCGGCGCGGTCATCGGCGCGGGCATCTTCGTGATCACGGGCAATGCGGCCGCGAACTACGCCGGTCCCGCAATCGTGCTCTCCTTCGTCATGGCCGGCTTTGCCTGCGCGCTCGCGGGCCTGTGCTATGCGGAGTTCGCCGCCATGCTGCCGGTATCAGGCAGCGCCTACTCCTATGCCTACGCGACCCTCGGCGAGCTGGTGGCCTGGTTCATCGGCTGGAACCTGATCCTCGAGTACACCTTCGCGGCTGCGACCGTGGCCGTCGGCTGGTCCGGGTACTTCAGCGGCCTGCTCGACACGCTCGGCCTCAGCCTGCCGGCCGCAATCACCAACGCGCCGCTGACCGTCGTGAACGGCCGGCCCGTGCTGACGGGCGCCATCATCAATCTGCCCGCCGTCGCCATCTGCATCGCGGTCGCCGCCCTGTGCTACCGCGGCATCACGCAGTCGGCGACCGTCAACGCGGTCATCGTGCTGATCAAGGTCGGCGTGATCCTGGTTTTCATGGCCTTCACGCTGCAGTACATCGACACGGCGAACTGGCACCCGTTCATTCCCGAGCCGCAGGGTCCGGGCAAGTTCGGCTTCGACGGCGTGGTGCGCGGCGCGAGCGTCGTGTTCTTCGCCTATATCGGCTTCGACGCGGTGTCGACGGCAGCGCAGGAGGCGAAGAACCCGCAGCGCGACATGCCGATCGGCATTCTCGGGTCGCTGTTCATCTGCACGGTGATCTACATCGCGATGTCGGCCGTCATGACGGGCATCATGCCGTACCACCTGCTCGGCACGCCGCGCCCGGTCGCGACCGCGCTCGAGGCCTACCCGAGCCTGCTGTGGCTCAAGTCCATCGTCGAGGTCGGCGCGATCGCGGGACTCACGTCGGTGATCCTCGTGATGATGCTCGGCCAGCCGCGCATCTTCTACTCGATGTCGCGCGACGGGCTCCTGCCCCCGCTCTTCGGCCGCATCCATCCCGAGTACCGCACCCCGCACGTCGGCACCGCGATCGTCGGCGCCACCGCCGTCGTGCTCTCGGGCCTGCTGCCGATCGGCGTCCTCGGCGACCTCGTCTCCATGGGCACGCTGCTCGCATTCGCGACGGTCTGCATCGGCGTGCTGATCCTGCGCAAGACGCGCCCCGACCTGCCGCGCGCTTTCCGCGTCCCGGCCGCGCCGCTCGTCTGCATCCTCGGAGCGGCGGCCTGCCTGTACCTGTTCTTCCCGGCGTTCATGGCCAACTGGCACTGGATGTCGATCTGGATCGTGGGCGGCTTCGTCGTCTACTTCGCCTACAGCCGCCGCCACAGCAAGCTGAACAAGTAACCGTCACGTTCCCTTACGGTTGCAGCGCCTGCGACGGCAACGTCGCGGGCGTATGCGCGCTCGAAAACGGAATGCAGACAAGCTGCGCGCCCACTTCGCCGGCGGGACCCCTGCGCTCGCTCAGAAGAACGGACACTCGCTCGCTCCGGGGTCCCGCAACGGCTCGTGCACGCGCTGGTGGCGCCTCGCATCCGCGCGCGCAGGCCGGGCGGGTTCCCCGAGCGAGCGCGTAAGTTCCGGCGGCGCGAGCGAGGGGTCCCCGACCGGCCAGCCGCGAGCTTTTTCGCCCACCGGCGAAGCACGCGGCTTCCTCGACCGCCGGAATGCGGCCGCTGTCCGGCTATTTCGTGGTGCGGCGGCGCATGCGGATGTTGATCATCTCGACCAGCACCGAGAACGCCATCGCGAAGTAGAGGTAGCCCTTCGGGATGTGGAAATCGAAGGACTCCGCGACCAGCGCGATGCCGATCAGGATCAGGAACGCGAGCGCGAGGATCTTGAGTGTCGGATGCTGGTCGATGAACTCGTGGATCGGTCCCGCCATGAACATCATCACCAGCACGGCGCAGACGATCGCCACCACCATCACGGACAGGTGGTCGGCAAGGCCGACTGCGGTCAGGACCGAGTCCAGCGAGAACACGATGTCGACCAGGCCGATCTGGATCGCGACTGACAGCAGGTTCGCGCGCAGCCTGACCTCGCCGTGCTCCTGCGCGGCCCCCTCGAGTGCGCCGTGGATCTCGTTGACGCTCTTGACCAGCAGGAACAGGCCGCCCGCGAACAGGATCAGGTCGCGGCCCGATATTTCCTCGCCGAGCAGGGTGAACCACGGGGCCGTGAGGCCGATCAGCCAGGTCAGCGAAAACAGCAGGCCGATGCGCGTCACCATCGCGAAGGCGAGCCCGAGCACGCGGCCGCGCGGCTGCAGCTCCGGCGGCAGCTTCGAGACCAGGATCGACAGGAAGATGATGTTGTCGATGCCGAGGACGATCTCGAGGCAGGTCAGCGTCAGGAACGAGACCCAGACGGCCGGATCGGATAGCAGTTCGAACACGGACACTCCCCGGCGGCGCCCTCAGGGCATCTCGTCGACGTCGCCGCGTTTCTCGGGCGGCAGCAGGTCGCGCTGCGACAGCCCGAGGTCCAGGGCCAGCGCGCCGGCCACGTAGATCGACGAGAAGGTGCCGATGATGATTCCCGCGAACAGCGCCACGCCGAACGGCCGCAGCGCCTCGCCGCCGAACAGCACCAGGGCGAGCACGACGATCAACGTCGTGCCCGAACTCAGCAGCGTTCTCGACAGCGTCTCGTTGATCGCGGTATCCATGACTTCGCGCGCCGTCGCCTTGCGCATCTGCACGAGGCGTTCCCGCACCCGGTCGAAGACGACGACGGTGTCGTTCAGCGAGTAGCCGATCACGGCCAGGATCGCCGCCATGACCGACAGGTCGAACGTCATGCCGGTCACGGAAAAAAGCCCCACGACCAGGAACGGGTCGTGCAGCACCGCCACGATCGCGCCGACCGCGAACTTCCACTGGAATCGGATGATGACGTAGATGCCGATGACGAGCAGCGCCATCAGGAGCGCAGTGGCGCCCTTCTCCGCCAGCTCACGGCCCGCCTGCGGGCCGATCGACTCGGTGCGGCGAATCTCGACGCTCTTGTCGACGGCCGCCAGCGCGTGGCGCACCTCTTCCGTGACGTCGCGGGCAGCCTCGCCCCTGGCCGGCGGCATGCGCACCAGCACGTCCTGGGTGGTGCCGAAGCGCTGCACGAACGCGTCCTCGAGCCCCGCGGCGTCGATCGACGCGCGCAGCGCCTCGAGGTCGGGGGCGGTCGCGAAATGCGCCTCGACCACGACGCCGCCGGTGAATTCGATGCCGAAATTGAGGCCGCGCGTCGAAACCGCGACGATCGACCCGAGGACCACGAGGCAGGAGACCGCGTACCAGTAGCGGCGCTTCTCGAGGAACCTGATGCGGGGCGTGCGCTTGAAGAGTTCCATGTCGCGGGCTCAGATCGCGAGCCGCTCGACGCGCCGGCGCCGGCCGTAGATCAGGTGCAGGAGCGCCCGGCTGCCGATCAGGGCCGTGAACATCGAGGTCAGGATGCCGAGGTTCAGCACCACCGCAAAGCCCTTGATCGGCCCGGTTCCGAACGCGAACAGCATGATGCCGGCGATCAGGGTGGTGACGTTGGCGTCGGTGATCGCGGAAAAGGCGCGATCGAACCCCGAATTGATCGCGGCGAGCGGCGAGACGCCGTTGCGAAGCTCCTCGCGTATGCGCTCGAATATGAGGACGTTCGCATCGACCGCCATGCCGACGGTCAGCACGATGCCGGCGATTCCGGGCAGCGTCAGCGCCGCCTTGAACAGCGACAGCAGCGCCGTCAGCAGGACCACGTTGGCGAGCAGCACCAAATTCGCGACCAGGCCGAACACCCGGTAGTACAAAATCATGAATGCAAACAACGCCGCCATGCCGAGCAGCAGCGCCTTGAAGCCCCGCTCGATGTTCTCGCGGCCGAGGCCCGGTCCGACCAGCCGCTGCTCGACGATATAGAGCGGCGCGGCCAGCGCGCCGGCGCGCAGCAGTTTCGCGAGCTCGGTTCCTTCCGCCGCGGTCAGGCCGGTGATCTGGAAGTTGTTGGAGAATACGCCGCGGATGGTCGCGACGCTGATGACCTCTTCCTTGGAGCGGTCCACGACGACCTTCTTGCCGTCCCGGTCCACGACCTCGCGGTCCTTCTCGATGAACACGACCGCCATCGGCCGGTTCAGGTTCTCGCGCGTGGTGCGCAACATCTCGTCGCCGCCGCGGCTGTCCAGCTTGACGCTGACCGCCGGCTCGCCCTGCGACGGCGCGAACGACGCGTCAACCAGCTGCTCGCCGGTCGCGATCACCTCGCGCTTGAGCAGCACCGGCGTGCCGTCGCGCTGCTTGTAGAGGCGCGTGCCGAGCGGCGTGCGCCCGGTGCGGGCCGCCTCGGCCGGGCTGCCGGTGGTGTCGACGAGCCTGAACTCGAGCGTGGCGACCTTGCCGAGCACGCGCACCACTTCCGACGCGTCCTGGATGCCCGGCAGCTGGACCGCGATCCGGTTGAGGCCCTGGCGCTGCACGATCGGCTCGGCGACCCCGAGCGCGTTGACGCGGTTGTTGAGCGCCGTGATGTTCTGCTGGATCGCGAAGTCCTGGCGCTGCCTCACCTGCGCTTCGCTGAGCGCGATGACGATCTCTCCGGCCTGCTGCCCGTCGACCGGCGCCAGGGTGGCGTCGAATTTCCGGATTGCGGCGATCGCCTGCTCGCGCATGGCCGGGTCGCGCAGGCTGACCGTGATCTGCGTCCGGCCCGCGACCACGTCGAGGTACTGGATGTTCGCGTCGCGCAGCGCCTTGCGCAGGCCGCGTTCCATGACCTGCATCAACTGCTCGACCGCGCCCTCGACGTCGACCTCGTAGACCAGGTAGATGCCGCCGCGCAGGTCGAGGCCCAGGCTCATCGGCTCCAGGCCGAGCGAAGTCAGCCAGGCGGGCGCGCGCGAGGCGAAGGTCGTGGCGATGGCGAACTGCCCCTCGTACTTGCTGGCGATGAGGTCGCGGGCATCGAGCTGCGCGTCGCCGCTCGAGAAGCGGATCCAGAGCCTTCCGCCCTCGTCGATCGTGACGGCCTCGAACGGCACGCCGGCCTGGCGCAGCAGCGTGCTGAATTCCGGGATCGCCGCCTGCTCGAAGGGCGCGCGGTCGCGCCGCGACAGCTGCAGGGCCTCGGACTCGCCGAACACGTTCGGCAATGCCAGCAGCGTCGCCAGCAGCATGACGACGAGCACGACGATGCCTTTCCAGGCCGGGAAATGCTGCATCGCGCGGGACGTCAGCCGGGCTTGAACGTGCCCTTCGGCACCAGCTGGGCGACCTGGAACCTCTGCACCTGGACGGCGACGTTCGACGACACCTGAAGCGTCACGAAATGCTCTCCGGCCTCGCTGATGCGCCCGAGCAGGCCGCCGTTGGTCACGACCTCGTCACCCGCGGCGAGCTTCGCGACCATTTCGCGGTGCTCCTTCGCGCGCTTCGACTGCGGCCGGATCAGCAGGAAGTAGAAAACGACAAAAATGAGCAGCAAGGGCAGTACCGTCATGAGCGGGCTGCCCGACGGGGCTCCGGCAGCCTGCGCCCAGGCAGGCGAGATGAAAAAATCCATGTCCTTCCTCTGCGAGGGCCGGCGTCCGGCCCAGTTGGGGGGCGCGATTATGGCATAGGGCCCGCGACGTACCGTCCCCGCGACCTGCGCGGTCCGGACCCTGCAGCCTGGCCCTCAGGCAGGCCACTTGTTAGCTGCGTCACAATTCTAAGGGCCCCGGATGTCGTTATGTCAACTGGGAACAACGGCTGGGGGACCCGGGCTATGCTCGCGTCACAAGCGACGACACGGCTTCGAGCCGTGAATCGCCGGCAACGAAGTACGATCGAGGGGATGCCAGCGTGCGCACAAGCGCTTTTCGTCGCATTGCGGCGGCATGGGGCCGCCGGTCAGCCGTAATCGTTCTCGCACTCGCCGCCTTGCCGGCCGCGGCCAACAACGTGGTCGGCGCCTGGTCCACAGTGCACCCGTGGCCGCTGATCTCGGTGCACGCAGTGCTGATGCCCGACGGCCGTATCCTCAGCTACGGCTCCAAATCCGACGGCCAGCAAACGGCAAGCGGTATCTACGACGTCTGGGATCCCGCGGGCGGCCTCGACGGCGGCCATTCGACCCTGCCCAACACGTCGGGCACGGACATCTTCTGCAGCTCGCAGCTGGTGGTGCCGGGCGGCGGCCAGGTCTTCATCGCCGGCGGCGACAACTGGACCGGCTCTTCGACGACCAACACCGGCAACAACAACAGCAACACGTTCGACTACGGCAACAACACGCTGGTCCGCAAGAACGCCATGAACCGGGCGCGCTGGTACTCCTCGTCGATCACGCTGCTGAACGGCGAGACCTACATCCAGGGCGGCTCCGGCGGTACCGACCGGCCCGAAATACGCGGCACCAACGGCGTGTTTCGCCTGCTCACCGGCGCCGACACGAGCAGCCTCGATTTCATGTACGCGCGTAACTTCATCGCCCCCAACGGCAAGATCTTCGGATTCGACAGCAACGGCCGCATGTACTGGGTCGACCCGTCCGGCAACGGCTCGATCACGATGGCCGGGCAGTTTTCCGGCCCGACCGGCAGCGACGCGACATCGGTCATGTATCGCCCGGGCAAGATCATCCACTTCGGCGGCAACTCGCGCAGCGCGATCCTGATCGACCTGACCGGCGCGACCCCCGCGGTGTCCACGGGCGCGCAACTGCTGTCGACCCAGCGCCGGCTCGTGAACGGCACGATCCTGGCCGACGGCCGCGTGCTGGCGACCGGCGGCAGCCAGGTCTGGAACGAGCTCACCGGCGTCAACTACAACGCCGAGATCTGGAACCCGACCACGGGCCAGTGGCAGCTCGGCCCGCCGGAAGTGAAGGCGCGCCTGTATCATTCGAACGCGGTGCTGATGCAGGACGCGAGCGTCCTGGTCATGGGCGGCGGCGCGCCGGGCCCGCAAGTAAACACCAACGTCGAGGTCTACTACCCGTCCTACCTCTACAACGCGGCGGGTGGCTTCGCGACGCGACCGGTGCTCCAGTCCGCGCCCGGCACGATCGACATCGGCGAGACATTCGACGTGCAGATGGGCGGCACCGGCGCGGTCAGCCGCGTGGTGCTGATCAAGACGACCTCGGCGACCCACAGCTGGAACATGGAGCAGCGCTTCGTCGAGCTGACTTACCAGCAGAACGGCAGCAACCTGCGCGTACAGGCGCCCACGCATGCGACCGATGCGCCGCCCGGCTTCTACCTGCTGTTCGCGTTCAATTCCGCAGGCGTTCCCGCGATCGCGCCGATCCTGCGCGTCAGCGTCGCCGCCAATCCGAACCCGGCCGTGACACCGGTCCTGGTGAATCCCGGCAACCAGGCCGCCGACGCCGGCGTCCACGCCAGCCTCGCGCTTTCCGCGACGGACCCGAACGGCGACACGCTGACTTACGGCGCGAGCGGGCTCCCGCCCGGCCTCGCGGTCAATGCGGCAACCGGCGTCATCAGCGGCACGCCGGGCACGGCTGGCAGCTTCAACGTGGTCGTGACCGCGAGCGACGGCGTCAATACCGACAGCAAGGCCTTCACCTGGGTCGTCAACGCCGGCTCCCCGTTCGTGCTCAATACGCCGCCGCCTCCGGCCCCTGCCGTGGCGGGCTCCAACGTGACGTACCAGGCGAGCGTGACCGGCGGCGCCGGACTGCAGTACCAGTGGGACTTCGATGACGGCACACCGCCGACGCCCTTCTCCTCGTCTTCGTCGACCACGCACGTGTTCGCGGTGCCCGGCATTCATTACGTCACGCTCACCGTGAAGGACGGCACCGGCAACCAGCAGTCGACAGTCATCGTGCAGACCGTCTACTACGCGGCGACGGCCAACCGGCCATCCATGTCCTCCAACCTGCTACTGGAGGATGTCGCCGCGACGAGCGCCGACCGGCTCTGGGTCGTCAACCCGGACGCCAATTCCGTCACTGCCTTCAACGTCAAGACCGGCGGACGCCTGATCCAGCGCACGGTCGGGGTCGCGCCGCGCACCATCGCCCTGTCCCCGGCCGGCCAGGTCTGGGTCACCAACAAGCTTTCCGCCTCGATCAGTGTGATCGATCCGGCCACCCGCAAGGTGGTGCACACGATCGCACTGCCGGCGAACTCGCAGCCCTACGGCGTCGTCGCCTCGCCGGCAGGCGGCGTCATGTACGTCACGCTGGAGGCGACGGGGCGCCTGCTGAAGCTCGACGCCGCGAGCTACGCGATCCAGGCGAGCCTCGACGTCGGGTCGAACCCGCGCCACGTTGCGGTCACCGGCGACGGCAGCCGCGTCTACGTCTCGCGCTTCATCACGCCGCCGCTGCCCGGCGAGAGCACCGCGGTCGTGCAGACGGCGACGGGGGGCGGCGAAGTCGTCGTCGTCAACGGGCCCGCGATGACCGTCGAGCGGACCATCCTGCTGCGCCACGGCGATCGTCCGGACGCCGAGAACCAGGGCCGCGGCCTGCCGAACTATCTCGGCGGCGCCGCGATCTCGCCGGACGGCCGCTCCGCCTGGGTGCCTTCGAAGCAGGACAACATCAAGCGCGGCACGCGCCGCGACGGGCTCGGTCTCACGTTCCAGAACACGGTGCGCGCGATCAGTTCGCGTATCGACCTCGCGACCGGCGCGGAGGATTACCCGAGGCGGGTCGACCACGACAATGCGGGAGTCGCCAGCGCGGCGCTGCACGATGCCCGCGGCATCTACCTCTTCGTCGCGCTGGAGACCAGCCGGGAGGTCGCCGTGGTCGACGCCTACGGCGGGGCGGAGATCTTCCGCTTCGCAGTCGGCCGTGCGCCGCAGGGCCTTGCGCTTTCGGCGGACGGGCAGCGGCTCTTCGTCCACAACTTCATGGATCGCACGGTCGGCGTCTTCGATCTCTCGACGCTGCTCGCCGAGGGCATCGCCGACGTTCCGCTGGTGGCGACCTGGAGTTCGGTGTCCGCGGACAAGGAACTCCTGACCCCGCAGGTGCTGCTGGGCAAGCAGTTGTTCTACGACGCCCGGGACACCCGCCTCGCGCGCGACGGCTACATCAGCTGCGCTTCCTGCCACAACGACGGCGGCCAGGACGGGCGCACCTGGGACCTCACCGGTTTCGGCGAGGGCCTGCGCAACACCATCAGCCTGCGCGGACGCGCCGGCGGCCAGGGCTTCCTGCACTGGAGCGACAATTTCGACGAGGTCCAGGACTTCGAGGGCCAGATCCGGACGCTGGCCGGCGGCTCCGGCTTGATGCCTGACGCGGTGTTCAATGCCGGAACGCGCAGCCAGACCCTCGGTGACCCGAAAGCGGGCCTGTCGGCCGACCTCGACGCGCTCGCGGCCTACGTCGCCTCGCTCAATGCGTTCGCGCCGAGCCCGCTGCGCGGTTCCGACGGCAACCTGACGGCCGCCGCCGCACTCGGCAAGGGCGTGTTCCAGGCGAAGGGCTGTGCCAGCTGCCACAGCGGATCTGCCTTTACCATGAGCGCGAACGGCAATCCGCAGGATGTCGGCACGATCACCGCAGACAGCGGCAAGCGGCTCAACGGACCGCTCACGGGCATCGACGTGCCGACGCTGCGCGACGTATGGGCGACTGCGCCCTACCTGCACCGCGGCCAGGCGGCGACGCTCGGCGACGCCATTCGCGCCCACCAGGGCATCACCATCCCGGACTCGGACCTGCCGAACCTCGTGGCCTACGTCTCGCAGATCGGCAGCCAGGAAGGCGCCTCGGGCTCCACGTCCACGACGCCGAACACGGGTACGGGCCTGGCAGCGAGCTATTTCAACAACACGACGCTGAGCGGCGGCCCGGTGCTCGAGCGCACCGAGAAGGTGGCCTTCACGTGGTCGGGCTCGCCCGGGACCGGGGTCAATGCCGACAATTTCTCGGTGCGCTGGACCGGCATGGTCGAAGCGACGGCAAGCGGCAACTTCCGCTTCAAGACGCGATCGAATGCCGGGGTGCGGCTCTGGATCGGCGGCACCCTCGTCATCGACCACTGGACCGCCCATGCGACGATGGAGGACGTGACCGGCGACATCGCAATGACGAAGAACCAGCGCCTGCCCGTGGTGATCGAGATGTACGACACGGGCGGCGCCGCCGTCGCTCGTTTCTTCTGGCAGCGGCCTGGACTGGGCACATTTGCGGCCGTGCCGATCAAGCGCCTGTATGCGAACTAGCGCGCCGCTCGCCGCCGTCCTCGTGCTTGCCACGGCGATGGCGACGGCGGGCGAGCGCGCAACCTTGCCGGCCCTCGCCGGCGTCGTCGTGAATCCGACGCCGGCGGCGATCCCGGATTTCACGCTGACCGACCAGGACGGCAAGCCGCGCTCGTTCTCCAGCCTGCGCGGCGAGCCGGTGCTCGTCTTCTTCGGTTTCACCCATTGCCCGAATGTCTGCCCGACCACGCTCGGGCGCCTCAAGCTGCTGCATGCGGCGCAGGGCGGCGCACTGAAACCATTGCATGTCGTCTTCGTGAGCATCGACGGCGAGCGCGATACGCCTGCCCGCCTCAAGTCCTACCTTGCGCCGCTCTCGGCAGATTTCATTGGCCTGACCGGCGACCCGAAGGCGGTTGCGACAATCGCCGCGGAATTCGCGGCCGTCTTCTTCAAGGAGCCGGCCGGCAAGGACGGCAGCTACAACGTCATGCACTCGACGCAGGTTTACGCCGTCGACAAGGCGGGCGTGTTGCGCGCCATCTTCAACGACACCGCGATCGAGGACATGGCGCAAGTCACGGCGCTGCTGCTCGCAGAGCCCGGCTGACGCCGGCCTGCCCCGCTACCCCGCTACCCGGCTTGGTCCGCGGTTCCGCCTTCTCGCGCGGCGCGGAACTCCGCCCGGAAGTCGTCGAAGCGCCCGCGGGCGATCGCGGCGCGCATCTGCGCCATCAGGCCGAGGTAGTAGTGCAGGTTGTGCAGCGTCGCGAGGCGCGGACCCAGCATCTCGCCGCAGCGGTCGAGGTGGCGCAGGTACGCGCGGGAGAAATTCCGGCAGGTGTAGCAGGCGCAGTCCGGGTCGACCGGCCCCGTATCGGAGGCGTGCCGGGCATTGCGGATATTGATGACACCCGACGGCACGAACAGGTGGCCATTGCGCGCGTGCCGCGTCGGCATCACGCAGTCGAACAGGTCGACGCCCGCGGCCACCGCCTCGACCAGGTCTTCGGGACGCCCGACGCCCATCAGGTATCGCGGCTTCGCCGCCGGCATCGCGGGCACCAACGCAGCGAGCACGCGCGCGCGCTCCTGCGCCGGCTCGCCGACTGACAAGCCCCCGACTGCGAGGCCCTCGAAACCGATGCGCTCCAGTCCCTCGAGCGACGCGAGCCGGAGCGGTTCGTGCATGCCGCCCTGGATGATGCCGAAGAGGACGCCCGGACCGGACTCGGCGTCCCAGGCGCGCCGGCTCCGCGCCGACCAGCGCAATGAGCAGCTCCATCGACTCGCGCGCCTGCGGATTCGCTCGCCGGATACGGCGTGCATTCGTCGAACACCATGGCGATGTCCGAGCCCAGCGCGCGCTGGACCTGCATCGCCCGCTCGGGATCGAGGAACACCTCGGCGCCGTCCACGGGCGAGCGAAAACGCACGCCCTGCTCCGAGAGCTTGCGCATCGCTGCCAGGCTGAAGACCTGGTAGCCGCCGGAGTCCGTCAGGATCGGCCGCTGCCAGTGCATCAGGCCGTGCAGCCCGCCGTGCGCGCGGATCACCTCCACGCCCGGGCGCAGCATGAGGTGAAAAGTGTTGGCGAGGATGATATCCGCGCCGCAGCCGACGAGTTCCTCGGGCGTCATCCCTTTGACCGTGCCGTAGGTGCCGACCGGCATGAAAGCCGGCGTCTCGACGGTCCCGCGCGCGAGCGTGATGCGGCCGTGCCGCGCGGCGCCGTCGCGGGCGAGCAACTCGAACTTCACGCGCGCGCCGCGAGCGCGGCCGGATCGGGCGTCACGAACATGGCGTCCCCGTAGCTGAAGAACCGGTAGCGCCCGGCAATCGCGTGATGATAGGCCGCGAGCACGCGCTCGCGTCCGGCAAAGGCCGCCACCAGCACCAGCAGCGTCGATTCCGGCAGGTGGAAATTCGTGAGGAGCGCGTCAACCACGCGAAAGCGGTGGCCCGGGCGGATGAACATGTCCGTATCGCCCTCGAACGCCGAGAGCGCCCCGCCTGCAGCCGCCGCCTCGAGCGCGCGCACGACCGTCGTGCCGACAGCCACCACGCGCCCGCCGCGTGCCCGCGCGGCGGCGACTGCCGTGACGCAGCCCGCCGGCACGCGCACGCGCTCGGCGTGCATGCGGTGACCCTCGAGCGACTCGGCGCGCAGCGGCATGAAGGTGCCGGCGCCCACGTGCAGCGTCAGCCGCTCGAACGCGACCCCGCCGGCGGCCAGCGCGGCCAGCATCGCGCGATCGAAGTGCAGTCCCGCCGTCGGCGCCGCGACGGCGCCCGGCACCTCGGCGTAGACAGTCTGGTAACGCTCGCGGTCGCCGTCATCGGCCTCCCGCTCCACGTAGGGCGGCAACGGCACGCTGCCGTGCGCCTCGAAGTACGGCAGCGCCGCGCGATCCAGCTCGATTTCGTGGAGGTCGCCGCGGCGCGCGAGCGCGAGCGCCATCGCGCCGGCGGGCAGCTCGATGCGGGTGCCGGGCTTCAGGCCCTTGCTGGCGCGCGCCTGCGCCAGGAATCGCCGCTGGTCGAGCATGCGCTCGAGCAGCAGCTCGCAGGCGCCGCCGCTCGCCTTGCGCCCGCGCAGCCGCGCCGGCAACACGCGCGTGTCGTTCAGCACCAGCAGGTCGCCCGGGCGAATCAGCGAGCCCAGGTCGTCGAAGGCCAGGTCGGCGAGTGAGCCGGTTGCGCCGTCGAGCGTGAGCAGCCGGCTCGCGCCGCGCCGGGGCAGCGGGCGCGCGGCGATCAGCTCCTCGGGCAGGGCATAGGAAAAGTCGGCGCGGCGCATGGGCCGCGCACACTAGCACAGCGGCCACGCGGCTCAGCCGGCGGCGGCGCCCGAAGGTGCCGGCGGCGCGGGGGGCGACGGAGGCGCGGCCGGGGCGCGCGGCGCGTCCAACCCGCGTGTCACGTCCCGCTCACTGCGCTCCGGGATCTTCGCGGCGAGCGTCTGCGCGCGGTGATCGCGCAGGATCTTGAGTTCGACCGCCTCGCCCGGCTGGTAGGAGCGCAGGATGCGCATCGCGTGGCGGCCATTCTGCGGCTCGCGACCGCCGATCGAGACGATCACGTCGCCGTCCTTGAGGCCGAGCGAGGCATCCTCGGGCGCGCGCGCGACCAGCACGCCTTTCTCGGCGCCGAAATAATGCCCGAGCCCCGGCGACATCGTCACGAACTCGGCATCGCCCCAGTCTTCCAGCAACCAGTGCATGGCGCGCTCGAACGGCACCGGCGCCAGCGCGGGCAGGGCCGCGGCCGGCGGCCGCGGGTGCATGGCCGGCATGCCCGGCCCGCCGGCGAAGAACTGGCGATCGAGCGGCCGTGCCTCGACCGCGACCTTGACGGGCTTGCCGTCGCGCAGGAGGCCGAGCTCGACCTTATCACCGGGCCGCACGGTCTCCATGGCGTGTACGAGCTCGCGGCCGGTCGTCACTGGCTTCGCCTGGACCGCGACGATGGCGTCGCCGGCCTTCACGCCCGCCTCCTCGGCCGGCCCGCCGGGGCTGACTGCCTCGACATACACGCCGCCGCCGGGCGCGGTTTCGCCCAGGTTGACGCCCAGCATCGCGCGCCGCGGGTGGCCCGTGAAACGATCGAATTGCCGGAACGCGCCCGGGCCCGCGGCCTCGCCCGATAGCTCGGCCACCTCGCGCGCCGCGTCCTCGAGTCGGCGCTGCGCGTCCTCGAGCCGCTTGTCGAGCGAGGCCTCGTCCTCGCCGGCCCAGGCCGGCACGGCCGCGGCAAGGGTCGCACCGGCCAGCAGGGCAATTGTCCAGCGCTTCATGGTGACCTCCGTCGATTCAAAGGGTGCCGATCGTGTCCGCGTAGCGGACCTGGACCAGCGTGTGCATGACGCCGACGCGCTCGCGCCACAGCGCGTCCGCCCGTTCCGGCGCGTTCGGTTCGAGCGCGACGCGGCTCAGCCGGTCGTCGAGGAACGCGAGGCGATCCTCGAGCTCGGCGACCGTGAAGGCGGTGCTGCCGCGCATGGCATTGCGCTCCGGCAGCGTCGCCAGAATGAACTCGAGCCGGTCATTCTCGGCACGCACTTCGGCAACGAGCGCATCGGGCGGCGGCGCGGCCGGCGCCGCGGCGGCCGGCAACGTGCGCTGCGACGCGAGCAGCCAGAACACGAGGCCCATGGTCGTCGCGAGCACGACGGCCCCGAGCGCGGCCGGCCAGCGCGCGTCGCGCCGCGACTCGCGGCTGCCGCGCGCCGCCATCACCCCGCGCCAGCCCGCGGCCGGCGGCTCGAAGCCGGGCAACCGGGAAAGACGACCGCCCCATTCGCTCAGGTCGGCGTGCATGGCAGCGCCTCCGTGAGCGCGGCGTCGCGTCCGAGCAATTCGCGCAGGCGCCGATGGGCGCGCGCGAGCTGCGACTTGGAAAAACTCGGCGTGCGCCCCAGCGTGAAGCCGATGTCGGCGTGCGTCAGCCCTTCGACGTCGTGCAGCCAGACGACGGCCCGCGACAGTGCGGGCAATGTCATCAATGCGCGCTCGAGCGACGCATCCGGGACCGACGCCGGGTCCGCGCATGGCGACGGCAGCCGGTCCGCACCGCCCGGGTCCTTGTCGAGCCACTCCAGGCTCCGGTGCCACGGCGAGCGCAGGTACATGAGCGCACGGTTGACGGCGAGGCGGCGGATCCAGGCTGGCAGCGGGCAGCGCCCCTCGAAGGCGCCGATGTGCTCGATCACGTCGACGAATGTCTGCTGCAGGAGCTCTTCCGCAATCGCGGGCCGGCGCACGAGGCGCCGCAGGAGCGTATACAGGCCGGCGGCAGTGGCGACATAGACCGCCTCGAAGGCGGCAGCGTCGCCGGCCCGGGCCGCGGCCACGACCTCCGGCGGCAGCTCTATCTCGGAAATGCGGGTCATCGGGCGCTTAGATGCCCGTGACCCGGAAAAGGTCGCAACGAGGGGCGGAATGTCCCTGGTGCCCGGGGCGGGAGTCGAACCCGCATGACCTTGCGGCCGGCAGATTTTGAGTCTGCTGTGTCTGCCAGTTCCACCACCCGGGCGAAGGGGCCGCAGTATAAGGCCCGCGGCCTTGGCAGGGCGCGCGGCGCCCACCACAATCCGGCAGATGAAATTCTGCGCGAGCTGCGGGGCGCCGGTGACGCAGCGCGTTCCCGACGGCGACCACCTGCCCCGCTCCGTCTGCACCGCCTGCGGCACGGTCCACTACCGCAATCCCAGGCTCATCGCCGGCTGCGTGCCCGAGCACGAGGGCCGCATCCTGGTCTGCCGCCGCGCGATCGAGCCGCGCCGCGGCTACTGGACCATTCCGGCGGGCTTCATGGAAATCGGCGAGACGCTGCAGCAGGCCGCGGCGCGCGAGTGCGAGGAGGAAGCGCTGGCACGGGTCGAG
Source organism: uncultured Gammaproteobacteria bacterium (assembly GCA_963836275.1). GTDB lineage: Bacteria > Pseudomonadota > Gammaproteobacteria > Steroidobacterales > Steroidobacteraceae > SCUD01. Next base: position 644,346 of record CAWIIM010000003.1, on the reverse strand, counting down.
GTCGCCTCGCTGTGCGCGATCGTGCATGTCCTGCACGCGGAGCAGGTCCACGTGATGTTCAGGGCGCGGCTTGCCGACCCGGCATTCGGCGCTGGACCGGAGAGCCTCGAGTCGAGGCTCTGCGACGAGCGCGACATCCCGTGGCCGGAGCTCGCCTTCGCGAGCGTCGAATTCTGCCTGCGGCGCTATTTCGCGGACCGGGCGGCGGGACGCGCGGACCTGCACTACCACACGATCCCATGAGAGGCTGCCCGGGCCGCTATGGCACAATGCCCGCCCGCTGGGCGAGCCGCACCGGGATCCGCGCATGACTTTCGTCGTCACCGAAACCTGCATCAAGTGCAAGTACATGGACTGTGTCGAGGTCTGCCCGGTGGATTGCTTCCACGAAGGACCGAATTTCCTCGTGATCGATCCCGAGGAGTGCATCGACTGCACGCTGTGCGAGCCCGAGTGCCCGGTGGACGCCATCTTCTCCGAGGAAGAAGTGCCCGCGGGCCAGGAAGCGTTCCTGGCGCTCAATGCCGAGCTCGCGAAAGAATGGCCGGTGATCACGCAGCGCAAGGAGCCGCCGGCGGACGCCGACGCCTGGAAGGACGTCGCGGAAAAGCTCCCGCTGCTCGAGCGCTGAGGATCAGTCCGACGCGGTCGCCGCGGCCGCCGGGTCCTCGAGGTAGGCGGACAGGTAGGCCGCCGACGCGTACCCCGCCATGAACTCGCCGGTATCCGTGACAATGCCCGGCGTGCCGGTGACGCCGAGCTGGCGCCCGAGCTCGTACTGCTGCGCCACGGGGGAGTCGCACTTGCCCGCAGGCAGGTTCTCGCCGCGCTTGGCGCGCGTCAGCGCGTCCTTGCGGTCGGCGCTGCACCAGACCGCCACGGCCTTGCCCCAGGACTCGGAGCCCGGCCCGCCACGCGGGAACATCAGGTAACGGACACGGATGCCGAGCTTGTTGATCTCGGCGATCTCCGAGTGCATGTGGCGACAGTGGACGCAGTCGACGTCCGTGAACACCGTGACCGTATGCTTCGCCGGCCCCTTCGGCGCGAAGATGATGGCGTCCGCGTCCTTGACGGTACCGAGCAGCGCCAGCCGGCCGTTCCTGCGCACGTCCTCGGTGAGGTTGTGCTTGGAGGTCATGTCGAAGACGTCGCCGTCCAGGTAGTAGCGCCCGTCGGTCGAAACGTAGCCGACGTCCGCGCCCGAGCGGACCTCGTACAGGCCCGCAATCGGCGACGGCCGCACGTCCTCGAGCTTGATCTCGAGGCGCTTTGCGATCTGGGCGCGGGGGTCGGCCTTGGCCGCCTGGCCAGGCTCGGCGGGCGCCTGCGGGGCGGCCCGGGCGGCACCCGCCAGCGCGAGGGCAGCAACGACTGGGACCAGGTATGGGCGGATCATCGGCACGCGGGCTTCCTGTCTGCGACTCCGGTTGCTTCGACCCCGTGCGGGGGCGGCAGTTCGGGCCAAGGCCGCGAGTTTATCAGCCGCGCGGGTGGTGCTGCGCGTGGAGTTCCTTCATGCGTTCCCGGGCCACGTGCGTGTAGATCTGGGTGGTCGACAGGTCGCTATGGCCGAGGAGCATCTGCACGACGCGCAGGTCCGCCCCATGGTTCAGGAGGTGGGTTGCAAAGGCATGGCGCAGCGTGTGCGGCGAGAGGTCCTTCTCGATGCCGCCCTTCTTTGCATAACGCTTGATGATGTGCCAGAAGGCCTGGCGCGTCATCCGGTCGCCGCGGCGGGTCGGAAACAGGTGGTCGGTCTGACGGTCGAGCAGGATCTCGCTCCTGGCGCCGCGCATGAAATCGGTGACCCAGCGCACGGCCTCTTCGCCGAGCGGAATCAGCCGCTCGCGGTTGCCCTTGCCGACGATACGCAGCACGCCCTGGTTCAGGTTGACCTGGCTGTGCCGCAGGCTCACGAGTTCGGAAACCCGCAGGCCCGTCGCGTACAGCACCTCGAGCATCGTGCGATCGCGGTGCCCGAGCGGGTCGCTGGTCTGCGGGGCCCCCAGAAGGGCATCGACCTGGGCTTCGGTCAGCGAGCGCGGCAGGCTCCGCCCGATCTTCGGCATCGCGATCTGCGCCGTCGGATCCTCCTTGACCGTGCCCTCGCGCACCAGGTATCGGAAGAAGCGGCGAAAGCTGGAAAGCTGGCGCGCCGTCGAGCGCGGCCGGGCGCCTGTTTCCACGCGCCAGGCGATGAAGGCGAGCAGGTCGTTGCGGTTTGTGCGTTCGAGCGCGGTGCCCCGCTGGCGGAGCCAGCGCGAGAGGGCGGTCAGGTCCGCGCGGTAGGCGGCGAGCGTGTTCGGCGAAAGGCCGCGCTCCATCCAGACTGCATCGAGGAAGCGCACGATCATCGGCTCGACAGCTTCACCCGAGCCGCTCGCGGTCGCGAGTGTCGCCGCGCGCACCGATGTCGAAGATTTCATTGCTGCGCTCATGGACCCTGCCCTGATTGCCGTCGCGGACGCCGGAGCCCGCGCCTTCGCGCGCGGCAGGCTGGTGCGACAGAATGCAGACGCAGTATGGTTTGGCCCGGACGCGCCCTGCGTGACCCGCCTCACAGGTCCCCATGACCATTAACATAACCGGAACCAGTTCACAGTACGCCAGGCCCGCGCGGCGGCCCGCTCGATGAGCTGGAATCCGGTCCGCCTCGCCTGGGGCAGCTGGGTGCTGCTGCTGGCCGTTCCCGTGATCCTGGTCGCGGCGCTGCCGATCCTCGCGCTGCCGCGCCTCGCCACGCGCCGCGCGGCGGCCGGCGCGGTCTGCCGTGCGTATTTCAGGCTCTGCGGCCTGCCCGTGCGCCGCCTCGGCCTCGAGCGCCTGCCCCACGGCGCCTGCGTGATCGTGGCGAACCATGCCAGCTACCTCGACGGGCCGCTGCTGTTCGCCTGCCTGCCGCCACGATTCGGCTTCGTCATCAAGAAGGAAGCCGCGCGGCTGCCGCTCGTCGGCCACCTGCTGCATCGGCTCGGGCACCATTTCGTCGAGCGCCGGAATCGCCATGAGGGCGCCGGCGACGCGCGGCGCATCCTGCGCGCGCTCGAACGGGGCGAGGCCGTCGCGTTCTTCCCGGAGGGCACCTTCGATCCCGGCCCGGGCATCGCGCGCTTCCACGGCGGCGCCTTCGCGCTCGCCGCTCGCGCCGGGCTGCCGGTCGCGCCGATTGCGATCCGCGGCACGCGCCGCGTGCTGGGCGGCGGCCGGGCGTGGCCGCGCTGGGGCCGCATCGAGATCGAGATCCTCGAATCGCTGCCGGCGGCGAGCGGCGCAGGCGACGCCGCGGCAACGCTGCGCGACGCCGCGCGCGCGCAGATCGCAGCGGCTGCCGACGAGCCGCTCCTCTGAAAGCGGAGCATCGGAGGGGACGGACCCCTCCATGAATATGAAGGGGTCCGTCCCCTCCGATCGCTACATGTTGCGCCGGTACTGGCCGCCCACGGCGTAGAGCGCGCGCGAGATACGCCCGAGGGAGGCGGACTTGACCGTCTCCATGAGTTCTGCGAACACGTTGCCCCCGGCGGCGGCCTCGGACTGCAGGCGTTGCAGTGCCGCTTCCTGCACCCGCCCGTGCGCGTCGTTGTAGCCGCGCACGGCGGCGACCTGGGCCTCCTTTTCCCCTTCGGTCGAGCGGATGAGCTCGGCGTTCCTGTTCTCGTCGCCGGCGCCCTGCTCCGGCAGGAAGGTGTTGACGCCGACGATCGGCAGGCTGCCGTCGTGCTTCTTGTGCTCGTAGTAGAGCGACTCTTCCTGGATCTTGCCGCGCTGGTACATCGTCTCCATCGCGCCGAGCACGCCGCCGCGCTCGGAGAGGCTGTCGAATTCGGCGTACACGGCCTCCTCGACCATGTCGGTGAGACGCTCGATCGACGAACGAGCCCTGCCAGGGGTTCTGGTTCTGGTTGAGCCCCAGCTCGCGCGTTGATGATGAGCTGGATCGCGACCGCGCGCCGCACGCTTTCCTCGGTCGGGGTCGTGATCGCCTCGTCGTAGGCGTTGGTGTGCAGGCTGTTGCAGTTGTCGAACAGCGCGTACATCGCCTGCAGCGTCGTGCGGATGTCGTTGAACTGGATCTCCCGCGCGTGCAGCGATGCGTCCCGAGGTCTGCATGTGGTACTTCAGCATCTGGCTGCGCGGCCGAGGCGCCGTAGCGCTCGCGCATCGCGCGCGCCCAGATGCGCCGCGCCACGCGGCCGATCACCGCGTACTCCGGGTCCATGCCGTTGGAGAAGAAGAACGACAGGTTGGGCGCGAAATCGTCGACCTTCATGCCGCGCGAGAGGTAGTACTCGACGATCGTGAAGCCGTTCGCCAGCGTGAAGGCGAGCTGCGAGATCGGGTTGGCGCCGGCCTCGGCGATGTGGTAGCCGGAGATGGACACGGAGTAGAAATTGCGCACGCGGTTGTCGATGAAGTACTGCTGCACGTCGCCCATCATCCGCAGCGCGAACTCGGTCGAGAAGATGCAGGTGTTCTGCGCCTGGTCCTCCTTGAGGATGTCGGCCTGCACGGTGCCGCGCACGCGCGCCAGCGCGTCCGCGCCGGATTCGCGCGTAGGTCGTCGGCGTCGACCACCTGGTCGCCGCTGACGCCCAGCAGGCCGAGGCCGGAGCCGTCGTGGCCGGCCGGCAGCTCGCCCCGATAGCGCGGGCGCTCGCGCCCGCGAAGACAGCTCCGTTGATCTTCGCCTCGGCCTCGCCCCAGCGGCCCGCCTCGCGCAGGTGGCGCTCGACCTGCTGGTCGATGGCGGTGTTCATGAACATCGCGAGGATCATCGGCGCGGGGCCGTTGATCGTCATCGATACCGACGTGGTCGGCGCGCACAGGTCGAAGCCCGAATAGAGCCTCTTCATGTCGTCCAGCGACGCGATCGAGACGCCGGAGTTGCCGATGCGGCCGTAGATGTCGGGGCGCTCGTCCGGATCCTCGCCGTACAGCGTCGTCGAGTCGAAGGCGGTCGAGAGCCGCGTCGCCGGCTGCCCGTCGCGCCAGGTAGTGGAAGCGCCGGTTGGTGCGCTCCGGCATCCCCTCGCCCGCGAACATGCGCGTCGGGTCCTCGTCCTCGCGGCGGTAGGGATAGATGCCGCCGGTGTACGGATAGGCGCCCGGCAGGTTCTCGGCGAGCAGGAACCGCAGCTGCTCGCCCCAGTCCTCGAAGCGCGGCGCCGCGATCTTGGGAAGCCGCAGGTGGCGAGAGCGACTCGGTGTAGTTCGGCGCCGCTCACTTCGCGGTCGCGCACGCGGTAGACGAATTCGTCGGCGGCCGCGGCCTCGCGTCGTGCCGGCCACGCCTTGAGCAGCGCGACGCCTTCTGCGCCGATCTCATCGAGGGCGTCGTTGTAAGCGCGCCGGAGCCTCCGCGCCGAGCCGTCGCCGTCGGCGAGCGCGGCTTCGCCATACCGCTCGAGCGGCGCGGGCAGCGCCGCGTCGCCGAGCGCCGCGAGCGCGCTGTAAAGCCCCTGGGCGCGGCCGGCTGCCGCCGCGGCCGCGACGCGCTCCGCGCGCGGCGTCGCGGCCGTTCGCCGCGATCTCCGCCAGGTAGCGCACGCGCTGGCCGGGGATGATCGCCTGCGCGCGCCGGCACGCCGACCGGCGCCAGGCCGACGGGCTGCCACGGGCGCAGGCGGCCCCATTGTTCGCTGCAGCCTGCGGCACAGCGCGCCGAACAGCGCGTTGACGCCCGGATCGTTGAACTGGCTGGCGATGGTCGGGAACACCGGCAGCTCTTCGGGCGGCGTCCTGAAGAGCTTGCGATTCCGCGCGACCTGCTTGCGCACGTCGCGAAGCGCGTCCTCGGCGCCGCGCTTCTCGAACTTGTTGAGCACGATGAAGTCGGCGAAGTCGAGCATGTCGATCTTCTCGAGCTGGCTCGCCGCACCGTAATCCGCGGTCATCACGTACATCGAGAGGTCCACGAGGTCCACGATCTCGGTGTCGCTCTGGCCGATGCCGGCGGTCTCGACCACGACCAGGTCGAAGCCGGCGGACTTCAGGAGCTGCACGGTGTCGGCAAGCACCGCGGAGGTCGCGAGATGCTGGCGTCGCGTTGCCAGCGAGCGCATGAAGAGCTGCTCGTTCGCGAGCGCGTTCATGCGGATCCGGTCGCCGAGCAGCGCGCCGCCCGAGCGCCGGCGGGTCGGATCCATCGCGACCACCGCCACCCGCCGGTCCGGAAAGAAGCGCACGACGCGATTCAGGATTTCATCGGTGAGCGTGGACTTGCCGGCGCCGCCGGTCCCCGTGATGCCGACGACCGGCGGCCGGTGCAGCGGTCTTGGCGCCGAGCGCGCGCAGGCGGGCCACGGCCGCCTCGTCGCCCTGCTCGAGCAGCGTGATCGCGCGCGCGAGGCCAGCCGGGTCGGTCGGCCGAGACGCCGGCGCCCTCGAACGGCGGGCCGCGGCGTCGCCCGGACGCGCCGGAACACGTCCTCGATCATGCCGTCGAGGCCGAGCTTCAGGCCGTCGTCCGGCGTATAGATCTTCTCGATGCCGTAGGCCTCGAGCGCCTCGACCTCGTGCGGCGCGATCGTGCCGCCGCCGCCGACGACGACCCTGATGTGCGCGGCGCCCGCGGCCTTCAGCATGTCCACCATGTAGCGGAAGTACTCGTTGTGCCCGCCCTGGTAGCTGCTGACGGCGATCCCGTCGGCATCCTCCTGGATCGCTGCCCGCACGATGTCGGCGACGCTGCGGTTGTGGCCGAGGTGCACGACTTCGGCGCCGTGCGCCTGGAGCATCCGGCGGATGATGTTGATGGCGGCGTCGTGGCCGTCGAACAGCGAAGCCGCGCTGACGAAGCGCAGCGGCCCGCGCGCATCGGCCGCCGCCTTGTCGATCCGCTCGGCCGGGCTGCTCATCGGGTTCCTCGCGCGTGACGTGGGCCCAGTTTACCGTTGCAATTCAGGCCCTGCGATGCTGTCATGACCGGAGTCGTTTCCGACGCCGGGAGTGGCGCGCCGTGGATGCCGGGCAGGAGGTCTGTTCTACGCGCGAAGCGGCCGACCGGCTCGGGGTGTCGTTGCGCACCGTCCAGCTCTGGTCCGAGGCCGGCTTGCTGCGCGCCTGGAAGACGCCCGGCGGACACCGCCGCATCCTGACCTCTTCCGTCGACGAACTGCTGCAGCGGCGCACGGTCGTCACCGCGCGCCGTCCGCCCGGCGACCGGTACCAGGTCCTGATCGTCGAGGACGAGCCCGATTTCCGGCAGTTGTTCGAATTGCACCTCGGTTCGTGGGACCTGCCCATCCACCTCGCGAGCGCGCCGAGCGGGTTCGATGCCCTGATGCAGATCGGCGCATCGCGTCCGAACCTGCTCATCACGGACTTGCGCATGCCCGGCATCGACGGTTTCCAGATGCTGCGCGCCCTCAAGGCCTCGGGCGCGATCGGCGAGCTTGAAATCATCGTCGTCACGGCGCTGACCGCCCATACGATCGCCGAACGGGGCGGCCTGCCCGCCGGCGTCACGGTGCTCTACAAGCCGCTGCGTTTTGCCGAGCTCAGGTTGCGCCTCGCCCAGCTGGTCGAGGGCTGGCGCCAGGCCGCCGCGGTCTGAATCGAGCCAAGGCGACAGCTGCCCCTTTTGCAGGGCAAAATAGCCCCCATTCCAAGCCGAAGGATTCGAACCATGGCCAGCGATCCCGTCGTCATCCTGAGTGCCCGCCGCACGCCGATCGGCGCGATGCTCGGCATATTCTCGGCCGTCCCGGGCCACGCCCTTGGCGCCGCAGCCATCAGGGGCGCGCTCGAGTCGGCAGCCGTCGATCCGGCCCGCATCGATGAGGTCGTCATGGGCTGCGTGCTGCCGGCAGGCCAGGGCCAGGCACCGGCTCGCCAGGCCGCGATCGCCGGCGGCGTGCCGAAGTCGGTGCCGGCGACGACGGTCAACAAGATGTGCGGTTCGGGCATGCGCGCGGTCATGGACGGCGCCGATCACATCGCGGCCGGCAGCGCCGATTTCGTGGTCGCGGGCGGCCTCGAGTCGATGACCAATGCGCCCTACCTCCTGCTCAAGGCGCGCGCCGGCTACCGCATGGGCCACGGCGAGGTTCTCGACCACATGTTCTACGACGGACTGCAGAGTCCCTGGGACGGCAAGCTCATGGGCTGCTTCGCCGATGCGACCGCAGCGAAGTACGCCTTCACCCGCACGGACCAGGACGCCTTCGCCGCCGAGTCCGTGCGCCGCGCGCTCGCCGCCGTCGAGTCCGGCGCATTCGCAGACGAGATCGCCGCGGTCACGATCAAGGACCGCAAGGGCGAGCGCGTCGTCGACCGCGACGAAACGCCGTTTACCGTGAACGTCGACAAGATCCCGACGTTGCGGCCCGCTTTCGGCAAGGATGGGACCGTGACGGCGGCGAGCTCCTCCTCGATTTCCGACGGCGCGGCGGCCCTGGTCCTGGCGCGCGCGAGTGCCGCGCGCAACGCCGGCCTCGAGCCCGTCGCGCGAATCGTCTCGCATGCGAGCTATGCCCGGGAGCCGGAGTGGTTCACGATCGCGCCGGTTGGCGCAATAGAATCGGCGCTGAAGCGTGCCGGCTGGAAGGCCTCCGACGTCGACCTGTATGAAGTCAATGAGGCGTTCGCCGTGGTGACGATGTCCGCGATGAAGGACATCGGCATTCCCCACGACAAGGTCAACGTGCACGGCGGCGCCTGCGCCCTCGGCCATCCCATCGGCGCGACCGGCGCGCGCATCCTGACGACCCTCGTGCATGCGCTCAAGCGCCACGGCAAGAAGCGCGGGCTGGCGGCGCTGTGCATCGGCGGCGGCGAGGCGACAGCCGTCGCCGTCGAGCTCAGCTGAGCGGCGCGCCACCGAGGACCTCCGCGACCTCGGTCGCGAGGTCGATGCCCGCCACCTCGTAACCACGGCGGAAGTCGCGCGCGTGGCGCGCCATCCAGTCGGCGGCCCGCTTCGCGTCGCGCGCCTTCACCGCCGCGACAATCTCGCGCTGCGCGGTCTCGATGCGCGCGCGCGCCTGCGGCACCCGGTCGATGATCACGGCGAGGCCCGGCTTGAGCAGCCGCAGCAGCGGCTCGTTCAGGAGGTTGAACACGGGATTTGAGGCCGCATCGCCGAGCGCGTCGAAGAATGCCGCGACCTCGGCCACCGCCGCCGCGCGCCCTTCGTCCCCGGCCGCGAAACGGCGCGCCGACGCTTCGAGCTTCGCGAGTGCCGCTGGGGAGCGGCGCCTGGCCGCGGCGGCCGCAATGCCCGGCTGCACGGCCTGCAGGGCTTCCCAGACGTCGACCACCCGCGCGTGATGCAAGGCCAGGGCCTGCGACAACCCGCCGCCCACGGTTTCGCGGGTCGGACGCGTCACGTAGAGTCGCTTGCCGCCGCGACGGCGGCCGAGGAGGCCCGCGCTTTCCAGCTTGCGCAGGGCTTCGCGCACGGTCGAGCGATTGACCTCGAACTGGCGCGCAAGCTCGCTTTCGGTCGGCATCACGGCACCTTCCTGCAGCTGGCGCCCCAGGATCCGGGCACGGATCGCCTCCGAAACGCGAAGATAGGCCGGAGCATAGGTGACTGGCTCAAACATGGAGCACCATTATGAAATAGCAAGTTGCATGTCTGATTGTCGGACAATATGATGCCCCTGGCAAGGCGAATCCCGACGGAGGGCGGCATGTTTCCGATCGATTTCGATTTCGACCTGGGTTCGCGGGTCGACGAACTGCGCCAGGCGGTGCGCGAATTCGCGGTGCGGCGCATCGCCCCCGTCGCCGACGAAATCGACCGCAGCAACCGCTTCCCGCGCGAGCTGTGGCCCGAGATGGGCGAGATGGGCCTGCTCGGCATGACAGTGCCCGAGGCCGATGGCGGGCTGGGATTCGGCTATCTCGAGCACATCGTCGCCATGGAGGAAATCAGCCGCGCCTCCGGCTCGATCGGCCTGTCCTACGGCGCCCACTCGAATCTCTGCGTCAACCAGCTGCGCCGATTCGGCACTGAAGCGCAGAAGCGCCGTTACCTGCCAGGCCTCATTTCCGGCGAAAATGTCGGCGCGCTGGCGATGAGCGAGCCGGGCGCCGGTTCCGATGTCGTCTCCATGCGCACGCGCGCCGAGGCGAAAGCCGGCGGCTACGTCCTGAACGGCTCCAAGATGTGGATCACCAACGGCCCGGAAGCCGACACCGCAGTGATCTATGCGACGATCGAGCCGGGCAGCGGCGCGAAAGGCATCACCGCCTTCGTGGTCGAGCGCGGCATGCCGGGCTTCCGGGCGGCCCAGAAGCTCGACAAGATCGGCATGCGCGGCTCCGATACTTCGGAGCTCGTATTCGAGGACTGCTTCGTGCCCGATGCGAATGTGCTGGGACGTCCCGGCGGCGGCGTGGAGATCCTGATGTCGGGGCTCGACTACGAACGTCTGGTGCTCACGGGCGGGCCGCTCGGGCTGATGCGGGCGGCGCTCGACCTCGTCGTCCCCTACCTGCACGACCGCGAGCAATTCGGGCGGCCGATTGGCAGCTTCCAGCTGATGCAGGCGAAGCTCGCCGACCTCTATGCGGACTGCAACGCCTCGCGGGCTTACGCCTACGCGGTTGCCCGCGCCTGCGACGCCGGCAGGACCACGCGCTACGACGCGGCCGCCTGCCTCCTTGCCGCCTCCGAGAAGGCGACGCGCGCAGGCCTCGAGGCGATCCAGGTGCTGGGCGGCAATGGTTACATCAACGAATTTCCCGCCGGCAGGATCCTGCGCGACGCCAAGCTCTACGAAATCGGCGCCGGCACCAACGAGATCCGCCGCATGCTGATCGGCCGCGAGCTGCTGCGGGCCACGGCGCCATGAGCCGCCTCGCCTCGCGGGTCGATACCGGCGGCGCGGACTTCCGGGCGAACGCCGCGCACCTGGCCGGGCTGGTCGCCGAGCTGAAGCGCCGGCTGGCGCTGGCCGCGGCCGGCGGCGGCGACGAGGCGCGCGCAAAGCACGTCGCGCGCGGCAAGCTGCTCCCGCGCGAGCGCATCGAGGCGTTGCTCGACCCGGGCAGCCCATTCCTCGAGATCGCCCCGCTTGCCGCGGGCGGCATGTACGGCGACGACGCACCCGGCGCGGGCCTGGTTGCCGGCATCGGCCGCATCCACGGCGCAGAGCTGCTCGTGGTCGCAAACGACGCGACGGTCAAGGGCGGCACCTATTACCCGATCACGGTCAAGAAGCACCTGCGCGCGCAGGAGATCGCACTCGAGAATCGCTTGCCCTGCGTCTACCTCGTGGATTCGGGCGGCGCCTTCCTGCCGCTGCAGGACGAGGTGTTCCCGGATCGCGAACATTTCGGGCGCATCTTCTACAACCAGTCGCGGCTCTCCGCGGCCGGCATCCCGCAGGTCGCGGTCGTCATGGGCTCCTGCACGGCGGGCGGCGCGTATGTGCCTGCCATGTGCGACGAGTCCGTCATCGTCAGGAACCAGGGCACCATCTTCCTCGGCGGACCGCCGCTCGTGAAAGCCGCAACCGGCGAGGTGGTGGACGCCGAGTCGCTCGGAGGCGGCGACGTGCACGCGCGCACTTCGGGCGTCGTCGACCACCTCGCCGACAGCGATGCGCATGCGCTCGCACTGGCGCGCGAAATCGTCGGCAGCCTCAACCAGCGCCGTAGCGCATGGCTGGCGCGGCGCGAAGCCGCCCCGCCGGCCCTGGATGCCGGCGAGCTCTACGGCGTCGTGCCCCGCGACCTGCGCCAGCCCTACGACGTGCGCGAGGTGATCGCGCGCCTGGTCGACGCCTCCGAATTCCACGAGTTCAAGGCGCTCTACGGCAAGACTCTGGTCTGCGGCTTCGCGCATCTCTGGGGCTACCCGGTCGCGATCCTCGCCAACAACGGCATCCTGTTCTCGGAATCCGCCCTGAAGGGCGCACACTTCGTGCAGCTTGCGAACCGCCGCAGGATGCCGCTCCTGTTCCTGCAGAACATCACGGGCTTCATGGTGGGAAAGCGCTACGAAGCCGGCGGCATCGCCCGCGACGGCGCGAAGATGGTGACTGCCGTCGCCTGCTCGACCGTGCCGAAGCTGACCGTCGTCATCGGCGGCTCTTTCGGCGCCGGCAATTACGCCATGTGCGGCCGCGCCTACGGCGGGCGCTTCCTGTGGAGCTGGCCGAACGCGCGCATCTCGGTCATGGGGGGCGAGCAGGCGGCTAGCGTGCTTGCAACCGTGCGACGAGACGCGATCGAGGCCAGGGGCGGCGCCTGGCCGGAAGCCGAGGAGCACGCCTTTGCGGCTGCAATTCGCGACCAGTACGAGGCGCAGGGAAATCCCTATTACGCCAGCGCGCGCCTCTGGGACGACGGCATCATCGACCCGCAGGACACCCGCCGCGTGCTCGGCCTCGCGCTCGAGGTAGTCGCCCGCGGGCCGGCACCGCTGCCCGAGTCCTACGGCATATTCCGGATGTGACGGCCATGCTGCGTATGGAATGCGACAACCGCGGCATCGTGACCCTGACACTCCAACGTCCCGAGGCCAGGAACGCCCTGTCGGGAGCCCTCGTCACGCGCCTGACCGAGGCGCTGGCCGCGCTCGCGGGCGACGCTGGCGTGCGCGCCGTGCTGCTGACCGGGTCCGGCGGCGTGTTCTGCGCCGGCGCCGACATCGGTGAAATGCGCGCAGCGGGCGAGGCAACGCCGGCCGCCAACGAGGCCGACTCGCGGCGCTTCGCGAAGATGCTGGAATGCCTCGAAAAGCAGCCGCAACCGACTTTCGCGGTCGTGAATGGCGCGGCCTACGGCGGCGCCATCGGGCTCATCGCCGCCTGCGACATCGCGATCGCGGGATCGAGCGCGCGCTTCGCCTTGTCCGAGGTGCGCCTCGGACTGGTGCCCGCCATGATCTCGCCTTACGTGACCCGGGCGATCGGCGAGCGCCAGTCGAGCCGCTGGTTCCTGACCGGCGAGGCGATGGACGCCGCGACGGCGATGCGCCTCGGCCTCGTGCACGAAGCCGTGGACGATGCATCGCTCGCTTCTGCGACGCAGGCGCTGGTGGACGCGCTGCTCGCCGGCGGCCCGCAGGCCCAGGTCGAAATCAAGAAATTGCTGCGCCGGGTGACCGGCCGCGGTTCTGCGATCGACGAATCGATGCTCACCGACACGGCACGCTGGATCGCACGCGTGCGCGCCGGCAGCGAGGCGCGCGAAGGGCTAACTGCCTTCCTCGAGAGGCGCAAGCCCGGCTGGATTCGCGACGCGTGAAGATCGCCCGCCTCCTGGTGGCCAATCGCGGCGAGATCGCGTGCCGGGTCATGCGAACCTGCCGCCGGCTCGGCGTGCACACGATCGCCGTTTACTCCGACGCGGACCGCGCTGCGCTGCACGTGCGCCTCGCCGACGAGGCGCGGGCCATCGGGCCGGCGCCTGCGCGCGAGTCCTACCTGGACGCCGGCGTCGTCCTCGAGGCGGCGCGAGCGTCGGGCGCGGATGCGATCCATCCGGGATACGGATTCCTCTCGGAGAACGCGGATTTCGCCGAGGCCTGTGGGCGCGCCGGGATCATTTTCGTCGGACCTGGCGCGCCGGCGATGCGCGCGATGGGGCTGAAGCACGAGGCCAAGGCCATCGTCTCGGCGGCAGGCGTGCCCGTGGTGCCGGGCTACATGGGCGAAGACCAGTCCGCCGCGCGCTTCGCGGCCGAAGCCGCGCGCGTTGGGTTTCCGCTGCTCGTGAAAGCCGTCGCCGGCGGCGGCGGCAAGGGCATGCGCGTCGTGCGCGAAGCCGGCGCGCTCGACGAGGCGATCCGCGCCGCGCGCGGCGAGGCCGAAAGCGCCTTCGCCGACGGGCGGCTGATGCTCGAGCGATTCCTCGAACGGCCGCGCCACGTCGAGGTGCAGGTGTTCGGCGACACCCATGGCGGCTGCGTTCACCTGTTCGAGCGCGAATGCTCGGTCCAGCGCCGCTACCAGAAGATCATCGAGGAGTCGCCCTCGCCATTCATCGATGCGGCGACGCGCCGGGCGATGCTGGAGGCCGCCGTGCGCGCGGCGCAAGCGGTCGGCTATGTCAATGCCGGCACGATCGAATTCATCGTCGCAACCGACGGCGCCTTCTACTTCATGGAGATGAACACGCGGCTGCAGGTCGAGCACCCGGTCACCGAGCTCGTGACGGGCCTCGACCTCGTCGAGTGGCAGCTTCGCGTCGCCGCCGGCGAGCGCGTGCCGCTCGCACAGCGCGAGATCGAAAGCCGCGGCCATGCGATCGAGGCGCGCATCTACAGCGAGGACCCGCGGCGCGGCTTCCTGCCGTCGGTCGGCCGCGTGCGCCGCTTCGCGCATCCGCCCGCGGGGGACGGCTGGCGCATCGATGCCGGCGTCGCCGACGGCGACGCGATCTCGGTGCACTACGACCCCATGATCGCGAAGGTCATCGCCTCGGGCGGCGATCGCGGCGCGGCCCTCGCTACGCTCCGCCGCAACCTCGACCGCACGGCGGTATTCGGCGTCGCCAACAACCTGCCGCTGCTTCGGGCTCTCGCGCGCCACCCCGCATTCGCCGCGGGCGGCGTGGACACCGGTTTCGTCGACCGCGAGCTCGCGGCCCTGACTGCCGACGTGCCGCCCGAACCCGAGGCTGTCCTCCTTGCGGCGAGCCTCGCGCTTGCCGGGCGCGCGCCGCCGCCGCAGCCCGCGCCCTCGCCCTGGAACCGGGCTGACGGATGGCGCGCCGGCTCCGAAGCCGTGCAGTCCGTCGGGCTGCGCACGCCGGACTTCATGCGCTTGCGCGCGCGTCGCGAAGGCGATGCCCTGGTCCTGGATGGCGCCGGTGCGCCCCTGCGAGGAAGCGTTCGCCGTGTCCGGAGCGGGCGTTACGCGGTGGACGCGGGCAATGGCACGCGCGAAGTCGAATTGATCCGCGATTGCGAGCGACTGCAGGTCGTCGGCGATCGCGCCAACGAAATCACGCTGGCGCCGGCGTGGCCATACGAGCGCAGCGCCGAGGACACGGATGCGCACCCGGCCTCGCCCCTGCCGGGTCGCGTCGTCGAACTGCGAGTGAACGTCGGCGAGCGGGTCGAGCGCGGCGACGTGCTCGCGGTGGTCGAAGGCATGAAGATGCAGCACGCCATTCGCGCAGGGCGCGCGGGACGCGTCGCCAACGTCCTCGCCCGTGCCGGCGAGCTCGTGGAGGCGGAGGCCGTGCTCTTCGACATCGACCCCGGCTGAGTGCGGACAGGAACAGGCGGGACGTGAAAACAGCCTTGTGCCAGCCGGCGTCCGGCAACGAGGTGGGGAAGTGCCTGGGTTGAAGGTATCATCCCGGGCGATCCCCGGACCGGGAAACAAGAATGGCAATCCTCGCTCTCGCCCGTAACCCGATTTCCGTCGTCCTGCTCGCGATCGCCTGCCCGTTGTCCGCCGCGTCAGCAGCCGAACCCTCAAAAGACGCCATCTACTTCCCGACCGCCGCGACGCAATCCGAGACGGACGAATACACCCGCTACGAGCTGCTCGCGCCCGGCAGCGGCAAGTTCAGGATCACCTACGAAGTCACGGCGACCACCGCGGGGGCGAGGTATTTCTACAACCCGATCCGCAAGGGCAGCGCCGCGAGCGACGAGAGCGTGCTCGACGCGATGACCGGCAGGCCGCTGCATTTCGAGATCGTGAGCGGCGCAAAAGCGCGCGAGGACGCGCTGATGGCCGAGGCCGAGCCGGACACGGACTACATCAAGGTGACGCTCGCGCGGCCGGTCGCGACGAACGGCCAGGGCCGCCTCGTCATCATCAAGACTTACGAGGACCGGAAAAGCTACTACCTCGACGGCAGGACGATCGTGTTCGATCGTCCGCTCGGCATCCGGCGCAACAAGGTCGTGCTGCCCGCGGGTTATGAAGTCGTCGGGCTGACCGTGCCTTCGCAGGTCCTGACCGAAACGGACGGCCGGATCGCGATCAGCTTCATGAACGGCACGGAGGGCGAGGCGCCGCTCGTCCTGCGAGCGGCGCGAGGCGCGCAGGCGGGCGCGGCGGCCGTGCCGAGGGCGGCGACGCAGCAGCGCAGCTGGGAATCGCCGTTCGAAGGAGAAACCGAGGAAGACCGGTTGTCGGAACGCGCCCATCAGGACCGCGACATCGTCTACTTCCTGCAGCAGCCCGAGACGCACGCGTTCGCGCTCTATCACGACTACACGGAGAGGCGGCCGGGCATCAACGGCTACGCGAATGTCGTGCGCAAAGGCAGCGCCGCGAGCAGTCCGTCCGCGAGCATTCTCGATACCGGCGAGACGTTGCAGGCAAAGGAGATGAGCGGCGCGGAAATGAATGCGCTCAAGATCAACTCGGGGGAAACCGTGGAGGCCGATGCGCGCGTGGTCGTGATTCCGTTCCCGGCGGTGCAGGCGGGCCAGTCCATGCGCCTGCGGATCGCCGAGACCTATACCGCAGCCGTCAGTTACGGACTCGACGGCGCGGACCTGGTATTCGATCGCAGCCTCGGGCGCCCGCGCAATGCCGTGGTGCTGCCGTCGGGCTGGTATTGCACGTTCAGCGCGATACCGGCGACGGTGAGCCAGCTGCCCGACGGACGCGTGCGCCTTGACTACTGGAACGGCCGGCCCGAGCCGGTGAACGTGCTGCTGAAGGCGCGTCGGCGGGTCGCGGAGTCTGACTAGCTCTGGATTCCGCCTCAGCCCGGAATCTCCGGCTCAACCAGGTTGGCGAGCTGAAACAGCGACTCCTGCCTTCGTCCCGCACGAGACGGGCTCGAGCAGCACGGTCACTTCCATCCGGCCCGGGAGAATCGGGTCGTCGAACGCGTCCGAATACCGGATCCGCTCGTGAGGCACGAGTTCGAGGTATTCGTCGCCGAACAGTGGCCGTTACCGGTCGAGAAGTTGCGGAAAGACATGCGGAACCGTACGGCGGCAGCCACTCGCCGAGGGCGCCGGCGTCGATGAAGGCTAGGTAGACTTGGCGGGCTTCGCGCCAAGTACGCGATGCAGGCGGATGCTTCTTTCACTCATGCAACCCTGCCCCACCGACGCGCGGGAACGGTGCCGACGCTATTTGACGGCGTGAATGGCCTTCACGACGTCGAGAAACACGTTGTCGACCCGCTTCAGCGTGAACCCCGCCTTGCGGACATTCCGGGTGGTCGGTCGATTCATGTCGGGCCCCACGCGGCTCGTAAGCGGAGTCATGAGATTCATCATCGCGTTGAACGGAAACCAGCGGCTGCCGGTGTGCTCGAACATGTACAAGTCGCCGCCGGTCTTCAGCACGCGCCTGAGCTCCGCAAGCCCGACCACAGGCTCCGGCACGGAGCAAAACGTGCATGAAGTGAACACCTGGTCGAAATACCCGTCGGGGAAGTCGAGCTCCCTGACGTCGGCGACCAGCGCCTCGATCTCGCCATCGTAGGCCGCAAGCCGCCGCTTCGCGCGCTCGATCATCCGTGGACTGATGTCAACCGCGGTGACCCTGCATTTCGGCGGGAAGCACGAAATGTCGAGGCCCGTGCCGAGCGCCACGAACAGCACCCGGGCATCGGGGCGCATGTGCGAGAACACATCCAGCTTCGCAGGCCGCCAGCGCATCTCCGGCCCGAACTGCGACATGAAATCGAAGGTCTTGGAGACGCGGTCCCATTTTTCCCGGGTGGCCGTATCCATGCGCCCTACTCCGAGATTGCCCGCGCGCCGTGCAGCAGGGCGTTCGCGAGGTAGACACAGGCGAGTACCGCGACTCCCACCAGGGCGCCGCCGGCCGCTGGCGGGAAGTCGGCGGGCATCCCCATCGCGCCGGCCATGCCTGCCAGCATGCCGCTCAGCATGCATGGAACGAAGATCTCCATCGCCCCGAACAGGAGGCTCAACACGGTGAGCGCCGCCACCAGCCCGATGACCATGCCGAGCGCCATTCCCGCGACCATGCCGGCCGCCATCGGCCATGAGGCAAGGCCGAGCCACGTCACGACCGATGCTGCCAGCGCGCCGACGCCAGCGTTGGCGAAGGCATCCCCGATCACGAAGTAAGGACGCATTTCCATGACGGGATTTTAACAAACCCGACCGCCGGATTCGACCTGCGGGCAAGGCGGCAACGCGCCGGTCGATGGCGGCAGGACGGCTACCCGGGAGCGCTTTCGGCGAAGCGTCGAACCGGCTCGAGCACGAGTCGCGCGATCTGCGTGCGCACATGGCGTTTGAGCCACGGCCCGGCGACGAGTTTCCAGAAACCGTTCGGACGAATCTCGGCAAAGACCGTGTAACGCGTGCCACCGGGCACGCCTTCGAAGCGGTTCACGAACCGCGCGTCGTAGCGCGGCTTGAACTCCGCGAGCTCGACTGCCGTGCGCGAACGCGCCTGCAGTACGTTGATGACCCTGCCTGCCTGACGGTGATCCACCTCGATGACCTGTTTCTCGCCCTCGTCGCGCAGCAGCCGCACGGCGCGGATCGTCGGGAACATGCGCGGCCAGAGCGCAATGTCGCGATAGATCGCCATGACCTTCGCGCCCGGCGCGCGGATCGTGAGCGAGGCTCTCGCGCGCAACGTGCCCGTGACGAGCGCCAACAACACCAAGGACAGCACGATCAATCCGAGGTCCTCGAGCGGTGAATACCAGCGCAGCGGGCGCGCGAAAAAAGCGCCGAAGCAGCCGCAATTCGGCAAACCGAGCCCGCGCAGCAGCGCGCTCGCAAGCAGCGCAAAATAACCGGCATTCAGTGCGACCGAGACCCACATCGCCCGCGTGAGCCGTCGCCCGCTCAGAATCCAGAGGCCGAGCGCGATCTCGAGCGCGGCAAGACACGGCGCGGCCAGCCAGAGCACCGCATCGGCCACCCCCATTTGGTAGGTTTGCAACACCGCGACGAAGCCGGGCAAATCCAGCGCCTTGCCGAGGCCGGTCGCGGCCATCAGGCCACCGAGCCCCAGCCTGAGTAACCAGCGGCTCGCCGTGATCGTTGCAGGCTCGTTCATCCGCATTCAATGTGACCGCAGCGCCAGCCATCGGGTTCAGGACGATTGCCACCCATGCGCGGCTCCGCGCGGCCTCCAATCGGCAAGCAAGCCCGCTGAGTTGTCTTGCGGCGCAATAATCGCTAAGGTCCCGCCACTCTAAATATTTCTGCACCCGTATTCGCAGTGCAGTAAAGGGACCCATGGAGCTTCGGAAGAAAGTCGTGGTCATCACGGGTGCGGGCCGCGGCATCGGCCGGGCCATGGCGCTGGCCTTCGCCGGACGCGGTGCGGACATTGCGGCGCTGGATCGCGACGAGGCCGCGCTTGCGCAGTCCGTCGCGGACTGCGCGGCGAAGGGCGTGCGGGCGAAAGCCTACGTCATGGACGTCACCGCGGAAGCCCAGGTCGTCAGGACCTTCGATGCCATCGTCGCCGATTTCAAGCGCTTCGACGTGCTCGTCAACAATGCGGGCATCACGCGCGACGCGCTGCTGGTGAAGGGCCAGGACGGCATCATCCATTCGAAGATGACGCTCGCCCAGTGGCAGGCCGTGATCGACGTCAACCTGACGGGAGTCTTCCTGTGCGGACGGGAGGGCGCAGAGCGCATGATCCAGCTCGGGCATGGAGGCCTTGTCATCAATATTTCCTCGATTTCGCGCGAAGGCAACCCCGGCCAGACAAATTACGCAGCCGCCAAGGCCGGCGTCGCCGCCATGACGGTCACCTGGGCCAAGGAACTCGCGCGCTACGGCATCCGCGCAGCGGCGATCGCGCCGGGCTTCTGCGCGACCGACATCCTCGCTGCGATGAAGCCGGAGATGCTCGAGCGGGTCAAAGCCGCCGTGCCGCTGCACCGCCTCGGGGAACCGGCGGAGATCGCGGCGAGCGCCGTATTCATTGCCGAGAACGACTTTGTCACGGGCCGCGTGATCGAGGTGGACGGAGGACTTAGACTGTAGACTGTCGGGCCGGGAAATCGCATGAATCTCGATCAGGTCAGGGCAGTCATCAGCGGCGGCGCATCGGGCCTCGGCCTCGCGACGGCCGCCCGCCTCGTCGCCGGCGGCGGCCAGGCCGCACTCCTCGACGTGCAGGACGAAGCCGGGCGCAAGGCTGCAGTGGCCCTCGGCGCGGCGGCCGATTACTACCACTGCGACGTGACCAGCGAGGCGGATGTCGAAAAGGCCGTCGGAGCCGCGGCAGTCCGCATGGGCGGCCTCAATGTTTCGGTCTCCTGCGCAGGCGTCGCGACGCCGGGGAAGCTCCTCGGCAAGGACGGCCCGCTCGCCGTCGCCGCATTCCAGCGCGTGCTCGCGATCAACACGCTCGGCACCTTCCTGCTCGACCGCGCGGCCGCCGCAACCATGCAGCGCAACGCGCCGGGCGAGGACGGCGAGCGGGGCCTTCTCATTCACACCGCGTCGGTTGCCGCCTTCGAAGGGCAGATCGGGCAGGTGGCCTACGCGAGCTCGAAAGCGGCGGTTGCGGGAATGGTGCTGCCGCTGGCGCGCGAGCTTTCGCGCTTCGGCATCCGCGTCGTCGGCATCGCACCCGGCATCTTCGGCACGCCGATGATGGCGGGCCTGCCGCAGGAGGCGCAGGACTCGCTCGGCAGGCAGGTTCCGTTCCCGTCGCGCCTCGGCCGGCCGGAGGAATTCGCGGATCTCGTCGCCGCAGTCATCACGAATCGCATGCTGAACGGCGAGACGATCCGGCTCGACGGCGCGATCCGCATGGCCCCCAGATAGCCGAGGCGCCAGTGATAGCTGCTCAACTCAGGCGATGGTGCGGGCTGCTCGTGGTCGTGCTCGTTGCGAGTTGCGTCGCGCAGCCGCACATCGCCGCGAAGTCAGGCGAATCGACGAAAGCGTCCTCGCCGGTTCCCTCGGCGCCACCGCCGAGCGCGATCAGCATCCCGATCGAGTACTACAAGCTCGACAACGGCCTCAAGGTCGTGCTCTCGCGCGATGCGACCGCGCCTACGGCGACCATCGGCGTCTATTACCACATCGGATTCCGCATCGAGCCGCGCGGCCGCACGGGATTTGCCCACCTGTTCGAGCACCTGATGTTCCAGGGTTCGGCCAACCTCGGGAAGATGGAGTTCATCCGCCTGGTCGAGGGCAATGGCGGCGTGCTGAACGGCTCGACGCGCTTCGACTACACGAACTATTACCAGATCGTGCCGGCGAACGTCCTCGAGACCGTGCTCTGGGCCGAGGCGGACCGCATGAAGGGGCTGGCGATCACGCAGGCCAACCTCAAGAACCAGCAGGGCGTCGTCAAGAACGAGGTGCGCGACGCGACCATGAACCAGCCCTACGGCGGCTTTCCGTGGCTGACGATGCCGCAGGTCGCGAACCAGAACTGGTTCAACGCGCACAACTTCTACGGCGACCTCGACGACATCGACGCGGCGACGCTGGCGGACGCGCAATCGTTCTTCGACACTTACTACGCGCCGAACAATGCGGTGCTCGTGGTCGCCGGCGATTTCGACCCCCTCGCCGCCCGCGCCTGGATCGAGAAGTATTTCGGGCCGATCCCGGCGCGCGCGCAACCGCCGCGGCCCGACCTCACCGAGCCCGTACGCACGGCCGAGAAGCGGGATTCGTACGTGGATCGACTGGCGCCTAGGCCGGCGCTCGCGCTGGCCTGGCAGGTGCCGCCGCGCAACACGCCCGAGCACTATGCCTTCAGCCTGCTCGACTCGATCATGCTGCAGGGCGAGGACAGCCGCCTGTGGCAAAAGCTGGTGCAGCAGCGCGGCTACTCGGACGCAGTCGCCGGCGGGACCAACCTGCTCGGCAACGAGTTCACCTACGACGGCCCGATGCTGTGGATGCTCTACCTGATCCACGACCCCCAGGCCTCGCCCGATGCGATCATTGCCGACGTCGACGCGGAGATCGCGCGCATCCAGGCCGAGCCGCCGACGGCGGAGGAACTCGAGCGCGCCCTGACGAAACTTCGCGCCTCGCTCTATGACCTCGCGGGCTCGAGCACACGCTTCGGGCTGGTCGACCTGCTCGCCTGCTTCGCGCTGTTCGACGACGACCCGGGGCGCATCAACCGGCTCGAGGCGGACTTCCGCGCGGTGCCGCCCGAACTGATCCGCGAAGTCGCCCGTACCTGGCTCACGCCCGCGCGCCGCACGGTGCAGGTCGTCGTGCCGGGCCGCGCTGCGCCCGCCGCCGCGGCAGGCGGCCCGCCATGAAGCGGATCGTGGCGGGCCTGTTGCTCGGTTATTTCGCGTCGGCGGGCCTCGCCGCGGAGCACGAATTGCCGCCGGCGCCGGGCGCGCCCCATGAGCTGAAACTCCCGGACAAGGAGACGCTCAGCCTCGGCAACGGGATGCGCATCACCTTCATCGACTACGGCAGGGTCCCGAAGGTGATGCTGCTCGCGGTCGTGCGCACCGGCAACATCGACGAAGGCGAGGACACCTGGCTCCCCGACGTCGCGGTCGAAATGATGAAGGAAGGCACGACAACGCGGTCCGCGTACGAAATCGCCTCCCAGGCGGCCGGCATGGGCGGCGCGCTCGCCCTCAACGTCGGCGCGGAACAGACCACGGCGGGCCTCTCGGTGCTCTCGGACAAGGCCGTGGCGGCGGTCGGCCTGCTCGCAGACGTGTTGCAGCACCCGCGCTTCCCGGAGTCCGAGCTGCCGCGCGTGCGGGCGAACTTCGAGCGCAGCCTCGCGGTCGCTCGCGCGGACCCGGGCTCGCTGGCCGACGAGGCGCTCGCCCGGCTCGTCTATGGCGATCATCCCTTCGGACGCAGCCTGCCGAGCGAAGCCCAGCTCGCGGGCTACGACATCGCGAAGCTCCGTGCCTTCTACGAGGGCAATTTCGGGGCGCGCCGCACGCACGTCTACGTCGCCGGCCGCTATGACCGCGCATCGCTCGAAGCGGCCCTGCGAGACGCCTTCGGCGACTGGCGCGAGGGGCCGCCGCCCTC
The DNA here is from genome assembly GCA_963836275.1 of uncultured Gammaproteobacteria bacterium. Taxonomy (GTDB): domain Bacteria; phylum Pseudomonadota; class Gammaproteobacteria; order Steroidobacterales; family Steroidobacteraceae; genus SCUD01. The sequence continues at coordinate 621,467 of CAWIIM010000003.1, read as the reverse complement.
GAACCTGCCCGCCAGGGCGAGCGAAACTGCCCGGCTCGAGCTCGTCGACAGCCCGGGCGCGCCGCAATCCTCCCTGCGCATGGCGGTCCCCGTGCCGGACCCTGCGAGTGCGCAGTATTTCCAGACCACGCTGATGAACAGCCTGCTCGGCGGCACCTTCGGCTCGCGCATCACCACCAACATCCGCGAGGACAAGGGCTACAGCTATTCGCCCGACTCCTCGATCAGCGCGCACCGCGGCGGCGCGCTCTGGGTCATGAGCGCGGAGATCACGGCCGAGCATACGGCCGCCGCGATCACGGAGATCTTCAGGGAGATCGACCGGCTGCGGCGCGAGGCGCCGTCGAACGAAGAACTCGCACCGGTAAAGAACTACCGCGCCGGCGTCTTCGTGATCGCGAACTCCTCGCCGAACGGCGTGCTTGGCCAGCTCGCCTTCATGGACCTGCATGGCCTTCCGGACGACTTCCTGACCGGCTGGATCGCCAGCATCCGTGCCGTCACACCCGCCGAGGTCTCGCAGATCGCGCGCGAGTACATCCGTCCCGAGCGCATGACGGTCGTGGTCGCAGGCGACCTCGCGAAGATCGGCGAGAGCGTCAGGGCGCTGCCGCAGTTCGCGGGCATCGCGGCGAAGTCGCCCTGACCCAGGGCATGGCGAAGAACCCGTATGACATTCTCGGCGTGGCGCCGACGGCGTCCGCGGGCGAAATCAAGAAGGCGTACCGCCGGCTCGCCATGAAGCTGCACCCGGACATGAATCCGGGAGATCCATCGGGCGAGAGCCGCTTCAAGGACGTCGCCAACGCGTACCGGCTGCTCCGCGACGCGGAAAAGCGCAAGCGCTTCGACGCCGGAGAGATCGACGAGACGGGCGCCGAGCGGCCGCAGCAACGCTTCTACCGCGACTTCGCCGAGGCCGGCCACGCGGACGCCTACTCGAACGACGCCGGTTTCGCCGATTTCGCGCACGGCGAGGATCCGCTGGCGGAGCTGCTGCGACGCAGTGCGCAGGCGCGGGCGAACCGCCGCGGGCCCGACCTGCACTTCCGCCTGCCGATCACGTTCGCGGACGCGATCCTCGGCGCCACCAGGCGCGTGACGATGCCCGACGGCGGCACGCTTGACGTCACGATTCCCGAGGGCATCGTCGACGGCCAGGTGCTGAGGCTCAAGGGAAAGGGCGCTCCCGGTGCGGGCGTCGGCAGGCCGGGCGACGCCCTGATCGAGGTGGAAGTGGCGCCCGACGCGCGTTTCGCGCGGGAGGGGGACGACATGCTGTACGAGGCCCCCATCTCGCTCACGGAAGCCGTCCTGGGCGGCCGAATTCGCGTTCCCACGCCCACCGAGGCAGTGACGATGACCGTACCGCCCGAATCGAACGGGGGCACGACCCTGCGGCTCAAGGGCAAGGGCGCCCCGCGGCGCGGCGGCGGCCGTGGCGACCTGCGCGTCAGGCTGCGGATCGTGCTGCCGAAGCCGGTCGATGCCGAACTCAAGGCGTTCGTCGCGGGCTGGGCGGCCGGCAAGGCGTTCGATGCGCGGGAGGAGACGTGATGACCACGATTGACCTCGAGAAATTCCTGCGCGAGTCCGGCATCGAGCTGGAGCGGCTCGAAGTGTGGGTCGAGCGGACCTGGATCGTCCCCGCGCAGGCTGCCGCGGGCATCGAACTGTCGGAGGCCGACGCGGCGCGCGCCCTGTTCATACGCGACCTGCAGGTCGACTTCGGCGTGAACGACGAGGGTGTGGACGTCGTGTTGCATCTCGTCGACCAGCTGCACGGCCTGCGCCGCGCCCTGGTCGCACTGCGCGGGCCGGTAACGACCGACCGGTCTTGATACACTTTTTCCCCGCACCGCCCGGCCGCAATCCATGAGCGACAGATGACCGACCGCGACGTGATGGAGTACGACGTCGTAATCGTCGGCGCAGGCCCGGCCGGCCTGGCCGCCTCCATCCGGCTCAGGGAACTCGACGCCGGCCGCAGCGTCTGCGTGCTGGAAAAAGCATCCGCGATCGGTGCCCAGCTCATTTCGGGCTGCGCGCTCGAGACCGCGCCGCTCGACGCATTGCTGCCCGGCTGGCGCGAGGCGCCGCCCGACATCTGCGTGCCCGCAACCCGCGACGAGTTCTGGTACTTAACGAAGACGGGCGCGACCCGCCTGCCCACGCCGCCGCAGATGCACAATCGCGGTAACCTGATCGTCTCGCTCGGCCAGCTGGCGCCAATCCTCGCGGCGCGCGCCGAGGCTCTCGGCGTCGACGTCTTCCCGGGGTTCGCCGCTGCCGAACCGCTGCTCGAGGACGGACGCGTTGTCGGCGTGCGCCTGGGCGACATGGGCCTCGACCGCGACCGGAAGCCCGGACCGAATTACGTCCCGGGCGCCGATATCCGCGCGCGCACGACGATCCTGGCGGAAGGCTGCCGAGGCAACGTGACCAAGCAGGTGGTCGCCCGCCTCGGGCTCGCCGACGGCCGCCAGCCGCAGACCTACGGCCTCGGCATCAAGGAGCTCTGGCAGCTGCCCCCGGGCCGCGCCGAGCCCGGCCTCATCCAGCACACGATCGGCTGGCCGGTGGACACGAGGACCTACGGCGGCAGCTTCCTGTATCACCTCGACCGCGACCGCGTGTACGTCGGATACGTGGCCGGCCTCGACTACGAGGACCCGCGCTTCAGGCCGTTCGAGGCCTTCCAGCAGTTCAAGCACCACCCGAAGGTCCATCCGCTGCTCGAAGGCGGCGAAATCCTCGGGTACGGCGCGCGCGCGATCGCCGCGGGCGGCTGGCAATCGCTGCCGCGCATGGAAGCGCCGGGCCTCCTGCTCGTCGGCGACGCCGCGGGAACGCTCAACGTGCCGAAGATCAAGGGCGTGCACCTGGCGATCCGCTGCGGCGTACTCGCGGCCGAGCACCTCACCGAAACCGGCGACACGGCGGGCTTCGAGGCTCGCTGGCGCGCCTCCAACGGCGGGCGCGAACTGAAGCGCGTGCGCAACATCAAGCCGGGGTTTCACCGGGGCCTCTGGTTCGGGCTCGCGAATGCAGCCTGGGAGACCGCAACGGCCGGGATTTCGCCGTGGACGCTCTCGCACCGTGAAAACCACCTCGCGATGCACCGCCTGGAATCGTCGCCCCTGCAGGATCGCGGCTGGGTCGCGCGTGACTTGCCGCCACGCGACCGCCTCGCCGCGGTATTCCACGCGGGCAACGTCCACGACGAGCACCAGCCCGTGCACCTGCTGGTCTCGGACACGACGATCTGCGCCACTCGCTGCGCGGCGGAGTTCGGCAATCCCTGCGAAAACTTCTGCCCGGCGAACGTCTATGAGATGGTGGACGACGGCGCGGGCGAACGGCGCCTGCAGATCAACGCGGCAAACTGCGTGCACTGCAAGGCCTGCGACATCAAGGACCCCTACGGCATCATCACCTGGACCACGCCCGAAGGGGGTTCCGGACCCAACTACCAGGGGCTCTAGGTGGGCGCGGAGCTCCCGATCTGGACGCCGTCCGTGCTCCGCATCGCGGATGCGAACCTGACCCGCTTCATGGCATTCGTGTGCGAACGCGGCGCCGGCCTCGCCGACTATGACGGGCTCTATCGCTGGTCGGTCGAAGAGCCCGGCGCATTCTGGCAGGCGCTCTGGAAATTCTGCGCCGTCGTCGGCGAGCGCGGCGAGGGTCCCGCGCTCGTGGACGGAGATCGCATGCCGGGTGCGCGCTGGTTTCCCGGCGCGCAGCTCAACTTCGCGGAGAACCTGCTCGCGGCCGCACCCGACCGGGAGCCCGCAATCGTCTTTCGCAGCGAACGTGGAGGCAGGCGGGAAATCGACTGGCAGACGCTTCGCGCCGAAGTCGCGCGCGTCGCGGCGGGACTTCGCGCCGACGGCATCGAGCCGGGCGACGTCGTCGCCGGCTACCTGCCGAACCTGCCCGAAGCGGTCATCGCCATGCTCGCCGCCGCGAGCGTCGGCGCCACCTGGACCTCCTGCTCGCCGGACTTCGGCATCGCGGGCGTGCTCGACCGCTTCGGGCAGGTACAACCGAAGGTCCTGTTCACCGCAGACGGCTACTTCTACGCCGGCAGGACGGTTGATTCCCTGGCCCCGATCGCGGGGGTGCTGCGATCGCTCCCATCGGTGCGCCGGATCATCGTCGTGGACTACGTGGGCGTCGCTGCTGCGGCGCTCCCCGGGTCCGCGCGCTTCGACGACTATGGCGAGCGCGGGGCGGAGCCGGCATTCCGGCGCCTGCCGTTCGACCATCCCTTGTACGTGCTCTATTCCAGCGGCACGACGGGCGCGCCGAAGTGCATCGTGCACGGTGCTGGCGGGACGCTGCTGCAGCACCTCAAGGAACACCGGCTGCACACGGACCTCAAGCCGGGCGACCGCCTGTTCTTCTTCACGACCTGCGGCTGGATGATGTGGAACTGGCTGGCGAGCGGCCTCGCCTCCGGCGCGACACTCGTGCTCTTTGACGGCTCGCCGCTGCACCCCGGTCCAGGCGTGCTCTGGGAGATGGCGGCCGACGAGGGAGTCACGATCTTCGGCACGAGCCCGCGTTACCTCGCGGCGCTCGAGAAATCCGGCTACCGGCCGCGCGAACGCCACGGCCTCGCCGCCCTGCGCACCCTGCTCTCGACGGGATCGCCGCTCGCTCCGGAGCAGTACGACTTCGTCGCCGGCGCGATCGGCCCCGACGTGCAGCTCGCCTCGATCTCGGGCGGCACGGACATCGTCTCCTGCTTCGCACTCGGCAATCCCCTGCTGCCGGTCTGGCGCGGCGAGCTGCAGTGTCGCGGCCTCGGCATGAAGGTCGAGGTCTGGGATGACCAGGGGCGGCCATTGGCCGGCGAGAGAGGCGAGCTCGTCTGCACCGCGCCGTTTCCGTCGATGCCGGTCGGCTTCTGGAACGACCCCGGCGGCGCGCGTTACCGCGCCGCCTATTTCGAGCGTTTTCCGGGCGCATGGCACCACGGCGACTACGCCCTGCTCACGCCGCGGGGAGGCCTGGTGATCCTGGGGCGCTCGGACACGGTCCTGAATCCGGGCGGCGTGCGCATCGGCACCGCGGAAATCTATCGCCAGGTGGAGCAGCTGCCTGAGGTGCTGGAAAGCGTCGTCGTCGGCCAGGAAACGGACAACGACGTGCGCGTCGTGCTGTTCGTGCGCCTGCGCGAGGGGCTCGCGCTCGACGAGCCGCTCGCAGAGCGCATCCGCCGGCAGATCCGCGCGCACACGACGCCGCGCCACGTTCCGGCACGGATACTGCAGGTTCCCGAGATCCCGCGCACGATCAGCGGCAAGATCGTCGAGATCGCGGTGCGCGAGGCGATCCACGGACGCCCGGTGCGGAATACGGATGCGATCGCGAATCCCGCCGCGCTCGAACACTTCCGCAACCGGCCGGAGCTGTCCGGCTGAACAGGCCTGCCCACACGCCGGTCACGGCCCGTTGCGACGCCGCCCTGTCGGCGCACGGACTGTCGCTCGACGCGGGGCAGCGCGCGGTCCTCGCACGGCTAGAGGACCTGCGCCGCCGGGTCATTGCGCGCCGCACCCTGCTCGCGCGCGGCCTGGCGCTGCTGCCGCGGCGCCGCCAGCCCGTCAGGGGCATCTACCTCTGGGGCGGCGTGGGCCGCGGAAAGACCTTCCTCGCCGACGCCTTCTTCGCGGAGTTGCCTTTCGGCGAGAAGCGCCGCGAACACTTCCATCGCTTCATGCAGGACGTGCACGCGCGCCTCAGGCGCCACGGCAACCGGCCCTCGCCGCTGGAGGCCGTCGCCGCCGACCTCGCGTTGCAGGCGCGCGTACTCGTCATCGACGAGTTCTTCGTGGCCGACGTCGCCGACGCGATGATCCTCGGCATGCTGCTCGCGCAGCTGTTCCGCCGCGGCGTCACGCTCCTCGTCACGTCAAACCTGCCGCCCGCGGGACTCTACGCCGGCGGGCTGCAGCGCGACCGTTTCCTGCCCGCGATCGCGCTCATCGAGCGCCACTGCCGCGTGATCCAGCTCGACGCCGGCCACGATTATCGCCTGCGCCAACTCGAGCGCACCACGCTCTGGTTCGGCCCGTCCGTGCCCGGGATCGACGCCCGGATGGAGGCGGAGTTCGACCGCCTCGCGAGCGGCGGCGGCAGCCGCGGCGCCAGCGTCATGATCGAGGGCCGTCCCGTGCGCTCCCGCCGGGAATCCGACGACGCGGTCTGGTTCGGATTTCACGAGCTGTGCGAGTCGGCGCGTGCGGCCGCGGACTACATCGAGATCTCCCGCTGCTACGGCACGCTGTTCCTCTCCGGCGTGCCGGTCATGGATGCGGCCGCGGACGACGCCGCGCGCCGCTTCGTGACGCTCGTGGACGAACTCTACGACCGCGGCGTGAAGCTGGTGCTGTCGGCGGAATCCGACGCCCCCGAGGAACTGTATCGCGGCGAGCGGCTCGCGCTCGAATTCAGGCGCGCCGCAAGCCGCCTGCACGAGATGCAGGGCCGCGCCTACCTGGCGAGGCCGCACCGGCCCTGAGGCTACAATCCGGAAATGGAAATGCTGCAGCAGCCGATCTTCTGGGTTCAGCTCGGCGCGATCGTCTGGATCAACCTGCTGGTCAGCGGCGACAACGCGGTCATGATCGCGCTCGCGGCGCGCTCGCTGCCGCCCCGGCAGCAGCGGCTCGCCGTGTTCTGGGGCAGCGCCGCGGCGGTCGCGCTGCGCGTGGTCCTGACGGCATTCGCAGCAGCGCTCCTGGAGCTGCCCTGGCTCAAGGTCGCCGGCGGCGTGCTGCTGCTCTGGATCGGAATCAAGCTGCTGGCGCCGGGCGCGGAAGAACCGGAAGTATCGGCCAGCACGAGGCTGTTCCATGCGATCCGCACCATCCTGCTCGCCGACCTGGTGATGAGCATCGACAACGTGATCGCGGTGGCGGCGGCCGCGAACGCCGCTGCCCCGACGCCCGAGCTCGAGTCGATGAAGTACGCGCTGCTGGTACTGGGCCTCGGGATCAGCATCCCGATCGTGGTGTTCGGCAGCGTGCTCATGCTCGGCATCATGTCGCGCTTCCCGCTGGTGATCGCGCTCGGCGCGGCCCTGCTCGGCGGGATCGCAGGCGACATCATCGTCACGGACCCGGCAATCGCGGCCTGGGTGGGCTCGCACGCCGGCTGGCTGCGGCACTGGCATGCGGCCGCGATCGGCGGCGCGCTGCTCGTGACGATTGTCGGCTGGTGGAGCCGGCGGGGTACGGGCGCGGCCGCCGGCTGATTGCGCCGCGACTGCCCGGCACGGGGAAGAAGCGGGAAGGATGGAATGCCAGCTTTTTTGGGCGTGATCACCCGGTCCGTCGGAAGAGGTCTGCGCCCCTATTTCCCCTTTTATTTCCGCGCGGTGTCAGCCCTTTGCGGCCTGCGGTGCGAGGTCGCCCGCCCGCTGGTGGACCATGTCGGCGATCCGGTAGCGCCCGGTCGCAGTCAGCTTGTCGTAGCCTGCGTGGGCACGTCGGAGCTGCTCGCGCTTGTGCGCGAAGCTCGAGGCCGCGACCGCGTCGAGTGAAGTCGCCTGCGAGAACAGGAAACCCTGCGCCGCGACGCAACCGAGCTGCAGGAGCTGCGTCACCTGGTCGTCGTCCTCCACGCCCTCAGCCACGGTCTCGAGGCCCAGCGTCTCGCCGAGCATCACGACGGCGCGCGCCAGTCGCGGGCCCTCCGACGATTCCGTGAGGCGGCTGACGAACGAGCGGTCGATCTTCAGGATGTCGATCGGGAAGCGGTGCAGGTAGGAGAGCGAAGAGTAGCCGGTCCCGAAGTCGTCGATCGCGAGCCTGACGCCGAGCGCCTTCAGCTCCTTGAGCCGCAGCAGGTTGCCCTCGGAGTTGTGCATCATCGTGCTCTCGGTGAGCTCGATCAGGAGGCTCTCCGGCTCCAGGCCCGACACGTCGAGCGCGTTCTTCACGTCCGCGACCAGGTCGCCCTGCTGGAGGTGGCGGCCCGAAATGTTGACCGCGACGCGCAGTCCGGCGCCGGCGGCGAGCGATTTTCGCCATTCCTGGACGCGGCTGCAGGCGTCCTGAAGGACCCAGCGCCCGAGCGCGATGACCTGGCCGGTCTCCTCCGCCATCGGGATGAACTGACCCGGCAGCAGGCGGCCCTGTTCCGGATGTTGCCAGCGCACCAGGGCCTCGACGCCCAGCAGTTCCGTCGTCTTGAGGTCGATGATCGGCTGGAATTCCAGGAAGAATTCCCCGCGCACGAGCGCCTGGGATATGTCGTCCTCGAGCCGCAGGCGCTCGCGCAGCTGCTCCTGCATGCGGGCGTGGAACACGACGTGACGGCCCTTGCCGGCAGTCTTCGCGTTGTACATCGCGATATCGGCATTGCGCAGCACCTGCTCGGTATCGTCGCCATGTTCCGACAGCGCGACGCCGACACTCGCGGTCACCAGCAGGTCGTCGTCGTCGATCGTGAGCGGCACGCGGAAAGCCTCGGTCACGGTGGCGGCGATCTGCTCGGCCTGGTCGATCGTCGAGACGCCCTCGAGCAGCACGGCAAACTCGTCGCCGCCGAGGCGCGCGACGGTATCGGCCGCGCGCGTGCACTTGACCAGCCGCTGTGCCGCCGTCTGCAGGAGCCGGTCGCCGACGTCGTGCCCCAGCGAGTCGTTCACGTTCTTGAAATTGTCGAGGTCGATCATCAGCACGGCGAGCCGGTCGTGGGTGCGGCGCGATAGCGCGAGCGCGTGTTCGACGCGATTGCGGAACAGGCTCCGGTTTGCGAGCAGGGTCAAGGGGTCGTGGAACGCGAGCTGGCGCAGCTGGTCCTCGAGCGCCTTGCGTTCGGTGACGTCGCGCAGGTTCAGCGCGAGGCCCTTCACTGCCGGGTCGTCGAGCAGGTTGCTGCCCACGCACTCGAGGATGAAGCGCCGCGCCGCGGTACCGACAGAGAGTTCGACCGGCCCGATCGAGACGCCCTGCGTCGCATTCACCTCGGCCAGGAACGCGGCGATGCGGTCGCGGTCGGCTTCGCGCCAGATCTCGGCAAGCTTGCGGCCGACGAGGTCATCGTGCCAGAGCCCGAATGTGCGCTGCACCGCCGGCGAGGCGTACTCGATGCGCCCGTCGGCGTCCACGATCATGATGACGTCCGAGGCGTTCCTGATCAGCGAGGCAAAGCGCGCCTCGACGAGGTCGATGGCCTGGCGCTGCCGCAGCCTGGCGTCGTCCTTGAGGATCACGCCCTGGCGAGCCATCACGAGGATCGCGAGCACGAAGATCGCGATCGTCATGATGGTGACCGGGCTCTTGCCGTCGTCGGCCGCGAAATAGACCAGCACGAAGAATGCGAGCCCGAGGCCGACGTAGGCGATGCCCTGCGTCAGCGCGCCGCCGCTCGCGGAGCGCTGGCGCTCGGGCTTTGATTTGTCGCGGATTTGCACCTGTGCCGCGCCCGCAAGGAAGGCATAGCAGGCGAGGTAAGGGATGTCCGAGAAGTTCTTCCCGGACAGGTAGTCGTTCGCGACCACGGAGGTGGCCCAGACGATGTCCGCGAGGAACATGAGGCCGAAGCCGCCGGTCAGCAGGGCGAGAGTGGTCTTGCGCAGCGGGCAGCTCGTCGCATTCATGAGCAGCACGCCGATCGCCATCAGCATCAGGCAGTCGAGGCCGATGTACGCCTGGGTCAGCACGAAGCGCGCGAAGTCCTCCTCGCTTGCCGCGGCGGCGGGACTGATCACGATGAACCAGAAGAAGGTGCCGAAACCGAGCACCAGGATGGACGCGTCCAGCAGCAACCGGCTCCAGGACACGCGCAGCGAGCTCGCGCGCAGCGCGACCATGAAGCCGGCGAACAGGATCGGGAAGAATGCGAGATAGAAGAGGTCGGCAAGGGACGGGAATGGCGTCAGCTCATTTACGCGCAGGTAGACGTCGACCAGGTTGCCGCACTGGTAGGTGACGAGTGCCGCCGCCAGCAGCTTCCAGATCAGTCGTACCACCGGCTGCGTCGCCTTGCGTGCGGCGACGATCGAAAGCAGCGCCGCCGCCATGGCGCCCGGCCAGTCCGACACGAGCATGTAGAAATCGAGGGCCGGCGAAGACGGGAAGCCAGCGACCGTCACGTAGGTCGCGGCCACGACATAGAGGATCGTCGCGATGGCAACGGCGCCCGTCCACCCGTCGGCGAACCCGACGCGCGTGATGCGGGTGGTAAGCCCGAAGTGCCCCGTGGCCATGCCGACGTTCATGTCTCGACCTGCCGTCATCTGTAAAACGGAGTTTCCCGTGCGCTGGGCGGGTTCGCACGGTCGGCCTGCAAAACCTGTGAAGTGCGTCCGGACGGGACGCCGCGGTCCGTGAGCCGGTCGTCAGTCCGCGGCCGGCGGCCCGCCGGGCGGCGGCGCGCGCGCCTCAGAGCACGCCGCGGCGCTCCTGGTCGAGCTCGATGGACTCGAACAGGGCCCTGAAATTTCCCTCTCCGAAGCCCTCGTTGCCCTTGCGCTGGATGATCTCGAAGAAGATCGGGCCGATCACGTTTTTCGTGAATATCTGCAGCAGGATGCCGTCGCCGGCGCTGCCGTCGATCAGGATGCGGCGCTGCTGCATGCGCTCGAGCGACTCCTGGTGCCCCGTGACACGCGCATCCACGCCCTCATAATAGGTGTCCGGGGTGTCCTGGAATTCGACCCCGGCGGCACGCAGGCGGTCGACGGTCGCGTAGATGTCCGGAGTCGACAGAGCGATGTGCTGGATGCCCTCGCCCCGGTATTCGCGGATGTACTCCTCGATCTGGCTCTTGTCGTCCTGGCTCTCGTTGATCGGGATGCGGATCTTGCCGCAGGGGCTCGTCATAGCCCGGCTGAACAGTCCCGTCTTCTTGCCTTCGATGTCGAAATAGCGGATCTCGCGGAAGTTGAACAGGCGCTCGTAAAAACCGGCCCAAGTGTCCATCTGACCGCGCGCGACGTTGTGCGTGAGGTGGTCGATGAGCGCCAGGCCGGCCGCGGGAACCGCAGACGTGTCCGCGACGGGGACGAAATCGACATCGTAAATCGTGCGTTCTCCGTAGCGGTCCACGAGGTAGACCAGGCTGCCGCCGATGCCCTCGATGGCCGGGATCCGCAGTTCCATCGGACCCACCTCGATCTCGACCGGCCTGGCGCCCAGCGCGACCGCACGGCGGAACGCATGGCCCGCGTCCTTCACCCGAAATGCCATCGCGCAGGCCGACGGGCCGTGACGCCGCGCGAACTGCTGGCCGAAACCGGACGGCTCGGCATTGATGACGAAGTTGATGTCGCCCTGGCGGTGCAGGGTCACGTTCTTGCTGCGGTGGCGCGCGGTGACCGGGAATCCCATGCGCGCGAACAGGGCCCGCAGCAGTTCGGGGTCCGGCGCAGTGTACTCGACGAACTCGAAGCCGTCCGTACCCATCGGGTTTTCGAAGAGATCGGCCATTGCCCGCTCCCGCGTCAGTCGAGGACGCAATGATAAAGCATGCGTCACGGTCCCCGCGGCGGGCCCGGCCCGGCGTCACGGACCCGGCTGCAGGGCGCGTGTATAATTCGCGCCGCCACGCCCTTTCAGGCAATCCGACCCCCGAATGCTAGGCAGAATTCCCGCCGCCCGACAGGCCATCATCGACCGCATCGCCAGGATCGCGCGCCGCGCCCGGCCGAAGGGCATGCCGGTCGCGCCCGAGCGGCTGGTGCGGTATTTCTACCACGGCGTCTCCGAACTCGACCTCGTGCAGCGCGCGCCCGAGGATCTTGCCGGCGCGGCGCTTGCGCAGCTCGAGCTCGGCCGCGTGAAGCCGAACGGCCGCACGCTCGTGCGGGTATTCAATCCGGACCGGGCACGCGACGGGTTCGCCTCCTCTCACACCGTCATCATGGTGGTGACGGACGACATGCCGTTCCTGGTGGACTCGCTCGGCATGGTCTGCGCGCAGAACGGCCTCGCGGTCCACCTGCTCGCTCATCCCGTGTTCTCGGTGCTGCGCGACGGGCGCGGCCGCCTCAAGGGCGTCCACCTCGACGACGCGCCTGCCGGCAGCAGGCTCGAGTCCTGGCAACTCATCGAGATCGACCACGAACCGGACCCGAAACGCCTCGCCAGGATCGAGGCGAGCATCCGGCGCACGCTGGCGGACGTACGCTCGGCAACTGCCGACTGGCGCCGCATGCGCGCCGCGGCCGAGGCCGCGGCCGCCAGCCTCGGCGCCGCGCGCGTGCGCGGGAGGTCCAGCGAGCTGCGCGAGGCAAAGGCGCTGCTCGAGTGGATGCGGGACAATCATTTCACGTTCATCGGTTACCGGGAGTACAGGCTGCGCCGCGGGCGGCGCCAGGACCGCCTGGAGCCGGTTGCCGGCTCGGGCCTCGGGGTCATGCGCCCGCAGCGTGTCCACGAGCCGAAGACCATCGTGCTCGAGGGCGAGGTACGCGAGTTCGCGCGCTCGGGCGAACCCGTCGTCATCACCAAGGCCAATGCCGTCTCGACGGTCCATCGCGCGACCTATCTCGACTACGTCGGCGTGAAGACCTTCGATTCGAAAGGCAACGTCACCGGCGAGCGGCGCTTCATCGGCCTGTGGACGTCCTCCGCGTACAGCCGCAGTCCCGGCGAGATTCCGGTACTGCGCCACAAGATCCAGCGCGTCATCGAGAATTTCCGGCTCAAGCCGTCGAGCCACGATTACAAGGCCGTCGTGCACGTGATCGAGACCTTCCCGCGCGACGAGCTGTTCCAGGCGACGGTGCCGGATCTCGTGCGCATCATCCGCGGCATCGTCAACCTCTACGAGCGCGCCCAGGTGCGCCTGTTCGTGCGGCGCGACCCGTTCCGACGCTTCTATTCATGCCTGGTCTTCGTGCCGCGCGACCGCTACAACACCCAGGCGCGCGAGCGCATCGAACAGCTGGCGCTGGCGGCATTCGGCGGCACGTCGATCGAGTCCCAGGTGACGCTGTCCCAGTCCCTGCTCGCGCGGGTGCACATGATCGTGCGCACGCCGCCGGGCGCGGATCACGGCGCGGACGCCGCCGAGCTCGAGCGCGCGATCAAGCAGACGGTGCGCACCTGGCAGGACCAGCTCAAGGACGCGTTGCTTGACGCCGTCGGCGAGGCCGGGGCGCTGCGGCTCTATCGCGCCTGGGGCGACGCATTCCCGGCCGCCTACCAGGAAGACGTGGATTTCGGCGTAGCGGTCGAGGACGTCGCCGCGCTGGACCGCGTGGTGGCCGAGCCGGGCGGCCTGCACATGGGCCTCTACCGTCGCAACGACCAGCCGCCGCACAAGGTCCAGTTCAAGCTGCTGCGGCCGGAGCGGCCGATCCCGATTTCCGACGTGCTGCCGACGATCGAAAACCTCGGCCTGAAGCTGATCAGCGAGCGGCCGTACGAGGTCGGCAACGTCCCCGACGCCATCTGGATCCAGGACTTCGAGCTCGAGCACCCGCGCGGCGTCACCATCGACCTCGAGACCGACGGGCCCCGCTTCAAGGAAACCTTCGCGCGCGTCTGGGCCGGGGAGGCCGACAACGACGGCTTCAACCGGCTGGTGCTGGCGGCCGACCTCAGCTGGCGCGAGGCGGCGGTGCTGCGCACCTACGCGCGCTGGTTCGGCCAGCTCGGCCTGCCGCTGTCGCAGGCCTACATCGAGGAGGCGCTCGCGAGCAATGCAGGGGCCGCGCGCCGCCTGCTCGGCCTGTTCCTGGCCAAGTTCGACCCGGCGCTTTCCCGGGCGGAGCGGCGCCGCGCCGAAGGCGCGCACCGGCGCGCCCTCGAGCGCCTGCTCGCGGCCGTCACGCGCATCGACGACGACCGCATCCTCAGGGCCTACCTCGCGGCGATCGACGCGACGCTGCGCACCAACTATTACCGCACGGACGCATCGGGCGCGCACCGGCCTTACCTCGCCCTGAAGCTCGACCCGCGCCGCCTCGCCGAGGTCCCGCCGCCGAAGCCGTTGTTCGAGATCTTCGTGCATTCGCCGCGGGTCGAGGGCGTGCACCTGCGGATGGGCCGCGTCGCCCGCGGCGGCCTGCGCTGGTCCGACCGCCGCGAGGACTTCCGCACGGAAATCCTCGGCCTCATGAAGGCCCAGAACGTCAAGAACACGGTAATCGTCCCGGTAGGCGCGAAAGGCGGGTTCGTGCCGCGCCGCCCGCCTGCCGGACGCGACGAGGCAATGGCCGACGGCGCGGAGTGCTACCGCTGGTTCATCCGGGCACTGCTCGACGTCACCGACAACGTGATCGGAGGCCGCATCGCGCCGCCCGACGGCGTCGTGCGCCACGACGGCGACGATCCCTACCTCGTGGTCGCCGCGGACAAGGGCACGGCGAAATTTTCCGACGTCGCCAACGCGATCTCGGAGCAGTATGGGTTCTGGCTCGGCGACGCGTTCGCTTCCGGCGGCTCTGCGGGCTACGACCACAAGGGCATGGGGATCACGGCGCGCGGCGGCTGGGAGTCCGTGCGGCGCCACTTCCGGGAGTTCGGGCGCGACACGCAAACCCAGCACTTCACGGTTGCCGGCATCGGCGACATGTCCGGCGACGTCTTCGGCAACGCGATGCTGCTTTCACCGCACATCCGCCTGCTCGCCGCATTCGACCACCGGCACATATTCCTCGACCCCGCGCCGGACGGTGCGCACAGCTTCGCCGAGCGCAGCCGCATGTTCGCGCTGCCGCGCTCGAGCTGGGACGACTACGACAGGCGGCTGCTGTCGAAAGGAGGCGGCGTCCACTCCCGGCTGGGGAAGTCGATCGCGCTGTCGCCGCAAGTCGGCGCGATGCTCGGGATCGCCGCCGCGGTGGCATCGCCCAACGAAGTCATCCGCGCGATCCTGAAGATGCCCGTGGACCTGCTGTGGAACGGCGGCATCGGCACCTACGTGAAGGCGCAGGACGAGAGCCACGCGGAGATCGGCGACCGCACCAACGACGCGGTCCGCGTCAACGGCTTGGAATTGCGCTGCCGCGTCGTCGGCGAGGGCGGCAACCTCGGCGTTTCCCAGCGCGGCCGCATCGAGTATGCCGCGGCGGGCGGTCGCATCAACACCGACTTCATCGACAACTCGGCGGGCGTCAACTGCTCCGACGTCGAGGTCAACCTCAAGATCCTGTTCAACCCGCTGATGGCCTCGGGCAGGCTCCCGCGGCCGAAGCGCAATGCGCTGCTCGCGAGGATGACCGACGAGGTCGCGCAGCTGGTGCTTCGCAACAACTACCTGCAGAGCCTCGCCATCTCGACGCTGCAGGCGCGCGCCGCGGAACGCATCTCGGAGGTCGGGCACGCGATCCACGCGCTGGAGCGCGACGGCACGCTCGATCGCGCGCTCGAGGCGCTGCCGACCGGCGACGAGGTCGCCGAGCGCCGCCGCAAGGGCCTCGGCCTCACGCGTCCCGAGCTCGCGATGCTGCTCTCCTATTCCAAGATCTGGCTGTCCCACCGCCTCGGCGAGACCGACATCGCGAACGACCCGTTCCTGAGCGGCGAGCTGACGCGCTACTTCCCGGCGCCGGTGCAGCACCGGTACCCGCGGGAGATCCTGCAGCACCAGCTGCGCCGCGAAATCATCGTCACCGCGATCACCAACAGCCTGGTCAACCGCATGGGCCCGGTATTCGCCATCCGCATGCAGGAGGACACCGGCGCGGACGTCGGCAGCATCGCGCGCGCCTACTCGATCGCCCGCGAGATCACCGGCATGCGCGAGCTGTGGGCGGACATCGAGGCCCTGGATGACCGGGCGCCGACCGGCGTGCAGTACGACATGCTGGTCGAGACCACTCGGCTGCTGCGCCATCTCAGCTACTGGGTGCATCGCAACCAGGGCCGCGATCTGGACATCGAACGCGCCGTGTCCCGGCTCAAGCCCGGAATCCGGGAGCTGATGCGCGACCTGCCGGAGCTGATCGAGGGCACGGAAGTCGGGCGCTACGAGCGCGCGCTCGCCAGGTTCTCGCGCGACGGCGTGCCGGCGAAGGTGGCGCGTTACGTCGCGAGCCTCGGCGCGGTCCACGCGGGCGTCGACGTCGTCGAGCTGTCGCTGGCAAGGGGCGTCGGCGTGGGCCACGCGGCGCGCGTGTACTTCGGCCTCGGCGCGGCGCTCGGGCTCGACTGGCTGCGCGACGAGATCGAGCGGCTCACGGTCGACGGCCACTGGCAGGCGGTCGCGCGCGGCACCCTGCGCGAGGAGCTCTACGGCTACCAGCGGCAGTTGTGCGAGCGCCTGTTCGCGGGCACGCCGCGCGGCGACGCCGGCGAGCGCGTCGCGGCCTGGATGGCCGGCGGCGGCGAGCCGATCGCGGCCTTTGCGCGCATGGTGCGGGAGATGCGCGCCGCCGGCAGCGCGGACTTCGCGACGCTTTCGGTCGCGGCGCAAACGCTGCGGCGCCTGCTCAAGCGCTGAAATGCCGGTGTCGTCCCGCCTCGTGCTTCTGCGCCACGGCCAGAGTGCCTGGAACCTCGAAAACCTCTTTACCGGGTGGACCGACGTCGACCTGACAGGGCAAGGGCGCGAGGAGGCACGCGCCGCGGGCCAGCTGCTGCTCGCCGAGGGCTTCGAGTTCGGCCGGGCCTTCACTTCGGTCCTGAAGCGCGCGATCAGGACGCTCTGGATCGCACTCGACGGGATGGATCGCATGTGGATCCCGGTCGAGCGCGACTGGCGCCTCAACGAGCGCCACTACGGCGCGCTGCAAGGGCTCGACAAGGCCGAGACCACGGCCAGGTTCGGGGCGGAACAGGTCAAGATCTGGCGGCGCAGCTACGACATCCCGCCGCCGCCGCTCGCGGCCGACGATCCGCGCCACCCGCGCTTCGACAGTCGCTACCGCGGAATCGACCCGGCCCGGCTGCCGGCGACGGAATCGCTGAAAGACACGCTCGCGCGCGTCGAGCCCTGGTGGCGCGAACGCCTGGTGCCGGCGCTGGGCGCCGGCGGTGACGTCCTGGTCGTCGCGCACGGCAACAGCCTGCGCGCGCTGGTCAAGATGCTGGACGCAATGAGCGACGCGGACATCGTCGAATTCAACATTCCGACCGGCGTGCCGATCCTCTACGAACTGGACGCTCGCCAGAGCCCCGCGGCCCCGCGCCGGTTCCTCGGCGACGCCGCCGCCATCGAGGCAGCCGCGCACGCAGTCGCGGCACAGGCCGAGCGAAAATGAAGGGGTCCGTCCCCTTCGATCATTCTTCCGGCGCGATTTCGACCTCGAGTCCCGCGAGCTGGGCCTCAAACGGGATCTGGCAGGAGAGCCGCGAGCCGCGCGGACGGTAGCTCTCGAGCTCCTGGAGTATTTCCTTCTCGTCGCCCTGCATGGCCGGCAAGCTGTCGAGCCACGGCTCGGCAACGTAGACGTGACAGGTCGCGCACGAGCACATGCCACCGCAGATCGCGGCCACGCCGTAGTCGAATTCGCGCAGTGTCTCCATGAGGCTGACGCCCTCGCGCGCGTCCACCCGGTGGACGCCGCCGTCGCGGTCGGTGACTGTGATCTCGGCCATGGGTCGCGCATCTTGCGTGAAGCGCCGGGCGCTCTGCAACCGCTCAGCCCGCGAGCCGTGCGGCAAGCCGCGCCTGCTCCGCAGGATCCGGCGCGAGCCCTTCTACGGCCGCTGCCGCGTTCCATCCGTACCACAGGCAGTCGAAGATCCAGCGAAGCGCCGCGACGCGCGCGCGGAGGGAAACCGGCACGCCGCCATATCCGCCGAACAGCGCGCCGACCTCAGGTGCGTCGAGGCCGTGGTAGCCGATGCAGGCCGCGAGGTCCGCGGCCGGATCGCCCGGCCCCGCGTATTCCCAGTCCACGGCCACCAGCCCGCGGCCGTCGTCGAGCAGATTGCGGTGATGCAGGTCGTGGTGGCAGGGCACCAGCCGCACCGGTCCGGCGAGCGCAGCGCGGCGGCGCGCGAGTTCGCGCGCGAGCCCGGCGGCGAAATCGCCGGGAAGGCGCGCCAGGTAACCGGCGGCTCGCGCGCCGAAGTCGACCGCCGGCAGGCCCGCGGGCAGCGGCAGCGCGTGCAGTGCGGCGATCCAGGCTCCGACTCGCGCCAGCAGCGGCGCCCGCTTCATGGCGCCGGCCGATGGCATCCGCCCGCCGGCATGGCGCGACAGGATGAAGCCGCGCGCCGGATCGGCGAGCACGACGGCGGGCGCGAGCCCGTTCGCCGCCGCGAGCGACTGCAGGGCGAGTTCGCAGCGCCAGCTCGCACCGAGCCCGCGGGCCGCACCGCCCGCGAGCTTCAGCACGAGGTCATGACGGGCATCGCACACGCGAAAGCTCCGGTTCGCGGTGCCGCCGGGAAGTGCACTGACAACGGCGCCGTCGAGCCCGAGTGTCGCCGTAGCGATCGCGATCGCGCTGCGCGCCTGTTCCGGGATCGCCCCGCTCACGCCGGCGTCCGACTCCGCCGCCAGCTGCGCCATCCTGCGACCGCGAGCAGCGCATAGGCGAGGTACAGCGCGCCGGTCATGGCGAGCCCCTGCCAGGCAAAGAGCGCGGCGAGGCCAGTATCGATGACGATCCACCAGGCCCAGGTGTCGATGATGCGGCGTGCCAGCAGCCAGGTTGCGACGAGGCTCGTCCAGGTGCCGAGCGAGTCCGCCACCGGCGCCGCGGCCAGCGCATAGCGCGCCGCAAGCGGCGCGCTCGCCGCCGTCGCGAGCCCGACGCCGGCGATCGCGGCGAGATGGCGCGCGCCAGTCCAGCTGCGCGGCGGCGGCTCGATACCGGCCTTGCGCCAGGCGAACCAGCCCCAGGCCGACATCGCGACATAGACGAACTGCAGCGCCGCCTGCATCGGCAGGCCCGCGCGCCAGAACACGACGGCATAGATTGCCGCACTGATGCCGCCCGCGATCCAGCAGGCGCGGTGCTCGCGGATGGCGAGCAGGATATAGCCGGCGCCGAAGGCGACGGCGGCAATTTCAGCCGGCGCCACCCAGCACCTTCATGACGAATACCGCCCGGTGCGGGCCAGCGAGGCTGGTGCGGATCTCCACCTTGAGCGCGTCCAACACGCGCCCGTATTCGCCGCTCACCTGCGTGCTCATCGAGTTCGTGACGACCTGGAGGCCCGGCTGCGCCTTGAGGCGCTCGATGAAATCGAGGATGGGCGGGATGAACTCGCCGGTCAGCGGATAGAGGCTCATTTCGACTGCAACGTGCATGGCGGCACCTCAGAAGGAATAACGGATCGTCACGCCCGCCTGGCGCGGGTCGCCCCAGCGCAGGTAGAGCCGGGTCGGAAAGTCGGGCGGCTCGTTCTCGAAATAGAAGCCGCGCACCGGGTAGCGTTCGTCGAACAGGTTATGCACCCATGCCTCGGCCGACCATCGGTCCGCCTCGTAACCGGCGCGCAGCGAGGCGAGGAAGCGCGGGTCCGAGCGCTGGTCATTGCTGGTGTCGAAGTAGAAGCCCGCCTCCCCCGACAGGTCGGCGCGCGCCATCCAGCCCGCTGGTTGGCGCCAGGTTGCGGTAAGCGCGGCCTTCCATTCCGGCGCGTGCGCGAAAGCGCGGCCCTCGAGGTCGCGGTCGCCGAAGCGGTAGTCGTGGAAGCGCGAGCCCATCCAGGAGAGCATCGCCCCGAACTCGAAGCGCTCGCCCGCGAGCATCGATGCCGAGGACTCGAGTCCCCAGGCCTCGCCGCTCCCGGCATTGTCCGTCAGGTAGATGAAAGTGAGCGGGTCTTGCGGGTCAAGCTGCAGCGAGGTCGAGACCTGCGGGCGCTGGCGCCGCATGTAGTAGAGATTGGCGTCAGCGCGGAGAGCGCCCGCGGCGTCGCTGCCCTTCCAGCCGGCCTCGGCCGACCACAGGTACTCGTCGGAGAATTGCTGGCGGTCCGCGGGCACGGACGTGCCGATGTTGAAGCCGCCCGCCCGGTAGCCGCGCGCGAGCGTCGCCCAGAGCGTCTGCCGGCCGGCCAGGCGGTGCGTGACGGACAGCTCGCCGCCCCAGAGCCGGTCGCGCGGATCGAATGCCACGCCGTCGCTGTCGGCGTAGTGCGCATCGCGTTCCTCGAGGCGAAGGCCCAGCGTCACCGTCGTCGCCGGCGACACTGCGTAGTCTCCCTGTCCGTAGAGCGCGGCGCTCGTCGCCTGGTAGCGGCTGTCGAGCAGTCGCACGAAGGCGTCGTCGAGGTAGAGCCCGTCATCCGTCACGCGGTTGTCCTCCTCGAGCCGCTGCAACCAGAGGCCCGCGATCCAGGCAAGCGCGCCGTCGCCGGCACCCGTGTAGCGCAGGTCCTGCGTGAGCGTGCGTCGCGTGCGGCGCGTGTCGGAGAAGTAGTCGTAGGGACCGGCGTCGCCCCAGTCGCGCTCGTTGCCCCAGTCGCCGTCGAAGCTCGCGACGATATCGGACTGCGCCCAGGCCGTGATCGAGCGGAGCTCGCCGCCTGCGGCGCCGTCCAGCGCGAGGTCGAGCGAAGCGCCGTCCGAGCGCTGCGAGTCGCGACCCGGCCGGTCCGAGAGCGTCGTGAAGCTGTTGTCTATGGCGAAGGCGTCGTAGCCATTCGCGAAATCCGCGTGCAACAGCGAGAGGTCGGCGTGCCAGCGGCCCTCGGATTCGAGCCGGAACTTCAGGCGCGCCGTCGTCTCGTCCCGGCCGTTCGTGTCGTCGCGCCCGAGGTAGGCGTTGTGCCGGAAACCGTCGCTCACCGCGCGTTCGAGCACCGCGCGCCAGGCACCCTCGACGGACCCGCCCGACGCGAGCCCGCCTCCCGCGACCGCGCCCGCGGACCAGAGCCCGTCGCTGCCGAGCGTGAGCTCGGTGGCGAGCTCGGGCGTTGCGACGGGATCGTTAGTCTTCACCTTGATCAGGCCGCCGAGCGCGTTCGCACCGTAGCGCGTGCCCTGAGGCCCGCGCAGGACCTCGACCTGCGCGACGTCGATTGTCGAGGCGATCATGCCGATGCCGCTGAAGTCGATTTCGTCGACCAGGAAACCGACCGACGGATTCGGCGCGCCCTGGTACTGCTCGAGCTCGCCGATGCCGCGAAGCTGGAAGTACCGGGGGCGCGAGCTCGCGCCCGCCCAGGAGAGCGAAGGCAGCTGCGGCAGCAGCTCCTCGAGGTGGACGACCGAAGCCTCGCGCAGCGCCTCGCCGCCGAGGACGCTGACCCCGCCGGGCCGCGTGGCCGCGGGAGATGGACGAAGCGCCGCCGTCACGATGACGGGCTCGAGCTTGACGGGCTGCGCGGACGCGGCGGCAACCGCGGGCAGCAGCAAGGCAGCAAACCAGGAGAACCTCGGCAAAGCCTGCTCCCTACGCCGGTCCTAACCGGATCAGGTTCAACGGGTTCGCCGGGCCAACCGGCATCTCAGGTCTTTCAGACCACCCCAAGGCAGCCGCGATCTTATCGGCGCCGACCCGCGCTCGCAACGCCCGGCCCGGTATCCTGTGGCGATGGCACTGCTGACGCTGCTTGCGGGTGAGCTCGCCTACGGGCTCACGCCGCTCCTGGACCAGGCCGCGTTCACGCTGCACGAGGGCGACCGGATCGGGCTGATCGGCCGCAACGGCACCGGCAAGTCGACCCTGCTCGGCGTCCTGGCCGGCGGCGTCGCGCTGGACGACGGCGAACTGCGGCGCCACGACGGCCTGCGGATCGTCGGCGTCGAGCAGGAGCCCGAATTGCCGCCGGCGGACACCTTGCTCGAGAGCCTGCGTCGACGCGGCGGGCTCGAGGACATCGCCGACGAACGGCGGCGCTGGCGGGGCGAGGCGCGCCTGGTCGAGTTTGCGTCGCGCCTCGGCGTCGACGGAACGATCGATCCCGCGCGGGCCTCCGGCGGCGAACGCAAGCGCGCGGCGCTGGCGCTCGCCCTGGCGCTGGAACCCGACCTCCTGCTGCTCGACGAGCCCACCAACCACCTGGACATCGACGGCATCGAGCAGCTCGAGGAACTGCTGCTGAAGGTGCCCGCGCTGGTATTCGTGACGCATGACCGCTGGTTCCTCGATCGCGTCGCGACGCGCATTCTCGAACTCGACCGCGGCTGGCTGCAGAGCTACCCGGGGAATTATTCGGCCTATGAGCGACAGAAATCTGCCGAGCTTGCCGCCGAGGCCACGGGCCGGCGCAAGTTCGACAAGTTCTGGGCCCAGGAAGAGGCCTGGGTACGCCGCGGGGTCGAGGCGCGCCGGACCCGCAACGAGGGCCGGGTGCGCCGGCTCGAGGCGCTGCGCATCGAGCGCTCCGCCCGGCGCGAACGCATCGGGAAACTCAGGCTTTCGATCGACGCGCGCGAGCGCTCCGGAAAACTTGTCGCCGAGCTCGCCGGCGTGTCCAAGTCCTACGACGGCCGGCCGCTGGTCAGGGACCTGAGCCTCAGGATCATGCGCGGCGACCGGCTGGCGCTGCTCGGCGCGAATGGCGCCGGCAAGACCACGCTCGCCAGGCTCTTGCTGGGCCAGCTCGCGCCGGATTCCGGCACGGCGCGCCTCGGGACGAACCTGCGAATCGCGTATTTCGACCAGTTGCGCGAGCAGCTCGACCTCGCCAGGACCGTGGCCGACACGGTGAGCGAAGGCGCCGACTACGTGGAAGTCAACGGCGAGAAGCGGCACGTCACCAGCTACCTCGGTGATTTCCTGTTTTCGGCGAAACGCTCGGCGACACCCGTGCGCGCGCTGTCCGGCGGCGAGCGCAACCGCCTGCTGCTCGCGCGGCTGTTTGCCCGGCCCGCGAACATGCTGGTGCTCGACGAGCCGACCAACGACCTCGACGTCGATTCCCTCGAGCTGCTCGAGGCTTCCCTGCAGTCTTTCCGCGGCACGCTGCTGCTCGTGAGCCACGACCGGACCTTCGTCGACAACATCGTGACCCAGACGCTGGTCGCCGAGGGCGAAGGGCACTGGCAGGAATATGCCGGCGGGTACCGTGACTGGCTGGCGCAGCGGCCGGCCGCGCGGCCCGCCTCCGGCGGCTCCACCCGGAGACTCGCCGCGCCCGCCGGGGCGGACGGCAGCGACCCGGCACTGCCCGCCGCGGTCGCCGCGAAGCGGCGGAAGCTCACTTTCGGTGAAGACCGCGAACTCGCGGCGCTCCCTTCGCAAATCACCGCACTCGAGTCCGAGCAACGCGACCTGACCGCGCGGATGTGCAGCCCGGACTATTTTCGCGAGGGTCCCGAAAGAATGCGCTCGGATCGTGAACGCGCAGCCGCCATCGAAACCCGGCTCTCGGCGCACCTGGAGCGCTGGGATTATCTCGAGCGGGTCCTGGGCGGGCTCGCGCTCTAGGCGGCGGCTCAGGGCGGGGTGAACTTTGCCGGGCGCTTCCCGCGCACGGCGGCAAGCCCCTCGCGCGCGTCCGCGAGGCGGAATCCGAGGAACTCGAGCGCCAGGGAGGCATCGAAACTCGGCCCGGCGAGGCGCAACCAGTTGTTGAGCGCGTGCTTGGTGAAGCGCAGCGCCGTGGCGCTGCCGGCCGCAAGTTTTCTCGCGACCTCGAACGCCGTCGCGTTCACATCCCCGTCCTCGACGCAGATCGACACGAGGCCGATGCGCTCCGCTTCGGCGCCCGAGAGCGGTTCGTTGGTCAGCAGGTAATAGCGCGCCTTCGCGAGGCCGCACAGGAGCGGCCAGATGATCACGGAATGATCGCCCGCGGCGACGCCGAGGCGCGTGTGGCCGTCGAGGATCTTCGCATTCCTTCCGGCGACGGAAATGTCGGCGAGCAGCGCGACGGCAAGCCCGGCGCCGACCGCCGTGCCGCGAATCGCCGACACGACCGGCTTGCTGCAGTTGACCAGGTTGTAGACGAGGTCGCTCGCTTCTTTCCACACGCGCAGCAGGGTGGCCTCGTCCGCGATCATCCGCTCGATCATCTCGAAGTCGCCGCCTGAGGAGAAATGCTCGCCCGCGCCGCGCACGAGGACGGCGCGCACGCCGGCCTCGGCGTCGATGGCGCGCCAGACGGCCGCAAGATCCGCGTGCATCGCCTCGGTCGCCGAGTTCTGGCGCCCCTCGTTCGCGATCACGAGCTCGAGCACGCCGTCCCCGGGCGACTCGAAGCCGAGGCTCGGAAACTCCCGGCGGAATGCATCGATCATGCCGGCTTCCCCCTCAGCTCCCGGCCGCATCCGGCACGGCGTGGACGCTCACCATGGTGAGCACGTGGTAGGCCGCGACCGTCTCGCCGGCCTGGTTCGTTATTTCGGTATCCCAGGTGACCTCGCCCCATCCCTTGTCTGCGCGCAGTGATTTTTCCTTGCAGGTGAGCCGCACACGAATCCGGTCGCCCGGTTTCACCGGCTTCACGAAACGCAGGTTGTCGAGGCCGTAATTGCCGAGTACCGGACCGTAATCCGGGTCCACGAAGAGCCCTGCGGCCGCGGAGATCAGGAAGTAGCCGTGCGCGACGCGCCCGCCGAACAGGGGATTGCGCGCGGCATCACTCTCGCTCATGTGGGCATAGAAGCGGTCGCCCGAGAGCTCCGCGAAGCGCTCGATGTCGTCGATCGTCACCTCGCGCTCGCCCGAGCGGAACGTGTCGCCGATCGCGAGCGCGTGGAAGGGCTTGCGGAACGGATGCGTGCCCGGGTCACGCTCGCGGCTGCCGCGCGCCCAGCGCCCGCCGACGGCCGTGACGACGTCTGGCGTGCCCTGGACCGCCGTGCGCTGCATGTAATGCAGCACGCCGCGAATGCCGCCGAGTTCCTCGCCTCCGCCCGCGCGGCCCGGGCCGCCGTGCACCAGCGGCGCGAGCGGCGAACCGTGGCCGGTCGATTCCTTCGCGCAATGCCGGTTCACGACCAGGATCCGCCCGTGGTACGGCGCGAGGCCGAGCACCAACTCGGCTGCGACCGCGTCGTCGGCCGTGAATGCCGAACCGGCGAGGCTCCCGTCGCCACGGCGCGCGATCGCAATGGCGTCCGCCAGGCCGTCGTAGGCAACCACGGTGGATACGGGCCCGAAAGCCTCGACCGAATGGACCGCGCTCGCCCGCGCAGCGTCGCGACACAGCAGCAGGATCGGCGGCAGGAAGGCGCCCTGGCCGCGGTCGCCGCCGACGATCTCGAAACGTTCCGGGTCGCCGGCGACGCGCTCGGCCTCGCGCTCGAGCTCCGCCACGCGTGCCAGCACCTCCTCGCGCTGCGCGAGGCTCGCGAGCGGACCCATGCCGACCCCCGGCGCGCGAGGGTCGCCGACGACGGTCTCCGCGAGCTTCGCCTGCAGCGCCGCGACCACCTCGGCGAGCATCGCTTTCGGCACCAGCGCCCGGCGGATCGCGGTGCACTTCTGGCCGGCCTTCACCGTCATCTCGCGCGCGACCTCCTGCACGAACAGCGAGAACTCCGGCGTGCCCGGCCCGGCGTCGGGTCCGAGGATCGAGGAATTGAGCGAGTCCGTCTCGGCGACGAAGCGCACGGCGTGGCGGACGACCGCCGGGTGCGTGCGGAGCATGGCCGCCGTCGACGCCGAGCCCGTGAAGGAAACGACGTCCTGGCAGCCGAGGTGATCGAAGAGATCGCCGACGCCGCCGCAGATGAGCTGCACCGCGCCCGGCGGCAGCAGGCCGCTCTCGAGCATGCGCCGCACGACCAGCTCGGTCAGGTAGCAGGTCGCCGTCGCCGGCTTCACGATCGCCGGCACGCCGGCGAGCAGCGCGGGCGCCAGCTTTTCGAGCATGCCCCAGACCGGGAAATTGAAGGCATTGATGTGCACGGCTGCGCCCTCGAGCGGCACGCAGATGTGCTGGGCGACGAAGCTGCCTCCTTTCGACAGCGGTTCCAGGGCCCCATCGAGGTAAACGCGGCCGTTCGGCAGCTCGCGCCGGCCCTTGCTCGCAAACACGAGCATCGTGCCGATGCCGCCGTCTATGTCGATCCAGGAGTCCCCTTTGGTCGCGCCCGTCGCGTGCGAGAGCGCGTAGAACTCCTGCTTGATCTCGAGCAGCCGCTTGCCGAGGGCGCGCAGGATCGCCGCACGCTCGTGAAAGCTCAGGGAGCGCAGCGCCGGCCCGCCCACCTCGCGCGCATGCCGGAGCGCGGCGGCGAAGTCGATGCCCCCGCTCCCGGCCTCGGCAACCGCAACGCCGGTGCTGGCATCGCGCAGCAGCGTCGGGCGGCCCTTGCCGCTTCGCCACTCGCCCGCCACGTAGCTCTCAAGCCGCATCGCCGCCTCCGTTCTGCCCGCTGCGCCCCGACCGCGCGGCCTGCCAGGCCGCTAACGTCGTGCCCTCGCCCGCCAGCCTGACCAGCAGCGCCGCCGGCGTCCAGTAGCGCTTGCCGTGCGCCTTCGCGAGGCCGCGAATCGACTCGACGACGGCGGCGAGTCCCAGCGTATCGGCGTAGAACATCGGCCCGCCGCGGTGCCGCGGGAATCCGTAGCCGTTGCACCAGATGACGTCGATGTCGGCCGGGCTCGCGGCGATTCCCTCGTCGAGGATGCGGGCGCCCTCGTCGATGAGTGCGAGGATGCAGCGGCTCACTATTTCGCCGGGCTCCACGGCGCGCTGCCTGACGCCGAGGCGGGCGGCTTCGGCGCGGACGAGCTCGGCGACCTCGGGGTCCGGCTGGCGCTCGGCGCCAGGGGCGTAGCGATAGAAGCCGCGTCCGGTCTTCTGCCCGAAACGGCCGAGCTCGGCGAGCAGGTCCGATACGCGGTAGAAACGCGGGTCGTCGGGCTTCTGCTGCCACTCCTTGCGAACCTGGAAACCGATGTCGAGGCCGGCAAGGTCGCCCACTGCATTCGGTCCCATCGCCATCCCGAAGTCCACGAGCGCCTTGTCCACGGCCTCCGGCTTCGCGCCTTCCAGCATCATCAGTTCCTTCTCGCGGCCGTAGGCGTACAGCATGCGGTTGCCGACGAAGCCGAAGCCGTTGCCGACCGGGATCGCGATCTTGCCGATCCGCCGCGCGGCCGCGTGCGCGGTCGCGATGGCCGCGCGCGAGGACTGGCGCCCGCGCACCACCTCGACCAGACGCATCACGTTCGCCGGGCTGAAGAAATGCATGCCGACGACGTCGGCGGGCCGGCCGGATGCCTCGGCGATCGCGTCCACGTCCAGGGTCGAGGTATTGGTCGCGAGCACGGCGTCCGGGTCGCAGATCTGCCCGAGACGTCCGAACACCTCGCGCTTGACGGCGAGATTCTCGAACACGGCCTCAATCACCAGGTCGGCGCCCGCGGCCGATGCGAGCGTCAGGGAACCCTGGAGGCGGTCGCGCGCAGCCGACGCGGCCTGCGGATCGAGGCGCCCCTTGCGCTCGGCGGAGTCGATCGCCCCGCGCGCGCGCGCGATGCCCGCATCGAGCGCCTCCTGCCTGGCTTCGATGAGCGTCACGGGAATGCCGCCGGTCGCCAGGCTGACCGCGATGCCGGAGCCCATCGTGCCGGCACCGAGCACGGCGGCGCGGTCTACGGCGCGCGCGAGCGAAGCGTCCGGCGCAGCGCCGCGCTCGGCGAAAAAAAGATGCCGGAAGGCGCGTGACTCGCTGGTCGCGAGGCACTCCAGGAACAGGATGCGCGCTCGCTCGAGGGCGGTCTCGGCCGGCAGCATCGCCGCCGCCGCAAGTGCCTCGACGATGCGCGGCGGCGCCGGCAGCCGCCGGGCCGCCGGCGGCAGCATGCGCAGGTACTCCTCGAACTGCACCGGACGCGAGGGCGGCACCGGCAGTTCCGTCACCCGCCGCAGCGCAGCCTTGCCGGCCGCGAGCTCGCGAGCCCAGGCAATCGCGCCCGCGCGCAAATCGCCGTCCATGCGCCGGTCGACGATGCCGAGCTCGATCGCCGGGCCGATGCCGATCGGCTTGCCCGAGGCCATGAGCTCGAACGCTGCCTGCCAGCCGGCGAGCCGCGGCAGGCGCACGGTGCCCCCCGCCCCCGGCAGCAGGCCCAGGTTGACTTCCGGAAAGCCGAGCTGCAGGTCGCCGGCCGCGCAGCGATAGTGGCATGCAAGCGCGGTCTCCGCGCCGCCGCCGAGCGTCGCCCCCGCCAGGGCGGCGACCACCGGCTTGCCGCAGGCCTCGAGCCGCGACAGCACGGCGGCGAGCAGCGGTGCGACCGGCGGCCTGTCGAACTCGCGCACGTCCGCGCCCGCGACGAAATTCCGGCCGGCGCCGATGAGCACGATGGCGCGCACCGAGGTATCCGCGTCGAGCGCCGCGACCGCGGCAAGCAGGGCCGCGCGGACCGGGTGCGACAGCGCATTGACCGGCGGGTTATCGAAGGTGAATACCGCGACATCGCCTTCGCGCGCGGCGCCGTCGCCTGCGTTCACGTGACCCGCTCGAGCGCGAGCGCGATGCCCTGACCCACGCCGATACACATGGTGCAGAGCGCGCGGCGCGCGCCGCGGCGCTCGAGTTCGAGCACGGCGGTCGTTGCCAGGCGGGCGCCGCTCATGCCGAGCGGGTGGCCGAGCGCGATCGCCCCGCCATTCGGGTTGACGTGCGCGGCGTCGTCCGGCAGCCCGAGCCGGCGCAACACGGCGAGCGCCTGCGAGGCGAACGCCTCGTTGAGCTCGATGACGTCGAAATCGCCGATCGCGAGACCGAGCCGCGCCATGAGCTTTTCCGAAGCCGGCGCCGGGCCGAGGCCCATGATGCGCGGCGCGAGGCCGGCGACCGCGGCGCCGAGCACGCGCGCGCGCGGCACCAGGCCGTGGCGCCTGGCGCCGCGCTCGCTGGCGACCAGCAGCGCGCAGGCGCCGTCGTTGACGCCCGAGGCGTTGCCGGCGGTGACCGTGCCGCCGGCGCGAAACGGCGTGCCGAGCCGCGCGAGGGCCTCGAGGCTGGTCTCGCGCGGATGCTCGTCGCGGTCGACGACCGTCGGATCGCCTCTCTTAACCGGGACCAGGACGGGCACGATCTCGGCCCCGAGCCGCCCGCTGGCCTGCGCGGCGAGCGCGCGCTGCTGGCTGCGCAGCGCGAATGCATCCTGGTCGGCGCGCGAGACGGCGAAGTCCGCGGCGACGTTCTCGCCGGTCTCGGGCATGGAGTCGATGCCGTAGCGCCGCTGCATCAACGGGTTCACGAAGCGCCATCCGATCGTGGTGTCGAACATCTGCTGGTTGCGCGCAAAGGCTGCCTCAGGTTTCGAGACCACGTACGGCGCCCGGCTCATGCTCTCGGCGCCGCCGGCCACGACGAAGTCCGCCTCGCCCGAGCGAATCTGCCGCGCGGCTATCGCGACGGCGTCGAGGCCCGAGCCGCAAAGCCGGTTCACGGTGACGCCGGGCACGTCCGCCGGCAGTCCCGCGAGCAGCACGGCCATGCGCCCGAGGTTCCGGTTGTCCTCGCCCGCCTGGTTGGCGCAGCCGAGCACCACGTCGTCCAGCGCCCCCCAGTCCGCGCCGCCATTGCGCTTCACCAGGGCGGCGATCGGTATCGCGGCAAGGTCGTCGGTGCGCACGCCCGAGAGCGCGCCGCCGTAGCGCCCGATGGGCGTGCGTACCGCGTCGCAGATGAAGGCATCAGTCATCGATCAGTCTCCCGGCAATCTGGTGGCTGCGACCGCGAAACAGCGCGACGACATCGCCGCGCTGGTTCGTGACCTCGATCTCGTAGATGCCGGCGCGCCCGGCGCGCCAGCGTTCGGCCGCGGTGGCGCGGAGCAGGTCGTCCTCGCGCGCCGGCAGCAGGAACTCGATCGCGGCGCCCGCGGCGACGGTGTTGTCGCCGTAGGAATTGCAGGCGAAGGCGAAGGCGCTGTCCGCCAGCGCGAACACCAGCCCGCCGTGGCAGATGCCGTGGCCGTTCACCATGTCGGGCCGGACCCGCATGGAAACCACCGCGCGCCCGGGCGCGCAGGACTCGACGCGCATGCCGAGCTGCCGCGAGGCCGAATCGCCGCGCCACAGCGCATCCGCCGCGCGCTCCGCGGTGCGCTGGCCGTCGTGGCCGGCCCCGGATTTCGCCGCATCGTCGCCCATGCCGCGCCCTAGCGCCCGGCAAAGCGCGGGGCGCGCTTTTCCGAGAATGCCGCTATCCCCTCCGCGTAGTCCGCGGTGTAGCCAAGCTCGCGTTGCAGGTCGCGCTCGAGATCCAGCTGCTCCGCGAGCGTCCGGGTCGCCGCCACCTGCATCGCCTCGCGCGTGCGCACCAGGCCACGCGTCGGCGCCGCCGCGAGGGTGGCGGCGAGCGCCTCGACCGCGCCGCCGAAATCCGCGTCGTCGACGCAGCGCCAGATGAGGCCCCAGGCAGCGGCGTCCGCAGCCGAAAGCCGCTCGCCGAGCATCGCGAGGCCGAGCGCGCGCGCGCTGCCGACCAGGCGCGGCAGGAACCAGGTCGCCCCGGAATCCGGCACCAGCCCCAACTTGCCGAAGGCCTGGATGAACGAAGCCGATCGCGCCGCGATCACGAGGTCGCATGCGAGGGCGAGGCTCGCGCCGGCGCCGGCGGCAACGCCGTTGACGGCGGCAATCGTCGGCGCGGGGAAGCTCCTGAGCGCGAGCACGAGCGGCTTGTAGTTGCGCTCGATGGATTCGCCGAGATCCGCAGGCGCGCCCCCCGCCACGAGCTGGCGGTCGCCGAGGTCCTGGCCCGCGCAGAATCCGCGGCCGGCGCCGGTGATGACGAGCACGCGCGCGCCGCCCCCGGCAGCGCCTGCGAGCGCCGCGCGCATCTCCTCGTGCATGCGCGCATTGAAGCTGTTGAGGCGTTCCGGGCGGTTCAGCGTCACGCGCGCGATGCCGCCGTCCGACGCGCATAGAATCGTTGGGTCGCTCATCGCTCGGGAAACGTCATTCGTCGTAGCTGATCTCGAGGGAGGCGCTCGTCGGGCGCGCCTGGCAGCAGAGAATATAGCCTGCCTCGACTTCCCAATCCTCGAGCGCGGCATTGTGTTCCATCTCGGCGCTGCCGGAGACAAGCCGCGCGCGGCAGGTGGAGCAGACGCCGGCCCGGCACGAAAACGGCAGGTCGAGGCCGGCGCGCTCCGCTGCGTCCAGGATCGCCTCGCCCTCGCGCGCCATGCCGAACCGCCGCCTGCGCCCGTCCATGACGACGGTCACGTCGGCTTCCTGTGCGCGCGGGGTCACGTCCGCCGGGGTCGTGAGGCCGGCCCGCGGCGACGGTTGCGCGGCCGCGGAGTTCGTGAAGTACTCGACGTGGATGCGGCCCCTGGCGCCGAGTTCGACGAGCGCGCGCGGCAGGTCCTCGCCCATCGTTCCGGGCCCGCAGACGAAGAATTCGTCGATTGCCGCCACCTCGAGGTCCTGGCCCGCGAATGTGCGCAGCTTGCCAGCGTCGATGCGCCCGTTCAGCCACTCGACGTCCTGCGGCTCGCGGCTCATCACGAAGGCGACGGAAAAACGCGCCAGGTAGCGGTCCTTGAGCGCCAGGACATCCTCGAGGAACATCGCGCGCGCGCGACCGGTATTGCCGTACCAGAGCTGGAAGCGGTTGCCGGGATCGCGGGCCAGCATCGTCGCGGCGATCGAGAGCACGGGCGTTATCCCGCTGCCGGCGGCGAAGGCCGCGAATGCGCGCGGTCCCGGCGCGTCCTCGGCGTGGAAGCTGCCGTTCGGCGTCATGACCTCGAGGGTCGAGCCCGGCTTCGCCTCGCGCGCGAGGTATTGCGACATCCGCCCGTCCTTTTGCACGCGTACGCCGATCGTGATCGCGTCCGCGCCTTCCGGATTGACGATCGAATAGGTGCGCCGCTCCTCGCGCCCGTCGATCCGGCAGCGGATCGCGACGTGCTGGCCCGCCTGGAAGCGGAAATTCGCGGCGAGCGCCGGGGGCACGGTAAGGCGCAGCGCGGCGGCGTCGTCGGCGACTGCACTGCGCCCGGAGACCACCAGCGGATGGAACTTCAGCATGCTAGAGACACTTGAAGTAGTCGAATGGCTCGAGGCAGGCCTCGCAGCGGTACAGCGCCTTGCAGGGCGTCGAGCCGAACTCGGATACCTGCGCCGTGCGCGGCGAGCCGCAGCGCGGGCAGGCGGCGGGCAGGTTCCCGCGGGCTGCAGGCGGCGCGATGCCGAAGGCCTCGAGCTTGCGGCGGCCTTCCTGGCTCAGCCACTCGCTGCTCCAGGGCGGCGCGAGGACGTCGACGGCGACGGCCGAAAAACCGGCGGCGCCGAGCGCGCGCAGCACGTCCGCCTTGATCGCCGCATTGGCCGGGCATCCGGAATACGTGGGCGAGATACCGACTTCGAGATTGCCATCCGGAAGGAACCGCAAGTGGCGTATCACGCCGAGGTCCAGCACGGACAGGACCGGAATCTCCGGGTCCGCCACCTGCGCGAGGATGCCGCGCAGCCGCGCGAGGACTTCCGGCGTGGGCGCCGAATCCGCCGCGGTATGTGCGCCCATCGCCTTACCAGGTCGCGCCGGGATGGGCGCGGTGCAGGGACTGCATCTCGGCGAGCAGGTAGCCGAGGTGCTCGCTGTGGCGGCCCTGCTTGCCGTACCAGCCGAATTGCGCGGGCCGCGGTCGAGCCAGCGTCGCGGCCGAGAAAACCGCGTCGACGCGCGCCGACCAGGCGCTTTCGAGCGAGGACGGCAGCGGCGCGATCCCCGCCTCCGCGGCCGCGGCATCCACCTCGTCGTCGGCGAACAACTCGTTCGTGTAGGGCCAGAACGCCGCGACGGCGCGCTCGGCGCGCGCATGGCTTTCGGGCGTGCCGTCGCCGAGACGCTCGAGCCAGCCGCCGCTGTAGCGCAGGTGATAGGCCGCCTCGGCGAGGCCTTTTGACGCGATGGCGGCGAGCGAGGCGTCGGTCGAGCGTGCAAGCGCCTGGTACAGGCCCAGCTGCCAGGCGTCGAACAGGAACTGGCGCACGATGGTGTCGGCGAAGTCGCCGTTCGGCTGTTCCACCAGTGTCAGGTTCAGGTACTCGGACTCCTCGCGCAGGTAGGCGAGCGCGTCCTCGTCCCGGCCGCGCCCCTCGAGCGCGCCGGCATGTGCGAGCAGCAGGCGCGCCTGGCCGAGCAGGTCGAGCGACACGTTGGCAAGCCCGAGGTCCTCCTCGAGCGCGGGCGCGTGGCCGACCCATTCGCCGAGGCGCTGCGCGAGCACGAGGTTCGTGTCCGCGAGCCGCAGCAGGCAGCGGCAATGCGGCGTCACAGCGACTTCACCTCGTCCGGGATGTCGTAGAACGTCGGGTGGCGATAGATCTTGTCCCTCGCGGGCTCGAAGAACGCGTCGGAGTCGGCCGGGTCGGAAGCGACGATGTCGCAGGAGCGCACGGCCCAGATGCTGACCCCTTCCTGCCGGCGCGTGTAGAGATCGCGCGCGTGCTCGAGCGCCATGCGCGCATCCGTCGCGTGCAGGCTGCCGACGTGCTTGTGGTCGAGGCCCGATTTCGCGCGGATGAAGATCTCGTAAAGCGGCCAGTCCCGTTTTGCGTCGCTGGTCATGTCGCCCTCCCCGTCAGGCCGCGCGGCTCGCGGCCGCGGCGCGCTTGGCCGCGCAGGCCGCCGCCGCCTCGCGCACCCAGCGGCCTCCCTCGTGCGCCCGGCGGCGCGCCTCGAGGCGCTCGCGGTTGCAGGGGCCCTGCCCCGCCAGCACCTGCTCGAATTCGCGCCAGTCGATGGCGCCGCAGCGATAATGTTGCGCGGACTCGTCCCAGGCAAGCGCCGGGATCCGGCACCTTCAGGCCGAGGTAATCCGCCTGCGGGACCGTGGTATCGACGAACTTCTGGCGCAATTCGTCGTTCGAGAACCGCTTGATCTTCCAGCGCATCGACTGCGCGCTGTGCTTCGACTCGTTGTCCGACGGACCGAACATCATCAGCGAAGGCCACCACCAGCGATCGAGCGCGGCCTGCGCCATCCTCCGCTGCGCGTCGGTGCCGCGCGAGAGGCGCAGCATGATGTCGTAGCCCTGGCGCTGGTGGAAGCTCTCTTCCTTGCAGATGCGCACCATCGCGCGCGCATAGGGGCCGTAGGAGCAGCGGCACAGCGGGATCTGGTTCATGATCGCCGCGCCGTCGACCAGCCAGCCGATCGCGCCGACGTCGGCCCAGGTCGGCGTCGGGTAATTGAAGATGCTCGAGTACTTCGCCTTGCCCGCGAGCAGCTGGTCGACCAGCTCGGCCCGCGACACGCCGAGCGTTTCCGCCGCGCTGTAGAGGTAGGCGCCGTGGCCGCCTTCGTCCTGGACCTTGGCGATCAGGATGGTCTTGCGCTTGCAGCGACGGCGCGCGCGTGATCCAGTTTCCTTCGGGCAGCATGCCGACGATCTCGGAATGGGCGTGCTGCGAGATCTGGCGGACCAGCGTCTTGCGGTAGGCCTCGGGCATCCAGTCCTTGGCCTCGATCTTTTCTTCCGCATCCACCCGCGACTGGAACCGCGATGCCAGAGCGGGGTCGTCACGCGTCTCGCTGCGCAGGCAGTCTTTACCAGGAGAATCAAGCCCTTGCGTATACATGCAATCAACCTCCGCCGCCGCGTCCGTGGTTCACGCACTTTGACATACGGGAGGCGCGTTTGGCACGGCGCCGCCGCCTGCCCCCTCAGGACCAGGTTTCCAGGCGAGCGACGAATGTCTGCATGAACCGGTTCGCCTGGAAACCGTCGAGCGCGCGGTGGTCGATCGTCAGCGTCACGTAGCAGCACGGTCGGATCACGACCCGATCCGTCCCGCCCTCGCTCGCGACCAGCGCGCGCTTCTCGAGCTTGCCGATGCCGAGGATCGCCGACTGCGGCTGGTTGATCACGATCGGCGCGGCGAGCAGGCTCCCGCTCACGCCATGATTCGAGATCGTGAAAGTCCCGCCCCGGAGATCGGCCTGCGCCAGCTTGTCCTCGCGCGCCTTGGCGACGAGCACGCCGAGCGCCGCCGCGATGCCCTCGAGGTCGAGAGAACCCGCGTCGCGGATCACCGGCACCACCAGCCCGCGCTCGCCCAGCGCGGTCGCGATGCCGATGTCGATCCGCTCCGGGATGAGGACCGCGTCCTCGGACCAGCGCCCGTTCACCTCCGGCACGGCGCGCAGCGCCTCGACGCTCGCGGCGACGAAGTAGGCGGTCAGCGTCAGCGGGAACCCCTTGCGCACGAAATCCGCCTTGCGGCGCGCGCGATCGGCGAGCACGGCCGTCAGGTTCGCCTCGAAGACGTTCGTGACGTGCGGCGCCGTGTGCAGGAGGCTCTCGACCATGTGCGCCGCAATGCGCCGGCGCATCGGCGTGTGCGGCACGCGCCTCAGGCCCGGCTCGTCCGCCGCGGCTGCTGTTGCTGGCGGTTTCGGCGTCGCGGCACGCGGCGCCGCCGCGAGCACGTCGTCAACGGTAATGCGTCCGCCCTCGCCACTCCCCGTCACGTCCGCGGCTTCGAGGCCGCGCTCGGCGAGCAGGCGCCTGACGGCGGGACTCGGCCGCCCGGCGAGGACGCCCGGCGCAGGCGTCGCCGCCGGGCGCTGCGTGGCCGCGGGCGCCTGCGCCGCCGCCAACTTCGCGGCGTCGGGCGATGCCGCGGCGGCTGCGCCGGTGCGCAGCCGTCCCAGCAGTCCGCCCGGCTCGACGTCGACGCCCTCGCTCGCGATGATTTCCTCGAGAACGCCGTCCGCCGGCGCAGGCACCTCGACTGTCACCTTGTCCGTCTCGATCTCGACGAGCGGCTCGTCGCGCTTCGCGGCCTGGCCCACGGCCTTCAGCCATCGCTGCACCTGGGAACGGGTGCCCTCGACCTGGTCAGCGGGCAGGACGACGTCGATCAACTCGCTCATCAGAGGCTCGCAATGCGGCGCATCGCCGCGACGATGTCGCCGACGCCGGGCACGACGGCGTCCAGCAGGATGGGCGCGTGCGGGCTCGGGACGTCCGGCATCGCGAGCCGTTCGACGGGCGCGTCGAGGTCGTAGAAGGCGTGCCCGGCGAGCACGGCCGCGATCTCGGCGCCGAACCCGGCCGTGATCGTGTCCTCGTGAACGATCAGGCAGCGTCGGGTTTTGGCGACCGACGCGAGCACGGCCTCCCGGTCCCAGGGCGCAAGCGTCCGCAGGTCGAGGAGTTCGACGTCGACCGCGGATTCCGCCGCCGCCTGCTCGCAGCGCTCGACCATGGCGCCCCAGCTCACGACGGTGAGCTCGCCGCCCTCCCGTAGCCGGTTCGCCCGGCCGAACGGCAGCATGAAGTCGTCGCCCGGCCAGGGACGGCGGCCCGCCGCGCCGTCGAGCAGGAAGCGGTGCTCGAAGAAGATCACGGGCTCGTTGCCGCGCAGCGCCGTGCGCAGCAGCCCGACCGCGTCCTCGGCATTCGACGGCATCGCGAGCTGCCAGCCGACAGCGTGCAGGAACTGCACCTCGTTGCACTGGCTGTGCCAGGGATCGCCGCACTTGAAGAAGCCGCCCGGCATGCGCACGACCATGGGCGCGGCGAAACGGTTGACCGTGCGCCAGCGGATCGTGCCGCAGTCGTGCAGCTGTTCCGCCGCGGGCTCGGCGTACTTGCGGAACTGGATTTCCGGCACCGGCACGAGGCCCGCGAGCGCCATGCCGACCGCGCGGCCGATGATGCCCTCCTCCGACAGGCTGGTGTCGAACACGCGGTCCTCGCCGAACCGCTCCTGCAGCCCGAGCGTCGCCGCGTGCACGCCGCCTTTCCGGCCGACATCCTCGCCGAAGACCAGGACGCGCGGATTGGCGGCAAGCTCGTGCTCGAGCGTGCGGCGGATTGCCGTCAGCATGTTGATGCGCGCGCCTTCCGGCCGCGGCTCGGACGTGCCGGCAGGCGGCGTCACGCCGTCGGCGCGCTGCCCGCCCTGCGCCTGGATGTCGGCGCCGCCGTCGGCGCGCCGCTCGGTGAACACGTGGCGGGCGACCTTCGCGCCGGCGATCGGCGGTCGCGCCTCGATCCGCGCGAGCGCGGCCTGCACGGCGGCCTCGGCCCCTGCCTCGAGCGCGGCCCACGCGGCCTCGGAGACGGTCGAGGGGACGATCGCTTTGCGCAGTTGCGCGAGCGGGTCGCGCGCGCGCTCGGCTGCAATTTCCTGCGGGGACTTGTACGCCTGCGTGTCCTGGGCCGAGTGGCCCGAGAGCCGCGGCACCCGGAGCTTCAGCAGCGCCGGCCCATCGCCCGCGCGGACCGTCCGCACCGCCGACTCGATGAGTGCGGCCGCGGCGGCCGGTTCGGAGCCGTCGCCGGAGAATATCTTCAGGTTGCGGAATGCCGCGAGATTGGCAGCGATGTCGCCGCCGGGCGTCTGCCGCGCCGCCGGCACCGAAATGCCGTAGCCGTTGTCCTCGATGAAGTAGAGCAGCGGCAGCCGCTCGGTGGTCGCGATATTGAGCGAGGCCCAGAATCCGTTGGTCGCGGTCGATGCCTCGCCGCCATGCGCGACCGCGAGGCTGCCCGCGACCGCGGGATCGCCCAGCACCCGCCCGCGGTAGACGAGCGCCTGCGCCCAGCCTGTCGCGGGCGTGTATTGCGTGCCGACGCCGCCGCAGGCCGGCAGCAGGCAGGCGCCGTCCCGGTTCGGGCGGTTGATGACGACGCCGACGTCGCGGCCGCCCGACATCCCTTCGGCGCGCATCATCGTCGAGGCGAGCGCCTCCTCCGCCGTCAGCCCGAGCGCCAGCGCCAGCGGCCGCGAGCGGTAATATGG
Organism: uncultured Gammaproteobacteria bacterium; assembly: GCA_963836275.1. GTDB lineage: Bacteria > Pseudomonadota > Gammaproteobacteria > Steroidobacterales > Steroidobacteraceae > SCUD01. The sequence goes on along the minus strand of CAWIIM010000003.1, from coordinate 583,961 downwards.
CGCGACCGCGTCACGCCGCCCGGTCAGCTGCAGCCCGAGGAGCGCCTGCGTGACGTCGTGGCCGCGCGCGCAGAATTGGTAGAGCACCTTGCGAGCCGGCACCAGGCGCGTTTCCTCCAGCGCATCGAGTGCGCGTGAAACGAAGACCGTGCGCAAGACCGACGACCAATCCGGCATTCTGGAACCTTCCCAATTACGGCAAGCCGACGGCCTGAGGGGTCGGCCGGGCATTTATCGCCAGTTTAACGCCCGGGGTCGGGCGCTGCCCGTCCCGGGGCACGCCACGCCCCGGCCGGCGCTGCGCTAGAATCCAGGCGCAGCGAACCCGGGCTGCCCGTCGCTGTCCATAGTGATCAATTCGCAGGGGGAGAGATCTGCAATGACCCGTCTGACGCTAGCCCTGATCGCACTCGCCGCCTCGGGCACGGCCCAGGCGACCTGCATCTACCCGCGCGCACCGGAAAAGCTTCCCGACGGCGCCACCGCGACCTACGACCAGATGGCCACGGCGCAAAAGGCGGTGCAGCAGTTCAACGAAGACATCAATGCCTACAACTCCTGCCTCGACCTCGAGACGGAAGCGGCGGAGAAGAGCGGCACGTACGACGAGAACCGGCTGCAGGAGCTGCGCGCCATCCAGGTGAAGAAGAACAATGCCGCCGTGGACGAAGTCCAGGCGATCGCCGACCGCTTCAACGAGCAGCTGCGCATCTTCAAGGCCCGCGACAAGCAGAACTGACGCCGTGGACGGATGCTGACACCCGCCGAGGCTGAAGCGGCGATCGCCGCCGCCATCGCGCCGGTGCCGCAGGAACAATTGCCCCTGGCCGGCTGCGCCGGACGCATCCTGCGCTCGCCCATCAGGGCCGAGCGCGACGCCCCGCCTTTTGACCGCGTCGCCATGGACGGCATCGCCTTCGCTTCCAAAGCCCGATTGCGGCGGTTTCGCATCGCCGGTACCCAGGCGGCGGGATCTCCCGCACTCACGCTGGCCTCGGCAGGAGACTGTTTCGAGGTCATGACCGGCGCGGTGCTGCCGCGCGGCTGCGACACGGTCGTGCCGATCGAGCAGCTCCGGACGGCGGACGGACACGCCGAACTGGCGGGCGACTGCGAGCCGGCGGCCTGGCGACACGTTCATCGGCGTGGCAGCGACGCGCGCTCGGGCGACCTGCTGCTCGAGGCCGGCACCTGCCTCGCGGCGCCGGAACTCGCAATCGCCGCCTCGTCGGGGCAGGCGCGGCTCGCGGTATCGCGCGTGCCTCGCGTCGCGGTAATCACCACCGGCGACGAGCTCGTCGAGCCCGGTGCGCCGATCCTCGATCACCAGGTCCGCCGGTCGAATGCCTATGGCCTCGCCGCGGCACTTGCGCTCGGCGGATTCGCGCCGGCCGCGAACCTGCAGCTGCCCGATCGCGAGGCGGCCATCGCCAGCGCATTGCAGGCGGCGCTCGCGGACCACGACGTCCTCGTCATCTCGGGCGGCGTCTCGGCCGGCCGATTCGACCACGTGCCGGGCGTGCTCGCCTCGCTCGGCGTGACGAAGTCCTTCCACGGTATCGCCCAGCGGCCGGGACGGCCGATGTGGTTCGGCAGCCGCGCCGGGGGCGCGGCCGTGTTCGCCCTGCCGGGCAATCCGGTCTCGGTGCTCGTGTGCCTGTCGCGCTATGTCATGCCGGCGCTCCGCCGGATGGCGGGAGCCGCGGTGCGCCCGACTCCCAGGGTGGCCCTGGCGCGGGAATTCGCCTGCGACCGGCCGTTGTCCTTTTTCCTGCCGGTCGTGCTCGGTTACGATCAGCAGGGTCGGGCGCTTGCCGAGCCGCGGCCGACCGGCGGGTCGGGGGATTTCATCGCGCTCGCCGGCACCGACGGTTTCGTCGAGCTGCCGCGCGGTCCCGCGACCCATGCGGCCGGGCTCGCCGTGCCTTTCTATAACTGGTAGCCCATGACCGAGGAAAACCGAGGAAAACTGGTGGCGATCGACGCGCCGCGCGCCCAGGTCGACCTGCGCGGCCGGCCGCTCGTCGACCTTCGCATCTCGGTCATGGACCGCTGCAATTTCCGTTGCCCTTACTGCATGCCGCGCGCGACATTCGGCGAGGGCTACCGCTTCCTGCCGGCGGCAGAGCGCCTGTCGTTCGAAGAGATCGTGCGACTGGCGCGGCTGTTCGCCGCCGAGGGCGTGCGCAAGATCCGGCTGACGGGCGGCGAGCCGCTGTTGCGCACGGGCCTTGCCGATCTCGTCGGCGAGCTGTCGGCGATCGAGGGGATCGAGGACCTCGCGCTGACGACGAACGGCGTGCTGCTCGCGCAGCATGCGGCCGAGCTCGCGGCCCAGGGCCTCTCACGCGTCACCGTGAGCCTCGATTCGATCGATCCGGCCACGTTTCGACACATGAACGGCGGCTTCGACGGCCTCGACCGCGTGCTGGACGGCCTGCGCGCCGCGCGCGAAGCGGGGCTCGCGCCGATCAAGGTCAACGCGGTGATCGAGCGCGGCGTCAACGACGGGCAGGTGCTCGACCTCGCGCGCCGCTTCCGCGGGACCGGCATCATCCTGCGCTTCATCGAATACATGGATGTCGGCACGCGCAACGACTGGCGGCCCGCGCTGGTGGTGCCCTCGCGCGAGATCCGGGACGCCCTCGAGGCGAGCTTCGCCCTGCTGCCGCTCGCGCCCTCCCATCCCGGCGAAGTCGCCGAACGCTATGCCTACGCGGACGGCGCGGGAGAGGTCGGTTTCATTTCCTCCGTGACGCAGCCGTTCTGCGGCGGCTGCACGCGGGCACGCCTGTCGTCGGACGGCGTGTTCTACACCTGCCTGTTCGCGACCGCGGGCACGGACTTCCGGGCGCTGCTGCGCGCGGGCGCGGACGACGCGCCGCTGCGCGAGCGGATCCGCGCGGTGTGGCGGCGGCGCGAGGACCGCTACAGCGAGCAGCGCCGGCTGGGCGCGGACGGCGAGAAGCCCCGCAAGATCGAGATGTACTACATTGGCGGATGAGGCGAAAAAACTCTCGCACGTCACCGGCGACGGCGCGCCCGCGATGGTAGACGTGAGTTCCAAGGCGCCGGGACCGCGTCTCGCCAGCGCCGAGGCGATCGTGCGCTTCCCGCCCGATGCTTTCCGCGCGCTCGAGAGTGCCGGCTTCGCCACGGCCAAGGGCCCGGTGTTTCATACGGCGATCGTCGCCGGGACGATGGCCGCCAAGCGCACGCACGAACTCATTCCGTTCTGCCACCCGCTCGGACTCGAGCGCTGCGACATCGCCATCGAGCCCGCCGCGGACTCCTGCGTCGCGATCCGCTGCACGGTCGCCGTGCACCATCGCACCGGGGTCGAAATGGAAGCACTGACCGGCGCTTCGGTCGCGGCGCTCACGGTCTACGACATGTGCAAGGCGCTTTCGCACGGCATCGTGATCGAGTCGCTGCGCCTGCTGGAAAAAAGCGGCGGCAAGAGCGGCTTCGCGGCGGGCCCGCCGTCGTGAGCCCGCTGTTCGGCCTGGTGCTGGCCGGCGGCCGATCCCGGCGCATGCGTGCCGACAAGGCGGCGCTCGCCTACGGTTCGCGCCCGCAGCTCTCGGCGACCTACGACCTGGTCTCCCGCCACGCGGTGCGCGCATTCGTGTCAGTCCGTGCCGAGCAGGCCGGCGATCCGTTGCGGTCCGGTTATCCGCAGGTCGTCGACGGTGCGGCCGGCCGCGGCCCGATCGCGGGCATCATCGCCGCCCAGGCATGCCATCCCGAGGCCGCCTGGCTCGTGGTCGCCTGCGACCTGCCGCAGCTCGACGACGCGACGCTCGCGGAGCTGGTCCTGCGTCGCGACCCGCACCGCCTCGCGACCGCGTTTGCGAGCAGCCGCGACGGGCAGCCCGAACCGCTCTGTTCGATCTACGAACCGGCAAGCCGCGCGGCGATCCTCGCCTACGTCGCCGGGCCGGGCGACTGCCCGCGCAGGTTCCTCGCAAGCCACGACGTGCGCCTGCTGGCGCCGCGCCGGTCCGCGGCGCTCGAGAACGCCAACACGCCCGAGGACGCGGCCGCGGTGCGCCGTGCGCTCGCGGCGCGCGGGATGGCCTGATGCCGCGGATTCGGCTGCAGTACTACGCGTTGCTGCGCGAGCAGGCGGGTTGCCAGTCCGAATCCGTCGACACGGCGGCGTCCACGCCCGCGGCGCTCTACGCGGAGCTGGCGCAGCGCCATGGCTTCCGCCTGCCGGCGTCGCAGCTTCGCGTCGCGGTCAATGCCGCCTTCAGCGAATGGGAGTGCGCGCTTCGGGACGGCGACGAGGTCGTATTCATCCCGCCGGTGGCCGGCGGATGAATGCATTCGCCATCACGTCCTCGGTGATCGACGCCGCGAGGCTGGCGGCGCCGCTTGCGCGCCAGGCGGCCGGCGGCTTTGCGAGCTTCGAGGGCCGCGTGCGCGACGAGAACGAGGGGCGGCGGGTGACTTCGCTTGAATACGAGGCATTCGAGCCGCTCGCAATCGCGGAAGGGGAGCGCATCGTTGCGCAGGCGATCCGCCGCCACGGGGCGAGCGCGGCGCGATGCGTACACCGGGTCGGCAGGCTCGCGGTCGGCGAGACGGCCATCTGGATCGGCGTCGCCGCGCCGCACCGCGCCGAAGCCTTCGCCGCCTGCCGGGAGATCATCGATGCGGTGAAGCACCGTGTTCCCGTCTGGAAGAAGGAGCACTATGCCGGCGGCGACAGCGGCTGGGTGAACTGCGCGCACGGCGCCGATGGGCACGCGGAGGGCGTGCCGTTCGACTACTCGCGGCAGCAGGCCTTGCCCGAAGTCGGCGCCGCCGGTCAGGCGCGGCTCGCCGCCGCGCGCGTCATCGTCGTCGGCGCCGGCGGGCTCGGCTCGGCCGTGCTGGCAAGCCTCGCGGGCGCGGGCGTCGGTACCCTCACGATCGTCGACCCCGACCGCGTCGAGCCTTCGAACCTGCACCGCCAGCCGCTGTTCGGCGTCGCCGACGTCGGCCGCCCCAAGGCCGAGGCGGCCGCCGCGCGCCTCGCCGCCTACAACCCGGCGGTGCGCACCGCGCCGGTGGCGCGCCGCCTCGACGCCGCGCTGGCACGCGAACTCCTTCCCGGCGCGCAGGCCATCGTCGACTGTACCGACAACTTCGCGGCCAAATTCGTGGTCAATGACGCCGCCATGCGGGCCGGCGTTCCCGCGGTGCTCGCCAGCGTCTACCAGTACGAAGGGCAACTGCAGGTCGTGCGCGCGGACCGCGGCGGCTCGTGCCTGCGCTGCCAGTGGCCGGAAGCGACGCGCGACGGCCTGGTCGGAAATTGCGAGCAGGCAGGCGTGCTGGGACCGGTGCCGGCGCTGCTCGGCCAGCTGCAGGCGCTCGAGGTCCTGAAGCTCCTGCTCGGCCTGCCGGGACAGCTCGGCGACGAGCTGCTGCTCGTCAGCCTGCTCGAGCACCGGCAGAGCCGGCTTGCCGCCCCGCGCAATCCTGCCTGCGCCGGGCGCTGCGTGCGCCTGCCCGCCGCAGACCAGGCGGAACTTCCGGAAGGCGTCGACCTCGCGCTGTCGCTCACCGCCGCGGTCGCCGCGGGCTACCGGATCGTCGACATCCGCGAGCCGATGGAGTGCGCATTCGAACCGTTGCCGGTCACGGGCCAGGAGGCGCTGCCGCTCGGCCGCGTACTCGACGGCGCGCTCACGGTCGCGCCCGGCCGGCCGGTGCTCCTGGTCTGCGCGCACGGCGTCAGGAGCCGCGCGGCCGCGGAATTCCTGCGCGCGCGCGGGCACCGCGACGTCTGGTCACTCGAGGGCGGGCTCGCCGCGCAGGGCGACGTCGCCTGATCAGGGCGCGAACTGGTCCGGCGGGATTTCCATCAATGAGCGAGCGCCCGCCCCCATGGCGTCGAGGTGCGCCTCGGCGCGCGGCAGGATGCGCTGGAAATAGAAACGCGCGGTCGCGATCTTGGCCTGGTGGAAGGCGGCGTCGGCGGTGCCGGCGCGGAGCGCCGCGGACGATACCGAAGCCATCCAGGCCCAGCACCAGGCCAGGCACAGGTAGCCCGTGAGCTGCAGGTAGTCCATGGAAGCCGCGCCGGTCTCGTCGGGATTGCGCGCCGCGCGGCGCGCGACCTCCTCGGTCGCGACGCTCCATTCCTTCAGCAGGCCCGCCAGACGCGCGACGAACTCGGCATTCTCGCCCTCGCCCGCGTGCCGCTCGCAGAAACCGCCGATCAGCCCGCCGAGCTGGCGTGCGAGCGCACCGCCGGAGCCGAGCACCTTGCGCCCGAGCAGGTCCATGGCCTGCACGCCGTTCGCCCCCTCGTAGATCGGCGTAATGCGCGCATCGCGGAAGAACTGCTCGACGCCGGTCTCGCGCACGTAGCCGTGGCCGCCGTGCACCTGGATGGCATCGCTCGTGCATTCGAGCGACATGCCGGTCACGAAGCCTTTCACCACCGGCGTCAGGAGCGAAAGCAGCGATGCCGCCTGCTCGCGCGCGCGCGCGTCGCGGTGATGCAGCGAGGCGTCCATCTCGAGGCCCGCGAACAGCGTGAGGACGCGCGCGCCCTCGACCAGCGCCTTCTGGGTCAGCAGCATGCGGCGCACGTCCGGATGGCCGATGATCGGGTCGGCCGCGCCCTGGCCGCCCGCCGAGGTGCGGCCCTGCCGGCGCTCGCGCGCGTACGCGAGCGAAGCCTGGAAGCCGCGTTCGCACTGCGCGAGCCCCTGCAACCCGACCCACAGGCGCGCGTGGTTCATCATCGTGAACATGTTACTGAGGCCGCCGTTGACCTCGCCGATCAGCCAGCCGCAGGAACCGTCGAAATCCATCACGCAGGTCGCGGACCCGTGGATGCCGAGCTTGTGCTCGACGCTCGCGCAGCTGACGCGGTTTGCGGCGCCCGGCTTGCCCGCGGCATCCGGCAGGAACTTCGGCACCAGGAACATGCTGATGCCGCGCGAACCCGCCGGGGCGTCGGGCAGCTTCGCGAGCACCAGGTGGATGATGTTCTCGGTCAGGTCGTGCTCGCCGCTGGTAATGAAGATCTTGGTGCCGCTGACGCGGTACGCGCCGTCCGGCTGCGGCTCGGCACGCGTGCGCATGAGGCCGAGGTCGGTGCCCGCGTGCGATTCGGTCAGCACCATCGTGCCGCTCCAGGCGCCGCTCACGAGCTTCGGCAGGTAGGTCCGGCGCATCTCGTCCGTGCCGCGCTGCGCGATGCACAGGACCGCGCTGTCGGTCAGGCCGCTGTAGAGCTTCCATGACATGTTTGCGGAGACGAGCATTTCGCCGACGACGCCGCCGAGGCTCTCCGGCAGGCCCTGCCCGCCCGCCTCGACGGGACCGCAGAGCGCGGCCCAGCCGTCGTCCACGTACTGGCGGTAAGCCTCGACGAATCCGGGCGGGGTGACGACACGCCCGTCATCGAGGCGCTTGACGCCGATGCGGTCGCCCGGCTCGTTGGTCGGCGCAACTACATCCTCGGCGAAGCGCGCCGCGCCCTCCAGCACGCCATCGATCAGTTCCGCAGTGACGTCGTCGCGCCCGAGCTCGCGATAGCGGGCCGGCGCGTCCAGCACCTCGTTCAGGACGTAGCGGATCTCGCGAAGGGGCGCCTTGTAGGCCGGCATCGGGCCGCGGGCTCAGCGCGCCGCTTCCGCGCAGATGATGCAGCGGTCCGAGTACGGCAGCGCCTGCATGCGGCGTTCGCCGATGGGCTGGCCGCAGTGGCTGCATGTGCCATAGCTGCCCTGGTCAATCTGGGCGAGGGCGCGGTTGATCTGCGCGAGCTCGGCCGCCGTCGCCTCACCGATGCCTGCGAGCACGGCGTCGTTCTCCATCTGCACGACCTGCTCGGCGAAGTCCTTGTCGAGCGGCCCCGAGGAGCGCGTGATGTCGGCGTGCACCTTGGCGGCGCGCGCCATCAATTCCTGCTTATGCTGCTCCAGCCTGCGGCGGACAGCTTCGAACTCGGTTTCCATGCGGACCCTCGGCTGACGAGGGCGGCGGCAAGGCCGCCGCCCCGGGTCCGTCAGTTTACCTGTACTTCGACCGTCCTGGGCTTGGGCGCGGGCGTCTTCGGCACGCGCACTTTCAGCACGCCATTCCTGCTCTCGGCCTGGATGGCGCTGATGTCGGCATCTTCCGGAAGGCGGAAGCTGCGCTCAAAGCGGCCGTAGAAGCTCTCCACGCGGTGCACTTTCTCGTCCTTGTGCTCCGCTTCCTTGCGGCGCTCGCCGCTGATCATGATGACATTCTCGTCGACCGTGACCTTGACGTCCTCCTTGCTCACTTCCGGCAGCTCCGCCTTGATGAGGTAGTCGGTCTCGGTCTCGGAGATATTGGCGATCGGCGTCCAGGACGGGCTGGCGCCCTCGTCCGTGGCGCCCTGCCGCGCGGCCGCCAGCCGGCCGAATAACGGGCTGTAGCGGGTAAATACGTCGTCCAGTTCCCGGAACGGTTCCCAGCGAATCAGAGTCATGTGCGTGCCTCCAGTTGCCCGTGTTGGGCTCGATCTCCTGAATGGGTACATGCCTTCGGCCGGTTTCAAGCCTGGTGGGCCCGATTCGGGCCTGCTCCAGCCGGTTTGCTAGGCATTGGCCCGCGCCCGTAATATCGGTTGGTCAGGGGCCGGGGATGCCGGCCAACGCCAGCGAGAGTTTCCATGGGCCGCGATCACAACCCGGTACCCGGACAGTGGTACGAGAGCCTCGATGACGAGGAAGTCTTCAAGGTCCTGTCGGTGGACGAAGATGCCGAACTTATCGAATTGCAGTATGAGGACGGAGACGTCGAGGAAATCGACTACGAAACCTGGCAGGAACTCGACCTCGAACTGACGGAAGAGCCCGAAGGCTGGTCGGGGTCCGAAGGCGAGGATGAAGAGGACGAGGACGATCTGGACGAAGACGAGGACGACGACGACTGGGACGACGACGAGGACGAGGACGACGAAGACGACGACTACGGTGACCGCGACGACTACTGACACGCGGCCTGCGCCGCGATTTACGCCCCGGAACCCCGGACCCGGCGCCCGGTCCAACCGTCAATGTTTCCCGGGAGTTGCCGCATGAAGACCGTCTTGCTGCCGATGACAGTGCTGCTCCTGTCCGCCTGCGCAAGTTCTGCGCCGCAGTCCCGCCTCGGGACGGAGCAGCAAACCAGGGAAAAGCAGCAGATCAAGCTGACGCGCACGAGCGATTGCGTGTTCCAGTCGACGATCGACGATTTCGCCGCGCTCGACGACACGCACGTCGTGCTCTTCAGCAGCGGGCACCGCAAGGCCTACCTGACGGAGCTCACGGGCGGCTGCTTCGATGTCAGGACGCAGTCGACGCTCGCCGCGGTGGACGGCGACCGCAACGGTCAGATCTGCGGCTTCGGCCGCGATTCAATTGCCTACCAGCGCATGGGGCAGGTCGAGGACTGCCGCATCATGGGCATGCAGGAGCTTTCCAACGAGCGCCGCGAGGAGCTGGGCGTCGGCGCGCCCGCGCCCAGGCCGAAGAAAGAGAAGCCGAAGGCGGAACCGCCGCCGTCCGAAGACAAGTAGCGACGCCGCGCGGATCTGCGCCCGCAGCCGCCGCTCAGTAAGATCCCGGGCATGAGCCGCTCGAGCGCCCCTCTGCCGGCAACCGCGATCGCTGCCCTCAAGGACCTCCTGGGGACCGGCGGCTGGCTGGATTCAGCATCCGACCGCGCGCCTTTCGAGGTCGATTTTCGCGGCCTGCACCGCGGTTCGACCCCGCTCGTCGCCCTGCCGGACACGACCGAGCGCGTGGCCGCGCTGGTCGGCCACTGCGCGCGCGAGCGCATCGCCATCGTGCCCCAGGGCGGCAACACGAGTTATTGCGGCGGCGCGACGCCAAGGCCCGCAGGCACCGAGATCGTGCTCTCGCTGCGGCGGCTGCGGAGGATCCGCAGCGTCGATCCCGGGAATGACTCGCTGACGGCCGAGGCCGGCGTGCGTGCTCGCGGACCTGCAGGCGGCGGCCGCCGCCGGCAACAGGCTGTTGCCGATGTCGCTCGGGTCGGAGGGCAGCGCGACGCTCGGCGGCATCGTGTCGACCAATGCCGGCGGCACGGCCGTGCTGCGCTACGGCATGATGCGCGCGCTCGTGCTCGGTCTCGAGGTCGTGCTGCCGGACGGCCGGGTGCTGCACCAGCTCACCGGACTGCGCAAGGACAATACCGGCTACGACGTGAAACAGCTGTTCATCGGCGCCGAAGGCACGCTCGGCGTCGTAACCGCGGCCACGCTGCGTCTCTTCCCGCGGCCCGCCGTCACCGCGACGGCGTTCGCCGCACTCGCCTCGCCTGCCGACGCGCTGGCGCTGCTTGCGCGGCTGCGCGAGACGCTGGGCGACGCGGTGACGACCTTCGAGCTCATCCCGCGCATCGCGCTCGAGTTCGTCGTGCCGCCACGTCGCGGGAAGCCGCGACCCTTTCGATGGCCCGCATCGCTGGTACGCGCTGGTCGAGGCGGCGCTCGCCGCGGCGGACGCCGGATTCCCGGAGCGTTTCGAGGCGGCGCTCGCCGCGCGCGATCGCTGACGGCATCGTGGAAAACGCCGTGACGGCGTCGTCTGCCGCGCAACGCGACGCGCTTTGGCGGCTGCGCGAGACGATCCCGGAGGCGCAGGGACGCGAAGGCGCGAGCCTCAAGCACGACATCTCGGTCGAGCCGGCGAAGCTCCCGGCCTTCATCGAGGCCGGGCGCGCGCTGCTCGAGCGCGTTGCGCCGGGCGCGCGCCTCGTCGCCTATGGCCACCTGGGCGACGGCAACCTGCATTACAACCTCAGCGAGCCCGCCGGCGGCGATGGCGGGCAGCTCGCGGCGCGCTCGCGCGAAATCCGCCGGCGCCGTCCATGACCTCGTCGCGCGCACGGCGGCAGCTTCAGCGCCGAGCACGGCATCGGCCAGTCCAAGGTCGCAGAACTCGAGCGCTACGAGGATCCCGCCGCCGTCGCGGTCATGCGGGCGATCAAGCATGCGCTCGACCCGCTGGGGATCATGAACCCGGGCAAGGTGCTGCGCGAACGCTGGTAAGGCGCGGCGCCGGCCCGTGGCCTCAGACCTGGTGACCCGCGGGCGTCGACCATTTGCTGTGCTCGCGGATGAGCCCCTCCTGCGCGACGCTCGCGACGAGGCGTCCATCGCGCGAGTAGATGGTTCCGCGGCAGAAGCCGCGCGCCCCCGAAGCACTCGGGCTCTCGATCGAGTACAGGTGCCATTCGCTCGCGTGCAGGTCGCGGTGGAACCAGATTGCGTGATCGATGCTCGCTAGCTGCAGGTCGAGGAAGCTCACCCCGTGCGGCAGCGTCGCCGTGGCCAGCAGGTGATAGTCAGAGACGTACGTGAGCAGGCAACGATGCAGCGCCTGGTCGTCGGGCAGCTCGCCGATGACGCGGAACCAGACCTGGCGGCGCGCCGGCCGCTTCTCGTGCGTGAGGTAGTCCGTCGGGTTCACGGCACGGAACTCGAACGGCCGCTGGTTGCGGAAGTAACCGGTAAGCTTGTGCGGCGCGCTTTCGAGCAACGCCTGCTCGATCCGGCCGAGATCCTGCAGCTCCTCGGGCGGCGGTGCCGGCGGCATCGGCGCCTGGTGATCCAGTCCGGTTTCGCTGGCCTGGAACGAGGCCGACATCGTAAGGATCGGCTGTCCGTGCTGGATCGCGGCGACGCGCCGGCTGGTGAAGCTGCCACCGTCGCGGCTGCGCTCCACGTCGAACACGATCGGCACGTCGAGGTCGCCGCGGCGCAGGAAATAGGCATGCAGCGAATGCACCTGCCGGCCTTCCACCGTGCGCGACGCGGCGACCAGCGCCTGGCCGAGCACCTGGCCGCCGAACACCTGCGGGGCGCCGACGTCGCGGCTCTCGCCGCGGAACAGGTTGTCCTCGATCCGCTCGAGATCGAGCAGCTTCAGCATCTCCGGGAGCCGACTGGCTGCGACCGTCATGGCATCACTGCGGCGGCGCGACCCCGAGCCGCTCACGCATGACGGGGCTCGTGGTGGTGTATTGCAGGAACTGCCGCTTTTCCGGATAGACGTGGTGCTGCACGCCGAAGGCGGCGAGCGCGGCCTCGTGAAAGCCCGAGAGGATCAGCTTCTTCTTGCCCGGATAAGCGTTGATGTCGCCGATGGCGAAGATGCCGGGCACGCTGGTCTGGAATTTCTCGGTGTCCACCCGGAGCGCCTTCTTCTCGAGCGCGAGGCCCCAGTCCGCGATCGGCCCGAGCTTCGGGTGCAGGCCGAAGCAGGCAAGGACGAGGTCTGCACGCACCTCGACGGTCGACTTGTCGGCCTTCCGGATCGTGGCGCCGGCAAGGCGGCCGCTGTCCACGACCAGCGCCTGGATCGTGCCCTCGTGGAAGGCGAGCATGCCCTGGTCCGCGAGCGCCTTCATGCGCGCGACGGAGGCCGGCTGCGCCCGGAACTCCGCGCGCCGGTGCACCAGCGTGACGCTTCTCGCCTTGCCGCAGAACTCGAGCGCCCAGTCGAGCGCACTGTCGCCGCCCCCCGCGACCACGACATCCTTGCCGTGAAAATCCTCGGCGCGGCGCACCCGATAGAGGAGCTGCGTGCCTTCAAACTGTCCAGCGTCCGGGACCAGGAGCCGGCGCGGCTGGAACGAGCCGACGCCGCCCGCGATGATCACGGCGCCGGCATCGAAGCGGGTGCCCGCGGCGGTCTCGATGTCGAAGCGTCCCGAATCACGGGGCTTCAGCGCGACGACTTCCTGGCCGAAGTGGAAGCCGGCATGGAACGGCTTGGCCTGCTCCAGCAGCCGGTCGACCAGTTCCTGCGCGCCGCACACCGGCAGCGCCGGGATGTCGTAGATCGGCTTGTCGGGATAGAGCTCCGTGCACTGCCCGCCCGGGTGAGCGAGGGAATCGACGACCTGGCACTTGATGCCGAGCAGGCCGAGCTCGAATACCGCGAACAGGCCGACCGGGCCTGCGCCGACGATGACGCACTCGGTGCTGATGGCGGCGCTTGCCGCGGCTTGGTTCACGCTGGGTACCGGGCCTGTCTTGCCGCGCGCGCGGCGAGAGGCGGAATTCTACCCGATGATAGGCTTGCGCATGGTCGAGTCCCCCGAATCAACGCCGGTGAAACCGGCGCGCCGGCGGTCCTCCCTGCCCGCGCTGCGACTCGACGCCGGGGGGCGCCGCCACATCGACATGCGCGCGGTCGCCGTGCTCGCGCTCCCACTGGTGCTGAACAGCACGGTGCAGGCGGTACTGAACCTCACGGACACCTGGTTCATCGGCCGGCTGTCGACTGCGGCGACGGCGGCGATCGCTGCGGTGCACTGGCTCGCGCTGCTCGCCCTGTTCCTGATCGGCGGCGTCGCGATGGGCGTGCAGACGCTGGTCGCGCAGGCTTTCGGTGCGGGCCGCTTCCGGCGCACGAGCCAGATTGCGTGGACCGGCCTGTGGGCGTCGATTCTGACCATTCCCGCCTTCGGCCTCACGATCGCCTTCGGGCCGGCGATGATCCGCGCCTTCGGTCTCGCCCCTGACGTGGAGGCGCTCGCGATCGATTTCTGGGTGCCGCGCATGGTCGGCGGGCCGCTGGCAGCGGCGCTGTGGACGGCAGTCGCCTACTTCAACGGGATCGGCCGCACGCGCATCCCGCTTTCGATCGGGATCGCGGTGCTCGCCTCGAATGCGATCCTGAACGAAGTCTTCATCTTCCGGCTCGGCTGGGGGATGGCGGGCGCAGCCTGGGCGACGACGGCCGCCGAAGCGGTCGGCGTGGCGCTCGCGATCCGCAGCATCCTCGCACTGGAGCCCGCCCGCTTCGCGCCGCGGCTGACCTGGCGGCCGCACCCGCGCCGCATTGCCGTGCTCATCGCGCTCGGCCTGCCGATGGCGATGACGGCCTGCGCCGATCTCGGCGCCGCCGCGCTGTTCCAGCTCATGCAGGTGCAGTTCGGCGTCGTGGACGGCGCGGCGACGCAGATCGTGACCATCTTCACGGCGCTCGCCTACATGCCGGGCATAGGGCTCGCGCTCGCGGGCACCACCCTGGTCGGCCAGGCGATCGGCGCCGGCGACCGCGAATGGGCCGAGCGCCTGGGCAACCGCGTCATCACGGTCGTCGCCTGCTTCATGGGCGGCATCGGTCTCGTGATCGCGCTGGTCGGGAACTGGCTCGTTCCGCTCTTCGTCAATGACGCGGACCCGCGCGCCGCGGAAGTCATCGCGCTCTGTTCCACGCTGCTGTGGTTTGCCGCCGCCTACCAGTTCTTCGACGGCGTCAACTTCGCGAGCGCATTCTGCCTGCGCGGCGCGGGGGATGCGCGCGTGCCTGCCCTCATCGTCCTCGCCTGCGGGACGCTGCTGTTCCTGCCCCTCACGCACCTGCTCACGTTCGCCCCAGGCCAGGGCTGGATCGACAACGTCCCCGGGTTCGGGCTCGGCGCGGTCGGCGGCTGGAGCGCGATCCTCGTCTACGTGCTTGCGATCGGCACCGCGCTCTGGTTTCGCTGGAAAAACGGGGCTTGGAAAAAGATCCGCCTTTAAAAAGGGGACAGTCACCTTTTCCGGCCTTATCCGCTTCAGGAAAAGGTGACTGTCCCCTTTTTAAAAGTGACTGTCCCCTTTTTGACTACTGGTAGTCGCGGGCGACGCGAAAGCCGAGGTCGGACTGCCGATACGCGCCGGGCAGGCCGGCACGCGCCGGCGCGCGCGCGTCGCGCGGGCGGCTGGCCCAGGACCCGCCACGCACGCCCTTGAGCTCGCAGCCTCCCTGCCAGGTCCAGGCGCGAACGTCATGGGGCCGCCCGGCATAGCTCGCCGTGAAGCAGTCCATCACCCATTCGCGCGCGTTGCCGATGAGGTCGAACGCGCCGAAGGCATTCGGCTTGTACTGCGCGACGGGCGCGAGGCCGGTCGCGCCGTCGCTGCAGCGCGCGTTCGGGAACGGCAGGTGCAGCGCGTCCACCGCGGAGGCGTCGTAGACATTCGCGTAGTCGCAGGCGAGCGAGAGCGGGACATCCTCCCGCGAGTCGAGCTCGCCCCAATAGCGCGGGAATGGCGTCCCTCCCCGCGCCACGTACTCCCACTCGGCCTCCGACGGGAGGCGGTATCGCTTGCCGCTTTCCTTGGCGAGCCATTCGGCATAGGCGCGGGCGTCTTCCCAGCTCACGCAAACGACCGGCTCATCATCCCGCGGCGGCGCCGCGAAACCGGGGTCGCGCCAGCTGCGATCGTGATCCATGACCCACTGGCCGCCGGCCCACACCCGGCAGCCGGGAACGGATTTTGCACCGGTCGCGTCGGCGAAGCGCCGGAACTCGCCGAACGTGACCTCGTGCTTCGCGATCAGGAACGGCCGCGAGAACGAGATCTCGACCGCGGGCGATTCGCCGCTCGCCTCATCGAGCTCGATCGCGTCCGGCGCGGAACCCATCATGAACTGCCCGGGCGGCACGAGCGCGAGCTCGGGACAGGCCTCGCAGTCGCGCGGCTCGCCGGCAGGCGCCGGCTGGGCCCCGGCGTTTGCCGCCATCAGCAGCGCGAGCAGGGACAGGGCAGCGGCCTTCATCGCTCGTCCCGTTCCTTCCCGCCGAGGTCGGCCGCGACGCGAAAGCCCACGTCGCTCGCGTGCTCGCCCGCCGGCGCCGAGGCGCGCCAGGCGCTGCGGCTCTCCGCGGGCGGCGTGAGCCAGCTGCCGCCGCGCTGCACGCGCTCGCCGCAGCCTCCGATCCATTCCCAGGCACGGCCGTCGCGCGGCCGCCCGACGTAGCTGGCCGTCGCGCAATCCTGCACCCACTCGCCCACGTTGCCGATCATGTCCTGCAGGCCGAAGGCATTGGAAGCGAACTGGCCGACCGGCGCGAGGTCGGCAAAGCCGTCGCGGCAGGGCGCCTCCGGCCAGCCGAGCCGGTAGCGCGCGGCGGCGACGAGGTCGTAGGTGTTCGCGAAGTCGCAACCGCTGTCCGCGCCGTCGCCCCAGGGCCGGAGTGTCCGGCTGCCGGCGCGCGCGGCGTATTCCCACTCGGCCTCGGACGGCAGGCGGTAACGCGCGCCGGTCTTCGCCGAGAGCCACTGCACGTAGGCCTGGGCATCCTGGAAGGATATGCAGCTCGCCGGCATCTCGTCCGACGGTGCCGCCGGCGTCGCCAGGTCCTGGAAGCCGCGGCGGCCGTCCATGCTGAATCGCGCGAGCGCCGCGTCCCAGACGCGGCAACCCGATTGCGGTTCGTACGCGCTGTCCGTGAGGAAACCGGCGTACTCGGCGCGCGTGACTTCGTGCCTGCCGAGCGCGAACGGCCGCGCGATCTCGATCACGACGGTCCCGGATTCGGCGGCATCGGCACCGCGCGCGGCGGGCGCCGCCGGCGTTCCCATGACGAAACTTCCGGCCGGCACGACCACCATTTCGGGGCAGCCGTTGCAGTCATGGAAGACGCTGCCGGGCGCGCGCCCGGCATCGGCAGCCCCGGACGGGGCGGCGGCCGCGACGAGCAGGAGTACAGTCGCCGCCGCCGCCGCCCCGTGCATCAGGAGTCGATCCGCACGGGCACGAATATCTGCGCGCCGTCGCGCTGGATGAGCAATGCCACGGTCGGGCCCGCCGCGTTCACGGCCTTGCGGAACTCGGCGATGGAGCCGACCGACGCACCGTTGACCATGACGATCACGTCGCCGCGCTCGACGCCCGCGATCGCCGCCGGGCCGTCGGCGTCCTCGACCACGATGCGCCCGGTCGTGTGCAGCTGCTGGCGCTCGTCGCCCGTGAGCGGCCGCACCGCGAGGCCGAGCTTGCCCGTGTCGGCGTCGCCGGCATCGCCGCGCATGGCGACGGTCGGTTCGTCCTTGAGTTCGCCCACCTTGACCCGCACGTTCCGCTCCGACTTGTCGCGCCAGACCGCCAGCGTCGCCTGGTTCCCGGGCTTGATCGCGGCGACCAGCGGCGGCAGCTCGCTCGAGCGCTCGATGTCCCTGCCGTCGACCGCCAGGATCACGTCGCCGGCCTTGAGGCCGGCATCGTCGCCCGGACCGCCTTTTTCCACGTCGCTGACAAGCGCGCCGCGCGGCCGCGCGAGGTTGAAGGAGTCGGCCAGCGTCTGGTTCACTTCCTGGATCGTGACACCAATGCGCCCGCGCTGCACGTGCCCGGTCGCGACCAGCTGGCTCTTCACGTTCATCGCGACGTCGATCGGGATCGCGAATGACACGCCCTGGTAGCCGCCGGTGCGGCTGTAGATCTGCGAGTTGATGCCGACGACCTCGCCATTCAGGTTGAACAGCGGACCGCCGGAATTGCCGGGATTGACGGCGACGTCGGTCTGGATGAACGGCGTATAGGTGTCGGAGTTGCCGAGCGAGCGCGAGGTGGCGCTGACGATGCCGGCCGTGACCGAATTTTCGAAGCCGAACGGCGACCCGATCGCGATGACCCACTCGCCCGCCTTGAGCGTCTGCGCATCGCCGATGCGCACCACGGGCAGGTTCTTCGCGTCGATCTTGAGCACCGCGACGTCGGTGCGCCGGTCGATGCCGACTACCTTCGCGCGGTACTCGCGGCGGTCGGTGGTGCGCACGGTGACGTCATTCGCGTCGTCCACGACGTGGGCATTGGTCAGGATGTAGCCGTCGGCACTGACCACGAAGCCCGAGCCCTCGCCGCGCATCGGCGGCGTGCGCCCGTGCTGCCCGTTACCGAAGCCGAATCCACGGAAGAAATCGTAGAACGGGTCGTCGGGCGATATTTCCGGTTGCGTGTTGCGGGCCTCGCGCGCACCCGTGATCGTGGTCACGTTGACGACCGCAGGACCGTAGGCATCGACGAGCGCCGAAAAGTTCGGCAACGAGCCGGCGAGGCCGGCCAGTTGCGCCGGCGCTTGCGCCGCATGGGCCGCCGCGGGTGGCGGCTGGACTGCCGCTTCCTGCGCGACGGGCGCCCGCTCGGTGCAGGCAACGATGAGGGTAAGCAATACAGCCGGCACGAGCCGGCGCATGGAAATGGTCATGGATGCTCCGGATAGAGAAATTGCTGCAGCAATGAGACTGCGTCGGCGCCTGCAAGTTGCATCCATGAACATTAGTATTGCATCAAATGAAGATCCGGATCCCGACTCTCGTGCTCGGCGCGACCCTGGCCGCAGGCGCCCTCGCCGACGACCTGCCTGCCGGGACGCGCGCCGTGCTGACACGCGAAAACATGCCGGAGTCGAGCGTCAGCATCGTCGTGCGCGAGGCCGCGACCGGCAACGACCTGCTGCGGCTCAACGCCGCGATGCCGCGGGCGCCCGCCTCCACCATGAAGATTCTGCCCACGTGGGCGGCGCTCGACCTGCTGGGCCCCGCCTATTCCTGGAAGACCCGCGCCTGGTCGGACGCGCCAGTCGTGAAGGGCGTGCTGAAGGGGAACCTGTACCTGCAGGGCGGCGGCGACCCGCTCCTGACCATCGAGCGCTGGTGGCGGTTCGTCAGCGACCTGCGGCAGACGGGGCTGCGCGTGATCGAGGGCGACATCGCGATCGACCAGTCGCGATTCACGGCCCTGGCCGAGCGTCCCGAAGACTTCGACGGCAAGTTCTGGCGCACCTACAACGTCCTGCCGGATGCCTTGCTGGTCAACTGGCAGTCTTCGGAATTCACCATGCGGCCGTCCGACGACGGCCACGGCATCGACCTCACCATCCAGCCCTACCCCGAGGGCCTCGCCATCGAGAACAGGGTCAGGCTCGCGAGCGGCCGCTGCGTCGGCAAGAACAACCAGGTGTCGTACTCGATCGAGGCTGCCCGGCCCGACCGGGTCGTCGCGAATGGCCGCCTGTCGGCGAGCTGCGGGCCGCAGACCCAGCGGCTCGCGATCATGGATGCGGCGCAGTACGCCTACGGCACGTTCGTGACGCTTTGGCGTCAGCAGGGCGGCCAGTTTCACGGCTCCATGCTGCGCGCGCCGACACCGCCTGCGGCCCGCCTCCTGCTGACGCACGAGTCGGAGCCGCTTTCCGAAATCGTGCGGGTAACCAACAAGTACTCGAGCAACATGATGGCGCGTTCGCTCGTGCTCGCGATCGCGGCCGAGATGAACGGTACGCCGGCGTCCACGGCCGCCGGCGAGCAGACCATCCTAGACTGGCTCAAGACCCGCGGCCTGGTGCTGCCGGAGCTGGTGATCGCCAATGGCTCGGGTCTTTCGCGCGAGGCGCGGATTTCGGCCGACAGCATGGCCAAGCTGCTGATCGGCGCGCGCAAGAGCCGCTTCGCGCCGGAGTTCCTGACTTCGCTGTCGCTCGGCGGGCTCGACGGCACGCTCGAGAAGCGCTTCCAGAACCTCGACGATCCGAGCCGCGTGCGCATGAAGACCGGCACGCTGCGCGACGTGAGCTGCATCGCGGGCTACGTGACCGGGAAGTCGGGCAAGGTCTATGTCGTGGTCGTGTTCGTGAACCACCCGGGCGCGCAGAACGGCCTCGGGGAGCCGATTCACTCGACGATCGTCGACTGGGTGTTGAAGCAGTAGGCGGGCTTTTGGGCGCGAGGAGAACGATCCCTCGCGAGCTCAGGGGAACGGACATTCGCTCGCGAGGGACATTCTCCCCGCGCCCGTCAGCGCGGCTACTTGTCGAGCCGTCGGACGAAGTCGGCATAGACATTGCCGAAGACGTGTTGCCAGCCGGATGCGTATTCGCGGCGGAGGATGGGCGCGATTTCGCCGAGATTCTCCCAGCCGCCGTGGGTAAGGGTCGCGCGGCTGCCCGTGGCGCGCGGTTCGAAAAGGACTTCGATCCATTGCGCCGTGTCGGCTTCGCGCCCGGGATGCCAGCTGAACACCAGGCGCCGGCCCGGTTCGACGCTCTCAACGGTGCCCCAGCGATGGCGCTCGCCGCCGGGAGCCAGTTCCTCGACCGCACCGCCGGGCGCGGCGTCAAGCCGGCAGCGGGTGCGCGTGTCGCGTGACAGCGAATGCGTCGCGACCGGCCACCAGTCCGCGAATCGGGCCGCGAACTCCCGGAATGCCGCCTGGGCCGGCAACGGCAGGTCGACGGCGATGACGATGGGATCCGGTGGCGTCACGGCCACCCCGGCTTGCTGCGCAGGGCGCATTGCGACCAGTCGTGCCGGACGCGGGACCGGCGGATGCGGCGCGGGGTCGGGATGCAGCCGGGCGCGCATAGAATGGCGACCATGGACACGATCGCGGCGCTGCTGCTCATCGCTTTTCACCTGTTCTTCGGCTGCCATGGCGGGGAGCCGGGCCGCTCGCCGCCGCCAGCGGCCCCGGAGGCCGCCTCCAGCCGCTGATCGGCGCCGCGCTCAGTCCTTCCCGAGAATCCGTTCCAGCCGGTCGCGATAGCTCCGCGAGAGCTTGAGTTCGTGGCCGCCGTCCAACGTCAGGAAGTATTCGCCGTTCGTGTGCGGCTTCAGCTTGCGGATGCGGCGGATGTTCACGATCGTCGAGCGATGGATGCGCTGGAAATCCGCCGGGTCCAGGCGCCCCTCGAATTGTTTCATCGTCGCGCGCACGACGTGCGTGCGCCCCTCGGCGTGCACGCACATGTAGTCGCCTGCCGCGTCGACCCACTCGATCGCGGCGACCGGCAGCCGCAGGGTCTCGCGGCCGAGGCGGATAGGGAGCACTTCCGGGAAGTGGCGCGGCACGCCGGGCGCGCCGCGGGCGATCAACTCGTCGGCGTCGAGCTCGCCGGCGCCGGTGACGCGCGCCAGCAGCGCGACCAGCTGCTCGCGGTGTTTCGCGGAACGCCGCTGCGCGAAATGCTCGCGCACGCGCGCGATCGTGCGCTCGAGCCGCTCGTCCACCAGCGGCTTCAGCAGGTAGTCGAGGGCGTGGGCGTCGAAGGCCTCGATCGCGTAACGGTCGAAGGCGGTCACGAACACGACCATCGGCATGCTGGTCTGCGGAACGCGGCGCAGCAACTCGAAGCCGTCGATGCCCGGCATCTCGATGTCGAGAAACATCAGGTCGGGCGCGTGCCGTGCCACGGCGTCGAGGGCCTCGCGCCCGTTCGCGCACTGCGCGACGATCTCGAAATCCGCGAAGGCGCGCAGCCGGATCTCGAGCCCGCGGCGGGCGAGCGGCTCGTCATCGACGACAATTGCGCGAATCGGCCCGGACATGTCCCGACCCCCCGGTCAGACCTCGAGCGGCAGGCGCATTTCGACGGACAGGCCCGGCGATGCGTCGGCGACCGTGACGGAGTGCGCGTCGCCATAGAGTACCTTCAGCCGCTCGCGCGTGTTGCGCAGCCCCACGCCGCGGCCGTTGCCAGCTGTCCCGGGCGGCAGGCCCGGGCCGTCGTCGACGATGGCAAGCCGGAGCCCACCGCCCTCGATGCCGGCGATGATCGTGACCTGCCCCCCCTGCTCGCGCGGTGCGATCGAGTACTTCATCGCGTTCTCGACCAGCGGCTGCAGCAGCAGCGACGGCACGAGCGCGGATTCTGCGCGCTCGTCGACGTCGAATTCGAGCCGCAGCCGGTCGCCGAAGCGCAGCTTCTCGATCCCGAGGTAGAGATTGAGCGCGTCGAGCTCCTGGCGCAGCGTCACCTTCTTCATCGGGTCCTGGTCGAGCGTATAGCGCAGGAACTCCGACAGCCGCGACACCGCCAGGTTGGCGGTGCGGTTCTGTCCGTCGAGCACGAGCGTCGAGATCGCGTTCAGCGTGTTGAACAGGAAGTGCGGGTTCAGCTGGTAGCGCAGCATCTTGAGCTGCGCCTCCTGCGCGAGCGCGGATTGCCGCAGCGTCGCCTCGCGCTCCAGCTGCAGGCGTTCGTAGAATTTGACGCCGAAGTAGAGCCCGGTCCAGCACAGCATCAGCGCCATCGACGACAGCGTGCCGACGAATATCTCGAGCGGCTGCGACGGGTGATCCATCGCCCAGTCCGGCTTGACGATCTGCATGTAGGCCGTGTTGATGAGCGCGCGCCACGCGAGCGCGACCAGCCAGCAGGCGATGGGCGAGCCGATGATCATCGCCCGCGGGCCTGCGGCCCAGAGCCAGCGATAGAGCCAGCGCAATGGCGCGGAAAGCAGGAAGCCGGATGCTGCGGCGATCGCGATTACCTGGACGTAGCCGGGCTCCTTGCCGTAGACCACGGAACCGACGAATTGCGCGAGCCCGTACGCGCTCCAGCCGAGCGTGTGCAGGCCCCAGAAGAGCAGGCTGCGGTTCCCGCGCAGGCGATCGAGATTCATCCGGCCAACTTATTCAAGATCCGGCGCGGCGGCCATCGCCTCGTCCCGGCGGCGGCACGCCCCGTCGCAGGAATAGCGCCCGCGCGGCTCCTCAATCGTACTGTCCGGCCGCCGCGGCCAGTTCCTCGGCGACGCGGGCGCGCAGCGCAGGCGGGGCCAGCACCTCCACGCCCGAGCCGTGCCGGAGCAGGTCCATCACCAGTTCCGGCTCGCTGCTGTAGGGCAGCTCGAGCACGTAGCTGCCGTCCGCCTCGACGCGGCCGATCTGCTTCGAATGCCAGACTTCGTCGGCGACCCAGCGAGCACTGTCGGGCGTGAAGCGCAGCCGCGCAGTCTCGGTCTTCGCCCCCGCGAAGATCCCGTAACCCGCGCCCAGCACCCGGTCGAGTGCGGCATCGTCGACTTCGCGCGCCGGTTCCGCGGTGACGCGCGCGTGCAGGATCGCGTCCACCGCGAAAGTGCGCAGGTCCTGGCGGACGTGGCACCAGGCATCGAGGTACCAGTTGTAGCGGTAGTGCACGAGACGCTGCGGGGACACCGTTCGCTCGGTGATGCCGCCGTCGCCCCGGCGCAGGTGGCGGATGAAGACCTGGCGCCGGCCGAGCAGCGCCAGCGAGAGCGCCTCGAACACGTCGCGGCCGACCCGCCGCGAGCCGAGCGCGAGCACGCGTATGCGGCGACGTATCTCGCCGTGCCCGCGGTCGCCGCTCTCGAGCAGCGCCGAAAGGCGCGAACGCAGCGGCGCGAGCTGGCGCGCGAGCTGGGTGCCGCCCAGCGTCCCGAGCAGGTGATCGATCTCGAGGAGCGCATAGATCTCCGCCGGGCTGAACCAGACGCCCGGCAGTTCCGACTGTTCCGCCGCCGGATCGAGCACGTAGGCCTGGCGCTCGCGCGACCATACGATCGGGACGTTGAGGCGGTCGCGAAGGTACTCGATGTCGCGCTTGAAGGTTGCGTGCGAGATCTCGAGGTCTTCCTCGATCTCGCGCCGTGTCAGCGCGCGATTCTCGATGAGCCGGCTGCGGATGCGGTAGAAGCGCTCGGTCCGGTCCACGGCTCAGTTCGCCGGCACGACGCGTAATATCTCGCCCGCGTCCTCGTCGGTCGCGAGGTAGAGCGCGCCGTCCGGCCCTTCGCGCACGTCGCGAACGCGCTTGCCGATGCCGATGCGCTCCTCGTGTGTCACCTTGCCCTCGGGCGTGACCTCAAGCCGCACCAGCTGCTGGGCCGCGAGCGCGCCCACGAAGAGCTGGTCTTTCCATGCGCCGTACCCGCGGCCATCGTGGAAAGCCATGCCGGACGGCGCGATGGACGGAACCCAGTAGTGCACGGGCTGCTCCATGCCGGCCTTCGCCGTGCCCTCGCCGATCGCGGGCCCGCTGTACTCGCGGCCGTAGGTGATGATTGGCCAGCCGTAGTTCCTGCCCGCCTCGGGCAGGTTGATCTCGTCGCCGCCGCGCGGGCCGTGCTCCGTCTCCCACAGCCGGCCGGTGCGCGGGTCGAGCGTCGCGCCCTGCGCGTTGCGATGGCCGTAGGACCAGATCTCCGGCAACGCGTCCTCGCGGCCGACGAAAGGATTGTCCGGGGGCGCGGCGCCGTCCGCGGTAATGCGCAGGATCTTGCCGAGGTGCGTGCCGAGGTCCTGCGCCTTGTCGCGCTCGGAATTGCGCTCGCCCGTCGTCACGAACAGCGTCCCGTCGCGCGCGAAAACCAGCCGCGAGCCGAAGTGGTGGTTGCTCGCGACTTTCGGCCGCTGCCGGAAGATCACCCGGACGTCTTTCAGTGCCTCGCCCGCCAGGCGCGCGCGCGCGACCGCCGTGCCGTTGCCGCCGTCGGGGCCGGGCTCGGCGTACGAAAAAAAGATCGTCGAATTATCCGCAAAGTGCGGATCGAGGACGACGTCGAGCAGGCCCCCCTGGCCCTTTGCGTACACTTCGGGCAGCCCCGCGATGGGCGCGGACAATTCGCCCTCGCCCGTCACGTAGCGAAGGCGCCCGGGCCGCTCGGTCACGAGCATGCGCCCGTCCGGCAGGAAGGCGATGGACCAGGGGTGCTCGAGACCCTTCGCGACCGTCGTGACCACGACCTTCGTCTCGCCGCTCGGCGCGACCTGCGGCGCGTCCTGGCAGGCCGCCGTCGCCGCCGCCGCGAGCAGGACCGGGATCAGGCTCCGGGATGCCATCTTCGATGCCTTCATGGGGTCACCCGCCGGCAATCCGGGTGATGATGTAGCCACCCGACTTGGCGTCGAACTCCAGATCGATCAGCTTGCGCTCGCGCGCCTCCTCGAGCAGGTTCCCGAACGACTTGAAGCCGTAGTAACTCTCGTTGAACCCGGGCTTCCTGCGCTTGATCGCCTGTTTGACCATCGAGCCCCAGACCTTCTCCTCCGCATCGCGCTCGGCAAACAGGTCCTCGGCCGTCTCCATCATGAGCTCGATGCCTTCCTGGCGGCGGTCGTCGCCGCCCGGCGCCGCCTTGGTCGAGGTCCTGGCAACCTTCTCCTTGCGCGCGCTCTTTGCGCGGCCCTCGCCGCGCACCAGGTCGTCGTAATAGATGAACTCGTCGCAGCCGCTGATCAGCAGGTCGGAGGTGGAATGCTTCACGCCGCAGCCGATCACGGACTTGTTGTTCTCGCGCAGCTTCGCCACCAGCGGCGAAAAGTCCGAGTCGCCGCTGATGATGACGAACGTGTCGACGTGCTCCTTCGTGTAGCAGAGGTCGAGCGCGTCCACGACCATGCGGATGTCGGCAGAATTCTTGCCGGACTGGCGCACGTGCGGAATCTCGATCAGCTCGAAGGCCGCCTCGTGCATCGGGCGCTTGTAGTCCTGGTAACGCTCCCAGTTGCAATAGGCCTTCTTGACCACGATGTTGCCTTTCAGCAGCAGGCGCTCCAGCACCTTGCGGATGTCGAAGGACGCGATCTTGACGTCGCGCACGCCGAGCGCGACGTTCTCGAAATCGCAGAACACCGCCATGATGCGCGTGTCGGCGCGCGCCTGGACGTTCATTCCTCGCCCGCCGCGGGCTTCCAGGCCGACGCCAGTTCCTGCTGTTTGCGCGGCGGCACCGGGTCGTAGTGGCTCAGTTGCAACGTGAAACTCCCTTCGCCGCCGGTCAGCGCCTTCAGCCGGTTCTGGTAGTCGGTCACTTCCGCGAGCGGAACGTAGGCGGACACGATCATGCGTCCGCGCGCGCGCGCCTCGTTGCCGTCGATGCGGGCACGGCGGGTCGCGAGGTCGGCGGTGATGTCTCCCATCACGGTACCGGGCGCGTTGATCTCGACGTGCACGATCGGCTCGAGCACGGCGGGCGCCGCTTTCTGCACGGCATCGAGGAAGGCCTTGCGCCCGGCGGACACGAACGCCACCTCCTTCGAGTCCACGGAATGGTACTTGCCGTCATAGACGGAGACGCGGATGTCCTGCAGCGGGAAGCCGGCGACCGCGCCTTCCGACAGCGCATGGCGGATGCCCTTCTCGACCGCCGGTATGAACTGGTTGGGGATCGCGCCGCCCACGACGTCATCCACGAACTCGAAGCCCGATCCGCGCGTGAGCGGCTCGATCCGGAGATAGACCTCGCCGAACTGTCCCGCGCCGCCGGTCTGCTTCTTGTGGCGGTGATGGCCCTCCGCGGTGCGGGTGATCGTCTCCCGGTAGGGAATCGAAGGCGGCCGGGTCCTGACCGCGACGCCGTAGCGCTCGGTCATGCGCTCGGTCATCACCCGCAGGTGCAGGTCGCCCATGCCGTACAGCACGGTCTCGTTCAGCGAGTTGCTGTGATCGACCCGCACGCAGGGATCCTCGGCCACCAGCTTGTGCAGCGCCTCGGCGAGCTTGTGCTCGTCGCCGCGCCGTTCCGGCTCGATCGCGACGCCCAGCATCGCGGGCGGATAGGAAATGGACTTGAGGTGGAAGTTGTCCTCGTCGTGCGAGTCGTGCAGCACGGCGTCGAAATGCAGCTCGTCGAGCTTCGCGACCGCGCAGATGTCGCCCGGCACCGCCTCGGGCACCTCGGCGTGGTCCTTGCCCTGCATGCGGAACAGGTGCGCGATCTTGACGGGCTTGCGGCCGTCGCCGACGAACAGCTGGGCTCCCGCGCGGACCCTGCCCTGGTGCACGCGGAATACCCCGAGCTTGCCGACGAAAGGGTCCATGATCACCTTGAAGACATGCGCGATCGCGTGGCGGCCGGGGTCCGGTGACACCGGGACCCGCTCGGCCTTGTCGCCTTCGCCTTTCAGGAACGGCGGCGGATTGCCCTCGCCCGGGTTCGGCATCAGGCGCGCGATCGCCTCCAGCAGTTCCGGGATGCCGGCGCCGGTCTCCGCCGACACGAAGCAGACCGGAACCAGGTGCCCCTCGCGCAGCGCCTTCTCGAAGGGATCGTGCAGCTGCGCGGGCTCGAGCTCCTCGCCCTGCTCGAGGTAGAGTTCCATCAGCGCATCGTCCACCTCGACCACCTGGTCGACAATGTGCGTGTGGGCTTCCTCGACCGACGAGAAGTCGGTCGCCTCGCCTTCATTATGGAAAAAACAGTCGACGACCCTCGCCCCGCCGCCGGACGGCAGGTTGATCGGCAGGCATTCGCGTCCGAATTGCTCGCGGATTTCCGCGAGCGTCGCCGCGGGGTCCGCCTCGCGCGCGTCGATCTTGTTGACGATGACCATCCGGCACAGGCCGCGCTCGCGGGCCGCATCCATCATGCGCTGCGACATACGCTCGACGCCGGCGACGGCGCTGACCACGACTGCGGCGGTCTCGACGGCCTCGAGCACCGGAAGCGTCCGGCCGATGAAATCCGGGTAGCCCGGCGTGTCGACCAGGGTGACGTGCGCGCCGCCGGCCTCGAGCCAGCACAGCGAGGCGTCCACCGAATGCAGCAGCCGCCTGGCCTGGGGATCGTGATCGCAGACGGTCGTGCCGCGGGCGAGGCTGCCCTTGGCGCGGATGCTGCCGGCACCGTACAGGAGCGCCTCGGCCAGCAGCGTCTTGCCCGCCCCGGCGTGCCCGACCAGGGCCAGATTCCTGATTTCGCCGGTTTGTGTCGTCATCGTCGTCCCCGCCATTCGTTACCGGCCGGCTTTTCAAAAAGAATAGCACCGAAGGCCCCTGCTGGCTTGCGCCATGCAGGGGGTCCGGGCAAACTCGTCGGACCGACGGGTCGAGGCCCTGCGACAGGGGCCGACGGGGGAGTTCCATGGCGGTTTCGGTCAAGGGCGACAGCGCGGATCCGATGGTCGAGCCGAACGTGATTCCGCTCGTCGACATCATGCTCGTGCTGCTCATCATCTTCATCATCACGATCCCGGTGATGACGCACGCGGTCAAGATCGACCTGCCCCGCGACAACCCGAACCCGCCGACGACCGAACCCGTCGTGGTCAGGATCTACGTGGAATTCGACGGCTCGATCTACTGGAACGGCACGCCCATCGACCAGCAGACATTCCGAGACTACGTCGCCATCGAGAACGCCAAGGACCCGCAGCCGGAAGTGCACGTCGACGCGCACCGCCGCGTGCCCTACGTGTACGTCGCGAACGTCTTGTTCACGCTGCAGCGTGGCGGGCTGCAGAAGGTCGGATTCGTGTCGGGCGAAGGCGCGCCGGGCGTCACGCCGGCCCCCGCCTCCTAGCGCGAGCCTCCTCGCGCGGGCCATGGCGCGGTCCGTCAATCTCGCGCTCGTACTCTTCATCGCGCTCGCGGCCACGGGCGCACGCGCGGACGATGCGCCGCTTCGCCGCTACGAGCTCCCGAACCGCGACACCCTCGAGATGTCCCTGCCTGCAGGGTGGGTCGATCGCGTCGAACAGCCCGCCGGCGACGGGCCGCCGACGATCGAGATCGCGGTCGCCGACGGCGGCCCGGCACAGGTTTTCGTGACGCCCAAGTGGGCGGAACCGACGGACAAGGAGGTGCGCGAGTTGCCGCTCCTGCGCGATGCGGTACGCGACCTCGCCGACCGCATCCGCCCCGATGCCGCGGAATCCTACCTCGAAGTGCGCCAGCTGAACGGCGCGAACGGCGTCGGGTACTACTTCTCCGCGACCGACCGCGCACCGAAGGCCGACGACTTCAAGTTCATGAGCCAGGGCGCATTGCAGGTCGGCAGCCTGACCCTTTGGTTCATCATCCTGACCAACGAAGGCCAGGACACGATCGCGGTCCAGGCTCTCGCGATGCTGCAGGCCGCCGTGCACCGCCGCACGGGTCTCGACCAGCTCTAGGCGGGCGCCGGCGCCTGGTCTGTTATGGTCCGGCCGATGATGAATCGCCGCCAATGTATGGGCTTGGCGCTCGGCACGGGTGTGGCTCTCGGCCTCGGCGCGCGCGGCGATGCCGCGGCGCCGCTGCTGTCGCGACGGATACCGTCGAGCGGCGAGCCCCTGCCGGTCATCGGTCTCGGCAGTTCTGCTACCTTTCGCAGTGCCGCCGAGAGCGCGGAACCGGCCGGGCTCGGCAACGTGCTCGCGGCGTTCGTCGCCGCCGGCGCGCGCGTATTCGACACTGCGCCTTCCTACGGCGCCTCCGAATCCGTCGCTGGCCGGCTCGCGCGCGAGCGCGGGCTTACCGGCAGGCTGTTCTGGGCGACCAAGGTCAACGTCGCGCCGCGGGGCGGCGGCCCGGCGGATCCCGCCGCGGCGCTCGCTCAGATCGAGGAATCCTTCCGCCGCTTTGGCGTTGCGACCATGGACCTCATCCAGGTGCACAACCTCGGCGACGTGCCGGTCCAGCTCGGCATCCTGAAGGAACTGAAAGCGGCGAAGCGGCTCCGCTACATCGGCGTCACCACGACCAGCAAGGAGCAATACGACGAGCTGGCGCGCGTCATGCGGGCGGAACCGCTCGACTTCATCGGCATCGACTACGCGGTGGACAACCGCAGCGTCGAGGAGACCATCCTGCCGCTCGCGATCGAGCGGCGGATCGCGGTGATGGTCTACCTGCCATTCGGGCGCAGCCGCCTGTTCCAGCGCGTCGCCGGCCGGCCGCTCCCGGCCTGGGCCGCGGACTTCGACGCGGCGAGTTGGGCTCAATTCTTCATCAAGTACGTGCTCGGCCATGAAGCGATCACGGTCGTGACGCCCGCCACCAGCAAGGCAAGGCATCTCGCCGACAACCTCGGCGCAGGCACCGGCCGCCTGCCCGATGCGGCCCTGCGCGTGCGGATGGCGCGGTTCATCGACAGTCTGCCGCCGGCCTGAACGCATGGCCCGAGCGACCGCGAATCCGTGAGGCCGATGCGATTGTCAGACCGGGTTGGCCGGAGCATCATTCTCCGATGACGGTCGAACGACTCGAATCCCAGCGCGCGGTCGTCGGGGATGGCTTCGAGATCCGGCGCGCGCTGCCGAATCGCCATCGCCGCATGGTGGGCGCCTGGTGCTTTCTCGATCATGCGGGGCCCGCCGACTTCGCGGCAGGCCGCGGGCTCCTGATCGGTCCGCACCCGCACATCGGCCTGCAGACCTTCAGCTGGATGATCGAGGGCAGCATCCTGCACACCGACAGCCTCGGCTATCGCCAGTGGATTCACCCGGGCCAGGTCAATCTGATGACCGCCGGACGCGGCATCTCGCACGCGGAAGAATCGCCGTCGGATGCGCCCGGACGGTTCCAGCTCGCCCAGCTCTGGATCGCGCTGCCGAAGCACGAGAGCGAACGGGAGCCCTCGTTCCACCATTACCCGGAGCTGCCCGTCCTGGACCGCGGCGGATTCCGGCTGACGGTCCTCGCCGGGACCTTCGCGTGCGAGCGAGCGCCGGCCGAGGTGTTCTCGCCGCTGGTCGGCGTGGACCTCGCGGCGAGCGGGCCCGCACAGGCCGAACTCGCGCTCGACGGCGCATTCGAGCACGGCGTGATGGCGCTCGAGGGCAATGCGGTCGTCGGCGGCGAGTCCCTCGCGCCCGGCGCGCTCCTTTACTTCGGCACGGGGCGCGACAGGCTCCGCATCGAAACCGGCGGACCGGCCCGCCTCCTGCTGGTCGGCGGTGCTCCGTTCGGCGAGGAGATCCTCTTGTGGTGGAACTTCGTCGCCCGCACATACGGGCAGGTGGAACAGGCGACCCGCGACTGGATCGGGGGAACGCGCTTCGGCGCGGTCGAGGGCGCGCGCGGCGCGCCGCTGGTCGCGCCCGATCTCGCAGGCTTGAGGATACGGCATGCGTAAAGTCATTGAAGTTCACGATGCCGCCGCGCCGCACTGGGTCGGGGATGGATTCCCGGTCCGCTCGGTCTTTTCCTATGACGGCCTGGGCCGCGAGCCGCTTTCCCCGTTCCTGATGCTCGACTTTGCGGCGCCGCGGCATTTTGACCCCGCCCCGCGCCGGCGCGGCGTCGGCGTGCACCCGCATCGCGGATTCGAGACGGTGACCATCGTCTATGCGGGCGAACTCGAGCACCGCGATTCCGCCGGCAATGGCGGGCGCATCGGACCGGGCGACGTGCAGTGGATGACGGCAGCCTCCGGCGTACTGCACGAGGAATTCCACTCCGAGCGCTTCACCCGCGAGGGCGGCACCATGTCCATGATGCAGCTGTGGGTGAACCTGCCGGCGCGCCACAAGATGGCGAAGCCGCGCTACCAGACCATCCTCGACGCCGCGATTCCGCGCATCGCTCTCGGCGACGCGGGGACGCTCCGCGTCGTCGCCGGCGAATACCAGGGCCGGAAAGGCCCCGCCGAGACGTTCACGCCGATCGAGGTGTGGGACCTTCGCGTCACGGCCGGCAAGACCGTGACGCTCGCAGTGCCCGAAGGCCATACCGCTGCGATCGTGCCGATTGCCGGACGCGCCCTGGTCAACGTGACCCATGCGGCGGGGCCTGCGCAACTCGTACGCCTGGCGCGCGAGGGCGGCGATTTCACGGTCACGGCCGAAGGCGAGCTCGCGGCGCTCGTGCTCGCGGGCGAGCCGATCGCCGAGCCCGTGGTCGGCTACGGGCCCTTCGTCATGAACACCGAGCGCGAGATCGCGACGGCGTTCGCCGATTTCCAGAGCGGACGCTTCGGCAACATGCAGGCCGCGGACTGAATGCCCGTGGCTGCAACTAGTCCCTCAACAGTCGCGTAATTCCGACGTTCAACACGGCCTTCTCGTCCTGGTGCCCGTTCAGCCCGGAGTCCAGCGCGGGATACTGCACCGACGCGCGCAACACCCATCCGTTGCCGGCGTCGAACAGGATCCGCGGCGTGAGATAGGCGATCGCGCCCCCGCTGTCCGGATCGAGCGCGCCGCTGCCGTCGACCTGGTCATGGTCGGCGTTGCGGTAGTTCACTTCGATGACGCCATCCCAGCGCGCACCCAGCTTGTGTTCGTACGCAAGGTTGAGCAACGTGGCATTCCCGTACCGATAGCCGAAGTCGTTGCGGCCGGTCATGCGGTATTGCACCGAGGCAAACAAGGCCGATTTCGGGTCGATCTGGTAAGAACCCGACAGCCCGGCAAACCAGTCGGTCGATCCGGTGCCGGGCTGCACGTGCTCATCGAGCCTCTCTCCCCGGCTTGTAGCGTCGTTTTCGCCCCAGTCGGTCTTGACGCCCGCAATGGCATACAGGCTCGAGCGCGTCCCCACGTCGCCGTCGAATTGCGACGACCAGAGTCGGACTTGCCCGTAAATCTCCGGATCCGCCAATCCTGAGGCGTGCGATTTTTCTGTCTCGCCGTCCTCCGTTTCGGAAAGGTCGCGCCGGCTGTAAGGCAGTCGCGCAAAGACGCCGAGGCGATCGCTTATGCCGTAGGCGGCCAGGAAAGTGACGCGCTGTTCGCGCACCGACGAGAATTCCTCATCGGGTACGCCCGCGGTCTTCTCCAGGTGGTCCCAGTCAAAGGCGAGCCTCAGACCGGTCTGTGCGACGCCTTCCTTGCCCAGTGCGTTGAATGTCGGATCTCCACAACGGCAGATCGAGCAGCCCCAGGCCGGGGCCGCAATGGCGGCGCCAATCGTCGCCGCGCAAAGCGCGTGCTGAAATCTCATGGTTGTCGCTCCTCGAGCCAATGCGCCGATACCCGGATCCCGGGCGGCAGCAAACCCCTGGTTCGGGCATGCAGGCTCCGGGAAACCGATCCGTAGAACGGGCGGACTAGGCCTGGAAGGGCGGCGCGCGCGCAGATTGCGTGCGGATGACAGTCGGGATCGCGAGCAGAAGCGTATCGTCGGTTCCCGCCGGCGGAACTCCGGCCTGTCCAGCAGCTGCCGCCGCGCCGGGGAAACCCAGCGCCGCGGGGCCGGCGCTAGACGCAAACTGGCAAGTCTGGCGTTCGTGTCCCGTCTTTGCGGGATCACCCTCCTTGCCCGCACGATGCTGACCCGGCAGGGAACCTGCGGTCGCCGCCAGGCCCATGCCCGGGCAGAACTGCATCCGCGACTGCCCTTCGGCGCCGACTACCGGCATGAAGCCGGCCGGAATCAGCGCACGAGACAGGATCGCCGGCAGCAGCAGGGCCGCGATCCAGAATCGCCCTGGGCACGCACGCGCTGTCTGGAAAGCGCCGACGCGCATGTCACGAATTGCCGGGGGAATCCAGATTGCCGGGTGCGGCACCGTCGCGACCGGCAACGTTGCAGACAGTCGCCGCGAGGTCGCTCATCATGAGAATGCAGGGCGCCGCGCCGGCATCGTCCATGGCGATCTTCATCGCTAGAATGCTAGCACAATGAGTGCAACGGGAATCGTCTGGGACAACCACGCCTGCCTGCCGCTCGATGACATCGAGCAATACCTGCCGCAACTCTCGCGCTACCGCGCGGCCGGCGTCGACGCCGTCACCGTCAACATCGGCGACAGCCTCGTGCCGCTCGAGCGCATGCTGCGCACGGCGGCGAGCATCCGGCATTTCGTGAACGCGCATCCGGAAGACTACGTCCTCGGCATCACGCCCGGGGCGCTGCGCGCCGCAAAGACCGAGGGACGGCTCGCCGTCTGCATGGACGTCGAAGGCGTCTTTGCGCTCGGGACCCAGGTCTCGCTCGTGGAATTCCTCTACGCGATCGGCGTGCGCTGGATGCTGCCGGTATACAACCGCAGGAACCTGGCGGGCAGCGGCTGCCACGACCCGGATGACGAGGGCCTCACCGGCCACGGCCGCGCGATCCTGTCGGAGATGGACCGTGTCGGGATGGTCAAGTGCTGCTCGCACACCGGCTACCGCACGGCGCGGGAGATCCTGGATTCGACCGACCGCCCCGTGATCTTCTCCCATTCGAATCCGCGGGCGCTGCGCGACCACCCGCGCAACATTCCGGACGACCTGATCCGCGCCTGCGCAGCGACCGGCGGCGTCGTCGGCATCAACGGGGTCGGGCTGTTCCTGGGCACCGGACCGCCGACCGCCGCCGTCATCGCGCGCAATATCGACTATGTCGCGCAGCTCGTCGGTGCCGGGCATGTTGGACTCGGGCTCGATTACATGTTCAAGAGTTCCGAGCTCGACGAACCCGGCCGCGGCGGCCCGGAGATCTGGCCGCGCGAGTGGGGCTATGGTCGCGGCACCGGCTTTGCGCCGCCCGAAGTGATCCCGGAAATACGCGCGATCCTCGTGCGGCTCGGTTACGCCGAAAGCGACCTGCGCGGGATCTTCGGCGAGAACCTGCTGCGCGTGGCGGACGCCGTCTGGAAGTAGTGCCGCCGGCCGCGGCGCGTGCCGCTGCTGCGCGGGCCGCCCGGGCGCCCATCGGCGCCGTGTTTGGGGCCGGAATGTGCGCCGCGTCACCCGGCAGGGCGCGTTTCCAGACCCGTTTCACAGTTGGCGAGGCGTCGGCTGAGGCTACATATGTCGGGTTGAAAGCCGCCCGGGTGGGCCGGCTGCGCCGGGAGATTGCGCCCACGACATGTCGCCGGTCCCTGACAACCTGGAAAACCGGGCACAGCGCGAGCCGTTCGTTGCCGGCTGGACCGGTGCGCTCGCCGTCGGCCTCTTCATCTATATACCGATCACGCTGCTGCTGACCTTCGCGGACGGCACCGGCGGGCCGGCATTCGAGGTCTTCAAGCTGTTCTCGGACTTCCCGGCGAGCCTGGGCTCGGCCGTGCTTGCGGGAGTCGCGGCCTGGCGGGCGACCGAGCCCGCGGTACGCCGGACCTGGGGTTACCTCGCGGCGACGCTGGGCGTTTATACGATCGGTAACCTGCTGAACTCGACCTACTGGCTGTTCGGCGTCGACCCCTTTCCCTCGGTCGGCGACGTCTTCTTTCTCGGTTTCTATCCGCTCCTGTTCGCCGCCATTTTCACCGCCATCCGCGCGGCTGCGGTACGCGTGCAGTGGGCGCGGCTCGGCCTGGACGCGACCATCCTCATGCTGGGCTTCGGGGCTTTCTTCTGGTTCTTCGTGATAGGCCCCGCGTCCGCCGCGGACCGCGACCCCGACATCATCAAGTACGTGCTGAGCCAGAGCTACATCGGGCTGAACTGCCTGATGCTGCTCGCCCTCGGCATCCTGCTCATGCACGCGGGCACGGGCCTCATCGCGCGGCGCACGCTGATCCTGCTCACGATCGGCTTCTCGACGATGTCGCTCGCCGACATCGTCTGGGCCATGGCCAAGATTTCGGGCAGCTACCTGCCGGGCGGCATGTCCGACGCGATTTACCTCTCCTGCTACGCCTCGCTCATCGCCTCGGGACGCGAGCAGATCCGCGGCGCTGCGCCCGCCCGGCAGGAGGCGACCGCCTTCGGCAGCGCACTCGTCCAGGGCATGCCTTACGTCGCGATGCTGGTGTCGTTCCTGGTGCTCGTCTACGTCGAGAGCAGCTCGATGTCGAGCCCGGCGACCGCGATGACGGTCATCATCTTCGCGCTGACGCTGCTCGTGATGCTGCGCCAGGGCGTGCTTTCGCGCGACGACGCGCTGCTGCGCGAGCGCCGCGCCGCCGGCATCGTCGAGGCGCGCTACGCCTCGCTGATCAAGAACGCGTCCGACGTGATCATGATCGCGGACCTGGACGGGAGGCTGCGGTTCGCCTCTCCCGCCGCGGAGCGCACCTTCGGCATGAACCCGGATGATCTCGTCGGCCGGAACCTGCTCGATCTCTGGGCCGAGGCGGACCGCGAGCGGCTGGCCGTCTTCCTCGCGGAAGTCGCGGCGACCCGCGGCCGCTCGGTCGGCCCGGTCGAGGTGACGGTCGGCAACGGCAACCGCCGCAGCACCCTCGAGAGCGTCGGCAGCAACCTGCTCGACGACCCGGCGATCGCGGGCCTCGCGCTCAACTTCCGCGACGTCAGCGAGCGCAAGGCGCTCGAGGAGCAGCTGCGCCAGCTCGCCTTTCACGATTCCCTGACGCTGCTGGCCAATCGCAGCCTGTTCCGCAACCGGGTCCAGCATGCGCTGGCACTGACCCTGCGCTCGCACCAGCGCGTGGCCGTCATGTTCCTCGACCTCGACAATTTCAAGAACGTCAACGACTCGCTCGGCCACGACGCCGGCGACCGGCTGCTGCAGGCGGTCGCGCAGCGCCTCGTGAAGTCCACCCGGCCCTCCGACACGGTCGCGCGCCTGGGCGGCGACGAGTTCGCGATCCTGCTCGAGGGCATCAGCGAGTCGACCGACGTCGAGAACATCGCGGCCACGATCACGCGCTCCTTCGAGGAGCCGCTGCAGCTCGACGGCGGCGAAACCTGCATCGCGGCCAGCATCGGCATCGCGTTCTCACAGCCCGATGACGACACGGAACAGCTCCTGCGCAATGCCGACATCGCCATGTACAACGCCAAGGCCGCCGGCAAGGCGCGCTTCGTCGTGTTCCAGCCGCTGATGCAGGAGCAGCTGCGCGAGCGCCTGCGCCTCGAGGAGGACATCACCCGCGCGCTGGAGCGCCGCGAGTTCTTCCTCGAATACCAGCCGGTCGTCGACCTCGCCAAGCGCGAGATCCTCGGCGTCGAGGCGCTGGTGCGCTGGAACCACCCGGAGCAGGGCCTGGTCATGCCGGGCGCCTTCATCGCCACCGCCGAGGAATCGGGCCAGATCGTCGAGCTCGGGCGCTGGGTGCTGACCGAGGCCTGCCGCGCGGTGCGCGCCTGGCGCGACTCCGTAGCGGCCGGCGAGGGCCTGCGCGTAGCGGTCAACATTTCCGGCCGTCACCTGCAGCACGCCGACCTGGTGGCGGACGTCAGGCAGGCCCTCGCGACGTCGGGCCTCGAACCGGGCAACCTCGTGATCGAGCTGACCGAGAGCACGATCATGCACAACACCGAGGTCAACCTGGAGCGGTTCCGCGAGCTGAAAGCGCTCGGCGTCCGCCTCGCGATCGACGATTTCGGGATGGGCTACTCGTCGCTTTCCTATCTCCACCGCTTCCCGATCGACATCCTCAAGATCGACCGCTCCTTCGTCGGGCGCCTGACCGAGCAGGGCGACGGGCCGGAACTCGCGCGCGCGGTCGTGATGCTCGGCGAAACGCTCGGCCTGGAGACCGTGGCCGAGGGCGTGGAACACGAGGAC
This sequence comes from uncultured Gammaproteobacteria bacterium, assembly GCA_963836275.1. Classification (GTDB taxonomy): domain Bacteria; phylum Pseudomonadota; class Gammaproteobacteria; order Steroidobacterales; family Steroidobacteraceae; genus SCUD01. Next base: position 547,340 of record CAWIIM010000003.1, on the reverse strand, counting down.
CAGGTCGCCATGCTGCTCGAGCTCGGCTGCGTCGCCGCCCAGGGCTTCCTGTTCGCGCGCTCGGCACCGCTCCAGGCCGTTTCCGAGATGCCCTTCTGCGCGCGCCGCGCCGAGCTCAGGAACACCGAGGCGCACGCCGATCGCCTTACCGCGACCGGCCGCTTCGACGTCAGCCCGCGCACCCGATCGGTCGCGTAACCGGAGGGGTCAGTCCCCTTCAGCGAGCGGCTGTCCCGAAATGAGTGTCGGCGGAGGCTGAAGGGGACTGACCCCTTCGACTCCCGGCGTCAATCGCGTTTCCAGGCGATTTCGCCGCCGATCACCGTCATGATGGGCCGCGAGCGCGGGATCTCCGCCGCCGGGACTGACATCCAGTCGGTGGCATAGACGCTGAAGTCCGCGAGCTTGCCGGGCTCGATCGTGCCGCGGTCCTTTTCCTGGAACGCGGCAAAAGCCGCGCCCTTCGTCAAGATTGCGAGCGCCTCGTCGCGCGTGAGCCGTTGGTCGAGTCCCCAGTCCGGCCCGGCGAATCCCTCGAGCGTGCGCCGCGCGACGGCGGCATAGAATTCGACGCGCGGGTCGCCGGCTTCGACCGGCGCATCGGTCCCGCCCGCGACCGTCACGCCCGCATCCAGGAATTTACGCCAGGCATAGGCGCCGCCGATCCGCTCGGGGCCGAGGCGCGCCGGCGCGAACAGCATGTCGCTGATCGCGTGCGAGGTCTGCATCGAGGCGATCACGCCGAGCCTGGCGAAACGCAGGATGTCCGCATCCGCGACCACCTGCGCATGCTCGATGCGAAAGCGCGGGTCGGCGACCGGCCGGTCGGGCGCCGGCACTGCCGTGAATGCCTTCTCGTACTGGTCGAGCGCGACGCGGTTGCCGCGGTCTCCGATGGCATGGGTCTCGACCTGGATGCCGCGGCGCAGCGCAGCGGTCGCGATGCGCAGGATCTCCTCCGGCGGCGTCACGAACAGGCCGCGGCTGTCCGGCGCGTCGCTGTAGGGCGCCTCCAGCGCCGCGCCGCGGCTGCCGAGGGCGCCGTCCATGAACAGCTTGATGGCGCGCACGGTGAGCCGCGGATCGCAACTGCGGTAGTCGCGCCCTGCCGCGAGCAGTTTCTCCGCGTCCTCTCCCGGCCCGCGGATTGCGGCATAGACGCGCAGCTTCACGCGGCCCGCTGCGTACAGGCGGCAGAGCTGCTCTACCTCCCTCCAGCTCGTGCCGGCATATTGCAGTTCCGTCCATCCGAGCCGGACGTAGGCCGCCGCGCCCGCCTCGAGATTCCGCGCCAGCGTCTCGTCCGACTCCGGCGGCAGGCGCCGCCATACCAGGTCCATCGCGTTGTCGACCAGGATGCCCGTCGCCTCGCCGGTTACTGGATCGCGCAGGATCTCCCCGCCCGGCGGGTCGGGAGTCTCACGCGTGACCCCCGCGAGTTCGAGCGCCTTCGTGTTCACGACCACGGCGTGCCCGTCGACGCGCTCGAGCACCACGGGGCGATCGGCAACGACGGCGTCGAGGTCCTGGCGCGACGGAAAGACCGCCGGCCTCCACTTCGACTCGATCCAGTTGGCGCCCACCAGCCACGGCGCGCGGTCGGTGGCGGCGCGCTCGGCGAGGCGGCGCTGCATCGCCTCGACGCTCTCGACGCCCGTCAAGTCGAAGCCGGTCTCGCGCTCGCCGATGTCGGCGAGGTGCGCATGGGAATCGGCGAGGCCCGGCAGCACCGTGGCGCCAGCCAGGTCGACGACAATCGCACCGGCGGGCGCCTGCGCCCGCGCCGTCCCGGCGTCGCCGACGTAGGCGATCCGACCGTCGACCGCGAGCACCGCTTCCGCGCTCGGCTGCGCGGGATTGCCCGTATGGACGGTCCCGCCCTGCAGGAGCAGCGCCTGCGGGCCTCCCGCGGCAGCGGCCGCCGGCGAGCACAGGCATGCCGCCGCGGCGACGACAGCCGCGGGGAAGCGCTGCGCCACGTCAGGACCCCGCTTTCTGGTTCTTCACGACGTTGGTCGCGAGCGCGATCATCGAGGCGACGTCGGAAAGACTCGCCGGCACGACCAGCGTGCTCGAGGCCTCGCTCGCGAGCGTGCCGAATTGCTTCACGTATTCCTCCGCAATTCGAAGCTGCATGGCCTCGGCACCGCCGCGGCCCGCCAGCGCCTCGCCAACCTGGCGCAGGCCCTCGGCGGTCGCGGTCGCGACCGCGAGGATCGCGGCCGCCTTGCCCTGCGCCTCGTTGATCTGCTGCTGCTTCGCGCCTTCCGATTCCTTGATGACTCGCTGCTTGTCGCCTTCCGCCTGGTTGATCTTGGCGTCGCGCTCGCCTTCCGAGGTCAGCACAACCGCGCGCTTCTCGCGCTCGGCGCGCATCTGCTTTTCCATCGCCTGCAGGATGTCTTTCGGCGGATTGATGTTCTTGATCTCGTAACGCAGCACCTTGACGCCCCACGGTGCGGACGCCTTGTCGAGTTCGGCAACGACATTCGAATTGATCGTCTGGCGCTCCTCGAAGGTGCGGTCGAGCTCGATCTTGCCGATCTCGCTGCGCAAGGTGGTTTGCGCGAGCTGGATGATCGCAAACCGGTAGTTCGTGATGCCGTAGGAGGCCTTGCTCGCCTCGAGCACCTGCAGGTACAGGACGCCGTCCACGCCGACCTGCACATTGTCGCGCGTGATGCAGATCTGCTCCGGGATGTCCATCGCCTCTTCCTTGAGGTTGTGCCGGTAGGCGACCCGGTCGATGAACGGCACCAGGATGTGGAAGCCGGCCTGGATCGTCCGGTTATAGCGGCCGAGCGTCTCGACCACGTAGGCGCTTTGCTGCGGCACGACCACCGCCGTCTTGGCGAGGACGATGAGGACCAGGATTGCGATCACGAAGACGACGTACATGGAACCCATGCGTGATTACTCCGCTGTGACGTGCAGGGTGAGCCCGTCCACCTGCGCGATGACGGCCTCGCGGCCCGCCTCGATCGGGGCCGTGCCGGTGTTGCGAACACTCCAGCTCGAACCGCGGTACTCGACGCGGCCGCTCTGCCCCGGCTCGAGGCGCGCCGCCACGACCACGCGGTCGCCGACCGTCAGGCGCTCTTCGACGTGACCGCTGCTCTTGCGCACCAGTTCGTAAAGCCGGCGGCGGAAAGACACCATGGCAACGATCGCAAGGGCCGAAAAGCCGAGCCACTGCCCCCAATCCGGCAGGGCCATGCCGAACAGGCCGGCGAGGCCCACGATCGCGGCCGAGAGGCCGATGAAAACGAGGTAGAACTGCGCGTCGATGACGAACATCTCGGCGCCGAGCAGGGCGATCCCCAGGACCATCCATCCCCACCAGGGCATCCACGACCTCCCGCGCGCGACGCGCGCCTGCAGCTCCGCCATCCACTTTAACCGATCCCAAAGTCGCGTATTGCTGGCGGGCCCTCGCAAGCGCTAGCCTGCCGGCAGACCCGCCACCCTGCCGGAATCCGACCATGAAAGTCCTGCTCGCCGCGCTGGCCTCATTCCCTGCTGCCGCCTTCGCGGCGGACGCCACCCTGCCGCCGGCGCAGCAGGAGCTGTTCGACGCCGAGCACGCCTTCGTGCGGCTGGCGGCGGAGAAGGGCTTCCGCGATTCCTTCTACAGCTACTTCGCGGATGACGGCATCGCCTTCAACCCGCATCCTTTCCGCGTCCGCACCGCGCTTGCGGGCGCGCCGCCCTCGCCCGGCCCCATGGGCGCGGTCTGGGCGCCCGTCTATGGCGACATCTCCGCAGCCGGCGATCTCGGCTGGGATACCGGCCCGCTGATCTTCGAGGGCAAGGACGGTGGGCCGGACCGCCACGGCATGTTCTTCTCCGTCTGGAAGCGCCAGGCGGACGGCCGCTTCAAGGTCGTTCTCGATGTCGGCGGCGACACGCCGTCCGCGGTCGTGCCGATCGGCGAGCCGGTCCACTCGTCCTGGCGGCCCGGCAACGCGGCCGGATCGACGGATCCGGCTGCAGCCCGGTCCGGCCTGCTGGGCGCCGAGCAGTCCTTCCTGGCGACCGCCGCCGCGGAAAGCCTCGGCCGCGCCTACGGCAGCCGGCTTTCTGACGAAGCCCGCGTGCATCGTCCCGGCGCGATGCCCGTCGTCAGCCGCGTCGCCCTCGACGAATGGGCCAATGCGCAGGATGCGAGATACCGGGGCGAGACCCTGTTCGCCGATGTCGCGTCCTCCGGAGATCTCGGTTACGCCTGGGGCAGCTACGAGAGAGTCGGCGACGTGCCCGACGCCGGCTACTACGCGCGCGTGTGGAAACACGATGCGAATGGCGACTGGCGCATCGTGATGGATACGGTGAGCCCCGTGCCGGCCGGCGTGAAGCCGCTCTCGGCCGAACTCATGCAGGCGGAGACGCCCTACCTCGAGGGCCGCTGGTCGCAAGCCGAGGCCGCTTACCAGCGCTACGTGGATGCGCATGCGGACAACGCATTCGCCTGGAACCGCCTCGGCACCGCCCAGGTACAGCAGGGCAAATACCGGCAGGCCGTCGTGAGCCTGGAACGCGCCATCGCGATCAGCGGCGGAACCGGGATCGATTTCTACAACCTCGCCTGCGCGTACGCGCTATCGGGCGCGGCTGACAAGGCGCTGGACGCCGTCGAGCGCGCGATCGGCGCGGGATTCAGGAAACGCGCCCAGTACGAGTCAGACCCGGACCTGGCCTCGCTCCGGGAGTTGCCGCGGTTCAAGGCGCTCGTCGCGCCGCTCGAGTAGTCATCGCATCGCGTTGCAGGGCGGTTTCCAGACGGAAATCAGATCTGAGCGCTCCGCGCGCCGGATTTCCTCGCGCGCATCCGAGTGCCGCACATGGATGTGCGAGACGCGGTTCTGCTTCAGGCAGTCGGCCGCAATCCGGTCGTCAAAGGGTTCCGACAGGTCTACGGTCTGACCGAAATACAGCGGCGCGTACTGCCCCGGCCGCAGTTCGCGCGCGAATATGAAGTTGGCGGGACCCGGCCCGAATACGGTGCCGTACATGTAGACCGTATAGCGGTACTTCTGGCCGGACTGGCCGGACCAGACATGAATTCCCAAGTCTCCCACGAAACGGGTTGTACGTCGGATCTACGCCAGCGGCAACCGGATTCGTCGCAATCCGGTTTCACCTTTGCCGGTTCGAGACTGGCTTCGTCAGCGTCGCGAGTAGTAGCCGTCGAAGGCGGTGGCCCAGGTCTTGCCGCCGTCGGTCGACGACTGCCAGTGCTGGCGCACGCGCCCGTCGGGCAGCGGCGTCCAGGTCAGTCGCTGGACCTGCTGGCCGTCCGCTTCCGACTGAAGCACCATCTCGCTGCCCTGCAGGCCGCCCTCGAGGACCAGGCCGCCGCCCTGGTTGTCGATCCAGGTCTGGTGCCAGACCTTGCGCCGGCTGTCGTAAAAATTGAGGCTGGTGCCGGCGTAGCCCTGTGGCGTGTCGTACTCCTCGCGCAGCGTGCAGCCGTCGTTGATCAGGCTGATGCGGTTGTGGCTCACCGAGCCCGGCGCGCTTGCGGATTCGACGTTCCAGTCGCCGACCCAGAAGTCGAACTGCCGGTATTCCGGCGTGTTGCAGGGCTTGAAACGCTCCATGAGCGCCGTGAATCGGGGGTCGGCGCGCAGTGACTCGAATTCCGGCAGGCGCATCGCAACCTGGGAGGCGCCGTTGCCGCCCTCGAACCAGGCGGTGAGCGCCGCCAGCGCCGCTTCGGATTCGCCGTTCGCCGCCCGCGAGCGCGCGAGCCGGATCTGCGCAAGCGCGTTGCCCGGCTCGCCCGCGAGCACCGATTCGTAGGCTCCGGCGGCGGCAGCCCACTGCCGCGCCTCGAACAGCCTGCCCGCCTCCTCCATCGTCGCCGCCCCCGCCGTCGCCACCGCCGCTGCCAGACATGCTGCCGCGATCAGTCGTCGCATGATCCCGCTCCTGGCCCCTCCGGGGGGCGCCGTCGGGATTGTGCGCAGGTGGCGGCAGCCCCCGGCGGCCCGCAGCCAGGACGCCCGCACAGGCGCACCCCGTCGTACGGCCGTTGGCAAGATGCTGCGACCGCTGCCCAAGCCGGCGGGCGGATCACGGATACTCCACCTCGAGCGCGTCGGCGGTCACGAATCGCGGGCGGATGTCCACCGGCACGTCGCCGAGGCGATCGAGCACGGCCTTCACTTCCGGGCGCATCACGACCAGCCGCTCGAGCATGCGCTTGCCGCCGTCGTAGTCGCCTTTCGCCTCAACGGTCAGCAGTTCGTGAGCGAGCCCTTCCACGCCTTTCTTCACGCGCTTCATGTCCACGGTGAAGGTGCCGTCCGCATTGGCGCGGTACGCGCCTGCATCCAGCAGGTAGTTGACCTGCATCGCCATGCCGCGCGCGTGCGAGTCGTCCATGCCGAAGCGCAGGGTGCGGAATGCAGAAGCGAGGTAGGTCGTGTACATGCGCCGCTCGCCGGCGCGGTCGATCACGCCCTTGTCCATCAGCTTCTGCAATGCCCAGAGGCCCGTGACATCGGCTTTCGCCTCCTCGACGGTGCTGTAGAGTTCCTTGATCGCGGCACGCACGCCGCCGCCGGAACCGTCCGGCCCGGTGTTGGTCGGGCCGAGGCCGTGCATGACCTCGTGCATCAGGATGTGCGTGAAGAAGGCGTCGAAGTCGACGTAGCGCTGGTCGTCGGCCGCCAGCGCGAATTTCGAGATCGGCAGCAGCGTCTTCTCGAATTTCGCCTGCTGGTAGTTCCTGAGCATGATGCGCTTCGAGCCCATCGCCGCGACGATCCGCTCGTCGTTCGGCAGGTTGAAGGCGGCGGTCTGCACGTCGTGGTTGCCGTCGCCCGCCGAGAACACGACGTTGACTACGCGCAGCGGCGCGAGGCCGCCGAGTTTCTTGCGGCGATACACGGCGTCGATCGGCAGACGGTCCTCCAGCCACTGCAGCTCGCTGCCGAATCGCTCGAGCTTCGCGGTCTGCTCGGCATCGCGCACCGTGATGAACGACTCGAAAGCCGCCTTGTAGTTGAACCAGCCATCCTCGTAGACCTCGTACGGCCCGATGGTCGGCTCGATGGCCGAGTCGAGCTTCATCCAGGCCACGTCGCTCGCGTAGTAGTCGTTGCTCGTGAAGGCATCGGCGCGGGACGCCAGGAAGGCCTTCAGCGTGGGTTCGGCCGTCGCCGCGGCGGCGTCGCGCAGGTGCCGCGCCATTTCCGCGAGCTCGCCCTGGTATTCGAGGCTGTACGGAACGGCGACGAATTTTCCGCCGGCATCACGGCGGATCGTGGTGAAGAAGCCGGTCGCCTCGGCACGCGCGGCCTCATCCAGGCCCGCCAGCCAGGTCTCGACGTCGGCCTTGGTCGCGCCGACGGGATAGAAGTTCGCGGCTTCGGGTTTCTCCGGCACGCCGGGCACGAATGCCGCGTTGTCGTCGAGCCGCGACCAGGGCCCGCGGTTGATCAGGTAGTAGTCGAGACGCGCGCGGCCGGTGGGCGTCGTGTCCTCCTGCAGCTCCAGCAGCTGCGCGGCATTCCCCGCCCAGAGCTGGCGCATGTAGAGCGCATCGGTGAGGCGCGCCGCCTTGACCAGGCTCGCGAGCGCACGGCGCTCGTTGTCGGGCAGCGCGGCAAGGTCCACGCGCACGTCGAAGGGCGCGAAGCGCGCGGCCATGTTCGTCAGGCGCGCGGTCTCGGGCGGCAGGCGCATTTCCGCGGCCGTCGCGAGGACGGGCAGCAACAGCAGGCAGGTGAGCAGGCGGCGCATCGGAACCTCCGCGGTGGCGTGGTTGTCGACGCGCGAGGTTACACTATCTTCTTTGCCGGGATGACGCCCATGACCGCGCGACTTCTCCGGGCTGTCGTCGTCGCCGCTGCGGCCATCGCCTGCGGCCTGCTGGCCGGCTGCCACACCGTGACGCCCGCGCGCAGCGGCCCGGGATTCAGGTACTACCTGACCGGCAACGCGGCGGATGTCGTCACGCCCACGCGCGGGCTCTGGGTCCTGCAGGGCGGCGGCGACGACGTGCCGGAGAATTTCGCCCGCATGGGCGAGTACGGCGGCGGCGGCGATTTCGTGGTGCTACGCGCGTCCGGCGCGGACGATTACGACGACTACATCTACGAGCGCTGCCATTGCGACTCGGTCGAGACGATCGTGCTCGACAAGGGCGCCGCGACTTCGGATCCATTCGTGGTGCGGACGATCCGCAATGCCGAGGCGATCTTCATCGGCGGCGGCGACCAGTCGAACTACATCCGCTACTGGAAGGACACGCCGGTCGAGGACGCGATCAACTTCGTCGCGGCCAAGCCCGCGCCGATCGGCGGCACCAGCGCCGGGATGGCGGTCCTCGGAGAATTCGTCTATTCGGCCGAGACCGCCCAGAGCCTCACCTCCGCCGCGGCGCTCGCGAACCCTTACGCGCCCGACCTCACGCTTGCGCGCGGGTTCCTGGCGCTCGCCGGCCTGGAGAACGTCATCACCGACCAGCACCTGCAGGAACGCGATCGCATCGGGCGGACGGTCGCCCTGCTCTCGCGGCTGCAGCAGGACGGGTGGTCCGCGCTGCCGCGCGCGATCGCGGCGGACCGCGAGACCGCGCTGCATGTCGATCCCGCGACCGGGACCGCGCAGGTGTTCGCGACCGCCGACCACCCGACGCCCTACGTCTATTTCATGTCGCCGGCAGGACCGCCGCTGCTTTGCGAGCCGGGCCAGCCGCTCGCGAGCGGCCCGACAGCAATTTACCGGCTCGGGCCCGGCGGGCATTTCGACCTGCGTTCCTGGCGAGGATCCGGCGGCATCGCGTACCGACTCGAAGCGCGGGACGGCGCGCTTCATTCGTCGCGCGAAAGCAACTACTGAGCCGCGTGCGACTGGCAAACTGCCAATTTGTATTATACGCTCAATACGTTACGCCGGCCTTGCAGCAATGAACCGGTGACTTTGGGGAGCAACTGAATGATCGAGCAGAAGACCCCGCTGGCGGCAGCTGTGTTTGCAACCTTGTATCCGGCCTCCCAGGCGCTGGCCCAGGAAACGCCGAAGGACAGCACGACGCGGCTCGAGCCCGTCACTGTCACCGCGACGCGGCGCAGCGAGAACCTGCAGGACGTCGCCCAGAGCGTCACGGCGCTCTCCACCGAATTCATCGAGAAGCAGGCGCTGACGAACATGTACGACCTGGTCGGCGCGCTGCCCTCCGTCAGCATGGTCAGCTACGTGCCCGGCCAGAACAACATCGTGATGCGCGGCATCACGACCGGCACCGGTCAGTTCCGCATCGACAGCCAGGTCTCGGTATATCTCGACGAGCAGCCGATGACCGCCATCTCGCAGCAGGCCGACGTGCGCCTGGTCGACATCGAGCGCGTCGAATCGCTGCCCGGCCCCCAGGGCACGCTGTTCGGCTCGAGCGCGCAGGCGGGCACGATCCACTACGTCACCAACAAACCGGACATGGGCGGCTATTCCGGCGAGGCGTCCATCGAGATCGGTACGACCCAGGGCGGCGACCCCAGTTACGACATGAGCGGCTGGGTCAACATTCCCGTGTCCGAGAACTTCGCGCTGCGCGCGACCGGCTTCTGGTCGGAGGAAGGCGGTTACGTCGACAATGTCGTCGGCCCGACGTTGATGGGCGAGACGACCAACGCGAACATCGCCGACGACGACCAGAACATCTACCGCACCACCGGCGGGCGCATCGCGGGCCTGTGGACGATCAACCCGAACTGGGACCTGCTGGTGACCGGCATCTTCCAGCGCGGCGACACCATGGGCACCTGGGAGACCGATCCCTTCCTCGGCGACAACAAGGTCACGCGCTTCTACGACGAGTGGCGCGACGACGAGTGGTACACGACCGCGGCGACGCTCCGGGGCGATCTCGGATTCGCCGAGCTGTCGCTGACCGGTTCCTATTTCAACCGCAAGATCGACTACCAGTGGGACAACACGAACTATGCCCAGTGGCGCTCGTATTACTACTCGGGCATCTATGACACCGGCACCCTGCATTCCACCACCTTCAACTTCCAGAAGCAGAATCGCTGGACTGCCGAGGCACGACTGACCTCGAAGGGCGACAGCAAGCTGCAGTGGATGGCCGGCGCCTTTTACGAGGACGTCTACGACTGGTGGCAATACGGCGCGCAGCAGCCCCAGGCCGGCCTGGTGCAGACGGTGGCCTGGGAAACGGCCCAGGAAAACTGCATCGACCTCCAGGCGACATTGCCGTCGCAGGTCTGCCCGATCGCGCCGACCAGCTACTACTACTTCAACAAGTACCACAACGAGGTGAAGCAGGTCGCTTTCTTCGGCGAGTTGAGTTACGCGCTGACCGACAAGTGGTCGATCACCGGCGGCGCGCGCTGGTTCGAGTACGACCGCGACATGTTCGACCTGTACCAGATTCCGCTCGGCCTGCCTGCACAAAGCGACCCTGACGCGAACGGCCTCGCAAGCAAGGCCACGGACAGCGACACCACGCTCAAGTTCTCGACCGACTACCATTTCACGCCCGACGTGATGGCGTATGCGCTGTTCAGCCAGGGCTTCCGCCTGGGCGGCCAGAACTCGCAGCGCGCGGCGAATACCGGCGTGGTGCCGCTCACCTACGGCCCGGATTACCTCGACAATTTCGAGATCGGCCTCAAGAGCGAATGGTTCGACCACAAGCTCCAGCTCAACCTGTCGGCTTTCCTGATGCAGTGGGACGACATCCAGATTCACATCGGCAGCACCAGCAGCGGCAACAACGGCGCCTTCTTCATCGAGGGCAACATCAACGGCGGCAAGGCCGAGCAGAAAGGCGTCGAGTTCAACGGCAGCTGGTTTGCGACGGATCACCTGAGCTTCTCGTGGAGCGCCTTCCTCGCGAGCCCCGAGTTCACCCAGGACACCTTCCGCGAAAACGACGTGCCCGGCGTCGACGACCCGTGGATCGCGAAAGGCTGGACCATGCCGATTTCGCCGAAGGAAAAGTACTGGGCGTCGGTCGATTACACGCTGCCCGCCGGCCTGCCCGGATCGGGCAACTGGTGGACCCGGTTCTCCTACACGTACCAGGGCAAGGTCTGGGACAGCCTGACGGCGATCGAGGACTTCCACACTGCCGAGACGCCGGAGGACAAGGCCGACGCGCTCGATTTCCTGATCCCGGAATGGAAGTCCGGCACGTTCCAGGTCGGCTACACCGCGAGTTCCGGCTGGGAAGCCGCCTTCATCGTCCGCAACGTCTTCGACGACGCGAGCTATTCCTATCTGAGCGGCACCTCCTACGGCGACGCGTTCGGCGATCCGCGGTTCAAGCAGATCCGCACGCTGCAGCGGCCGCTCAGCTACTACCTGTCGTTCACCAAGAAGTGGTGATGCCGGCAGCCTGACGCCGGGCGATGCGTTGAAGCTCGTCACGACCTCGGTGGTGCGCGGCAGCCACCAGGGCGAGAGCCATGGCGGCGTGTACCTGATCGACCTGGAAGCGCAGCAGGCCACGCAGGCGCTCGACTGGAACCATGCCGGCATCGACTGGCAGGGCCGCGGCTGGGACCGGGGACTGCGCGGCATCGCATTCGACGGCGAAACCGTCTACATCGCCGCGAGCGACGAGCTGTTCGCGTTCACGCCCGACTTCAGGCCCGTCGGCTCCTGGCGCAATCCCTACCTCAAGCACTGCCACGAGATCGCCGTCTGGGAACGGACCCTGTTCCTCGCCTCCACCGGCTTCGATTCGGTGCTCGGATTCGACCTCGACCGCAAGGCGTTCTCCTGGGCGATGCACGTCGTCACCCGGCAGTTCCGCTTCCTCGGCCGCGCTTTCGACCCGCACAAGGACGACGGGCCGCTGATGCTCAACAAGCTGCACCTCAACAACCTGCATTGCACGAAAGGCGGCATGTACCTCTCCGGCCTGCGGACCGGCGGGATGCTGCTGTTCAACGGCCGCGAGGTGCAGATGGCGGTCGAGCTGCCGCCGGGAACCCACAATGCGCGGCCGTTCCGCGATGGCGTGCTGTTCAACGACACGGACGCGAACGTCCTGCGCTATGCCGGCCGCGGCGACGGGCGCGAGGACCGCGCGATGCCCGTGCCGACCTATCCGCCGGAATCGCTGCTGCACGGCGACCTGGACCAGAGCGGGCTCGCGCGGCAGGGATTTGCCCGCGGGCTCGCCGTGCTCTCCGATTCACTGGTCGCGGGCGGTTCCTCGCCGTCGACGATTACGGTCCATGACCTGCCGCAAAACCGCAGCGTCCTGTCGGTCAACCTGACCATGGACTTGCGGAATGCCATCCACGGCCTCGAAGTCTGGCCCTACTAGAGCCCGGCGTTGCGGACGGATTCCGGGAGCTCCGCGATCACGTCGGCGAACTCCTCCTGCCAGGCGCCGAGGTGGCGCTGGTAGCGGCGCCAGGTTCCGAGCGCGCGCGTATAGAGCGGCTGGCGCACCTGCTCGGAGCTCGCGGTCCGCACCGCGCGTTCGGTCTCGTGGAAACGCAGGCACGCTTCCTCGAACGGCAGGCCGCAGTGCGCGAGTATGCGGCGCACCTGCGCCTCGAAATCGCCGACCATTTCCTCGTAGTGCACGTCGAGCACCTTGCCGGGCAGGACGCGGTGCCAGTGTTTCATGGTCTCGTGGTACTGGCGGTAGTAGAGCCCGAGTTCGTGGACGTCGTAAGTGAAATTCTGGCCCTTGCCGAACAGCTGCTTGTAGTTTCCGAGGCAGCTGTCGAGCGGATGTCGCCGTGCATTGATGATCCTCGCATTCGGCAGGATCAGGTGGGCGAAACCGACGAACGAGAAATTGTTCGGCAGCTTGTCGGTGAACCGGGGCCGTTGCGTCGCGCGATAGATCCGCGTCTCGTCGATGTACTGGCGGCCGTACGCCCGGAAGTCCTGGTCACGCAGCAGGCGCAACGTCTCGGGAAACTCGGCCCGGTCGCGCCGGTAACGCCCGGTCGCGACCGCGATCTCCCCGAGCACAGGCAGCTCCTGGGTGCCCTCGACCTGGCTGTGGCTCGCGAGAATCTGCTCGATCAGCGTCGAGCCGGAGCGCGGCAGGCCGACGATGAAGATCGGCGCGTCCGACTCGAAGCCGGCCGCCCCATGGCTCGCGATGAATTCGCGGCTGAAAATCTCCGCGATCTTCTCGTGGCGCGACTCGAAACCGACCGGGTCGTGGTACACGAGCGGCCGCTGGCGCAGGTTGCCGCAGTGGTAGTGCTCCCAGGCGCGATCGTAGTCTCCGGCGTCCTCGTAGGCCTTGCCGAGCGCGAAGTGGAAGTGCACGACCGTGCTCTCCGGGAGGTCTTCCCGCTCCAGTTGCGCCTCCATGGCCGCGACGTCCGCGGGTTCGAAGCGGAAGACCTTGAGATTGGCCATGCTCCAGTACGCTTCGCCGAATTCCGGCTTCTGGGCGATGGCGGTGCGATATTCGCGTAGTGCCTCCTCCTGACGCCCGAGCGACTTCAGCGCATGCGCGTGGCTCATGTGGATTCCAGGGCGGACCGGATCCAGCTCGAGCGAGCGCGCGTAGGCCGCCGCGCTCCGGTCCATGTCACTGATCTGCGCATAGTTCGCGCCCAGACCCGCCCAAGCAACGGCATTCCCGGGCTCCAGGTCGACCGCATGCCGGTAGCACTCGATCGCCTCTGCAGGCCGCTCGTTTTCATGCAGCAGCGAACCGAGCAGAACCCAGGCCGAAACGTGCGCCGGAGCAAGCGCCGTCACCCGGCGCAGTAGCGCCTCGATGTCCGAAGCGCGCTCCGAGTCTCCCGCGTATGCCTCGGCCAGCGCGTGGAGCGCGTCGACATTGTCGGGCTCGAGCCGCAGGACGTTGCGCAGCGTGACGATCGCGTCTTCCCGCCGTCCTGCACGCAGGTGATCGAGCGCGACCGCCAGCTGCGCCCGCCCGAAGTCCTGCCCGAACCAGGCTTCGAGTGCGGCGTCGGCCTCCTTGCCCTTGCCGAGCGCAGCGAGTGCCTGGCCGAGCTTGCGGCCCGCATGCGGAAGCCGGGGATCGAGCGCGAGCGCGGCCCTGAAACATGAGATCGCCTCTTCGAAGCGGCGTTCCCCGGCGAGGACGCTGCCCAGGTCCTCGTGAAGCGGCGCCCCTGTCGGCGCGAGCGCAATGGCGCGGCGCAGCAGCACTTCCGCCTCCGTCGTGCGGGACTGCATTGCCAGCGCGCGCGCGAGCAGGCGCAGGTGATCGACGGATTCGGGCCTGCTCGCGAGCGCCTCGCGGACGATGGCCTCGGCTTGCACGGTGCGCCCGTCACGCATGGCCGACAGCGCCGCGGCGATGCCGGGGTCCGCGCCTAGTCCAGGTACTTGTCGAACCACGCGACGACACGCTCGAGGTAATCCCGCTCGAACGCCGGGTCCCATCCGCCGTGATGCATCCCCGGGTACGCGACGAGTTCCGTCGGGACGCCGCGCTTGCGCAGCGACTGGTAGAAAAGCTCGGCGTTCAGGAGCGGCACGTTCCAGTCCTCGCGCCCGCCCAGGAAGATCGTCGGCGTCGTGACCTGCCCCGCCTTCAGGAGCGGCGAGAGGTGGTCGTATCTTTCAAGGTTTTCCCAGGGCGGCCCGAGTTCCCAGTTGTACCACTTCTGGTAGATGTCATGGCCGTAGTTCGCGGCGATGAAGCTGTGGCCCGCGCCGGATGCGGCCGCCTTGAAGCGGCCGCTGCGCGTGATGACGGTGTTCGTCATGTAGCCGCCGTAGGAATAGCCGGTCACGGCGAGCCGTTCCGGGTCGGCGTAACCGGCTGCGATCGCGTAGTCGACCGCCGCGATCACGTCGTCGTAGTCGGTGATGCCCCAGCTCCGGTAGATCGCACGCACGAACGCCTGGCCGCGGCCGGTGGAACCGCGCGGGTTCGGCTCGATCACCACGTAGCCGCGCGTCGCGAAATACTGCGGGTTGAAGTCGAATCCCCAGCCGGTTTGGCCGACGGGACCGCCGTGGATGTGCAGGATGGCCGGGTAGCGCCGCCCCGGCACGAAGCCTGGCGGCTTTGTCACGAAGGCCTGGACCTCGGTGCCGTCCGGGCTCCTGAAGCTGACCGATTCCTTCGTTCCGAGCGCGACCTGTGCGAGGAAGGCGTCGTTCGCATGTGTCAGTTGCCTGCGCTTGCCGCGTGCGAACGCGAACAGCTCGGGGCCCCGGTTGCCGGCCTGGACCTGCGCGACGATCGTCCCGTCGCCCGCCAGGTCGGCGGCGCCGATGGACTCGTCGCCGTCCACGACAGGCTCGATGCGGCCGTCTTCCGGCCGTACGCGCGCAATCCGCGTGCCGCCGAGGTTTTCGTAACTGAAATAGATCCACCGGCCGTCGGCCGAAAAAGCGAGCGCAGTGATCCAGCGGTCGAGTGACGCGGTCAGGATGCGCGCTTCGCCCCCCGCCGCCGGGATCACCGCGACCTGCGGCTCGCCGTAGACGCCGTCCTCCGCCGAGAGGAACGCGATCGTGCTCCCGTCCGGGCTGAAGACCGGCGAATCCTTGGCGCGCTCGTCGTTGGTGAGGCGCGTCGGCGTCGCGCCCTTGTCGGCGTTGTCGGCGGCGACCAGCCAGAGGTCGGTCCTGTAGCTGGAGTCCGGGTCCGCCTCGCGATTGCTCACGAACACGATGCGGCGTCCGTCCGGCGACCAGTTCGCGTCCTCCTCGGAGAAGTCGCCGGAAGTCACTTGCGTCAGCTTGCCGCTGGCCAGGTCGAGGACCTGCAGGTGTTCGGCGCGATCGCCCGCGAGGTAACCCTCGCCCGCGTCTTCCTTGAACTGGAGCCGCGTAATGACGAATGGCTTCTTGGTCTCCTGCTGCGGCCCGGCGTCCTTCGGCGCGAGGTCCGAGTCCGTGAAGCGCAGCAGCAATCGCGACTCGTCAGGCGACAACTCGAGGCGCCTGACGGCCGGGCTCAAGTCGGTCATTTGCTGCGCCTCGCCGAATGTGCCGAGCGGGAGCTTCCAGAGCTGGCTCGATCCGGACCGGTTCGACAGGAAGTACAGCGAATGGCCGTCCTTCGACCAGTACGGCGACCAGGCATTCGATCCCTTCGTGGTCACGGCGCGCGTCTCGCCGCTTGCAACCGGCACGACGAAGACCTGCCCGTCCTGCTGGTAGGCGACGAGCCTGCCGTCGCGCGAGATGACGGGGTCGCCGGGAGACTGGACGGCTTCGCTGTCCTCGAGCGTCAGGGCGCGCGGTGCCGCGGCGGCCGGCGGGGCGGCGGCGCCCGAGAACGCAGCGAGGGCGGCGGCGGCCGCGAGTGCCGGCGCGGTTTTCACGGCCGGCGAATGCCGCGGCCCGGCGTCGCGCCCGTCGCCTTGCCGCCGGCCCAGACCGGGACGCCGTTGACCCAGACTTCCTCGACTCCCGTGGCGAGAGCAGCAGGATCTGCCCAGGTCGACCGGTCCGCGACGGTCGCCGGGTCGAACAGCACGAGGTCGGCGAAGGCGCCGGGCCTGATCAGGCCGCGATCGGGGATGCCGACGTTCGACGCTGCGAGGCCGGTCATCTTGCGGACCGCCTCCTCGAGCGTCAGCAGCTTCTTCTCGCGCACGTAGACCCGCAGCACCTTGGCGAACGCGCCGCGCCCGCGCGGATGCAGGCTGTCCAGCGCACCGTCGGAACAGATCGCGGAGTACGGCCAGGCGAGCAGCGCATCGACATCGGCATCGATCATGCTCCGGCCGATGATGGACTCCTCGTCGTCCGGCCCGCTCGACTGCGCGATGAGGTCCATCAGCGTCTGGGCCGCGTCGGTGCCCCTTTCCTTCGCGATCGCGGCGAGCGTCTTGCCGACGAGCGCGGGCTCGGGGCTGAAGCGTGAAATGATGATGCCGTCCGCGGGAGCGACGTGGTCGAGCGCGAATTGCGCGTTCTCGCGATTGGTGAAATCCCGCTTCGGGAACAGCACGGTGAGGTCCGAGTGCCAGGCGTCGTAGGGGTAGACGTCTGCCGTGACGTCGATGCCTTCCGCGCGCGCAGCGTCCAGCAGTCCGAGCAGCTTCGCCGACTGGCCCCACCAGTCCTTCATGGCGAGCTTCATGTGCGTCACTTCGACCGGGATCTTCGCCTCGCGGCCGATATTGACGATCTCGTCGATCGCCGCCCAGAAATAGCGGTCTTCGCTCCTGATGTGGCTGATGTAGCGTCCGTTGTAACGCTTCGCCACCCTGGCCAGCTCGACGATCTCCTCGGGCGCCGAATAGATGCCGGGGTCGTATTCTAGGCCGGTGGAGAGACCGAGGGCGCCGGCCTGCATCTCCGCCTCGACCAGCTTGCCCATCTTTTCGATTTCTTCCGGCGTCGCGTGGCGCCGGAAGCCATCCTTGCCCATGACTTCGGTCCGGATCGTGCCGTGACCCGCATAGGCCGCCACGTTGATCGCCGGCGGCGTCTTTTCCATCCGCTCGAAGAGCTCGCGGATCGGGTAGGTTTCGGAACCGTCCTGGCCGGCGATGATGGTCGTCACGCCCTGGCTCACGACGGGTGCTGCGCCCCGCATCTCGAACAGGCCGTCCTCGTGGTGGCTGTGCACGTCGATGAACCCCGGGGCGAGCGTGAGGCCCCTCGCGTCCACCACGCGCTCGCCCGGCTTCGGCGCCAGGTCGCCGACCTCCGCGATGCGGTCGCCGTCGACGCGCACGGCGCCCGCGCGCGCCGGCGAACCGGTGCCGTCGATGACCGATGCGTTGACGATGAGCGTCGTCGCGGCGCCCTCCCCGGCCCAGGCGGCCGCGCTTGCGGCGAGCACCGCGGCCAGCGCGGCGCCCGCTGCGAATTTCGATCGCGTCACTCGAGTTTCTCCTTCAGCTTTCGGAACGGCAGGCCGCGCAGGCCCGCCGACCAGTAAATGAAGCCGTCTGCCTTCTCGCCGCCGGCGGGGAAGCGAAGGCTCAGTCCGTTTTCCGTCGTGAATTCGCCGGGCTTGCCCGGGCGCAGCAAGTCGCCGCCGGCGCAGGTCTCCAGCACCAGCACGCCGCCGCGCTCGTCGATCACGCAGCGGGCATTTGCCTCCGCGCTGAAATAGGCGCCCGCGTACCGGCCGAGGTCCTTCGGCTGCCACGACGGCGCGGCAGTCCTTTCTTCGGGCGCCGGCTCCCCGGGCTCGGGAGGACCGATCCTGCCCTTCAGGAAATGCTCCGTGATCGAGACCGCAAGCGCATGGGTGTCCGCGTCGGCGCGGTTGCAAAGCACGATCACCGAATAGTGTTCGGCCGGCACCCGGGTGATATTCGAGCGGTAGCCCACCCAGGAGCCGCCGTGCGAGACCCAGGTGAGGCCGCGCGATTCGGTGACGTCGAGCCCCGCCGCGTAGCCGGTCGATTCCCCGTCGGCAAGCAGTCCGACCTCGACCATCTTCGCGACCAGCGCCTTGCCGCCCAGCTTGCCGGTGTAGAAATTCTCGTCCCAGAGCGCGAGGTCGTGGATGTTGCTGTGCACCTGGCCGTCGCCCACCTGCTCCCAGCCGGTCTCGTCGATCACGAAGCCGCTTGCATCGGGCCGGTAGCCGCGCGCAAGCGCGGCGATGCCGTCGGGGTAGCGGTCGACGATGCGCGTGTCATTCATGCCGAGTGGCTCGAAGATCCGCCTGCGCGAAAATTCTGCGAGCGACGCCCCGCTGACCCGCGCGATGACGACGCCGAGCAGGAAGTAACCCGTGTTGCTGTAGTCCCATTCGACGCCCGGCGCGGCATTTGGCCTGGTCTGGCGCGCGAGGGCGAGCAGCGACTCCTGGATCGTGGCGCCGTCGGCGTCGCCGCGCCCCTTCATCGTCAGAAGCTCGATGTAGTCGCGCAGTCCGCCAGTATGGTGCATCAGCTGCCGGAGCGTCACGTCGCGGGCGCTTTGCGCGAGCTCCGGCAGGTATTTCACGACCGGGTCGTCGAGCTTCAGTTCGCCCTCCTGCTCGAGCAGCAGGAGCGCGAAGGCCGTGAACTGCTTGGACACCGACGCCAGGTTGAAGACGGCATGCGTGTCGAGCGGCTTGCCCCGCTCGAGATCCGCGAGGCCGAATGCGGCCTGGTGCGTGAGGCTACCGCCCTGGAGGACGCCGACTGTACAGCCGGGCTGGCCCGGCTTCACGAACGCGTTCATGACCCGGCCGATCGCCGCGTCGCCGGCGTCGTTGGCGGCAAGCGCGATCGAGGCAGCGGCGGCGAGCGCCAGTGCGGCTGTAATCCGGCCTGCCTGCGTCTGCATCGAATCCCCCCGTAAGACAAGAATCTGATTTTGATTCAAACTGTTAGGCGGAGGCAACGCCAGTTCATGATCCCGGGTCCCTACCTGCTGTTCCTCGGCGATGCGCCGGACCTCGCGACCGCGAAGACGGCCGCCGGAATCCGGCAGTGGCGCGGCGAGCTGTGCGCGGGCCAGTTGCGGCTGCCGGGCTGCCGCGTCGACCTGGGCCTGCCGGATCTCGATCCGCGCGACGCCGCGGCCTGCGGCATCCGCACGATGATCATCGGGATCGCCAACGACGGCGGCTTCATCGCGCCGAACTGGGTCGCTGCACTGGTCGGCGCGCTCGAGGCCGGGCTCGACCTCGCCTCGGGCCTGCATCAACCGCTGAAGGGTGTCGACGAAATCGCGGCAGCGGCGAAACGCACCGGTCGGCGATTGATCGAGGTGCGCCAGCCGGCGCAATCATTCATGCCCGGTACCGGCAGGAAGCGAACCGGCATGCGCCTGCTCACCGTCGGCACGGACTGCGCGGTCGGCAAGAAGTACACTGCGCTTGCGATCGAGAAGGAGATGCGCGCGCGCGGCATCGACGCCGATTTCCGCGCCACCGGCCAGACCGGGATCTTCATCGCCGGGCGCGGCATTGCGGTCGACTCCGTCGTCTCGGATTTCCTCTCCGGGGCGGCCGAATGGCTCTCGCCGGATGCCGCACCGGGTCACTGGGACATCGTCGAGGGTCAGGGTTCGCTGTTTCATCCCGCCTACGCCGGCGTGACGCTCGGTCTCATACACGGCAGCCAGCCTGACATCATGGTGCTCTGCCACGACCTTGCGCGCTCCGGCATCGCGGATTATCCTGGCTTTACGATCCCCGCCTACGCGGCCTGCTTCGAGACCTGCATGGCCGCGGCGCGCCTGACGAATCCCGCCGCGCGATTCGCCGGTATTTCCCTGAACACCTCGCAATCGGACGATGCCGCGGCGCAAAGCGCGATCGCCGCAGTGGAACGGGAGACTGGCCTGCCGTGCCGCGATCCGATCCGTCACGGCGTTGCCGCCATCGTCGACCGCGCGCTCGCCCCCGACTGACGGCGATTCGTCGCCGAACACCGACGTCTCACGCCTTGTAAGGTTCCGCCGAGGCGCCTTCACTCCATGACGCGGGCACAGGGATCGTGCCCACCGCGCCCGGTCCACAACAGCCATGGAAGGGGGGACCACATGGAACGCAAGCATCTTCCGCTCCTCGCGGCGGCCGTCGCTGCCCTGTTCGCCATGCCCTGGGAAAGCCTTGCCGATTCGGCGCGCATGGCGCGGTTTCGCAGCATCGGCCGCGCCGCGCCCGAGGCGCCGCTGGCCACCGATCACCTGGACGCTTCACGCCGCGGCTCGAGCCGCGCGACCGAAGCACCGACGGGTTTCGACAACCGCACCAACGGCTACTCACCGCAGGGGCCGCGACTACGATTCGCTCAACGAAGACAACGTCGTGCCGCTGCGCTCGTTCAACGACAACCGCTTCGTCTTCGAGGAGGTGGAGACGATCGACGACGGGCTCGGGCCGACGTACAACGCCCAGAGCTGCCGCGAGTGCCACCAGAACGTCGTGACCGGCGGCGCGAGCCAGGTCGCCGAGCATCGCACCGGGCGCATGGACGGCCAGGTCTTCTTCGAATCGCTCGGCGGATCGCTGGTCCAGAGCCGCGCCACGCACGCTGCCATCGTCGAGCGCGTCGCATTCGAGGACGCCGTCCGGACCTTCCGCATCTCGACCAACACGCTCGGCGACGGCTACGTCGAGGCGATCGCCAACAGCACGCTGCTGGCGATCCGCGACCGGCAGCCGGCGGCATTGCGCGGCACGGCACTCGAGGTGCCGGTGCTGGAGGCCGGGAGCCTCGCGCGCATCGGCCGTTTCGGCTGGAAAGCGCAGCACGCCAGCCTCGAGTCCTTCGCCGCGGACGCCTACCTGAACGAGATGGGCATCACGTCGCCGCTGTTTCCCGAGGAGAACGCCTCGAGCGGCGAGTACGTCGGATTCGGCACGGCCTACGACCGCGTCGCCGATCCCGAGGACGACGGCGAGGACATCGTCGCATTCGCGGACTTCATGCGCGCGACCAAGGCGCCCTCGCGCGGCCCGATCACGGCCAACGTGCGCGCCGGCGAGCGGGTCTTCGCGCAGGTCGGCTGCGCCGCCTGCCACGTGCCGGCCGATCACGACGGCGCCGCCCGGAACGCCGATCAACGGCAACGCCTTCCGGGTCGCCGAGGGCGCTCGGCAACAAGGTGATCCATCCCTACAGCGACTTCCTGCTGCACGACATCGGCACCGGGGACGGCATCCCGTTCCTGCCGACGCCGGAATTCGCCGGCACGGCGAGCCAGATCAAGACCGCGCCGCTGTGGGCGCTGCGCACGCGCAATCGCCTGATGCACGACGGCCTCTCCTTGACCCAGGAGGAGGCCATCGAGCGGCATGCCGGGCAGGCCGCGCCCGTGACCTCGGCCTACCAGGCCCTCTCGCCCACCGACCAGGCGCTGCTGCTCGAGTTCCTCGACTCGCTCTAGCGCAGGTTCGCGGCGTCTGTGACATTCTCCCTGCCGGGCCGGTCTACCGGCTGACGGCAGGGAGAATCCAATGAATGCACTCGTCAGTGTCCTGGTCGAATGGCCGCGCAGCGTCGCCCGCCACCTCGACTGGCTCGGTCCCCTGTTCGCGCGGGTCGTGACCGGGTGGGTGTTCGTGGGGACAGGCTGGGGCAAGCTCACGCACCTGCCGCTCGTCACCGAGAACTTCGCGAACTGGGGCATCCCGGCGCCGGGGATCCTCGCGCCCTTCGTCTCGGGCGTGGAATTCGTCGGCGGCATCTGCCTGCTCGCGGGATTGCTCACGCGCCTGTCGGCCGGCGCGCTCGGCGTCGTGATGATCGTCGCCGTGAAGTCAGCCCAGTGGGACTCGGTCGGGTCGCCGGGCGACCTGTTCGGGCTCGAGGAGATCCTGTACCTGGCGCTGTTCCTGTGGCTCGCCATCGCCGGCGCGGGCCGCGTGTCGGTCGACCGCTTCCTGGAACGCCGCTGATGGCCGGATTCGCCGCGACCGGCGAGCAGTTCAGCGCGTGGCTCTGCGCCTACCAGTCGGCCTGGGAGGGTCGCGACGCCGGCGCGGCGGCGAGGCTTTTCGCCGACGATGCGCGCTACTACTGGACGCCGCTGGTCCCACCGCAAATGGGCCCCGCCGAAATTGCCGCCGCATGGCAGGCGGCGGTGAGCCAGCAGCGCGACATCCGCTTCACCTTCGAGGTCTTCGGCGTGTCGGGGGCCGCGGGCATGGCGCGCTGGCGCGCCGACTTCACGCGGCTCCCGGACCAGTTCAAGGTGCGCATCGAGGGTGTTCTGCTCGCCGAGTTCGGAAGCGCCGGGCAGTGCCGCGTCTTCCGCGAGTGGTGGCATAGCGCCGAGTCTCCCGGCTAGGAGAATCCGCGCAGCGGCAGCGTCGGCCGCTGCAGCCAGTTGTCGGGCAGGTATCTTGCGCGCGCATCGATCGCGTGCAGCGTATAGGCGTGGCGCGGCCGGTCGCTCAGGTTCTGGCCCGAGCGATGTGGCAGCGCGCCGTCGAGGACAATGAGGGTCCCCCGCCCCGCCTCGAGCGGCACGAGGCCCTCGGCCGGGTACGGCGTCTCGTCGAGGACCTCAAGCTCGGTCGCCGTGCGCTCGGCATTGAGGCGCGAGCGGGCCTTCACCGGCAACCGGTGACCGCCGGGCAGCGCCCACAGGCAGCCGTTTTCGGTGGTCGCGTCGTCGATCGCGAACCAGAAGCCGACGACGCTGCGCGGTTCGGTCCACAGGTAGGTGTGATCGGTATGGCAGACGACCTCGCCGCCGATGCGCGCCTGCTTGAAGATGTACATCGACTGCAACAGCAGAGGCTCGGCGAGACCGGCGTCCCGCGCCACCGCCGCCAGCGCGCGCGTGCGGCTGAAGGCGTCGAACACCGGGTCGAGGTCGTGCATGGCGTGCCCGAGCTTGTTGAGGGCGAGGTGCGCTTCGCCCCGCAGCCGGCCTTCGCCGTCGAAAGCATCCTTCTCGAAGAAGCAGCGGATCGACTCGCCGCTCGTCAGGAAATGCCGCTCGGCGGCATGGCGGGCGCCGCCGTCTGCGGCGAAGATCGCGGCGCGCTCGGGCGGCGGCACGTGATTGCGCGCGAGCTTCAACGCGCGCTCGCGCAACCGGGCGCAACTCGCCGGGTCCGCAAAGTCCGGCAGCACGAGAAAGCCGTCCTCCCGGAGTCGCGCCCGTTGTTCCGCGGTCAGTCCCATGCTCATTCGGGATCCGCGCGGCGCCAGGTCGCGCGACTGCAGCCGCGTGGCTCAGGCGCTCGCGCGCGCCATGACGCCGGACTCGGCCGCAAGACCTGCGGCCCGGTCGGTCCTCTCCCAGGTGAACTCGGGCTCTTCGCGCCCGAAGTGGCCGTAGGCCGCGGTCTTCTCGTAGATCGGGCGCAGCAGGTCGAGCATCTGGATGATGCCCTTCGGGCGCAGGTCGAAATGCTCGCTGCACCAGCGCGGCGATCTTCTCGTCGGGGATCGCGCCCGTGCCGTCGGTCGTAGACGGTCACGTTCATCGGCCGCGCGACGCCGATCGCGTAGGACGACCTGCATCTGGCACTGGCTCGCGAGCCCCGCGGCGACGATGTTCTTGGCGACGTAGCGCGCCGCGTACGCCGCCGAGCGGTCGACCTTCGACGGGTCCTTGCCGGAAAACGCGCCGCCGCCGTGCGGGCACGCGCCGCCGTAGGTGTCGACGATGATCTTGCGGCCGGTCAGGCCGCAGTCGCCCTGGGGCCCGCCGACGACGAAGCGGCCGGTCGGGTTGACCAGGTACTTCGTGTCCTTCGAGCCATTCCGCCGGCAGCACCGGCTTGATGATCTCCTCGATCACCGCCTCGGCGAAGTCGGTCTTGTCGCCGTCGCTCATCTCGGGCGCGTGCTGGCGTCGAGAGCACCACCGTGTCGATCGCAGTGCGGCTTGCCGTCGACGTAGCGCACCGTGACCTGGCGTCTTCGCGTCGGGGCGCAGGCAGGGCAGCGCCCGTCCTTGCGCAGCTGCGCCTGGCGCTCGACCAGGCGGTGCGCGAGATAGATCGGCGCTGGCATCAGCTCGGGCGTCTCGTCGCAGGCGTAGCCGAACATCAGGCCCTGGTCGCCCGCGCCGTGTTCAGGTGGTCGTCGCTCGCGTGGTCCACGCCCTGGGCGATGTCGTTGCTCTGCTTGTCGTAGGCGACGAGCACCGCGCAGCCGCTTGTAGTCGATGCCGTACTCGGTGTTGTCGTAGCCGATCCGCTTGATCGTGTCGCGCGCGACCTGGATGTAGTCGACGTGCGCGTTGGTCGTGATCTCGCCGGCGAGCACGACCAGGCCGGTGTTGCACAGCGTCTCGGCGGCGACGCGCGCAGCGCGGGTCCTGCGCGAAGATCGGCGTCGAGGATCGCGTCCGAGATCTGGTCGGCGACCTTGTCGGGGTGGCCCTCGGAGACGGATTCGGAGGTGAAGAAATAGGTGTCGCTCATGGGTCGTGTGACTCCGTCGAAGGGTTCAGTTGCGAATTGCAATCGCTCCGTCGGCCAGCTCGAAGCGCCCGTTGCGCACCGACTCCAGCCATTCCACGGTCTTCATGACGCCGCCGAAAGCGAAGAAGTGCGGCTGCACCAGCCGCTTCTCGAGCGCTCCCTCGCGCAGGCTGACGATCGCGGGGAAAGTCTCGTCCACCGTCTTCACCAGGCTCTTCAGTGCGCCGAGTGCGCCCGGATTCGCAAACAGCGCCCCGAGCGTGGCGCCGATGCCGCACAGGGCGGCGAACTTCGCGAGCGACTTGAGCGAAGCCGGGCCGGCCACGCCCACGTGCACCGGCAATGCGATGCCGCGCGCAGCGAGGCCGGCGGCGAATGCCGCCAGCGCCTGCGCGTCGAAGCCGAACTGGGTCGTGACATGGACGGCGACGCCGGTCCGCTCGCCCCAGGCCTGCTTGCGCGCGAGCGCTTCCCAGGCGACATCGGAGGGGATGTTCGGGTTGCCCTCAGGATGGCCCGCGACGCCAAGCGCCGTCAGGCCGGCACGATCGAGCGCCCCGGACTCGAGGAGCTGGAGCGCGCTGTGGTACTCACCGGCCGGCGGCGTCAGATCGCCGGCGACCAGGAGTGCCTGCGAGACGCCGCCCGCGCGCAGGCGCGCGAGCGCGGCGTCGAGCTCGGCCCTGGAGGCGATGCGCCGCGCCACGAGGTGGGCGCAACCGCGAAAGCCCGCGCGCTGCGCGGCGATGGCGGCCTCGGCGACGTCCGCGAGCGTCGCATTCGGCGTGTGGGCGACGTAGAGCGACGCGCCCGCGGGCAGCCGTCCGGCGAGTGCGCCGGGGAGCGCGCTGTCATTGGCGGTGATCTCGAGCGAGGCGCGGCCCGCGAACCCGGCGATGCGCGCCTCGAGGCCGGCGCCGGCCGGCGCCGGGCCTGCCGTTCCCGCAGCCACTATTTCTGCCGCCGCGTCACGACAAAGGCCTCGTCGTTGAACCACAGGCCGCCATGCTTCTGCAGCACGTCCTGCGTCGCGCGCCGGTAGGCGCCCGTGGCCACGACCTCGTCGAGACGCTCCTCCTCGATCTGGTTGACGTAGATCGCCGCGTTCCAGGCCGCAAACAGAGTCGAGGTGCCGATGCGGTCGCCGATTTCGTTCGGGAGCGTGTGCATTTCATAGCGGAAGATGGCCTTCTCGTCCGCCGGCACGGAAAGGTTGAAGTCGCCGGCGTCGCGGCCGAGCTCGGCCTTGAGCGCCGCGAGCAACTGGCGGCGGTCCACCTTGAACGGATTTTCGTCCGGCCAGAGCCTCTGGATGATCTCGAGCGCAGGGTCGTGGCCGTAGGACTGGATGACGAGCAGGCGCCCGTTGGGCGCAAGGCTCCGCGACAGCGGCGCCAGTACTTTTTCGGCCTTGAACTTCGCCGGCATGCGCGCGCGCCAGGGCTGTGACGCGACGATCAGGTCGTAGGACTCGAAGGTCTGGCCCGGCTTCGGGATCACGCGGTCGAGCAGGAACTTGTGGTCCTCGCGGTAGACGACGAGCACCGACGGGCGCACGTAAACCGGGTTGCCGGTCTTGTCGCTCGGCCTGGTCTGCCAGCCGAACGCCAGCGTAGCCGACAGTTCCTCGATCTGCTCCGCGTATTCGGTCGAGGTCTGGCCCTTCAGCCGCACCTCGTGCCAGTTGAGCGCGGCGGCCGAATGAATGTCGCGCGGCATCAACCGCGGCGCCTCGGAATAGTTGAGGTTGGTGACCACGAGCACCGTCGCGGGGTGCTCGAGGAAGCGGTCCGGCATTTTCTCGAGGCCGAGCCGCACGTCCTCCAGGCTGATTTCCTTGGCGACGACCATGAGCGGCACGGTCGGGAACTGCGCATGCGCGTGGCGCATGATGCGCGCGAGCACCGTGGCGTCGCCCATGCCCGCATCGAACACCCGCAGCGCCGGCGGCATCGGCCGCACGTGCCTGAGCTCGAGCGCGGCCCGATGCGCGACCGCGGACTTCTCGTTGCAGGTGTTGACGAACGCCAGGTACTTCTGCCGGTTGTCGTAAAAGCGGAACGGCGTCGAGTCGTCCCCCGCCGCGCGCGTCTTCGCCGATGGGCGGGCGCTCACCGCTTGCCGCCCGCGCGGCCCGCGCGGCCCGCGCGGCCCGCGACGAGGTCGCGCACGATGCCGGCCACGTGCTCGCCCTGGAAGCGGCACATGCCGAGTTCGAGTTCGGTGGGCATGCGCGATTCGTCGCCATGGCCGGTGATGCTGCTCGCGCCGTAGGGCGTGCCGCCGGTCACCTCCTTCAGGGTCCTGATGCCCGGCGCGGTGTAGGGCAGGCCGACGATCACCATGCCGTGGTGCAGGAGCGTCGAATGGAACGACGTGATCGTCGTTTCCTGCCCGCCGTGCTGGCTCTGCGTGCAGGTGAATACGCTGCCTACCTTGCCGAGCAGCGCGTTCTCCGCCCACAGCGGGCCGGTCTGGTCGAGGAAATTGCGCATCTGCGCGCACATGTTCCCGAAGCGGGTTGGCGCGCCGAAGATGATGCCCTCGTATCCGCCGAGCTCGAGCGGGTCCGCAACCGGCGCCTTCTGCCCGAGCTTGTAGTGGAACTGCCTCGCGACCGCATCCGGCACCAGTTCGGGGACGCGCTTGACCTCCACACTCATGCCCGCGACTTTCGCGACCCCTTCGGCCTGGGCCCAGGCCATGGCTTCCACGTGGCCCCAGCTGCTGTAGTAGAGAACGAGCATGTCGGCCATCGATTTTCCCCTTTCGGATTCAGGCAGCGGCCAGCGTCCGACGATCCAGGAATGCGCGCATCGCGGCATTGTAAGTGCTCGCGTCGTCCAGATTCGGCAGGTGGCCGGCCCCGGGCACGACCACGTGCTCGGCGTCGGGCAGCGCCTGCGCCAGCGCTGCGCCCGCGCGGCGACGCAGCGTCGTGTCGAACTCGCCATTGACGACGAGCACGGGGAGCGCCAGGCGCGCGAGCGCCGCAGCACCTGCCGGCGGCGCCGGCGCAGCGGCCGGGCCTGCGAGGTCGCGCGCGGGATAGCGCGCCAGCATCCGCGCGACCAGCGCGGCCGCGACCGGGTCGGCGCCGTAAAGGCGCATCAGCGGGTGCGCGCGCCACGCGTCGCGGAAGGCCCCGGCGCCGCGTTCGCGCACGAGGGTGCGGTACTGCGCGATCGAGAAGTCCTCGTCGCGCGCGGTTGCCGGGTCGCCGATCTCGTCCGGCGGGCCGTCGAGCACGAGCCCGGCGAGCCGCTCCGGACACGCGATGGCGAATGCAAGCGCGACGCGCGCTCCCTGCGACTGCCCGACGAGTACCGGGCGCGCGAGCTGCAGCCGCGCCAGGAACCCGTCAAGGTCGACCGCGTCCGCGTCGCGCCCGGGCTCGCCGCCCGAGAGCCCGTAGCCGCGGCGGTCGTAGCGCAGGACGCGGAACGCGCGCGCGAGCGACTCCGCCTGCGGGTCCCAGGCCTCGAGGTCGAGCGTCCACCCATGTATGAAAACGATGGGCCGCCCCGCGCCCTGGTCGCGGTAGCGCAACCGGGTCTCGCCGAGGCGAAGGTAGTCGTCATGCGCTGGCATCTGTTTTCGAATACCGAAAAAAAGTTCGCAATCAGGCTACGAGCGGCCGGCGGGTGCGTCAAGCGCCCGCCGACGCGGGCTCAGAACTGGGCCGATAGCGAGAGCCCGGGAACCCGCGCGAGCTCGGCCGAGATGGCGCGGCTCGCCTGCTTCAGCATCGCGAGGCGCTCGCGGACGATCCTGAGCTTGGTGACCTTGCGCGAATGGCTCGAGGTGTTGAGCGCCGCCACTACGCGGCCGTACTGGTCGAGCACCGGCACGGCGACGGCCACCACGCCGTAGGCGAGCTCGTCCTCCACCGCGGAGTAACCGGCCTTGCGGCACTCCTCGACCAGCTGGCGGAGCTTGCGCGGGTCGGTCACCGTGGAATCGGTCAGTGCCTCGAATCGCTGCGTGCGGAAGTAGGCATCCAGCCGTTCCTCGGCGACGCCGGCGAGCAGCACGCGACCCATCGAAGTCACGTGCGCCGGGAAGCGGCTGCCGACGTGCGCCTCCAGCCGCATCAGGGTGCGCACTGAGGTGCGCGCCACGTAGACGATGTCGTTGCCTTCGAGCACCGAAAGCGCCGCGGAATCGCCCGTGAGCCGCGCGAGCTCCTCCAGATGCGTCTTGGTCAGGTGCTCGATGTCCATGGATTCGAGGTAGGCAGCGCCGAGTTCGAGCACCTTCGGCCGCAGCAGGAACTGCCGCCCCCGGCGGGTCACGTAGCCGAGGTCCTCGAGCGTCAGCAGGCAACGGCGCGCAGTGGCCGCGGGGATGCGCGCGAAGCCGGCGACCTCGGTGAGCGTCAGCGCGGGACGATCTCGGGTGAAGGCGCGGATGACCTGGAGGCCTTTTGCGAGGCCGCCCATGGCCTCGCGCCGCGGCACGGCGTTCTGGCGGCGTGGCATGCCCGGAGTCTATTCGATATGCGAACTCGCGAAAGCGCCGTTGCCGCGCACTTGACGCCGGGCGCAGGAGGCGTTCAGCATGTTCGGAAGTCGAATCTCTTTTCGGTATCCGAAATCGAACGGGACGACGGCGAGGGGGCGGGCATGAAGATCGGGTCGCAGGCGGTCAAGGCTTCGGCCATTTCCGCATCGAACGCGGACACCATCGTCGTGCGCGGCCGCGACCTGTGCCGCGACCTCGTCGGCAGCATCAGCTTCACCGAGCATGCCTGGCTGCTGGTCGCGGGTGAGCCTGCCGAGCGAAGCGCAGCGCCGCATCCTCGACGCCGCGCTGGTCGCGATCGCCGAGCACGGCCTCGTGCCGAGCGTGCAGCCGGCCGCATGACGCTCGCTGCCGCGCCGGAGGCGCTGCAGGGCGCCGTGGCCGCCGGCATCCTGGGCTGCGGTTCCGTGATCCTCGGGTCGCCGCAGAAGTCGGCCGCGCGCTTCATGTTGCGGCAGTCCTCGCCGGCGGCAGCCGGCAGCGATCTTGCGCGGCGCGGTGCCGTCGGCGCGGTCGACGGCGCCGCGGCGCGCGCAGCCCATTCCCGGGCTACGGCCACCCGCTGCACAAGCGCGCTCGACCCGCGCGTCGGCCGCCTGCTCGCGATCGCGGCCGAGACGGCGTGCGCCGCGCCGAACACGTCGAGGCGGCGCGCCTATCGAGCGCGTACTGCCGGGCGTCAGCGGCAAGCCGCTGGTCATGAACGTGTCCGGCGCGATCGCCGGCGTTGCTGCTCGACGCCGGCTTTCCGCTGCTCGCGGTCAAGGGCGTGCCGCTCGCTCGCGCGCACCGCGAGCCTGATCGCGCACCTGCTCGAGGAGCAGCGAGCGGCCCATCGGTTTCGCGCTGTCGGACGCCGGCGCCGCCGCGCATCGCAATACGACGGACCGTGCCCCGCCGGCTTCGAGCCCGAACCGCGGCTGAGCGCTGCGCCATGCGCCAGTGCTGCGCGGCGTCCGCATCGTCGAACAGGGCACGTTCATCACCGGGCCCTGCGCCGGCATGATGCTCGCCGACCTCGGCGCCGACGTCATCAAGGTCGAGAGCCCGGAAGGCGATCCCGTATCGCGCCTACCAGCGCGGCCTGTACTCGCCGCACTTCCAGGCCTACAACCGCAACAAGCGCAGCATCGCGCTGCGACCTGAAGCAGCGCCGGCGACCGCGAGCTCTTCGACGACGCTGTCGCGACGCCGACGTCTACATGCAGAACTTCCGGCCCGGCACCGCCGAGCGCCTCGGCGCCGGCGCCGGCGCCTGCGCGCCTCAATCCGCGCTCGTCTACTGCTCGATCAGCGGCTTCGGCGCCGATGGGCCGTACGCCGAGCGGCCGAGTTACGACTCGGTGGCCCAGGCGCTCTCCGGTTTCCTCTCGCGTCGTCGTCGACGAGGAGCGCCCGCGCTTCCTCGGGCCCGCGCTGGCCGACGCGATCACCGGCATCTACGCCGCATTCGGCATCCTGGGCGCGCTGCTCGAGCGCGCGTCGCACCGGCCGGGCCGCCTGGTCGAGGTCTCGATGTTCGAGGCGATGGCGCATTTCGCGGTCGAACCCTTCGCCGCCTATTTCGCGCTCGGCCAGTCGCCGAAGTCGAGTCGATCGCCCGCGGCTCGCGCAGGCGTATATCCTGCGCACGGCGGACGATCGCCTTCTCGCGATTCACCTCTCCTCGCTCGAGAAGTTCTGGACCGGCCTGACCTCGGCGCTCGAAGCGGAGTCGCCTGCGCGCCGACCCGCGCTTCCGGAACGGCTCGCGCGCATCCAGAACTACGAGGCGCTGGGCGCGGAGCTGAACGGCGCTTCCGCGCGCGCCCGCTCGCGATTGGGTGACACGGCTCTCGGGCAATGACGTGCCCTTTGCACCCATCAACGGCATCGACGCGGTGGTCGATGACCCGCAGGCACGCCACCT
Organism: uncultured Gammaproteobacteria bacterium; assembly: GCA_963836275.1. Taxonomy (GTDB): domain Bacteria; phylum Pseudomonadota; class Gammaproteobacteria; order Steroidobacterales; family Steroidobacteraceae; genus SCUD01. The sequence continues at coordinate 516,165 of CAWIIM010000003.1, read as the reverse complement.
CGGGCTCATCGTGCCGGTGGACGCCGCGATCGAGGGCGCGCGAGAGGCGGTGCGTCCCGCGCTGCAATTCGACGGCGCAGCGCGCAACCTCGGTGCTCGCGGCGCCACTGCTCGACCAGCACGGCAAGTCCATCCGCGCCGCGCTCGCCGGGAACAACGGCTGGCCTGCGACCGCGACTGCATCCGCGCGCCGGGCGACAGGGTGACGCGCATGACGGAATCCGCCCATGCGCTGTTTCCGACGACGCTGGTCGGCAGCATGCCGCAACCGGACTGGCTGATCGACCGCCAGATGCTCGCGGGCCGCTTCCCGCCGCGTGTGCGCGCGCGCGAAATCTGGCGCATCCCCGCCGACCGCCTGCAGGAGGCGCAGGACGACGCGACGCATCCTCGCGATCCGCGCGCAGGAGCAGGCCGGCCTCGACATCGTCACCGACGGCGAGATCCGGCGCGAAAGCTACTCGAACCTGTTTCGCGAACGCGCTCGAAGGCGTCGACCTCGACAACCCGGGCAGCTGCGCTCGACCGCAGCGGCCACCCGGTGCCGGTACCGCGCGTCACGGGCGCAATCCGGCGCCGCCACGCAGTGCAGCGTGCGCGACCTCGAATTCATGCGCCGCCACACGTCGAGGCCCGTCAAGGTGACGGTGCCGGGCCCGTTCACCATGGCGCAGCAGGCCCAGGTCGACCACTACGGCGGCAGCCGGCAGCTCGCCGCCCTCGACTACGCCGCGGCGCTGAATGCCGAGATCCGCGACCTGTTCTCGGCAGGGGCCGACGTCGTGCAGATCGACGAACCGTACATGCAGGCGCGGCCCGAAGAGGCCCGCGAATACGGCCTCGCCGCGCTCAACCGCGCGCTCGAGGGCGTGCGCGGCGCGACCGCAGTGCACATCTGCTTCGGCTACGCCGCACTCATTCACGTCAGGTCGAGTGCTTACTCGTTCCTGCCCGAGCTCGCGGGCTGCCTGTGCCAGCAGGTCTCGCTAGAGACCGCCCAGCCCGACCTCGACTGTTCCATCCTCGGGACGCTCGCGGGCAAGAAGATCCTGCTCGGCACGCTCAATCTCGGGACTTCCGAGGTCGAGACGCCGGAGATCGTGGCGGCGCGGATCCGGCGCGCGCTGCCGTTCGTGCGCGCCGAGGACCTCGTCGTCGCACCCGATTGCGGGCTCAAGTACCTGGACAGGGACGTCGCATCCGGGAAGCTCAAGGCGATGGTCGCCGGAGCCGCCATCGTCCGCGAGGAGATGGCGCGCTCGCCAGGCCCCGTCAGGGTCCACTCGAACACATAACGCGGAGACTTTCATGCTCACATCCAAGCGGACGTGCATTTCCATGTCGGTGGCCGGCATTCTCGCTTCGGCGATCGCGCTGCCCGCCATGGCGCAAAGCGCCCAGATGGAGGAAGTCATCGTCACGGCGCGCAAGCGCGACGAGTCCTACCAGGACGTTCCGGTGACCGTAAACGTGTTCACCGAGGCCACCATCAAGGACGCCGGCATCGACCGCCCGGCCGACTTCATCCAGATGGTCCCCAACATGCAGCTGGTCGAGACCCAGAACGCGGGCAACGCCTTCGTCGTGATTCGCGGCATCTCGCAGGCGCGCAACAGCGAGCCCAGCGTCGCTGTGCAGGTGGACGGCGTGCTCGAAACGAACCCCGCGGAGTTCAACCAGGAGCTCTACGACGTCCAGCAGATCGAAGTACTGAAGGGACCGCAGGGCGCCCTGTACGGGCGCAACGCGATCGGCGGCGCCATCATCGTGACGACCAAGCCGCCGGCCGACGAGTTCGAGGCGACCGCAAAGGCAGGCTACGGCAACGAGAACTCGCTGCGCGGCCAGCTGGGCGTCAGCGGCCCGATCGGCAGCAACGCCGGCTATCGCGCCTCGATCAACTACTACGAGACCGACGGCTTCCTCGAGAACCAGTTCCTGAACGAGAAGGCGGACCCGGTCGAGGACTTCTCCGGGCGCGTGCGCTTCGTCTGGAAGCCGAGCGACAGCTTTACCGGCGACTTCCGCGTCGCATTCGACAACCTGCGGACCAAGGCGCTCTACTTCGACGTGCCGCGGGTGGACGAGGCGAACCCCTTCGGCGGCTACGTGAACGATGCCAACGACGTCGACGAGCCGATCCAGCTCGACAACCCGGGCATCAACGACCGTGACCTGCTGAACACGTCGCTGAAGCTCGACTTCGGCGCCGGCGAGGGCACGCTGACGTCCGTGACCCACTACAACTCGACCGAGGAGATCCTGACCGGCGACGCCTTCGATTTCCGCCCGGCGGCGAACTCGCTGTTCAACGCGATCCTCGGCTTCGACCTGAACCAGAGCCAGTTCCTCGACATCGAGAGTTACAGCCAGGAGATCCGCTACACCTCCCCGTCCGACCGCAGCGTCCGCTGGATCGCGGGCGCCTACTACGTCCACACCGACCGTTTCATATCGACCGGCAACATGGTGGACGACGGGACCGGCGTGCACCCGGTCTACCACCAGCCGCGGCCGTTCACCGAGCCCAACCCGAGCGCGACCTTCCTCGCCGATTCGCAGAACAACGACGCCTGGGCTGTATTCGCCGACGCGACCTTCGAGATGGGCGAGAAGACCGAACTCGACGTCGCGCTGCGCTACGACCAGGACCGTCGCGAGAATACGACCGACACGCCCGAGGCCTTCCTGCCGGCGGGCACGCCGCCGGGCTCGAGCGGACAGGTGCGCACGCATACCTGGAGCGAGCCACAGCCCAAGTTCACGCTGCGCTACGAGCCAACCGACAACACGACGATCTACGGCGGCTGGAGCCGGGGGTTCCGCAGCGGCGGCTTCAACCAGACCGGCGTCGGCGCGGTCGCGGACGCGAACGGCATCGCGGGCGTCAACGACCTGTTCGATGCCGAGGTGGCCGAGACGACCGAACTCGGCATCAAGTCGACCGTGCTCGACGGGCGCCTGAAGCTCGGCGCGACGGGCTTCTACACCGATTCCGAGAACGGCTACTTCTTCGTGTTCCTGGCCGCCAACTCGACCCAGAACCTCGGCAACCTCGACGCCCGCTACAAGGGCTTCGAGCTGGAGGCGAACTGGCAGGCGACGGAGGCGCTTAACCTGTATGCCAGCTACGGATATACCGACAGCGACATCACGGACATGGAGGACGAGTCCGTGGTGGGCAACGAGGCCCCGCTCGTCTCGCAGAACACGGCCAATGCCGGCGCGCAGTACACGGTGCCGGTCGGCGGCCTCGACCTGATGTTCCGCGTGGACTACCGCCACACCGGCCGCACCTGGTGGGACCCGTATAATTCGACCTCGCGCGACCCGATCGACATCGTCGACGCGCGCATCGCGCTCGGCGCCGACCGCTGGACGGCCACGCTCTGGGGCAAGAACATCACGGACGAGAAGTACAATGCGGAGTTCTCGCCGGGCGGCTTCCTGTTCAAGGCGCTGCCGATCCGCTACGGCATCGAGGTCGAGTACACGTTCTGAATGGAGGCCGGACATGGCAACACAGGCGAAGCTCCCGACGAGGCTCCACCACAACGCATACGTCTCGAAGGATCTCGAGGCGACGAGGAAGTTCTACGAGGACGTGATCGGGCTGCCGCTGCTCGCGACCTGGTGCGAAAAGGACTTGCTGTTCGGCGCCGAGCGCACGTACTGCCACTGTTTCTTCGGGCTGGGCGACGGCGGCGCACTCGCCTTCTTCCAGTTCGCGGACCCGGGCGATGCCGAGCAGTTCGGGCCGAAGATGCCTTTCACTCCCTTCCACCACATCGCCCTGCACGTGGACAAGGAGACGCAGCAGGGGATCGAGCAGCGGCTGAAGGCCGCGGGCTACAAGGAGCCGCAGTCGTTCGTGCTCGAGCACGGCTACTGCCGCTCGGTTTATGCGACCGACCCTAACGGGCTCATCGTCGAGTTCACCCTGGATCACCCCGACGTCTCGAAGATCAATGCGGCGCGCCTCAAGGACGCGCATGGCGAGCTGAAGCGCTGGCTTGGCGGGGATCACCGCTCGAACAACATGTATCGATGAGGACGAGCAGCGAACGGTTCCTCACCACGCACGTCGGGAGCCTGCCGCGCTCGCAGGCGGTGACCGACGTGCTGTTCGGGCGCGAGCGCGCAGACCTGCCCGACGCGCGCGCGGCGGCGGCGACGATCACGGAGGCCGTCGCCGAGGTAGTCCGCCGCCAGGTCGAGACCGGCATCGACGTCGTGAGCGACGGTGAGACCAGCAAGATCAGCTACGCGACCTACATCGCCGACCGCTTCGCCGGCTTCGGCGGCGACACGCCGCGCGAACCTGGCCAGGACCTGGTCGAGTTCCCGCGTTTCATGGCAAGGCTGGCGGCCAGCGGGGCGACCGCGAAGTACCGCCGGCCGCGCTGCGTCGGCGAGATCGCGCTGAAGGACACGGGGCCGCTCAACGAGGACCTCGCGAACTTCCGCAGGGCGGTCGATGCGGCGAAGCCCGTCGAGGCTTTCATGAACGCGGCCTCGCCCGGCGTGCTCGCGCTGTTCCAGCCGAACGACCACTACCGGAGCCAGGACGCCTATCTCGAGGCCCTCGGCAACGCCATGCAGGCCGAGTACGAGGCCATCGTCGGCGCCGGCTTCCTGCTGCAGATCGACGCGCCCGACTTCGGCATGGGACGGCACACCATGTACCGCAACGCGAGTGTCGAGGACTACCTGTCGGCGGCCTCGCGCCACGTCGAGGTGCTGAACCACGCGCTGCGCAACCTGCCGGCGGAGCGCATGCGCATGCACATCTGCTGGGGCAACTACGAGGGCCCGCACCACCACGACATACCGCTCGAGCGCCTCCTGCCCGTGGTCATCAAGGCGAAGCCGCAGGCGCTCCTGTTCGAAGCCGCGAACCCGCGCCATGCCCACGAATGGTCCGTTTTCAAAATGCAGAAGGTCCCGGAAGACAAGATTCTCGTCCCGGGCGTCCTCAGCACCACGACCAACTACGTCGAGCACCCCGAGCTTGTCGCCGAGCGCATCCAGCGCTTCGCCGGGATCGTCGGGCGCGAGCGCGTGATAGCGGGGACGGATTGCGGCTTCGGCACCTTCGGCGGCTTCGGCCCGGTCGACCCGGACATCGTGTACCTGAAGCTGGCATCGCTGGTGGAAGGCGCCCGGATCGCGACCCGCCAGTTCTTCTGACGGTCGTCACAATTCCTCAGACGGAGCGTTCGGTAAGCGACATAAGTCGCTGATTTGACACGATACGTTCATCCGTCCGTCATCGCATTGCAATGTGCGGGCCCCATGCTTTCGCCCTGGCATCGTGAGGTGCGGCACATGGGTACGCGGCTCGCCACGGCGTTCCAGCGTTTCGACCAGGCGGAACTGCGGTTCTGCCGGCTCCTGAACCGTTCAAGCGGCCTGCCGACGCCGCGCGCCTTGTTCACGCTCGTCGGCCGGCTCGGCGACGGCTGGATCTGGTATGCGCTGATCCTTGCGCAGTTTGCGCTGCCCGGCGGCGCGCCCGCCGCGCTGCACCTGCTCGCGACCGGCGCCGCGGGCCTGCTCGCATACAAGCTCATCAAGCGACACGCCGTGCGCGAGCGCCCTTTCATCACGCATGCGGCCATCCGCTGCGCGGCCGTCCCGCTCGATCGCTACAGCTTTCCGTCGGGTCACACGCTGCACGCAGTGGCATTCGCCATCCTCGGCGCGCACTACCTGCCCGAGCTCTCCGCGCCGCTCGCCGGCTTCGCCGTCCTGGTCGCGCTCTCGCGGGTCGTGCTCGGCCTGCATTACCCGACGGACGTCGCCGCCGGCGCGCTGCTGGGCGGCGGCCTTGGGCTCGCCAGCCTGCGCGCCGCGGCGTTCCTCGCCGCATGAGCACGCGCGGTCCGCGCGTCCTCATGCTGTCGGACGTCTATTTTCCTCGGGTCAACGGCGTCTCGACCTCGATCCAGACCTTCCGCCGCGATCTCGAGGCCTTGGGTGCGTCCAGCGTGCTCGTGGCGCCGGGCTATCCCGGAATCAGCAGGGACGAGCCCGGCGTCGTGCGCGTGCGCTCGCGCGCGCTTCCGATCGACGCGGAGGACCGGCTCCCCGTCAGGCGCGAGATGGACGCATGCATCCGCGCGCTGCCCGGCCCGTTCGATCTCGTGCACGTCCATACGCCATTCGTCGCGCACTACGCGGGGCTGCGCGCCGCTCGCCGGCTCGGTATCCCCGTGGTCGAGACCTACCACACGCTGTTCGAGGAGTATTTCCACCACTACCTGCCCTGGGCACCGCGACAGCTGCTGCGCGGGCTCGCGCGCGCACTCTCGCGCCACCAGTGCAACGCCGTCGACGCCGTGATCGCGCCCTCGCCGCAGCTGGCGGAGTCGCTGCGCGGCTACGGCGTGCGGCCCGAGATCCGCGTGATACCGACGGGCCTCGACGTGCCGGCACTCGCCGGCGGCGACGGCACGCGCTTCCGCGCCAGCCACGGCATCGCTGCGGATCGCCCTGTTGCGCTCATCGTGAGCCGCGTAGCGTTCGAGAAGAACATGGGTTTCCTGATCGACATGCTCGAACGGCTGCGCCGCAGCCTGCCTGACGCGCTGCTGGTCATTGCCGGCGAAGGGCCGGCACTCGAGCACCTCAAACGCGACGTCGCCGCGCGGGGCCTCGACGGCAATGCCCTGTTCGTCGGCTACCTCGACCGCGCCGGCCCCCTGCTCGACTGCTACCGCGCAGCCAATTGCTTCGTGTTCGCCTCGCGGACCGAAACCCAGGGACTTGTGCTGCTCGAGGCGATGGCGCTCGGGCTCCCGGTCGTTTCCACCGCGGTCATGGGGACAAAATTCGTGCTGGAAGGCGCCGCTGGCGCGCTCGTGGTGCCAGAAGTCGCGGATGAGTTCGCGGCCGCGCTCGCCGGTGTGCTCGGCGATCCCGCACTTCGATCCTCACTTGGCGCGGAAAACCTCCGCGTTGCCCAGGATCGCTGGTCGGGCCGCGCTATGGCGGGCCGGCTGCTCGAACTCTATGCGCAAGTCCCGGCGCGCGCGCCCGCGCGGGCCCCGATCGCCGATCCGGTCTCCTGAGACGCCGCGCGAGAGCTAGCCGCGCAGGCCGAGCGCGTGGTGGCAGGCTTCCAGTTCGTCCAGCACGCCGGCGTCCGTGCCGCCGCGGGAGCGCCATTGCGCGCCGAGATTCGCGCCGAGCATCTCCTCGACGGCGCCCCGAATTCGGCTGGCCGCCGGTCGCCGCCGGAACTGTCCATGGTGCACGTTGGCAGCATCCGCGCAGGCTGCGACCCGCGCCGCGATCGCGTGACGCCCGTCCATTGCGGCGAGGAGCGCCATCGCGTCCAGCGCAAGGTACAGCTTGCCGGTGTCCTGCTGCGCGAGCTCGATGATTTCGGTAGCCGCGGCGCGCGCTTCATCCATTTCCTCTGCGAGCAGCAAGGCGCCGAACAGCAGCGCGAGCAGCTCGATCCGCGTTTCGCGGCGGCCCGCATGGCGCAGGCTGATCGCGAGTGGCCGCGCAAGCTGCAGGGCGCCCGCCAGCGAGCCGGAGGCGATGTCGAGTTCGACAATGTTCACGGTTGCCGCCAGCGCCTGTCGCTCGCTTGTCGCGACCGCGCGGTCGAGTGCGCGTTGGAACGCCGCGCGCGCGTCCGCATACCGCCCGGCGCTCGTCAGCAGTGCCCCCTCCACGATCGCGCCATGGGCCAGGAGTCGCGTGGGCCAGGTCGGCTGCTCGAGGCGCCGGGCCGCGGTGAGCGCGCGCCCAGCCGCCTCGAGGTCGTCGCGGCCGCTCAGTGCGGCCTGCAGCAGCGCGTAGTACTCGGAGCGCGAGTCGCCAGCCGTGGCATGCATGGGCGCAGCGAGCTCCGCCGCGTAGCACGCGCGATCGACCTGGCGCTCGGAGTCGTAAGTGGCGACGGCTTCCCAGAAGCGCGCGATGCGGGCTTTCGGGACGGCTTCGGTGAGCAGTGCGACCGCGTCATCGTGAGCGACGCGCGCCACCACCTGCAGGTCCGCCTCGACGAACAGCGGCCAGGCCGAGCCGAGCAACGCCACGGCGAGCGCGCGGTCGTGCTGCCGCGCCCAATCGAGGGCGCCCCGCACGTTGTTGATCTCCGGCACGTGCCGATGCAGCCAGACGGCTTCGTCCACCCACCAGTAGTCCTCGTACGCGCGGTCGAGCACATGCAGCTCCGCGAGCGCCATGCGCCGCTCCGCGTCCTCCAGGGTGGCCGACGCCTTGAGCCTCTCGCGCGCGTAGCAGCGCGCCGTCTCAAGCAGCTTGTAGCGAGCCGGCTCGCGCGCAAGCACCGTGACCAGCGAGCGGTCCACGAGCCGGCCGATGAAGTCGATCGCGCCCGGCAGGTCGATCGCATCGTCAGCCACGGCGCGCGCACCGGCATCGAGCGTGAAGCTCGAGGGAAACGCGCCGAGCCGGTCGAATACGCGCTGCTCCGGCGGACTGAGCAGGCTGTAGCTCCAGTCGAAGGCGGCCTGCAGGACGCCATGGCGCGTATCGTCTGACTTGCCCGCGAGCTTCAGCAGGCGGAAGCGGTCGTCGAGATTCTCGAGCAGCGCCGGCAGGCCGAAGGCCGGCACGCGCGCGGCGGCCAGTTCGATCGCGAGTGGATTGCCGTCGAGCCGCCGGCAGATCTCGCAGGCGACCGCCGAGTGTCCGGCGCCGGGCTCGAAGCGATGGTCGGCCTGCCGGGCGCGGCGGCCGAAGAGCTCGACGGCATCGTCGATCGGCAGCGCCCCGAGCCGGTGCAGCGTTTCGCCGATCCGGCCGAGCGGCGCCTGGCTGGTGACGAGGAGGCGCAGGCGCTGCGCGCCCACGACCAGCGTCGCGAGCGGTGCGGCAAGTGCGGCCGCAAGGTGCTCGGCGCCGTCGAGCACGAGCAGGAAGTCTGCGCCTTCGAGTGCCTGCTTCAGGCCAATGTAGCGATCCGCATCGTCGGGCAGCGACAACCCGAGACCGAGCGCGATGGCGAAAGGCACATCGTCCACGGTCTGGATGGGCTCGAGCGGCACGATCGCGGTCGTGACGCCGCCGGCTTCCAGCACGCGCGCGACCAGCTCGCGCGCGAGTCTCGACTTGCCGACGCCGGCGGCCCCGACCAGAGTCACCAGCCGCTCGCGATCGAGCGCCGTCCGCAGGTCCTCGAGATCCGCAGCACGGCCGACGAGCGGGTCCAGCCGCCGGGCGGCTGGCGGCGGCTCGAGCGCCGGCGGCGTCGCGGGCGGCGCATCTGCTTCCGTGGACGTTCGCGTCACCGGCAGGTCGAGGCGGTACCCATAACGCGGCAGGGTCCGGATCGCCGCCGCACCGAGCACGCGCCTGAGGCTCGCGATCTGCGCAGGCAGGTTGTTCTCGTCCACGACCAGGTGCGGCCAGACGCGCTCGATCAGCGTCGCCTTGGTCACCAACCGGCCCGGGTTCTCGGCCAGCACGAGCAGGAGGTCGAAGGCGCGCGCGCCGACGTCGACCGGCCTGCCTGCAGTGCAAAGGCGCCTGTCGGCCGGAAAGAGCTCGAATGCCCCGATGCGTATCAGGTCCACGCAGCAACCCTTTAGAATAAATTCAGGACGGATTCAAGACGCCGGCCGGCAGCAGTCCCACCATCGCCGCCAGCCGATGACCATTCCAGGGAGAATCACATGCCGAAGTTCGTGATCGAGAGAGACATACCCGGTGCCGGCAGGCTGAGTCCGGCAGAGCTCAAGAAGATCTCGCAGAAATCCTGCGGCGTCCTCGCGAGCCTGGGGCCCAGCGTGCAGTGGATCCACAGCTATGTCACCGCCGACAGGCTCTACTGCATCTACCACGCGACCGACGAGTCGCTCGTCATGCGTCACGCGGAACTCGGGGGCTTTCCGGCCAACCGGATCTCGCGCGTGGCGGCGGTGATCGATCCCTCGACCGCGGAGTAGCTTCCCCCGCCTTCGGCTCGTGACAGGTCTCCGGTCATCGGCACCCGCAGATCTTAAATACGACGACGAACGGAGGCGAAGATGAAGACATTGACGGTACTCGTGCCGCTGCTCCTGGCGGCCCGCGCATTCGCAGGAGACATTGCAACGGTCGAATCCACCCAGGCCGACGCCGGCCAGGCGACTCACCGCTACCTGATCGAGCGCACATTTCCGGCGGGAGCCCTGGATGGGCTCGACGACGCGGCCAAGGCGCAAGTGAACGCCAACAACGCTTCAGTCGGCGTGCACTGGATCAATTCGTTCGCAAACGCCGATCGGACCAGGACGTTCTGCATATACGAAGGCCCGAGCGAGTCAGCGATTCGCCAGGCCGCTGCCCTCAACCAACTGCCGGTCGACCGCATCACCGAGGTGCCGGTCGACCTGACGCCGTGAACTCAATCACCGGGAGTACATCATGAACATGAATATTCTGGCCTCACTGGTCCCCGTCGCGGCGCTCCTGATGCCGGTCGCGGGCATGGCGGATACCAGCGTCGAGCACAACCACACGGCCGACCAGAATGCCTGGCACGAGAACTCGCCGCTGATCCAGAAAGTGCGCAAGGCGACGGCGAAGTTCCGCGACATCAACGCCGCGTCGGCGGCGGGCTACGTCCCCGGCACGCCCTGCGTGAGCGGGCCCAACAGCGGAGCCATGGGCGTGCACATGATCAATATGTCGTTGCTCACGAAGGGGGTGGACGCGGAGACGCCGGAGGCGCTCATCTACGAGCCCATGCCCGACGGCAGGATGCGCCTGGTCGGCACCGAATTCATCACGTTTGCGTCCGACTACGTAGATGAGGTGCCGGTGCTCGACGGCCATCTGCTCAACTTTGTCGGGACGCCGAACCGCTACGGCCTCCCGGCGTTCTACGAGATCCACGTGTGGGCGTGGCGGAACAACCCGGACGGGTCCTTCGCGGACTGGAACCGGCGAGTCACCTGCGCGGGACAGCCCTTGCCCTGAGTCGAGATGGAAAGGGCCACCGACTCGGTGGCCCTTTCTCCCTGCTGGCCCGGCCGGAGTGGCTAAGGAATGACGGGCAGCTCGATCGCCGACGCCTGGCCCGCGGTGCGCCAGACCCGCTGGGTCGCCTTCACGTAGCTCCCGGGCGGCGCGAACATGATGTTCGGCACGAACGTCTGAGGGTTCCTGTCGTAGAGCGGGAACCAGCTCGACTGGACCTGCACCATGATGCGGTGGCCGGGCAGGAAGGTGTGGCTCGCCTGCGGCAGCCGGATGCGGTACTCGAGGACCTTGTTCGGCTCGACCGGCTTCGCCACGGCGAAGTCCTCGCGGAAGCGACCGCGCAGGATGTCCGCGGAGATCATCTGCTGGTAGCCGCCCATCTTCGGGTGGTCGGGGAATTCCGCCGGCCAGACGTCGATGATCTTGACGACCCAGTCGACGTCGCTGCCGGTCGTGGAGGCAAAAAGGCGCGCCCACGGCTCGCCGGCCACGCGCACGGCTTCCCGCAGCGGCTCGCTCTGGTAGACCAGCACGTCCGGCCGCGAGGCCGCCTGGCGCTGGTCATCGGCCAGCCACTCGCCCCAGGTCGAGCCCTCCGCGCCTGAGGCGAGCGTCGGGCGGCTGCGGTACGGCACGGGCTTTGCCGGATCGGCGAGGTATTCATCGAACGCCTGCTTCTCACCTAACGGCCGTTCGAAACCGAGCGCGCCATTGGCCAGCAGGTACAGATCCCGCGGCTTCGCGCTGCAGCCGGTCGCGCAGGATCTCGGCCAGCTGTCGTAGCGATGCCACGTGTCGGCGCCCGTTTCGTAGGCGAGGACGCGCGGGGTGTCGGGCATCGGCGCGTCCTTCAGGTAGTGATCGAGGAAAGGCTGCATGACGGTGCGGCGGAACCAGGTCGCCGTTTCGCCCTCGAACTGCAGGTCCCCGATGCCGCGGCCATCGCGCCGGCCGCCGCCGTGGTTCCAGGGCCCGAGCACGAGATGGATCATCTTTCCGTCCGGGTCGCGCGGGCCGAGCGCCTTGAACAGCGCGGGACCGCCGTAGATGTCCTCCTGGTCGAAAAGCCCGCTCACGATCATCATCGGGACGGCGATCGGCCGCGCGGCGAGCACCTTGTCCATGGCCTGGGACTGCCAGAAATCGTCATAGCTCGTGTGCTCGCTGAGCGCACGCCAGTACTCTAGACCGTCGAGCCCGCGCGCCTTCGCAAGATCGCCCGCGTTGCCGGCACGCAGGAAGAACTCGTAGGTGTCGTAGGTACCCGACCACCACTTGGCCTCGTTCTTGCGCGTCGCTTCCTGCTCGTAGGTGTACTCAAGCGCGCCGTCCTGGCGGAAAGCCCCGTTGTGGAACCAGTCGTCGCCCATCCAGCCGTCCACCATCGGGGCAAACGGAACCGAGACCTTGAGCGCCGGGTGCGGATCGATCACGGACATGAGGGTCGTGAAGCCTTCGTACGATCCGCCGATCGTGCCGACACGCCCGTTGCTCTCGGGCACGTTTTTCACCAGCCAGTCGATGGTGTCGTAGGTATCCGTGGCATGGTCGGTCGCGGTCCTGTTGTAGGTCCCGCGCAGCGGCCGCGTCATCGCATAGTCGCCTTCCGACCCGTACTTCCCGCGCACGTCCTGGTACACGACGATGTAGCCGGCGGCAACCGCGGTATCGAGCATCTGCGGGACGACGGACGCGAGATGTGGGCTCTCGAAGCGCGAAACGCGGGACGCGGCATTGTAAGGCGTGCGATCCAGGATCATTGGCGCCCCGGATGCGCCTTTCGGCACCAGGACGAAGGTCTTCAGATGCACGCCGTCGCGCATCGGGATCATCACCTCACGCCGCTCGAAATCGGATTCTGCCGCGCGCGCCCTGCTCCCGGGATCCGTCGACGCCGTCGCCGGCTGTTCCGCTGTTGCGAGCGCGGGCGCGAGGACAGCCAGCGCGAGCACGCGGACGGCGATTGCGGCCTTCGAAACCTTCGACATGAAGCTCTCCTGGCAATGACACCGAAAAGCGGGGCCCGAGGGCCCCGCTTTTCGACTTGCCGGTGAGCCGGTAGTTTACGCGGCCTGACTGTCCGCGATCAGCCCTTCGCCGCGCAGGGCGTCCAGCACCGCTTTGCGGGTGCCGACCCGCTTCTGGAATGCCTCGAGGTTCGGAAACTGCGCGAGGTCGAGCTTCACGCCGCGCGCCCAACGAGTCACGGCATAGAGATACGCATCCGCGACCGTGAACCGGTGCCCGAACAGGTATTTCCGGCCCTCGAGCTGCTTTTCCAGCAGCGCATAACGCTTGCGCAGGTACTCCAGGCGCTCCTCGCGGACCGCGGGCAGCACGTCCGGCCTGAACAGCGGTGAATAGCTCTTGTGGATTTCCGCGGCAATGTAGTTGAGCGCTTCCTGCAAACGTACGCGCTCGAACGTCCCGTTCGCCGGCGCCAGGCCGCTCGCCGGCGCGAGGTCGGCAAGGTACTGCACGATCGCCGGTCCCTCGGTCAGCACGGCGCCGTCGTCGAGGGCGAGCGCGGGCACGTAGCCCTTGGCGTTGATCGTCCAGAAGTCGCCGTCCGCCTCGACCGTTTTGGTCTTGAGGTCGACCTTGACCAGGTCGACCTGGATGCCCGCCTCGCTCGCGACGATGTGAGGCGCGAGCGCGCAGGTGCCGGGGCTGTAATAGAGCTTCATGCTGTCTCCTGTTTGGGAGGAGACAAGTTACCCAAAGTACTTACTTTTGTATATGAGATAACTTTACGTAAGCTCATATTTCCGGTAACTTCGCGGTAACCGGTCGGGGGGATTCGCGATGGGCCTGAAGGTGAGGAAGAGCAAGGCGCTGCCGCCCCCGCCGGGCTGCCCGATGGCGGCTTGCATGGCGGTCCTGGGCGGGGCCTGGACGCCGAGCCTGATCTGGAAGCTGTCGGGCGAGGCGCGTCGGTTCGGGGAATTGCAGCGCGACATCCCCGGCATCTCGCCCAAGATGCTGACCGCGCGGCTGCGCGATCTGGAGGAAAAAGGCGTGGTCCGGCGCGAGGTGGTGGCGACCTCGCCGCCCTCGGTCGAATATTCGCTCTCGGACCTCGGCCGTGAGCTCATCCCGGTCATCAACACGATCGTCAGGGTCGGCACGCGGATCCGCGAAGGGGCGGTGCGGCGCGCGAACCCAAGCGCTCGTTGACCGCACCGCCGCGGTTGCAGATGATCCCCGCTGGGCCACTCGCAGGGGATTGCCGATGACACTCGACGTCGAATTCGTGCGCTCGCAGTTCCCGGCCTTCCGCGTGCCTGCGCTTGCAGGCTTCGCCCACTTCGAGAATGCCGGCGGATCCTACGCCGCCGGCCAGACCATCGACTGGCTCGACCGTTACTACCGCGAGAACAGGGTGCAGCCCTATTACGCCTTCGGCCCCTCGGCCCTGGCAGGCAGGCAGATGGACGCCGCGAAGGAGCGCATGGCCGCCTGGCTCAATGTCGGCGTCGACGAGATGCATTTCGGGCCGTCGACTTCGCAGAATACCTATGTGCTCGCACAGGCCTTGCGCCGCCGGCTCGGGCCCGGCGACGAAGTGATCGTGACGAACCAGGACCACGAGGCGAACGTCGGCGCCTGGAGCCGGCTCGCCGACGACGGCATCACGGTCCGCGAATGGAAGGTAAATCCCGTCACGGCCGAGCTCGAGCGCGGCGGGCTGGAGGCGCTGCTCGGCCCGCGCACGAAGCTGGTCGCGTTCACGCACTGCTCGAACCTCGTGGGCAGCATCAACGCGGTGCGCGAGTTCGCGGACCTCGCGCACGCAGCCGGGGCCTGGGCTTTCGTCGACGGCGTCGCCTTCTCGCCGCACGGAATGCCGGATATCGGCACGCTCGGCGTCGATGCCTACTATTTCTCCCTGTACAAGGTGTATGGGCCGCACCTCGGCGCGATGTTCCTGCGGCGCGAGGTGAATGCCGCGCTGCCGAACCAGGGACATTTCTTCAACGACGGCAAGCCCGGCGCGCGCTTCACGCCGGCGGGCCCGGACCACGCGCAGATCGCGGCAGTCAACGGCGTCATCGACTACATGGATGCCGTCGCGGATCACCACGGCCAGGGGGGGCAGCCAGTCGGGGCGCGCGCCGCCGCCGTGCGTGAACTCTTCCGTGCGCACGAAACCGCGCTGTTGCAACCCCTGCTCGATTACCTGTCGCAGCACCCGCAGATCCGGCTGATCGGCCGCACCCGCGCTGTCGGGCGCGCGCCGACCGTTTCGTTCACGGCGAAGGACCGGGACTCGGCGGGAATCGCAGCGCGCCTCGCCGTGGAGAATATCGGCATCGGGGTCGGCAACTTCTATGCCTACCGGCTGATGCAGGCGCTCGGTATCGACGCGGAAGACGGCGCCGTCCGATTGTCGTTCGTGCACTACACGACGAAGGTGGAGGTGGACCGGTTGATCCGTGAGCTCGACGCAATACTTGCCGCCGCGTAAGCGCGTTCGAGCCGCGATGTCAATGCTCGACTGCCCACTCAACAGGGCGCCGTTTCCGATTCCAGCCGGCTGAATCGTGCGCACGCGGTCGCGAACACGGCTCCTGCTCGCCGCCGCCCCGGCAGTCGCGCTTGCCTGCATTGCGCCCGCCGGCGGCGCGGAATGGACGGCGCTCGTGACGCCCCATTTTCGGGTCCTGAGCCAGGTATCCGAGTCGCGCTCACGCGAGATCATCCGGCGGCTCGACATCTACATGCAGGCACTGCCGGCGCTGACGAACCTCCCCGTCAAGCCCTCGCCCGTTCCCACGGAAGTGTTTCTGCTGGACGCCGCGGACTTCGGCCCGGTCCGTTGCTTCAGCGCGAGCCAGGACGCCAGGCACCCGATCCCGTGATCCGCTGGCGCCGATGGTTCAAGTGGACTGTCTACGCGCTGCTCTTCGTCGACTCCATTCTCTATCTCTCGCAGGACGTCGAATCGGCGCACTTCACGCTCAACGCGAATTCGGGCCTGCTCGAGATCCTCGCCGCCTACGTCACCTCGATCGACCTCATTGCCTGGTTCACGCTGATCCTGCTGTTCGAGCTGGAGACGTGGGTGCTCGTCGACCGCGAATGGACCGGCGCGACGAGATGGCTGGTGCAGGGAGTCCGGCTCGTGTGCTACGTGGCGATCCTGCACACGAGCTTCTCCAACGACATCACGCTTCGTGAGTTCTACCACCCGACGCGGCTGCCGGACGCAGCCGACGTCTGCGCGTACACGGGCGGCTGGAGCCTCCTGCGCAACCGCGACTACCTCGAGATCGACCCGGACAACTGCCGCACCGTCGGCCGCGGCCCGGAGTACTTCGCGCTGGGCGACGAGCGCGTACTGACCGACCGCGCGGGACTTCGCGAGGCCAGGATCCTTGCCTGGACCGACCTCGCTGAAAGCGTTGCCTGGCTCCTGGTGATGTTCGCGACCGAGGTGCTGGTACGCCTGGAGCACCGGGCCGCCGGCAGCGACTCGCTGGCATTCGCGCTCGAGCGCGTGAAGATCCTTCTGTACGCGCTGATTCTCGCGATCGCCCTGTACTGGGGATCGAAGGGCCAGCTGCTCTATGTCTGGGACGAGCTGCTCTGGGTGCTCGGCTTCCTGGTGATCGACTGGAACATCCGCGACTGGCAGACGTTCAAGCGCGCGCTCAGCGTTTCGCCGTCACCCGCTTGAGGGCCTTCGGCTTCGACGGCGCGTCGTCGTCGTGCAGTGCCAGCAGAGAGTCCATCAGGTCGTCATCCGCGCTGGAACAAACGCCGAGCACGAGCGCCTCGTCGTGGCCTTTCGGCGCGACATAGGCGTGGCCCATGGTGCTGTCGATGTAGATCGACTCGCCCGTCTGCAGCAGGATAGGTTCGTAGAACTCGGTGTGGATCTCGACCGGGCCCTGCAGCACGTAGATGTATTCCTCGCCCGGGTGGTGCACGAGCTCGCCGAACTCCTCAATGCTCTTCGCCCGCACGCGCGTGACCGTCGGGACCATGCGCTTGCGCCGCAACTCCGGGCACATGTAGAAATATTCGTAGTTGGGTGTATTGACGCGGATGGCGTCGGACAGCCGCCCGATGGAACGGCGCGCCGTGATCGGCGCTTCGCTCGCGCCGTCCGACTCGCTGAAGAGGTCCGACATGCGCAGGTTGAGCCGCTGGCTGAGCTGCAGCAGCTTGTCGTACGTCAGGGTCAGCCGGTCGTGCTCCACCTTCGCGAGCGTCGAGAGGGGAATGCCGGTGCGCTCGCTCATCTCCTTGAGCGTCCAGCGATTCCGGAGCCGAAGCCCCCTCAGCAAGCTGCCCAGCGTCGGCCGTCGCGTCCTGGTGGATGTCAGGGTCGTTCTCCAGTGCCGCCTTCCGCAGCCGATTCTACGGTCAGCCACCCTTTGACGTCATTCTCCAATTGGGACTACCATGGCCTCATCAGGATAAATAGCCGGGGCCTGCCCATGCGCGCCACTTCTCCGCTCGCGACCTTGCTGTCTGCTTCCCTCCTTTCATGTGCGGCGCTCGCCCAGGTGCCGCCGGCGCCGAAGCCGACGGAATCGACGGCGGCGGCAGCCATGGTCCCGGCGCCGCTTGCGACTCCCGCGAGCCCTGAACTCTCCCGCGCCGACCTCGAGGCCTGGCTCGACGGCTTCATTCCCTTTGCGATCGCGAAAGGCAACATTGCGGGCGCGGTCGTGGTGGTGGTGAAGGACGGCCAGGTCCTGCTCGAAAAGGGCTATGGCTACGCGGACGTTGCAGCCAGGAAGCCGGTGGACCCGGAGCACACCCTGTTCCGTCCGGGCTCGATTTCGAAGCTCTTCACCTGGACCGCCGTCATGCAGCAGGTCGAACAGGGCAAGATCGACCTCGACGGCGACGTCAACCAGTACCTCGATTTCAAGATCCCGCCCGGACCGGACGGCGAACCCATCCGGATGCGCGACATCATGACGCACACCGCGGGTTTCGAAGAAGCGGTCAAGGAACTCATCTTTGAGGACGAATCACGCATCGTCCCGCTCGGCGACACCGTCAAGACCTGGATACCGAAACGCATCTTCAAGGCCGGCACGATGCCGGCGTATTCGAACTACGCAACCGCCCTCGCCGGCTACATCGTCGAGCGCACGTCCGGGATGCCATTCTACGACTACCTCGACAAGAACGAATTCGGCCCGCTCGGCATGGCGCATTCCTCCTTCCGCCAGCCGCTGCCCGCGAATCTCAAACCGGACGTTTCCCTGGGCTATAAAGATGCGACCGGCAAGCCCCAGGGCTACGAATACATCAACCTCGCGCCGGCAGGCTCGCTGGCGGCGACTGGTTCCGACATGGCGCGCTTCATGATCGCGCACCTGCAGAACGGCGCCTTCGGCGATGCGCGTATCCTGTCGGAGGAAACCGCGAAGAAGATGCACGGCACGCCGCTCACGATCATCCCGAACGTGAACCGCATGCTGCTTGGCTTCTACGAAACCGACACCAACGGCCACCGCATCATTTCGCACGGCGGCGACACGCAGTACTTCCACAGCGACCTGCACCTCTACGTGGACGACGGCGTCGGCTACTTCATCTCCTTCAACAGCGCCGGCAAGGAAGGCGCGGTGGGGCCGCTGCGCGAGGCCTTCTACCGCAGCTTTGCCGACCGTTATTTCCCGGGCCCGGCCGCGGAAGGCTCGGTGGATGAGGTGACGGCCAAGGCGCATGCCGCGCAGATGGCCGGCAGCTACATCAGCTCGCGGCGCGCGGAAACGACTTTCCTGAGCGTGCTCAACCTGCTCCAGCCCGTCAAGGTCGTCGTCAACGAAGACGGGACGATCTCGACGCCGCTGCTCAAGGACCTGAACGGCGAGCCGTCCAAGTGGAAGGAAATCGCTCCCTGGGTCTGGCGCAAGGCCGACGGCAAGGCGCGCATGGCGGCCGAGGTGAAGGACGGCAAAGTCACCCGTTTCACGGCGGAGTGGATCTCGCCCTTCATGTACATGGAGCGCTCGACCGGGGCGAAGGGCGTCGGCTGGCTGATGCCGGCGACCGTCGCGAGCCTCGCCGCGCTCGCGCTCACGGTTCTGTTCTGGCCGGTCGCGGCGCTGGTCCGCCGCCGTTACCGGAAGCCCCTGCCCTACGCGGGCGTCGAGGCGAAGGCCTACCGCTACGGCCGCATCGGCGCGCTACTCTCGCTCGCCGCGATCGGCGGCTGGATCGGGACCATCCTCATGATGTTCGCCGACCTCAAGATGCTGTCGTCGCGGTTCGACTGGCTCGTGTACGTGCTGCACATATTCGGCACGATCGCCGTGTTCGCCGGGCTTGCGCTCGCACTCTGGCACCTGTCGGTCGTGTGGAAAGCGCCGAAACGCCCGCTCGGCAAGATCTGGGCGATCGTGCTGGTGCTCGCGGCGGCGGTCTGCGCCTGGGTGGCCGTGGCCTACCACCTGGTCGGGCTCAGCGCGAACTACTGATGCAGCTTGCGGTCGCGCGGGAATCGATCCCGCTCTCGGCCCCGTTCACGATAACGGGGTACACGTTTACCGACGTAAGTGCGGTCGTCGCGCGCATCAGCGAACGCGGGGCGGCAGGCAGCGGCGAGGCGGCGGGTGTCTACTACCTCGATGACGACGTCGAGCACATGTGCGCGGAAATCGAACACGTGCGCCGCGACATCGAGTCGGGCACGGACCGCGAATCGCTGCGCCGCCTGCTGCCGCCCGGCGGCGCGCGCAATGCGCTCGACTGCGCGCTCTGGGACCTGGAGGCAAAGCGCCTCGGCCAGCCGGTGTGGCGCATCGCGGGCATAGAGCGCCCGCGCCCGCTGCTCACGACCTTCACGATTCCCGCCAACGACCCGGGCGCAATGGCGGCCAAGGCGGTCGAGTACGCGCAGGCGAAATCGCTCAAGCTGAAGCTGACCGGCGAGGCGGCGCTCGACGCCGAACGCGTGCGCGCCGTGCGCCGCGCGCGACCCGACGCATGGATCGGTGTGGATGCGAACCAGGGCTTCGACGCCACGAGCCTCACGGCGCTGATGCCGGACCTCGTCGGCTGCAAGGTCAAGCTGGTGGAGCAACCCTTCGCGCGCGGGCGCGACGCCGAACTCGAAGGGTTTCGCTGCCCCATTCCGCTCGCTGCGGACGAGAGCGTGCAGGGCCTGGCCGACATCGAGCCGCTGGTCGGGCGCTTCGACATCGTCAACATCAAGCTCGACAAGTGCGGCGGGCTGACCGAGGGCTTCGCGATGGTGGCCGAGGCGCGCAGGCTCGGGCTCGGCGTCATGGTCGGCAACATGGTCGGGACCAGCCTCGCGATGGCGCCGGCCTGGATCCTCGGCCAGCTGTGCGACATCAACGACCTTGACGGCACCCTCTTCATCGCGCACGACCGGGTCCCCGCCATGGTTTTCGAGAATGGCAGGGTTTCCTACCCCGAACCGGGCTGGGGCACCGCGGCTTGACGCCATTTTTCCGGCCGAATTGACAATTCTCTAATCAGGATTAATATTTCCCGCTGGGATATTTTTCCCGGCAGAGGCATGATGGCGCAACTCAGGGGGAGCCGAGTCACCAGGCGGCGCCTGCTCAAGGGCACCGCCGGAGCGGTCGCGCTCGGCGTCGGCTTGCCGATGCTGAACCTGGCGTCCTTCCGCGTTTTCGCCGGCGCTGCCGCCTACTCAATGCGCGCCGTCGACCTTGTCGCCCGGTCACTCGTGATCGACATGCTCGCCCCGCTCAAGATCGACTTCTCGCCCGAGGCGTATTCGAATCCGCTCACCGAAGCGCAGGTCGCCGAGTTCAGGTCCTGCGGCATCACGGGCTTACACAACTCGATCGGCACCGGCGGGCCCGGCGTGGTCGAGGAGACGCTCAGCTTCCTCGCCGCCTGGCAGGGATTCTGCGCGCGCAATGCCGATCTCTTTTCGGTCGTCGACAAGGCGCCCGACCTCGACCGCGCCAAGGCCGCCGGCAAGTGCGCGGTGATCATGGGCGTGCAGAACTCGGAGCACTTCAGGGAGCCCAAGGACGTCAAGTCCTTCTACCAGCTCGGGCAGCGCTGCTCGCAGCTTACCTACAACAGCCAGAACTTCCTCGGCACGGGCGGTACCGACCGCGTCGACGGCGGCGTCAGCGACTTCGGCGCTTCGATCATCGAAGCCATGAACGAGGTCGGCATGCTGGTCGATGCCTCGCACTGCGGCGACCGGACCACGCTCGATGCGATCGAACTGTCGAAGGGGCCGATCGCGATCACGCATTCGAACTGCCGCGCGCTCAACGACCACCCGCGGCTCAAGACCGACGAGGCGATCACCAGGCTCGCCGCGAAAGGCGGCGTCATGGGCATTACCGGCGTGCGCAACTTCGTGCGCGACAGGGAACCGACGACCGTCGAGCATATCGTCGACCACATCGACCACGTGGTGCAGCTCGTCGGCATCGAGCACGTCGGCATCGGTTCGGACTCGGACCTGAACGGTTACGACGACATGCCGGCCGAGCAACGCAAGGAACTGATGGCGTCCTACAAGTCGAGCTATGCGTTCCGCGACAAGCTCGACACCGACGGCTTCGACCATCCGAAGAAAGTTTTCGACCTGACCGAGGCACTGATCCGCCGCGGCTACGGCGACTCGAACATCGAGGCCGTGCTGGGCGGCAATTTCCGGCGGCTGCTGGGCACCGTATGGGTGCCGGCACCGGCCACAACCGAGAAGGGAGACGGGCAATGAACGAGCATCGCGGGCGGAATGCGCTGACGGTGGCAGGCGCGGTGGCAGTGGCCCTTGCCGCAGCCGCGGCCGGAGCCGAAACTTCCGGCACGACCAGCCTGAACGAGGTCGTCGTGACGGCGCAGAAGCGCAACCAGGCGCTCGCCGACATCCCGATGTCGGTGTCCGTGCTGGCAGGCGAGGCGCTGGAACGGCAGCAGGCTGTCGACTTCCAGGACCTCGCGTCCATGATCCCCGGCCTCAGCCTCAACTCGAGCACCAAGGGCATCACGCGCATCACCATGCGCGGGATCAACACGGGTGGCGTCGCTTCGACTGTCGGCGTCTACGTCAACGACGTGCCATTCGGCTCGAGCAGCGGCCTCGCGAATGCCTCGATACTGTCGGGCGACTTCGACACCTTCGACCTCGCCAGGATCGAGGTGCTGCGCGGCCCGCAGGGCACGCTTTACGGGGCGAGTTCACTCGGCGGCGTCATCAAGTACGTCGCGAACGAGCCATCCACGGACGGTTTCGAGGGCAAGGTCCAGGCTTCCGTGGAGGACGTCTCCGGCAGCGATCTCGGCTACGCGACGACCGGCGTATTGAATCTGCCGGCCGGCGAGAACTTCGCCGCCCGCATCAGCGCGTTCTACCGCAACGACGGGGGCTATACGAAGTCGATCGGCAACAATCCGATCCCCGCCGTCGTGCTCGACCCGAATGCGCCGCAGGTGAACATCGTGGACGGCACCCGGGTCGAGAATCACCTGAATGGCAGCGAAGTGACCGGCGGCCGCCTCTCCGCGCTGCTGAAGCCCTCGGAGGTCTTCTCGCTCGACCTGTCCGTGCGATTCCAGGACATCAACAGCGACAACTCGGACGCGTACGAGGTTGACCCCGTCACCCTCAAGCCGTTGTACGGCGGGCGTGTCGCTTCGCGCTATCACGAGGAGTGGACCGACATTCAGTACCGGCTCTACAGCGCGACCATCAACTGGGACATGGGTCCGGTCTCGCTGGAGTCGGTGACCGCTTACAGCAAGTTCTCGGAGAACTTCCAGCGCGATGCCGCCGTGCTCGACGCGGTCGGCGCCGGACTCGGGACGGCCCAGCTCATGACGCTCGTCTACAGCACCTTTGGCACCGGCGACAATCCGTTGTCCGGCCTCCTGAGGCAGAACACCGCCACCGACAAGTTCACGCAGGAGCTGCGCCTGGTCTCGCCGGACAGCGACCGCTTCGAGTGGCTGCTGGGCGCCTACTACACGAACGAGCACTCCGGCATCGACCCGCAACGCATATTCGCCGCCGTGCCCGGCACC
Source organism: uncultured Gammaproteobacteria bacterium (assembly GCA_963836275.1). GTDB lineage: Bacteria > Pseudomonadota > Gammaproteobacteria > Steroidobacterales > Steroidobacteraceae > SCUD01. The sequence continues at coordinate 493,206 of CAWIIM010000003.1, read as the reverse complement.
GACGACGCTGCACCGGGCATTCCCGCTCTCGCCGAAGTCAGCCTCACTTCCTCCTACGAGGAGAAGGCGCTTTTCGCGAACGCGACCTGGCACTTCACCGATCGTTTCGGCCTCTCATTCGGTGGCCGCTGGAGCGAGAACGACCAGGAGGCCACGCAGAAGGCCCTCATCATCATCCCTGTCCTTCTCCCGGGCCCGATCGAGCAGAATTACGGCGGCCTCAAGTCCTCGGAGAGCCCGTTCACGTACTCGGTGTCGCCGCGCTTCGAGTTCTCGGACACGACTTCGGTGTACGCACGGGTCGCCACCGGCTTCCGGCCGGGCGGTCCCAATGTTCTGCCTCCCGGAAGCGGCGCACCTGCCACGTATAGCTCCGACGAGCTGACCAACTACGAGATCGGCCTGAAGACGGCAACCGCCGGCGGCGCCTTCTCGCTCGACGTCGCGGCCTTCTTCCTCGACTGGAAAGACATTCAGCTGTTCCAGGTGGTCAACAATTTCGGCGTCAATGCAAACGGCGGCACGGCCGAGAGCCAGGGCATCGAATTCACCGCGACAGCGCGGTCCGGCGGGCTGAACGTCAGTTTCTCCGGCGCCTACACGGACGCCCAGCTGACGCAGGATACCGATCCCCTCGTCGGCGGCTTCGACGGCGACGCCTTGCCATTCGTTCCCGAGTGGTCCCTCGCTCTCGGCGGCGACTACGAGTGGGCTGCATTCGGCGACGCGACCGCCTACGCCGGCGGCCAGGTTGCCTATGTCGGCGAACGGTTGGCAGACTTCGGCAATCGCATCGACCCGAACGATCCCACGTCGGCCAGACACGAGGCCGGCGCCTATACGACGGTCGACCTGCGGGCAGGCCTGCTTTTCGACAAGTTTTCCGTCGAGTTCTACGGCAAGAACGTGACCGACGAGCGAGGCATCACCGATATCATCGCGCCGGGCTCATTCCCGAACGGTGCGGCCGGGATCGCCACGATCCGCCCGCGCACCATCGGGCTGTCGCTGGGCATACGGTTCTGACCGGCGGCCAGCCGCAGGGAGGCAGCGTGTCCGCAGTCCGTACGTCCAGCGTCACCGACGCCGGAGCCGCGTCGCTCGTCGTCTCGCTGCCGCGGCCGTATCTGCTGTTCCTCGGCGACACCACCGAGGCAGGCTACGCCAAGACGGCCTTCGGCCTGCGTGACTGGGCGCGCGAGCTCTGCGTCGGCGAGTTTTCGAGCCCCGGCTGCAAGATCACGACGGGACTGCCTCGGCTCACGCCGAAAGAGGCGCAGGCACGCGGCGCGCGCGCGCTCGTGATCGGCGTCGCGAACACGGGCGGCGTGCTGAAGCCGGAGTGGATCGCGGGCCTCGTGGCGGGACTCGAGGCGGGCCTCGACGTCGTCTCGGGCATGCACGGCAAGCTCGGCGCGTCGCACGACCTCGCCGACGCTGCCGAGCGCCTTGGGCGGCGCCTGATCGACGTGCGCACGCCGCCTGCCGTCATCCCGGTCGGCACCGGCCGCAAGCGCACTGGCCTCCGCCTGCTCACCGTCGGCACCGATTGCGCGCTCGGCAAGAAGTACACGGCGCTCGCGCTCGAAGGCGCCTTGCGCCGGCGCGGCATCGCCGCCGACTTCCGCGCCACGGGGCAGACCGGGATCATGATCGCCGGCAGCGGCATGCCGATGGACGCCGTCGTCTCCGATTTCCTGGCGGGCGCCGCTGAGCTCCTGAGTCCCGACGCCGCGCCCGATCACTGGGACGTCATCGAGGGCCAGGGCTCGCTGTTCCATCCGGCCTACGCCGGTGTGTCGCTCGGCCTGCTGCACGGCAGCCAGCCCGACGTCTTCGTGCTGTGCCACGAGCCGGGACGTGCGGCGCTGCTCGGCTACCCGGAATTTCCGACGCCGTCACTGCCTGAAGCGATCGCGCGCCACGTCGCCATGGGCTCCCTCACGAACCCGGACATCCGCTGCGCGGGCATCAGCTTCAACACGGCATCGCTCTCCCCTGCCGACGCCGGCGCGCTCATGGAACGTACGTCGCGCGAGATGCGCCTGCCGGTCGCCGATCCGCTGCGTGGCGGGGCGGCCTTCGAGCGCCTGGTCGACTGCTGCCTCGCCTGATGGACCGCCAAACCCGGTTCCAGCGCTTCCTTCTGCCCGGATTCGCATTCAAGGCCGTCGTCATCGGCGGCGGCTACTCCACGGGGCGCGAACTGGCCGAGTTTTTCGTGCCGCTCGGCCCCTGGGGCGGCGTCGCCGCCATGGCGCTCGCGATGCTGCTCTGGAGCCTGGTCTGCGTCGTGACATTCCTGTTTGCGCGCATGATCGGCAGCTATGACTACCGGTCATTCTTCCGCGCCCTGCTCGGCCGGGGCTGGATCGCCTTCGAGGCCACCTATCTTTTCTTCTTCATCCTGATTCTCGCGGTTTACGGCGCTGCAGCCGGCGCGCTTGGCGCGGCGATGTTCGGCTGGCCGACGATCGCCGGCATCCTGCTGCTGACGGCGCTCATCGCAACCTTCACGGCCTTCGGCAACCGCTCGGTCGAGTGGCTGTTCAAATACGCCTCCTTGTTCCTGTATGCGGTCTATGCGTTGTTCGTGTTCTTCGGCTTTCAGCGTTTCGGCGCGCGCATCGGCGAGGGATTCGCCGGGGCGACGGACACCGGCGGCTGGGTCGGTGCCGGCATTACGTACGCAAGTTACAACGTGGTCGCAGCGGCGGTCGTGCTGCCGGTCCTGCGCCACCTGACGAGCGACCGCGACGCCGTCGTTGCCGGCCTGCTGGCGGGCCCGCTCGCCATCATCCCGGCGCTGCTCTTCTTCCTGTGCATGATGGCGTTCTATCCCGCCATCGGCGCCGAGGTGCTGCCGGCCGACTTCATGTTGCGCCGGATGGGGCTGCCGCTCCTGCACGGCGCATTTCAGGTCATGATTTTCGCGGCACTGCTGCAGAGCAGCGTGAGCTCGGTGCACGCGATCAACGAACGCATTGCGGGCGTGCTGGCCGAACGCGGGCGCGGTTTCCCGCCTGCGCATCGCCTCGCCTGCACGGCGGTGCTGCTCGTGGTCGCTATCTTCGCCGCGCAGCAGTTCGGCCTCGTCGCGCTGATCGCGAAAGGCTATCGGGCGATGGCCTGGCTGCTGATCGCGACTTTCATGCTGCCGCTGCTCACGATCGGCGTCTGGCGCCTCCTCAAGCGCCCGGCTCCGGCCGCCGCCTGATCCAACCGGAGACCACCATGCGCCGCTTGATCGCCATCCTGATCGCCACGCTGCCTGCAGTCGCTTTCGCCGCGCCGCCGAAGGACTTCGACGCGCGTGTCGCCGCCGTCATGAAGGCATCCGACGTGCCCGGCGCCGCGGTCGCCATCGTCGAGAACGGCGAGGTGACGCTCGCGCGCGGCTACGGCGTGAAGAAGCTCGGCTCTGCCGATCCCGTGGACGCCGACACGCTGTTCCAGATCGGCTCGACCACCAAGGCCTTCACCACGGCCGCGCTCGCGATCCTGGTGGATGAAGGCAGGATCGGCTGGGACGACAGGGTGATCGACCACCTGCCGTGGTTTCGCATGTACGACGCCTGGGTCACGCGCGAGATCACCGTCAGGGACCTGCTCACGCACCGTTCCGGCCTCGGCAAGGGCCAGGGCGACCTGCTGTTCGTCCCGTATAACCCGCTTGGCCGCGTCGAATCGGTGCGTCGGCTGCGCTACCTCAAGCCCGCCACGAGCTTTCGCTCGTCGTTCGCATACGACAACGTGCTCTACATGGTTGCGGGCCAGCTGATCGAGGAGGTCACGGGCCAGACCTGGGAGCATTTCACGGAAGAGCGGATCCTGAAGCCGATCGGCATGGCGACCGCCGTCACGAACGACGTGGACCGGCTGGTCGCGCCCGACCGCGCCTTTCCGCACGGCCGCAACCGCGAGCTGCGCGGCGTCGGCCCGCAGCAGCTCTTCGACGAGCAACGCGTCAAGCTCGGCGCCAACTGCGGCCCGGCGGGCGCGATCGCGGCCGGGGCCAACGACCTGACGCGCTGGCTGCTGGTGCAGCTCGCGGCGGGCCGGATACCGGGCTCGGACCAGCGGCTGTTCTCGGCCGCGAGCAGCGCCGAGATGTTCCAGCCGGTCGTGCCGGTGCCGCTGACGCCGCTGCCGCCGGCGCTCGCGGACATCGCGCCGCAGTTCCGCGGCTACGCCCTCGGCTGGGGTGTCCAGGATTACCGCGGGCACAAGATCGTCTCCCATGGCGGCGGCACGCAGGGTTTCCGCACGGTGGTCGTGCTGATACCGGAGAAGAACGTCGGATTCGCGATCGTGAACAACTCGGAGGACAACGAGTTCGTGCCGGGCCTCGAGTACGAACTGCTCGACCACTACCTCGGCCTGCCGAAGCATGACTGGCCGAAAGCCTTCAAGGCGCTCTTCGATGAGCGCAATGCCGCCGGCGTGGAGGCGCAGCGCGCGGCTGGCGCGGCGCGCCCGGAGTCGAAACCGTCGCTGCCGCCGGCGGGCTATGCCGGGCACTACGCGGACCCGTGGTACGGCCCGATCGACGTGCGCGAGACCGACGGGCAGCTCACGATCGACTTCCGGCAGACGCCGGGCATGGCAGCGCCGCTCGAGCACTGGGCCTACGACACCTTCGTCGCACGCTGGCCCGACCGGCTCATCGAGCCTGCCTTCGTAACCTTCGCGCTCGACGCCGCGGGGAAGCCGGCGCGCATCACGATGAAAGCGTATTCACCGGTCGCCGACTTCAGCTTTGACTACGGCGACCTCGAGATCACGCCTGCGGCCGAAACTGCAGCCGCGCAGGAATGAAAAAGGGTCCGGCGCCCGGCGCCGGACCCTTAATGGTGCCGGTGCCGCGCTTACTGCGGCGGCAGGACCGACCAGGACTCGTGCGTGTCGCCGGGCATTTCCGACGCGGTCAGGCGATCTTCGGAAACCCAGAACGAGATCTTCTCGCCCTTCTTCAGGTCCGTGAACTTCACCTTCTCGCCGTTGATGATGACGCCGGCGTCCGCGGCCGGCTTGAAGCTGAACGACGAGAGGCGGTCGCCCTTCGTGTTCAGCAGCTCGACCGTCGTGCGATCCGCGCTGTTGAGGTAGACGCGCGCATTGAACTTCGCGTAGCGCTTGCCGCCCTTCTCCACCGCTTCCAGGCATGCCGCCGGCGCATCCGGGTACTTGGTGAGGAACTCGGAGCTGTATTTCACTTCGCTGCACGCGATCTTGTGGTCCGAAGCCATGGGGTCTTCGGCGTGCGCGAGGCCGACGGCAAACGGCAGGACCAACGCCGATCCGATCAGTGCGCGATGTATCTTGTTCAAGTTAAATCCTCCTGATTGTGTCGCTGGTAATGACTTCTACTTGATCGGCGGCAGCACCGCCCAGGACTCGTCCGTCGACGCCGGCAGTTCGCTTGCCGTCATCCGCTCCTCGGAGATCCAGAAGCTGATCGGCTCGCCCTCGTGAAGGTCCTTGAATCTCGTCTCCGTGCCTTTCACCTTGACGTGCGAATCCGGGTTGGGCCGGAAGCTGAACGTCGAAAGGCTCTCGCCCGCAGGACTCAGCAGCGTCACCGTCGTGCGATCGGCACTGTTGAGATAAACCTTGGCGTTGAATTTTGCGTAGCGCTTGCCGTTGTACTCGCGCGCCTCGATGCAGGCTGCAGGCGCATCCGGATACTTCGCCAAGAAGTCGTCGCTGAACTTGAGGCTGGAGCACTCGACCTTGGCGAGCCTCTCCGGATTGACGGTCTTCGCGGCCATGGTCGGCGTGCCGCAACCGGACAGCAGCAGGGCAAGCGCGGCGCCGGCCAGCGCACCGGGTATGTACTTCAAGGTGAATCCTACTGTTGAATTAGATCCCCTGTCCTCAGCCACGTTGCCCTGCGCTGCGCCCGGGTCGCAAGGTTCAGGTTGTGCCGCGCGATTATCGCCGCTTTTCGCGCGTCTGGGACCCGTCCAAAGGTGCTATGCGGCGAAGCCGCCCAGTCTTGATCGCGAGCTACTTCAACTACCGCTCGCAAGCCGGCGAAATTTGTCAGCTTAGGGGGTCGGCGCGGTCGGGCGCGGTCAAGCTGCGGCGAATCGACGAATCAACGGCGCCGTCGTCCAATCGCACTGCCCGTCCCGTCGGAATGACGCCGAGCCGGCGCCAGAGGGCGTCGAGGTCCGTTGTCACCGCGGCATTCCGGTGGCGGGCGTACAACTCCTCGAGTACCCGCACGCCGACGGCGCGGTCGCCGGTTGCGAGTACCTCGTCGACGCCTGAAGTCGTTTCCATGTTGCCGCTGGCGAGAATCGCGCGCAGCGCATCCTGCAGCCCGCGGCGATTGCCTGTCTCCCGGCGGATCTCGACGTCGGCAAGCAGGCAGAAAAGCGCGCCGCCCCAGTAGGTGCGCCCCCAGGTATGCGTGTGGTCAAGGCCCCGATCGCCAGGTTGCGGCAGACCGTTCGGCATGCCGCGCACGAAGCCCGACCAGACCGCCGCGTCGCTCAAGCCGCCGGCCTGGGCGCGAGCGAGCGATTCGACGTAGGTCGCGAGCCCCTCTTCGAGCCATTCCTGGTCCGACGGGAGGGAAGGCAGCGCGAGATGCGTCATTTCGTGCACGAGAACCCAGTCGGCGGCGTAATCCTCCACCGTCGTCGACTCGCCAACGCGGATGCGGATGAGACCTCCACGGTCCGCCCAGGTACGCCCGCCGCTGACGCCACGGCCCGGCACAGGCATCACGACGAGTCGCGTTTCGTCAACCGGGAATTGGCCGTAGAAAGTCGCGACGGCGCCCGCAGACCGGCGAACCCAGTCGTGCAGCGCGCCGAGATCGAGCGCAGGCGCCGCGCGGGCAATTTCGATCGTGATCATGCCGCCCGGTACCGTCACGCGCTCGATGCCGTGGGCGGCGGCCGCGAACGCGGCGCAGGCCATGGCGGCGAGGATACGTCGCATCACTCCGGATTCGACCGCGCGCCGCGGCGCGTGTTCTAACCGCGGACGGACTCGACGCTTGCGGCCACGACTGCTAACGTCTGGCCTCCGATCGAACCGGAGCGGCCCATGCGCCTGGCGCCATTGACGGTACTCGTCGCCCTCGCCCCCCTGCTCGGCGCCTGCCAGCAGGAGCACGGGCAGGCCGCCCGCAAGGACCCGGACTGGCCGGCTTTCGTCCAGCAGTTCGCGGACGACTTCATGGAAGCCCACCCGATGATGGCGTTCACCGCGGGCCGCAAGGAATACGCGGGCCGCTTTCCGGACTGGAGCGCTGCGGGCATCGCCGCCGAGATCAGGCGGCTCAAGACCGTTTCCGCGCAGGCGAAAGCTTTCGACGGCGCGAAGCTCACCGACGACCAGCGGTTCGAACGCGACTACGTGCTCGCCGTCGTCGACCGCAATCTCTTCTGGCTGGAGCGGGCGGAGTGGCCGTTTCGCAACCCGACCTTCTACTTCGACTGGAACCTCGATTTCCTGACGCCGGACCCGTACCTGACGAAGCCCTATGCGCCGCTCGAGCAGCGCCTGCAGGACTTCACGAAGTGGTTGTCGAACATCCCGGCCGCCACTGCGCAGATCCAGGCCAACCTGCGCACGCCCATGCCGCGCACCTGGATCGACGAGGGCGTCGCCAATTTCGGCGGCATGGTGCCGTTCCTGCGCGACGACGCGCCCAGGGCGTTCTCCGGGGTGAAGGACGAGGCGCTGCAGCAGGCCTACGCGGACGCCAATCGCAAGGCCGTCGCCGCTTTCAAGTCGCTTGCGGACTGGCTCGAGTCGCAGCGCGCGACGCAGACCGAGGACTATGCGATCGGCGCAGAACTCTTCTCGGACATGCTGAAGCGCACCGAGGGCGTCGAGGTGCCGCTCGCGCGACTCGAGGAAATCGGCAAGGCGGATCTCAAGCGCAACCTCACGGCGCTGGACGAAGCCTGCAGGGAATTCGCGCCGGGCGCGGGCCGCAAGGGCTGCATGTCCAGGATGAATTCGCACCGCCCGCAGGGCGGCGCGGTCGAGGGCGCCCGCAGGCAACTCGACATGCTGCGCGGCTTCATCGTCGACCATAGGATCGCGACGATCCCGTCGGACGACCCCATCCTCGTCGATCAGGCGCCGCCGTACCAGGCGACGAACTTCGCTTACATCAACCCGGCAGGTCCCTACGACGTCGGCATGCCCTCCACGTATTACATCGCGCCCCCGGACCCCTCCTGGCCGAAGGCGGAGCAGGACGCCTACACGCCGGGGATCGCGGACCTCATGTCCACCTCGGTGCATGAAGTCTGGCCGGGCCACTTCCTGCATTCGCTCCACTCGAACCGCGCCGCGAGTGTCGTCGCGCGCCTGTTCCTGGGCTATGCGTTCACCGAGGGCTGGGCGCACTATGCCGAGGAGATGATGTGGGAAGCCGGGCTGTCCGGCGGCTTGCCGGGCGGGCGCGCCGAATATCGTGTCGGCCAGGTCGGCAAGGCACTCTACCGCGACGTGCGCTACCTCTGCGCGATCGGGATGCACACCCGGGGCATGAAGGTCGCGGACTGCGAGAAGATGTTCCGCGAGGACGCATTCCAGGATCCGGGCAATGCGCGCCAGCAGGCGGCGCGCGGAACCTACGACCCGGGCTACCTCAACTACACCCTCGGCAAGCTGATGATCATGAAGCTGCGCGACGACTGGACCGCGAGCCGCGGCGGCCGCGAAGCCTGGGAATCGTTCCACGACACCTTGCTGTCGTTCGGCGGGCCGCCGGTGCCGATGGTGCGCAGGAAGATGCTCGGCGAGGGCGCGGGGCCGGCGCTTTGATGCGTATCGTCGCCGCATGATGCAGGCGGTGGCACCCATCGCCTGGGTCTTCCTGGGCGGCGGCATCGGCAGCGCCCTGCGCTACGGCGTCGGCCGGGCGGCGCTCGCCTGGATCGGGCCGAATTTTCCGGCGGGCACGATGGCGGTCAACATCATCGGCTGCTTCGCGATGGGCGTGCTCGCGGAGTGGCTCGCGCTCCACGACACCGGAATGAGCCAGGGCGCGAAGCTCTTCCTGACGACGGGCATCCTCGGCGGCTTCACGACTTTCTCGGCTTTCGCGCTCGACACGGTCGCGCTCTGGCAGCGCGGCAATTCGACCGTGGCAATCGCCTACACGCTCGGCTCGCTCGTGCTGTCGATCGGTGGTCTGCTCGCCGGCATGGCGCTGCTGCGCGGGACCTGATGGATTCAGCCAATCCGGGAAATTGCCGCCCGCCCGTCCTGCAGCTCGATCTCGTCGCCCGCTTCGGCTCCGATCAGCCTTTTCGCGATCGGCGAGACCCAGGAAATCTTGCCGGCAGCCGGGTCGGCCTCGTCCTCGCCGACGATCCGGTACGCGACCCTGCTGCCGTCACGGCGCTCGAGCGTGACGTCAGAACCAAAGCGGACCCTGGCGCCGGTTGCCTGCGGCTTCACGACTTCGGCGGTGCGCTGTCGCTCGCTCCAATAGCGCAGGTCGCGCTGGATGCGCAGGATGCCGGCGCGATCCTCGGCCGAGCGCGCGGCCGAGAGCTCCGCGCGCAGGCGAACGACCGCGGCCTCGATGCCGACGAATCCCTCGGGCGTCACGAGGTTGCGATGCGGGCTGACCTGGAGCTCGGGCAACTCTTCGCCGCCCGCGCCGTCGGATTCCTTGACGAATGCGCGGCTCATGCGCCCATGCTGCACCGCAAGCGGGCGCGCTGACAAATCCCCCGCGCGGTCCCACAGCCACTCGCGCCGCCGTCCGGCAGGACGCAGACCCGCCCCGCGCTACCTTCATGCCGTCATTCCTCGAGACTTGGAGATTTTTCATGCCCACCGCCACCGGCCATACCTCTGCAATCCGCGCCACCAAGGTCTGCGGAACGCCTGTCATCGACAATTCCGGCAGGAAGCTCGGCGAGGTCGAGGACATCATTCTCGACAAGCTCACGAACAACATCATGTTCGCCGTCGTCTCCTTCGGAGGATTCCTCGGCATCTCGGAGAAGTACCACCCGGTGCCCTGGTCGTCCCTCAACTACGACAAGTCGAAAGGCAGCTACGTGGTCGGCTTCACCAAGGCGCAGCTCGAGGCGGCGCCGGTGGGCGATCTCGAAGAGCTGACCCGCGAGGACGGGCAGGACTTCCGCAACCGGGCATTCGATTACTACAAGGCGCCGCGCTACTGGGAATCGCCGCGGCACTGACGGCGCAGCCGGATCGGGAACGGCCCCGCGGCTGAGCGCGCGGGGCCGTGCCGCCGTCGGCCGCACCTGAAAGGCGCCGCGCGGCCTGTGGCATCATGCGCCGATGCCGCGCCGACTGTCCCTGGGCCTCGATGCCGTCATCGTGGCGGTCACCGCGGACCAGCCGCGCATACTGACCGCGAGCCAGTCGACGGGCGCCGTGCCCGCCCTGCCTTCCGGACTGCTCGATGCAGACGGCGATGCGACGCTCGAGCTCGGCCTCAGGCGCTGGATATCGGCGCAGACGGGGCTCTCGGTCGGGTACGTGGAACAGCTCTACACGTTCGGCGATCGCGACCGGCAGCGCACGGCGGACGCAACGCGCCATCTTTCCGTCGCCTACCTCAGCCTGGTGCGTGAGGCGCAGCCGGCTCCCGGCGCCGCCTGGCTCGACGGCTACGCCCTGCTGCCCTGGGAAGATCGTCGCGCGGGTGTGCCGTCCATGCTGGTCGCGGAGCTTCTGCCCGCCCTCTCGGCCTGGTCCGCGCGCGACCCCGCGCGCAGGCACCGCGTACGAGCGAACTTCGGCGACCCCAGGAACTGGGACCCGATCCGCGTGCTCGAACGCTATGAACTGCTCTACGAGGCCGGGCTCGTGCCCGAGTTCCGGCGCGATCGCGGCGGCCGGCCCGGTGCCGCCCGCGGCCTCGAGTTGGCCGCCGACCACCGGCGCATCGTGGCAACGGCGCTCGGGCGGCTGCGCGGCAAGCTCAAATACCGCCCGGTCGTCTTCGAGCTGCTGCCGGAGACATTCACCCTGCTGCAGCTCCAGCGTACCGTGGAAGCGCTGGCCGGCATCCGTCTGCACAAGCAGAATTTTCGCCGGCTGGTCGAGAACGGGCGCTTCCTCGAACCCACCCGCGGCCTGGAGCGGCCCGCAAGGGGCCGTCCCGCCAAGCTTTTCCGCTTCCGCAAAGAGGTCGTGCGCGCGCGGTTGTATTGATCTAAAATACTCACTCGGAGCATAAATGGAGTGAGCGCCGTGAGGAACCTGGCAGGCGTCCTGCCCGACGTGGAAGTCGCCGCGATCCAGCCCGTGATCGCCGAAATCGAGGCGCTCAAGCAAGAGCGCCGCGCGGTCGTGCTCGCGCACAATTACATGACGCCCGACATCTTCCACGGTGTCGCCGACCTGCGCGGCGACTCGCTCGCCCTCGCCCGCATGGCCGCCGGGACCGACGCCGAGGTCATCGTCATGGCGGGCGTCCACTTCATGGCCGAGACCGCCAAGATCCTGAGCCCCGGCAAGACCGTACTGATCCCGGACCTGCGGGCCGGCTGCTCGCTTGCAGAGTCCATCACCGGTGCGGACGTGCGCCTGCTGCGCCAGCGTTACCCGGGCGTGCCCGTCGTCACGTACGTCAATACCTCGGCCGACGTGAAAGCGGAATCGGACATCTGCTGCACCTCCGGCAATGCGGTCGCGGTCGTCGAATCGCTTGGCGCGCCGCGCGTGATTTTCCTTCCCGACCAGTACCTGGGCCGCTGGGTCGCCTCGCAGACCGGCGTCGAGGTCATCCTGTGGGAAGGCAGCTGCATGGTGCACGAGCGCTTCACGGGGCAGCAGCTGCGCGACTACCGCAAGGACCACGCGGGAATCCGCGTCATCGCCCACCCGGAGTGCCCGCCCGACGTGCTGGCGGAGGCCGACTTCGTCGGTTCGACCGCGGCCATGATCTCCTGGGTCGAGAAGAACCGGCCACCGCGCGTCGTGATGGTCACGGAATGCTCGATGTCCGACAACGTCGCCGCCGAGGTCCCGGACGTCGAGTTCGTGCGCCCGTGCAATCTCTGCCCGCACATGAAGCGCATTACTCTCGCCGGCATCGCCGACGCGCTGCGCCACATGCGGCACAAAGTCGAGGTCGCGCCCGCGGTCGCCGAGCGCGCCCGCCACGCCGTCGCGCGGATGCTCGAATTGCGGCCGTGACCGCCGCGGAGCGCATCGCCGCCCCTGTCGTCATCGTCGGCGGCGGAATCGCCGGGCTGGCGACCGCGCTCTCGCTCGACGGCTGCGTCCTCGTCGCCGACGGCATGATCGGCGAAGGCTCGTCGCGCCTCGCGCAGGGCGGCATCGCCGCCGCGATCGGTGCCGGAGATGTACCGGAACTGCACGCGGCGGACACGGTGCGGGTCGGCGCCGGGCTCACGGACGCCGCGATCGCCGCGCTCGTCACCCGCGCCGCGCCGTCGCGCGTCGAGTGGCTCGCCGCGACGGGCGTCGCCTTCGACCGCGACGCCGGCGGCGCGCTCATGCTCGGCCGCGAGGCAGGCCATGGGCGCAATCGCATCGTGCATGCCGGCGGCGACCGCACGGGCGCAGCCGTGATGCGCTCGCTGCGCGCCGCGGTGCTGCGCCGCCCGGACATCCGCGTGCTCGAAGGCCTCGAGCTCGTGGATCTCGTCACGGCGGGCGTCCGCGCCGCGGGCGTACTGCTCGAGCGGCCGGATGGTCGCGAACTCGCTGTCATCGCGCCGCAGGTCGTGCTCGCGACCGGCGGCATCGGCGCGTGCTTCGAGCGTTCCACCAATCCCGCGAGCTCGCGCGGCGCGGGCCTTGCCGTCGCGGCGCGGTGCGGCGTTGCGCTCGCCGACCTCGAATTCGTGCAGTTTCACCCGACCGCGCTCGACGTGGGCGGCGAGCGCCTGCCGCTGCTGACGGAAGCGCTGCGCGGCGCCGGCGCCGTGCTGCTCGACGATGCCGGTGAGCGCTTCATGCCGGCGGTCCATGTCGACGCCGAACTCGCGCCGCGCGACATCGTGGCGAGGAGCGTCGCCGCGCGCCGGCTGGCCGGCCGCGAGGTGTTCCTCGACGTTTCCGCGATTCCCGCGCTGGAATCGCGATTTCCGGGCGCCACTGCGATCGCGCGCGCGGCCGGCATCGACCCGCACGCCGCGCTCCTGCCGGTGACGGCGGCCGCGCACTTCCACATGGGCGGCATCGCGACCGACGCCAGCGGCGCGACGTCGCTGCCGGGCCTGTGGGCCTGCGGCGAAGCCGCCGCCACGGGCCTGCACGGCGGCAACCGGCTCGCCAGCAACTCGCTGCTCGAGGGGATCGTGTTCGGCGCGCGCATCGCACGTGCGATCGTCGCCCGGCGACTCGATGCCCCTCGCGGGCCGTTCGAGGTCCCGCGCCGCGCATTCGCAGAGCGCGCAGATCCGGCGCGCATCGCGGCGCTGCGCCGCGTCATCGGCGCGAACCTCGGCCCGCTGCGCAGCGGCGCCGCCATGCATGCCGCCTTCGCGCGGCTCGAATCGTGGCAGCCGGCGTCGCGCGCGGAGGACGACCTCGCCGCCATCGCCCGTCTCGTTCTCGCAGCCGCGATCGGGCGCCGCGAATCGCGCGGCGCGCACTACCGGAGCGATTATCCCGGTCGCGGCGACGGCGCCGCTGCACGCCGTTTCGTAGCGCCCGCGATTGCGGAATTCGGGCGGCTCGACGGCATCGAGAGCCGCGTGGCATGACGGTCGAAGCGCCGCGGGAGGCGCTGGCCCGCGTCATCGCGAGCGCGCTCGCCGAGGATCTCGGTGGCCGCGGCGACATCACGACGCTCGCGACCGTGCCGGGCGCAGCGCAGATGTCCGGATCGATCCGCAGCCGCGAGCCCGGCTGCATCGCGGGCGTCGACGCGATCCAGATGGTATTTTTGCGGCTGCCGGATCCCGCCGGCGCGACGATCGTGACGCCGGATGGCGCCGCGATCGAGGCGGGCGACACTGTTGCCCGGCTCGCTGGCAGCGCCCGGACGATCCTGACCGGCGAGCGCGTGATCCTGAACCTGCTCGGACGGCTCTCCGGCATCGCGACCGCCACCGCCGCCGTCGTGCGCGCGGTCGCGGGCACCGGCGTCACGATCAAGGACACGCGCAAGACCGCACCCGGGCTGCGAGTGTTGGAAAAGTACGCAGTCGCCGCAGGCGGCGGCGTCAACCACCGCTTCGGCCTGTACGACGCGGTGCTCATCAAGGACAACCATATCGGCGTCGCCGGCTCCATCGAGTCGGCCGTCGATTGCGCGCGCGCGAGCCTCGGCCGTGAATTCCCGATACAGGTCGAAGTGGATACGCTCGGCCAGCTCGAGGAAGCGCTCGCCTGCCGCGTTCAGTCCGTGCTGCTCGACAACATGAATCCCGAGCAGCTCAGGCGTGCCGTCAGGATCACGGATCGCCGCTGCCATCTCGAGGCATCCGGCGGCATTACGCTCGCGAATGTGCGCGCAGTCGCCGAAACCGGCGTCGATTCCATCTCGCTCGGCTGGCTCACGCACTCGGCGCGCGCGCTCGACCTCGGACTCGATGTCGACTGACGCGCTGCGGGACGGAAACCCGCCGCCCGTGTAGGCTGTCGCGATGCCCGCACGCCGCGTCCGCCCGCTCGTATTCTTCCTGATCTTCGGTTTCGCGGTCGCCAGCTACCTGCAGCGCCAGGGCATCGGCATCGCGGCCGGCCGCATGATGCCGGAGCTCGGGCTGACGCAGCAGCAGATCGGCTGGATCCTCAACGGCTTCCTGATCGTGTATGCCGCCTGCCAGGTGCCCGGCGCGCTGTTCGGCCAGCGCTACGGCGCGCGCCTGACGCTCGCGCTCATCGGCATCGTCGCCGTGCTCGCGAGCGTGCTGACGGCGGCCGCACCGCTGGTCGCGTCGGCGGGCCTGCTGTTCGCGACGCTGCTCATCGCCCGCTCGCTGCTCGGTCTCGCGCACGGGGGACTCTATCCGGTCGAGGCCGGGACCGTCCGCCACTGGTACCCGGTCACGCGCTGGTCCTCCATGCTCGGGCTCATCGTCACCGGGCTGTGGACCGGCGCGGCCATCGCCTCGCCGCTGGTTGCCACGCTCATGGAAGCCTACGGCTGGCAGGCGGCGCTCCTCCTGACCAGCGTCCCCTCCCTGCTGCTCGTCGTGCTGTGGTGGTTCGTGGCGCGCGATCGCCCGGAACTGCACCCGTGGGTGAAGCCCGAGGAACTCGCCGAACTCGCGGGCAACCCGCGCTACGACGCGGCCGCACCGCTCTCCGCCCGCCGCGTCCTGCGCGTGCTCGGCGACCCGCAGGTGTTGCTCGTGACGCTCTCCTACCTCGTCATGAACTACGTCTTTTACATGGTGACATTCTGGAGCTTCCTGTACCTGGTGCAGGAGCGGAAGCTCTCGGTGCTCGCGAGCGGCTGGCTGGGCGCACTGCCGTTCGTCGTCGCCGGCATCGCCGCGGCGGCCGGCGGGCGCTTCGCCGACCGCCTGCGCGAACGCTACGGCGATCGCCGCGGGCCGCGCATCCTGCCGCTCCTTGCGCTGCCGCTTGCTGCCGCCTTTCTCTACTTGACCGTTTCGGTCGAGAGCGCCTACTGGGCGATCGCGGCGCTGTGCCTGGCATTTGCCTGCGTCGAGGTGAACGAAGGCAACTACTGGGGCGTCGTCATGCGGCTCGAGCCCAGCGACTCGATGGCCGCCACGGCAATCCTGAACACCGGCGGCAACCTCGGCGGCGTCATCGGCACCTGGTTCATCGCCCGGGTCTCGGCTGCGCAGGGCGGCTGGGGCATCGTTTTCGCAACAGGGGCCGCGACCTCTGTCATCGCCGCCCTGCTCTGGCTTACGATCGACGCGGGACGCGGGGAACGGAAATGACGAAAATTCAGCCGACGACCGGGCCCGAGCGGCCATTCCTGGACTGGCCGGTCGCAACCGATCCGGCTGGCTGGAATGCGCAGGTGGCGCTGCTCGGCATCCGCCACAGCGAGCCGTACGCGCACGATTCGTTCCCCAACGACCAGGCGCGCGCGCCGGACGCGATCCGGAAGATGTCGCCCAGCTTCTGCTACGACCCGGGGCACTGGGACTTCGACCTCGGCACGGATCTCGCCTCGAACCTGCCGTCCCACGTCGACATGGGAGACGTCGCCTTCGACGGCGGCGACTATGGCGCCTACGCATCCGCGATCACCGCGCGCGTGCGCCAGCTCTGGCGCCGCGGCACGCAGCTCGTGGTGCTGGGGGGCGACCACGGCGTCACGATCCCGGTGGTCGATGCGCTCGACGCCGTCGGCGGCCCGGTCCATATCCTGCACATCGATGCGCACCTCGACTGGCGCGAGGAAGTCGGCGGCGTGCGCCGCGGCTACTCGAGCCCGCTGCAATGGGCGAGCAAGCTGAAGGCCGTGTCGGGCATGACGCAGATCGGGCTGCGCGCCATCGGCAGCGCGCGAAAGAAGGAAGTCGAGGCAGCACGCGCCTTCGGCTCGCACCTCATCGGCGCCGAACAGATCCACGCGCAGGGCATGGACCCGGTCCTCGCGACCATCCCGAAGGATCGCGCGGTGTACCTGACGATCGACGCCGATGGGCTCGACCCGACCGAAATGCCGGCGGTGATGGCGCCGACGCCGGGCGGCATCTATTTCCGCCAGCTGGCGCCCCTGCTGCGCGCGGTCGCGAGGCAGAACCGCATCGTCGGCATGGACATCGTCGAGATCGCGCCGTCCTATGACTTCGCGAACGGGCTCACCAGCATCATGGCGGGCCGGTTGATCCTCAACGTGCTGTCCGCGTCGTGGAGCGAGGGCGGCGCCATGCGCCGCGCCCGTTGAGCGGCGCTGCGCGCCCCTAGCCCCCGAGCCACGGCGGCAGCAACGTGCCGCCGAGCCAGAGCCATTTCGCGAGCCAGGCGGAGACCAGGCTGATGCAGATCGTGAGCGGCACGCCGATGCGTATGAAATCGCCGAAGGTGTACTGGCCGGGATTCAGGATCAGCAGGTTGCCGTGGTGGCCGATCGGCGTCAGGAAAGCGGTCACCGCGCCGAGCGCCGTGCAGACGATGAAGGGCTGCGGCGGCAGGCCGAGCGCCAGCGCAAGCGCCAGCGCGATCGGACCGATGAGCACGATGGTTGCCGCATCGGAGAGGATCTGCGTGACGAGGCCCGCGCCCCAGTAGAGCGCGACCATCACCGCGAACGGGCTCCAGCCGACCGTCATCTCCTGCAGCTGCTGGGCGAGAAAGGCCGCGGTGCCTGTCTTCTCCATGCCGAGACCGAGCGGAATGACGCCCGCGATCATCACGTAGATGCGCACGTCGATCTCGCGGTAGGCGTGGTCGACGCTGACGCAGCCGGTCAGGATCAGCCCGACCGCGCCGCCGAGGAAGGCCATCTGGGCGGGCACGATGCCCGAGGCGGCCGCGGCGACCGCGAGCGCGATGATCAGGATCGCACGCATCGCATGTTGGCGCCGGCGCGGGCGGCCGGAGAACGGCACCATCATCAGGAAGCCGTTGTGCGAGGCCAGTTTCGCGAAATGGTCCGGCGTGCCGCGCAGCACGAGCAGGTCGCCCTCGCGAAGCTGGACCTGGGACAGGCGGTCGCGGATCCACGACTGGCGGCGCCACATGCCGACCACGATCACGTCGAAGCTCTTCAGGAAGTCCACCGCCGCGATGGTCTCGCCGATGAACGGCGAGTGCGGCGCGACCACGACCTGCACCAGCTGCGGCGAGTCGTCGAACTCGCGCTCGCTCATCTCGCCGTATTTCTTCACCGCGTGCAGGGCGAGGCCCGGCTCGCTCTCCACCGAGACGATCTCGTCCGGCGTCGCGCTCACGAACAGCACGTCGTCCACGGCAAGGACCGAACCGCGGTTCCTGTTGTGCTGCGGCACGCCGTCGCGCAGCCATTCGACGACCTCGAGGCGGCCGTCGTAATACTGGTTGAATTCCGCCATCGGCTGGCCGATCCAGCGCGACTTCGGCTCGACGACCAGCTCCGTGTAGTAGCGGTCGAGCCGGAGGTAGTCGGCTTCGTCCGCGCGCGCCTTGCGCTTGGGCAGGATCCAGCGGCTGAGCGACATGTAGACGATGGCGAGCAGCACGAGCGCGATGCCGATCGGCGTGATGCCGAAGACCCCGAGCGTCGACTGGCCACCGGTCAGGAGCAGGTGATTCATCAGCAGGAAAGCCGGGGCGCTGAAGATCGTGAGCGTCGTGCCGAGCGAGGCCGCCAGCGACATCGGCATCAGCAGGCGCGACGGCGAGAGATTCTGCGCGCGCGCGAGCCGCATCATGATGGGCAGCATCATGGCCGTTATCATGAGGTGATGCGAGAAGGCCGCAAGCATCGCGACCGCCGGCATCACGACCAGGATGACGCGCCACTCCCGGCCGCCTGCGGCGCGCGCTATGCCTGCGCCGATGCGCTCGGTGAGCCCGGTCTCGGTCAACGCGGCCGAAATCACGAACACGGAAGCCACGATGATCGCGGGCTCGCTCGCGAATCCCGACAGCGCCTCGTTCGCCGTCAGGATGCCGGTCGCCGCCAGCGCCAGCATGGTCAGCATGGCCGCGACGTCGATGCGTACCTTCTCGCTGATGAACAGCACCAGCGTCACGGCGACGATCAGCAGGAAGGTGATTTGTTCCGGGGTCATGGCGCCTCGTGCCGTGATTTTACTGGGGCGCCTGCATCCGTGTACGATTCATCGCAATGAGATCCATTCTTGCCGCACTGGGTGGCGCCGTCATTGCGGCATGCGCGGCGCAGCCCCCGGCGGCGCCGCAACCCCAGGCCGACGTGACGGCTGCCGCGCCGGCGCGTGCGCCCTACTCGTCCACCTACGAGGCACCGCCCGGTCCGCCTACGCTGATCCGGAACGCGACCGTCCTGACCGGCACCGGCGCGCGCATCGACGGCGGCGACGTGCTGCTCGAGGGCGGCAGGATCAAGGCAGTGGGCCAGTCGCTGGCGGCGCCCGAGGGCGCCGTCGTCGTCGACGCGACCGGCCGCTGGGTCACGCCAGGCATCATCGACGTGCACTCGCACCTCGGCGTCTACGCGAGCCCGGGCGTCAGGGCGCAGAGCGACGGCAACGAAGCGACCGCCCCGGTGACCTCGAACGTCTGGGCCGAGCACAGCGTGTGGCCACAGGACCCAGGCTTCGAGACGGCGCTGCGCGGCGGCATCACCTCGCTGCAGATCCTGCCGGGCTCCGCGAACCTGATCGGCGGGCGCGGCGTCACGCTGAAGAACGTGCCGGCGACAACTTACCAGGCGATGAAATTCCCCGGCGCCCCGCAGAGCCTCAAGATGGCCTGCGGCGAGAACCCGAAGCGCGTCTACGGCGGCAAGGGCAAGTTCCCCTCGACCCGCATGGGCAACGTCGCGGGCTACCGCCAGGCATTCGCCGACGCGCAGGACTACATGGAGGACTGGAAGCAGTACGACCTCAAGCTCGCGAAGTTCGAGAAGGAGTCAGCCGCCGGCGACGAGGACGCGGTGGCGCCGAAACCGCCAAAGCGCGACCTCGAGCTCGAGACGCTGGCCGAGGTGATGCGCGGGCACATCCTCGTGCACAACCATTGCTACCGTTCCGACGAGATGGCGACGATGCTGGATATCGCGCAGGAATTCGGCTTCAGGATCTCGGCCTTCCACCACGGCGTCGAGGCGTACAAGATCGCCGACCGGCTCGCGTCAGAAGGCGTCTGCGCCGCGCTCTGGGCCGACTGGTGGGGCTTCAAGATGGAAGCCTACGACGGCATCCAGGAAAACATCGCGATGGTCGACCATCCCGCGGGCGGCTGCGCGATCGTTCACTCCGATTCCGAGGAGGGCATTCAGCGCCTGAACCAGGAAGCGGCCAAGGCCATGACCCGCGGCCGGCTCGTCGGATTCGACATCCCGCCGGAGCGCGCGATCCGCTGGATCACGTCGAATCCCGCGAAGGCGCTCGGCATCCTCGACCAGACCGGCTCGCTGGAGCCCGGCAAGATGGCTGACGTGGTCATCTGGAACGGCACGCCATTTTCCGTCTACGCGCATGCGGACCAGGTTTTCATCGACGGCGTGGTCCGCTTCGATCGCTCCAATCCGGCCGCGAGGCCGCGTTCGGACTTCCTGCAATGAAAGCGTTGCGGCTCGCCGCCCTGCTCCTTGCCGCGCTCGCCGCGGGCAGCGCCGGCGCGCAGGCGATCCTCATCAAGGACGCGCGCGTGCACACGGCGGGCAGCGCGGGAACGCTCGAGAATGCCGACATCCTGGTGCAGGACGGGCGCATCGCGGCAGTCGGCAGCGGCCTTGCAGCCCCGGCAGGGGCGGCGGTCGTCGAAGCAGGGGGCAAGCCCGTCACGCCCGGCCTGTTCGGCGGCCTGACACAGGTCGGCCTGGAGGAGGTGCACCAGGAAGAGGATACCTACGACGCCAAGCTGAAGCTCGAAGCGCCCGCCTGGCAGCACATGTGGCGCCCGGAATTCGACGTCACGCCTGCATTCAATGCGCGCTCGATCGTGCTGCCGGTGGCGCGCGTCGAGGGCGTGACCTGGGCGATGCTCGCGCCGCTCGCCGCCGACAGCCTGGTGGTGGGCCAGGGCTCGGCGGTGACCCTGGACGGCCGCTACGATGCGGCCTTCCCGGGCAGCCAGGCGCTCTTCGTCAACTGGGGCAGCGCCGCCCACGATGCTTCCGGCGGCAGCCGCGCTGCCGACGGCATGCTGTTCGACCAGGCGATCCGCGAGGCGCACGAGACCGGCCCGGTGGGGCCGGCATCCCTGCTGCTGCCCGAGGGCCGCGCAGTCATCAAGCGCTACCTCGCGGGCGGGCGCGTCGTGTTCTTCGTCGAGCGTGCCTCGGACATCCGCCAGGTAGTCCGTTATGCGAAGGCGCACGGCATGAAGCCGGTGATCGCCGGCGGCGCCGAGGCCTGGCTGGTCGCACGCGAACTCGCGGCCGACGATGTTCCCGTCATCCTGAATGCGCTCGAGGACCTGCCGTCCGACTTCGACCGGCTCGGATCGCGCCTCGACAACGCCAAGCTCCTGAACGACGCGGGGGTGCGCATCGCGTTCACCTGGGACGAGAGCCACAACGTCCGCAAGAACCGCCAGCTCGCGGGCAACGCCGTCGCGAACGGCCTGCCGTGGGAGGCCGGCCTGGCGGCGATCACCTCCGGACCGGCCGCCATCTTCGGCATTGGCCAGGATCATGGACGCATCGAGAAAGGCCAGTCGGCCGACCTCGTGCTCTGGAGCGGCGACCCCCTGGAGGTGACGTCGGTAGCCCAGCAGGTCTGGATTGCCGGCAGCCCGATGCCGATGCGCTCGCGCCAGACGGAGCTGCGCGACAAGTACCTCGAGCGCGTGAAGGCCGGCACTGCGAAGTGACGTGGGCGCGCTCACGATCTGGCACAACCCGAAATGCAGCAAGAGCCGCGAGACGCTCGCGCTGCTGCAAGGCCGCGGATTCTCGCCGCGCATCGTCGAATACCTGAAGCAGCCGCCGACTTCGGCCGAACTCGCGGCGGTGGTGCAGATGCTCGGCATCGCCCCGGAAGCGCTGGTCCGCAAGGGCGAGGACGCCTACAAGTCGAACTATGCCGGCCGGTCCCTGACCGACGCCGGGTGGATCGAGGCGATGGTGCGGCATCCTGTCCTGATCGAACGGCCGATCGTCGTCGCAAACGGCAAGGCGGCGATCGGGCGGCCACCGGAGCGGGTGCTGGAGGTCCTCGAGGCGTAGCCGCCGGCGGCCTGCCGCGGCGCGCGCTCGAGGTTACAGTTACGGCTTGAGACCCTCACGCCTTGCGCCGCAATCGGCGCCCAACCTCGCACGCGGCTTTTTCGGCGTATTCCGCTACAGCCGTCACGCGCTGCGCCTCGTCTGGTCGACGAATCGCGCGCTCAGCGTAGCGCTCGGCGTCCTGACGCTCGCGGCCGGCACGCTGCCTGCCGGCGTCGCCTGGGTGGGATCGCTGATCGTGGACGCGGTCGTCGCGGCGATCCGCGCCGGCGCCGCCGACCAGGCGGCGGCGACCCGGCACGCGCTTGTCCTGGTCGGCTGCGAGGGCCTCATCGTCGCGGCGCTTGCCGGCGTGCAGCGCGGCATCTCGCCACTGCCAGTCGCTGTTCCGCGCCCAGCTCGGCCAGCGGGTCAATGCGATGATCCTCGAGAAGGCGCTCACGCTCGAGCTCGCGCACTTCGAGGACTCCGAGTTCTACGACAAGCTGACGCGCGCGCGGCGCGAGGCCTCGAGCCGGCCCCTCTCGCTGGTGATGCGCACCTTCGGGCTCGCGCAGAACGGCATCTCGCTCGTCAGCTACGGCACGCTGCTCGCGCACTTCTCGCCCTGGGCGGTCGTCGTTCTGGTGCTGGCGGGGCTGCCCGCCTTCCTCGCCGAGGCGCGCTTCTCGGGCGAGGCCTTCCGCCTGTTCCGCTGGCGCTCGCCGGAGACGCGCATGCAGATCTACCTGGAGACCGTGCTCGCGCGCGAGGACCACGCGAAGGAGGTCAAGCTCTTCGGCCTCGGGCCGCTGTTCCTGCAGCGCTACCGCGACATCTTCCGGAACCTCTACCGGGAGGACCGGGAACTCGCAATCCGGCGCGACACCTGGGGCTTCGTGCTCGGCCTGGTCGCGACGGGCACGCTCTACGGCGCCTACGCCTGGATCGCGCTCGCGACCATCGCCTCGCGCATCACGCTCGGCCAGATGACGATGTACCTGATGCTCTTCCGCCAGGGCCAGACGGCCGTGTCGGCGAGCCTCGCCGCGATCGGCGGCATGTACGAGGACAACCTGTACCTCTCCACGCTCTACGAGTACCTGGACACGCCGGTGGAGGCGCCGCGCGGCTCAGCGCCGCACGGGCCAGACCCGGCCGACGGCATCCGCTTCGAGCACGTCGGGTTCGAGTACCCGGGCGCGGAACGGCCGGCGCTCACGGACGTGAACCTGCACATCCCGCCCGGCACCTCGCTCGCGCTCGTCGGCGAGAACGGCTCCGGCAAGACCACGCTCATCAAGCTACTGACGCGCCTGTACCGCCCGACCAGCGGAAGGATCATGCTCGACGGACTCGACCTCGCCGAGTGGGACGAGGCGGCGCTGCGCCAGCGCATCGGCGTCATCTTCCAGGACTTCGTGCGCTACCAGCTCATGGTCGGCGAAAACATCGGCACGGGCGACGTGCATCATCTCGACGACGAGCGCCGCTGGCGCGAGGCGGCAGGCAAAGGCATGGCGGCGCCCGTGATCGAGGGGCTTCCGGAGAAGTACCAGACGCAGCTCGGCAAGTGGTTCAACCAGGGCCGCGAGCTCTCGGGCGGCCAATGGCAGAAGGTCGCGCTGTCGCGCGCGTTCATGCGCACGGACGCGGACATCCTCGTGCTCGACGAGCCGACCGCGGCCATGGACGCCGCCGCCGAGGCGAGCGTCTTCGAGCACTTCCGCGCGCTGACGAAAGGCAAGAGCGCGATCCTGATTTCGCACCGGTTCTCGACCGTGCGCATGGCCGACCAGATCGTCGTGCTGCAGGGCGGGCGCATCATCGAGAGCGGCAGCCACGAGGAGCTGCTGCGGGCAAACGGCCCCTACGCCCGGCTGTTCGAGCTCCAGGCCCGCGGCTACCAATAAAAGGGGACAGTCACCTTTCCCAAAAGGGGACAGTCACCTTTGCGGTCCTCCGCAAAGGTGACTGTCCCCTTTTAGGGCTACGGCTTCCAGGTGTCGCCGAACACCCGCATGAGGTTCGCCCCGAGGATCTTCTCGATGCGCGCATCGGTATGACCGCGCGCCGAGAGCATGTCGGCGAGCGTCTCGAAGCGCCGCGGCGTGTTGAGCTCGTTCGCGAACAGGTAGCCGGTCTCGTTCTCGCCCGGTGCATTGATGCCCGCTTCGCGCCGGCGCCGCACGAATCCCGCGAACACCTCCTTGAACTGTGCATCCACCACCTCCGCCGAAACGCCTCCGTCGGTGCCGAGGGACACGTGGTCCTCGCCGGCGACGTCGATCATGTGCTCCAGGTGGCGGATGATGTCGGCCGCGGTCGGCTGCCTGCCCTCGCTCAGGAAGGGCATGAAGTAGATGCCCGACACGCCGCCTTTTTCCGACACCGCCCGCAGTTCCGCATCGGTCCGGTTGCGCGGATTGTCATTGAGCGCGGCACAGCCTGTATGCGTGAAGGCGACCGGCTTCATCGACGCCTTGATCGCGTCCGCCGCCGTCTGCCGCCCGCAGTGGCTGAGATCGACCAGGATTCCGAGTTCGTTCATCTTCGCGATCGCATCGACGCCGGCCCTGCTGAGGCCCGCATTTGCGGGCTCCAGGCAGCCGTCGCCCAGGAGGTTCCGCCGGTTGTACGTCGGCTGCACGATGCGGATGCCGAGGCGGTACAGCTCGCCGAGGCGGGACAGGTCCGTCTCGAAGGCGACTGCGTCCTGGAACCCATAGATGATGCCCGTGCGGCCCGCCTGCTTCGCCGCCGCGATGTCGGCGACGCGCCGGACGCGGGCAAAGACGTCGGGATGGCGGTCGATTTCGCCTTCGTATTCGCCGATGCCGATCACGGCCTCGGCGAAGGCACTGTCCGGCGCGGTCGTGCCGACCGGCAGGATCGTCGCATGCACGCAGGTAATGCCGGAATCCCGGACATCCTGCACGTAGGCATCAGTGAGCGAGGCGCCGGGCACGGCCTTTGAGTTGCCGAATCCGCCGAGGCCCTCGATCACGATCGCGCGCCGGTAGACGTCGCTCGCAGCGGCAAATGCCCGCTCCTGCAACGTGACCGCGACTGCAACCGCGGCCGCGCCCCTCGCCACGAACTGCCGCCGAGAAATTGTCATGCCCGCAGTCTGCCATATTGCGCGCGGTGCGGACCGGGCGCCGACGCCCAGGGGCGGGTTCAGCCCCGGCTCATCGGTTCCGGTACACCGCGTCGAACGCCGCGATCAACATGGCGCGGTCGGCCGGCCCCTGCTCCCAGCGCGACACGCCATCGGGTATGCAGGCTGAAGGTGCCGCACGCGATACCCAGATGTGCGCGGTCGGCACCACCCAGGATGCGTCGTCGAGCGTGCCGGCGGCGATCATGGTCCACTGCGTCGAGGCGAGCGGCTGGTGCCAGAGACGGGTGCCGCACTCGGCGCAGCGGAAGTAGTCGGCCTCGCGCCCGCTGTCGCCGCGCTTGCGGTAGCGCGAGAGCTCGCCCCGCTCGTGATGGAAGGCCGCGCTGTCGGCGTAGACAGTCAGCAGATTCGTCGCGCCGCTCAGCCTCTGGCAATCGCGGCAGTGGCAGGCGACGATCGCGAGCGGCGGCGCATCGCAGCGGTAGCTCACGCCGCCGCAGAGGCAGCGGCCGCGGTGTGGCGGCTCGGGTATGGGTGGCCGCTGCACTTCAACCGGCCTTCGGCATGGGGTTGCCTGCCCGTTCCGTGTCCCAGACGATGCTCATGACCTGCCAGCGCCCCTGCTCGCGGATAAGGGTGAAGTAGTTGATCCCCCTGCCGGCGCGACGTTCCGTCGGCGAGTCCCAGGTGAACTCGTAGGCGCTGGTGAGGTGGGCGACGTTGCCGAAGACGGCGGCCTCGTGGCCGGTCTCGACCTCACTGAAACGGACGTCCTTCAGGAGTGCCTCGACGTTCTCGATGTAGGCGTCGAGGCTCATCACCCGGGCGAAGGGCTTGCCGTCCGGGTCGAGGCCCGTGCGCACGAGACGTGCCTCCGGATGATAGAGGCGGCGAACGGACGCCCAGTCGCGCGCGCCCGGCGCGGCCGAGACGGCGCGGTAGAGCGTCGCCGTCAGATCGCGAAAGTCGGGTCCGGCCATCTACTGCGCCAGCACGTGGTCGTAGCTCAGCGCCCGCGCCGCCCGCCACTGCCCGTCCTCCTGCTTCCAGACGATCGTGAACTGGCCGGTCTCGGTCAGCCGGTCCGGCGCGCCCGCCTTCACGGCATAGAATTCGTGCACGCCGGTCTCGATCGCGCCGTAGTTGTTGATGGCGTAGACCTTCAGCGAGTCCGGAACCAGCTTGCGCGTCGACAGGAAGTCCGTGCCCTCGGCCTGGCGCCTGCACTTGTCCACCAGGTCCTGCACCAAGCCTGCGCCCGACGTGACCACCCGCCCGCCCTTGTCGTGGAACATCTCGAAGTCGTCCGTCACGAAACGGCGCACGGTCTCGACATCGCAGGTATCGAAGAATGCCTTGAAGAATTCCGCATCGGCCGCGCGTATTTCGTCGGCCAGGCCGGGGCGCGCGACGGCACCCGGCGTCAGGTTCACCGCGGCCTCCTTTGCCGGCACGGGCCGCTGCGGCCCGGCCTCGGCTTCCCGGGTCGCCTGCCAGGCGACGGCCCGCCACTCGCCCTTGCGCTTCAGGAACGTGCCGGTGTTGAGATAGGTCGTGGTCGCAGCCTGTTCGCCTTCGCCCGCCGTGCCGACCAGGCGAAAGGCCACGATGGCCATGTCGCCGTACGCGTGGATCTGGACGTCCTGCGCGGCGTAGTGGGTGGGCGGCTCGCCGCCGTTGCCCGCATCCGCGCGCACGCTGTCGAGGATTTCCTGCTTGTTCGTGCGTACGCCTGCGGAACGCGTGTAGAGGAGGTCGTCGGACCAGAAGCGCTCATGCGCCCGGACATCGTTTCGCGAGGCGCCCTCGAGGAAATAGTCGAGCAGTTCCGTCAGTTCCTTCGCCGCGGGCGCCGGCGGATCGCCGTCGGCGCCGGCCCCGGCGCAGAAGATGCCCGCTGCCATCAGCAACAGGACGCTGGTGACTTGCACTGGACGCATGGCCCGGTCTCCTGACGGCATTCGCCGACGCTGGCCGTGATCCTACGACATCCCGCCGACGGCGGCGCGCGATAAGCGCTGTCCGACAGCGTGTCGGGAAGTGTCCCGCTGCCGCCGGCAACCCCGCTACGCGATGAATGGCACAAGCAACTCTGTCGGACGATTGTCATGGCACGCAAACCACTCTACCGGGCTCCGATCGCAGGCCTCATAAGCCTGGCAATGGCTGTTTCGAGCTTTCCGCCGGCGGCCGTCGCCGATCCGCCCCCGCATGCAAACAATCCGCAGCACAAGGACGGCGAGAAGAAACCGAAACGGGTCTCGCCGCAGGAACAGCAGGAGCGGATCCGAAAGCAGGAGACGAACCTGCGGCTCTACCGGCAAAATCTCGCGCTCAAGGAAGACGTCGCAGAGCGCGACGCCAGGATCCTCCAGCAGCAGAAGCGGCTCCAGCAGTACCGGTTCCAGCAACAGTACGCCGAACGCCTGCGCCAGCAGCGCGAGGCGCTCACGCATGCCCGCTACGACTACGACAACGACCCGTTCTATTACACGGGTGCGGACTATCGTTATCGCCGTGATGGCCGCTACTACGCCACTAACGAGTACGGCATCGGCGCGCTGAAACGGGCGCTGAACGAGGGCTACAAGGAGGGATTCCGCGCCGGGCGCGCCGACCGCGACGACCGGTGGCGCTTCGACCCGCGTGCGTCATTCGCCTACCAGGACGCGAACCTGGGGTACGACGGCCGCTACCTCGCGCAGGACGAATACAACCATTACTTCCGCGAAGGCTTCGACCGCGGGTATGAGGACGGCTACTACGGCCGCAAGAAATACGGCTCAGGCGGCGACGACAACAACGAGTGGTGGATTGCTGCCGGAGTGATCGGCGCAATCCTCGCGATCCAGGCGATCAACGACTGAGGCCGAAGGTCCGGTCAGGGCGCGATTCGCCGCGCCTTGATGCTCTTGCCGTTGACCTTGCCCGTGATGGTCGCCAGCGCGTCGGTTTCGAGGTCCTTCCACGAGATCGCCAGGCTGCCGATCGACTTTCCGCCCTTTACGAGCTTGACGTTCGCGGACACCGCCCCGGTCCCGAGGTTTCGCGCCATCGTGCCGGACACGACGATGTCGGTCACCCACTTGAGCCTGGTCAGCGTGAAGCTCTGGCCGGTCGAGGTCGATTTCCAGGTGAACTTGCCGGCGCGCAGCCCAGCGCCGACATTGGCGTAGGAAGTACCGTAGCGCGCCAGCACGTCGCCGACCGTCTCCAGCGCCGCCGCGGCGATGCGAAGCTCGGTGACGCCGCCGGCGTTGCCGGAGGTTGCCGTCACGGCGACAAGTTGCGTCGATTTCGTCGCGAATCGAGGCACCGTGCGCAGCGGGCGCACGCCGGCCACGCAGCTCGTATCGCCCGGCGCGAGGTTCCGGATGAAATTCTCGACGACCTTCGACACGCAGTTGGTCTCGTCGACGCCTGCCGGCCCGATGTTGCCGCCGAGGTGGCTGAAGGCGGTGATGTGCGTGAGGTTCGGGATGACGACGTGAACGACATCGGGGAACTGGCTCGCTGCCTGCGTCGCGTCGGTGACGGAAGTCACCGCGTCGAGGTCGCCCGACAGCACGAGCGTCGGCACCGGCGGGAACACCGGGCTTGCGGGCAAGGAATCGCCCTGCGCGTAACCCGCGGGAGGCGCCGGCCAGTCGAGACACTGATCGAGCGGCGTGATGTAGACGCCTGAGGCAATACCCTCGTCGAAGCTGAAGGGTGCGAACAGGTTCGGCCGCGCCGCGCGTGCCTGCGCGATCGCGGCGTTGTAGGCGCTCCGGCGCTGCGCGGGCGACTGGCCCAGCGCATACAGCAGCGGGTACTCGGCGCAGGCAACCGCGGCATACAGGCCCGCGCTGAAGCTCGAGGCGCTCGGCGTACCCCAGTCGGTCTGAACCTCGGCCACGAGGCGAAGCAGCGGGATCTTGTCGCCGTTGTCCTGCCATGCGCGGATTGCCGCGTCGAGGTCGCGATACACCACGGGATAGCTGCCGGCGTTGAACATCACCTCGATCAACGCGGAAATATCGAGCTTCCGGTTGAGCCGGTCGCCCCAACTGTCCGCGGCCTTGCCGAAAATCGGCGCCGCGCGCAATGCCGCGAGGACCTGCGCAACGCGGGTGGTCGGCGCCAGGCCCAGGCTGCTGCAGGAGTTCGAGCGATCGCAGGCCAGGTCGAACCCATCACGCGCCGTGGCCCAGTCGGTCGGGAACCAGGCGTCCGGCGGCCGCACCGGGTAGGCGCTGTCGAGGATGACGCTGCGCAGGCGGTCCGGGTGGCGCGCGGCGAATGTCTGCGCGAAATACGTGCCATAACTGTCGCCGTACAGGTCCACGCGATCGATCGCGAGTGTATCCAGCACCGCGGCGACGTCGGCGGCGGCGAGCGCCGTGCCGTAGTACCAGGCCTTGCTGCCGAGCTGCGCGGCGCAGGCGGCGATCGCGCTCGCCGTGTCGTCCTGCTGCAATGCCGGGCAGTTGACCGGCCCGGACTTGCCGGTGCCGCGCTTGTCGACGATCAGGACGTCGCGGCGGTCACGCAGCGGCTCGAACAGCCCGAGATAGGCCTCGCGCGTTCCGGTCGACGGATAGCCGGGACCGCCTTCCTGCGGGACGATCGTGCCGAGCGACGGCAGGCTCGAGTTGCTGCGCGGGTAGAACTCGAAGCCGATCTTGATCGTACCGGCCGTGTTGTGCACCGCATCGAGCGGGCGCGTGATCGTGCCGCAATAGCCGTTGTAGGTGCTGTTGCAACGGGTCAGCGTCAGCGTTCCGACGACGATGTGCGCCGGCGGCGCGGCCTGCACGCCCGCGGCCAGCAGGAACACGGCAAAGCCGGCAGCGAAACGCGCGCCTTTGTTCACGACCCGAATCCCCATGTGCCGCGCCCGGCACTTGTCCTTGTCGCCGCAGCATACGTCAGGCGCCGGCCCGGGACCGGCGATCTGACATAAGCGGCCGCGCGCTCAGGCGCGCTTGATCAGGCGCAGCAGGAATATCAGGATGATCGCCCCGATCGTCGCGACGATGATTGCGCCCAGCAGTCCCCCGCCTGCCGAGGCACCCATCCGGCTGAACAGCCAACCGCCGATCAGCGCGCCGATGATCCCCACGACGATGTCGCCGACCACTCCGTAGCCGCCGCCTTTCATGATGAGACCCGCCAGCCATCCCGCGACGAGCCCGATGATGATGAACCAGACGAATTCCATTGTTATCTCCCCTGCCAGTCACTGGCGCCAAAGACTATAGCCCAGCCGGCGCAGGCCGTATGTCAGCCGCCTGCTCCCGGATAAATCACGCGCTCCACCTCGTCCCGGATGCTCGCGTGGTAGCCGGACTTTGCCTCGGCGTAGATCTTCCGCGCGAGCGCGAGCCCCTGCGGCGTGCGCGCGAGGTCGGTGAACAGCGTCGACACGAGCCGCCAGCGGCCGGTCTGCGTGAGATACCGCTCCAGGTCCGGGTAGGCGGGCGCATAGCCCGCGCGGATCACGAGCTGCAGCCAGGCGAGCGCAATCTCGGCGTTGCCGTCCGAGCTCAGGTGAAACGTCGAGCGCAGCTCGTCGAGCTTCGCGTCCGGCAGGTCCGCCGGCTGCTCGTCAAGGAAGCGCGTCCATTCCATCGGCACCCAGTCGCCGGCCGGGAGATCCGCGGTCGCAATCGTGCCGGCGCGCCAGTCTCTCGCAGTGCGGTCGAGCGCGTCGAATACGCCGCTCGGCACGGGCGGCATCGTCGCCGGCAATCCCGGCCCGTAGAGCCAGGCGTCGATTTCCCCGGCGCTGATCTTCGGCGCCCCGGGCTTCGCCAGGCGCGAGAGAAGCCAGCCGCGAAAGCCCTCCGTCGTCATGCTCTGGAAGGCGTGCGCGTCGAAATACTCGCGCAGGAACGCGTCGAAGGCCGGACGGCCGAAGCGGCCCTCGAGGAACCCCAGGAACCAGCGCCCTTTTTCGTAGGCGACATCCGAGGCGCCTTCGTCCGGATCGCGGCCTACGAGATTGAGCTTGAGGTCGCTGTCCCTGAAATTTCCCGCGGCCTTCATGTCGTCGATCGCCTGCACCAGCTCGCCGTAGGAGATGACGTCCTCCATGTCCGCGAAGCGCTTGCCGTATATCTCCTCGGACAGGCGCCGCTCGAGATAACTCGTGAAGCCCTCGTTGAGCCAGAAGTCATTCCAGCTCGCCATCGTCACCAGGTTGCCGGACCAGGAATGCGCAAGCTCGTGCACGACCGTCGACACGAGGCTCCTGTCGCCCGCGACCACCGACGGCGAGATGAACGAGAGCCGGGGGTTCTCCATGCCGCCGTACGGAAAGCTCCTCGGCATGACCAGGACGTCGTAGCGGTCCCAGCGATAGGGGCCCGCGAGCTTCTCGCCCGCGACTAGCATGCGCGGCAGTTCCTCGAACTCGTAGCTCGCCGCCGCGAGCCGCGAGGTCTCGGTCCACACGCCGGTGCGGTCGCTGAAGGCGTGGAACTTCAGGTCGCCGATCGCGAACGCGATGAGGTAGGACGGGATGGGCTGGCGCATCTCGAAGCGGTAGGTACCCGGGCCGTCGCCCGCTTGCTGCACGCGGGCCGCGCTCATGACCGCGACGAGATCCGGCGGCGTGTGCAGGACGGCGCCGTAGGTCACGCGCACCGCAGGCGAGTCCTGCAGCGGAATCCAGCTGCGCGTCCGGATCGCCTCGCCCTGGCTGTAGACGTAGGGTTTCGTGCCGTAGGTCTGCGCCGGATCGAGCCATTGCAGGGCGCTGGCTTCGCTCGACGTGCGATAGGCGATGCGGATGCGCATCTCGGGCGTCGCCGCGCAACAATGCTGAAAGAAGATCGAGAGCCTGCTGCCGAGGATGGGATCGCGCTCGCCGAGCTGGAACGCGAGCACCTTCTCGCGTCCGCTCGCCTCGACGAGGCGCACGCTGTCAATTTCCAGGTCGCGGGTATCGAGGTTCAGCGTATCGGCCGTCGGGTCTTTCTGCTCGACCGTCAGCTCGACGCTGCCCTTCAGCCGATGCGCCTCGAACAGCGCGGTGAGGTCGATGGCGACCCGGCGCACCAGGAACTTGTCCGGCTCGGCATAGGAATGCGGGTCGGCGGCAGCGGTCGCCGCGGCGGCCGGCAAGCATGCGAGCAGAGCGATCAGGTACTTCATGAGGCCAGTTTAGCTACCCCCACAGCCTTTCGGATCCGGCACTTCGCAATGCCCGCCGCATGTCCGTTGACAAGCTGCTGTACGAAGGGGTTCCCGCGGTCATGAAATTCAGCACCGCCCGGTCGACGACACCATCGACGCGGCGGCTCACGACCGCATCGAGATGATGCACGGCGCAGTCGCGCGCCGATTGCCCTGCCGGCGGCGCAGGCGGCGATCTAGCGCGCCGGAAAGGCCGGCTTGTTGACGGCGACGACGCGATCGTCGCGCAGGTTGACGATGCCCGACAACGACACGCCGTCCGGCGTCGTGCCCCGGTAGAACATGGTTTTGAGCGCGTCGACGCCGTCGACCGAGGTCGGCTGGCCGAGAATGGCGACGACCTGCACCGAGGTCATGCCCGGCGCGACGCGGTTCCAGGCCTCCGGCGTGTGCCACAGCTGGCGGGCCGTCGACGGCGATTGCGCCGGCGTTGCCGCGCTCGCGGAGCGATGGGGCTGGGGCGTGCCCGCTGCCGCGCCGGGGCGGCGGCCGAGCTCGTCCTCGAGCCGCTGGATGCGGCGATTCTGGTCGTCGATCTGCCGGCGCAGTTGCTGGATCTCGGACTCGAGCTGGCTCATGCGGGTCGCGTCGTCCGCGACCGCAGCGACGGGCGAGGCCAGCATCGCTAGACTGTGCGCCATGACGCACGCGCACCGTATCGTTTTTTTCATTTTGTCACTGGTCCTCGCCACGCCGTGCGCGATCGCCGCGGACGCTCCCGCGAGCCAGGAAGTCGAGAAAATCCTGAC
This sequence comes from uncultured Gammaproteobacteria bacterium, assembly GCA_963836275.1. Classification (GTDB taxonomy): domain Bacteria; phylum Pseudomonadota; class Gammaproteobacteria; order Steroidobacterales; family Steroidobacteraceae; genus SCUD01. The sequence continues at coordinate 460,442 of CAWIIM010000003.1, read as the reverse complement.
GACGGTCCCGAGCGGCGACTCGTACGGGAAGCAGCTCCTGTACCTGACCGAAGAGCCGCACATGGCGGGCACGCCCAGGAATCGCGAACTCGCCGAGTACGTGCGCGACCGGTTCCGCGAGTATGGCCTCGACGAAGTGAGCTTTCACGAGTTTCCCGCGCTCGTCAGCTTCGGCAGATCCGCGAAGCTTTCGATGGACGAGCCCGCGAAACGTTCCTTCAACCTGGGCGAGGACTCCTACCCCGCCGACAAGGACTCGAACCTCTATGCCGACCCGGCGAACGTCGCTTTCCACGGCTACGCGCCGTCCGGCAAGGCACGCGCGCAGGTCGTGTACGCGAACGGCGGCAGTCCCGAGGACTTCCAGCTCCTCGACCGCATGGGCATCGACCTGAAGGGCAAGATCGTGCTGATGCGGTACTCGAACCCGTACTCGTACCGCGGCTACAAAGTGTACGAGGCCGAGCGGCGCGGCGCCGCGGGCACGCTCATCTATTCCGACCCTGCGGAAGACGGCTCGCGGCTCGGGCCGGTTTACCCGCAGGGCCCTTGGGGCCCGGATTCGCACATCCAGTGGGGCGCGATCCTCTACGACTGGCTCGGCCAGGGCGAGCCATTCACTTTTCACTGGCAGCGGCAGAAGGACGGCAGCTGGGCCGAGGGACCGGTCCGCGACAAGCAACTCCCGCGCATTCCGTCGATGCCGCTCAACGAGCGCAATGCCGCCGCCATCCTGAAGGAACTCGGCGGTCCCGAGGCGCCAGAGGACTGGCAGGGCGGCCTGCCGATCCGTTATCACATCGGACCCGGACCGGTCACGCTCGACATGGACGTGAAGAACGAGGAACGCGTCGAGACGCTGCGCAGCGTCATCGGCGTGATCCGCGGGCGCGAGGAGCCGGAAAAGCTCGTGATCCTCGGCAACCACCTCGACGCCTGGATTTACGGCGCCGTGGATCCCTCGAGCGGCACGGCCGCGCTCCTGGAAACGGCGCGCGCGCTCGGCACGGCCGTCAAGCAAGGCTATCGCCCGCGACGCACGATCGTGTTCACGGTCTGGGACGCCGAAGAGCCGCTGCTCGGCGGCTCGACGCAATGGGCGCTCGACAACGCGGAGAACCTGCGCAAGAACGCGGTGATCTACGTCAACGTGGACACGGGCGTGACGGGCGGCGATTTCGTCGGCGGCGCGACGCCGGCGCTCGCGCAGTTCCTGCGCGGCGTGACGAAGGCGGTCGGAGATCCGCTGGCGGACCGGTCGCTGTTCGACGCCTGGTCCGCGCGCTACCCGGGCGGATTGCCCGAAGTCGAGACCATCGTCGGCGCGACGGACTACACGGCATTCCAGGAATATCTCGGGATTTCGTGCATCGACATGTACTTCGACGGCCCCTACGGCGTCTATCACTCGATGTACGACGACTACTTCCGGCAAAGCACGATCGTCGATCCCGGCTTCAGGATCGGCGCCGGTCTCGCGCAGCTCTGGGGCGTGCTCGCCTGGCGGCTGGCGGATGCCCAGCTGCTGCCGATGCGCTATTCCGACTATGCGCGCGCGGCGATCGGCTACATCGAGGCGGCGGAGCAGCACGCAGGCGCGGCCAGCCCGCTCCGGCTCGCGGCGGCGCGCGCGGCCGCGGCACGATGGGAGGCGGCGGCCACGGCATTCGAGCGCCGGCTCACATTCGAGTCACCCTCGCCGGAGACGGCTCGGGAGATCAACGAAAGATTGATGGCGGTCGAGCGCACGCTCACCGAACCGACCGGGCAGCGCGGGCGGCCGTTCATACGCCACCTGCTGGTCGCGCCGCAGCCGAGCTATCGCAGCGCCTACCTGCCGCGCATCTGGGACGCGATCGACCGCGACGACCGCGCGGCCATCCCGGGCTACGAACAGGAAATCGTCGCCGCCTTCGATCGGGCTGCGGCGATCCTGAGGGATGCGGACGGCCTGCTCGAGGCGGAAGACTAGAATGATCCCGACCCGCCGATCCGGCCCCTAGATCGGGTCTTCGAGCGACTTCGCGAGCCCGGTAAAGAGTTCCGGCCCCTGCTCGGTCAGCTGCCAGCAATCCTCCATGCGGATGCCGAATTCGCCGGGGATGTAAATGCCGGGCTCGTCGGAGAAACACATGCCCGCCTGGAACGGCGTGCGGTCGGAGCGCATCAAATTGGGCGGCTCGTGGCCGTCCATGCCGATGCCGTGGCCGGTGCGGTGCGAGGTGCCGGGCAGGCCATAGTCCTTTGCCCAGCCGAGTCCCTCGTAGAACTTTCGCACGGCGATGTCGACATCGCCGACCGGCACGCCGACCTTCGCGGTCTCGAGCGCGATCTCCTGGCCGCGCTTCACCGTGTCCCAGACTTCGCGCTGGCGCTTGCTCGCCGTTCCGTGGACCCAGGTGCGCGAGATGTCGGACGAGTACCCGTGCAGCTTGCAGCCGGTGTCGATCAGGATGGTCGAGCCTTCGCGCACGTCCTGCGGGTGCTCGCTGCCGTGCGGGTAGGCACTCGCCTCGTTGAGCAGCACCAGCGAGAACGGCTCGTCGCCGCCGAGCGAAGTCATCTTCGCCTCCAGCAATTTCTTGATATCGGTTGCGACCATCCCGCCCTTGAGGCTTTCGTACACGTAGCGGATCGCGGCGATCGTCACGTCGTTGGACGCCTGCAACAGCGCAAGCTCGGCGGGCGACTTGATCATGCGGCAGGCATTGACGAGCGCCTCGCCCGAGACGACATCGCGGCCGAAACCCGGGACCGCCTTCGTATGGTCGACGATGAAGAAGCGCGTGGTCCACTCGACGGCAAGCGGCCCTTCGATCCTGCTCGCTTTCATCGCGTCCGCGATACGGGCAAAGGGGCTCTGGTCCTCGTGCCAGGGACGGATGTCGGCCTTGACCTTGAGCGACTCCTTGATCGAGGGCATCTCGAAAAAGGGCGTGACGACGATGGTCCCTCCGGAGGCCGGGATCAGCGCCGCAGTCGTGCGCTCGGAGCGCCACCAGCGGATGCCGGTGAAGTATTCCAGCGAGGATCCCGCCTCGACCAGCAGCGCCGCGACCTTCTCGCGCTGCATGAGCGACTGCAGCTTCGCGATGCGCGCCTCGTGCTCGGCGGCGGTGATGGGCTGGGCGTTTGCGGCGGGCGATATTTCGGGCGTCGCGGCGCGCGCGGACGCTGACCCCAGGCCGGCCGCGAGGACCGCGCTTCCGGCGGCGGTCAGGCCCAGAAAATTGCGGCGACTAACGTGGCTCATGGGTTCCTCCCCGATGCGGACATTATCATTGTTGCGTCACCCCGGCCTCGAAGTCTGGATCGGCGTTTCCGCCGCAGATGACGATGGCGACGGTCTTGCCGGCGTAGTCTGCGGCGGTCTTGAGGAAGGCGGCGACGGCGACCGCGGCCGCCCCTTCAGCAAGCTGTTTTTCCTCGCGCCATACGCGCCGCGCGGCGGCGAGGATCTCGTCTTCGGTGACGAGCACCGTCCGATCGATGGCGCGCCGGCAGATGTCGAGCGTGATGGCGCCGGGCTCGATGCCGCCGGCGGTACTGTTCGACCAGGTCGCCCGATGCGGGAAATCGCGGATTTCCCCGGCCTGCATGCACCGCAACATCACGTCGGAGTTCTCGGGCCAGCAGCCGACTACCCGCGTCTCGGGAGAATATTGCTTCAGGTGAGCGCCGATCCCGCTGATGAGGCCGCCGCCGCCGACGGCCACGAAGATGGCGTCGAGCCGCTCGATTTCGAGCGGCGCGAGCTGGCGCAGGACCTCGACCGCGAGTGTGCCTTGCCCTTCGATGATGTCGGCGTCATTGTAAGGCGACACATTCGGCCGGCCCGACATCTCTGCTTCCCGCGCCGCGGCGAGTTCGGCCGCGAGCGCATCGCCCTCCACCACGCGCAAGCGCGCCCCCAGGGCTTCGATGCGGTTGCGTTTCCCCGGGTGGACGAGCCTCGACAGGAAGATCTCGGCGGGGATGCCGAGCATCCCCGCCATGGTCGCGACCGCGATTGCGTGGTTGCCGCTCGACGCGGCGACGACGCCGCGTTCGGCCTGTTCACGCGGTAGCTTGAGCAGCTTGTTGGCCGCGCCGCGAAGCTTGAATGCGCCCGTTTCCTGCAGGTTGTCGAGCTTCAGGAGCACGCGGGTGCGCATCGGCTCGCCGAGGGCGACGGAGCGCACCAGCGGCGTCTCACGAGCGTAGGGCCGGATCCGCGCGGCAGCGCTGTTGGAATCCATCGCGCGATGAAGCGGGCTGCGGTGAAGCGCCCGTCAGGGACTGGCGGTGCGTGCCGGCAGGTCGGCCATGGCATCGGTGACGGCGGCATTCACGGTCGCCTGCGCAATGTTGCCCTTGCCCAGTTCCCGGGTCACGCCGCTGCGCCACGCCTCGGCATTGCGCGCGGCATCTATCACGTGGATCACGAGCGAGCCTTCGGTGACATTCTTGACGCTGGGGCTGCCGACGCCGACGGAACCGCCGCCGCCGCTGCCATAGCTGCCGACGCCGACCCCGATCCGGAAAGGATTGTTCTTGATCTTCTCGGCCTTGGCCGCCTCGTATTCGACGCGCAGGTCCGGCGTCGCGCCGGTGGCGGCCTCCTCGTAACCCTTGCGCTTCATCTCGTTCGCGATCGCCGTGCGGATGTAGCCGTCGACGATCGAGGTCGGCTGGCCGGACGCCGCGGTGCCTTCCGCCGCGCTCCAGGCGAAGGTCCTGTAGGCGGCGAAGTTCGCCTGCGGATCGCGCATGGACTGCGGTTGCTGCGGCGTCGAGGCGCACCCGCCGACCAGGATGGCCGAACCGCCAAGGAGAAAAAGCGCCGTTCTTGCGATGGCTTGCGACGGATTCATGAGGCAACTCCTTATGCCGAGCGACGATTCAGTGGCGCCACGCCGAGCATAGACCCCTTCGCGCGCCGAATCGACGCTCCGGTTTCTGCCGTCGATGCGTGTTAGGGTCGCACCCCTCGGGAAGGCAATCCTGCCTCACCCACAGGGAGAATGCAGATCATGTCAATGAGAAAGCTGGTATCCGCCCTGGCACTCGGTGCCGTGGCGGCCATGATGAGTGCCGCAGCCGTGGCCGACGATTGGCCGCTGGTCGCAGGGGATTACTGGGAAGTGACCGGAATCGACATCAAGGACGGCGGCGGGCTCAAGTACGCGAATTTCATCGCGGGCGAGTGGAAGGAAAACCTCGAGTTCTCGAAGTCCAAGGGATGGATCAAGGGCTACAAGATCTTCGGGAATGTCTATGCGCGCAAGGGCGAACCGGACCTCTACCTGGTCACGATTCGCGACAGCCTGCCGAACGCGGCCGAGGACGATAAGCGCAACGACGAGTTCCAGGCCTGGAAGAAGAAGACCATCGCCCAGATGGATGCGGAAAGCGGAAACCGCGCGGAATATCGCGAGGTCATGAGCGACGAACTGCTGCAGGAGTACACGATCCGCTAGCGATCGGTACGACGGGATAGCACTGCCGAACGGACCCCGGCTTCGAGCCGGGGTCTTTTTTTGGGAATGGTACGATGCGCGCCGTGACCGAGGCCGTCATCGCGCTCCCCGCTCCAGCCGCGGCACGTCCGCAACCGTGAATCCGCGGGCCCGCCTGGGACTGCGCGTGGATGCTTTCGGCGCTCTGGCTGTTGCCGCTCGTGTGGATTCTCTCCGCCAGCAGCCGGGATCCTGCCGTCGGCCCGCTCGACGTCCTCTACTTCGCGCTCACCGCGCTGTTCTGGCTCGGACATCGCCTGGGATCGGCGTGGCTGGCCTATGGCACGAGCGCGTACCGTCCGCTCCTGCGCGCGCAGCCCGTGCGATTCCTGGCGGTACCGGCCGCGATCGCGATTGCGTGCGTCGCCATCCTGCTCCCCGCCGATGACGCGCTGCCGTGGTCGCGAACCGAGCGCGTGATCGTACTGGCGGTCCTCGACTACTTCCTCGTTACGTATCACTTCGCCGCCCAGCACTACGGCGCCTTGAGCCTGTACCGCGTCCGGGCCGGCGCGGCCGGTAACCGCGAATTGCGCCGGCTCGACCGCCTCTACGCGCTCGTGATCGGCGGCGTGCTGGTCTTCGTCGCCGAAATCGTGGCGGGGAGCGTCGCGTTCATCGACGTCTGGCTGGATTCCTGGCTCGACCCGACCTGGATCACAGCGGCATCCGGGACGATCGCGGGCATTGGCATTGCGATCGTCATTGCCAGCACGCTCGGCATGCTGGCGCTGGAACTCCGCGCCGAACGCCCTTCGCTCCCGCGGGCGCTTTACCTGGTCGGGCTTGGCGCGATGGTGGTCGCCGCGTTCCGCGCGCGCGCTCCATTCATGTTCATCGTGATCTGGACGGCCCAGCACTGGATCGTCGCCTCGGGCCTGACCCTGCAGGTCGCCGAGGCGGATCCCGCGCCGGCGCGTGCCGTCTGGCATTCACTCCTCCATGCCGTCAATCGCCGGCCGTGGGCGCTGCTGCTCGCGCTCACGATCCTCTCGGTGCTGCTGCTCCCGATCATGGAAGTCGAGGCAGCCCCGGCGAGCGGCCCCTATTACGCCGAGCGCATCTTCGGCGCGTTCGCCGCGGCGCTGAGGTCGTCGAGCTGGGTTCCAGCGCTGGTTGCACTGGGTCTCGCGACGGGGTTTTGCCATTACTGGCTCGACCGCGCCGTGTACCGCCTTTCCGACCCGCGCGTGCGCCTCGCCGCACGCGGATTGATGAATGCCCCCTGAGCGCGGGTCAACCCCGACCGACGGACACTCCCCACGCCGAATGAGCGTTGCTCCTGCCGGCAATCGGGCATCGCGCAGTTACGCTGACAGTGTCAGACACCCGCAGGAGCGCATCATGGAAACCCGAGACCCCCGCCGCGACGAAGGCGGCCGCACCGACCGCCAGCCCGGAAGCAATCCGCAGCATGGCGACGACCGCCCGGATCCTCGCAAGACCAGGGAAACAGGCGAGAACGGCGACAACCCGCGCCAGGATCCCCGCCAGGACCCGCGTCCGGAACAGCCGCCGAAGTCGGCCTGAACCCCAACGCATTGATCGATGCAAAAGGCCGCTCGCGGGCGGCCTTTTTTCGCTCATGGGCGGTGCGCCGTATGCTGCGCGTTCACCCGCTCCTGAGGCTGAGGTGCTGATTTGGCCGGTTCCAGGATCACCGTGTACGCCGCGATCGCGGCCAACGTTGGCATCGCGATCACGAAATTCATCGCCGCGCTAGCAACCGGCAGCGCGGCCATGCTGGCCGAGGGCATTCACTCGACTGTCGACACCGGCAACGGCGTGCTGTTGCTGGTGGGCATGAAGCTCAGCCGGCGAAATCCCTCGCCGGAGCGGCCCTTCGGCCACGGCAAGGAACTTTACTTCTGGAGCCTGATGGTCGCCGTGCTGATCTTCGGCGTCGGCGGCGGCGTGTCTGCCTATGAGGGCATCCTGCACATCCTGCATCCCGAGCCGCTGCGAGATCCCACCTGGAACTACGTGGTACTGGGCGCGGCGGCCTTGTTCGAAGGCGCCAGCTTCGCCGTGGCGTTGCGCCAGTTCCTCGGCAAGATCGGCGACCTCCGCTTCTGGCATGCGCTGCGGAAGAGCAAGGATCCCGCCGCCTACACCGTGCTGGCCGAGGACGCGGCCGCGCTCGCCGGCCTCGTTATCGCGGCCCTCGGCGTGTTTCTCAGCCATCGACTCGAGATGCCCGTACTCGACGGCGCGGCGTCCATTGCCATCGGCGTGCTGCTCGCGGGCGTCGCGGTACTGCTGATCCGCGAGTCGAAAGGCCTGCTGGTCGGCGAAGGCGTCTCGCCCGAAACTGCGGAAGCGATACGCGACCTCGCGGTTCGCGATCCGCGGGTCCGCGCTGCGGCGGCCCCGCTGACAATGTATCTCGGGCCGGAAGAGGTCTTGCTGACGCTCGATGTGGAGTTCGAGCGCGACGCCAGGACCGACGACATCGCTGCCGCGGTGGCCCGCATCGAGCACGAGATCCGTCGGCGGTACCCGAAGATGACGCGGATCTACATCGAGGCGCGCTCGATCGGCCAGGGTGCGCCGCGCCCCCCGCGTGGCTGAACTCAACGCGCGCGGCGGCGGCGGCGCCTGGCCAGGGACTCCAGGACCCTCGAGAGTGCGATGCCGAGCGCTCCGGGCCCGACAATCATGCCGGCGAGCTGGACGCTGCCCCACGAAGTCGGCGCTGGCGTCTCGAGCCGCGTTACGGTGACGATGGCCGCGACGATCATCCAGCCCCAGGACGCAGCCAGCACCGCCGCCGCGAGCCGGTAAAGCATCTCGCCGGGCCGGTGAAGCTCGAGGGCGGGTCGGGTTCTTTCGAGTCCGGTCGCGATCCAGTAACTGCGGTTGTGTCCCGTGATCATGGCGGACTCCTTCCCTGGGACGCATAGCGGAGCACCGCGCGGCGCGAAATGAAATAGGCGCCTCCCTATTCCTGGAGGACCGTCCGTCCTACAGACGTGCCGGCACCCAGACGCGCTAAGTCGCGCCCATGTGCGCGACCACGCCATGAAGCGCCACCATAACAGCGATCTCCACGAGATCCGGAATATCGGCCGCGGGCAGCTGAATACCCACACCGTCTACGCGCCACCCGCGTAAGAACCGGACGGGACCAGACCGTCCGCGGCCGAACCACCCGGAGCGCCCGACGGCGCAACCGCCGACAAGCGTATGCTTGGACGTCACTCCAGGACATTGCGCCATGAACGCGACAAGCCCGCTTGCAAGCGCACGAGTGGCGCGTATCGAGCAGATGTTTCCGGTCCTGACGCCGGCGCAGCGCGAGCGGGCCGCCGCGCACGGACACGTCCGGTCGGTCGCACCGGGCGAGGACCTCTACCGACCCGGCGACAGGTCGGCGCCTTTCGTCGTCGTCCGCCGCGGACGCGTCGAGATCCTGCTGCCTTCAGCGGCCGGCGAAACGCCGATCACGACACTGGAGCCGGGGCAATTCAGCGGCGAGCTGACGCTGCTGTCCGGCAGGCCCGCGCTTGCGCGGGCGCGGGTGACCGAAGGCGGCGAAATCGTCGAGATCGACCGCGAGCGGCTGCAGCGGCTGGTGCAGACCGATTCCGAGCTGAGCGAGCTGCTGATGCGCGCATTCATCCTTCGCCGTGTCGCGCTCATGGAGCAGGGCCTTGGCGATGCGGTGCTGATCGGCTCCAACTATTGCGTCGGCACGCTGCGGATCAAGCAGTTCCTGACGCGTAACGCGCATCCCTACTCCTACATCGACCTCGATCACGATACCGACGTGCAGGCTTTCCTCGACCGCTTCCACGTCGCGCTCGCCGACATGCCGGTGCTGATCTGCCGCGGCGAGCTGGTCCTGCGCAGCCCGACGAACCAGCAGATCGCCGAATGCCTGGGCTTTAACGCGGCGATCGAAAGCACGCACGTGCGCGACGTGCTGGTCGTCGGCGCCGGTCCCTCGGGGCTCGCCGCGGCCGTGTTCGGCGCCTCGGAAGGCCTCGACGTCCTGGTCATCGAGACGAACCTGCCCGGCGGACAGGCGGCCGCCAGCTCGAAGATCGAGAACTTCTTCGGCTTCCCGACCGGCATCACGGGCCAGGCGCTCACGGGGCGCGCTTTCGCCCAGGCCCAGAAGTTCGGCGCGCAGGTCATGGTGGCGGTCGGCGCGCTCAAATTGACGCGCAACCGGCGCCCGTACGTGGTCCAGGGCAGCGGCGGCGAGCAGTTGCAGGCGCGCGCAATCGTGGTCGCGTCCGGCGCCGAGTACCGCAAGCCGGACCTGCCGAACCTGGCGCATTTCGAGGGCGCAGGCGTCTTCTACGCGGCCACCTTCATGGAAGCCCAGCTGTGCCGCGACAAGGAGGTCGTCGTGATCGGCGGCGGCAACTCGGCCGGCCAGGCGGCGGTGTACCTGGCGCAGTCCGCGGCGCGCGTGCACCTGCTCGTTCGCCGCGACGGGCTGGCGCAGACAATGTCGCGCTACCTCATCGCCCGCATCGAGCAGGACCCGCATATCGAATTGCATGCGCAGTGCGAATTGACCGCCCTCATCGGCGGCGCGGCGCTGGAGGCCGTGACCTGGCGAAACCGCCAATCCGGCGAGGAGTTTCGCCGCGCAATCGGCCACGTGTTCGTCATGGCCGGTGCTGCACCGAGCACCGCCTGGCTCGGGCATTGCGTGACCCTCGACGAGCACGGGTTCGTCAAGACCGGCACGGACCTCTCCGACGAGGACCTGCAAAAGGCAGGATGGCCGCTGCAGCGCCGCCCGCACCTGCTCGAGACCAGCCTGCCCGGCGTGTTCGCGGTGGGCGACGTGCGCGGCGGCAACGTCAAGCGGGTCGCGTCCGCGGTCGGCGAGGGCTCGATCTCGATCTCGTTCGTGCAGCAGGTCCTCGGCGAATAAAGCGAATCTCCGGTTGCGGCGGCCGCCTACAGCGGCCGCGCAGGATTGGCGCTATGTAAGCATCACGACAAACAAGGAGGTACGAGGCCGTGACTCTCACCAGGACACTGCTGTTGCTTGCGTTCGGCACGCTGCTCCTCGCCGGCTGCAATGCGCACAAGGAACCCCCTGCAACCGAATCGGCTGCGCCGGCCGAGCCGGCGAGCACGCCGCCGCCCCCGGATACGACGGTGCCTTCGGACCAGATGCCTTCAGATGAACCGGACCCGGCCATGTCGGACGATTTGCCGACCGACCCGCATCCGCCGCCGCAGAAAGACCCGCCGCCGAACGGCTGATCGGCGAACTCAATGCATCACCTGCACCGGCTTCCCGCGCTGGCTGTCGTGCTCTCGCTGCTATCCGCATGCGACAACGGCAATGGCGGCCATGGAATGTCCCCGGATCCCGACCCGCCGGCGCCGGCGCGCGGCGACCTGATCGGCGAAGCGACGCTGAGCGCCTCCTACTCGCCCGACGAGCTGCTGGCGCTCTTCAGTTCGGGCGAGGTGACGCAGCAGATCCTGGCGTCGGTGCTGTCGCCGGATTGCCGGATCGACGTCTACCACATCGAATACCAGACCGTAGATCCGGCCGGCGACATCACCCCGGCTTCCGCGGCCCTGATGGTGCCCGACGATGCGGGCAGCCCCTGCGAGGGCGAGCGGCCGGTCGTCCTGTATGCGCACGGCACCAGCCCGGACCGCGACTACGACCTGGCCGACCTCGAATCCGCGCACAGCACCGAGCCGCTCCTGGTCGCCGCGATGTTCGCGGCGGAGGGCTACATCGTCGTTGCGCCGAACTACGTGGGTTACGACACGTCGACGCTCGGCTATCACCCTTACCTCAACGGCGAGCAGCAATCGAGCGACATGATCGATGCGCTGACGGCGGCGCGCAGCGCTTTGCCGGTCGCGGATGCGCCGGACACGACCGATGGCGGCAAGCTGCTGGTGACGGGTTATTCGCAAGGCGGCTACGTCGCGATGGCGACACACCGGGCGCTGCAGGATGCCGGGGAAACCGTGACGGCATCCGCCCCGATGTCGGGGCCGTATGCGCTCACGGCCTTCAGCGACGCGGTTTTCCAGGGACGGGTCACGGGCGGCTCGCCGGTGAATTTCACGCTGTTGCTCACCAGCTACCAGCGCGCGTACGGCGACCTGTACGCGAACCCGTCGGACGCATTCAAGGCGCGCTACGCGGCGGACATCGAAGGCCTGTTGCCGAGCACGACGCCGCTGGCCGATCTGGTGGACCAGGGCAAGCTGCCTGATTCCGCGCTCTTCAGCAGCACGCCGCCGGACGCCGCGTACTCGGACTTCACGCCGGCGACGACCCCGGCTAACCTGGCGGCGGTATTCGCGACGGGCTTCGGCACCGACAACCTGCTGACGAACGACTTTCGACTCGCCTATCTGCAGGACGCAGACGCGCATCCGGATGGCGGGTTTCCGACGTTGTCGGACGGATTACCGCCCGCGGACCCGGAGAATCCGCTGCGCCAGGCCTTGAAGGACAACGACCAGCGTGCCTGGATGCCGACGGCGCCGATGCTGCTCTGCGCGGGGAACCGGGACCCGGCGGTCCTTTACTTGAACACGGAGCTGATGCAGAGCTACTGGGCGTCAACGCCAGCGGTGTCTGTGCTCGACATCGATTCCGACGTCGGGAGCGACGATCCGTACGAATCGCAGAAAGACGCCTTTGCCGCGGCCAAGGAACTGTTCGAATTGGCGGGCGGCGATGACGCGGTGCTCGGGAATTATCACGCGGGGCTGGTGGCGCCGTTCTGCCTGAGCGCGGTCAAGTCGTTCTTCGACGGGTTCTAGCCGGCACATTGATCATTTCTATGGATGTGAAGGGAGCGAATCATGGGCCTTGGAACAATCCTGCTGATCGTCCTCGTCCTGCTTCTCATCGGAGCCTTCCCGAGCTGGCCGTATAGCCGGAACTGGGGCTACGGGCCGAGCGGCATCGTGGGACTCATCGTGGTCGTGCTGATCATCCTGCTGTTGACCGGAAGGCTCTAGTCGCCCGTCAAGGATTCCTTCGCGCGTGTGCGACACCGTCCTACAGCGCGGACGGCGGCAGGGCGATATTAAGGTGCTGCAGGGAGAAGATGAGGTAAATACGATGAACTTGTTCAAGACACTTCCCTTGCTGGCATTTGGCGCGCTGCTGATGGCCGGGTGCGGCACGCACCAGGACCAGAAGGCCGCCCAGGAAACCACGCCCTCGCCGGCGGTCGAGACACCGGCGCCACCGCCGGAGGACAGCACGTCGCCTGCGGATACGACCGACGTGATGCCTTCGGACGAGCCGGCTCCGGCGACAACCGACACGCTGCCGCCTGATGAACAGCAGCCGTCGGACGAGCCGGCGCCACCGCCGAACGGCTGATCGGCGGAGCGCGGAATGCGCCAATAAAAAAAGGGTCACCGAAAGGTGGCCCTTTTTTTCCGGGCGACGCGCGCCGAGCGGCTGTTCGCGGGCTCCTAGCGGAACCAGCCGACCCCCATGCGAATGCCGAGGGTATAGAGGTCGGCATCGATGTCGCCCGCGACGTCTTTCGTGCCGACATCCAGGTAGCGGTCCCAGGCCACGCGGATCGCGAAGTTCCGGCTCATGCTGAACTCCGCGCCCACGCCGAACACGGGATCGACCTTCTGCGACGACTGGCTGGCGTGCTCGCTGTCGCCTTCGATGGCGACCCGGGCCGTACCCTTTGCGCTCATGAACGAAAGGCCTGCGCGCCCGAACAGGGAGAAGCGCTCGCCGATCGGCAGGATGCCGAGCGCCGAAACGACCGGCCCGTGGGCTGTGCTCGCAAGCCTCACGTCGGCGGCGGCCTGGTCGACACCGTCCGTCACCGTGACCGCGGACCGGTACCCTGCCGAGCCCAGATCGACGTAAACAAACTCAAAGGCGAAATGGTCGTTGAGCTGGTAGCCGCCGCCCAGGCCGAATCCCGTATCGGAATCGTCTACCGTCGAAGCCACATCGACGACATCCAGCCCGACCGACTCGAATAGTGCGACGAGATTGTCGTTTGCCTGGCTCTCGCTCAGCCCTGCAGTGTTCGCCTGGCCGCCGAAACCGAGCACGTACCAGCCGAGGTCCGAAGCCTGCGCGGAGGAGCCCAACATCAAGCCTGCGCACAGCAGCAGCGCCCTCGATCGCGCCGTCTGTTTCATTGGGATCCCTCCGCTTGAGACCCCACCTTAGCCCGGCAGGGCTTCGAGTCATACTCCCCCATTCGCGGGCCGGGGTTGCGGCGCCCACCACGGAGGACTGATTACCGAGTGACCTTCTATTGAGTCCTGCGCACCAGCACGACGCGGCGATTCCTTGCGCGGCCGTCGTCCTGGGTGTTCGCAGCGACAGGTGCCAGTGGCCCGACCCCGCGGCCTTCGACCCGTCCGGCCGCGATGCCGTAATCCTTGACCAGTGCGCTCACCACCGCGTCTGCGCGACCCTGGGACAGCGTCATGTTGTGTTCCAGGCTGCCCAGCATGTCCGTGTGACCGACCACGTACAGCGTCAGGCCGGGTTGTTCCTGCATCAACTTTGCCGCCTGCTCAAGCGCCGGTTTGGAAGTCGACTTAAGCGTGGTCTTGTCGGTATCGAAGTAAATGCCCTCGAGCACCGCGAACCCCTGTTTGTCCAGTCCTTCCAGCAGGGCTCCCGGATTCAGCGATGCTTTTCCCGTCTGCATCTTCTTCATTTCCACGACGTGTACGTCGGTGTTGGCTTCCCCCACCGCGAGCGCGAGGTAGGCCGTTTGGCTGGCCTGCTCCACCCGCGCGAACAGGTAATGTCCCGCCTTGTTGCCGAGCGCAGCGATACCGAACTGCTGGCGCAGATTGGCGCCCACATAGCCGTTCACGCATTCCATGTTGGCCTGGTTGCATTCCCAGAGAATTTCCGCCCCTTCCTTCTGCAGTGCTGCCCGATAGTTGCGGTACAACTCCAGCACCGAGCGCTGCGGCGGGTTCTTGTAGAGAATGCGCGTAACCTTGCCTTCGAGGGTTTCGGTGTCGAATTGCCTGGTTTCCGTGTTCCATCCCTTGAAGACGCGATACTCGTCGAACTCCTTGACGTCCTTGCTGTAGACGACAGAGCCCTCGTAGGGGGTCACCAGGGGATGGTCACTTTTGTCCGGCGGCGCTGCCCACGCGGCTTGCATCAGTCCGAGTGCTGCCAACGCGCCGATGACCAACTGCTGCTTCATGATTCCCCCTGTCGGATCAAATTTCGTGGCAGGGGTCTTATAACAAATGCGGCTGACATGTCGCCATCGGCAGGCGCAAAATCGGTCACCGGACAGAGTCCCTGAGCAGCACGAGATCAACCAATGACTGAGACGCCGCGACACGGGTTGAGCCGCGCACAGGTTCGCTTCTTGCTCCCGTCGCTCGCGACACTCTTCGCGCTGGCCACGCTGGCCGCCGCCGGGCAGCCCGGCGACAGCAGTGCAAGCGCAGGCTTCGCATCCACCGACGCAACGGATCCCTATCTCTGGCTCGAGGACATCGACGGCGCCCGCGCGCTCGACTGGGTACGCGCTCACAACGCAGCCACCGAGCGCAAGCTGGCATCGCAGCCAATCTACCAGGAGTTGCGGCGCGAGGCCCTGTCCGCACTCGACTCCCCTTCGCGCCTGCCTGGCGTGGAACAGAGGGGCCGATGGATCTACAACCTCTGGAAGGACGACCAGCACCCGCGCGGCATCTATCGGCGCGCCACGCTGGAGGAGTTCCGCAAGCCCAGTCCGGCTTGGGAGATCGTGCTCGACGTCGACGCGCTCGCCAGGCGCGAGGGCAAGCCCTGGGTCTTCCACGGCATGGACTGCCTGCCGCCGGAGTACCAGGAGTGCCTGGTATCGCTCTCGCCCGGCGGAGGCGACGCGGATGAGATACGCGAGTTCGATCCGAGAGCCCTCGCCTTCGAGCCGGATGGCTTCTCGCTACCCGCTGCCAAGAGCGCCGTGGCGTGGCGCGATGCCAACAGCCTCTTCGTCGGCACCGACTTCGGGCCCGGATCGCTCACCAGCTCGGGTTATCCGCGCACCGTCCGGCTCTGGAAGCGCGGCACCCCGCTCGCCAGCGCGCCGATCCTGTTCGAGGCGAAGGCGGACTCAGTAGGCGTGGCCGGCTACCGCCTGCACTCTGCGGGCGGCGACGTGGATTTGATCGCCGACAGTCGCACGTTTTATGAAACCGACTACTACCAGCTGCTGGCCGACGGCAGCCTGCAGCGGCTGGAGCTACCGGCGACGGCCGAAATCAAAGATGTTTTCGCCGGCCGGCTGCTGATCTCGCTCAAGGACGACTGGCAGCGCGGCGACCGCAATTACCCGCGCGACAGCGTGCTGATTGCCGATCCTGCGGCATTGCGCAAGAGCGGCAAAGAAGCCGGTAGTGGCAAAGTCGAGGTGCTGGCGGAATCGACGGGCAGCGAGGTGGTGCTCGGGGCCGTGGCGGCGAGGAGCGGCATCCTGGTTCCCGTGCTCGACACCGTGCGGGGTCGCCTCTACCGCTACGAGAAAGCGGCGGGCCGGTGGACCCGGCGGCAGATCCCCCTGCCCGACAACGGCGCGCTGGCGATCGACTCGGTCGACGCCGCGAGCGGCGACGCGTTCGTCAAGTTCGAGTCGTTCCTGATGCCGCCAACGCTGTACTACGTGGCCGATCAGACTCCCGTTCCCGAGCACGTCAAGCAACAGTCGCCCACCTTCGACGGCAGCCGCTTCGACGTAAGCCAGCACTGGGCGCACTCGGCCGACGGCACGCGGGTCCCGTACTTCCAGGTGGCGCCGAAGGGCCTGACGCCGGACGGCAGTCACCCGACTCATATCTTCTCGTACGGCGGCTTCCGCAACGCGCTCGTGCCTTCGTATTCCGGCAGCTACGAACAGCTTTATGGCGCCTATGGCAAGACCTGGCTGGGCCGCGGCGGCGTTTTCGTGCTGGCGAACATCCGCGGCGGCGGCGAGTTCGGCGAGGCCTGGCACCAGGGGGCGGTAAAGGCGAACCATGTTCACGCCTTCGAGGACTTCGAGGCGGTGGCGGCGGACCTGATCGAGCGCAAGGTGACGTCGAGAACGCACCTCGGCATCGAGGGCCGCAGCAACGGGGGCCTCCTGGTGCTATCGACGATGGAGCGCCGCCCGGACCTCTATGGCGCGGTCATTTGCGGCTCGCCACTCGCCGACATGCGCCGCTACAACCAGTTGCTCGCCGGCGCGAGCTGGATGGATGAATACGGCGATCCTGACAAGCCCGAAGAGTGGGCGTGGATCGCACCCTGGTCGCCCTACCAGAATGCCGAGCGCGGCAAGGGCTACCCGCCGATTTTCTTCTACCTGTCCACGCGCGACGACCGCGTGCACCCCGGCCACGCCCGCAAGATGGCGGCGCGCCTCGAGGAACTCGGTTACGACGTCTCATACTACGAGGAGATCGAAGGCGGCCACGGCGCGAGCGTCACCCACGAGCAACTCGCTCACAGGCTCGCGCTGTCGTATACGCACTTGTGGATGCGGCTCGTCACGCCGTGAGGCCGGCGCCAGTGGCGGGTCCTGCGCTGGCGTTGCTCGCATGCACGTCAGTCTTATGTGCCGGTTGCGCAACGTTGCAGGGCGCACCCGACGAAGCCGAGGCGCCCTTTGTGAGCGAGGAGCCGGCCATGCTGCCGGTGCCGGAAATGACCGCGGACGAGGAATACGCAGTCGACGCACAGGTTCCGGAAGGCGAAGTGCCGCTAGACGTTGCCGAGTCGGAACCCTCCGAAGAGGCGGTGCCCACCGTAGAACTCGACGAGATCATCGTCAGCGTCCAGCGCGACGACCAGATTCGGGACCTGGTGTCGCAGGCTCGCTCGCTGCTGCAGGACTTCGAACTGGAGTACGTGTTCACGGGCAAGGGCCGGAAGAAGAAGGAAACGCTCCGCGGCCGCCCCGTGGCCTTCGCGCTGTGGAGCGACGCGAGCAAGGAATGGACCATCGCACAGATCGAAATTCCACGGCCGCCGGTGAGCTGGAAGCCCGGCGGCAAGCCCCTGCGCTTCACCCTGCACACGCCCGGAATCCAGGCGCAGCACACCAAGGGCACGGGCGCCGAGCGACTGATGTTTTCGTTCTCACGGGACGGCGAGCCGCTCAAGGTCTACGGCAGGAAGTTCCCGGTTTTCGACAGCGCGCTGATCAAGAAGCGGCGATGGCGGGCGGTGGCCGAAACCGCGCAACCCATCGTCTACCTGCCCTTCACCGAAGACACCTTCGATCCGGAGTTCGTCAGCAGCGGCCGCGAGTTCCTGCTGTCCACCGCGCAACGCGCCATCGACGAGTTGCGCCGGGCGAATGCCCCCTCAGCCGCGTTCCCCGGCATGGCCCTGGCCGATGTCGTGCCGGGTTCCGTCATCGCCACGCTGGCCGTGATCGAGCAGACCGATGACGCCGATTTCGTCGCGAATCAGGAGGAAGCCTTCAACGAGGTGCTGAACCAGTACGGCCTGAAGCGCTGGGAGGCGTACCGCTACAGTGTCTCCAGAGCTTCGGCCATCGGACCCATGCAGTTCACGAACCGCAGGGGCAACGGCACTTACGCACTCGTGGTCAGGCGCTGCCCCGCGGCTCGTATCGACCCGGACTTCACGCGCGGCGCCACGGATCTGCTCAATGCCATGAAAGCCGCCATCTGTCTTTTCGACATCGAGTTGCAACAGATGCGCCGTGACATTCGCACCGCGTACTTCGACAACAAGGAGATCCTCGGCATCTTTCCGGTGGCCGCCTACAACGGCGGACCCAGGAACGTAACGAAGCTCTACAACGTCATGAAGCGAATGAAAGTGGACCTGACGGAACTGAGCCGTCCCGGCGAACAGCCGCCGACGCGGGTGCCGTGCCCCTGCGTCTGGAAGGAGGATGCATCAGGCATTCGCCCAGTGACGATCCCGCGCTACAACAACGAGAACCGCTGGTACATCGAGAAGTACCAGTCAATCCTGGGCGCGTTCGAGGAAAAACCGTAGCAGAATGTGCCTGATCGCCTTCGCCTGGCGCAGTCATCGCCGCTATCCGCTGGTGCTGATCGCGAATCGCGACGAGTACCACGCTCGCCCGTCCGCCGCGGCGGGCTTCGATCCCGAAGCGCCCGAGATCTACGGCGGCCGTGACCTCGTGCAGGGCGGCGGCTGGCTGCAAGCCTCCACCCGCGGGCGGCTCGCAGCGGTCACGAACGTGCGCGCGGGGATCAACCCCGAAGAGAAGCCGCGCTCGCGCGGCTGGCTGGTGCGGGATTTCGTGCGCGGCAATGGCGGCGCCGCCGAGTTTGCTTCCAATTTAGAGCGGACCGCCGGCGAGTACGGACGCTTCAACCTGCTGCTGTGGGATGGCGCGACGCTCGCGTTCGCCAGCAACCATCCTGGTCCAATGCACCTGACTGTGTCGCCCGGGTTGCACGCGATGTCAAACGGGGCTTTCGATGCGCCTTGGCCGAAGAGCGGGCACGCGACGCGGGCATTGGACGCGTGGTTGGACTCGGCGCAGGGTGGGTCGGAGAGATTCGACCGAGCCGCGCTAACGCCGCTGTTCGAGGCATTGGCCGACACTACGGTTGCCCCCGACGCGTTGCTGCCTGACACCGACGTCGGGCAGTCGCTCGAGCGCACCCTGTCGCCGCCGTTCGTTTCCGGGGAGCGCTACGGTACGCGGTGCAGCAGCGTCGTGCTGATTGCTCACGACCACTTCGTTTTCGCCGAAAGACGCTTCGGCCCAAACGCGTCGCCGGCGGGCAAATCATTAACGACATTGCCCATCTTCATGCCAGCCCAGCCACGGTCCGATCAGTGAAAATGGGGACCATTCCTGAAAGGGACGGTCCTCTTTTCATTGAGATGGCGCGCCCGGAGAGATTCGAACTCCCGACCCCCTGGTTCGTAGCCAGGTACTCTATCCAACTGAGCTACGGGCGCGTGGTGGGCGCGCATCCTATCACAGGATGCACGGATTGTTGATGCTGGGACGGGACTGAAACCTGAAGGTTTTCGCGGGCTTAACCGGGCTCGCGGGTGAATTCCATGATCCAGTTGGTGGCCCAGGTTTGCCCGCCGTCCGTGGAGTAAGCCTGCTCCCAGCGGGCGTTCGTCTCGGTGATCCCCGCCCAGATGAAGCGGACCTGGATGGGCCTTCCGTCGAGCGTGCTGTCGGCGAAGAAAGTGCCGACGCCGGCGGTGAATCGTCCTTTCACCGCGGGGTCGAGCTCGCCGTGCGGCGCGCGGCTGTCGACCCACCAGATGGCCCACTCGGCGGTCTTGGGGTCGTAGGTCCGAAGCGCTATGCCGTAGCTGACGCCGGTTGGCCGCTCGAAGCGATGTTCCTCGACGTTGGCGCGGCCTTCGACGAGCGGCCACTGCGTGCAGGTCCCGTCGAATTCGACCCAGGACCCGGTCCCGGCGGGACGCTGGACGCGGTGGTGCACGCGCCAGCGGCCGGCCTGGAAATCGAAGTCGTGGGCGCCGGACCAGTCGTCCGGGCCCTCCTGTGCAATCTGGCTGGTCTCAGCCACCGCGCGATGTCGCTAGCTCAGAGACCCGGCGCAGGTTCGGTCGCCTGCAGCTTCTTCGCGACCGCTTCCGCCTGCTCCAACGCGCGCAGGACGTTGCCGCCCGCGAGCTTTGCGAGGTCCTCGTCGGACCAGCCGCGGCGGACCAGTTCGGCGAACAGGTTCGGGAACTTGGAGACGTCCTCCAGCCCCTCGGGCCAGCTGTCGTTGCCGTCGTAGTCGCTGCCGATGCCGATGTAGTCGACGCCGGCGAGCTTCTTCACGTATTCGATGTGGTCGGCGACCTGGGCGATGGTGACCTTGGGCATCTTCGCGCGCATCTCCGCCATGACGTCCTCGTAGAGCTTGCCGCGCTCGGCTTCGGTCTTGCCCTGGGACTCCTCGTTGTACCGCTTCATGGCCGGCAGCGCGACGTCGGCCGCGGCCTGCGAGATGAACGGCGACACGAACGTCACCATCAGCACGCCGCCGTTTTTCGGCAGCATCTTGATGACGTCGTCGGGGACGTTGCGCGGGATCTCGCACAATGCGCGCGCGGAGGAATGCGAGAAGATCACCGGCGCCTGCGAGACGCGCAGCGCATCGCGCATGGTGTCGGGCGCGGTGTGCGAGAGATCCACGAGCATGCCGATGCGGTTCATCTCGTGCACGACTTTCTCGCCGAACTCGGTGAGCCCGCCGTGCCCCGGCTTCGGATCCATCGCCGAGTCGGCCCAGGCCGTGTGGGTGTTGTGCGTGAGCGTCATGTAGCGCACGCCGAGGTCGTAATAGGCGCGCAGCGCGCCGAGCGAATCCTCGATGGCGTGGCCGCCCTCCGCGCCCAGCATGCCGGCGATCTTGCCCGCGGCCTTGGCGGCGCGGATGTCGGCGGCGGTCGCGGCCAGCGTGAAGGTGTCGGGGTAGCGTTCGATCATCCGCCGCGCGATGTCGATCTGCTCGAGCTGAGTGCGCGCCAGGTGCTCGGTGGCCTCGCCCGGCGTGTACACGGACCAGAACTGGGCGCCCACGCGGCCTTCGCGCAGGCGCGGGATATCGGTCTGCCCGCCCGGCGGCGCATGCTGGCGCAGGTCGTAGGCCGCGACATCCCCGGGTGCCTCCTTATAGCTGCGGATCGCCCAGGGCAGGTCGTTGTGGCCGTCCATGAGGATCGACTTCGCGAGGACTTCCCTTGCATGGTCGAGTGCCGGGTCGGCCTGCGCGCAGGCAGAGGACATTAATAAAGCAGCGACGGCGAGGTGACGTAGGAGCACTGGAAGCTCTCCGGCGGAAAGGGCCTACACGTTAGCGGCCTCGGCACCGCTGCGCCAGTCATTCGCCATGCGTTATTTGTAGGCGATGGATGCCCTGACGGTCATTCCGGGCGTCGCAGATTCGGTCAGGCTCGAATCGATCGACCCGCCCACTACGAACGGCGAGCGGCTGCTTGCCCGCCCCCTCATGCTCGGCATCTGCGGCACGGATCGCGAAATCGCGGCGGGCACTTACGGCTGGCCGGTGGAGAACCGGGAGCGCCTCGTGCTCGGCCACGAATGCGTCGCGGCGGTCGTCCGCGCGCCGGATGGCGGCCGGTTCAAGGCAGGCGATCTCGTGGCCGGCATCGTGCGCCGGCCCGACCCGGTGCCGTGCCCGAGCTGCGCCGTCGCGGAATGGGACATGTGCCAGAACGGGCTCTACACCGAGTGCGGGATCAAGGCGCGCGACGGGTTCGGCGCCGAGCAGATCGCGCTCGAACCCGAATTCGCCGTGGCGGTCCCGTATGCGCTCGGCACGCTCGGCGTGCTGATCGAGCCCGCCAGCGTGATTGCGAAGGCCTGGGAACAGGCCAATCGCATCGGCGCGCGCTCGGCCGCCTGGCGGCCGCGCACCGTGCTCGTTACCGGGGCCGGCCCGGTGGGCCTCCTCGGCGCGCTGATTGCGCGCCAGCACGGCATGGACGTGCACGTCTTCGACCGCACGACCGACGGGCCCAAGCCCGACCTGGTCCGTGACCTCGGCTGCACCTACCACGCACCGTACATCGGCGCCATCAGCGACCTGGAACCGGACATCGTGCTCGAGTGCACGGGCGCGAGCGCGGTGGTGCTCGAGGTGATGCAGCACACGGCTGCCCTGGGGGTGGTCTGCCTCGCCGGCGTGTCTTCCGGCCGGCGTGAGATCGCGCTCGACGTGGCCGCGCTCAATCGCACGATGGTGCTCGAGAACGACCTCGTGTTCGGGTCGGTGAATGCGAACCGGCGCCACTACGAGCTCGCCGCGCGCTACCTCGCCGCGGCGGACCCGGCCTGGCTCGGGCGCCTGATCACGCGGCGCGTGCCGCTGCGCCAGTGGCGGGACGTGCTGGTCCCGGAGCCGGACGACGTCAAGGTCGTCCTCGATTTCGAGGCCTGAAGGTGCCCGGCCGAATCGAAGACTACGGGATGATCGGCGACTGCGAGACCGCCGCGCTGGTCGGGCGCGACGGGTCGATCGACTGGCTGTGCTGGCCGCGCTTCGATTCGGACGCCTGCTTCGCGGCCCTGCTCGGCAGCGATGAGCACGGCCGCTGGCTGCTTGCGCCGGAAGCCGGCGGCGTTGCGACGAGCCGCCGCTACCGCGGCGATACGCTGGTGCTCGAGACCTGCTTCGAGACCGACGAGGGCGCGGTGCGGCTGGTCGACTTCATGCCGGTCGGCAGCCCGTCCACCACGATCGTGCGACTCGCGATCGGCGAGCGCGGGTGCGTGCCGATGCGGATGGAACTGGTACTGCGCTTCGGCTACGGCCGCACCACGCCCTGGGTCACGCGTATCGACGAAGGAGGCCTGCGCGCCGTTGCCGGCCCCGACCTCGCGGTGCTGCGCACGCCGGCGGCATTGCAGGGCGAGGACATGCGCACCGTCTCGCGATTCCGGCTCGCCGAGGGCGACGCCGTGCCATTCGTGCTGAGTTACGGCGCCTCGCACCGCCCGCCGCCGGCGGCCATCAACCCGCGGGCGGCGCTAGCTGCGACCGAAGACTGGTGGATGCAATGGGCCGGCCGCTCGGTCGAGTTCGGCCGCCTGTCGGAGCCGGTGCAGCGCTCGCTGGTCACGTTGAAGGCGCTCACCTATGCGCCGACCGGCGGCATCGTCGCGGCGCCGACCACCTCGCTGCCGGAGCAGCTCGGCGGCAAGCGCAACTGGGACTACCGTTTCTGCTGGCTGCGCGACGCCACGCTGACGCTGCTCGCGCTGATGGACGCGGGCTTCTACGAGGAAGCCCAGGCCTGGCGCGACTGGCTGCTGCGCGCAGTCGCCGGCAGCCCGCGCGACATGCAGATCATGTACGGGCTCGCCGGCGAGCGCCGGCTGGACGAATGGGAGATCGGCTGGCTGCCGGGCTACGAGGGCGCGCGCCCGGTGCGGGTCGGCAATGCGGCGTACGGCCAGGTGCAGCTCGACGTTTACGGCGAGCTCATGGACGCATTGCATCACGCGCGCCGCGGCGGCCTCTCGGGCAGTGAATCGAGCTGGGGCGTACAGCGCCTGCTGATCGACCACCTGAAGACGGCCTGGCGCAAGCCCGACGGCGGGATCTGGGAAATGCGCGGTCCGCTGCGGCACTTCACCTATTCGAAAGTCATGGCCTGGGTCGCGGTGGACCGCGCGGTCAAGGCTGCGGAGACATTCGGGCTCGCCGGCCCGCTCACGCGCTGGCGCCGGTTGCGCGCGCGCATTCACGCCGATGTTTGCGCAAAGGGCGTGGATCCGGACCGAGGCTGCTTCGTGCAGTACTACGGCGGCAAGGCCGTGGACGCGAGCCTGCTGATGATCCCGCAGCTCGGGTTCCTGCCGGCCGAGGATCCGCGGGTGCAGGCGACGATCACGGCAGTCGAACGCGAACTGCTGCGAGACGGATTCGTCCTGCGCTATGACACGGCCGCAGCCGACGACGGAATGCCGCCGGGCGAAGGCGCGTTTCTCGCCTGCAGCTTCTGGCTGGCCGACGCCTACGTCCTGTGCGGGCGCCGCGCGGAGGCGCGAGCGCTGTTCGATCGCCTGCTGTCGCTGCGAAATGACCTTGGCCTGCTCGCAGAGGAATACGACAGCCGCGCGGGACGGCTGGTGGGCAACTTCCCGCAGGCGTTCTCGCACATCGCGCTCGTCAATACCGCGCTCAACCTGTCGGCGGCCGCGAAGCCCGCGAAGCAGCGCGCCGAGCAGGATGCTGCGGCATGAGCGGGGCTCCACCTCGCGGCTCCTTCGCCGTCGCGCGCTGCGCGCTGCGCCATTGGGCGAGCGACCGCGCGGCGACGAGCGGCGCTGCGCTCGCCTTCTATTGCGCCTTTTCGCTGGCGCCGCTGCTGGTGATCCTGGTCACGCTAACGGGCTGGATCGTGGGTGCGGAGACCGCGAGCCACCAGCTGCGGCTGCAACTGACGGAATTGTTCGGCGCGGGCACTGCGGGCTCGCTGATGGCGGCGATGCGAAACTCGCAGACGGACGGGGGTCTTGCCGCGACGATCGTCAGTGCGGTCACCCTGCTGGTCGGCTCGACCACGGTCTTCTCGGCGCTCGAGGCGGCCTTGCAGCAGATCTGGGGATCCACGCGGCAGGCGGCGCGCGGCATTCGCGGCTGGATCCGGGCGCGGCTGCTGTCATTCGGGCTGATCCTCGCGATCGGCTTCCTGCTCCTGGTGTCGCTCTCGGTCACGACCGCGTTGTCGGCACTGCGCGGCTACCTCACGCAGCATTACGCCGGCGCCGTCGCCCTGGCGGCGGTCCTCGACTTCGGGATTACGCTTGCGCTGATCGCCGGTCTCATCGCAATCATTTACCGGTACCTGCCGAGGCGGCGCCTGCCCTGGCGGCCGATCCTCGTGGGCGCGCTGGTCACCGCGCTCCTGTTCCAGCTCGGCCGATGGGGCATCGGCTGGTACCTCGCGCGATCAACGCAACCGTCGGCCTTCGGCGCGGCGGCGTCGTTCGCGGCGTTGCTGCTGTGGCTGTACTACTCGGCGCAGATCTTCCTGTTCGGCGCGGAGTTCACGGCCTGCCTCGGCGGCTCGCGGCAGTCCGCGCGCTCCGGGCCGCCTTCCCTGCCGGCGGCGGCCTGACATGGCCGCGCGCCACAAGCTGCTGTGGGTCGCCGGCGCCGTCGTCGTGCTGCTGGTGGCAGCCCGGCTCGCGCTGCCGTCCTACCTGAAGGGCCAGCTCAACAAGCGGCTCGCGGCGCTGCCGAATTACGACGGCCATGTCGAGGATCTCGACGTCGCGCTGTGGCGCGGTGCGTACCGGATCGAGGGCGTCACGATCGTCAAGACGGGCGGACGCCCGACCACGCCGTTCTTCGACGGCGAGCGCGTCGACTTCTCCGTGGAGTGGAAGAGCCTGCTGCACGGGCGCATCGTCGCCGAGTGCGAGCTGTGGAACCCGAAGCTCAACCTCGTGCGCGCCGAGTCCGAGGGTGCTTCGCAGCTCGGCCAGGGCGTGCACTGGGGCGGCGAGCTGGAAAGCACGTTTCCCTTCCGGTTCAACACCGTGCGCGTCCATGACGGCACGATCACGTTTCGCGCGCCGGGCATCCGGGCCGAGGACGCGCTACAGGCGACGAAGGTCAACGGCGAGATCACGAACATGACGAACGTGATCCCCGCAGGCAAGGAGGCATTCGCCCGTTTCCAGGGGCAGGCCGTGGTGCTCGGCAATGGCTCGGCCGCGGTGTCGGGCAGCGCCGATCCGTGGGCGCGGACGCCGACTTTCGACGTCAACCTGACGGTCAAGAATGTCCAGCTCCCGGAGGTGAATCCGTGGCTGCGCGAATACATCAAGGCGGACGCGGAAAAGGGCGAGTTCGAACTCTACACCGAGCTGGCCGCGGCCGACGGCAAGTTCAAGGGCTATGCCAAGCCGATCATGCGCGAGGTGGACATCTACCGCAGCGGCGAGCCGGAACAGAACCCGTTCAAGCGGATCTGGGAGGGTCTCGTGGACTTTGCCGCGAACGTGTTCGAGAACGAGGACACGGGCCAGGTGGCGGCGCGCATTCCGTTCAGCGGCACCATCAAGGACCCGGACGCCGACCTGCTGGAGACGATCGTGAGCGTCCTGCACAACGCGTTCGTGAGCGCCTTCGCGCGCTCGCTGGAGGGCAGCGTTTCATTCCGCGACGTCCAGAAGAGGCTCGAAAAGATCGGCACCGACGGGAAGGAGAAGAAAAAGAAAGAATGAAGGGGTCCGTCCCCTCCGTGAATATGAAGGGGTCCGTCCCCTTCATTTCAGCGAGAGTTCGAGCTTGACCTTGTCGGCGCCGGGGGCCTGCGAGGGGGCGTTGATCAGGAATACGCGGGCGGGGTCGACCTCGCCGCTGCCGAGGAGCGCCTCCTGGATGGACTGCGCGCGAGACTTGCCGAGCGCCTCGAGCTGCTCCTCGGTCGCCGGGTGCTGCTCGAGCCAGGCATCCTCGATCGCCTGGTTCGCGCCCGCGACCGTCTCGGGCGTGCGCTCCTTCTTCTTCATCGCCTCGAACGCCGCCGCCTCCCCGGGCAGCGGCGCTTCCTCCCCCGCCTGCGCGCGGTACTGCTTCGCGAGGAGCTCGAAGCGCTCCTCGGGATCGGCGAGCATCTCCTGGACCTCCTCCTCGTCCGGCCGACCGCCGAGCAGCTTCTTCTGGCTGCCGGCGAGCTTCGCGAGGCTCGCGTCCATCGCCTGGCGCGCGATCAGGCCGCCGTCGAGTTGCTGCGAATAAGCCATCGGTACGTCCACCTGCAGCGCGGGCCGCTCGACCAGGGCCTTCTGCACCGAGGCCATCTTCTCCAGGCCCGACGGGTCGAGCGCGGTCGCGCCCGGCTCGAACTCGACGAAGTTGATCTCGGGCCCGCCGCCGAACAGCTTGCCGATCAGCGCGAACGGCGCGGTCGCGATCTTGGTGAGCAGGCCCACGACCGCCTTCCAGATGAGCGGCCCGAGGCGGAACTTCGGATCATCCAGGCTGCCCGTCATCGGCAGGTCGATGTCGATCACGCCGTTGCGGTCCTTCAGCAGCGCGACGGCGAGCTTGAGCGGCAGCGAGATCGCGTCGGGGCTCTCGACCTTCTCGCCGAGCTGGAGCTGGTCGATGACGAACTTCTGCTGCGCGTCGAGTGTGCGGTTCTCGACGTGGTAGGTCACGTCGACCGAGAGCTTGCCCTTCTCGATCTTGTAGCCCGCAAAGCGCCCGGAGTACGGCGTGACCGAGGTCATGTCGACGCCCGCGAACTTCAGGCGGATGTTGGTGAATAGAGCCGCCGACAGCAGGTTCATCTCGCCGTCGATGGTCGCGGGCGCGTAGCGGTCCACCTTGCCCTCGAGGTCGAGCTTCGCGCGCGAGGTCTCGTCGGAGGACAGCCCCACCACGCTGCCGTTGAGTTGCTGGATGCTGACCGCGTAGTTCGGCTGGATCCAGAAGTCGGCGAAGTTGAGCGAGCCGTCCTCGATGACGACGTCGTCAATGTGCACCTGGGTCGCCTGCGGCGGCGGACCTTCGGCGGTCGCGACCTGTACCGTCGGGTTGTAGGCGGGCGCCGGCGTCGCCGGCGTCATGATCTCGGCGACGTTGACGGTCTGGTCCCTGGCGATGATGACGCGCGCGTAAGGCGCCTTCATGCGCAGCGTCTTGATCCCGAGCTCCGCCGTGCGCCCGTCGTAACTGAATCCCTCGGCGCGCAGGCGCTCCCACTTGATGAAGTCGTCCTGCTGCGCCTTGTCGACGGTTCGGAGCCGGTCCACCTGCACGAGCCCGTTGGCGGCGAAGCCGCCGTCGGCGAGCAGCGTCAATGCGATCTCGCTCGTCAGCGAGCCGGAGCGCAGGTCCATCTGCGTGTAGCGATCGAGGTAGGGCTGGATCACGGTCAGGTCGAAGCCGGCGACCTTCGCCGTGCCCTCGAGCCTGCCGTCGTCGAGCGCGTACTTCAGGTCGGCGGAAAAATCGCACTTCCTGTCGACCTGGGCATTGGTGACGATCCCGATCGTGGTGCCCGGCGCCGTCGAATAACCCGTCACGCGCAGGTTGAAGGGATCGAGCATCAGCGCGATCGATGGCGAAACCTGCCGGTCCTCGACGTGGACGACGAGGCCTGTGAGCTCGATATCCGGTGCGGTGACCAGGAATTGCGATTCCGGCGCCGTCGGCGGCTCGGCCGGCGCCGCTTGCACCGCCAGCGTCGGCTCGGCGGCCGCAGCCGCCGCCGCGGCCGGCTCGACGGGTGTCGTGAGCTGCTGCAGGTTGACGGTTCCCCCGGCATCGCGCCAGGCCTCGACCGAGCCGCCATCCACGAGCACTTTGTCGACGCTCACGCTGTTCTTCGCAAGGTCGAAGGCGATACCGCTCGCGGTGAGTTGCGCCAAGCGCGCCGTATCGGCATCTTCGCCGATGCGGCGCAGGCCGAGTTCGGCGACGCCGAGTTCGCGCAGGTGCGCGACGAGCTGGGTGGGTGCATCGCCTGCGCGGAAGTCGTAGTCGCCGTCGAAGCCGAGCGTGCCGGAGGTCACCTCGAAGCCGGCGGAATCGCGGACGTACCCCCAGTGTTTGATCAGCGCCACGTTCGCGAACTTGAAGCGACCCCGCGAGGCGAGCGGTGCCAGCGAAAAACTGCCGCTCCAGTCGAGGCTTGCGCCCGACCCGGCCTCCGCGTGCAGGTCGTAGGCGTTGTCGCTGCTGCCGGTCGTGCTGAAATCGCGGACCTCGACGCTGAGCGGCCTCAGGTCCGAGACGTACGCCGTCGCGAGCGTACGATCCTCGAAATGCGCATGGCCTTGCGTCATCCGGAACAGCTCGACGAAGATCCGCGGCGGCTCTTCTGGCTGGGCGGCTGCCGCCGGCGACTCTTCCGGGAAGGGCTTCGTGAGGTCGGCGAAGTTGAATTCTCCGCCGGCGCGGATCACCGGCCTGACGTAAGGCCGGGCGATCGAGATTTCCTTGAAGCTCGCGCCGCGGCGCCAGAGGCTCGCGAGCTCGAAATTGACGACCAGGCTGTCGAAGCTGGCGAGCGGCTGGCCGTCGGCGTCGGGCATCGAGAAGCCGTCCACCCCGAGCTCGAAGGTGAACGGGTTGAAGCGGATCTCGCCGATCGCGAGCTGGCGCCGGTAGTTCTCGCTGACGAAGGCATCGGCCTTTGCGCGGACGATCTTCGGCACCAGCCAGAAACCCGCGGCGGCGTAGACGGCGACGAGCACCGCCGCCGCCGCCGCGAGCAGGATCAGCTTCCTGACGTTGCCGGCCAGCGCCCGCTCTCCGTGCCGCGGCTCAGTCCGCGGGCTTCACTTCAACCGCGAGCGCCTCGGTGTAGGCGATCTCGACCTGGTCGCCTTTCTTCAGTCCCTTGATGAACTCCTGTCCCTTGGGAGTTTCCACCGCGACCGTGCGCAGGAGTCCGTCGGAGCGCCTGAAGGTCACCGTGTTGAACTGCGTGTCCACCGAGTCGATCGTGACGGTGGTGCGCATCAGCACGCCTGCCCCCGCGCCCGGCATCGAGCCCGGCGGTGCCTGGACCGTGCTGACGTCCGTCTGCACGCCTTCGACGCCCTCGCCCGGCTTCTTGACCTCGGCGGCGAGCGCCGTGTAATAGCTGACGGTCACCTTGTCGCCTTCCTTGACCTGCGACAGGTTTTTGACCGCGTCGCTCACCTTGACAGTCGTCGCGTAGCCGTCCTCGGTGCGCAGCGTGACCAGCCGGCTCGCCTGGTCGATGGACTCGACCGTTGCCGTTTTCTGGATCAACTCCTCGCGCACGGCGGGCTTCGGCGGCGGCGCGGCGCAGGCCGTCATGGCGAACGCGGCAGCGAGCACCGCGAGCGTCGATTTCAGGGTCTTCATGGAATAAATCTCCTTCAGGCGGGGTTGCGGCGGCGCAGGAATGCAAAGCCCGCTCCGAGCGCGAGCAATGCGAACCCGATGCTACCGAGAAGCGGCAGGCTCGTCGCGGTCTTCGGCATTTCGGCCGGGGCGCTCGCGACCGCGGCGGGTGCCGGTTCCGGCGTTGCCGGCACCGGCGTGAACTCGATCGCCTCGCTCTCCTCGGCCGGCGCGAGCGCAATGCCGGGATCCGTGACGCTGATATAGGCCGTGAGCTCCTGGCCGATCGCCACGTCCTGGATGGCGGTCGGCTTGCCGCCGACATTCAGGCGCTCGTTCGGCGCGACGTTGACGCCGATCGGGTCCGAGTGCGAGCCGTCCGGGCGCTTGACGCGGATCGTCATGCGTCGCGCCGTCGCACGCACGAGATCCGCCTTCACGACCGCGTACTGCTGGTCGCCTTTCGAGATGACATCGAGACAGGCCGCGCGGATGTTCGGGAACCGGGCGAGCACTTCCTCGCTGAACTCCACGCGCTCGCAGGCCGCCGGCTGCTGCGCGAGGGCGACGGCTGGAATCAATGCCAGCGCGAGGCTACCCAGGGATACGAACGCTTTCATGTCGAAGTCTCCTTCAACTTTGGGGTGCGATTCGCCTATGTCCAGTCGTAGGTCCCATGCACGATGAATCGCCGGGGCGCATGGCCGATGAAATAGAACGGGTAACAGGTCACCAGCGTCACCGTCGGGTCGAGCGTATCCGCGAGCGGGCGCAGGTCGGTCGCATCCACGACCGCGGTCGAGACCACGTGAAAGACGTGGGTGCGGCTGCGGGTGACGATTTCGATCTTCTGGCCGGGCACCGCATCCTTGAGCACGCGGAAGAACCCGTCGCGGTGACCGGCGATGCCGAGATTGCCGCCCTTGTCCGGCAGACCCATGCCGGGGATCAGTCCGGCCCCGCGATTGAGGTGCAACTCGGAATCCGTCGCGTACACCGGCACTTCGAGGCCGAGAGCCGGCATGCGCAGGATCGCGAGCGGCGCGTCGCTGACGCTCGCGAGGCTCGCTTCGTAGTCGCGAACCCGCTCGGGCGCCCACAGCGACTGGTCCGGCGTCCCGGCCGAACCGTCGAAGGACTCGATCGCAGAAAGGCGGCCCGCCTCGCCGTCGAGGCGGGCCAAAGCGACCATGGAGACCAGGAGCGCACCCGCACCCAGGCACGCGTACTGCAACACGGCTAGAAGACGCTCCCTCATCGGACGACCATGAAAACTGGCTGCCTGGCTTTGCACGGGACCCTGGTCCCATCGTACCCGGGAATCGCCCGCGGCTCACGATGAGCCTACAATACGCGAGGTATGCCTCACCGGTTGCTCGGTACAACCCAGGTCCGATGCGTGGCCGGGCGCATTGGAGGCCACTGTTCCGTTCGAATATAAGGATCAATCGATGCATAAGCTGCTCATGGCCGGCGCGATGGCGCTCACGGTGCTCGCGGGCTGCGAGTCCGGCCCGACCATCCGGTCGAACCTCGACCCGCAAGCCAACCTGTCTTCGTACAAGACCTACATGTTCCCGGAAAAGGCCGGCACTGATCGCCCCGGCTATTCGACGCCGATCACGAGCTACTTCAAGGAAGCGATCCGCCGAGAGATGGACGCGCGCGGCTACAAGTTCGTCGACAACGGGCCGGCGGACCTCCTCGTCAACTTCAACGCCAACTCGAAGGAAAACGTGGACGTGCGCACGACGCCGGGCGCGACCTACGGCTACGGTTACGGCTACTACGGCTACCGCGGGGGCCTGTACGGGGCTGCCGCGTTCCCGCCGGAAGTCGAGACCGTCCGTTACCGGCAGGGGACGGCCAACGTCGACGTCGTCGACCTCGCGCGCAAGCAGGTCGTCTGGGAAGGCATCGCCGAGGCGCGCCTTACCAAGAAAATGATGAACGACCCCCGCACCGCGATCAACAGCGTCATCGCGGAGATGTTCCTGCAGTTCCCGGGCCGCGCGGGCGGCGGCTGATGCGGAGCCGCGCCGCGGCTGTCTTTCTCGGCGCAGCGGCGGCCTTCGGGCCGCCGCTTGCGTTTGCGCAGGAAGCGCTCCGCCACGCGGCTGACGCGGATGCCATGGCGAAGCAGTTGTCCAATCCGGTCGCCGCCCTCATCAGCGTGCCCGTGCAGCTCAATTACGACGAGGGCTATGGACTCGGCGGCAGCGGCGAGCGCTACACGCTCAATGTCCAGCCGGTCGTCCCGATCAGCATCAGCCAGGACTGGAACGTCATCTCGCGCACGATCCTGCCGGTCAGCAGGACGTGATCGCCGGCACCAGCCAGTCCGGCCTCGGCGATGTTACGCAAAGCCTGTTCTTCTCGCCGAAGCAGTCGACCGCGGGCGGCTGGATCTGGGGCGTCGGGCCCGCGTTACTGTTGCCGACGGCGACCGAAGATGAACTCGGCACCGGGCAATGGGCGATCGGACCGACGGCAGTCGTGCTGAAGCAGACTGACGACGGCTGGACCTACGGCGCCCTGGCTAACTATCTCGTGTCAGTGGCGGGCGACGACGATCGCGCCGACGTGAACTCGCTTTTCTTCCAGCCGTTCCTGGCGAAGGCCATCGGCAAGGGCCGCACGCTGACGGTCAACTTCGAGAGCACCTACGACTTCGAAGGCGACGCCTGGAACGCGCCGGTGAACTTCATGTACTCGAAGGTCACGAAGTTCGGCGGTCAGCTGGTCAGCTTCGCCGGCGGCGCGCGCTACTACCTCGAGACGCCGGAGGGCGGGCCGGACTGGGGCGTGCGCTTTGTGGTGACGCTCCTTTACCCGAAGTAGCGGGGCCGGCGCGGCTCACTCGCTGCCAAGCGCATCGGCAACGGATACGACGCAGAAGCGCGGGTCGTCGGCGGCAAGCCCGTCGAGCAGGTGCTTGTGCCCGGCGCCGATGAGCAGGACCAGGCGTTCGCCCGACCCCGCGATGTCGACGAGATTGGTGTAGATCCGCAGGTTCCGCTTGTACCAGTTGGTCGCGTAGTCGGTGGTCTCGTACATCGACGTGCCCTTGCCGGGTTCGAGATTGGAAATCACGTCCCAGCGGTGATTGAGCACCGCGCGCTGCGCGCGGTTGAGATAGACGAGGTAGTCGCCGACAGTGTGTCCGGCGAGGAAGTCGGCGTCCGCCGCAACTTGCGCACGGACCGCAGCCATGAGGGGCGAGTCGGGCGCCTGGTCGGCGGCCGCCGCCGGCGCATCGTGCCGTTCCGCCGCAGTCGTGCCGTCCATCCACATCGGGTAGTCCACGGGCGACAGCCCTGCGAGGCCCGCGCGCTCCGCCAGGCGAAAGCCGACCTGTTCGATCTCGTTGAAGCCGAGTTCGCCGTGGTCCTTGCGCCAGGCGGCATAGCGCTCGTTCCAGTAGTTGCTGATGCGCGACGACTCGACGGCCACCTTCGTGGGGCGGTATTGCGTGAGCCGCGCCACCAGGTCCGCGATCTCGGCTTGCCGGCGCGGCGTCGACATGTCTTCGGGAGGCGCGCTGACCATGTCCTGGCTCGAGCCTTCCATGTGGAAAGTGCCGAGAATCAGGAGCGGCGTCGCGCCGGCCGGGCAGGCCTGCTGCCCGGCCGCGCAAGCGAAAGACGAAAGCAGCCCGGCGATCAGCAACAAGGCAATTCGCATTCGAGTTCTCCCCCTGGTTACCTTGGATTGGATGCACGCGGCTCACGGCCCGTTGGAATCGCCTATCATTGCCGAAATCCGGGACTCGGGAGCACGGCCATCGCCGACAGCCACCGTGCGCGCGCGGCCTTCGAACGCGCGCTGACCTTCCTGCGCGCCGGCGACGCCGCGATGGCGGAGAAGCTCTGCCGCGAGGCGCTCGCCGAGTTCCCCGGCGAGCCGAACCTCGGCTCGCTGCGCGGCGCAGCGCTCAACCGCCTGGGCCGCGGCGCCGAGGCCGAGCCGCTCCTGCGGCGCGCCGTCGAGGAGCAACCGGACTACGCCAAGGGCCACGAGGAACTCGGGCGCGCCCTGCTCCAGCTCGGGCGCTCGGACGAGGCGATAGCCGCCTTGCGCCGCGCCGTTGCGATCGACCCGCGGCTGCAGCCCGCGCAGCTGGCGCTCGTGCATGCGCTCGCGGAGGCGGGTCGCGAGCTCGAGGCGGAAGCGGCGATGCAGGCGTTCCTGCGCGCGGATCCCGCCCGCGAGTTGCTGGCGGAGGCCGCGACGCACCAGCGCGCGGGCCGGCTCGAGCCGGCCGAGGCCGCGTACCGCGAAATCATCCGTCGCGACCCGCGGCACGTCGAGGCGCTGCGCCTGCTCGCGCTCATTGCGATCCAGACCGAGCACCACGGCCAGGCGGTGCAGCTGCTCGAGCGCGCAGTCGAGATCGCGCCCGATTTCCTCGCGGCCTGGGTCGACCTCTCGCGCGCGCACCTCGAAAGGCTCGATCTGCCGGCCGCCGAAGCGAGCATCGCACGGGCTGCCCTCCTGAGCCCGCGCTCGGCGAACGTGCAGGTGCACGTCGCGAACGTGCAGGCGCGTTCGGGCAGGCATGACGAGGCGCTCGAGAGCTACCGGCGCGCCGCAGCGTTGAACCCGGGCTATCCCGCGGCGCTGCTCGGGCTCGGCAATACGCTGAAGACCGTCGGCCGGCAGGCCGAGGCGATCGAGGCCTATCGCCGCGCGACGGTGGTCCGACCGGAGTCGAGCGAGGCCTGGTGGAGCCTTTCCAACCTCAAGACATTCCGCTTCGACGACGCCGACGTCGCGGCGATGCGGCGGCACCTCGCGACGCCTGGGCTGCCAGCGGAGGCGCGGGTGCAGTTTTCATTCGCGCTCGGCAAGGCCCTGGAGGATCGCGGCGAATACTCCGCCGCTTTCTCGCACTACGAGGCAGGCAACCGGCTGCGGCGCGCGAGCGAGAACTACGACCCGGTACAGACGGAGGTCGTCAACGAGCGCATCCGCGCGGTCTTCGACGCGGAATTCCTCGCACGCCACGCGGGCGGCGGCGAACCGGACTGCGCGCCGATCTTCGTCGTGGGACTGCCGCGGTCCGGGTCGACTCTTATCGAGCAGATCCTGGCGAGCCACCCGCAGGTGGATGCGACGCACGAGCTGCCGGAAGTCGGGAGGCTGATCCTCGCCATCAACCGTGCGCGCAGCGACCGCATCGCCTATCCGGAAGCGGTCCGCGACTTCGACGCCGCAGCGTTCGCCGCCCAGGGACGCGCCTATATCGACGCGACGCGGCAATACCGGCGCGGCGCGGCACGCTTCATCGACAAGAACCCGAACAACTTCGCGAGCCTCGGCCTGCTCGCTGTTGCACTGCCAAATGCCCGCTTCATCAATGCGCGGCGGCACCCGCTCGACACCTGTCTGTCCTGCTACCGGCAACTGTTCGCGCGCGGGCAGCCGTTCACTTACGACCTCGTCGAACTCGGCGAGTACTACCTCGAATATGACCGCATGATGACGCACTGGCACGACGTGCTGCCCGGGCGCGTGCTCGACGTCGAGTACGAGGATGTCGTCGCGGACCTCGAGGGCCAGGTGCGCCGAATCCTGGATTTCTGCGGCCTTTCGTGGGACGACGCATGCCTGCGCTTCCACGAAACGGAGCGCGCGATCCGCACCGCGAGCTCGGAGCAGGTGCGCCGGCCGATCTATGACAGTTCGATCGGCGTATGGCGCCGCTACGAGCGCGAGCTCGCGCCGCTCATCGAAGTGCTCGCGCCAGTTTTGCAGCGGTCTGGCCGCGGCCGCTAACTTCGTCTATCCTCGACCTGATCCCCCGCGCGAGGACCCTGCATGAAACCCCATGCCCGCCAACCGTTGAATTTGAACCCGGTCGCCTACGCGGTGTCCGTCGCATTGACCGGAAGCTACGCGCAGGCGGCGGTCGCGCAGGCCGCGCCCCCCGTGAAGGTGACCAATCTCGACGCGGTCGTCGTCACCGCGCGCAAGCGCGAGGAGACGCTGCTCGACATCCCGCAGGAAATCCAGGCGATCAGCCAGGAGCAGCTGCAGAAGGCGAACCTCGACAGCATCGAGGACTTCTCGCGCTTCGTGCCGAGCCTGTCGTACAACGCCGTGACCCCGGGCCGCGGCACGATCTACTTCCGCGGCGTGGCCGACGACTCCTCTTCATTCATCGCGGACTCGTCCGCCGCCATCTACCTCGACGAGCAGCCGCTCACGCAGAGCGCGCTGCAGCCCGAGATCCGCCTGATCGACATCGAGCGCATCGAGGCGCTACCCGGACCGCAGGGCACGCTCTACGGTTCGAGCTCCGAGTCGGGGACGCTGCGCTACATCACGAACAAGCCGGACCCGTCGGCATTCACCACCGACGTCGCGCTCGATGCCTACACCGTGAACCACGGCGACCAGGGATATGAGGTCTCCGGCGTCGTCAATGTCCCGCTCGGCGACACGGTCGCGCTGCGTGTGGTCGGATTCTCGGCGCGTGACGCCGGTTTCATCGACAACGTCTTCGGCGAGAGCCTCGGCGGGACCTACGACAACGCCGATTTCGTGGACAAGGACGTCAACGGGGTCGAGTACGCCGGCGGGCGCGCGGCGTTGCGCTGGAAGCCGAACGACACCTGGACCGTGGACACGAGCCTCGTCTACCAGAAGATGAACGCGAACAGCTACTCGGAAGAGGACGTGGGGCGGCAGGGTCTGCAAGGCCGCGAGCTTTCGGTCGTCCGATTCAACGACGAGCGCCGCAGCGACGAGTGGACGCAGCTCGCGCTCACCCTCCAGGCGGACTTCGGCTGGGCGCAGTTCACCTCGGCGTCGAGCTACTTCACGCGCTCGATCTCCTATTTCCAGGACAACGCGGACTACACGTTCTATCTGTCGCACGCCTTCGGCACTTACTACCAGAACTACGACCTCGGGCCGGACCCGCGCGGTCTCGGCTGGCACGACAGCCCGCACGTCAACCGCATCGCCCAGGAATTCCGCCTGCAGGGTTCGACTGACAAGCTGAACTGGCTCGCGGGCCTGTTCTATGAGCACGTGGACGACGGCTTCAGCTTTTACAGCCGCATTGAGGACTACGAGGACTCGCCGAGCTTCGCCTACTGGAATACCTACTACGGCGTGCAGCCCGGCTCAACGGACAACGGGTTCTACCATTCCAAGAACGACCAGCTGACCGAGCAGTACGCGACCTTCGGCGAAGTGACCTATTCGCCGACTGATCACTGGTCGCTGACGGCGGGCCTGCGCTGGTTCGACCACACGCGCACGCGCGACTATTTCACGCAGCAGCCGAACGGCCACTTCACCTCGGACCTCGGCACGGCGAAGAACTCGACCAGCGACTTCACCAAGAAGGTCTCGGTCCAGTACAAGTTCAACGACAACGCCATGGCGTACGCGCTGTACTCCGACGGTTTCCGCGCGGGCGGCCGAAACGTGGTGCGCCCGGGAACCGTGCTGCCGGCGGACTACGATCCCGACTTCCTCGATAATTACGAGGTCGGGCTCAAGAGCCGGTGGGCGGGCGGCAAGTACACGCTGAACCTCACGGCCTTCCACATGGCGTGGAACGACTACCAGATCGAGGTCGTGGACCCGGGCCCGCTGTTCGCGGTCCTGGTCGCAAACGTCGGCGACGCCGAGATCGACGGCGCCAGCCTCGATTTCAGCGCCTTCCTGTGGGATTCGCTGGACTTCGGATTGAACCTCCAGCTTCTCGACCCGAAGACCAAGGCGACCAATCCCGCCCTCGGCCTGGCGCCCGGCCAGCGGCTGCCGTTTTCCATGGAGGAAAAGGGTGCCGTGTGGGCCGAGTACACCTTCCCGGGCGAGATCGCCGGCGGCCACGTCTACACCCGCGTGCAGTGGACCTACGGGGGCAATTCGCTGAACGGCCTGCCGGTCGTGACATTCGACGCCCAGGGCAACATCACCGACACGCAAAGTCCCACCAGGCAACCTGCCTACCAGATCACCGACTTCAAGATCGGCCTGCAGGCCGGCGACTGGGAGGTCTACGCGTACGTGGACAACGTCTTCGACGAGCGCGCAATCCTGTTCGACCAGGTCACCGAAACCGGGCTGCGCACGAACAACCTGAAGACGATCAACGATCCGCGCTCCATCGGCATCGGCTTTACCAAGAGTTGGGGCCCCAACTGACGACGCCCAGGCGCGCGGTCCTGAAATCGAGCCGCGTGCGCGTCGAGCGCATGCGCAAGCGCGGCCACTACGACCGCGCGACGATCGACGCCATCCTCGACGGCGGCATCCTCTGCCACGTCGGCTTCGTGCACGAGCGGGCGCCGGTCGTCATCCCGACGCTCTACTGGCGCGAGGACGACCACGTCTACCTGCACGGGTCTGCCGTCAGCCGCATGCTCGACACGGCCCGCAGGGCGCCGGTCTGCGTGACCGTGACGCATCTCGACGGGCTCGTGCTGACGCGCTCGGCCTTCCACCACTCCGTCAACTACCGCTCGGTCGTCGTCTTCGGTACGCCCGTCGAGGTCACTGACCCGGCCGAGAAGGCGACGCGGCTGCGCACCTTCATGGAAGGCCTGATGCCGGGCCGCTGGGACCGGCTGCGCCCGGTCAAGCCGAAGGAACTGAAGGCGACGCGGCTGTTGCGCCTGCGTATCGACGAAGCGTCCGCAAAGATCCGCTCGGGCCCGCCCGCGGACGACAAGGCGGATCTCGGCTGGCCTGCCTGGGGCGGGATCATTCCGGTGGAGACGCGTGCCGGCGTCGCACAGCCGGACCAGCACGTGCAGCGGCATCCCGGTCTCGGCGCGCCGGCCCTGCGGCGTTTCAGCCTGCGCTGAACGCGGTCGCGCAGCCTTCCCGGGTCCGGCCGGGGCGCATCAACCGAGCACGTGGCTCTCGCCGGATCGCCCGACCAGCAACCGCGCGGCGATGCTGAGGACCAGCACGAAGGCCGTGATCAGCAGCGCGCCGGTCCATGCAAGCGACTGCCAGTCCTTGTACGGGCTCATGGCGAACTGGAAGATGACCACCGGCAGGTTGGCCATCGGCCCGTTCAGGTTCGAACTCCAGAACTGGTTGTTGAGCGCGGTGAACAGGAGCGGCGCGGTTTCCCCGCTGATGCGCGCGACGCCGAGCAGCGCCCCGGTCATCAGGCCGCGGTGCGCGGCCGGGTAGACGATCGCCGTGATGGTCCGCCAGGGCTGCGCGCCGCAGGCGGCGGATCCCTGGCGCAGGTTGTCCGGCACGATGCGCAGCATGTCCTCGGTCGTTCGTACGACGACGGGCACGATGAGGATCACGAGCGCGAAAGCGCCCGCAATCGCGGAGAAGTGCCCCATCGGCACCACCACGATCGTGTAGACGAACAGGCCCACGATGATCGAGGGCGCGCTCAGCAGCACGTCGTTGATGAACCGCACGACGAGGCTCAGCCTGCTGCCGCGGCCGTACTCCGCGATGTAGGTGCCGGCGAGCATGCCGAGCGGCGTGCCGACCGCGAATCCGACCAGGGTCATGACCAGGCTGCCATAGATCGCGTTCAGGAGGCCGCCCGCGCTGCCGGGCGCCGGCGTGGACCGGGTGAAGACGTCCCAGGACAGCCCGCTCAGGCCGCGGGCCACGAGCGTGTAGAGGATCAGCGCCAGCACGGCGAGGCCGATGCAGGTCGCGACCCCGGTCCCGGCCATCGCGAGCGTCGCCATCAGCTTCCGGCGCCGCAGGGTCTTCATCAGGCGCGTCCCGACTTCAGCTCGAGCCGCATCAGCAACAGGCGCGCCGCGGCGATCACGAGAAACGTGATGCAGAAGAGCAGCAGTCCGAGCGCGACCAGCGACGAGGTGTACAGGTCGCCGACCGCCTCGGTGAACTCGTTGGCGATGGTGGCCGAGATCGTGGTGCCGGGCGCGAGCAGCGAGCCGCTGATGCGGTGCGCGTTGCCGATCACGAAGGTGACGGCCATGGTCTCGCCGAGCGCGCGGCCGAGTCCCAGCATGATGCCGCCGACGATGCCGGAGCGCGAAGCCGGCACCACGACGTCGCGCACCACCTCCCACTGCGTCGCGCCGAGGCCATAGGCGGCCTCCTTCAGCGACATCGGCGTCATGCGAAAGACCTCACGCATCACCGACGAGATGAATGGCAGCACCATGATCGCGAGGATGAGGCCGGCCGTGAATACGCCGATGCCGAACGGCGGCCCGGCAAACAGCTTGTTCAATCCGGGGACCGGCGCGGCGACCTCGATCAGCCACGGCTGGACGTGCTGCTGCAGCACGGGCGCCAGCACGAATAGCCCCCAGATGCCGTATACGATGCTCGGCACGGCCGCCAGCAACTCGATGCCGGTCGAGATCGGTCCCCGCAGCCAGCGCGGACAGGTCTCGGTGAGGAACACGGCGATGCCGAATGCCAGCGGGATCGCGATGACGAGCGCGATGATCGACGTGATGACCGTGCCGTACAGCGGCGCGAGCGCGCCATACTCATCGGTCACCGGGTTCCAGATTTCGCGCACCAGGAACCCGACGTGGAAGGCCTTCAGCGCCGGCCAGCTGCCGTGCAGCAGCGCGACGATGATGCCCGCGAGCAGCGCGAGGACGAGCACAGCGCACGAGAAGGTCACGGAGCGGAAGGCCCTTTCGAACAGGGCCTCCCGCTTCATGGCCGCATGCAGCGACTGCAGCAGTTCCGCGCGTGCGATCGCGGCAGTCGAGGCTGGCGGCATGGCGAGCGCCCGGTTACGGCCGGGGACGCGTCACTTCCCGGTCCAGACCGGCTTGCCGTCGGCCCGAATCTCGCTGCTCCATGTCTTCTCCACCTGCTTGACCAGGCCGTCAGGCAACGGAACGTAGTCTAGCTGGCTCGCCATTTGGCCGCCATTCGCGTAGGCCCATGCGAAAAACTTGAGCGCCTCGCCGGCGGCCCGCGCGTCCGGGACATTGCGGTGAATCAGGATGAAGCTGGCGCCGGTGATGGGCCAGCTCTTTGCGCCCGGCTGGTTGGTGAGGATCAGGTAATAGCCTTCCGCTTTGGCCCAGTCCGCGTTCGCCGCCGCCGACTGGAAGGAACCCGCGTCCGGCGCAACCGTATTGCCGTCCCGGTTCTTCATGAGCGCGTAGGTCATCGCGTTCTGCTTGGCGTATGCGTACTCCACGTAGCCGATCGCCCCGCTCGTCTGGGTCGTCATGTTCGCGACGCCCTCATTGCCCTTGGCGCCGATGCCTGCCGGCCACTGCACGGAGGTGTTGGCGCCGACCTTGGTCGCAAAGTCCGGGCTCACCAGCGAGAGGTAGTTGGAGAACAGGAAGTTCGTGCCGGAACCGTCGGAACGGTAGACTGGCGCGATCGCCTGCGAGGGGAGCTTCAGTTTCGGGTTGAGTGCCTTGATGCGAGAATCGTCCCAGGTCTTGATGTCGCCCAGGTACATGGCCGCTACCGTCGGCCCGTCAAGCACCAGCGTGCCAGGCTTGATGCCCGCGAGGTTCACGACCGGCACGACGCCGCCGATGATCATCGGGAACTGCACGAGCGACGACTCCTTGAGGTCCTCTGGCTTCAGAGGCATGTCGGACGCGCCGAAGGTCACGGTACTGGCTTTGATCTGCTTGATCCCGCCGCCCGAGCCGATGGACTGATAGTTGAGGCCGGTTCCGGTCTTCTGCTTGTAGGCCTCGGCCCACTTGGCATAGATCGGATAGGGAAACGTGGCGCCGGCGCCGGAAATCTCGGCGCCCTGGGCCGCCGTGCCGACGAGGAGCGCTGCAATGGCCGGCAGCGCGTACTTCAGATGGAACCTGGGCATGAATGTCTCCTGCACTGGATTTTCCTGGATGTTCGAAAACGCTCGGTGGATGGCGGGTCAGAACACCATCTGACCCCACACGCCGATCTCGTCATACTTGCCTTCGTTGACGCCGCCGATTGAGCCGTTGCCGGTATTGATGAATCCGCCGCCGTCCACCGAGTCGTGCTTGTAAACCAAGGCCAGGTCGACATTCTTGCGCGGGTGGATCACGAAGCCGGCGTTGTAGTACTCGTCCTTGAGGTCCGGGTTGACGTCCTTGCTGGCCTTGGCGGAATCGTATCGCGCAAAGAATCCCCACTGCGACGAGACATTGTACGAGCCCCAGGCGGAGTAGCCGTCCGCCTTGTCGGACTCGGGGGCCGTGATGTTGAGCCAATTATCCGCCTGGAAATACTCCGCGCCGACCCGCAGCGGGCCGCTCACGTATGACACGAGCGCATTCACCCGGCTGGCCGTATGCTCCGGAGGCGTCAAGGAGCCCTCCACGTCCTTGCCGAGCTTGCCGGTATAGCCGCCGACCATGATGGTCAGCCCCTTGACCGGCATGAAGCTCACTCGCGCTTCGACGTCCATGCTGTTGGACCGCGTCGGATTCTTGTAACCGCCGCCGTTCACGACGGAGAGGCCGTAGCTGAACTTGCCGTCAGCCATCTTTCCGAGGCCATGGACGCCCCAGTCCGCCGAAGTGCCGAACTTCAGGCGATCGATGAGCGTCTGCTCCACGAACCGGAATCCGTACTGATCCTCGGCGGCCGGAATCCACGGCATGTCCGCCGAACCGAGCCGGCCGGTGAGCGCGTCCGACAGTTTGGCCTGCAGGTACGCCTTCTTGATGTAGAGCTGCGTCTCGCCGTCGTTGCCGACGTAGTTGAAGTCCGTCGTGACGTTGGCGGACCAGGTATCGTCGAATACGTGGTTGACGCCGATGTAGAACCGTTTCACGTCGATGCCGGTGCCGCTGCTGGGCAGATCGACGTCGTCGCTGGAAGCGTCGATGTTCGTGAAGTCCGCGTATACCTTTCCGGAGACCACGGTGGATTCGTCGGCACTCAGTGCCGGCGCAGCCGCCAATACGCCGCCGCAGGCAGCCACGACGGTTGCGAGGGATCGGATCTGCATCTTCCAACTCCTGTTTTCGATTCAATTCGATGGCGCGGCCCGCGGCGCGACTTTGGGTCCGGTTCTTGCGCATCCTGCGAGCAACGAGGCGCGCTCAGCCGATGAATCGGCGGGCGGAGATTTAACAGGGCTTTTGTTTCACTTTTGTTTCGTCGTGAGCGCAGCTCCGTTCGCAAGACCGGCGATCGGCCAGGGATCGGCGGTCCGCGCGCATGGACTACCCGGCAGGATGCGCTCCTAACTCGTTGTAGCTAAAAGACACGAAGGCAGGCAGACAAGGGCTCGGGGATGGCGCCTTTTCGCCTGCCGCGGCGGCAGGAGCGGCCGAAAAAATTTTTCAACGGCGCCGCAACAACCCGGGATTGGGCGCGATTTACGCCGGCATTGCGCAAACAATCGCCGCGCCTGCGCGCGGCCGCAGATCAGGATGCGCCGCGGCGGGCGATGAAGGAATCGACGTTCAGGCCCAAAACGACCATCGGCACGCCGCCGCCTTTCACCACTTCGTCGTCGAACCGGCGCAGGTCGAATGAAGCGCCCAGCGCCAGCTGCGCCTTCGCGCGCAGGCGATTGATCTCGCTGTGGCCGACCTTGTAGCCGCAGGCCTGCCCGGGCCAGGCGCAGTAACGATCGACCTCGCTCGTTACTTCCTCTGTCCCTGAGCCATTCGTTTCGGCGAACCACCGGATCGCCTGTTCGCGCGTCCAGCGCTTGGCGTGCAGGCCCGTGTCGACGACCAGGCGGCAGGCGCGGAAGGCAATCGACTGCAGATATCCGAGGCGCCCGAACGGATCGTTCTCGTAAACGCCGAGTTCGTCGGCGAGCTGTTCCGCGTAGAGCGCCCAGCCTTCCGAGTAAGCATTGAAGGCCAGGAGCGAGCGGACCAGCGGCAGCTTGAAGGTGTACTCGCCCTGCCAGACGTGGCCCGGAATCGACTCGTGGTAGGTGAGCGTCGGCAGGCTGTAGCGGGTCCACAGCCTTGTCGTGCGCAGGTTGATCCAGAACTTGCCGGGCACCTTGCCGTCGATGCTGCCGGCCCCGCCGTAGGCGCCGGGCGCGCCCGGCTCGACTTCCGGCGCCATGCGCTTGATCTCGAAGTTGCCGGGCACCAGCGTCGCGAAGGCGCGCGGGAGGCGCGTGCGGATGTCGGCGATGCGGTCCCGCAGCAGGGCCATGATCTGGGCACGGCCCGTGTCGTTATCCGGGAACAGGAAGCGCGGGTCCTTGCCGAGCGCGGTCATGCGCTCGCCGACCGTGCCCTTGGTCATCCCCTCGCCTTTCAGGATCGCGTCCATCCGCGCCTGCAGCTCCGCGAGCTCCTGCTGGCCGCGGTCGTGGATTTCCTGCGGCGTCATGCGCGTCGTGGTCGCGGCGCGCAGCGCCCAGGCGTAATACGCATCGCCCTGCGGCAATTTCCATACGCCGGCATCGGCGTTGGCGCGGGCGCGATGCGACTCCAGCTCGGTCGCCTGTCGCGCGAGCGCCGGTGCGATCTGCCCGGCGGCAATCTTCTCCGCCTGCGCGGCGAAAGCG
The DNA here is from genome assembly GCA_963836275.1 of uncultured Gammaproteobacteria bacterium. Lineage (GTDB taxonomy): Bacteria > Pseudomonadota > Gammaproteobacteria > Steroidobacterales > Steroidobacteraceae > SCUD01. The sequence goes on along the minus strand of CAWIIM010000003.1, from coordinate 416,204 downwards.
CCCTGCAGATCCCGTGATTTCTTCGCGAAGGAAGCGATGAGAGGCCACTCGGCGATTTTGCCGCCCTGTGCGAGCTTGATCTGCGAGACTGTCTTGTCGAGCAGGAAATCCGGGGCGATGACGCCCTGCGACGCCGCGGCCTTCAGGCGCTCCGTTTCGCCGTCGATCTGGCCGGCGTAGGCCGCCAGGCGCGCGAGGTAGGCTTCTGCGTCCTCAGGGGTCGCGACCGTGTGCTGCTCCTCGAGCAGGCTCGGGATCTCGAGGAATGCGCCGGTATTCTGCGCCACCACATAGGGCGCGTTCCGGTAGGACCAGTTCTGGTTGAGCACGGCGACGTCGCCATAGGGGAAGGCAAAGCCTTCGACCGCCGTCTCGTGCGCCGTGCGCACGACATCGAGGTCGATCCGCACCGACTCCTCGAGCGCGGTCGCGTCCACGGCCTGCAGGCGTTTCAGCCGCTCGGCGACGCGCTTTGCGACGGCCGACTGCCCCGTCGGCGACCGGTCGGTCAACTTCGCCTTGAGCGCGGCGCGCGCGCCGGTGTCGATGCCGAGCCCGGTCGCGTTTTCGGGATAGTCCGCGAGCAGCCCGTCTGCGACCTCCGAGAGCATGCCTTCGACATCCGCAGGCACGGCCTCCGGGCTCCGCCTGGCGCAGGCCGCGAGGCCCGAGAGTGCCGCGAGGGCGGCGCCCGTCCCGGCGATGAATTCACGGCGGTTGCTGCTCATGCGCGAAGTATCCCCGATGACCGGCGCACTGGGAATGGCGATCTTGCGGCGACGCCCCTGCCCCGGCAGCCGGCGCGCCGCGCAATAATTGCCTTGACAACTATTGCACGGTCAAAGAATGCTATGCGCCTTGGCCTCATCCGGAACCCCCATGCCCACCGCCGCCGCCCGCCCGCGCCGGGCCGCCGACCCCGTCCCGCCGGTCGAGGATGACGTGCGCCGTTCCATCTGCCGCCAGATGAAGCACGTCATGAGTTCCCTCGTGCGCCGCGTCGACCGGCAGATGCAGCCCCTCGAGCTGACCGGCATGCAGTGGGAGCCGGTGCTCATGCTGTGGCTGAAGCGCGCGGACACGGTCGCAGGACTCGCGCGCGTGAGCCAGGTGGGCTTCGCTTCCATGTCCCGCATGCTCGACCGACTCGAGGACAAGCGGCTGCTGCGGCGCGAGCGCAGCGCCACGGACCGCCGGGTGGTGCACCTGCACCTGACGCCGAAAGGCCGCAAGGTGGCGTCCCGGATCTGGCCGATCGTCGTCGAAGGCATGAACCTGCATCTCGACGGCTTCAGGAAGGACGAGCTGGCGCGGTTCAACGATTACCTCGGCCGCATGCTGGCGAATGGAGCGCGCGATGCAGAAGTCGATTGACGCCCTGGCGCGAGGCTGGCTCGCGATACCGGCCGTCGCCGCGCTGCTCGCCGGCTGCGGCGGCGGCGAAGCCGCGCCACCGCCGCCGCCGGAAGTAAGCGTGGTCACGCTCCGGCCCCGCCCGGTCGAGATCACCGACCAGCTCCCGGGCCGCACCACGGCCTTTCGCGTCGCGGAAGTCCGGCCGCAGGTGACGGGCATCGTGAAGAAGCGCCTGTTCACCGAAGGCACGGAGGTCAAGGCCGGCCAGCAGCTGTACCAGATCGACGATGGCAGCTACCGTGCCGCGCTCTCCTCGGCCGAGGCAGCGCTCAGGCGCGCCGAGGCGCAGGCAGTCACCGCGCGCCTGCTCGAGGAGCGCTATGCGCCGCTCATCGCCGCGAATGCGGTCTCGAAGCAGGAAAACGACGAGGCCATCGCGGCGCGCGCCCGCGCCGAGGCGGACGTCGCGTCCGCGCGCGCAGCCGTCGACGCCGCCCGCATCAACGTCGTGTACACCCAGGTGCTCTCGCCCATCGCCGGCCAGATCGGCCGCACGCTCGTCACCGAGGGCGCGCTCGTCACCAGCGGCCAGCAAAGCCCGCTCGCGACCGTCCAGCAACTCGACCCGATCTACGTCGACATCGCGCAGTCGAGCACCGAGATGCTGCGCCTGCAGCGCGAACTCGCGAGCGGCGCATTGGTCAAGGACGACGCCGAGGGCGCGGAAGTGAAACTGACGCTCGAGGACGGCAGCAGCTACCCCCAGGGCGGAACGCTGAAGGTGTCCGAGGCGTCGGTCGATCCCAGCACCGGCTCGGTGACGCTCCGCGCCGTGTTCCCGAATCCCAGGCGCGAGCTGCTGCCCGGCATGTTCGTGCGCGCGCGGCTTGCGCAGGGCCGGCGGGTCGCGGCGCTGCTGGTGCCGCAACGCGGCGTCTCGCACAATCCCGCCGGCGACGCGACGGTGATGATCGTCGGCAAGGACGGCAAGGTCGCCGAGCGCACCGTCACCGCGGACCGCGCCATCCAGGGCGAATGGCTGGTGACCGGCGGCCTCTCGGCCGGGGACCGGGTGATCGTCGACGGCCTCCAGAAAGTGAAGCCGGGCGTCACGGTCAAGGCCGTGCCGTCCGCCGAAGAGCTCGCTGCCCGCTCGAACGGCGAGCCCAGCGGCGACGTCGCCGCCCGCTGACCTCACCGGGAATCCAGCCGCATGTTGTCGAGGTTCTTCATCGACCGCCCGATTTTTGCGTGGGTGATCGCCATCATCATCATGGTCGCGGGCGGCCTCGCGGTGGTCACGCTGCCGGTGCGCCAGTACCCCGCGATCGCGCCGCCGAGCGTCGGCATCAACGTGAACTATGCCGGCGCGTCGGCACAGACCGTGCAGGACACGGTGGTGCAGGTCATCGAGCAGCAGCTCAACGGCATCGACAACCTGGACTACATCGTCGCCGACGCGCAGGCCGACGGCACTGCGACCCTGACCCTGACGTTTGCCCAGGGCACGGACCCCGATACGGCCCAGGTCCAGGTCCAGAACAAGCTGCAGCTCGCCATGCCGAGCCTGCCGCAGGAGGTGCAGCAGGCGGGCGTGCGCGTGAACAAGCCGGCGCGCAACTTCCTCATCGTGCTGGGATTCATCTCCGCCGACAACAGCATGAGCAATGAGGACCTGACGGACTACGTCGCCACCAACCTGCTGGACCCGCTCAATCGCACCAGGGGCGTCGGCGACGTCACGATCTTCGGCTCCCAGTACGCGATGCGCGTCTGGGTGGACCCGGCGAAGCTCAACAACTACGGCCTCACGACCGGCGACGTCGTCGCCGCGATCCGCGCGCAGAACGTGCAGGTCTCGGTCGGCTCGATCGGCGGACTGCCGGCAGCGCCCGGCCAGGCGATCACCGCCAGCATCATCGGCCCGACGCGGCTGTCCACGCCCGAGGCCTTCGGCGCGATCCTGCTGCGCGTCAATCCGGACGGTTCGCAGGTGCGCATCGGCGACGTCGCGCAGGTGTCGCTCAGCGCCGAGAGCTACACGCGCGACACGAAGTACAACGGCAAGCCCGCCGCGGGCGTCGCCGTCCGGCTTGCCGCGGGACAGAACGCGCTCGAGACCGTGAACGCAATTCGCGCCACCCTCGACCGCCTGTCCCCTTTCTTCCCGCGCGGCTTCGAGATCGTCTATCCGCTCGACACGACGCCGTTCGTGCGCACGTCGATCCGGGAGGTCGTGAAGACGCTGTGCGAGGCGGTGGCGCTCGTGTTCCTCGTGATGTACCTGTTCCTGCAGAACGCGCGGGCGACCTTCATCCCGACCATCGCGGTGCCGGTGGTCCTGCTCGGGACCTTCGGCATCCTCTCGGCCTTCGGTTTCTCCATCAACACGCTCACGATGTTCGGCATGGCCCTGTCCATCGGCCTGCTGGTGGACGACGCCATCGTCGTGGTCGAGAACGTGGAGCGGGTCATGGCCGAGGACGGCCTTGCGCCCCGCGAGGCGACACGCAGGTCCATGGACCAGATCACCGGCGCGCTGGTTGCCATCGCTCTGGTGCTGGCCGCGGTGTTCGTCCCCATGGCCTTCTTCGGCGGCTCCATCGGCGTCATCTACCGCCAGTTCTCGATCACGCTGGTGTCGGCCATGTCGCTCTCGGTGCTGGTCGCGCTGGTGCTGACGCCCGCCCTGTGCGCGACGATCCTGAAGCCGTTGCCGCCCGGCGGCCCGGCGGCGCACACGGGCTTCTTCGCGTGGTTCAACCGCTGGTTCGAGCGCGGCCGCACAGGACACGCCAGCGGGCTCGAGCGCATGTTCGCGCGCACCGGCCGCTCGATGCTGGTCTATCTCGCGATCGTCGCCGCCATGGCCCTGCTGTTCATGCGGGTCCCGTCCTCGTTCCTGCCCAACGAGGACACGGGCTTCCTGTTCGGCCAGGTGCAGACGCCGCCCGGAGCCTCGCGGGAGCGCACCTGGGAATCGCTCGACAAGGCGCAGCAATACCTGACGAGCGAGGAGAAGGATACGGTCGACGGCGTGCTCACCGTGAATGGCTTCAATTTTGCCGGCACCGGCCAGAACTCGGGCCTGCTCTTCATCAAGCTCAAGGACTGGGACCAGCGCAAGAAGGCGTCGCAGCAGTTGCCGGCCCTGCTCGGACGCGCCAACAAGTACTTCTCCGGCATCAAGGAGGCGAACATCATCGCGGTGCCGCCGCCCGCCGTGCTCGAACTCGGCAACACCGCGGGTTTCGACCTGATGCTGCAGAACCGCGGCGGCCTGTCGCATGACGCCTTCCTGGCGGCGCGCAACCAGCTGCTGGCCACGGCGGCAAAGGACCCGCGGCTCGCCGGCGTGCGCGCGAACAGCGTCGAGGACGCGCCCCAGTTCAAGCTCGACATCGACCGCGAGAAGGCGGGCGCGCTCGGCGTTTCCATCGCGGACATCAACCAGACGCTGCAGACCGGATGGGCCTCGACCTACGTCAACGATTTCATCGACCGCGGACGGGTCAAGCGCGTCTACGTCCAGGGCGACCCGCATTCGCGCATGCTGCCCGACGACCTCAACCAGTGGTACGTGCGGAACGACTCGGGAGGCATGGTGCCCTTCTCCGCCTTCGGCCGCGGCGAATGGACCTACGGGCCGCAGAAGCTCACGCGATTCAACGGAGTCCCCGCGTATCAGATCCAGGGCGCCCCGGCGCCGGGCTACAGCTCCGGGGACGCCATGGACGCGATGGAGGACATCGTCGCCGGCCTGCCCGACGGCGTCGGCCTCGAGTGGAACGGATTGTCCTACGAGGAGCGAAAGTCCGGCTCGCAGACGCCGCTGCTGTACACGCTCTCGATCGCGATCGTGTTCCTGTGCCTCGCCGCGCTCTATGAGAGCTGGTCGATCCCGCTGACGGTGCTGCTGGTCGTGCCGCTCGGCGTGATCGGCGCGGTGCTCGCGACGCTCGCGCGCGGGCTCAACAACGACGCCTATTTCCAGGTGGGACTGCTGGTAACGATCGGCCTCGCGGCGAAGAGCGCCGTACTCATCGTCGAATTCGCCAAGACCAACTTCGACGGCGGCATGGACCTCGTCGACGCCGTGATGCACGCGGCGCGCCGCCGGCTGCGCCCGATCCTGATGACCTCGCTCGCCTTCATGTCGGGCGTGCTGCCGCTCGCCCTCGCGAGCGGCGCAGGCTCCGGCGCGCAGCACGCGGTGGGCACCGGCGTGATCGGCGGCATGCTGACATCCACGTTCCTCGCCGTGTTCTTCGTCCCAGTGTTCTTCGTGGTCGTGCTGCGCCGCTTCCGCGTGCGCCCGGCGCAGGACCACGGCGAGCCGATTGCGGCTGCCGGGCCGCAGGTGGGCGAAGCGTGAACCCGATAATCCGCTGCGGAAGGCCGGTTGTCGCCGCGCTTGCCGGCATGCTCGCCGCCTGCACGCTCGCGCCCCGCTATGAGCGGCCGGCAGCGCCCGTGCCGGCAGCCTACGAAGGCGCCGCCGCCACCGTGGAGGCGACCCCAGCCGCCGATATCGCCTGGAGCGAATTCTTCACCGATCCCGGGCTCAAGGACCTCATCGGGCGCGCGCTTGCGAACAACCGCGACCTGCGCGTCGCGACGCTGAATGTCGAGGCCGCGCGCGCGCAGTACCGCATCCAGCGCGCCGATCTCGTGCCCTCGATCGAGGCGATCGGCACTGCGGACAACGAACGCGTTCCGGCCCCGGTCTCGCCCACGGGCGCAAGCGAGCTGACGCGCACCTACTCGGCCGGGTTCGCGACCACCGCATTCGAACTCGACCTGTTCGGCCGCGTGCGCAGCCTCAAGAGCGCGGCGCTCGAGCGCTACTTCCAGCTCGAGGAGAACCGCACCGCGGCCCAGCTGGTGCTGGTCTCCGAAGTCGCGACGGCGTGGTTTACGCTGATCGCCGACCAGGAACTCCTTGCGCTCGCCGCGGAGACGCGCAGCAACCAGCACACGTCCTACGAGCTCACCCAGCTGCGCTTCGACCAGGGCGTCTCGAGCGAGATCGAGCTGCACCGCTCGGAGTCCACGTGGCGCGAGGCGGAAGTCGACATCGCCCAGCAGAAGCGCCGGGTCGCGGTCGACCGCAACGCGCTCGCGCTCCTCGTCGGCGAGCCGCTGCCGCCCGAAACGGGCGCGGGCAGCCATGCGATGGGCGCGCAGACGTTCGGTGAGGAACTGCCGGCCGGGCTGCCGGCGGAGCTGCTCGCGCGGCGCCCGGACATCCTCGCGGCGGAGCATGCGCTCAAGGCTTCCAATGCCGACATGGGCGCCGCGCGCGCGGCGTTCTTCCCGAGCATCGAGCTGACCGGCTTCTACGGCAACGCGAGCGACGACCTCTCGGAGCTGTTCCAGCCCGGGCACCAGCGCTGGAGCTTCATCCCGCAGATCCGGCTGCCGATCTTCACGGGCGGCGCGAACAAGGCGACGCTGGACCTCGCGGAGGTGCGCAAGGACATCGGGATCGCGCGCTACGAGCAGTCCATACAGACCGCGTTTCGCGAGGTCGCCGACGCGCTCGTCGCGCGCTCGACGCTGGAGGAGCAACTGCAGGCGCAGGAGGCGCTCACGCACGCCGCCGAAAAAAGTTACGAGCTCACGGACATGCGCTACCGCGGCGGCGTCGACAGCTACCTCGGCTCGCTGATCGCGCAGCGCGACATGTACGACGCCGAGCGCGCGCTCATCGTCACGCGGCTCGCGACGACCGTGAACCTGGTGCAGCTCTATCGCGCGCTGGGCGGCGGCTGGAAGGATTGAAGCCGCGACTGTTGCATGCCGCCCACCCGTAAGTTATATACTGAACCGTATGGTACAGTATACGAGAACCCGCCTCGATGCCTCGTTCGCCGCGCTCTCGGACGTCACCCGACGCGGCGTCCTGGAGCAGCTCGGGCGTGCCGACGCTTCGATCACGGACCTCGCCGGGAAATTCCGCATGACCCTCACGGGCATGAAGAAGCATGTCGGCGTGCTGGAGCAGGCGGGGCTCGTCACCACGGAGAAAGTCGGGCGCGTGCGAACCTGCAAGATCGGTCCGCGGCGGTTGGAAGAAGCGACGGCCTGGATCGTGAGGTATCGCCAACTCTGGGACGCACGCTTCGAGGCGTTGGACAAGGTTGTCGAGGAATTGAAACGGAAGGAGAAGGTCGATGGACGCAAGAACCGTGAGTGAACCCACTGCCTTGAAGAACCCGACGACAGTGGAACGGACGTCTGACCGTGAACTCATCGTCACGCGAAGCTTCAACGCCCCGGCGCGCATCGTGTTCGAGGCGTGGACCCGGCCCGAGCTGTTCAAACAGTGGTGGGCGCCGAAGTCGATGGGCATGTTCCTGCGTGCCTGCGAGATGGATGTCCGTACCGGGGGCGGGTACCGGCTGGTGTTCGGCCACGATGCCTCAAACCCGATGGCGTTCTTCGGCAGATACATTGAAGTGACGCCACATTCCCGCCTCGTATGGACCAATGACGAAGGGGGTGACGCTGGACCTGTCACCACGGTGACCTTCGAGGAAAAGGGCGGGAAGACGCTGCTGGTCATGCACGAGCTCTATCCCTCGAAGGAAGCCCTCGACGCTGCCGGCACCGGGGCGGCGGATGCGATGGACGAGACTTTCGGGCAACTGGACGCGCTTCTCGTCACGCTGGGCGCGAGCATGGGACGGACCTGAGGTCATTGATCGCGCGGTCGGCCGCCTGGCGCTTCACTACCCGGAAGAGTGCCCCGTCGAGGCTGAAGCGCGCCGGCTATTCCGGAGGCTACGCTGCGTGGGTCATGCCGCTTCAGCCATCACGCGTATGCCACGAAGCGCGACGCGTTGATCGAGAACTCGGCTCGTCCGGCGGCTGGGATTCGAGCTCGACGAAGCATAGACAAAATTTCCCGCGAAACTCCCCGCTGACCCACAATGCATCGTGGGAGATTGCACCCGGGACGAAGCGGCAATCACCTAGGTACAACTGCGGATAGACGGAATCGCGCGCATGATGGAGTTTCGCTCCGTGCGAGCACCCGCTTCAGCAACCCGGACTCGATCGGTGAACATGGACAGGTTCAGCATAGATGACCTGCTCGCCGCTGCCGCGTACCCCCATCCGGTCGCGGACATCCAGGTCAAGGAGACGCATGTCTCCTGGGTCGTATTGACGGGTCCCTTCGCCTACAAGATCAAGAAGGCGGTCCACTACGATTTCATCGACGCCTCAACGCTCGAACGGCGCCGGTTCCTGTGCAACGAGGAGATTCGGCTAAACCGCCGCTTCGCCCCCGACCTCTACGTCGGCGTGGTGGCGATCACCCGGGACAACAGGCGACTGCTTGTCGGCGGTCCCGGCAAGCCGCTCGAGCATGCCGTGAAGATGCGGCAATTCGAGCCATCGCAGGAGTTGTCGGAACGGCTTGCACGAGGCGACGTGGCGCCCGAAGACATGAGCAGCCTCGCCGCCTTGTTCGCGGACTGCCATCAGCGCGCCGCCGTGGCGCCGACCAACGGCTCGTTCGGTACGTTCGAGGGCGTGCGGAAGCACATGCTGGACAATTTCAGGCCGCTGGACCGGCACCTGCGTAGCGGACCGGAGCGGAGTCAACTCGAGCGACTGATGGATTGGACGAAGTCGAGCCTTGCGAGGCTGCAGCCGCTGATCGAGTGGCGCCGGCAATCCGGTGCGGTGCGGGAATGCCACGGCGATCTGCACGCCCGCAATATTGTACGTTGGCAACAGCAGTGGCTGCCTTTCGACTGCCTGGAGTTCAACCCCGAGCTGCGCTGGATCGACGTCATCGGCGACGCAGCGTTCCTGTTCATGGACCTCGTCTCGCGCCAGCGCGAGGACCTCGCCTGCGAGTTCCTGAGCCGCTACCTCGAGGAAACCGGAGACTATGCGGGCCTCAGGCTGTTGCCGCTATACGCGTCTTACTATGCGCTGGTGAGAGGCAAAGTCGACGCGCTTGGCGCCGAGACCGCAGCTCCGATGGAACGCCAGGGCCTCGAGACCCGCCTGGCGGATCGGCTGGCAACTGCCGTTCGATTCATGGATGCGAGGCGCCCCACGGTCGTCATCATGCATGGCGTCACGGCGTCCGGAAAATCCTCGCTGAGCGAGCGGTTAGTGTCCGCCATCCATGCATTGCGGATTCGCTCCGACCTCGAGCGCAAGCGGCTCGAAGGCGTCGCTCCGCTCGCCCGGCGGATTTTTGGCGTCGGCGAGGGCGCCTACAGCAACGCATCCACGCAGGCGACCTACGACCGGCTGCTCGAACTCGCCGCTTCGGCCCTGGATGGCAACTGCAACGTCGTGATTGACGCCACGTTCCTCGATGCCTCACGCCGCTCCCTGTTTCGCAGCCTGGCGCTCGACCGCCGCTGCCGGTTCCTGATCGTGTCATGCACGAGCGATGCGGAAACGCTGGCTTCGAGACTGCGGACGCGCACCCTCAACGCGCTGGATCCGTCGGAGGCGACCCAGGCGGTTCTGGATCAGCAGTTGAGGACCCAGCAACCGCTGACACCTGACGAATTGCAGTGTGCCGTATCCGTAGATACGAGCAGCCCGGGCACGGCCAACGAAGCTGTCAAGGCCATACTGGCACGCTTGTCGTCACTCGATTGCCAGAAGTCGAGTCAAGGTCCATCCTGACGCTTTGGCCGGGCAGCCGATGACTTTTCCGCTTGCCACGAGCGAGTTCAGGGCGTTGCTCGATGTCGCCGTCGATGCGGTCATCATCATCGACCATCGTGGAATCATCGAAGCCTTCAATTGCGCGGCCGAGAAGCTGTTTGGCTACCAGGGCGCCGAAGTGCTCGGCGTCAACGTCAGCCGGTTGATGCCCGAACCCCATCGTAGCCAGCACGACGGACATCTGGAGCGGTACCTGAGAACCGGCGATGCACACATCATCGGTATCGGCCGCGAAGTCGAGGCCTGCCGCAAGGATGGCAGCATTTTCCCGGTGTCGCTTGCGGTCGGCCGTATCCCGGAATCCGATCCGCCGCTTTTCGTCGGGTTCCTGCATGACCTGACGGCGCGCCGCCAGGCCGCCGAGGAACAGCAGCGCATGCAGCAGCGGATGGCCCGTGTTTCACACCTCGTGACGATGGGTGAAATGGCGGCAGCGATTGCCCATGAGATTAACCAGCCGCTCGCCGCCATTTCGAACTACGCCCAAGCCTGCGAACGGCTGCTGCAATCGCCGACGCCCGAGCTCGCGGAAGTGCAGGACGCCATAAGGCAGATCTCCACCCAAGCGCTGCGTTCCGGGGAAATCATCCGCCGAGTGCGGGACCTCGTCCGCGTCCGCGAACCTCGCCGCGAACGGGCCGACATCAACAATCTGGTCGCGGAAGTATCCGCCCTGGCCGAGACCGATGCCCGCCAGCATGCCGTGCGATTGTCCCTTGAACTGGCCGATAACCTCCCATCGGTCGAGGTCGACGGCATCCAGATCCAGCAGGTGCTGTTTAATCTGATCCACAACGCCGTGGAGTCGCTCGAGGCGGCCGGCTCCGGCGACAGGCGGATCGTCGTTCGCACGCGGCAGCATGCGCCAGGCGAAATCGAAATCAGCGTGGCCGACTCCGGCCCGGGAGTCGAGCCTGCCATCGTCGATCGGATATTCGATCCATTCTGCACGACCAAGGAACAGGGCACCGGCCTCGGGCTTGCGATCAGCAAGTCGATTGTCGGATCGCATCGAGGACGAATCGAGTACCGCCCCGACACCGCCTGCGGCGCGACTTTCGTCATCGCCCTGCCGGTCGGCCGGGCATCGCCGCGATGAAAGTCCTGAAGCGGGAGCCCACGGTTTTCGTGGTCGATGACGATGAGGCCGTTCGAAAATCGCTGCGCCTGCTGCTGAAAGCGCATGGGATGCCGGCCGTTACCCACGGATCGGCCGAGGAGTTCCTGGCCGGATACGATGACGAGCACCCCGGATGCATCGTGCTGGACGTGCGAATGCCAGGCATGACCGGGCCAGAACTCCAGGACGAGCTCAACCGCCGAGGCGCACTCATCCCCGTCATCTTCATCACCGGGCATGGTGACGTGCCGATGGCCGTGGAGGCGATGCGGCACGGCGCCGTCGATTTCCTGCAGAAACCCTTCAGCGACAGGGATCTCATGAACCGCATTCAAATCGCGCTGACCGCGGATCGCCGGAATCGGGAAACGATCGGGGCCAAGGACCAGATTCGCGCACGCATTGCGGCGCTGACGCCACGCGAGAGGCAGGTGCTGGATCTCGTGACACAGGGGAAGTCCAACAAGATGATCGCAGGCGACCTTGGAGCCAGCCAGCGCACGGTAGAGATCCACCGTGCGCACGTGATGGAAAAGATGGGCGCCGCTTCGCTGGCGCAACTCGTGCGCATGACGATCATCGCCGGCCTCGGTACAACTACGTATTGAGCTCTCCGCGCAATCCAGTATTCTTCTTGTTGACCGGCAGGACCGCCGGTCTTCGGACGAAGGAGAGAACCATGAACCTCATGCGTTGGGAATCCCTCAGGGAGCCAAACCAGTTGTTCCGGAACTTTTCCACTCCGATGTTCGGCAAGTGGCCACAGTACTTCGGTGACGAAGGCGAAATGAAGATTGAGTGGTCGCCGGCCGTTGACATCAAGGAAACGGAGAAGGAATTTCTGGTGAAGGCGGAGCTTCCAGGCGTCAAGCGCCAAGACGTCAAAGTCAGCCTGGATGATGACGTGCTCACGATCGAGGGCGAGCGCCGGCAGGAAAAGGACGTGAAGGGTGAGAAGACCCATCGCGTCGAACGCTTCTATGGCACTTTTAGCCGTAGCTTCACGCTGCCGGAGATTGCGGACGCAAAGGCGATCCGCGCCGAAAGCAAGGATGGCGTACTGAACGTGTACGTGCCGAAGCTGAAGGTCGAAAAAAAGCTGCCCTTGGAGATCAAGGTTGAGTAACGGCCCCGCCACGCGCGGCGTAGGATCCTCTCACTAGAAAGTCCTGCGTCGCGCGTTTTTTTGCCGGCGCCCCTCCCCCCCGGAAACAGCAGCAAATCAGATCGAATTCGGCGCTACCTTCTGGCGCGATCGCCAGATACCCGGGTTCGCGCTCCGTGCGGCAACGTTTTGACCCCGGGACTCATGGTCACCCACGCGATGGGACGCGCGAGGGCGTCGAACCCTGATCACTATGGATCCCGGGTTCGAATGCCGTCAGGCCCTAGAGCAAGAAATCTGGCGGAGAGAGAAGAAGCAGGTTCTGGTGCACTGGCGGCACGAGAGAACTGGCAATTCGGAGGATCCGATCTCAGCATCAAGCTGAAACGAGAGCCCGGTCCCAAAACTGCTTGAGTGACTGGGTTCGCCACTGACGACCCGGGTCGAACGAGAATTGTCGCTTGTGAATCCGATGCGCCAACTCGACGCCGGCGAGCGTGATCGCTGCGTTGCCGAACGATTTGAAGCCCAGCATGGAAGCGCAGCGGCGTTTGATCGCGCGATGATCCTGCTCAACGATGTTGTTCAGGTAGCGGCAGTTCCTGATGAGCACGTACTTCCACCGCGGATTCTCCCGGCGCAGGAGGCGCAGCGCTTGATGACTCGGCGCGTACCCGTCGAGCGTGATCTTGCGCGGCCACCGCGGCAGGCTGGTGGCCAATGCTTTGCGAAGGAATTCCTGTGCCGCTGCAATGCCTCGATCAGGTCGGAGCAGAAAGTCGACGGTCTTGCCACGCTTGTCGACTGCGCGGTAGAGGTAGTGCCACTTTCCACGCACGCCCATCGGCCCCACCGCTTCTCGAACTCCGGCCGCCAACCGCCAACTTGTCGTCCTCGTTCCGGGCGTCGCAGGAACTTCCCCGCCGCGCTGCCGTCTGTAGTTTGAAAGAACTCGGGAGGCAGCCATGGCGCAGACGCGATCGATCGCCACGTGGCACGGCACGGGAAGAATTCTCGCGGCGGCGGCCATCGTCGCGATCGGCATCCGGCTTGCCGGCTGCGGCGGTTCCAGCTCATCGTCCGCGCCGGGCGGATCATCTCCACCGCCCGCTCCCGAGGAACCGGCCGTCTCCGGTGACTTTGCCTTCGTCGGCGCCGACGTCGTGCCCATGGACTCCGAGGTCCTGCTCCGCGACCGGACCGTCATCGTCCGTCATGGGCGCATCGTCACGGTCGGCCTGCGCGGCGATGTCGAAATACCGGACGACGTGCAGCAGATCGACGCCTCCGGCCTCTATCTCATGCCCGGCCTCGCCGACATGCACGTCCACCTGCAGGAGGCGGACCTGCCCGCCTACCTTGCGAGCGGCATCACGACCGTGCGCAACATGTGGGGCCACGACGCGATCCGCGAAATGCGTGCGCGCATTGCGGCCGGCACGCTCGACGGGCCCACGATCTACTCGACCAGCCCGGGCATCGACGGCCCGCCGGCGAAATGGCCGTACACGCAGATCGTCGAGACGCCCGCCGAGGCCGAAGCGACGGTCGCGCGACTCGTCGGCGAAGGTTGGACGATGCTCAAGGTCTACCAGGACCTGCGAGCCGACACGTATGCGGCCGTGGTCGCGGCGGCAAAGCAGCGCGGCGTGCGTTTCATGGGTCATGTGCCGCATCGCGTCGGCCTGCGCGAGGTGCTGCTGTCGGGACAGGCGTCGCTCGAGCATCTCGGCGGTTACGACGTGACACTCGGCGGAAGCCGCGCCGCGCCCGGCTGGCTCAACATGGACGCGCGGAAGATTCCGGAAGTCGTGACCTGGACCTGGGAGGCGGGCGCATACGTCTGCCCGACGATGACGATCGTCAGCACCATGATGCACGACAGCGAGTCCGCCGCGAATGCATCCAAAATCGACCGCAACCGGCGCACGCTCGTACGCGCGCTGCATGAGGGTGACGTTCCGATCCTGCTCGGCACCGACGCCGGCATCGACGTGGTCGCGCCCGGCGCCTCGCTGCACGACGAGCTCGTCGAGCTGAACGCTTCCGGGCTGTCGCCCTATGCGGCGTTCGCCGCCGGCACCGTCGTTGCGGCTGAATTCCTGGGCGAGCAGGACGAGTTCGGCGCCGTGAGGGAGGGGCTGCGCGCAGATCTCCTGTTGCTCGAGCACAATCCGCTCGAGGACGTGCGCGCCGCGGCGCATCCGCTCGGCGTCATGGTCAGGGGCGTCTGGCACCCGCTCAGGCAGGCGCCGGATTCCTAACGTCGGATATTTCCTGCGCTAGTCGCAGCGCACACCGACGGCGAAGCTCGTTCGAGAGCGTCAGGCTCCGGGTATGGCCGAAAAACCGCCGACAGAGGCCGAGATCGATGCCTGCCGCCGCTGTGAACTCGGGGAAAAAGCGACGCAAGGTGTCGCCGGCGAGGGGTCATCGGCCGCGCGCCTCATGCTGGTCGGCGAGCAGCCCGGGCACGAAGAGGACTTGCGCGGCCGGCCGTTCGTCGGCCCTGCCGGCCAGCTGCTCCGGTCCTTGCTGGCTGAAGCAGGCATCGCGGAGTCGCGCGTTTACATCACCAACGCCGTCAAGCACTTCAGCTTCGAACTGCGCGGCACACGACGCCTGCACAAGACGCCGCTACAGCGGCACATCGCAGCCTGCCATGACTGGCTGGAGCGCGAGATTGCAAGTCAGCGCCGAATGCTTCGCGGTCCGCTATCCATTTCGACGCCGCCATTTCCCTGAAACGCTTGGCGTGGTCACCAGTCGACCGTGACATGGGCGGAGAACTGCCGGCCCGCGATCCGACCGCGCCGCTCGCGACCTCCGGGCCGCTCACTTCGGAATCCATCGGGATCGCGCCGGCAGTCAGGTCGAGCTGCTCTCACAGCGCGACTGAATCGTGGCGCCGTCCAGCGCCATTTTCGGTCTGATGCTTTACTTCGGCGGTCCCGCCGGGTGAGCATATGATCATTCAAGCCACCGGGACCGAATCCATGCTCACGCGCCTGTTCATACCGCTGGCACACGCCTGCCTGATCGGCGGGGCCGTGATTTCACTCGCGCATGCCGCCGCGACCGGCGAAGACAAGCCGCCCGTCGTGCAGCCCGTCGCGCCCGAAGAGAAGCCCAAGGAATTTGGCGCGCTCGAATACCGCCTCATCGGCCCCGCGGTCGCGGGCCGCATCACGGCAGTCGCCGGCGTGCCCGGCGAATCGCAGATCTTCTACGCGAGCGCTGCGCAGGGCGGCCTGTGGAGATCCGTGAACGGCGGCCGCGACTGGGAGCCGCTGTTCGACAAGCAGGAATCGCAGTCGATCGGCTCGTTCGCCATCGCGCCCTCCGACCCGAACGTGATCTACGTCGGCGGCGGCGAGGCCAATGTGCGTGGCAACGTCGCGATCGGCCTCGGCATCTGGAAAACGATCGACGCGGGCGCTACCTGGCAGCACGTCCTCAAGCTGCGCGGCCAGATCGGACAGATGATCGTGAACCCGAACAATCCCGACATCGCATTCGCAGCGGTCCTCGGCTCGCCGTTCGGCCCGTCGGAGACGCGCGGCGTCTATCGCACCGTGGACGGCGGCAAGAACTGGCAGCGCGTCCTCTACCAGGATGTGAATACCGGCGCCTCGGACGTGGTATTCGACCCGAACAACGCCAACATCCTCTTCGCCGGCCTCTGGCAGATGCGCCGCACGCCCTGGAGCATGAGCAGCGGCGGCCCCGGCAGCGGCCTGTGGCGCTCCGCAGACGGCGGCACCACCTGGAACCAACTCTCCGGCGCGGGCCTGCCGGAAGGTATCTGGGGCAAAGTCGGCGTCGGCGTGGCGCCCTCCGATTCCAATCGGGTCTACGCCCTGATCGAGGCCGAGGAAGGCGGCCTGTTCCGCTCGGACGACGGCGGCGAGAAATGGGAACACATCAGTGACCATCGCGCGCTGCGCCAGCGCTCCTGGTACTACACGACGTTCACGATCGACCCAGTCGACGCCGACGTCATCTGGTTCCCGCAGGTGCCACTGCTCAAGTCGATCGACGGCGGCAAGACGGTCTCGCAGGTCGAAGGCCCGCACCATGGCGACCATCACGATGTCTGGATCGATCCAAGGCTGCCGAAGCGAATCATCGACGGCAACGACGGCGGCATCGACATGTCGTTCGACGGCGGCCGCACCTGGTTCGATGCGCCGCTGCCGCTCGCGCAATTCTACAACATCGACGTCGACGACCGCGTGCCCTACCACGTGGGCGGGACCATGCAGGACTGGGGCACCGCAAGCGGCCCGTCCCGCTCGCTCGCGAGCCCGAAGGGAGCAGGCGGCAAGCCGGGTAACGGCCTCGCCGACTGGTTGATCGCCGGGGGCGGCGAAGCGGGCGACTTCGCCTACGACCGCAGCCAGGCCGGCGGCATCTTCGCCGGCGAGTACTCGGGCATCATCACCTACTACCAGGAAGGCACCGGCCAGACCCGCATGATCTCGATCGACCCGGAAAGCTCGTCGGGGCGCGCGGCAAAAGACCTCAAGTACCGGTTCCAGTGGACCGCGCCGATCGCCACCTCGACGCACGACCCGAAAGTCCTCTACCACGGCGCCAACGTGCTGTTTCGCAGCCGCGACCGCGGCGCGACCTGGCAGGCCATCAGCGGCGACCTCACGCGCAACGACCCGAGCAAGCAGCAGTGGACGGGCGGGCCGATCACCGGCGACCTGACCGGCCCCGAAACCTACAACACGATCTTCTCGGTAGCCGAGGCCTACGCCGAGGCCGGCGTGATCTGGGTCGGCAGCGACGACGGCCTGGTGCATGTCACGCGCGACGATGGCGCGAGCTGGACCGACGTGACGCCGCGCGGCATGGCCGCCGACACGACCGTGGAGTCCATCGAGCCCTCGCGCCACGCGGCGGGTGCCGCGTACGTGGTCGCGCACCGCTATCGGCTCGACGACTTCAAGCCGTACCTGTACCGCACGCGCGATTTCGGCAAGAGCTGGGAGCCGCTGACCGGAGGCCTGCCGGAGGACCTGCCGCTCTGGGTCGTGCGCGAGGACCCTTCCGATCCGGATTACCTCTATCTCGGCACCGATCGCGGCATCTGGTTCTCGAAGGACGCCGGGCAGCACTGGCAGGAACTGCAATTGAACTTGCCGGCGGCAACCGTCACCGACCTCGAGGTCAAGCACGGCGATCTGGTGGTGGGGACGCGCGGGCGCAGCATCTGGGCGCTCGAGGACCTGGCGGCGCTGCGGGCGCTGAAAACGCCCCCGCCTGCCACGGCCATCCTGTCGGCCACAGACGGCTATCGCTTTCGCTCGGATCGCCGCTGGGACTACCCGTCAACGGGAAAGATCGACAACCCGCCCTACGGCGCCCTGATCAGCTACTGGCTGGCCAAGGAGCCTGCAGGCAAGCTCCAGCTCCAGATCACCGACGCCGACGGCAAGCTCGTGCGTACCCTCGACAGCGAGATCAAGCCGCGGAAATACCCGCCGGATGACCCCGACGAACCCGGTGAAAAGGAACCGAAGCCCGATCTGACCAAGGATGCCGGCTTCAACCGAATCGTCTGGGACCTGCGGATGGAGGGTTCGAAACGGCTGTCGGCGAAGACTGAAACGTCAGACCCGGAAACCGGCCCGCTCGCACCGCCCGGGCGCTACACAATCATGCTGCGGGGCGCAGGGCCCGACGTGCAGTCTGCCCTCGAGATCAAACCGGATCCGCGCGCGCCGGTGACAACCGACGAGATCCGGCAGAACGTCGCCTTCTCGCTCGCGCTGCGCGATGCGTTCGATGCCTTGGTGCGTGAGGTGGCCGAAGTCACGGCGATACGCACGCAGGTCACCGACCTGCGCGGCCGGCTCGGCGACGAACCGGCGGCCGCCGGGCTGCGGGCCACTGCCGATCGCGTGCTCGCGGCCTGCGACACGATCGAAGGCACGCTGCACAATCCCGACGCGCAGGTGGGCTATGACATTCTGGCCGGCCGTGACGGCGGCGCCAAGCTGTACTCGCAACTCGCCTTCCTGTACGACTCGAACGACGCGTCGGACTACCCGCCGGCACAGGGCCTGCGCGAACGGTACGACGAGGTCGCCGTCCTGTTGCGCCAGAGCCAGGACGAGCTCGCGGCGCTGCGCCAGGGTGATCTCGCGCAACTGGAAGGAGAGGTGGCGGCAGCCGGCCTGCCGCGCGTCATTCTGCCCGCGAGCGAGTGAAACCCGAAAGCAACGGTCTCGCGGACCGCGCTGATCACCTCTTCCGGCTTGCCTGAATGGATCACGCGGCCGGCGTGTGCCGGACGATGCGCTGCGCTCAGCCGCCGCCCGCACCGAGCTTGCGCGTGAGAAACTCCACCGTCGCCCCGTAGGCGCGAAGCCACGTCCCGCGCCTGTGGAAGTCATGCGTCTCGTCCGGAAACACCAGCATTTCGAATTCCACCTGTTGCCCTCGCAGTGCTTCGGCCAGCCGTATCGTCTCAGCGAAAGGCACGTTGTGATCATCGTCGCCCTGGATCAGCAGCACCGGCGATCGCCACGAGGCGATGTCCGCCATCGGCGAAGCGCGGAAGGCGCGCGCGAGCCGCTCCCCGGTCTCGATGTAGGTGCGCGTAAACGGCGGATTCGGAAACTCCACGTTCCAGTCGTGAACGCCGTGATAGTCCACCCCGGCCTTGAACACGCGCGACGCGCGCGCGAGCGCGAGTGCCGTGAGATAGCCGCCGTAGGAGCCGCCCCAGATGCCGATTCTCTCCCCATCGATCTCGGGTCGTGATTTCAGGTACAACGCGCCGCCGAGCACGTCGTTGAACTCGGACGCGCCGTCCTCGCCGATGCCGTCGGCCTCGCGGAAGGCGAGTCCGTAGCCGATGCCGGCGCGGTAGTTTACGGACAGCACGGCGATGCCGCGCGACGCCAATAGCTGGTTCAGGAGATAAGCGCCCTGGTAGTAGCCCCAGAAGTGCGGCGCAGCGAACATCTGCCGCACCGGGCCGCCATGCACGAAGACTACAGCGGGCACGCGTGCGTCAGCGGAAGCGCCGGGCGGCAGGAAGAGCTGGCCGTGAATTTGCAGGCCGTCGGTGGACGGGAACAGCACGTTTGTCGGCTCGACCAGTTCCGAGGCTGGAAAGGCTTCGGCGAGCGCGCCGCCGCGCAGCGCCAGCTCCGCGCCCGCGCGATCGCGCACGACCAGCGTCACCGGTTGGCGAGCCGCAGTCTCGAGGTAGGCGACCGCGCCATCGGCGAGGGGCGCCGGGAAGAACTCGTACTTCGCCTCGCCGTCGTCGAGCCGCTCGCGCGTGCTGCCCGCGCCCGCGATGCGCCACAGCGTGCGGCCGTCGAGCCCGAGCTCGTTCGAGGTCAGCACGATCGTGTGTTGATCGGATGCGATCGTGACGTGTTCGATCTCATAGCTCCCCGGTGTCAGCTCCGTCGGCGCGCCGCCGCCCGCCGGCATGCTGTAGAGATGGAGCCAGCCGCTGCGCTCCCACGGAAACACGATGCGCCCGTCGGCGGTCCACCACAGGTCGCGCGGGTTCGTATCGAGCTCATGGAATACGCTACCCACGCCCGCGTCGGCCCGAAACAGCTCGCGTCCCGCGCCGGTGGCGGCATCGGCCACGCGGATCGACCAGGGCGTCAGGGCGCTTCGCCGCGGCACGAAGGACGGCGGCGACGCATCGGCCGGCGTGCGGATGAACGCGACCTCGCGCCCATCCGGCGACCACGTGGGATCGCCGTCGGTATCGACGCCGGGGTCCAGCCACGTGATCCTGCTCGCGCCAGGATCGAGCACGCCGACGAATCGGTGCGTATCACGATCCACGACGAAGGCCACCCGGCTGCCATCCGGCGACCAGCGCGGCGCGCCGAGCTTGCCGCGCAGATGCGTGAGCTGCCTCGGCTTGCTCCGGCCCGCGGTCGGCACGCTCCACAGCTGATCGGACTGAACGTAGACCAGCGTGTCGCCTTTCGTGGAAAACGCCGGTGAGCCGCCCTCGCCCACCGCGTGCGCGTCGCCGCCGCCTGCGATCGAAACCAGCCACACCGTCGCCTTGGCGCCTGCGGGATCCGAGGCGGTATTCGTCTCCGGACTGCCACCTTCGTCGCCGCCGCGCACGAATGCGAGCCAGCGCCCGTCGTGCGAGACCGCGAGCTCGCCGAGCTCGAGGCCATCGTCGCCGGGAAAGGAATGCAGCCGCCGCGGCGCCCAATGCGGGGCGCGCGCGATCCACACGCTGTGCGCGCCTGGCTCATGCTCCAGCCACGCCAGCGCCTTGCCCTGGTCGAAGGCAAGCGGTGCCAATGGCAGGGGCGCGGACAGCAGCGGCTCAAGCTGCAGCGCTGCAGCGACAGGCTGCGACGCGAAAATGGCAGCGGCCATAAGGCAAACGGAGGCAAAGCGCATGAGGACCCTCTTCGGCTGGTGATGATTCGACCTTGGCGCGGCGCAGAGTGCAACGCCCGTACCGAACCGTGCGTGGGATGCTTAATACCGTACGCGGGCGGGTTTGGCCAGCCGCAGCAGGTCGGCGCGCGCGGGCCGCTGGAAAGCGACAAATGGAGGCACTAGTGCAGTTCCAGCGTCGCGCTCAAGGAGAAGTTGCGTGCTGACATCCGATAGTATTGCCCATCGCCGAGTTCGCTCTCCGATATCGGATCGCGAGAATCGGTCAGGTTGCGGCCATCGAGGCGTATTTCCCAGCCATTGCGAAAGCGATAGCTGGCTGAAGCGTCGACCACACTGAAAGCCCCGACCTGCGACGTGTTGCGCTTGTTCAGATAGCGTTCGCCCGTATAGGTATAGCCTGCCGACAACGCCAACCCCGACTTGCCGGTCCACCTGACGCCCGCCGAGCCGGAATCGTCGGGTGAAAGCTCGAGCGCATTCCCGCGCAGCTCAGTTGGAACGCCGTCGAAGTCCTGCACGTAGTCACCAAATTCCGAATTGTGGTGAGCGTATGCAAAGTGAAGCGCCATCGCGTCGGTCGCGTACCACTCGAGCGCAAGTTCTTCGCCCCTGAGATGGATGGTTCCCGCGTTGGCGAGCGCCGGGCTCCCGCCGCTCGACCGGGAGACAACCAGGTTCTCCATTTTCATGTCGAAGTAGGAAAAGCCGACGGCAAGGCGGCCTTCCAGACTCGACATCCTGGCGCCAAGTTCCCAGCTGTCGGCGCTCTCCGGCTTCAGGATGTCGGCTTCAGCCTCGGGACCGAAATCGATCGCAGCCGGCTTGAAGGAATTGCGGTAGTTCGCGAAAAGATCGATGCGGTCATCGTCCCGGCTCCACGCTTTCCAGGTGGCCCCAATGAATCCTGATGGCCTGGTGACTGTACCTGCCTCTCGCGCGGGCACCGGTCCCGTCGGGAGATCTTCCTCGCCTTCGCGAACTTCACGCGTGTAGTTCAGCCGTGCGCCCGCAAGAACATGTATGCGCGCGCCGATGCTCCAGTCGACCTGCCCGTACAGCCCGTAAAAATTCCTTTCGTCCTCCGCCTCGTTCTCTTCGAGAACAACGGCTTCGGTGGACGCGGTCGCGTCATTGCCGTGCAAAGGGTCGACCGAATAGCTGAATACTTCAGCCTTCTGCTCGCCCTTGCCGGTGAGCACATCCAGGCCCCATGTCAATGACACCGTCTCGGAAAGCGGTGAATCGAGATGGGAGTCGAAGTAAAGGTCGCTGACCCCGACATCTTGAGCCGCACCACATGCATTGTCGCCGCCGGTCACGGGCTGGCCAGCGCAAGACTCCGCGAGAAATCCTCTGACTACGTCACCGTTGGTCCGAGTGAACGCAAATGTCGTGCTCCAGGCGCTCTTGCCCAGCGTACGATCCAATCCCGCGGTCACGTGGTAGCGATTCTGGTCGATCCTGGCATCAGCCGGCTGAAAGTTCGCATCGGTGTCAATTGCCGGATCGAGACCGTCGCTGACGCGCGGGTAAGGACTCGTCGGGTCCTGACGCAACAGGTTTGCATCGATGTCCAGTCGAAACTGTCCGGCAGCGAAGTTGCCGCGCGCGCGATAGAGCGCATGCACGCGAACTATGCCGGCGCGCTCGTCTGCAAAGCGCTGGCGATCCAGATCGCCGGCAATCGAATGTTGCCACCGGTCGGTTGTTGCCATGTCGGCGGCCGCGGCAATACTCATGTTCTCAGTGCGGCCGTCCACCGACCCGACAGAGCCGTTCACGCGCCGGCCGAACTGCCCCGCCGCCTTGTGAATGACGTGAATGACGCCTACAAAAGACGTTGCGCCGTAGGTCACCGGAGCCGAGCCACGCAAGACCTCAATGCGCTCGACATTGTGCAGGTCGAGCGTGCTTGCAGCCGGATTGAAGGCGCCACCCCAAGGCACGCCGTCGACGACCAGCAAGTATGCGTCGAACTCACGCAAGCCCCAGATCGCGGGAACCGAGCTGGCCGGCCCGGCATCTCCTCCCGGCGAAACGTCGACGCCGCTTAATCCAGCCAGTGCAGTGCGTAAATCCGTTGCTCCGCGCCAGGCCAACTGGTCGCCGCTGATGACCGAGACGGTTGCCGGCGTGTCCACCAGCGGAGTCGGAATTCTGGTGGCGGTTACTTGAACCGCCTCAGGCTGCGCGGCGGCGATGACCCCCACACACGCGATCAGCGAAAGCATGCTGCACTGTAGCGACGTGCGCAGGCACGCGCAATTTCCTGCCGCAGGTGCGTGAACCGCGGCGAGGTGCGAATACCGCCTCTGATTGGTCCGATGCTTTACGGCACAGACGGTTTTCGATAACGTAGTGCCACCGGCGGAGGCACGATGGCTTACGATGACCTGCTTTCCGGCCTGATCGAGCTGCACGTGCTGTTTCATGCAGCCCAAGACGAGGTCTTCGGGCTGGGACTGATCGACGAGCTCGCGCGCCACGGCTACCGCGTGAGCCCCGGAACTCTGTACCCGTTGCTGCATCGGATGACGCATCGCCGTTACCTCGCCGTGCGCGAAGTGCAGAGTGGCCGGACGCGCCGGCGGCTGTATCGCGCGACGCCCCGGGGCCGCAAGGCCCTCGCAGCCGTACGACATCATGTCCGCGAACTGTTTGGCGAGTTGCACATGGGCAATCAGCCAGGTGCGCCCCGTCATCGGAGTTGAGCATGTTCGATCGCATCGTTGCCACGCGGGACGACCGCACGGTCATTCTGATCCGCCTGCTCGTGGGTCTCGTCGTGTTTATCCCCGAGGGCATCCAGAAACTGCTGTTTCCGGATATCCTCGGTGCCGGTCGGTTCGCCGCCATCGGGATTCCCTGGCCTGAACTCATGGGCCCGCTCGTCGGGGTCGTGGAGGTCGTTTGCGGCGCCTTCATCGCCGCGGGTCTCCTGACGCGGCTCGCAACCATTCCGCTGATCGTCGTGATGCTCGTGGCGATCGTGTCGACCAAAGTCCCGATTCTGCTCGGCCATGATTTCCTCGGATTCCAGCTGCCCGAACTGAAGCGCTACGGCTTCTGGAGCATGCAGCACGAAGCGCGTACGGATCTCTGCATGCTCCTGGGCTCCATCTATCTCTTGATCGTCGGCAGCGGCGCCTGGTCGCTGGATCGCCGGATCACGCGGCGGCCAGGCGCGCGCACTTGAAGGAGAACGCCCATGTCGAGCAATCAGGAACGTCGTCGGCTCCTCCGTTTCGCAGGTGCC
This sequence comes from uncultured Gammaproteobacteria bacterium, assembly GCA_963836275.1. GTDB lineage: Bacteria > Pseudomonadota > Gammaproteobacteria > Steroidobacterales > Steroidobacteraceae > SCUD01. Next base: position 392,246 of record CAWIIM010000003.1, on the reverse strand, counting down.
GCGGCACTCAGTGCCGCAATCGGCCTGCCGGCTATCAAGGCGGCGCATGCCGCGGACGAGAGCGAAGACGAGGAAGGCGTGGACGCTGCGGAGGACCTCATGCGCGAGCACGGCGTGCTGCGCCGTGCGCTGCTGGTGTATGCCGAAGCCTCGACGCGCCTGTCGCTTGGCGAGGGAACGGTCCCGGCCGCCGCGCTCGGACAGGTCGCCGATCTGTTCAGGACTTTCGGCGAGGACTACCATGAGCGAGCCCTCGAGGAAAAGCATGTCTTTCCGGTGCTGGCCCGAACCGGCGTCAGCAACGCCGCGCTCGCGCAAGTCCTGCTGCAGCAGCACAATCGCGGCCGCGAGATCACCGACTACGTGTCGGCAGTCACGCATAGCGGTCGCGTCAGCGCCGCCAATGGCGCGCCGCTCGCGGCAGCGCTCGCCTCCTTCGTGCGCATGTACGAGCACCACGCGGCGATCGAGGACACGGTCGTATTTCCAGCTTGGAAAGCGGCGATCACGAGAGCCCGATACCGGGAGCTGTCGGAGCAGTTCGAAGAACTGGAACAGCGGATGTTCGGCAAGGATGGGTTCGATGACGCGGTCGAGCGCATCGGCGCCCTCGAAAAGGCGTTCGGGCTCGACGAGCTTGGCGACCTGACCGCCCCGGCACCGCCGCAGCCCGCGGCTTGAGGGTCGCCGAAGGACGCCGCAATGACAAGAGGGGCAGCCATCGCGCTGCGTGGCTCGTCCGCATTCAGCTTCGTGCTCACGCTCGGCATCGTCAACCTGTTTGCCGACATGACTTACGAAGGCGGAGCGAGCATCAACGGGCCGTTCCTCGCGACGCTCGGCGCGAGCGCTGCGGCGGTCAGCATCATCGCGGGCGTCGGCGAGTTTCTCGGCTACAGCCTGCGCTCCATCGCGGGCTACATCGCCGACCGGACGGGCAGATACTGGCCGATCACCTTCCTGGGCTACGGAATCAACCTGCTGGCCGTGCCCGCGATGGCGATTGCCAATTCCTGGCATCTGGCGGCCGCACTCATCCTGCTCGAGCGCACGGGTCGCGCGATCCGCAAGCCCACGATCGAAGCGATGCTCTCGTACTCCACCGGCAAGCACGGCAAGGGCTGGGTTTACGCCGTGAACACGGCCCTGGACGAGACGGGCGCCACGCTCGGGCCGCTGCTGATCTCGCTCGTCCTGTTCCTGAGAGGCGGCGAAAGCTACCGAATCGGCTTCATGGTGCTGCTGGCACCGGCACTGCTGGCGCTCGTGTCGCTCGTCGTCGCGCGACGGTTCTTCCCGGTTCCGTCCCGTCTCGAGGCCGGCGGACCTCACACGGCACAGGCGCGAGGGTTCACCCGTTCGTACGGGCTCTACATGGCGGCCGGCGCGTGCTTCGCGGCGGGCCTGATGAGTTTCGAGCTCATTTCGTTCCACCTGTCCAGCACCGGAACCGTCACCGAGCACCGGATCCCGCTTTTTCTCGCGCTGGCGACTGCCGTCTCGGTGGGCGCGACGCTCGTGATGGGGCGGCTTTACGACAAGATCGGCATTACCGCGGTGGTGGGCGCCGTACTGATCGCGTCTCTCTTCTCCCCGCTCGTATTCCTGGGCGGGTTCTGGCTGGCACTGGCCGGCCTGCTGCTGTGGGGCATCGGCTATGCGACGCAGGACACGCTGCTCAAGGCCCTGATCGCCAGCGTCCTGCCGGAAGGGCGGCGCAACCTCGCTTTCGGCCTCTTCTACCTGGGCTACGGCGGCGGCTGGCTGCTCGGCAGCATTGCGACCGGGTTGCTCTATGAGCGGTCGCGCCTCGCTCTCGTCGCTTTCGCGATCGCCGTGCAACTTGCGTCCATCCCGTTCTTCCTGCTCGGGAGCCGCGCGCAACATCGACAGGCTCGCGCATGATCTCCAGGGAACTGGTTGAGAGATAGGGATTGCTCGGCCGCTTCGCGGCTCATCCCTCGCTGATGCTCGGGATCACAGTCGCTGCGCGAAGCCGTCGAACCCGCACAATTATTTCTCGGGTTCGAATCCCGGCAGCGCTCAAGCAAGAAACTGGCGGAGAGAGAGGAATCGGTTCTGGTGCATTGGCGGTGGCAAGGTAGCATCAACGGGTCCGGGTGGAGCCTGTGATGACCAAGCCGATAGCTCGTAACCCGATCTACCGCCGCCGGCGCTTTGAGACCGAGACGATCGAGTTATGTGTTCGCTGGTACATCACGTATCGGCTGAGCTATCGGGACCTCGTCGCCATGATTTGCCTGTGTCTCACACCACGATCCTGCGGTAGGTGATTCACTACGTGCCGGAGTTCGAAAAACGGTGGGGTCGATGGGCCCGAGGCGTGAACTCATCCTGGCGGGTTGATGAGACGTACATCCGCGTGCGTGGAAAGTGGCACTACCTCTACCGCGCAGTCGACAAGCGTGGCAAGACCGTCGACTATCTGCTCCGACCCGATCGAGGCATTGCCGCGGCCCAGGCGTTCTTCCGCGAGGCACTGAGCACATCGCTGCCTCGCTGGCCACACAAGATCACGCTCGACGGGTACGCGCCGAGTCACCAGGCGCTACGGCTTCTGCGCCGGGAGGATCCGAAGTGGAAGCACGTTCTCGTCAGGCGCTGTCCCTACCTCAACAACATCGTTGAGCAGGATCATCGCGCGATCAGACGCCGCTGCGCTTCAATGCTGGGCTTCAAATCGTTCGGCAACGCAGCGATCACGCTCGCCGGCGTCGAGTTGGCGCATCGGATTCACAAGCGACAATTCTCGTTCGACCCGGGTCGTCAGTGGCGGGCCCAGTCACTCAAGCAGCTTTGGGACCGGGCTCTCGTCTCAGCCTGAAATCGCCTTCGGACTTGTCGAATGGCCTATTCTCGCGTGCTGCCAGTGCACCAAAACCGTTGCGCGTGCCTCTCCGGGCGCGATTCTCACGTCGCTTGACATGTTCTTAGCGCTAAGCAAAAATGATTGCAATGAACGCGCGGGACTTTGCAAGGGTCTTGGGCCGCCGGGGAGGGCGCGCGCGTGCGAGACGGCTGTCTGCCGCGGAGCGCAAGCGCATCGCTTCAATCGGAGCACGAGCGCGAGCCAGTTCGCTCCAGGCGGCGCAGCGGATAGCCGACAGCTTGCGGTATGCGGATGCCGTCACCGAGCTTCGCGGCGGGGCGCCCGCGGTAGCGCGGATGCGGACTTTCAAGGGCCCGATCCCGGGCATCTATCCCGACGGGTCCTGATGTGGACCGCAGCGGTTCCCACCTGGAAACGGTTGGTCGGGTCGTCAGGACGCTGACCGACGCGGGCTTCGAACCGGTCCTCGTGGGCGGCATGGCGCTGGTGATCCTTGGGTCGCAACGGGTCACGCGCGACTTCGACTTCGTCATCGCCCATCCCCGCGAGCACCTCGAAGCCGTCGTCGATGTCTTATACGATCACGGACTCGAGCTGGTCTCCCGCTTCAATGACGTCGGAGAAGTGACGGCCACCATCGCCAATCGTCGTGTAGCGGTCAGCCGAATTCGTCTGGACCGACCCGCTAGCGTCCACTTCTTCAACTCAGAGACACGTCTTCGAGTCGATCTGTTGTTCGATTTCCCCGTGCCTGCGGCAGCGCTCGCGGAGAATGCAACGAGAATGAAGATTCGCTCGCACGTCATGCGTGTCGCATCGGAGGCGGATCTCCTGCATCTCAAAAAACTCGCCCTCGCGAAACGCTCCGCGCCCGGCGACGCGCAGGACATCGCCTTCCTCGAGGCGCGCGTCCCGCCGGATTCACGGTAGCTCATGGCTCCGCGTTGAGCGCTTCCGTGGCCTGCGACTGCGATTGATCGCGGTCATTTGTCCCGAGCGATGACCGCCGAAGGCACACCGAAAGCTATACGAAGAGCCCGGGCTGATTCAGGTCGTTTTGCGCTTTCACCATTGCGCGACGGGCAATACGTGTTGGTACAGAAAATTGGTTCTGGTGCACTGGCGGCACGAGAAAACCGATGATTCGGCGGATCTGACCCAAATTCAAGCAGAAGCGAGAGCCCGGTCCCAAAGCTGCTTGAGTGACTGGTTCCGCCACTGACGACCCGGACCGAATGAGAACTGTCGCTTGTGAATCCAATGGGCCAGCTCGGTGCCAGCGAGCGTTATTGCTGCATTGCCGAACGATTTGAAGCCCAGCATGGCAGCGCAGCGGTGTTTTATCGCGCGATGGTCCGGCTCAATGATGTTGTTGAGGTAGGGACAGCGCCTGACGAGAACGTGCTTCCACTTCGGATCCTCCCGGCGCAGAAGCCGTAGCGCCTGGTGACTCGGCGCGTGCCCGTCGAGCGTGATCTTGCGCGGCCACCGCGGCAGGCTGGTGGCCAATGCCTTGCGGAAGAATGCCTGTGCCGCCGCAATACCTCGATCGGGTCGGAGCAGAAAGTCGACGGTCTTGCCCCGCTTGTCGACGGCGCGGTAGAGGTAGTGCCACTTTCCCCGCACCGAGATGTACGTCTCGTCAACCCGCCAGGATGAGTGCACCTTTCGGGCCCGGCGGCTCCACCGTTTCTCGAACTCCGGCACGTACCGGATCACCCACCGCAGGATTGTGGTGTGAGACACGGGCAATCCGCGCTCGGCCATCATGGCGACGAGGTCCCGATAGCTCAGCCGATACGTGATGTACCAGCGAACGCATAACTCGATGATTTCGGCCTCGAAGCGCCGGCGGCGGTAGATCGGGTCACGAGCAATCGGCTTGGTCATCACAGGCTCCTCCGGACCCGTTGATGCTACCTGTCCACCGCTAACGCACCAGAACCAATCAACGCGATCGGCAGCCAGCGGACGACGGAAATGACCCGCTATCTGCTGGTTTCCATCGCTATTTGTCGCCCGGCCTTTCGATGTGCCCGCCGAACTCGAAGCGCATCGCTGACAGCAGCTTGTCGCCTAGCTTCGCCTCGCCTCGCGAACTGAATCGGGAATAGAGCGCAGCGCTGAGCACCGGCGCCGGTACGCCCTCGTCGATAGCAGCCTTGATGGTCCAGCGTCCTTCGCCGGAATCCGACACCCGGCCGGCGAAATTCGCGAGTGTCGGGTCCCGGGTCAGCGCGGCCGCGGTCAGATCCAGCAGCCATGAGGCGATGACGCTGCCGCGCCGCCACACTTCGGCGATGTCGCGCAGGTTGAGATCGAACTGGAACTCTTCGGGGTTGCGCAGCGGCGTCGTCTCGGCGTCCTGGGACTGCATGGTCTTGCCGACATTCGCGTGCGCCAGGATATTCATGCCCTCGGCGTAAGCTGCCATCAGACCGTATTCGATTCCGTTGTGCACCATCTTGACGAAATGACCGGCGCCACTCTTGCCGCAGTGCAGATAGCCGTGCTCGGCGCTGCCGCCGAGTTCCTTGCGGCCTTCGGTCCGCGGAATGTCGCCGATCCCCGGCGCCAGCGTCTTGAATATCGGATCAAGCTGCTGCACTGCCAGTTTCGACCCGCCGATCATCAGGCAGTAGCCGCGCTCGAGACCCATGACGCCGCCGCTGGTCCCGCAATCGACATACTGAATGTCCCTGGCCGCAAGCTCCTTCGCAATCCGGATGTCGTCCACAAAGTGGGAGTTGCCGCCGTCGATGAGTATGTCGCCAGGCTCGAGCTGGGGCACGAGATCAGCGACGAGTTGTTCGACAAAAGCCCCGGGGATCATCATCCAGATTGCCCGCGGCTGCTTCAGGTTCTTCACCAGGTCCGCGAGCGATGCTGCGCCGACTGCGCCCCCCTCGGTCAGCGCCCGCACCGCTTCGGGTGACTTGTCGAAGACCACGCACTGATGGCCTCCTTGCTGCAGCCGCCGCACCATGTTGGCGCCCATCCTTCCGAGGCCGATCATTCCAATTTGCATGGTCAAATCCTCGTGCAAATCAAACCTGCGCACTTGATCCTGGCCGCTGGCGACGATCCTGATGCGTACACCGCCGCCGACGCTTGCGCCACGTAGTCCGGCGCCTACAGGATAAACAGGCCGGCCAGATTCGGAGCGAAACTAGTGCGGGAGTATGCTGCTGTATGTTCGGTGGCGCACGGATCATCCGGCTTGCGGTTGCGAGAGCAGCGTAGGGCCCGACCGCGTCCAAAGTTGGGCGAGTGCCGCATCTGCTTCGGAACGGACGGCGGGACCGTCCATGACATCCGGGTTCCCTCATCAATTTTCGGCCGTACTGACAGGGTCTCCACAAGGCGTCCGGGGCATTGAGCTGGTCGACGACCAGCGGCAGTGCGCGGTCGACGTACGAATCAACCGCAATCAAATTTAGCACACCATGACCTCATCGAGTTCCGACGCTTTCGTGTTCTTCGGTGCAACCGGTGACCTGGCGTACAAGAAGATTTTCCCGGCGCTGCAGGCCCTGGTATGCGCTGGCGAGCTGGACATGCCGATCATCGGCATTGCGCGCGCGGGCTGGACGCTGGACAAGCTGCGTGCGCGCGCGCACGACAGCCTGCAATACAATGGCGGGGTTGACGTCGATGCGTTCGCCAGACTTTCGGCGCAATTGCAATACGTTGACGGCGACTACGCGGATCCGGCGACTTTCCAGCGCCTGAAGCGATCCCTGGGAGCCGCCACCCGCCCGCTGCATTACCTGGCGATTCCGCCCAGCATGTTCGGCGCCGTGGTTCGAGGACTCGCCAAAGCCGACTGTGCCGACGATGCCCGCATCATCGTCGAGAAACCGTTCGGACGCGACCTCACGTCCTCGCAGGCGCTGAACCGCACTCTGCACGAAGTGTTTCCCGAATCGGCGGTATTCCGCATTGATCACTACCTGGGCAAGGAAGCGGTGCAGAACCTGCTGTACTTTCGTTTCGCCAACACGTTTCTGGAGCCGATCTGGAACCGGCAATACGTCCACGACGTGCAGATCACCATGGCCGAGGACTTCGGCGTGCAGGGACGCGGCGCGTTTTACGAGGAAGTCGGGACGCTACGCGACGTGGTGCAAAACCATATGCTGCAGGTCATCGCGCTGCTTGCCATGGATGCGCCTGCAGGGCGCGACACTGAGTCCTTGCGCGCCGAGAAACTGCGTCTTTTCCGGGCGATGCGTCCGCTGGATCCCGCGCATGTAGTGCGCGGCCAGTATCGCGGCTATCGCGACGAAAAGGGCGTCGCGGCGGATTCCCAGGTCGAGACTTTCGCGGCGCTTTGCCTGCACATCGACACCTGGCGCTGGGGCGGCGTGCCATTCTACGTACGTGCCGGCAAGTACTTGCCGATCACTACCACTGAAGTGCGGGTGAATATGAAGTGCCCGCCGCTGGCGATCTTCGACGAGATCAGGGCGTCCACCGCGAACTACTTCCGCTTCCGCCTCAGCCCCGAAGTGACGATTTCGGCGGGTGCGCGGGTCAAGCAGCACGGCGAAGAAATGCGAGGCGAGCCGGTCGAGCTGATCGCCCGCCACGAACCGCGCAGCGAGCAATTACCGTACGAGCGCTTGCTCCGTGATGCGCTGCGCGGAGAACCGGCGTTGTTCACGCGTGACGACAGCGTCGAAGCGGCATGGCGCGTGATCGACCCGGTACTTGCAAGAGCCGCGCCGGTCCAGGAATATGAGCGCGGTAGCTGGGGCCCTCCAGCTGCCGCAGGCGTGGTGGTTGGCGAATACGGTTGGCACGATCCGCAACCCGAGAAGGCTTCGCCATGCTGACGCAGTCACAACTCGTGTTTCTCTTCGACGTCGACAACACGCTGCTCGACAACGATCGGTTCGCCGCGGATCGCGGAAACCGGCGACAACTCGACGGACCCCGTTCCCGACATGACCGTCGTACACATCGGGGACCTGTGTGCACTTGCATCGCCAGATTTTCATGTTCCCACGGCCGCCCGCGGCAACTTTCCAGGAGCAACCATGAAGCCGACCCGACAATTGCAGGATCTCGGCCAGAGCCTGTGGCTCGACAACATCACTCGGGAGTTGCTCGACAACGGTGCCCTGCGTCGCTATATCGAGGATTTCTCGATTACCGGCCTGACCTCGAACCCGAGCATCTTCGACGGCGCAATCGGCGGCGGCGACACCTATGACGCCTGCATCCGCACAAAGGCCCGGGAAGGCAAATCCGGCGAATCCCTGTTCATCGAATTGGCACTGGAGGACCTTAGGCGCGCCGCCGATCTGTTCCGGCCGCTGTTCGACGCGAGCAATCATCTCGACGGCTGGGTTTCGATGGAAGTCTCGCCATTGCTCGCCAGCGACACAAAGGGCAGCATCGAAGCCGCCCGGCGAATCCACCAGCAGGCGGATCGGCCGAATCTGTTCGTGAAGATCCCCGGGACGCAGGAAGGAATTCCCGCCATCGAGGCGGCGATCTTCCAGGGCGTGCCGATCAACGTCACACTGCTGTTTTCGCGCGAGCAGTACCTCGCCGCCGCCGAGGCCTATCTGCGAGGCATTGAACGGCGTCTCGAGGCCGGGCTCGACCCGCAAGTCGGCTCGGTTGCCTCGCTGTTCGTCAGTCGCTGGGATGTCGCAGTCAAGGACAAATTGCCCGTCACTTTGCACAACCGGCTCGGCATCGCGATCAGCGGACGCGTCTACCGTGCCTATCGCGAGCTGCTGGCATCGGAACGCTGGCAAAAGCTCGCCGCCGCCGGCGCGCGCCCGCAGCGCCTGCTCTGGGCGAGCACCGGTACCAAGGATCCGGATGCTTCCGACACGCTGTATGTCGAAGCACTGGCTGCGCCGGATACGATCGACACGGTCCCCGAGAAGACCTTGCGTGCCTTCGCCAAACGCGGCGCGCTCAAGGGTGTGATGGCCGTGGACGGCGGCGACGCGGAGGTCGAGCTGGCGCAGTTTGCGAAGGCCGGCATTGACATCGACGCGCTGGCCTCGCAACTGCAGCAGGAGGGCGCACTAGCATTCGTCAAGTCCTGGCAAGAGCTGCTGCGGCGCATCGCCAACAAGAGCGCCGCGCTGGCGGGCGCCGCATGATGCCACAGCCGCAATGGCACGCATTGCAGCAGCATGCCGCGCAACTGCAACGCCGCCACCTGCGCGAACTGTTCGCCGCCGATCCGGCCCGTGGTTCGCGCCTGCAAGCCGAGGCGGCCGGCCTGTATCTCGACTACTCCAAGCAACGCGTCAACGACGAGACGCTGCGGTTACTGCTGGCTCTGGCCGATGCCCGCGGACTGGCGGAGCGTATCGCGGCCATGTTTCGCGGTGACCGGATCAACACCACGGAGGATCGCGCTGTGCTGCATGTCGCGCTGCGCGCGCCGGCCGGCATGCACATCGCGTTGGACGGCAGGAACGTCGTGGCGGATGTGCATGCGGTTCTCGACCGCATGGCGGCGTTCGCCGATCGCGTTCGCAGCGGCGAATGGAAAGGATATTCCGGCCAGCCCATCCGCAACGTGGTCAGCATCGGCATCGGCGGCTCGAATCTCGGGCCGGTGATGGCTTACGAGGCGATGCGGCACTACAGCCGGCGCGAAATGACGTTCCACTTCGTTTCAAATGTCGACGGCAGCGATTTTGTCGAGGCCACGCGCGACCTCGACCCGGCCGAGACGCTGTTCATCGTCTGCTCAAAGACATTTACCACGCAGGAAACCCTGACCAATGCGCGTGCCGCGCGTGCCTGGTGCCTGCGAGCGCTGGGCGACGCCGGCACTGACGGCAGCGAAGTAGTGGCAAGGCATTTCGTCGCGGTGTCCACCAATGCCGCGGAAGTCGTCAACTTCGGCATCGATGCCGAAAACATGTTCGGTTTCTGGGACTGGGTCGGCGGCCGCTACTCAATGGAGTCAGCAATCGGGCTCTCGACGATGCTGGCGATCGGCCCGGAGCATTTCCGCGAAATGCTGGCCGGCTTCCACGCCATGGACGTCCATTTCCGCAACGCGCCGCTGGACCATAACCTGCCGGCGCTGATGGGCCTGCTGGCGGTCTGGAACGCGAATTTCCTCGGTGCGGCCACTGTCGCGGTGCTGCCCTACGAGCACTACCTCAAGCGCTTCCCGGCCTACCTGCAGCAGCTGGCGATGGAAAGCAGCGGCAAGCACGTCACGCGGGGAGGCAGCCCGGTCGATTACGCCACCGGACCCGTCTATTGGGGCGAGCCGGGCACCAACGGCCAGCATTCCTTCTACCAGCTGATTCACCAGGGTACGCAACTGATCCCATGCGATTTCATCGGTTTCTGCCAGCCACTGAATCCGCTCGGCGATCAGCACGACCTGCTGATGGCGAACCTGTTTGCGCAGAGCGAGGCGCTGGCGTTCGGCAAGACCGCCGACGAGGTGAGGGTTGAGGACATGCCCCCGGCACTGGTTCCGCACCGCACGTTCGAAGGCAACCGGCCGAGCAACACGCTGCTCGCTGAAAGACTCACGCCGCACACACTCGGCGCGCTGGTCGCACTATACGAGCACAGCGTCTTCGTGCAGGGCGTGATCTGGGACATCGATTCGTTCGACCAGTGGGGCGTCGAACTCGGAAAAGCGCTGGCCAGGCGCACCGCAGCCGAGATTGCCAGCAATGGCGACCCCGAACTCGCTCATGACAGTTCCACCAATACGCTGATCGCCCGCTACCGGCGGCTGCGTCAGTCGAGCGCATGAGCGCCAGGATCAGCCCGCTCGCCGGACAGCCGGCACCGCCGTCGCTGCGGATCGATGTGCCAAAGCTGCTCGTCGCCTATGTCGACCTGCGCCCCGATCCCGCGGTGCCGGCACAGCGCGTCGCGTTCGGCACCTCCGGCCACCGCGGCAGCTCGCTGCTGCGCAGCTTCAACGAATGGCATGTGCTGGCGATCACCCAGGCGATCTGCGAATACCGCAAAGGCCAGGGTATCGACGGCCCCTTGTACCTTGGCATCGATACCCATGCGCTGTCGCAACCCGCGTTTGAGAGCGCGCTGGAAGTGCTGGCCGGCAACGGGGTTGAAACGATGATCGCCGCAGGCGGCGAATTCACGCCGACGCCGGCAATCTCGCATGCGATCCTGGCGTTCAACCGCAGCCGCACGTCGGGGCTGGCCGACGGTATCGTGGTGACGCCCTCGCACAATCCTCCGGACAACGGCGGCTTCAAGTACAACCCGCCCAATGGCGGGCCGGCCGATACCGACGTCACCGGCTGGGTCCAGGAGCGCGCCAACGCGCTGCTCGCCGGCGGACTCGGGGAGGTGCGGCGCATGCCGTATGCGCAGGCGCGCAATGCTGCCGGCACGCACTCGCACGATTTCCTGGATGCCTACGTGGGCGATCTCGGCCAAATGGTCGATTTCGACGCGATACGCGGTGCCGGCATCCACATGGGCGTGGATCCGCTCGGCGGCGCCGGCGTGCACTACTGGGCGCCGATTGCCGAGCGCTACGGACTCGACCTCACCGTGGTCAGCACGGTGGTCGATCCGACCTTCGCCTTCATGACCGTGGACTGGGACGGAAAGATCCGCATGGATCCGTCTTCGCCCTATGCGATGCAGCGACTGATCGGCCTGAAGGACCGCTATGACGTCGCGTTCGCCTGCGACACCGACCACGACCGCCACGGCATCGTGACTCGAGGTGCGGGCCTGTTGCCGCCGAACCATTACCTCTCGGTGCTGATCGACTACCTGTTCCAGCATCGCCCGCAGTGGGCCGCCGACGCTGGGGTCGGCAAGACCGTGGTCAGCAGCGCGCTGATCGACCGTGTGGCAAGGCGGCAGGGCCGCGCGCTCTTTGAAGTGCCGGTCGGCTTCAAGTGGTTCGTCGACGGCCTGTTCGACGGCTCACTGGGCTTTGGTGGCGAGGAAAGCGCCGGCGCGTCCTTCAGCCGCATCGACGGATCCGTGTGGACGACCGACAAGGACGGCATCGTGCCGGCGCTCCTGGCCGCGGAGATCGCAGCGCGCACCGGCCGCGACCCCGGCGAGCGGTATCGCGAGCTGGTGCGCGAACTGGGCGAACCCTTTGCAGATCGTGTCGAGGCACCGGCGACCGCCGTACAGAAGGCACGCCTCGCGAAGCTGTCGGCCCGGCAGGTTAAGACCACCGAGCTGGCCGGCGAGCCAATCGAAAGCGTGCTCGATCACGCACCGGGCAACGGCGCGCCGATTGGCGGCATCAAGGTCACTTCCGCCAGTGGCTGGTTCGCCGCGCGCCCCTCCGGAACCGAGGACATTTACAAGATCTACGCCGAGAGCTTCAGGGACCAGGAGCACCTGCAATCGTTGCTGCGCGACGCACAAAGGATCGTCGATGCCGCGCTCGCCGGGAATTGAATCACCGCGGGCGCGCGGGCGATCCGTCTGCACGACGCCTCTATCAGGAACCGACATGACCGCCGCACTCGACCTGCAATGCATCAACACCCTGCGCTTCCTGTCGGTGGACATGGTGCAAAAAGCCAATAGCGGGCATCCGGGCCTTCCGCTGGGCGCTGCGCCGATGGCCTATGTTCTATGGACGCGCGGCCTCAAGTTCAATCCACGCAACCCGCACTGGGTTGATCGCGACCGCTTCGTGCTGTCAGCCGGTCACGGATCGGCGCTGCTCTACGCGTTGCTGCACCTGACCGGCTACGAGCTTTCGCTCGACGACATCCGGCAGTTCCGGCAATGGGGCAGCAAGACCCCCGGCCACCCCGAGCGCGGCCACACGCCGGGCGTGGAAACCACCACCGGGCCACTCGGCCAGGGCTTCGCCAATGCCGTCGGCATGGCCGTCGCCGAAGCGCAAATGGCGACGCGCTACAACCGGCCGGGCCACGACGTGATCGATCACGCGACGTACGTGCTGGCGAGCGATGGCGACCTGATGGAAGGCGTGGCTTCCGAAGCGGCCTCGCTCGCCGGACACCTGCGCCTCGGCAAGCTGATCTGCCTCTACGACGACAATTTCGTGACGCTCGCGGCCGGCACGAACATGTGCTTTACCGAGGATCGCGCTGCCCGTTTCGCGGCCTATGGCTGGCACACGGTCGCAGTGACCGATGGCAACGACCTCGCTGCCATCGAAGCCGCATTGCAGGCGGCGCGTGCCGAGACCGGGCGGCCTTCGTTGATATCGGTGCGTACTCATATCGGTTTCGGATCGCCCGACAAGCAGGATAGTTTCGAAGCGCATGGCTCGCCGCTCGGCGCCGAAGAAGTACGCCTGACCAAGCAACGTCTCGGCTGGCCGACCGAACCGGCATTCCTGATTCCCGCGCCGGCGCTCGCGCACATGCGCGCGGCCATTGAACGCGGCGCCCGCGACGAGGCAGCCTGGAAAACCCGCATGGCGGCCTACCGGTCGGCGTTTCGCGAACTGGCAGCGGATCTCGAGCGCAGCCTGCGCGGCGAATTGCCGGCGGGCTGGGATGCGGACATCCCGGTGTTCCCGGCCGACGCCAAAGGCATGGCCACGCGCGCCGCATCGGGCAAAGTGATGAACGCGTTCGCAGCGAGGCTGCCAGCGCTCAGCGGCGGTTCGGCCGACCTGGATCCATCGACCAAGACCGCGCTGAAAGGTCTCGGCGATTTCAATCCGCCGGCGAATGTGAACGATGATACCCAGGGATCCGACAGTGCTGGCTGGAGTCATGCCGGCCGCAATCTGCACTTTGGCGTACGCGAACACGCCATGGGCGCGATTGCCAATGGGCTGGCGGCACACGGCGGCTTCATTGCCTTTGGCGCGACTTTCCTGGTCTTCTCCGACTACATGCGTCCGCCGATCCGGCTGGCGGCATTGATGGGCTTACACGTCGTACATGTGTTCACCCACGACAGCATCGCGCTCGGTGAGGACGGTCCCACCCATCAGCCGGTAGAACAGCTCGCGAGCTTGCGTGCAATACCGAACCTGACCGTGATCCGGCCCGGCGATGCCAACGAGACCGCCGTTGCCTGGCGTGTCGCCGTGGAGGCGCGCGACCGCCCGGTGTTGCTGGTGCTGAGCAGACAGGACTTGCCGACGCTTGATCGCAGCCGCTATGCCGCTGCCGATGGCCTGCGCCGGGGCGGCTATGTGCTGCTCGATGCGCCCGGTGGCAAGCCCGAACTGATCCTGATTGCCAGCGGCTCCGACGTCGGCCTGATCGTGGCAGCGGCGGAACGACTGCATGCGCAGGGCACTGCCGCGCGTTGCGTGTCGATGCCGAGCTGGGACCTGTTTGAGGCGTTGCCGCGAGCCGAACGCGACGCGGTTCTGCCGCCTCCGGTCGGTGCGCGGCTCGCGGTCGAATCGGGCGTGCGGCAAGGCTGGGATCGCTACATCGGCGCCCGCGGCGACATGCTCTGCGTGGACCGTTTTGGCGCCTCGGCACCGGCCGAGGTGTTGCTGCGCGAGTACGGCTTCACGGTCGAAAACGTCTGCGCGCGTGCCAAGGCACTGCTGGCAAGCTGATCGAACGGTGAGGAGTGGAAGTTGTCGATTCTGGCGATAAACGGCGGCTCGTCGAGCATCCGGTTTGCGCTGTACGAGCGGGGCGAACCGCCTCGGCGGCTGGCGGATGGAATTCTGGATCGCATCGGACTGCCGGGCATGCATCTCAGCTCCAAGGACGCCACCGGAAAATCGCATGAGGCTCCCGTTACCGACACCGGCGTTCGCCAGTCGGCGGTCACGATGCTGCTGGACTGGCTCGAGACGCAGCCGGCCTTCGCCGCAGTCAGTGCCGTGGGACACCGGGTGGTGCACGGGATGAATCACGCCGAACCGGAGCGGGTCACACCCGAATTGCTCGATGAATTGCGCCGCATCACCACGTATGACCCGGAACACCTGCCGCTCGAAATCGAGCTGATGGAAGCGATCCACGAACGCCGTCCTGACTGGCTGCAGGTGGCGTGCTTCGACACTGCATTTCACCGCAGCATGCCGCGGGTCGCCACGCTGCTGCCCATCCCGCGTCGCTACCAGGCGCAGGGCGTCCGACGCTACGGGTTCCATGGCCTGTCCTATGCCTACCTGATCGAAGAACTCGCGCGCCTGGGTGACCCGGCGGCAACGGCGGGCCGCGTGATCCTCGCCCATCTGGGCCATGGCGCAAGCGTGGCCGCCGTGCGCGATGGCAGAAGCATCGACACCAGCATGGGCTTCACGCCGACGTCGGGATTGATGATGGGCAGCCGCTCAGGCGACTTGGATCCGGGACTGGTTTCCTACCTGGCGCGCACCGAGCGAATGACCGCGATGCAATTCCAGCGCATGGTCAACCTCGAGTCGGGACTGCTTGGCGTGTCGGAGACCAGTGCCGACATGCGCGAGCTGCTCGACCGGGAATCTCACGACGTGCGCGCGGCGGAAGCGGTGGCGTTGTTTTGCTACCAGGCCAGGAAATGGATCGGCGCCTTTGCCGCGGCCCTCGGAGGTCTCGACACGCTCGTGTTCGCGGGCGGCATCGGCGAGAACGCGCCTCCCATCCGCGCGCGCATCTGCGAAGGACTAGGCTTCCTCGGAATCCAGCTGAACCAGCCGCACAACCAGAAGTCCGCCGGGGTGATCTCCTCGAATTCGAGCCGCGCCACCGTTCGCGTCATCCGCACCGACGAGGAGCTGATGATCGCGCGCTCGGTGATCCGCTTCGACGCGGCGACCGCCATGAAACCAGGGAAGACTCCATGAGCAACCAGTCCAGGGCGGGCACGATCTACACCTGTCCCATGCACCCCCGGATCCGGCAGGACCATCCCGGCGCCTGCCCCTTGTGCGGCATGGCGCTGGAGCCGACGACGGCCACGGTCGGCCCGGATGCGGGGGCGGACGCGGAGCTGAACGACATGACGAGGCGCTTCTGGATTGGCGCCGCGCTGGCGCTGTCGGTATTCGTCCTGGCGATGGGGCATCTGGTTCCGGTGCCGGGAGTGCAAGCGTTCATGAATGGAGGCATCGCTCGCTGGCTGCAATTCGCGCTCGCCACGCCCGTCGTCTGGTGGGCCGGCTGGCCGTTCTTCGTGCGCGGCGGGCGCTCCATCGTCACGGGCCATCTGAACATGTTCACGTTGATCGCAATTGGCGTGGGCGCAGCTTTTGTTTTCAGCGCGGTCGCGATGCTTTCGCCGGGCCTGTTTCCCGACGCCATGCAGCACGAGGGCAAGGTCGCCATTTACTTCGAGGCGGCGGCGGTGATCGTCGTGCTGGTGCTCCTCGGCCAGGTGCTCGAATTGCGCGCCCGTAGCCGCACCGGCAGCGCCATCAGGGCCCTGCTCAACCTCGCCCCGCCGACCGCGCGTCTCCTCGCCCCGGAGGGCGACCATGAAGTTCCACTGGAGCAGGTGAAAGTCGGCGACAAGTTGCGCGTGGTGCCGGGGGACAAGGTACCGGTTGACGGCGCCGTCGTGGAAGGCCACTCCAGCGTGGAGGAGTCCATGGTCACCGGCGAACCGCTGCCGGTGGAAAAAAGCATCGGCGACAAGGTGACGGGCGGGACGGTCAACGGGACCGGCAGTTTCGTCATGCGCGCCGAACGCGTGGGCACCGATACCCTGCTCGGGCAGATCGTGAACATGGTGTCCGAAGCCCAGCGCAGCCGCGCGCCCATTCAGGGCCTCGCCGACAAGGTCGCGGGCATCTTCGTGCCTGCGGTGCTGGCCGTTTCGGTGCTCACGTTTGCCGTCTGGTTGTGGATCGGGCCGGAGCCGAGGCTCGCGCACGCCATCGTCAACGCCGTCGCGGTCCTCATCATCGCCTGCCCCTGCGCGCTGGGCCTCGCCACGCCCATGTCCATCATGGTCGGCATCGGACGCGGCGCGCAGGAAGGCGTGCTGGTGAAGAACGCCGAGGCGCTCGAGCGCCTGGAGAAAGTCACCACGCTCGTCGTGGACAAGACCGGTACCCTCACCGAGGGCAAACCCGCGCTCGTGGACGTCCTGCCCGCCGGAGGTTTCGACGCGAAGGAGTTTCTGCGTCTTGCCGCCTCGCTGGAGCAGGACAGCGGACACCCGCTTGCCGCCGCAATCGTGATAGGTGCGAAGGCGCAGGGGCTCGCGCTCGAGGAGGCGAAGGACTTTCGCTCGGTGACGGCGGGCGGCGTCCTCGGCACCGTCGCCGGCCGTGCGGTGATGATCGGCAAACCGGAGTTCCTGCGCAACGAAAAGATCGGCGGCCTCGAGCCGCTGGAGGCTTCCGCCGCAACACTCCAGGAAGAAGGCAAGACTGCGATGTACGTCGCGGTAGACCGCAAGCCGGCGGGCATTCTCACCGTCGCCGACCGGATCAAGTCCACCACCGCCGAAGCCATCGGCGAACTGCACGCGCTCGGCTTGAGGCTCGTCATGCTCACGGGCGACAACCGCCGCACCGCGGCCGCGGTCGCGAAAACGCTCGGCCTCGATGCGCTGGAAGCGGAGATGGAACCCGACGGAAAGGTCGCCTACGTCAAGACGCTGCGCGCGCAAGGCAAGCATGTCGCGATGGCCGGCGACGGCATCAACGACGCCCCCGCCCTGAGCGAAGCTGAAGTGGGCATCGCGATGGGCACCGGTACCGATGTGGCCATGCAAAGCGCAGGCATCACGCTGCTCAAAGGCGATCTGCGCGGCATTGCCCAAGCCATCCGCCTGAGCCGCGCCACCATGCGCAACATCCGGCAGAACCTGTTCTTCGCGTTTCTATACAACTCGCTGGGTATCCCAGTTGCCGCCGGCGTGCTGTATCCATTCTACGGCTTGCTCTTGAGCCCGGTCTTTGCCGGCGCCGCGATGAGCTTGAGTTCCGTCTCCGTCATCACCAACGCCTTGCGGTTGCGCAAGACAAGGCTCTGATTCAGGCGCGATATGGACACAAGAACCGACACGCTCTCGCCCGAATTGCTCCACCGGATAGATGCCTACTGGCGCGCCGCGAACTATCTGTCGGTCGGCCAGATCTTTCTCTTCGACAATCCACTGCTCAAGCGTCCGCTTGCGCTCGCGGACGTAAAGCACATGCTGCTGGGACACTGGGGCACGACACCCGGACAGAACTTCATCTACGCGCATCTGAATCGGGTCATCAAGAAATACGATCTCGACATGATTTACGTGGCAGGTCCCGGGCACGGCGGCCCGGCTGTGGTGGGCAACACCTACCTCGAAGGCACCTACAGCGAGATCTACCCGGACATCAGCCAGGATGAAACGGGCCTGCAGAAACTGTTTCGGCAATTTTCCTTTCCCGGCGGCATTCCCAGCCACGCCTCGCCGGAATGTCCGGGCTCGATCCATGAAGGCGGCGAGCTCGGATATTCCCTCAGCCATTCCTTCGGCGCGGTGTTCGACAACCCCGATCTGATCGTCGCCTGCGTCGTGGGCGACGGTGAAGCGGAAACCGGACCGCTGGCCACCGCATGGCACTCCAACAAGTTTCTCGATCCCGCCACCGATGGCGCCGTGCTGCCGATCTTGCATCTCAACGGCTACAAGATTTCCAACCCGACCATCCTGGCACGCATCACGCGTGAGGAGCTGGAGCAGCTGCTGCGCGGCTATGGGTGGACGCCCTACTTTGTCGAAGGCCACGAGCCCGACCTGATGCACCAGGCGATGGCCGCGACGCTCGACACGGCAGTGGAGCAGATCAAGGGCATTCAGCACAACGCCCGCGTCAACGGCGACCTTGCGCGACCGCGCTGGCCCATGATCGTACTCGACTCACCGAAGGGTTGGACGGGACCGAAGATCGTTGACGGCAAACAGATCGAAGGCACTTTCCGCGCGCACCAAGTGCCGATCTCCGATCCGGCCGCTCATCCCGGCCACCTCAAGCTGCTGGAAGACTGGCTCAGGAGCTATCGGCCGGAGGAACTCTTCGACGGCGAGGGCCGCCTAAAGGCGGAATTGGCCGAACTCGCGCCGCAGGGCGCCCGACGCATGGGCGCGAATCCTCACGCCAACGGCGGTATGCTGCTGCGCGACTT
Organism: uncultured Gammaproteobacteria bacterium; assembly: GCA_963836275.1. Classification (GTDB taxonomy): domain Bacteria; phylum Pseudomonadota; class Gammaproteobacteria; order Steroidobacterales; family Steroidobacteraceae; genus SCUD01. The sequence goes on along the minus strand of CAWIIM010000003.1, from coordinate 373,385 downwards.
GCGCATGCCGGATTTTCGCGAGTACGCCGAGGAGGTGCCGCTACCGGGAACGCGCGGGATCGGCGATACGAACGTGCTCGGCGCGTTCCTGCGCGATATTGCAAAGCTGAACGAGAGCCAGCGGAATTTCCGCGTCTTTGGCCCTGACGAGACGCTTTCCAACGGTCTCGGCAGGCTGTTTGAAACGACGCAACGCCAGTGGGATGCCGCGGTGGTACCGAACGACGAATTCCTGGCGCCTGCGGGTCGCGTGCTGGACTCGATGTTGAGCGAGCATCAATGCCAGGGCTGGCTCGAAGGCTACCTGCTGACGGGACGACACGGACTTTTCAATTGTTATGAGGCGTTCATCCACATCGTCGATTCGATGTTCAATCAGCACGCGAAATGGCTGAAGGTCACCGCGCAGCTGCCCTGGCGGCGCAAGATCGCCTCTCTGAATTACCTGCTGGCCTCGCATGTGTGGCGCCAGGATCACAATGGTTTCACCCATCAGGATCCCGGGTTTGTCGACCACGTCGTGAACAAGAAAGCCGACGTCGTGCGTGTCTACTTTCCGCCGGACGCCAACTGTCTGTTGTCCGTGGTGGATCATTGCCTGCGCAGCCGTCATTACGTCAATGTGGTGATCGCGGGAAAACACCCCGCACCGCAATGGCTGGACATGGATGCCGCTGTCAAACACTGCACGGAGGGCATTGGCATCTGGCAATGGGCCAGCAACGACCAGGCTGCGTCACCGGACGTGGTCATGGCCTGTTGCGGCGACGTGCCGGCGCTCGAGACGCTCGCCGCAGTCTCCATCATGCGCGAACATCTGCCGCACCTGAAGATCCGCGTCGTCAATGTCGTCGATCTCATGAAGCTGCAACCGGCGTCGGAGCACCCGCATGGCCTGGCCGACCGGGATTTCGACGAGCTGTTCACCCGGGACAAGCCGGTCATCTTTGCGTTCCATGCGTATCCCTGGTTGATTCACCGGCTGACATATCGCCGCACGAACCACGACAACTTTCACGTTCGCGGCTACAAGGAAGAAGGCACCATCACCACGCCCTTCGACATGACGGTACTCAATGACCTGGACCGTTTTCACCTGGTGATCGACACCATCGATCGCCTGCCGCAGACCGGCGACCGGGGCGTCTACCTGAAACAGCAGCTCAAGGACAAGTTGATCGAGCACCGGCAGTACATCGAGAAGCATGGGCAGGACATGCCGGAGATTCGCAACTGGAAATGGCAGCCCACTTGAATGACCGGTCCAGCGCAGCGAATCGCGGCGCCGTCGCCGCAGTGCGCGGCAGCGTCGTGGACGTGCGATTCGGCGGCCAGTTGCCGCCGATCTACTCGCTGCTGCGCGCGGGATCGCAACGACAGATTTTCATCGAAGTTCAGGAGCAACTGGATGCGCACCACGTACGTGGGGTTGCCCTGACCCCCACGCATGGCCTTGCGCGCGGCATGAGCGTCGAAGACACGGGCGGACCATTGAAAGCGCCGGTGGGGAAAGCGGTGCTCTCGCGCATGTTCGACGTGTTTGGCAATACGATCGATCGCGGCGCGGCGCTGTCGGACGTGGAGTGGCGTTCCATCCATCGCGCTCCACCGCCGCTGGCGCGGCGCTCCACGAAATCAGTAGTCTTTGAAACCGGCATCAAGGTCATCGATGTACTCCTGCCGCTCGAGCGCGGCGGCAAGGCGGGATTGTTTGGTGGCGCAGGTGTCGGTAAGACGGTACTGCTCACCGAAATGATCCACAACATGATCGGGCACCAGGAAGGCGTCAGCATTTTCTGCGGCATCGGCGAGCGCTGCCGCGAAGGCGAGGAGCTGTATCGCGACATGAATACCGCCGGCGTGTTGGCGGGCATGGTGATGGTTTTCGGCCAGATGAACGAGCCGCCCGGCAGCCGGTTCCGCGTGGGACACGCCGCGCTAACGATGGCCGAGTACTTTCGGGACGATGAACACCGCGACGTGCTGCTGCTCATCGACAATATCTTCCGCTTCATCCAGGCCGGCATGGAGGTGTCCGGCCTGATGGGCCAGATGCCTTCGCGTTTGGGCTATCAGCCTACGATGGGAACCGAATTGTCACGCCTGGAGGAGCGCATTGCCAACACCGATACCGGCGCCATCACCTCCATCCAGGCGGTGTATGTGCCAGCGGACGATTTCACGGATCCGGCAGCCGTACATACATTTTCGCATCTGTCCGCGTCCATCGTCCTCTCACGCAAGCGAGCGAGCGAAGGACTTTATCCGGCCATCGACCCGCTGCAATCCAATTCCAAGATGGCCACGCCCGGCATCGTCGGCGAACGCCATTACAACCTGGCGCAGGATATCCGACGGACGCTCGCGCAGTACGCCGGGCTCAAGGACATCATCGCCATGCTCGGACTCGAGCAATTGTCGCCGGAGGATCGCGACGTGGTAAACCGGGCGCGCCGCCTGGAGCGCTTCCTCACGCAACCCTTTTTCACGACCGAACAATTCACCGGCCTCAAGGGGAAGCTCGTAGATCTCGAGGACTCGCTGGATGGCTGTGAACGAATCCTGCGGGATGAATTCAAAGAAATCCCGGAGAGCGCGCTCTACATGATCGGCTCCGTCGATGAGGCAAAGGGCGAAGTAAAACCTGCTGCAAATGCTCGACCGAAGGTGGAACATGCCCTCGACACTCATGAATCTTAAGGTGCTGCTGCCCTTCCAGATCTTTGCCGTGAAAGCCGGAGTGTCGCGCATCGTCGCGGAGACGCGCGCGGGTTCGTTCGGCCTTTTGCCCAACCGGCTCGATTGCGTGGCGGCGCTTGTGCCGGGGATCTTGCTTTACGAAACCGGAACCGCAGGCGAAGCGTATGTGGCCGTGGATGCAGGCGTGCTGGTCAAGGCGGGCCCGGACGTGCTCGTGTCCGTGCGACGCGCCGTCAGTGGAACCGATCTCGCGCACCTGCGTGATGCAGTCCAACACGAGTTTCTGACACTGGATCAGCAGGAGCAGACCGTGCGCTCGGTCATGGCGAAACTGGAAACGGGCTTCCTGCGTCGCTTCGCGAACTTCGAAAATGGATAGGAAACCGACATTCGGCGAGGAGGTGGGCGCAAAGGCGGCGCGCAAGCTCAAAGCGCGACGCCGCTCCACGCAGGGCGTGTGGTTCGGCCTGGGGATGATGGGACTCATCGGCTGGTCGGTGGCGGTTCCGACTCTGCTCGGTGCAGCGCTGGGCATCTGGCTGGACCGACGACATTCGGGCCCGCACTCCTGGACGCTGGCGCTGCTGGTGGCTGGGCTCGCGATCGGCTGCATGAATGCATGGCATTGGGTTGCGAAGGAAGACAAGGCCATGCATGAAGGAGAAGAGAACGGCGATGACTGAGTCGTTCATTCTGCCCATGGCGTTTGCAGCGGGCCTCCTGCTCGGTGCGATTTTCTTCGGCGGCCTCTGGTGGACGGTTCGCAAGAGCGCGGCGTCCAGGCACCCGGCACTTTGGTTCTTCGGCAGCCTGTTGTTGCGCATGAGCGTGACCCTGACGGGATTCTATCTCGTCGGACGAGCGCACTGGCAGTCACTGCTGGTGTGTCTGCTCGCATTTGTCCTAGCACGTCTCATCGCGGTCTGGCTCACCCGCACGCCCGTCAGCCAGTACGCCTCGGTGTCGCAGCAGGCCGGCCATGCACCTTAGCCCCGATGCAGTGATTTTCTGGCAACACGGCTGGCTCAAGCTCAACGCCACGATCGTATTCACCTGGAGCCTGATGCTCGTGCTCGCCGCCGGCTCGAAACTCATCACGCGCAGGCTTTCCGCGGGCTCGAAACGTTCGCGCTGGCAGAACCTTCTCGAAATCGTCGTGACCGCGATCGAGAAACAGATTGAGGACGTCGGCCTGAAAGAGCCGGCGAAGTACCTGAGTTTTCTCGGGACACTGTTCCTGTTCGTCGCCTCGGCCAGTCTCTGCGCCGTCATTCCCGGATTCGAGCCTCCGACCGGCTCGCTGTCGACTACCGCCGCCCTCGCGTTGTGCGTGCTGGTGGCCGTCCCCGCGTTCGGCATTGGCGAACAGGGCCTCGGCAACTACCTGAAGTCCTACGCCGCACCGACGATTCTCATGTTGCCGTTCAATGTCATCAGCGAGCTGTCGCGCACGCTGGCGCTTGCCGTGCGCCTGTTCGGCAACATGATGAGCGGCGCGATGATCGTCGGCATTCTGCTCACCATCACCCCTTTCATCTTTCCCATCGTCATGACGGTGCTGGGCCTGCTCACTGGCATGGTGCAGGCGTACATCTTCTTCATCCTGGCGACCGTTTACATCGCGGCCGCCACGCGAGTCCGCAAGCCCAAACCACACGATGCTGCGCCCAAGCCCGCAGCGGCCCAATGACGCGTTCAATGACGAATACAGCAGGAGACACCATGGACAGCATGACCATTATCGCCGCGGCATCGATTGTCGTCGCCGGCATCACCACCGGTTTCGGGACGATGGGCCCTGCGCTGGCGGAAGGCCGCGCGGTTGCGACCGCGCTCACCTCCCTGGCGCAGCAGCCCGATGCCTCCGCCACGATTACCCGCACCTTGTTCGTCGGCCTGGCGATGATCGAGTCCACGGCAATCTATTGTTTCGTGGTCTCCATGATCCTGATTTTCGCCAATCCGTTCTGGAATCACGCAATCGCTGCCGTTGCGGGAAAGTGATCCATGCTCATCGACTGGTTCACCGTCGGTGCACAGGCGCTAAACTTCATCATCCTGGTGTGGTTGCTGAAGCGCTATCTGTACAAACCCATTCTCGACGCCATCGACGCGCGTGAGCGGCGGATCGCCAAAGAACTGGCAGACGCCGCCGCCAAGGAGGCGGAAGCAAAAAGGGAACGAGACGAGTTCCAGCAAAAGAACGAGGAGTTCGATCGGCAACGCGCCGAACTGCTGAAGAAGGCGACGACTGATGCTCACGCCGAACGTCAGCGACTACTCGACGCGGCGCGGCAGGCGGCCAACGCCTTGAGTGCCAAGCGACAGGAAGCACTTCGCGAAGGCGTTCACAACCTGAATCGAGCCATCAGCCGCCGCGCGCAACATGAGGTGTTCGCCATCGCACGCAAGGCATTGATGGACCTGGCTGATGCGAATCTGGAGCAACGCATGAGCAAGGTGTTCACGCAACGATTGCGTGCATTGAGCGGCGGCGTCAAGGACGATCTCGCCAAGGCCCTGGAGGCGGCGGCGCAGCCGCCGATCGTGCGTAGCGCATTCGAGTTGCCGGCCGCACAGCGACGTGCCATTCAGGAAGCGGTCAACGCGACGTTTTCGGCCGACATCCCCTTGAGGTTCGAAACTGCCCCCGAATTGGTGGGCGGCATCGAACTCGCCACGGAGGGACACAAGATATCCTGGAGCATCGCAGGGTATCTGGTCTCGCTGGAGGAAGGCGTCGGTGAACTGCTGAAAGGGCAGGACAATGCCGCTGCCGGGGCAGCAACACAGTGAACGTGGAACCGGAGAATCTCCAGAACGTTTTCGACGACGCGTTTTCCGAAATCAGCCAGGCGCGTGAGGCGCTGGCACCGCGGTTGGTGCTGCGGGAAGTCGGCATCATCACCAGCGTTGCGGCCGGAATCGCGAAAGTCGCGGGGCTTCCAGGTGCGGGGTTTGACGAAATCCTCAAGTTTCCTGGAGATGTGTACGGAATCGCATTCAACGTCGATGCGGATGAAGTGGGTGTTGTGCTGCTGGGCGAGTACTGGCAATTGCGTGCGGGCGACGAGGTGGAGCGCCGCGGCCACGTGATGGACGTGCCGGTCGGCCACGAATTGATCGGTCGCATTGTCAATCCGTTAGGCCGCCCTCTGGATGGCAAGGGTCCGATAAACTCCACTGAGCGCCTGCCCATCGAACGCCCGGCGCCGTCCATCATGGATCGCGCGCCGGTCACCGTGCCGCTGCAGTCCGGAATCAAGGTAATCGACGCATTGATCCCCGTGGGCCGCGGTCAGCGCGAATTGATCGTGGGCGATCGGCAAACCGGCAAGACCGCCATCGCGCTCGATACGATTCTCAACCAGCGCGGCAAGAACGTATTGTGCGTCTATTGCGCCATCGGTCAACGTGCGAGCGGCGTGGCCAAGGTAGTCGCCACGTTGCGCACGAAAGGCGCCATGGAGTACACCATCGTCGTTGTGACGGAAGGCAACGATCCTCCCGGCCTCGCCTACATCGCCCCTTATGCCGCGACCAGTATCGCGGAGCATTTCATGGCCCAAGGCCGCGATGTGCTGGTCGTCTATGACGACCTCACGCACCATGCGCGTGCGTATCGCGAGCTTTCATTGCTGCTGCGGCGTCCGCCGGGGCGCGAAGCGTTTCCTGGCGACATCTTCTACATCCATGCGCGACTGCTGGAGCGCGCCACGCGCCTGCGTCCCGAACTCGGTGACGGATCGCTGACGGCGCTGCCGATCATCGAAACCGAAGCGCAGGACATTTCCGCCTACATCCCGACCAACCTGATTTCCATCACCGACGGGCAGATCTATCTCTCGCCATCGCTGTTCGAATTGGGGGTGCTGCCCGCGGTCGACGTCGGAAAGTCCGTTTCGCGCGTGGGCGGCAAGGCGCAGCGGGCGCCCTACCGCGCGGTGGCGGGCGATCTCAAGCTCGCTTACGCGCAGTTCGAAGAACTCGAGACTTTTGCGCGTTTCGGCGCGCGCCTGGATGAAGACACGCGCAAGATAATCGAACACGGGCGGCGAATCCGCGCTTGCCTCAAGCAGCCGGAATTCGCGCCAGTGCCGGTTTCCGCGCAAATCACCCTTCTGCTGGCGTTGACTGCCGGTCTTTTCGACACGGTGCCGATCGACAAGATGCCGGACGCCGAGCACGCCGTGCTCGAAGCATCGGCCAGCCTTCCGGCGGAGATTGGCGCGCGCTTCGAGACCGCGGAAAAGTTGAGCGATGAGGATCGCAAGGCGACCATTGAAATCGCCCGCCAGGCGCTGGCCTCTTTCCAGTCCAAGCCTGAGGCGAAATCATGAGCGACAGCACGGCTGGCCTGCGCCACAAGATCGACAGTGCCGGCGATCTCCAATCCGTGGTGCGCACCATGAAAGCACTGGCGGCGTCGAGTATCGGCCAATACGAGAAATCGGTGTCTGCCTTGGGCGATTACTATCGCGCCGTGGAGCTGGGATTGAGCGCCCACGTTCGGAACGGCAGGTCGGCGGCACCGAGGGTGCCGCGCGGCAGCAAGACCGCTGCGGGCCCGATTAGCGCGGTGGTGTTCGGATCGGACCAGGGACTGGTCGGGCAGTTCAACGAGCGCATCGCCGATCATGCGGTGCAGGCTCTCGGCGGCCGGCCGGGAGCCATCCATCGGATATGGGCGGTGGGCCAGCGCGTACATGCGCGGCTTGCCGATGCGGGAATACCGCTCGCGGGTCTGTTCGCTGTGCCCAATTCCGTGCAGAGCATCGCGTCGCTGGTGGGGCGGATCTTGATCGTGACCGAAGCGGGACGCACCAGGGATGAGACCGCCGAGCTGCACCTCTTTCATAACCGCCCCGCATCGGGTGCGGGTTACGAGGCTGTCAGCCAGCGACTGCTGCCACTCGATGACGACTGGAGCCGCAAGCTGGCCGAACTTCCGTGGCCGACCAGCAACCTGCCCGAAGTGATCGGCGACACCACCGAGACCCTGCGCGCGCTGATCCGGGAGTACATTTTCATCTCGCTTTTTCGGGCCTGCGCCGAATCCCTCGCCAGCGAGAACGCGAGCCGGTTGGCAGCGATGCAACGCGCCGATAAGAACATCGACGAATTGCTGGAACGGATGCGCGTCACATTCCACCGTGTGCGTCAAGGCAGCATCGACGAAGAACTGTTCGACGTCATCGCGGGCTTCGAGGCATTGTCACAAGAGAAGAGCAGCGCGACCCGAAACCCGCCAGGAGCGCCGCATCATGAAGAATGAAATCAACCCCGGCGAATTCCGTGTGCCGGCCGGCAAGAAGGTCGATCTCGCGAAATGGCCGACGCGAGTGAAGCCGATCTACAAGTCGAAGAAGGACTACAGGCAATTGCTCCTGGCACAGGTGGAGACATTGAGCGCGTTGCAGCGCCTTCACTACGCGCACAATCGCTATGCGGTGCTGCTGATCTTTCAGGCGATGGACGCCGCGGGGAAAGACGGCGTCATCCGCAACGTGATGTCCGGCGTCAATCCGCAAGGCTGCCAGGTCTTCAGCTTCAAGCACCCGACCCCGGTGGAGCTGGATCACGACTTCTTGTGGCGCACTACCCGATCCCTGCCGGAGCGCGGCCGCATCGGCATCTTCAACCGTTCCTACTACGAGGAAGTGCTGGTCGTGCGCGTGCATCCGCAGATTCTCCGCAGCCAGCAGCTTCCGGATGCGTTGCTCGACGAAAAGACCGTTTGGAAGGATCGGTATCGGTCCATCGTCGACCTGGAAGATCACTTGCACCGCAATGGAACGCGCGTCATCAAGTTCTTTCTGCACCTGTCCAAGGAGGAACAGCGCAAGCGCTTCGTCGACCGTATCGATGATCCGGAAAAGAACTGGAAATTCAGTCGCGCCGATGTCGAGGAGCGCAAGTTCTGGAAGGATTACATGAAGGCGTACGAGGCATGCCTGAGCGCAACCAGTACGACGAATTCGCCCTGGTATGTCGTCCCCGCCGACGACAAGGAGAATGCCCGCCTGATCGTTTCACAAATTGTCGTCGATGCCTTCGAGAAACTCGGAATGGCCTATCCCGAGGCCACCGCCAGGCGCCGTAGGGAATTGCAATCCATCCGCAAGACGCTGACGAAGTCATGAAACCGGGCGTCGAAACCGAGCTGGAAATCCTTCAGCGCGATTCATTCAGCTATTTCCTGCACGAGGCGAATACCGCGAACGGGCTGGTGATCGACAAGACGGCGCCAGACTGGCCTGCCAGCATTACCGCCACCGGGTTCGCGCTGGCGTCGTACCCGGTGGGGATCGAGCGCGGGTGGATGTCGCGTGCCGCTGCGGTGGCGCGCACGCTGGCAACATTGCGGTTTTTCTCGAATAGTCCGCACGGCCCTGAAGCCGATGCCACCGGCCATCAGGGGCTCTATTATCATTTTCTCGACTTGCGAACCGGCCGGCGCGCGTGGCGATGTGAGCTATCCACGGTGGACAGCGCTTTCCTGCTGGCGGGTATGTTGACGGCCGCCGGTTATTTCAATGCGGATACGGCGGATGAGCATGAAATCCGCTCACTCGCCGATACGCTCTATCGCCGCGCCAATTGGCAATGGGCGCAAAACAACGGCGCCACGTTGACGCACGGCTGGAAACCCGAAAGCGGCTTCCTCCGATATCGCTGGGAAGGCTTCGATGAGGCGCTCCTGCTCTACATGCTTGCGCTCGGCTCTCCCACTTATCCGTTGTCCGAGAACAGCTACGCCGCGTGGTGCTCGACCTATCGATGGCAACACCGTTACGGATACGACTACCTTTACGCGGGATCGCTCTTCACGCATCAGCTATCGCATGTCTGGATAGATTTTCGCGGCATACAGGACGCCTTCATGCGGGACAAGGGCATGGACTACTTCGAGAACAGCCGCCGCGCCACCTATGTGCAGCAACACTACGCGATCGACAATCCGCTCGAGTTCAAGGGCTACGGCCGGTGTTGCTGGGGGATCACTGCGTGCGATGGCCCCGGTCCGCGTGTGATCAAAGTTGACGGTGTGGAGCGGCGGTTCTTCGACTATGTGGCGCGGGGCGTGCCGCACGGGCCCGATGATGGCACCCTCGCGCCTTGGGCCGTCGTGGCGTCGTTGCCGTTTGCTCCCGAAATTGTAATGCCGGCGATCGAGCATTTCACATGTCGGCCTGAACTGAAGGCAGCCAAGCACTACGGCTTCAGGGCAACGTTTAATTCCACGTATCCGGGGCAATCAGGCGGCGCTCCCGGCTGGGTGTCGCCTTGGAATTACGGGTTGAATCAGGGGCCGATCGTGTTGATGATCCAGAATCATCTCGACGGTTTGATATGGCGATTGACACGAGACTGTCCTTACATTGTCAGCGGCCTGCGGCGAGCGGGCTTCACGGGAAGTTGGTTATGAGCACGGAACGTCACGCCGTATTGAACTTTACGGGCCGGTGACAAGGGCGCCTGCCTGAATCAGCAGCTCCAGGCTCCGGATTCGAGATGTTGTCTGGCGCCGCAGCTATCCTGCTCCCGGTGACAGAAGCGTCGATTCCACCAGCACATCGACACCGGTTTCCGGGCGGATGGCGCGTGCAGGAATATCGGCGCCCAGGCGCCATTGCTTCACGGCTTCGCGTTTGGATTCGCCCTCAACCAGGAACAACAGTTCACGCGTACGACTCAGCCGCGCGGCGCTGAGCGATACGCGCTGCGACGCTGGCTTCGGCGCGTCGAACACGGCCAAAACGTCGGGTGCGCCCTTCGTGACGCCCAGGTTGCGACCGGGAAAAAGACTCGCGGTGTGGCCGTCCTCACCCAGGCCGAGCAGAACCAGATCGAACGCGCCGACGTCATGCAGCGTATCGGCATAGGCAAACGCCGCTGCAGTCGCGCCCAGTTCGGCCGGAATTGCGTGCATATGGTCCCGCGAAATGGGCACTTGATCGAGCCAGGCGTCGGCCGCCATTGTGTCGTTACGCCTGGCGTCGCCCAGCGGCAGGCAGCGCTCGTCGCCGAAATACACGTGCCATTGCGACCAGCCGGTCCCGGTGCACAACATCCGGTATACCGTTCGAGGTGTGTTGCCGCCGGCCAGCACGATCAGGAACCGGCCACGTCGTTCGATTGCGCGCATGGCAGCATCGAGGATTCGCCGGTACGCGACTTGCCGCAGCTCCAGGACATCAGCAACGCGGATCCAGCGCTCGCCGCAGGGGTCGAGACGGCCCGGAGCATCCGCAGTGTCATTGAGTTCTTCCATTTCGCTGGTGTTCACCACGTCTGTCAGCTGCGAGATGAGATTCTGGTGCACGGGCGGCACGAGAAAACAGGCCATTCGCCGGCTTCGATCTCAATACTAAGCTGAAACGAGAGCCCGGTCCCAAAGCTGCTCGAGTGACTGGTTCCGCCACTGACGGCCCGGGCCGAACGAGAATTGTCGTTTGTGAATCCGTAGGAGCAGTTCCTGACGAGAACATGCTTCCACCTCGGATTCTCCCAGCGCAGAAGCCGCAGCGCTCGATGACTCGGCGCGTGCCCGTCGAGCGTGACCTTGCGCGGCTATCGGGGCAGGCGGGTGGCCAGTGCTTTGCGAACCACTTTCCACGCGCGCAGATGTACGTCTCGTCAACTCGCCAGGATGAGTGCACGTCCCGGGCCCATCGGCTCCACCGTTTCTCGAACTCCGGCCGTCATGGCGAAGGGGTCCCGGTAGCTCAGCCGATACGTGATGTACCAGCGAACACATAACTCGATGATTTCGGCCTCGAAGCGCCGGCGACGGTAGATCGGGTCACGAGCAATCGGCTTGGTCATCACAGGCTCCATCCGGACCCGTTGATGCTAACTTCCCACCGCTAACGCACCAGAACCCCTTAACGCACCAGAACCCGCAGGCTACTGTTTCACAATAATGTATTCAGAACTCTGAATATTCGTACCATCGAACTCAGGTCAGAACGGCCGCCCTTAAAATTTACATTACACAATGAAAAGTAAGGTGCCCAGTCGAAATCGAACCACCGACACGCGGATTTTCAGTAGCAGGCACCGCAGGGTCCGGCTCCTGGCTGCAGCAATCAACGCAGGCCCCTCTCGTACCAGCCCTTGCTTGAGTTCACGACTTTCACGACCAGAAGCATCACCGGCACCTCGATCAGCACACCGACAACCGTAGCAAGTGCCGCACCCGACTCGAAACCGAACAGGCTTATCGCGGCCGCCACGGCAAGCTCGAAGAAGTTCGAGGCTCCGATCAAAGCCGATGGGCACGCGATGCTGTGCTTTTCCTTTACCGCGCGATTCAGCAGGTACGCAAGCGATGAGTTAAAGAACACCTGGATCAGGATTGGCACCGCGAGCAAAGCGATGATGAGCGGCTGCTTGATGATGGCCTCGCCCTGAAAGGCGAACAAGAGCACCAGTGTGACCAGCAGGGCGGTGATAGACCATGGACCGATCTTCGCCATCGCAGCGTCGAAAGCGCTCTGCCCCTTCGCCAGCAAAGACCACCGCCAGAGCTGCGCGATCATTACTGGCATGAGGATGTAGAGCACGACTGACGTGACCAACGTGTCCCAGGGAACCGTGATGGCGGCAATGCCAAGCAGCAGTCCCACGATCGGCGCGAATGCGACCACCATGATTGCGTCGTTCAGCGCGACCTGGGTCAGCGTAAACATCGGGTCTCCGTTCGTCAGCCTGGACCACACGAAGACCATCGCCGTGCACGGCGCGGCGGCCAACAGGATCAGTCCGGCGATGTAGCTGTCAATCTGCTCCGCCGGTAGCCACGGCGCGAAGAGGTGGTGGATGAAAATCCAAGCCAGCAGCGCCATGGAGAACGGCTTGATCAGCCAGTTGACGAAAAGCGTGATGCCAATGCCGCGAACGTGTTGGCGAACTTCACTCAATGCTCTGAAATCGACCTTCATCAGCATCGGAATGATCATCACCCAGATCAGGAGGCCGACGGGCAGGTTGACCCGCGCAATCTCCATGCGACCCACGGCTTGAAACAAGCCTGGCAAGAACTGTCCGGCCGTGATCCCCACGACAATGCAGATGAATACCCAGAGAGTCAGGTAGCGCTCGAATACATTCATTGGCGGGCTGGCTGCGCGTGTAGCCATTACTTGCGACTCAAGCGCTGCTCAACCTCACTGGGCCAAGGTGTTGCGTTGTGCGCGGACACGAAAATCACATGGGCTTCGTACGTCTCAGGCTACTTCTTCCGTCGGGGCGGTCCTGCCAATCGCGTTTAGGCGTTCTTGAAGCTTTATGCCGTCGAGCGAACGAATCGGCAGGCTGGTGAAGAGCCTAATCCGTTGGCTCAGTTCCCGGAAAGCGTTGAAAAAAGCGATTCGCTTTTGTTCATCTGTTCCAGTTACGGCGGCAGGATCGGCAATGCCCCAATGTGCGGTCATGGGCTGACCGGGCCAAACCGGACAAGTTTCGCTGGCGGCCTTGTCGCAGACGGTAAACACGAAGTTCAACTTGGGGGCGCCAGATTTTTCAAATTCATCCCACGGTTTACTCCGCAGATGCTCTGTGGGAATTTTATTTTTCTGTAAGAGTTCCAGCGCTAGCGGATGAACCTTACCGCTTGGAAAGCTGCCGGCGCTGTATGCGACGAACTGACCGCCGCCGAGTTGATTCAGGATGCTCTCAGCCATGATGCTGCGGGCCGAGTTACCGGTGCACAGAAATAGCACATTGAAAGGTTGGTGGCTCATGTCATGCCGCCTCCGACGGCTCACAGCACGGCTTGGCGCGCGTTCCTTCCAAGCCGCCTCCGTAAACGGCAGTCTCCCCGGTTGTCAGAAACGTTTCCCACTGCACGCCTTGCGGATCCTCGACCCAATTCTTCTCGCTCTTGGCGTAGCAACACGTCGTTTTGCCTTCGTTGAGCACCGGTCGCCGAGTATGCTCAATACGCTCGAACACCTCCGCCAGTTCCGCGCGGTCGTCCACCTGAATTCCAAGGTGCCGAATGCCAGTTAGTTTGTCGCGCTTGCTGATGGCGAAATTTACGAGAGGATCTTCGAGCATCCACTTCGCGTAGTCGTCCTTGTGGACCGCGGGCTTTGCGGCGAACAGGGCGTTGTAGAAGCGCACCGATTCATCGAGGTCGGCAACGCTGATGTGGACGTGTAGGCGCTTCATGGAATCAGTCCTTTAGCTGGGAAATCAGGCCGCCTTGGACGATTTCGGCCTGCGTGCGGGTTCGCACTCCGGCGCGCACGCCGCGCTATCGACGCAGCATTCGTCCGTCAGATAGCCGACCAGATCGTTCATCGCGGAGAAATCCGCGCTGTAAAACAGCTGCCGGCCTGCGCGCGCCTGTTTGAGCAGACCAGCCCGTTGCAGCGCTTGCAGGTGAAACGTGAGCGATGACGGTGACAGCCCTAGCCGACTGCCAATCAGGCCGGCAGGCAGCCCATCCGGCCCCTGCTTGATCAGGAGGCGATAGATCGCCAACCGGTATTCGTGCGCCAATGCGCCTAGAGAATCGACGACTCGTGCGCTCTTCATTGGAATACGATACTACAAGTATAGTAGTACTATCAAGGAAAAAATATGTCTGACGGCAATCAACCTGACGCCCTTTCTAGTCCCGCGTGGATCTAGAGTCCGCGATTTCGGAAGCCGGAACGCAATCACAGGAATCCTGGGATTTGTCCGCTGTCGAACGACTGCGCGCGCAAAGCGTCTTCGACCAAAGCGACACGAGCAGGGGGAGGTATTGGTGGAATTCTCCGCGAAACTCGCGCTGACTAACTTTTGGCCAGGTGAGAAAATCATACTGGCCGGCTCTGAAAATTGGCGGAGAGAGAGGAAGCAACACCCTCTTGCAAAGCGCTGTTTCACCGGGGCAATTTCAACGCCTTGAATATTCGTACCATCAAAATCCACTTCGATAGGCCAACCTGATCCTCTTGGACAGCTTTCGTATGTTGATACGTTTTATAGGTATATATTGACATTTACCTAGTTTTAGTATCCACTTCGCTGGATGAGCGCCACGACTCATGCCCAACGGATACTGCGCCTCGCCAGCCGGCGGGGACTGCTGCGCGCGCGCGACCTTGCCCGCGACCAAATTCCTCGCGCCACACTTTCGCGTCTGGTAGCGAGTGGTCAGCTCACCCAGGTCTCCCGCGGGCTGTATGCCCTACCGCGGCAAACGCGATCCGGGCAGCACCAGCTTGCCGAGGTTGCTGCACGCAGCCGGCAAGGTGTCTTCTGCCTGCTGACGGCGCTGCGTTTCCACGAGCTCACGACCCAGTCGCCACACGAGATCTGGCTTGCGATTCCCAACAAGGCACATGCGCCAAAGCTTGACTATCCGCCCCTGCGCATCGTGCGTTTCTCCGGCCCGTCGCTGACCGAGGGTATCGAGTCACGCACCGTGGATGGCGCTCCGATTCGCGTGTACTCGGTCGCCAAGACCGTCGCGGACTGCTTCAAGTACCGCAACAAGATCGGGCTCGACGTGGCACTGGAAGCGCTGCGCGAATGCCGGCGCGAGAAACGAGCTTCGAATGATGAGCTATGGCGCTACGCCAGGCTGTGCCGTGTTGCGAACGTCATGCGACCCTACCTGGAAAGCATCGAGTGACCGGCAAGGCCAACCTCGCCGCCTCGATACGCGCCCGCCTCCTGGCCATCGCGACGGCAGAAAAGGTGGAATTCGAACTCATGCTCACGCGATTCGCACTTGAACGCCTACTATACCGGCTGAGCATTTCTGCCCACCGCGAACGGTTCCTGCTGAAAGGCGCGCTGCTGTTTGATCTCTGGTTCGACGAGCCTCACCGCCCGACGCGGGACGCGGATTTCCTCGGCTTTGGACCCGCTGATTTGCCCACGATGGAAGCCACGTTCCGCGAGATCGCCGCGATGAAAGTCGACGACGGCATCACCTTCGACCCATCCACAGTGAGGGCCCGGGAAATCCGCAAGGAGGCCGACTACGCCGGCATTCGCATAACTCTGCTCGGCAGGCTGGATGGCGCGCGATGTCCGGTCCAGGCGGACATCGGCTTCGGTGACACGGTCACGCCGGCGCCCGAAGAGACGGACTATCCGGTGCTGCTCGACGATCTGCCCGCGCCGCGATTGCGCGTCTATCCGCGCTACACGGTGATCGCGGAGAAGTTCGAGGCCATAGTGTCTCTCGGTATCGCCAACAGCCGAATGAAGGATTTCTTCGACCTCTGGGTGCTGACGCGACACTCGGAGCTGGATACCGCAACTCTGCGACGCGCTATCACCGCCACTTTCGAACGCCGCGCCACCGCCCTGCCAACCGCTACACCCATCGGCCTCTCCGACGAGTTTGCCACTGACGCAACCAAGCAGACCCAGTGGCGAGCATTCGTGACGAAGAACCGCCTCGGCGCGCCAACATTGCCTCTGGTTGTTGCCCACCTCCGGACGTTTCTGGAATCGATCCTCGGGAAAGTCGCGTGATGGTTCTCGACGCCGAGGTTGTGAACTGCGCGGCGATTGCACGAATCTGGCGCTCAAGTCCAGTCCAAGTTTCAGGGAGAAATTAGCGGAGAGAAAGGAATCGGTTCTGGTGCACTGGCGGAGCGAGAAGCTGGCCATTCGGCGGCTCTGACCCAAATTCAAGCAGAAGCGAGAGCCCGGTCCCAAAGCTGCTTGAGTGACTGGTTCCGCCACTGACGACCCGGACCGAATGAGAACTGTCGCTTGTGAATCCAATGGGCCAGCTCGGTGCCAGCGAGCGTTATTGCTGCATTGCCGAACGATTTGAAGCCCAGCATGGCAGCGCAGCGGTGTTTTATCGCGCGATGGTCCGGCTCAATGATGTTGTTGAGGTAGGGACAGCGCCTGACGAGAACGTGCTTCCACTTCGGATCCTCCCGGCGCAGAAGCCGTAGCGCCTGGTGACTCGGCGCGTACCCGTCGAGCGTGATCTTGCGCGGCCACCGCGGCAGGCTGGTGGCCAATGCTTTGCGAAGGAATTCCTGTGCCGCTGCAATGCCTCGATCGGGTCGGAGCAGAAAGTCGACGGTCTTGCCCCGCTTGTCGACGGCGCGGTAGAGGTAGTGCCACTTTCCCCGCACCGAGATGTACGTCTCGTCAACCCGCCAGGATGAGTGCACCTTTCGGGCCCGTCGGCTCCACCGTTTCTCGAACTCCGGCACGTACCGGATCACCCACCGCAGGATTGTGGTGTGAGACACGGGCAATCCGCGCTCGGCCATCATGGCGACGAGGTCCCGATAGCTCAGCCGATACGTGATGTACCAGCGAACGCATAACTCGATGATTTCGGCCTCGAAGCGCCGGCGGCGGTAGATCGGGTCACGAGCAATCGGCTTGGTCATCACAGGCTCCATCCGGACCCGTTGATGCTAACTTCCCACCGCTAACGCACCAGAACCCCGAACGGCGTCTGACCCCCACGTTCCTCGCAACTTATTCGGTGACCCTCTCCCCATCCCTGGGGAGAGGGTCTGCGATGTCATTGCTTGAGCGTGATTTCCCGCACGAAATAGTTACCGGTGATCTTGCGCATCGCCGGATAGTTCTTCTGCGAGTATTGGGTCACTTCGTCTGACTTTTCCTTGCCGATCTCCTTCATGAACGCGTCGTACTGCGCCTTGTTCGGCTGCGCGGCGGCGTTAGCGTCCTTGTACTTGACCACGAGCATCAGATTGAAATCACCGCTCTCCGGGAGATCGCTGCGGTAGATGTGATATTCCTCGATCTGCCCGAGTTTCTTTGAGATTTCGTTGGTCGAGACCCAGGTTTTGGCCAGGCCTTCCAGATAGGCATCGCCCATGTTGGAGTCGACGCGAACGGTCGTCACCGACCATACGGCCGCGCTCGTGTCGTAGTCCTTGAAGGGTTCCAGATCGGCTCGCGCCGCCGTCGATCCCACCAACAGGGCCAATGCCAGGACGCTAGCTTGCAGTCGCATATTTCTTCTCCGTTACCAAAGTGGACGGCAAATACTGCGCCCATTCCGCCCGGATCTCAATCGACGGCGGGAAACGGGAACCGCTCCGCAGACTTTTCCTTGTGAGTCACGCCGCTTCTGCCACCACGCGTTCGCCAAAGAGCGCGCCGCGTTGGTCGAGAACGCGCCTCGTCCGGCGGATCGGAATCAAGTTTGTCGAAGTATCGGTGGACTTGCCGCGAAACTCACTGCTGCTCTTCTTGCGGAAAGGTGGAATCATCGTCGCCGATGGGCGACGTTTGAATTGGCGGAGAGAGAGGCATCAATAGCTGATCGCAAGCTGTTGTTTACGCACCGTTTTCTAAATAACCCGAATTTTTGTACCATCGATACTCATCCACAGAAGATTCGGTGAATCCTCCGCTTTCTCAAAGCAAGCAGCCTCCGAAAACCCGGCACCGATCACTATGAACCTTAAACTTCCCGTTGCGGCTCTCCTGCAACGAGGTTTGATGAAGTCAGTCCACCCAATCTTTGCGCTCGCGTTGGCACTGGCGCTCCAGCCTGGCCCTCTTGTTGCGAGCGAAACTCCCGCCAAGACTTCTTTGGCGGGATTTACGCACGTCAGATCCTTAGGCGGCACCGAAGAATTCACGCTCAATTCAAATGGCCTCGATGTCCTCGTGATGCCCGATCACTCCGCACCCGTGGTGACCTTCAACGTGACTTACCACGTGGGCTCCCGCAACGAAGTGACGGGAACCACAGGTGCAACGCACATCCTCGAACACTTGATGTTCAAGGGGAGTGGCGGCTTCAACGATGCCAAGGGTAATAGTATCAAGCAGTATCTGGAACGTGTCGGCGGCTGGTACAACGCCATGACCTCCTTCGATTGCACCAGCTACTTCGCGACCGTCGGAATTGAGAGCTTGGAGGGTTACATCGCTATCGAGGCCGATCGGATGCGCAATCTCTGGCTGCGCGAGTCCGATCGCCAGTCCGAAATGACCGTGGTGCGTAACGAGTTCGAGCGCGTCAAGAATGAACCCAACAACATCCTGAGTGAGGAGGTGGCCGCAGCGGCTTATCAAGCGCTTCCCTATCACCACGACCCCATCGGTTGGCGCAGTGACATCGAGCATGTGCCGATCCAAAAGTTGAAGGCCTTCTACGACACCTTCTATTGGCCCAACAATGCTACCGTCACCGTGGCTGGTGACATCGAGCCCGCCGCCGCCCTCGCGCTCATTCGAAAGTACTACGGCACCTACCCTCGCTCTCCAGCGGCCATCCCGGCGCTCTACACCGAGGAACCCGAGCAGACCGGGGCGCGCCGCGTAATCGTTAAGCGACCGGGAGAACAGGGTTTAATACTGATCGCGCACAAAGTGTCGAATGCCCGCGCCGCGGATCACGCAGCCATTGCGGTACTGGACGGAATTCTCGGCACCGGCAAGAACAGTCGTCTGTATAGGCGTCTGGTGGATCAAGGCCTGGCTGTCGATGTCGATGCATATACCGACTCGCGCTATGACATCTCACTCCATCAGCTTTACGCGTCGGTGGCTCCCGGTATCACACATGCCGCAGTGGAAGCTGCGATCCTGGAAGAAATTGCCAGACTGCAGACAGGCGGCGTCACGGAGGCCGAAGTCGAGCGCGTGCAGCAGCAGACGCTTGCCCAGCAGTCCTTCAAACGCGATGGCACCTATGGCATTGCCGCCGAACTGAGCTTTTGGATTGCGGTGGGCGACTGGACATTATACCAGCGCTTCCCTGAGCAGATTGCGAAAGTGACGCCGGCCGATGTGCAGCGGGTGGCTCAAATGTATTTGAACGAAGATCAGAGTACGACCGGCTGGTTCGTACCCGTGGGCGCGACAAGATGAACACCGCAAGCAAAGCTTTGGCCCTGTTCGCCATGCTCACCGTCCCGGCCCTCGCCGCGACGCACATAGCGGAGCACGCCACGCGAGAGCGCGTCGCCGGCATCGACCTTGTGATTTATCCGACCTCCATCAAGGACGTTATCAGCATTGAGGGTGCACTGCCTGCGGGTGACGCCGTAGTAGGGGACGGCAACATTGCTGTTCCGAGCCTCACCGCGTGGATGCTGGATCGGGGCACGACGACGGAGGACCAGTTCGCCATCGCCGCCAAACTGGAAGCCGTCGGGGCAGACATCCGCTTTGGCCCAAGCCCTCAGACCGCCTGGATCGAGGCACGCATGCTTAAGAAGGACCTCCCGCTGGTGATGGGATTGCTCGCCGAGCAACTACGCAACCCCGCCTTCAAGGCCGAGGAGTTCGAGAAGGTCAAACAGAAGTTCCAGGGCTGGATCGAGCAGTATGCATTCGATACCGATTACCGTGCGAACGAGTCGTTCTCGCGCCTTGCATTCCCGATCGGCCACCTCAATCGCCAGTACTCTGTTGATGAGTATCGTGCCGCACTTAAGACCGCCACGCTTGATGAGGTCAAGGCTTATCACCGGGACTACTACGGGCCCGCGCACATGACACTCGTCGTCGTGGGCGATGCCGACCCCACGCTCGTGCGTCAGCAAGTCGAGCGCGCTTTTGCAGGCTGGACGGGCGGTAAATCACTGCCACCGCCTGGTGCGCCGGCTACATTAACCGTCGCTCATACGAACACTGTGAAGTTAGCTGGAAAGACCAGTGTATCAGTGGTGCTCGGAGCGCCGACTGGCCTGCGGTATCGTGATCCGGATGCGCTCGCCCTACGGATGGGCACCGCTGTTCTGGGTTACGGAGCTACCGGGCGGTTAATGAGCCACGTCCGCGATGAACAAGGCCTGACTTATTCCACCTACGCCTACTTGTCAGACGACACGTTCAGCGACGGCAGTTGGCGAGTCTATGCCTCCTTCGCCCCGCAACTCCTCGACAGAGGCGTCGCTGCCACTCGACACGAAATCGAATCCTGGTGGACGCAGGGTATCACTGAGAAGGAACTCATTGCTCGAAAGGAGGGGTTGATTGGCAACTTCGGAGTAAGCCTCGCGACCACGGACGGCATGGCCAACGTGCTGCTGCAAACCGTTCAACGTGGCTACGATGTGTCCTGGCTCGATGAATACCCGGATGCGATCAACGCACTCACCACCTCGCAGGTCAACGCCGCCATCAGGAAACACCTGGATCCAAACAAGCTCGTATTGGTAGAGGCTGGCACGGTTCCATGAACCATTCAGTTGTCAGGCCTCTCGCAGTATTTCCTTGGCTGATGGAACTGCGAAATGGCTCCCCGGGTTGGACTCGAACCAACGACCAACGGATTAATAGGGAGCCAGCCCTCCACCGATTTGGCAGGGCAATGCCCCGTTGCCAAGCCACGTCTAAGCGCACTGGGTTCCAATGTGGCGCCGCATGCGTCCACGGAAAGCACGTGTGTAAATGGCACGGTGGAAGACGGCGCATGGCACGCCAATTTCGGGCACGGGAACTGGCATGTATCTCGGGCTCAATTCCAGCCCAAGTTTCAGGGCAAAAAATTGGCGGAGAGAGGAATCAACTCCCCAATGCAGGATATTGATTCACAACGGAACTTTGATAACTCTGAATATTCGTACCATCAATAAAGATGTCAGAAACATCAGCTGACCTGAAATAACAATCCCCGTAAGTCGATTTTCCGAAACGTCACAGTTAACCGCGAACTTTAAGTCCTGACGGGAATGGAACGTGTGTCAGGGGTCGCACCCCATTTGCGCCGAACTTGAGTCCCCGTCGCCCCGAAGCCCTACGGTTACTGAGCCGGCACTGGCGGGTTTTCGCCTGATCGCTGTCCGCTAAACCTTCCATAGGTCATCTGAGAAGCGCGCCCCTCTTGATCATCCGTAAGACCAAAGCGGGTCCAGTAGTGACGATCAATAAAATGGTGATCGTCCATTACGATGACCGGAGAATTGGGCCCTCCGGGCCATTTCAGCGATAACCCGCCAGCGTCGCCAACGAGCTGTAGCGTTGCGTTTGATCTGTAGAAGTCTGGCCCGAACTTGTAACTGCCGACGACGTGCGAGATTTCATCCGTCGTGAGGGGAGAGGCTCGGAGTTCTAGTCGGCGATATTCCTTGCCCTGCAGCATCGCGGCGAGATCCCAGGCGATTCTTCCCGGGACGGGAATTTGACAATTGCTGAGGACGACAATCGCCGCGCGAAGGCTGGGCAAATAGATCATGGTCGACGCAAAGCCGGGACCTTCCCCATTCTGGAAATAAGTCGTTTCCCCGTCCTCTACGTCCCTTTCCCAACCATATCCATTGTCGAGCATCATCTGCCGATTGGCGGCCGATAAGAACGAGTCGCCGAGAAAGCCCTCCAACCACCGATGTTCGTCGTCGATCGTCGAATAGGCTGAACCGGTCCCGATCTTTGCGGACCAGTGAGTTACGGGCGCGGCTCGCAGCGCTTCGGCGCCGTTCTCGACATGACCCAGCGCCACGCCGGTCCCGATCGGGCTGTCATCGTCAATGCCGCTGTCGTTCATCCTGAGCGGCGCAAAGACCTCACGCCGCACTGCCACTCTGAAAGGAAGGCCCGTAACTCTTTCAATGATAAGCGCCAGGACATCGTACGCTGAATGCTCTTCACCCTGTGTTTCGCCTCCGGGTTCAAACCTTGGAGGGTGGCCGCGAATGAACTGAACGAGCGACTCCGGCGTCTGATGCGCGGTCAACAAATCGTCATAGCCATCCAGATCATTGCGGTCCGGCAGACCCGACTTTTGCTGAAGCAGGTGCCGGATCGTAATGCGCTCTCCGTTGGGCATATCGGCCACAAACTCGCTCACCTTCGCGTCGAGTGAGAGCTTACCCTGCTCCACCAAACGCATCGCCGCAGCGGCAGTGAACTGCATGGAAAGGGACGCAACATGGTATTTCGTGTCGACGCGATTTGGCGCGTCCTTGGAAATGTCAGAGCGTCCGTAGCTGTTCCGAAATAGAACTTTCCCGGATTCAACAACGATAATCGAGCCTGCCAAATTGTTCGACCTGACATAGGGGTCGAGATAGGCGGCGATCTCATCGTGAACCGCGGTCGCCCGCGCGCTTCCAAGTGAGGTTTCCGCACTTGCCGCATGAGCGATGCTTGCCAAGCTTGCTGCTGCGAGCATGCCAGTCGCACGAGCAATCAGACGGAGTGTGCTCAGAATTCGGTGCGCGTGAAACACGTCGGCCCTCCCTCATGGGCTAGGGCAGTTTCCGCTCAGCGCATGCCTATTGCCACCGCGCGCGCTTCGGCTTATCGCGGCAGTTGAACGGTCCGCCGCTGCGCGTCCGTTTCTAACGACCCGAATCGTGGGAAAATTGGCGGAGAGAGAGGAAGCAATACCTGTGCGTAGGGTACTGATTGTTCTAACAATTCGACAAACCTCGATTATTCGCACCATCACGTCCTGAGGACCACCCAACAGTGACATCAGACAACGGGCAGTCGCAAGATCTCTAGGGCCTAGCCTGGCGTCACCATAGCCGGTCAGGCAGAGGTTGGACATTACAACTGCCGCCTGCTCTACAAGCGCAGGGACTTCGGGCGCAATCCCATTACTGCACTTGCCGACTCCAAAACCCACATACGCGCGGCATTTTGCGCTCACCCCCGGGGACCGCGTCCGCAGAATCAGTGGCCGCACAAGTCGCCGAGTCGGCTTGCCACTTCGACGACTGCCGCCGGATCGTAATCTTGCGCATCCGCGAACCGAAAGGCGCTCGCTCGATTGGGCAACAGCGCCACGATGTTGCCGCCGTAGCCGCTCATGACCGGGATGTCGCGGCGGCATCCGGCCCGGTCGTCGTAGGGCAGCGACCAGAATGAAAGGAGATATCGAGTCTGGCCGGCCGGGCCGTCCCACCACCACGCGTGCAAGTCCGCGATCAACGCCGCGATACAGCATCGTGCGTGTCAGGTCGGGGTCGAGGATCTGTAAGCCTGCGTAGGCGCCCTCCCCTTGCAGCAAGGTCACGATCTTTGCCAGGTCATCCACGGTCGGATACAGCCCTACGAAGAATTCCGGCAGGCCGCGCGCCCCGTTCGCCTCGAGCGCGCGAATGAGTGGCAGGTGATGGATACCGATCGGTGCATACACTTCGTCGCGCAGCAGGTCCCCGATATCGGCCTGCGGGCCCTCGCGCGACTTGAGGTAGGCATCCATGGCGGCGCCGAGCACGAAGGTGTGGGTCGAGTTGTAGCGGAACTCCACGCCCGGCCCCCAGGGATAATTCCCGTAGGAGAAAGCGATCGCGAGCTTTCCGGCCGCGCTGTCCGTCAGCTGGAATTGCTCCATCTTCGCCTGATTCTCGTCGGCGAATATGTCACCGCTGCCGCCAGTCGGGTCGTTGTCGCCGACTCCGACGGCCATGTCGAGCGCGTTACGGAATGTCACGTCGCGCCACCCATCGTGTGCGGCGGTGACCGCCACCCAGTCTGCGATGCGTTCCTCCAGCACGCCCGCGACCGTATTTCCGGGCGAGCCGCGCGAGGGCGAGCGCCGCAGCCGCGGACTTCGTGACCGAGAAGGCGCCGTGGCGCATGGCGCCGCAGAATGGATAGTCGCCGTAGCGCGTGGTGCAGGTGTCGAGGTAGATCACGCCGCCCAGGACGATTCCACTCGCACTGACGTCGGTCGGCTGCAACGCCGGCCTCGAACCCGTTGAGTGCGGTTCCGGCCGCTTGCTCCAGTTCGGCCCAGGTGCGTACGGGGTAGGCATCCGCCAATTCCTGATCATGGTCGGCGATGACGTCCGCCGCGTCCGTGAAGGTCGCCGGCGCATAGCTCATCGGCAGTTGCGCCCAGTAGTCGTCGCGCGCCCAGGCGGCGGTCTCCTGCACGACCTGGAGGCGCAGCCGCGAAACGGTGCTCGCGTCATAGACGAAGGTGGCGATGCCGTTATGGACTTCGCCGCGTTCCTTGTGCACCAGCGCGAACGGGAACGCGGCGCGCGAGTATGACCCATCGCCGGGCTCGTCCCAGACTCGCCCGGGCCCAAGTACCAGGCGCCAGTAGGTGGTGCCGTTCGGTGCACCCAGGATGGCGCGGTCCAGCGGGATCAGCTGGTCGCCATCACTGAGAAAACGCAGGTCCACCGCGGGGAAGAAGCGCAGGTTGCGCCCATCGAATGTC
Organism: uncultured Gammaproteobacteria bacterium; assembly: GCA_963836275.1. Taxonomy (GTDB): domain Bacteria; phylum Pseudomonadota; class Gammaproteobacteria; order Steroidobacterales; family Steroidobacteraceae; genus SCUD01. The sequence goes on along the minus strand of CAWIIM010000003.1, from coordinate 348,592 downwards.
GCAGGACCATTGCTGTGCAGCGCAAGGCCCGTCAGGTGGAGCGTTCCCGAAAAGCGGTGGGTCGCAGGAAGCGGGGTTCCGACCGCGACCAACCATCCTTCGTTCAGCGGGCTGCCCGGCAGCGCGTCGGCCTCGAACAATTGGGACCGTGTCAGCCAGATGCGCGTACCGGCGGGTTCCATGAGGTAGCCGGTGTCGGGCGGTGGATGCGTGCCCGGGTTCCCGCCGCTCCCGCCTCCGCCGCAGGCCCCGAGCAGCGCCGCCACGAATACGAATCCGGCGAGGCGCATCAACGGAAAGTCCAGTGAATGCCGATGGACGGCAGGCGCGGCAACCAGTCGTCGTAGTTGACCCGGGTGCCGAGCGTGCCGTCGGGGTTTTCGATGAGGTCGACGTCCCCGATGCAACAGCGGTTGTGCCGGTCCAGCACGTTGTAGACCTCGAAGAAGTAGCCCAATTCGCCGTTCGCGAGGCGCCGGTTGCGGCTCAGGCGCATGTCGAGCCGGACATAGGCGGGGTAGCGCAGCGCATTGCGCTCGCCGATCACCGGAGTCTCGATGATTCCGGTCGGGCCGCTCGACACCTCGACGTCGAGGGGCGTACGCGGCCAACCGGTGTGGTACGCGCCGAACAGATTCAGGTTCCAGCTTTTCAGCGCCAGGTTCAGCGAACCCGTCACGGAATGGGTCTGGTCCCAGCTGCGCGGCTGCCGGTCGTTGCCGAAGGAATCCAGGGCCTCGAGATAGCCATAGGCCAGGCGCCAGCTCACGGCACGATCGGGCGCGCTCGCAATCGAGACCTCGGCGCCGGAGGCGCGCGAGGCATCCGGCCGGACCGCGATCCGGTCCGGCCTCGCTTCCGGCACCACCTCGAAGGGATCGAACTGGTTCTCGTAGCGGGTCCGCAGGTTTCCGTAGCGCTTGTCGAAAAGCTCGGTGCGAAACGTCATCCCGGTGGCCATTTTCACGTCCCAGGCCGCCACGCGATGTTCGGCGTCTTCGGCCCGGGCGAATGACTGATTTCCGTCCTCGACCTGCAGCTCGTCGGGCTGCTGCGGCTGGAAGTACCGGCCCCAGCCGAGCCGCAGCGTGCTGGCGTCGGTGACCTCGAACCTCAGGCTCGCCCGCGGGCTGATTTCGCTCTGCGAGAATCCCGCATAGGTCTGCCGGTCGGCGCGCACACCGAACTCGCCGGTCACGCGCGGGATCAATTGAAGGCGGGCGCTGACGTACGAACCGTACGACTCGCCGCCGACCTCGAGATCCGCGCGGCGGGCAGGTGCGGGCGCGCAGGGCCCGCTCGGGAACGGATCGCTGATGCAACTCGTGAGTTCATAGCGATAGCGCGCCGAAGCGTGAGAGACCTCGAGTCCCCACAGCGCCAGCGCGTTTTCCGTCGCCTGCCACCGCCAGTCACTGCGCGCTGCCAGGTAGGCGAATCGTCTGTCGTCATGGACGGCCGCGAAGAAGCCATCTTGCTGGTCCGCATTGTCGCGGTGCCGGTCGATGGAGCTGACCGACAGCACGGTGTCGCTCGAGAGGCCGTGCCCCCAATACGTGCTGGCAGTCACCCAACCGTACGCGCTGTCCGCCTTGCCGAACGAGCGCGACACCTGCGGACCCGAGTCGACGAAGCGCAGGTCGTCGCGTGCCAACAGCAGGTTGCCGGCCACCAGCGTGGCATCGCCCACCAGCCAATCCGCCTTCGTGAAGAAATCCCAGTAGCGCGGCGTGAAGTCGCCTTCGCTGTCGATCAGCTGGAAGAGCCAGTCGAGATAGCCGCGTCGGATCGAGGTGAGCCAGTGACCCCGGCCGTCCTGGATCGGCCCCTGGCTGCGCAGGTAGGCATTGACGAAACTGATCCCGGCCGTGGTTTCCGGCTGCTCAGCCGGAACCAGCGTGCGCATCGACACGATCGCGCTCATCCGGTCCCCGTACTCGGCGCCGAATCCGCCGGTCAGGACCTCCATGCTCTCGACCACGCCGGCATCGATCAGGCCGAGGGCGCCCTGGAGGTCCTTGAGGTGGAACGGGTCGTGTATGCGCACGCCATCCACCATGATGGCCGCCTCGTCCCGCGCGCCCCCGCGCACGTTCAAGCCCGCCGAGAAGTCGCTGCCTGTGATGCCCGGCAACTGGCGCGTAATTCGCAGCGGATCGTCGGCCAGGTGCGGGACCCGGGCGATCTCGCTCCTCGACAGTTGCTGCGAAGAACCGGCATCGCCGAGCGAGTATCGGCCTGCGACCACCGTGATGGCCTCGAGCGCCGATCCAGGCGGGCCGGCGCTCTCTCCCTCGGTATCCGACCCGGCGATCTTCCCTGTCGCGTGACGCAGGACGTCCGAGGAGTCATCGGCTGCGCGCACCACGAGCCAACGGCCTGCGGGTCCGGGCACCACGTCGAGCCTGTGCGGCTTCAGGACCTCGCGGGCTTCATCGAGGGGCGACGCCGATGCGGGTTCGGCGATGACCTTGAGGTCGGGCGTCACCAGGTCGTTGCTGTAAAGGAGGTGAAGACCTCCCCTGCGCAATTCGGCGAGCACCTCGACGACGGACCGGCCGGCTGCGTCGGCCGAAGCGGCATGCGCCGCGCTGCCTGCCGCAGCTACGGCCAGCAGGCCGGCCGTGGCGGCGAGTCGTCCGCTAGTCCGGCTCATCGGCACGCTCGATCGTCAGCTCGCCGGATTCCAGCCGATAGCGGAACGTCGTCACCCGTTCGATCACGTCGAGCGCCTGCTGCGGGGTCAGCCCCTCGATCGAGCCATCCAGGGTGACGGCGCGAACGGTGTCGGGCGTCAGGCTGCCGCGGAAACGCAGGCGACAGCCCAGTTCGCGGCAGATCCATTTCAGTATCGGCTCAAGCCGCTGTTCGCCGGCGACGGGATACGTCGACAGATCGGCGATCCACGCCCAGGCCGGGCCAAAGGATTCAGCGTGCGTACGTGACCATTTTCCTTCGGTGCCGAGCGACGCCAGTTCGCTGGCCATCACGACTCGGTGTTCCGGAAGAAAATCCGGCGCCCGGACGCCGACCGAGCCCTCGCGGACCTGCACCTGCAGCCGAGTGCCGAGCCATGCGACCTGGAACTGGGTGCCGTTGTCCGTCAGGACGCCGAGCGGCGTCGCGACTCGCAGGGCCGGCTTGCCGGGCAATACACCCGAGTCGACATACACGCGTCCTGCTTCGAGGCGAAACTCGTTGGCTGCCGTCAGTGCAATGCGCGATGCCCGGTCGAGCCTCAGGGAACCGCCGCCCGGCAGTCGCAGCGCCACGCGGCCGTTGGAAGCGGTCTGGATGCGGTAGCCCACCCGCACCGCGTCGCCCTCGTGTATGACGACCGCCTTCGATGGCGCGACCGAGCCATACACCGCGCCCTGGACCTTGGACACCGTGCTCGGCGGGTCCGGTGCCGGGTACCGCCACGTTGAAACGACGACGATGCCGGCGAGGGCCGCCGATGCTGCAAACAGGCCGCCGGCCCACCGCAGCCTGGCTGCGCGACGCTTCTGCGCCTTGACCGCCAGCAGGCGCTGCCATTCAACCTGCGCCCGTGCATGGGCGCGGGCTGTACCCTCCGCGGAAGGCATCGGCCGCCGACCGCAGGCGCGCAGTGTCACTTCCAGCACGCTTTCCTGACTTTCGAGTGGTGAGACGTCGCTCATGCGTGTATCCCCGTCATCGCTCCACCAGCGCCGCCCGGGAGGCAAATGTGTCGTCGATCGCAAGACGAAATGCCGCGCGCGCCCGCGACAGCATCGACTCGGTGGCTTTTTCCGACCGCCCAAGCCGTTCTGCCACTTCGGCGACGGTCAAGCCTTCGACGTACTTCCACTCGAGGACGTCCCCGTAGCCCGGCGGAAGGAAATCGAGAACGGCCTGGACCAGCAGGCGAAGGTCGCGCTGCTCGGCCAGCGCCTGCGGATCCAGGTCCGGTCGGGCCAGCAGTTCCAGCGCGGCCCGGACTTCCGGCAGGTCTTCGAGGAACGGTCGGGAAATTTCCGCCAAATGGGGATCGTGGCGGCGAGCCATGGCGATCTCGCTGCGGCAGATGGCGGCGAGCCAAGTCAGCAACGAGGCCTCGCCGCGATAGTCGGCCAGCAACGTCAGGCCTTTCGTGATGGCTTCCTGCGCAAATTCCTCGGCCAGCGCCGGCCGTCCGGTGCGCCGGAGCGCGAAGCGAAAAAGGCGCGGATAGTAGCCGTGAAAATAGGCTTCGAACGCGGCCGTGTCCCCGGCAAGCAGGGCTTTGACGAGAGCTTGGTCGCTGGTGAATGGCATGCCCATCGGCGGTCCGCACTGTCAGCTTAGGTGCGGAATACCCGAAAATCCTTCGCGGGTCGTCACACGGCCCGCCGCGAGCCGGTCATGCTGAAGCGGGGAAAGGGCTCAGGATGTGGGCGCGAGTCCGGAGCAGGTCTCGGGCCGGGGCAGTTCGTACCGGGAATGGACTTCCCCGGATCTCCAGAACGAATTCGATGGAAAATGTAACCCGACAGCGCGAAATGGCTCGCTCGGGTTTATTGTGGCGTCGCACAAATTTCAGAAGGATAGTGGCGGAGAGAGAGGCAGCAACGCCTCTGCGCAAGCAATTGTTTCATAATGGTTTTTTCAAATCATAGAATATTCGTACCATCAAAACCACGCCAGAAGATGTCGGGCCGAACAGCGGCAGAATCCTGGAAGCTTTTAAAATCAACCACTTAGCTTGTTGATCCTAATTCAAGTTGATCTACAGATCATCATTTGCTAGTGTGTCGTTGATGTCTAGGTCAACAACTCTTAAGAATCTCTTGGTCACGCTGACCCGCGATGCCCGTCGCGTGGGTTTGACCGACGCCGCCTGGGCGGGTCGCGCCGGCTTGCGCAAAGAGAGCCTTTCCCGGCTGCGTCGGCGTGATACCTGTGACTTCGCAACTCTCCACGCGCTTGCGGAAGCCGTGGGTACGCGCGTGGACGTACAACCGGCACAGGCTGCCGGTCGAAGCCCGGACGGCCACTTTCCGGCTGAGGTGAATCGGGACTTGGAAGAGCGCCTTGCGGATCTGTGCGCCCAGGACGAGACCGACACAAACCGATGGACCGAACTAGGCCCGCCCTTCTTCATGGCGGGCCTTGCGGTCATGCTTGCCGGAGCGCCGGGCCACGATCGATCCGCATTGCTGGAGCTGGCGGAACGGCTGCATCCCGGCGCCTCGGAGCCCGCCGTCTTCGCGCGATGGCTGGAGCGCAGTCCCGTGCGGCCCAGCCGATTCCTGCCCATGGTGAAGGCGCATTCGCGGCAAGCACGCGCTCGCCATGCCGCTTGAATCTCATGCACGTCGCGACTACGTCGCCGCATTTCTCGAGATTGCTGGCCGAATCTCCCAATCACTCAAAGGCTTGCCGAAGAAAGCCCTGCCGGTCCATATGTACGTGGCAGGAGGTGCGGCGCTGCATTTCTACACCGGCGAGCGGGTAACACAGGACGTCGACGCCACTTTTTCAAAGCGCATCGCACTCCCGGACAATTTGGAAGTCTCCTATCGCGATGCAGACGGGGCCGCCCAACTACTGTACCTGGACCGGCAGTACAGCGACACGCTCGCACTGATTCACGAAGATGCCTACAGAGACTCGGAACCTTTGGCACTGCCCGGTCTCGAACCTGAAGTCCTTGATGTCCGGTTGCTCACCCCGACGGATCTGGCAGTCAGCAAGATCGGCCGATTCACGAGCCAGGATCGCGACGACATCGCGGCCCTCGCCCGACGTGGGCTCGTGCACTCTGCATCACTGCGAACGCGTGCCGAAGAGGCGGTCAGTAACTTTGTTGGCGACACAACTCGTCTGCGCGGGAATATCGAAACGGCGTGCAGAATTGTCGCAGATGTGGAGTCGCGATCTACGTAGGTAGCGGCACAGACGTACTAGAACACCATTGTTTCGAACGCGCAGCCACCGACACGCGGATTTTCAGTTGCAATATCCATTGGAACTTACCGAGGCGCGAAACCCGATTGGCCCTCCACAGACGTTGTAGATTGGCGCTGATTCACAGCGTATGACCAAAGCCATCACAGTCTGCGCGGCCCTGTTTGTTGCAGCGACCCAATGCGCGGGTCAGGTCGTATTGACGCCGTTCGATCCGCAACGAACGCATGGGCCAATCGGTGAACCTGTGCTGATGGCTGCTAACGACGGAAAGATCCTCATGCGCCTGAGGGGCTTGAGCGAGGACGAACCTCCTCGCTCTTGGTCGTCGGTCTACGTACTCGACCCTAGAGGCAACGTCATGCAACGCGTGGATCTCCCGGAGACTGAGTCCACCATTATCGTTCCGTACAAGAAAGGCTTTGTCGCGCGCCACTACTTCGAAAGTGAGCAATGCAATCCGCCCTGCGGCCGCTACATTCCCGGCCGCTCGGAGCTGGTCTACTACGACCTGAGCCGCGACAAGATCGAGCCACTCGTGGTCGATCGAAGGGTGGGCGCAGTCGATCTGGTTGGCGGGCCCGACCGTAGCGATCTCTACCTGATCGACGTGGAGTCCGAAGAAAAGCAAATTTCCCGAGTCACGCGTCTCGATGGGCAATTCAAGCCAGTCTGGAGCCGATCCTTCGTCCTGCTGGACTGGGGTTCGGTGACCGCGACCGAGGACGGCGTGGTGCTCGAGCAGCAGTACTACGAACCGGAAACGAAATTTGTCCTCCGAGCGATTGGCCGGAATGGAGCAGAACGATGGAATACCGTGGTCCCCGAGCGGATTGGCGGCGGCATCAAGTTCGTGCCGACCGGGATCCTGGTCGCGCCCTCCAGCAATTACCTGACGCCGTATCGGATTGATGCGAAAACCGGCCAAATGCTTCCGGCGGTGAATCTGCCGCCGTCCGATTTCACCGCTCCGACGGAAGATGGCCTCCTGCTCGTCGGTCCGATGCTTGGGCAGTCCTACGCGGCGATGCTCAAGGCAGACGGAACGTTCGCATGGATGCGCCGATTCAACCAGGACGGCGACCTGCGAACATTCAAGGACGGCGTCATGACCAGCGATGGGCGATTGCTGCTGGTCGCAGCGGGCGATTTTTCGTCGAAGTTTACCTTTCTGTCCGTGGATCGAAGCGGTGAAGCACTGGAGCGCGAGCGCGCTGCCTGCTTGACCGTGCCGTCACAGGAGGCGCTCGCCCTCAGTCAGCGATTGCAGGGCCCGACGATCTACGTTGTTCCGCCAAACTCCCCGCCTTCTGACCCGGAGCTCGAGCCGCCCACCCTGCTTCGCAACGGATGCCCGGAGGTGACCGAACCGCACTACATGGCATTCATGGGCGCGTTGCTGTCGGGGCTGCCTCCCGCAACGAGTTCGCGACCTCGCGTTCCGCAAGTTGCGATTCGCCTCGTGGAGTCCGGCGAGTTGACGAGGATGCACAGCTACGGCCTGGGTGGCGGCGGCTGGATGCCGCGTGGCGTCTATTCGGAGTTCTGGGTTCCGCACGATCGGGGCGCCGCGTTTGCCGAATTCATTACAAACATTCTGCAGCCACACGCTACCCGTATGATGGAGCTTGAATCGGAGTTTGAGCGCCTGACCCGATTCTCATACGGCGCGCGCATCGTTGAAACGTCCAACTATGAACAGGCGCTCGCAAACCTGGAAGCCGCCGCCATCACGCTCAACGAGCGTATCGGAGCGATGCCTCGCGACAAACTCGCCTACGTTCTCGACACAAGGCCCAACAGCTGCGTAAGTGCCGCATTGACGCCGGATGGGTTTGGCACCGGCTACGACGATGATCCATTTGGGACAAAGCCATTGTCGGAAGCGGTCGAGACGCTGCTCCACATTGCCGAGCTGCACCGCAAGGCGAATGCGGAAGGCAATATTTGTATGAGCTGAAATCGCGACTCACGTGAGAAACGGCATGCAATTAACGCTGGCGGATTCAGACGAATCTCGCCTATCGGCACGATACGACTTATCGCGCACAGGGAAAAATTGGCGGAGAGATAGGAATCAATACTGCATTCCAATCAATTGTTTTATGCCTAGATTCCCCAAGTCGTGAATTTTCGTACCATCGTCATTGGGGCATACAACTCGCCCGCGCGTTGAAATCACCCGTGTTGATATTGGCCTTGGCGCGCGAAAGGTTTGTCATAAGCAGGTCACGCGCCCGGAAGCAGCACGATATCCGTGCCGGCGGCGGAACCGGAAGCCTCGTCGTACGGGTCCCGTTCCGACGGCGCTTGACTCCCGCTCGACGTGCATGAAGGATTCCAGCTAGCCACAGGGGAGGCTTGTATGGCATTGCGTATTGCTTGCCTTCAAGCAGGAGCGTTACTCGCTCTCGCATTGCTTGCAGGATGCGGAGGCGGTGGCGCCAGCGCGGGCGGACCTGCCCCCGGACCGCCGGATCCTCCGCCGGCCCCGCCTCCGACGCAAAATCGTGCCCCGGTAGTCCAGAATGTCAATGCGCGGCAATTCGCCGTGCAGATGCACGCGTTTTCGTACGACCCCACGCAGGCCGGCACGACGTTCAGCGACCCGGATGGAGACCAGCTGAGCTATACGATCGAACTACGCTCAAATCCACCCGTCGGACTTCGCGTCGAAGAAAATCGGATCGTCGGCATACCCGAAGAAGTCGCTTTCGTCGACGCGATCATTACGGCCAGCGACGTGCACGGATCGACGGCCTACAACGAGTTCTGGATTGAGGTGAAACCAAATAGCGCGCCGCAGGTCGCGAATGCAAATGAGGATGTGCTGGTCGGTGTCGGGGGATTCGTCGACATCGAGGCTTCGAGAGCCGGCACAGCGCTGATTGATCCGGATAGCGACGAGCTCACCTTCGAGGTTTCACTGCGCGGAGTGCCGCGAGGACTCGCCGCGAACGGAACGCATGTGACAGGCATCTTCAACTCAGTCGGCGCCGTTGAGGCGACGATCCTCGCACGTGATGCGTACGGCGGCGTTGGCAGCGACGTGTTCCTGGTTGCGGCGCCGGCGCCAGCACCGGGCGAGCCGAGCCTTCCGGATCCGTCCTATATCTATCGGGACGAGGACCTCAGTCTGCCTTTCATCTTCGCCCTTTCTAGCGAAGGCATCACGCCGCTATGGGACAGCACGCCACCCGACAATCGAATCTCCGACGCGGGCGCGACGTTGGGGCGAGTCCTGTTCTACGACAAGAGATTATCCATCACAAACACGCATGCTTGCGGCAATTGCCACATTCAGAACCGCGGTTTTTCCGATGGCGAACGCTTCAGCAGCGGAGTGCTGGGAATTCCGACCAGACGCAATGCGATGGCGCTCGGCAACGTGCGTTACAGCATCCACAACTCCTGGTTTTCTGACATGCGCGTCCACTCGCTGGAGTCGCTGGTTCTTGAGCCGTTACAGAATCCGGAGGAACTCGGAAGCTCGTTCGACCACCTGATACCCAAATTGCAGGCGGCATCGTTCTACGCGCCGCTTTTCCAGGCAGCGTTCGGCACGCCCGAAATCAATCAGGATCGGATCAGCCGTGCATTAGGCCAGTTCCTGCGATCGCTCATCTCATATCGCAGCAAGTTCGACGAGGCATTCAATCCGCCTTTCAACGGACCCGGCGATCCAGGTTCGGTGCTGACGCCGCAAGAGCTCCGCGGCTTTCAGATCTACGACGACAATGGGCGTAGGCGCTGCAATCTGTGCCATGAGTTGCACGGTGGGGCAAATGAGTGGCAGGCCAATAACGGACTCGATCTCATTCCTGCGGACCCTGGCGTGCAGAACGTCGCACTGATGCAGGGCAGCGCCACGGGAGTGTTTCGAGCGGCTGCGTTGCGAAACATCGCGGTGACGGGCCCGTACATGCACGACGGGCGATTCGCGACCCTTAGGGACGTCGTCAATCATTACGACCACGGCGTGCAGGACACCCCGGATCTCGACTCGACCTTGCGGGACGTGCTCACGACGAACCTGCCCACGCGCCTGAACCTGAGCGAGGAAGACAAGGATGCTTTGGAAGCGTTTCTTCGCACCATGACCGACGATGCATTTCTGACAGACCCGAAGTTTTCGGATCCCTTCGAGTAAAGCCGTCCCGAACTGTGGCCGTCCTTAGGCGGGTTCGAGCTACCAGGTTTTCTTGGACACGTTACGTGGGCTCGCCACGTGTTGACTCGAATGCCCAAATCCAGCCCAGGTTTCAGGGAAAATTGGCGGAGAGAGAGGAAGCAATGGCTCTGCGTAGGGTACGGTTTTACAAAGATTTTTTCAAAACCTTGAATTTTTGTACCATCGAAATGCGGGCAGACTGTTGCCTCCATGTCCCGGGATTTCACAGCCGCCCATTTGACCCGAATGGCCCTGGTCAGAGCCAGAATCGAACAACTGACACGCGGATCCAATGGTACTTACCGAGGCGCGAAACCCGATTGGCCCTCCACAGACGCTGTAGATTGGCGCTGATTCACAGCGTATGACCAAAGCCATCATAGTCTGCGCGGCCCTGTGTATTGCAGCGACCCAATCCTCGGTGGGCCGTTGTTCCGATTGGATCGATCGAAGTGCAGCGGGGACACCAGGTCGGCGAATCCCTCCGAGCGGTTCAAGCGTTCGAGACATAGGGTTTGTCCGGAATGGGCGAACGGAAACTCACGTTCAGCATGTTGAATGCACGGATGGAGCAAATCACGAACGTCAGAGCGGCGATCTCGCCGTCCTTGAAATGATTGCGTAGGTCCGCGAATTCAGCATCGCCGGGCGTGCGCTGCGGGATCGCATTTACCGCCTCGGCCCAGGCGAAGGCAGCCCGCTCGCGCGGGCTGAAGAATCGATGAGCCTCGCGCCAGCCAGCTACGGTGTGAAGGTGCCGGGGCTCGACACCCTGGCGCAGCAAGGCCGCGGCGTGCATGTCCAGACAGAACGCGCACCTGTTGATCTCCGAGACGCGAAACCTGACGAGTTCGGTTAATCGCGGCTCCAGCACCGAATCCGAGGCCTTGCTTAATGCAACGAGCGCTTGGGTCGTGTTGGGCGCGGCGGCATAGTAGTTCAAACGAGGTTCATCGGTCATGGGGTTTTCCTCAACTGTGGAGCCTCCTAGACGATCGACGCGCCCGCTGTGTGACATCGGGCGGAAATGGTCGTCTAGGCGCGCCGCCGGGGAGACGGAACGCGTCACAACGATCCTTCCTGATTCGTCTAGCACGGTGAAGAACAGTTCCCAACCATGCCTGAAACCGGCCGCACCGCTCAGGACATCAACTTCTCGAGAAGCGCAACGAGGGTCGTGCGCTCCGAAGCGCTCAGCTTGCCCACCAACGGACCCAGTTGCTGCGGATCGAGCCACGTGTGCTGCCGCAATACCTCGCGACCCTCCTCCGATAGCTCGAGAAGGACGATGCGCTCGTCTTCACTGGAACGACGCTTCTTGACCAAGCCGCGGCCTTTCAAACGAGAGACTATGTCAGACGTGTTGGCCGTCGATTTGTCCAGATGCCTGCGTAGGTCATCCACCCTCGGCGGGGTTGCCGAGTTGCCAATGAAGTAGAGCGCGCGCACGGCCTGGTGGCTGAGGTCGACGACGTACGGATATCGGGTGCGGCTGTACAGCTCGGCCCACAGTGCGGTCAGTCTGTCGATCATGTCGGCGCGATTCATGGCGAAGTCCTTGTTGTGCATTTAGTACTTGACACACGTACTATTAGTTCTATACGATATATCAATCCTACCAGAATTGATTGTAGTGAGCACTCTTTCGAGCCTTGCGGTGATTGCTGCACTTTTCCTGTTGGCGGCCGCCGTTCCCGGCCCCAACTGGATCGTCGTCGCTCGGCCGGCGCTCGCCGGTGATCGGCGCCGCGCAGTTCTGGCGGCGCTTGGCGTCGCACTGGGTTCGACATCATGGATGGCAGCTTCCATGGCCGGCGCCGCCGTCGCGCTGACACACCTGCAGCGGCTGTCAATGGCGATGCGGCTTTCGGGCGCTGCCTACCTGTTATGGTCCTCCGCGCTTGCATGGCGCAGCACAAACCGGCGCACTCTTGGATCAAACACCTTGGAAAAGGCAGGTGCATCAGGCCGACGCTCATTCGTGCGCGGACTCCTCACAAGCCTGACCAATCCGAAATCCATGTTCTTCTGGACCAGCGTATTCACGTCCGCGCTCCCGGGTCACGCGCCAGCGCATCTTTACGTCGCCGCAGGCCTGCTGGTGACCAGTCTGGCAGCGGCATGGTATCTCGGCATCGCGCTGGCACTCAGTGCGGTCGGACTGCGACCCGTTGTCAGTCGATTTCAGTCTCCGCTGCAACGGACCGCCGCCCTCGCCCAAATGGCCTTGGGGCTTCGGCTGGCCGTCTCACCCATCGGGGCATGACCGCAGATATTGCGAAGATCCAGGAGCACACAAAGTGACCTACAAGGTCCTCGTCGCAGGTGCAACCGGCGTCATCGGAAGGCGTCTCGTGCCGCTACTTCTGCAGGCAGGCCATCAAGTGATCGGCACAACCAGGTCGGCAAACCGTGCGGCGATCCTCGCAGCGCAGGGCGTCGTTCCATTGGTCGTCGATGTCTTCGATGCGACAGCGCTCGAAATGGCCGTCTTGCGAGCCCGGCCCGATATCGTGATCCACCAACTGACCGACCTCCCGCCTGGACTCGATCCCACACGTATGGCGGAAGGTGCGATGCGCAATGCCCGCATCCGATCTGAAGGCACCGCAAATCTTGTCGCTGCGGCGCGAGCTGCCGGATCGCGCCGAATCGTCGCGCAGAGCATCGCCTGGGCTTACGCACCAGGGGCGACGCCCTTTCACGAGTACGACCCGCTGGACCTCGGAGCCCGCGGAATACGGGCAATCAGCGTCAGCGGCGTCGTTGCTCTTGAGCATCTGGTGCTCGGGGCAGCGCCGGTCGAGGGTGTGGTCCTGCGCTACGGACAACTCTACGGCCCCGGAACCGGCGTCGACGGGCCGGTGGGGATGACGTCGCCGCTGCATGTTGACGCGGCGGCTCAAGCGGCTTTGCTGGCGATGGTGAACGGCCAGCTCGGGATCTTCAATATTGCCGAGGACGGCGCCCAGGTCGACACCACGCGTGCTCGCAAGCAGCTCAGCTGGGATGCGGCATTCAGGCTGCCGTCATGAGCCTCTTGACGCGCAGCCATGCGATGTCCGGTGAGAGTGTGCTGGTCGCCATGACCGCAGCGGCCATGATCCTCGCACTCGCGCAAACGCCGACGGCGCGGCGCATCGCGCAGCGTTGCGCCACCGCGCTCATGTTCTCCACCGCTTCCGTCGAGGCCGGTGCAGGCCGGCCGGCGACGCGAATCGAGCCCTTGTCGTGCGAGAAGCTTGCCCATGTTCCAGGCAAAGCCGTGACCACTGTGCTGGTGCACTTTCCACCTCTTGCGTACTCCGCAGCTCACCGCCATCCCGGTTCCGTGACTGCTTTCGTCGTGAAAGGCACTGTGCGCTCGCAGATGGCTGGCAGCCCGGCCGTCGACTACCCGGTGGGCGGGACGTGGTTCGAGGCGCCGGGAGCACTCCACGTTTTTGCCGAGAACCCGAGTGCGCTGGAACCAGCAGAACTACTGGCTGTCTTTGTTACTGACGACGATTGTGGCCCGCTGGTCATTCCGGAGCTTGGTTGATGGCGGCGCATGCCCTCCATTCGCGGTTTGTGCGGGGCGGTTGGCCTGCCGCGCTGGTATGGCCGCCATGGCTACCGTGAACTCCGACGGTCTTGACCTGTCGCTTGCGACCCGCGCCGATCGCTACGAGTCGGACCACGCGCGTCGACTGCGCGCGCTGGCGTATCGCATGCTCGGCTCGCGCACCGAAGCCGAGAATGTCGTCCAGGAGGCCTGGTTGCGCTGGGCCGAAGTGGACGAGTCCACCGTCGAATTTGCCGGGGCATTCCTGTCGCGCCTGGTCACCAACCTGTGCCTCGACTACCTGCGCTCCGCTGCCAAGCGACGCGAACGGTACGTCGGCGTCTGGCTGCCGGAACCGCTGGTGGACGACGACATCTTCCGGTTTGCGCCTGATCCCGAAAAGCAGGCCGAGTTCGAAGATGACGTGTCTGTGGCGTTCATGTTGGCGCTGGAGCGCCTGTCGCCGCTGGAACGCGCGGCATTCCTGCTGCACGACGTATTTGACCTCGACTATGATGAGATCGCAGGCCACCTTGAGCGCAGTGAGGCCGCCTGCCGCCGGCTGGTCAGCCGCGCGCGCAAGAACGTCAAAGCCGATCATGCGCGTCGCAATGTGGCGCAGGAGGAACGCGAACGACTGGTCGAGGCCTTCACGCAAGCGGTGCGCAGCCACGACGTGACGGCGCTCGCCCACATGCTCGCTTCCGATGCCGTGGCGCTGGCCGACGGTGGCGGCAAGGTCTCCGCGATTTCGCGACCGTTGCACGGCAACGTGCCAATTGCGCGCGCCTTCATCGGCTTCGCACGGCTGCCGACCAGTCGCGGGTGGCGCCTGGTTCCGGCGATGGTTAACGGACTGCCCGGCTGCCTGATTGTGGATGACCTCGCCGGCGGGCGGCTGGTGCAGACTATCGCGCTCGCCCCATCGGCAGACGAGCCCGGTCATGTGAGTGCGTTGTACGTTCAACGCAACCCGGACAAGCTCCGAGCGGTCGGAAGATAGGGAATTCTCAATTTCGTCTTGCGCCATGCCCCGATCGATCGATGCCTCCAAAGGCAGAAAGAGAGCCGACCTGACACCACTTCCTGGTCTCGTCAGGTCTTGGAGTCCGCGGTTCGACGCGGCGCAGGCGGGGCGCTTCCTGCCGGCCGCCGGCAAGGACGCGTCGAAGCCCGCCGGACCGGACGTCGGAGCCGCGGCGAAGAGACTCGCTACCTGCGCGGCCGGCTGGGCATATGAAATTCCGCCGTACCGCTGCGAGAACCTCTTCAGACCGGTCGCAGAGCGCGAGGAAGGCTAGCCATGGCGAATACAAGTGACGAACGCTACGCCCGGGGCTATGCGAGCCTCGAGCGGATCACGGGCGGTACCGGCCAGGCGGTGGTCGAGAGTCTCAAGGACATCGCGCCGGACCTCGCCGACTGGATCATCGCGTTCTCTTATGGAGATGTCATGTCGCGACCGGGCCTGGACCCGCGATCCCGGCAATTCGCCACCATTGCGGCCCTGACGGCGACCGGCACGGCCATGCCGCAACTGAAGGTGCATATCGAAGGTGCGCTCAATGTCGGCTGCAAGCCCGAGGAGATCGTCGAGGTGGTCCTCCAGATGGCGGTCTACGCGGGATTTCCTTCCGCGATCAACGGCCTCAATGCGGCTCGCGAGGTATTCCGGGCGCGAAACGTCAAGCCAACCCTCGCTAGAGCCTGATCAGCCCGCGCTTGTGCGCCACGGCAACCGCCTCGGTGCGGCTGATGGCGTCGAGCTTCGCCAGGATCGCCTTGACGTGGGTCTTGGCGGTTCCTTCCGTGATGGCGAGGCGCCGCGCGATGTCCTTGTTGCTGCGTCCCTCCGCCACGAGCTGCAGGACGTCGAGCTCCCGGTGCGTCAGGCTCGGCTTAGCCATGCGACGCACGGCCTTTGCCGCGACGGAGGAAGACGTATACGGCCGGTCCACCGCGACCGCGCGAATCGCCGACAGGATCTCCTGGCGCGGCGCGTCCTTGAGCAGGTAACCCTTCGCGCCCTGGCTCAGGCTGCGGAAGATGTCCTCGTCGCTGTCGTACGTGGTCATGATCAGCAGGCGGGCTTTCGGATCCCCCTCCAGCACGCGCTGCACGACGGCCACGCCGTCGCACTTGGGCATTCGCAAGTCGAGCACCATCACGTCGGGACGGTGCCGTTCGTATAGCGCAATTGCCTTCTCGCCGTCTTCGGCTTCTGCGACCACCTCCATGTCGGGCTGCTGGTTCACAATCGCTGCGAGCCCGTCCCGGACCACCGGGTGGTCGTCCGCCAGGATGACGCGGATCCCTTGCCTGCCTTCGCTGATCATGCCCCGGGCCGCGGCAGGCTCACGATGACCTGCGTGCCGAGCCCGACCCGGCTCTGGATTTCGAATTGTCCGCCTATCGCACGCGCGCGCTCGCGCATGTTCGCGAGGCCGTAGCCCTGCTGGGCGTAGAGCTCGGGTACGTTCTCCATGCCCTGGCCGTTGTCGATCACCATGAGTACCCAGTGCTCGGAATCTTCGATGAGAACGACGCGGATGTGCTTTGAGTGCGCGTGACGCACGGCATTGATCACGGCTTCCTGCGCGATGCGCAACAGCTCGTGCTGGTGCTCGGGCGCGGGGCCGGCGGAGCTGATGCCGCCGTCGAAGGTGCAGGTGATGCGCCCGGCGATCGTCGAGCTTTCGGCGAGCTGCCGCAGCGCGAGCTCGAGGCCGCCGACTCGGCCCTGGTCCGGCTTGAGGGCGAGGACAGAACGTCGCGCCTCGGCGAGGCCCTCGTGCGCGAGCGCCCCGATGCGCTTGAGGATATCCGGCAACGGCGAGCGACGCGCGCAGCCCATATGTTCCTCGGCGGCGCCCAGCTGCATCAGGATGCCTGTGAAGCTCTGGGCGAGACCGTCGTGGATCTCCTGGCTGATGCGGTTGCGCTCCGCGAGAACCGCGGCGTTCTTGGCCGAAATGGCTAGGCGCTTCAGGCCGATCGCGAGTGTAGCCTGCTGGGCCATCGCAACGAGCAGCTCGATACGCTCGGATGTAAGAGGGTTGCGATGGCGGAATGCCACGCCAATCAGCCCGACGGTGCGCTCGCCGAATACCATGGGCAGGGCATAAACGCTCTGGTTGCCGGTGCTGCGATGGAAATCGCCGACGCCGGGCCACTTGATTCTGTCGAATCGGTCGGCAGCGATGAATTCCGGCCCGCGCTTGCCCACGAGAATGCTGCCGACATCGACCTCGTCGGCGCGTACGGCGGTCGCGAACGGCGGCTCTTCCAGCCGGCCGTCGTTCACGTGTGCTGCGACATGCCAGGTGGCGCCGGCATGGTCCAGCACCACGATCGTGGCGCTAGCAGCCTCCAGCTGGCGCGCCGCTTCCAGCAGCAGGTGCTCGAGGATGCTCTTCCAGTCCTGCTGGGCGGCAAGCTGCTCGAGATTGGCGCGGATCATGGCGTTCGCGTTCGCGAGCTCCACCACCCGCGCGTCGGCCGCCTGCTCGCGCTCGAGTCGCATGGTGTTGACGAGCCGCTCGCGGTGCAGTGCCGCGCCGATGATGCCGCCGGCGATCTCGAGGGCGGAGACGATGGCGGCACTGAACTCGCGCGGCCGATGGCAGTCGTCGAATCCGATGGCGCCGGCGTACTCGCCGTCGACAAGGATCGGCACGATCACGGAGCTGCGGGCGCGATCACCGGCGATGCTGATGCTGCGGACGTCGTCCGGGTCGTCGCGTCTCACGAAGACGGTGCGGCCCGCCCTGAGCTGCGGGCAGAAGCAGTCCGACTTGCGATCGCTCCACACGGGGTTCGGAGAATTGCACTCGACGGCCGTCGGTCCGTCCGCTTCCCATGCGCTCTTGATAACCAGCCAGCGCTGGTCCTGCGGGCCCACTTCGGCCAGCGCCAGCGTCGTGCGATCCACGTCGGCGGCCTGGCCGAGCAGCTGCAGCGCCTCTGACATGACGCGCATCGGCTCCGGCGCCTCGAGCAGGAGGCGGCTGACTTTGGCCGATGCGGCGAGGAGCGCTTCGCGGCGGCGCAGGTGATCGTTGACGACCACCGTCTCGGCACCGGGAGCCCGCTCCGGATCGGTCAGCTGGAGGTGGGCCATGTCCGTGCTCATGTCGGCACTCTAGCGCGGAAAACGCGAGACATCCCAGCCCCCGTCCATTTGTAGGAAACCGCTGGCACCGCGAGGCGCGAGGAACGATTTGGCAGGTGCTTCGGCATGGCGGCGCGCTCTCCGTCGGCTGGAGCTCACGTTACAACGCAGACGCCGGCGGATGAATCTGCATGCCGGCAGCCACCCATATCTCCCGAAAGAGGGAGAACGGCATCGCCCGCAAGTCCTGACCCGCGTGCGGCGGACGCCGCGCTCTCTCGTCGGAGGGACCCTGGCAGTCGTCGCCATGCAGATTCGCGCGCGTCACGCGGCCGCTATCTTGCGTCGCATGCGATCGATCCCTCACAACATGCTGCCGGTGCTGGCTGCGACGACGTTGCTGCTCGCGATCGCTCCGCTGCTGCAGGCGCAGGCCGAGTCGATCGGCACGGCCTATGCGCCCGTCGAGATCACCCAGCACGGCTATGCGTTGCAGCTCGACAACGACCTGTTTGCCGGAGCCGGCGACGGGCGCGACCGAGACTACAGCTGGGGCGCCACGGTGACGGTCGGCTCCCCCGGGACCGGGCGCCTGCTCGGACCATTGCATCGGGCGCGCAGCGGCATCGCCTCGCTGTTGCCCGGGCGCGAGACGCCCGCAGTGTCACGCGCCTTCCAGTTCGGAATCATCGCGATGACGCCCGAGGACCTCGAGGCCCGGAAGGCGCAGCCGGGCGATCGTCCCTACGCCAATCTCGTGTACCTGACGGTCTCCGAGTTGAGCATCGGCGAGAGCGGCGATCGCGCGCGATTCAGCAGCCTTTCGGTCGGCGTAATCGGCAGCGGCGTCGCCGAAAGTCTGCAGCGCTCGCTTCACAGGGCGCGGGGCGGAGTCGTTCCGCGGGGGTGGAATCACGAGATTTCCGACGGCGGCGAGCCGACGGCGCGGTACCTGCAGGCAGAGCAGTGGCTTGTCGGCGACGTGGAATCGGCAGCCGGCGCATCGCGTCAGGCGAAGCTCACCGTTGCAGGGAGCGCCGGCTACCTCACGGAGGCCAGCGCGGCGGTTTCCCTGAGGTGGGGGCGCATCGAGACGCCGTGGTGGAGCTTCAATCCGGAGCTGGGTGACTACACGCCGGCGCCGATCGCTCCGGTCAACTCGACGATCTTCGCCGACACCGTAGAAACCTACGGTTTCGTCGGCGCACGCGTGAAGTTCCGCGCATACAGCACCCTGCTCCAGGGCCAGTTCCGGGACAGCGACGTGCGCGTCGCGAGCGACGATCTCGCGCGGACGCAGGCGGAGGTATGGGCCGGCATCACGTCCGTAATCGCGGCCTGGCGCGTGACGTACAGCGTGCACTTCGCGTCGCGAGAAATCACCGCATCGCCGGCCGACCGGTCGATGCTCTGGGCCAGTCTTTCGTTCGAGCGGGCATTCTGAGGAGGCAACATGACCCTGGTATTAAGCAAGGCACGGAGGCTCACCGGCGCGGCCGCGGCGGCCGCCCTCGTGTCGCTCGGGCTGTTGGCCGCGGATCGCGGGCATCTCGGTGCGACGCGCACGGCGAGCGCGTTGACCGTGCCGTCGGGGGCGGAGTCCGTGGTGACACTGCCCGAAGTCGTGGTCATTGCGACACGGATCAAGTCGGGATAGGAACAGAGGAGCACTCACATGCCGCATCCGCTGCTGCCGCTATGGCTCGACGGCCGGTTACCGGGCAGTCCGCGCGCGCCGAGGCGCGCCGACCCCGCCCCGTGGGGCGACGCACGGCCACGCCCGGGTCGCGCTGCGCGCGGCGTCCTGCCGCGCGCTTCCGCAACTCGAGCAAGACCCCCGGAGAGTTCCGGGTGACGCGGACCTTCAATCGGGAATCGCAAGGAGCGCACGCCATGGCAGAAGAGCGAACGAACGAGAAATCCCCGTCGACCGGCCGGCGGCGCACCCGTCGTATCGCGCTGGGCGCGTTGGCAGCCATCTTCGTCGCGGCCGGGGCCGCGTACTGGGTTCATTGGCAAACCGTCGGCCGGTATCGCGAGTCGACCGAGGATGCGTATGTCGCCGGCAACCGCGTTCCGGTCATGGCCGAGGTCCGCGGCACGGTCGTCGCGCTCGCATCGGATGATACCAGGCCGGTCCGGCGCGGCCAGACCATCGTGCGTCTCGACGACACGGATGCCCGTGTCGCACTCGAGCAGGCCGAGGCCAGGCTGGCCTCCACCGTCCGCCGCGTCGAGAGCGACCATGCGAGAGAGCGGCAGCTTCGAGCGCAGGTGGCTACGCGGGAAGCTGCGCTCAAGCTAGCGCTGAGCGACTATGCACGCCAGAGCGGTCTGCACGAGCAGGGATACTTTGCGACCAGCGCGCTAGAGCACACCGCGACGAGCATCGAGGTCGACCGTCACGCGCTCCTGGAGTCGCAGCAGGCGCTCAAGGCTGCACGCGTCGAGCTCGGCGACACCGATCTGGCCGACCATCCCGATGTGAAGCTTGCGGCGGCCGAGCTGCGCGCCGCCTGGCTCGCGGTGGAACGGACGAGCATTCTGGCGCCGGTCTCGGGCTTTGTGGCGAACCGCGCCGCGCAGATCGGCCAGCAGATCGAGCCAGGCACGCAGCTGATGTCAGTCGTACCGAGCGACCAGATCTGGGTCGAAGCCAACTTCAAGGAATCGCAGCTAGACGGCATCCGCGTCGGCCAATCGGTTCTCATGCACGCCGATGCGTACGGCAGCTCCGTCGCGTTTCGCGGCAGGGTCATCGGCATCGGCGCCGGCACGGGCAGCGCCTTCTCGCTGCTGCCGCCGCAGAACGCTACCGGCAACTGGATCAAGGTAGTGCAACGCGTGCCGGTGCGCATCGGCATCTCCAGGGACGACGTCGATCGTCACCGGTTGCAGATTGGCTTGTCGATGCAGGTGGTGGTCGATACGCGTAGCGGCGCCGGCACGCCGACACCGGCGGACGTTGTCGATCCCTCGGGCTATTCGACCTGGGTCTACGCAGAGCGCACAGCCGTCGCCGACCGCATGATCGCGCGCGTCATCGGCGAGAACAGGGCCCCGCCGGCCGAGAGCCGGCCGGGGAACCCGGAGGCGCACCTGGCCGGCGACGTGCGCGGCCATGAGGGCGAGATCGCCCGCCATGGCGGCTGAGCAGGCGCCGATAACGGGCGTGAAGCTCGTTGCGCTCACGATCGGCGTGTCGCTCGCGATCTTCATGAACGTCCTCGACACTTCGATCGCCAACGTGGCGATCCCGACGATCGCCGGCGACCTCGCGGTCGGCGCGACCGAAGGAACCTGGATCATCACGTCCTTCGCGGTGAGCCTCGCGATCGCACTGCCGCTGTCCGGCTGGCTCGGCAAGCGCATCGGGGAGGTGCGGCTGTTCGTTTCCGCGACCCTACTGTTCACGCTGCTGTCGGTGCTGTGCGGCCTCGCGACGTCGTTGCCGATGCTCGTCGCCCTGCGCGTGCTGCAGGGCGCCGTCGCGGGCCCGATGATTCCGCTGTCGCAGAGCCTGCTGCTCATGAACTACCCGCAGGAGAAGCACGGAACGGCGCTGTCGATCTGGGGCATGACCGCGGTCGTCGCTCCCGTCGCCGGGCCGATCCTCGGCGGCTGGATCACGGACACCTACAGCTGGCCGTGGATCTTCTACGTCAACGCACCGGTCGGCCTGCTGTCGGCCTGGGTCACGGCCAGGATCCTGCGGGGGCGCGAGACGGAGACGGAAAAGCGATCCATCGACAAGGTCGGCCTGGCGCTCCTGATCCTGGGCGTCGGGAGCCTCCAGGTGCTGCTCGACAAGGGCAACGAGCTGGCGTGGTTCTCTTCGCCGACGATCTGGGCGCTCGCGGTCGTCGCGCTGCTCGCGCTGTCGTTCTTCGTCGCCTGGGAACTTAGCGAGGCGAATCCCGTGGTGGACCTCACGCTGTTCAGGCAACGCAACTTCACGGTGGGCGCCCTGGCGCTCAGCTTCGGATACCTCACCTACTTCGGCAGCGTCGTCGTGTTCCCGCTGTGGTTGCAGACCGAGATGGGCTATACGGCGACCTGGGCGGGCATGGCGGCGGCGCCGATAGGGCTGCTCGCAATCGTGGTATCGCCGCTGCTCGGCACGCTCATGCGCCGCTTCGATCTGCGCGTGCTGGTAACGACAGCATTCGTGCTGTTCGCCGGCGTGTCATTCTGGATGTCGCGCAACGCGACGGACGTCGCCCTGTCGCAGCTCATGTGGCCGCGGCTGGTGTTCGGCGTCGGCGTGCCGCTGTTCTTCGTGCCGTTGATGACCATGTCGCTCGCCGGCCTGCCGGCCCAGCGCGTCGCGAGCGCGTCGGGCCTTGCCAACTTCCTGCGTCTGCTCGGCGGCAGCTTCGGCGCGTCGCTCAGCATCACGATCTGGGACCAGCGCCAGGCACTACATGACGTCCGGCTCACGGCAGCCGCATCAACGTCCGGGTTCTTCGACGAGGCGCTGGCGCATCTGGGAAACGTCGGGCTCGACGCCAAGGAGGCAGCACTCGTGCTCGCGCATTCGATAGCCCGCGAGGCATTCATGCTGGCCACGAACGATTTCTTCTGGCTGTCCGGCTGGGCGTTTCTCGCGCTGTTGGCGCTCGTATGGGCCGCGAAGGGGCCGTTCGGCACCGCGCAAGGGGCGACCGACGCGCCCTGACGGCGTGGTCAGGACGCGTGCTTGCAGGCCGGACTGTAGGAACACGCGCTCAAGCGGCTGGCCGTCGGCCTTCCGCACCAGTTCGCCGAACTCGGCGGCGGAACGGCGCTTGATCTCGATCCATTGCGGGTCCGCCAGGAAGTCCCTCCAGCGGCTTTCCATCGTCGCTTTGTCCGGCCAGGCCAGTCGAGCCGAGGTTTCAAGGAAAAATAGGCGGAGAGAGGAATCAATACCATTGCGACATGTTCATGACGCTCCTCTTCTTGGACGGGCACTCGGTGCGCGTGGCGACCCCGGCGTTCGACCCGCTGGCGGGTCCCCGACGTGGCGCGGCTTCATCCCGTCCGGGCCAACGCACCGGTCATTACCTTGCCACCGCGATTCTTGCACCTGCTTCCGGAATCAGTTGGCGCTCCAAGATTGAACGCATCGACGTCAATGCCGCAGTTCCCTCACGGCTGCCGCCAGAATAGGCTACGTAGCCGTCGGGCCGGATCAAAATCATACCGTCATGAGATCCTGGGCGTACTTCGATCGAATTGCCGAACGATGCGGCAAGTCGCGTGACAGCCTCCTTGGTGGACATCCCCACGTCGCTGCCGAGCATGAGTAGGAAGCGGCTGACAATGCCCCTGCCGCCCCGCATCGAGTCATCCAAGTAGCGCTTGCCGGGCCCCTCAACAAGCGGGCTCCCGCCATAGGCCACGCCAAGCTCTGACAGCTTCTGAACGAAAGCATGTTGGAACGGCGCCAGACGCGACACCATCGGTATGAGGCTTTCGCGGAGCGCCTGTGCAAACCTGTTCGGCGTTGCCATGACCCTTGTAAGGTGGTCTGTGGTCTGGATCACCCCCTTGATTATCGGAAGGCGTTCGGCAGCGTAGCTGTCGAGCAACCCCTCATGGCCACGACCGTGCAGGAAACAGTCGAGTTTCCAGGCGAGATTCCAGACGTCGTGCAATCCGGTATTCATCCCCTGTCCACCGAACGGGCTATGCAGGTGTGCCGCGTCACCGGCTATGAAGATGCGCCCGATGCGCAGCTGCGGGGCGTGCCGATGATGAATGCGAAAGTAGCCGCTCCAGTGAAGCGCACGAGCCTCGACGCCACGTGGGGCTCGCTCGGAGAGCACGCGCCGGACGAGTTCCAGCGATGGAGCATCTCCTTCCGGCTGGTCGATCGTCGCGATGATGCGCTTCCGGGTGGCGCTCATCGGAAAAATCGCCAGCGCGCCCAGCTCGCTCGGGCAGAGCTGCAACTGGTCCGCCGGCAGGTGTGCGTTGGTCTCTATATCAGCCAGCATGAAATTGGCTTCGTATTCCCCGCCCTCCAGCGCCAGTTCCAGCGTCTGCCGGACGGTGCTGCGCGGGCCGTCACAGCCTACGACGAATGCCGCTGTCACATCCGTGCGCTGGCCTCGGTGGTCGAGCGTTGCGCTCACGCTATGGTCGTGCTGAACGGCCGAGACGAATGCCGTCTCGTACTCGACCGCACCGCCCCTGCGCTGCAGCTCCTCGACCAGGAGCGCCTCCGTCACGTTCTGCGGCACCATCGCAATGAACGGATAGGGGCTCTCCTTCGGCGCGAAGCGCATGTGTGCAAGGGTGCGCCCATGCGACATCACGGCGACCGACGTGACCCGATTGGCCGCCTCGAGAAACGGACCGACGACGCCTGCCATGTCGAAGATTTCGAGAGTACGCGGGAAGATCGCAAGCGCTTTGGAATGGGGCGATTGCGATGCGCGAGACTCGATCAATCGAAATCGCAGCCCCCGGCGAGCGCACTCGTTGGCGAGGAACAGCCCCACCGGCCCCGCACCCACGATCAAGACTTCGGTATCGAATTGGGCACTATCCATCCTGCTCCTCCTGTCGACACGCGAGCTCATGCACAAGCCGCAGGCGCGCCTATCGCTGACCGGCCGCTTTCGCGTCACGCGTCTTCAGCACGTTCTTGAACATGCCGGGCTGATAGCTGCCTCCTTCGACGCGGAACGCGACGTTCATCCGATTGAAGCCGTTGATAGCGACGACGCCGAGCGTCAGCGCGACGAGCTCCTGCTCGTTGAAATGACGGGTGACCTCCTCGTACACGTCGTCCGGCACGTGCGTGTCCGCGACGCGAGTGACTGCCTCGGTCCAGGCGAGCGCGGCGCGCTCTCGGTCGCTGTACAGCGACGTCTCACGCCAAGCGTCGAGCACGTAGAGCCGCTGCTCCTTCTCGCCCGCCGCGCGCGCGTCCTTGCTGTGCATGTCGAGACAGAACGCGCAGCCGTTGATCTGCGAGGCGCGCATCTCGACGAGCCTGAGCAGCGAGGGCTCGAGGCCCGACGTTTCGACCTGCGCGCCGAGCGCGATCAGGGCCCTAATGGATTGCGGCGAAACGCGGCTGACATCGATCCGTGATTTCATCTCGAGACCTCCTTCCGTCTGATCTTGCTTCCATGCCACGACCTATACGGGTTGTGACAACGTGCGGACCGCGCGCGTTCAAATCGCGTGCTCGATGCGATTCAGCGCGGGACCGTCGCCTTCAGTCCGGCTTTGAGGCGTTTTTCGGGGGCCGCGAGGCGCGGGTTGCCGTGCAGCAGATATTCGCGAACGGGTGTGAAATCTGAATTTGGCGGAGAGAGAGGGATAGCTCGGAGCTGCGCCCCTCTTTCCTCGCTGTCGCTCGGGATCGCCGGCGCTTCGCGCCGGCGACCGGCTTCACTGCGCGAAGCCGTCGAACCCTGTTGATTATTGATCTCGGGTTCGAATCCCTCATATGGGGAGCAGCAATAGGAATGGCGGAGAGAGAGGAATCAATAGCTAGTCGCAGGCCATTGTTTCCTCATCGGTTTTTTAAGAACCCGAATATTTGTCCCATCGATACTGAGCCACAGAAATATCGGTGAAACCTCAGCTTGCTCAAAGCAATCTGCCCCCGAAAATCCGGCGCGGTTCACTCGAGTGCAAGAGCGGTCCGCAGCCGCAGTGACTGGTTCCGCGGCTGATGAGCCGGGCCGAAGAAGAAATGTCGCTGCGAAACTGATGTGCCAACGAGCGCATGACGCGATGGTCTCGGCCTCCAGCCGCCAAAGCACCAGAACCCCTTGATCCTTGTATATATGTTGACACGTCATCATAATACTGACAGACTTTCGACATGAAAACATCAGCCGCAATGCGTCCTGGGCGCCCCAGGCGCTCTGCCTTGACCCGCGCCGAGCAGCTTCGCCAGGCCAAGCGCGTGCAGCGCAAGCGCGAGCGCCGGGCCGGCCTCGCCGCCGTCGAACTGCGCATGCCGGCCGCCCAGGCGAAGCGGCTTCGCATCGCTTCCAGGACACCGCAATTCGGGCAACTGCTCGACGCTTTCCTGCAGGATGTCGTCATAGATCTCCACGCATGGCCGACTCTGCGCGAGCTGGCGTGGAGTCGGAAGGACCGGTGGATTCCGGCCGCAGACGCCCTCGCCCTCTACGAACGCAACTGGCGCTTTGTCGAGCCGGCGCGACTGAACCCGGAAGAAGTGGCCTTGATCGATCGATTGAAGAGCCGGTTCGGCGGCGGCGTGCTGCATGCCTAAGCCTGCCTTCAAGCGGCCTGTGCACCGTGAGGTGCTGGCCATCCTGTCCAGGCTCGATGCCGCCTTCCTCGAGCGGGCACGGTGCTTCTTTGCAGGCGGCACCCGCATCGTTCTGGAGCTCGGCGAGTACCGCGAATCCAGGGACATCGACTTTCTGTGCTCGGATCGCGATGGCTATCGAACGCTACGTGAAACCGCCGCCGCACAGTCACTGGGCGCCATGGCAACCGGGAAACTCGAGTTCGCCCGCGATGTGCGTGCCGACCAGTACGGCATTCGCACGATCGTCTCGACGAATGGCGCCGGGATGAAATTCGAAATCGTCCGCGAGGCGCGCATCGACATTGCCGGAGAAGAAGTCGCCGGAATCCCGGTTCGATGTCTCACGCGCCGGCATTGTTTCGCGGAGAAGTTTCTGGCGAATGCCGATCGAGGCCTCGATCAATCGACGCTTTCGCGCGACGCCGTCGACCTGGCTCACATGATCGAAGGCTGGTCGAGGCAGGATGCAGACGCCGGACTTGCTCTGGCGAAGGCTGCTTATGGCGAAGCGATTTCGCGCTCGCTCGAGTCGGTAATCGCAATGCTGCGCGAAGATCGCGCCTATCGGATCCGCTGCATTGAGGGTCTTGAGATCGTCGACCCGGACATTCTGACCGCCGGGCTCAGGGGACTTGCGCGGATCTGACTGGCTGTCTCGCCAATCAGCAATCATTCGGTTCGGACTTGATCTGGATGCGGAATCCTCGTCTGGTTCAGTTCCGGGCCAAATCCGGCTCCCAATTTTGTAACCCCCTGACGATCAGGACCACTTGGGGGTAGAGTTTTCCGACAGGAGAACTCGATGAAGAAGTCCCGGTTCAGTGAAGAGAAGATCATTGCGGTTCTGAAGCAGGCCGAGGCCGGCGTGAAGGTCTCGGAGCTGGTTCGACGTCCCCCCGCTCTTCAGTAGCGCGAGGGTTTGGAATTTGCCGCCCCTTTTCGAAATGTAGCGCTGCAGGTTGCGAAGACAAGAGGAATCCAGTGGAGGGAGCTGGATCGTAGTCCCGATGCGACAGCGCCCGGTTTGAGGATGGATGCCGTCGAGCGAACTCGCACACTTTCGGGTCCGAATCCAGCCCAGGATTCAGGGAAAAACTGGCGGAGAGAGGGATTCGAACCCTCGATGGGCTTTTGACCCATACACCCTTAGCAGGGGTGCGCCTTCGACCACTCGGCCATCTCTCCGAAGGGCGCAGATGATACGCACCGGCCCGGGAGCCGGCAAAGGCAACGGTCGCCCGAATCAGACTGTGGCGCTTGCGCCGGCGGCCGCAGCGGCATCCGTGCCGTTTTCGGCGGCCCCATCCTTTTCGTGCCGGATTCGCTCGTAGATCTCTTCGCGATGCACGCCGACTTCCTTGGGCGCGAGCACCCCGATTCGGACCTGGTTGCCCTTGATGCCGAGGACCGTCACCGTGACGTTGTCACCGATCATCAATGCTTCGCCGACGCGACGCGTCAGGATAAGCATGCTGCATCCCCCTCATCACAGGCGTTTCTTAGTGAACGCGCAAAAATGATAGCACAGGGTTTAAGAGACCCTGATTATGTCAAATAACGCCGACTAGACCCGCTCCAGTCCGTAGGCCGCGTGGAGTGCCCGGACCGAATGTTCGAGGTCGCCCTCGGCAACCAGCACGCTGATCTTGATCTCGGAGGTCGATACGAGTCGGACGTTGATGCTTTCCTTTCCGAGCGTCTCGAAAAGCGTCGCGGCGACCCCTGCATGCGAGCGCATGCCGGAACCGACCACCGCCAGCTTCGCCACGCGATCGTCCCCAGAAACCGTCGCTCCCGCGTACTTCGCGGCGGCGGATCGCGCCAGTTCGAGCGCGCGCGCGTAGTCGTCGCGGTGAACGGTGAAGCTGAGGTCCACGCGCCCGTCGCGCGGCGCGTTGATGACGATCATGTCCACTTCGATCGCGGCGTGGGACAGCGGCGCGAAGAGCGCATGCGCGACGCCCGCCTCGTGCGGCACCTGCGTCACGGCAATCGCGGCCTCGTCGCGGTTGAAGGCAATGCCGGAAACGACGGGTGCTTCCACGTTGGGGTTCTCCTCGCAGATGAGTGTGCCCGGCCCGGGCTCGAAGCTCGAGAGCACGCGCAGCTTCATGCCGTGGCGCGCCGCGAACTCGACTGCGCGCAGGTGCAGCACGCGCGAGCCCTGCCCTGCGAGCTCGAGCATCTCCTCGAAGCTCACGGCGGGCAGCCGGCGCGCCTGCGGCACCATGCGCGGGTCGGTCGTGTAGACGCCGTCGACGTCCGTCAGGATCTGGCACTCGTCGGCCTGCAGGGCGACTGCGAGCGCAACCGCGGTCGTGTCCGAGCCGCCGCGGCCGATGGTGGTGATGTCGCCGTTCGCGGCCCGGCCCTGGAAGCCCGCGACGACGGGCACGATGCCCGCTGCAAGGTCCCGGCCGAGGCTCTCGCACCCGATGCGCTCGATGCGCGCGCGGCCGGCGAGGCCCGCGGTCTCGATCGGCAGCTGCAGTGCATTCCAGGAACGCGCGTCGCAACCGGCCTTTCGCAGCGCCATCGCGAGCAGCGCAGTCGCGACCATCTCGCCGGTCGCGAGCAACGCGTCCAGTTCGCGCGGGTCCGGATCGGGACACACCTCGCGCGCAAGCTCGATCAGCCGGTCGGTCGCGTCGCCCATCGCCGAGACGACCACGGCGACCTGGTTGCCGGCCAGCGCGAGCGCGTGTACCTGGGCCGCAACTGCGTGGATGCGCGCGACGGAGCCGACCGAGGTGCCGCCGTACTTCTGGACGATCAGGGCCATGGAGCCGGGATTGTTTCAGCTTTCGGCGGGAATCGGCAGGGCAGTCGCGGACTTCAGCCGCTCCATCGAAAACAGGGCGGAAACGTCGGCGAGACTCGGCAGGCGGTCGATGAGCTCCTTGTAGGTGCGGTCGTAGCCGGCCATGTCCTCGACCACGACCTTCAGCAGGTAGTCGACGTCGCCGCCGATGCGGTGGCACTCGAGGATCTCGGGCATCGCGGCGATCACCTCGTTCAGCTGCTTCGCCCAGGCGCCGCTGTGCTGGCTCGTCTTCACGCGCACGTAGACGGTGAGGCCAAGACCGACCTTTTCCGGGTTTACGAGGGCGACGCGCCCCTGGATCACGCCCTGCGCTTCCATCTGCCGGATGCGCCGCCAGCAGGGATTCACCGAAAGTCCCACCTGGTCCGCGATCTGCTGGATTGGGAGCGAGGCGTCGGCCTGCACCAGCGCCAGGATCTGCCGGTCAATCTTGTCGAGCTTGGTCATCGCGTTATATTAGCAAAATTTCCCAATTTGGATAATAAAATTCACATGAAATGGGAGATATTTTGAGTCTCTTGGGATCATAATCACGCCCATGAATGTCTGGAACCGCCTGTTCACCCACCATCCCGCGACGGTCAACGAGTCTTACTGGCAGCATTTCGCGGCGGCCGCGGGTTTCGGCCTGCGCATGATCTGGGGCGGGCTCTTTTGTTTCGTGCATGCCGTGATTCCCGGCGCTTTCTGCACCAGGGGCAGCGACATGATCTGCGAGCTGCACGAGCGGATGGTCACGAACCGCCGACGCCTGGCGGAATCCCGGACGCTGGCGACGGAGACCCGGAAAGCCGCCTAGGCACCCTGCTTCTGGCGCAGCTTCACCTGAAGCTCCTTGCGCCGGTAGTCGATGATCAGCGTGTCGAGCAACCCCAGCACATCCATGCCGACCAGCATGGCGGGCTCGTCCTTCAGCTTCCAGTGATCGAAGATCGCGAAGTCCGCGAAAGTCATGGCGGGATTACGCACCATCACGTCGCCCAGCGCGAGTGACGGCGTTTCCACTCGATTGCCGACCTGCACGTCGAGCGTCGCGCCGGTCACGTCGTCGGGCACGGCTTCCTGGTCGCGGCGGCGCCGGTGTTCCGCGAGCGCGGCGCGCAGCGCCTCGTTACCGAGCGTCGCCTGCCCGCCGGTGTCGATCACGGCCTTGACCGGCACGCCGCCGAGATAAGCGTCGACGACCAGCAGCCTGCCGCGCATGAACTTGACCGGGATCACCGAGTAGCCGAAGGCCGCGCGCTCGTTCTTCGAGCGCATGATCGTGATGCTGTCCTTGCGGAAACTGATG
Source organism: uncultured Gammaproteobacteria bacterium (assembly GCA_963836275.1). Taxonomy (GTDB): domain Bacteria; phylum Pseudomonadota; class Gammaproteobacteria; order Steroidobacterales; family Steroidobacteraceae; genus SCUD01. The sequence goes on along the minus strand of CAWIIM010000003.1, from coordinate 318,451 downwards.
TGGATGCGCTTGCCGGCGAGGCCATCCGTACCCAGCACGCCTTCTGCCCCGCCGAGCGCGTCCGGCACGATTGGCAGGCGCCTCGGCTCCACCAGGAGGTCGCCGTACTCCAGGGTCTCGACCGGCACGAACGGCACTTCGGCGGAGCCGGTGGCGCCGCGGAGCATCACGGTGTGCGAGGGATCGATCACGATTCCGATCTTCTGCGCGACGCGCGCGGTGAGCGCGGAATGGCTCGCGCCGGTGTCCAGCACGAGACGGAACGGTCCCTTACCGTTGACCAGGACCGGCGCCCAGATGCGGCCGATCTTGTCGCGGCGCGTCGGCGCGACGAAGCGCGGCTCGTCGGCCGTGACGGCGATGTCGTCCAGCTGGATGGGCTCGATCCGGATCGCGCGATCGGGCGCGGGCGCCTCGGCCGCGGCTTCGGCCAGCATTATCACGAGTGACAGCGCGAAGACCCCCACGTACCCTCCGACTCTCGACGCCGGGCTCAGGTTCCTCCGAGCTTCGCGCCGACGAGTTCCGGCACCTTGCGCAGGGCCTCATCCAGCCTTGACGGGTCGTTTCCGCCCGCCTGCGCAAAATCCGGCCGCCCGCCACCCTTGCCGCCGACGAGTTTCGCGACCTCGCCGATGAGCGCACCCGCGCTCACTTTCTTCGACACGGCAGGCGTGACGGAGGCGACCAGCGAGACTTTGTCGTCCGCAATCCGGGCGCCGAGCACGATGACGGCGTTGCCGAGTCGGTCCCTGTATTTGTCGGCGGCATTGCGCAGCGTCTCGGCATCGGCGCCATCGATCCGCGCCGCGAGCACGGCGACGCCGTCGACCTGGACGGCCCGAGTCGCGAGGTCCGCCGCGCCGCCGCCGGTCGCGAGCTTTGCGCGCAGCGCCGATAGCTCGCGCTCGAGCTTCTTCTGGTGCTCGATGAGCTGGGCGGCCTTACCCTCGAGTTCGGCCGGCGTCGCGCGCAGCGCCGCGGCGACGTTCTTCAAGGCTGTATCCGCCGCCTTGACGGCGTCGAGCGCGCCCTCTCCCGTCACCGCCTCGATGCGCCGGATGCCCGAGGCGATGCCGCCCTCGCCAGTGATCCTGAAACAGGCCGATGTCGCCGGTGCGGCGCACGTGCGTGCCGCCGCAGAGCTCGGTCGAGAAGTCGCCGAACGACAGCACGCGCACCTCGTCGCCGTACTTCTCGCCGAACAGCGCGATCGCGCCCGATTTCATCGCCGCGTCGTAGGACATGGTGGCGGATGACGCCCTCGCGATTGGCGCGGATCTCCGCGTTCACGCAGCCGCTCGATCGTGTCGAGCTGCTGCGGCGAGTACGGGCTGCGTAGTGCGAAAAATCGAAGCGCAGGCGGTCCGGCGCGACCAGCGAGCCCTTCTGCGTGCACGTGGCTGCCGAGCACCTTGCGCAGCGCCGCGTGCAGCAGGTGCGTGGCGGAATGGTTGAGCACGGTCGCCTGGCGGCGTCGCGGCGTCCACCGCTGCGGTGACGATGTCGCCCTTGCTGAAGCTCGCCCGCTTCGACCTTGCCGACGTGCAGGTGCGCGTCGCCGAGCTTCCGCGTGTCCGTGACGCGAAAGCGCGCCGGAACCGTTGGTGAGGACGCCGGTGTCGCCGACCTGGCCGCCGGACTCGGCATAGAACGGGGTGCGATCGAGGACGACCTGCGCCTCGTCGCCCGCGTTCAGCGGACGCGACTTCGGCGCCGTTCCCGGAGCATCGTCTGCGATCCGGGCCTCGTTGGCGAGGTGGTCGTAGCCGACGAAATCGGCTCGTAGCCGCGATCGCGCCGGGCGCGCGCAGGTCCACGCCGAACTTGCTCGCGGCGCGCGCCCGCTCGCGCTGGGCCTCCATCGCCCGCTCGAAGCCCGCCTGGTCGATCGCGAGCCCGCGTTCGCGCGCGATGTCGGCCGTCAGGTCGGCCGGAAAGCCGTAGGTGTCGTAGAGCTTGAAGACGGTGTCGCCTTCGATCGTCCTGCCCTTCATTTGCCGCGATCGCCTCGTCGAGCAGTGCCATGCCTTTCTCGAGCGTTTCGGCGAAGCGCTCCTCTTCCTGGCGCAGCACGCCGACGACGTGGTCCTGGCCTTCTTCACAGCTCGGGATAGGCCGCGCCCATCTCGGCCGCGAGCGCAGGCACCAGCCGGTGAAAGAATGGCTGCTGCTGGCCGAGCTTGGTAGCCGTGGCGGATCGCGCGGCGGATGATGCGGCGCAGCACGTAGCCGCGGCCGTCGTTGCCGGGGATCACGCCATCGGCGATCAGGAACGAGCAGGCGCGGATGTGGTCGGCGATGACGCGCAGCGACGGGCTCGAGAGGTCGGTCGCGTGCGTCGCCTTGGCGGCGGCGCGGATCAGGTTCCGGAACAGGTCGATGTCGTAGTTCGAGTGCACGCCCTGCATCACGGCGGCCGTGCGCTCGAGGCCCATGCCGGTGTCGACCGAGGGCTTCGGCAGCGGCGTCATCGTGCCGTCCGCCGAGCGCTCGAACTGCATGAAGACGAGGTTCCAGATCTCGACGTAGCGGTCGCCGTCCTCGTCCGTCGAGCCCGGCGGCCCGCCGGCGATCTCCGGGCCGTGGTCGTAGAAGATCTCGGTGCAGGGCCCGCAGGGACCGGTGTCGCCCATGGCCCAGAAGTTCGAGCTCTCGTCCATGCGGCGTGAAGCGCTTCGGGTCGACGCCTGATCTGGTTCAGCCAGAGGTCGGCGGCCTCGTCGTCGTCCTGGTAGACGGTGACCCAGAGACGCTCGGGCGGAATCCCGAGCGTGCGGGTGACGAAGTTCCCAGGCAAACTCGATCGCCTCGGCTTGAAGTAGTCGCCGAAGCTGAAGTTGCCGAGCATCTCGAAGAAGGTGTGGTGGCGCGCGGTGTAGCCGACGTTCTCGAGGTCGTTGTGCTTGCCGCCGGCGCGCACGCAGCGCTGCGAGCTCGCGGCGCGCTTGTAGCTGCGCTCGTCCTTGCCGAGGAAGACGTCCTTGAACTGCACCATGCCGGCGTTGGTGAACAGCGAGCGTCGGGTCGTTGCCCGGCACGAGCGGCGAGGACGGCACCACGGTGTGGTAGTGCTTGCGGAAAAACTCGAGGAACGCCGTTCGCAGCTCGCTCGTGCCCATGGTTTTTTTCTTGCTGCCCATCAATCCTCGCCGTTGCCGCTGTCGAGCGCCGCGCGGACCTGGTCCGAGTTGAATCCGCGCTGCGTCAGGAACCGCGCCTGCCGGCCTTTTTCGGCCCAGGTCGCGGGTGGTTTCGTCCCGAATCGCTTGCGTCGGACCTCGGCGCAGCGCCGGCGCCAGTCCGGCGAACCCGCGTCCACTGCCGCGGCGATCGTCTCCGCCGGGACGCCCGCCTCGCGCAGGCGATGGGCGATGCCGACCGGTCCCCGGCCCCGATTGGCATGATAAACGACGAGGTGCTCGGCGAAGCGGTCGTCGTCGACCAGGCGCTCCTCCCGGAGTCCTTCGACAGCTGCTTCGGAAGCCTGGAGGGTAAAGCCGCGCGCGACCAGGCGCTCCGCGAGCTCACGGGCGCCGTGGTCGCGACGGTTCTGGAGCTTCAGGGCCGCGAGCCGGGCCGCCCGCGGATCGTCCGGGGCGGCGAGCGCAGCCGGGTCAGGCTTCCGCCGCCTCACTCGGGACCGCGACCGGACGGCGCACCGGCATGAGTCGTGCGCGAAGCGCCGCATCGATCTTCGCGGCGATTTCCGGATGCTCGACGAGATAGGTGCGCGCGTTGTCCTTGCCCTGGCCGATGCGTTCGCCCTGGTAGGCGTACCAGGAACCGGACTTCTCGACGAGGCCGTGGAGCGCACCCATGTCGATCAGCTCGCCCTCGCGCGAAATGCCCTTGCCGTAGAGGATTTCGAATTCCGCTTCCCGGAACGGCGGCGAGACCTTGTTCTTGACCACCTTGACGCGGGTCTGGTTGCCGACGACTTCCTCGCCACTCTTCAGCGCGCCGATGCGGCGGATATCGAGCCGGAGCGAGGCGTAGAACTTGAGCGCATTGCCGCCGGTCGTCGTCTCGGGGTTGCCGAACATGACGCCGATCTTCATGCGGATCTGGTTGATGAAGAGCACGATCGTGTTCGAGCGCTTGATGTTGCCGGTCAGCTTCCTGAGCGCCTGCGACATCAGGCGGGCGTGCAGGCCGATCTGCATCTCGCCCATCTCGCCTTCGATTTCGGCCTTCGGCGTCAGCGCCGCGACCGAGTCGATGACGACGATGTCCACCGCGCCGGAGCGCACGAGCATGTCAGTGATCTCGAGCGCCTGCTCGCCGGTATCCGGCTGGGAGATCAGGAGTTCCTTGACGTTGACGCCGAGCTTCTCGGCGTAGACCGGGTCGAGCGCGTGCTCGGCGTCGACGAAAGCCGCGACACCGCCGAGTTTCTGCGCCTGCGCGATGATCGAGAGCGAGAGCGTCGTCTTGCCCGAAGCTTCCGGACCGTACACCTCGATTACGCGGCCGCGCGGCACGCCGCCGACGCCGAGTGCAACGTCGAGCCCGAGCGATCCGGTCGACACGACTTCGATGTCGTTGTTGGCCGGGTGCTCGCCGAGGCGCATCACCGAGCCCTTGCCGAACTGCTTCTCGATCTGGCTGAGCGCTGCCGTGAGCGCCTTCTTGCGATTCGTGTCTTCCATGCGTGCCGTGCCTCCGGGGTTGTTCCGATTATTCCACAACCGGACCGGTTCGCCGTCCTCAAATGTTTCGACAACGTTGAAATTGTCCGGGATCCGATTTTTCATGGGCGCAGTCTGCAGCAGGCGCTGGCTCAGGCCGTGACCTAGCAAAAGGGGACAGTCACCTTTAGCCGTCCGCAGTACCCGAGACCCTCGACCCCAAAACAGCTAAAGGTGACTGTCCCCTTTTGAAAGGTGACTGTCCCCTTTTGCCCCTCGGGAAGAGAGTTGCCAGTCCGCCAACGGCCTGTAGCGGACACCCTCGGGGTGGGCGCTCGACTCGACGAGGGCGAGGCGCCAGGCGTTCGCGCCACCGGCAACGTCGAGCGGGGCCAGGCGAAGGTTCTCGGGAGGTGGCCTTCGGACCTTTCGGACCAAGGTGAGGTGCGGCCGCCAGGGCCCAGCCTCGCGCTCGAATCCAAGCTGCTCAAGGCTGCGCCAGAGTCCCTCCACGAATTCCAGGCCTGTTTCAGGGACGACGGCGGGCATCGCCACGGCCACCTTGGGCTTGGCCCAGTACACGACACGATCGAAGGCGAGGTCCACAGCGAGCGGGGGCACCCGTCCGCCGGCCTGGACGAGATCTACGAATCTACGACCCGGCACCGAACCGAGGAATGCGAGGGTGACGTGCAGGTTGCCGGGCGAGACGGCGTTGCCGTCGATGGCGGCGATGGCGGGGGCGGCCGCTGCGGCCAGCGCCACGCGGTGCTCGTCGCTCGGCCAGAAGGCGAAGAAAAGCCGCATCCGGCGCGCGGCTGTCTCGCTCACGGCGCCAGCAGGCCTTTCAGCGCTGCGGCGATGCTGCGCCGGCGGATCGCATCGCGACTGCCGCGAAACCGGAAGCGGGTCGCATGGATCCGTACCCGCCCGGCGCGGCGGTAGCCCCACCCGATCCATACCGTGCCGACCGGCTTGCCGGCAGTGCCGCCCGCCGGGCCTGCGATACCGGTGACGGCAACGGCGTGTTGCGCCTGCGTCGCCCCCAGCGCGCCGCGGACCATGGCGAGCGCCACTTCCTCGCTGACCGCGCCGAAGCGCGCGAGCTGGCTCGCGGGCACGCCGAGCTCCTCCTGCTTCGCCTCGTTCGAATACGTGACCCAGCCTCGCTCGAACCAGTCCGAACTGCCGGCAAGGTCGGTCAGGCACTTGGCGAGGAAACCGCCGGTGCAGGACTCGGCGGTAACGAGCGTTTCCTTCTCCGAACGCAAGCGCCGCGCCACGCGCGCCACCAGACTGCGGATCGCTGCGTTGCCCGGTGCTGCCCCCGGATTCATGGAGCCTCCGCAAGCCGGGACTTCAGCCAGCCGTGAAACTCGAGCAGTTCCTGCTCCTGCGGCATCAGGACGCCGGCGCGATGGCGGCGCGATCGCAGCCCCTGCTGGTTCAGCTCGCAGGCGCGGCCGTCCTGCGCCACGAGCAGGCGGCCGAGGGCGGCCATGTTGTCCAGTTCATCCGCATGACGCTCGGCGACGCCCGCCGGCAACAGCCAGTCCACCGTCAACTCCACCTGCTCGGGGCCGCGCGGCAGCATCCGCACACTGCGTACGTAGTCCGGGTGCGCGACGACGAAGAGGCTCGCCGTGAACGAGGCGAAAACGACGCCGAGCGCGCGGTCCGCGGCATCCGGCCCCGCGATGAGCGGGAGACTCGACTGGCCGTCGAGGGTCCAGGTGACCAGGCCAGGCGCGACGCGCGGGCGCGCGTCGAGCGCCGCTTCCGGCGGCGGCCTGTCGCTGTCCGCGTAGCTCAACAGTCCCTGCCCGTAGAGCGGCATCACGCGGCACAGCTCCGGGTGGATGCCCGGGCAGTGGTAGCACTCGGAATAATTCTCCCAGAACACTTTCCAGTTGCAGGCAAGCGTCGTCACTTCGCGGCGTACGGAGACGAGGTCGGCCAGCGGCCAGCGTCGGACATTGTCCGCCTCCCCGCCGAGCCACTCAACCAGTGAAGACGACGGCCGCTCGTCCAGGTTCACGAACAGGAAGCCGCCCCAGGTGTCGACGTGCACCGCGTACAGCGGAAAATCTTCGCGGCGAAAATCGGATGGGACATCCATCTTCGGCGTCGCAAGCAGCTCGCCCGACAGCGCGTAACTCCAGGAATGGTAAGGGCAGGTGATCCGGCCCTTCGCGAAGCGGCCGCGGGGCGACGTGCAAAGCGTCGAGCCGCGATGCCGGCAGGTGTTGTGGAAAGCGCGCGGCCGGCCGTTGCGGTCGCGCGTCAGGATGAGGCTCTCGCCGCCGACCGCCACGACCACGTAGTCGCCCGCTTCCCGCAGGTCTTCCGACCGGCCGACACAGATCCAGTCGCGGTACCAGATGGCCTCGAGCTCGCGCGCATACTGCGCCGGGTCGTAATACCAGGCGGCAGGAAGCGAAGCGGCCATGCGATCGAGCAAGGCCATCGCGCTAGCGAAACTTCGAAAAGTCAGGCGCCCGCTTCTCGATCAGGGCGGCGATCGCCTCCCGGGCCTCCTCGCCGGCGAGGCGCGGCCCGAAGTGCGCGGCTTCGCGGACGATCGCGTCCTTCACCTCTGCGGCCTGGCCCTGGCGCAGGAGCTTCTTGGTGTCGCGGACGGCGCCGGGCGGCAGCGCGCTGAACATGCGCGCGACCTTGTGCGCATGCTCGAGCACGCCGGACGCCGGCAATATCGCATTCGCGAGGCCGAGGACCACCGCTTCCGCGGCCGGGAACGGCTTGCCGAGCAGCAGTTTTTCCGCCGCGCGCACGCGTCCCGCGACCTGCGGCAGCAGCAGCGTCGACGCGAATTCCGGCACCAGGCCGAGGCTCGTGAAGGGCATCGAGAATGTCGCGTCATCCGCGACGTAGACGAGGTCGCAGTGCAGCAACATCGTCACACCGATGCCGACCGCGAGGCCCTGGACCGCGGCGACCACGGGCTTCTCGAATGTCGCGAGTGCCTGCATGAAGGAGAGCACCGGCGAGTCGAGCTGCGCAAACTTCGGGTTCGAGAAGTCCTTGAGGTCGTTGCCGGCCGTGAACGTGCCGCCCGCGCCGGTCACCAGCACGGCGCGCACGGCGGGATCCTCGCCGGCCTGCTGCAGGCGGGCGACGAACTGCTCGTACATATCGGCCGTGATCGCGTTCTTCTTCGCGGCGCGGTCGAAGGTGATCGTCGCAACGCCCTGATCCGACTGGTAAGCGATGCTCATGGGTCGTCGTCCTCGGGTTCTGCCGTCATAATGCCTCAAATGAGGAATCCCGAGACGAGGCCGGCGACGGAACCGCTGTTTCCCGGCCTCGCAGCCCACACGCCGATGATGCGGCAATATCTTCGGCTCAAGGCGGAGAACCCGCAGGTTCTCCTGTTCTACCGGATGGGCGATTTCTACGAGCTTTTCTATGACGACGCGCGGCGCGGCTCGAAGCTGCTCGACATCGCGCTGACGCAGCGCGGCGAGTCGGGCGGCGCGGCGATCCCGATGGCCGGCATCCCGGTGGACAAGCTCGACAGCTACCTCGCGCGGCTCGTGAAGCAGGGAGAGCCGGTCGCGATTTGCGAGCAGACCGGCGAGGTCGGCAAGGGCAAGGGCCCGGTCACCCGCGAGGTCGTCCGCATCGTGACGCCCGGCACGGTCACCGACGACGCCCTGCTCGATGCCCGGCGCGAGAACCTGCTGGCGGCGCTGGCCGCGGACGGCGATCGTTTCGGGCTCGCCTGGCTCGACCTCGCAGCCGGGCGATTCAGCGTGCTCGAGGGCGAAGGCCGCGAATCGCTCGCGGCCGAGCTGGAACGGTTGCGGCCCGCGGAGCTCCTGCTGCCCGAGGGCGCCCAGGCCGGGTTCGCGTCGCGGGTAGTCGAGCGGCCGCCCTGGCATTTCGTCGAGGATTCGGCATTGCGCGCGCTCACGGCGCAATTCGGCACGCGCGACCTCGCCGGCTTCGGCTGCGAGGACCTCACGCTCGCGATCGGCGCGGCGGGCGCGCTGCTGCAATACGCACGCGATACGCAGAAAGGCGCCCTGCCCCACCTTACGTCGCTGGCGCGCGAGTCGCGCGACGATGCGCTGGTCATGGATGCCGCGACCCGGCGCAACCTCGAACTCGACGCGAGCCTCGCCGGACGCGAAGACGCGACGCTCGCCGGCGTGATCGACCGCACCGCAACCGCGATGGGTGCACGCGAGCTCAGGCGCTGGATCCGCCGGCCCCTGCGCGGCCACGAAGCGCTCCGGCGCCGCTACGGCGCGATCGCCGCGCTGATCCGGGCCGACCGCCATGGCTGCTTGCGCGCGATCCTCGGCGGCATCGCCGACGTCGAGCGCGTGCTGGCGCGCGTGGCGCTGCGCAGCGCGCGCCCGCGGGACCTTGTCGCCCTGCGCGAGGCGCTCGCGCAGCTGCCGGCGCTCGGCGACGCGCTCGCCGACCTGGAGGCGCCGCTCCTGGCCGCGGCCGCGGCCGACCTGGCGCCGAGGCCGGAACTGCTCGCGCTGCTCGCTCGCGCCGTCGTCGCCTCGCCGCCGCCGCTGCTGCGCGAGGGCGGCGTGATCGCGCCGGGATACGACGCCGCGCTGGACGAGCTGCGCTCGATCGCGACCGGCGCGGACCGGCAGCTCCTCGAGATGGAGGAGCGCGAACGCCGGCGCACCGGCATCGCGCAGCTCAAGGTCGCCTACAACCGCGTGCACGGCTACTACATCGAGCTGCCGCGCAGCCAGTCCGAGCGCGCGCCGCTCGAATGGCAACGCCGCCAGACCGTCAAGAACGCGGAGCGTTTCATCACCCCGGAACTCAAGCAGTTCGAGGACCGGGTGCTGGGCAGCCGCGACCGCGCGCTCGCGCGCGAGCGCGAGCTGTTCGAAGGGCTCCTGGACCGGCTGACGTCGGAGCTCGGCGCGCTGAAGCGCGTGGCGGCGGCGCTGGCCGTCACGGACGTGCTGGCGAACCTCGCCGAGCGCGCCGTGAGTCTCAATTACGTGCAGCCGGAGCTTACCAGTGATCCCGGCCTGCGCATCGAGGGCGGCCGCCATCCGGTGGTCGAGCGCGTGCTCGACGATCCTTTCGTGCCGAACGACCTCGACCTCACCGACCGGCGCCGCATGCTCGTGATCACCGGGCCGAACATGGGCGGCAAATCCACCTACATGCGCCAGGCGGCGCTCATCCTGGTGCTCGCCTCGATCGGCAGCTACGTGCCGGCGACGCGCGCGGTGATCGGCCCGTTCGACCGCATCTTCACGCGCATCGGCGCCTCCGACGACCTCGCGGGCGGCCGCTCCACATTCATGGTGGAGATGACCGAGGCCGCGGTGATCCTGAATTCAGCGACCGATCGCAGCCTCGTGCTGATGGACGAGATCGGCCGCGGCACCAGCACCTACGACGGCCTTTCGCTCGCCTACGCCTGCGCGGGCCACATCGCGAACTCGCTGCGGGCATTCACGCTGTTCGCGACCCATTATTTCGAGCTCACCGAGCTCGCCGAGGAGATACCTGAAGTCGCGAACGTGCACCTCGACGCCACCGAGCACGGAGACGGCATCGTATTCCTGCATGCCGTGAAACCCGGGCCCGCGAGCCGCAGTTACGGTCTCGCGGTCGCGCAGAAGGCCGGCGTGCCGCGCGCGGTCGTCGAGTCGGCGCGGGAGTACCTGGCCAGGCTGGAGAAGCAGCACGCAACAACGGAGGGGGACGTTCCCCTCCGCTAAAGGGGACAGTCACCTTTGCGGCTTCGAGTCAGGTGAGGCGCTTGCGGGCGAGGTAGAGCACGCGGCCGTTCGGGAGCTCGTGCTTGCGCTCGATCTGGAAGCGCTGCAGCAGCGTCGCCTCGAACTCCGGCCGCAGGCAGTCGGCATACAGCGGCTCGCGGCCGCGCGCGATTGCCGCGAACATCGGGTCGGTCACCGGCACGTACTCGACCAGCAGGTGCCGGCGCGTGATCGCCGCCACCGCCTCGAACTGTTCCGCGACCGGCACGCCCTCCGTCACGCGCAGGTGATGCACGACCGCGAGCATGAGCACGAGGTCGAAGCTGCCGGCCGCGCGGCCCAGCAGGGACTCGAGCTCGCGGTTGCGCCAGCCGAGTGCCGGCGTCGGTCGGCCGAAGTTGCCGACCAGCGGCAGGATCGGCAACCGGCCGGCGCGCGCGCGGTCCCAGATCGCGGCGACCGATCGCTCGTCGATGTCGAGCGCGACGACTTCGCCCTGGCTCGCGGCGATCTCGCTGTACTCGCCGGTGTTGGCGCCAATGTCGAGCGTGCGGCGCGGCCGCGTGCCGGCGATCGCGTCCGCGACGAAAGTGCGCTTCGCCTCCAGGTCCGCGCTGCCGTAGTGCCGGCGCGTCGCCGTGTAGCGTCGCCAGTGGGAGCTTCGCCGGGCGAGCCTGCGGGTGCAGCGCGCGAGCTGCTTGTCGAGGCCCTTGAGCGAACTTTCGAGGATGAACCGGGCCTGGTCCTCGCTCGCCGCCTTCATCGCCCGCCCCCCATGCCCGCTCGCCGCCGCTTTCGCCGCGAGCGCGGCGGGCAATGCGACCGGGCGCCAGAGTCCCGGCTTCAGCCAACGCCGCATGCCGAGGACGCCCGCAAGCGCCTCGTGCGAGAGGCCGGCCACCGGGTTCTGCAGCGTCCAGGCGACCGGCAGGCCCGCCTCGGCCGCCGCGATCAGCGGCAGCAGGAATGTCGTCTCGAACTGGTGGCGCGCGACCCACAGGCAGCTGCCGGCGTCGCGCGGGACGATCGAAGGCAGGTCGACGAATACCGGCTCGGAGTCCCGGAACAGCACGTTCGACGGCGTCGCGTCCTTAAGCTGGTAGCCGCGCGGCAGCAGCGCGCGGGCGAGCTGCAGCGTCAGCGTGCCCGCCGCGGCCAGCATCTCCGGCGCCCATTCGGACGGCTGGCCGACGAACGGGATGCGCTCGTGCTCGAAGCATTCGCCGTCGAAATCCGCGAACTGGGGCGGCGTCTCGAGCCGCGGCAGCGGGCGCGTGCGGACGATGCGGCCTTCGTCCATCCAGCGGCAGACGACGGGATCCTCGAGCATGCGGCGGAACCCGTCGAGCGCGTGCGCGCGCACGGCGCGGATCAGGCGGCCGTCATGCTCGACGAGGGTGGCGTCGGGATCGCGAAATGAGCGGGCGCTCGCGAGCGCAGGCGTCAACCGGATGCGTCGCCGGGCGGCGGCTCAGTGCCGTCCTCGGCCACAGGCGCCTCGCGTCGGTTGAACAGGGACATGAGTTTCATGCGCAACTCACGGAAATAGAAGATCGCACCGGCAATGCCGGCGCCGATCATCTGGAGCAGCATGGAGCCGGTGCCCGGGTCAATGTAGGCGGCGGCGGGCGCAGTGGCCGCGATCGACACGGCGCAGGCGCAGGCGAGCTTTTGGAGCAGGTGCTTCATGCAGCGCAGTTCACCAGTCGGGGCGCCCCCGGCCCGCCGATCCTGTCACATTTTGTCAAAAACCGGGCTGGCCGGGCAGGACTTCGTCGTCGAGCCCGACCTCCTCGAGCTCGAAGGGCGTCCGGTAATTCGAGACGAAGTAGCGGTCGGGGAGCATCGGCAGCCCGGTATCGAAGTAGAGATTGAACACGCGGCGCAGGTGATTGACCGGCGTCGCGTCGTCCGGCAGGTATCCGGCCGGCGCGCCCGGCAGGTACATGGCCGTCAGGTTCGCAAGCCTGATGTGGCGCTGTTCCGGCTCGCGCATGCCTCGCCTGAGGTTCGGACCGTGGTCCGAGACCAGCAGGATCGCGGGAGGCCGCGGCGAGTCGGCGATGAGCCGGTCGACGACCGAGGTGATGCGGGCGCTGACGAACGCGAGCTGGTCGGCGTAGGACTGGCGGTCTTCCCACAACCGCTTCTGGAACTCGAACTGGTCCGAGATCGTCGCGCGGCGCAGCACCTTTCCGTCGCGGTCGAATAGGTAGGGATGGTGCGGCGGGACGAAATGCGCGAACACGAACTTCGGGCCCGGGGCGCTGGCCTGCGCCGCCAGTGTCTCGAAGTTCCTGAGGTGGCAGCTCGCGATGTCCATGCTCGCCTGCGACTGCAGCGCGCGCAGCCACGAGGCGTCGGCCACCGCGCGCAGGTATTCGTTGCCGAACATGCCCGACTGGCAGGGAATGAACTCGTCGGCGAACGGATTGCTGGCCGTGCCGCCCCAGGTGGACTGGAGCGCGACGTAGCGATAACCCCGCCCGCGCAGGAACCGCGCGGCGCGATTGTCGCGCAGCAGGCGATAGAGCTCGGTGCGGTCGCTACTCACGGGATCGAGCGGGCCGCCGACCAGCTTCTGGACGTAGTCGAGGTTCAGCGCGGAACCGACCGAAAGAAACGTCCAGTAGAAATTCGAGCGGCTTGCATCGCTGACCTGGAAACCGCGCGACTTCAGCCCGTCGAGGAAAGGCGTGTTGTCGTACCCGTAGTACTTCGCGAGGATGTCCGCCCGCGCGTAGCCGTCGAGCAGGATGAAATAGATGTCAGGCCCGGTCGCCGAGATGGGTCGCCCCGGGACATCGGCCGCGAGCTTTCCTGCATCGCCATGGCGCCCGCCCACCCCATGCGCGATGGCCTGGATGGCAATGAGCGCGGCAAGCAGCGCCGCGACCACGTTCAGCGCGCCCGTCACGGTCCTCGGAATGCGCGCCGCGACTCGACGCAGGCGGGCGATGCCCGCGAGCGCGACCAGGGCCCAGGCGCCCGTATGGACGAGCTGCGGGTGGGCGTTGTACCAGGTGCTTTCGCCGGCCTGCTCCTCGAGGCTGGCGCGCACCCAATCCATCCACCATTCGTTGACGGGCGCGTACAGGTAGAAGAGCAGTGCGATCCACGCCGCGCCGAGACCCGCAGCCGCCCAGTTCCCCATGACAGGCCGCAGCAGCACGACAAATCCGAGCGCGGCAGCCATGCCCGCCGCGACGACCGGCAGCACGTCCCCCGCGCCGACCTGGCCGGGATTCGTGACGGCAATATGCAGCATCGGGTACGCGGCGAGCACCGCCGCGTACCAGGGCCAGCTCTTCACCGCGTCACGCATTCAGTCCTGCCCGAAAGAACCCGAGGTGAGGAACTTTACCGTCGAGGCCGCGACCGCGGACGAAAACAGCATGCCGGTGTGACTGACGTCATGGACGATCTGTGACGTCGCGCCCGGAAGCGATGTCTCGTCCACCGCAACCGTGCCGTCGTTCGGTTGCGGCAGGCTCGCAAACAGGCGCCCGAGTCCCGCGGAGCGGCTGCCCGCGATCACGCCAAGCTCGCGCGGTCCGGTCCAGCGCCGCGACTGCGGGCGGGCGAGCTCGGTCGTCGCGAGCGCACCCAGGAGCTGGGGGCCAAACGACCAGGCGCCAATCGCCTGCGCAGCGCGCGAACCCTGCACGGGCGAGCCCAGCAGCACGATGCGCCCGGGCGGCAGATCCGGGTGGCGAAGGCAGGTTTCGAGCGCGATGACGCCGCCGAGACTGTGGGCGACGACGTGAACCGGCCCGCGAAATGATCGCAGTCGCCCGGCAAGCGCCGCCGCAGCGTCTTCAAGCGACGCGTGCATCGACGAATACCGGAAAACGGTCGGCTCGAAACCGGACGACCCGAGGCGCTCGCGCAGCAGGAAGAACTCCAGCCCGCTGAGCCACAGGCCGTGGATCACGACGACCGGGATGGGCCTGGCGTTCAGCCTGTCGGCGCCGGCGGTTTCTTGACGCGGATGTGGAGCTCCGCGAGCTGGGCGTCATCCGCCTCGGAGGGCGCGTCGGTGAGCGGGTCCCAGGCTGACTGCGTCTTTGGAAAGGCGATCACGTCGCGGATGCTCTCGGCGCCGGACATCAGCATGGCCAGCCGGTCGAGCCCGAAGGCGATGCCGCCGTGCGGCGGCGCGCCGTAGCGCAGCGCCTCGAGCAGGAAGCCGAACTTGACGGCCGCCTGCTCGCGCGAGATGCCGAGCAGATCGAACACCGCGCTCTGCATGTCCTCCCGGTGTATGCGGATCGAGCCGCCCCCGATTTCGGAGCCGTTCAGCACCATGTCGTAGGCGCGGGCGGACGCGCCCTTCGGATCCGCGGTGAGCGCGGCCGGATCCGGATCCGCGGGCGCGGTAAACGGATGGTGCATCGCCATCCAGCGTTTCGCGTCCGGGTCCCACTCGAACATCGGGAACTCCGTGATCCAGACCGGCTTCCAGGCGTCTTCGACGATTCCGAGGTCGCGCCCGAGCTGCAGGCGCAGCGCGCCGAGCGCGTCGTTCACGACTTTCGCCTTGTCGGCGCCGAAAAAGACGAGGTCGCCCGCTTCCGCCTTGGTACGGGCTAGGATGCCCGCCAGGGCATCGTCCGGCAGGAACTTCAGGATCGGCGATTGCAGGCCGTCGCGCCCGTTGCCTGCGTCGTTGACCTTTATATACGCGAGCCCGCGCGCGCCGAAGCGTGCGACATAAGCCGTGTAGTCGTCGATCTGCCGGCGGCTGAGCTCGCCGCCGCGCGGGACCCGCAGCGCCGCGACGCGCCCGTCCGGATTCGCGGCGGGCGCCGCGAACACCTTGAACTCCGAACCGCGCACCAGGTCCGCCACGTCCGCGAGTTCGAGCGGTACCCGCAGGTCCGGCTTGTCGGACCCGAAGCGGCGCATTGCGTCGGCATACGTCAGGCGGGGAAACGGATCCGGAAGCTGGATTTTCAGCACCCGCGAGAACACGTGGCGGATCAGCGCTTCCATCAGCGCCATGACCTGCTCCTGTTCCAGGAACGAGGTCTCGACGTCGAGCTGGGTGAACTCGGGCTGGCGATCGGCGCGCAGGTCCTCGTCCCTGAAGCAGCGCGCGATCTGGTAGTAGCGATCGAAGCCGCTCATCATCAGGAGCTGCTTGAAGATCTGCGGCGACTGCGGCAGCGCGAAGAACTTGCCGGGATGCGTGCGCGAGGGGACCAGGTAGTCGCGCGCGCCCTCGGGCGTCGCCTTGGTCAGCATCGGCGTCTCGATGTCCACGAAGTGATGTTCGTCGAGGTACTCGCGCATCGCGCGCGTGATGGCATGACGCCGGCGCAGGCGCTCCTGCATCACGTCCCGGCGCAGGTCGATATAGCGGTGCTTGAGCCGGAGCTCCTCGCCGACCTCCTCGTCGAGCGAGAATGGCGGCGTCGCGGACGGGTTGAGCACGACGAGTTTCGCGGCCAGGAGCTCGACCTGCCCGGAAGCCAGGCCCGCGTTCGCCGTGCCCGCAGGCCGCGGCCGCACCTTGCCCAGCACCTGGATGCAGTACTCGCGGCCGAGGCGGGAGGCCACCTCGAAGGCCTCCGCGGCATCCGGGTCGAACACGACCTGCAGCAGGCCGGAGCGGTCGCGCAGGTCGACGAAGATCACGCCGCCGTGGTCACGACGGCGATGCACCCAGCCGGCGACCTCGAGCGTGCGGCCTGCCAGCGATTCGCCGATTTCTCCGCAGTAGTGGGTGCGCATGGACATAGGCAAGGCGCGCGATGTTACGTGCCGCGACGCAGCCGTGGCAACCGCGCCTAGCGCCGCGCCGGACGGCGGCGGGCCGGCTTGCGCCGGGCAGGTTTCGGCTTGTTCCCGGAGCCGGCTTTCGGCGCAGGCTCGGCCTTTTTCTCGACCGGCCTGGCCTCCGGCTTCGCGTCCGTCTTGTCGTCCCTGGCCTTCTCGTCCTTGGCCTTTTCGGCGGGCGGGCTGTCAGCCTTGGCGGGTTCCTTCTCGCCGGCGATGTTGCGCTGCGATTCCTTGTCGTTCTTGAAGTCGGTCTCGTACCAGCCGCCGCCCTTGAGGCGAAAGACCGGCGCCGAGACGAGGCGCTTCAGCGACGGGCGGCCGCAGGCCGGGCACTTGCGCAGCGGCCGGTCGCTGACCTTCTGCAGTTCCTCGTGGTGGTGCCCGCAGGCGGCGCACTGGTATTCGTAAAACGGCATCGGCGGGCTCCCTCGCCGGCTATTTTCGCATAACCAGCGCCGCGTCCCTGGCCGTGACCTTGACCGTGTCTCCCGGGCCGAACTCGCCCGCGAGGATCCTTTGCGCGAGCGGGTTCTCGAGTTGCTGCTGGATCGCGCGCTTGAGCGGCCTGGCGCCGTACACGGGATCGAAGCCAGCCGCGCCGAGCAGGTCTTCCGCCTTCTGGTCGAGCTCGAGGCGGATGTCGCGATCGCCGAGGCGGCGGCGCAGGTACCCGGTCTGGATCCCGACGATCCTGCGGATGTGCTCGCGCCCGAGCGGGTGGAACACGACGATGTCGTCGATGCGGTTGATGAACTCCGGGCGGAAATGCTGGCCGACGATCTCGAGCACCGCTTTCTTCATCGCCTCGTAGTTCTCCTCGCCCGCCATTTCCTGGATCACCTGCGAGCCGAGGTTCGAGGTCATGATCACGACCGTATTGCGGAAGTCCACCGTGCGCCCCTGCCCGTCGGTCAGCCGCCCGTCGTCGAGCACCTGCAGCAGCACGTTGAACACGTCCGGGTGCGCCTTCTCGACCTCGTCGAGCAGGATCACGCAGTACGGCCGGCGGCGCACGGCCTCGGTCAGGTAGCCGCCCTCGTCGTAGCCGACATAGCCGGGGGGCGCACCGATGAGCCGCGCCACCGAGTGCTTCTCCATGAACTCGGACATGTCGATGCGCACCAGCGCCTCCTCGGTGTCGAAGAGGAATTCCGCGAGTGCCTTGGTGAGTTCGGTCTTGCCGACGCCGGTCGGGCCCAGGAACAGGAAGGAGCCGTTCGGCCTGTTGGGATCCGAGATCCCGGCGCGCGAGCGGCGGATCGCGTCGGACACGATGCGCACGGCCTCCTCCTGGCCGACCACGCGCTTGCCGAGTTCCTGCTCCATCTTGAGGAGCTTGTCGCGCTCGCCCTCGAGCATCTTGGAAACCGGTATGCCGGTCCACTTCGAGACGACCTCGGCAATCTCCTCCTCGGTCACCTTGTTGCGCACCAGCGTCGGCGCCTTCGCTTCCGCCTCCTGCGCGGTCTTGAGGCGCTTCTCGAGGTCGGGCATTTTGCCGTAGAGCAATTCGGACGCGCGCGTGAGGTTTCCCGCGCGCCGCGCGGCCTCGATCTCGAGCTTGGTCCGCTCGATCTCCTCCTTGATGTGCGCGGCGCCCTGGACCGCGGCCTTTTCCGCCGTCCAGATTTCCTCGAGGTCCGCGAACTCCTTTTCGAGGCCGGTCAGCGACTGCTCGAGCTGCCCGAGCCGCTTCTTCGAGGCCTCGTCCTTCTCCTTCTTGAGCGCCTCGCGCTCCATCTTGAGCTGGATGATGCGGCGCTCGAGGCGGTCCATCTCCTCGGGCTTGGAGTCGATTTCCATGCGGATGCGGCTCGCCGCCTCGTCGATGAGGTCGATGGCCTTGTCCGGGAGCTGGCGGTTGGTGATGTAGCGGTGCGAGAGCGTCGCCGCCGCGACGATCGCCGGGTCCGTGATCTCGACCTTGTGGTGGACGGCGTAGCGCTCCTTCAGGCCGCGCAGGATCGCGATCGTGTCCTCGACCGAGGGCTCGCCGACGAAGACGGTCTGGAACCGGCGCTCGAGCGCCGCGTCTTTCTCGACGTGCTTGCGGTACTCGTCGAGCGTGGTCGCGCCGACGCAGTGCAGCTCGCCGCGCGCGAGCGCGGGCTTGAGCATGTTGCCGGCGTCCATCGAGCCCTCGGCCTTGCCGGCGCCGACCATGGTGTGCAGCTCGTCGATGAAGAGGATGACCCGGCCTTCCTGCTTCGCGAGGTCGTTGAGCACGCCCTTCAGCCGTTCCTCGAATTCGCCGCGGAACTTGGTGCCGGCGATCAGCGTGCCCATGTCGAGCGCGAGGATGCGCTTGTCCTTGAGCCCTTCGGGCACCTCGCCGTTGACGATGCGCTGCGCGAGGCCCTCGACGATCGCAGTCTTGCCGACGCCCGGCTCGCCGATCAGCACCGGGTTGTTCTTGGTGCGGCGCTGCAGCACCTGGATCGTGCGGCGTATCTCGTCGTCGCGGCCGATGACCGGATCGAGCTTCCCCGACTCCGCCCGCTCGGTCAGGTCGACCGTGTACTTCTGCAGGGCGCCGCGCTGTTCCTCCGCGTTGGGATCGTCCACCGTCTCGCCGCCGCGCAGGTCCGAGATCGCCTTGTCCACGGCGCCTCGCACGGCGCCGGAATCCTTCAGCGCCTGGCCGAGCGCGCCGCGGTCCTCGCAGGCCGCGAGCACGAACAACTCGCTCGAGATGTACTGGTCGCCGCGCTTCTGTGCGAGCTTGTCGGTGACGTTCAGGAGCTTGACGAGGTCGTTGGACGGATGCACGTCGCCGCCCGTACCCTCGACGGTCGCAATTCGGCCGAGCAGCTCGAGCAGGCGCGAGCGCAGCTGGATGACGTTGGTGCCCGCGCGGTCGAGCAGCGGGCGGGCGCTGCCGCCCTCCTGGTCGAGGAGCGCGAGCATCAGGTGCGCGGGCTCGATGAACTGGTGATCGCGCCCGACAGCGAGCGATTGCGCATCCGCGAGCGCGAGCTGGAATTTCGTGGTCAGCCGATCCTGGCGCATGGCAGCTTCCCGGGCATTTGACGTGCGGGAGTTGTGGGGCCCGGCACGGCCCGATTCAACCCGTGGGTGAGCAAATTTAGCGCGAATTTCAAGGCTTTGCGCGCCGTTAGACAAGGGCGGGTGGAGCCAGCCGCCGCGATCTGAGAGAATTCCCGCTGGCGCGGACCGTGCGAGCGGCCGCGACCGGAAGTCGAGATTTTTTGCTGGAATAGGGACTTGATCCATGGGACAGGTACCCCGCAGACGCCCGGATTCCGGGCACTCCCCCTACGGCTTCGTCGGCGACGGCCGCCTGTCGCAGCACTGGCGCCATTACTTCACGAGCCTCGGCATCCCGTGGAAGCTGTGGTCGAGAAGGCTCGCGCGCGCGAACGGCAAGCCGGGCGTAACCGCGGCCGAGGCGCTCGCCGGCTGCCCGACGATCCTGCTGGCCGTTTCGGACGATGCGATCGCGCCGGTGTTGGCGCGGCTGCGGGCCGAGGGATTCGACGACCGCCGCTTCGTGCACTTCTGCGGCGGCCGGAGCTTCGCGGGCGCCCTGGGCGCGCACCCGCTGATGAGCTTTGCCACCGCGCTCTACGAACCGGCGTTCTACCGGGACATTCCGGTGTTCGTGGACCAGGAGGAGACGCACCTGGATGCCTGCGCGGAATTCCGCGCGCTGTTCCCGCGGCTGCCGAATCCCTGCTTTCCGCTCAAGACCGAAGACAAGGCCTATTACCACGCACTCTGCGCGCTCGCCGGCGGCTTTACCGCGGTGCTGTGGCGCGACTTCTTCGAGGCGATGGCAACGCGCTTCGGGGCGCCGCGCGAGGCGCTTGCCGCCTATCCGCGCCGCATCATCGAAAACGTCATCTCCTCCAGCGACGGGGCCTTGACCGGGCCGGTCGCGCGCGGCGACAGCGAGACGATCGACGCGCATCTCGGCGCCCTCGACGGCACCGCGCTCGCGGGCGTGTACCAGGCTTTCATCGCCGCCGCGGGCAGGGAGCGCGCATGAAATCCGTCCTCGATTTCGCCGCGGCGAAAGCCGCCGGCCGCAAGATCTCGATGGTCACCTGCTACGACTCGAGCCTCGCGCGCGCGCTCGAGGCCTCGAAGGTGGATTGCATCCTGGTCGGCGACAGCGCGGCGATGGTCATGCACGGCCAGCCGGACACGCTCGGGGCGACGGTCGAGCTCATGGCCATGCACACGGCGGCCGTGCGGCGCGGTGCGCCCACGCGCTTCCTGGTCGGCGACCTGCCATTCCTGTCGTTCCGCAAGGGCGTTCCTGCCGCGCTCGACGCGGTCGCCGCGCTGATGCGCGCGGGCGCCCAGGCGGTGAAGCTCGAGGGCGTCGCCGGGCACGAGGACGTGATCACCGCCATCACGGGATCCGGCGTGCCCGTCATGGGACACCTCGGGCTCACGCCACAATCCGTCAATGCGCTCGCGGGTTTTCGCGTACAGGGCCGCTCCGAGGACGACGCGGCGCGCATCCTCGACGACGCCAGGCTGCTCGAGTCGCTCGGCTGTTTCTCGCTGGTCCTCGAGTGCGTGCCCTCCGCGCTCGCCGCCCGCGTCACGCGCTCGCTCTCGATCCCGACCATCGGCATCGGCGCCGGCATCGACTGCGACGGCCAGGTGCTGGTGCTCCAGGACCTGATCGGCCTGTCGAACGGTCACCGCCCGAAGTTCCTGCGCACCTACCTCGACGGCTTCGGCCAGGTGCGCGACGCGCTCGACCGCTTCGATGCCGATGTCAAGCAGGGCGGCTTCCCGGCCGCGGCCGAGAGCTACGACGCTTGAAGGTCATCGAGACAGCTGCGGAACTCGTGGCCTGGCGCCGCGCCCGCAAGCCGGGCACGACCGGCTTCGTGCCGACCATGGGCGCGCTGCACGCCGGGCACGTCTCGCTCGTCACCCGCGCGAAATCGGAGAATGCCCGGGCGATCGCCAGCATCTTCGTGAACCCGGCGCAGTTCAACGACCCGGACGACCTTGCACGCTACCCGCGCACGCTGGAGCAGGATCTGGCGACGCTGCAGGCCGCCGGCTGCGATCTCGTATTCGTGCCGCGACCCGACGAACTGTATCCCGACGGCTATCACTATCGGGTGACGGAAAATGAACTGAGCCTCGAGCTCGAGGGTGCTACCCGGCCCGGGCATTTCGACGGCGTGCTGACGGTCGTGTTGAAGCTTTTGCTCCTGATGCGGCCCGAGCGTGCCTACTTCGGGGAGAAGGATTACCAGCAGCTGCAGCTGGTCGAGGGCCTGGCCCGCGCTTTCTTCCTCGACTCGGCCATCGTGCGTTGCCCGACGCTGCGCGAGCCGGACGGCCTTGCCTTGAGTTCCCGCAATCGCCTGCTCGCGCCGGCGGACCGCGCCAGGGCGCCCGCCCTGCACCGCGTGCTGGCGGAGAGCCTGGCCGCGGGCCGGCCCGCAGTGGAGGCCGCAGCCGCGCTCCTGCACGAAGGTTTCGACGTGGACTATGTCGCCGACCGCGACGGCCGCCGGCTCGCGGCGGTCCGGCTGGGCGACGTGAGGCTCATCGACAATGTCTGATAAGACCGGCCAGCGAATCCTGTTCCAGCTCACGGGCTCGATCGCCTGCTTCAAGGCCTGCGAGCTGGTATCGCGCCTGGTGAAGCGCGGCTTCGCCGTGCAGACGGTCGCGAGCGCGGGCGCGCAACGGTTCGTCGGGGCGGCGACGCTCGAAGGCCTCACCGGGCGACCGCCGTTCACGGATCTCTACGAGACGGGCCGCACCATGGACCACATCCGTCTCGCTCGCTGGGCCGACCTCGCGCTGCTCTGCCCCGCGACCGCGAACTCCATCAACCGGCTCGCGTCGGGACTTGCCGACGATGCAATCGGCGCGCTGTTTCTCGCCTGGGAACTCCCGCGCAAGCCCTACCTCGTCGCGCCGGCCATGAATGCGGCGATGTGGGACCACCCCGCGAGCCGGGCTGCGCGCGAAAGGCTCGCGGGCTTCGGCGCGACGCTGCTGCCGGTCGGCGACGGCCGCCTCGCCTGCGGAGAACAGGGCGAAGGGCGGCTCCTCGAGGTGGACGAGCTGGAGAAAAGCGTGCTGCGGTCGCTGGAGACGAAGGCGTGAAGGTCGTCGTCACCTCGGGCGCGACGCGCGAGCCGATCGACAGCGTCCGCTTCATCTCGAACCTCTCGAGCGGCCGCACGGGCGCCGCCATCGCGGAAGCGCTGGCGTCGCGCGGACTGGAAGTCACCCAGGTCGCGGGCGCCGACTCAGTCCAGGCCGGCGGCGTTGCGCGCCGCGAGGCATTCACGGACCACGCCTCGCTCGACACGACGCTGAGGCGTCTGGTGCGCGACAGCGCCTGCGCGGCGGTGGTCCACGCGGCCGCCGTGGGCGACTTTGCGGTCGCCGAGCCGGCGGCCGGCACCAAGATCGAGTCGGGCCAGGAGCTTTCGGTCCGGCTGCAGCCGACCCACAAGATCATCGACCGCATCATGGGCTACGCGGGCAACCCCGACCTGATCCTGGTCGGGTTCAAGCTCACCCACGACCCCGACGCCAGCGCCCAGGCGCGCGCGGCGCGCGAGCTCCTGAAGCGCAGCCGCGCCCGCTATGTCGTGCAGAACGACGTCTCGACGCTCGCCGACGGCGAGGAGCACCTGTTCTTCGTGCACGAGAACGGCAGCAGCCGCGTGCGGCGCTACGTCGGCCGCGAGAAGCTCGCGATCGCGCTGGCGCAGCTGCTCGGGGATCAGCTCGAGGCGGCGGCGCGATGATCCTGGTCCTCGACATCGGCAACAGCCAGATCTACGGCGGCGTCTTCGACGAGGACCGGCTGGCGCTGCAGTTTCGACGCACGACCCGTGCCGAGAACACCTCGGACGAGTACGGGCTCTTCTGCCGCCAGGTGCTGCGCGAGAACGGCATCGAGCCGGGGACGATAAAATCCGTCGCGATCTGCTCGGTGGTGCCGGACCTGGTGCACTCGGTGCGGAACGCCAGCCTGAAATACTTCGGCCTGCGTCCGTTCCTGCTCGAGCCGGGCGTGCGCACCGGCCTCAAGATCAGGTACCGGAACCCGCTCGAAGTCGGCAGCGACCGCATCGCCGGCGCGATCGCGGCGGCGAAGCTGTTTCCCGGCCAGAACGCGATCCTGGTGGATTTCGGCACGGCGACCACCATCGATGCCCTCACCGGGGAGCGCGACTACCTCGGCGGCGTGATCCTGCCGGGGCTCCGGCTGGCGATGGAAAGCCTGGATGCACGCACCGCGCGGCTGCCGAAGGTCGAGATCAGGAAGCCGCCCGAGCTGCTCGGGCGCTCGACGGTCGAGAGCATCCAGGCGGGGCTCTATCACGGCAATATCGCGATCCTGAAGCATCTCTGCGCCGAGGTGCGCTCGCAGTACTTCGCGGACAAGCCCACGATTCTCGTCGGCACGGGCGGGTTCGCGCGTCTGTTCGAGGACGAGAAGCTGTTCGACGCCCATATCCCGGAACTCGTGCTCATCGGCCTGCGCGAGGCGCTGCAACTCAACAGCTAGTTGCGATTGCCCGCTCATAAAAGGGGACAGTCACCTTTTCCCGAAGGAGCAAAGGAAAAGGTGACTGTCCCCTTTTATGAGCGGGCAACGGGCGCCGGACGGGTCCCCGAGCGAGCGCGTAAGTTCCGGCGGCGTGAGCGGGGGTCCCCGGCCGGCGCGAAGTCCGCGCAACCGCCAGAATTCAGTGGGCGAATTCGTGCGTGAAGCCGATGACCAGGATGCCGAGCGCGATCAGTGCGACCTGCTGGATCGAGGTCTTCGCGTCGACGCGTCGGTGCAGGCCCGGGATCAGGTCCGCGACCGCGACATACAGGAAGCTCGCCGCGGCGATCGCGATGGCGTACGGCAGCCACTCGAGAGCCTTCGCGAGCAGGAACCAGGCGACGACGGCGCCCGCCACCGAGGTCAGGCTGACCGCGATGTTGAGCAGCAGCGCACGCCTGCGCGACATGCCGCCATTCAGCAGGATCGCGAGGTCGCCGACTTCCTGCGGGATTTCGTGCGCGAATACCGCGACCGTCGTGACCACGCCAAGGTGCGGGTTGGTCAGGTAGGCGGCCGCGATCAGCACGCCGTCCAGGATGTTGTGGAAGGCATCGCCCCAGAGGATCAGCGTCGCCGACGCGCGGTCACGATGGCGGTCCTGCGGTCCGTGCGCCTCGCAGGCGTCCGCGTGACAGTGGCGCCAGAGCACCAGCTTCTCCAGTACGAAGAAGGCGATGATGCCGCCCGCGAGCGCCATGCCGATGCCGTGCGCGCTGGCGCCGGAGTCGAGCGCATGCGGCAGCAGCGCGAGCAACGCGGCGCCGAGCAGCGCGCCGGTCGCGAAACTCACGAGATGCGGCAGCAGCGCGTTTCGCTTCGCGGCGGGCAGCACCATGAAGCCGCCGGCGATGAACGCCGACAGGGCGCCGGCGGCGAGAGTCAGCAGCAGGACATTCGAGAAAGGCGACACGGGCGCGAATCCTACCTCACTCGAGCCATGCGAGCGCGGCCATGCGGCCGGTCGCGCCATCGCGCCGGTAGGAATAGAAGCGTGCCGGATCCGCGTGCGTACAGGTGTCGCCGCCCGCGACGGCGCCGACGCCCGCGGCTGCCAGCCGGCGTCGCGCGAGCGCCGGCAGGTCCGCGAGCCAGTACCCGACGCGCGCAGCCTCGAATGCGCCGGCCGCCCCGCCGTCGCGCGCGAGCAAGGCTTCGCGCACCTCGGGGCCCACCTCGAAGGCGCGCGGGCCGATTGCAGGACCGAGCCAGGCGACGAGCCGCCCCGGGTCGCAGTCGAGCGCGGCAACGGTCGCCTCGACGACGCCGGCCGCGAGCCCGCGCCAGCCGGCGTGCGCGATGCCGACGCGATCGCCGTCGCGGCTGGCGAAAAACACGGGCAGGCAGTCGGCGACGAGCACGGCGCAGACAGTATCCGGCGCAAA
Source organism: uncultured Gammaproteobacteria bacterium (assembly GCA_963836275.1). Taxonomy (GTDB): domain Bacteria; phylum Pseudomonadota; class Gammaproteobacteria; order Steroidobacterales; family Steroidobacteraceae; genus SCUD01. Next base: position 293,346 of record CAWIIM010000003.1, on the reverse strand, counting down.
GGCCACGGCCGCGTCGGCCGGGCCCGGCGCCGGTCCCGGCAGGACGGCGACGCGGGTGCCGTGGACCTGCTCGAGCCACGCCGGCTCCCGCGGCAGCGCGAGCGCTTCACGCAGGCGCCGGCGGTTGGCGGCAACCGCCGCGGGGTCGTCGCCGACGTGCGTCGCCAGGTTGAAACCCGCGAACGGTCCGACGCTGGTGCCGCCCATGCGGGTCGTCATCGCAGCGTGCACGCGCGCGGGCGCCGGCCAGCGTGGCCGCAGGAATTCCGGCGCGGCCATCAGTCCGCCGCCGCCCTTAAATCGCGCTTGAGGCCTGCAATCAGGGCGCGCATGTCGGCCGGCAGCGGCGATTCGACCTCGACGCTGCGGCCGTCCCGCGGGTGCGGAAAGACGAGCCTGGCCGCATGCAACGCCTGGCGGCGGAATCCGCGCAGCAAGTCGGCGAGCGCAGGCGTGGCGCCGCGCGGAATCGCGAGACGCCGGCCGTAGACCGGGTCGCCGACCAGCGGATAGCCCGCGTGCGAAAGATGCAGGCGGATCTGGTGAGTACGGCCGGTCTCGAGCGTCACGCGCACCCAGGTATGGCGGCGGAACCGCTCGATCACGCGATAGTGCGTGACCGCGTCGCGGCCGCTCTGGCGCACGGCCATGCGCACGCGATCCACCGGGTGACGGTCGATCGGCGCGTCCACCTTGCCCCCCGCCGTCATGACGCCGACGCAGACTGCCTGGTATTCGCGGTGGATCTCGCGCGCCGCCAGCGCCGCCGCGAGGGTCGTGCGCGCCGGTTCGTTGCGCGCGACGATCAGCAGTCCCGTCGTGTCCTTGTCGAGCCGGTGCACGATGCCCGCGCGCGGCAGTTTCGCGAGCTTCGGGTCGTGCGCAAGCAGCGCATTCTGCAGCGTGCCGTCCGGCTTGCCGGCGCCGGGGTGCACGACCAGCCCCGCCGGCTTGTCGACGACGATCACGTCGTTGTCCTCCCAGGCGATCGCGATGCCGATGTCCTGCGCGACCGGCGCGACCGCGTCCTCGTCCGGCGCATCGAGGGCGACGCGCTCGCCGCCCGCGACGATGTCGCGCGGGCGCGGAAGCTCGCCATCCACCGTGAGGCGCCCTTCGTCGATCCAGCGCTTGAGGCGCGAGCGCGAGAATTCCGGCAGGGCCTCCGCCAATGCCTGGTCGAGGCGCCGGCCAGCGGCCTGCGGCGGAAGCCGCAGCTCGCGTTGGTGACGGGAGGAACTCATGGGGGTCGAGAGCGGTCTGTTGCCGGTATACTGCGTCGGTTCAACAGCCGGGGTCCACTCCTTTGCAGCCAGCCCGATCGATGGCGCGCGCCCTGCTCGTCGCGTGCAGCATGCTCGCAGTCGCCGGCTGCGGATACAAGGAGCGCCAGGCCGAGCAATTGCAGCCCGGCCACATGTACGAGAAAGCCCACAAGCTGCTGCTCGGCGGCGACTACCGCGGCGCGGTGCGCTACTACGAGGCGCTCGACGCGCGCTACCCGTTCAGCGAGGAAGCGCGCCAGTCGCGGCTCGACATCATCTACGCCTACTACCGGAGCCGCGAGCAGGAGTCCGCGGAAGACGCGGCGGACCAGTTCATCCGCGAGAACCCCACCCACCCGCGCGTGGACTACGCGATGTACCTGCGCGGACTGATCTATTTCGAGCGCTCGCCGAACTTCCTCGAGCGCTGGTTCCACACCGACCTCAACGAGCGGCCGCCGCAGGACGTACGGCGGGCCTTCGACGCCTTCGACCAGCTCATCAAGCAGCACCCGAACAGCATCTACGCGCACGACGCCCGGCAGCGCATGATCTTCCTTCGCAATCGCCTGGCCGACTACGAAGTCTACGTCGCGAACCTTTACCTGAAGCGCGAGGCCTACGTCGCCGCGATCGACCGCGCGCGCTACTGCATCGAGAACTACGACGGCGCCCCGGCCGTCCGGCACGCGCTCGAGATCATGATTTCCTCCTACAAGGGGCTCGGCCTCGACGACCTCGCCGAGCGCTCGCACGAGGTGTTCGCGCTCAATTACCCGGACGTCGAGCCCGACATCAAGACCAAGGGCTGGTGGCACATCTGGTGAGTTGAATGGCGCGGGGTGGACGCCCCGGGGAACGCCGTTCGCTCGCTCAGCAGATCTCACATTCGCTCGCTCACGGGTTCCCCGGGCGTCCGGCCGCGCCATCGGCGACCCGAGGGGCCCCATCGCGGAAACCGTCAGGATTCGCCGGGGCGGTAGCCGGATGTGATGGGGTATCGCCAGTCGCGGCCAAAGGCGCGGCCACTCACGCGAACACCGGGCGGGGCCTGTCGCCGCTTGTATTCGCTGCGCTTGACCAGTTCGAGCACGCGCGTGACCGTTGCGCGCTCGAAACCCATCGCCACGATCTCGTCTACCGAGCGGTCGTCCTCGATGAAGGCCTCGAGGATCGGATCGAGCACCTCGTAGGGCGGCAGGCTGTCGCTGTCGAGCTGGTTGTCGCGCAGTTCCGCGGTCGGCGGCCGCTCGATGATGCGCTCCGGTATGACCGGCGCCGGCGGCTGACGATTCCGCCAGCGCGCGAGGCGCCACACCAGCGACTTGCTGCAGTCCTTGATCGGCGCATAACCGCCCGCCATGTCGCCGTAGAGGGTGGCGTAGCCGACCGCCATCTCGCTCTTGTTGCCGGTCGTCAGCACCATGCGACCGGTCTTGTTCGAGATCGCCATCAGCAGCATGCCGCGGCAGCGCGCCTGGATGTTCTCCTCCGTCGTGTCGGGCGCGCGGCCGCCGAACTCGCGTGCGAGCGCCGCAAGCGTCGCCTGGTACATGCCCTCGATCGATATCGACGAGAACTTCACGCCGAGCCCGCGCGCCATGGCTTCGGCATCCGACGTCGACATGTCCGAGGTGAACCGCGAGGGCATCATGACCGCGTGCACGCGCGAAGGCCCGAGCGCATCGCAGGCGATCGCCAGCACCAGCGCCGAGTCGACCCCGCCCGAAAGGCCGATCACGACGCCCTCGAAACGGTGCTTGTCGACGTAGTCGCGCACGCCGAGCACGATCGCCCGCCAGGTGCTTTCCTCCGCCTCGGGCAGCGGCGCGGGCGCCGAGGGCACGATGGCGGCGCCCTGCCCCGCGTCCGCCAGTTCGAGCATCGTGAGCGACTCCTCGAACGCGGGCGCGCGGTGCACGACCCGGCCGGCCGCGTCGACCGCGAAACTGCAGCCGTCAAATACCAGTTCGTCCTGGCCGCCCACCAGGTTCACGTAGGCGAACGGGACGCCGTTCTCTCTCGCGCGCGCAGCCAGCATGGCTTCGCGTCCGGCCTGCTTGCCGCGCTCGTAGGGCGAGGCGTTGATCGCGAGCACGAGCTGGCCGCCGGCGCGGCGTGCGCCCACGCCGATGTCCGCATGCCAGACGTCCTCGCAGATGACGGGCGCGATGCGAACGCCGCCCAGCTCGACGGATATGAAGGTGTCGCCCGGCGAGAAATAGCGCTTTTCGTCGAAGACCTGGTAATTCGGCAACCGCTGCTTGCGGTAGTTGGCGATCAGCCTGCCGTCCCGGATCCAGGCGGCCGCATTGAACAGCACGCCGCCGGAATATTCCGGGTAGCCGAGCAGCAGGTCGATGCCCCGGGCCGCCTCCGCGAGACGGGCCAGCGATTCCTCGACGCGCCGGCGAAAGCCGCGATGGAGGAGCAGGTCCTCCGGCGGATAGCCCGATAGCGCGAGCTCCGGGGTGACCACGAGCGCGGCGCCCCGGGACCTGGCATCGGCGAGCCGCTCGGCAATGCGGGCGGCATTGCCGGCGATGTCGCCGACCGTGGCGTTGATCTGCGCGAGAGCGATCCGCGGCAAGGTGTCAGCGCTTGCGTTTGCGTCCGCGGCGCCGCCCGGCGGCGAGCGCCTGCTGCATCGCGACGCCGAGGTCTGCGGCCGAGCGGACGGTGCGCACGCCGGCTTCCTCGAGCGCGGCGTACTTGTCCGCCGCCGTGCCCTTGCCGCCGGCGATCACGGCGCCGGCATGGCCCATGCGCTTGCCGGCAGGCGCGGTGACGCCCGCGATGTAGGCGACCACGGGTTTCGTCACCTCGCGGTGGATGTATTCGGCGGCCGCTTCCTCGTCGGTGCCGCCAATCTCGCCCACCATGATGATGCCGGCGGTGTCGCGGTCGCGCTCAAACAGCGCCAGCACCTCGATGAAGTTGAGGCCGCGCACCGGGTCGCCGCCGATGCCGACGCAAGTGGTCTGGCCGAGCCCGACATTCGTGGTCTGGAACACGGCCTCGTAGGTCAGCGTGCCGGAGCGCGAGATGATCCCGACCTTGCCCGGACGGTGGATGAAGCCCGGCATGATGCCGACCTTGCATTCGCCGGGCGTGATGACGCCCGGGCAATTCGGGCCGACCAGCCGGCTCCTGGCGCCCGCGAGCGCCGCTTTCACCCGTACCATGTCGTTGACCGGGATCCCTTCCGTGATGCAGACGATGAGCCGGATGCCGGCGTCCGCCGCCTCGAGGATCGCATCGGCGGCAAATGGCGCCGGCACGTAGATCACGCTGACGTCCGCTTTCGTCGCCTGGACCGCGTCGTGCACGGTGTTGAACACGGGCCGGTCCAGATGCGTCGACCCGCCCCGCCCCGGTGTCACGCCGCCGACGAGGCGGGTGCCGTAGGCGATCGCCTGTTCGGAATGGAACGTGCCCTGCTTGCCGGTGAACCCCTGGCACAGCACGCGGCTCCTGCGGTTGACCAGGATGCTCATCGCTTCGACCCCGTGCGCGCGAGGCGCACGGCCTTGGTGGCGGCGTCGGAGACGTCCTTCGCGACGGTGATCGCAAGCCCGCTCGCGGCCAGCAGCTTGCGCGCCTTGTCGGCATTCGTGCCTTCCAGGCGCACGATGACCGGCAACCGGACGCCGGCCACGCGCACGGCCTGGATGATCCCCTCGGCGATGACGTCGCAGCGCACGATGCCGCCGAAGATGTTGACCAGGATTGCGCGCGCGCGCGCGTTCGAGAGGATCAGGCGGAACGCCGCGGTCACGCGCTCGGCCGTCGCCGTGCCGCCCACATCGAGGAAATTCGCCGGCTCGCCGCCGTGCAGCTTGATCAGGTCCATCGTGGCCATCGCGAGACCGGCGCCGTTCACCATGCAGGCGATGTTGCCTTCGAGGGAGACGTAGTTGAGCTCGTGCTCGGCGGCCTGGCGCTCCATCTCGTCTTCCTGCGACGGGTCGCGCAACGCGGCCAGCTCGGGCTGGCGGAACAGCGCGTTTGCGTCGACGTTGACCTTCGCGTCGAGCGCAACGAGCCTGCCCTTGTCGGTCACGATCAGCGGGTTGATCTCGACCAGCGACAAGTCGCGCTCGAGGTAGAGCCGGTACAGCGCGCGCGCGATGCGCTCGAACTCGGCAACCTGCCTGCCGTCGAGTCCAAGGCCGTAGGCGAGCCGCCGGCACTGGTAGGACTGCAGGCCCGCCGCGGGGTCGACGTCCACGCGCAGGATTTTCTCCGGTTCGCGGGCCGCGACTTCCTCGATGTTCATCCCGCCGGCCGCGGAGGCGACGAAGGCGATGCGGCTGTGCTCGCGGTCGAGCAGCACGCTGAGATACAGCTCGCGCTCGATTGCGCTGCCGGATTCCACGTAGACGAGGTTGACGGGCAGGCCCGCGGCACCCGTCTGCGGCGTCACGAGCCGCTCGCCGAGCATCGCCTGCGCCGCCTTGCCGACTTCCTCCGCGGAACGGCACAGCTTCACGCCGCCTGCCTTGCCGCGCCCCCCGGCATGCACCTGCGCCTTGACCGCCCAGACCGGTCCCGGCAGCGCGTGCGCCGCGGCGACGGCTTCCGCCGCGCTCGCGGCCACCTGCCCGGCCGGCACGGGAACGCCGTAGTCGGCGAAGACGCGCTTCGACTGGTATTCGTGAAGGTTCATCACGTCATTGTACCGGGTGGCTTGAACCGCGTCGCAAACGCGGACAGCGGCGCGGGGCGGCCGTGTCACGCATGCTAGAGTGCCGCCGTGAAAAAGCCGGCTGACACCGCGAAACCGGCAGGCGATCCCGAACTCGCCTGGCGCGTCCTCGGGCTGCTGAATCTCTACCGGCTCACGATCCCCTCGGTCCTGATCGCGCTCGCGCTGCTCGCGAGCCGCCCGCAGACGCTGGGCGCCGCCTCGCCGGCGCTCTATCTCGCGACGCTCGGCGCCTGGTTCGCGACCGGCGTCGTCTGCATCGGCCTGCTGAAACGGCGCTGGCCGAGCCTGCAGGCGCAGGCTTACATCCACGTCGCCTTCGACATCGCCGCGGTCACCGCGCTGCTCGTCACGAGCGGCGGCGCGTCGAGCGGCGCGGGGCTGCTCCTGATCATGCCGGTCGCGGGCGTCAGCCTCTTGCTGCCGCCCCGCATCGCGACCACGGTCGGCGCGGTCGCGGCGCTGTGCGTGCTCGGCCAGCAGATCATGCTGTGGTTCAACGGCGTCTCCGACTCGTCGGACCTCACGCAGGCGGGCCTTCTCGGCGGCGTGATCCTGATCGCGGCACTCGCGGTCGCGCCGCTTGCCGGACGCCTGCGAGAGAGCGAGGCCCTCGTGCGCCAGCGCGACCTCGACCTCGCGAACCTCGCGGAGCTCTCGCAGTACATCGTCGAGCGGCTGCGCGAGAGCCTGGTCGTGGTGGACGAGCAGGACCGCATCCGCCTCATCAACGAGTCGGCGCGCCAGATCCTCGGCACCGACGCGCTGGCGAATGCACTGGTGGGCGAAGTGTCGCCGCGGCTCCTTTATCTCCTCACGATGTGGCGCCAGAGCGCGCCCGTGGCGGATTCGGTCGGCGGAAACCTGCTCGCCGTGGACGGACTGCGCGAAGTGCGCCCGCATTTCGCGCCGCTCGGCCAGGGACATCCGCCGCCGGTCCTCATCTTCCTCGAGGACCTGACGGCCCTGGACGACCGCATTCACCAGACGCGCCTGGCGGCGCTCGGCCGCCTGTCGGCCTCGATCGCCCACGAAATCCGCAATCCGATCGGCGCAATCAGCCACGCGGCCCAGCTCCTCGGCGAGGATTCCAGCCTCGCGGACGCGAACCGCCGCATGGTCGACATCATCCGGGCGAACACCGAGCGCGTCAGCACCATCATCGGCAACGTCCAGCAGCTCGCGCGTCGCGAGACGACGCGCCCGGAACGCATGCCGCTCGGCGAGTGGATCATGGACTTCACGCAGGAATTCCTGAGTACGGGCGGGCACGAGGCCGGCCAGCTCGTGGCCGAGATGCCGGACCCGGAACTCGAGGTGCGCGTGGATCCCTCGCACCTGCGGCAGATCCTGTGGAATCTCTGCGAGAACGCCTTCCGCTACTCGGTAAAGGCGCCGGACGACCGGGTGGAGCTGCGCATCGGCCGGCTCGCCGGCAGCAACCGGCCGTTCCTCGAGGTGCTCGACCGCGGCCCCGGCATCGACTCGACGATCAGCGACCGCATTTTCGAGCCTTTTTTTACCTCGAGCGCGAGCGGAACGGGACTTGGCCTGTTCATCGCGCGCGAGCTCGCACAGTGCAACCGCGCCCTCCTCATCTACGAGGCGCGCACCGGCGGCGGCAGCACCTTCCGCATCGTGTTCGCCGACCCGCAGCGCTGGCAACAGTCCTGAATCATGGCGAACCCGCGCGCGCTGATCGTCGACGATGAGCCGGACCTCTGCGAGCTGCTGTCGCTGACGCTGGCGCGCATGGGCGTGGATTCGAACGCGGTGCACGACCTCGCCACGGCGCGGCGCGAACTGCAGTCGCGCCGTGGCTACGCACTCTGCCTCACGGACTTGCGCCTGCCCGACGGCGACGGCACGGAACTCATCGAATGGATCCAGCGCGAGGCGCCGGAATTGCCGGTCGCCGTCATCACGGCGCACGGCCACGTCGAGGCGGCGGTGCTCGCGCTGAAGCTCGGCGCATTCGATTTCGTCAGGAAGCCGGTCGACATCTCGGACCTGCGCAAGCTCGTCAACCAGGCGCTCAAGCTCTCGGACAGCCGCCGCGGCACCGACGGCGGGCGGCGCCTGCTCGGCGATTCCGAGCCGATGCAGAAGCTCCGTACCATGATCGCGCGGGTGGCGCGCAGCCAGGCCCCGGTACACATCACCGGCGAATCCGGCACTGGCAAGGAGCTGGTCGCACGCCTGATCCACGAGTCGGGACCGCGCAAGGACGCGCCATTCGTGCCCGTGAGCTGCGGCGCGATCCCCTCGGAACTCATGGAGAGCGAGCTCTTTGGCCACCGCCGCGGCAGCTTCACCGGCGCCGTCGCCGACAAGCTCGGCCTGGTCCAGGCGGCCGAAGGCGGCACGCTGTTCCTCGATGAGGTCGCGGACCTGCCCTTCGTCATGCAGGTGAAGCTGCTGCGCCTGATCCAGGAAAAGACCGCACGCCCCGTGGGTGACCAGCGCGAGCAGCCGGTGGACGTGCGCATCCTCTCCGCCACGCACCGCGACCTGGGCGAACTCGTCGCCGCGGGCCGCTTCCGCGAGGACCTTTACTACCGGATCAACGTGATCGAGATGCGGGTACCGAGCCTGCGCGAGCGGCTTGCGGACGTGCCCGCCCTCGTCGCCGCCGTGACCCAGCGATTCGCGGCCCGTCTCGGGATGGCTCCGCCCGCGATCTCGGACCAGGCGATGGAGCTCCTCGCCACGCACGACTACCCGGGCAATGTCCGCGAGCTGGAGAACGTGATCGAGCGCGCGCTGACGCTGTGCGACGGCGAAACCATCCGGCCGGACGACATCGAGCAACGGGGACCGCCCAACTTCGAGGAATCGGTGCCGTTGCACCGTCCGGGCACCCTGCCGCAGACGCTCGAGGACATGGAGCGGGCATCGATCCGAAAGGCCCTGGAAGAGGCCCGCTACAACAAGACGGCCGCGGCCCGGTCGCTCGGGATCAGTTTCCGGGCTTTGCGCTACCGCATCAAGAAACTCGGCATCGAGTGACGCGCCGCGTCACTTTGTGACCCGGCACGTCGCGTCCCCCGTCGCCAGACCCCGACGATCTTCTGACAAGTCCGAAAAAAGACTGCCAAGTCCGTCACTTACGGCGGCCCCGCGGCTTGGCATGATCCTTGCTGTATCTAGGTTGCATCGGCGCATGAGCGCCGCCCTTGTTACACAGGAGTTAATGGAAATGAAGACTCTTCAGAAGGGCTTCACGCTCATCGAACTGATGATCGTGGTGGCCATCATCGGCATCCTGGCCGCGATCGCGATCCCCGCGTACCAGGACTACACGATTCGCGCGCAGGTCTCTGAAGGCTTGTCGCTCGCGTCGGACATCAAGGCAGGCGTCGCTGAGTACATGGCGCAGACAGGCGACTGGCCGGTCGACCTGGTCGATGCGGGCATGGGTTCGGCCGCGGCCGCAACCGACAAGTCGGGCCGCTACGTGAAGTCGCTGAACGTGTCGAATGGCACGATCACGATCACGTACGGCAAGGACGCCAACTCGAAGATCACCGACGCGACGATGGCGATCCAGCCGTTGGTCAACGAGAACGGCGACGTGGTCTGGATGTGCGGCGCTGCCCTGCAGCCGACCGGCACCTACGTCAATTCGGGCGGCCAGGCCGGCGGCGGCACCGACTCCGACACAGGCGTGACCAGCCTGAGCGACAAGCACATGCCGGCCTCGTGCCGTTCGGGCTTCGGCGGCGCTTCGTAATCGGTATGGATGGAACCGCCACGGGGCGGGTCCGGACGAGGCCCCTGCATGCAGGGGCCTCGTTTTTTGCATGCCCGGCTGGCCCGCTGACCGGCTGACACCCGGCATGAATCGCACCCGCAGCCGGTGGTCCGGGCTCGCTCTGGCGCAGGTCCTGTCGCTGCTGTTCTTTGCCGCCTGCCTGTGGTGGATCGCGCGCGAGGTCAACCTGTTCCTCGCAAATGATCGCATCACGTCTTCTCTCAGCTTGCAGCGGGCACTTGGCTCGAGGCTCGGCCTCCAGCTCGGCGCTTTTGCAACCGCGGGGCTGCTGGTACACGCCCTGTTTGGTTTTCTCGTCTTCGCGCTGGCGCGGCTGACCGAGGTGGCGTTTCCGGGCGCATCCGGGGCGAGGCGGGGCTGGTGGATCTGCGGCTGGTTCATCCTGCTGGCGGGCCTGGCGCTGGCCATCAATACGACGTTTTTCCCGTCGTCACTTTTTGCCGGCGACGATTCCTGGTGGCGCAACCGGATCGCCGGGCTCCCATATGTCGCGGTCGCGGCGGTCATGCTCGCCTGCGGGGTCGTCCTGCTCCTGGTGCGCGTCGTCCCTCGACCGCCCTGGCACTGGAACCCGGGCGTAAATTTGCGCGCTGCATCGGTTGCAACCGCGGCGGCGGCCCTGTTGCTGGTGCTATGGATCCCGAGGACGCCCGCCGTGGCGGTCGGGGGCGCAACAGCCCGGCCCGACATCATCATTCTCGGTATCGATTCCCTGCGCAACGACCTGACGATTCCGAAGCGCGGGCCGGCGGATGCGCCGGCCATCCGCGAATTCCTGCAGGGCGCCCGCCGCTTCGACGACGCGACCACCCCGCTCGCGAGGACCTACCCGTCCTGGATGTCGATCCTGACCGGACGTCATCCGGTTTCGACCAACGCGCGCTACAACCTGATGCCTCGCCACCTGGTTCACGAAGGCGAAACGCTGGGCGATGCCTTGCGGGCCCACGGCTATCGGTCGATCTACGCCACGGACGAGGTGCGGTATGCGAATTTCGACCGCTCCTTCGGCTTCGACCAGACCGTCACGCCGCCGGTCGGTGCGATCGATTTCCTGCTGGGTTATGCCGGCGACATGCCGCTCATCAACCTCGTGGTCTCGACACCTTTCGGCGGCGCGCTGTTTCCGTCCAACAAGGCCAATCGCGCCGCGTACGTGACGTACCAGCCGCGTGACTTCGTTCGCCGGCTTGAGCGCGAGATCCGGGTAGAAGGCCCCGCATTTCTCGCGATCCACCTCACGCTTGCCCACTGGCCGTATTCGTGGGCCGGCAAGCCGAAGCCGACCGTGCCCAATGCCTATCGCGTGTCCTATGAGGCGGCAGTACACGAAGTGGATCGTCAATTCAGCGGCGTCATGAAAATGCTCGCCGAAAAGGGCGTACTCGACAACGCGATCGTCGTGCTGCTTTCCGACCACGGCGAGGCGCTTGGCGGCGAGAATGATTCGATAATCCGCCAGACCGGGTCGGGCCGCGAAATCTGGGATTCGATGTGGGGTCATGGCACCAGCGTGCTGAGCCCGAACCAGTACCGGGTCGTCCTGGCGATGCGGGCATTCGGCCGTGCGAAGCTGCCGGGTCCCGACCTGAATTACGGTTGGCCGGTCTCGGTCGAGGACCTGCGCCCGACCCTCGAGGAGCTCGCGACCGGCGTAGCGCCTTCCGACGTCGACGGGCTCTCGCTCGTGCCTTTCATGTCCGAGCCCTCGCGCGCCGTCGCACTCGCGCGGCGGATCCGTTTCACCGAAACCGATTTCAACACGGTCAGCATCATGGCCGGGCACTATGCAGAATCCGGCGTCATCGACGAGGCTGCGGCCTATTACGAACTCGACCCCGAGTCGGGCTGGGTGCAGTTGCGGGAACCGCGAATTGCCGAATTGATCGCGCAGAAACAGCGGGCGGCCCTGTCACACAGCACGCTGCTGGCGGCGATTCCGGCGCTGACTGGTGCTGGCCCCCGATACATCACCGCGGACCGCCTCAAACCCGAGCCAAGGTCGTTCCAGGGCCCCCCGGCTGCCTCGCTGGACCCGGAGACGAGGCGTCTCTGGGATGCCCTGCAGGCGCGCTTCCCGGGTGAGTTGACGCCTGCGGCTGGCGTCCCCCGAATGTGAACCGGGTCAAAGGCTTGGGGGTCACGATATGGGAGCATTCCCGCTCATTTAACAATTGCTGGCGCGGTGGGTTAGGCTACACGATGCGGGTCTCCCGGAAGCCTGAAGGGAAGGTGTTGGCGTGCGTGGAGCGGGCCTTTGAACGATAACGCCGTTGCCGCCGGATCGGTACGGTCCGTGCTCACGGGCCTGCCGCAAAGGCTCGTGCTCGATGGCCTGGTCGAGGAGTCCGCCATGCTCGACGCCATCGCTGGCGCGCGCGAGCGCAAGACCCACCTGGTGAGCTGGCTGGTCTCGCACGACATGGCCTCGGCTCGCGACATCGCCATCGCCGCCGCCCAGGAATTCGGCATGCCGCTGCTCGACCTCGACGCGGTCGCGACCGACATCGACACGGTCCGGCTGGTCAACGAGAAGCTGCTGGCGAAGCACCGCGTGCTGCCGCTCATGAAACGCGGCAAGCGCCTGCACGTCGGCGTCTCCGACCCGACGATCCTGCACGCGGTTGACGAGATCAAGTTCCAGACCGGCCTCTCGATCGAGGCGGTGGTGGTCGAGGACGACAAGCTCCAGCGCGCGGTGCAGAAGGCGATCGAGCAGGTCGACTCGCAGATGCCCTCGCTCGGCGCGACCGACGAGGACTTCGACCTCGAGAATCTCGACGTCTCCCACGTGGACGACGCGATGGAGTCCGAGGCCTCGCGCGACGACGTCGAGGACGCGCCGATCGTCCGCTTCGTCAACAAGATCATGCTCGACGCGATCCGCAAGAGCGCGTCCGACATCCACTTCGAGCCCTACGAGAAGTACTACCGGATCCGGCTGCGCGTCGACGGCGTGCTGCGCGAGGTGGCGCAGCCGCCGGTGCAACTGGCGACCAAACTCGCGGCGCGTCTCAAGGTGATGTCGCGGCTCGACATCGCCGAGCGCCGCGTGCCGCAGGACGGGCGCATCAAGATGCGGCTGTCCAAGAACCGCTCCATCGACTTCCGCGTTTCGAGCTGCCCGACGCTGTTCGGCGAGAAGATCGTGCTGCGCATCCTCGACGCGAGCACCGCGATGATGGGCATCGACGCGCTCGGCTACGAGGGCTTCCAGAAGGAGCTGTATCTCAAGACGCTGGCGAAACCGCAGGGCATGATCCTCGTGACCGGCCCGACCGGCAGCGGCAAGACGGTTTCGCTGTACACCGGCCTTTCGATCCTGAACGTCGAGGACACCAACATCTCGACCGCCGAGGACCCGGCCGAGATCGTGCTGCCGGGCGTCAACCAGGTGAACGTGAACCCGAAGGTCGGCCTCACCTTCGCCTCGGCCCTGCGCGCCTTCCTGCGCCAGGACCCGGACGTGATCATGGTCGGCGAGATCCGCGACCTCGAGACCGCGGAAATCGCGATCAAGGCGGCGCAGACGGGCCACCTCGTGCTCTCGACCCTGCACACGAACGACGCGCCGCAGACGCTCACCCGCATGGTGGACATGGGCGTCAAGCCCTACGCCATCGCGACCAGCGTCAGCCTCATCATCGCGCAGCGCCTCGCGCGCCGGCTGTGCAATGCCTGCAAGCAGCCGCTCGACCTGCCGCACGACGCGCTGCTGCGCGAGGGGTTTACGGAGGAGCAGGTCGCGACGACCGGATTCAAGGTCTACAAGCCGGTCGGCTGCAGCCAGTGCACCGATGGTTACAAAGGCCGCGTCGGCGTCTACGAGGTGCTGCCGGTGACCGAGACGATCGGCCGCATCATCCTGGAGGGCGGCAGCGCCCCCCATATCGCCGACGAGGCCCGCAAGCAGGGGGTCTGGGATTTGAGGACTGCGGGGCTCAAGAAGGTCCGGGACGGCCAGACCAGCCTCCAAGAAGTCAACCGCGTCACAGTTGAGTGATTCGCCCGGGCGCTAACATCCGAAAGTCAGGGTAGAGGACGACCGAGACCATGCCGCCGACCGCCTCCGTCGCTGTCAGGGACTTCCAGTTCAACTGGGAGGGCAAGGACCGCAAGGGCAACAAGCTCCGCGGGAAGATCCTTGCGAACAACGAGCAAGCCGTGCGCGCCGACCTGCGGCGCCAGAACATCGTCCCGACGAAGATCCGCAAGCACCGTTCGTTCGGCGGCGGCGCCAAGCCGAGCCCGGGCGACATTGCCATCTTCAGCCGCCAGCTCTCGACCATGCTCGCGGCCGGCATTCCGCTGGTCCAGGCATTCGAGATCGTCGGCGTCGGACACGAAAAGCCGTCGATGCAGAAGCTGATCCTCGACATCAAGCAGAACATCGAAGGCGGCAGTTCGCTGCACGAATCGCTCGCGAAGTACCCGCTCTATTTCGACGATCTCTACGTCAACCTGGTCGAGGCCGGCGAGCAGGCGGGCGCGCTCGAATCGCTGCTCGACAAGGTCGCGACCTACAAGGAAAAGACCGAGGCCCTCAAGAAGAAGATCAAGAAGGCGCTGTTCTACCCGGCCGCGGTACTCGCGGTCGCGGTCGTCGTGACGCTGATCCTGCTGCTGTTCGTGATTCCGCAGTTCGAGGCGCTGTTCAAGGGCTTCGGCGCGGACCTGCCGGCCTTCACGCGCGCGGTCATCGACGTCTCGAAGTTCGTCCAGAACCAGGGCTGGTGGATGGCGATCCTGTTCGTCGGTGGCGTCATCTTCTTCCTGAACATGAAGAAACGCTCGGCGGCGCTCCGGCATTTCCTCGACCGCGCCTCGCTCAAGATCCCGATCATCGGCCCGATCCTCGTGAAGGCCGCGATAGCGCGCTATGCGCGCACGCTCTCGACCATGTTCTCGGCCGGCGTGCCGCTGGTCGAGGCGATGGAGTCCGTCGCCGGCGCGACCGGCAACATCGTCTACGAGCAGGCCGTGCTCAGGATGCGCGACGAGGTCGCGACCGGCCAGCGCCTGCAGCGCGCCATGGAGAACACGGGCCTGTTCCCGAACATGGTGATCCAGATGATCGCGGTGGGCGAGGAATCCGGCTCGCTCGACGCGATGTCCGCCAAGGTGGCCGACTTCTACGAACTCGAGGTGGACACGGCGGTGGACGGACTGTCCTCGCTGCTCGAACCGCTCATCATGGCCATCCTCGGCGTGCTGGTCGGCAGCCTCGTGATCGCGATGTACCTGCCGATCTTCAAGCTCGGCGCCGTGATCTGACCGGGCCATCGCCCGTGGCGCTGCTCGCCGCGAGTCCCGCCCTGTTTGCGGCGGCGGCCTTTCTCTTCGGCCTGGTGATCGGGAGCTTCCTGAACGTCGTCATTTACCGGCTCCCGCGCATCCTGGAGCGGCAATGGCGGGCGCAGGCCGCCGATCTCGAAGGCCGCCCGGCGCCGGATGACGGCGAGCGCTACAACCTCGTCACCCCACGCTCGCGCTGCCCGGCCTGCAACGCGCAGATCCGCGGGATCCACAACGTGCCGGTGTTCAGCTTTCTCGCGCTGGGCGGGCGCTGCGCTGCCTGCCGTGCACCGATTTCGGCCCGCTACCCGCTGGTCGAGCTTGCGACCGCCGCCGCATTCGCCGCCGTCGCCTGGCATTTCGGCTTCGGCGCTTCCGCGTTGCTCGCCATCGCATTCACTGCGTACCTCGTGGCGCTCGCCGGCATCGACATCGACCGCCAGCTGCTGCCGGATATCCTCACCGTGCCGCTGCTCTGGATCGGCCTGCTCGCAAGCCTCTGGCTCGCGCCCGCCGCCGCGGTGCCGCCCGCGGCGCTGCGCGACGCCGTGATCGGCGCCGCCGCGGGCTACGGCTTCCTCTGGATCGTGTTCCAGGCTTTCAAGCTCGTCACCGGCAAGGAAGGCATGGGCTACGGCGACTTCAAGCTGTTCGCGGCGATCGGCGCCTGGCTCGGCTGGCAGATGCTGCCGATCGTGCTGATCCTCGCTGCGGTCGTCGGCGCCGCGACCGGGCTCGCGCTCATGGCGGCGCGGCGACTCGGCCGGGGCGTGCCGATACCGTTCGGCCCGTATCTCGCCGGCGCGGCCTGGATCGCCCTGCTCTGGGGCCCGGCGATCAAGGACCGCTACCTGGCCTTTGCCGGACTCGGCTGAGCGCGATGCTGCGGGTCGGGCTCACGGGCGGCATCGCAAGCGGCAAGTCGACCGTCGCGTCCCTGTTCGGGGCCTGCGGGGCGACGGTGCTGGACACCGACGCGATCGCGCGCGAGGTCGTCGGGCCCGGGACGCCGGGTCTGGCCGCTCTCGTCAACGCCCAGGGCGGCGGCATCCTCGATGCCGAGGGGCGGCTCGAACGCGCGGAGCTGCGCCGGCGCATGTTCGCCGATCCGGTGACGCGGCGTGAAATCGAGGCGATCCTGCATCCCGCGATCGTCACGGAGCTCGAGCGCCAGGCACGGGAGGCGCCCGGGCCCTACCAGGTGTTCGTGATTCCGCTGCTGGTCGAGGCCGGGCTTCGCCACCTCGTCGACCGCGTCCTGGTCGTGGATTGCCCGGAGGAGGAGCAGATTCGGCGCCTCATGGCGCGCGACGGGGAAACCCGGCCCGAAGCCGCGCGCATGCTGGCGACCCAAGCGACGCGCGAGGCGCGCCTCGCGGCCGCCGACGACGTCATCGACAACGCCGGGGACCAGGCCGGCCTGGAGGCCCAGGTGGGCCAGTTCGACCGCAAATACCGCGATTTGGCCGCACAGCACTGAGATTCGATCGCGACAGCGTGGCAGCCGTCACAGCCACGAGGTTTACGCCCATGGAAGCCCTGCCGCAAAATAGGCACATGCAGGAAGTCGCCGCGGAACCGAGGCCCGATTCGGAGCCCATCGTCTATGAGCAGCCGCTCAACGAGCGGATGCGCGCTTTCATGCGCCTCGAATTCCTGTGGCAGCAGCTCTCGTTCCATGCCGGCATGCCGAACGCCTGGTCCAGCCGCTCGGCCGTTTCTGGCCTGCTCGAGGTGCTGGCGATCACCTCGCGCGGCGACGCGCGCGGAGACGTGCTCAAGGAACTCGAGCGCCAGATGGCGACCCTGCGCGATTACCAGAACCGCCCGGGCGTCGACTCCGCGCGCCTGCGCGCCGTGCTCGCCGCGCTGATGCGCCGGCGCGAGGAGCTGAATGCCGCGGGCGCGAACTTCATGCAGAAGCTGCGCGAGTCGGAGTTCCTGAACGCGATCAAGCACCGGAGCGCAATCCCCGGCGGCACCTGCGAATTCGACCTGCCTGACTTCTGCCACTGGCTTTCGCTCGATGCCGAGACGCGCGAGGCTGACCTCGCCGCCTGGATCGCGACCATCCGCCCGCTGTGCGAGTCGATCTCGGAGCTGCTGTGGATCACGCGCGAGAACGCGCGCGCCGTCGAGGAATCGGCGCCGGGCGGCAGTTTCCAGGTCGTGTTCGAACGCGACCGCCCGGTCCAGCTCCTGCGCATCACGCTGCCGGCAGGATCGCGGCTCTTCCCCGAGGTCAGCGGCAGCCACCACCGTTGCTCGCTGCGTTTCCTGCGCTGGAACAACGTGCACAGCCGGCCCGTCCAGGCGAACGAAGACGTCTCGTTCGTGCTCGCGACCTGCTACTGAACCCGATGGCGCAGGAAGTCGACTGCCCGCGTTGCGGCACGCGCCGCGAGTGGAGCGGAAATCCGTTCCGGCCCTTCTGCAGCGAACGCTGCAAGGTCATCGACCTCGGCGGCTGGCTGGCGGAGAAGAACGCGATAGCCGGCGAGCCGGTGGAGATTCCCGACGGCCCCGGAGGGGACGGTCCCCTTCAGCGAACGGACCGGAATAACTGACGTGCCGCGGTGCTGAAGGGGACCGTCCCCTTCGTGCCGCCGCCCGGCGTCAGCTGCCGCCGGGCATGGCCAGTGCCTTCGCGAGAAACGCCCACTGGTTGGCCCAGTCCTCGACCAGCATCCAGGTCGGCTTGCCGGCGCCGTGGCCGGCACGGGTCTCGATCCGGATCAGCACCGGGTTCGAGCAGGCCTGGGCGTATTGCAGCGCCGCGGCGAACTTGAAGCTGTGCCAGGGCACGACGCGGTCGTCATGGTCCGCCGTCGTCACAAGCGTCGGCGGGTAGCAGACGCCCGGCTTCAGGTTGTGCACCGGAGAATACGCACGCAGCGCCCGGAACTGGTCCGCGTCCTCGACCGTGCCGTAGTCGGACGACCAGGCGTAGGCGTTCGCGCTCGCCGTGTGGTAGCGCAGCATGTCCATCACCCCGACGCCCGGCAGCGCTGCGCCGAACAGCTCGGGCCGTTCGGCCATCACCGCGCCGATCAGCAGGCCGCCATTGCTGCGCCCGTGGATCGCGAGTTTCCGCGGAGAGGTGTAGCCCCTGGCGATGAGCCACTCGGCTGCCGCGATGAAATCTTCGAACACATTCTGCTTTTTCGTCTTCGTGCCGGCCTCGTGCCATGCGGCGCCGTATTCGCCGCCGCCGCGCAGGTTTGCCACCGCATAGATGCCGCCGCGCTCGAGCCAGGCGGCAAAGGCTGCGCTGTAGGTCGGCGTCAGCGAGACGTCGAAACCGCCGTAGCCGTAGAGCAGCGTCGGGTTGCTGCCGTCCCGCCGCAGGTCCTTGCGGTGCGTGATGAACATCGGCACCCGGGTGCCGTCCTTGCTCGCGTAGAACACCTGCTCGGTCACGTACGGGCTGCCGTCGAATGAAACCGCCGGCTTGCGGAACAGCTTGACCTCGTCCTTCACCGCGTCGTAGCGATAGAGCGCGAGCGGCGTCAGGTAGTCCGTATAGGCGAAGAACGTCTCCGGGTCACTGGGCGTGTCCGGGAAGCCGATCGCCGTGCCGAGCCCCGGCAGCTCGAGGTCATGCAGCCGCTTGCCGTCCCCGCCATAGACGACCACGCGGGTGCGGGCATCCTCGAGGTAGCTCGCGATCACGTCGCCGCCGACCAGGCTCGCCTGGACCAGCGTCTGCTTCGCCTCGGGGACGATTTCGTCCGGCGGGTCGGGCGCGGCGGGATCGATCGCGATCACCCGGGCGCGCGGCGCGCCCTGCGTGGTGCGGAAATAGAGCCTGCCGCGCATCGCGCCGAGAAAATCGTAGATTCCGTCCCACTTGTCGAGCAGGCGCACGACCGGCGCGTCCGGTTTCGCAAGATCGCGCAGGTGGATCGCGTTGCTGTCGAAGCCGTACGAGATGACCAGCACCAGCCAGCGCCCGTCCTCCGTCACGATGCCGTACGGGTTGTGGCGCGGGTTGTCCGTGATCGAATAGGCGAGCGCGTCGTCCGCCTGCGCGGAGCCCAGTGCGTGGCGATAGACGCTGACCTGCCGCTGGTCGTCGCCCTTGCCGTCGGCGCCTTTCGGGTAACGCGAGTAGTAAAAAGCGCTCGCATCCGGCAGCCAGGAAACGCCCGTGAACTTGGTGTCGCCGATGAGATCCGGCAGGTCGCGGCCGCTCGACACTTCGCGCACGTGCCAGGTGTCCCAGTCCGTGCCGCCTTCCGACACGGCGTAGGCGACGTAGCGGCCGTCCGGGCTGATCGAGTAGTCGGCGAGCGAGGCCGTCGCGTCGGAGGAAAGGGCATTCGCATCGATCAGCACCCGGCCCGGCCCTTCAAGCGAAGTCGACCAGTACAGGACCCCCTGGTTCTGGCTGCCGCTCTTCTCGACGTAGAAGTAGCGGCCGCCCTTCCGGACCGGCACGCGCGACTTGCCGTCCAGCCAGCTGTAACCGTACTGCTCATAGTCCCAGAGTTCGGCGAGCCGCTTCCTGATCGCGTCGCGCGCGGGAATCGCGGCGAGCCAGGGCCCGGAGACCGCGTTTTCGGCGGCGACCCAGGCGGCGAGCTCCGGGGACGCCGTCTCCATCCAGCGGTACGGGTCCGCGACCTCGGTCCCGTGCATGACGTCCACGGTGGCGCCGCGCGGGGCGGCGGGATAGTGCACGACGCCGGCGGCGCCGGCGGCTTGTTGCGCGGTGCTCATTACGGAAAACGCTGCAAGCAAGGCGGCCGCAAGTCCGCATATGACATGTCGGTACACCGTGCTTACACTCCACGCTGGGTGAGGCGCGAAGTCTAACAAACCGCGCGGCCCGCCCCTTCCCGCACTGCGACGGAACGGAGCGATGATGCGTTCACTCGTGATCGGACTCACGGCGGCCCTGTGCCTGGGAGACGCGATGGCGAAGGACCTGCCGGTCGAGCGGCTGTTCGACGCGCCCGACCTGCAGGGTCCGTCGCTGCGGCAGATGCGCTTTTCGCCCGACGGAAAGCTGGTGAGCTACCTGCGCTCGCGCGACGACGCGCCGGCCGTATTCGACCTCTGGGCCTACGACGTCGCGAAGAAATCGCACCGCCTGCTGGTGGATTCGCGCGCCCTCGCCCCGGGAGCCGAGCGGCTTTCTCCCGAGGAGGAAACGCGCCGCGAGCGGCAGCGCATCGCGGCGCTGCGCGGCATCGTCGATTACCAGTGGTCGCCGGATTCGCGCGGCCTGCTGGTCCCGCTCGCCGGCGACCTGTATTACTACGACCTCGGCAGGCCCGCCGCGCAGGCGGTGCGCCGGCTCACCCGGACCGAGGCCTTCGAGACGGACCCGAAGTTCTCGCCGCGCGGCCGCTTCGTCAGCTTCATCCGCGACCAGGACCTGTATGCCGTCGAGGTCGCGAGCGGGCAGGAACGCAGGCTCACGACCGGCGGCGGCGGCCTGGTGAGCCACGGCGTCGCGGAGTTCATCGCGCAGGAGGAAATGAACCGCGACACCGGCTACTGGTGGTCGCCGGACGAGAAGCACGTCGCCTATGCGCGCGTGGACGAGTCGCCGGTGGCGGAAATCGAGCGCTTCGAGATCGACGCGGCAGGCGTGCACGTGCTGAAGCAGCGTTACCCGGCGACGGGGCACGCGAATGCGAAGGTGACGCTTGCGATCCTCGCGCTGGAGTCGGGCGAGGTCGCCTGGTGCGACCTGGGCGCAAGGGACTACTATCTCGCGCGCGTCGACTGGTACCCGGAGGGCAACCGGTTGCTGGTGCAGCGCCAGTCGCGCGACCAGAAGCGGCTCGATGCGATCTCGTTCCCAGTGACCGGCGGCGAGTCGCGCCAGCTCTTTTCAGAGCGCAGCGATACCTGGGTCGACCTCAACGATGACCTTTATTTCCTGCCCGAGCGGCAGGAAATTCTCTGGGCGTCGCAGAGGAGCGGCCACAACCACCTTTATCTCTACGATTACGGCGGCGTGCTGAAAGGGCCGGTGACCGCGGGCGACTGGGACGTACTCGGCGAATGGCAGGCGCCGGCGGTGCGTGGAATAGACGAGCGGCGCGGCAAGGTCTATTTCATGGCGACGCGCAAGACGCCGCTCGAGCGCCACCTATACGTCGCGGACCTCGACGACGGCCCGAAGCGCGAGCCGGTGCAGCTGACCGCCGGCGACGGCTGGAACAACGTGACGATGTCCGCGGACGCGAAGCGTTTCCTCACCGGGTTCAGCGCGCCGGAGCAGCCGCCGCAGGTTTCGCTGCATGACGTGTCGGGAGAGCGGCTCGCCTGGCTGGTCGAGAACCGCCTGGACGCGAATCATCCGTACGCGCCGTACCTCGACCGCCACGTGCTGCCGGAATTCGGCACGATCCCGGCCGCCGACGGCACGCCGCTCTACTACGAGATCTACAAGCCGGCCGACTACGAGGCCGGCCGGCGCTACCCCGCCGTCATGATGGTCTACGGCGGGCCGACGGTGCAGACCGTGGTGCGGCGTTGGGGCGAGCGGCGCGGCAACCAGACTGCGCAGCTTTTCACCCAGCGCGGCTACGTCGTATTCGCGCTCGACAACCGCGGGTCGGGCGGGCGCGGCAGGAAGTTCACCGAGGCGCTGTACCACCGGCTCGGCGGCGTCGAAGTGCAGGACCAGCTGGCCGGCGTCGCCTGGCTCAAGGCCCGTCCCTTCGTCGATCCTGCGCGCGTGGGCGTGTTCGGATGGAGCTACGGCGGCTACATGACGCTGATGCTTCTCGCGCAGTCGCCCGGCACGTTCAAGGCAGGAATCGCGGGCGCGCCGGTAACCGACTACCGGCTCTACGATACGCACTACACCGAACGCTACCTGGGCACGCCCGAGGAGAACCCCGAGGGCTACCGCCTCTCGAACGTGCTGACCTGGGCCGGCGGTATCCGCGACCGCCTCATGATCATCCACGGCATGGCGGACGACAACGTGCTGTTCACCAACACGACGCTGCTGATCCCGGCGCTGGTCGCGAGCGGCCAGCCGTTCGAAGTCGTGCCCTACCCGGGCAGCAAGCACGCGGCACTCAGCTTCCGCGACACCGGCATCCACGGCTGGAAGACGATCCTCGATTTCTTCGACCGCACCCTCTGACGGTGATCGGAGGGGACGGACCCCTCCAACGACCCGCTGCGAATCGGCGGACGATCGATTGCCTTGAAGGGGTCCGTCCCCTCCGATCACCGCCGCACGGCGCAGCCGTGCGCCCCCGCCTGCTGGAGCTTCTCCAGCCGCCGCGCATCGGTGTACCAGCCGGCGAAGACGGGCCGGCCGACGACGATGCAGAGCCGCGCGAGCAGGCGCTCGGACAGCGGGCCGTCCTCCGGTGCGAGCACGAGGAAATGCGCACCTTCGGCTACGGCCTGCGCCGCGCCCTCGGCGTCTTCGCAATGCACGCCCACCAGAAAGGCGCCGCTCTTGTCGACGTGCAGGCTCTGCCCGCGCCAGTGCAGCACGACGCCGTCGCATTTCGTGACGGCCGCCATGCGCACGGCATCGACGTCCTCGCCCACGACGAACACGCGGTGACCGGCGGCGCGCGCCGCCGCGACTGCTTCGGGATCGAGTTCGCCGGCGCCCTGCTCCGGCGTGGGCACGAGAATCGTCTGCGCCGCGCTGCCGCGCACGGACTGCAGGGCCTCTCCACGCGCGAGCGCGCGAGCGAGACGCGGCAACCGCAGCGCGGTCACGATCGCGCGATCCGCCTCGAGCAGGTCGTGCCTCGGCAATTCGTCGGGCAGCGCCCAGGCGAGCGCCTGGGCCTCGAGCGCCCGCGGCTCGCCGTCGTAGGCCGTGACCTGCCAGACGTCGAGCAGCACGCGGCGGTCGGGGTAATCGTGGCGCAGGCGGATGAGCGGACGCGCTTGACGCACTTCGACGCCGAGTTCCTCGGCGAGCTCGCGCTTCAGGCCCGTGAGCGGGTCCTCGCCCACTGTCAGCTTGCCCCCGGGGAACTCCCAGCGCCCGGCCATGTGCCGGCCGCGGGGACGCTGGGCGATCAGCACCCGGCCTGCGGCGTCGGCAATGGCGCCCGCAACGACATGAATTTCCGCCGGACTCGCCATCCGTGGTCCGCCCGCAACCGTGGGACGGACAGTCTAGCCGCCGGCGGGCTGCAATGCCCCGTGGCAGTGCTTGAACTTGCGCCCCGAGCCGCAGGGACAGGGCTCGTTACGGCCTACCTTGCGCTCGCCGCGCACGAACGGGGCCGCGGCGGCCTCGCTCGGCTGCCCGGCAGGCGGCGGCTCGCCCGCCGATGGCGACGCCTGCGCCGCGAGATCGGGCGGCGCGGCGTGCTGGAGCTGCATGCGCGCCTGCAGCCGGCGCTGGCGCTCGGCCTCCTCGCGCTCGATCTCCTCCTCCGAGCGGACCTGGAGACGCTGCAGCAGCATCACGCTGTCGGCGCGAATCCGGTCGAGCATCGCGGTGAACAGCGCGAAGGCCTCGCGCTTGTACTCCTGCTTGGGATTCTTCTGCGCGTAGGCGCGCAGGTAGATGCCCTGGCGCAGGTAGTCCATCGACGCGAGATGCTCGCGCCAGTGCATGTCGAGTTGCTGCAGCATTACCGCCCGCTCGACGTGGCGCATGACGGCGGCGCCGACCTGCGCGCGTCTTGGCATCGTAGGCGGCTTCGACCGCCGCCACGTAGCGCGCGGCCGCATCCGTGCCCTGGCGCGCCGGGTCCTCGGCGAGCCAGGCCGCGAGGCCGGCGCCGACGCCGAAGTCGCGCTCCATCGCCTGTTCGAGGCCGGCGATGTCCCATTGCTCCTCGACGCTGTCGGGCGGAATGTACCCGGCGCACGAGGTTGCTGATGACCTCGGCGCGCACGTCGCGGATCACGCCGGCGATGTCGTCGGTCGGACATGATTTCCGTGCGCTGGCGGTACACGACCTTGCGCTGGTCGTTGGCGACGTCGTCGTACTCGAGCAGGTTCTTGCGGATGTCGAAGTTGTGCGACTCGACCTTGCGCTGCGCGCGCTCGATCTGGCGCGTCAGCATGCCGCTCTCGATCGCCTCGCCTTCCTTCATGCCGACCGTCTGCAGCAGGCGCTTGGTGCGCTCCGGGTCGCCGAAGATGCGCATCAGGTTGTCCTCCATCGACAGGTAGAAGCGGCTCGAACCCGGGTCGCCCTGGCGGCCCGAGCGGCCGCGCAGCTGGTTGTCGATGCGCCGCGACTCGTGGCGCTCGGTGCCGACGATGTGCAGCCCGCCCGCGGCGATCACCTGCTCGTGCAGCGCGTTCCACTCGTTCTCGAGCTCGCGCGCACGGCCGGCAAGCTGCTCCTCGCTCATCACGCCGTCCTTGCGCAGCTGGTCCACCTGGCGCGCGACGTTGCCGCCCGAGCACGATGTCGGTGCCGCGGCCGGCCATGTTGGTCGCGATCGTGACGTCGCCCGGCCGCCCGGCCTGGGCGACGATCTGCGCCTCGCGCTCGTGCTGCTTCGCATTCAGCACCTCGTGCGCGATGCCGGCCTTGCTTCAGGTAGCCCCGACAGCTTCTCGGAGGTCTCGATCGAGGTCGTGCCGACCAGCACCGGCTGGCCGCGCTTCACGCAGTCGCGGATGTCCTCGATGATCGCGTCGAACTTGTCCTGCTGCGTTGAGGTACACGAGGTCCGACATGTCCTTGCGGACCATGGGCCGGTGCGTCGGGATCACCACCACCTCGAGCCCGTAGATCTGCTGGAACTCGAAGGCCTCGGTGTCGGCCGTGCCGGTCATGCCGGCGAGCTTGGCGTAGATGCGGAAATAGTTCTGGAACGTGATCGAGGCGATGGTCTGGTTCTCCTCGCGGATCCTGCACGCCCTCCTTGGCCTCGACCGCCTGGTGCAGGCCGTCGGACCAGCGCCGGCCCGGCATGGTGCGGCCGGTGAACTCGTCGACGATGATGACCTCGCCGTCGCGCACGATGTACTCGACGTCGCGCTTGTAGAGCGACGTGCGCGCGCAGCGCCGCATTCAGGTGGTGCATCAGGCGGATGTTGGCCGGGTCGTACAGGCTCTCGCCCTCGCGCAGCAGGCCTGCCTGCTGCCATCAGTTCCTCGACCTTCTCGAGGCCCGCCTCGGTCAGGTGGACCTGGCGCGACTTCTCGTCGGCGTAGAAGTCGCCGGCGCCTTCCTCGGTGTCCTGACGCGTGAAGCGCGGCACCAGGGCGTTGATCTTCACGTACAGCTCGGTGCTCTCCTCGGCCGGGCCGGAGATGATGAGCGGCGTGCGCGCCTCGTCGATCAGGATCGAGTCCACCTCGTCGACGATCGCGAAGTTCTGGCCGCGCTGCACGCGGTCCTCGAGCCGGGACGCGAGGTTGTCGCGCAGGTAGTCGAAGCCGAACTCGTTGTTGGTGCCGTAGGTGATGTCGCAGGCGTAGGCGGCGCGCTTCTCCGCCTGCGCCTGGCCGCTCGCGATCACGCCGACCGACAGGCCGAGCAGGCGGTAGACCGGCCCCATCCACTCGGCGTCGCGCTGCGCCAGGTATTCGTTGACCGTCACCACGTGCACGCCCTTGCCGGCGAGTGCGTTCAGGTAGGCGGGCAGCGTCGCGACCAGGGTCTTGCCCTCGCCGGTGCGCATCTCCGAAATCTTGCCGTCGTGCAGCACCATGCCGCCGATGAGCTGCACGTCGAATGGCCGCATGCCCACCGCGCGGCTCGCCGCCTCGCGCGCGGTCGCGAAGGCCTCGGGCAGGATGTCGTCGAGGGTCTCGCCGGCGACGAGGCGAGCGCGGAGCCGGTCGGTGCGCTCGCGCAGCCCCGCGTCGCTCTCGGCGCCAAGGCCGTCGATGAACTCGTTTGCCTTGCGCACGCGCTCCGCGTATTGCCGCAGCAGCCGCTGGTTACGGCTGCCGAATATCCGGGTGAAGATGTTCAACACGCGCCTGGAACCTCGGGGCTGCGGGACGGAAATACAAGGCGTCCCGGCCGAAAAACGGACAGTTTACTACGACAGGGGCAGGGGAATTTCGTTCGGGGCGCGGGTCAGCGGCTGACGAACGAGAGCGGGTTCATCGGCTTGCCGTCCCGCAGCACCTCGAAGTGCACGTGCGGGCCGGTCGAGCGGCCGGTTGAGCCCATCAACGCAACCGGGTCGCCGCGCTTCACGGTCTGCCCCGGCTTCACGAGGATCTTGGCGTTGTGCGCGTAGCGCGTCACGTAGCCGTTGCCATGCGTGATCTCGATCATGCGCCCGTAGCCGCCGTCGAGACCGGTGTGGCTGACGATGCCGTCGGCGACCGCGAGTACCTGCGTGCCTGCGGTGCCCGCGAAGTCGATGCCGCGGTGCGTCGCCTGGTTGCCGTCGAAGGGATCCGTGCGCTGGCCGTAGAGCGACGAAATGTAGCCGGACTCGACCGGGCGGCCGTCGGGCACGATCTGGCGCGCAAGCTCGCGCGTCATGATGAGGTTCTGCAGCGCCGTCAGCTGGCGGCGGCGATCGTCGATCTGCGCATCCATCGAGTCGAGCATCGAGTCGAGCGCCGGCACCACCGGTCCCTCGCCCGCCGTCTCCGGGCCGCCGACCGCCGGAGGCTCGTCGAAGTCGAATTCGCCGCGCTTGAGCTTCGCCACTTCCGTCAGCTGCTTGCCGAGCGCGTCAAGGCGGATGAGCTGGGCCTGCATGCGGCCGACGCGGGTCGCCAGCGCGGTCACCTGATCGTCGACATTCTGCTCGATGCGCGCGAGGTGCTCGCCCTGCGCCGCTAGGTCCTCGTTCCAGCGGGCAACGGTAAATTCGCCGAAGGGGCTCGGCCCGCCGAAATGGCTGCCCGCGAGCCAGGCGCCGCTCGCCAGCACGAACACGCCGAGTCCGGCGGCGCTATACGCTGCAAGGCGCTTCATGGTCATAATGGGCTGGGCCCTCGGGGCCTTTCAGAACCCGGGCACCTTGCCAAAAAAAGCCTTTCGCTTCAAGTACTTTGATCGCAATACCGTGTCGGATCAGGCCTTCAAATGAAAAAACCGACGGCGGTCAGTCACTTGCTGGAGAAAGGCGAAGGAATGCTTCAGCGCCTGCGTGCCGGGGCCGCTGAAGCCGACCGAACCCTGGCCGCCCTACGGCAAGCGCTGCCCGAGGAGATCGCAGGCGAGGTCTGGAGCGCGGCCCTCAAGGGCACCACGCTGACGGCCTTCGTGCGTTCGGCGGCCTGGGGCACCCGCCTGCGTTATGTCGCGCCGAGGGTGCTACCGGCAGTGGCCGGAGCGCTGGGCGTGCCGGTGGAGGAGATAAAGGTCAAGGTCCGCGCCGCCGTCGATCGGAGGGGACGGACCCCTTCAGCGACGGGCCGATAGCAACAGAAATGCCTGCGCGGCGCTGCAAGGGGTCCGTCCCCTTGGCGGCTTCGCTACGCGGTGGCGGTTGCCGCGGCGTATGAAATCGGCGCGGCGCTCTCGTCCTGAAAAGTGACCTCCTCCCAGGCCGCGGCGTCCGCGAGCATCGCCCGCAGCAGCTTGTTGTTGAGGCCGTGGCCGGACTTGAAGGCCGTGAACTCGCCGATCAGGCGAGTGACCCAGCAGGTACAGGTCGCCGATCGCGTCGAGGATCTTGTGGCTGCACGAACTCGTCCTCGTAACGCAGGCCGTCCTCGTTCAGGATCCGGTAGTCATCGAGCACGATGGCGTTGTCCAGCGTGCCGCCGAGCGCGAGATTGCGCGCCGCGCAGGTATTCCATGTCGCGCATGAACCCGAAGGTGCGCGCGCGGCTCACTTCCTTGAGGAAGCTCGTGGTCGAGAAGTCCATGGAGGCGCGCTGCGAGCGGCGGTTGAACAACGGGTGGTCGAACTCGATCTCGAAGTTGACGCGGAAGCCCTCGAAGGGCGCGAAGCGCGCCCACTTGTCGCCTTCCTTCACCTCGACCGGCTCGGCGCACGCGCACGAAGCGCTTGGGCGCGTTCTGCTCCTCAATGCCCGGCGGACTGCAGCAGGAACACGAAGGGCCCGGCGCTGCCGTCCATGATCGGCACTTCGCCGGCCGTCAGGTCGACGAAGCAGGTTGTCGATGCCGAGGCCCGCGAGCGCCGACATCAGGTGCTCGACCGTGGACACGCCGCGCCTCGCCCGCCGCGAGCGTCGTGCCCAGCGTCGTCTCGGCCGACCTCGGTCGCGCGAGCGCGGAATGTCGACGGGCGGCTCGAGGTCGCGTGCGGCGGAACACGATGCCGGTATCGGGCGGCGCCGGGCGCAGCATCATGAGTACCTTGCGTCCGGTGTGCAGGCCGATGCCGGTCGCCCGGATCGGCTCTTTCAGCGTGCGTTGCTGCGCCATGCGATGCCTCGATGCAACTTATCACAGCACGCGGGTCCCCGGCCGCCGGCCAGCGGAGGCAGGCAGGCGGCCAGGTCCCCGAACTCATGTAGGCGTACCCGAAGGCCCGCGCTCGCGCGACCGCTCGGCGCGACGGCCCGACGCGCGGCGCCGCGCCCGCAGGCGCAGCCGCGCGAGACGGAGTCCCTCGCGTTCGCCGCGCTCGCGGGACACGCCGCCTCAGTCCGCCTGGCGCCGGAGGAACGCCGGGATGTCCAGCACGTCCTCGGCAGCCATAGCCCGTGCGCAGTCCGTCGCCCACCGCGCGCTGCGGCTGGCGCCGGATCGCCGGCTGGTCGAGGTGGCTGTAGTCCGGCGCCGGCGCCCGGTTCCTTTGCGCGACCAGCTTGACGTCGGCTGCCCGGCGCTGGGCCGCGGCGGCCGGAGCCGACCTGGACCGGTGCCGCTGCCTTCGCCGCCGCGCGGTTGAGGCCGGTCGCGACCACGGTAACGCGCAGTTCGCCCTGCATCTCCGGCTCGATGACGGTGCCGACCACGACGGTCGCGTCTTCGGCCGCGAACTGCTTGACGGTGCTGCCGACTTCCTCGAACTCGCCGATCGAGAGGTCGAGGCCCGCCGTGACGTTGACCAGGATGCCGTGCGCGCCCGCGAGGTTGACGTCCTCGAGCAGCGGCGACGACACCGCCATCTCGGCTGCGACGCGCGCGCGGTGCTCGCCGCGTGCCGATGCCGGAGCCCATCATGGCAAGCCCGGTCTCGGCCATCACGGTGCGGACGTCCGCGAAATCCACGTTGATGAGGCCCGGCCGCGTGATCAGCTCGGCGATGCCCTGCACGGCGCCCTGCAGCACTTCGTTCGCGCGCTTGAACGCCTCGAGCAGGGTGGTCTGCCCGCCGAGGACCTGCAGCAGCTTCTGGTTCGGAATCGTGATCAGCGAGTCGCACGTGCCGCGAAAGCTCGGTCATGCCGGTCTCCGCGATGTGCGGCGCGCTTGTTGCCCTCCATCGTGAACGGCCGGGTTACGACCGCAACGGTCAGGATGCCGAGTTCGCTGCGCGACCTGCGCGACCACCGGCGCCGCGCCCGTGCCCGTGCCGCCGCCCATGCCGGCGGTGATGAAGAGCATGTCGCAACCCTCGATCAGCTCGATGATGCGGTCACGGTCCTCCATCGCCGCCTGGCGGCCCACCTCGGGGTTGGCGCCCGCCCCGAGACCCTTGGTGATGTTGCAGCCGATCTGCAGCGAGGTCTTCACGCTCCGAGTGCTTGAGCGCCTGCGCAGTCCGTATTCACGCAGATGAACTCGACGCCCTCGATGCCGGATTTCGCCATGTGGGACACGGCATTGCCGCCGCCGCCGCCCACGCCGATCACCTTGATTACAGCCTTCTGGCTGTATGAATCCATCAGTTCGAACATTGTCAGCTCCTCCGCTAACGTCAGAAATACCCCTGGAACCAAGACTTCATCCGCTCCGTCACCGTCTTCATGCCGTCGCCAATGAGCTTTGGCGCCGGCTGGCCGCGCATTTGCGCGGCCGTAAAGCAGCAGGCCCACGCCGGTGGCGTGGATCGGGTTCTTCACCACGTCCCCGAGCCCGGTCACGCCGGCGGGGCTGCCGAGGCGGACCGGCATGTGGAAGATCTCTTCGGCGAGCTCGACGGCGCCTTCCATCTTGGCGCTGCCGCCGGTCAGCACGATGCCCGCGGCGACCGACTCCTCGAAGCCGGAGCGCCGCAGCTCGTCGCGGATCAGCATGAACAGCTCCTCGTAGCGCGGCTCGACGATCTCGGCGAGCGTCTGGCGCGCGAGGCGGCGCGACGGGCCGGTCGCCGACCGAGGGCACCTCGATGGTCTCGTCGGGATTCGCCAGCTGCGAAAGCGCGCAGGCGTAGCGGATCTTGATCTCCTCCGCGTACGGCGTCGGCGTGCGCATCGAGACGGCGATGTCGTTGGTGACCTGGTCGCCGGCGACGGGAATCACGGCCGTGTGGCGGATCGCGCCGCCGGAGAACACCGCGATGTCGGTGGTGCCGCCGCCGATGTCCACGAGGCAGACGCCGAGTTCCTTCTCGTCGTCGGTCAGCACGGCGAGGCTCGATGCGAGCTGCTCGAGCACGATGTCCTCGACCTCGAGACCGCAGCGCTGCACGCACTTGACGATGTTCTGCGCGGCGCTCTCGGCGCCGGTGACGATGTGCACCTTGGCCTCCAGGCGCACGCCCGACATGCCGATCGGCTCGCGGATGCCTTCCTGCCCGTCGATGATGAATTCCTGCGGCAGGACGTGGAGGATCTTCTGGTCGGCCGGGATCGGCACGGCCTGCGCCGCGTCGATGACGCGCGCCACGTCGCCGCCCGCGACCTCCTTGTCGCGTGATCGCGACGATGCCGTGCGAGTTGAGGCTGCGTACGTGGCTGCCGGCGATGCCCGCGAACACCGAGCGGATCTCGCAGCCGGCCATCAGCTCGGCCTCCTCGACTGCGCGCTGGATCGACTGCACGGTCGAGTCGATGTTGACCACGACGCCTTTCTTCAGGCCGCGGGAGGGATGCGAGCCAAGCCCGATGACCTCGAGGCTGCCGTCGCCGTGCATCTCGCCGACCAGCGCGACGACCTTCGACGTGCCGATGTCCAGGCCCACGATCAGGTTGCGGTCGGTGCGTTTAGCCATCGATTCCGGGGTCCCCCTGTACCTGGTTGGCAAGCGAGCTCGGCGGCGCATTGCGCGGCTTGCGGCCGCTGCGCCAGCCGATCGAGAAGCCGTTCGAGTAGCGCATGTCGATGTAGCGGATCTCGGATGCCTGGCCCGCGATCACCTGCGCGCCGAACTGCACGAAGCGGTCCATGCGCTCGTCCACCTGGCGGCGCCCGAGCCGCACTGTCACGCCGGTGGAAAGGTCGAAATCCCAGGCGCCGCGCGGGTCGAGCCGGAGCGCGGAGACCCGCAGCCCCATCGCGCCGAGCCGGTCCTGGAACGCGAGAAAACGCTGCGCGACCTGCCATTCGGCGCCCTCGGGGCCGTCGAGCTGGGGCAGTTCCGGCGGCACGTGGCGCACGCCGGTCGCGATCAGCTCGCCGCGCGTGTTGAGCAGGCCGTCCTCGCCCCAGCGCGCCGCTGCCTGCTGCTCGACGATCTCGATGCCGATGCGGTCCGGCCAGATGCGCTGCACGCGCGCGCGGTCGACCCAGGTCAGCGCCTCTACCGCGCTGCGCACACGGTCGAGGTCCGCGCTCACGAAGCCGCCGCGCAGCGCGCCCTGCGCGGCCTGCTGCACCTCGACTGCCGTCACGCGCTGGAACGGGCCGTCGATCACGATGCTGCGCACCGGCTGGTCGAGCGCGAATGCGAACAGCAGCCCGACGGCGGCGAGCGCGGCGACGGCACCGGCGATGCGTCCCGCGCGCGTCCACTCGAGCGCCGGCCACTCGAAGCGGCGGGCATCGGCTTTCTTCCTGCGGTTGCGCCTGCGGACGATGCCCATGGCCTAGGCCCTCTCCCGCGCGAAGCTGGTCTCGAGGATCCGCCAGCACAGCTCGGGAAAGTCGATTCCCGCCGCCCGCGCCGCCATCGGCACGAGCGAGTGGCTCGGTCATGCCCGGCACGGTGTTGATCTCGAGCAGCAGGCCCTTGCCGTCCGCGCCCATCACGAAATCGACGCGCCCCCAGCCGGAGGCGCCGGTCGCGGCAAAGGTCGCGAGCGCCGCGCGCCTGAGCGCCGATTCCGCGGCGGCCTCGAGCCCGCAGGGAATCAGGTAGCGCGTGTCGTCGGCGAAATATTTCGCCTGGTAGTCGTAGAAAGCCCGCGGCGTCTCGATGCGGATCGCGGGCAGCGCCTCGCCCTGCAGGACCCCCACCGTGTACTCGCCGTCGCTGATCCAGCGCTCGGCGATCACGACCGGGTCGAGCGCCGAGGCCGTGCGCCAGGCGGCCGGCAACTCGGCCGCGTGCTCGACGCGGCTCATCCCGACGCTCGAGCCCTGGGTTGCCGGCTTCACCGCGAGCGGCAGGCCGAGTTCGGCCACGGCGCGCTCGAAGTCCGCGGCGCCCGCGAGCTCGATCCACGCGGGCGTCGCGACGCCCGCGGCCTGGGCGAGGCGCTTGGTGCGCAGCTTGTCCATGCCGATGGCGGAACCGAGCACGCCGCTGCCGGTATACGGCAGGCCCATCCACTCCAGCGCGCCCTGCACCGCCCCGTCCTCGCCGCCCGGGCCGTGCAACGCGATGAATACCCGGTCGAATCCCGCCGGCACCAGCTCGGCCAGCGCGCGCTCGCCGGGATCAAAGGCGGATGCGTCGACGCCGCGCGCCACGAGCGCCTCCAGCACTGCGTTGCCGGTCATCAGCGAGACCTCGCGCTCTGCCGACGCGCCGCCCATCAGCACCGCGACGCGGCCGAACTCCGCCGCATTCGGGACGCGGCGGAATTCCACGCCTGCTGAACGCAGCCGGCTCATGACGCACGCTCCGGCGAGTTGCCGTGTCGGCGCGCGCGCACGGCGCCCGGCAGTCCTGCTCGCTCGCGCCGCCGGAACTTACGCGCTCGCTCGCAGGCTGCCGGACACCGTGCCGCGCGCCGGGCGGCGGCTTTGGCCGGCGCGAACGAGGCGGCGGGGTGCTCGCGAGCAGACTCGTAAGTTCCGGCGGAGTTTGCGAGCGAGACACCCCGCCGGATCCCGTTCGCGCCGGCGGCTATCGCCGCGACGCCCGGTTTGCGAGCCAGCATGATGGGCGCGATCATGCGGCTTCCCCGACGACGCGCACTTCGGGGACGAGCGCGACGCCGTGCACGCGCTCGACCGTCGCCTGGACGTGGCGCACCAGCGCCTCGAGGTCGGCGGCGGTCGCCTCGCCGGCGTTGACGATGAAATTCGCGTGCTTCTCCGACACCTGGGCGCCGCCGATGCGGTGGCCCTTGAGCCCGGCGCGCTCGATCAGCTCGGCGGCGTGGCCGCCGGCCGGATTGGTGAACACCGAGCCGCAGCTCCAGGCGCCGATCGGCTGCGCCGCATGGCGCTTCTCGAGCAGCTTCCTGATCGATTCCGTGCTGGCGCCGGGCCGCGCCTCGAATCCGAAGGTGGCGGCGAGGAACCATTCTCCCGGCGCCGGCGGCGTGACGCTACGGTAGGCATAGCGGTACTCGCCGGCCCCGCGCCGGTGACACACGCCGCCGCGGTCGACGGTCTCGACATCGACGACGTGCGGCCAGGTCTCGCCGCCCCAGGCGCCGGCATTCATCGCGAGCGCGCCGCCGACCGTGCCGGGGATGCCGGCGAAGAAGTCCGCGGGCCCGATCTGCCACTTCGCGCACTGTCGCCCGAGGCGCGCGCAGGCGACGCCGGCCTCCGCGCGCACCGAGGTTTCCCCGACGCGCTCGAGCGCATTCAGGATTCCGTGCACCGAGATCACGACCCCGCGGATGCCGCCGTCGCGCACCAGCAGGTTGCTTCCGAGCCCGACCCAGGTGACCGGCACGGCGGCGGGCAACGCCCGCAGGAATGCCGAGAGATCGGCGACGTCGCGCGGCGAGAACCAGGCGTCCGCCGGCCCGCCGACGTGCCAGGACGTGTGCCGCGACATCGGCTCGTCGCGCAGCACGCGTTCCCTGAATTCCGGGGCGATGGCGAACTTGCTCATCGGCCGGCCTTCACGCTGGTGACGCCCAGCCGGCCGGGCAGCTCGTGGGCGACGGCGCCGATGCTGCCCGCGCCCATCGTCAGCACGACGTCGCGGTCGGCGATGACGCCGGCGAGCGCCGCGGCGAGCTCGCCCACGTCCTCGACGAAGACCGGTTCGAGCCGGCCCCGCCCGCGCACGGCGCGACAGATCGCGCGCCCGTCCGCGTTCGCGATCGGCTCCTCCCCGGCCGCGTAGACCTCGGTCACCAGCAGCGCGTCCGCCGCCGAGAGCGCGCGGCCGAAGTCGTCGATCAGGTCGCGGGTCCGCGTGTAGCGGTGCGGCTGGAATGCGAGCACGAGGCGGCGCCCGGGCCAGGCCTGGCGCGCGGCCTCGATCGTCGCCTCGATCTCGGTCGGATGGTGGCCGTAGTCGTCGACCAGCGTGATGCGACCGGCCCGGGTCGTGACCTCGCCGACGACCTCGAGGCGGCGGCCGATGCCTTCGAAGCCCGCGAGCGCGCGCTGGATGGCGTCATCCGCGACCTCGAGCTCGGTCGCGACCGCGATGGCCGCCAGGGCATTGCGGACATTGTGCAGGCCCGGCATTTTCAGCGCGATTTCGAGCGGCGCTCGCCCGGCGCGGACCGCCTGGAAGCGCGTGGTGCCGGCCTCGCGCAACAGCCCGCAGGCGCGGATGTCGGCGTCCTCGCCGAGGCCGTAGCGCAGCGTCGGACGGCCGACCAGCGGGAGAATCTCGCGCACGACCTCGTCGTCGCTGCACAGCACGGCGAGTCCGTAGAACGGCAGGTTGTGCAGGAACTCGACGAAGCTCTGCTTGAGCTTCTCGAAATCGCCGTCGTGCGTCGCAAGGTGGTCGTTGTCGATGTTCGTGACGATCGCGATGACCGGCTGCAGGTGCAGGAACGAGGCGTCGCTCTCGTCCGCCTCGGCGACGAGATAGCGGCTCGTGCCGAGCTTCGCGTTGCTGCCCGCGCTCTTGAGGAGCCCGCCGATCACGAAGGTCGGGTCGAGACCGCCCTCGGCGAGCACGGATGCGACGAGGCTCGTGGTCGTGGTCTTGCCGTGGGTGCCGGCGACGGCGACGCCCTGGCGGAAGCGCATCAGCTCGCCCAGCATCTCGGCGCGGCGCACGACCGGGATGCGGGCCGCGAGCGCCGCCGCCAGCTCCGGGTTCGCAGGCGCGACGGCCGAGGATACGACGACGACGCTCGCGCTCCCGACCTGCGCCGCGGCGTGGCCGATGAAGATGCGCACGCCCCTCTTCGCGAGCCGCGCGGTCACCGCGTTCGCGCGCAGGTCCGAGCCCTGCACGGCATAGCCGAGGTTGACCAGCACTTCGGCGATGCCGCCCATGCCGGCGCCGCCGATGCCGATGAAGTGGATAAGGCTCACGCGCCGCATGCGGTCGCTCATCGCCGGCTCCCTTCGGCCAGCAGGCAGAGCTCGGCGACGCGGCGCGCGGCGTCGGTCACGGCGAGCGAACGGGCGGCTTCGGCCATCGCCAGCAGCCGGGCGCGGCCGTTGCCGAACAGCGTCGCGATGCGGTTCGCGAGCTCCCCGGCCGTGAGCCCGGTCTCGGAGACGACCTGCGCCGCGCTCACGCGCCCGAGCCACTCGGCGTTCCTGGTCTGGTGGTCGTCGACGGCCGCGGGAAACGGGACGAGTATCGAGCCGACGCCGGCCGCCGCGAGCTCGGCCACGGTCGACGCGCCGGCGCGCGCGACGACCAGGTCCGCATTCGCGTAGGCGGCGGCCATGTCGTCGACGAATGGCCGCACGTCGGCCTGGATGCCGGCCTTGCGGTAGGCCTCCTCGGTCGCGTCGCGCTCGCTGGCGCCGGTCTGGTGCAGCACCCAGGGACGGCGTGCCTCGGGAAGCAGCGCGACCGCGGCGGGCACGAGGCGGTTCAGCGCGGAAGCGCCCTGGCTGCCGCCGAAGACGAACAGCCGCATCGGGCCGTTGCGCGATGCGAAGCGCTGACGCGGCGGCGGCAGCGCCGCGATCTCCGGACGCACGGGATTGCCGGTATAGATGGTCCTGCGCGATGCCGGGAACGTTCCCGGGAATCCCTCGGCGATGCGGGTCGCGACGCGCGCGAGCCAGCGGTTGGTGAGGCCGGCGACCGCATTCTGCTCGTGGATCACGAGCGGCGCGCCGGACAGCCAGGCCGCGATGCCGCCGGGACCGGAGGCGAATCCGCCGCAGCCCAGCACCACGCCGGGACGGCGCTTCGCGATCGCGCGCCGTGCCTGCGCGACGGCGTGGATGATGCGTGCGGGCGCCGCGAGCCAGCGGCCGATGCCCTTGCCGCGCAGGCCCTCGACCTCGATCCATTCGACCGGGTAGCCGGCGGCCGGCACCAGGCGCGCCTCGATGCCGCGCTCGGTGCCGAGCCAGACAACCTCGCGCTGCGCGCGCAGCGTCCCGGCCACCGCGAGCGCGGGGAATACGTGGCCGCCGGTGCCGCCCGCCATGATCATCACCGTGCGGCTCATGGCGCGCGGCCTTCCGCGGGAATCGCGCTCTTGCCGGACACGACGACTTCGTGGTGAACCCGCAGCAGCATCCCGACCCAGGCGAGCGTCACCAGCATGCTCGAGCGGCCGTAGGAGAGCAGCGGCAGGGTCAGGCCCTTGGTGGGCAGGAGACCCATGTTCACGCCCATGTTCAGGAAGGCCTGCAGGCCGATCCAGACGCCGAACCCCGCCGCGAGGCACGCATGCAGCGGCATTCCGGCATCGGCGGCGATGCGCGAGAGGCGAAGGCTTCGCAGCACGAGCACCAGGAAGCCGGCGACGATGACGAGCACGCCCAGCAGGCCGAATTCCTCGGCCAGCACGGCGAACACGAAGTCGGTGTGGGCCTCGGGCAGGTAGAAGAGTTTCTGGATGCTCGATCCGAGCCCGACGCCGAACCACTCGCCGCGCCCGATCGCGATCAGCGACTGCGTGAGCTGGAAGCCGCTGTCAAAGGGGTCGTCCCAGGGATTGAGGAAAGCGAGGATGCGCTTGAGGCGGTACGGGCTCGTGACCGCGAGCACCGCGATGCCGGCGAGCCCCGCGCCGCAGACCAGCAGGAACTCGCGCATGCGCGCGCCCGCGACGAACAGGACCGCCGTGCCGGTGACGCAGAGCACGACCGCCGCGCCGAAGTCCGGCTCGAACAGCAGCAGCGTGGCCGCGGCGACCAGCACCGCAAGCGCCTTGAAGAACCCATCCGCGGTGCTTCGCAGCTCGGTCTGGTGTCGGATCGCGAAGATCGCGACGTAGGTGACCAGGAACCAGCGCGCGAGCTCGGACGGCTGGAAATTGACCGGTCCGAAGCGCAGCCAGCGCCTGCTGCCGTTCACTTCGTGGCCGATGCCCGGGATCGCGACGGCAACCAGCAGCGCGAAGCTCAGGACCAGGAGCCAGGGCGCGACCTTACGCCACGCCGATATGGGCACCACCAGCATGGCGGCGCCGAACGCGCAGCCGAGCAGCACCGAGAAAGCCTGCCGGTCGAAGTAATAGAACGGATCAGCCGCCTGCCGCGCCGCGATGCTGACCGAGGCAGAGGCCACCATCACGAGGCCCGCCAGCAGCAGGCCGAACACCGTGCCGATGATCACGGGGTCGAGCGCGAGCCGCTGCTGGCGGCCGGCGGAACGCGAATACTGCAGGGCGGACGTCACGCTCATGCCGGCAATTCCCGTACCGCCGCCGCGAACGCCTCGCCGCGCTGCGCGTAGTCGCGGAACATGTCGAAGCTCGCGCAGGCCGGCGACAGCAGGACCGTGTCGCCGGCGCGGGCGATCGCGGCGGCGATGCCGACCGCGGCCGCCATCGAGTCGGCGAAGGCGACGCCGCAGTGGCCGGCGAGCGCGCCGGCGAGCACTGGCGCGTCGCGCCCGATCAGAACGGCCTGCCTTACCTTGCCGCTGCAGGCGCGACCGAGCGGCGAGAAGTCCTGGTCCTTGCCTTCCCCGCCCGCGATCAGGACCAGCGGGCCCGTCGAGCCCGTCGAGCGCGGCGACGGTCGCGCCGACGTTGGTGCCTTTCGAGTCGTCGATGAATGCGATGCCGCGCCAGTCGCGCACGCGCTCGGCGCGATGCGGCAGGCCGCCGAACCGCGCCAGCACCTCGGTCATCGCCTCGCGCGGAAAGCCGCAGACGCTGCCGACCGCAAGGGCCGCGAGTGCATTCGCGGCATTGTGGCGGCCCGGCAGGCGCAGCGCGGCGAGCGGCAGGAGGGGTTCTGCGCCGGCGGCAAGCCAGGACTCGCCGCCTTGCGCCAGGAGCCGGAAATCGGCGTCGCCGCGCCGCAGGCTGAAGCCGACCGTGCGCTGGCCCGGGCGCGGCATGCGCACCACGATATCGTCGTCGAGATTCACGATTGCGGTGGCTGCGCGCTCGAAGATGCGCGCCTTGGCGGCCGCATAGCCGGCGAGATCGCGGTAGCGGTCGAGGTGATCCGGCGTCACGTTCAGCACGGCTGCCGCCTCGAGCTGCAGCGAGTGCGTAGTTTCGAGCTGGTACGAGGAGAGCTCGAGCACGTACATGGCGGCAGGAGGCCCCTCGAGCAGGTCGAGCGCGGGCTCGCCGAGGTTGCCGCCGACGCGCACGGCGAGGCCCGCAGCGCGCGCGAACTCGCCGACCAGCGTCGTCACGGTGCTCTTGCCGTTGGTGCCGGTGATGCCCACGACGCGCCCGCCCGCCTCGCGCGCAAACAGCTCGATATCGCCCACCAGGTCGAGCCCGTCGGCAGCCGCCTTGCGCAGGAAAGGCTCGGCGAGCGAAACGCCGGGCGAGACGACGACCTGGTCCGCGCCCTCGAGCACTGCGGGATCGAAACCGCCGAGCGCGGTCGCAGCCGCGGGCACCAGGCGCCTCAGGTCCGCGAGTCCGGGCGGGTTCTCGCGCGAATCGGTGACGACCAGGCGGTGGCCGCGCGCGGCCAGGTGACGGGCGGCGGACACGCCGGTGCGCCCGAGGCCCACGATCACGCTGCGCGGACTTGCGACGGGTTGCTGCATCAGCGGAGCTTCAGCGTGGCCAGCCCGAGCAGGACCAGCATGAACGAGATGATCCAGAACCGGACGATGACTTTCGGCTCGGCCCAGCCCTTGAGTTCGATAGTGGTGATGGATCGGGCGCCATGCGGAAGATGCGCTTGCCGCGCAGCTTGAACGAGCCCACCTGCAGGATCACGGAGACGGTCTCGAGCACGAAGATGCCGCCCATGACCGCGAGCACGATCTCCTGGCGGACGATCACCGCAACCACACCGAGCGCGGCGCCGAGCGCGAGCGCGCCGATGTCGCCCATGAAGACCTGGGCGGGATAGGTGTTGAACCAGAGGAAGCCGAGCCCCGCGCCGACGATCGTGCGCGGCGAATATCAGCATCTCGCCCGCGCCCGGCACGTACGGGATCTGCAGGTACGCGGAAAAGTTCGCATGACCGGTCACGTAGGCGAAGACGCCGAGCGCTCCCGCCACCATCACGCAGGGCATGATCGCGAGCCCGTCGAGGCCGTCGGTCAGGTTGACCGCGTTGCTCGAGCCCACGATCACGAAATAGCTGAACAGCACGAAGGCGGCCGCGCTCATCGGGATCGCGACGCTCTTGAAGAACGGCACGTAGAGCGAGGTCTCGGCCGGGCTGTCCGCGGTCTGCCACAAGCGCGAGGGCGGCGGCGATGCCGGCGAGGGACTGCCACAGGTATTTCCAGCGCGCCGCCAGCCCGCGCGGGTCGCGCACGACCAGCTTCAGGTAGTCGTCGTAGAAGCCGATCAGGCCGAACGCGAGCGTGACCGTCAGCGCGATCCACACGAAGCGGTTCGAGAGCTCGGCCCACAGCAGCGTGCCGGCCGCGACCGCGACCAGGATCAGCGCGCCGCCCATCGTCGGCGTGCCCTTCTTGCCGAGGTGCGTGTTCGGGCCGTCGTCGCGCACGACCTGGCCGATCTGGCGCGCGGCCAGCATGCGGATCATCGACGGCCCGACGAACAGCGCGATCGTGAGCGCGGTGAGCGCCGCGAAGATCGCGCGCAGCGTCAGGTAGCCGAAAACGCGGAAGCCGCCGTAGTAGCCCGTCAACCATTCGAACAGGTCGAGCAGCATGGCTTCCCCCTTCAGTTGCCGTTGCCCGCTACGGGCAGCGGCGCCGCGGCAAGCGGCGCGACCAGGCGCTCGACCACGCGCTCGAGGCGATTGACGCGCGAGCCCTTGACCAGCGCCGTCACGCCGGGCTCGAGGCCGGCGGCGAGCGCGTCGCCGAGCGCCGCTGCGTCCTCGTACCAGCTGGCGCGCGCGCCGAAGGAGTCGACCGCGTGGCGGGCGGCGGCGCCGAGCGCGAACAGGCGCGTGATGCCGGCGCGGCGCGCGTAGTCGCCGATGCCGGCGTGGGCGGCGCCGGTCTCGCCGCCGAGCTCCGCCATCTCGCCGAGCACCAGCCAGTGCTCTCCCGGCAGCGCGCACAGCACGTCGATGCCGGCGCGCACGGAACTCGGATTCGCGTTGTAGGAGTCGTCGATCAGCCAGGCGCCGCGCAGGCCCGGCTTGAGCTGCAGCCGGCCGGAGACCGGGCGCATGCGTTCCAGGCCCGCGACGATGGCCGGCAGTCCGATGCCGGCCGCATGCGCCGCGGCCGCCGCGCCGAGCGCATTCGAGACGTTGTGCCGACCCGCCAGGGGCAACATCACGCGTGCCTCGGCGCCGGCGACCACGAGCGTGAACGCCGTGACGAATGCGCCCGACTCGATGCGGCCGGAAATCGCCTGCGCGCGCACGTCGGCGCGCGCGTCGACGCCGAAGCGCAGGATGCGCGCGCCGGGCGGAACCATTCCCGCCCACATGCCGGCGAACGGATCGTCCGCATTGATGGCCGCCGTGCCGCCGGCGGCGAGCGCGGCGAACAGCTCGCCCTCGGCGCGCGCGACGCCTTCGAGATCGCCGAAGCCCTCGAGGTGCTCGTCGCCGGCGTTGGTGACGAGCGCGATGGCGGGCCTCGCGAGCGCCGCCAGCGCGGCGACCTCGCCCGGGTGGTTTGCGCCCATTTCGATCACGGCGTAGCGGTGCGACGGTTCGAGCCGCAGCAGCGTCAGCGGGACGCCGATGTGGTTGTTGAGGTTGCCGCGCGTTGCCAGCGTCGGGCCCGCGCCGCCGGCAATCGCTGCGAGCAGTTCCTTGGTCGTGGTCTTGCCGTTGCTGCCGCCGACGCCGAGGACGAGCGCCGCGCTCGCGCCGCGCCGGGCCGCCGCCAGCGCGGTAAGCGCGGCCTGCGTGTCCGCGACGACGACCTGCGGCAGCGCGAGGTCCACTGCGCGCTCGACGATGGCGCCGGCGGCGCCGCGACCCGCGGCCGCGGCGATGAAGGCATGGCCGTCGAACCGCTCGCCGCGCAGCGCCACGAACAGCTCGCCGGGCGCGAGCGTGCGCGAGTCGATCGAGACGCCGCGGTACCCGGCATCGTTGCCGACGAGCCTGCCCGCGACGGCCGCCGCGGCCTCGGACAGCCTGGCATTCATGCCGTGCCTCCGAGGTGGCCCGCGATGCAGGCACGGTCGCTGAACGGGCGCCGTTCCGCGCCGACGACCTGGCAGTCCTCGTGCCCCTTGCCGGCGATCAGCACGGCGTCGCCCGGCCCGGCCTGTTCGAGCGCGGCCGCGATCGCGCGCGCCCGGTCGCGCTCGACGCGCACCGCGTCCGGGCGCCGGATGCCCTGCAGGATCATGGCGACGATGCGGTCGCCGTCCTCGCCGCGCGGATTGTCGTCGGTGACGATCACGCGATCGGCGAGCCGCTCCGCCGCCTCGCCCATCAGCGGGCGCTTGCCGGGGTCGCGGTCGCCGCCGCATCCGAATACGACCACCACGCTGCCGCGCGCGTGCGCGCGCACGGCCGCGAGCGCCTGCGCCAGCGCATCCGGCGTGTGCGCGTAATCGACGATGGCGAGCGCGCCGTTCGGCAGCCTGAAGGCCTCCATGCGGCCGGGCGGCGCGGGGCAGGCCCCGAGCGCGGCAATCCCGTCGTCCACGCCGAACTGCCAGGCCAGCAGCACGCCGAGGGTGACGGCAAGGTTCTCGGCATTGAAGCCGCCGACCAGGCGCGAGTTGAGGCGGCGCGTGCCGAAGTGGCCGGCAAGGTCCAGTTCGAGTCCGCGCTCGCCCGCCTGCCAGCGCGTGACG
This sequence comes from uncultured Gammaproteobacteria bacterium, assembly GCA_963836275.1. Lineage (GTDB taxonomy): Bacteria > Pseudomonadota > Gammaproteobacteria > Steroidobacterales > Steroidobacteraceae > SCUD01. Next base: position 251,207 of record CAWIIM010000003.1, on the reverse strand, counting down.
TGGATGAAACGCTCCGCTTTCGGGGCCTCGCCGCCGACCGCGACCGCGGTCAGGGCGATCCCGGGGCGAAGCGCCGCGGCGAAGCCGCGGCCGGCCGGGTCGCCGACGTTGATGACCGCGTGCTCCAGTCCCGGCAGCGCGAACAGGCGCGCCTTTGCCCCGGCATAGCGCTCGAGCGTGCCGTGGTAGTCGAAGTGGTCGCGAGTCAGGTTGCTGAATGCGGCGACACGCATGCGCACGCCGTCCACGCGTCCCTGGTCGAGCGCGTGCGAGGACACTTCCATCGCCACGTGCGTCGCGCCGGCGTCAGCGAGCACGCGCAACTGGCGGTGCAGCGAGATGACGTCCGGCGTGGTAAGCCCGGCGCCGGCTACGGCCGGCGGAAAGCCGGCGCCCAGCGTGCCGAGGTACGCTCCGCGGCGTGCGAGCTGCCCCACCGCCGCGGCGAGCAGCCACGCGCAGGTCGTCTTGCCGTTCGTTCCGGTGACCCCCGCGACCGTGAGGCGCGCCGACGGCATGCCGTAGAAGCGGTCCGCGATGCCGCCGAGCCGGTCGCGCAGGTCGCGCACCGCAACCAGGGCGGCGCCCTGCGCCGGCGCACCCGGTCCGTCGCCCTCCGCGGGATCGAACAGGATCGCGCGCGCACCGCGCCCAACGGCCTCGCCGGCGAAGGAAAGGCCGTGGCGACGGCCGCCCTTCAATGCGACGAAGGCGTCGCCCGCGGCGACGGTTCGCGAGTCGAGCGTGAGTCCCGCGACGTCGATGCGCGGCGCCGGCGCGATTCCGGCGAGCAGTTCGTCGAGCGGCATGCGGGCGCTCAAGGCGCGCCTTCCGCGTTGATCGGCATCACGCGCGCGAGGTCGTCCGGCGCAACCGACATCAGCCGGAGCGCGCCCGAGGACACCGCCGAGTAGACGGGAGCGGCGACGTCGCCGCCGTAGTACAACGCCCCCTGCGGCTCGTCCACCATCACGACCACCGCGAGCCGCGGCGCGGTCGCGGGTACGACGCCGCCGAAGACGGAAACGTAGCGGTCCTTCGAATAGCCGCCCGGTATCGCCTTCCACGCCGTGCCGGTCTTGCCGGCGACCCGGTAGCCGGGAACCGCCGCTTTCTTGCCGGTACCGGCGCCCGTTACGACGCCTTCGAGCAGGCTGATGAGTTCGCGCGCGACGCTCGTCGGCAATACCCGCTCGCCGGCCGGCGCCGAGTCCAGGCGGCGGAAGGTGGCGGGCCGGTGGATTCCGAAGGCGCCGATCGTCGCATAGCCCTGCGCGAGCTGCAGCGGGGTGACCGACAGGCCATAGCCGTAGGCCATGGTCGCGATGTTGATCGGCTTCCAGTTCGACGCGGCCGACAGCAGGCCGGCGGACTCTCCGGGAAAGCCGCTCTCCGTGACCTTGCCGAAGCCGAGATCGCGCAGCGTGTCGTGCAGCTGCTGGCGATCGAGGCTCAGGGCGATCTTTGCCATCCCGACGTTTGACGACAGCGCCAGCACCTGGCCCAAATCGATCGTGCCGAGGTCGTGGTGGTCGCGGATCTGGCGCGAGCCGACCTGGAACGGCATCGCGACCACGGTGCTGTCGGGCCGGTAGCGGCCCGAGGCGAGCGCGGCCGCGAGGACGAACGGCTTGATGCTCGAGCCCGGCTCGAAGATGTCGGTGACCGCGCGATTCCTGAAACGCGAGGCTTCGAACTGGGTGCGGTCATTCGGGTTGAACGACGGCTGGTTCACCATCGCGAGCACCTCGCCGGTCGCGATGTCGAGCACGATCACGGTCCCCGCGCGCGCGTTGTGCTTGCGCATCGCGGCCTTCAGCTCGCGATAGGCGAGGTACTGCACGCGCAGGTCGATGCTGGTCGTGAGGTCGGCGCCCTGCAGCGGCGCGCGCAGCACCTCGACCTCCTGGATGACCTGGCCGCGCCCGTCCTGGATCACGCGCTTCTGGCCGTCTTTCCCGGCGAGCGAGCGGTTGAATGCGAGCTCGAGCCCCTCCTGGCCTTCCTCGTCGAGGTTCGTGAATCCGAGCAGGTGCGAGGTCACCTCGCCGTTCGGGTAGAAGCGCTTGTACTCGCGCTGCAGCGCCACGCCCGGTATCCCGAGCGCGCGCACCCTGGCGGCCTCGTCCGGGTTGATGTGACGCTCGACGTAGAGGAATTCCCGGTCCAGGTTGCTGGTCACGCGCTGCTCGAGCCACTGGCGGTTCAGCTTCAGCTCGCGCGCGAGCCTGGCGATGCCGTCGGCGGAATCCGCGAACACGGGCGGGTTGACCCAGACCGAGTCGACCGGCGAGCTGACCGCGAGCGGCTCGTTGAAGCGGTCGAGGATCATGCCGCGGTGGGCGAGCATCCTCGCCGTGCGCGCGTGGCGCATGTCGGCCTGGCGCGAGATGAACTGCTGGTCGAAGACCTGCAGCTGCACCGCGCGCCCGAGCAGGGCGACGGCCATGGCGCCGACCAGCGCTGTCAGCATGCGGGCGCGCACGCGGAACTGGGCCGCGTCGAATTCGACCTCGCCTTCGCGCCGCCTCATTGCGCGACGATCCGCACGTCTTCGGGCCTGGCGAAGGTCATCTGCGCGCGTTTCGCCGCCACCTGCTCGACGAACGCCGGGTTCGACCACAGGCTCTGCTCGATCTGCTGCTGGCTCCAGGCGATGTTGAGCTCGTCGCGCCGGGCCGAGAGGCGCTCGAGCTCGACGAACAGCGTGCGCGACTCGCTGCGTGCGCGCACGACCGCGACCGAGGACGCGAGCACCGCGACCCAGAGCACGGCGAGCCCGACCAGCAGCCAGCGGCGGCTCACGAGTCGAGCCTCTCGGCGACCCGCATGACGGCGCTGCGCGCGCGCGGATTGCGCGCGACCTCGGCCTCGTCGGCAAAGCTCGCGCGCCCCACGAGCTTCAGGCGCGACCGCGCGCCGGCCGGGATCGCGGGCAGCCCGGCCCAGGCCGGGTCCTCGCGCGTGCCGTCGCGCATGAACCGCTTGACGATGCGGTCCTCGAGCGAGTGGAAGCTGATCACCACCAGGCGCCCGCGCGGCGCGAGCGCGGACACCGCCTGCGGCAGCGCGCGCTCGATCTCGCCGAGTTCGTCGTTGACGTGGATCCGCAGCGCCTGGAATGTCCGCGTGGCCGGGTGGCGGCCGGGCTCGCGCCCCGGCACCGCGGCCGCGACGATGCCCGCCAGGCGCCCGGTGGTATCGACCGGCCCGGACGCGCGCGCCGCGACGATCGCGCGCGCGATGCGCTTCGCGTGCCGCTCCTCGCCGAGGCGGGCGATCACGCCCGCTATCTCGCGTTCGTCCGAGCGCGCGAGGAACGCCGCGGCGCTCTCGCCGGAATCGGGGTCCATGCGCATGTCGAGCGGTCCGTCGCGCAGGAAGCTGAAGCCGCGGCGCGCTTCGTCGAGCTGGGGCGAAGAGACGCCGAGGTCGAACAGGATCCCGTCCGCGCCGCCGCGGGCGACGTGCTCGCCGAGCGCGGAGAAACGCGCGCGCACGAAGCGCGCGCGGGCATCCGCGTCGAACAACAGCGCCGCGGCCGCGGCGGCTTCCGGATCCCGATCGATCGCAATCAACCTGCCCTCTTCACCGAGCCGGCCGAGGATTTCCCCGGCATGACCACCGCGACCGAATGTCGCGTCCACGTAGCAGCCGTCGGCCCGGATCGCGAGCGATTCGATCGCCGCATTCCGGAGCACCGGCGCGTGTACCCCGCCGCGCGGTTCCTCCACCGGCACGCCGTTCGGCGTGCCGATCACAGCGAAATCGATGCCAGCTCCGCCGGCAGCGAGGTCGGGAATTCCTCCTTCAGCCACTGCTCGCGTCGCTCGTTCCAGCGCTGCTCGTCCCACAGCTCGAAGCGACCGCCCTGCCCGATCAACATGGCCGCGCGATCCAGGCGGGCGAAGCCGCGCAGCATCGGCGGAACCAGCAGGCGGCCGTGCCCGTCGAGTTCCACATCGGTCGCGTGCCCGACCAGGAGCTCCTGCAGGCGGCGCACGTGCTCGTTCAGGGTCGGCAACCGCATCAGCTTTTCCTGGATGACTTCCCACTCGGCGAGCGGGTAGATCAGGAGGCATTGGTCACGGTCGATGGTGACGACGAGGCGCAGGTCGCCGCGTTCGGCCAGCCGCTCGCGATACCGGGTGGGAATGACCATCCGGCCCTTGGCGTCCAAGGTGACCTTTGTTGCACCGCGAAACACGAGTTAAAACGGGACGTTGTCCCATTCCCCCCCACTTCCTCCCACTCGCTGCCACTATAGGCATGCGCAAAAGCAGGGTCAATCGGTTTGCGTCAAAAATTTCGTGACGCGTCAGTCACTTAGCGACAAAGGCCGCCGCCCATGAGCTGGCAACGAAGGGGTACTTAAATCAGCGACTTACGTGGTGTATCTGCAGCGGTTTGTCACCAAACCACTGTTTTTTTGACCAGGGGACGCAAAAAGTGGGAGTCGGCCGGTAAGCCGGGTTCTGTCGCGGGCAATCATTCCTCTGGGATGCGCGTCGCCGCGCACCTCAAGCAGCCTACCCGGAAGCACGCGCGGGCCGCGCGCTGCGGCTTGCGCCGCATGCTTCCCTATTTGGCCTTGCTCCCGGTGGGGTTTGCCTTGCCGTCGCTGTTGCCGTCGACGCGGTGCGCTCTTACCGCACCATTTCACCCTTGCCGTCACGCTTGCGCGCGCTTGGGCGGTATCTTTTCTGTTGCACTTTCCGTGGGCTCACGCCCCCCAGGCGTTACCTGGCGCCGCACCCTGTGGAGCCCGGACTTTCCTCCACGCCCTTGCGGACGCAGCGATTGCCTGGCCGACTCCCGCCGCCACCATAGGGGCTCACGGCCCGCGCCTCAAGTCGCCCCGTCAATAGCCTCTTTCGAGAGCGCAAGCGCACGGGCGTAGGCGTCGGCACGCCGTAGTCCCGTCAGGCTCGCCGCAGCCGCGGCTGCCGCCGACGGCGGCAGGTGGCGGAGCAATACCGCAAGAATCTCGTCCAGCCTCGCGACGGAAGGCTCCGCCTCCGGGGCGCCTTCCACCACCACGACGCTCTCGCCCCGGGCCAGGTCGGCGTCGGTCTTCGCGCGCTCGGCAAGCGCGGACAGGCTGCCGCGGTAGAAGGTCTCGAAGCGCTTGGTGATCTCGCGCGCGACGCAGGCACGCCTTTCGCCGCCGCAGGCGGCCGCTAGATCCGCGAGGCACTCGGCGATGCGGTGCGGCGCCTCGTAGAGAACGAGCGTGCGCGTCTCCGCGGCGAGCTCGGCAAGCCGGCGGCGGCGGGCGGCGGCACGCGCAGGCAGAAATCCCTCGAAGCAGAAGCGATCGCACGGCAATCCTGCCGCGGACAGCGCCGCGATCGCGGCGGTCGGCCCCGGCACCGGCGCCACGGCAATGCCGGCATCGATCGCCGCGGCCACCAGCAGGTAGCCCGGGTCGCTCACCAGCGGCGTACCCGCATCCGAGATCAAAGCCAGCGACTCGCCGGCCTGCAACCGGCCAACCAGTTCCGCCACGCGCGCGCGCTCGTTGTGTTCGTGCAGCGAGACGAGCGGCCGCTCGAGGCCGAGCTCGCGCAGCAGGCGTCCGCTCCTGCGCGTGTCCTCCGCGGCGACGGCGCTCGATGCCGCGAGAATTTCGCGCGCCCGCGCGGAAATGTCGCCCATGTTGCCGATCGGCGTCGCGACCACGTAGAGCACGCCCGGCCCAGCCATGGAACCTATAAGATGTCCTCCCCGACCGCAGCGGGCGGCCGGATGATCCTCGCCAAGGGCCGCCGCCGATGCAAGCGAAACTCCGGATCGCAGGGACCGCCGCCGCCGTCTTGCTCGCCGCCGTCCTTGCGGCCTGCCAACTCGCCGGCCTGGCCGAAAGCGGCGGCTCCGGCGCCGCCGCCGAGCGCGCCTTGCGCCTCGCGCGCCAGGGCGACCACGCCGCGGCCGCGCGCGCCTACGAGGCGGCGGCCCGGAGCGCCGCGCCCGATGCCGTGAACGCGCTCTGGCTGGCCGCGGCCTCCGAGTGGATATCCGCCGCCGAGCCCGATGCGGCCGGGGACGCGACCGCGAACCTGGTGCAGCCGCTCTCCGCCGCGGATGCGCGCGCGCAACGGCGAATCGATGCCGAGATTGCGCTCGCGCGCGGCGACACCGCCCGTGCAACGGAGATCCTGCGCGGCCTTTCGGGCGACGACGCGGCGACGCTCGCGACCCGCGCCCGCGTGCAGTTCGCGGCCCTGCGCGTCGCCGACGCGGTCTCGAATCTCATGGCGCGCGACCGGCTGCTGACGTCGGCGGCGGATCGCCAGGCCAACCAGAAGATGATCGTCGACGGCATACAGTCCGCGGTGCTGCGCGGTGCCGACGCCCGGCCACCCGCCGGCGCGGATCCCGTGCTCGCCGGTTGGCTCGAACTCGGCCGGATCCTCGCCGACGCCAGGTCCGGCGCGCTCGGCTCGCAGCGCAGGCTGCAGGCCTGGCACGAGCGCTATCCCGGGCACCCGGCGGACGAATCACTGTGGAAGTCGCCTCCCGAGCGCGCCGCGGCACCCGACGCCCGGCCGCGCCAGGTCGCGCTGCTGCTGCCGCTTTCGGGACGCGCGGCGCCGGCGGGCGCCGCCGTGCGCGACGGGTTCCTCGGCGCGTACTACGAGGATGGCGGCGCGGAGCGGCCAAAGGTCCGCATCTACGACGTCGCGGAGCGCGACGCGCCCTCCGGCTACCTGCAGGCGCTCGCGGACGGCAGCGACTTCGTGGTCGGGCCGCTGACCCGCGAGGAAGTCGCGGCGCTCGCCACGCTTGCCGATGGCCGCGCGACGACGCTCGCGCTCAATTTCCTGCCCGACGGCGTGCAGGTGCCGGAGCGCTTCTACCAGTACGCGCTCTCGCCCGAGGACGAGGCGCGGCTCGCGGCGCGGCGCATCGCCGCCGACGGCCATACCAGCGGCGTGACGCTCGCGCCGCAGTCCGACTGGGGCCGGCGCGTGCAGGCGGCTTTTGCCGAGGAATTCGCGGCTGCCGGCGGCCAGGTCGTGGACCAGGCCGACTACACGCCGTCCACTGCGGACTTCAACGAGATCCTGCGGCGCCTCCTGCGCACCACCGGCCAGCGCGGCAGCAGCCCGCGGCCCGACGCGCAGTTCATCTTCGTCGCGGCGCAGCCGGTGCATGGCCGGCTCATTCGCACGCAACTGCGCTTCAACTACGCCAGCGCGCTGCCGATGTATGCGACTTCGGATATCTATGACCCGGCGGGCCCCGGCAACGTGGACCTCGACGGCGTGATCTTTCCGGATATGCCGTGGATACTCGACCCGGCGGGCGCTTCCGCGGCCGCGCACGCGAGCGCCGATCGCGCATTCCCGGGGCGCGGCGGCCAGCTGTCCCGCCTCTACGCATTCGGCTACGACGCCTACCGTCTCATCGCCGAGCTGCCCCGGATGCGAAGCGGCAGCCTGGGGCCGCTCGCGGGAGCGACCGGCCGGCTCGCCGTCGACACCGACGGCCGCGTGCGGCGCGAGCTCGACTGGGCGCAAGTCGTGAACGGGCGCGCGCAGCCCTGGGCGCTGCCGGTTCCCGCGCCGCCCGCGACGTGAGCGCCGCGCCGCATCTCGCGCTCGGCCGCGCTGCCGAAGCGGCCGCTGCACGCTACCTCGAGCGCGTCGGTTACCGGATACTCACGGCGAATTTCCGCGCCAAGGGCGGCGAACTCGATCTCGTTGCGATGGATGGCACGGCGCTCGCGATCGTCGAGGTCCGTTATCGGGCCTCCGACCGCTACGGCGGCGCCGCCGCCAGCATCACGTCCGGCAAGCGCTCGCGCATCGTCCGCGCTGCCCGCGCGCTGCTCGCGACCAACCCGCCGCTGGCGAAACTCCCGGCACGCTTCGACGTCGTCGAGGTCAGCGGTCCTGCCGACACTCTCCGCTGCAACGTCATTCGCGGCGCGTTCAGTCTCTGAGTCATCGGGGCGCCGCGCGCGGAATCCGGCGGCGGGTGATATCCAAAGGGGACAGTCACCTTTACCGAGACGAATCAAGTGCCAAGTAAAGGTGACTGTCCCCTTTGGATGGCGCTGCGGCTACTTGATGACGCGGAGCTTGGGGCGGGAACCGCTCGCGCTGCCGGAATCGGCGGCGGGCGGCGGCGCTTCGCCCTCGTCCTGGAACAGCATGCCCTGCCCGGTTTCGCGCGCGTAGATGCCAAGCACGGAACCGACGGGGATGCGTACATGCTGGGAGACGCCGCCGAAGCGAGCGGAGAATTCGATCCACTCGTTGCCGAGTTTCAGTCCCTGCGTCGCCTGCCAGCTCACGTTCAGCGTGATGCGCCCGTCGCGCACGTAGGCGCGAGGAACCTCGGCGGCGGGACTCGCCGCGTCGACCACGAGGTGCGGCGTCTGGTTGTTCGCCGTCATCCACTCGTGCATCGCGCGAACCAGGTAGGGGCGCCTCGGTGTCTGCGCCGCGGCCATCGTCAGCCCCCGAGCGCGTGGACGATCCTCACTTCACGTCCTTCCAGTATTCCTTGTACAGGAACAGGCAGAAAGCCGCGAACATGAGGAGGAAAAGGACTACCCACACGCCGAGCGAGAGCCGCCTGGCCTTGTGCGGCTCCGCGACGTACTCCAGGAAGGCGACGGTATCGCGCACGAAGCTGTCGAAGGCGGCCGCGGGCATGTCGCCGGGCAGGCCGGGCTCGAGCACGAGGTGCGCCGTCTCCTTGCCGTCCTCGCCCTTGTTCGCGCCCTGGCGCGCGAACTGGACGCCTTGCAGCGGCGCTAGCACGTGCGGCATCGCCGTACCCGGCAGCACCGCGTTGTTCACGCCGGTGGGCCGCGACGGATCCTGGTAGAACGACCGCAGGAAAGTGTAGACGTAGTTTGCGCCGCGGCTGCGCACGATAAGCGAGAGATCCGGCGGGGCGTTGCCGAACCACTGCCGCGCCTTGTCGGGCGGCATCACCGAGTCCATGGTGTCGTAGATGCGCGAGCCCGTGAACATCAGGTTCGCCTTCACGTCGTCCTCGGTCAGCGCGAGGTCGGAGGCAAGCTGGCTGTAGCGCATGTACTTCGCGGAATGGCAGCCCTGGCAGTAGTTGACGAAATTGCGGGCGCCGCGCTGGAGCGACGCGAGGTTCGAGACGTCGGCGTTCGCCTCCTGCAGCGGGTAACCCTGCTCGGACGCGAATCCGGCGACCGGGACCGCCGCGAGGACGACCAGGAACCCGCGCAGGAACTTCACGCGGTCACCCGCGCGGGCTCTGGCCTGGTGCGGTCGATACGCGAATACCAGGGCATCAGCAGGAAGAATGCGAAGTAGATGATGGTGCCGGCCACGGAGACGGCCTTGAACGGCTGCACCGCCGGCTGCATGCCGCAGTAGCCGAGGACGATGAAGTTCGCCGCGAACAGCATCAGCGCCGTTTTGTAGATCGGTCCGCGGTAGCGGATCGACTTGACCGGGGAGCGGTCGAGCCAGGGCACGAAGAACAGCAGCAGCACCGCCGCGAACAGCGCCAGCACGCCCCAAACCTGCGTGTTCAGGAACGCCGGCACCGCGCGCAGGATCGCGTAGTAGGGCGTGAAGTACCACACCGGCGCAATGTGCGGCGGGGTCAGCAGCGGGTTCGCCGGCTCGAAGTTCGGCGGCTCCAGGAACAAGCCGCCCATCTCCGGCGCGAAGAACACGACGCCTGCGAACAGCACCAGGAACACGCTGAGGCCCCAGAGGTCCTTGACCGTGTAGTAGGGATGGAAAGGGACCCCGTCCAGCGGGCGGCCGTCCGGGCCCTTGCTCTTCTTGATCTCGATGCCGTCCGGGTTGTTGGAGCCGACCTCGTGCAGCGCGAGGACGTGCGCGACCACCAGGAAGATCAGCACCAGCGGCAGCGCGGCCACGTGCAGCGCGAAGAAGCGGTTGAGCGTGATGTCCGAGATGAAGTAGTCGCCGCGGATCCACTCGATCAGCGAGTCGCCGATCAGCGGAAAGGTGCCGAACAGCGACACGATCACCTGCGCGCCCCAGTAGGACATGTTGCCCCAGGGCAGCAGGTAGCCGAAGAACGCCTCCGCCATCAGCGCCAGGTAAATCAGCACGCCGAAGATCCACAAGAGCTCGCGCGGCCTGCGGTGCGACCCGTACAGCAACGCGCGGAACATGTGCAGGTAGACGACGATGAAGAAGGCCGAGGCGCCGGTCGAATGCATGTACCGGATCAGCCAGCCCCATTCGACGTCGCGCATGATGTACTCGACCGAGCCGAAAGCCTCGGTGGCCGAGGGCTTGTAGCTCATGGTCAGGAAGATGCCCGTGACGACCTGCAGCGCCAGCACGAACAGCGCGATCGAGCCGAAGTAGTACCAGAAGTTGAAGTTCTTCGGCGCGTAATACTCCGACACGTGCTCCTTCCACAGCGACGTCATCGGGAAGCGCTCGTCGATCCAGGCGCCGAGCCGGGCGAGGCGGCCCGGCCCGCGAACGGAAGCCGTCACGGCGTTCGGGTCCTCCATCAGGCCTCCTTCGCCTGGTCGAGGCCGATCACCAGGTGCGCGTCGTCGGCGAAACTGTAGGGCGGGATCTCGAGGTTGACGGGCGCCGGCACGCCGGTGAAGACGCGGCCGGAAAGGTCGAACTTGGAGCCGTGACAGGGGCAGAAGAAGCCGCCCGGCCAGTCCGCGGTCAGCACGCCGTCGGCACTCGCCCCCGGCGCGAAACGGCTCTGCGGCAGGCAGCCGAGATGGGTGCACACGCCGAGCAGCACCAGGTATTCGGGCTTGATGGCGCGCGCGATATTCCTGGCGTAGTCCGGCTGCTTCGAATTCTCGGAGTCCGGGTCGGCCAGGCGGGAATCGTGGTCATCGAGGCTTGCGAGCATCTCGGGCGTGCGGCGCACGACCAGCACGGGCTTGCCCCGCCACTCGATCTTGAGCATGCCGCCTGGCTCGAGCTTGCTGATGTCGATCTCGACCGGCGCGCCCAGCGCCTTGGCACGCGCGCTCGGCTTCCATGACGAAAGGAACGGCACGGCGGCAAAGGCTATCCCAGCGACGCCGGTAAGGGTCGTGGCGGCGGTCAGGAGCTGTCGCCGTCCCTTGTCGATTGCCTCGCTCATCGTTCGATTTTCGTTCGTGGGAGGGATTGCCGCATTATACACGGCGTTACATTCACGATCGGAGGCTGCCGCGCCGATGTCGGGCATTTCGGGATGGTTGCGCTGGATCTCGCCCTGGGTCGCGCTCGGACTCGCAGTCGCGCTCGCCTGGGTACTGCTGCGGCCGGCGCCGGTTGCGTCGCCGGCACCCGGAACCGGAAACGTCGCGCAGCCCGAAGAGGTCCCGGCGCCGCCAGCACCCGCGCCCGCGCCCGCGACGACTTCCCAATTCGTGAGTTACGCCGACGCCGTCGATGCGACGGCGCCTGCGGTCGTCAACATCTATACCGAGCGGCGAGTCGTCGTGCCGAACGCCTCGGGCCTGCCACCGCAGTTCGCGCAGCTGTTCGGCGACGTCTGGCCCGACTACCGCGAACGGGTCGAGCGCAGCCTGGGTTCCGGCGTGATCTGGGACGTGCACGGTCACGTGGTGACGAACTATCACGTGATCGCCCGCGCGGCGCAGATCCAGGTGCAACTCAAGGACGGCCGCGTGGCGCCGGCGACTCTGGTCGGCGTCGACCGCGACACCGACCTCGCGGTGCTCAAGGTCGGCCTCGGCACGCTCCCGATCATGCCGCTCGGCCGCTCGGACCGGCTGCGCGTCGGCGAGCCGGTGCTGGCGATCGGGAACCCGCTCGGCCTCGGCCAGACCGTGACGCAGGGCATCGTGAGCGCCACCGGCCGCGGCCAGCTCGGCGTCACCACCTTCGAGAACTTCATCCAGACCGACGCCGCCATCAATTTCGGGAATTCAGGCGGTGCGCTCGTCGACGGCGCCGGCAAGCTGGTCGGGCTCAACAGCGCCATCGCGGGCCGCCAGGCCGGCATCGAAGGCATCGGTTTCGCGATCCCGGTGGACCTGGTGCGCGGCGTGGTCGATGCGATCCTGCGCGAAGGCAAGGTCGTGCGCGGCTGGATCGGCGTGGTGCCGCGCGACCTGACTGCTGACGAGGTGCAGAAGCTCGGGCTGTCGGACGGCGCCGTGCTCATCCGCTTCGTCTACGAAGGCAGCCCCGCCGACACCCAGGGCATCTCCGGCGGCGACGTCGTCACGCAGGTGAACGGCAAGGCACTGCGCGGCGCCCAGGACCTGCTCGCCCGGATTGCGGTGCTGAAGCCCGGCCAGCCGGTGCGCCTGAGGCTCTGGCGCCGACCCCCCGGCGAGGCGGACGGCCAGGAGCACAACGTGCGCATGGAGGTCGTCGAGCGCCCGCAGGAAGCGGGCGCCATGCGCTCGTCCTAGATGGCCGGGCCCGGCAGGCGCCGGATGTCGGCGCCGAGTCCGCGCATCTTCTCCTCGATTCGCTCGTAGCCGCGGTCGATGTGGTAGATGCGCTGTACGTCGGTCGTGCCTTCCGCGACCAGGCCGGCGAGCACCAGGCTCGCCGAGGCCCGCAAGTCGGTCGCCATCACCGGCGCGCCGGAAAGCCGCGGCACGCCGCGCACCACCGCGGTGTGTCCCTCGATCCGCACGTCGGCGCCGAGCCGGCGCAGTTCCAGCATGTGCATGAACCGGTTCTCGAAGATCGTCTCGATGATGGTCCCGACGCCCTCGGCGACGGCGTCGAGCGCCGCAAACTGGGCCTGCATGTCGGTCGGAAAGCCGGGGTGCGGCGCGGTGCGGATGTCGACGGCGCGCGGGCGCCCGCGCATGTCGACCTCGACCCAGTCCGGCCCCACGCCAACTTTCGCGCCCGCCTCGCGCAGCTTCGCGATGACGGCATCGAGGTGGGCGGGCACCGCCTCCGTAACGCGCACGCAGCCGCCGGTGATCGCGCCCGCCACCAGGAACGTGCCGGTCTCGATGCGGTCCGGCAGCACGCGATAATCGCAGGAGCCGAGGCGCTCGCTGCCCTCGATCACTATCGTGTCGGTGCCCGCACCCGAGATTTCCGCTCCCATCGCCGTGAGGCATGACGCGAGGTCGGCGATCTCCGGCTCGCGCGCGGCGTTCTCGATGATCGTGCGGCCGCTCGCGAGCGTCGCCGCCATCATGAGGTTCTCTGTGCCGGTAACGGTCACGGTTTCCTGCACGATGCGCGCGCCGCGCAGCCGCCCGGCGCTGGCGTGGATGTAGCCGCCCTCGATCGCGATCCGTGCGCCCATCGCCTCGAGGCCGGCGACGTGCAGGTTGACGGGCCGGGCGCCGATGGCGCAGCCGCCGGGCAGCGAGACGCGCGCCTCGCCGCGGCGCGCGAGCAGCGGGCCGAGGACGAGGATCGAGGCGCGCATGGTTTTCACCAGCTCGTAGGGAGCGACCGCCTCGCCGAGGCGGCCGGCGTCGACGCGCACTTCGCCGCCCGCTTCCGCCGTCACCGCGACGCCCATGCGATCGAGCAGGCGCAACATCGTCGTGACGTCGTGCAGTTGCGGAACGTTGCGGATCGTTATGGGCGCATCCGTCAGCAGCCCCGCGGCGAGGATCGGCAGCGCCGCGTTCTTGGCACCGGAAGCGCGGACCTGGCCTTCGAGGCGGCGTCCGCCCGCGATCCGGAACCTGTCCAGCGCGCCTCCGTTCCCGCTAGGCGCCCGAACGCTGCGCCCATTCCTCGGGCGTCGGCGTGTCGAGCTGCAGGGCGTGGATGACGCCGCCGACCGCGCCGCCGAGCGCGCGATAGACGAGCTGGTGGCGCTGCAGGGAGCGCAGGCCCGCAAACTGCGGGGCGACCACGAGCGCCGCGAAATGCACGCCGTCGTCCGAAGCGACGCGGACCGTCGCGCCGGGCAGCGCGGCCTGGATGTGCTGGCTGATCTCATCCGGCGTCATGGGCGGCATTCTATGGTGCCGGGTCGTAGATTCGTAGATTCGCGTCGTGCCCGTTGCCGCGGGCGGCGAATCTGCGAATCTACGACCCGGCACCCTGAAAAGGCCGGTGTATGATGCAGGAATTCACCCGGATGCCGCGCCCAACCGATGAATGACGTTGCCGACAGCCAGCGCCTGGTCGAGATGGGGCGCGATGCGCTCCGGATCGAGGCCCGCGCCGTCGCGGCGCTCGTCGATCGCCTGGGCGCGGATTTCGAGCGGGCTTGCCGCACGGTGCTCGCCTGCGCCGGACGCGTCGTTGTCTCGGGCATGGGCAAATCAGGCCACGTCGGCGGCAAGATCGCGGCGACCCTCGCGAGCACCGGCACCCCGGCCTTCTTCCTTCATCCGGCCGAGGCGAGTCACGGCGACCTCGGCATGGTCACCAGGGGCGACGTCGTCCTCGCCATCTCGTACTCGGGCGAGACGACCGAACTCCTGACCATCCTGCCGCTGTTCAAGCGCATGGACGCGCGGCTCGTGGCGATGACCGGCAACCCGGCCTCGACGCTCGCGCGCGCGGCGGACGTGCACCTCGACGTCAGCGTGCCGGCGGAAGCCTGCCCGCTCAACCTTGCGCCAACGGCGAGCACGACGGCGGCGCTCGCAATGGGCGACGCGCTTGCCGTCGCGCTCCTCAAGCACCGGGGCTTCACCGAGGCCGACTTCGCCCGCTCGCACCCGGGGGGCGCGCTCGGCCGGCGCCTGCTGCTGCACGTCGCGGACGTCATGCGCAGCGGCGACGACCTGCCAGTCGTACGCCCGGAAACGCCGCTGCCTCAGGGCCTGCTCGAGATGTCGAGGAAGCGCCTCGGGCTGGCGGCAATCGTGGACGCCGACGGCAAGGTGCTCGGGATCTTCACCGACGGCGACCTGCGCCGCGCGCTCGACCGGCGCATCGACGTGCACGGCAGCACGATGGCCGACGTCATGACCCGCAACCCGCGCTCGATCGGGCCCAACGAGCTTGCGGCCGAGGCCGTGCTGATGATGGAGAAGCACTCCGTCAACGGCCTGCTGGTGCTCGACCCTACGGCCCGGCTGGTCGGCGCGCTGAACGTGCATGACCTGCTGCGCGCGGGTGTGATGTGACGCCTGCCGCGGAGATCACGCTGGTGGTGCTGGACGTCGACGGCGTGCTCACGGACGGCAGGCTCTGGTTCGGCGCCGACGGCGAGCTGCAGAAAGCCTTCCACGTGCGCGACGGCCATGGTATCAAGTCGCTGCTGGCGGCCGGCGTCGGCGTCGCCGTCATCTCCGGGCGCCGCTCGCCGGCGGTCACCGCGCGCATGCGCGAGCTCGGCGTCGCCGACGTCGCCCAGGGGGTCGCCGACAAGGCGCGGGCGCTCGCCGAACTCCTGAAGCGCAATGCGGTCGACGCGCGGAGCGTCGCCTGCCTCGTGGACGACACGCCGGACCTCGGCCTCATGTCGGCGGTGGGCCTGCCGGCGGCGGTCGCGGATGCGCACCCGGAGGTGATCGCCGCGGCCAGCCACGTCACGCGGGCGGCGGGCGGGCGCGGCGCGGTGCGCGAATTCTGCGATTTCCTGCTCGCCGCACGGGGCCGGTCGTGACCGCGCGCGCACTCCTGCTCGCCGGCGTGCTCGCGCTGATTGCGGCGCTGGTGCAGTGGCGTTTCGTGGAGCGCGAGCCGCCGACGGAGGAATCGGACGTCGCGCGGCCCGGCTACTTCCTGACCGGCGTGGACCTCGAGGAGTTCGGCGCCGACGGCAAGTTGCGCATCGGGCTGCAGTCGATGTCCGCCAACGAAGAGCCGGCGAGCGGCATCGTGCGGCTCGCCGACGTCGCGGTGGACTATCACGCGCCGACCGGCCGCCTCTGGCACCTCACCTCGGACGAAGCGAGCGTCCCGCCGGGCGGCCGTGTCGTCGAGTTCGAGGGCGACGTGCGCCTCACCGGCCAGCCGGGGGAAGATCCGCGCGCGGCCGAACTGCTCGCCGCGCGGCTCACGCTCGACACCGTGGGCGAGGTCGCCGACTCGAAGTCGCCGGTCGAGCTCGTCTTCGGCACCCATCACATGCGCGCGCTCGGCATGCGCGCCGACCTGAAGGCCGGCACGCTGCGCCTGGACTCGGATGTCAATGGCCGGTTCGCCCCGTAAGCGGCTGGCCGCCGCCGTCCTCGCCGCATGCGCCGCCGTCGCGGCGGCGCAGGAGCGGGAACTTCTCCCGATCCAGGTCGAGGCGCGCTCGTCCGACTTCGACTACCAGAATGGCGTGCTCAAGTTCGACGCGATCACGATCACGCAGGGCCAGATCAGGATAACGGCCGCGCGCGCGGTCGCGAGCGGCCTCGACTTCAAGGACAGCAACTGGGAGTTCAGCGGCGCGGTGCGCATCTCGATGCCCGACTCGGCGCTTGCGAGCGAATCCGCGCGCGTGCGCTTCGCGGCCGGCGAGATCGCGAGCGCAGCAGTGACCGGCACGCCCGCGACATTCGAGCAGCGGCGCAAGGACGAGCATGCCGAGGGACATGCGAACCGCATCGACTACGACCTGAAGCGCGGCACGGTGGATCTCATCGGCGATGCCTGGCTTTCGGACGGCAAGACCGAGATCACGGGCGCCAAGCTCGTGTACAGCACGCTCGACCAGCGCGTGGTCTCGCAGGAGCAGGTCCTGATCACGATCCAGCCTGGCGAGGCGCCGGAATCCCCGCCGAAGCCCAGGCCATGAGCGAACTCGCGGCGACGGGGCTCGAAAAGAGCTACCGCAGGCGTAAGGTCGTCTCCTCGCTCTCGCTCTCGATCTCGAGCGGCGAAGTCGTGGGCCTGCTCGGGCCCAACGGCGCCGGCAAGACCACCGCCTTCTACATGATCGTCGGCCTCGTGCCCTGCGACGGCGGGCGCATCACGCTCGATGGCGAGGACATCACCGGACTGCCGATGCACGCCCGCGCGCGCCGCGGCGTCGGCTACCTGCCGCAGGAACCTTCCATCTTCCGGCGCATGACCGTGGTCGACAACGTCAAGGCCATCCTCGAGACCCGCGGCGACCTCGACCAGGCCGCGCGCGAGGAAGCGCTCGATTCGCTGCTCGAGGAGCTGCACGTCGCGCACCTCCGGGACCATCTCGGCATGAGCCTCTCGGGCGGCGAGCGTCGCCGCGTGGAAATCGCCCGCGCACTCGCGGCGAATCCCTCGTTCATCCTGCTCGACGAGCCGTTCGCAGGCGTCGATCCGCTCTCGGTCCACGACATCCAGCGCATCGCGCGCCACCTCGCCGACCGCGGCATCGGCGTCCTGATCACCGACCATAACGTGCGGGAAACGCTGGGAATCTGCGGACGGGCCTACATCGTCAACCAGGGCACGGTGCTCGCCGCCGGTTCCGCCGACGAGATCCTTGCAAATCCCGAGGTGCGCAAGGTCTACTTGGGGCAGGATTTCAGGCTCTGAGGAACAAAGGGAACAATAAAGGGGACAGTCACCTTTAGCAGCGAGGCACGCGCGCGACGGCACGGTGATATCGCTAAAGGTGACTGTCCCCTTTATTTCCCTCTATTCCGGGGCCGCTGCCGCATGATGAAGCCCAGCCTCCAGCTCAGGATCGGCCAGCAACTGACGATGACGCCGCAGTTGCAGCAGGCGATCCGCCTGTTGCAGCTGCCGACGATCGAGCTGCAGGCCCAGGTGCTGCAAGCGCTTGAGAGCAACGTGATGCTGGAAGCCGAAGAGGACTTCGAGGCGACCTGGACGCCCGACTCGATGGCGCCAGAGTCGCGCGCGGAGGCCGGTGCGGACCCTGCCGAACGCGACGACATCGAACCGGTGGTCGAGATCGGCGAGGATTGGGCCGAGCCGAATGCGGCCGAGTCCGAGACGCCCTGGTCCGGTTCGGGCGGCGAACTGGAGCTTCCCGACGAATCGGGCCGGACGCTGCGCGACCATCTCCTATGGCAGCTCGAGCTCGCTCACCTGCCGCCCGCCGCGCTCGCCATTGCCCGCGCAATCGTCGATGCGATCAATGACGACGGCTACCTGACCGAATCGCTGGAGGCGATCGCCGAATCGGTGCGCGCGGAAGCTCCGGCCGATGCGGCGACGGCCGGGCGCGTGCTCGATGTGGTGCAGCAGCTCGATCCTGCCGGCGTTGGCGCCCGCTCGGTCGCCGAGTGCATCGAACTGCAGCTCGCGCAGCTTGACCCCGGCACTGCCGGTCTCGCGGCCGCGCGCACCCTCGCCCATCGCCACCTCGAGCTCATGGCCGGGCGGGAGCTGGCGACGCTGCAGCGCGAGTTGCGCGTCTCCGGCGAGGAACTGGACCTCGCGCTCGCGCTGGTGCGCAGCTGCCACCCGCGGCCGGGCGCCGCATTCCAGGCAACCCGTACGGAGTACGTGGTGCCCGACGTCTACGCCCGGCGCACGCCCCAGGGCTGGGTCATCGAGCTGAACCCGGCGGCGCTGCCGCGCATCCGCCTTAACGAGGGCTACGCCGGCATGATCACGCGCGCGCCCGACCATGCGGTACTGCGCACCCAACTGCAGGAAGCGCGCTGGCTGGTCCGCAGCCTCGAGATCCGCAACGAGACGATGCTGAAAGTCGCGCGCACCATCGTGGAGCGCCAGCAGGCCTTCCTCGACAGCGGCGAGGAATCCATGCAGCCGATGATCCTGAAGGACGTCGCCGAGGCCGTGGAGATGCACGAATCGACGATATCGCGCGTGACCACGGGCAAGTACCTGCACACGCCGCGCGGCGTGTTCGAGTTCCGCTTCTTCTTCTCGAGCCAGGTCGCCGGCGACGGCGGCGCCGGCGTCTCCTCGACCGCGATCCGTGCCAAGATCCGCAAGCTGATCGCCCGGGAAGCCCCCGGCAAGCCGCTCTCCGACCAGCAGCTGGTCGAGATGCTGGCGGCCGACGGCGTCCAGGTGGCGCGACGCACCGTCGCCAAGTACCGCGAATCGCTGGGCATCGCGCCCTCGAGCGCGCGCCGGCATGCGGCGCGCTGATCGCGCCGCAGGACAGGACAACACGGAGGAACGACCATGCAGCTTACGCTGACCGGCCATCACATCGAAGTCACGCCCCCGCTCCGCGACTACGTGCGCAAGAAGCTGGAGCGGGTCCTGCGCCATTTTGAGCGGGTCGTGGACGTGCATTGCGTGCTGACGGTCGAGAAGCTCGAGCACAAGGCGGAAGCGACTCTCGGCGTCAGCGGCGCGGTGATCCACGCCGACGCGAAGCACCAGGACATGTATGCCGCGATCGACGCGCTCGCCGACAAGCTCGACCGCCGCGTTCGCAAGCACAAGGAGAAACTGTCCGACCACCACGCCGGCGAGGTCGCGCGCGGGAGGCCCGCCTGAGCGGGGAGGCGCGATGACCCGCCTGGTCGTCGTCAGCGGCCTCTCGGGGTCCGGCAAGAGCGTCGCGCTCAACATGCTGGAGGACCTCGGCTGGTACTGCATCGACAATATTCCCGCCGGCCTGGTCCAGGCGCTGGTCTCGCATTCGCTCCGGAGCGAGGAGCCGATCTACCGTCGCCTCGCGGTCGGCCTCGACGCGCGCAACCGCCCCGACGACCTCGCCTCGATCCCCGCGCTGGTCGCGGACCTGCGGCGCTCAGGGCTGCGCTGCGAGGTGCTGTACCTGCACGCGGAGGACGACGTGATCCTGCGCCGCTATGCCGAGACGCGGCGGCGGCACCCGCTGGCCGGCGCCGGCGTCAGCCTCGCGGACGCGATCGCCGAGGAGCGAAGGCTGCTGCATCCCCTGATCGACAGCGCGGACCTCGTCATCGACACCTCGCGCATGAGCGTGCACGAACTGCGCGACATGGTCGCGAAGCGCGTCGAGCCGCAATCGCCGGAGCGGCTTTCAATCCTGTTCGAGTCGTTCGGCTTCAAGCACGGCACGCCCGGCGACGCTGACTTCGTCTTCGACGCGCGCACGCTCCCGAACCCCTACTGGGAGCCGGCGCTGCAGATGCTCACGGGCCGCGATGCCAGGGTCATCGAGTTCCTCGAGGCGAGCCCCAGGGCGGAGCGGCTGTTCGCCGATCTGGTCCGGTTCATCGAAGGGCGGCTGCCCGAGTACGAGGCCGCGAATCGCAGCTACCTCACGGTGGCGATCGGCTGTACCGGCGGCCAGCACCGCTCGGTCTACCTGGTCGAGCGGCTGGCGCGGCACTTTCGCGCGAAGTACCCGCAACTCCTCGTTCGCCACAACGCGCTGCCGCAGTGACCGAGCCCGCGCGCGCGAGCGGCGACCGCAGCACGCGGTTCGCCGCGATCCAGGAGGCGCTCGCCGGAAGGCTGCGCGGCGCCGACCGGATGCTCGCCGCGCTGCATCCGGCCGAGGTCGCACTGCTGCTCGAGTCGCTGCCGCCCCGGCCGCGGCTGCTCGCCTGGGAGCTGGTCGAGCCCGGCACCCAGGGCGAGGTGCTGGTCGAGCTCTCGGAGGAAGTGCGCAGCGAGATCCTCGAGGGCATGCAGGCGGAGGAGGTGGTGGCCGCCACCGAGGGCCTGGAGGCCGACGACCTCGCCGACCTCCTCGCCGAACTGCCCGAGGCGCTGATGAGGCAGGTCCTGCGTTCGATGGACCAGCAGGACCGCGACAGGCTGTCGCGCGTACTCGAATGCCCACCGGACACGGCGAGCGGGCTGATGAACACCGACACCGTCACGGTGCGGCCCGACGTGCCGCTCGAGGCCGTGCTGCGCTACCTGCGCATGCGCGGCGAGCTGCCGGAGCCGACGGACCGCCTGTTCGTCGTGGACCGGCGCGACCACTACCTCGGCGCGCTGCCCATTACGCGCCTGCTGACGGCAGACCCGGCTTCCGCCGTCCACGCGCAGATGGACCCGGAAGCGGCGTCGATCCCGCCGGACATGCCGGCGGACGAAGTCGCCGCCCTGTTCGAATCGCGCGACCTCGTCTCCGCGGCCGTCGTTTCCGGGGAAGGCAGGCTCCTCGGCCGCATCACGGTCGACGACGTCGTGGACGTCGTGCGCGAGCAGGCCGAGCACGCCGCGCTCGCCGCGGCCGGCCTCGAGGACGAGGAAGACGTGTTCGCGGGCGTGCGCAAGTCCGCGCGCCGCCGCGCGCTGTGGCTCGGCATCAACCTCGTGACCGCGCTGTTCGCGTCCTGGGTCGTCGGCCTGTTCGAGGCGACGATCGAGAAGGTGGTTGCGCTCGCGGTCCTCATGCCGGTGGTGGCCAGCATGGGCGGCATCGCCGGCACCCAGACTGTCACCCTCATCATCCGCGCGATCGCCGTCGGCCAGGTGCAGCCCTCGAACGCGCGCTGGCTGTTCTTCAAGGAACTCGGCGTCGGCGCCCTGAACGGCCTCGCGTGGGCGGCGGTGATCGCGCTCGCCACGCGCTACTGGTTCGGCACCTGGGACGTCGCCGCGGTGATGTTCATCGCGATCGTGATCAATCTCGTCGCCGCGGCGGCCGCGGGCGTGCTCATACCGATGGCGCTGAAGCGCCTGCGCATCGATCCCGCGCTCGCCGGCGGCGTGATCCTGACGACCGTCACCGACGTCGTCGGGTTCGCCGCCCTGCTCGGCTTCGGTGCGCTCCTGCTGACCTGACGGCGCCGCGCCCTAGCCGGCGCGCGGCGCCGCATCGAGGCCGAGGAAAGCGCCGATCTCGGCGCGGCGGCGATTCGCGTCCCGCGCGCCGGCCGCGATCAGTTCGCGCGTGTACGGCGCCTCGAACATCAGGTACGAGAGCAGCTTGCCGCCGCGGACGCCGCGCGCGCCGAGGATGCGCAGCAGCGCCCGCAGCGAGCCCGGCATCGCCATGCGATGCGCGATCGCAGCCGCGCTCGGGTCCTGCTCCGGCTGCACCAGCAGCGTCTCGACGTGTCGCATGCCGAGCGGGGCCGGGCCGGGCCGCACCTGCACCAGCAGCTCGTTGATGCGGTTCAACCGCTCGAGGTCGGCCTGCAGGCCCTCCATGAACAGCGAATCCAGCATGAAGCCGAACTGGTCGGCCATGTTGGGCGCCGAGCCGCCGGCCGGCAGCGTGCGGGCCGGATGGCGCACGCCGATCACGAGTATCCGGTCCGCCCCGAGGTGGATCGCGGGCGCGAGCGGCGTTGCCTGGCGCATGGCGCCGTCGCTGAAGTGCTCGCCGTCCATGGCAACCGGGGGAAACAGCAGCGGGATCGCCGCGCTCGCCATCAGGTGATCGACGTCGAGCGTCGCCGCCAGCCCGCGCCGCAGGGCACGATCCCAGGGCATGAAGGGCCGCGAGGTCTGGACGAAAGTGACCGACTCGCCGTCGGTGACGGAAGTCGCGGTGATCGCCACGGAATCCGGCAGCCCCGCGGCGACCGAGCGGCGCAGGCGCGCAAAGTCGATGTTCCTCGCGAGCAGCGCGCGCAACGGCGAATTGTCGAGCAAGGCGCGCGGCATCGGCAGCAGCATGCCGCCGGTCAGCAGCGCCAGGAACAGGTGGATTCCGGATCGCAGCATGTCGAGCGCATCGGCGCGAAAAACCTGGCCGACGCGAAACCTGCCCCAGACGCGGACGAGTTCCCTGGTCGCGTGCCCGATGTCGTGCGCATGCGCGGCGAGGACCGCCGCGTTGATCGCGCCGGCCGACGTCCCGCAGAGGACCTGGAATGGCAGCGGCGAATCCGCCGGGCACCAGTCGGCGATCGCCTTCAGCACGCCCACCTGGTAGGCGGAACGCGCGCCGCCGCCCGGCAGCACCAGTGCGACGCGCGGCATGACTGCCGGCGGCCGGCTCATGGACGGGAACCCTGTTGCACGTTCATGGTCATCTGGCGACAGGCCGCGATACTATGCGATCGGTGCCCGCCAGGGCGGCCATCGAACCAAGAACCGGAGGAAATCCCATGATTCGTATCCTGCGGGGGGCAACCGCCGCCCTCGCGGTCATTCTCGCCGGCGCCGCGGTCGCGGTCGACCTCAAGCAGCTCATGGCTGCGTCGAAGAAAGGATGAACGGAGGGGACGGACCCCTCCGTTTCGAGGGATCCGACAGCTACGTGGCGACCGCCGAGCTTGCGCTCGCCGTCAATGCGGCGGTCACGCTCGGCCGGCCGCTGCTGGTGAAGGGAGAGCCGGGCACCGGCAAGACGCAGCTCGCGCTCGAGGTCGCGCGGGCATTGCAGGCGCCGCTGTTCGAGTGGCACGTCAAGTCGACCAGCAAGTCGCAGCACGCGCTCTATGAATACGATGCGGTCTCGCGGCTGCGCGACTCTCAGCTCGGCGACGAGCGCGTGAAGGACATCGCGAACTACATCGTTCCGGGCATGCTGTGGCGCGCTTTCGGGAGCGGCTCGCGCGCCGTGGTCCTGATCGACGAGATAGACAAGGCGGACATCGAGTTCCCGAACGACCTCCTGCGCGAACTCGACCGCATGGAGTTCTACGTTTACGAGACGCAGCAGCTCGTGCGCGCGCGGCACCGTCCCGTCGTCGTCATCACGAGCAACAACGAGAAGGAGCTGCCGGACGCGTTCCTGCGCCGCTGCTTCTTCCACTACATCCGGTTTCCGGACCAGCAGACCATGGAGAAGATCGTCGCCGTGCACTTCCCGGGCCTCAAGAAGGCGCTGCTGTCCGAGGCGCTCGCCGCCTTCTACCGGACGCGCGAGGTGCCCGGCCTCAGGAAGAAACCCACGACTTCCGAGCTGCTCGACTGGATCAAGCTGCTCGTCGCCGAGGACATTCCGCCGGAGGCGCTCCGGAGCGACGACGCGCGTGCGGCGATTCCGCCGCTCTACGGCGCGCTGCTCAAGAACGAGCAGGACGTACACCTCTTCGAGCAGCTCGTGTTCATGAACCGTCGCGCGGGCCGGCCCGGCTAGGCGTGCGCCTGCGGTGCTGATCCGCTTCTTCCTGATGCTGCGCGCTGCCGGCGTGCCGGTAAGCATCACCGAGTTCCTGGCGCTGCTCGAGGCGCTCTCAAAGGGGACAGTCACCTTTTCCTCAGAGCCGGCAAAGGTGACTGTCCCCTTTGAGGGTGCGCTCGACCGTCTTTATTGGCTCAGCCGCGCGATCCTCGTCAAGGACGAGCGCCACTTCGACCGCTTCGACCGCGCCTTCGCCGCGCACTTCCGCGGCGCCGAGGCCGCCTTCGAGGCCCTGCTCGCAGCCGAGGTGCCCCAAGGGTGGCTCGAGAGGATGCTGGCGCTCCACCTCAGCGACGAGGAAAAGGCGCGCGTCGAATCGCTCGGCGGCTGGGACGCGCTGATGGAGACGCTCAGGCAGCGGCTTGCCGAGCAGAATGCCAGGCACCAGGGCGGCAACAAGTGGATCGGCACCGGCGGCACCTCGCCATTTGGCGCACATGGCTACAACCCCGAGGGCATCCGCATCGGTCCCGGCGGCGGCAACCGCCGCGCGGTCAAGGCCTGGGAGCGGCGCGACTACGCGAACCTCGACGATACGGCCCAACTCGGCACGCGCAATGTCAAGCTCGCCTTGCGCCGCCTGCGCCGGTTCGCGCGCCAGGGCGCTCCCGACACGCTCGACCTCGACGGCACGATCGACTCGACCGCGCGCCGCGCAGGTCTCCTCGATATCCGCATGATCCCGGAGCGCCGCAATGCAGTGAAGGTGCTGCTGTTCCTCGACATCGGCGGCTCGATGGACGAGCACGTGCGCCTCTGCGAGGAGCTGTTCTCCGCCGCACGGGGCGAATTCAGGCACCTCGAACATTATTACTTCCATAACTTCGTCTACGAGTCCGTGTGGCGGGACAATCGTCGCCGCCACGGCGAGCGCACGCCGCTGCCGCAGCTCATGCGCACCTACGGCCGGGACTACCGCCTCGTCATCGTCGGCGACGCGACCATGAGTCCCTACGAGATCCTGCAACCGGGCGGCAGCATCGAGCACTGGAACGAGGAGCCGGGCGCGGCGTGGATGAAGCGGCTGCTCGCGAGCTATCCGCGCCACGCCTGGGTCAACCCTGAGCCTCAGGACCGGTGGGAGTTCACGCCTTCGGTGCGCATCACGCGCGAACTCTTCGAGGACCGGATGTTCCCGCTGACGCTCGCGGGGCTGGACCGCGCGATGAAGAGCTTGCAATAGGCGGCTACTCGTAGCCGACGCAGGCGCAGCGGCGCCTCGTGGTCAGTTGCCGGGCTTCGCCTCCGGGGGCGGCGCCGGAAACTGCACGAACGGGCCCGCCGGCGTCTGGTCCGGTGGCACATACGCTGGCGCCGGCTTGCCGGCCGGCCCGAGGTGCCTCAGGTACGCGTAGATCGCCGTGACATCGGCATCGGTCATCGCGCGCAGGTTGAAGAAAGGCATGGGCGGGCGCAGCGGGCTCCGCGCCAGCGCGATGAATTCGTCCGCGGTCTTGTTGCTGGCCGAGAGCCTGAGGTTCGCCGCGTAGGTCGTGCCCCATGGCCCGCGCCATCCGAGCACGTCGCCCAGGAGCCATTTCGACTCCTCGACGTTGCCGTTGGCGAGCGCATATCCCGCCGTGTGGCAATCGTTGCAGCCGGCGGTCAGCACGAGGTACCTGCCGCGCGCTTCCGGCGCCCCGGGCTTCGCCTGCGAATCAGCGTTGGCGACAGGCGCAAATACGCCAATCGACGTCGCCACGAGCACGGCGATCAATTTCAGCCTGGCAGTCATGATCTCCCCCTCCCCCGATTTCCAGTGGCTCGATCATAGTTCGCGCCGCGGCCCCGATCAGGCGCCGGGCGGCACCAGGGTGAGCGCGTGCACCGCGGCGCCCGGCAGGAAAGGCGCAGGACGACCCTGGGCCCAGTCGTCGTAGCCGGCCCGGTAGAATGGCGACAGCGGGTGGCCGCTCTGCCCGCCCGGCATCTCGAAAAAGCCTTCCGCCTCGCGCCCGGGCGAAACGACGAAGCGTTCCGAAGCGCCGAAATCCGGTGACTGCACGCGCGGCACGAAGATATCACCGGGCAGCGGCTCGGCCGGCATGTCGAGGAAGCGCGCGAGCGCCGGCAATGCGGCGCTGATCGGGTGCTGTATGTGCGCGATGTTGACCCGGCCCCAGGTGCAGGCTGCGAGGCTGGCGCAAGCCTGCGGCAGTGCGCGTGCCGTGCGCTTCGCGACGTCCGCGAGCCAGGCGTCCCAATCCGGATAGCGGGGATCGAGCAGGTTCACGGGTCGCGCTTCGATGAGCCGCCACGCCGTTTCCGTGAAGCGCTGGGGCGGAACCCACTCGAATGCCGGCCAGCGCGCTTCCGCGGGCGCGGCGATCATGGTGAAGGCGCGGTCCGAGACCAGCCGCTCGAATTGCCGCAGCAGCCGGTAGCCCGCGTCCTCGATGGCGGCGTGCCCGCTCCAGCCGGCCACGAGCTGCGCAGCCTCGCGCTCGCCCGCGCGCCGGAGGGCGGCGACGAAGAGCGGCTGCCAGCGCGCGAGGTAGTCGGCGCGGTCGTCGAGCTGGATCGCAAGCAGGTCCGCGGGCGTCGCGCGCGCAAGCGCGGCGAGACGGGTGCGGATCTGCCGCGCGCGCGCAGCGGGCGCGAAATCGCCGTCGCCGATCCGGGCATACGGCTCGCCGCCGACTACGCGTGAATTTGCGCTCCATGCATAGCCTTGCGGCGGATCCAGGAGCCGCGGCGACTCGTCCCGCGCCAGCCATCCCTGCCAGCCCGCGCCAGCGCCCAGCCAGTCGGAAGGGCGCGCGGCATCTATCCCGGAACGCCGCGGCAACCTTCCCGATAGCACCCAGCCGATGCGGCCCGCGGCATCCGCAATCATCACGTTTTGCCCCGGCATCGCGGCGCCGCCGACGATGGCCGCCGCCTCGTCCAGGTTTCCCGCGTGCTCGAGGCGCATCACCGAAAGATCGGTCGCATCCGCGCGGTGCGCCGTCCACGCGAGCGCAAGCGCATGGCCCTCGCCGTCGTCGCCGATCACCGGCCCCCAGACGGTTTTTTTCACGACCATGCGCTCGGGCTTGCCGTGGGCGACCTCGATGGACTCGTCGTCGGATACGAAGCGGCGCGGGCCGTCGGGCCCGACGTAGCTGTCCGGTTCCGGGCCCGGTTCGATTCGCACGAGGTCCTGGAAGTCGCCGTAGCTGTTGGTGAAGCCCCAGGCGACATGGCCATTGCTGCCGGCAATGACAGCCGGCAGCCCGGGCAGCGTCACGCCCGCCACGTCGATGCCCTCGCCTGCCACGACGAGTCGCGCCCGGTACCAGATATTCGGGACGCGCAGCCGCAAGTGCATGTCGTTGGCAAGGATTGCACGGCCGTCGGCCGAGCGTGCCGCGGCAACCGCGAAGTTGTTGCTGCCCGCCGCGGGCAACGACCCGGGCCCGGCGATGCGCAGCTTCGCCTCCCGCGCGCGATCGACTCGCTCGAATAGCGGCTTGCCGAGGCTGCGCAAGTCGTACTCGGTGGCCGCCGGCAACGGCGCCTGGGGCAGGATGCTGCCGTCGATCGGCGCCTCGAAAGCCGGGTCCGGCGCCGTCAGGAGGCGAACCACCGACGCAGGCAACGCAGCGGCGAGCCGGCCGTTGCGTTGCTCGCCGGAATCGTCGAGCCCCTGCAGGTCGATCCACTGCGCATAGGCGACGAGCAGGCTGTCCTCCGGCAGCCACGGCGCCGGTTCGGCGCGCAGCAACAGGTACTCGAGGGGCCGCGCACCGAGCGCCGCGATCGCGGCGTTCACGCCGGCGGCGTAGGCATCGAGCAGGGCGCGGTCCTGCGCGCCGAGCGCCGCGAGCGACTCGCGGGCGCGCCGGCGGAACTGGTGCAGGCGGATGCGCCGGTCGCGATCGAGCAGCCCCGGCCCGAGCAGCGCCGAGAGCTCGCCGGCGCCTACGCGCCGCAGCAGGTCCATCTGGAACAGCCGGTCCTCGGCGTGCACGTAACCCGTCGCGCGCGCGACGTCGAGGCGCGTCGCGCCGCGTATCACGGGCACGCCTGCCGCGTCGCGCTCGACCACGACCGGCGCGCTGAGCCCGGCGAGCGGCAGTTCGCCCTCGATGCGCGGCAGGCTCGCGCGCACCGCGAGCCAGGCCAAGACCGCGGCCGCGAGCGTGAGCGCCGCAAGGGCGCCGAAGACCCGGATCAGGACCCGGCCGGATCGCCTCATGCGGTCTGGCGCTGGACCTTGACGATCTTCATCGCGTTGGTGCCCCCCGAGACGCCCGACAACTCGCCCGTCGTGACGATGATGAGGTCGCCCTCGGCGGCAAGCCCCTCGGCGAGCAGGCGCTCGAAGATCTCGCCGTACATGCGCTCCGGCCGCGGATTCGTGACGTCGAAGCTGACCGGGTAGACGCCGCGGTAGAGCGTCACCCGGCGTTGCGTCGCCGCGTGGCGCGTGAAGGCATAGATCGGGATGTCAGACCGGATCCGGGACATCCACAGCGCCGTCGATCCCGATTCGGTCAGCGCGACGATCGCGCGCACTTCGAGGTGGTTTGCCGTGTACATCACGGCCGCCGCGATCGCCTCGTCGGTGCGGACGAAATGCCCGTCCACCCGCAGGTCGGGGCGGTTGGAGTGCTGCCATTTCTCGGCGCCTTCGATCACCTGGGACATCGCGCGCACGACGCGGCCGGGATGGCGCCCGACCGCGGTTTCCGCCGAGAGCATGACGGCGTCGGTGTCGTCCATGACGGCGTTCGCGACGTCCGAGACTTCGGCACGCGTCGGCACCGGCGCGTGGATCATCGATTCCATCATCTGCGTCGCCGTGATCACGAGCCGGCTCTTCGCGCGCGCGCGCGCGATGATGTGCTTCTGCAGGCCGATGAGCTCGGCGTACCCGACCTCGACGCCCAGGTCGCCCCGCGCGACCATCACGGCGGCCGTCTCGTCAATGATGGACTCGAGATTGTCGATGGCCTCGCGGCGCTCGATCTTGGCGACGATCCGGCCCTCGCCGCCCGCGGCCCGCAGCAGGTCCCAGGCCTCGGCGATGTCGCCGCGTTCGCGCACGAAGGATACGGCGAGGTAATCGACGCCGAGCTTCGCCGCCATGCGGATGTCTTCCCGGTCCTTGTCGGTCAGCGCGCCGGCGGAAAGCCCGCCGCCCAGCTTGTTGAGCCCTTTCATGTCAGTGAGCTCCCCGGCGGTCAGGACCCGGGTATGCACCTGCGTGCCCTCGACGCCGGTGACCTCGAGCGCGATCAGCCCGTCGTTCAGCAGCAGCGTGTCGCCGGCGCGGACGTCGCGCGGCAGCGATTCGTAGGCGACGCCGACGATGCCGTCGGTGCCGTTCGCCGGGTCGAATGCCGGATCCAGCGTGAAGCGCTCGCCTTCGGCGAGGAGCGCGCGGCCGGTCGCGAAACGCTCGATGCGCACCTTCGGGCCGCGCAGGTCGCCGAGCACGCCGACGACGCGGTCGGCCTGCGCGGCCGCGGCGCGGGTCGCCTCGATGCGCCGCGAGTGCTCCGCGAAGCTGCCATGCGAAAAGTTGACGCGGACCAGATCGACGCCCGCGGCGACGAGGTCGGCAAGCGCGGCCGGCGGATCGGTCGCCGGGCCGAGGGTCGCGACGATCTTGGTGCGTCTCGGCATCATCCCTCCCCTGCGCGCTGATCGAGCGCGGCGACCGCAGGCAGCGTCTTGCCTTCCACGAACTCGAGAAAGGCGCCGCCGCCCGTCGAAATGTAGGAGATGTCGCGCTCGATCCCGTACTTCTCGATCGCCGCCAGCGTATCGCCGCCGCCCGCGACCGAGAATGCCGCGCTTGCTCGCGATCGCCTCGGCGAGCGCACGGGTGCCGGCGCCGAACTGGTCGAACTCGAACACGCCGAGCGGCCCGTTCCAGATGACCGTGCCGGCCTGCGCTATCACCGCGGCGACCGCCTTTGCGGTCTGCGGGCCGATGTCGAGGATCATCTCGCCGGCGCCGACCTCGGACGCGGGTTTGGTCACGGCCCTGGCCGTCGCCGAGAGCTCGCTCGCGACCACGACGTCGGTCGGGACCGGTATGCCGACACCCTTCGCCCGGGCCTGCGCCAGCAGCCGCTTCGCGACGTCGATCATGTCCGGCTCGTGCAGCGACTTGCCGACCGGCATGCCGGTCGCGGCGAGGAAGGTATTGGCGATGCCGCCTCCCACCACCAGCTCGTCGACCTTTGCGAGCAGGCTCTCGAGCACCTCGAGCTTGGTGGAGACCTTGGAGCCGCCGACCACCGCGACCAGCGGCCGCTTCGGATTGCCGAGCGCCCGCTCGAGCCCGTCCAGCTCGCGTACCAGCAGCGGGCCTGCGCAGGCGACCGGCGCCGCGAGCGCGACGCCGTGCGTGCTCGCCTCGGCGCGGTGGGCCGTGGCGAATGCATCCATCACGAACACGTCGCAGAGCGCGGCCATGCGCGCGGCGAGCGCGGGGTCGTCCTTCTTCTCGCCTTTCAGGAAGCGCACGTTTTCCAGCAGCACGATCTCGCCGGGCCCGGCGGACGCGTCCTCGAGCGCGCCGTCGTGGAACCGCACCGGCCGGCCGAGCAGCTGCGCGAGCGCCGCCGCGACCGGCGCGCAGCGACAGCGCCGGATCACGCTCGCCCTCCCTGGGCCGGCCGAGGTGGGACATCACGAGCACGCGCGCGCCCGCATCGGCCGCCTGCCGGATCGTCGGCACCGCGGCGCGCAGGCGCGCGTCGCTCGTGACCCTGCCCTGTTCCATCGGCACGTTGAGGTCCTCGCGGATCAGCACCCGCCTGCCCGCGAGCGCAAGGTCCGCCATGCGGATCGCCTTCATCCGCCCGCGCGCGACCAGGCGAGCGTCGTGTCGAGCATGCGGTTGGAGAAGCCCCACTCGTTGTCGTACCAGGAGCAGACCTTCACGAGCGTCCCTTCGATCACCTTGGTGAGCTGGGCATCGATGGTGCCGGATGCCGGGTTGTGGTTGAAGTCCACCGACACCAGCGGCTCCTCGGTGTACTCGAGGATGCCCTTGAGCGCGCCGGCGGAAGCCTTCTTCAGGATGTCATTGACTTCGGCGACCGTGGTCGCGCGCTTCGCGACGAACGTGAGGTCGACGAACGACACGTTGATCGTCGGCACCCGCACCGAGAATCCGTCGAGCTTACCCTTGAGTTCGGGCAGCACCAGCCCGACCGCCGCGGCGGCGCCGGTCTTGGTCGGGATCATGGACATGGTGGCCGAGCGCGCCCGGCGCAGGTCCGAGTGATAGACGTCGGTCAGCACCTGGTCGTTGGTGTACGCGTGCATCGTCGTCATGATCCCGGAGACGATGCCGATGGACTCGTGCAGCGGCTTGACCAGCGGCGCCAGGCAGTTGGTGGTGCAGGACGCGTTCGAGATCACGGTCATGTCCTTGCGCAGCGTCCCGTGGTTGACGCCGTAGACGATGGTCGCGTCGACGCCTTCCGCGGGCGCCGAGATCACCACCTTTTTCGCGCCGCCGGCGAGGTGCTTGCCGGCCTTCTCCTTGTTCGCGAACAGCCCGGTGCACTCGAGCACGATGTCGACGCCGAGCTCGCCCCAGGGGAGCTTCGACGGGTCGCGCTCGGCGAGCACCCGGATCCGCTCGCCATTCACGACCATGTGATTGCCGTCCACCGCGACCTTGCCGGGGAACGGGCCATGGGCCGTGTCGTGGCGCGTCAGGTGCGCGTTGGTATTCGCGTCGCCGAGGTCGTTGATCGCGACGATGCTGATTTCGCCCGAACGATTCGATTCATAGAGGGCGCGCAGGATGTTCCTTCCGATGCGGCCGTAGCCGTTGATGCCTACCTTGATCGCCATGGTCGCTTACTCTCCGTTTAGCAATGACTCCGCCGCCTCGACGACGGCGGCGGACGTGATACCGAAGTGCCTGAAAAGATCCTTTGCCGGGGCCGACGCGCCGAAGCGCGTCATGCCGATGACGCGGCCGCGCGGCCCGACGTAACGCCACCAGCCGTCGGGTACGCCCGCCTCGATCGCAACGCGGGCCGCGACCTCGGTCGGCAGCACCGAGTTCCGCCAGGCGGCGTCCTGCGCATCGAACACGCTGGTGCACGGCATGGAGACGACGCGGGCGCGCTTGCCGCGGCCGGCAAGCTCGTGCGCGGCCTCGACAGCGAGCGCGACTTCCGAGCCGGTCGCGATCAGGATGCAGTCCGGCCGCGCGCCGCCGTCCACCAGCACGTAACCGCCGCGCGCGACGGCGGCAAGCTGGGCCGGGTCGCGCGGCTGTTGCGGCAGTGCCTGCCGCGTCAGGGCCAACACCGTCGGCGCCCCGCGACGCCGGATCGCCGCGCCCCAGGCGATCCAGGTCTCGGCCGTGTCGCAGGGCCGCCAGACCTCGAGGCGCGGAATGACGCGCAGCGACGCCAGGTGCTCGACGGGCTGGTGCGTCGGACCGTCCTCGCCGAGGCCGATGGAATCGTGCGTCAACACGAAAATGCTGCCGGCTTCGATGATCGAGGCCATTCGCAGCGAGCTGCGCGCATAATCGGAAAACACGAGGAAGGTCCCGCCGAACGGCAGGTAGCCGCCGTGCAGCACGACGCCGTTCATGATCGCGCCCATCCCGAACTCGCGCACGCCGTAGTGCAGGTAGTCGCCGGACGGTTCCCGGGACGAATACGCCGCCGTACCCTTGATGCGCGTGTTGTTCGAGCCGGTCAGGTCCGCGGAACCGCCGAGGAGTTCCGGCATGCGCGGCCCGAGCCCGTTGATGACCGCCTGCGAGCTCTGGCGCGTCGCGACCGGCTGCGCGGCAGCCTGGGCAGCGGCGGCGCCTTCGGCAATCCAGGTCTCGAACGATTCCGGGAGCATCGCATCCATGCGGCGCCGGTATTCGGCGGCGAGCGACGGGTGCTCGGCCTCGTAGGCCTTGACCCTGCGGCGCCAGCGATTCTCCGCGCGCTTGCCCGCGGCGCGTGCGTCCCAGGCCGCGCGAATCTCTTCGGGCACGACGAAGGGCTCGTACGGCCAGTCAAGGGTCTTGCGCGCGAGCGCAACTTCCTCGGCGCCGAGTGCCGCGCCGTGGCACTCCTCCTTGCCCTGCTTGTTCGGCGCGCCGAAGCCGATGATCGTCTTGCAACAGATCAGCGTCGGCTTCGCCTTCTCGCGCTTCGCGCGCCGGATCGCCTTCGCGACCGCTTCCGGGTCGTGGCCGTCCACCGCGCGGATGACCTGCCAGCCATAGGCTTCGAAGCGCTTCGGCGTGTCGTCGGTGAACCAGCCCGCGACTTCGCCGTCGATCGAGATCCCGTTGTCGTCGTAGAAACAGACGAGCTTGCCGAGACCCCAGGTGCCGGCGAGCGCGCAGGCCTCGTGCGAGATCCCTTCCATCAGGCAGCCGTCGCCGAGGAAGACGAAGGTGTGATGGTCGACGATTTCGTGGCCGGGGCGGTTGAAGGCCGCGGCGAGCTTCTTCTCGGCGAGCGCCATGCCGACGGCATTCGCAAGGCCCTGCCCGAGCGGGCCGGTGGTCGTCTCGATCCCGATCTCGGTCGCGCGCTCCGGATGGCCGGCGGTGCGGGAGCCGAGCTGGCGGAAATTACGCAGCTCGTCGATGCCGAGCGGGTAGCCGGTCAGGTGCAGCACGGAGTAGAGCAGCATCGAACCGTGCCCGTTCGAGAGCACGAAACGATCGCGGTCGGCCCAGAGCGGATTGCCGGGATTGTGTTTGAGGAAGTCGCGCCACAGCACTTCGGCGATGTCCGCCATCCCCATCGGCATGCCCGGGTGCCCGGAATTGGCACGCTGCACGGCGTCCATGCTGAGCGCCCGGATGGCATTGGCAAGCTCGCGGCGGGTGGGCATTCATCGGCTCCGGCAGGAAACCGGCATTGTCGCCGATGGCGTATAATTTTTCGAATGTCCGGCGACTATTTGTTCACTTCCGAATCGGTTTCCGAAGGCCATCCGGACAAGGTGGCCGACCAGATTTCGGACGCCGTGCTGGACGCCCTGCTCGCGCGCGACCCCCGCGCGCGCGTAGCATGCGAAACGCTGGTGAAAACCGGCGTCGCGGTGGTCGCGGGCGAGGTCACGACCAGCGCCTGGATCGATCTCGAGGCGCTGGTGCGCCGAGTCATCTGCGGTATCGGCTACACCTCTTCGGAGGTCGGCTTCGACGGCAAGACATGCGGGGTCGTCAACATCATCGGCAAGCAGTCGCCGGACATCGCCCAGGGCGTCGACCGCGCCGATCCCGAGCGCCAGGGCGCCGGCGACCAGGGCCTCATGTTCGGCTACGCGACCAATGAGACGCCGGCACTGATGCCCGCGCCGATCCACTACGCCCACAAGCTGGTCGAGCGCCAGGCGCGGGTACGCAAGGGGCGGAACGCGAAGCTGCCCTGGCTGCGCCCGGATGCCAAGAGCCAGCTCACCTTCGCTTATGAGGACGACCGGCCGGTCGGCATCGAAGCCGTGGTGCTCTCCACCCAGCATGCGCCCGATGTGCGCCAGAAGGATCTGCGCGAAGCGGTCATGGAAGAGATCATCAAGCCCGTCCTCCCCGCACGCTGGCTCGGCAAGCGCACGCGCTACCACATCAATCCGACCGGCCGGTTCGTGATCGGCGGACCGGTCGGCGACTGCGGCCTCACCGGCCGAAAGATCATCGTCGACACCTACGGCGGCATGGCCCGCCATGGCGGCGGCGCGTTTTCAGGCAAGGACCCGTCGAAGGTCGACCGCTCCGCCGCTTACGCGGCGCGATATGTCGCCAAGAACGTGGTTGCCGCGGGCCTTGCCGGCCGCTGCGAGATCCAGGTGTCCTACGCGATCGGGGTCGCAAGGCCGACGTCCATCTCCGTACGGACCTTCGGCACCGGCCGCCTGCCGGACGCACGCCTCGAAAAGCTGGTCGCCGCACACTTTGACCTGCGGCCATTTGGCATCATGAAGATGCTCGACCTGATCCACCCGATGTACGGGCCGACGGCCGCCTACGGGCATTTCGGGCGCGAGCCGACACTTATGGAATACGATTGGCAGGACGATTCCGGGGGCGGCGCCCGGCGCCACGCCCGGTTCACGGCGTTCAGCTGGGAGCGCACGGACCGGGCCCAGGCACTGAGGAGCGCCGCGGGAATTTGACGTATCCCGAGGGGACAGTCCGCCTTTTCCGCGGTGCGGAAAAGGGGACAGTCCCCCGCGGTCTTCGAGGAGCGTTGCAACAGGCACCCGCCTGCCAGGCTCGAAGTCCGCGACGTGCAACGGCGCTCTCGCTCGCAAAGGAGAGAGGACCATGAATGCCGTGATCAGCACCGAGTTCAACGACTTCGCCGTAGCCGCCATCGGCCAGGCCGAGTTCGGCCGCCGCGAGATCGCCATCGCGGAGACCGAGATGCCCGGTCTCATGTCGGTGCGCGCCGAGTTCGCGAAATCGAAGCCGCTTGCGGGCGCCCGCATTGCCGGCTCCCTGCACATGACCATCCAGACGGCCGTGCTCATCGAGACACTGGCCGCGCTCGGCGCCGAGCTGCGCTGGGCGTCCTGCAACATCTTCTCGACCCAGGACCACGCCGCCGCCGCGATCGCGGCTGCGGGCATCCCGGTGTTCGCGCACAAGGGCGAGACCCTAGAGGAGTACTGGGATTTCGCCCACCGCATCTTCGAGTGGCCGGGCGGCAAGCACGCCAACATGATCCTCGACGACGGCGGCGACGCGACGCTGCTGCTAATCCTCGGTGCGCAGGCGGAGAACGACCCATCGGTCATCGCGAAGCCGGCAAACGAGGAGGAGGTCGCCCTCTTTGCCTCGATCAGGAAGCGCCTCGAAGCGCAGCCCGGCTGGTATTCCGCGCGCCTCGCCGCGATCCGCGGCGTCACCGAGGAGACCACGACGGGCGTGAAGCGGCTGTACAGGATGGCGGAAGAAGGCCGGCTCCCCTTCCCCGCCATCAACGTCAACGACTCGGTCACGAAGTCGAAGTTCGACAACCTTTACGGCTGCCGCGAGTCGCTGGTGGACGGCATCAAGCGCGCGACCGACGTGATGATCGCGGGCAAGGTCGCGCTGGTCGCCGGTTACGGCGACGTGGGCAAGGGCTGCGCGCAGTCGCTCTCCGGCCTGGGCGCCTCGGTGTGGATCACGGAGATCGACCCCATCTGCGCACTGCAGGCGGCGATGGAGGGATACCGCGTCGTGACGCTGGATGATGCCTGCGACAAGGCCGACATTTTCGTCTCGGCCACCGGCAACGTGAACGTGATCGGCCACGAACACATGCGGCGGATGAAGCACCAGGCCATCGTCTGCAACATCGGCCACTTCGACAGCGAGATCGACATCGCTTCGCTGCGCCAGTACCAGTGGGAGAACATCAAGCCGCAGGTCGACCACGTGATCTTCCCCGACGGCAAGCGCATCATCGTGCTGGCCGAGGGCCGCCTCGTGAACCTCGGTTGCGGTACCGGTCACCCGTCATTCGTGATGTCGAACTCCTTCACCAACCAGGTGCTGGCGCAGATCGAGCTCTTCGCCCAGGGCTCGAAGTACGAGCACCGCGTCTACGTGCTGCCGAAGGCGCTCGACGAGAAAGTCGCGCGGCTGCACCTCGAGCGGATCGGCGCGAAGCTGACGCGCATGACGCCGGAGCAGGAACGCTACCTCGGCATCCCGGCTGCCGGGCCGTTCAAGCCCGATCACTATCGCTACTGAGGCGTAGTGCGCGTATTGCAGTTCACGGACCCGCACCTCGCCGGCACGGCTGACATGCGGGTCCGTGGCGTCGCGACCGCCGGCACGCTCGCGCGCTGCGTCGAGCACGCCGCCCGGCACCACGCGCGGCCGGACGCGCTGATCCTCACCGGCGACCTCGTGCACGACGATGCGGCGGGCTACGCCCTGCTGCGCGAGCGCTTCGCCGGCGCCGGCGCGCCGGTGCACTGCCTGCCGGGCAACCACGACGAGGCCGCGCGGTTGCGCGAGTCCCTCCCCGGGGCGCCCTTTGTCCACGACTTCGCGCGCCGCTATGGCGCCTGGCTGATCGTGATGCTGGACAGCACGGTCGCCGGGGCGCACGGCGGCCACCTCGACCGCGAGGAACTCGCGCGCCTCGATGCCGCGCTCGCCGCGCAGCCTGCGGCATTCGCGCTCGTGTGCCTGCACCATCACCCGGTCCCGCACGGCAGCCGCTGGCTCGACGAGCTGATGCTCGACAACGCCGCCGAGTTCTTCGAGGTGCTCGACCGCCACCCGCGCGTGCGCGCAATCGCCTGGGGCCATGCGCACCAGGTCTTCGAAGGCGAGCGCGGCCGCACCCGGCTGATGGGCACGCCCTCGACCTGCATGCAGTTCGCGCAGAATGCCGACGAGTTCGAGGTCGACGACCGGCCTCCGGCCTATCGCTGGCTCTCGCTCGGGACCGATGGCGACGTCGACACGGGCGTCGAATGGGTCGGCCAGGATGATTGACCGGGGATTCGCGGCTCTGTTCGCGGCAATGTTCTTCCTGGTTGCCGGCGCTGCGCAGGCGGAGCCCGCCCTGTGGCAGGTCACGGGCGGCCGCAGCACCGTGTACCTGTTCGGGTCCGTGCACCTGCTGCCCGAAGGCGGCTTCTCGGTGCAGGGGGACCTCGCCGATGCCCTCGACGACGCCGGGCGCGTGTGCCTCGAGATCGATCCCGCGGCGACGGACGAGGCGTCGACGGCCACCATCACCCTCGCCCGCGCGATCGATCCCGATGGGCGGGACCTGTTCGAACTCCTCGGCCCTGACGCGGACCGCGTCCGGGCGAGCGCCGAGGACGCGGGCGTGCCGCTGGACGCGCTCGCCATGTTCGAACCCTGGTTCGCCGGCCTCATGGTGTCCGTCATGGCGCTGCAGTCGCACGGCTACGACGCCCAGCACGGCGTCGAGCAGATCATCGAGGCCGCGGCGCAGAAGGACGGCAAGGGGGGCTGCGGCCTCGAGACGCTCGATGGCCAGCTCGGCTTGCTGGACGGGCTGCCCGCCGACCTGCAGAAGGAGATCCTGATGCAGGCGATCGACGAGGCGGGCGACATCGAGGACAAGATCGAGCCGATGATCTCGGCCTGGCGCACCGGCGACGAACGCGGGCTCGAGCGGAGCCTCGATGACGACTTCGACGGCTACCCGGAACTCGCGGACGCGCTGATCTACGAGCGCAATGCGCGCTGGGCCGTGCAGGTGGACGAGATGCTCCAGGGCGACGAGGACGTGCTGCTGGTAGTCGGCGCCATGCACCTCATCGGCGATCGCGGGCTGCCCGCCCTGCTCGAGAAGCGCGGGTTCACGGTCCGGAGGATGTAGCGAGCCATGTCGCTGTTCGAGGAAGCGGGCCGCTGCATCGCGGGCGGCGTGAACTCGCCGGTGCGCGCGTTTCGCGGCGTCGGCGGCGAGCCGCCGTTCATCCGACGCGCGCGCGGCGCCCACGTCGAGACCGAGGACGGCCGGCGCCTGATCGACTACGTCGGTTCCTGGGGCCCGATGATCCTCGGCCACGCGGAGCCCGCGGTCATTTCCGCAGTCACCCGCCGCGCCGCCGACGGCCTCTCCTTCGGCGCGCCGACGGTGATCGAAACCGAGCTCGCCCGCCGGGTCGAGGCGCTGATGCCCTCGATCGAGCTGTTGCGCATGACGAGCTCGGGCACCGAGGCGACGATGAGCGCGATCCGGCTCGCGCGTGGATTCACGGGACGCGAGCGCATCGTCAAGTTCGAGGGCTGCTACCACGGCCATGCGGACAGCCTGCTGGTCAAGGCGGGATCGGGCGCCCTTACCCTCGGCATTCCCGACTCCGCAGGCGTGCCGGCTGCGGTCGCGGCCGCGACCACGACGCTCCCGTTCAATGACGCCGCTGCGCTCGAAGCGCTGTTCCTGGCCGGAGGCCGGGAAATCGCCTGCGTCATCGTCGAGCCGGTCGCCGGCAACATGGGCTGCATCCCGCCGGCGCCGGGCTTCCTCGAGACGCTGCGCGACGCATGTACGCGCCACGGCGCCGTGCTGATCTTCGACGAGGTCATGACCGGATTTCGCGTCGCGGCCGGCGGCGCCCAGGCGCTCTACGGAATCCGGCCGGACCTCACGACCCTCGGGAAGATCGTGGGCGGCGGCATGCCGGTCGGTGCGTTCGGCGGCCGCCGCGACATCATGGAACGGCTGGCGCCGCTCGGGCCGGTCTACCAGGCAGGCACGCTCTCCGGAAATCCGGTGGCGATGGCGGCGGGGCTCGCGACGCTCGAGGGCATCTCGCGTCCGGGCTTCCACGCGCGGCTCGCCGCGGCGACCGCTCGCCTCGCCGGCGGGCTCGCGAGCGCGGCGCGTGCGGCGGGCATACCCGCGACGGTCAACCATGCCTGCGGCATGTTCAGCGTCTTCTTCGCTGCCGGCCCGGTCGCGAACTACCGCGACGTCATGGCGAGCGATGCGGCGCTGTTCCGGCGTTACTTCCACGGCATGCTCGAAGCCGGCGTCTACCTCGCGCCGTCGCCCTACGAGGCGGGCTTCGTCTCGGCCGCCCACGGCGATGCCGAAATCGACGCCACCGTCGAGGCGGCGCGGCGGGTACTTGCGCAGATCGCGAAGTCGCGCTGATGCGCGCGACGATCGCATTCCTGGCGGCGATCTTCGGTACGCTGCTTTTGGCATCGGCCGTCGCCTACCCGGTCTGGATCGCGGCACACGCGCTGGTTCCCGAGTGGGTCTTCAATCGCGTGGTCGGCCGCTTCTGGCAGCTGCTCCTGCTCGCCGGCCTGCTGCTCGCGCTGCGCCGCCTGGGGCTGCGCGGACGGGCTGACTGGGGCTATGGCCTCGCGCGTCCGGCGTTCCTGCGGCAGGCCGCGGCGGGCCTTGCCATCGGCCTGGCGACCATGCTGCCGATGACGCTCGCGATGGCCGCCCTCGGCCTGCTCCGGCTTCGCCCCGGCTTCGGCACGGACATGCTGGCGGATGCGCTCGTCGGCGGTTTGCTCGCGGGCCTCGGCGTCGCCATCGTCGAGGAAACGTTCTTC
The DNA here is from genome assembly GCA_963836275.1 of uncultured Gammaproteobacteria bacterium. Lineage (GTDB taxonomy): Bacteria > Pseudomonadota > Gammaproteobacteria > Steroidobacterales > Steroidobacteraceae > SCUD01. Next base: position 211,420 of record CAWIIM010000003.1, on the reverse strand, counting down.
CGGGGCCTGATGTACCGCGCCATCGAGCGCGAGTCCGGGTTCAGCGCGGCGGCGTGGACGACGGCGGTCGTGTACGCGGCCATCCATTTCTTCGCGCGCGCGAAGATCCCCGCGGAAGAGGTCGGCTGGGGCAGCGGTTTCACTCTGCTCGGCGGCGCGCTCGCGCATTTCTCGGACCCGCTGCCGGTGCTCGACTCCTTCGTGACGCTGGTGCTCGTCGGCCTGCTGCTCGCATTCGTGCGCAGGCGCACCGGCGCGGTCGCCGCCGGCATGGGCCTGCACATGGGCTGGGTCATGGTGATCAAGTCGACGATCGCGGTGACGCGCGTGGACTCCGGGGCGCCCGCCGCCTTCCTGATCGGGCCCTTCGACGGCTATACCGGCTGGCTGGTCGCCGCCTGGGCCGCCGTGCTGATCGGCATCGCCGCCTGGCGCGGTTGGCTGGCCGGGACGCCGCCGCGCTAGGAGCGGTCGCGCGTGACCACGGGCTCGAGCGCGGCGAGCCGCTCGAGCGGATTGGTCAGCTCGAGCAACGACTGCCTGTCGGAGAGCGCCAGCGGCAGGAGCTCGGCCAGCCGGTTCGAGATCCAGGCCGCGTCGTCGCGACGCTCGACATGGCGATACGTGTTTTCCGCGTCCGGCAGGACCTGCCGCACGACGTCCGCCAGCCAGGTCTGGTTCTCCGGGACCGGCACGACCGGATCGGCGGCGATGTCGAGCACGCGGCCGCGGTTCAGGCCATCGGCCTCGCGCCAGGCTTCCACGATGCGCACCCGCTCGCGGCCGAGGCAGCTTATTCCGAGCAACCCGTCCTCGAGCCGGTCGAAATCCACGATGCGCGCCTCGGTTCCGGTTGCGGCGAAGGAGGTCGCGGCGGAAGCCTCCTCGCCTTCGCCGAGCAGCACCACGGCGAAACCGGTCTGCTCGCGCATGCAACGGCTCACCAGGTCGAGGTAACGCGGCTCGAATATCCGCAGCGGCAGCGGGCCGCCGGGAAACAGCACCGCATTCAGCGGAAACAGCGGAAGCTCGCGGACTTCCGCATTCATGCCGGCCGCGCCCGCAGCGCCGCGAGCAGGCGCTCGTGCAGGCCGCCGAACCCGCCATTGCTCATGACCAGCACGCGATCGCCCGCGCGCAGCTCGGCGGCGAGCCCGGCCACCAGGCCCGGCAGGTCGGCGATCACCCGCCCTTTTACGCCGAGCGGGGCCGTGATCCCGTCCAGGTTCCAGTCGAGGCCCGACGGCTGGTAGAGCCAGACGCCGTCGGCGCCGGCCAGGGATTCCGCGAGTTCCTCGCGATGCACGCCGAGGCGCATCGTGTTCGAACGCGGCTCGAGAACGGCGATGATGCGGCCGCTGTCCGGCTGGCGCCGCATGCCGTCTATCGTGAGCGCGATCGAGGTCGGATGGTGGGCGAAGTCGTCGTAGACGCGGACGCCGCCCGCCTCGCCGCGCAGCTCGAGACGCCGGCGCACGCCGGCAAAGCGCCCGAGCGCGGCCGCCGCCTGCGCCGGCAGGATGCCGATGCCGGCGGCCGCGGCCACCGCGGCGAGCCCGTTCTCGACGTTGTGGAGCCCGATCAGCGGCCAGCGCACGACGGCGACCGGCGCGCCGCCGTGCAGCACCTCGAACGCGCTCCCGTCCTGCGCAACCAGCCGGGCGCGCCACTCGGCTTCGCCCTCGCGCGAGAAACCGGTGAGCGGCGTCCAGGCGCCCATCGCGAGCGTCGAGCCAAGCGCCGCGCTCGCGACGTTCCAGGTGATGCGGCCGGCGCCGGGAACCGTGCGCACGAGGTGGTGGAACTGGCGCTGGATCGAGGCGAGGTCCGGATAGATATCAGCGTGGTCGTATTCCAGGTTCGTCAGCAGCAGGTGACGCGGCCGGTAATGCACGAACTTCGCGCGCTTGTCGAAAAAGGCGGTGTCGTATTCGTCCGCCTCGATCACGAACAGCGGCCCGCCGCCAGCGCGCGCGGAAACCTCGAAATTCGCCGGGATGCCGCCGATCAGGAAGCCCGGATCGCGGCCCGCGTCCTGCAGGATCCAGGCGAGCATGGAGGAAGTCGTCGTCTTGCCGTGGGTACCGGCGACGGCGGCGACCTCGCGGCCGCGCAGGAAATTCTCCGCGAGCCACTGCGGGCCGGAGACGTAGGGCATCCCGCTGTCGAGCAGACGCTCGATGACCGGCATGCCCCGCGTCAGGACGTTGCCGACGACGACCACGTCCGGCGCGAGGTCGAGCTGGGCCGCGCCGTAGCCGTCGATCAGCGCGATGCCGAGCGCCTCGAGCTGCAGGCTCATCGGCGGGTAGACCTTCGCGTCCGAGCCGGTGACGCGATGGCCGGCGGCCCGCGCGAGGGCGGCAATGCCGCCCATGAACGTGCCGCAGATCCCGAGGATGTGCAGGTGCATCAGCTCACCGGCCCGAAGAACGCGTTGGACACGGCGCGCGTGCCGAGGATCCAGGCGATCGCGATGGCGAAGCCGGTCACCAGGTGGGTGTCGAGCGCGCACTTGAAGACGTAGCCGACCACGAGGATGTACCAGATCGCGACGCCCGTGTAGAGGGCGGTCGCAAGCGGCGAGAACGGGCCGTTCATGCGCATCGGCAACAGCAGGACCGCGAGGACCGGCGCGATCAGCACGTACACGCCGAAGGTCGCGTTGACGGTCTGGGCGAACCGGTGCGCGCGGCGCGTGAGCACCAGCAGCAACCAGAAAAAAGGCAGCGTAAGCGCAAGCTCCAGCGCACTGCGCGGCAGGACCGCCCGGAAACTGCCCGCCAACCCGATGAGGACGTCGGCCGCGACATAGCCGATCGTGAAGACGACGACGGAAGCCGCGGAGGACGGCAGGCCGCCCGGGTCCTTGCGCAAGAGGGCGATCTGCGTCAGCGAATTCAGCAATCCGGTCATGCTGCCTTGGGATGTGACGACCGCAAACGCATAATAAGGTGGCGATGACCGCCGGCGATACTCCAATCCGCGATCCCGAGTCGCTCGAATCGTGCCTGCGATCCTGGCCGGCGAACGGCGCGCTGGCGCTCGACACGGAATTCGTGCGCGAACGGACCTATTACCCGAAGCTCTGCCTGGTGCAGGCCGCGATCGACGACGACATCGTGCTGGTCGATGCGCTCGCGATTCCGGACGGCGGCGCGCTCGCGCGCGAGATGGCGTCCGCCGGCCGCACCAAGTTGCTGCATGCCGCGCGCCAGGACATCGAGGCGCTGCTGCCGCTGACCGGGGCGCCGCTCGCGCCGGTATTCGACACCCAGCAGGCCGCCGCGCTGCTCGGCTTCCCGGCCCAGGTCGGCTATGCCGACCTCGTCCGCCAGCTGCTCGGCGTCGAACTCGAGAAGGGGCATGCACGCACCGACTGGGCGCGCCGTCCGCTCACGCGCGAACAATTGGCCTACGCGGCGGACGACGTGCGCTACCTGCCGCCGCTTGCAGCCGAGCTCGACTCGCGGCTCACGGCCGCGGGCCGGCGCGCCTGGCTCGACGAGGAGTCGGAGGCGCTGCGCGACATCGGCTTGTATCGCGTGGACCCGGATGACGCCTGGCGCAGGCTCAAGGGACTCGAGCGCCTGGATGCCGGCGAATTTGCCGCGGCACGGGCCCTCGCCGCCTGGCGCGAGCGGCGCGCGATGTCGCGCGACCTGCCGCGCGGCTGGGTACTGCCGGATGCCGCCATCCACGATCTGGCCCTGGCGCGGCCGCGCACACGCGAGGCCCTCGCGCGCGTCGGGTCGGTACCCCGGGGAACTGCAGCGCGGGCCGCGGACGCATTGCTGGCCGCAATCGCCGCGCCTGCGACCGCCGTCGAACCGCGCGATGCCCCCGAAGCCGGCCGTCCGGGACCGGAACAGCTGCGCCTGCAGAAGGCCTTGCAAGAGGCGCTTGCCGCGGTCGCGGCGTCGCTCGGGATCCAGCCGGAGGTCCTGGCGACGCGACGCGAACTCGGCGCCATCGCGCGGGGCGAGCGCGATGTGCCCGTCCTGAAAGGCTGGCGCAAGGACGTGGCCGGGGAGCAACTGTTGAAGGTGCCGTAGCCGCCGGACCGCCAAAAGGGGACAGTCACCTTTTCCCACCTTTTCCCATGGTTGACGTCGTCAATTTGGAAAAGGTGACTGTCCCCTTTTGGCAGAACGGTTCCGGTGCGGCGTGGGTCAGCTCGCGATGGCGCTTTCGAGGCGGGCGTCGACGTCCTCGAGGCTGCCGTCCGCATCGATGCAGCGCAGCAGGCCCTTGTTCGAGTAATAGTCGATGAGCGGCTGCGTGCGCTCGCGGTACACCGCGAGGCGCCGGCGCACGGTCTCGGCATTGTCGTCCGGCCGCTGGAAGAGTTCGTGCGGGCCGCCGTCGGTGCAGCGCTCGCCCGCACCCGGTGGGTTGGACTCGACGTGGAACACGCGACCGCAGCGGCGGCAGGTGCGCCGGCCCGCGAGGCGTCCTTCGAGCACGCCCGGGTCGATCTCGAACAGCACGGCGGCGTCGATCGGCTGCCCGATCTCGCCGAGAAGCGCCTCGAGACCGTCGGCCTGGGCGATCGTGCGCGGAAAGCCGTCGAGGATGTAGCCGCGCGCCGCATCGGGACGCGCGAGGCGCTCGCGAATGATGCCGAGCATGGTGCGGTCGTCCACGAGCTGGCCCGCGTCCATCACCGCCTTCGCGGCGCGGCCGAGTTCCGTGCCGGCGGCGACGGCTTCGCGCAGCAGGTCGCCGGTCGATACCTGGGGCACGCCATGGCGCGCCTGCATGCGCTGCGCCTGCGTGCCCTTGCCCGATCCGGGCGCGCCCAGCAAGACCAACCGCATTTTCAAGCCGCTCCCCGCGCCCGGCGCCCCGTGGGCGCTCATCCTGCCCGCGCAGTCAAGTCGCGTCAAACCGCGGGGATCGGCTATGCTTCGCCCCCCAACGGGGCGGGGCCGCCGCCCGCAAGACGGATTTTGACAATGGCCGGACGCAGGAGCACGAAGCCGGGGCCGCGGAACGCCTTGTATGCCCAGTCGGGCGGCGTCACCGCCGTGATCAACGCGACTGCCGCGGGCGTCATCGAAGCCTGCCGCAAGCACCGAAGCCGAATCGGCAACCTCTACGCCGGCCGCGACGGGATCGTCGGCGCATTGACCGAAGACCTGATCGACACCGGCCGCGAGAGCGCTGCCGCGATCAAGGCGCTGCGGTACACGCCTTCGGGCGCATTCGGCTCCGCGCGCTACAAGCTCAAGGACCTCGATCGCGATCGCGCGAAGTACGAGCGTCTCATCGAGGTCTTCCGCGCGCACGATATCGGCTTCTTCTTCTACAACGGCGGCAACGACTCGATGGATACGGCGCTCAAGCTGTCCCAGCTCGGCGCGCAGGCTGGCTACCCGATCGCCTGCATCGGCATCCCGAAGACGGTGGACAACGACCTCCCGGTCACCGACTGCTGCCCCGGCTTCGGCTCCGTCGCCAAGTACGTCGCGGTCTCGACGCTGGAGGCCTCGCTCGACGTAGCCTCGATGGCGCGCACTTCGACGCGCGTGTTCATCCTCGAGGTGATGGGCCGCCATGCGGGCTGGATCGCGGCCGCCGGCGGCCTCGCCGCGCGCAAGGCCGGCGACCCGCCGCACATCATCCTGTTCCCGGAAATCGCCTTCGACCGCGAGCGGTTTCTGGCGCGCGTCAAGGAGACGGTGGAGCGCAAAGGTTACTGCGTCGTCGTCGCCTCCGAGGGCACGCGCGACGCGGACGGCAGGTTCCTCGCCGACATGGGGACGAAGGACGCATTCGGCCACGTGCAGCTCGGCGGCGTGGCGCCGACGCTCGCGCAGATGGTGAAACAGGCGCACGGCTACAAGTATCACTGGGCGCTCGCGGACTACCTGCAGCGCGCCGCGCGCCACGTCGCCTCGAAGGTCGACGTGGAACAGGCCTATGCCGTCGGGCGCGCGGCGGTCGAGCTCGCGCTCGCCGGGAAGAACGCGGTGATGCCCGTGATCCGGCGCAAGTCGTCGAGGCCCTATCGCTGGGACGTCGCCTCGGTCGCGATCGAGGCGGTCGCGAACAAGGAAAAGATGGTGCCGCGTACGTACATCACCGGCGACGGCTTCGGCATCACGGCCGCGGCGCGCCGCTACCTCGAACCGCTCATCGGCGGCGAGGCGTATCCGCCCTACGCAAACGGCATTCCCGCCTACGTCACGCTCAAACGCGCGCGGGTAAGGAAGCGGCTGGCCGCCGGTTTCACGGTATAATTCGGGGTTTCCAGGGGAGTCACTTCATGTTGATGCAGAATGCGCTCTGGCTCGCGATCGCAGCCGGCGTGGTCGCCGTGCTCTACGGCGTTTTCATGGCCCGGTGGATCCTCGCGCAGCCCGCGGGCAATGCGCGCATGCAGGAAATCGCGGCCGCCATCCAGCAGGGAGCGGGCGCCTATCTCAACCGGCAGTACTCGACGATCGCAGTCGTCGGCGTCGTGCTGTTCGTGGCGCTCGGCCTCGCACTCAAGGAGTGGCACACGCCGGTCGGCTTCGCGATCGGCGCGCTCCTGTCCGGCGCGACCGGCTACATCGGCATGAACGTATCGGTGCGCGCCAACGTGCGCACGGCCCACGCCGCGAGCATCGGCCTGAACCCGGCGCTGCAGGTTGCCTTCCGCGGCGGCGCGATCACCGGACATGCTCGTCGTCGGCCTCGGCCTCATTGGCGTCGCGGCCTATTACATGTTCATGCTGCGGCTCACCGGTGACGGCGACCGCGCCCTGCATGCGCTGGTCGGCCTCGCCTTCGGCGGCTCGCTGATCTCGATCTTCGCGCGGCTCGGCGGCGGCATCTTCACCAAGGGCGCGGATGTCGGAGCGGACCTGGTCGGCAAGGTGGAAGCCGGCATTCCCGAGGACGACCCGCGCAATCCTGCGGTGATCGCCGACAACGTCGGCGACAATGTCGGCGACTGCGCCGGCATGGCGGCGGACCTGTTCGAGACCTACGCGGTCACGGTGGTCGCGACCATGCTGCTCGCAGGGCTCATGATGAAGGACCTCGGCGATGCGGCCGTGCTCTACCCGCTGGTGCTGGGCGCCGTGTCCATCGTCGCCTCCATCGTCGGCACTTTCTTCGTCAAGGTGGCGGCCGGCGGCAAGATCATGGACGCGCTGTACCGCGGCGTGATCGTCTCCGGGCTCATCGCCGCGATCGCCTACTACCCGATCACGAAGTCGATGCTGGGCGACGCCGCGATGCCGCTCTACGGCTGCGCGCTGATCGGCCTCGGCCTCACCGCGGCGATGATCTGGATCACCGAGTACTACACGTCGACCGAGTTCAAGCCCGTGCGCTACGTCGCGGCGGCGTCGCAGACCGGCCACGGCACCAACGTGATCGCGGGCCTCGCGGTGTCGATGAAATCGACCGCGCTGCCCGTGCTCTCGATCTGCGCCGCGATCTGGGGCGCCTACCACCTCGCGGGCCTGTACGGCATCGCGATCGCCGCGACCGCCATGCTGTCGATGACCGGCATGATCGTCGCGCTCGACGCCTACGGCCCGATCACCGACAACGGCGGCGGCATCGCCGAGATGGCCGGGCTGCCGAAGGACGTGCGCAAGATCACCGACGCGCTCGACGCGGTCGGCAACACGACCAAGGCCGTGACCAAGGGCTACGCGATCGGCTCGGCCGGCCTCGCGGCGCTGGTGCTGTTCGCCGACTACACCCACAACCTCGAGATCGCCGGTAAGCTCGAGCCGTTCAGCCTCTCCGACCCCGCGGTCATCATCGGCCTGTTCATCGGCGGACTCGTGCCCTACCTGTTCGGCGCGATGGCAATGGAAGCCGTCGGCCGCGCGGCGGGATCGGTCGTGATCGAGGTGCGACGTCAGTTCAGGGAGATCAAGGGCATCATGGAAGGCACGGCGAAGCCGGACTACTCCCGGGCGGTCGACATGCTGACGCGCGCGGCCATCCGCGAGATGATCGTGCCCTCGCTGCTGCCGATCCTGATCCCGGTCGTCGTCGGCTTCGGCATGAACTTCCTGCTCGGCCCCGGCGCCGGCATCCGCGCGCTCGGCGGCGTGCTGATCGGCACCATCGTCACGGGCCTGTTCGTCGCGATCTCGATGTGCACGGGCGGCGGCGCCTGGGACAACGCCAAGAAGTACGTCGAAGAAGGCAACTTCGGCGGCAAGGGCTCGGAAACCCACAAGGCCGCGGTCACCGGCGATACTGTCGGCGATCCCTACAAGGACACGGCGGGCCCGGCGATCAACCCGCTGATCAAGATCATCAACATCGTGGCGCTGCTGCTGGTTCCGCTGCTGTAGCGCGAGGCGCTACAACACGATCAACAGAGGTACCATCCACGATCGCGCAACCGGGGATCGACGACAATGATCCGATCAGCAGCATGCGCTTTCGCGGCCGCGTTGCACCTGACAGCCGCATACGCGTCCGGCGACGAGACGGCGGTCCAGGATGCCATCCGGGAAAACTACGCCGCCTACAGCAGTTTTGACGAGCAGCGCTATCGCGCCACGACCACGGACGACTTCCTGCTCCTCGAACAAGGCGAGCTCATCGACCGCGACGGGGATGTCGCCAACATGGCGAAGCCCGGCACCGGGTACCGGCGTACGGATCACTTCGATTTCAGGGCCGTCACGGTCACGGGCGACATCGCGTACGCCATCTATGTCCTGCGCTCCGACATCCACGACGACGCGGGCGGTGCGCGCAGCCGCGAGTGGCTCGAAAGCGCCATCCTCCGGCGCGAGGATGCGCGGTGGAAGATGGCCCTCCTGCACTCGACGCGCGTTTCGCAGCCGACCGGAGCCGCCGACATGAAACAGTTCGCCGTACGCTACACGGCCGCCTGGTGCAGCCAGGATCCCGCAAGAGTGGCGGCGTTCTTCGCCGAGGACGGATCGCTGAAGATCAATGACGGCGCACCCAGCGTGGGGCGCGCCGCCATCGCGGATGCCGCGCGCTCGTTCATGGCCGCCTTCCCCGACCTGGCGGTCGAGATGGATGCCCTGGAACTCGAGGCCGGTAGATACCGTTACCGGTGGACCCTGTCCGGCACCAATACCGGGCCCGGCGGCACCGGCCGCAAGGTCAGGATCAGCGGATTCGAGGAGTGGACCATCGGCGGCGACGGACTCGTCGCCTCGTCGCTCGGCCATTACGACCAGGCCGACTGGGACCGCCAGGTCGGCAGGCTTGCCGCGCCGTCGCCCTGAGCGACCCGGCATGACTGCATCCCGACGCCGCAGGCCCGCAGCGCCCACCTGGGCGCGGCTGCCGGACGACCTGCTGCTCGACGTGCGGCTGTGCGACCTCGGGCTCAAGATCGATGGCACGCCGATCGAGTCGCACCTGCGCCAGCTCCACCGCGAGCTGGCGGCGCGCGACTTGCCGGTGCGCCCGCACTGCTGGATCTCGCTCGAGTGGTTTTCGCCGGACGGCGTGCCGGGCATCGCGCTGCCGTTCTACCTGATGCACCCGCGACTGCGCGCCCTGCACTGGCGCCTCATCGGCGACGTCGAGGGCGGCACGCCGCGCGAGCTGATGCGCATCCTGCGGCACGAAGCGGGCCACGCCGTCGACAATGCCTACCGACTGCGGCGCCGCCGCGACTGGCGCGAAACTTTCGGCCTCGCCTCGCAACCCTATCCGGAGACCTACCGACCGCGGCCCGGCAGCCGCCGTTTCGTGCAGCACCTCGGCGGCTGGTACGCGCAGGCGCACCCGACCGAGGATTTCGCCGAGACATTCGCGGTCTGGCTCAGGCCGGGCGGCGACTGGCGGGAACGCTATCGCGACTGGCCGGCCATCGCCAAGCTGCGCTGCGTGGACGACCTGATGGCCGGCCTGCGGGGCCGCAGGCCGCCGGTCCGCACCCGGCGCACGGTCGAACGGATCGACGGGATGCGCATGACGCTCGGCCAGCATTACAGCGAACTGCTGCGCGGCGAGCGCGGGCCGAATGCGCCGGGCCTCGACCGCGCGCTGCGCCGGCTGTTTCGCGTCGACGACGGCAGCCACCGCGGCTACTCGGCGATCAGCCTGCTGCGCAAGGCGATGCCGGTTCTGCGCCGGCGCATCGCGGCGCGCCTCGACGTCAGCGACTACATGGTCGAGGAAGTCGTCACCATGATCATCGGCCGCTGCCGTTCGCTCGGTCTGCGCGTGCGCAGCAGCCGGCGCGAGGCGCTCAAGCGCGTCGAGCACCTGATCGCGAACCAGGTCGGCCGCACGATGCGCCAGTACGGTCCGCGGCTGTCGCTGTGAAGAAGCTGCGCATCCTGGTGCTGGTGCACGAGTCGCTGGTGCCGCCGGAATCGCTGCGCGGGCTGGCGATCGAAGCGGCCGCCGAGGTCCAGACCGAATTCGACGTGGTCAGCCGACTGCGCAAGCTCGGGCACGAGGCGCGCCCGATCGGCATCGGCGACAGCCTCACGGAACTGCGCGCGGCCATCCAGGACTGGCAGCCGCACGTGTGCTTCAACCTGCTCGAGGAATTCGGCGGCATCGTCACCTACGACCAGCACGTCGTCGCCTACCTCGAATTGCTGCGACAGCCCTACACCGGCTGCAACCCGCGCGGGATGATGCTCTCGCGCGACAAGGTACTGTGCAAGCAGATCCTGACCTACCACCGCATCCCGACGCCCCAGTTCGCCGTGTTCCGGCGCGGCGGCAAGGTCCGCATCCCGGCGCGGCTGCGCTACCCGCTGTTCGTCAAGTCCGCGACTGAGGATGCCTCGCTCGGCATCTCTCAGGCCTCGATCGTCGAGGACAAGGCGAAGCTGATGGAGCGCATCGAGTTCGTGCACCAGCACACGCAATCGGACGCGCTGGTGGAGGAGTACATCGGGGGTCGCGAGCTGTACGTCGGCGTGATCGGCAACGAGCGCGTCCGCACGCTGACGCCCTGGGAACTCATCTTCGGCGAGCTCAAGACCGGCCGCGCGCCGATCGCGACGCGCAAGGCCAAGTGGGATTTCGCCTACCAGGAGCGCCACGGCATCACCAGCGGCAAGGCCGAGAACCTGCCGCCGGGCCTCGTGGAGCGGCTCGACCGGCTTACGCGGCGCGTTTACCGCGCGCTCTACATGACGGGCTACGCGCGCATGGATTTTCGCGTTCGCGAGGACGGCACGCCCTTCGTGCTCGAGGCCAATGCGAACCCGAACCTCGAGGAGAACGAGGACTTCGCCTGGGCCGCGCTGGAGGACGGCATCGACTACGCGGGCCTGCTGCAGAAAATCATCACGCTCGGGCGCGGTTACCGGGCGGAGTGGCGCGAGGACTGATCCGACCCCTGGCATGGATGGCGTAAGATTCCCCGGTCGCCCGTGGAGACAGACATGACGCACCGCCACCTCGCCCCCCTCGCCCTTTTCGCGTCTTTGATTTCGATGCACGCGGACGCGGCCCCCCCCGTCGCGCCCGAGCGGCCCGTCACGGACGACTACTTTGGCACCCAGGTCATGGATCCCTATCGATGGATGGAGGATTCGGGGAGTGCCGAAGCCGCTGCCTGGATGAAGGCGCAGGACGACTACACGAGGTCACAGCTCGGCAGGATTCCGGGACGCAACGCGCTCCTCGAACGGATCACCGCGCTGTCCGAATCGGGCACGCTGGTGTACCAGGTGATCCAGGCGGGGGACCGCTATTTCTACCTGAAACAGGCGCCGGGTGACGACAACGGAAAGCTATATGGCCGCGAGGGCGTGCATGGCAAGGAGCGGTTGCTCGTCGATCCGACGAAGACCGCGGCGAACGAAGCACACCTCTCGATCGACTACTTCGTTCCGTCCAGGGACGGCCGCTACGTCGCCTATGGCATCTCGCCTGGCGGCTCGGAAGAAAGCGTCCTGCATGTGATCGAGAGCGCCACCGGCAAGGATCTCGGCGAATCCATCGATCGCGCGCTGTTCGGCGTCGTCACCTGGCGGCCGGACGGGCGCTCGTTCCTCTACCTGCGGCTGCAGGCGCCGGCAGCGGACGCCGCACCGACCGACAAGTACCTGAAGAGCCGGATTTACCTGCATTCGCTTGGTACCCACACGGACGGCGACGGGGACGCGGCCGTGTTCGGCTACGACGTCTCGCCCGGCGTGCCCGTGGCCCCGGACGAGATTGGTTTTGTAGTCGCATCTCCGGCGTCGCCGTGGGCGCTCGGCGTGGTGGAGAAATTCGTCAAGAACGAGGTATCGATCTACGCGGCGCCGCTCGACAGCGTGGGTCGCGCCGACACGCCGTGGAAGAAAATCGTCGGCGAGGAAGACGACGTCACCCGATTCGACCTGCGCGGCGACACGGTCTACCTGCTGACGCACAAGGACGCGTCGCGTTACAAGGTCGTGCGGACGGACCTGGCGAGTCCCGACTTCGGCAAGGCTGAAACGGTGGTGCCCGCCGGCCAATCCGTCCTCACCAACCTGCGGGTCGCCGCGGATGCGCTGTACGTACAGCTGCTCGACGGCGGACTCGGGCGCGTGTTGCGCGTCGATTTCTCGCCGGGCGGGCGATCCAGCCCCGTCCCGTTGCCTTATGAAGGCGCCATCGGGGAATTCGTGGTGAATGCGGAAAAGCCGGGCCTGCTGATGAAGCTGACCTCCTGGACCGAGCCCCAGCTCTGGTATGCCTACGACCCCGCAACCGACAAGGTTGCCGATACCGGGCTGCGCCCCCGCTCCCCGGTCGACTATTCGCAGATCGAGTCGCGCGAGGTCAAGGTGGCGAGCTACGACGGTACGCTGGTCCCGCTGTCAATCGTCATGAAGAAAGGCATGGCGCTCGACGGCAGCCATCCCGCGCTGCTGAACGGCTACGGCGCGTACGGCATCACGCTGGACCCGGGCTTCAACCCGGTGCTGCTCGCCTGGCTCGAGCGCGGCGGTATCTTTGCGGTGGCCCACGTTCGGGGCGGCGGGGAATACGGCGAAGACTGGCACACCGCCGGCCAGAAAGGCACGAAGCTCAATACCGCGTACGACTTCATCGCCTGCGGCGAGTACCTCGTCGACGCGGGATACACGAATTCCGCCAAGCTTGCCGGCCAGGGCGGCAGCGCGGGCGGCATCACGGTCGGGCGCGCGCTTACGCTGCGGCCGGAACTGTTTGCAGCCATCCTGGACGACGTCGGCGCCTCCGATACGCTGCGGTTCGAACAGACGCCCAACGGGCCCCCGAATACCCCCGAGTTCGGCACGGTTCGGATCGAGGACGAGTTTCACGGGCTCTACGCGATGAGCCCGTACGCGCACGTGCGCAAGGGGGTTGCCTACCCCGCAGTGCTCCTGACAACGGGCGTCAACGATCCGCGCGTCGCGCCCTGGGAGGCAGCGAAGATGACGGCGCGGCTGCAGGCGGCGACATCGAGCGACCGGCCCGTGCTGTTGCGCGTCGACTACGATGCCGGCCATGGCATCGGCTCGACCAAGTCGCAGGCCAATGCCGAAACCGCCGACCAGTGGTCATTCCTGCTGTGGCAGTTCGGGGAGCCCGGGTACCAGCCGCAACCCTGAAGTATCAGTCCGCGAGCCACGCATCGGCCGCGGCCCGGTCCCTGGTCGGAAAGACCTCGACCGGGCACGGCATGGCGAACTTGAACATGTGCGCCGCATTGGCGAGCCAGTGCACATCGGTAACGACCGCGATTTTCTCCCACGACCCGAGGTGAGCGAATCCCAGCTTCGCGTCGTCCCAGATCGCGCCCGGGGTGAAGCCGGTAAACCCGTCGCCGACCTGGTACAGGAGCCGGAGCTTGTCATGGTTCTTCAGCGCCGCCTCCACGGCCGGCATGGCGACCGACTCGTAGTCCGCCGCGGTGACATGGCCCGACGCGACCAGGCCAATCGTGTTGTCCGGCAGATTCGGCAAGAGTTCGATCATGACTGCACTCCTCGGTCGATGCATGACGAAGGCGCGGAGCGGTCGTGAGCCTTCGGACCGTCGATATTCTGGCCGATCCGCCACATGACGCCGGTGGGATCGTTCAGGATGAAATCCCGGATGCCCCTGGGCCGGTTTTCCGGCGGCAGGGAACGAACGCCGTAGCGTGCGGCCATTTGCCGGGTTTCCACGTGTTGCCACCAAGCTTCAACGTCTTGGACCAGCAGGTGCATCATGAAGTTCTCGGCGTGCGCCTTGCGGTAGAACTTCTGGAGCAGGAAGCTGCAGTTATCGACATGCAGATAGGCGAGGTCGTCGGATGACCACGGCTCCGTGAACGCGAGATCGACGTAGAAGCAGCTGGCGAGTCCGAAGTCCCTGGCCAGAACGTATGCCTTTATCTCGATGGCGTCCATCTGAACTCGCCTCCGGTATCCGCCCGCGCCCGTCCTGCGCGGCGGTCAGATTCTGACGAAATAAGGGATGGCGACCAGCGCAATCCCGATCGCGACCATGAGGATCGTGTTCGGGACGAAATACGGAAAGAGCATGAGTGCCAGCCCGCAGACGAGCGGAACGGGCGCCTTTTGCCGCTTGCCGTAAATGAAAAAGCCGAGCCCGATCGAGCCGAACAGCAGGCTCCAGAAAAGTGCGGAAGTACTCAAGGCCTCCCCGGCTTCTCCTCATCGCCCTCGTGTCCGTCCTCGTCGGCGCCTTTCGGCCGCGCGGCGGCGCCCTGCTCCCTGCCGGCCCACAGCGATTCCACGCTGTGCCGGCTGCCGATGCCGAAGGCCAGGGCAAATGCCAATCCCACCGATCCGAGTCCGATGAGCACCACGCCCGTGACCAGTCGCGTCGCGACGTGCGCCTGGATCAATGCCACGGCGAAGCTCAACGTGAGCAGCAGCCAGCGCGTCAGGCGACCGATGAGCGGCGCTTTCGCGAAGCCCTCGAGGTAAAGCCCGCGCTGCACGTTGCGTGATACGGCGATCGACAGCGCCCAGCCGACGACCAGCGTCAGGGCCGCCGCGAACAGCTGCGGAACGAACTGCACGAAGCGGCCGAGAAGGTCCGAGAGCACGGTGAGCTTCCAGATGACCAGGGCGTTGGCCAGGAAGATCGTGAACACGAATGCCGCGACGATGGCGCCGATGAATTCGTACAGCGAATGGCGGGTGTCGCCGGAGCGCAGCGCTCCAGCCCACTGCAGGCGCCCGAGCAGGCGGTCCAGGCGCATGAAAATCAGCAGTCGAACGACCAGCCGCGCCGTGAGCCAGGCGATAAGCGCACCGATGATCACGACCATCAGGCCCGCCAGCAATGTCGGCAGGAACGCGACGATGCTGTCCACGAATCCGCGTATGGAACTGATGGTCTGCGGGTTCATTCGCCTACTCCGGTTCAGCTGAGCCAGCGGGAAGGATTGACGGGCATTTCGTAGACGGTGAGGACCGGAATCGCGGAGCGCTCGGATATTTCCAGCGGGACCGCAAATCCGAAAATCCGCTCCGCGAGGCCGGCTTCCGATCCTCCGAGCACGATCGCCGATGCCCGACGGGCCATGCGCAGTATCGCGGTAACGACGTCGCTTCCCGGGTACACGGTGCATTGCGCGCCCGGCGCTTTCCCGTGCACT
Source organism: uncultured Gammaproteobacteria bacterium (assembly GCA_963836275.1). Taxonomy (GTDB): domain Bacteria; phylum Pseudomonadota; class Gammaproteobacteria; order Steroidobacterales; family Steroidobacteraceae; genus SCUD01. The sequence continues at coordinate 195,891 of CAWIIM010000003.1, read as the reverse complement.
GCCTGTTCGAGCGCCGCAAGCACGCGCCGGCGCTCTTCGCTGCCCGACAGGCTCTCGACGACGCGGACGGCGTGGACTCCGGCCCGAAAAACGCGGGCGACGGCGACTGCCATGTCGAGCGCCAGTTCCGCGTGCGGACCGGGCTCGTACGCGAGCAATACCGTGTGGACCCGCTGTGGCCAGCGGTGGTGGCTGACGATGACGGTTTGCGCGGGGCTCTCGCGGATCACGCGATTGACCATCGAAGCGGCGAACCGCCGCATCATGCCCTGCCCGCGGGCGCGGCCGATCACGGTCACGTTGCAGCGTTCCTCCAGGACCGTCTCGCTGATGGCGTACGAAGTGCGGTGTGCCACCTTCACCAGAGCGCGGGTCGCCATGTCGCCGGACGCGCCGAGTGCGTGCCGCGCCAGGTCGCGGCCCGAATGCGCGGCGCGATCGAGCCCGCGGGCCAGGGCCTGGCCGTCCGGGACCTCGATCACGGTCAGCGCGATAAGCTCCCCGTCGTAGGCGCTCGCGAGAATCTGCGCCGCGCGCAGGACTTCGCCCGACTGCGGCGCGCCGTCCATGCAGGCGAGGATCCGGTATTCCCTGCGCCCGGCCGCTTCGCGCATGTCCACGACCTGGGAATGGGCCCGATCGCGCCGGCGCGCATACGCGTAGTAGACGAGGAACCCGATCGCGATCCAGATAGCCGCGCTCAGCCACGCGAGCGGGCTGTAGACCATCTGGTAGACCGCGAGGAACACTTGCAGCGCGATGCCGATGACGGGCACCAGCGGCACCAGCGGCACCAGAAAGCCGCGGCGCAGGTCGGGCCTCTTTCGCCGCAGCACGATCAGCACGACCTGCACCTGGATGAAAAGCAGCAGGAACATGATGTTCGCCGCGCTGGCGACCGCCTCTATGGGCAGGGCCACGGCCATGAAAGCGATCAGTACCGCCGAAGTGGCGATGGCCCAGTGCGGGGTCTTGCGCACGGGGTGAACACGACCCAGCCAGGCCGGGAGGTTGCGGTCGCGCCCCATGGCCAGCGATACGCGCGACGAGGAATAGATCGTGGCATTGAGCGCGCTGACCGTCGACAGCAGGCCGCCGAACAGCAGCATCAGGCCGCCGCCGCGAAAGAACCCGCTGGCAACGTCCACCAGCGCGGTTTCCTTGTGCTCGCCGAGGAAGCGCCAGCTCGGCATGTCCGGGACCTGCGTTGCGCCGAGCGCCGCAAACGCGACCAGCAGGTAGATGGGGACGACGATCAGCAACGAGAGGAATATCGCCCGCGGCACGTTGCGTTCTGGACGCTGAACTTCCTCGCTGCACTGGGCGATGATTTCGTAGCCTTCGAAAGCGATGAATGTCAGGCCCATCGCCACGAACACGCTGCCGATTCCGTTAGGCAGGAAAGGATCCGTGAACACGGGCTGCCAGTCGGGCCTCTGCAGCGTGATCCAGACCCCGAAGCCGATGAATACGGCAAGCAGCGCGATCTTGCCGACCGTCACGAGATTGCCGGCGCCGCCAGCCTCGGAAGCGCCCCGGTAGTTGACGAACGCAAACAGGCCGATGACGCCGACCGCCAGCCATTTCTCCACCGGCATCAGCGGCATGGCGACGTGGCCGATGCCGATCAGGGGCAGGAGCAGCTTGAAATAGGCGCCGAATCCCAGGGCGTAGAGCGAGCATGCGACCGCGTGCGCGAACCAGTCGATCCATCCGCTCATGAAGCCGTTGGGGTCCTTCAGGCCGAGCTTGACCCAGAGATAGCTGCCCCCCGCGTCGTGAAACGAGGAACCGAGCTCGGCATAGGCCGCGGCCGCAAACAGCGTGACCACGGCGTTGAGCAGGAATACGAGCAGGAGCCCCGGACCCGCGATGCCGGCCGCGATGCCCGTGAGCACGAAAATGCCGGCGCCGATCATCGCGCCGACGCCGATCATGGTCACGTCGAACAGCCGCATTTCGCGGCTCAGGCGGACCTCCGCCTGGGCCGACGGCGCACTCGCGACCTCAGTCTCGACCGGCGGGTTCATCGTGCTCCCCACGCGGCGACTCCCGGTCGCGCCCGCCCTTCGACCCGATCCAGCCGCGACGCCGGAAATACAGCGTCATGCCGACGGCGAGCAGGACCATCACGCCGAGGATCACGAAATAACCGTCGCGCATCGCGAGTTCCGGCATGTTCCGGAAATTCATGCCGTAGATTCCGGCGATGAATGTCAGCGGGATGAATATGCTGGCCATGAGCGTCAGCACCTTCATGATTTCATTCGTGCGATGGCTGACGTTCGACAGGTAGGATTCGGCGAGGTCCGACGCCATCTCCCGCGACGAATCGATCAGTTCGACGATCTGGGCTATGTGGTCGTAGGTGTCCTTGAGGTAGCGCTTGGTCTTCTCGCCGATGTACGGCGTCGGCTCGCGCAGCATCGCGCCGATGGCCTCGCGCTGCGGCCAGCCGACGCGCCGCAGCACCACCAGCTGACGCCGCGCGACGTGGATGCGCACCAGCAGCCCGGGTTCCGGGCTCTCGACCACGCAGTCTTCGAGCTCCTCGAGCCGGTCGGACAGCCGTTGCGCGACCGGGTAGTAGCGGTCGATCATCGCGTCGATGAGCGCATAGGCCAGGTAGTCCGGCCCTTCGCGCCGGAGCGGGCCGATGCCGTCCTGCACGCGCTCCCGAACCGGGTCGAAGAAGCCGTAATGGCGCGCCTGGAAGGTGAGCAGGTAGCGCCGGCCGATGATGAAGCAGACCTGCGGCGTGCGCACGGCGCCCTCGTCGTCGATCTGCGGCGTGCGGGCGATGATGAGCTGGTGCTGCTCGTACAGCTCCGACTTGGCGCGCTGGGGCACGTTGACCGCGTTCTCGAGCGCCACCGGGTGCAGCTCGAAGATCCGCGCCACTGCGCGCAGCTTCGCCTCGTCCCCGAAGCCCTGGACGTCCACCCAGGTCACCCGCTCCGGATCGCGCAGCGACTGCAACGACGCGACGTCCTGCACTTCGCGGCGCGTCACCGAATCGGCGTCGTACTGCACGACGACGATCCTCGGCGCCGGCGAACCGTCCGGGATCGCGAGCGTGCCGGGACGCGCGCCGATGCCGGGGTTCTGCTTGTGGAACATCTGTCGGCCGCCCGGTCAGTCGCGCCCGCGGCCGGTTTCGGCGAGCACGCGCACCTCGAGCGGCCTGGCCGTGTCGAGGTGCACGTCGCGCTGCGGAAATGCGATTACGAGGCCGTGCTGCCGGAATTCGTCGTCGATCGCGAAGCGGACCTGGCTCTGGATCCTGCGCACTTCCATCGGCGAGCGCGCCGTGACCCAGAAGTAGGTGTCGAATTCGAGCGAGTTGTCCCCGAACTGCTCGAATATGACGGCCGGGACCGGTTCCTTCAGGACCTGGAGGTTCCGGTCGATCACGCCCAGGACCAGGTCCTGGACCAGGCGCGTCGGCGACCCGTAGACGACGCCGACGGTCACTTTCGCGCGGATCAGGTCGTCCGAGAGCGTCCAGTTGACGACGTTGTTCTCCAGGAAAAAGCTGTTCGGCACCACGATGTGCCGGCCGTCGGTCGAGCGGATCTGCGTGCTGCGCGCGCCGATCTTCTCGATCGTGCCGTGGTTGCCGTCGACCTCGACCAGGTCCCGTACCCTGACCGGACGCTCGAGCAGCAGGATCAGGCCGCTGATGAAATTGTTCATCACGTTCTGGCTGCCGAAGCCGACGCCGATGGCGAGCGCCCCGCCGAGCACCGCGAATGCGGTCAGCGGCAGGTGCACCGCGCGCAGCGACATCAGCAGGAATGCGACGACAATCGCGTAAAAGGAAAGCGTTTCGACCGCGGTGGCGCCGCCGGCGTCGAGCCGCATGCGCCGCGCCGCGATCCGCGCGAGCAGGCTGGAGCCGTGCCGCGCGATCCAAAGTCCGATTGCGAGGATCAGCAGCGCGAACGCCAGCGACCCGATCGTGATCGGGACGCCGTCGATCGTCGCGAACGTGTAAGCCCAGGCGTCTTGCGCAATTTCCGCGCCGGTATCCAGCGTATCGCGCAGGCCCGTGGACGCGGTCATCCCGTGAAAGTATCCCGGGAGGACGGCAACAGCAAGCCTGGCCGCGCGCGTACAATCCGGTGCAACGCCGCACCGGGAGGAATCGCGCCATGAACCGGCTGAGCCGCCGCCGACTGCTGTTCCACGCCGTGCCGGCGGGCATCGCCGGCATCGCCCTCGCGCCCGCCCTGCGCGCCGCCGGCGCCTGTGTCCAGCCGGAATCCGAATCGCTGCGCGCCTCGCTGAACTACGTGATTGCCGCCGCGGATCCCGCCGCGAACTGCGCGCATTGCGCCTTCTTCTCACCCGATCCCGCCGGCGGCGGCTGCGGCGCGTGCCAGATCCTGGGCGGCGCAGTCGACGGCGGCGGACACTGCGATTCGTTCAGCCCGCCCTCCTAGTCGGTGCGCCGCTGGCGCGCCACCCGAGCCGGCGTGACCGGCGGCGCGCGATTGCCCCAGCTCGAGCGCACGAAATTGCACAGCGCCGCGATCTCGGCATCGTCGAGCCGCTGCGCGTAGGCCGGCATCGACTCCCAGGCCGTCGAGCCGATGCCCGCGGGCCTGTCCGAACCGTGCAGGATGATGTTGACCAGCGAGGCTGCGTCCTCGCCCTGCGCGACCGCGCTGGCGGCAAGCGGCGGCCCGTCGAAGATCCCGCCGCGGCCCGAGGGGCCGTGGCATTCGCGGCAATGCCCGTCGTACAGCGGGGCGCCGGCCCGCGCAGCCTCGGCACCCGCGGCCTCCCCCGCGTAGTCGGTACCGGAGAGGCTCCGCAGGTACACGGCCATCGCTCGCAGGTCTTCGCTCCTCAGGTGGCGGGTGCTGTTCGCAATGACCGCGTTCATGGGCCCGAAGCTGCCCGCCCGCGCGCTCGCGCCCTTGCCGAGGTAGTCGGCGATCTGCCCCGCCGTCCACGCGCCGAGCCCCTGCGCGGTTGCACGCAGGTCGACGGCGAACCAGTCGCGCACGCCGCCGCCCGCGACTTCGTCGCGCATCACGGCGCCCTGCAGCGGCGCCGAGGACTGCGCAGCGAGCGACCAGCTGCGCGGCGTGTGGCAGGCGCCGCAATGCCCGGGACCCTGCACGAGATACGCGCCGCGATTCCATTCGGCCGAGCGCACAGGATCCGGCCGGTAGGCGCCGACGTCGAGGTTCAGCGCATTCCACATCGCCATCGGACCGCGCATCCGGAACGCGCGATCGTTCGCGGGCGGAACGTAGCGCACAGGCTCGAGCGTGCGCAGGTACGCGTACAGGTCGGCGATGTCCCGGTCGCTCAGCCGCGTGTAGAAGGGATAAGGAAAAGCCGGGAACAGGTGCCGGCCGTCCGCGGCAATGCCCTCGCGCAGCGCGCGCCTCAGGTCCGCCTCGCTCCACGACCCGATTCCGGTCCGGCGGTCCGGCGTGATGTTGGTCGTGTGGATCGTGCCCAGCGGCGTCGCGAGCGCACGGCCGCCGGCATATGCGGCGCCGCCCTCGCGCGTGTGGCAGCTCACGCAATTGGCGGCCGCCGCGACGTAGCGCCCGCGCTCGACGGTGCCGGGGCGCTCGTCGGCGGTCGCGCCGCAGGCGAATGCCGCGAGGGCGATCCACAGCGCGCGCATGCCGCGCCTACCCTTCTTTCGGTTTCTTGACCCGGTAATCGTCGTGGCACTGCTTGCAGGTCAGCGCGTCCATCACCTGCAGCAGCGCCTCGTCCTTGCCCTGCTCGTGCGCGGTCTTCGCCATCGCCGCCGTCTTTTCGGCGAACGCGTTCATGCGCGCAGAAAAATCGTCCCATTTCGCCCAGACCTCGGCCCTGGCGTCGCCGCCCTCGACCCGCGGCTCGAACGCCTTGAGCGCCGTCGATGCGGCTTCCGCGATAATGTCCATGTGCGCGACTGCATTGTCGTCCGGGATGGCCCCCGACATGATCATCCCGAGCGCGGCGGTCTGCGCCTTGAGCGTCTCCATGATGTGTCGACGGTAGTCGATCACGTCCTGGTCGTCCGCGCCCGAAACCGGCGGCAGCAAACACAGGGCGAGCAGCGGTACGGCGAGAATTCGCTTCATCGGCAGGGTTTCCTTGTCGGGGGCGGGGGTTCAGGGCACGTACATCAGCCTGGCGCTGCCGATCTGCAGGCGGTAGCCGTCGGGATCGCGGACGTGGAAGCTCTCGTCGGTGTCGGGTTCCGGGTCCAGCCCGCGGCGGCGCAGTTCGGCCTCGACCGCATCCTTGTCCCAGTCCGCGATCGTGTAGCAGATGTGGTCGACCAGCGGCCCTCCCGCCGGGTCCTGGGTCTTGCGCGGGATCAGGAAACTGTCCTTGCCGAACTTCATGTAGCACTGCTTGCCGTCGTCGCCGCTGACTTCCATGCCGAGCAGGTCCGCGTAGAAATCCCGGGTGCGGGCGTAATTCGCGACGCCGAACGAGATGTGGTTCACCGCGACGGCCTGGAATCCGCCCCGCGGCGCGGGAGCTGCGGCGGCGCGCGCGACGGCGGCCGGAGCCGTCATGCCCAGGGCCAGCATTTGCACCAGCCGACGGCGCGAGATGCGTCCGTGCTCGAACTGGCCCAGCAAGTCGTCGACGATCTTTTCCATGAGTGCCTCGCTTATCGTCAGGGGGTTCCAGGAGCGGGTGCGGTGGACGCCGGCGGCGTGCCGCTCCGGGTCTGCGCCAGCTCTTCCGCGGCCGGACGCGGTGCCGGCATGCCGCGATAGGGTATGCCGGGATCGGCAGCCGCGATCGCGGCCTGCTCGGCTTCCGTGAACGCCAGCACCCGCACCTGGGTGAACCTGGCCGCGAGGGCCGAAGAGATCGCGCGGTTGGCGCCCGTGGCCGGGTCGCGCATGCCGTCGGCGAGCCGACGCATCGCCTTGTATATCGAGGGACCTGAGGATTTCCCGTAGCTCTGGTAGTGCGCCGACCAGTTGCGCAGCATGTGCATGTACCAGGTCTCGACGTCCGTGTATCCGGCGACGAGGCCTTCGGCCGACTCGGGAGTCAGCGCCAGCCGGAACCGCGCACCCCACATGAACTGGTCCGTCGGCATGTAGAACGCGTCCCACGGGTACAGCAGGTCGACCGGCTCCGTCGAAAGCACGCCGTTCTCGATGCGCCCGCGCGTATGGCGGATGTAACGGCTGCCCCAGCGCGTATCGATGCGCTGCGTGCCGCCGGGCAACGCCTTGAGCCCGCCGGCATCGACGAGGACGTTGTCGCGACCGCGGAAAATCATCACGTCGACTTCGGGGTCGTCGGCCAGGCTGTCGACGCCGGTCAATTGCACGATGATGCGGTTGTAGTTCTCGCGCAGGACCATCTCGTCTTCGAAGAAACGGATGGGCCCGTCGGGCGCGCGATAGTTCGCGATGCAGCCGAGCACGCGGTGCATCTGGTTGTCGATGCCACGTGCGCCCTCGGGGCTGGTGAAGTCCTCGGCGCCGTTCACGCCGTCCAGGTCGAGCCCGGGAGCGATGGGCCCCTCGCCCTCGAGGAAAGGCAGCGCATCCGGCGCAGTGGTCGGCTGGTAGCTCTCGACCTGGCGCCGCAACTGGGTGTCGACGAAGCGGCGCCTGGCTCCGGCGCCATCGGGGAACAGGATCTTGAACTGCTCCCGGACGCCTTCGTTGAGGCCGTGCGGGCACTCCGTCATCGCCGACGTCGACTGCAACGCCCACGACAGATTGGTCACGACATAGGCGATCGTGCGCCCCTCGGGAGCGGCGTCATCGGCCGCGCGGGCACCCGGGGCCGCCATCATGGCGGTCGCTGCCAGCAGCGCCGGGAACGCGCGGTGCGTCATGCGACTACCTTCGGAAATAGTCATCGCGCCACCAGAAGGCCCGGAATCCCTCGCGCTCCGACTGGAAATCGCCCAGGCCGTCGGCATTGACTTCGCCCGGCCGCTGGTCCCCGGCGAAGGTGTAGACCGGGCGCTCGCGATAGGCCCAGACGCGCATTGCGCCCGGCTCTTCGCGGGCGGCGAAGTGGCCGGTTGCCGGATCAATTTCGACGACGCTCCACAGCCGCCCGCGGCCGCGCGCGCCCGCGCCCGCTTCCACGTACGGGAAGTTGCGCGAGCATCGCTCGGCACTGCCGCCGCCGCACATCGCCAGGCGGTAGACCTGGGTATCGGCAGGATGCTCGCAGCTCAACTGGTCCGGCGCGTCGTCGCCGCAGGTATAGCCGTAGATCGTGCGGCCACGCGCATCCGCGAGCACCTGTCCCGAAGGCGTGTCCTGCACGGTGAATTCAGCGGGCGGCGGCGGCGCCTCCTGCGTGTAGACGTTGCGCCAGCCGGGTACGTCGCTGCCGGCAAGGCTGCGCACGCGCGATTCCTCGGCGTCCGCGTAGAGCTGCCTGCCGCGGAACGCCCACTGCCGCTCGCCACTCTCGCGCGTGAATACGGACCAATCGCCGTGAGCGTGCGCGGCGGCGGGCGCCTGCAGCGGGACGAAGCGCCGCTCGCAGCCGGCGTCGCAGGCGGAGCTTTCCCTTGTGTCTCGATCGAAGGCGTAGACGGAGAAGCCGCGGGCGGTCTGCAGCAGGCGGCCGCGCAATGTCGTGCTGACCGAGAAACCGGGCGGCACGTCGGGCCTCGGCTGGATCGGCTCGCGCATGGCCGGCGCGTCGCCCTCGTGCCGGTAGCTGTCGCCGCCCAGCACGTCGCCGGGCTGCCGGTCGCGGATGGACGTGTACAGCGCGGCCCCGTCGAAAGCCCATTGCCTGCGCCCGTCCTGCCGCTGGAGCACCGTCCAGCGTCCGACTGCCCGGTCGTCGTTCGCGGCGAACGCGGGTGGCCACATCTGCTGGCAGCTCGGGCGGCTTTCGCGGTCCGGCAGCAGCAGGCCGCCGGGGTACGGGCTCATCAGGCCCGCGCTTTCCGTGCTCGCCGTATCGGCGCAGTTGGATTCGCCCTTGGCGTCGCCGGTCACGCCATTACGCATGTTCCGGAACGGCCAGCGGTAGAGCGTGCGACCCTTCGGGTCGGCGAATACCGGTCCGTCAAGCTCGCTGGTCTCGACTCGGAATCCCGGCGGCATCGCTTCCGGGATGAAAGGCTCGGCGGCAGCCGCGGCTGCGGCGTGCGCGGACGGGAACATCGCAGCCAGCGTGAAGGCAGCGATGCCCGCCCTCCCCCGTGGCGCGCGTCTCACGCGACGATCTCCGAGACTTCGCTCGAAGTGCCGTTGCTCTTGCTGCCCCACGAGGCGGCATCGACTCCGAACACCTTCAGGGCGGTGAAGCCGACGCGCGTCGCGGCCGTGCCTCCGCCGTCAATGTGCAGGCCGGTGCGCACGCGTCCGCCGGCGCGACCCGCGGTGAACATCGGGATGCCGTCGATGGAATGGATTCGCGCCCAGTTGGTGTCGGTCGAGGCGTAGATCAGCGAATTGTCGAGCAGTGTGCCGTCTCCTTCGCGAAGCTTCGCAAAGGACTCGACAAAGTAGGCCCACTCCTCCATTGCGCGGCGTGCGAACCACGAGGCCACGGGCTGGTAGCCGGTCGCCTTGTCGATCGGCTCCTCGTGGGTCGTGGTGTGGTGCGGTTTCTCGTAACCCGGCTTGATGGTACCGGCGAAGGCCGCCGAATAGGCCATGTTGAATACGCGGGTCTGGTCGCAGGCCAGCGCCATCACCATCAGGTCGGTCAACTGACGATGACGCCGCGCAACGGTGTCGGCATCGATGCCAGGACGCGGATCCGGGCCCGGGGGCGCGACCGCGTGGCAGGCCGCGATGGGTTGGGGCTTGCTGAGCTGCTGGTCGAACTGCCGCTCGAGATCGCGCAGCCCGGTGAAGTACTGGTCGAGCCGGGCGCGGTCCTCGGCACCCACGGTCCTCTCCAGCTCGCGCGTCTGGTCGAGCACGCCCGAGAGCACGCTCTTGCGCGCCATCACGAGCGCACTCGGGGTGAAGGCCTCGGCATTGGGGTCCTGGTAACCGGGACCGAAGATGCGCGCATACAGGTTGAGGGGCGACGGCTCCGCGGCATTGACCGAGTTCGCGTTCTCGTAGCTGAAGCTCGTGCGCACGTCGCCGTTTGCCGTCACCATCACCGTCGGAAAGCGCGAAGTGCGGCCGATGGTGCGCGAGATCGTGACGTCGATGGTCTCGCCCGGCTTGTCTTCGCTCGCGATCGGCGCGCTGCCGCTGCGGCAGACGATCCAGCCCGTGTAATGGCACAGATTCGGCGCGGAATCGCGAAACGCATTGAAGTTCGTATAGACGTTGACGTGCTGCCTGACGCCCGCCAGGGCCTGCAGCTCCTCGGGGAGGTCGTAGTCCGCGCCGGTCGTCTTCGGCACGAACACGCTGGAGTTCCCGCCCAGTCCCCAGAACCAGGTGACGAAACGCAGCGGCAATGGCGCGCCCGAGGCGAGCGCGGTGCCGCCGTCGTTCAGCAGGCAGTCCAGCAGCGGCAACCCGATGGTGACCGCGGCGCCGTTCAGCATCCCTTTCAGCACGCGCCGGCGGCTGAGCCGCGCGAGCTTGGCGGTGCGGATCATGGTGACTTTCCTCCTGTCGCACGGATGCGTGCGGGACCCGTCGCGGGGGCGGCGGCCCGTTGTTCGCCGGGCGCATCCGCCCGCACGGTTGCGAACGCGCTGCTGAGGGCCACCGTGCGCAGCAGTTCCGGCAGCCGGTATCCGTCAACCGCAAACCGCTCGCCGAGCCAGTCGAGCATCGGCTTGTCGGCCGGTTGCGTGGGTCCACCGGTCGCCCAGCCGTAGACGCGCCGCACCAGGCAGGCGCTTGCCTGCGGATGATCGTGCATGGCCTCCGACAGGCCGGCGACATCGCCGAAGTCCCTGCCGTCCAGCGTGCCGCTGGCATCGATGGGCGCGCCGCGCTCGGTGTCGCGGTACTGGCCGGCGCCGTCGAAGTGCTCGAAGGCGAGCCCGATCGGATCGGTCAGCTTGTGGCACCCGGCGCAGACCGGGTTGGCGCGATGCACCACGAGGCGCTCGCGCGCCGTTTTCAGGCGCGAGTTCGCGTCTTCGAGCAGCGAAAAGTCGACGTTGGGCGGCGGACGCGGCACGCTCTGGCACAGCAGGAGTTCGCGCAGCGCCTTGCCGCGCAAGGTGGGTGAACTGCGTCCCGGGTGGGCGTGCGCGGCCAGGAAGCTGACCTGGGTCAGCAGTCCCGCGCGCGGGCTGGCGGGCGGGCTCGTGTAGTCGCTCCAGCCGGGCGGCGTCGCGACGCCGTAGATCACGGCGAGCGACGGCGAGATGAACGTGTCGCGGGTCGTGAACAGGTCGCGGTAGTCGCGGTGCCGTACCAGCAGGTGATCCACCAGCGTGCGCAGCGTCTGCTCGCGGGCGTCCGCCAGTGTCTCGGCACCGAACGCGGGATAAATCCCGGGATCCTTGGCGATCACGGCGAGATCGTCGAACCGCAGCATGTCGTCGAAGAAGGCGCGCATGCCGGTCTCGAGCCGCGGGCTCGCCAGCATGCGATCGACCGCCTTGGCCAGGCCACCGGGCCGGTCGAGTTCACCGCCCTGCGCGGCTTGCAGCAGCTCCTCGTCTGGCGCCGCATTCCACAGGAAGAAACTGAGCCGGCTGGCCAGCGAGAAGGCGTCGAGCCGCGCGTAACCCTCCCGTACGGTGCCGGGAACGGCGCGATCCGCGACGAACAGCGCCTGCGGTGACAGCAGCAGGCCTTCCAGCGCAACCGCGAGGCCGCCGTAGAAATCGTGCAGCTGCCCGGCAGCCTCGCTGCTTCGCGCGACCACCGCCTCCGCCGTCGCCCTGTCGAGCGGGCGCCGGAATAGCAGCCTGCCCAGCGGCAGCAGGAATTCGCGCGCGCAGGCGGGATCGGCGCCGGTAAGCCGGCGCGGCGCGCAGCGAATGAGGTAGGCGCGATTCGCGGGACTGACGACCTGCTCGGCAAGCGCCTTCGCGGTACGCTGGAATTCCTGCAGCTGGGCGATCGTCACGCCGGCGCTCGCGCTGCCGCTCGCGACCAGGCCGTCGGTGCGCCGGAATGGCGCGAAATGCGCCGTGACCGTGATGTCCGGCCCGAACACGTAGCCCAGCGAATTGAAGTACTGTTCCTGCGAAATCAGGCGCATGCGCGCGGGCGTCGCCGCGTCCGCGGGACCGGCAGACGCAAAGGCCGCCGGCGCCCCGGCCGTGTCCGCCTGGACGGCGAATGGCAGAAAGAAAAATGCGAGGACGGCGGCCGCGGCCCGCGGCCAGGGATCCCGTGCCGGCGGGCGCCGCCGGCCGGATCCTTGCGCGGTCGGGGGCGTCATGGCTCGACTATACGACACGTGCACGGGCATGAACGAGACCCGGGCGCCCCTCAGCCGGTCGGTGTACGCGAACGCCGGGATTTGAGCGCGTAGGCGATCACGCCGGAGAGCGGCAACAGCAGGCCGAATGCCGCGCCCACGGGATCGTGCAAGGCGCTCGCGACGCAGATGCCGACGATGCCGCCGCCATAGACGAGGAGCGGCAGCGGGTACAGCGGCATCGAAAACTCGCTCGGCTTTCCCTCCCGCATGCGCAGGCGCACCGCCCCGAAAAGCGCGACCACGACGAGCGGATAAAAGCCGAGCACGTAGAGCCGCAGCAGGAACGCGTAGCCGCCGAGCGCGACGAGCCCGATCGCGATGCCGGCGGTCATCGCGATCGCATTCACCGGCGTCAATGTGCGCGGCGACACCGCGGCGAGGCCGGCCGGGAACAAGCCGTCTTCCGCCGGTCCGATGAAGAAGCGCGGGTTGCCCACGGACTGGGCCGCCAGCGTACCCATCGCACTCACCATGACCATCACCGCGACGACGTTCGCGGCCGCAGGCCCGAAGGCGGCGCCGAGCGTTGCCGCGGCGACAGCGTCGGAGCCGGCAACGCCGGCGAATCCGAGCGCGTTGAAATACACGAGGTTCGTCAGCACGTAGGCGACCGTGATGATCGCGAGTCCGGAGAGTAGCGCGCGCGGTACCGTGCGTCCCGGGTCGCGCACCTCGCCCGCGACGTAGGCCACCGACATGCAACCGTCGAAGGCCCAGATGATCGCGACCAGCGCCGTCCCGAGCTGCGTCGCCTGCCAGCCGCCGCGCGGCACGGGTTCGGCGGGCGCCGAACCGGCGGTCAGCAGGATACCCGTCAGCGCAATGAGGAGGAGTGCCAGGAGCTTCGCAATCGCCGCGAAGCCGGCGACGCGCGTCGCGACCCGCGTCGACGCGACCGAGACGGCCCCAAAGAAGGCGATTGCGACGGCCGCCGCCGCGCGGCGCATGCCTTCTCCGATCGGCCAGATCACCGCAAGGTAGTCCGCAAAGCCCCGCGCCACGGCAGCGATGCCGACGGGCATCGTGAACAGCGTCGTCCAGGCGAACACGAAGGCGAGACGCGGGCCCCAGCCGGCAAACATGTAGCGGTATTCGCCGCCGGAACGCGGGATGCGTACCGCCAGCTCCGAATAGCACAGCGAGCCGCACAGGGTGAGGAGGCCGCCGGCTACCCAGAGCGCGATGCTCATCGCCAGGCCGCCGGCGTTGGCCGCTACAACCCCCGGCACCAGGAAAATCGCCGTGCCGATCGCGAAGGTCACGACGAACAGCGTCGCACCCGCCGGACCGAGGATCCGCGGGAGCTCCGGTTTCAAAGAACCACTTCGCGGTACGTCCCGCGCATGCAGTGGTTCGAGGCGGCGGCGGAACCGTAGCCGCCGACGTTGACGAGCGCGAGCAGGTCGCCCTCCTCGAGCGCGGGCAGCTCGACGTCCTCGGCGAGGAGATCGATCGCCTCGTTGATGTTGCCGGAGACGGTCACGCGTTCGAGCGGCGCGCCGGACCGGAGCGCCAGCGGCGCGACCACGTACGGGATCCGGTAATAGGCCGCAAGGTTCAGGATGCCGAGGCCCGCATCCACGCCGGCGAAGCGCGTGCCGCCCTTGTCCTCCACCGTGTTGACGCGCACGAGCAGCACGCCCGCGTCTTTCACGAGGTAGTCGCCCGGCTCGACGGCGACGCGAAGGCCGCGCGGCAGCGCATGGCGCGCCACGATCGCAGCCCAGCGCCCGAGGTCGATCCCCGTGTCCGTCTCCGACATCCGCACGCCGAGCCCGCCGCCGACATTGATCCGCCGGATTTCGCGGTGCGCGTCGAGAATCCTCGCCGCGCCCTCCAGCACGCGGTCGAGCACGTCGAGCGCATCACCCTGGTAGCCGCTGCCGACGTGGAAGTGAAGCGTGTCGACCGGCATTCCGGCCTCCTGCGCCGTCGCCATGGCCTCCTCGAAGCGATCCGGGTACACGCCGAACTTGGTCGCTTTCTCGCCCGCGTAGCGCAGGCGCTCGTTGTAGCCGGCGCCGAGGCCGGGATTCAGCCTTATGCCGATCCTGCGGCCGGGGCAGCGGCGCCCGAGCCGGCGGATGGTGCTGATCGCGTCGCAATTGACGTGCACGCCGGGGTGGGCCGCTAGAATCTCGAGGTCGGTTTCCGACACCGCGTGGCCCGTGAAGGAAATTTCAGCCTCGAGAAATCCGCGCGCGCGCGCGAGCAGGACCTCGGCCGGCGAGCAGGCGTCGATGCCGCAGCCGCCGGTCGCGCGCAGGTGATCGAGCAGCGGTTCGCAGCGGTTCGCCTTGATGGCGTAATAGATGTCGTGCGGGACTCGCGCCGCGTCGAGCGCGGCGCCGAGTCGCCGCAGGTTCTCGCCGACGCGGGCGGCCCGGTAGACATAGGCCGGCGTGCCCGCCTCGGCGATCGCGGCAAGGTCATGGCCGCCGAGCGCCAGCCGCCCGTCCCGGTAGCACAGGTCCTCGCGCTCCCACCAGTGGCCGGCGCCCGGCATTCGGTTCAGCGGCCGAGCCGGTAGATCAGCACGGCGGCACGCTGCGCCATGGGTGTCAGCGTGTCGAGGCCGAGGTATTCTCCCGGCGCATGCGAATGGGCGCCGCCGCCGCTGCCGAGGCCGTCGAGGCAGGGCAGCAGGTGCGCGACGAAGCCGATGTCGCCCGCGCCGCGGTCGCCTGGATCGAGCGCCGCGACCGGGCCGAGGCCGAGGTCGCGGCTCGCGCCGTCGAGCACCGCGAGCAACGCCTCGTTGCCCGCTGTCGGCGCCATCGGCGGGTAAGACGCATCATCGAAGGTGAGCGTCGCGCCCGTCTGCGGCAGGTGCTTCGAGACGATGGCCTGCATGCGCTCCACCGCCGAGCGCTCCTGGTCGAGGCTGATGAAGCGGATGTCGCCGCGAACGAAGGCCGTCGGCGCGACCACGTTGGTCTTGCCCTCGGCGGAGCCGCCGTACTCGGACAGCGAAGCCTTGGTCCCGCCGACGGCGAGGGCCGGGTTGATCGTGAGGTATTTCTCCGCGCCGAGTTCCGACTGGAATGCCGCCAGGATGCGGGCCATCTCGTAGACCGCGCCGCTGCCGAGCGTGTCGCCGAAGATGCCGCTCGAATGACCGGTCACGCCCGTGGTCTCGAGCGTCCAGCTGTTGATCCCGCGGCGCCCGATCGTCGCGGTGCCGTCGATGGCCGTCTCGAAGCTGAGCGCGGCGTCGCTCGACTCTGCGAGCTGCACCATCGGCCCGCGCGATTCGGACAGCGGCAGTCCCGCATCCTCCTCGTCGCCCGTCAGCATGACCGTGATCCGAAGCTCCTCGAGCGCGCCCGCGGCATGCAGCGCCTTGAGGGCCTGCAGCATCACCACGATGCCGCCTTTCATGTCCGTCGCGCCGGTGCCGTAGGCCAGGTTGCCGTCGCGCCGGAACGGCTCGCCGGCGAGCACGGTATCGAGGTGGCCGAGCAGCAGCATTCGCTTGCCGCGCGTGCCTGCGGTCTCGGCGACGAGGTGGCCCGCGCGCTTCATCGCCGGCGGCATCTCGATCCAGCGGGTCTTGAAGCCGATCGCCCGAAGCTCGGCGGCGAAGGCGTCGCCCGCGGCGCGCACGCCGGCCGTGTTCTCGGTCGGGCTCTCGATGTCGACGACGCGCTGCAGAAGCGCCTCGGCGTCGGCCTGGCCCGCGGCGGCGTGCTGCGCGATCGCGCGTTCGGTCCGGTCGAGGTCGGCATGCGCGACGCCGGCGCCGCAAAGCACCACGGAGAATGCCTGGAGCAGCACGGCAAGTGATCGGTTCATGTCGGGATATCCTCGTCTGCGGTGCGCGCACGTTACCCGAGGCCGCTGCCGGGCACCAGATTCACGCCTCTGCTAAAGTCGCCGCATGTTCCCGAGGCGCCTGCTCGCGGCACTTCTTGCGGCACTTCTCGCTGCGGCGGCGGCCGCCGAGCCGTTCAGCTTCATTGCCCTCGGCGATACGACCTATGCCGGCCCGGCGGACGACCCGATCTACGGGCAGCTCATCGACGCGATCAATGCCGAACGACCGGCATTTTCCATCCACGTGGGAGACACCAAGGGCTTCGGCGACTGCGGCCGCGCCTTCCAGGAAGGCCAGCGTGATTTCTTTGCGCGTTTCGCCGGCCCGGTGTTCTATACGCCCGGCAACAACGAATGGGCCGACTGCTGGAAAGCGAACCGCGGGTCCGCGGACCCGACCGCGATCCTCGCGCTGATGCGCGAGGTGTTCTGGTCGAAGGCGGAAAGTCTCGGGCACTCGCACATGCCGCTCGCGCGCGAGTCCGACGAGCTCCCGGAATTCGCCGAATTTTCCGAAAACGCGCGCTGGTCGTTCGGGGGGGCGACCTTCGCGACGCTGAACCTCGCCGGCACGCACAACAACCAGGAACTGCGCGTCGAGAAGTACTGGCGCGAGTTCGTCCGCCGCGAACAGGCCAACCTCGCCTGGGTCAGGGCAGCTTTCGCGGCGGCCCGCAGCGCGGGCCAGCGCGCCGTCGTATTTGCCTTCCACACCAATCCCTTCGACGAGGCGCTGCGCTACGAGGGCGGCCCTTCCGAGTCCGTGGTCAGGGCCATCGCGGAAAGCGCCGATTCATTCGCCGGACAGGTGCTCATCGTCCACGGCCACTACCACGCATTCACGATCGACCGCCCGCTCACGCAGCTCGACTTCGACAAGCCCGGCGTATCGCACCCAAACGTCACGCGGCTGCAGGTCTACGGCTGGCCCGACATGAAGGCCGTGCGCGTGAGCGTCGATACCGGCAAGCCCTGGGTATTCGGATTCGAGCCGGTCTACGCGGCGGGTGCCTCGACCTCGCCGAACAAGGACAGCGACTGAGCCGACATGCAGGCCACGCCGGAATCCGTCGGTCCATTCACCGAGCTCGTCAACAAATACGGTCCGCGGGTCTGGGAGACGCTCGCAGCCAATGTCCCGCACGACCTGCGCTGGAACTGGCTGCTGCTGATGCTGGCGCTGGCACTGGCGATTTTTGTCGCGCGCAAGGGGCGCGGCGCGAAAGGCGCCGACGGGCGCGAGCGGCCCTGCGGCATCGCCGAGTACCTGCTGCCGCGCGAGATCTACACGCACGTCTCCGCGCGCGTCGACGTGTGGTTATGGGTGCTGGAGCGCTCCCTGAAGCCGCTCTGGGCCCTGCTGCTCCTGGGATCGCTCGGGCCGTTCGTCGAAAAATCCGTGATCGGCGGGCTGACCGCCGGATTCGGCACCGGGCCCGCCATCACGCCGACCCTGGCCTGGAAACTGTTCTACAGCCTCGTGCTGCTGCTCAGCTATGACTTCACGTTTTTCCTGCTGCATTTCGCCGAGCACAAGATCCCCGCGCTGTGGGCGATCCACAAGGTCCATCACTCGGCCGAGGTGCTGACGCCGTTGACGCGCTACCGAGAGCACGTCCTGGAAGGCCCGCTCTACTCGATCCAGGCCGCGATCGGCTACGCGGTGCCCGCCGCGATCTTCGGCTGGTTGTCTGCGGGGAGCATCGCGCAGGTTACGATTCTCGACGTCGGCATCTTCACGCTACTGTTCGGCTTCGCCGGCGCGTTCCGCCACTACCACGTGCAGTTCCGCTATCCGCGCTGGCTCGAGAAGTGGCTGCAGAGTCCCGCCATGCACCATACGCACCACAGCTACCTGCGGCAGCACTGGGACACGAACATGGCGGTCATCACCAGCATCTGGGACCGGTTGTTCGGGACGCTTTACATACCGGAACCGGACGAATACACGCCCTGGGGGCTGGGACCCGAGCAACAGGCCGACAACCGGAGTTTCCTGCAGAACATGGCCGCGCCTTTCCGGGAATGGCACCGTATGATCCGGGACAGGATGCCCGCACGGGCCCGGCAGGCGGGCGCCGATCCAACACACTGACGGAATCGATTCCATGCAATACCCCGGTCGCGCTCTGCTCGGATCCCTCCTCTGTCTCGCGGCCGTCTCTGCCGCGCTGCCCGCTGTCGCACAGGAGGCAGGCCCGCAGGCCGATGCCCAGGCGGCGGCGCCAGCGGCCGCGCTGCATTACTCCAACAAGTGGCGCATCCAGGTCAGCGAAGGCGCGAACAACGACGGCGTGCTCAGGTTCCGCCTCACGCCCAGGGACGGCACGCCGATCGATATCCCGGTGTCCCTCAAGAAAGGCCGCGGCGAGAACGGTTGCGCAAGCGACATCCGCGATGCCTTCAAGTCGGCACTCGACAAGAAAAGCTACGCCGTGGAGGTCGATGACGGCGAGGACGTCCTGGTAAAGAAGCGCAAGGGCCCGGACTTCTCGATCGAGCTCGTCGAGTCTACGGTCAAGGGCACGCGGATAAAATTCAACCGCGAGTGACGGCGGCTGCGGCCGCCCCGTCGGCGCGCTCCTACGCCGAGAACCTGGCCGAAAAATAATTCGCGCGCTTATGTCAATACGACCTGCGCGCGGCTCGCGTTCGGCTAGATTTCCGTGACGACCCTCACGCTTGCATTGCCCCGCAGGGAATGGCGGGGCAGCGGGGAAATGGATGTCCGCCGTCGATATCTCGCCTGTATCCGCGCCGGGGGCGCCGCAACGCTGGTCGCGCCCGGGCGCGGGCGAGCCGCCGGCCGTCGCGCTGGTCAAGGAGCACCTCAACTCGGCCGTCGTCGCGGCGACGCTGCTCGTCGCGAGCATCTCGCAGGACGGCCGCGCGGGCGGCCTGGTCATCGCGGCGGCGATCGCGGCCTACGCCGTTTCGTTCATGGTCATGACGCAGCCGCGGTTCGACCGGGCCCGCGATGCGACGGACTGGGGCCGCATCTTCCGGCATCGCTCGGTCGAATGGCTGTGCGTGAGCGCGATTCTCCTCGCCGCGGCATCGATGCTGCAAATGACCGACCTCTTCCCGCAACGGGTCATGCTGGTCTGGTTCGTCGCCACGCCATGCGCCCTCGCAGGCGCGCATGCGGGCGCGCGCAAGATAGTGGGATTCCTGCTGCGCCGCGCCGCAACCCGCCGCCGCCAGGTCATTGTCGGCGCGAACAAGACCGGCTGCGAGCTCGCGGCCCGTCTCGGCGAGGCGCCCTGGCTCGGCGCGGTCGCAGGCTATTTCGACGACCGCCGCGTCGAGCGGCTGCCGCGGGAATGCAGGCCGCAGGTCCTCGGCCGCTTCGCGGACCTTCCGGAGTACGCGCGCCACCATCCGGTGCACGCCATCTATATCTGCCTGCCCATGTCGGGCCAGCCGCGCATTCGCGGCCTGCTGGACGTGCTCGGCGACACGACCGCATCGATCTTCTTCGTCCCGGACCTCTCGGCCTTCGAGCTGATGCAGGCACGGTTCGGCGAGATCCGCGGCATGCCGTTCGTCGCCGTGCGCGAAACGCCGTTCTGCGGCATGGCGGGCGTGCTGAAACGCGCCAGCGACCTGGTCCTCGCCGCGGCCGCGCTCGCGCTGGCGGCCCCCGTGATGGCCGTCATCGCGGTCCTGGTGCGCCGCTCCTCGCGCGGCCCGGTCCTGTTCCGGCAGCGGCGCTACGGGCTCGACGGGCGCGAATTCAGCGTGTGCAAGTTCCGCACCATGACGGTCTGGGAGGACGACGTGATCCACCAGGCGACGCGCGGCGATCCCCGCGTCACGCGCATCGGGCGGTTCCTGAGGCACAGCTCGCTCGATGAGCTGCCGCAGCTGTTCAACGTCATCGGCGGCAGCATGAGCCTGGTCGGGCCGCGGCCGCATGCGGTATCGCACAACGAGCATTACCGCAAGCTCGTCAGCGGCTACATGCTGCGCCACAAGGTGCGGCCCGGCATCACCGGGCTGGCCCAGGTCAACGGCCTCCGGGGCGAGACGGCAAGCGTCGAGAAAATGCGCCAGCGCGTCGAGTACGACCTCGAATACCTGAAGAACTGGTCGCTCGGCCTCGACGTCCGCATCCTGCTGAAGACGGTGAAGCTCGTCATCGCCGACTCGCAAGCCTATTGAAGCACGGCTACCAGGAATCGTCGGCGGCATAGCCGAGCTCGACCAGAAGCCGGCCCGCGATGCGCTTGAAGATGTGCCGGTCGCGCGCGTCGAGGTCGCGTTGCCAGCGGTTGAGGGACGACGTGGTCACGGCGCCGAGCGCCTCGGGGTTCTGGGCGAATCGCGTCGGGTCGCGAAACGGCGAGTCCGCCGCCGCGTGAGCGAGCATCGCTTCGTCCCAGTCCTCGCCGATGAACGCCATCAGGCGCTCGAGCGCCGGCCGCGGGTTCAGCACGAGGTCCTCGTAGCGGACGACCTGGAAGCGCGGGTCGCCCCACCAGCGGCGCGAGCCTTCGATG
The DNA here is from genome assembly GCA_963836275.1 of uncultured Gammaproteobacteria bacterium. GTDB lineage: Bacteria > Pseudomonadota > Gammaproteobacteria > Steroidobacterales > Steroidobacteraceae > SCUD01. Next base: position 175,240 of record CAWIIM010000003.1, on the reverse strand, counting down.
TCGCGTACCCAGCGGCGGGCGCAGCCCGCGATGGGCTTGCGGGTATCGAGCGGCACCAGCCTGCCGTCCACGACCCGGTGGCGCGGGTGAGTGCGCAGCGAGCAGGCGACGTCTCGCCCGTCACGCAACACGTGCACGAAGCGCGCCTCGGGAAAACACCCGAAGATCGCGCCGACGCGGCCGATGTTGCGCGGCGTCTTCTCGGCCCAGCGCTGCTTGCCGGCGCGGTCCATGCAAAGCCCGGCGAAGGCCTCGATGAACGCGGGCCGCGAGGCGGCGGACGCGTGTATGCGGCGCACTTGCGCGTGCGTAAAGCCGAAGCGTTCCGCGAGCGCGTCCGGGTCGATCGCACGGCGGCGGAAGACGCTCGACTCCGGCCCGCAGCAGATGCGACGGTGCGAGTCGAGCATCACGCGCAGCAGCGTCGTGCCGGAGCGGCCGCAGCCGCCTAGCGCGATCGGCGCGAACCCGGAAGGGGCCGCCGCCGACCATGAATCTGCCGCGCCGCCGAGCCCGGTTGACGCGAGGAAATCCCTGAAAAAGCGCGGGGCGCCCATGCCCCGCGACTCTACGGCATCGGCGCGCCGCGCGGAAACCGTGCGAGCGCCGGCCGGATGACAGCACCGTGGTTCAATGCGACCATGCTCCCATGTCGGATTCCCGCGCCCGTGCCGCCGTGATTCTCGCCGGCCTTTGCCTTTTTGCGACGGCCCATGCCGCCGGCCCGGCGATCGAGATTCCCGCGGGTGTCGCGACATTCGCCGACGGCCGCGCGCCGATCGAGGCGCTGTGGCAGGCGAGCCTCGGCCTGGTCGAGCGCGGCTGGAAGGCGGAGGTGATTGCCCAGTCCGCACCGCCCGGCACGTCGACGCCGCTTCCCATCATTGCGCTGCACTCGCCGCATGCGGGTCCGGCGGTGTGGATTCTCGCCGGCATCCACGGCGAGGAGCCGGCGGGTCCCAACGCGATTGCCGGCGTCATCGAAGATATCGCGGCGCTGGGCGCGCGCCGCCCGGTGGTGCTGCTGCCACTCCTCAATCCCCAGGGCTATGCCCGCAACTGGCGCTACCTGAACGTGCCCGTTTACTCGGACAAGATCGACGGGCAGAGCGTCGGCGATTCCTCGCACCTGCTGCCGTCCCCCGGCGAGACGTCGCGGGCGCGCGCGCCGGCCCCTTCAAGCCCCGAAGCGGGCGCGATCGCCGCCTGGGTGCTGCGTCGCCAGTCGGACTATCCGGTCGTCGTCAGCATCGACCTGCACGAGGACAACCTCATCGACCAGGGCTACGTCTACTCGCAGGGCGTCGCGGGCGCGGACGACCCGCTCGCCGCCGCGGCGGTCGCCGTCCTGGTCGAGAACGGCGTGCCGCTGAAGATGGGCGGCACCACGCGCTTCGACGAGCCGATCTCGGACGGCATCGTCGGGCCGGTCGACGACAGCTCGATCGATGAACTGCTGAGCGCGCAAAGCGTGGTCGTGGGCGGTTCCGCGCGGCCCGGGCCGGCGGCCCGCACCGTGCTGGTGTTCGAGACGCCGGCCGCGGCGCTGCCCCTCGAGAGGCGCATCGCCGCGCACGCGGCGCTCCTTCGCCGGCTCGCGGCGCGGCTCGGGGCGACGCCTGCGAGTTGAACCTCCGATGACACGGCAGACCGCGCCCAAGGCCGCATTCGACCAGGTCATCGCCCTCATCAACGCCGGCGACCTCGGCGCCGCGGAGTCGAGCTGCCGCGCCGCGCTCGACGCCTGTCCGCAGGACGTCAACATCAAGGCCCTGCTCGGCGCGCTGCTCGTCAAGATGGAACGTCGCGGCGAAGCCGAGGCGCTGCTGCGCGCGGTGATCGAGACGGCGCCCGACTTCGCGAAGCCCGCGGAGGATCTCGGTTTCCTGCTGGTGCAGACGGGCCGCCCGGCCGACGCCCTGCCGTTCCTCGAGTGCGCAACACGGCTCGATCCCTCGCTTGAACGCGCCTGGTTCACGCTTGGCAAGGCGCTCGCGATGCTGGGGCGCGGCAAGGAAGCCGACGCGGCCTTCGAGCGCTGCTTCGAGCGCTCGCCGGAACGCCGGATGATGGCGCACGCCGCGGAGCACCAGAAGGAAGGACGGATTGCGGAAGCGGAGAAGCTCTACCGGCGCGTGCTGCAGGACAATCCGCGCAATGTCGATGCACTGCGCCTGCTCGCGCAGATTGCGCTGCGGTCAGAGCACGCGGACGACGCGGAGCGGATGCTGCAGGAGGCGATCCGGCTCGCGCCGGACTTCCACCTCGCGATCCTCGACCTCGGCCAGCTCTACAAGGAGCAGGACCGCTACGAAGAAGCGCTCGCCTGCTTCGACCGCGTCATCGCGCTCGAACCGACGCAGGTGCAGGCGCACTTCATGCGCGCGGGCACGCTCGCGCGCGCCTCGTTCACCCCCGAGGCGGCCGCGGGCTACCGGCGCTGCCTCGAGCTGCGGCCCCGCCATGCCGGCGCGCTCCTCGGCCTCGGCCACGTGCTCAAGGCCATCGGCGACTACGACGGCGCGGTCGCCGCGTACGACGGCTGCATGCAGAACGCCCCGGACTCCGGCGAGACCTACTGGAGCCTCGCCAACCTCAAGACCTACCGCTTCGACGACGCGACGATCGCGGCGATGGAGGGCCATGCGGCCTCCACGGACCTCAGCACGCAGTCGCGCGTCAATTTCCTGTTCGCGCTCGGCAAGGCTTACGAGGATCGTCGCGACTACGGACGCGCCTGGGACTTCTATCGGCGCGGCAACGAGGCCCAGCGCGCCGAAGTGACCTACGACCCGGTGCAGACCGAGGTGATGAATGACCGGCTGCTCGAGGTCTACTGCACCGAGCTGCTGGAGTCGCTGGGCGGCGCCGGCGACCCCGATCCGGCGCCGATCTTCATCCTCGGCCTGCCGCGCTCCGGCTCGACGCTGCTCGAGCAGGTCCTCGCGAGCCATCCGGCGGTCGAAGGCACGGCCGAACTGCCCTACGTCGGCCGCCTCGCGACGTCGCTCGGCCGCAAGGGCGGGCCGGGCTCGCATTACCCGGAGGCGATGCGGCAGTTGCGGCCCGCGCGTCTCGCCGCGCTCGGCGCCGAGTACCTTGCGCGCGCCCGCATGCATCGCCGCAGCGCGGCGCCGCGCTTCATCGACAAGATGCCGAACAATTTCCCGAACCTCGGGTTGATCGCGCTGATGCTGCCGAACGCGAAGATCATCGACGCCCGGCGCCACCCGCTCGACGCCTGCCTGTCCTGCTGGCGCCAGCTGTTCGCCAAGGGACAGAACTTCACCTACGACCTGACCGAGATCGGCGAGTACTACCTCCAGTACCAGCGCATGATGGACCACTGGGCGCGCGTGCTGCCCGGCCGGGTGCTGACGGTACAGTACGAGGAGATCGTGGCGGACATCGAGGCCCAGGTCGGGCGCCTGCTCGACTTCTGCGGGCTGCCGTGGGAGGAAGCGTGCCTGCGCTTCTACGACAGCGAGCGGCCGGTGCGCACGCCGTCAGCCGAACAGGTTCGGCAGCCGATCTACGACCGCTCGGTCGGGCACTGGCGGCACTATGAAAGCCGCCTCGGCGAGCTGGTCGAGGTGATCGCGCCCATCCGCGACCGTTACCGCCGCTACGAGCGGGCCTGACGGGCCTCGGGTGCGGGTACGCGGCCGGGAATCGCGCCCGGCGGCAGGTAGTCGAAGATGAAGTTGATGCGGTCCTCGGTGCCCTTGTTCATGACGCTGTGGACCTTCTGGTTGTTGATCTCGTAGGCTTCGCCCACCTCGAGCTGGTAGGGGCGCCCGTCGATCATGAAGCGCACGCGCGGGTTGGTGACGATCGGCACGTGGATGCGGTGGCCCGCCCCGAACGACGGGTGCGAGTCGCGGTGCGGGACGATGCGCCCGCCCGCGACGAGTTTCGCGGCCATCGCCCGGATGATGGTGCCGCCGGGTGGGTAGAACCTCCGGATGATGTCGTGCATCACCGGGACCGCGGCCTGGTACAGGCGGTCCCATCCCGGTTGCCTGCTCACCTCGACTGCCGGCCAGTCCTCGACGTTCGCGAACAGCAGCACGATCGATCGCGTCTGCTCGTGAACCTCGTAGTCCCGCTGGCGCTGGACATTCTCGTTCCAGGCCGCCTCGTCCTGGGCAATGACCGCGGCGCCGAGCGCCGCCATGTCGACCTTGCCGAAATTACGGACCGGGGCGCCGATGTCCATGGCGGCGTCAGAAGTCGTAGCGGAACTGCAGCCCGACGGTGCGTGGCCGGACGATCGAGAGGCGCGGCTCCGCCCAGCGGTTGCTGCGGAACGTGACCGCGCGCTCGTCCCACATGTTCTGCACGAACAGCGAGCCGCTCCAGTGCTCGCCCTCGAGGCCGAAGCGCATGTCGCCGGTCTCGTAGGCGTCCTGGGTGCTGGCGCCGGACTGGCCGACCACGGACTCGAATCCTTCGAGGTTCGTCACGACCTCGCCGACGTAGGCGAGGTCCATGCGCACGAACGGCTGCGCGTTGAGCAGCTGGCCGCGGGGCCGCCACTCGACGCCGAGCGAGCCGCTCCAGTCCGGAGTCAGCGGCAGCCGGGCGCCCTTCTCCACCGGCCGCGTGTACACGTTGCCGGCGTCGTCCTCGAGCGTCAGCACCGTCGCCTTGGAGATGTGCGCGTCGTTGTAGCCGAGGGTCGCGTCGAGCTGCCAGGCGTCGTTCACGACGAAGGTGAACTCGGTCTCGAGGCCCGGGATTTCCGCCGTGGGCAGGTTGACGTAGCCGAGCTGGAACACGTTGTCCTGCGGGTCCTCGATCTGGACCGCGAAATCGTTCCACTCCATCACGTAGGCCGCGATGTTGAGGCGGATCCGGTGGTCCAGCCACTCGGTCTTGGCGCCGATCTCGTAGTTGTCGAGCGTGTCCGACTTGAATTCGCGCGGCAGGATCGAGTTCGGGCGGACCGGGTTGCTGCCCCCGTTCCTGAAGCCCTCCGAGTAGGTCGCGTAGACCATGTGGTCGTCGTTGATCTTGTAGGTCAGGTTCAGCTTCATGACCGAGCCGTCTTCGCTGTTGTCGACGGTGTCGTCGAGGAACCTCGCGCCCGTGAAACCCGGCGGGGCGTGCTGCTGAAGCCGGTACTTGCGGTCGTACTCGAACCAGCGGCCGCCGGCGGTGATCGTGAAGTTGTCGGTCACGTCGAAGCCCACCTCGCCGAACACGGCCTTCTGCCTGAGGTCGGTGTCGTAGATTCCCTCCCACCACTTGTCAGTGCCTACCAGCGAGTTGCCGCTCAGGCTCTGCTCGTAATAGTTGAAGTACGCGAACGACGGCGTGTCCGCATAATCGCGAACGTAGCTGTTGAACTCGGTGTGGCCGGTTTCCTTGCTGTAGAACGCGCCCGCGAGCCAGGACCAGCGGCTTTCGGCGTCGTTGCGCGATTGCAGCCGTATTTCCAGGGTCCTGATCTGGGTGTCCTCGTGGTTTGTCGCGTAGCCGCGCGGATCGCCGCCGAAGTCATAGCTGACGTAGCCGCTCTGGTTGAACGAGAACTCGTAGTCGGTCGCGTCCGCCTCGTAGGCGAACTTGCGGTCGAAGTAGGAACCCGCCACCACCAGGTCGGCGAAAGAGAGCGAGGCATTGAACGTCAGCGCGAGCTGGTACCACTCGTCGTCGAGGCTCTCGTTCTCGAAGCGCACCTGCTTGAGGTCGCCCGCTCCCGGCGTCACGTCGCTGTGGCCGTCGGCATGCTTGTCCTGGTAGATCGCCCCGAGCGTGAGGTCCACGTTTTCGGAGATGTCGAAACGCAGCGCCGCGCGGCCGCCCGACGTCTCGATACTGTTGACGTCCTTGTCGGCCACGTTGGCGTTGTCGTAGGTCCCGCCCGGGCTGTCGGAGAGGACGTTGTCGACGTAGCCGGCATCCTCGGCGGTGAAGCCGACGAGGCGCAGCGAAACGCGGTCGCCCAGCGGAACGTTGACCATGGCGCTGACGTCATAGCCTTCGGACCCGCCGGAAACGGTCGAGACCTGGGTTTCGGCCCAGGCGTCAAAGCCCGACGGGTCGGGCTTGTTGGTGATGACGCGCAGCGTCCCGGACTGCGAACTCGCGCCGTAGAGCGTGCCCTGCGGTCCGCGCAGGGCCTCGACGCGCTCGATGTCGATGAAGCGGGGATCCGGGCTCCTGCCGCTCTGCGTGATCGGCTGCTCGTCGAGGTAAAGCGCGGACGACGAGACGGCCCCGAACTGCAGGCCCGAGCTTGCGACGCCGCGGAACACGATGGTGGTGCCGCCCGGCTCGCGCTGCGCGAGCGAGAGACCCGGGATGTACTTCGAAATGTCGTCGATCTGCTGCAGTCCGCGCATCGCGATCGCGCCGGTATCGAACGCGCTGATCGACTCGGAAACGTCCTGCAGGCTTTCCGCGCGCTTGGTCGCGGTCACGATGACTGCATCGAGGCCGGTGATGGTCGGCGGGGCCTCCTGCGCCTCCTGGGCGCCTGACGCCCCCGATGCCACCGAGAGGACGGCCGAGACGGCGGCCGAAAGCGCCTGCGGGCCGGGCCGCGAGCCGCCACGAATCATGTCTTTCATTTTGTTCCCTCCGCAGTCTTACGGATACTAGCGACCGGCCGCCGGCCGGGCAAACCGCCGCCCGTGGCGCGCCGCATCGCGGCGACGTACCAGGCGAGGAATTGCTGCGTAAATGTCTCCATGCTCGGCGACAGCGGACCCGGCTCGTAGAAGCGCGAGTCGACGCCCGCCTGGTTGCGCTCGATGATCGTCTTGTCGGCAAGTGTCGTGACGTCCCAAAGCCAGGCCAGGTCTTCAAGCCGGTAGTCCCTGCCCTCGACCGCCTGTTCGTTCACCAGCCAGGTGATTTCGCAGTCGCAGGAGCGCAGCCCCCGCGGCCCAAAGCGGTAGATCACGACGTGGTCGCAGTACGCGAGCGCGAAAGTCATCGGCCCGAGGTGCACGTCGGTGGTGCCGCCGTCGTAGCCGGTGATGGACCCGAGGAATGGCGCGACGGCCTTGCCGTCGCGGCTGCCGGTGAGCTGGCCGCGCAGGAGCGGATAGCGGTCGAAGCCGAAGTCGAGGCCGAAAGCAGGCGCGCCGAGCCAGGATTGGCGGATCGTGTGTTGCGTGAGGCCGACGCCCGGCGCTCTCGCCATCACCTCCGAAAGCAGCGCGGCGCATTCGGGATCCGGCAGTGCACGGCCGTGACCTACGGAGTATTCGGGGTGCGCAGGCTGGCAGTGGTAGCACTCGCAGTAGTTCTCGATTGCGAGCTTCCAGTTGCTGGCGATCGGGTAGTTGCGCCTGAGCGCGACTTTCGCCTGGTCGAGCCGGTAAGGACGCAGCGCCGGCGCCATCTCGCGTGCGAGCAGCGAGAAGTCCGGCGGGTTCGCGTCGAAATTGACGAAGATCATGCCCTCGAGGACGCGAAGCTGCAGGCGCTTCAGGCCCCATTTCGACTTGTCGAAGCCTTCGGCCACGCGCGCCGCGGCCTTGAGCGTGCCGTCGAGTCCGTAGGTCCAGCCGTGATAGCGGCAGGTCAAGCGTGATTCGCGGCCGGTGGCCGTGTCGCAAATCCGCGAACCGCGGTGGCGACAGACGTTCATCAGCGCATTGATGCCGCCGTCGCCGTCGCGCACGATGATCACCGACTCACCCGCGACCTCGAACAGGAAATAGTCGCCGCGCTCCGGGATCTCGCTCTGGTGCCCGGCATAAAGCCAGGACTTCAGCACGATGTGCCCGATCTCGAGCTCGTAGACCTGCGGGTCCTTGTAGACGGCGCCGGGCAGCGCGTAGCCTTCCCGGCACCCTTCGAACAGCTCTTTCAGGGAATCACCCACGCCCCGTCCTCCGGTTCGTCACGATGGATGCCGTCGCGACCGCGGTCGCGACCAGCGCGATGATGATCGTGGTGATCGCGTTGATGTCGGGCGTCACGCCGAGGCGCACTTTCGCGAATATCAGCATGGGCAGCGTCGTCGCGCCCGGACCCGACACGAAGCTCGAGATCACGAGGTCGTCGAGCGAGAGCGTGAACGACAGCAGCCAGCCGGACACCAGCGCGGGCAGCAGCATCGGCACGGTCACGTCGAAGAACACCGCCAGCGGCCGGCCGCCGAGGTCCATCGCCGCCTCCTCCAGGGTGTCGTCCATGGCCGAGAGCCGGGAGCGCACGACGACGACGACATAGGCCATCGAAAACGTGATGTGCGCGATCGTAATCGTGGTAGCGCCCCGGTTCATCGGCCAGCCGACCAGGTTCGCCATCGAGATGAACAGGAACAGGAGCGAGAGGCCGGTGATGATCTCGGGCATCACGAGCGGCGCCGTGATCATGCCCGAGAGCAGCATCCGGCCGCGCAGCCGCACGACCCGGTGCAGCGCCAGGGCGACGATCGCGCCGAGCGCGGTGGCGACGGTCGCGCTCACGAACGCGATGCGCAGCGACAGGAACGCTGCCGACAGCAGCTTGTCGTCCTCGAGCAGCCCCGCGTACCAGCGCAGCGAGAAACCGCCCCAGAGCGTCACCAGCCGCGACCCGTTGAAGGAATAGATCACGACCGAGACGATCGGCATGTACAGGAGCGCATAGCCGAAGGCCACGATCGAGGCGAGCGGCAACGAGGTCTTCTTCATCCCCCGGACTCGTGCTCGCGCGTCTGCAGCCGCTGGAACCACATGATGGGGGCAATCAGGAGCAGGAGCAGCACGACCGAGACCGCGGAAGCCACCGGCCAGTCGCGGTTGATGAAGAACTCGTCCCACAGCACGCGCCCGATCATCAGCGTGTCGGCGCCGCCAAGCAGCGCGGGTATCGTGAACTCGCCGACCGCCGGAATGAAGACGAGCAGGCAGCCGCCGATGATGCCGGGTACCGACAGCGGCAGTGTCACGTCGACGAAGGCCTGCCAGCGGCGGGCGCCCAGGTCGGCCGCGGCGTCGAGCAGGTCGAGGTTCATGCGCTCGAGGTTGGCGTAAAGCGGCAGGATCATGAACGGCAGATAGGAATACACGATGCCGAGGTAGACCGCGAAATCGTTGTAGAGCATCTGGATCGGCTTGTCGATGACGCCGGCCCAGATCAGGAAATCATTGAAGACACCGCGGTTGTTCAGGAGCCCGATCCAGGCGTAAACGCGCAGCAGGAACGAGATCCAGAACGGCAGGATCACCGCGAGCAGGAGCAGCTGGCGGCGATGCGGCGGCTGGCGCGCGATGTGATAGGCCATCGGGTAGCCGAGCAGCAGGCACAGCAGCGTCGATATCGCCGCCATCTTGAGCGAAGAGAGGTAGATGATCCCGTAGTAGCCGTCCTCGAACAGGAACGCGTAGTTCGAGAAGGTCACGCGGATGCCCTCGAACCCCTCCCTGCCCCATTGCAGCAGCGCCGAGAATGGCGGCTGCGCGACGACCGGGTCCGCGAGACTTATCTTCAGGATGATCAGGAACGGCGCCAGGAAGAACAGCAGCAGCCAGAAATACGGGAATGCCACCGCGCGCTTGAGCCAGCGCAGCGAAGGATCGCCGCTGCCGTCCGCGTGCATGCTCATGTGCGCAGCAGGATCGTGCTGCCGACCTCCCAGGACAGGAACACCTCGTCGTCCCACTCGACCGTCAGCTTTGCCGAGCGCTTCAGGTTCTGCGCGCTGACCTGGACGATCGCGCCGCTCTGCGCGTGCACGCGGTAGAGCGACTGGTCGCCGAAGTAGCCGAGGTCGCGGACGACGCCTTTTACGACGTTGCGCTCACCGCTTTCCGGCGGCGCGCGGCTGATCGTGATCTTCTCGGGCCGCACCGCAACGGTCACCGTGCCGTCGAAATCCGCCGGATCGTCGCATGCGACCGCGAGATCGGCATCGAGCGAGTCCGAGCGCAGGGTCAGGCGCCCGTTCGCGCGTCCCTTCACGCTGCCCTCGATCAGGTTGATGTTGCCGACGAAGCCGGCGACGTAGCGGTTCGCCGGGTATTCGTAGACTTCGCCCGGGGTGCCGACCTGCGCGATCCGGCCCTCGTGCATGACCCCGATCCGGCTCGCCAGCGTCATCGCCTCGTCCTGGTCGTGCGTGACCACGACGAAGGTCGTGCCGAGCTGGTACTGCAGGTTCGCGAGCTCGAACTGCGTGTGCTCGCGCAGCTTCCTGTCGAGCGCGGCGAGCGGTTCGTCGAGCAGCAGGAGCTTCGGTCGCTTCACGAGGGCGCGCGCCAGCGCGACGCGCTGCTTCTCGCCGCCCGACAGCTTGTCCGGCTTGCGTCCCGCGTGTGCCCCGAGCTTCACCAGCGCGAGCATCTCGGCGACGCGCTCGCGGATCTGCGGCGCCGGCACGCGCTCCTTCCTGAGCCCGTAGGCGACGTTCTGTTCCACCGTCATGTGCGGGAACAGCGCGTAGGACTGGAACATCAGGTTGACCGGCCGCTCGTAGGGCGGCGCGTCGGTCATGTCCGCGCCGTCGATCAGGATGCGGCCCGCGGTCGGCTGCTCGAAGCCGGCGAGCATGCGCAGCAACGTCGATCTTGCCGCAGCCGGAGCTGCCCAAAATCGCGAACAGCTCGCCCTTCAGGATGTCGAGCGTGACGTCGTCGACGGCCGTCACCTTGCCGAAGCGCTTGGTGACGCCCTGGATCCGGATCAGCGGCGCTGCGGTGGCGCCGCTCACAGTCCGGTTTTCACGCGCGACCAGAGGCGCGAGCGGCGGCGCTCCGCGATCGGGTCGCGAATGATGCCGTTATAGAGCGACTTGCGGACCTCGTCGGTCGGAAACACGGCCGGGTCATCGAGTATCTCGGGCGGCAGCAGCTTCTTCGCCTCCAGGTTCGGCGTCGCGTAACGCGTCTCGACGACGATCGACGCGGCCACGTCGGGGCGGAGCAGGTAGTTGAGGAACAGATGGGCGTTGTCCGGATGCGGGGCATCGGCGGGGATGAACCAGAGGTCGAACCAGGCGAGCGTGCCTTCCTTCTGCGTCGAGTACGCGAGCGGCACGGGCTTGCCGACCTGCTTCGCCCGCAGCATCGCCTGCGCGTAGTCGCCGGACCAGCTCATTGCGATGCATACCTCCTCGTTCGGCAGGTCGATCAGCATCTTCGCCGAACTGAAGTAGCGAATGTAAGGCCGCACGCCCTTGAGCAGCCGCTCGACGTCCGCGAGGTCCTTCGGGTCGAGGCTGTTCGGGTCGCGCCCGAGGTAGAGCATCGCCATCGGGATCACGTCGGTCGGTTCGTCGAGGAAAGTCACGCCGCAGTCGGCGAAGCGCTTGACGACCTCCGGCTTGAACAGCATGTCGCCGCTCGTGACCGGCGCGTCCGGCATGCGCTCCTCGATCATGCGCCGGTTGTACGCGAAGCCGGTCGTGCCCCAGAGGTAGGGCACGCCGTAGCGATTGCCCGGGTCGTCGATCGCGACCTGTTCCATGACCCAGGGGTCGAGAAAGCGCAGGTTCGGCAATCGGGACTTGTCGAGCGGGCGGTAGACGCCGATCGGTATCAGGCGCGCGGAATAACGCTCGGCGTGCACCACGACGTCGTAGCCGGTGTGCCCGGCGAGCAGGCGCGCCTCCGCCATCTCGGTCGAGTCGTAGGTGTCGTAGTTGACCTTGATGCCGTACTCGCGCTCGAAGTTTTTCACCGTATCCGGCGCGATGTAGTCCGGCCAGGTGAACACGTTCAGGACCCTTTCTTCGGCGGCGGACGCCGTTCCCACCGCGACCAGCGCCGCCAGGGCGAACGGCGCGAGCGCAGCCCGCATGGCCTAGATGCCCCCCAGGCCGCGCTTGACCAGTGCGCGCGCGATGATGAGGCGTTGCACTTCGCTCGCGCCCTCCCAGATGCGGTCGACGCGCAACTCGCGGAAGAAGCGCTCGGCGCAGCTCTCGCGCATGTAGCCGCGGCCGCCCAGGATCTGCATTGCACGGTCGACGATGCGGTTTGCGGCTTCCGACGCGTACAGCTTCGCGATCGAGCAGCGGGCGTGCAGCGACTTCAGGTCATCGCCGCGATCGTGGGCCTCGGCCGCCTCGAACGTGATGAGGCGCGCGGCCCAGAGCTCGGTGACGCTGTCGGCGAGCATCGCCTGCACCATCTGCTTCTCCGCCAGCGGCTCGCCGCCGATCATCCGCGTACCCGCAAATTCGGTCGCCTCCTCGATCAGGCGCGCGGCAGCGCCGCAGCAGCGCGCGGCGATCATGAGCCGCTCGCGCCGGAACCAGGCATGCGAGAAGCGCATGCCGTCGCCTTCGGGCCCGAGGCGGTTCGCTTCCGGGACGATCACGTCCTGGAACCGGTAAGTCGGGTGGTGGGCGCTGAAGGTGTGGCTGAACTGCGGCGAGCGCAGCACCTCGATGCCCGCCGCGTCCTTGTCGATGAAGAAGAGCGAGTCGGAGCCCGCGTGCGGGCCGTCGGCGAGGCGCGCCTGCAGGATGAAGTAATCGGCGTGGTTTGCGCTCGTGACATACCATTTCTCGCCGGAAATCGCGTAGCCGCCCGGCGCGCGCCGGGCGGTGGTCTCGATCGAGACGTCCGACCCGGATCCGCTCTCGGTGATCGCATAGCACTCCTTCCGTGCGCCGCTCATGAGCGGGAGGATGAAGCGCTTGACCTGGTCTTCGCTGCAGGCCTCGAACATCCAGCCCTGGGCTTCCGAGAAGCACCAGCAGAGCGCATTGGTCACGCGTCCGAGCTGTTCCCAGACCGCGACCTGGTCGACGATGCGAAGTCCGAGCCCGCCGTGCGGCTTCGGCACGTCCATGGCGCTGAAGCCGAGCTCGACTGCGAGCTTCTTGTGGCGCTTCTCGATCGCGGGCGGCAGGCGACCCTCGTTGAGCTCGGCCTCGACTTCGTGCGGGATCAGTTCCTCGGTCGCGAATCGGTACGCGCGCTCGCGCCATTCCCTTGCCGTAGCGTCGAGCGCGATGTCCATGCCCTAGGCCTTGGGCCCTGCGTCCGGCTGGCTGAAATGGCGCGGGAATGCGTCCGCCAGATACGAAAGCGTGATTCGCCTGGCACGTTCGCGGCTCATGGAATCCGGCCGCACCAGGAGGTCGAGCCAGAGCCCGTCGGTCAGGGCCGAAAGGCCATCGGCGACCAGCTCGGGGTCGACGTCCGTGTACCCGCCCTCCTGGCAAAGGCGCGCGCAAATGACCCGGACCATGTCGTCATAGGACCGGTCCCGCTCCGCGCAGATCCGCCGGTAGGTCGGCCGAAAGCGCCGCTCGCCCCAGAAGGCGAACCAGACGGCCAGCTTGTCGCGCGAACAGATGGTGCGCCGGAAATCGAGTTCCACCATGGCAAGCAGGCCCGCAACCGGGTCGATGTCGCCGGCGCCCGCCGCCAGTTCGCAGGCACTGCGATATTCGTCGGCCAGGAAGCGCAAGGTCTCCGTCAGCAGCCCGTCCTTGCTGCGGAAATGGAGGTTCACAATGCCCTGGCTGAGCCCCGCTTCCTGGGCAACCGTGGCAATCGTGGTGTCGGCGAGGCCCCGGTCGGCGACCGAGCGGATGGTGGCCAGGATCAGCTGCTCGCGACGTTCCTCGGGGGGCGCCGTGCGGCGCTTCGGGACAGCAGCGAGCTGACGTTTCGCACTCACAAAATACTTTGTAATCAGCTAGTTATGCGAAAATCCGGCACGCATCGAGGCACCATCTTACCCGCTTGCCGGGTCCTGTCCAATGAATGAACACCTATTCACTCATCGTGGACGCGGCGTCCCGTTTTGGGGGACACTAGGCGACCCCGAATCGACCCTTTTCCGGACCGCCAGGAGGCCGCCCGCATGACTCGAAGCCTCGTGAAGTCCAATGCCCAGTTCAAGAAAGCCATTCGCCACCTCCCCCTCGGCGTGTCCTCGAATTTCCGCTACTGGGGCGAGGACAAGACGATTTACGTGAAGTCGGCCAAGGGCGCGCGCCTGACCGATATCGACGACAACGAGTACATCGACTACCGCCTCGCCTATGGCCCCTGCATCCTCGGCTATGCCGACCCGCGCGTCGACGCCGCGGCCAGGTCCGGCCAGGAGATCGGGGGCGTCTTTGCACTCTCCACGGAGCGCGAGTGCGCCGTCGCCGAGCGGATCTCGAAGATGGTGCCGGCGGCCGAGCTCGTGCGCTTCTCCAATTCGGGGACCGAGGCCGTGATGGCGGCGCTCCGGGTCGCGCGCGCCCACACCGGCAAGGACTCCTACGTCGTCATCGAGGGCGGCTACCACGGCGTGTTCGATGCCGCGCTCTGGACCACGGCCGTCGAGGAGTGGAAGCCGGGCCAGGGCGACCCGCAACTCGTGCCCTACAGCGCGGGCGTCCCGCACGTGCTGCGCGCGCTCGTCCATGCCGTGCCCATGAACGACAGCGAGCGCCTCGAGGCCGTATTCAAGGCCTACGGCGGCGACATCGCCGCCTTCATGATCGAGCCGATCATGGGCAACTGCTGCTCGATCGCCGCGACCCGCGAATTCCTGCGCGAGGCGCGCGCACTCTGCGACAAGTACGGCATCCTCATGATCATCGACGAGGTCAAGACAGGTTTCCGCGTGGCCCGCGGCGGCGTGCAGGAACTCTACGGCGTGAAGGCAGACATCTGCACCTTCGCCAAGGCGATGGGCAACGGCTACCCGATTTCCGTGTGCGCCGGGCGCGAAGACATCATGCGCAACTTCGGCAACGGCGTCGTGCACGGTGGCACCTTCACCTGCCATTCGATTGCCCTGGCCGCCGCCGAGAAGACGCTCGAGATCCTCGACGAGACCCCGGCGCTCGCGACCATCGCCGAGTACGGCACCCGGCTGCGGGCCGGCATGAGCCAGATCCTTTCGCAGCGCGGCATCAAGCACTCCTTCAGCGGCCACTCGTCCATGAGCGGCCTGTTCTTCAGCGAGAAGCCGCCCCGCGACTATCGCGACTGGGTCGCGAGCGATTACACTTTCTACGAGGCACTGGCGCCGCTGCTGCATGACCTCGGCGTGCTCTGCGAGCCCGACTCGCGCGAGCCCTGGTTCATCTGCGAGGCGCACGACGAGAAGTGCCTGGGGGAGACGCTCGAGCGCTTCGAGACGGCCGTGAACGCAGTCGTCCAAAGCGCACGGCCGCCGGTGCAGGCGCCGTTCACGAAATACACGACCTGAAAGAAAGTCCGACCTGCGAGTGCAACCAAACGTGGCGAAATACGACGCGATCGTCATCGGCGCGGGCCACAACGGGCTGACCAATGCCGCCTACCTGGCGCGCGCGGGGCTCAAGGTGCTCGTGGTCGAGCGCAATCCGTGGATCGGCGGCGCCGCCGTCAGCCGCGAAATCGAGAAAGGCTGGATCTACTCCAACTGCTCCTACGTGTGCAGCCTGCTGCGGCCCGAGCTGTTCCGCGACCTCGACCTCGCGCGCCACGGCCTGCAGGTCGTCGCCTTACGGCGGCGGCGTCTCGATCACGGCGGACGGCGACATTCTCGGCAACTACACCGACGAGCAGGTGCAACGGCGCGAGTTCGCGCGCCACAACGCGCGCGACGCGGACGCGTACAGCCGCTACTCGACCGACGTGATGCGCCAGTGCAAGTTCATCCGCCCGCTGCTGATGCGCACGCCGCCCGACCCGACCTCGTTCAAGCCCCGCGACCTCAGGGAGATGATCTTTCTCGGCAAGGAACTCGGCAAGTTCGGCGAGGAGTTCATCTACGACACGCTGCGCTTCTATACGATGAGCATCGCCGACTTCCTGAACGAGTACTTCGAGTCGGACGCGATCAAGTGCCATTTGTCGGGCAGCGGCATCATCGGCTCGGCGCTGGGCGTCTACTCGCCCGGCACCGCCTACGTGCTGCTGCACCACTACATGGGCGACGTCGACGGCTCGATCGGCGCCTGGGGTTTCGCGCGCGGCGGCATGGGCGCGGTGTCGAAGGCGATCGCGAGCGCATTCAAGTCCTTCGGCGGCGAGATCGTGGTCGATGCGCCGGTCGCGCGGGTACTGGTGCGCGGCGGCCGCGCGACCGGGGTCGTGACCGAAAACGGCACCGAGTACCACGCCGACGTCGTGGTGTCCAATCTCGACCCGCGCCGCACCTACACGAAGATCTTCGACCCCAAGGACCTGCCACCGGCGATCGTCGAGAAGGCGAAGAACTTCAAGATCCGCGGCTCGTCGGGAAAGCTCAACATCGCGCTCGACGGGCTGCCCGAGTTCCCGGCGCTCGGCAAGGACAACCCGCTCGCCTACGGCGACATGCATTTCCTCGACTCGCTCGAGAAGATGGAGCGCGCCTACGACGACTGGAAGAACGGCACCTGGTCGAAGGAGCCTTACCTCGACCTGCTGATCCCGTCGATGACCGACCCGACCATGGCGCCCCCGGGCAAGCATTTCATGTCGGTGTTCGTGCAATACGTGCCGCCGTTCATCCACGGCCGCGACTGGACCGACGCCGACCGCGACGGCTTCAAGAATACGGTGCTTGACCAGATCGGGCGCTACAGCCCGAACTTCAAGTCGCTGGTGCGCCACGTCGAGTGCCGCACGCCGCGCGAACTCGAGGCCGAGGTCGGGCTCACCGAGGGCAACATCTTCCAGGGCGAGCTGACGATGGACCAGCTCCTGTTCAACCGCCCCTTCCCGGGCTACGCGCAATACCGCGGGCCGGTCAGGGGTTTCTACATGTGCGGGTCGGCCACGCACCCGGGCGGCGGCGTCATGGCCGCGCCGGGCGCAAACGCGGCGCGCGAGATCCTGATGGACCTGCGCCGCCCGAACATCGTGCCGGAGGGCTGGTCGGATGACTGACCGGGATCGCATCGTCGTCGTCGGCGGCGGCCACAACGGCCTCGCCTGCGCCGCTTACCTCGCCCGCGCAAGGCGCGAAGTCGTGGTGCTCGAAGCCGCGCCGCAGGTCGGCGGCGGCGCCGTCACCCGCGAGTTCGCCAATGGCTTCCAGGTGTCGGGCTGCTCGCACCTTTCCTACCTGCTCGACGCCGGCATCGCGCGCGACCTCAAACTCGCCTCCCACGGCCTGAAGTGGGCGCGCACGGGATTGAAGACAGTCGCGCTCGCGCAGGCCGGCGAGCATCTCGTGTTCAAGGACGGCAAGGTCGAGTCCGGCAAGCTGTCCGACGCCGATCGCAAGGGCCTGGCCTCCTACCACGCGCGCATGCTGCGCTTTGCGCGCATCCTGGCGAAGCAGCACAACCGCAAGCCCCCGCGCCTCGGCGGCGGCGGCCGCCGGGACCTCGTTGGCGCGGCACTGCTCGGGCTCGACATCCGGCTTCTCGGCCGCGAGGACATGCGCGAGTTCCTGCGCATTGCCGGCATCAACATCTACGACGTGCTCGAGGAGAAATTCGAGTCCCCGGCGCTCAAGGGCGCGCTCGCCCTCGATGCAGTCCTCGGCACGAATCTCGGCCCGCGTTCGAACAATTCGGTGCTCGCCCTGCTGCACCGCCTTTCCGGCCAGGCCGCGGGCAACGCCGGTTTCTCCATCCCTGCGGGCGGCATGGGCGCAATCAGCCAGGCGATGGCCGCCGCAGCGCGCGCTGCCGGGGCAACGATCCGCGTCGGCAGCCCGGTCAAGCGAATCACGCTGGAGGGCGATCGCGTCTCCGGCGTCGAACTGGAGGATGGAGAGCGCATCGCGGCCGGCACGGTGGTCTCGAACGCCGACCCGGCGCGCACCCTGCTCGGGCTGCTCGGGGCCCGTCACCTGGAAACCGGCTTCGTACACCGGGTCCGCCACATCCGCACCAAGGGTATGGCGGCGAAATTGCACCTTGCTCTCGAGGCGCTGCCCTCGTTCGCGCGCCTCTCATCCGAGCTCGCCTGCGAACGGCTCCTGATCGCGCCCGACATGACCTACATCGAGCACGCGTTCGACGCCGCGAAGTACGGGCAATGCTCGCCCGACCCGGCGCTCGAAATCACGATCCCGTCGCTTTCCGACAAGTCGCTCGCGCCCGCCGGCAAGCACGTGCTGTCCGCGGTCGTCCTGTACGCCCCGTTCGATCCGCGCGCAAGCGGCGACGCGCCGCGGCGCGAGCTCCTCGAGCGCACGCTCGGGGTCCTCGACCGCCACGCGCCGGGCCTCAGGCGCCAGGTCGTCGCCGCAGAACTCCTGCTCCCGGCGGACCTCGAGCGCGAGTTCGGCATGTCGGGCGGTCACTGGCATCACGGCGAACTCGCGCTCGACCAGTTCATGATGATGCGACCCGTCCCAGGCGCTGCACAGTACGCGATGCCCGTGGGCGGCCTCTTCCTCTGCGGCGCCGGCTGCCACCCGGGTGGCGGCGTCATGGGGTCGGCCGGCCGCAATGCGGCAAACGCGATCCTCGCGACGGAGCGTGCGGCATGAGCATCAAGGACGAGATGGGCCAGAAGGAGCATTTCCGCAAGGCGGTGTGGCAGACGCCGTTCCACCCGCGGATTTCCGCGCTCAACACGCTGAACGAGTGGCATCGCTGGAAGGACTACACGACTGCCGACGCCTTCTTCGACGAGCAGCTCGAGTATGCCGCGATCCGCAACGCCTGCGCGGTCTTCGACCTCACGCCGATGACCAAGCACCTGATCACAGGCCCCGACGCGCTCGCGTTCCTGAACCGGCTCGTCACGCGCGACGTCTCGAAGATCAGGCCCGGCAGGGTTGGCTACACGGTTTGGTGCGACGACAATGGCCAGGTCATCGACGACGGCACCATCTTCCACCTGAGGGAAGGCGTATACCGGCTCTGTTCCCAGGAGCGCCAGCTCGACTGGCTCACGCGCTCCGCGTTCGGCTTCGACGTCACGATCGTCGAGGACACGCACGACGTCGCCGGGCTCGCGCTCCAGGGCCCGACCAGCTGCGCCGTGCTGAAGGCGATCGGCTGCACGGGCGTGCAGAACCTGAAGCCCTTCGAGATCGGCTTCTACCCGTTCGCCGGCACCGAACTCACAGTCTCGCGCACGGGCTTCACCGGCGACCTCGGCTATGAACTCTGGATCGAGCCCGGGCGCGCGCTGGAACTCTGGGACGCGCTCTTCGACAAGGGCAAGATCCACGGCATCCGCCCGATGGGCACGCACGCGCTCGAAGTCGCGCGCATCGAAGCGGGCTTCCTCGCAGCCCAGGTGGATTTCCACCCGGCCGACCAGGCGATCATGACCGACCGATCGCGCTCGCCGTTCGAACTCGACCTCGGCTGGCTGGTCGATTTCGGCAAGCCCTGCTTCAACGGCCGCCGCGCGCTGCTGGAGGAGAAGAGACGAGGTTCGCGCTTCCGCTTCGTAAAGCTCGACGTCGAGGGCAACAAGCCCGCGCGCTCGGCCTATGTCTACGACAAGGACAAGAATGTCGTCGGAACCGTCACCTCGGCGGAATGGTCGCCGTCGGCCAAGAAGAACATCGCGTATGCCTCGCTGCAGATGCCCTGGGGCCGCCCGGGCGACGAGCTCTGGGCCGAGATCTACTACCAGCGCGAGCTGAAGTGGTACAAGGTGATGGCGCGCTGCCGCGTGGCGGAGACCGCGTTCTGGGATCCGCCGCGCAAGCGGACGACGCCCGCCGCGGATTTTTGACGGCCGCTGGCGGGCCCGGCATGGCTCATCGGCTCGATCCCCTGCTCCGCCCGCAATCGATCGCCGTCCTCGGCGCGAGCGAGCGCGAGGGCACGGTGGGCCGCAACACCGTCGAGAACCTGCTGAAAGGCGGCTTCGAGGGCGGGCTCTATGCGGTCAATCCAGGCCGCAAGTCGGTGCTCGGGGTCCCCTGCTACCCGACGCTCGCGGAGCTCCCGGAGCCGGTCGAGCACGTGATCTTCGCCGTCGCCGACAAGCGCATGGACGCGGCGCTCGACGACGTCATCGCCTACGGCGCGCGCGCCGCAACCATGATGTCCTCGCTCGTGATCGAGGGCGACTCGGACCCCCCGCTGCGGGAGCGCGTCCTGGCAAAGGTGAAAAAGTCCGGGCTGGTCGTCTGCGGCGCGAACGGCATGGGCTTCTACAACTTCGCCGACGGCATCTGGGGCTGCGGCTTCAGGACCCGCATGCACCGCCGCGGCGGCAATGTTGCCTACGTCAGCCACTCCGGATCCGGCATGTGCGGCATCGTCGACTGCGAGGAGCGCATCGACTTCAACCTCGTCGTCTCGACCGGCCAGGAGCTCGCGGTGTCGATGGACGAGTACCTCGACTTCGCGCTCGAGATGCCGGGCACGCGCGCCGTGGGCCTGTTCATGGAAACCGCGCGCAACCCGGAGGGCCTCGTCCGCGGCTTCGAGCGGGCGCGCGAGCTCGGCATCCCGGTGGTCGCGTTGAAGGTCGGCCGCACGGAACTCTCGGCGAGGCTCACCGTCTCGCATTCCGGCGCGATTGCCGGGCAGGACGGCGTCTACGAGGCCATTTTCGAGCGTTACGGCGTGCACCGGGCGCGCGACATGGACGAGCTCGCGACCACGCTGATCCTGTTCGCGCAGCCGCACCGGCTCGGCGCCGGCGGGCTCGTCTCCATCCACGACTCCGGCGGCGAGCGCCAGCTCCTCATCGACCTCGCGCACGACCACGGCGTGCCGCTCACGCAGCTCGCTCCGGCCTCCACCCTGCAGCTCGAATCGCTGCTCGACGCCGGGTTGCCGGCGGTCAACCCGCTCGACGCCTGGAGCACGGGCGGACCTGACGCCGATACCGCGATGCAGCATTGCTTCGCCGTACTGATGCGCGACCCGCACGCCGCGCTCGGCGCCGTAGTGCACGACCGCGCCGCGGACGGCGGAATATATCCCGGCTACATCGACTACCTGCGTGCCGGCCACCGCGCCTCCGGCAAGCCCGCCTGCCTGGTCGCGAACCGCCAGGGTACCGGTGCGGACCCGCTAATCGTCGAGTCGACGCGCGAGGGGTTCCCCGTGCTCGACGGTCTAGAATCCTTCCTGCGCGGCGTTCGCCACCTCCTCGATCACCGCGACTTCGCGGCGCGATCGGAGGATGCCGCCGAGCCGGTTTCGGACACGGCGCTCGCGCGCTTGCGCGCGCGCCTCGCCGACGGGCGGCGCCTCGACGAGAACGACGCGCTCGCGCTGCTCCGCGAGGCGGGCCTGCCCGCGAACGCGGGGCGCGTCGTCGAGAACGAAGCGGCGGCGCTCGGCGCGGCGCGCGAACTTGGCTTCCCGGTCGTGCTCAAGACCGCGAAGCGCGGGCTCGATCACAAGAGCGAGCTCGACGGGATCCGCCTCGACCTTCCGGATCCGGCATCGGTCGCGGCCGCGTACCGGGACCTGGCGGACCGCATCGGCCCGCGGGTGCTGGTCGCGCCCATGGTCGCGGCGAGGGGCGTCGAGATGCTGCTCGGCATGGTCAACGACGCCCAGTTCGGCCCGGTGGTCCTGGTCGGCGCCGGCGGCGTGCACGTCGAGGCCCTGGCGGACGCGGTCTACGCCGTGCCGCCCTTCGACGCCGCCGAAGCCGCGCGGCTCGTACGCAGGCTGCGCATTGCCCCGCTTCTTTCGAGCCGGCGCCACCCGCGACCGCTCGCGGTCGGCGAATTCTGCGCGGTCGCGGCGCGCTTCTCGTCGCTGGTCGCGGCCGCCGGCAGCGCGCTCGCCGAAATCGACCTGAACCCCGTGATCGTCCATGCGGACGGTTGCGCGATCGTGGACGCGCTGGTCATACCCCGGCCGGCCGAGGAACATGAATCCGGACAACTGAGGCAGGCACGATGAGCATCCAGACAGCAGGAAAGTACACGCATCTCAAGTGGCAGTCCGTGGCCGCCAAAGCGCAGAAAAAGCCGGAGACCCGGCTTTTCATCGACGGCAAGTACGTCGACGCGAAGAAGGGCGGCCGTTTCAGGAGCGTCAATCCCGCGACTGGCCGGGTGATCGCAGAGGTGTCGGCTGGCACGGCAGAGGACATCGATCGCGCGGTCGCCTCGGCGCGCAAGGCGTTCAAGTCCGGCGCCTGGTCGAAGATGGCGCCGCGCGCGCGCATGGAGATCATGAATCGGTTTGCCGCGCTGGTCGACGAGAACGCCGAGGCGCTCGCCGTGCTGGAAACGCTCGACATGGGCAAGCCGATCGCCGACGTCGTGAATATCGACCTGCCGGCGGTGGTCGAGACGATCCGCTTCATGGCCGAGTGCATTGACAAGGTGGACGGCGCGGTCACGAGCACGGAATCCGGGGTCGTGCACCTCGTGCTGCGCGAGCCCTACGGAGTCGTCGGCGCGATCTCGCCGTGGAACTACCCGATGCTGATGGCGACCTGGAAGATCGCGCCCGCCCTCGCCGCGGGCAACACGGTCGTGCTGAAACCCGCCGAGCAGGCGCCGCTCAGCTGCCTGAAGCTCGCGGAACTGTTCGTCGAGGCGGGCGGGCCGCCGGGCGTCTTCAACGTCGTCAATGGCCTCGGCGAGGAAGCGGGCCGCGCCCTCGCCC
Organism: uncultured Gammaproteobacteria bacterium; assembly: GCA_963836275.1. GTDB lineage: Bacteria > Pseudomonadota > Gammaproteobacteria > Steroidobacterales > Steroidobacteraceae > SCUD01. Next base: position 152,859 of record CAWIIM010000003.1, on the reverse strand, counting down.
TGCATGACGAAGTCCGCAAGGTCACGTTCACGGGCTCGACCGCGGTCGGCAAGCTGATCCTGCAGTACGCCGGCCAGTCCAACATGAAGCAGGTCGCGCTCGAGTGCGGCGGCAAGACGCCGCAGGTCTTCATGGCGGACGTCGAGGACCTCGACCGCGCCGTGACCGCGGCCTACCGCGGCATCTACTCGAACATGGGCGAGGTCTGCAACGCCGGGTCGCGCCTGCTCGTCGACCGCTCGATCAGGAAGAAGTTCGTCGAGCGCTTCATAGAGCTTGGGCAGGATGCGTTCAAGCCCGGCGACCCGCTCGATCCGGAGACCAACATGGGCCCGCTGGTGACGCATGGCGACCAGAAGCGCGTGCTCGGCATGATCGACAAGGGCCGAAAGGAAGGCGCGAAGCTGGAATTCGGCGGCGACGCGCCGGCGAAGCTGAAGGGCGGCGCCTACGTGAATCCGACGCTGTTCACGGGCGTGAAGAACAGCATGACGATCGCGCAGCAGGAAATCTTCGGGCCGGTCGCGTCGGTCATCGAGTTCAACGGCGTCGAGGAGGCGATCCGGATCGCGAACGACACGGTCTACGGCCTGGCCTCGGGCGTCTGGACGCGCGACCTCGACACTGCGTTTCGCCTGGTGCGCGGCATCGAGGCCGGCATCGTCTGGATCAACTGCTTCGACGAGGGCGACATGACGCAGCCATTCGGGGGCTTCAAGCAGTCCGGCAATGCGCGCGACAAGTGCCTTGACAGCTTCAAAAGCTACACGCAGTCGAAATCCGCCTGGTTCCGGCTCAAGGAAGGCTGAAGGTGCCGGAACCGCTGGTACTTTCGGAGCGCCGCGGCGCCGTCGCCCTGCTGACTCTCAATCGGCCGGACAAGCTGAACGCGATCAATGCGCCGATGATCGCCGCGCTCGACGCCGCGCTGGACGCGGCCGAGGCGGACGACTCGGTGCGCGCGATCGTAGTCGCGGGCGCGGGCCGCGCGTTCTCGGCCGGCTTCGACCTCGACATGGAACTCGGCGCGGGCAGGCCGGATCCGGCCGACGTGCGCCGGGCGCTCGAGAACGACTTCCGCATCATCCTGCGTTTCTGGGATTCGCCCAAGCCCACGATCGCCGCCGTGCACGGTTACTGCCTCGGCAGCGCGCTCGAACTCGCCGTCGCCTGCGACCTCACGATCGCAGCGGAGGACTGCCGCTTCGGCGAACCCGAAGTGAAGTTCGGCAGCGGCATCGTCGCCCTGCTGCTGCCCTGGCTCGCGGGGCCGAAGGCCGCGAAGTACCTGCTGCTGACGGGCGAGGACCGGGCAACCGCAACGGAGATGCAGGCAATCGGGCTCGTCAATGGTGTCGTGCCGGCCGCGAACCTGCTGGAAGAGGCCATCGCGCTCGCGCGGCGAATCGCCGCCAACGACGTGCAGGCCGTGCGCCTCACCAAGCGCGCCATCAACCGCAGTCTCGACATCGGCGGCATGCGCCAGGCTCTGCTCGCCGCGCTCGATATCGACGTCGAGATCGAGACCAACGAAACCGCGGAGTCGCGCGAATTCAACGAGATCCTCAAACGCGATGGAGCCAAGGCGGCGATCGCCTGGCGTGCCGGGAGAAGCGCATGAGCAGGGCGGACAAGAAGCTTCCCGAGGAGCTCGCGCAGTTCCTCGCGAAGTATCCGGATACGCGGCAGCTCGAGCTGCTGCAGCCGGACATGCTCGGGATCCTGCGCGGCAAGCGCGTCGGCCGCGACGAGATGGCGAAGCCCTTCGGCGACGGCCTCAACTTCTGCGGCGCCACCGTACTGCTCGACGCCAAGGGCCTCACCTTCGACCGCATCGACAATGGCGGCCGCGACGGCGACCCGGACGCGATCTCGACGGCGGTGCCCGGCAGCCTTGCACCCGTACCCTGGGCGCACGTGCCGACGGCGCAGGTCCTGCTCGCCATGAACGACTCGAAGGGTGGACCGTTTTTCGCCGATCCGCGCCAGGTGCTGCGCCACGCGATGAAGCCGCTCGCGGACATGGGGCTCACGGCGGTTTGCGCGACCGAACTCGAGTTCTACCTGATCGACGCGAATACCGAGACGCCGACGCCGCGCGTCGGCCGCATTCCCGGCACGCGCAAGACGCAAACCGGGCCGCAGTACGGCAGCATGGAGGACGTCGAGGACGCCGATCCCTTCCTCGCGGATCTCTTCGCCGCCTGCGGGGCGCAGAATATCCCGGCCGGCGCGACGCTCAAGGAGTTCTCGCCCGGCCAGTTCGAGATCAACCTGCACCATGTCGCGAGCGCCGAGCTCGCCGCCGACCACGGCGTGCTGCTGAAGCGCGCGGTGAAGGCGGTTGCGCGCAAGCACGGCTTCGCCGCGAGCTTCATGGCAAAGCCGTTTGCGGAATGGGCGGGCTGCAGCATGCACGTGCACGTCAGCCTCGTGGATTCGGCAGGCACAAACGTCTTCGCCGGCACCAGCAGGGACGGGACTTTCTCTGACACGTTGCGCCACGCGATCGGCGGCCTCGCGAAGGCGATGCCGGAATCGATGGCCATTTTCGCGCCGACCGCGAATGCCTACCGCCGGTACCGGCCAGGCGTGTTCGTGCCGCTCGCGCCGAACTGGGGCCGCAACCACCGCGGGGTGGCGCTGCGCATCCCGATATCGAAGAGTGAGGACACGCGCGTCGAATACCGCCCGGGCGGGGCCGACGGCAATCCCTACCTGGTGCTGGCCGCCATCCTCGCAGGCGTCCATCACGGGATCACGAACAAGGTCGAACCGGGCCCGATGGTCGCCCAGGAATCCATCATCGACGAGAGAGTCGAATTGCCCGTGCGCTGGTCAGCGGCGCTCGATGCCTACGACGCGGGCCGGATCCTGCCGCAATACCTCGGCGAGAAGTACCACAGGCTGTACGGAACCTGCAGGCGCGAGGAGGAGGAGCGCTTCCACTCCGAGATCAGCGACCGCGATTACGAATGGTATCTGCGCGCAGTGTGAACGCGCTGAATATGAATCTTCCACCGGGGATCCCGACATGAACCATCCCGCCCAGCCGTTGTTGCCGATGTTTCTTGCCGCCCTCGCCGCTTCCGCGGCCGCCGGGGCTGCAGCCGCCCCCGAACCTGCGATGACCGGTTTTACCGCTGCCGCAGCGGCAGAACAGCGCATCCTCGAGCAGCGATTCGATTCCAGTCTCGACCCGGCGGACCTGCGCGAATGGCTGCGGCGAATGTCCGCCGAGCCCAACCACGTCGGCTCCCCTCACGACCGGCAGAATGCCGAGTACGTGCGCGACCTGTTCCGCGAATGGGGCTGGAATGCCGAAATCGAGACATTCGACGTGCTCTACCCGACGCTCAAGCAGCACAAGCTGGAAATGGTGGCCCCGGTGACCTACGTCGCTGCGCTGGCCGAGCCGCCGGTCGAGGGCGACGCCTCGTCCGCGCGCACCGATACCCTGCCGCCGTATAACGCCTACGGCGCTGACGGAGACGTCACTGCCGAACTCGTCTACGCCAATTACGGCATGCCGGACGACTACAAGGATCTCGCCCGCCGCGGAGTCGAGGTGAAGGGCAAGATCGTCATCACGCGTTACGGTGGCGGCTGGCGCGGACTGAAGCCGAAACTCGCCTATGAGCATGGCGCGGTCGGGTGCCTGATCTATTCGGATCCGGCGAATGACGGCTATGCCGTCGGGGAAACCTACCCGCGAGGCGGATGGCGCCCGCCAGAGGGCGTGCAGCGCGGCTCGGTGGCGGACATGCCGGTCTATGCGGGCGATCCACTCACGCCCGGCGTCGGCGCAACCCGGGATGCCAAGCGGCTTTCGATCAGCGAAGCCACGACCGTCCTCAAGATTCCGGTGATGCCGATCTCCTATGCCGATGCGCAGCCCCTGCTCGCCGCGCTGGCAGGCCCGGTGGCGCCGGAGGGCTGGCGCGGTGCGCTGCCCATCACCTATCGCATCGGGCCCGGCCCGACGAAGGTACACATGCAGATCGACTCGGATTGGAGCCTTAAGACCCTGTACGACGTGATCGCGAAGATCCCCGGCGCCGAGAGCCCGGACGAGTGGATCGTGCGCGGCAACCACCGCGACGGCTGGACCTTCGGGGCCTGGGATCCACTGTCCGGGCATGTCGCAGAGATGGCGGAGGCCAAGGCCATCGGCGCGCTGCTGAAGACCGGCTGGAAGCCGCGACGGACAATCGTGTACGCCAGCTGGGACGGCGAAGAGCCGGGACTGCTGGGCTCCACCGAATGGGCGGAGGCGCACGCCGAGGAGTTGCGGCAGAAAGCGGTCCTGTACCTCAATTCGGACACCAACACGCGAGGCCTCTTCCAGGGCGGCGGCAGCCACTCCCTGCAGCGCTTCGTCAACGAGATCATCGCGGACATCCGGGACCCCGAGACGCAGGCGACCGTGCGGGAGCGGTTGCGCGCCTCAATCGAGGTAGCCGGATTCGGCGACGCCGAGGACGAGGCGAAGAAGAAAGCCGCGAAAGTGGCCGAAGCGGCCGACATTCCGATCGACGCGCTGGGCTCGGGGTCGGATTTCACGCCCTTCCTGCAGCACCTCGGCATTGCGTCGCTGAGCTTCGAGTACGGCGGCGAAGACGACCAGGGCGGCGTGTACCACTCGCAGTACGACACGTTCGAGCACTACCTGCGCTTCGGCGATCCGACGTTCGCCTATGGCGTCGCCGAGGCCGAGACCGCCGGCCGCGCGGTCCTGCGCATGGCGCAGGCCGAGGTCCTGCCGCTGGAGTTCGCGAGCTTTTCGCAGACGCTGCAGGACTATCGCGACGAACTGGGCACGCTCCTCGAGAAGCGTCGCAAGAAGTCCGAAGCGCTGGCGAAACTGCTCGATGCGCGCGCCTTCGAGCTGGCCGCAGATCCGACACGAGTCGTCGGGCCGCCGCAGCGCATGCCGGATGTCCCGTTCCTCGATTTCGCGCCGCTCGACAACGTACTGGCGCGGCTGGAGAAGAGCGCGCGGACCTACGACGAGGCGCTCGCGCGGCTCAATGGCGGCGACGGGGCGCTGGACGCGAAACGGCGTAACCAGCTCAACGGGTTGCTGCAAGGCCTGGAGCAGGCGCTGACGGATCCGCGCGGCTTGCCCGGTCGCAACTGGTACCGGCACCTGATTTACGCGCCCGGCCTGCTGACAGGCTACGGCGTGAAGACGCTGCCCGGCGTGCGCGAGGCCATCGAGGACGACCGCTGGGACGAGGCGAACCGGTACGTCGCGATCACGGCGGCGGCGCTCGGTACCTATTGCGACCGGCTCGACGCGGCGGCGCGGTTGTTGCCGGCAGCTCGCTAGAGTTCCCCGATTCGCTCGATGATGGCCGTGCGAATGCCTGAACCGTTGTCGCCGTTGGCGAAGATGACGAGTCCCGAGCCCTTGGCGGGATTGGCATCTCAAGCTATACCTACCGAATCCTAAATTTCGGCGGCTCACATGGTCCGCCCATGCAAGTACGCGTCACAGGCGGGGCGGTGGATTCGGCCACTCTCTATTGTCCCGCTCCGAAAACCGAGGCTTGGTGCCAGAATTGGCAAGAAGAATGGAACGACATCTATGGACCGGACAGACTCGCGAGCCACGCTGCAACGGTACCCCAGTTGATTGACCGAATCGCCGCATCTGCTGGTGACTGGCACACTCGGATTGTGGCTGAGTTTGATCCGGCGTATGGGTATCCGACCCGGTTCAGCTTTGACGATCCGAGAGAGGCTGATGAAGAGTGGGGTTTCGAAATCTCCCAATTCGCGATTGCACACTGACGCGTGACATCAAGTTCGAAGTGCAACGCTGATCCGGCGGCGAAGGACTGAGCGCTTCTCCTTAGACGGTTCATCAGAGGAAAGGTACGAGCCTCTTGGTGCGCTGCATATAGTCCGGATAATCGTCTGGGAAGAGTTTCCCCATGTCGCGCTCCTCGCGAAACGCGCTCACGACGAAGTACGGAATCAGTATCACCGCTCCGAGCACCGCGGGCGGGAATACCAGTGCCGAGCCGATCAGCATCGCGGCCACGCCGGTGCAGATCGGGTGGCGCACGAACGCAATCCATGAGAGGGACACGATTTTTCCGTACATCGCCAGGCCCATCGTGGTACTTCGTCCGCAGCAGGGCTGCGCTCGAGAACACCCACGTCGGCGGACTACAGTCGAGCAACCGCCCTGGTGAACAACGCTCGCGTCGTATCGGCCGATGCTGTGCTGATGCTGAGCTCCACTGCATCGCCTGTTCGCGCCTGCATGCCGTGCGTCGTGCCCATTGTCGTCTCGATCACCGGCATCGAAAAGCCGTCGACCGGCTTGGCCGGTTCGCTGAGCATGCCCCCATTGTCGCCCACGCTTTGCGCATAGGCCGCGGAATCCGCGTGCGTCATGCCGCCTACCGAAACGGTTACCGACGCGTAATGGCTGGGATCCGCGCCATCCGCGAAGTTGCAGCTCGACTGGTAGCTGCGGTCCACCGTAACATCCTGGACCGCAGGGTGCGCCCAGCCCGTGACTTCCTTGATCTCCGCGACAGTCAGCAATTTGCATGCGTCTGGAACGGTGACCGCAGCCTTTGCTGACGCGGCCGCGTCAGCGGCGGGTAAAGCCGCTTCTTGACTGCCTCCACAGGCAGCAATCAAGGCGAGGCAGGTCACGGCAATGCTGCCGGCCAGTCCGCCCCCGCAGAATTCTCTTCGGCCCATGACGTCCGCCTGAGAGTTTCCTTGTCCGCTCGAAGCCACCCTTACCTTAGCGCGCTCGCCGGACAATTCAAACGGGCAGTGCACCGCGGATGATCAGGACGACATCACGGCGTTTTGCTCCGCCATCGTCCCTTTCGCCGGCTGTTCGACCTGGCGCGCAACCGGGATCCGTTCACGCAGCCAGTCCTGGAATCCTGCGAGCACGATTTCCTTCGAGGACAGGATGCCCTGGGTGTAGGCGCCGGACTCGAGGCCGCGCTGCACGGACTCGGTCAGCACCTCGTCCTCCGATCTGCACGCGCCCGTTGAGCCGCGCACAGAAGAATCGCGCCGCCTTCATCTCGCGGCGATCGTCCTTGAATCCGAACGAGCGCGACCGGATCAGCGTGCGGCCCGCGCCGAGCGGCAGCACGTGGAAGAAGTCCATCCACTCGGGGTAGACGTCGAAGTAGACGTTCGGGTACAGGCCGAAATAGGTCCAGCGCCGGCGCATGTCCTCGGGCAGGTGCTCCATGACCGGCAGGTACCTCGCGTAACCCTCGGCGCTCCAGGAGCGCAGCGGCTTCTCGCGCATGTGGTGCGAGAGGCGCATGGTCCCCCCGGGAAAACTTTCGCGGTCGTACTGCGCTTCCATGAGCGCAGAGAGACCCGGGTGGCCCATCGGGAAGTGATAGTCCTCGACGTAATTCTCGACCACGTTCTTCCAGTCGATGGCGAGCTCCTTGGTCCACAGCTCGTCGAGCGGAACCATCTGCTCAATCCGGTAGTGCGCGAGCTCGGGGACATGCGGCGACATGCGCTCCGCGACCGAGGGTTCCCCGCCGCGATAACGGATGAACACCATGCCCATGAAGACTTCGAGTTCGATTGGCTTGAGGCCGTACTGGCCGCGGTCGAACTTCGGGAAAGTATCGGGGGCGCTGACACTGCGGTTGCGGCCGTCGAGGTGGTAGGTCCAGCCGTGGTACATGCAGGTCAGGTGCCTGGCGCAGCGGCCGCGTTCGCCTGATACCACGGCATGCGCCCGGTGGGCGCAGACATTGTGGAAAGCGCGGATCTCGCCGTCATTGCCGCGCACGACGAAGCCGCGGCGACCGAAGAACTCGAATGTCACGTAGTCGCCGGCCTGCGGCAGCTCGCTCTGGTGGCAGACGACTTGCCAGGACTTCAGGAACACCTGCTCGCGTTCGAGCTCGTGGAATTCCTCGCTATGGTAGGCCCAGCCCGGCAGCGTCAGCTTGATGGCCGGGTCGGTCGCCGTCGCGGACTCGACTGCCTGCGGTCGTGCCGGCGCCATGGCCTGGATGCGCGGCGCGAGCCAGGGGAAAACGCTGCAAAGATAGGCACGGCACTGGCGGCGCGCGGCCTCGCGGTCGAAGTCGTCTCCCTCAAACAGGATGCCCTGCCATTGCTGGTCGATGAGTCCCATCAGCCCCTGGGCAACTGCCTCGGCATCCGGCCAGGAACCGTTTCCACGCGCAGCGATGAGCTGCTTGCAGAGGTCCATGACCATCCGGCTCCATGCCGAATCGCGTTCGCCGCAGATGCGCTGGTAATCGCCGCGCGCCTTGCTCTCGGCGAGAAAGGCGTACCAGACCGCGATCTTGTGCGAATCGGACAGGCCGCGGCCGAGGCTCGCGTCAACGATGGCGAGGAGCGCGCGAAGGTCGTCGCCCGCCGCCTCTTCCGCGACGCGCTCCATTGCGGCCGCGAATTCTTCCGACACCTCGCGCAGCGTCGCCAGCAGGAGCGCCTCCTTGCTGCCGAAATGGAAATTGATGGACGCGGCCGTGTGCCCGGCGACGCTTGCGATCTTGGCGGACGTCGACTCGGCCAGTCCGTAGCGCGAAATCGCGGCGACGGTCGCCTGAATCAGGTCGAGCTTGGAGCCCGTCGGGCGGACATCGGTACTCGATTCGAGATTTGCGGCCATGGTAGCCTCCTCGCCGGCTGCCACACATTCTATACCGAAGCACTGGCTTGACTCAACGATCATTCAGTTTACTGAATCAGGGTTTAATGATACGTAACCTATTGTTTGTTATGGTTTTAACGCCCCTTGTCGCCACAGCGACGGCGGAACGGCCGGCGACCTACGGCATGGAAATCCGGGAGGCCTGGATCACCCTGCCGGACGGCGTTCGACTCTCTGCCGACCTCTACCAACCGACCGGCGGCAAGGCCGGCGAGAAATTCCCGGTGCTGCTCGAGTACCTGCCCTATCGCAAGCGAGAGGCGCGCAGCCGCAACTGGCCGCTGTATTCCTATTTCGTCGAGCGCGGCTACGTGATGGCGGCCGTCGACATCCGCGGCACCGGCAACAGCGAAGGCCGCCTCATTCCCTACGAGTATTCGGAAATTGAGCAGAAGGACGGCGAGGCCGTGATCGACTGGCTCTCGAAGCAGTCCTGGTCGAACGGCAGCGTCGGCATGTTCGGCATCTCCTGGGGCGGCTTCAATTCCATCCAGATGGCGGCCCGCAATCCGCCCGCGCTCAAGGCCATCGTCGCGATCGACGCGACCGAGGACCTGTTCCAGGACGACGTGCACTACATGGACGGGATCATGCACCTCGATTCCTGGGAAATGAGCATGGACCTCGACAACGCGCGGCCCGGCGCGCCCGACTACAAGATCGACGACGACAATTTCAGGAATCGCTTCGACACCGAGCCCTGGATGCTCACCTACAAGAACCGCCAGCGCGACGGGCCGTTCTGGGACCGCGCCTCGGTGCGCGACCGCTACGACGACATCCGTATTCCCACTTTCCATATCGGCGGCTGGTACGACGGCTATCGCGACAGCATCCCGCGCATGCTCGAGCACGTGAAGAACGCGCCGGTGAAGGCCATCGTGGGGGCCTGGGACCACACCTGGCCGAACGAGCCCTATCCGGGCCCCGGCATGGAATGGCGGCGCGAGGCCGTGCGCTGGTTCGACCAGTTCCTGAAGGGCGCGGACACCGGCATCCTCGACGAACCGCGCTTCGCCGTGTTCGTGCGCAACTGGCACCCGCCCGGGCCGCACCTCGACGACGCGCCCGGAAGCTGGCGCTACGAGGACGGCTGGCCGATTCAGCGGATTCACGACGAAGTGCTCTACCCGCAGGACAACCACACGCTAGCGGTTGCGCCGCCCGCGCAGACGACCCACCAGCTCCGCTACATCCCGTCGGTCGGATTCGAGGCGGGTGGCCCGGTCATGTGGTGGGGCGACGTCGCGCACGACCAGCGCGGCACCGATGCCTTCAGCCTTGTCTACGACAGTGGACCCCTCGAGCAGGATCTCGAAATCCTGGGTTTCCCGCATGCGAAGCTCACGGTCGCCGCGAGCGCCACGCGCGCGAACTGGATTGCGCGGCTCTCTGACGTCGCGCCGGACGGCACGGTGACGCAGGTCACCGGCGCGGCGATGAACGGCAGTCATCGCGAGTCCGCGCGCGATCCGAAGCCGATCGTGCCGGGAGAGCCGTTCGACCTCGACGTCGAGATGCACTTCACCTCATGGGTGTTTCCGAAAGGCCACCGTATCCGCCTCGCGATCAACAACGCGATGTGGCCGATGCTGTGGCCGACGCCGGAGCCGATGACGACGGAGCTGAAGCTCGGCGCCTCGCGGCTCACGATCCCGGTCGTGCCCTACGAGAAGCGCCCGGCGCCGGACTACCTGCCGCCCGCGAAAGATCCCGTATTCGCGGGCGTCGAATCGCTCGAGAGCGGCACGACCTCGGGCTATGGCGAGATTTCCTCGGTGGAGCACAATCCCCAGACGGGCGCGGCGATCGCGAAGGCGACCAACGAGTCCGGAACCCGCTATCCCTGGGGCACCGAGCGGGTCTACGAGACCATCCGCTACGAGATCAACGACCATGCGCCCGCGGATGCCAAAGTGACCGGCACGCACCGCATGGAGGTCGAACTGCCCGGGCGCAAGCTGGTCTGGGACGCGGAACTCACCTTCTCGAGCGACCGCGAGTATTTCCATTACAGTTACGTCCGGCGGCTGACCGAAAACGGCAAGCCGGTGCGCGAGAAGACCTGGAAGCAAACCATACCTAGGGATTACCAATGATGAAGCACGTGAGTCCGGGCCTTCGGTGGCCGATCGGCATCCTCCTCGGCGCGGCCGCGCTCGCAGGCTGCGCGCAACAGGCGACCGACAAGCTGGACGAGAAGAAGTCCGCCGTTGCCGATCTCGCGCTGACGGGAGGGGCGATCTACACCGAAAACGGCGAGCGCAGCTGGGCCGAGGCCATTGCGATCGACGATGGCCGCATCGTCTATGTCGGCACCGATGCCGGCGCCAAGGACTATATCGGCCCGCAGACGAAGGTCATCGCGCTGAAAGGCCGCATGGTCCTGCCCGGCATGCAGGACGTGCACATTCACCCGATCTCGGGCGGCATCGAGGCCAATGGTTGCGACCTGAATGCCGCGAACGACGTCGAAGAGTACGTTGCGATCATCAAGAAGTACGCCGACGCGCACCCTGACCTGCCCTGGATCAAGGGCGGCGGCTGGTCCATGGCCGCATTCGGCCCGGGCGCGCTCGCGAGCAGGAAGCTGATCGACGCCGTCGTGCCGGACCGTCCAGTCATCCTCTGGAGCCGCGACGGGCATTCGGCCTGGGTCAACAGCAAGGCGCTGGAAGTCGCGGGCATCACCAAGGACACGCCCGATCCCGTGGACGGGCGGATCGACCGCGACCCGACGACGGGCGAGGCGATCGGCAGCCTGCAGGAGGGCGCGGACAGCCTGGTCGTGGCCAAGGTCCCGCCCGATTCGGACGCGACGCGCGACGCCGGGCTGCTCTACGCGATCAAGATGCTGAACGGCTACGGGATCACGGGCATCCAGGACGCCTCGGTCAACGAGGACGACCTCAAGACCTATCACCGGATCGACGATGCCGGCCAGCTCTCGCTGCACGTGGTCGGCGCGATCTGGTGGGAGCGCAGCCAGGGCCTCGAGCAGATCGAGAACATCAAGCGGCTGCGCAGCGAGTACAGCAAGGGCCGCATCGACGCCGGCACGGTCAAGATCATGCAGGACGGCGTGATGGAGAGCTATACGGCCGTCGTGCTCGAGCCCTACAAGCTGCCCGGCAAGAAGGACGTGCGCGGCATCCCGATGGTGGATCCCCAACTGCTGAAGAAGGCGGTCACGCAATTGGACGCCGACGGCTTCCAGGTGCACGTCCACGCGATCGGCGACGGCGCAGTACGCGAGGCGCTGGATGCGTTCGAGGCAGCGCGCACCGCGAACGGCGACCTCGGCAATCGCGACCACATCGCGCACCTGCAGCTGATTCATCCGGACGACCTGCCGCGATTCCGCAGGCTCCACGTCATCGCGAACTTCCAGCCGCTCTGGGCCTACGCGGACGAGTATGTCACGGACCTGACGCTGCCCTTCATCAGCAAGCAGACCGCGAACACCATGTATGTCATCGGGAGCATGGAGAAAAGCGGCGCAATCGTCGCATTCGGCAGCGACTGGTCGGTCTCGAGCGCGAACCCGTTCGAGGAGATGGAAACCGCGATCACGCGCATGGGCGCCCTCGGCGACACCAAGACGCCTTTCCTCCCGGACGAACGCATCACGCTGCCCGAGGCGCTGGCAGCCTTCACGATCAATGCGGCCTACACGAACCGCGACGAGAAGGACACGGGCTCACTGGAGGTCGGCAAGCGCGCAAATCTCGCCGTGCTCGACCGCAACCTGTTCGAGATCCCGCCGACGGAGATTTCGGACACGAAGGTGCTGCTGACGCTGTTCGAGGGCAAGCCGGTCTACGGCGACCCGGCGGCACTCTGACGGCGGCCCGGCATCCCGCATGAGAGACCCGATCCATCGCCGCCTGTTGGCGGCCGTTGTCGCTATCTTCGCGATTGCAGTTCCGCCCGCGCGTGCGGATGCACCGGCTGCACCGGGTTACGACGCGCTCGCCAGCCTGTTTGCGGACTGGCGCAGCTTCGAGCATCCGCCGATGAGGGACGGCGCGCCCGACTACACCGCCGCGACCTTCGAGCGCCGGCACGCCGAGCTGGCAGCCTGGCGCGCGCGGCTCGAGGCGATCGATACGAAAGACTGGCCGGTCGCGGCGCGCGTGGACCAGGCGCTCGTCCGGGCCGAGATGAACGGCTTCGACTTCTACGTGCGCGTGCTGAAGCCCTGGGCGCGCGATCCCGCGTTCTACCTGACGGTCTGGCCGGAGCAGAGCGACACACCGGCGCACGAGGGCACGGTCCACCACGACGTCATCGAGCTCTGGACCTACGCCTTCCCGCTGTCGCGCGCGGGAGAGCAAAAGCTCGCGCGCGGTCTTGCGATCATCCCGCCGCTGCTCGCCCAGGCGCAGGGCAACCTCACCGGCAATGCCCACGACCTCTGGATAACCGGTGCCGGCACGATGCGCGGCCAGGTCGCGACCCTCGACGACCTCGCGAAGAAGACGGCCGGCGGCGGCACTGCGCTCAAGAAGGCGATCGGCGATGCCCGCGCGGCGACCGCAGCCTTCGTCGACTGGCTGGACGCCGAGGCGCCGTCGAAGACCGGCCCCTCCGGCATCGGCAAGGACAACTACGACTGGATGCTGAAGAACGTCTACCTGGTTCCGATGTCGTGGCAGGAGGAAGTGGACCTGTTGAAGCGCGAGCTCGCGCGCTCGCATGCCTCGCTGAAGCTCGAGGAAGCCCGGAACGTCGGCCTGCCGGAACTGCCGGTCATCGAGACCCGGGAGGAATACCAGCGGCGCGGCAACGAGGCGATCACCCGCTACCTCGACTTCCTGCGCAAGCGTGATCTCTACCCGATGCGCGACAGCATGGATGCGGCCCTGCGTGCGAAGATCGGCGAGTTCGAGCCGCTGGAGACGCGGAATTTCTTCGCGATCGCGACCCACTACGAGCCGCTCACGCTCTACACGCATTTCTATCACTGGTGGGACCTCGCGCGCATGCGCGACGAGCCGCACCCGAGCCCGGTCCGCCGCGGCCCTCTCCTCTACAACATCTGGGACTCGCGCGCCGAGGGCATGGCGACGGCGATGGAAGAGTTCATGCTGCACGCGGGTCTCTTCGATGACCAGCCGCGCGCGCGCGAGATCATCTGGGTCATGCTCGCCCAGCGCGCAGCGCGCGGCCTCGCCTCGCTCTACGCGCAGGCCAACATCTTCGACCTCAGGCAGGCAAAGGCATTCCAGTCGGAGTTCACGCCCCGGGGCTGGATGCGGCCGGACCTCGACCTGCTCGGCTTCGAGCAGCAGCTCTACCTGCGCCAGCCCGGCTACGGCACCAGCTACGTCACGGGCAAGTACCTGCTCGACGACCTGATGCGCGTCCGGGCGCAGCAGCTCGGCGCGGATTTCTCGATGAAGCGCTGGTTCGACGAGGTGAACGGCGCCGGCATGATTCCCGTGTCCATGATCCACTGGCAGCTCACCGGGCACGCGGACGAGAACCACGCACTCGAGACAGGCCAGTTCAAGTGAGAATGCACGCCATGAAATACCTGCTTGCATGCATCGCCCTTGGCTGCGCAGTCCCTGCCCTCGCGGACACGACGCAGAACTACGGCGTGCTCTACGCGGGCACGAAGTCCGGCATGCTGAAGGCCGTGACCGGCAAGGACGGAAGCATGCACGTCAGCTTCTCCTACCGCGACAACGGGCGCGGGCCGGACAGCGAGGAGGACTTCTCGTTCCTGCCCGACGGCACGCTGAAGGGCTACCGCCAGTCCGGCAAGAACACCTTCGGGGCGATCCTCGACGAGCGCTTCTCGTTCGCAGGCAAGCGCGCGAGCTGGCAAACACCGAGCGACCGCGGCTGGACCGAAACCGAGGGCCCCGCGCTCTACCTGCCCACTTACGGCAGCCCGGAAGTGAACGCAGTGATCGTGCGCGCCTCGCTGAAGGCGGGCGGAAAGATTGCGGCACTGCCAGGCGGCGAGCTGCGCACGCAGAGGCTCGCGGACACACGCGTCGGCCCCGCCGGCGCCGAGCGGACCGTCACGCTCTACGCGATCTTCGGCTCGGACCTGCAGCCGGAATACGCCTGGATCGACGCGGGCGGCGGGCAGGAGCTGTTTGCGGCGATCACACCAGGCGGCCGGCAAGTCATCCGCGCCGGCTTCGAAACCGCGGCGCCGGCGCTCGAGAAGTTGCAACTCGCGGCCGAAGCCGAATTCATCAGGGACATGGCGGCGAAGCACACGCAGGCGCTGCCGCAGCCGATCCTGATCCGCAATGTCCGCGTCTACGACACGGCCAGGATGGCGCTCGGCGGGCCCGCCGATGTCTACGTCAACGAAGGCCGCATCGCGGCCATCTATCCGGCGGATTCCCCCGCGAAGGAACCGGCGACGGTGATCGACGGCGCGGGCCGGGCGCTGCTGCCCGGCCTGTTCGACATGCACGCGCACGAGGACGCCTGGAACACGATCCTGCAGGTCGCGGGCGGGGTTACGACCTCGCGCGACATGGGCAACGACAACGGCTACCTCGCGAGGCTGCGCGCCGACATCGCGGCGGGCCGCGCGCTCGGCCCGCACATCGAGCCCGCCGGATTCATCGAGGGCGAGAGCCCGTACTCCGCGCGCGGCGGGTTCGTGGTCAAGGACCTCGACGAGGCGAGGAATGCCGTGGACTGGTACGCGGAGCGCGGTTACCGGCAGGTGAAGCTGTACAACTCGATCAAGCCGGAATGGGCGCAGCCAATCGCCGCCTACGCGCACTCGAGGGGCCTGCGCGTCAGCGGCCATGTCCCTGCGTTCTCGCGCTCGGAGCGCGTCGTGCGCGAAGGCTACGACGAGCTGCAGCACATCAACCAGATGGTGCTCAACTTCGTTTCCGACCCGGATACGGACTCGCGCACGATCCTGCGCTTCAGCCTGGTCGGCGAGCGCGCGCGCACGATCGACCTGGACTCGCAGAGAGTCCGCGACTTCATCCAGCTCCTGGTCGACCACCAGACCGTGATCGACGCGACGATGGCGACTTTCGAGGCCTCCTATACGCAAAAGCCCGGGGACATGGATCCCACGATGGCGCCAGTCGCGGACCACTTCCCGTTCGCGGTCCAGCGCGGCTGGCGCAACAATTCGACCGACGTCAGCGGCGGCAAGCTAGAGACCTACCGCGAATCCTGGCAGCGCATGATGCAGCTGTTCGGCCGCCTGCACGCGGCGGGCGTGCCGCTGGTCGCCGGCACGGACAGCATGGCGGGCTTCATGCTGCACCGCGAACTCGAATTGTACGTGCAGGCCGGCATTCCGCCGGGCGAAGCAATCCGCATAGCGACCGAGAACGGCGCTCGCTACGCCGGCGTCCTCGCCGAGCGCGGCACGATCGAGCGCGGCAAGCGGGCTGACCTCATCCTGGTCGACGGGGACCCCACGCAGGATATCTCCGACATCCGCAAGGTGAGCTACGTGCTGAAGGACGGCGTAGGGTTCGCGCCCGCGGAGATCTACGAGGCGCTGGGGATTCGCCGCTTCGCCGACCCACCGTCCATCAGCCACTGAGGCCGTCGGGAGCGGCCTCTCAGGCCGCCGGTGCCAGCGGCCGCGGACGGCCGATCGCGTGGCCCTGCACGAAGTCGATGCCCATCGCGCGCGCCGCCTCGAGCGCGGCGACATCCTCGATCTGCTCGGCGACCAGCCGGAAGTTCAGTGTGCGCGCCATGCCGACCACCGCGCTGACCATCGCCTGGTTCACGCTGTCGCGGCCCAGGTCGCGCATGAAGGAACCGTCGATCTTGAGGTAGTCCATCGGCAGCTGCTTGAGGTTGGCGAAGCCGCCGAGGTCCGTGCCGAAATCGTCGAGCGCGAAACGGCAGCCCATGCCGTGCAGCACGTCGATGAAGCGGCGCGCCTGCTCGAGATTGCCGATGACCGAGGTCTCGGCCACCTCGAAGCAGATCTGCGCGGGCGCGACGCCGCTCCGGTCCAGCTCGTCCACCACGTACTCGAGGAACGACGGGTCCGCGAGCGTTTGTCCCGAGATATTGAGCGAGACGCTGCGCCCCGGCGGCAGCCGGAGCGCGCCTGCGGCGAGCGCCGCGAGCGTCGAGGCGAGCACCCAGCGGTCGATCATGGACATGAGGCGGTAGCGCTCCGCCGCCGGGAAGAACTCCGCGGGCGCGATCGCCTGGCCCTCGTCGTGCAGCCGCACGAACACCTCCATGGCCGGCCCGCTCGCTGCGGTACCCGGCCGCGCGGGCTCGATCGGCTGCACGTACAGCTCGAAGAAGCCGTCGCGCAGCGCCGACTGCAGGCGATGCAGCCAGTGGATCTCGCCGCGGCTGCGGGCCACGGCTTCGTCGTGCGACGAATAGACGTGCACGTGGCTGTCGGCCTGCTTCTTGGCGACGTAACAGGCCGAATCCGCGGCGCTCATGATCTCCTCGAGCGAGTTCGCCTCGCCCGTGAGCTCGACCAGCCCGATGCTGACCCCGACGCTGAAGATGCGGTCCTTCCAGATGAAGCGGTACTCGCCGATCGCGCGCTGGATGTCGTCCGCGATCTGCCGCGCCTTGTCGAGCGGGCAGCCGACGAGCAGAACGCCGAACTCGTCGCCGCCGAGGCGGGCGACCGTGTCGGAATCGCGCACGGCCTCGCGGATCAGCGCCGCGACTTCGCGCAGCATGTTGTCGCCCGCCAGGTGGCCGCTGGTGTCGTTGACCGCCTTGAAGCGGTCGAGGTCGAGGTAGCACATCACGTGGCCCTGGCGGCCCGCGCGCGCGATCTCCAGTGCCTCGCCGAGGCGGCGCTCGAATTCGCGGCGGTTGACCAGGCCGGTGAGCGCATCGTGGCTCGCCTGGTACGACATCTGCTGCGTGAGGCCGCGAAGCTCGCTCACGTCATGCAGCATCACGGCGACGCCCGCGATGTCGCCTTCCGGGGCGCGGATCGGCGAGGCCGTGGCCTCGACGCCGAGCTCGCCGCCGGTCGCGCGCGAAATCAGGATAGAACGCCGCCCGAGATTCACTCGGCTGCCAGTGGCGAGGCACTGCTGCACGGGATCGGCGAGCGCCCGCCGGTCGTGCTCGTCCACGAAGCCGATCATCGCGCCGAAAGCCTGGCCCAGCGCGTCCTCGCGGCGCATGCCGGTCAGCATCTCGGCCGACGGGTTCAGGTAGTCGACGAGGCCGTGCGCGTCGGTCGTGACCAGGCCCTCGCCCAGCGAGTCGAGGGCGAGTTGCGAGCGCGCGGGCGGGTGCCCCGCGGCGGCCTCCTCAGCCGCGTGCGGCGACATCTCCTCGGCGGTGAACAGGACGAGCGTGCGTCCGCCTGCGTCGATTGCGGAACCGGCCAGCTCCAGGCGCGTCACCTGGCCGTGCGCATCGGCGATCTCGAACTCGGTGAGTGCAGGTTTTGCATCGCGCGCGAGCGCGCGCGCTATGGCGAGCGAGGCGAGCTCCGCGTATTCGCCGGAGACGAGCTCGGCGAGTGTCCTGCCCGTGAGCTCGGCCGCCGGCACGCCGGCCAGCGAGGCGAAAGCGTCGTTGACGGCCTCGATGCGCTCGCCGTACAGGAAGGCCGGCTCGCGCAGTGCCGCCAGCATCACTTGCAGGGCATGGGCATCGGCGTGGCCGTCAGGGACCGCCGGCACCGGCCCTTCCTGCAGGCGCGCGAGAGCCTGCCGCTGCCGCCAGGCGATAATCGCGAGTACAGCGGCAAGCGTCGCGAACGCCAGGGCGGCGATCGTCGGGACCGTCATCAGGCCAGTCATCCCCTCGTCGAATCAGCGGCCCGCGGAGCCGTCAATTTCGTTACATTGCGCGGCCTTGGCCAGCATATCCCACGCTTGTGCTGAAGCCCCCAGCGATTCACCATAATGGAATCCCGATGGACCCCAAGACCGAAGCCGCCCGGCGCCAGATGATCGACCAGCAGGTGCGCGCCTGGGACGTGCTCGACGCGCGCGTGCTTGCAACCCTTGCCGCCGTCCCGAGGGAGAAATTCGTGCCCGACGCCTATCGCGGCGTCGCATTCGCCGACGCGCCGATACCGATCGGCCACGGCCAGCACATGCTGCCGCCCGCGCTGGAGGGCCGGATCCTGCAGGCGCTGGCGCCGGTGCGCGGCGAGCGCGCGCTGGAGATCGGCACCGGCAGCGGCTATTTCGCCGCCTGCCTTGCAGAGCTCACGGGCACCGTGGACAGCATCGAAATCCACGCGGATCTCGCGGCCCGCGCGATTCGCGCCATCGGCGAACAGGGCATTGCGCGGGTCGCCGTGGAGACCGGCGACGCGTTTGCGCGCAACTTCGACGCCAATTACGAACTTGTCGCGGTGACCGGCTCACTGCCCGCCCCGGACGGCCGCTTCGAGCGCGCCCTGGTAGTGGGCGGACGGCTGTTCGCCGTGATCGGCACGGGGCCGGTGATGGAAGCGCGGCTCGTGACCCGGACCGGGGCGGAATCCTGGCTCAGCGAGGCCCTGTTTGAAACGCGCATCGACCCGTTGATCCAATCGGCGGCCCCGTCCCGCTTCCGGTTCTGACCCAAACGCAAAAAGAGGCTTTTCGACCCTGTTTTCGGGCGTCTTGGCGCAAAAAAGCCGGATTTTCGCGACGCCGATGGCAGTATCGAGTCCACTTGAGCCTGGGTCAGTTGGTGATATACACTAGTAATACAGTAGTTGTCCTCCCCGCTACCATTTTGCGAAGGAAGCCTCGGCATGAACACCCGATTCCTGGTCCACGCGATCCTCGCCTCGGCGAGCCTCGCCTGCTTCAATGCCAGCGCCGCTGACCTGAAAGAGGTCTACGAGCGCGCGCTCACCAACGACCCGCTGATCCGCGAGGCGGATGCGAATCGCCTCGCCAGCCGCGAATCGAAGCCGCAGGCGCTCGCCTCGCTGCTGCCGCAGATCAATGCCGACGGTGTCTGGAACGACACGGTCGACACGAACCGCACCGGCACGTTCATCGCGCCGGGCATACCGCTGACGCCGGACCAGCAGAACTTCGACGGCGACAATTCGAGCTGGAACCTTACGTTGCGCCAAAGCGTTTTCCGCTGGGAGAACTGGGCGACGTTGAAGCGAGCGGATTCCGAGCAGGCGCAAGCCGAGGCCGACTACGTCGTGGCACAGCAGGACCTCGTGCTGCGCACGGCGGAGGCTTATTTCAACGTGCTTGCGGCGCGCGATACGTTGGAGGCGGCCCAGGCCGCATACGACGCGATCGGGCGCCAGCTCGAGCAGTCGGAGAAGCGCTTCGAAGTGGGCCTCATCGCCGTCACCGACGTGCAGGACGCCAAGGCCGCCTTCGACTCCGCGACCGCCGCGTTGATCCAGGCGAAGCGCAACCTCGCGACCGCGGGAGAGATCCTGCGCGAACTCACCGGCGACACCTGGGACGCCCTCGAGAAGCCGGGCAACGACATGCCGCTCGCCGGCCCGAATCCGGCGAACCCGGAGGACTGGGTGAAGCTCGCGCTCGAGCAGAATGCAAGTCTCAATTCGAGCCGCCTCGCCGCCGAGATCACGCGCGCGAATATCAACGTCGAGCGCGGCGGGCACTTCCCGGCCGTGGACTTCGTCGTGAACCGCGGCCACGACGAGTCAGACGGCATCGTGCGCGGCACGACCGAGGGAGACACGTCCAGCAACAATTACGATACGGTTTACGGGCTGCAGGTCACCGTGCCGATCTTTTCCGGCGGCCTGACGTCCTCGCGCGTGCGCCAGGCCCAGTACCGCCACACGGCCGCCAGGGAGCGCCTGGAGCGGACGGCGCGGGAAACCGAGCGCTCGACGCGCGACGCCTACCTCGGCGTCAACTCGGAAGTGGCGCGCGTGCAGTCGCTGAAGCAGGCCGTCGAGTCCGCGCAGACCGCGTTGTCCGCGACCGAGGCCGGCTACGAGGTCGGCACGCGCACGTCGGTGGATGTGCTGCAGGCGCGCCAGCGCCTGTTCCAGTCGCAGACCGACTACGCGCGCAGCCGCTACGACTACCTGCTGAACGTGCTGCGCCTGCAGCAGGCGGCAGGCACGCTCGATCGCAAGGGCCTCGACGACATCAACGCCCTGCTGTCGGAAAACGTCTCGGTGCGCTGAGCCGCGCCTCAGGTCGCGTCGGGCAGCGCGGCGTCCCGGCGGGCCGCGGCGCGCGCAAGCCGGTCGGACACGGCCGCCCAGGCGTCCCCGGCCGGAACCTGCTCCACGATGATGCGGGCTGCACCCGCCGCATCGAGGGCGCGCAGCGTCGCATACAGCACACGGCCGTAGGGTCCCGGCTCGCCGGGCATCCGTCGCCAGTCGAGCCGGTCCGATTCGACCGGAGCGGCCGAGCGCGCCAGCACGGCAATGCGTCCCCCCGCGGCGAGCGCGCTGTCGAGCTTCGAAGCCAGCGCGGCATTCTCGACGAGTTCCACCGCCGCGTCAGGCGCGTAGTGCGAGCGCCGCCGTCCGGGCGCGCGCGGCGCGTCGGCGCCCGCATCGTCCACGCGTCCGGCGATGTCGGCGACCTGGGAGCGCGAGATCGCGCCGGGCCTGAGCAGGACCACTTGACCGTCGAGGCAGGCGACGATGGTCGACTCGAGGCCGACCTCGCAGTCGCCGCCATCCAGCACCAGCGCGACGTGGCGCCCGAGCTCCTCGCGCACGTCGGCGGCGCGGGTCGGGCTGATCCTGCCGTAGCGGTTGGCCGAGGGCGCGGCGATGCCGCGGCCGAAAGCCGCGAGCAAGGCCCGGGCGACGGGATGCGCCGGCACGCGCAGCGCCACGGTGTCCTGGCCGCCGGTCACGGCATCCGGCACGGCCTCGGACCTCGGCAGCACGAGCGTCAGCGGCCCGGGCCAGAATGCCTCGGCAAGGCGCTGCGCCGCCGGCGGCACCTCGGCGGCCCAGTCGCGCGCGGCCGCAAGGCCGCTGAAGTGGACGATGAGCGGATGGCTCGCCGGCCGTCCCTTGGCCGCGAAGATGCGCGCGACGGCGCGCGGATTCGAGGCGTCGGCGCCGAGGCCGTAGACAGTCTCCGTCGGGAAGCCGACCAGCTCGCCCGCATCCAGCAGGGCGGCGGCTTGTTCGATCTGCGCGGGTACCGGCAGCATCAGTCGATCGGCATGCGCTTCCAGCCGGACTCCGTGCGGCGCAGCTCGTAGGCGGGCCAGTAGTGCTGGTCGAGCCGCAGGGTGGTGATCTCGACCTGCCCGTTCCAGCTCACGGTCTTCAGCCGGAGCGAGGCGCCGTCCGGGCGCCCGGATACCGCGCGGATGAAGGCGTCGAGGTCGGCAACCGGGATACCGTCCACCTCCGTGATGCGCCGGCCCGCCCAGAGCTTGTAGCGCGAGGCCGGCGAACCGTACATGAAGAAGGCGATGAATACGCCGTCCGGTTCGATGCCGCGCTGCACGGCCATTGCACGGTGCGGCGCCTGCAGCGTCGCGCCGGCCCAGATCAGCACGCGATCGACGTCGCGGCCGGAAAGCACGACCGTCTTCAGCGGGACGGTCATCTCCTTGCCCGCCCGCCAGATCGTCAGGTTCACCTCGGGTGCGCGCACGGCCGCGCTCACGTCGCCGAAGGTGTTGACGACCTTGCCGTCCACCGCGAGCAGCAGGTCCCCGGGCTGGAGCAGTTTCGCGGCCGGCGACCCGGCGACCAGGCGGTCAATCGCGAGCACCGTGCGCCGCTTGGGGTTGTGCTCCGTGACCCGTTCTATCCAGGACTCGTCGAGCCCGAATTGACGCGCTTCCGCCAGCGACAGCAGGCCGTACTCGGCTTCGGCCGAATACAGCGTCCGCTCGCCGCGCGCGAACTCGAGCATCTCCTGCGCCAGCGCCGCCGGCACGCCCATGTTCTGCTGCACGAGCTCGCGGTCGGCCTCGTAGGCGAAGCTCGACCAGAGCGCGGCCACGTCCCCGCGCTTGTCGACGATCACGCCGTCGAAATCCGACGGCCCGTTGACGAGGCGCATGATCTCCAGGTTGGCGTCCCGGAACTGCAGCGTGCGCGACAGCGGGAAGCCGACCGGCCCGATCGAGGAGACGGTCGCCTGTTGCGAAACCACGCGGTTGTCGCCTTGCAGGCCGACCACGTGCACGGTCTCGCCGGTCGCCGGCATGCGCTCGGAGAAATGCACGGCCTTGACCGGCGTTGTGCCGAGCTGGCGCGGATCGTAGCGGATGACGGCGAGATTGTGCAGCGGATGCACGTACTCGACCGTTCCGTCCACCTGGACGGTGCCGGCAAATGTCAGGCGCACGTCGCCGAGCGAGACGGGCACCGTGTTGCGGTCCACTGCGACCAGTCCCCTCACCGGGTCCAGCACGACGCCGGTGCCGTGGTAATTCCGTTCGGTCACGCCCGACACCGAGTAGGGCATGTTGAACTCGACCAGCACCAGCGAGGGCGCGTACTCGTCCACCAGCTTGTCGCCGGTGCGCGTGAAGACCGTGCTCTCGGGCCGGGGCGGCGGCGCGTCGGGGCCGGCCTCGATCGGCGTGCAGGGCCACAGGCCGACGGCGTCGTCGCGCACGCAATGGCGCGCCGGGAACCAGGCGCGGTCGACGCGGATCGAGGCGAGCTGCGGCGTGCGCGTGTCCTCCATCGTGAAATAGCGGGCGGTCGCGCGCTGGCCGTGGCCGAGCGTCCTGAAGATCGCGAGGGCGTCGTCGAGGTTCCGCAGGGGCTTGCCGTCCAGCTCGGTCATGACCGCGCCGCGCGGAATTCCGGCGACGCCGAGCATGTAGCCGGGGTTCGCCACGTAGACGCCGGAGATCGGCACGTTCATGTGACGGGCCATCTGCCAGGAGAGCGTGTGCAGGATGCCGTCGCCGATCTCGAGGTAATCGGCAGGCGTGATCGAGTGCAGGTCCAGGACCGGCAGCGTGACCTTGCGCGTGCCGCCGCCGCGCACCACGGACAGCTCGATGTCCTTGCCCACGTTGTCGTCGAGAAGCACATTGAGGGCGTCGAAATCCGACATCGGCTTGCCGTCGACCGCAATCAGCACGTCGCCGACCGCGAGTTGCCCGTCGGCGGCCGCGCCCGGCTGGACTTCCGTCACGACCAGCATGCCGGTACGCGCCGGCGACGTCTTGCGCGCCAACTGCTCGACCGCGGGCGGCAGCCCGAGGCGGCGCAGCTCGTCGTAGGGCGTGTACTCGAAAATCGTCTGCAGCGTGCCGCGCGCGACCGGCTGCTTCGCCTGGATGAGTTTCAGCGCCCGCACCACGCGCGTCAGCGGCAGGTAGAAGCTCGAGGCCGCGCCGGTCGATCCGCCGGCGTTGAGCGCGAGCACGCGGCCGCGGATGTCGATCACCGGCGAGCCGGAAGAGCCGCCCGAGGTGCCGGAAGCGGCCTGGTAGTAGAAGGTATTGAAATCGTTGTAGCGGCCGATGCCGTATTCCGGCGCCTGGCGGTCGAGGCGCGCCAGCGTGCCCGCGAGGATCGAGAGCTGCTCGCCCGCGTCGTTGCCGACGACGCGGATCTCGACGCCGACCTGCGCGCCTTCCGGGTACAGCGGCAGTTCGGCCGGCTGGATGAACCGGAGTTTCGACGGGTCGTACCGATAGAAGCCGAAGTCGTGAATCGGGTCGCGGTAGACGGGTTCGAGCTCGACTTCCTCGCGGTTGAGAAAGGTCGCGAACGCCTTGACCGGGCCCGGCGTCACGACGTGCCGGTTCGTGAGGATCAGGCCGTGCTCGGCGTCCACGACGAATCCGGTCGCCTGCGCCGACGTGTTCCATTCCGTGTCGAAGGCGCGCGCGGCGTCGATCTGGATCGCCACGACGCCTGTCGATATGCGCTCGAGCGTCCGCGTCCAGCGCGAGGAATCCTCGAACTCGATCGGCTGCGGCAGCGGCATCGCCGGGAGCTGCGGTTGCAGAAGCGGCGGCGCCTGCGCCGGCAGCTGCGGTTCCTGCGGCCGGGGCAGGGGCCCGGGCCGGGCCTGTTCCGGCGGCGGCGGCAGCGGCTGGGACTGCGGCTCCTGCTGGGCCCGCGCAATCGTCGTTGCGAGCATCAGCACGGCCGCCGCGGCGGCGAGCCGCCGCCCCCTCCCCTCAGTCCATGCGATAGCCGAAAGTTTCATGAAAGCGGTTCCTGAACTCGTCGAGCGTGAAGTCATGGTGCTGGGTACCGGCAGTCGCGATCTTGATCGCGCCCATCAGCGACGCGATGCGCCCGGTCGTTTCCCAGTCGATGCCGCGCAACAGACCGAACACGAGGCCCGCACGATAGGCGTCTCCGCAGCCGGTCGGGTCTACCACCGCCGCTGCCGGGACCGCGGGAATCTCGATCCGGCGCCCGCCCGCGTGCACGATCGAGCCGTCAGCGCCGCGCGTCACTACGTAGGCCGCGACGCGTCCGGCAAGTTCCCCGGTGGAAAGGCCGGTGCGTTCCTCGAGCAGGTTCGCCTCGTAGTCGTTGACCGTGACCCAGGTCGCCTGCTCGACGAATTGCCGCAGCTCCGGGCCGCCGAACAGCGTCATCGCCTGGCCAGGGTCGAATACGAAGGGTATCTTCGCCGCCGCGAACTGCGTCGCGTGCGCGATCATGCCTTCGCGACCGTCGGGCGCGCAGACGCCGATCGTGATGCTGCCGTCCGCCGGCACCGATTGCCGCCAGGAGTGCGTCATCGCGCCCGGGTGGAAGGCCGTGATCTGGTTCGCATCCAGGTCGGTCGTGATGTAGGCCTGCGCGGTGTACTCGTCCGCGAGCGGCTTCACGTGCTGCAGCGACATGCCGTGCTTCGTCATCCACTCGCGGTAAGGCCCGAAATCGTGGCCGACCGTGCCCATCGCATGTCCCGGGCAGTCGAGCAGGCGCAGGTTGTAGGCGACATTGCCGGCGCATCCCCCGAAGTAACGCCGCAGAGTCGGCACCACGAACGATACGTTCAGCAGGTGGATCTTATCCGGCAGGATGTGCTCCCGGAAACGGCCCGGGTAGACCATCACCGTGTCATAGGCGAGCGAGCCGCAGACTAGCGCGGCCATCCGAGCACCAGCAGCCAGTTGAGTGCGAGCAGCGAGAACGCCACGAAGACGGCGGCCGAGCCGAGTTCCTTCGCGATCGCCGACAGCGGATGGCGCTCGACGCCGATGCGGTCGACGGTCGCCTCCACGGCGCTGTTGACGAGTTCGATCGCCAGCACGACGAACATCGGCCCGACCAGGAGCGCACGCTCGATCCCGTCCCGGCCGAGCCAGATCCCAAGCGGCACCACGGCGAGAGCGAGCAGGCACTCCTGGCGAAAGGCCTCCTCTTCGCGCCAGGCTGCGCGGAAGCCGCGCCAGGTGCTGGCGAACGCGCGCGACAGGCGCACCGGACCCGTGGTGCTCTTGTCCGGGCGCGTCGTCACGCGAGGGCCGGTTTCCAGGCGACGTCGAGCTGGCGCGCCGCCCGCACGTCGTCGAGCCGCCGCACCGGCATCGTGTGCGGCGCCGACTTTACGGTCGCCGGGTCCGTTTCGGCCTCTCGGCGGATCGCGATGAGCGCCTCGACGAAACCGTCGAGCTCCTCGCGCGTCTCGGACTCGGTCGGCTCGATCAGGAGGCACTCCGGGACCAGCAACGGAAAATAGGTCGTAGGGGCATGGTACCCGTGATCGAGCAGACGCTTGGCAAAATCCATGGCCGTGACGCCCTGCTCGCGCGCCTGGCGCTTGAGCGTGATGATGAACTCGTGGCTCGCGCGGCGGCCCGGGTAGGCGGCATCGAAACCCGCCTCGACCAGTCGCGCCAGCAGATAGTTGGCGTTCAGCGTCGAGTATTCCGCGACGCGCCGCATGCCGGCGGCTCCCAGGATCCGCATGTAGACCCAGGCGCGGAGGAGCACGCCGGCATTGCCCATGAAGCCGGACAGGCGGCCGATCGACTCCGGCAGGTCGCGCTCGTCGAGCCAGCGATAGCGCTCGCCGTCGCGAGCCACGACCGGCACCGGCAGGTACGGGAGCAGGCGCCGGCCGACGCCGACGGCGCCGGAGCCCGGACCGCCGCCGCCGTGCGGCGTCGAGAAGGTCTTGTGCAGGTTCATGTGGATCACGTCGAAGCCCATGTCGCCCGGACGCACCTTGCCGAGGATCGCGTTCAGGTTGGCGCCGTCGTAGTACAGGAGCCCGCCGGCCTCGTGCACGCTTGCCGGCGATCTCGACGATGCGCCGCTCGAACACGCCGAGCGTGCTCGGGTTGGTCAGCATGATGCCCGCGGTCGCCGGCGAGAGCGCCGCTTCGAGCGCGGCGAGGTCCACGTCGCCGTCGGCAGCGTCGGCGATCTCCCGCACCTTCATGCCGCACATCGTGGCCGTCGCCGGATTGGTGCCGTGCGCCGCGTCGGGAACGATGATTTCATTGCGCGCGAAGTCGCCGCGCGCGCGGTGATAGGCACGGATCATCGCGACGCCCGCGAATTCGCCCTGCGCGCCGGCCATGGGCGTCAGCGATACGCCGGCCATGCCGGTCACCTGCTTCAGCATCTCCTGCAGCTCGAACAGGCAGGCGATGACGCCCTGTCCCGTCGCCGCGGGCGCGAGCGGATGGCGGCCGAGGAAGCCCGGCAGCATCGCGAGCGAATTGCAGGCCCGCGGGTTGTACTTCATCGTGCAGGAGCCGAGCGGATAGAAGTGCGTGTCGATGCGAGAAGTTGAGCTGCGACAGCCGGGTGTAGTGGCGCACTGCCTGCAGTTCCGACACTTCCGGCAGCGGCGGCCGTTGCTGGCGCCGGAACGCCTGCGGAACTTCGCCCCGGCGCCGCGGCCGGGTACTGCGCCGTCGCGCCGCGCCCGGGCCGCGAGCAGCTCGAAGATGAGCGGTTCGGGTTTCGCGAGGCTCATGCCGCCGCCCGGTGCCAGCACGCTCGCCGAGCGCGCGCGCGTAGCGTTTCGATGTCCGCGGTCGTGCGCGTCTCGGTCGCGCAGACGAGGAATGCATGGCCGAGCTCCGGGTAGTCTCCGGCGAGTTCGAGCCCGCCGACGATGCCTTGCGCCGCGAGCGCCTCGAGCACCGGCGCGGCCGGCCGGTCGAGCGCCAGACACGGCCTCGTGGAATCGCGGCCCCGCGAAAACCATGCGCACGCCGGGAAGGCCCGTCAGCGCCGCGACCAGCTCGCCGGTGCGCGCGACGCAGGCGCGCGCGACGCGCGCGAGGCCCTGCGGCCCGAGGAGCGCCAGGTGAATGGTCGCGGCCGTGACCAGCAGGCCCTGGTTGGTGCAGATGTTGGAGGTCGCCTTCGCGCGGCGGATGTGCTGCTCGCGCGCCTGCAGGGTCAGCGTGAAGCCGGGCTTGCCCTCGATATCGACGGTGCGGCCGACGATGCGTCCCGGCATCTGGCGCACGTGCTCCATGCGGCAGGCCATGAAGCCGACGTAGGGACCGCCCGAAGACAGCGGCACGCCGAAGGGCTGGCGCGTCGCCGCAGGCGATGTCGGCGCCGCCGTCTCCCCAGTCGCCGGGCGGCTTGAGCAGCGCGAGCGCGACCGGGTTCACGGCCGCGATCACGAGCGCGCCATTCGCGCGCGCCCAGCGCGTGAGCGCGTCCACGTCCTCGAGCTGGCCGAAGAAGTTCGGCTGCTGCACGACGATAGCGGTGATGTCCTCGCCTGCGTGCGCCGCGAGCGCGGCGAGGTCGATGCGGCCGGTCGCGGCGTCGTAGCTTACGGGCTCGAGCCTGAGGCCCTGGCCCTCCGTGATCGCCCGCGCCGCGCGCCGCCAGGCCGGGTTGACGGTCGCCGGCATCAGGACGCGCGCGGCCCGCGAGCGCCGATGGGCGCGCACGGCCATCAGGCAGGCCTCGGCAAGCGCCGATGCGCCGTCGTAGAGCGAGGCGTTCGAAACGTCCATCCCCGTCAGGCCGGCGATCATGGACTGGTACTCGTACATGATCTGCAGCGTCCCCTGGCTCGCCTCGGCCTGGTAGGGCGTGTAGGCGCTGTAGATCTCGCCGCGCGTGACGAGCGCCCATACCGGAGCCGGGATGTGGTGCTCGTAGGCGCCCGCGCCGATGAAATTGAGCGGACGGCCGTCCTCCAGGGCGCGCTCGGCGGCGAGGCGCGCGATGTCCATCTCCGGCAACGCGTCGGGCACGCCGGGGAGCGCGTCGACCCGAAGCGCCGGCGGGATTTCGTCGAAAAGGTCTTCGATGGCCCCGACGCCGATGCGCCCGAGCATTGCGCGCACGTCCTCGGGCGTATGCGGGATGTAAGGCACGTCAGCCTCCGGCGGCGAGCGCGGCGTCGTATCCGGCCGCGTCGAGCGTTTCGGTCGCGGCGCCGGCGGCCGCGGGCGCGAGGCGCAGGATCCAGCCTTCGCCGTACGGGTCACGGTTGACGAGCTCGGGCTCGGCCGCAAGCTTCGGATTTCCTGCGGTCACCTCGCCCGCGACCGGGCTGTACACGTCGGAGGCGGCCTTTACCGACTCGACGACGGCGCAGGCGTCGCCCGCGGCCAGCTTGCGGCCGGCCTCGGGCACCTCGACGAAAACGAGGTCGCCGAGCGACTGCTGCGCGTGATCGGTGATGCCGACCTCGATGCCGCCGTCCGGCAGCGGGCGCAGCCATTCGTGGCTCTTCGTGTAGCGGCGGTCCTTCGGTGTCTCGCTCATGCGGCCCTCCGGGCTCCTAGGATTCGATCCGGGACTTGCCGTTCCGGACGAACGGCGGCTTGACGATGCGCGCGGGCATACGCTGGCCGCGGATCTCGACTTCGACCGCGCCTTCGGCGGCGGCGGGCAGGCGCGCAAGGCCGATGGAGCGCTCCAGCGTCGGCGAAAAAGTCCCGCTCGTGAGCTCGCCCTCGCCCGCCGCGCCGGCGAGGACTTTCTGGTGCGCGCGCAGGACGCCTCGCCCCTCGAGCAGCAGGCCGGCGAGCCTGCGCTTCACGCCGGCCTCGCGCGCCGCCAACAGCGCCACCTTGCCAATGAAGTCGCGATGGCCCTCGAGCGCAACCGTCCAGGAGAGGCCCGACTCGAGCGGATTCACCGTCTCGTCCATGTCGTTGCCGTACAGGTTCATGCCGGCCTCGAGCCGCAGCGTGTCGCGCGCGCCGAGCCCGCAGCGCGCGACGCCGGCGGCTGCGAGCGCGTCCCAGAAGCCGGAGGCGGCTTCGGCGGGCAGCGAGATTTCAAAGCCGTCCTCGCCAGTGTAGCCGGTGCGCGAGACGAACCAGTCGTCGAAGGCGGCGCCGAAAAAGACGCCGAGCTCGGCGGCGGCGGTCCGCGCAAGCTCCGGAAGGAGCGGCAATACCCGGGCGCGCGCCTGCGGCCCCTGCACGGCGATGATCGCGAGGTCCCGGCGCGGCACCACGGCAACGCCGATCTGTTTCGCGTGTTCCCTGATCCAGGCGATATCCTTGTCCGCGGTGCCCGCATTGACGACGAGCCGGAACCATTTCTCGTCGAGATAACACGCGATCAGGTCGTCGAGGACGCCGCCGTCGGCGCGCAGCATGCAGGTATATAGGGCCTTCCCGGGCGCTGTCAGCCGGCCGACATCGTTCGCGAGCAGCCGCTGCAGGAGCGGGCGCACGCCCACGCCGCGCAGGTCCACCGAGCACATGTGCGAAACGTCGAACATGCCCGCGCTGCGGCGCACCGCATGGTGCTCCTCGATCTGCGAGCCGTAGGCGACCGGCATGTCCCAGCCGCCGAAGTCCACCATGCGCGCGCCGGCGGCGACGTGCAGCTCGTAAAGCGGTGTCCGTCGTCCCATCGGTCTTCCCGAAGTCATTCGTGGCCACAAAAAAGGCGGCGGACCCACCGGTCCGCCGCCCCTCTGTCCTGAAACCTGAGAGATTGAGTACCGGCCCTGAACCGGTTCCGCTCCCCTTCGGTGGGTCCTCACGGACCACTCTCCAGAGTTCGCCGGTTCCTGCCGTTCGGGTGCCTGAGCGTTTCCGGGCGGGTTGCGCCTTCGGCGCCGCGCGTGCGCGGACTCTCCGGCAGGACCTTGTTGCGACCGGGGGATTCTAGCGGAAAGCGCCCGCGTGCACAGGGTATAGTCGCGCCCGGAACAGGCCTTCAGCCGGAGCCCGCCGCATGTCCAGAATGCTCGCGCCGTCCGTCCTCGCCGCCGCGCTCGTTGCCGTGCCCGCAGCCGCGCTCGCGGATGCGACCGCCGACCTGCATGCCCTGTTCGACCGCGAATGGGAGCGCGACCTGGTCGACAACCCCATTTCCGCGACCTACCTCGGCGATGCCCGCTACAACGACCGGCTGCCGGACATCTCGCCCGCGGCCCAGGCGGCGCGTGATGCGGCGGATGCCGCGGTGCTCGACGAGCTCGCGCGCATCCCGCGCGGCGCGCTGCCCGCGCCCGAGCAACTCAACTACGACCTGTTCCGCCATGAGTACGAGAACCGCAAAGAGGCCGTCCCGTTTCACGGCGAGTACTACTCGATCGAGGCGGGCAGCGGCCCGCAGTCGCTCGACGAACTTGCCGGGCTCATGCCGTTCGAGACGGCAGCAGACTACGAGACCTGGATCCGCCGCATGCAGGCGATTCCCGCGTTCCTCGACGAGTACGGCGAACTGCTGCGCCGCGGCGCGAGGGAAAAGCGCACGCAGCCGCGGGCCGTCATGGAGCGGGTGCTCGAGCCGCTTGCGAAGCAGGTTGCCGACAAGCCCGAAGACAGCCCTTTCTTCGCTCCCTTCCGCGCCTACCCCGACGCCATCGCGCAGTCTGAGCGCGAACGCCTGACTGCCGAGGCGAAAAGCGTCATCGCCGGGTCCGTCATCCCGGCCTACCGGAAATTCCAGGCCGTATTCCGCGACGAGTACCTGCCGGCCACGCGCGAAACAGTCGGCCTCTGGGATACGCCGGACGGGCGCGAATACTACAAGTACCTCGCGCGCTACCACACCACGACCACGCTCTCGCCCGAGGAGATCCACGCGATCGGGCTCAAGGAAGTCGCCAGGAATCGCGCCGAGATGCAGAAGGTGATGGACGAGGTCGGATTCAAGGGCTCGCTCGCCGATTTTTTCCAGTTCCTGCGCACCGACCCGAGGTTCTATTACAAGACGGGAGAGGAGCTTTTCCGCGGCTACGCCGTCATCACGAAGCAGATCGATCCCGAACTGCCGCGGCTGTTCGGCAAGCTCTACCGCACGCCCTTCGGCATACGGCCGATTCCGGACAACAGCGCCCCCAACACGACGACGGCCTATTACCAGGGCCCGTCCATCGACGGCACGCGCCCGGGCTACTACTACGTGAACCTGTACCGGCCCGAGGTGCGGCCGAAGTGGGAAATGGAGGTCCTCACCGCGCACGAGGCGGCGCCCGGCCATCACCTGCAGATCGCGCTCGCGCAGGAGCAGACCGACCTGCCGACTTTCCGGCGAGCCGGCGGCTACACAGCCTACGTCGAGGGCTGGGGCCTGTATTCCGAGCGCCTCGGCTACGACCTCGGGCTCTACAAGGACCCCTACTCGCGCTTCGGCCAGCTCACCTACGACCAGTGGCGCGCGATCCGGCTGGTCGTCGACACCGGCCTGCACTACATGAAATGGACCCGCCAGCAGGCCATCGACTATTTCATGGCGAATGCGGCCAAGACCGAGGCCGATATCGTCAACGAGATCGACCGCTACATCTCGGATCCGGGCCAGGCGCTCGCCTACAAGATCGGCCAGCTGAAGCTGCTTGAGTTGCGCGAGCGCGCGAAGGCCGCGCTCGGCGGGAAGTTCGACATCCGCGCCTTCCACGACGCCGTGCTCGCGACCGGCGCCGTCCCGCTCGATATCCTCGAGCGGAACGTGGACGACTGGATCGCGACCCAGAAGGCGCAGTGATCGCGCCGCGCCGCCACGCGGTCGCTGTCCGCATCGGCGCCGTCACGGTGGGCGGCGACACGCCGGTCGTCGTGCAGTCGATGACCAACACCGACACGGCCGACGTCGCGGCGACGGCACGGCAGGTGCGCGAGCTCGCCGAGGCGGGATCGGAACTGGTGCGCATCACCGTGAATACGGACGAGGCGGCGGCGGCCGTCCCGCTCATCCGCGACCGACTGCGCTCGCAAGGCTGCGTCGTCCCGATCGTCGGCGACTTCCATTTCAACGGCCACAAGCTGCTCGCGGCCCACCCGGACTGCGCGCAAGCGCTCGACAAGTACCGCATCAACCCCGGCAACGTCGGGCGCGGCAGCAAACGCGACCCGCAGTTCGCGGCCATGATCGAGACCGCCTGCCGCCACCGCAAGCCGGTCCGCATCGGCGTCAACTGGGGCAGCCTCGACCAGGACCTGCTGACCCGCATGATGGACGAGAACTCGCGCGCGCCCGAGCCGCTGGATGCGCTCGCGGTGCTGCGCGAGGCGACCGTCGTCTCCGCGCTCGCATCCGCCGCGCGCGCCGAGGAACTCGGCCTCGCCCACGACGCGATCGTGATCAGTTCCAAGGTCAGCGGCGTGCAGGACCTGATCGCGATCTATCGCGCGCTCGCGGCGCGCTGCGACTATCCGCTGCATCTCGGGCTCACGGAAGCCGGCATGGGAGCCAAGGGCGTCGTTTCTTCGGCCGCGGCGCTCGCGGTCCTGCTGCAGGAAGGCATCGGCGACACGATCCGCGTTTCGCTGACGCCAGAGCCGGGGGGCGACCGGCGCCAGGAAGTGCGAGTGGCCCAGGAAATCCTGCAGAGCCTCGGGCTGCGCGCTTTCCTGCCGCGCGTCGTCGCCTGCCCCGGCTGCGGCCGCACCACCAGCAGCTACTTCCAGGAGCTCGCGCAGCGCATCCAGGATCACGTGCGCGAGCGCATGCCCGCCTGGCGGCGCGATTACGCCGGGGCGGAGAACATGACGGTCGCGGTCATGGGCTGCGTGGTGAACGGGCCCGGCGAGAGCAAGCACGCGAACATCGGCATCAGCCTGCCGGGCACCGGCGAGCGCCCGGTTGCGCCGGTGTACGAGGACGGCGAGAAGACCGTGACCCTGAAGGGCGGGCGTATCGCCGAGGAATTCCAGGAACTGGTCGAACGCTACGTTGCGCGCCGCTACGCGCGCCGGGAGGCCTGATGGATGCCCTGAAGGAACGCAAATGCACGCCCTGCGAGGGCGGCGTCAGGCCGCTCGACCCGAAGCGGGCGGCGGAGATGATGGAGCTGCTTCATGCCGACTGGCGGCTGGTCGAGGACGGCAAGGCCATCCGCCGCGAGCTCAGGTTCCCGGATTTCTGGCGCACGATGAGCTTCGTCAACGCGCTGGCCCACGTGGCCAACGTCGAGGACCACCACCCGGATCTCGAGGTCGGCTACAACTACTGCCGCGTGCGCTACTCGACGCATGCGATCGGCGGGCTCTCCGACAACGACTTCATCTGCGCCGCCAAGGCGGACGCGCTGCTGTGATCGACGCCGCGCACCGCAAGGTCATCTTCGCGTCTGCGCTCGGCACGGTATTCGAGTGGTACGATTTCTATCTCTACGGCACGCTCGCCGTGTTCTTCTCGGCGCTCTTCTTTCCGCCGGGCAACGACACCGCGGCCTTTCTCGCGAGCCTGGCGACATTCGGCGCGGGTTTCGCGGTGCGCCCGCTCGGCGCACTCGTCTTCGGGCGCATCGGCGACCTGGTCGGGCGCAAGTACACGTTCCTGATCACGATCGTCGTCATGGGACTCTCGACCGCCCTGGTCGGGGTGCTGCCGACCTACGCGCAGATCGGAATCTGGGCGCCGATCCTGCTCGTCAGCCTGCGACTCGCCCAGGGTCTCGCGCTCGGCGGCGAGTACGGCGGCGCCGCGACTTACGTCGCCGAGCACGCCCCGCCCGGCCGGCGCGGCTATTACACCAGCTGGATCCAGACCACGGCGACGCTCGGGTTCTTCCTTTCACTCGCCGTCATCCTCGCCTGCAGGCTCGGTTTCGGCGAAGAGGGATTCAGGTCCTTCGGCTGGCGCCTGCCTTTCCTGGTGTCGGTCGCGCTGCTCGCGATGTCGGTCTACATCCGGCTGAAGCTGAAGGAGTCGCCGGTATTCGTCGAGATGAAGGCACAGGGCCGGCTCTCGAAGGGGCCGCTGACCGAAAGCTTCGGGCAGTGGCGGAATGCACGCATCGTGCTGCTCGCGCTCCTCGGCGCGACCGCCGGACAGGGCGTTATCTGGTACACGGGCCAGTTCTACGCGCTTTTCTTCCTGCAAAACACGCTGAAGCTCGACTTCCAGACGGCCTACCTGCTGATCGCCGCCGCGCTCGCGATCGGCACGCCGTTCTTCGTGGTCTTCGGCAGGCTCTCGGATCGCATCGGCCGC
The DNA here is from genome assembly GCA_963836275.1 of uncultured Gammaproteobacteria bacterium. Lineage (GTDB taxonomy): Bacteria > Pseudomonadota > Gammaproteobacteria > Steroidobacterales > Steroidobacteraceae > SCUD01. The sequence continues at coordinate 117,943 of CAWIIM010000003.1, read as the reverse complement.
AAGCGCATCCTGGTGGCGGGCTGCCTGCTCGCCGCGTTCACCTTCATCCCGATCTTCAAAGGGCTCACGCACTCGGTGAACCCGGCGCTCGCCGAGTTCCAGGCGCGCGCGGCCGTGACGGTCGCGGGCACCGACTGCCATTTCCACGTGTTTGCGAAACCGGCCTCTGACTGCGACCGGGCGCGCGATTTCCTGACCAAGGTCGGCGTCAGCTACGAGCGCGTGCCGCCGAAAGCAGTCCATGGCGTGATGACCCGGATCGGCGGCACGCAGATTTCCGGCTACGACGAGGCCGCCTACCGGGCGGCGCTCGACGCCGCCGGCTATCCCGCAAAGCCCGATCCTGCGCGCATCAACTGGGCGCTGACACTGGCGCTGCTGGTCGTGCTGATGCTCTACGTGACGATGGTGTACGGCCCGATCGCCGCCTTCCTGGTCGAACTGTTCCCGACGCGGATCCGGTATTCGTCGATGAGCCTGCCGTACCACATCGGCAACGGCTGGTTCGGCGGCTTCCTGCCATTCATCGCCGCGGCGCTCGTCGTGCTCTCAGGGAACATCTACTACGGGCTGTGGTACCCGATCGCCGTCGCCGCGATGAGCGGCGTCATCGGCCTCGTCGCCCTCGGTGAAACCAGGGACGCCGATCTGCGCTCATGACGGCGCCCGGCGCACGGACGCCGGCAGCTCGCCTGTCACTCCGAGGGCCCGCTGCATCAGCAGGCGCTTGGCCGTACCCGAGGACTGTGCCAGCCCGAGCGCAGTCTGGCGCAGCCGTGACTTGAGCGCGCTGCCGCCGAAGAACAGGCGCTGGGTGCCGTCGAGCAGCGCGATCGCCGCGAGCGCCTCGGCCTTGCGCCAGCGCTCGTAGCGCCGTAGCGCGCGCGCCTCGCCCGGGTCGTCGCCTGACGCGACCGCGTCGCCCACCACGTCGACCAGGGCGGCCGCGTCGAGGAAGGCCAGGTTGATGCCCTGGCCGGCGAGCGGATGCACCGTGTGAGCGGCGTCGCCGACCAGGACGACGCGCTCGGCCGCGTATCGATTCGCGTGCAGGAGCCGGAGCGGGAACGACGCCCGTTGCGTTGTCGGTGCGAGCTCGCCCAGCACGCCGGCCGAAGCTTCCGTCACCCTGCGCCCGAAGCCGGCGTCGTCGAGCTGTACCAGTGCTTGCGCTTCTTCGGGCAGCGTCGACCAGACCAGCGACACGCGCCCGTCCGCGAGCGGCAGCAGCGCGAGGGGGCCCGTGTCGAGAAAGCGCTGCCAGGCGGTGGCGGCATGCGGCTTCCCGGTCGCAAGGTGCGCGACCACGGCGCGCTGGCCGTAGTCCCGGCCGCGGGTCCCGATGCCCGCTTGCCGGCGCACGGCGGACCCGGCGCCGTCCGCGCCGACCACGAGCCCGGCGCGGAACTCGCGTCCGTCGCCGAGGCCGATGCGTACGGCATCGCGCGTCGCCTCCAGCGTCGCAAAGTCCGCGCGAATGAGCACGGCCCCCTGCGCCTCGGCCCGCCCCGTGAGCGCGGCCTGGATGCTCCGGTTTTCGCCGATGTGACCGAGGTCCGGCTCGCCGAGCTCTGCCGCGTCGAACACGAGCGAGCCGGGACCCGCGGGTTCCTGCCGCTGCTCCCAGACCACCATGCGGTGATAGGGCGCGGCGCGGGCGGCTACGGCTGGCCAGGCGCCGGTGCGCTCGAGGAGTTCCTGCGACGCGCGGGACAGCGCCGACACGCGAAGGTCGAGCGGCTCATCCTGCGCGGGCGCTGCGGCCGGCCGCGGCTCGACGAGCGCAATGCGAAGGTCCCGCGTCGCGGGCATCGCAGCAAGGAGCGCGGCGGTACCGGCGCCTGCCATCGCGCCGCCGACGACTACGACGTCGAAGTCCCGCTTCATCCCTGCGCGTGCGCGAGCGGCAGGCCGCGCACGAGCCGCGGCTGCCGGCCGGAAAGGCCCATCGTGCGGCGCGCAAATTCGTGCTTGACCGGGCGCAGCAGGTCAAACAGGAGCAGGCCCTGGCCACGCGCCAGCGCGAGCGGCGCAATGTCCAGGCCGAAACCGCGCACCAGCGAATCCGTGAAGCGGATGACGGCGCTGCGGTCCGGCGCCCGCCAGTCGCCGTAGCGCGCGAGCAGCGCAGGCCCACCGGGGTCGCCGCCTGCCGCGTCGGCGAGCAACTCCGCAAGCATGGCGACGTCGCGCAGCGCCAGGTTGAAACCCTGGCCCGCCACCGGGTGCAGCGACTGGGCGGCATTGCCGAGGATCGCGGCGCGCGGCGCCGTGAGGCGTTCCGATTGCGTCAATGCGAGCGGGTAGGCCTGCCGTCGTCCGACGCGATTGAATCGGCCGAGGCGCAACCCGAATGCCGCCTGAAGGCGCGCGATGAAAGCGTCATCGCAGAGCTCGAGCGCGCGCCGCGCGGCGCCAGGCGCGAGCGTCCAGACCACGGACGAGCGCCCTTCGCCAATCGGCAGCACCGCGAGCGGGCCGTCGGGCGTGAAGCGCTCGAATGCCGTGTACTCGTGGAAGCGGGCCGTGTCGAGGTGCGCGGCGACCGCCTGCTGGCCGTAGTCCTCGACGCTCGCGGCGACGCCGAGGGCCGCGCGCACGGCGGACCGCGCCCCGTCGGCCGCGACCACGAGTCTCGCGTCGATCGCGTGACCGGCGTCCGTCTCAAGCCGGATGGCGCCGGCGCCGTTCTCGAGCCGGACGACCCTTGCGGGCAGCTGGCGCACCCGCCGATGGCCGGCAACCCGGTCGCGCAGCGCCCGGCCGAGCAGCCTGTTTTCGACCGTGTGACCGAGGGCCGCTACGCCCTGCTCTTCGGCCGTGAGGATTGCCGTGCCGAAGACGCCCCGTTGGGAGACGTGGATGCGGCGGATCGGCGTCGCCTGGCCCGCAACCGCAGCCCAGGCGCCGATGCCCTCGAGCACGCGGCGGCTGCCGTTCGAGAGGGCGGTGGTGCGCGAATCGAAGCTCGGCTGCTCCTCGGCATCGGCCGCGACCGGCTCGATTACCGCAACATCGAGTGGCAGCTGCCCGAGCGCGGCCGCGAGCGAGAGCCCGACCATGCCGCCACCGGCGATGGCGACGTCGCACGAGAGGATGTCCTGCGCGCTCACGCCGTCGCCATCAGGCGTTCGATCTCGTCGGGATCGGTCGGCATCGCGGCGGTCAGTACTTCCGGTGCGCCTTCGGTGACGACGACGTCGTCCTCGATGCGGATTCCGATGCCCCACCACTCCCGGCGCACGCCTTTCGTGCCCGGCGCGATGTAGATGCCGGGCTCGATGGTCGTGACCATGCCGGGCTCGAGCAGGCGCCATTCGTTGCCCACCTTGTATTCGCCGACGTCATGGACATCCATGCCGAGCCAGTGGCCGGTGCGGTGCATGAAGAACCGCCGGTAGGCACCCTCCTTGATGAGCTTCGGCACGCGCCCTTTCAACAGGCCGATGCGCACCAGGCCCCGGGTGATCGCGCGCACCGCGGCCTCGTGCGGGGCGTTCCAGTGCGCACCGGCACGAACCTTCGCGATCGCCGCCTTCTGGGCCTCAAGCACGACCTCGTAGACCGCGCGCTGGCGCCGGTCGTAACGGCCGCCGACCGGGAGTGTGCGGGTCACGTCGGAGGCGTAATAGTCGAATTCGCAGCCCGCGTCGATCAGAAGGAGCTCGCCATCCTGCATCTCGCGGCCGTTGTCACGGTAGTGCAGCACGCAGGAGTTCGGGCCGCTGCCGACGATCGGCGGGTAGGAAGTGTCAGCGCGCCTGCGGTGGAACTCGTACAGGATCTCCGCCATCACCTCGTACTCCATGCGGCCCGGCGCGGCCACGCCGAGCGCGCGGCGATGGGCAGCGCAGGCGATGCCGGCCGAGCGGCGCATGGCCACGAGCTCCGCGCGGCTCTTGAACAGCCGCATCTCGTGCAGCGGGTGGTCCAGCGCGACGAACTCGTGGGGCGTGCGCATGCCGTGCTTGCCCTGGGATCGCAGCTGGTTGACCCAGCCGATCACCCGTTTGTCGAACTCCGGATAAGTGCCCATCGTGCAGAAGACGCGCGCGCAGCGCTCGAGCAGGCCCGGGAGAATCTCGTCGATGTCGCCGACCGGAAAGGCGTCGTCGGCGCCATGGTCGCGAACCGCGCCGTCGGGGCCGGCACGGACCCCGTCCCAGGCCTCGCGCGCCGGGTCGCGGTCGCGCACGAACAGGACGTACTCGCCCTGCGGGCGGCCGGGAATCAGCACGGCGACCGCCTCGGGTTCGGCGAAGCCCGTCAGGTAATAGAAATCGCTGTCGGGACGGTAGGGATACTCCACGTCGTTGTTGCGCGCGCGAACGGGCGCGGCCGGCAGGATCGCTATCGCGCCGCGGCCCATGTGGCGCATGAGCTGGCGCCGGCGCTTGCCGAATTCATCCTTGCGCATGGGCCCTCGCACCCGCGAGCTCGTCGAAGGCGAGCTGGGCGCCTGCGCGCACGAACTCGTACAACTCGGCAAAGTCGCCTTCACCGGCGTCGGCGCTGCGGCCGGGCTCCAGTTGAGCGCGCGCGATGTCCGCAAGATCGCGCAGGAATTCGCCGACATCGCCGGCCCTGGCGATGGCGGCATCCGACGCGCCGGTGCCGATCCCGTACAGGAAGCCGCCGCTCCAGGCGGCAAGCGCCGCGACACGCTCGACGAGCGGGGCCGAATCGCCCGGCAACAGCGGCGCAAACCCGAAATCTTCCGAACGGAAGGCGGCGAGTGTCGCCGCCGGCAGTTCCTGAAGGCCGGCGTCGAGAGCCGGATGCCCGCCGGTCGCATCGGCCGCGAGCTCCGCGAGCCATTCCCCGGCGTCGTAGCCGGCGCGCACGCACAGCGCCCCGGCGAGCCAGCCATGGGCTTCCGCCGCATTCACGGTCAGGTCCATGCGCGCGAGCGCAGCCTCCAGGTCCGCGTGGGTCATCCCCCACAAAGTAGCAGTAATCGCCGCGCCGTGGCAGCATAAGCCCCGTATGGACGACGCCAGCAAGCCCGGCCTCGAGCGCGAGTTCAAGCGACTCGAGCGACGCCTCGACGAGCTCGTCGGCGTGGTCGCGCAGCTCAAGGAAGAGAACCGCGCGCTGCACCAGCGCCAGGACACTCTTTCCGCCGAGCGGGCGATGCTGATGCAGAAGAACGAGCAGGTGCGCGCCCGCGTCGAGGCGATGATCGGGCGGCTGAAGGCGATGGAGAGTGGAGCATGAGCGGCGATCCGAGCCTGGTCAGCGTCAAGATCCTGGAAAAGGAATACCACGTCACCTGCCCGCCCGAGGAACGCCCGGCGCTGGTCGACTCCGCGGAATACCTGAACCGCAAGATGCGCGAGATCCGCGACAGCGGCAAGGTCATCGGCCTCGACCGGATCGCCGTGATGGCGGCCCTCAACATCGTGAACGAGCTCCTGAGGGTGCGCGACCATGATGAGGGCGTCGAGACCGGCCTGACGGCGCGGCTCAAGGTCATGCGCGAGCGCGTGGAATCGGCGCTGACGCGCAGCCAGCTCGGAAACTGAATACATGGCGCCTCGCGCTGGATGCGCGGGCGCCTGCGGTTTGGCGCCACCTGCGGTGTTCGATGCGGGCCTGGGTACCTCTCGACCCTAATGTGAAACACCCAGGAGCCCGGCTCAGCGGCAATATTGTGCAGGTCCGCCTCGCAGCGGAAAGCCTTAAATGCCGCGGCCTGCTCCACCTGTTGCTCCGTGTCGAGAGCAGCGGTCCAAGACGGCACAGGCGGGTGGCGCCTCTCGATTCCAGCCATGGATGAAGATCGCCCCGCCCGCCGGCGGCGCGGCGCCGTGAGGTACTGGCTGATGAAGTCCGAGCCGGCCGTGTTCGGCATCGATCACCTGGCCCGCGCGCCGCGGCAGACCGCGGCCTGGGACGGCGTGCGCAATTACCAGGCACGCAACATGCTCCGCGACGACTTCAGGGCCGGCGACCGCGCCTTCTTCCACCATTCGAGCTGCGAAACGCCGGGGATCTACGGCACGATGGAAGTCGTGCGCGGCGGGCATCCCGACCCCAGCCAGTTCGAACGCGGGAGCGCGCACTACGACGCCGGCAGCGACCGTGCCGACCCCCGCTGGTACCAGGTCGACGTGCGCCTCGTGCGAAAGTTCGCGCGTCCGGTGACGCTTGCGACGCTTCGCGAACACGTGCACGGCCCGCTCGCGGACCTGGTCCTGCTCCGCCGCGGCAATCGACTCTCGGTGATGCCGGTGACCGGAGACGAGTGGAGATTCATTCACCGACTCGCGCGCGAAGCGCCGCGCTGACCTGCGTCGCGACGCTTGCGATGCCGCTCATCGACGCGCGAAGTGCATACCCCTTGCTTGCATTCCCGTCAACCGTGTATATACTCGACCTCGGATTAACCCCGACATGGAGATCCAACATGGCTGCGAAGAAAAAGGCGAAGAAGAAAGCTTCCAAGAAGAAGTAAACTTCTTGCCTCATGGATCGGTGGTTGGCTGATCGCAAGACCACCAACCGCCGGTTCAACAAGAGACGAGACTGTGCCCGCGCAAGCGGGCACAGTTTTATCCGGGACCCGCACATGGATGCCGACTCCAAGAAAAAAGCCGCGGCCCTCGCGGCGCTCGAGTACGTCGAGGACGGGATGACGGTGGGCGTCGGCACCGGATCCACCGTCAATCATTTCATCGCCGCCCTCAAGGGCCTGCGCCACCGCATCAAGGGCGCGGTGTCCTCGTCGGAAGCCAGCTCGCGCCTGCTCAGGGAGGCGGGCATCGAGGTGTGCTCCCTGAACGACACGGGCGACCTTTCCCTGTACGTGGACGGGGCCGACGAATCGACCCGGCACCTCGCCCTGGTCAAGGGCGGCGGCGGCGCGCTCACCCGGGAAAAGATCGTGGCGGCGGCCAGCCGACGCTTCGTGTGCATCGTAGATGACTCCAAGCTGGTGGACGTGCTGGGGCGCTTTCCGCTGCCCGTCGAAGTCATCCCGATGGCCCGCTCGCTGGTCGCGCGCCGGCTCGCGGGCCTGGGCGGCCAGCCGGTGCTGCGCCAGGGCTTCCGGACCGACAACGGCAACGAGATCCTCGACGTGCACAACCTGCGCATTACCGACCCCTCGGCGCTCGAGGGCGAGATCGGGCTGCTCGTCGGCGTGGTCGAGGTCGGGCTGTTTGCGCGCCGCGGGGCGGACGTGCTGCTCGTCGCGGGCGACGCGGGCGTGAAAACGCTGAAGCGCTGAACCCCGGTGCGCGCGATGAGGCACGCCGTCGCCGTCGCCGTCGCCGTCACCCTGGCCATTGCTGCCCTCGCCTCCATCTACGGCATCTCCGAGTGGAAGATCCGCCGAACGCATGACGCGCCGCTCGCCACCCTGCTCACCGACACCCCGCCCGACCCGGACGCGGGCGAACACATGGCCAGGCTCGTCGGTTGCTGGGCCGGCTGCCATGGCGACGAAGGCGAAGGCGGCACCGAGGTGATCGAGGGAATCCGGCGCGTCACGGCGCCCACTCTGACGCAAGTCGTGCCGCGCTACAGCGACGCCGAGCTTGCGCGCCTCGTGCGTTACGGAGTCAAGCGCGATGGCCGGAGCGCCGTCGGCATGGCCTCGTATACCTGGTGGCCGCTCGGGGACCAGGATCTGGCGAATATCTTTTCGCACCTCCGGCGCCAGTCACCGCGCCCGCCCGTAGCGCGGACACGGGAGCTCACGCTGCGCGGACGCCTTCGACTCGCACTGGGTAGCTGGCAGGCATCCGCCGACCAGGTCGAGCCCGCGCGCCCGCGCTGGGGCGAGTTGCCGAGGCGGAACGCCTTCGAGCGGGGGCGTTACCTCGCGAGCGTCGTCTGCACAGAATGTCACGGCCTCGACTTCAATGGCTACGCGCTCGAGGGCGGGCCATCGCTTGCGGTCCTCGCGATCTACGGTCCGGATGAATTCCGTAACCTGTTGCACACCGGCAAGCCGATCGGCGGGCGCGAAATTCCGAAGATGAACTGGATGGCGGATGCCGGATTCACGGATGCGGAAATCGATGACATCTACGCGTTCCTGCGCGCGTATCACCGGTTGCAGCCCCGCGCGAACTGAGCCCGAAAAGCAGAAGGCCGACCCACGATCGGGCCGGCCTTCTGCTTTTGTTGGCTGGGGGACTAGGATTCGAACCTAGGTTGGCGGAGTCAGAGTCCGCAGTCCTACCGCTAGACGATCCCCCAAAATCGGTTCGTCCGCAGGAAAGGATCAGCGCTTGCTGAACTGTGTCCCGCGGCGCGCCTTGCGCCGGCCGACCTTCTTGCGCTCGACCTCGCGCGCGTCGCGCGTCACGAAGCCGGCGGCCCGCAGGGGCTTGCGCAGCTCCGGATCGAAATCCATCAGCGCGCGCGTGATGCCGTGGCGGATTGCGCCGGCCTGGCCGGTGATGCCGCCGCCCTCGACCAGCACGTTGATGTCGAAGCGGTCCGTCATCTGCACCAGCTCGAGCGGCTGGCGCACAATCATGACGCCGGTCTTGCGTCCGAAAAACTCGTCCAGCGGTCGGCCGTTGACGGTGATCGCGCCCTTGCCGAGCTTCAGGAAGACGCGCGCCGCGGACGATTTGCGCCGGCCGGTCGCCAGGTTTGCACTCGTTGCCATGTGGGACCTCAGATATCGAGCTGCTTCGGCTGCTGCGCGGCATGGGGATGCGCGACGCCCGCGAAGACGTGGAGCTTGCGAAACATCTGCCGGCCCAGGATCGTCTTCGGCAGCATGCCCTTGACCGCGTACTCGATCGCCCGTTCCGGGTGCTCCGCGAGGAGCTTGCCGAGCGCGATCGTCTTCAGGTTGCCGAGATAGCCCGTATGCTGCTGGTAGAGCTTGTCGCGGGTCTTGTTGCCGGTCACCGCGACCTTCTCGGCATTGATGACGATGATGTAGTCGCCGCAATCCACGTGAGGCGTGAATTCCGGCTTGTGCTTGCCGCGCAGCCGCATGGCAATCTGGGTGGCGAGCCGGCCGAGCGTCTTGCCGGACGCATCGACCAGGTACCAGTCGCGTCGCACGCGCTCCGGTGTCGCGAAAGCCGTCTTCATCTTGGGCCCCTGAAAAGGGTCGGGTTCGGAAAGGCCGGCAAGTTTACACAGATGGCCGGGGCTTGCAAAGCCGCGTGGCCGCGTACGCAAGTCCTTGTAGCGCCAAGGGAAGCCGCGGGGCAATGGCTATATAATATGCGTCCCATGGACCCGCGCGTCCTTTCTCCCCTTGACCGGCTGCTCGATCTGGCCGAAACCGGCCTGCGCGGGAGCTTTTCAAGGGCGGCCGGCGGCCGCCCGACCCCTGGGAAACCGGCTTCTGCAACCCTCGATCCCGGCTCCCGGCGTCTTGCGGCGGCCCTCATGCGGGTCAATCACGCGGGTGAAATCGCTGCGCAGGGTCTCTACCAGGGGCAGGCCCTGACCGCAAAATCGCCGCATGCGCGGGCGGCACTCACGCGGGCGGCGGCCGAGGAAGGCGATCACCTCGCCTGGTGCCGGGAACGGCTCGACGAACTCGGCGCTCGAACCAGCCTGCTCAATCCGCTCTGGTATGCCGGTTCGGTCGCCATCGGCGCGCTGGCGGGCCTTGCCGGCGACCGCGCGAGCCTCGGTTTCATGGCGGAGACCGAAAGGCAGGTCGAGGGCCATCTGGCTGGTCACCTCGAGCGCCTCCCGAGCGACGATGTGCGCAGTCGAACGATCGTTCAGCAGATGCAGGCGGACGAGATCGGCCATGGCCGCGACGCTATCGCCGCGGGCGGCGCGGAATTGCCTTCTCCGGTGCCGGCACTCATGCGAATGACTGCGCGTATCATGACCGCCACGGCATACTGGATCTGACCGATGCCCGATTATGTCTTGCGATGGGCGCGTGGCTGTAATACAACGACGGGCGGGAAGGCCACGGCCGGCGGAACACGCGGCGACCACCCCAGGGGAAACTGATGGAAGAAGCCGTCAAGCAACTGACCGACATCCCGGCAATCAACCGCTTTCTCAGCTACTGCCGCGTGCGAACGGTGCCATCCAAGACGGCGCTGATCCACGCGGGCGACCTCCCGGACGTCCTCTACTACATCATCCGGGGATCGGTCGAAGTGATGATCGAGGACGAGGATGGCAACGAGATGGTCCTCGCTTATCTGAACAAGGGACAGTTCTTCGGCGAGATGGGCCTGTTCTCGGACAGCCAGCAGCGCAGTGCGTGGGTCAGGACGCGATCGCAATGCGAACTCGCGGAAATGACCTATCCGCGCTTCCGCCAGGTGGCCTCGGAAAGCCCGGGCCTCGTATTCGAGCTTGCGACCCAGCTTGCGACCCGACTCGACCGCACCAATCGCAAGCTCGGCGACCTCGCCTTCGTCGACGTCACCGGCCGCATCGCGCACGCGATCATGGACCTCTGCGGCGAGCCGGACGCGATGACGCATCCGCAAGGCATGCAGATCAAGGTCAGCCGCCAGGAACTTTCGCGACTCGTCGGCTGCTCGCGCGAGATGGCCGGCCGCGTGCTGAAGGTCCTCGAGGAACAGGGTCTGCTGACCGCGCGCGGCAAGACGATCGTCGTGTTCGGCGCGCGTCCCAAGGTCAAGGCCCGGGCGGCGCCCGAATTCGCCAAGGCCGCAGTCGCCGCCGCGAAATAAAAGGGGACAGTCACCTTTAGCGCCCGGAGGCGCACACGAAGCACGGCTGCTCGCGCTAAAGGTGACTGTCCCCTTTTATTTCGCGGCGCATCGCGCGGATCGTTGCGCGATAGTCACTGGTGCCGAAGATCGCACTCCCCGCGACGAAGGTGTCGGCGCCCGCCCGGGCGATGCGACCGATGTTGTCCTGTTTCACCCCACCGTCGATTTCCAGACGAATCTCGCGGCCGCTGGCGACGATGCGGCGGCGCGCCTCGACCAGCTTGCCGAGGACCGGTTCGATGAACCGCTGGCCGCCGAAGCCCGGGTTTACGGACATGAGCAGGACGAGGTCCACCGATCCGAGGGTGTGGTCCAGCCAGGTGAGCGGCGTCGCCGGATTCAGCACGATCCCTGGCCGGCAACCCGAGTCACGGATCAACTGGATGGTGCGGTCGACGTGGCGGCTGGCCTCCGGATGGAAGCTGATCCAGGTGGCGCCCGCCTCGGCAAACTCCGGCACCAGCGCGTCCACGGGCTCCACCATGAGATGCACGTCGATCGGCGCGGTGATGCCGTGCCTGCGCAATGCCTTGCAGACCAGCGGACCGATCGTGAGGTTCGGGACGTAGTGATTGTCCATGACGTCGAAATGCACCCAGTCGGCACCGGCTGCGAGCACGGCTTCGACCTCGGCGCCGAGACGCGCGAAGTCCGCGGACAGGATGGATGGCGCGATGACCGGTGCCAGCATGGAACGTCCCCCGCGCGTACTCTAACGCATGCCGCGCGCTTCGCGGATGCGCTCCCAGGCGGCCTGGATCGCCTGCGTCTTCTGCTTGGCGATCTCGAGCATGGATTCCGGCAGGCCGCGCGCGACGAGCTTGTCCGGGTGATTTTCGCTCATGAGCTTGCGCCAGGCACGCTTGACTTCAGCATCGCTCGCATCGCGCCTGACGCCGAGGATTTCGTAGGCTTCGTCGAGCGAGGTCTCGGCGCCGCCCGGCGCGGGCCCGGCACGGCCTGTGCCCGCGGGGCCGTAGGCCCCCGCATGCATCTGGAAGCGCAACAGCGCCTCGAGATGGGCGAATTCCATCGCGCCGATGCCGAGCGTCGCGGCGATGCGTGCAAGACTCGCGCGCGTCGCGCCCTCGAGACCGTCGCCCATGAGCGCAGCGCGCATCTGGATCTCGAGGAACAGGCGGAGCACCTCCTCGCGGCCGCGACAGGCCCCCGCGAGCTCGGCCAGGAGCGCGTCGGCGTCGAAGTCGGCCTCCCTGCCGCGCGTGTAGAACTCCATGGCGGCGCGCGTGTCGGCCTCGCCAAGCCCGAACTGGCGAAAGATGCGCCGCGCCGCGGCAATGTCCCGCTCGGACACCCGCCCGTCCGCCTTCGCGACATGGCCCATGATCGAGAACGCGGCGCGGAAGAACGTCTGCCGTACGGTCGCGATATCCGGACGCGGCCCCGCCTTGCGCGCAGCGACCCGCTGGTCCCAGAGATGGCCGAGGATCATGCCGAGCAGGACGCCCATCGGCCGTCGCGTCAGTACGTAACCCAGCAATGCGCCGACCAGCTTGCCGGTCCAACCCATCGTCCCCTACCCGTTTCTTGACCGCCCGGAGCGCGCCATGTTAGCAAGAGCGCCCACCGCATGAATTCCGACGCACTCTTTGAGTCGAAGCTCCATTCCTTGCCGCTGCTCCACCGCGGCAAGGTGCGCGACAATTACGCCATCGGCGACGACCGGATGCTGATCGTCGCGAGCGACCGACTGTCCGCTTTCGACGTCGTCTTGCCGGACCCGATTCCCGGCAAGGGCCGCGTGCTCACGGCAATCTCGAACTTCTGGTTTGCGCGCACGCGTCATATCGTCGCGAACCACCTGACCGGCGAGCCGCTCGCGAGATTCGTCGCGGACCCGGCGGAGCGCGCGCCGCTCGAGGGCCGCGCCGTGGTGGTACGGCGCCTGAGACCCCTGCCAGTGGAGGCCGTCGTGCGCGGCTACCTGATCGGCTCCGGCTGGAAGGACTACCGGGAGACCGGCGCAGTCTGCGGCATCGCATTGCCGTCGGGCCTCGCCCTGGCGGCAAAGCTGCCTGCACCGATCTTCACGCCCGCGACCAAGGCCGCGGCGGGCCAGCATGACGAAAACGTCTCCTACGCCGCGATCGAGAAGGCCATTGGCGCGGCCACCGCGGCGCAGGTGCGCGAGCTCGCGCTCGCGCTCTACGGCTTCGCGGCCGGGTACGCGCGCGCGCGCGGAATCCTGATCGCCGATACGAAGTTCGAGTTCGGCCTCGATGCCGCGGGCGCGATCGTGCTGATGGACGAGGCGCTGACGCCGGACTCGTCGCGCTTCTGGCCGGCGGACGGCTACCGCGAGGGAACCAGCCCCCCCTCGTTCGACAAGCAGTACGTGCGCGACTACCTCGAGACGCTCGAGTGGGACAAGCGCCCGCCCGGGCCCCGGCTCCCCGCCGAGGTCATCGCGGGCACGGTCGCCAGGTACCGCGAGGCTGAGCGGCGACTCACGGCGTGAGTTCAAAAGGGGACAGTCACCTTTTCCTTCACCTTTGCCTTTCGGAGTTCCCGGGTAAAGGTGACTGTCCCCTTTTGTCTGCCCAGCGCGCGATGAGCGCATGGACCTGCGCGAGGCCGTCGGTCAGCGCCGCCGGACCCGGCTGGAGGATGATTGGCGACTTGATCTCGTGTAGCTCGCCGTCGCGCACGGCCGGTATGGCCTCCCACCCAACGCGAGCCGCCACACGGTCAGGCCGGAACTTCTTGCCGCACCACGAGCCGAGGATCATGTCCGGCGCGCGCCTCACGACCTCCGACGGGTCGGCGATGATGCGATCGCGGCCCAGCGGTTTTTCCGCGAGTTCCGGGAAGCAGTTCTCGCCGCCCGCCGCCTCGATCACCTCGCCCACCCAGCGGATGCCGGCGATCAGCGGCTCGTCCCACTCCTCGAAATAGACGCGCGGGCGCCGCGGCAGCCGGGCAGCCGCGGCGCGCATCGACTCGACGCCGGCCTCGAGCCGCGCTGCGAGCGCATCCGCCCGCGGCGCGCACCCGACCATGCCGCCCAGCATCCGCACCATGCGCAGGATCTCCGCGATGCTCCTGTGGTTGAAGAGGTGCACCTCCATGCCAGCTCGCGCGAGCTCGGCGGCGATGCCCGCCTGAAGGTCCGAGAAACCGAGCACCAGGTCGGGGCGCAGCGCGACGATGCGGTCGATCCGGGCGCTGGTGAATGCCGAGACTTTCGGCTTCTCGCGCCGCGCCCGCGACGGACGCACGGTGAAGCCCGAGATGCCGACGATGCGCGCCTCCTCGCCGAGGAGATAGAGCGTCTCGGTCGTCTCCTCGGTCAGGCAGACGATGCGTTCAGGGAAACCGCCGGGCATCGCCGCACTCTAGCAGGCGGACCCGGCCGGCGTTTGCGGCCGCCAAAGCGCTGTGCCACGCTCGCGCGATGATCCCGTTTCCGCAGCTCAAGGAGCGCGCCGAGCGTCTGCTGTTCGACCGCCACGACCTGCCGGTCAAGCCGGCGAACTGGCTGCTCGACCTCTCGCGCTACCCGTACGCGCTGGTCCGCGACCTGCTCGCGGGCGAGCTCAACCTGCGGGCGATGGGGCTCGTGTACACGACGCTGCTTTCGTTCGTCCCGCTCGCTGCCTTCGCCTTCGCGGTACTGAAGGGGCTCGGCGTGCACCGCGACCTCGAGCCGCTCATCTACGAGTTCCTGCGCCCGATCGGCGAGCGCGCGGGGGAACTGACCGCGCAGTTCATGCACTTCGTGGATAACGTGCGCGGCGACCTGCTGGGATCCGTGGGGCTCGCGTTCCTGCTCTATACGGTCGTCTCGACGATCCAGAAGCTGGAGGAGGCGTTCAACTTCGCCTGGCACGTCGAGCGCCCACGCTCGGTGATGCGGCGCGTCAGCGAGTACCTGAGCCTGATGGTGATCGGGCCGGTTTTCATCGTCATCGCGTTCAGCCTGTTCAGCGCGGTCGCGGCCCGCGCTCCCGTGCAATGGCTCACCAGCCACGAGCCCTTCGGCAGCATCGTCAGGGCTTTCGGGTACCTCGCACCGTTCCTGTTCGTGACCGGCGTCTTCTCGTTCCTCTACGCCTTCATCCCGAACACGCGGGTGCGCCTTCGCGCGGCGCTCGTCGGCGGCGTCACCGCCGGGTTTCTGTGGGCCGCGAGCGGCGCCCTGTTCACGCGCATCGTCGCGGCCTCGACCAACATGGTCGCGATCTACGCCGGCTTCGCCATATTCCTCGCGACGCTGATCTGGATCTACCTCAGCTGGCTGATCCTCCTGATCGGCGCCCAGCTCTCCTTCTACGTGCAGAACCCGAGGTACCTGCGCGTCGGCCAGGGCCACGTACGCCTGACCAGCGCGCTGCGCGAGCGCCTCGCATTCACCGTGATGTTGTTGATCGCGCGCAAGTTCGTCGCCGGCGAGCCGCCCTGGCAGCAACGGGACCTCGCCGATGATCTCGAGGTCCCGGGCTCCGCAGTCGCGACCGTGGTCCGTTCCCTGGAGCGTGCCGGGCTCGTCACGCTCACCGAGGACGAGGAGCTCATTCCGGCACGCGACCTCGAGAGCATCGCGCTGACCGATGTCCTGCACGCGGTGCGCGACGAGCGCCAGTACGAGACCTGGCTGCTGTGGCGCGCCCGCACCGAGCCCGTGGCCGACGAGGTCGCGAATTCCGTGGAAGCGGGGATGCGCGAGCGGATCACGGGCATGACGCTGCGCGAACTTGCATCGCAGCCGGCGACGCCCTGAGACAAAAGGGGACAGTCACCTTTTCCCAAAGGATCGAAGGAAAAGGTGACTGTCCCCTTTTATCGCGGCGAAGTTCGCGCGGCGCTGTCGACGCGTCAGTCGCCGGCGATCGTCATCTCGTCGATGAGCACCGATCCGCAATGGATCGCGCCGCGGCGGTCGACGTCGTCGCCGAGGGCGACGATTCCGCGGTACATCCGGCGCAAATGCCCGGCAACCGTGATTTCATGCACCGGCCGCGCAATCTCGCCGTTCTCGACCCAGAAACCTGAGGCGCCGCGCGAGTAATCGCCGGTCACCGGGTTCACGCCCTGCCCCATCATCTCGGTCACGAGCAGGCCCGTGCCGAGCTTCCTGAGCAGGGATTTCGGGTCGAGCATGTGCCCCTTGATGACCAGGTTGTGGACGCCGCCCGCGTTTCCCGTCGTCACCAGGCCGAGCTTGCGCGCCGAGTACGAATCGAGCAGGTAGCCGCCGAGAACGCCGTCCACTACCAGCTCACGGTCGCGGGTCGCGACCCCCTCGCCGTCGAAGGGCGCGGAGCCGAGCGCACCCGGCAGGTGCGGGCGCTCCACCAGCGAGATTGCCTCGGGAAACACCTGCTCGCCTTTGGCATCGAGCAGGAAGCTGCTCCTGCGATATTGCGCGCCGCCGCTGATCGCGCCCGTGAAATGGCCGATCAGCCCGCGCGCCAGTTCCGGCGCGAACAGCACCGGCGCCTTGCAGGTCGGGAGCTTGCCGGCTCCGAGGCGGCGCACGGCTTTCTCGGCCGCCCGGCGGCCGACCGCCTCGACGTCCTCGAGCGCGCGCCAGTCGCGCGCCGCCGTGTACCAGTAGTCGCGCTGCATTTCGCTGTCTTTCTGGCCGACCACGACGCAGCTGACGCTGTGCGAAGTCGAGGGGTAGCCGCCGATGAAGCCGTGGCTGTTGCCGAAGACGCTGAGCTTGCGATGGGTCGATACCGAGGCGCCTTCCGAGTTCCGGATGTTCCGGTCGAATGCGAGACCCGCGGCCTCGCAGCGCCTGGCCAGCTCGACCGCAGCGGGTGCCTCGAGGTCCCAGGGGTGGCTGAGGTCGAGATCAGGCAGACGGTCCGCCATGCGCTCCGCGTCGGGCAGGCCCGCGAACTCGTCGTTTGCCGTGAAGCTCGCGATCGACAGCGCCTTGGCGATCGTCTCCTCTATCGCGGACGGCGTCAGGTTCGCAGTGCTCGCCGAGCCCTTGCGCTGTCCGGCATAGACCGTGACGCCGAGGCTGCGGTCGCGCTGGTATTCGAGGGTTTCCACCTCGCCGAGCCGTACTGTCACGGACAGGCCCGCGGAGACGCCGACGCCCGCCTCTGCCGCGGTGGCGCCGCCGGCCCGCGCGAGCGCGAGGGCGCGCTCGACCACGGCCTCGAGCGCTTGCTGGTCATATGGGCTGGATTCGGCCATGGGTCCGTGGATTGTACCGTGGTCAGCCGGCGGCCAATGACGCGCGTGCTAGCATCTTCAGATGCGCCGCCGCGAGTTGCCCGGCGGCGTCGCGCCGCCCACAAAGTCCGAATTGAAGCGCCAGGCACAGCGTGTGCAGTCCCTGGCCGACCGGCTGATCGACGCCACGGAAATCGTCGCCGAAGGCCTCGACTTGCCCGAGAAACTCGCCGACGCAATCGCCCTCGCGCGGCGCATCACGAGCCACGCGGCGCGCCTGCGCCAGCGCCAGTTCGTGGCCAAGCTGATGCGCGGCATCGACCCGGCGCCCCTCGAGGCAGTCCTAGAGGCCCGGTCGGATGCGGCGCGCATCGAGGCCGCGCGCTTCAAGCGGGCCGAGCGCTGGCGCGACCGGCTGGCCGGCGGGGACGCCGCGGCGCTTGCGGAATTCCTGGCTGCGCACCCGTCCGCGAACGGCGCCGAAATTGCGGCGCTGGTGGCCGCGGCGACCGCCGAGCGCCGGGCCGGTCGCGCGGCGGGCGCCGGCCGCAAGCTGTTTCGCCTGGTGCAGGACACGCTGCTGGCCGAGCCCTGACGCTCAATAGGTATCCGGCAGCGCCTGGCCGCCGTCCACCTGCTCGATCGTCAGGAATGACGCAGGTCGTTCCTTCTGCAGCCGGGCGGCGACCTTTTCCGCCTCCCGCATCACGCGCAGCACGTTCCCCCGTGCCAGCTTCTCGAGGTCCGCATCGCTCCAGCCGCGGCGGATGAGCTCCGCGAACAGTTCCGGGTAGCGCGACACGTCCTCGAGCCCGGCGGCCATCCAGTCCGGCTCGCCGAAGAAATCGGCGCCGATCCCCACATGATCGATGCCGGCGACGTCGCGCACGTGCTCGACGTGGTCCGCGACATCCGCGATCGACGCGCGGGGCTCCGGATGCCCGGCGGTGAACTTCTCGAGCTTCTCGTCGTAATCGGTGTCCGCAAGCTGCGCGCCGGTTTCGCGCGCAAAGGCTTCCTGCCAGCGCACGTGGGCCTGGCCCTGGACGGTGAACTGCGAGATGAAGTCCACCATCACGATCCCGCCATTCCCGCGCACGCGCGCGAGCACGGAATCTGGCACGTTGCGCGGGCTCGGCGTGAGGGCGAGCGCGCTCGAGTGCGAGAAAATCACCGGGGCCCCGGTCACCTCCAGCACATCGTCCATCGTGTCGACCGAGACGTGCGAGAGGTCCACGAGCATTCCGAGGCGGTTCATCTCGTGCACGACCGCCTCGCCGAACCTCGTGAGCCCGCGATGTCGCGGCGGCTCGGTCGCCGAGTCCGCCCAGTCATTGGCGTTGAAATGCGTGAGCGTCATGTAGCGCACGCCGAGGCGATAGTAGTCGCGCAGGGCCCCCAGCGAGTTCTCGATCGCATGGCCGCCCTCGATGCCGAGCAGCGACGCGATCTTGCCGGCCGCATTCGCCCGCTCGATGTCGTCGGCCGTGAGCGCGAGCGCAAGGTCGTCGGGATAGCGCTCGATAACGCGCAGCGCGATGTCGATCTGCTCGAGCTGGATGCGCGCGAACCCCTTGTTGCCGACGTCGGGCGAACTCGGGATATAGACGGACCAGAACTGCCCGCCGACGCCGCCGGCGCGCAGGCGGGCGATGTCGGTGTCGCCAGCGGTGCGGCGCGTGAGGTCGTACGCCGCGATGTCGCGCGGCGGCTCGCCCTTCTCGCGGATCACCTCCGGCAGGTCGTTGTGACCGTCTATCAGAGGATGCCGCTCGAGGAATTCCCGCGCGTGCGACAACGCCGCATCGTCGGCGTGGGCGTCGGTGACCGCGGGCCCGATGGCCTGCAGGGCGAAAACGAGCGCGGCGATTGCGGCGGCGCGGAATTTCGCTGCGAAGTGGGCCTGAAGCATGAGTCCATCCTGGGTTTGTAGGACGCTTGTCGCCTGGTGGAGACAGCGCCCCTGTCGTTGCGTTCGCCGGGCGCGATAGCCTGATCGCGTTGCCCAGCGTATCAAGCATCCCCTGATCTTCGGGCATCCCCCCTGCGTCGCAACACTCCCTGTCGGCGCAGGGGTTGTTTGTTTTACCGCCCGCTTTTCTAGAATTCCAGTCCGTTCAACGAGTTAGCGCGAGCGCCACAGCCGTCGCAGACCCCCCTCGTGCTAAACTTCCGCGATGAAACCGCTGGTCGGCATCATCATGGGCTCATCGTCGGACTGGGAAACCATGCGTCACGCGGCAGATACGCTCGCGGCACTCTCCGTGCCACATGAGAGTCGCGTCATTTCCGCGCATCGGACTCCGGACCTGCTGTTCGAATACGCGGCAGGGGCCGCGGCGCGCGGGATCGAGGTCATCGTCGCCGGCGCCGGCGGGGCCGCGCACCTGCCGGGCATGACGGCGGCAAAGACGCTGCTGCCCGTGATCGGCGTGCCGATCCGCTCGAAGTCGCTGAACGGACTCGATTCCCTGCTCTCGATTGCGCAGATGCCCGCGGGCGTGCCGGTCGCAACCGTGGCGATCGGCGAAGCCGGGGCACGCAATGCCGCGCTGCTCGCGACCGCCATCCTCGCGGGCCGTCATCCGCCATTCCGGGACGCGCTGGCTGCCTTCCGCGAACGACAGACCGCCGACGTGCTGGCGAAGCCGGATCCGTCCGCCTGCTGAGGCCCGCCATGCGAATCGGCATCGTCGGCGCCGGCCAGCTCGGCCGGATGATGGCCCTCGCCGGAATCCCGCTCGGCCTCGAGTTCGCCATGTATGACCGCAGCCGCGACGTTCCCGGCGCCGCGGTCGCCGATCTCGTCACCGGCGCATTCGACGACCGCCGCAAGCTGATGCGTTTCGCGCGCGGCGTCGACGTCGTCACCTTCGACTGGGAAAACGTGCCGGTCGCCGCCGCGCGCGCCATCGCGAGAATCCGCCCGGTGTGGCCGCCGCCGCGCGCGCTCGCGGCAGCACAGGACCGGCTGTCCGAAAAACGCCTGTTCGGCAGGCTCGGCATCCCGGTCGCGCCGTTCGCGCCCGTCGACACGCCAGGCGACCTCGATCGCGCGATGGCCGCCCTCGGCGTACCGGGAATCCTGAAGACGCGCCGCCTCGGCTACGACGGCAAGGGCCAGGCGCGCATCCGGCAGGCGCGCGATGCGCGCACGGCATACGACCAGCTCGCGGACCAGCCGCTCATCTACGAGCGCTTCGTCAACTTCTCGCGCGAAGTCTCCCTGGTCGCGGCGCGAGGCCGCGATGGCGCCGTCGCCTGCTATCCCCTGGCCGAGAACGAGCACGCAAACGGCATCCTCGCCGTGACCCGCGCGCCTTACCGCAATGCGGTCCTGCAGCGCGCCGCGGAGCGCAATCACCGGCGCCTGTTCCGCGCGCTCGGATACGTCGGCGTGCTGGCGGTCGAGTACTTCGTGGTGCACGGGCGACTGGTCGCCAACGAAATGGCGCCGCGCGTGCACAACTCCGGCCACTGGTCGATCGAGGGCGCGGAGACCAGCCAGTTCGAGAACCACGTGCGCGCGGTCGCGGGCCTGCCGCTCGGCAGCACGCGGGCGCGCGGGCACGCGGTCATGGTGAATGTCATCGGGCACAAGCCGCGGGCTGCCACGCTGCTCGCGCGGCCGGGTCTGCACTGGCACGACTATGGCAAGGACGCGCGGCCGGGCCGTAAACTCGGACATGTGACCCTCGTCACGGGAACCCGGGCGCGCCGCGACCGTATCGCGCGGCAATTGCGACGCGAGTTGATTCCCCAATAATGACCGGCACTTGCGCTGTGCTAGCCTGTAGGCCCCCATGTACCTGGATCACTTCAAGCTGAACGAGTTGCCGTTCCGGCTGAGCCCGGACCCGGCGTTCCTGTACCTCTCCAAGCACCATGCGCGCGCCAAGGCGTACATGGAATCGACGATCTGGTTCACCGACGGCTTCGTCGTGATCACGGGCGAGATCGGCTCCGGCAAGACCACCCTGCTCGAGACTTTCCTGCGCGAGCTCGAGAAGGACGTGGTGGTCGCGCAGGTCGCGCAGACCCAGGTCTCCCCGATCGAATTCCTGCAGGCCGTGCTGGTCCAGTTCGGCTTCTCGCCGTTCAAGATGCGCAAGGCCGAGCTGATCGCGACGCTCAACCAGTTCCTGGTGGAGCAGTACGCCTCCGGCCGCAAGGTGCTGCTGATCGTGGACGAGGCGCAGAACCTCAGCAACCGCGTGCTCGAGGAGATCCGCCTGCTGTCCGGCGTGGAGACCACCAAGGAAAAGGTGCTGCGCATCATCCTGGCGGGCCAGCCGGAGCTCAACGAGAAGCTCGATTCGCCGGAATTGATCCAGCTCGTGCAGCGCATACGGCTCCGCTTCCACCTCACGGCGCTCACGCCGGAGGAAACCGAGGCTTACATCCTGCACCGCCTCGAGGTCGCGGGCGCGCACGGCCGCCAGCTGTTCGTGCCCGAGACGCTGCCGGTCATCTACCGCTATGCGGGCGGCGTACCGCGGCTCGTCAACACGCTCTGCGACACCGCACTCATGGTCGCCTTCGCGACCGGCCAGCCGGCGGTCAGCGCACAGGAGCTGCGCGCCGCGATCGAGGAATTGCAGTGGGTCGAATTCGCGGCGCGCACCAGCCGCATGAGGGCCGGGGTTTCCGGGCCGGCACCGGCGGCGCGTGTGGTATCCGGGGACGAGGTGCTCGCGCGCATCATCGTCGCCCACGGCGGCGAGCACGTCGAGGAGCGGGCGCTGCGCATCGGACGGCTGCTCATCGGCCGCACCGTGGACAATGACGTGCAGGTCGACAGCAAGTACGTCAGCCGGCACCACTGCCAGATCACGACGACTGCCGACGGCAGCATCCTCGAGGACCTCAACAGCACCAATGGCGTGTACGTAAAGAGCAAGCGCGTGCGCCGGCATCACCTGAACGACGGCGACGTCGTGGTGCTCGGCAAGCACGAGATCATGTACCTGGACGAGCGCTCCGCGCGCGCGCGCGGCCATGCGCAGGAGACGACGGGCGATCACCCGGCGCTCGGCACGCCCGCGCCGGGCGGCGAAGACCTGCCCGACGCGCAGGAAGATGCCGGCGACGCCGCCCCTGCCGCGGGCACGGCCTGAGCTGGCGGCTACTCCTCCCCTTCGAATTCGCCCCCGTAGTGGCGCTTCTGGATCCGGTAATCCCGGCGCCGGAGCGCGAGCACCAGCCCGCCGACGATCGCAACCACGCCGAAAAGCGCGAGGACGCCCGACCATTCCACGACGCGCCATGCGAACGATGCGCCGACGGCAGCGACGCCGATTGCGACGTAGGCGTACGGTAGCGCCTCGTAAAGCGGGCGCGCGACGCGCATCAGCCCGTTCCGCCCACCGTCAAGGCGTCGACCTTGAGCGTCGGCTGGCCGACGCCGACCGGCACGGTCTGTCCGTCCTTGCCGCAGCTGCCTATGCCCTCGTCGAGCATGAGGTCGTTGCCGACCATGCTGACGCGCGTCAGCACGTCCGGCCCGTTGCCGACCAGTGTCGCGCCCTTGACCGGCGACGTCACCCTGCCATCCTCGATGAGGTAGGCCTCGCTCGCCGAGAACACGAATTTCCCGGAAGTTATGTCCACCTGCCCGCCGCCGAAGTTCACCGCGTACAGGCCGCGCTTTACCGAACGGATGATTTCCTCGGGCTCGTGCGGTCCGGCGAGCATGTAAGTATTCGTCATGCGCGGCATGGTCGTGTGCGCGAAGGACTCGCGCCGCCCGTTGCCGGTCGGTTTCGCGCCCATCAGGCGCGCGTTCAGCTTGTCCTGGAGGTAGCCCTTCAACACGCCATTCTCGATCAGCGTCGTGCAGGAAGTCGGCGTCCCCTCGTCGTCGATATTGAGCGAGCCGCGCCGTCCGGCCAGCGTGCCGTCATCGACCACGGTGCAGAGGCTCGAAGCCACGCGCTGGCCGATGCGCCCCGTGAAAGCGGACGTCCCGCGCCGGTTGAAGTCGCCCTCGAGGCCGTGGCCGACGGCCTCGTGCAGCAGCACGCCGGGCCAGCCCGGACCGAGCACGACGGTCATCGTGCCCGCGGGCGCGGGAACCGATTCAAGGTTGACGGTCGCCTGGCGCACGGCCTCGCGCGCGAGCCGCAGCGGCTTCTCGCCCGCGACGAATTCCTGCAGCGAGTAGCGCCCGCCGGTTCCGGCATAGCCCTGCTCGCGGCGCCCGTCCTGCTCGACGATCACCGAGACGTTCATCCGCACGAGCGGGCGCACGTCGGCGGCGAGGGTACCGTCGCTCGCGGCGACCAGCACGATCTCGTGGATTGCGGCCAGGGTCGCCACCACCTGCTTCACGCGCGGGTCAAGCGAGCGGGCTCGGCGATCGAGTTCCTGCAGGAGCGCGACCTTGTCCGCGTCGGCCAGGGTCGAGATCGGGTCCTCGACCGGGTAGAGCCGGTGCGCCGCGGTCGCATGCCAGGCCTGGAGCCGCCCCTTGCCGCCTTCGCGCGCGATCGCGCGCGCGGCGCGCGCCGCTTCGAGCAGCGCAGCCGGCACGACCTCGTCGGAATAGGCGAAGCCCGTGCGCTCGCCGGCCATGGCGCGAACGCCGACACCCTGTTCGATGCCGTGGCTGCCTTCCTTGACGATCCCGTCCTCGAGCGCCCAGTGCTCCTCGCGCGCAAGCTGGAAGTAGAGGTCGCCTGCGTCCACGCTCGCCCCGAGCACGGAGTCGAGCGCCTGCTCGAGCCGCCGGTCGTCGAGGCCGGACGGAGCGAGGATGCGTTCGCGGGCGCAGGCGAGCGCGTCGGTCGTCATGGGCTTGCGAGGACCCGGTGCCGGAGTGCGGGAAAGCTCGCACGGGCCTCCAGCTGGCCGGCCTTGTCCAGCGCCGCCACGACCACGCCGCTGCCGCGCGGCTGGCGCGCGAGCACGCGGCCCCAATGGTCGACGATCAGGCTGTCGCCATAGGTCTCGCGATTGCTGTCGTGCAGGCCGCTTTGCGCGGCAGCGATCACGAAGCAGATATTTTCGATGGCCCGGGCCCGGAGCAGGGTTTCCCAGTGCGCGCGGCCCGTGGGGCTCGTGAAGGCGGATGGCACGCTGAAGATCTCGGCTCCTTCGGCAACGAGGTGGCGGAACAATTCCGGGAAGCGCAGATCGTAGCACACCGTCAGTCCCAGCCTGCCCGCCGGCGTATCCACCAGGACCGGCTTCGTGCCCGCCTTCGCGTTGGCCGATTCGCGGTAGCCCTCGCGCCCGCCCGGCAGGTCCACGTCGAACAGATGGATCTTGTCGTAACGCGCCACGCGCTTGCCCGCGGCGTCGTAGACGATGCAGGCGTTGGCGGGCCGCGAATCGCCGGCGACGGCGATCGGCTGCGCCCCCGCGACGACCCAAAGCCCGAGTTCGCGCGCGAGCGCCGAAACCGCCGCCTGCGCGGGTCCGTCCCCGTCGCGCTCGACGACGGCGCGCCGTTCCGCCTCGTTTCTGCCCATAAAGGAGAAATTCTCGGGCAGCACCGCCAGGCAGGCGCCGCGATCGCGAGCGATCCGGAGCAGCCGGCCGACCGTCTCGAGGTTGGCGGCGACGTCCGCAAGCGATGTCATCTGCACGGCGGCGACGATGGGCTGGCTCATGGTGATCCCCGGGAGGCGTGACGATCGTCCTTCAGCTCGCGGGCGTCGATGCGCTTCACCTGCGGATCATCCCAGCTTCCGGTGATGCGATAGTAGCCCCGCGTCACGCCCTGCAGTGGCTCCTTGAATACCTGCGAGAACAGCAGCAGCGCCGCGCCGATAACGGGGCCGCCGGCGAGCGCGCCGGCGACGCCGAGCGAGGCGCCGAGCTGGCCGGTGACGACCGCGGTCTGGTCATAGGTGCGGTGCTTCAGGCTGGTGTGGCCGGCAATGCCGATCTCGGCCGCAGAGCCGCGCAGGGTCAGGTTGTCGGTATAGGCGTCCCCGTCCGCCAGGCTGAAGCTGCCGCGCAGCGTGTCGAACGACAGTCCCTCGCCGGTCAGGTCGTTGAAGTCGAGCGCCAGCCGGCGCTTCAGGTGCGAGAGACTCATGAGGCCGAACACGCGGCCCGCGCCCGGCTCGACGGAGGTGAGCTGGCCGTTGGCGGCGGAGAGCTCGAGCTGGCCCGAGAGCCGCTCGATTGCGCTCGCTTCGGGCGCCCCGGGCCAGGTCAGGTGCGCGGAGATATGGCCTTTTTCGCCCTCCACCTGCGAGCCGAGTTGCATCGCGGTCATGAAATCCTTCACGTTCGAGGTGGTGGCATCGAAATCGAGGCTGCAACCCGCGACGTCGCCCCGCACCAGCCAGCTGCCGCTCCCTTCAGCGGCAAAGGCCGGATGCGTCATCGTGAACCGGTTGAGCGTGATGCCTGCCGTACCGCGCGAGAGTTCCGCCTCGACCCGGCCGAATTGGCGTTGGTCCGCCACGAAGTCGCCAAGATTCACGCGGATGGCAGGGAGCTTGCGCGGATCCGGGTCCGGACGCGGCGCGAGCCCGGTCGCACGCTCGCCCAGGTGCAGGCGGTCGAGGTCCAGCACCATCGGCACTTCGCCGGGAAAGCTGAATGGCACGACCAGGCGGCCGGAGATGGACTCGCCGTTCACGGTGACCTCCCAGGCGCGGTTGCCGGGTCGCAACCGGCCGCTCAGGTTCGCGAATTCGTACCCGATCGCCTCGAAGCGGTCGATCGAGAGGTCGGCGCCGGCGAGCCATTCCTGGATCGGCCGGCCGTGCGGCTCGCTCCACTCGAGGTCCAGGATCTTCGTGAGGCTCGCCGTTTCGAGATGCCCGCTGAGCCAGAGGCCCGGGTCCTTCGGCATGGCGAGGGGCGCATCGCGTCCAAAAGCGATGGCGCCGCGCTCGACCGGCACGCCACCCGGCTGCGCGCGCCACTGCAGGAGAGCGTGGACGTCGCGGCCTAGCCTGCCTTCGATTCGCGGCCCGCCGGCACCGTCGAAACTCGCGACGAGCTCGAGCGGACGCTGGCTTTCGGCCGGCTTGCCGAATGGCTCGGGCAGCGACGAGCCAAGGCCGCGCAGGTCGCTCGAGATCCGCACGGTCCCGCGGGCCGGCACCCGGGGGTCCGCGTTGCGTTCGACGTCGAGCGTGCCGTGCCATTGCGCACTGCCGGCGATCCCGGCGTTGTCCGGAAGCCGCGCGATCGGCTGCAATGCGTTGCCCTGCAGGTTTCCCTGGCCGGTGACCACGGTGCGCAGGTTTCCGCCCGGCTGCCGGCTGGTCGAGATGGAAGCCTGCCAGCGGCCGCCGAGCGTCCGGCCTGCGAGCGCGGGCGCCTCGATTTCGCGATTTCGCACCCAGAGGTCGCCGCTGATGTCCGTTGCCTCCCAGGGCTGCGCCCGCTGGCGCAGCGCAACGCCCTGGAGGCTTGCCATCACGGTGACGACGCGCCGGTCGAACTGCTTGATCGGCAGCACCATCGCGACCTCGGCCGTCACCGGGCCGCTGCCCGCCAGGTCCGCAAACAAGGTGCCGAAGGAGGGGGCGAGCGGCGTCGACTGCAGCATGCGGATCGCGCGGCCCGCATCGGTCTCGCTGCGGCCGCGCGCGGCGAAGATTGCCTCGCGCAAGTCGCCGCTCTGCACCTCCGCGTCGGTGAATGGCACGCCGCCGATGCTGCCGCGGCTCGCGACCGCGTGCAGCGCCGGCCCGGCGAAATCGAAATCCGACTCGACGCCCTGCAACTCCGGCCAGCCGGCGGCGAAGAAAAGCCGGATGCCGCTGGCGTGGCCGGTGGCCCGGAATACGCCCTGGCCCTCGCGGTACGGGAAGCCCTGGGTCGGTCCCGTGATCGTCACCGCCGCCTGCGTGACGCGGCCGGACTTAAACGCGGCATCGAGCCAGCGGATCGTCTTCGGCGAAAGCCGGCCGGTCTGCAGGTAGCGCCAGAGTTGCGTCACGTCGAAATTCTCGGCGGTGGCTTTCACGTCCATGAGGGGCAGTTCGCCCGGGCGCAGCAGAAGCCGGACCTTGCCGCGTGCGACGCCGTGGCCACTGTCGGCGAAGACATCGTCGCCCCAGAGCCGCACGCCGGTGTCGAAGCGCTGCCAGCCGAGCCGGCCGTCCGCACGCAGGACCGTGGCCGGCGCACGCCACTGCTGCGGCCAGTCGAGCGTCGCGTCGCGAGTGGCGAGCTGCACGACGCCGCTGCCGCCGTTGCCCTCGATCTCCCCGTCGAAGCCGGTGATGCCGGCCGCCCGTCCGTACGGCGCAAAGCCTGCATTCACGAACCGCAGCCGACCTGTGATGTCCGGCAGGCGCCCGTCGCCTGCGTCCGCAACCGTCATGTCCAACCCATAGAGCTCGCCGCGCGGCGACAGCGCGACGATGCGGTCGCGCAGCGTGCCTGGCGGAAGCGCAATCGCGAGCGCGGCCAGATTCTCGACCCGCAGGTAGTCGGCGCGCGCCGCCACAGTGGCGATTCGGCCATCCTTGCGCGTCAGGCGCGCCTCGAGGCCGGTCGGGCGCCACGGCGCGCCGGGCCGCGACAGCTCGAGCCCGGATGCCTCGAGCGATATCGTGGCGCCTTCGCGCTGCACGCGAATGTCGCCGGCGATGCGCGAGAACGATTCGTCGGCACCGGCGGGGCGCAGGTTCTCGAAGTCCGGCTGCACGCGCAGGCTCGTGACGCTGTTTCCCCGACCGCGCAGCGAGGCCCGGATCGAACCATGCCCGGCAGTCGGGACGTGGAAGCTGTCGGGCAGCAGCGCAGCCCACTGGGCCAGGTCGAGGTCGCGCGCGTCCACGTGCGCGCGCCAGTCGACCGCGGACGAGTCCGCCAGGTCGCCGCTTGCCTCGGCATCGAGGTCGATGAAGGCGCCGAGGTGTTCGGGCAGGTCGACGCGCCCGGCCAGGCTGATGTCGTCGCCCTTGCGCACGACATCGAGATTGGCGCCGGTGAGCTGGAAGCGGCCCTGCCTGGCGCGCAGGTCGAGGACGTCGAGCACCGCGTCGGTCACTGCAAAGTGGCCGCGCGGGAAGCGGGCGAGCGTCATCGGCGCCTGCGCGGCGTCCGGGCGCTCGAGCGCCGATTGCCCGACGAGGCGGATTCGCCCGTCCGGCGTGATCACGAAATTGAGGCGCGGTCGCACGAACGACACGCGCGCCACCTCCAGGCGGCGGTACCAGATCGAGCGCGGGATCGAAAGGCTCACGCGGCCCGCCGCCGCCGTGACCAGGGGCGCATCACCCGAGTCCGGGAGGACCCGAGCGCCGCGGAAGACGATCTCGGGGCCGTAGCGGCCGATGCGCGCGTACACGGAATCGAACTTGAGCGTGAGGCCCGTCGCCTCGTGCACGCGTGCGACGATCCGCTCCTGGTAGCCCGGCAGCAGGTCGATCGCAAGGCGAAAGGCGCCGATCCCGAGCGCGAGCAGCAGCGCCGCGAGGCCGGCGAGGCCGGCTGTCCAGCGCCACAGTCGATGCAGCCACGGGGTCCAGGAACTCATGCGAAAACGCCGGATGGGGGGCTCAGCATTTGGACAAGGCCGGCGCGGACGGCGTTCCGGCCGCCGACGGCGACTGCCAGCGACGCACGCCCGCGGCGTCGAGCAGCAGCGCCGTTTCGAACAGCGGCAGCCCCATCACTCCGGAGAAACTTCCTTCAAGGCGCTCGACGAAGATGGCGCCGAGGCCCTGGATGGCATACGCCCCGGCCTTGCCCGCAGGCTCCCCGCTCGCCCAGTAGCGGCGGCACTCGTCATCCGCGATCGCGCGGAACGTGACGAGACTCGTGCTGCGTGCCTGTTGCAGCCGGCCAGGCTGCCACAGGGCCACCGCGGTCATGACCTCGTGGGTGCGGCCGGCAAGCGCCCTGAGCATCTCGACGCAGCCCGCCTCGTCAACGGGCTTGCCGAACATGCGGGTGCCGAGCACCACGGTGGTATCGGCAGCGAGAACCGGAACGTCCGGCTGTCCGCCTGCCGCCAGGACGGCGGCGCGCGCCTTGCTGGCGGCGAGGCGCAGCACGTAGTCGGCCGGCTGCTCGCCGGCCAGCGTGCGCTCGTCAATGTCCGGCGCGGCAACACGGTGCCTGACGCCGATCTGGTGCAGCAACTGGCTGCGGCGCGCAGACGCCGACGCCAGCACGATCGCGTCATAACCCATGGCAGCGCGAGGATAGCTTATGGGCCTCTCTTCAGGCGCGATGATAGGGGTGTCGCGCCAGCAGGCTGTGAGCGCGGTAGAGCTGTTCGGCGACCATCACCCGTACGAGTCCATGCGGAAAGGTGAGCGGCGACAGCGACCAGCGGAAGTCGGCAGCGCGTGCCAGCGCCGGATCGAGGCCGTCGGGCCCGCCGACCAGGAATGCGAGGTCCTTGCCGCCACCCATGCGCGCCTCCAGCCACTGGGCGAGCGCGGCCGTCGTCATCGAGCGCCCGTCCACCGCCAGCGCGACAACGTAGTCCGAGCGTCCGATGGCCGCGCGCATCCGCACCGCCTCGCGTGCGAGCGCAATCTCGACGAGCTCGAACCTGAGTCCGTGCCCGAAACGCTTCGCGTACTCGGCAACTCCGGCGTCGATCCAGGCAGGCAGGCGGGTGCCGGCCGCGATGAGCCGGATCTTCACGGACGGGTCTCAGGCGACGCTGGGTTCCCGCTGCGCGGGGCGCAGGTCCCAGAGCTTCTCGAGCGCATAGAACTCGCGGATGCGCGGCAGCATCACGTGCACGATGAGATCCTGCAGGTCCACCAGCACCCACTCCCCTTCCTGCTTGCCCTCGACGCCGTAGGCGCGTTGACCCGCCTCGCGACAGCGCTCGATCAGCCGGTCGGCGATGGATTTCACGTGCCGGTCCGAATTGCCGGTGGCGACGATCATCGTGTCGGCCACGTCCGTGAGCTTCCTCACGTCGAGGACCTTCACGTTGACGGCCTTCATGTCGGCGAGCGCGGCGACTGCGATCTTCGTCAAGGCGCCAGGTCCGGTCCTGGTCTTCTTGGTGGCGGTGGCGGTGCGTTTCCTCTTCGGTCTCGGGACGGTCATTCCTTCTTTTCACCTGGCCGGGCGTAACTGCCCGTGGCGAGGATGATCCTACGCGCCGCCTCGGGCATCAAGTAGCGCGGGTCGCGGCCGGCCGCAACCACCGCCCGGACGGCGCTCGAAGACAGGTCGATCTCGGTGTTCTCGCTCACCAGCACGTGGCCGGACGGCGCCTCGGCCAGCCGCGCCGGGTCGTCGCAGCGCCGCGTGCGCAGGAGCTCCCCGGCCAGCCCGCCGGCCGGCAGCGAAGCCGCCGGGCGGCGTGCGATGACAATGTGCGCGAAATGCACGATTTCCCGGGCGCGGTGCCAGCTCTCGATCCCGGCGAAAGCATCCATGCCCACGATCATCGCGATGGGCTGCGCGCCGCGCTCGACGCGCATCTCCTCGAGCGTGAGGATCGTGTAGGACGGCCCGCCGCGGCGGAGTTCCCGATCGTCGACGACGAAACGCGGGTCGTCGGCGATCGCCGCCCTGACGATCGCCGCCCGGGTGGCGGCGTCCGCGAGCGGCGCCGCGCGGTGCGGCGGGTCGCCCGCCGGCAGGAAAGCGACGCGCTCGAGGCCGAGCAGCTCGCATATCTCGTGGGCCGTGCGCAGGTGCCCGTAGTGGATGGGATCGAACATCCCGCCGAAGAGGCCGACCGGGCGCATCGCCAGGGCGGGTCAGTCGCGCGGCGGCGCAAAGTCGCGCTTTGCGCCCGAGAGTTCGGCCACCAGCGCGGTGAGCGAAGTCCACGCCTTGCCCCGCGCCTGGCCCTTCACCTGGCGGTCGATGTGCGCGGCGGCGGCAAACCAGGGTTCGATGGGCCGGCGGGCCGTGCGCTTCGCGGCACGGGCGACCAGCGTCGCGTGGCGCTCTGCGGCGGCACCGTAGGATTTCCTCTGGATGCCCTTGCGCGCGTCGGCGAGCGCGCGCAGCTCCCGGCAGAGCGCCCAGAGCACGAGCGGCGGCTCGGCGCCCTCGGCGCGCAGGCCGTCGAGGATGCGCAGCGAGCGCGGCGCATCCCCTGCGAGCGCGGCTTCACCGAGCTGGAAGACGTCGTAGCGAGAGCTGTTGGCGACGGCGGCCTGCACGGCCTCGATCGAGACGCTGCCGCCGGGCACGAACAGCGCAAGCTTGTCGATCTCCTGCTGCGCCGCCAGCAGGTTGCCCTCGACGCGTTCGGCCAGGAGCGCCGCGGCTCCCCGTTCGAAGGCGAGGCCGAGCTTCGAGCCGCGCTCGGCGATCCATTGCGGGAGCTTCGCGATGTCCACGGGCCAGGACTGCACGAACACGCCATTCCTCTCGAAGGCCTTCAGCCAGGCGCTCGACCAGGCTTCCCTTTCAGGCCGCGCCGTTACGACCAACACGAGATTGCCGGGCCCGGGATCCGCGGCGAGCGCCGCAAGCGCAGCGCCGCCATCCTTGCCGGGACGCGCCGTCGGCATGCGGATTTCGAGGATGCGGCGCTCCGCGAACAGCGACAACGTGCGACTCGCCGCCGTGACTTCGGACCAGTCGAAACCGCGCCCGGTGACGAAAAGCTCGCGGCCCGTGAATCCGTCCCCGCGCGCGCGCGCGCGCACCCGGTCCGCTGCCTCGCCGGTCAGCAGCACTTCGTCGCCGGCGATGAGCCACAGGGGCGCCAGGCCTTTGTGCAGCGTGGCTGCGACCTGGTCGGTGTTGATGCGCATGGCCCGTCAATTGTAACCGTCGTCGAGCGTCCGCAGGAACGCGACGATGTCGTCGATCTCCGCGGGCGCCAGCGCGGGACGCTCTCCGGGCTTGCGGTCATAGGGCATTTCGCTCGTGTTGACGGATCCCGCGAACGCCGCCGGCAGGTCGTCGAACCGGGCGATTCCCGCTGCGCCCTTCGGGTACCACTCGCCGGGATCGGTGTCCCGGCGCGCGTAAAATGCAACGGCGTCGCGCAGGCTCGCGATGGCGCCATTGTGGAAATACGGCGCCGTGCGCGCGACGTTGCGCAGGCTCGGCACCTTGAATGCGCCGCACAGATCCGCGCGCGCCGCGAGGTCGCGGCGTTCGGGCCCGCACAGGCCGAGATCGAAAAACGCGGGATTCGCATTCGCCGCGATACGGGCGTTTCGCGGCACGCCGACATTGTCGTACGTGTAGTCCGTGAAAAGCGGCGGCGCGCCGTCCTGGCCGCGCCTGCTCGGATGGCAGGCCGCGCAATTGCCCTTTTCAGGGTCCTCGAACAACGCGAGACCGCGGCGCTCTGCGGGCGCGAGTCTGGCCTTGCCCGCGAGCCAGGCGTCGTATTTGCTGTCGAAGCGGTGGAAGTCGGGATTCTCTACTTCGTAAAGCGCGATCGCCGCCGCCAGGCGGCCGTAAGCTGCGTCGACGTCATCGAGCGCGTCCGCGCCAAATACGGCGCGAAAGCGCGCGGCATTGGGCGATTGCCGCAGGCGCGAGATCACGTCCGCGGGGGCCGCGTTCGCCATCTCGCGCGGGTCCGTGAACGGCACCTTCGCCTGGTCGACCAGGGATGCAGCCCGGCCGTCGCGGAACAAGCCGCCAAAGGCCGTGCCCTCGGCGTCGAAGCCGAAAGCCGGCGTGAAGCTCGCATAGCGGACCGAGGGCGAGTTGCGAATGCCAGGGACGTCCATCAAAGGCCCGCCCTTCGACACGACATCCGCCGGCGGCGCGGCGTGCGCGAATTCCGGCCGGTGACAGGTCTGGCAGGCCAGCCTTCCCGAGACCGAGAGCGACTCGTCGCGAAAAAGCCGTTCCCCGAGTGCCGCGACGGCCGAGAGACCGGGCGTCGCGGGCGGTTCTGCCGGCGGCGAGTGCCCGCGCGGCACTTCGTTCACGCAAGCTGTGAGGGCGGCAAGCCCTGCCCAGGCGAGAATCCGCGCGACGGCGCCGACGGAGGTGACCTGCGTGTGCAAAACCTGTAGATCTTAATGCGAATGATTCCTGTTCGCAATGGCAACCTAATGTGCCGCTGTGCGATAGTCAGCGCCGCATGAACCGCATCGTCCTGCTGGCCATTTCGTTACTGCTCGGCCTGCCCGCCGCAAACGCGGAAGAGCTGCCGACATTTCAGGTCGGGTTGAACGGCGGTTATCGCGGCGGCGGCAGCTTCGAGGACCAGGACACGGGCGCCAGCCGCGACCTCGACGAGAGCGGGAGCTTCGCGATCGCGCTGGAACTGCGCTACGGCAAAGGCGACGACCGCTTCTACCAGCTGTGGTACTCGCGCCAGTCGACCGACATGGACGACGGGACCGGAACCGTGGGCGTCGACGTCGAGTACCTGCACATCGGCGGCACCCTGCCATTCGGCGGCTGGGAACGCGCACAACCTTACTTCGCGATGGGCGCCGGCGTGACGCGCTTTTCGGTCTCGGGCCCGGATGGCGACGACCGCACCAAGTTTTCCGGCTCGATGGCCTTGGGTCTCGAAGTGCCGCTCGGGAAAAACGCGGCCCTGCGTTTCGAAGGGCGCGGTTACCTGACCTTCACTGACACCGACGCCTCGTTCTTCTGCAAGTCCGACAATGGCGCGGGTGTCTGCCGCATCGTCGCGAGCGGCTCGACGATCTTCCAGGGCGAGGCGCTCGCCGGGATCCTGATCCGGTTCTGATCCGGCCCTCATGAACGATCCGAGCGCGCCGCGACGCGGCCTGTACCCGGCCATCGAGCCGAACCGCAGCGGCCACCTGGCCGTCAGCCACGGCCACGAGATCTACTGGGAGGAATGCGGCAATCGGCAAGGCGAGCCGGTCGTATTCCTGCACGGCGGGCCCGGTGCGGGCTGCGATGCGCGGTCGCGGCGCTTCTTCGACCCTGCGCGCTACCGCATCTTCCTGTTCGACCAGCGCGGCTGCGGACGCAGCCGACCGCACGCGAGCCTGGAGCACAACACGACCTGGGACCTGGTCGCGGACATCGAACGGCTGCGCGAGATGTCCGGCGTCGAGCGCTGGCAGGCATTCGGCGGCTCATGGGGATCGACGCTCGCGCTCGCTTACGCCGAGGCGCACCCGGAGCGCGTCAGCGCACTCGTGCTGCGCGGCATCTTCCTGTTGCGCAAGGCCGAGCTCGACTGGTTCTACCAGGCCGGCGCTTCCTTCCTGTACCCCGACCGCTGGGAGGAATACCTCGCGCCGATCCCGGAGGCGGAGCGCGGCGACCTCGTGCGCGCCTTCCACCGGCGCCTGACCGGCAGCGACCGCGCCGGGGCGCAGGCGGCCGCGCGCGCCTGGGCCATGTGGGAGGGTGCGACCAGTTACCTGCTCACCGATGACGACAACGTGCGCAAGTGGGGCGAGGACGATTTCGCGCTCGCGGTCGCACGCATCGAATGCCACTACTTCGTGAACCGCGGCTTCATGCGCAGCGAAAGCCAGCTGCTCGACGACGTCGGCAGGATTCGCCACATCCCGGCAGTCATCGTCCAGGGCCGCCACGACGTCGTCTGCCCGGTGCGCACGGCCTGGGACCTGCACCGCGCCTGGCCCGAGGCGGAACTGCAAATCGTCGGCGACGCCGGTCACTCCGCTTTCGAGCCGGGCATCACCGACGCGCTGGTACGCGCCACCGACCGCTTCGCAGGGAATTGAAGGGGACGGACCCCTTCATATTCGGAGGGGAGCGTTGCCGTTTCGAATATGAAGGGGTCCGTCCCCTCCAATTCATCAGCACTCCGGGACGTTGACGGCGAGGCCTCCCTGCGAGGTTTCCTTGTAGATCGACTTCATGTCGTAGCCGGTCTGGCGCATCGTCGCGATCACCTGGTCGAGCGACACCTTGTGAGTGCCGTCGCCGCGCAGCGCAAGCCGCGCCGAATTGATCGCCTTTACCGCGCCCATCGCGTTGCGCTCGATGCAGGGGATCTGCACGAGGCCTGCGATCGGGTCGCAGGTGAGGCCGAGGTTGTGCTCCATGCCAATCTCGGCGGCGTTCTCGACCTGGGCATTGCTCGCGCCGAGCGCCTGGGCGAGACCGGCCGCCGCCATCGAGCAGGCGACGCCGACCTCGCCCTGGCAGCCCATCTCGGCGCCCGAGATCGATGCGTTGCGCTTGTAGAGGAGCCCGATCGCCCCGGCGGCCATCAGGAAGCCCTGGATCCCGGCGGCATCGCTGCCGGGACAGAACCGGGCGTAGTAGTGCAGCACGGCGGGAACGATGCCGGCAGCGCCGTTGGTCGGCGCGGTGACGACCTGCCCGCCCGCCGCGTTCTCCTCGTTGACCGCGAGCGCCCAGGCGTTGACCCATTCCATCGGGTCGGGCCGGGCGGCGTCGGACTCGAGCGCCCGCTTCATCTGCGGGGCGCGGCGCCTGAGCTTGAGGATGCCCGGCAGCACGCCCTCGGCCGCAAAACCGCGTTCGACGCATGCCTGCATGACGGTCCAGATGCGCGCGAGCCTGGCGTCGACTTCCGCACGCGGGCGCAGCGCCTCCTCATTGCGGCGCATCACGCCCGCAATCGTGAGCCCGGCGCCGTCCGCCCGCGCGAGCAGTTCCTCGCCGTCGCCGAACGGGAGCGGCAACTCCGCCGGCATCGCCGAAGCCGCCGCCTCCTCGCCGGCGCGTTGTACGGCACCGCCGCCGATCGAGTACATCTCCTCGGCGAGCAGCGTCCTTCCCGCTGCGTCGCGCGCCGTAAAGCGCATGCCGTTTGAATGCCCCGGCAGCATCTGGTCGCGATGAAAGAGCAGGTTCATCGGTTCGTCGAAGGCGATCTCGCGGCGGCCGAGCAGCCGGAGCCGCGCGCTTCCGCGGATGCGCGCGAGCGTCGGCTCCATGACGGCCGGGTCGAATGCCGAGGGGTCGTGGCCCTCGAGTCCCAGCAGGATGGCGCGGTCGGTGCAATGGCCGAGCCCGGTGAGCGCGAGCGAGCCATAGAGCTGGACGTAAATTTCGGTGGTCGCGTCGAGCAGGCTTTTCGCCTCGAGGTCGCGCACGAAGAAGCTGGCCGCCAGCATCGGCCCCATGGTGTGGGAGGAGGACGGACCGACGCCGACCTTGAATACGTCGAATACGGAAATGTTCACAGGGCCGCCAGGCGCCGCAGGATCTGGTCCGCGATTTCCTCGGCGAGCGCGATCCGCAGCGACTCTTCCTCGTGCTCCTTGGCGAGCACCGCGGACTCGTCATAGCCGTACTCGCGCGTGAGCTTCACCTGCTTGGGCGAGAGCAGCACTGCCGGCCCGTTCGAGACCGAGAACTCCGCCGAATAGTAGACCTCGTACTCGCCCGGCTTGTTGTCGGCGGTCACCGAGAGCAGTTCGCGGCCTGTGTCGTCGGCGGAAAGGCGGATCACGGCGGTCGCGGCCGCGGCATTCGGCGCGGGCCTGGCCCCGGCCGCGCGCAGGCGCGCATCGAGCGCCGCGTACAGCGGGGTGTAATGGTCGCTGGCATCGACGAAAGGCGCCGCCATCACCGGCGGCAGCGGCGCCTGGCCGCGCAGGTGGAAGCCGCAGCCGGCGGCGAACCCCAGGGCGACGACGAGGATCGCGGCGCGG
Source organism: uncultured Gammaproteobacteria bacterium (assembly GCA_963836275.1). Lineage (GTDB taxonomy): Bacteria > Pseudomonadota > Gammaproteobacteria > Steroidobacterales > Steroidobacteraceae > SCUD01. The sequence goes on along the minus strand of CAWIIM010000003.1, from coordinate 81,630 downwards.
CGCATCAGACGACCACGTTCACGAGCTTGCCCGGCACGTAGACGAGCTTGCGCACCGGCTGGCCGGCGACGAATTTCGCGACGCCGGGATCGGCCAGAGCGGCCTCGCGCGCGACGGCCTCGTCGGCGCCCGCGGCGAGGGCAATGCGCGCTCGCAGCCTGCCATTGACCTGCACCACGATCTCGATCGTGTCCTGCACGAGCGCCGCCGGGTCCGCCTCGGGCCAGCGCTCATCGACGACGAGGGAGGCATGCCCGAGCGCGCGCCACATCGCCTGCGCGGCGTGCGGCACCATCGGCGAGAGCATCAGCACGACCCGCTCGAGCGCCTCCTGCATGACCGCGCGGCCAGCCGGCGAGCGGTCCTGGGACGACGAGAGCGCGTGGTAGAGCTCGCGCACCGCGGCGATGGCGGTGTTGAACATGCGCCGCCGCCCGATATCGTCGCCGACCTTGACCAGCGCCTGGTGCACCTGCCTGCGCAGTTCGCGTTGCGCGCGGTTGAGTGCCGCGGCGTCCGGGGCGCCGGCCGCGCCGCCCTGGACGTGCCCGTGCACCAGCCTCCAGAGCTGCCTCATGAACCGGAAAGCGCCTTCGACGCCCTCGTCCGACCACAGGCAGGTCTGGTCGGGCGGCACGTCGGAGAGCACGAAGAATCGCGCCGTGTCCGCGCCATAGCGGTCGATGATGGACTGCGGGTCAACGCCGTTCCGGCGCGATTTCGACATCGTGCCGATGCCGCCGTACTCGACCGGCCGGCCGTCCGCCTTGAGGATGCCGGTGCGCGACGCGCCCTCCCCCGACGCCTCGACGTCGGCAGGATGGTAGTAGACGATCCGGCCCGACGCCGGTTTCCGGAACCAGATCTCGTTCAGCACCATGCCCTGGGTCAGCAGGCGCTGGAACGGCTCGTCGAGGTCCGTCAGCCCGCAGTCGCGCATCACGCGCGTCCAGAAGCGCGAGTACAGCAGGTGCAGGATGGCGTGCTCGATTCCGCCGATGTACTGGTCGACCGGCATCCAGTAGGCCGCGCGCGCGTCCACCATCGCCGCATCGTTCCCCGCGCAGGCAAAGCGGAAGAAGTACCAGGACGAGTCCACGAACGTGTCCATCGTGTCCGTCTCGCGCCGCGCCGCGGCACCGCATTTCGGGCAGGCGACGTCGAGGAAAGCCTTCGACTTCGCGAGCGGGTTGCCGGAGCCGTCCGGCACGAGGTCCTCCGGCAGGCGCACCGGCAGCTGGTCGTCCGGCACCGGCACGTCGCCGCAGGCCGGGCAATGGATGATCGGGATCGGGCAGCCCCAGTAGCGCTGGCGCGAGATGCCCCAGTCGCGCAGCCGCCAGACGACCTGCTTGCGGCCGAGGCCTTTCGCCTCGAGGTCGCTGCGCGACCGCGTCGGTCGCGGCGTCGAAGTCGAGCCCGTCGTACGGACCGGAGTGGATGCAGCGGCCGTGCCCGGCGTACCACGCCTGCCATGCGCCGGTGGAGTACGGCTGGCCGTCCGCATCGATCACCTGGAGGATCGGCAGGCCGTACTTCTTCGCAAACGCGAAGTCGCGCTCGTCGTGGCCCGGCACGCCCATGACTGCGCCCTCGCCGTAGGCCATCAGCACGTAGTTGCCGACCCAGACCGGCACTTCCGCGCCCGTGAGCGGATGGCGCACGGCCAGCCCGGTCGCGACGCCCGTCTTCTCCATGGTCGCGAGGTCCGCCTCCATTACGCTGCCGCGTCGACACGCCTCGACGAACCGGCGCACTACCGGGTCGCGCCCTGCGGCGAGCTCCGCGAGCGGATGCTCCGCGGCGACGGCGACGAACGTGACGCCCATGATCGTGTCGGCCCGCGTCGTGAAGACCTTGAGTTCGCCCTTGCGGCCCGCAATCTCGTAGGGAAAGGCGAGGTTCACGCCCTCGCTGCGCCCGATCCAGTTCGCCTGCATGGCGCGAACGCGCTCGGGCCACTCGGGGAGCCGGTCGAGCCCGGCGAGCAGTTCCCCGGCGTAGTGCGTGATCCCGAGGTAGTACATCGGGATCTCGCGCCGCTCGACGGGCGCGCCGGTGCGCCAGCCGCGGCCGTCGATCACCTGCTCGTTGGCGAGCACGGTCTGGTCCACGGGATCCCAGTTGACGGTTCCGGTCGTCTTGTAGGCGATGCCGCGCTCGAGCATCCTGAGGAACAGCCACTGGTTCCACCTGTAATAGCCGGCGTCGCAGGTCGCGAGTTCGCGCGACCAGTCGATGCCGAAGCCGAGCGACATCAGCTGCGCCTTCATGTGGGCGATGTTGTCGCGGGTCCACTTCGCGGGCGCGACGGAGTTCTCGATCGCGGCGTTCTCGGCGGGCAGGCCGAATGCGTCCCAGCCCATGGGCTGCAGGACGTTGCAGCCCTGCATGCGCATGTAACGGGCGAGCGCGTCGCCGATGGTGTAGTTGCGCACGTGCCCCATGTGCAGCTTCCCGCTCGGGTAGGGGAACATGCACAGGCAGTAGTACTTCGGCTTCGCGGCGTCCTCGCGCGCGAGGAACGAGCCGGCGGCTTCCCATTGCGCCTGGACTTGCGGCTCGATTTCTCGCGGTTCGTAGCGCTCTTTCATCGGAATACGGAAGGATACCTGAGGGCTGCGTGGCCGGAGGGCCTTCCCGGGACCGCCATGAATACATCCCTGTAGGCTTCGGGCGCGCCATCCCTGGCGCGCACGATCCCGGGAAGGCCCTCCGGCCGCGCAGCCTTCAGCCGGCGTACCGGTTCTTGAGGCGCAGCACCGTGAAGACAATCAACATTGCGAAGGCAAATGAAAGGATCGGCCAGTTGCCGGTGCGGGCGTAGGGCGTGAGGCCGGTGCGGGGCACGACCCGGGACTTCAGGATGCCGGGCTGGAACTGGGGAATGCGCGCCGCCACCCTGCCGTCGGGCGCGATGACGGCGGTGATGCCGTTGCTGGTCGCGCGCATGAGCCAGCGGCCGGCCTCGAGCGCGCGGAAGCGCGCCATCTGCAATTGCTGGTGGGGAGCGGACGAGTCGCCGAACCAGGCGTTGTTGGTCGCATTGACGAGCAGCGTCGCGCTCCGGAGCGCGGCCAGCTGTTCAGCGCCGTAGGCATCCTCGTAGCAGATGGTCGCGGCGAGTTTCTCGCCGCCGGCCTCGAGCGGCGTCTGTGATTCCTCGCCCGGCGTCATGTCGTAGTAGGGCAGGCTGTGCAGGCGCATCCACCGGCGCACGGTCGGCGGCACCGGGAAGAACTCGCCGAAAGGGACGAGGCGTCGCTTGAAGTACCAGCCGTCGCCCGCCGCGCTCATCGAGTAGAGGCCGTTCCTGATGACGCCGGTGCGGGGATCGAGGTCGAGCAGGCCCAGCATCACGTCCGATCCTTGCGCGGCGGATTCCGCACGGATTTCCGCAAGATAGGCCTGCGCGTCCTGCGCCAGCACGGGAATCGCCGACTCCGGCCAGACGATGATCCGCGCGCCGAGCGCCTCGCGGTTGAGCAGGCGGTACTTCTCGAGCGTCGCCGCGCGGTTCGCCGCAAGCCACTTCTCGTCCTGCGGGATCGCGCCCTGCAGCAGCGCGATCTCGAGCGGCGGTCCCGAAGGCCTGGTCCATTCGTGGCCCGTAAGCAGCCAGCCGCCGATCCAGAACGCCGCCGCCAGCGCGACTGCGCCGATGCGTCCGCGACCCGGGTGCAGCAGGACCACCAGCGCGCCAGCCGTCGCGGCCGTCGCGAACGTGACCAGGTGAATCCCGCCTGCGGTCGCGAGGGCGGCCAGCGGCGTATCGCTCTGGGCGTACCCCAGCTGCAGCCACGGGAATCCCGTGAACAACCAGCCGCGCAGCCATTCCATCAGAGTCCAGCCGGCAGGAATCAGCAGCAACGAACGCGCCGGCGAGTGGTCCGGCGCGATGCGCAGCAGAACGTATCCGCACAGTCCATAGTAGGCGCCCTTGATCGCGAGCAGCGCCGCGAGCAGGAACAGCGCGAGCCACGCGGGCGCCTCGCCGAAATCGTGTACCGCGGTGTAGATCCACCAGGTGCCGGCGCCGAAGAGCGCGGCTCCGAACCAGAAACCGGTGCGCGCGGCATCGCGCGGCGACGAGAAGTCCCAGAGCAGGAACAGGACCGCCGGCCCGAGCACGCCCAGGAAGGACAGGCCGTAGGGCGCGAACGCGAACGAGGTGCCGATGCCCGCGATCGCCGCGATCAACTCGCGGCGGCCCAGGAAGCGAGACATCAATTCCTCCCGCGACGGCATTCAGTCGGCGACCGGATCGCCGGGGCGCGCCGGCAGCGGCTCCGGCGTCGTCACGCGCAGCTGGTCGATGCGCCGGCGGTCGGCACGCAGCACCTTGAACTCCAGCCTTTCCATCGTCACCGCCTCGCCGCGCCGCGGCAGGCGTCCGAACTGGTGCATCACGAGGCCGCCGATCGTGTCGTAGTCCTCGTCGCTGAAGCGGGTGCCGAAGTATTCGTTGAACTCCTGCACGCGCGTCAGCGCCTGCACCGCGAACTGGCGCTCGCCTTCGCGCCGGACGGTCTGGTCCTCGTCGGTGTCGTACTCGTCGGCGATCTCGCCGACGATCTCCTCGATCACGTCCTCGATGGTGACGAGCCCGGAGACGCCGCCATACTCGTCAACCACGATCGCCATGTGGTTGCGGCTCGCGCGAAATTCCTTGAGCAGCACGTTGAGGCGCTTGCTCTCCGGCACGAAGGAAACCGGGCGCAGCACCTCGCGGATGTCCCAGCCGCCCTGCTCGTCCTCGGCGAAATAGCGCAGCAGGTCCTTCGCCAGCAGGATGCCGGCGATCTGGTCGCGGTCGTCGCCGATCACGGGGAAACGCGAGTGTCCCGACTCGATCACGGCCGGCAGGAGCTGCTGCGGGCCCAGGTCGCGCTCCAGCACCACCATCTGCGAACGCGGCACCATGATGTCGCGCACGTGGCGGTCGACAACGCGCAGCACGCCCTGGATCATCTGCAGCGCATCGCCGTCGATGACGCCGGCCCGCGCCGCGGCCCGGATTGCCTCGACCAGCTCCGCGCGGTCGCGCGGGCCCTCGCTGGTAAGGCGCTGCAGCCAGCCCCGCCGGCGCCGTCCCTTGCGCTCAGTCGCCATAGGGATCCGGCACGCCGATGCGTGCGAGGAGCGCGCGCTCGCGGCTTTCCATGCGCCGCGCGTCGCGCGCGCGCGCGTGGTCGAACCCGAGCAGGTGCAGCGTGCCGTGGACGACCATGTGCGCCCAATGCGCGGCAAGCGGCTTGCCCTGTTCGCGCGCCTCGCGCGCGACGACCGGCGCGCAGACGACGACGTCCCCGAGCTGCCGCCCGGCAAGGTCCGGGGATGCCGGAAAGGACAGCACGTTGGTCGGCCCGTCGCGGCCGCGCCAGCGCGCGTTCAGCGCGCGGCTCTCGCCGGCGCCCACCACGCGGATTCCAACCTCGCCGCCGCAACCACCCGCGGCAAGTCGTGCCCAGCGCCGGAGCGTCGCGGGTCCCGGCGCCCAGGGCCGGCGCGTGCGGTAGCGCAGCACGACCTCGAGCGTCATGCCCGGCTCCCGCCGCCCTGACCGGAATCGCGCTCGTAGGCCTCGACGATCCTCTGCACCAGCGGATGACGGACCACGTCCTTCGCCGTAAAACGCGTGACGGCGATGCCTTTCACGCCGTCGAGCACCTCGAGCGCGTGGCGGAGGCCCGACTGGCGGTGCGCCGGCAAGTCGGTCTGCGTGATGTCGCCGGTGACGACCGCGCGCGAGCCGAATCCGATGCGGGTCAGGAACATCTTGATCTGCTCGACGGTCGTGTTCTGCGCCTCGTCGAGGATGATGAAGGCCTCGTTCAGCGTGCGCCCGCGCATGAAGGCGAGCGGCGCGATCTCGATGATCGCGCGTTCGATGAGCCGCGCGACGCGGTCAAAGCCGATCATCTCGTACAGCGCGTCGTACATAGGCCGCAGGTAGGGGTCCACCTTCTGGGACAGGTCGCCCGGCAGGAAGCCGAGCCGCTCGCCCGCCTCCACCGCCGGGCGCACGAGTACGAGCCGGCGGACCTTCTCGCGCTGCATCGCCTCGACCGCGCAGGCGACGGCGAGGTAGGTCTTTCCGGTGCCGGCCGGACCGATGCCGAAGGTGAGGTCGTGGGAGCGGATCGACTGCAGGTATTGCTGCTGGTTCGCGCCGCGCCCGCGGATCAGCCCGCGCAGCGTCTCGACGGCATCCTCGTCGGGGGCCTGCTGCGCGCCCATGCCGCCTTCCTGGATCGCGAGGTGCACGTCCTCGGGCGTCACGGGCTGCACGCCGGCGCGCTCGTAGAGCTGGCGCAACACGGCTGCACCCGCGGCCGCGTTCGCGCCGCGCAGGGAAAAGCGCCCCGAGCGGCGGCGGATCTCGATGCCGAGGCGATTCTCGATCCGGTGCAGGTTCTCGTCGAGCGGCCCGCAGACCGCGGCGAGGCGCGCATTGTCTTCCGCGCCGAAATCGACGCTGGACTCCGGGGCGGCGTTCAAGCGACCAACCGGCCGCGCAGCGAATTCGGCATGGCCTCCGTGATGCGTACTTCGGCGAAGCAATCGATGAGGCTCCGCGGGCCGTCGAAATTGACCCAGCGCATGTTCTCCGTCCGGCCCGCGAGCTGGCGCGGGTCGCGCCGCGCCGGCTTCTCGACCAGCACGCGCTGCGTACTGCCGACCATCGCCCGGCTGATCTGCCGCGCCTGGCCGTTGAGCTGGGCCTGCAACAGCTCGAGCCGCTCCTGCTTCAGTTCGTGCGGCACCTCGTCCGGCAGTGCGGCCGCGGGCGTGCCCGGCCGCTTGCTGTAGATGAAGCTGAAGGACTGGTCGAAGCCGACCTCGGCGATCAGCTCCAGCGTCTGCCGGAAATCGGCCGCGGTTTCCCCCGGGAAGCCGACGATGAAGTCGGAGGAGAGGCTGATGTCGGGGCGCACGGCGCGCAGCTTCCTGATCTTGTGCCTGTATTCCAGGCTCGTGTAGCCGCGCTTCATCGCCGCCAGGATGCGGTCCGAGCCGCTCTGAACCGGAAGGTGCAGGTAGTTGGCGAGCTTCGGCACGTCGGCGTAGGCGTCGATCAGCGGCTGCGAAAACTCGAGCGGGTGCGAGGTCGTGAAACGGATGCGCTCGAGTCCGTCGAGCCGCGCTACGTGCCTGATGAGCCCCGCGAGGTCCACGATCCGCCCGTCGGCCGCGGGTCCGCGAAACGCATTCACGTTCTGTCCGAGCAGCGTCACTTCGCGCACGCCCTGGGCGGCCAGGGACGCGACTTCGGCGGCGACCTGGTCGAATGGGCGGCTGATCTCCTCCCCGCGCGTATAGGGCACGACGCAGAAGCTGCAGTAGCGGCTGCAGCCTTCCATGATCGAGACGAATGCGCTCGCTCCGGCGGCGGCGGGCGCCGGCAGGCAATCGAACTTCTCGATCTCCGGGAAGGAAACGTCCACCTGCGGCGCGTTTGTCGTGCGCAGCGCGGCGATCATCGCCGGCAGGCGATGGATGGTCTGCGGCCCGAACACGAGGTCCACGAACGGCGCGCGCTCGAGGATTCCCTCGCCTTCCTGGCTCGCGACGCAGCCGCCGACGCCGATGACGAGGCCAGGCTTCCGTTGCTTCAGGAGCCGCCACTGGCCGAGATGCGAGAACACCTTCTCCTGCGCCTTCTCGCGCACCGAGCAGGTGTTCAGCAGCACGACGTCCGCCCGCTCCGGGTCGGCGGTCATCTCGAGGCCGTCGGATTCGCGCAGGACGTCGGCCATCCGCGCCGAATCGTATTCGTTCATCTGGCAGCCGAATGTCGAAATGTAGAGCCGGCCGCTCATGTCCAGGATGCAACGCCCCCAAAGCGAAAACAGCCGCTTAGGGTACCGGGTTTGGGCCTGCCGCAGAAGCGGCAATGCGCGTAGGACGGCGACCCGGGGGCCACGTAAACCGCTGTTTTATATTATTTTTTGCGTGACATCTCGCGGCCGAAAGTCCCCGTCGAGACGAAATCGGCGGGCTTGAGGTCGCCGATGACGAAACGCCCGGTCGCCGTGATCTTGGCGCCCTGGGGCAGCGTGTCCGCCATCGTGCGCCGGCGCGCCATGTGCACCGAGTACTCGAGCTCGTGCAGCAGCGCCGGTTTCGAATAGTAGTAACCCTGCCCTGCCACGCAGCCGAGCTCGATGAGACCGCGCTGCTGGTGCTCCAGCTCGATGCCCTCGGCAACCACCTCGAGATCGAGGGTGTTGCCGAGCGTGATGATCGCGCGCGTGAAGTCCTCGCCGCCCTCGACGCCGCCGAGCCGCTCCACGAACGAGCGGTCGATCTTCAGGATGTCGATCGGGAAGCGGTGCAGGTAGGACAGCGACGAGTAGCCGGTGCCGAAGTCGTCGATCGCGATGCGCACCCCGAGTTTCTTGAGGGCCTGCAACGTCGCCAGCACCGATTCGCTGTTCTGCATCAGCACGCTCTCGGTCAGCTCGATCACGAGGCAGCCCGGGTCGATCTCGGAAATCGCAAGCGCCTTGCGCACGTCCGCGCAGATGTCCGACTTCGAGAGCTGCGCGGCGGATACGTTGACGCCGACGCGCACCTGCCGGCCCTCGGGAAGGCGCGCCTGCCAGACCTTGACCTCGCGGCAAGCCTGGGCGAGCACCCAGCGACCGAGCGGGACGATCTGGCCCGTTTCTTCCGCGATCGGGATGAACTCGCCGGGCAGCACCAGGCCGCGTTCCGGGTGCTGCCAGCGCACCAGCGCCTCGACGCCCAGCAGGTAGCCGGAGTGCAGCTCGACGATCGGCTGGTAATGCAGCAGGAACTGGCTGCCGCGCAGCGCCTGGTCGAGGTCCGCCTCCATCTCGCGGCGTTCGCTCGCGGCGTGCTGCATCGAAGGCTCGTAGACCACGTAACGGCCCTTGCCGCCCGACTTGGCGGCATACATGGCGACGTCCGCGTTCCTCATCAGCTCCTCGACGCCGTCTTCGGCGCCGGAGAAGGCGATGCCGACGCTCGCGGCAATGCGCGCGTTGGCGCCGGGAATGTCGAGCGGCTCCTGCAGCGATTCGACGATGCGCGCCGCGATCTCCACGACCGGCTCGCGTCCGGTCAGGTTCTCGAGCAGGACCGCGAACTCGTCGCCGCCCAGGCGCGCGACGGTATCGCCGTTGCGGGTCGACTTGACCAGGCGCTGCGCGCTCCGGTGCAGCACGCGATCGCCGGTCGCGTGGCCGAACGAGTCGTTGATCTGCTTGAAGTTGTCGAGGTCCACGAATATCACCGCGACGCCGCGGCCGTTGCGCTTGCTCACCGCCACGGAATGCTCGAGCCGGTCGCGGAACAGCGAGCGGTTGGCGAGCAGCGTCAGCGGGTCGTGCAGCGCCATGCGCTTCAGCTGCTCTTCCATGCCCTTGCGGTCGGTCGTGTCGCGCAGGTTGAGCAAGCGGCCGCCGATGGCGGGTTCGGCCTCCATGTTGGTGCCATGGATCTCGACCACGCGCTGGCGCTCGTCGCCGCGCGGAACGCGCGCCTCCATGACCGAGGAAAATCCGGCCAGCGACAGGTCATGCGCGAGGAACTCGCGCAGCCGCGGCCGGTCGTCGAAGGCGACCAGCTCCTCGAGATGCTGGCCGATGAGGTCCTGCGCCGGGAAACCGAAGATGCGTTCGGCGGTCGGCGTGACGTAGGTGACCGTCCCCTCGGCCGTGACGATCGCGATCACGTCCGCGGTATTGCGGATGAGCGCGTTGAAGCGCGCCTCGGCCGACCGGGTCGCGAGTCCGGTCTGCAGGGCGACCGCCATCGCGGTCACAAAGGCCTGGCGCGCGAAAAGCAGGCCTGCGGCGATGCAGACCACCGCGGCGACGAGACCGGCGGGTTCGCGGAAGTCGCCCTCGTGCAGGACCAGCAGCGCATATCCCGCGAGCATCAGTGCCGCATAGGGCATGAGCGCCGCCAGCGGCGAACCGCGCTCCGCCGCGTCCATCGGCGGCGCGCGCCGCTCCGCGCGGAGGTAGTCGAGCTGCGCCGCGACTGCGAAGCCTGCGATCGCGGCCAGGTGCAGCGGGAAAGCACGCGCCGAGGCAATCCCGACCGCAGCGGCATGCGCCTCGATCAGCCGCGAACCGACCAGGGCCGCGAGCGCGAGCGCGAAGCTTGCAAGGCCCGGCCAGTCCTGCCAGTCGGAGCGCCTCAGCAGCAGAATTCCGGCGAGCACGCCGAGCACCGCGTCGAGACCGACAGTCCAGGAGGCACGCGTCGGCAGCACGTCCGGCGGCAGGTCGTGCGGCAGCGCGAGCCACAGCACTGCGCCTACGCACAGCGCGACCAGCAGCGACTCCAGCCAGAACTGCGGACCGAAGGCCTTGCGCCGCGTCGAGAGCAGGAAATCCGTCGCTGCCATCGCGATACAGGGAAAGAAGGAGAACTGGAGGACGTTCACCGCCGCCTGCAGCGGCGCGAACTGGAATGCGCGCGTTGCCGGCACCGCAAGCATCGCGGCGATCTCGAGGCCGAGCGCCAGGGCCAGCCAGCGCCACGCGTGGCGGCGCGACGCGTTCAGCTCCGGCAGGGTCGATGCGCGTGCCGCGACGGCCATTGCGGCAAGCGTCGCGGCGGAAAGGGTGAAGAAACCGGCCATGCCGCCACCCTGCGCCAGCCCGAGGAACGCCGAGAGCGTCGCGCCCAGCGCAATGGCGATGCAAAGCAGCACGAGCCAGGCCGCCCCGTGGTCGAGCCACGGCGACAAGGCTTCGCGCAGCCCACTCGTGGACGGCTGGTTACGCTCCAGCTCCATTGAGCCGCTCTCCTTATTTCCTCGGGAACCCGGGCATCTGCGCGGGAAACCCGAAAAAGCGGCTCGATGGTGACTTAATGCAGCGACGTAGGACGCCAACCACATCACATAAAGCGGCGGGAACGGGGCAGAGACCCCCGCATCAGGAGGGGACAGTCCGCCTTTGTGATGGGCAGCAGACGCCCGTCACAAAGGGGACGGTCCCGCTCGTGCCCCTGGACGGGCCTTAGAAGGGGATGTCGTCGTCGAAGGATTCAGCGACGCCCGCGGCCTCGGCGCGCGCCGCAGGCGCCTCGCTGCGCTCGCGCGAGCGGTCGGGCGCGCTGCCCATGCCGCGATCGCCGCCGCCCCGGCCACCGAGCATGTTCATCTCGTTGGCGACGATCTCGGTGGTGTAGCGGTCGTTGCCTTCCTTGTCCTGCCACTTGCGCGTGCGGATGCGGCCCTCGACGTAGATCTGCGAACCCTTGCGCAGGTACTCGGCGGCGATCTCCGCAAGCCGGTCGAACATCACGACGTTGTGCCACTCCGTGGCTTCCTTGTTCTCGCCGGTCTGCTTGTCCCGCCACTGGTCCGAGGTCGCGACACGCAGGTTCACGACGGCCTTGCCAGAGGGCATGGCGCGGGACTGCGGGTCCTGCCCGAGGTTGCCGATCAGGATGACTTTGTTGACGCCGCGTGCCATGGCCGTTCCCCGCTGGTTGTCGCGCTGTATTGTAGTCGCGTGGCGGCTCCCCGCCCACCGCCAAATTGCCCGGTTCAGCGGGTTTCGGTCGCCGTCGCGAATGGCAGCCAGCCCGCCACGGCAACGGCCGCGACCGCGAATATTCCCGTCAGCTGCCAGTGGCTTCCGAGCGCAGCCCCGCCCAGCACGCCGCCCGCGAAAGCACCGGCGAACTGGCAGGTCGCGAAGACGCCGAGCGCAGCGCCGCGCGAGGCCTCCCCGGCCGCCTCGGTGAGCGCCGCGGGAAGCCGCGCCTCGAGGAAGTTGAAGGCGCCGAAATAGAGCACGAGCGCCGCCAGCAACGCGTCGAAGTGCGCGTATGCCCAAACCAGGGCCGCGAGCGCTGCAGCCAACGCGGCGCCGCCGACGAGGGCCGCGCGTCCCGGGCGCTTGTGGCGCTCCGACCAGACCACGAGCGGAACGGTGAGCGCGACCGAGGCGGCAAACACCGAGAGATACACCAGCCAATGGCGCGACACCTCGATCCCGTGCACGTCGCGCAGGACGTGCGGCACCGCGATGAATGTGGCGGTCAGCGTCAGGTGCAGCATGAAGATGCCGGCGAAGTGCGGCAGGAGCCTGGCGGTCAGCACGTCGGCGAATCCGCGCGCGCGGACCAGCCGGCGCGCCGGCCGCTCCGCCGGCAACACGAATATGACGAGTGCGAGCGCAAGCAGGCCGAGCACGCCGATCAGCAGGAAGACTCCGGAAACGCCGATTGCCGCCGCGATCAGGGGTCCTGCGACCAGCGAGAGCACGAACGAAACGCCGATGCTCATGCCGATCGCGAACATCGCCCGCGTGCGCGACTGCGGCCGCGTCAGGTCCGCGAGGAAGGCCGTGACGGGGCCCGAGACTGCACCGAGGCCCTGCACCACCCGGGCCAGAACGAGGGACGTCGCGCTGCCAGCGGCCGCGCCGAGGGCGGATCCGGCGACGTGCAGGAGCAGTCCGACGACGATAAGCGGCTTGCGCCCGATTCGATCAGACCACACGCCGAAGGGAATCTGCATCAGGGCCTGCGTCAGCCCGTATGCCCCTACGGCAATGCCCGCGAGCAGCGGCGTACCGCCCGGCAGTGCGCCTGCGTACAGGGCAAGCACGGGCAGCAGCAGGAACAGGCCGAGGAGCCGTACGGCGTAGATCGCAGCGAGCGCCGCGACGACGCGGCGCTCGGCCGGCAGGAGTGCCGCGGCCGATGGCTGGGCCACTGGAAATCCCTTTGCGGTGCCCGGAACGGGCGGGCTATTCTAACAGGCTGTCCCGATGACCCAGAACATCCAAATCCGCGGCGCGCGCACCCACAACCTGCGGGGCATCGACCTCACGCTGCCGCGCGACCGCCTGATCGTCTTCACGGGCCTCTCGGGGTCAGGAAAATCCTCGCTCGCCTTCGACACGATCTACGCCGAGGGACAGCGCCGCTACGTCGAGTCGCTCTCCGCCTACGCGCGGCAATTCCTGTCGATGATGGAGAAGCCGGACGTGGACGCGATCGAGGGCCTCTCGCCCGCGATCTCGATCGAGCAGAAGTCCACGTCGCACAACCCGCGTTCGACCGTCGGCACGGTGACCGAGATCCACGATTACCTGCGCCTCCTCTACGCGCGCGCGGGCATCCCGCGCTGCCCCGACCACGGCCTCGACCTCACGGCGCAGACGGTGAGCCAGATGGTGGACCAGGTGCTGGCGCTGCCCGACGGCACCGCCGTCGCCTTGCTCGCGCCGATCATCTCGGGCCGCAAGGGCGAGCACCTGCAGGTCGTCGACGAGTTGCGTGGCAAGGGATTCGTGCGGGCACGAATCGACCGCAAGTATGCGGAGCTCGATGCCGTGCCGAAGCTGGACGCAAAGAAAAAGCATTCGATCGATGCCGTGGTCGACCGCCTGAAGGTCAGGCCCGACCTCCAGCAGCGGCTGGCGGAATCGTTCGAGACGGCGCTCCGGCTCGGCGAAGGATCGGCGCGCGTCGCCTTCCTCGACGACCCGAAGCGCGAGGAACTCGTGTTCTCGGACAAGTTCGCCTGCCGCATCTGCGGCTACTCGCTGCCCGAGCTCGAGCCGCGCCTGTTCTCGTTCAACAACCCGTACGGCGCCTGTCCCGGCTGCGACGGGCTCGGCGTCAAGCAGTTCTTCGACCCGGACCGCGTGGTCTCGAACCCGCAGCTCTCGCTCGCGAACGGCGCCGTGCGCGGATGGGACCGCCGCAACGCCTACTATTTCCAGATGATCCAGGCGCTCGCGGACCACTACCGCTTCGATCCAGAGGCTCCTTACGCGCAATTGCCGTCGCGTGCCCGCGACGTGCTGATGCAGGGCAGCGCCGGCGAGGAAGTCGAGTTCCGTTACTTCGACTCGCGCGGCCGCACCGTCAGGCGCAGGCACAAGTTCGAGGGCATCCTGCCGAACCTGGAGCGACGCTACAACGAGACCGAGTCGCTCGCGGTGCGCGAGGAACTGGCGCGCTACCTGGGCACGCGCCGCTGCCCCGAGTGCGACGGCGCGCGCCTGACGAAGGCCGCGCGATTCGTGTTCGTGGGCGGTGCCTCGCTGCCCTCGATCAGCGCACTGCCGGTGCGCCGCGCGCTCGAGTTCTTCAACGGGCTGGCGCTCGAGGGCTGGCGCCAGAAGATCGCGGCCAAGATCGTCAAGGAGATCACCGACCGGCTCGGGTTCCTCGTCGACGTCGGCCTCGATTACCTGACGCTCGATCGCAGCGCCGAGACGCTTTCGGGCGGCGAGGCCCAGCGCATCCGCCTCGCGAGCCAGATCGGTTCCGGGCTGGTCGGCGTCATGTACATACTCGACGAGCCGTCGATCGGCCTGCACCAGCGCGACAACCAGCGCCTGCTCGACACGCTCCATCGGCTGCGCGACCTCGGCAACACCGTGATCGTGGTCGAGCACGACGAGGACGCCATCCGCCAGGCGGACCACGTCGTGGACCTCGGCCCCGGCGCCGGCGTGCACGGCGGGCGCGTTGTCGCGGAAGGGACGCCCGCGCAGATCGAGGCGAGCCCCGCCTCGCTCACCGGCCAGTACCTCGCCGGGCGCAAGCGCATCGAGGTCCCGGACAAGCGCCGCCGCAACGAGCCCAGGCGGCAGTTGAGGTTGCGCAAGGCGAGCGGCAACAACCTCAAGCACATCGACGTCGCCTTCCCGGTCGGGCTGCTGACCTGCGTAACCGGAGTTTCGGGGTCTGGCAAAAGCACGCTCGTGAACGACACGCTGTACCGGGCCGCCGCGCGCGCGCTCAACCTGGTCGGCGGGCAGCCGGCGCCGTCCGCGGGAGTCGAGGGACTCGAGGTCATCGACCGCGTGATCGATATCGACCAGAGCCCGATCGGCCGCACGCCGCGCTCCAACCCGGCCACCTACACGGGGCTTTTCACGCCGATTCGCGAGCTCTTCGCCGGCACGCCCGAGGCGCGCTCGCGCGGCTACCAGCCCGGCCGCTTCAGCTTCAACGTCAAGGGCGGGCGCTGCGAGGCCTGCGAAGGCGACGGCGTCATCAAGGTCGAGATGCATTTCCTGCCGGATGTCTACGTCGCCTGCGACGTCTGCAAGGGCCGGCGCTACAACCGCGAGACGCTCGACGTGCACTACAAGGGCAGGAACATCCACGAGGTGCTCGACATGACGGTCGAGGACGCGGCATTGTTCTTTTCCGCCGTACCGGTGGTCGCGACCAAGCTTCAGACGCTGCTCGACGTCGGGCTTTCCTATGTCAAGCTCGGGCAGAACGCGACCACGCTGTCCGGCGGCGAGGCCCAGCGCGTCAAGCTCGCAAAGGAACTCTCGAAGCGGGCGACCGGCCGAACGCTTTATATACTGGACGAGCCGACGACGGGGCTACACTTCGAGGACGTGAAGCACCTGCTCGTCGTGCTTCATCGCCTGCGCGACGAGGGCAATACGGTGATCGTGATCGAGCACAATCTCGACGTGATCAAGACTGCCGACTGGGTGATCGACCTCGGCCCCGAGGGCGGCGACGGCGGCGGCTCGATCGTCGCCGAGGGCACGCCCGAGCAGCTCGCCCGCGCCGCGAACTCGTTTACCGGTCGTTACCTCAAGCGCGTGCTGGCGCGCGGGAAGAAAGCCGCATGAACCGCAGGAGACTCGTCGCATTCATCGCCGCCGCGCTCGGCGGCGCCCTGCCCGCCTGGGGCGCGGGGCTCACGGTCACGAACGCCTGGTCGCGCTCGACCCCGCCCGGCGTCACCGTCGGCGTCGCCTACCTCACGCTCACGAACGACACCGGCAAGTCCGACCGTCTGCTCAGGATCTCCTCGCCGGTCGCGGAAAAGGTGCAATTGCACCGCACCGAGATCCAGGACGGCATCGCCCGCATGCGCGAAGTCTCGATGCTTCACGTCGAGGCCGGCCAGACGCTCGAATTCGCGCCGAACGGCATGCACCTCATGTTGATGGGGCTCCGGAAGCCGCTGGTCGCGGGGCATCCTTTCGCGCTGAACCTGCTGTTCGAGGTCGCGGGACCGAGGACCGTCACCGTCGAGGTGCGCAGGCCCTGAATTCCGGGAGTCCGGCGCCGCCGCGCGCGGCGACCCGGCCCTCAGCGGACCGGCACGCTCACCGGCCCTGCGCTCGTGAACAGGTGCGAGACCTCGCCCTGGCCGCGCTTCTCGCGAAACTTGCCGTCGGTGAACTCGGAGACGACGCGGCGCCAGAATCGGATCGCGCCGGGATTGCGCGACTGCTCGGCGATGGTCCACTCGCCGGCGTAGCGGGCGAAGATCAGCATCGCCGCGCCGCGGCCGACGCCCTTGCTGCGGAATGGCTTGCGGATGAAGAACTCGCTCAGGCGGAAGTGGCGCTTCGGGTCCTCACTGCCGGCAAGGCTGCGCTGCACGACCGCGAAGCCGACGGGCTCCTGCTCGCGCAGCACGATGAATGCGGTACAGCGGTCGTCGTGGAACCAGCCCTGGATGATTTCCGCGACGCTCTGGCCCGTCACCGTGAGCGACGGGAACACGCCGGTGGTATCGGCGGTCAGGTCGGCGAGGTACTCGCCGTAGGTTTCCTCGATCCAGTCACGATCGGATTTCGCGGTGCGCGCTTCGCGGATGGTGATCGGCATTCGCTGTTCCGGAAAGGGAACGGCCGGGGGAGGTCACGGGTTTTCCGCGCCATCCGCCCGGCCGTTCAGGCCAACTGGCAGCAATCGCTTACTGCGACGGCGGAGTGGCTTCCTTCGCTGCATCGGCAGCAGCATCTGCAGCATCGGCAGCGGCGCCGGCGGCGTCGGACGCCGCATCACCCGCGGCAGCGGCGGCATCGGTCGTCGCATCGCCCACGGCAGCAGCCGCATCGCCGGCCGCATCGGCCGCGTCGGTGGCCGCAGCAGCGGCGTCGTTCGCAGCGGCAGCGGCCGCGTCAGCCGCCGCATCCTTCTTGGCGCCACAGGCGCCCAGCACGAGGGCAACCGCAATGGCGCCCCAAATCTTTGCATTCATCGTCAGTTACCCCAGTACGTCAGTGAGAGTTAAGTGCAGTCACGCGGCGTAAATGGCCCGATCCGAGACATTGTCAAACCGTCGCGTCCCCGGATTTTAGCGGTATTGCCGGGGACATGAAAGGTCGCCATTTTGCGACAATCGCGCCTGCGGTTACGTAAACAAGCGGGAGCGGCGATGGCGAAAAAGACACTCGGCGAGCTCTATGGCGAGCACCTGAAGTCCGTCATGACGCGGGCCGATGAGGCTTTGGCGGCGGGCGGTTACGACGGACTCATCACCTGTTCTGGAAGTCAGCGCTACTACTACCTCGACGACAGCACCTACCCGTTCCGCCCCAATCCACGTTACCGCTATTGGCTGCCGGATGGCACGCCTGACTGTTTCGTGGTCTACCGGCCCGGGAGCCGCCCGCGGCTGGTCTTCCACCAGCCGGACGATTACTGGTTCCTGCCGCCCGCGGCGCCGGAAGGCTATTGGGCGGGCCATTTCGACATCGCCCTGGTGCGTTCTCCCGAAGCACTGCGGCAGCTTGCCGGCAAGGGCCGCTGGGCGGTACTGGGCGAGCCGACGCCCGCCACCGCAGGGCTTGGCGATCACGACCCGGCGGCCGTCGCCGGGCCGCTGGATTATGCACGCGCGGTCAAGTCAGCCTACGAGATCGAATGCATGGCCGAGGCGACGGTCGCAGGCGCCCGCGCCCACCGGGCGGCCGAGAAGGCATTCCGGGCCGGGGCCTCGGAGTACGAAATCCATCTCGCCTATTGCCGGGCGGCCGGTGCGCGCGAAGAGGAGCTTCCCTACAACAACATCATCGCTTTCGACCGGCACGCGGCCGTCCTGCATTACCAGCTGCTGGAGCGCACGCGGCCTGCCGGGGTGAAGTCCTTCCTGATCGATGCGGGCGCCCAGCAAGCGGGTTACGCCTGC
This sequence comes from uncultured Gammaproteobacteria bacterium, assembly GCA_963836275.1. Lineage (GTDB taxonomy): Bacteria > Pseudomonadota > Gammaproteobacteria > Steroidobacterales > Steroidobacteraceae > SCUD01. Next base: position 63,722 of record CAWIIM010000003.1, on the reverse strand, counting down.
GACATCACCCGGACGTACTCGGCCGGGGCCGGCGAGTTCCTGGACCTGATCCGCTCGGTGGACTCTGCGCAGCTGAAGCTCGCCGACCGGGTGCGGCCGGGCGTGGACTACCGCGACATCCACCTCGAGGCGCACCGCGCCATCGCGGGCGTGCTGGTACGGCACGGCATCGTGTCCGGGTCGCCGGAGTCGGCGTTGGAATCGGGACTGACGTCGGTATTCTTCCCGCACGGCATCGGCCACCTGCTCGGGCTCATGGTGCACGACGCCTCGGGTTTCGCGGCGGGACCCGACGGCGGGTCGCTCGAGAAGCCGCAGGGTCACCCGTACCTGCGCCTCACGCGCAACCTCGAGCCCGGCTTCGCGGTGACCATCGAGCCGGGCGTCTACTTCATCGACTCGCTGCTCGAGGCGGCGCGCGCTGACCGGCGCGGCCGCGACATTGACTGGAAACGGGTTGAGGCACTGCGGCCCTTCGGCGGCATCCGGATCGAGGACAACGTCATAGCCCAGGCCGATGCGCCGCGAAACCTCACGCGCGAGGCGTTTGCGGCGACCGGCAATTGAAGGGGACGCGCCCCTTCAGAATGCAAGGGAACGACCGCTGATACGGTTCGCTGACGGGGCGCGTCCCCTTCGATTGCCGGTCAGCGCTGCTGCCGCAGCAGGTCGCGGATCTCGGCCAGCAGCGCCACGTCGGCCGGCGGCGCGGGCGGGGCGGCGGCCGGCGCCGGCTCCTTGAGGCGGTTGATCGCCTTGAGCGCCATGAAGATGGCGGCGGCGATGATCAGGAAGTCCACCAGGGCCTGGATGAACTTGCCGTAGCCGATCGTGACCGGCTCGCCGGTCGCGGCGTTGGTGCCGAGCGTGAGCGCGAGCGTCGAGAAGTCGACGCCGCCGATCACCCAGCCGAGCGCCGGCATGATGATGGCGTCGACGAATGCCGCCACGATCTTGCCGAATGCCGCGCCGATCACGACGCCGACGGCCATGTCGAGCACGTTGCCTTTCATCGCGAACTCTTTGAATTCAGAAACGAGGCTCATGGGTTGACTCCATGCTTGAGTGGAATGGTGCCGGGTCGTGGATTCGTAGTTTCAAGCCTGGCCGGAAACTACGAATCCACGACCCGGCACCATCATGACAAAAAAAAGCCGGGGATGGCCCCGGCTTCTCGCGCCGACTGCGGAGGCTTGCGCCACCCGCGACATGGAGATCTTCAGCCCGCGGCTTTCCTGCGCTTCTTCGGCGCGGCCGCGTCCTTGCCGGCCCTGGAAGTCGCCTTCTTCGCCGGCGCCTTTTCCTTCTTCGGCGCGGCTTCCTTCTTCTTCCGGCCCCTGGCAGGCTCGTCGCCCGCAGGCGCCGGAGCAGCGGCGTCGCCCTCGACCAGCTGCATCAGCGCCATCGGCGCGGCATCGCCCGGCCGCGGTCCCATCTTCAGGATCCGCGTGTACCCGCCCGCCCGGCTCCTGAAGCGAGGGCCGATGTCCTCGAACAGCTTCACGACCAGCGCGTCGTCGCGCAGCGTGACCCAGGCCCTGCGGCGGCCGGGCTGCGAATCGGACTTGCCGAGGGTGATGAGCGGCTCGACGACGCGGCGCAACTCCTTCGCCTTCGGCAGCGTGGTGCGGATGGTCTCCGCGCGGATGAGGGCGGCGCACATGTTGCGCATCAGCGCCTTGCGGTGGCTGCTGTTGCGCGAAAGTTGCCGTCCCGACAGTTGATGTCGCATGTCTGTCTGTCCCCGTCCGTCTCAGGCCGTGCGCAGTTCGTCTTCGCGTCGCAGCGATGCCGGCGGCCAGCCGTCGATGCGCATCCCGAGCGTAAGCCCGTGGCTCTCGAGCACTTCCTTGATCTCGGTGAGCGACTTCTTGCCGAGGTTCGGCGTGCGCAGCAGCTCGACCTCCGTGCGCTGCACGAGGTCGCCGATGTAGTGGATGTTCTCGGCCTTGAGGCAGTTGGCGCTCCTGACCGTGAGCTCGAGCTCGTCGACCGGGCGCAGCAGGATCGGGTCCGGCAGCGGCCCCGAGTCGCGCGAGGGCGACTCGCCCTGGCCCTCGAGGTCCACGAACACCGTGAGCTGCTCCTTGAGGATGCCGCCGGCACGGCGGATCGCCTCGTCCGGGTTGATCGTGCCGTTGGTCTCGATGTCGATGATCAGCTTGTCGAGGTCGGTGCGCTGCTCGACCCGCGCGGACTCGATGCCGTAGGTCACGCGGCGGACCGGCGAGAACGAAGCGTCGAGCTGAAGGCGGCCGATCGGGCGGCTCTGCTCCTCGAACTCGACGCGCTGGACCGCCGGGCGGTAGCCGCGCCCGCGCTCGATCTTCAGCGTCATCGAGAGCTCGACGGCCTTGTTCAGGTTCGCGAGCACGAGCTCGGGGTTCACGATCACGACGTCGTGGTCGATCTGGATGTCGCCTGCGGTGACCGGGCCGGGGCCCTTCTTCACGAGGCGAAGCTCGACGGAGTCGCGCGCGTGCATCTCGATCGCGATCGACTTGAGGTTCAGCAGCAGGTCGACGACGTCCTCCTGGACGCCCTCGATGCTGGTGTACTCGTGCAGCACGCCGTCGATCTCGACCTCGGTCACGGCGCAGCCCGGCATCGAGGACAGCAGAACGCGCCGCAGCGCGTTGCCGAGCGTGTGGCCGAAGCCGCGCTCGAACGGCTCGATCACGATGCGGGCCTGGCGGGCGGCCGTCTCCGTGACCTTGACCGAGCGGGGCTTGAGGAATTCCGTGGCGGTACCTTGCATCGGATGCACCCTTATTTCGAATAAAGCTCGACGACCAGGTTCTCGTTGATGTCCGGGAGGATCTGGTCACGGTCCGGCAGCGCCTTGAGCGTGCCGCTGAATTTCTTGTCGTCGACGGTCACCCAGTCCGGCCAGCCGACCTGGGTCGCGATAGCGAGCGCGGCCGCGATGCGGGCCTGGGCCTTCGATTTCTCGCGCACGGCGATCACGTCGCCGGCGGCGCACTGGTACGAGGGCACGTTCACGGCCGAGCCGTTCACCTCGATCGACTTGTGCGAGACCAGCTGGCGGGCCTCGGCGCGGGTCGCCGCGAAGCCCATGCGGTAGACGACGTTGTCGAGGCGCCCCTCGAGGAAGCGCAGCAGGTTCTCGCCGGTCGAGCCCGGGCGGCCCGCCGCCTTCGCGTAGTAGTTGCGGAACTGGCGCTCGAGCACACCGTACATGCGGCGCAGCTTCTGCTTTTCGCGCAACTGCACGCCGTAGCCGGAAAGACGGGTGCGACGGTCGCCCTTGATGCCGCCCGGCGGCACCTCGAGCTTGCACTTGCTCTCGAGCGGCTTTACGCCGCTCTTGAGGAAAAGATCCGTTCCCTCGCGGCGCGAGAGCTTGCACTTGGGACCGAGGTATCTGGCCATCTTTCTCTAGTCCTCAGACGCGCCGCTTCTTGGGCGGGCGGCAACCGTTATGCGGGATCGGCGTCACGTCGGCGATGCTGGAGACCTTCAGGCCGCAGGCATTCAGCGCGCGCACCGCGGACTCTCGTCCCGGGCCGGGGCCGCGCACACGGACCTCGACCGTGCGCAGGCCGTATTCCTGGGCCGCGACGCCCGCCTTCTCGGCGGCGACCTGCGCCGCGAACGGCGTACTCTTGCGCGAGCCGCGGAAGCCCGAACCGCCGGAAGTCGCCCACGAGAGCGTGTTGCCCTGCCGGTCCGTGATCGTGATGATCGTGTTGTTGAACGATGCGTGGATGTGCGCGACGCCGTCGGACACCTGGCGCTTCGCCTTCTTGCGCGCCTTGGTGGCGGCTGCCGGCGCAGCGGCCTTGTCGGCGGCGCCTTTCGCTTCCGGCCTGGCTTCCGCTTTCTGTTCGGTCTTCTGCTCGCTCATCGTCAGACCTTGCCCGGCTGGACGTTGGTTTTCACTGCGGCGCGGCGCGGGCCCTTGCGCGTGCGCGCGTTGGTGCGCGTGCGCTGGCCCCGGGCCGGCAGGCCCTTGCGATGGCGGATGCCGCGGTACGCACCGAGGTCCATGAGCCGCTTGAGGCTCATCGAGTTCTCGCGGCGCAGGTCGCCCTCGACCATGAAGCGCGCAACCTGGGCGCGCAGCGCATTGACCTCGGGTTCGGTGAGGTCGCGCACGCGCGTCGAAGGGTCGACGTTCGCGCCCTTGCAGGCGTTCAAGGCGCGCGTGCGCCCGACGCCGTAGATGTGCATGAGCCCCACCCAGACGTGCTTGTTGACGGGAATGTTGATGCCGGCGATGCGCGCCATGCCTACCTGACCTTGCCCCGAGGTGAACCGGGCATTTTAAGTGAAAAGACCATTTCCTTCAATACCTTAACCTTGGCGCTGCTTGTGGCGGGCGTCGGACGAGCAGATGACCCGAACCACGCCCTTGCGCCGCACGATCTTGCAGTTCTTGCAGATCTTCCTGACCGATGGACGAACCTTCATCTCAAGGACCCCTCTTGCCGTACCCGCGCAGGTTGGCCTTCTTCATGAGCCCCTCGTACTGGTGCGACATCATGTGCGCGTGCAGCTGGGCCACGAAGTCCATGACCACGACCACCATGATGAGGAGCGAGGTGCCGCCGAAATAGAACGGCACCCGGGCATAGGACATCAATATCTCCGGCAGGAGGCACACGACCGTCACGTACAGCGCGCCCCAGACGGTGAGGCGCGTCAGCACCTTGTCGATGTACTCGCCGGTCTGCTGGCCCGGGCGGATACCCGGGATGAACGCCCCGCCCTTCTTCAGGTTCTCCGCGGTCTCGCGCGAATTGAAGACGAGGGCCGTGTAGAAGAAGCAGAAGAAGACGATCAGGCCGCCGTAGATCAAGAGGTGCAGCGGCTGGCCCCACCCGAGCGCCGCGGCGACCGTCTGCAGCCAGCTGCCGGCTTCGCTGGTGCCGAAGAAGGACGCGAGCGTCGCCGGGAACAGCAGCAGCGAGGAGGCGAAGATCGGCGGGATCACGCCCGACATGTTGAGCTTGAAGGGCAGGTGGCTGGTCTGGCCCGCGTACATGCGCCGGCCGACCTGGCGCTTCGCGTAGTTCACGGGTATCCGGCGCTGGCCGCTCTCCACGAACACGCAGAAGGCCGTCACCGCGCCGATCAGCAGCACCAGGATGATCGCGAACGCCGGGTTCATCTCGCCCGACTGCACCTGCTGCAGCGTGCCGCCGAGCGCCGCGGGCAGGCCCGAAATGATGCCCGAGAGGATGATCATCGAGATGCCGTTGCCGATGCCGCGCTCGGTTATCTGCTCGCCGAGCCACATCAGGAACATCGTGCCGGTCGTCAACGTCAGCACGGCCGGCAGGAGGAAGCTGAATGCGCCCGGGTTGATCACGACGCCCTGGTTCTGGAATGCCACCGCCGCGGCGAAGCCCTGGAAGGCCGCCAGCACCACGGTGAAGTAGCGCGTCCATTGCGTGATCTTGCGCCGCCCCGACTCGCCTTCCTTCTTGATCGCGGCCATCGAGGGCACGACCACCGCCATCATCTGCAGGATGATGGACGCGGAGATGTAGGGCATGACGCCCATTGCGAAGATCGAGAGTCGCCGCAGGGCGCCGCCCGAGAACATGTTGAAGAGGCCGAGGATCGTGCCTTCCTGGCTCTCGAACAGGCGCGCGAGCGCGGCCGGGTCGATGCCCGGCACCGGCACGAAGGTGCCGATGCGGTAAACGACGAGCGCGCCGAGCAGGAACAGCAGGCGATGGCGCATCTCGGTGAAGCGCGTGACTTCACCGATCGCAAGAGCCGCACTGCCAGCCGTCGTCGCCATGCCTTTCCCCGCGGCCGTCAGGCCGCCTTGCCCTCTTCGACCTTGCCGCCGGCCTTCTCGATCGCCGCGCGCGCGCCCTTCGTCGCGACCACCGCGGGGCCCTGCAGCGTGACCTTGCGCTTGATCTCGCCCGAGAGGATCACCTTGGCGCGCTCGGTCCGAGCCGGCACCACGCTGGCGGAGAGAAGCGCCGCGAGGTCAATGAGGTCGGCCTTCACCTTCTCAAGGTCCGTCAGCGTCACCTCGGCGCGCGAGCGCTTGATCGCCGAGCGGAATCCCACCTTCGGCAGGCGGCGCTGCAGCGGAACCTGGCCGCCCTCGAAGCCGACCTTGTGGTAGCCGCCCTTGCGCGCCTTCTGGCCCTTGCCGCCCTTGCCGCAGGTCTTGCCCTGCCCGGCCGAGGCGCCGCGACCGACGCGCAGGCGCTTGCGCTTGCTGCCCGGGCCCGGCTTCATCGTGTTCAGTCGCATGTCTTCGCTCCTTCCGGCTCAGGCCTTCTCGACCGCGAGCAGGTGCCTGGCGGCATTGATCATGCCGCGGACTTCGGCGTGTCCTGCACGACGCGGGTGTCGCGGATGCGCCGGAGCCCAAGTCCGTAGACCGAGGCGCGGATATTGCGCAGCTGGCCGTGGACGCTGCGATTCAGGGTGACCTTGATTTTCGGTTGCTCATCGCCGTCAGCCCGTGATCTCTTGCAGGGTCTTGCCGCGCTTCGCCGCGATGCGGTCCGGCGAGACCATGCGCTCGAACGCATCGAAGGTCGCGCGCACGACGTTGATCGGGTTGCGCGAGCCGTAGCTCTTCGCGAGCACGTTCCGGACGCCCGCGCACTCGAATACCGCGCGCATGCCGCCGCCGGCGATCACGCCGGTGCCGTCCGAAGCCGGCTGCATGTAGACGCGGGTCGTGCCGTGGCGGCCCTGCACCGCGTAGTGCAGCGTCGCTCGCGTGATCGGCACGGTCGTCATGTTCTTGCGCGCCTGCTGCATCGCCTTCGAGATCGCGACCGGCACCTCGCGCGCCTTGCCGTAGCCGAAGCCGACGCGGCCGGCGCCGTCGCCGACGACGGTCAGCGCCGTGAAGCCGAACTGGCGGCCACCCTTGACGACTTTGGCCGTGCGGTTGACCGCGACCAGCTTCTCGATCAGGTCGTCGCCGGACTGTGAACGTTCCACTCGTGCCATCGCGTGCCCCTCAGAACTTCAGGCCGGCTTCGCGCGCGGCCTCTGCGAGCGCCTTGACGCGCCCGTGGTAACGGAAACCCGAGCGGTCGAAGGCGACCGCCTCGACGCCGGCGGCCTTCGCGCGCTCGGCGATCGCGCGGCCGACGGCCTGCGGCCGCGGTCGCGTTGCCGGTGCCCTTCAGCGGCTTCGACACGGCTTCCTGCACGGTCGAGGCGGCCGCGATCACCCTGGCGCCGTCGGGCGTCGTGATCTGGGCGTAGATGTGCCGCGGCGTGCGGTGCACCGTCAGGCGCGCCGTTCCCGTCTCGCGGATCTTGGCGCGGGCGCGGGTCGCGCGCCGCAGGCGCCGGTCTTTCTTCGTGAGCTTCATGGGCTTACTTCTTCTTGCCTTCCTTCATCACGATCTTCTCGCCGGAGTAGCGCACGCCCTTGCCCTTGTAGGGCTCCGGCGGCCGGTAACCGCGGATCACGGCGGCGACTTGCCCCACCTGCTGCAGGTCAGCACCCTTCACGACAATCTCGGTCTGGCTCGGCGTCTCGATCGAAATGCCCTCCGGCACCGCGAACTGCACCGGGTGCGAGAAGCCGAGCGTCAGGTTGAGGTTCTTGCCCTGGACCGCCGCCCGGTAGCCGACGCCGACCAGCTCGAGCTTGCGTTCGAAGCCCCTGGTGACGCCCGTCACCATGTTCGCGAGGTTCGCGCGCGTCGCGCCCGCGACCGCGATGCGCTCGTTCGTCGCCTTGCCTTCGGCGACGTCGACCTGCAGTACCTGGTCTTTCTGCGCCACGGTGATGCCGTCATCCAGCCGCAGCGTGAGCGTGCCCTTGGTGCCCTTCACCGTCACCGCGTCGGCGGCGATCGTCGCGTTGACGCCCTGCGGCAGCGTGACCGGAAGCTTTGCGATTCTCGACATGTTCCCTTCCTCAGGCCACGACGCAGAGCACTTCGCCGCCCTGCCCGGCGCGACGCGCCTCGCGGTCGGTCATGACGCCCTTCGGCGTCGAGACGATCGCGACGCCGAGGCCGCCCAGCACCTTCGGCAGGGCTTCCCTGCCGCGGTAGGCGCGAAGCCCCGGGCGCGATACGCGCTCAAGGCGCTCGATCACCGGCTTGCCGGCGTGGTATTTCAGCGCGACCACCAGCGACTTGCGCGCACCGTCCTTGCTGACGACGAAATCCGTCACGTAGCCCTCGTCCTTCAGGACGCGGACGATCGCTTCCTTCACCCGCGAGGACTGCATCGAGACCTCGGCCTTGCCGGCCGCCTGGCCATTGCGGATGCGGGTCAGGAGGTCCGAAATCGGGTCGCTCATGCTCATCGTCTGCTCCTCACCAGCTCGCCTTGCGCAGGCCCGGCACGTCGCCTCGCATCGTCGCCTCGCGCAGCTTCACGCGGCCGAGGCCGAACTTGCTGTAGTTGCCCCGCGACCGCCCGGTGATCGCGCAGCGGCTGCGGGCACGGCTCGGGCTCGAGTCGCGCGGCAGCTTCTGCAGCGCCTCGACCGCGGCCATGCGCTCTTCCTGCGACGCCTTCGGGTCGCGGATCTGTTCCTTGATGCGCGCCCGCTTCGCGGCGTACTTCTTCACCACCTTCGCGCGGCGCTTTTCGCGCTCGATCATGCTGGTCTTCGCCATCGGGTCACTTCCTGAACGGAAAATTGAACGCCTCGAGCAGCGCGCGACCTTTCCTGTCGTCGCCCGCCGAGGTCGTGATCGTGATGTCCATGCCCCGGATCTGGTCGATCTGGTCGTATGCGATCTCGGGGAAGATGATCTGTTCCTTCACGCCGAAGCTGTAGTTGCCCTGGCCGTCGAACGAACGCGGGTTGACGCCGCGGAAGTCGCGGATGCGGGGAATCGCCACGCTGATCAGTCGATCGAGGAACTCGTACATGCGCGCGCCACGCAGCGTCACCATGCAGCCGACCGGGAGGCCCTCGCGGATCTTGAAGGTGGCGACCGCCTTCTTCGACTTGCGCACGGCGGGCTTCTGGCCGCTGATCTTCGCCAGGTCGCCGGTGGCGGCGTCCATGACCTTCTTGTCGGCCACGGCCTCGCCCACGCCCATGTTGATCGTGATCTTGGTGATGCGCGGCACCTGCATGTCCGAGGCGAGCCCGAGCTCCGAGCGGAGCTTCGGCCTGACGACCTCGCGGTAGTGCTTCTGCAGCCTGGCTGATTCGGCCATCTCGCGGTTCTCCACTTACGCGTCCACCAGCTCGCCATTCGATTTGTAGAAGCGGACCCTGCGCCCGTCCTTGAGGGTACGGACGCCGACACGGTCGGCCTTCTTCGTCGCCGGGTTCAGCAGCGCGACGTTCGAGGCGGCGAGCGGCGCCTCCTTCTGGACGATGCCGCCCTGAACGCCGCGCGCCGGGTTCGGACGCTGGTGCTTCCTGACCAGGTTGACGTTCTCGACCAGCACGCGGCCGTCCTCGCGCACGGCGACGACGGTGCCCGTGCGGCCCTTCTCGCGGCCCGCGGTCACGATGATGCTGTCGCCCTTCCTGATCTTCTTCACAGGACCTCCGGCGCGAGCGAGATGATCTTCATGAACGCGACGCTGCGCAGCTCGCGCGTCACCGGCCCGAAGATGCGCGTGCCGATCGGCTCCAGCTTCGGCGTCAGCAGCACGGCGGCGTTGCCGTCGAAGCGGATCAGCGAGCCGTCGCCGCGGCGCACGCCGCTGCGGGTACGGACCACGACCGCGTCGTAGACCTCGCCCTTCTTGACCTTGCCGCGCGGTATCGCGTCCTTGACGCTGACCTTGATCACGTCGCCCACGCCGGCATAGCGGCGGCGCGTGCCGCCCATCACCTTGATGCACATCAGCTCGCGCGCGCCGGAATTGTCCGCCGCCTGCAAGCGCGTCCTGAGCTGGATCATGGCCTCTCCCTCATTCCGCCGGCGCGCGCTCGATCACGCGCACCAGCGTCCATGCCTTGCGCCGCGACAGTGGGCGACATTCCGAGATCGCGACGGTATCGCCCGCGCGGCACTCGTTCTTTTCGTCGTGCGCCAGCAGCTTGGTCGTGCGCCGCACGTACTTGCCATAGGTCGGGTGCTTGATCAGCCGCTCCACCGAGACGGAGATGGTCTTGTCCATCTTGCTGCTGACGACGGTGCCGGTCAGCGTCTTCGCCGCCCGGGCGGCCGGATTTTTTTCAGCTTCAGTCATCACGCCTTGCTCCCCGCCTGCGCGCGATCCATCTCGGCCAGCACAGTCTTCACGCGCGCGATCTTGCCCATTGCCTTTGCATGCTGGTCCGGGCGCGCAGGCTGGCCGGAGGCCGACGCCATGCGCAGGTTGAACTGCTCGCGGCGCAGCTCGGCGAGTTCCTCGCGCAGCTCCGCCCGGGTCTTGCCGCGCAGTCCCTTCAGGACCTGGGCGCGTTCCTTGACGTTTTTCCTGCTCATCAGCGCACCTGCCGCCGCACGAACGCGGTCGGGACCGACAACTTCGCCGCTGCCAGCTTGAATGCCTCGCGCGCCGTCGCCTCGGGCACGCCCTCGATCTCGAACAGCACCTTGCCAGGGGTCACCTTGGCGACCCAGTACTCGACGTTGCCCTTGCCGCTGCCCATGCGCACCTCGAGCGGCTTCTGCGTGATCGGCACGTCCGGGAACACGCGGATCCAGATCTGGCCGCCGCGCTTGACGTAGCGCGTCATCGCGCGGCGCGCCGCCTCGATCTCGCGCGCGGTCATGCGCGAGCGGTCGGTCGCCTTCAGCGCGAAGTCGCCGAACGCGACCGAGCTGCCGCGGTGCGAGCTGCCCTTCAGGTTGCCCTTGAACTGCTTGCGGTACTTGGTCCGCTTTGGCTGCATCATGTCGTTGGTCCTTCAGCTCAGCCGGCGGCCGGCTCCGCAGGCGCTGCGGGCGCAGCCGGAGCGGCGGCCGGCGCAGCCGCCTTGTCGCCTTCCTTCGCCGTCTCGGCCTGGGCCTCCAGAGCCTGGGCCTCCGCCTCGTCGCGATCGAACACTTCGCCCTTGAACACCCACACCTTGACGCCGATCACGCCGTAGGTCGTGCGCGCCTCGGCGGTGCCGTAATCGATGTCCGCGCGGAACGTGTGCAACGGGATGCGGCCCTCGCGGGTCCACTCCGAGCGCGAGATCTCGGCGCCGTTCAGGCGGCCGGCGATGCGCACCTTCACGCCCAGGGCGCCGCTGCGCATGGTATTCGTGACCGCGCGCTTCATGGCGCGGCGGAACATCACCCGCTTCTCGATCTGCTGCGCGATGCTCTCGGCGACCAGCGTCGCATCGAGCTCGGGCTTCCTGATCTCCGCGATGTTGAGGCGCACGTCGGTGACCGCCATCTTCATCAGCCTGGCGACCTCGACGCGCAGCTTCTCGATGTCCTCGCCCTTGCGGCCGATCACGACGCCCGGCCGGGCGGTGTGGATCGTGATATTGGCCTTGCGGGCGGCGCGCTCGATGTGGATCCTGCTCACCGACGCGTCGGCCAGTCTCTTGCGCAGGAACTCGCGCACCCGCCAGTCGGACAGGATGTGCGCGGGGAACCCCTTGGTGTCGGCGTACCAGCGCGACGTCCAGTCGCGCGTGATGCCGAGGCGGATTCCGATCGGATTGACCTTCTGACCCATGTGCGTTCCCGCTCCCGCTTACCGCGCCTTGTCGGCGACGGTGATCCTGATGTGGCTGAGGCGTTTCACGATGCGGTTGCCGCGGCCCTTGGCGCGCGCGTGGAACCGCTTCATGACCGGCGCCGCATCGACCTCGATGCGCGCGACCTTGAGCTCGTCGATGTCCGCCTCGTGGTTGTGCTCGGCATTCGCGATCGCCGATTCGAGCACCTTGCGCACGAGCTGCGCGCCTTTCTTCGGCGTGTACGCGAGTACCGCGAGCGCCTCGCCCACGGGCTGCCCGCGCACGAGGTCCGCGACCAGGCGGCACTTCTGCGGGGAGATGCGCGCGTGGCGCAGCGTGGCTGAAACCTGCATCGCCTTACCCCGCCGCCGCCTCGACCTTCTTGGCCGAGGCGTGGCTCCTGAAAACGCGCGTCGGCGCGAACTCGCCGAGCTTGTGGCCGACCATGTTCTCGGTGACGAGCACCGGCACGTGCTGGCGGCCGTTGTGCACGGCGATCGTGAGGCCGACCATGTCGGGCAGGATCATCGAGCGCCGCGACCAGGTCTTGATCGGGCGGCGGTCGTTCTTGTCCCGCGCCACCTGCACCTTCTTCGCGAGGTGCAGGTCCACGAACGGGCCCTTCTTCAGCGAACGTGACATCTCGCTTACGCTCCCTTCTTGCGACGGCGCACGATGAAGCCATCGGTGCGCTTGTTCTTGCGCGTCTTCTTGCCCTTGGTGTGCCAGCCCCAGGGCGACACCGGGTGCGGGTTGCCCTGCCCGGATCGGCCCTCGCCGCCGCCGTGCGGGTGATCCACCGGGTTCATCACGACGCCGCGCACCGTCGGGCGGATGCCGCGCCAGCGCTTGGCGCCCGCCTTGCCGTAGCTGCGCAGGTTGTGCTCGTCGTTGCCGATCTCGCCGATCGTCGCCCTGCAGTCGACGCTGACCTTGCGGGTCTCGCCCGACTTCAGCCTCAGGATGGCGTTGCCCGCCTCGCGCCCCGAGTACTGCGCCGAGGTGCCGGCAGCGCGGGCGAGCTGCCCACCCTTGCCGGGCTTCAGCTCGATGTTGTGCACGATCGAGCCGATCGGGATGTGGCGCAGCTGCATCGCGTTGCCCGCGCGGATCGGCGAGTCGGCGCCGGACTGGAGTTCGTCGCCCGCCGCGATGCCCTTCGGCGCCAAGATGTAGCGGCGCTCGCCGTCGCGGTAGAGCAGCAGCGCGATGTACGACGACCGGTTCGGGTCGTACTCGAGCCGCTCGACCGTCGCCCCGACGCCGTCCTTGTCGCGGCGGAAGTCGATCATCCGGTAGTTGTGCTTGTGGCCCGAGCCCTTGTGGCGCGTCGTCAGCCGGCCGACGTTGTTGCGCCCGCCGGTCGACTTGTGTCCGGCCACGAGCGCACGCACCGGCGCGCCCTTGTGCAGGTGCGAGCGGTCGGGGCGCAGCTGGAAGCGCGTTCCCGGCGAGGTCGGCTTGAGTTGCTTCATTGCCATATGACTGTCCCGTCCGGCGCGGCGCCTCAGGCGCGCTCGCTGCCACCCATTTCGATCTTCTGGCCTTCCTGCAGCCGCACGTAGGCCTTCTTCCAGTCCTGCCGGCGGCCCGGCGAGCGCCCGAAGCGCTTCGCCTTGCCGGGCTGGTTGACGACGTGGACCGTGTCCACTTTCACCTCGAACAGGAACTCGACCGCGGCGCGGATATCCGGCTTGGTCGCGTCGCGACGCACGCGAAACACGTACTGGTTGCCCTCGCTCGCGATGCGCGCGGCCTTTTCCGACACATGCGGGGCGATCACCACGCCCGCGAGATAGTCCTTCGACGGCGCCCTCATGCCAGCTTCTCCTCGAGCATCTTCAGCGCGCCGACGGTCGCGAGGACCTTCGGGTAGCGCGCGAGCGAGAGCGGGTCGAGGCTCGCGACCGTGCGCACGTCGACGTTTGCGAGGTTGCGCGACGCGAGATGCAGCTTCTCGTCGTAGGCCTCGACCAGTATCAGCACGTTGTCGAGACCGAGCTCGGCGAGCTTTCCGACCAGCATTTTCGTCTTCGGCGCCTCGAGCTCGAATCCGCCGGTCACGACCAGGCGATCCTGCCGCGCGAGCTCGGAGAGCATCGAGCGGATCGCGCCGCGGTACATCTTGCGGTTGACCTTCTGCGCGAAGCTGCGCGGCTTTGCCGCGAAGGCGCGCCCGCCGCCGACCCAGATGGGGCTCCTGATCGAGCCCGCGCGCGCCTGGCCCGTGCCCTTCTGTCGCCACGGTTTCTTGCCCCCGCCGCGGACCTCGGCCTTGGTCAGCTGCGCCTTGGTGCCCGCACGGCCGGCGGCCGCGTAGGCCGTCAGGACCTGGTGTACCAGGGGCTCGTTGAACTCGCGGCCGAAAGTCGCGTCGGAGAGCTCGATTTCGGAACCCCGGGCTCCGCCATTCACCAGCTTCAGCTTCATTGCCAGTGCCTCTCGATCACTTCTTCGCGCCGCCGGCGGTCTTGCGGCGCGTCTTCGCCGCCGCCTTAACCGACGGGCGGATCACGACGCGGCCGCCCGGGGCGCCCGGCACCGAGCCGCTGACAAGCAACAGGTTCCGCTCCAGGTCCACCTGCACGACCTTCAGGTTCTCTTCGGTGCGCCGCGCGTTGCCCATGCGTCCCGCCATGCGCTTGCCCGGGAGCACGCGGCCCGGCGTCTGGCGCTGTCCGATCGAGCCCGGCGAGCGGTGCACGACCGAAGCGCCGTGACTCGCCATGCCGCCGGCAAAACCGTGGCGCTTCATGACGCCGGCGTAGCCCTTGCCGATCGTGGCGCCCGTGACGTCCACCACCTGGCCTTCCTTGAACAGGTCCACCTTGAGCTCGCCGCCGGTCTTGAATTCCGCGCCTTCGCCCTCGGCGAGGCGGAATTCCAGGAGCTTCTCGCCCGCCAGCACACCCGGCTTGGCGTAATGCGAGGCGACCGGCTTGGTGAGCCGGGAGGCGCGGCGCGTGCCGAACGTGACCTGGATGGCGCGATAGCCGTCGGCCTTCGAGTCCTTGACCTGCACGATGCGATTCGGCAGGGCCTCGATGACCGTCACCGGCTGGGCATCACCGTTTTCGGTGAAAACCCGAGTCATGCCGGCCTTGCGGCCGACCAGACCTATGGTCATGATTTATATCCTTTTTTCACCGCACCGGCTGCAATTGGCCGATGCTGTCCAAAATCTTGAAGGGGACGCACCCTTTCAACAATCTGCGTCATCTGCGGCGTCGCCATCACATCGTTGAAGGGGTGCGTCCCCTTCAAGATCCCCGCGAAAAGCCGCCCAGTATAGCGGCCTGAAGAATCAGTTCAACCTGCTCAGTTCAGCTTGATCTGGACGTCGACGCCCGCCGGCAGCTCGAGGCGCATCAGGGCATCGACCGTCTTGTCGGTCGGGTTGACGATGTCCATGAGCCGCTTGTGCGTGCGGATCTCGAACTGGTCGCGCGCGTCCTTGTCGCCGTGCGGCGAGACCAGCACGGTGAAGCGCTCGATCTTGGTCGGCAGCGGCACGGGACCGCGCACGGTGGCGCCGGTGCGGCGCGCCGTCTCGACGATCTCCCGCGCGGAGGTGTCGATCAGCTTGTGATCGAAGGCCTTCAGGCGGATGCGGATGTTCTGACTGGTCGCCATGGACGTTCCTTACTTCAGCACTTTGGAGACGACGCCAGCGCCGACGGTGCGGCCGCCCTCGCGGATCGCGAAGCGCAGGCCCTCCTCCATCGCGATCGGCGCGATCAGCTCCACCACCATCTTGATGTTGTCCCCCGGCATGACCATCTCCACCCCCGCCGGCAACTCGATGCTGCCGGTCACGTCGGTGGTGCGGAAATAGAACTGCGGCCGGTAACCCTTGAAAAACGGCGTGTGGCGCCCGCCCTCCTCCTTGGTCAGCACGTACACCTCGCACTCGAAATTCGTGTGCGGGTTGATCGAACCGGGCTTCGCCAGCACCTGGCCGCGCTCGACCTCCTCGCGCTTGGTGCCGCGCAACAGCACCCCCACGTTGTCCCCCGCCTGGCCCTCGTCCAGCAGCTTCCTGAACATCTCCACCCCGGTGCAGGTGGTCTTGGTGGTCGGCTTCAGGCCCACGATCTCGATCTCGTCGTTGACCTTGACGATCCCGCGCTCGATGCGCCCGGTCACCACCGTGCCGCGCCCCGAAATCGAGAACACGTCCTCGATCGGCATCAAAAACGGCTTGTCGATCACCCGCACCGGCGTCGGAATGTAACGGTCCATCTCCGCCACCAGCTTCACCACCGACTCGACCCCAATCTCCCCGGCCACGCCCTCCAGCGCCTTCAACGCAGAACCGCGCACGATCGGCGTGTCGTCCCCCGGGAACTGGTACTTCGACAGCAGCTCGCGCACCTCCATCTCCACCAGCTCGATCAGCTCGGCGTCATCCACCATGTCGCACTTGTTCAGATACACCACGATGTACGGCACCCCCACCTGCCGCGCCAGCAGGATGTGCTCGCGCGTCTGCGGCATCGGCCCGTCCGCCGCCGATACCACCAGAATCGCACCGTCCATCTGCGCCGCACCCGTGATCATGTTCTTCACGTAGTCGGCATGCCCGGGACAGTCCACATGGGCGTAATGCCGCGCCGGCGACTGGTACTCCACGTGCGCCGTCGCAATCGTGATACCCCGCGCCTTCTCCTCCGGCGCCTTGTCAATCTGGTCGTACGCCGTGAACTCGCCCCCGTTCGCCTCCGCCATCACCTTGGTCAACGCCGCCGTCAGCGTCGTCTTCCCGTGATCCACATGCCCAATCGTCCCCACGTTCACGTGAGGCTTGGAACGAACGAATTTTTCTTTGGCCATGGCGCAATATTCCCTTAAGAGGCTTTCTTCAGGACCGTCTCGGCGACATTGTTCGGCACTTCGACGTACTTCTTGAATTCCATCGTGAAAGTCGCGCGGCCCTGGCTCATGGAGCGCACGGTCGTCGCGTAACCGAACATCTCCCCGAGCGGGACGTCGGCGGTCACGACCTTGCCGGACGGCGACTCGTCCATGCCGGTGATCTGCCCGCGGCGGCGGTTCAGGTCGCCGATGACGTCGCCCGAGTATTCCTCGGGCGTGACCACCTCGACGTTCATGATCGGCTCGAGCAGGACCGGCTTAGCCCTGGCGAAGCCTTCCTTGAAGGCCATCGAGCCCGCAATCTTGAACGCCATTTCGCTGGAGTCGACGTCGTGGTAGGAACCGTCGGTCAGCGCGACCTTCACGTCCACGATCGGGAAGCCGGCGATGACGCCGTTGCCCAGCTGTTCCTTGATGCCCTTGTCGACCGCCGGGATGTACTCGCGCGGGATCGCGCCGCCGACGATCTCGTTGACGAACTCGTAGCCCTTGCCTTCCTCGAGAGGCTCGAGGCGGATCCAGACGTGGCCGTACTGGCCGCGGCCGCCGGACTGGCGCACGAACTTGCCTTCCTGCTCGACCGACTTGCGGATGGTCTCGCGGTAGGCGACCTGCGGCTTGCCGACGTTCGCCTCGACCTTGAACTCGCGCTTCATGCGATCGACGATGATCTCGAGGTGCAGCTCGCCCATGCCGGAGATGATGGTCTGGCCGGATTCCTGGTCGGTCGAGACCCGGAAAGACGGGTCCTCCTTCGCGAGGCGCTGCAGCGCGATTCCCATTTTTTCCTGGTCGGCCTTGGTCTTCGGCTCGACCGCGACGGAAATAACCGGGGCCGGGAACTCCATCTTCTCCAGCACGATGATGTCGTCCGGGTCGCTCAGCGTGTCGCCGGTGGTGACGTCCTTGAGTCCCACGGCCGCGGCGATGTCGCCGGCGCGCACTTCCTTGATCTCCTCGCGGTCGCTCGCGTGCATCTGCAGCAGGCGCCCGATGCGCTCCTTGCGCGAACGGTTCGGCACGTACACCTGGTCGCCCGATGAAAGCGTTCCCGAGTAGACGCGGAAGAACGTCAGGTTGCCGACGAACGGGTCGTTCAGGATCTTGAACGCGAGCGCGGAGAACGGCGCGTCGTCCAGCGACTTGCGCGTGATTTCCTCGCCCTCCTCGGTCTGGCCGCGCACGTCGGGCACCTCGACCGGCGAGGGCATGTAGTCGATGACGGCGTCGAGCACGGCCTGCACGCCCTTGTTCTTGAAGGCGGAGCCGCAGGTCACCAGGCAGATCTCGTTCCTGATGGCGCGCTCGCGCAGGCCCTTCTTGACCTCCTCGACGGTGAGTTCGGTACCCTCGAGGTACTTGTGCAAGAGTTCCTCGTTGGCCTCGGCCGCCGCTTCGACCATCTTGAGGCGGTACTCGTCGCACTGCGCCTTCATGTCCGCGGGAATGTCGCGGTACTCGAAGCGCATGCCCTGCGACTCCTCGTCCCACCAGATCGACTTCATGCGCACCAGGTCGACGACGCCCGCGAACTTCTCCTCCGCGCCGATCGGCAGCTGGATCACGACCGCGTTGCCCTTCAGTCGCGTACGGATCTGCTCGACGCAGCGCAGGAAATTGGCCCCGGCGCGGTCCATCTTGTTGACGAACGCGACGCGCGGCACCTTGTACTTGTTCATCTGACGCCAGACCGTCTCGGACTGGGGCTGCACGCCGGAGACGGCACAGTACACGGCGACCGCCGAGTCGAGCACGCGCAGCGAGCGCTCGACCTCGATCGTGAAGTCGACGTGCCCGGGGGTGTCGATGATGTTGATGCGGTGCTCGGGGAAGTGCCCGTCCATGCCCTTCCAGAAGCAGGTCGTGGCGGCGGCCGTGATGGTGATGCCGCGCTCCTGTTCCTGCTCCATGTAGTCCATCACGGCGGCGCCGTCATGGACCTCGCCGATCTTGTGCGAGACGCCCGTGTAGAACAGCATGCGCTCGGTCGTCGTCGTCTTCCCGGCGTCGATGTGCGCGGAAATGCCGATGTTCCGGTAGAGCTCGATGGGCGTCGTTGCTGGGCATGGCCGTCGTCGTTACCAGCGGTAGTGCGCGAAGGCCTTGTTGGCCTCCGCCATTCGGTGCGTGTCCTCGCGCTTGCGCACGGCGGTGCCGCGATTCTCCGCGGCGTCCATCAGCTCGTGCGCCAGGCGGTGCGCCATCGACTTCTCGCTGCGCGCGCGCGCGGCCTCGATCAGCCAGCGCATCGCCAGCGTCTGGCGGCGGGCCGGGCGGACCTCGACGGGCACCTGGTAGGTCGCGCCGCCGACGCGGCGGGACTTCACCTCGACCGCCGGCTTCACGTTCTCGAGCGCGTTCGCGAGCACCTCGAGGGCGGCATCGCCCTGGCGGTTGGTCTTCTCCGATATGCGGTCGATCGCGCCGTAGACAATGTGCTCGGCGGCGGACTTCTTGCCGCTGGTCATGACCATGTTCATGAACTTGGCCAGCATTTCGCTCCCGAACTTCGGGTCCGGGAGGACGATGCGGATCGGCGCGGACGTGCGACGGGACATCTGGTGATCTCCGTTACTTCTTCGGGCGCTTGGCGCCGTACTTGGTGCGGCTCTGCTTGCGGTCGCTGACGCCGGCGCAGTCGAGCGTGCCCCGGACCGTGTGGTAGCGCACGCCCGGGAGGTCCTTCACGCGGCCGCCGCGGATCATGCACCACCGAGTGCTCCTGCAGGTTGTGGCCTTCGCCGCCGATATAGCTGGTGACCTCGTAGCCGTTGGTGAGGCGCACGCGGCACACCTTGCGCAGCGCCGAATTCGGCTTCTTCGGCGTCGTGGTGTACACGCGCGTGCACACGCCGCGGCGCTGCGGCGAGCGCTGCAGCGCCGGCACCTTGGACTTGTAGGTGGCCGCGGTACGGCCGCCACGGATCAGCTGGTTCGTCGTCGACATGTCGTCCTTCAATCCCCGCAAGGTCCGTGTATTACCGGACGCATGAAACGCCAGGCCGCCCTGTGGCGGCCCGGATAGGTGTTGTTTGGCTATTCCACCCCGCCCGTATATGGGGGCAGGGCCCGTAAAAGGCCCGCGATTTTAGTGACCCGGCAGGGGAAGCGTCAAGGCGACGGGAGGGGACAGTCCCCTTTAGCGAAACGCCTCAGCGCGTCACCGTGGCCACGGCGCTAAAGGGGACAGTCCCCCTTTAGCCCGTGGCAACGTAACTAATTGATTTTACTCGCCGACGGCCTCCTGCACGGCCGGTTCCTCGTTCGCCGCCTCGCTGCTCGTCGCATCGAGGAAGCCGCGGTGGCTCTCGTCCTCCGGACGCTTGCGCCGCTGGGCGTGGAAGGAGAAGCCGGTGCCTGCCGGGATGAGGCGGCCGACGATGACGTTTTCCTTCAGCCCGCGCAGGTCGTCCTTGATGCCGCGGACGGCCGCATCGGTCAGCACCCGCGTCGTCTCCTGGAACGAGGCCGCGGAGATGAACGAGTCGGTCTGCAGGGAGGCCTTGGTGATCCCGAGCAGCATCGGCTCGTATGCCGCCGGTTCCTTCTTCTCCGACACCAGGCGGTCGTTGAGCTCGAGGATGCGCGCACGCTCGAGCTGCTCGCCGCGCAGGAGCGTCGACGCACCCGAGGCCTTGACCTCGACCTTGCGCAGCATCTGCCGGACGATGACCTCGATGTGCTTGTCGTTGATCTTCACGCCCTGGAGCCGGTAGACGTCCTGGATCTCGCGCGTGAGGTAGTTGGCGAGCGCCGCGACGCCCTGCAGGCGCAGGATGTCGTGCGGATTCGGCTCGCCTTCCGCGATCACTTCGCCGCGCTCCACGTGCTCGCCCTCGAACACGTTGAGCTGGCGCCACTTCGGAATCAGCTCCTCGTAGCGATCGTTGTTCTCGCCGGTGATGACCAGGCGGCGCTTGCCCTTGGTCTCGCGGCCGAAGCTGACGGTTCCCGTCACCTCGGCGAGGATCGCGGGCTCCTTGGGCTTCCTCGCCTCGAACAGGTCCGCCACGCGCGGCAGGCCGCCCGTGATGTCGCGGGTCTTCGAGGACTCCTGCGGGATGCGGGCGATGACGTCGCCGACCGACACCTTGGCGCCGTCCTCGAGGGACACGAGCGCGCCGGCCGGCAGCGTGTAGACCGCCGGGATATCGGTGTTCGCGAAGGTGACTTCCTTGCCCTTGCTGTTCACGAGCTTCAGCACCGGGCGCAGGTCGCGGCCGGCCGCGGCGCGCTGCTTCGCGTCGAGCACCTCGGTTGACGACAGGCCAGTGACCTCGTCCACCTGCGATTGCACGGTGAGTCCGTCCACGAAGTCGATGAACTTCAGGAAGCCCGCCACCTCGGTGACCACCGGGTGGGTGTGCGGGTCCCAGTTCGCGACGATCTGGCCAGGCTTCACGGCATCGCCCTCGTTCGCGACGATGGTCGCGCCGTAGGGGATCTTGTAGCGCTCGCGCTCGCGGCCGAACTCGTCGATCACGCCGATCTCGCCGGAACGCGAGGTCGTTACGAGGTGGCCCTTCTCGTGGCGCACGGACTTGACGTTGTGGAAGCGAAGGGTGCCCTTGCCCTTGATCTCGACCAGCGAGATCGCGGCCGCGCGGGAGGCCGCGCCGCCGATGTGGAAGGTGCGCATCGTGAGCTGCGTGCCCGGCTCGCCGATCGACTGCGCGGCGATGACGCCGACCGCCTCGCCGATCGAGATGAGCCGCCCGCGCGCGAGGTCGCGCCCGTAGCACATGGCGCAGACGCCGTAGCGCACGTCGCAGGTAATCGGCGAGCGCACGGTGATCTGGTCGACGCCGTGCTGCTCGAGCTCCTGCACCCACTGCTCGTCGATGAGCGTGCCCGCCTCCACCAGCGCCTCGTCAGTGCCGGGTTTCGGCACGTCCCTCGCGGCCACGCGCCCGAGCACGCGCTCGCCGAGGCCTTCGACCACGTCGCCGCCCTCGACGATCGGCGTCACCTCGAGCCCGCGCTCGGTGCCGCAGTCCGTCAGCGTGACGACCAGGTCCTGTGCGACGTCGACCAGGCGCCGCGTCAGGTAGCCGGAGTTCGCGGTCTTGAGCGCGGTGTCGGCGAGGCCCTTGCGCGCGCCGTGCGTCGAGATGAAGTACTGCAGGACGTTCAGGCCCTCGCGGAAGTTGGCGGTGATCGGCGTCTCGATGATCGAGCCGTCCGGCTTCGCCATCAGGCCGCGCATGCCGGCGAGCTGGCGGATCTGCGCCGCGGAACCGCGCGCGCCGGAATCGGCCATCATGAAGATCGAGTTGAACGAGCCCTGCTGCACCTTGCGGCCCTTGAGGTCGGTGCCTTCCTCGTGGCGCAGCTGGTCCATCATGGCCTTGCCGATCTGGTCATTCGTGCGCGACCAGATGTCCACCACCTTGTTGTACCGCTCGCCGTTGGTGACGAGGCCGGACTCGTACTGGTCCTGGATCTCCTTCACTTCCTTCTCGGCGGTGGCGAGGATCTTCTGCTTCTGCGGCGGGACCATCATGTCGTCCACGCCGATCGAGATCGCGGCGCGGGTGGCATACGAGAATCCCGTGTACATCAGCCGGTCGGCGAAGATCACGGTCTCCTTGAGGCCGAGCGCCCGGTAGCAGGAGTTGATGACGGCCTGCACGCGCTTCTTGGTCATGTCCTGGTTGACCAGGTCGAACGAAAGGCCGCGCGGCAGCAGGTCGGACAGCAGCGCGCGACCGACGGTGGTCTTGACCAGCCGTCGCTTCTCGCGCAGCGCGCCGCTCGGGTCCTTGATGAACTCGACGATGCGCACCTTCACCGAGGCGTGCAGGTCCGCCATGCGCGTCTCGTGCGCGCGGTGCGCCTCGCGCACGTCGGTGAACATCATGCCCTCCCCCTTCGCGCCTGCCCGCTCGCGCGTCAGGTAGTAGAGGCCGAGCACGACGTCCTGCGACGGCACGATGATCGGGTCGCCGTTGGCGGGCGAGAGGATGTTGTTCGAGGACAGCATCAGCGCGCGCGCCTCGAGCTGGGCCTCGAGCGACAACGGCACGTGGACGGCCATCTGGTCGCCGTCGAAGTCCGCGTTGAACGCGGTGCAGACCAGCGGGTGCAGCTGGATCGCCTTGCCCTCGATCAGCACCGGCTCGAAAGCCTGGATGCCGAGACGGTGCAGGGTCGGCGCGCGGTTCAGCAGCACCGGGTGCTCGCGGATCACTTCCTCGAGGATGTCCCAGACTTCCGGGCCCTCGCGCTCGACCAGGCGCTTCGCCGCCTTGATGGTGGTGGCGAGGCCGCGCAGCTGCAGCTTGTGGAAGATGAACGGCTTGAACAGCTCGAGCGCCATCTTCTTCGGCAGGCCGCACTGGTGCAGGCGCAGCGTCGGGCCGACCACGATGACCGAGCGGCCCGAGTAGTCGACGCGCTTGCCGAGCAGGTTCTGGCGGAACCGGCCCTGCTTGCCCTTGATCATGTCGGCGAGCGACTTCAGCGGGCGCTTGTTGGTGCCCGTGATCGCGCGGCCGCGGCGGCCGTTGTCGAGCAGCGCGTCTACCGATTCCTGCAGCATGCGCTTTTCGTTGCGCACGATGATGTCGGGCGCGTTCAGCTCGAGCAGCCGGCGCAGGCGGTTGTTGCGGTTGATGACGCGCCGGTACAGGTCGTTCAGGTCCGAGGTCGCGAAGCGGCCGCCGTCCAGCGGCACCAGCGGGCGCAGGTCCGGCGGCAGCACCGGCAGCATGGTCAGCACCATCCACTGCGGGCTGTTGCCCGACTCGATGAACGACTCGAGCAGCTTCAGGCGCTTGGTGAGGCGCTTGATCTTGGTCTCGGAAGTCGTGCCCTCGATCTCGCCGCGCACCTTGGCGGTCTCGGCCGCGAGGTCGATCGACTTCAGCAGCTCGAGGATCGCCTCGGCGCCCATGCGCGCGTCGAATTCGTCGCCGTACTTCTCGATCGCCTCGAGGTACATCTCGTTCGACAGCAGCTGGCCGCGCTCGAGCGGCGTCATGCCCGGATCGGCGACGACGAATGCCTCGAAATAGAGCACGCGCTCGAGGTCCCTGAGGGTCATGTCGACCATCAGTCCGATGCGCGACGGCAACGACTTCAGGAACCAGATGTGCGCGACCGGGCTCGCCAGCTCGATGTGGCCCATGCGCTCGCGCCGGACCTTCGACTGCGTGACCTCGACGCCGCACTTCTCGCAGATCACGCCGCGATGCTTGAGCCGCTTGTACTTGCCGCACAGGCACTCGTAGTCCTTCACCGGCCCGAAGATCTTCGCGCAGAACAGGCCGTCGCGTTCCGGCTTGAAGGTGCGGTAGTTGATCGTCTCGGGCTTGCGCACCTCGCCGTACGACCAGGACTTGATCATGTCCGGGCTGGTCAGCGCGATGCGGATCGAGTCGAAATTCTCGACCTGGGCAGCCGGCTTGAAGAACTTCATGAGGTCTTTCATTCGATCACCCTTCCTGCTCGAGCTCGATGTTGATGGCGAGGGAGCGGATTTCCTTGACCAGTACGTTGAAGGATTCCGGCATGCCGGCGTCCATCGAGTGGTTTCCGTCCACGATGTTCTTGTACATCTTGGTGCGGCCGTTTACGTCGTCGGACTTGACCGTCAGCATTTCCTGCAGTGTGTACGAGGCGCCATAGGCCTCGAGCGCCCACACTTCCATCTCGCCGAAGCGCTGGCCGCCGAACTGCGCCTTGCCGCCGAGCGGCTGCTGCGTGACGAGGCTGTACGGGCCGGTCGAGCGCGCGTGCATCTTGTCGTCGACCAGGTGGTTCAGCTTCAGCATGTACATGTAGCCGACGGTCACCGGCCGGTCGAATGCCTCGCCGGTGCGGCCGTCGGTCAGCATGGTCTGTCCCGACACCGGCAGGTCGGCGAGCTCGAGCAGGCCCTTGATCTCGGCCTCGCTCGCGCCGTCGAA
The DNA here is from genome assembly GCA_963836275.1 of uncultured Gammaproteobacteria bacterium. Classification (GTDB taxonomy): domain Bacteria; phylum Pseudomonadota; class Gammaproteobacteria; order Steroidobacterales; family Steroidobacteraceae; genus SCUD01. The sequence goes on along the minus strand of CAWIIM010000003.1, from coordinate 39,365 downwards.
CACGGGCGTCGCCATCGGCACGCCGTCCGTCAGGTTCCGCGCCAGCTCCGTGACTTCCGCGTCCGTAAGCGAGGCGATGTCCTCCTTCTGCCCGCCGGTCGCGTTGTACACGCGATCGAGCAGCTTCCTCAAGTCCGTCATCGCCTCCTGCGCCGCGAGCATCTTGCCGATCTTGGTGCCGAGCCCGCGCGCGGCCCAGCCGAGGTGGGTCTCGAGGATCTGGCCGATGTTCATGCGCGAGGGCACGCCCAGGGGGTTCAGAACGATGTCGACCGGCGTGCCGTCCGCGAGGTACGGCATGTCCTCCACCGGGACGATGGTCGACACCACGCCCTTGTTGCCGTGCCGGCCGGCCATCTTGTCGCCCGGCTGGATGCGGCGCTTCACCGCGAGGTAGACCTTCACCATCTTGAGCACGCCCGGGGCGAGGTCGTCGCCGGCCGTGATCTTGGCCTTCTTGCCCTCGAAGCGGCGCTCGAACTCCTTGTGCTGCTCGGCGAGCCGCTTGCGCGCGCCCTCGAGCGCGGCGGACGGGCCTTCGTCGCGCATGCGGATCTCGAACCACTCCTCGCGCGGCAACTCCTCGAGGAATTCCGCGGTGACGGCGGCGCCCGCCTTCAGCCGGCGCGGCCCGCCGCTCGCGACCTGGCCGACGAGGGCTGCGTGCAGGCGCGAGAACAGGTCGTCCTCGAGGATACGGCGCTGGTCGTTCAGGTCCTTGCGGACCTTCTCGATCTCGGATTTCTGGATCGCGAGCGCCCGGCTGTCCTTTTCGACTCCGTCGCGCGTGAACACGCGCACGTCGATCACCGTGCCGTCCATGCCCGGCGGGACGCGCAGGCTGGTGTCCTTCACGTCGGAGGCCTTCTCGCCGAAGATCGCGCGCAGGAGCTTCTCCTCCGGCGTCAGCTGGGTCTCGCCCTTCGGCGTCACCTTGCCGACCAGGATGTCGCCCGCCTTGACCTCGGCGCCGATGAACACGATGCCGGCCTCGTCGAGCTTCGCGAGCGCGGTGTCGCCGACGTTCGGGATGTCCGCGGTGATCTCCTCCGGCCCGAGCTTGGTGTCGCGCGCGACGCAGGTCAGTTCCTCGATGTGAATCGTCGTGAAGCGGTCTTCCTCGACCACGCGCTCGGAGATCAGGATCGAGTCCTCGAAGTTGTAGCCGTTCCACGGCATGAACGCGACCATCATGTTCTGGCCGAGCGCAAGCTCGCCGAGGTGCGTGGACGGGCCGTCGGCCAGCACGTCGCCCTTCGCGATCGTGTTGCCGACCCGCACCAGCGGCTGCTGGTTGATGCAGGTGTTCTGGTTCGAGCGCGTGTACTTCGTCAGGTTGTAGATGTCGACGCCCGGCTCGCCGGCCGTGACCTCGCCTGCGTTGACACGCACCACGATGCGGGACGCGTCTACCGAGTCGACCGCGCCGCCGCGGCGCGCGATGACGGCGACGCCCGAGTCGATCGCGACCGTGCGCTCGATCCCGGTGCCGACCAGCGGCGTCGATGCGCGCAGCGTCGGCACCGCCTGGCGCTGCATGTTCGAGCCCATGAGCGCGCGGTTTGCGTCGTCGTGCTCGAGGAACGGGATCAGCGCCGCGGCGACCGAGACGATCTGGCGCGGCGAGACGTCCATGTACTCGATGCGCTCGGCCGGCATCAGCGTGAATTCGTTCTGGTAACGGCAGGACACGAGCTCGCCGGTGAAGCGGCCCTTCTCGTCGAGCGGCGCATTCGCCTGGGCGATCACGAACTCGCTCTCCTCGATCGCCGAGAGGTAGTCGACGTCGCCGGTCACGCGCAGGTCGCGCACGCGCCGGTACGGCGTCTCCAGGAAGCCGTACTTGTTGGTCCGCGCGTAGACCGCGAGCGAATTGATCAGGCCGATGTTCGGGCCTTCCGGCGTCTCGATCGGGCAAACCCGGCCGTAATGGGTCGGGTGCACGTCGCGCACCTCGAATCCCGCGCGCTCGCGCTTGAGGCCGCCCTCGCCGAGCGCCGACACGCGGCGCTTGTGGGTGATCTCGGACAGCGGGTTGTTCTGGTCCATGAACTGCGACAGCTGCGAGGAGCCGAAGAACTCCTTGACCGCAGCGGCCACCGGCTTCGCGTTGATCATGTCCTGCGGGTTGATCTCCTCGTTCTCTGCGAGCGTGAGTCGCTCCTTGACCGCGCGCTCGACGCGCACGAGGCCGATGCGGAACGCAACCTCCGCCATCTCGCCGACGCAGCGCACGCGGCGGTTGCCGAGGTGGTCGATGTCGTCCACCTTGCCGTCGCCGTTCTTGATCGCGATCAGCGTGCGCAGCACGTCGACGACGTCGGACAGCTCGCTGCCGTACTTCGCGACCATCGCCTTGCCGTTCTCGTCCTTGCGCTGCTCCGACACGGTCGAGAAATAGCGGCCGTCGAACAGAATGCCCGGCTCCTCGAGCCAGCGCTCGATGCCGGCCTCGGTGAGGCCCTCCGGCACCGCGCGGTTCACGCGGCGGTTGAACTTCATGCGGCCCACGGCCGACAGGTCGTAGCGCTCGGAGTTGAAGAACAGGTTGTGGAACAGGTTCTCGGCCGCGTCCTTGGTCGGCGGCTCGCCCGGGCGCATCATCCGGTAGATCTCGATGAGTGCCTCGAGGCGCGTGGTCGAGGCATCGATGCGCAGCGTGTCCGACACGTACGGGCCGCGGTCGAGGTCGTTGACGTAGAGCGTGCCGATTTCGACCACGTTCGCGTTCACGAAGCGCTCGACCAGCGCGGTCGTCAGCACGTCGTTCGCCGAAGCCAGCACCTCGCCGGTCTGCGGATCGGCGACGTCGTGGGCCAGGATCTTGCCCTCGAGGTATTCCACCGGCACGGCGAGGCGCTTGACGCCCGCTTCCTCGAGCTGGCGCACGTGGCGCTGCGTGATGCGGCGGCCCTCCTCGACGATGACCTTGCCGTTCGCGCTGATCTCGAACATCGCGATCTCGCCGCGCAGCCGTTCGGGCACGAGCTCGAGCTCGACGCCCTTCTTGCCGAGGTGCACGGTGTTGCGGTCGAAGAACAGGCGCAGGATGTCCGCGTTCGAGTAGCCGAGCGCGCGCAGCAGGATCGTGACCGGGAGCTTGCGGCGCCGGTCGATGCGGGCGAACACGCAGTCCTTGGCGTCGAACTCGAAGTCGAGCCACGAGCCGCGATAGGGAATCACGCGTGCCTGGAACAGCAGCTTGCCCGAGCTGTGGGTCTTGCCCTTGTCGTGGTCGAAGATGACGCCCGGGCTGCGGTGCAGCTGGGACACGATCACGCGCTCGGTGCCGTTGACGATGAAAGTGCCGTTCTCGGTCATGAGCGGCAGCTCGCCGAGGTAGACCTCCTGCTCGATCGCGCGCTTCACGCGCGATGCGCCCGGGGATTCCTTGTCCATGACGCGCAGGCGCAGGCGGACCCGGATAGGCGCCGCGTACGTGAGGCCGCGCATCTGGCACTCCTTCACGTCGAATACGGGCTCGCCGAGGTAGTAATACACGTATTCGAGCGTCGCGTTGCCCGAGTAGCTCCTGATCGGGAACACGCTCTGGAACGCGGCGTGCAGGCCGGCTCGCTTCAGGTACTTGTCGATGATGGCGCGTTCCTGCTCCTCCGAGAGCAGGCGGCCGCCGGCGACCACGCCGCCCGCGTGCGCGGAGAGCTCGGCGTGCAGCGCGCGCGCCGCGTCGAGCTGCAGGAACTGCGCGTACGAATCGGTCTGGATCGCGAGCAGCGGAGGCACTTCCAGGATGCCCTGGCGCTTGCCAAAGCTCTTCCGGATGCGCTTCTTCTCGGTGAACGTATAGGCCATCTTCATCACCCGATAACTGATTCAGCCAATTCCTTACGCGGACGCGGGCGCCGCCGCTTCCCTGCCGGGAAGCGGCGCGCCCAGGTCATGAGCCGCGGCCTGCGGGGCATTGCCCTCGCATGAGGTCGTTACTTGACCTCGACCGTGGCGCCGCCGTCCTCGAGCATCTTCTTGAACTTCTCGGAGTCCGCCTTCGACGCGGCGTCCTTGACGACGGACGGGGCGCCTTCCACGAGGTCCTTCGCCTCCTTGAGGCCGAGCCCGGTGATCTCGCGGATCACCTTGATCACGCCGACCTTCTTTTCCGCCGGGTACGCCTTGAGCGTCACGGTGAACTCGGTCTGCTCTTCCGCGGGGGCCGCGGCGGCGCCGCCGGCGGCAGCCGCCATCGCGACCGGGGCCGCGGCGGTGACGCCGAACTTGTCTTCCATCATCTTCACGAGGTCGACCACTTCCATGATCGTCATGTTCGAGATCGACTCGAGAATCTGTTCCTTGCTAGCAGCCATCGTCATCTCTCCAGATATATATGTGTCGTTAGAACCCGTTAACCGGCCGGTCAGGCGGCCTTCGTGGCCTTGATCGCGTCGATCGTGCGGACCAGCATCGCCGTCGGCTCAGCCAGCGTGCGCACGAACTTGGTGACCGGCGCCTTCATGACGCCGAGCAGCATCGAAAGGGCCTCCGCCCTCGTCGGCAGGCTCGCGACCCGGTCGATATCGGCGGCGGGATACAACTGCCCACCGAGCGCGACCAGCGTCGGGACCAGCTTTTCGTTGCCCTTCGCGAACTCCTTGACGACGCGGGCTGCGGCGCCCGGGTCATCCTTGGAGAACGCGAGGATCAGCGGCCCCTTGAGGCTGCCTGCGATGCACTCGTACGGCGTGCCCGCGACCGCGCGCCGGGCCAGCGTGTTCTTGACCACCCGCATGTAGACGCCGGCCTGGCGCGCCTTCGCGCGCAGCCCCGTCATCTGCGAGAGCGTCAAGCCACGATATTCCGCCGCGACGACCGAATGCGCGGTCTGCGCAATGGCCTGCACCTCGGTCACCATCGCCTGCTTGTCTTCCAGTCTCAGTCCCATCCAACCCTCCTTGCGGTGGGACCAGCCGGTGCATCCGGCTCGGGTTCCACCATCTGCGCAGGCTGCCAACCATTAAGGGGCCCGCCCCGCCTGCGGTCTTCGATGGCCCGGGCTCACGAACCCGGACGTCGAACTCTCTTCAAGAGGGGACAGTCCGCCTTTTTCGCAGAGCCGAAAAAGGGGACAGTCCCCTTCAATTCACACGCCCAGCGAGGCGCGATCGACGCCGACGCCGGGCCCCATGGTCGAGGACATCGACACGCGCTGCAGGAACACGCCCTTGGAGGTTCCCGGCTTGTGCTTCTGGATGTCCACGATCAGCGCGAGCAGGTTTTCCTTCAGCGCCTCGGGCGCGAAGCTCGCCTTGCCGATCGTGCAATGGACGATGCCGCCCTTGTCGCAGCGGTAACGTACCTGGCCCGCCTTCGCGTTCTTCACCGCGCCCGCGACGTCCGGCGTCACCGTGCCTACCTTCGGGTTCGGCATCAGGCCGCGGGGTCCCAGGATCTGGCCGAGCCCGCCGACGACGCGCATCGCGTCAGGGCTCGCAACCACGACGTCGAAGTCCAGCTGGCCGGCCTTCACCTTCTCGGCGAGGTCTTCCATGCCGACGATGTCGGCGCCGGCTTCGCGCGCGGCGTCCGCATTCTTGCCCTGGGTGAAGACCGCGACGCGGACCTTCTTGCCGGTGCCGTTCGGCATCACCGTCGAGCCGCGGACCTGCTGGTCCGACTTGGCCGGGTCGATGCCGAGGTTGATCGCGACGTCGATGGCCTCGTCGAACTTCGCATTGGCGAATTCCTTGACCAGGGAGACGGCCTCCTCGACGGGATAGCTGTGGCCGGCCTTCACCCGGCCGGTCCAGGGCTTCTGGCGCTTGAACACGGCTGCCATGTCAGCTGCCCTCCACGTCGACGCCCATGCTGCGCGCGCTGCCCGCGATCGTGCGGACCGCCGCGTCGAGGTTCGACGCGGTCAGGTCCGGCATTTTCTGCCTGGCGATCTCTTCGAGCTGCTTGCGGGAGATCTTCCCGACCTTCCTGGTGTTGGGCGTACCGGAGCCTTTTTCAATGCCGATCGCCTTGGCGACCAGCACGGCCGCCGGCGGTGTCTTCAGCACGAAAGTGAAGGAGCGGTCGCTGTACACCGTGATGATCACGGGGATCGGCAGGCCCTTCTCCTCTTTCTGCGTCGCGGCGTTGAATTGCTTGCAGAACTCCATGATGTTGACGCCCTGCTGGCCGAGCGCCGGCCCGACCGGCGGGCTCGGGTTCGCCCCGCCCGCCGGAATCTGCAGCTTGATGTATCCCTGGACTTTCTTTGCCATCGTTCCTCGCTAACCGGGTTCCAGCGCCTCGCGGCTCCCCGTACCGTTTCAGCCTTTCTCCACCTGCCCGAAGTCCAGCTCGACCGGCGTCGACCGGCCGAGGATCTGGACCGCGACCTGCAGGCGGCTCTTCTCGTAATTCACGCTCTCGACCACGCCGGTGAAGTCGTTGAACGGGCCGTCCACCACGCGCACGATCTCGCCGGGCTCGAACAGGACCTTCGGCCTCGGCTTCTCGACGCCTTCCTCGACCCGCCGCAGGATGGCATTGGCTTCCTTCTCGGTGATCGGCGTCGGCTTTTCCGAGGTGCCGCCTATGAAGCCGAGCACCTTCGGCGTCTCCTTGACGAGATGCCAGGCCTCGTCGTCCATCGCCATCTGCACCAGCACGTAGCCGGGGAAAAACTTGCGCTCGCTCTTGCGCTTCTGGCCGGCGCGCATTTCAACGACTTCCTCGGTTGGCACCAGCACTTCGCCGAACTTCTCGGCAAGGCCGTGGAGCCGGATGCGCTCCTTGAGGCTGCTCGCGACCTTGTGCTCGAAATTCGAGTAGGCGTGCACGACGTACCAGTTCAGCATCGACCTCAGCCTCCCTGCCCGGTCACGTGGCGCGCGCCCCAGGCGAGGCCCATGTCCACGATCCAGAAAAACACCGCGAGCACCATCACGAAGACGAACACCACGAGCGTCGTGCGCCAGGTCTCCTGCCGCGTCGGCCACACCATCTTGCGCAGCTCGACGCGCGAGGACTGGACGTAGGCCCAGAGCTCGCGGCCCGGCGCCGACCAGACCAGCAGCACGAGCGAGGCGGCGAGACCGCCGATCACCATCAGCACGCGCAGGACCTGCGGCTCGTCGCCGAACCAGTAATACGCGACGACGCCGCCGAACAGCGCCGCCGCGGACAGCGCGATCTTTAGGACGTCGATAAAAGCGACGCCGGATTTTTCGGCTTGCTCGTTCATGCGTTCCCGTTTCGACTGCTGGCAGGGCAGGAGGGAATCGAACCCCCAACCTGCGGTTTTGGAGACCGCCGCTCTGCCAATTGAGCTACTGCCCTGTTGTCGACCCGACCTTACTTCAGCACTTTGGAGACGACGCCAGCGCCGACGGTGCGGCCGCCCTCGCGGATCGCGAAGCGCAGGCCCTCCTCCATCGCGATCGGCGCGATCAGCTCCACCACCATCTTGATGTTGTCCCCCGGCATGACCATCTCCACCCCCGCCGGCAACTCGATGCTGCCGGTCACGTCGGTGGTGCGGAAATAGAACTGCGGCCGGTAACCCTTGAAAAACGGCGTGTGGCGCCCGCCCTCCTCCTTGGTCAGCACGTACACCTCGCACTCGAAATTCGTGTGCGGGTTGATCGAACCGGGCTTCGCCAGCACCTGGCCGCGCTCGACCTCCTCGCGCTTGGTGCCGCGCAACAGCACCCCCACGTTGTCCCCCGCCTGGCCCTCGTCCAGCAGCTTCCTGAACATCTCCACCCCGGTGCAGGTGGTCTTGGTGGTCGGCTTCAGGCCCACGATCTCGATCTCGTCGTTGACCTTGACGATCCCGCGCTCGATGCGCCCGGTCACCACCGTGCCGCGCCCCGAAATCGAGAACACGTCCTCGATCGGCATCAAAAACGGCTTGTCGATCACCCGCACCGGCGTCGGAATGTAACGGTCCATCTCCGCCACCAGCTTCACCACCGACTCGACCCCAATCTCCCCGGCCACGCCCTCCAGCGCCTTCAACGCAGAACCGCGCACGATCGGCGTGTCGTCCCCCGGGAACTGGTACTTCGACAGCAGCTCGCGCACCTCCATCTCCACCAGCTCGATCAGCTCGGCGTCATCCACCATGTCGCACTTGTTCAGATACACCACGATGTACGGCACCCCCACCTGCCGCGCCAGCAGGATGTGCTCGCGCGTCTGCGGCATCGGCCCGTCCGCCGCCGATACCACCAGAATCGCACCGTCCATCTGCGCCGCACCCGTGATCATGTTCTTCACGTAGTCGGCATGCCCGGGACAGTCCACATGGGCGTAATGCCGCGCCGGCGACTGGTACTCCACGTGCGCCGTCGCAATCGTGATACCCCGCGCCTTCTCCTCCGGCGCCTTGTCAATCTGGTCGTACGCCGTGAACTCGCCCCCGTTCGCCTCCGCCATCACCTTGGTCAACGCCGCCGTCAGCGTCGTCTTCCCGTGATCCACATGCCCAATCGTCCCCACGTTCACGTGAGGCTTGGAACGAACGAATTTTTCCTTAGCCACGCCGCACCTCGTTCAACACGTTCACGAAAATGGAGCCCACGACCGGAATCGAACCGGTGACCTCGTCCTTACCAAGGACGTGCTCTACCGACTGAGCTACGTGGGCAGTCACCAACCCGTCTGGAGCGGGTGATGGGAATCGAACCCACGTCATCAGCTTGGAAGGCTGAGGTTCTACCATTGAACTACACCCGCATTCCTTCACACGCCGCATCACGCGGAGGTTCGTGGGTTGCCAAAGAAGCCGGGCCACCAGTTGCCTCGGGCAATTCTGGTGGAGGGGGTAGGATTCGAACCTACGAAGGCATGAGCCAGCAGATTTACAGTCTGCCCCCGTTGGCCGCTTGGGTACCCCTCCCAAAAAGAGCCGCATATTTTCGGGTGCGCGACCGCCGCTGTCAACGGTAAGCGGTTGTTCAGGAGGGGGCAGTCCGCCTTTCCCAAAGCGGAAAGGGGACAGTCCCCTATGTTCATCCGTAGCCGCGGGCGACCAAAAGGGCGATCAAGGGCAGGATCAGCCAGAGCCCGAGTCCGAGCGCAATGCTCGACCGGACCCGCTCGAATTCGCGCGTCAGCGGGGCGAAAGTCGGGGCCGAGCGCGCCTCGCGGTTCCAGCGCAGGAACTGCAGGGAGGGGGCGATGGCGACGATCGCGACCATGATGAATATCGCAATCTTCAACCAGAACAGTCGGTTGCCGAGGTAGTACTCAGCAGCCTGGCCAAAATAGAGTGTCCGCGCGAGACCGGTCGCAAGGCTTCCTATCAGCGCGAGCTGGTAGCCGAGATCCACCTGGCCCAGGAGCTTCACCTGGAGCCGATCCGGCATGCGCCGGCAAAGCCAGTATTCCGTCAGCAGTAGTCCCGCCCCGAGCCCGATCGCCAGCAGGTGCAGCCACGCAAAAATCACGGCGATAATCGGAGATACGGTAGACACCTAGCTTCCAATCAGATGTGCATAGGCCTCGGACGATATATTGGAACCGCAGACGACAATGCCCACGCGCCGGCCCGCCAACCGCTGGCGCAAAGGCCCCAGCAGCGCGGCCGTTGCCGCCGCCCCGGCTGGCTCCACGGCCAACCGGGCGTTCTCAAGCAGAAACCGCATGGCCGCGATCATTTCGGCGTCGTCGATGCGTACGATCTCGTCGATGCTCGCCCGACACAGCGCAAAGGAAATCGGCAGCGCATAGGGTGCGCCCAGGCTGTCCGCAATCGTGTCGATCTTCGCGATGGACTGGGGACTGCCGGCCGCGAAGCTCCGGTACATCGTGTCCGCGCCAACAGGCTCGACGCCATAGATCCGGCAATCCGGCCTGGCGAGACGGATTGCGGTCGCGAGTCCGGCGGCGAGGCCCCCGCCGCCGATCGGCACGATCACGGCGTCCAGGTGCGGCGCCTGCTCGATGAATTCGAGCCCCAGCGTGCCGGTCCCCAGCGCGGTGCGCAGGCCCTCGAACGGGTGCACCAGCGTGCGTCCTTCTTTTTCGCGGATTTCCTCGACCCGACGGAAAGCGGCCTCGAACCCGGGCTCGAACACGATTTCCCCGCCGTAGCGGCGGCATTCGGCGACGCGAAACGGATTCGCCCCTTCCTTCATCACGATCTTGGCGCTGGTGCCGACGGCCCGGGCCGCGAATGCAGCCGCAATCGCATGGTTGCCGGCGCTGATCGCGCAGATGCCGCGCGCACGCTCAGCTTCGGTCAGCGACAGCGCATTCACCAGCGCGCCGCGCGCCTTGAAGCTGCCGGTGTGCTGGAACAGCTCGAGTTTCAGCGTCACGCACGTGCCAGCCGGGAGCGCGGCCTCGACGGCCGGACCCGCGAGCGGCTGGATGGGCGTGGTGCGGATTCGCTCGCCCAGGAGCGCGCGCGCAGCGCGGATCTCGACCAACGTCAGGCGTGGCGTATCGGCGACCGGGGCAGGCACGGCCGCATGGTATCGGATCGCGCGCAATCAGCGGCTTACCGCACTGCACAACGACCCTTCGTCGGGGCACGCTTTTCAGCCCCGTCCGGCGCCGGCATACTGGCCGCAGTCGTTGATGCGCTCATAAGAATACGGGGATCGGGGGAATGGAACGCCGCCTGCACAGCCGGCATCGAGCCAAGGCCACGGTGTATGTCGTGGTCCCGGGACGTCGTGGCACGCTTTGCAAGGCACACAACCTTTCCGCCAACGGGGTTTTCGTCCAGACCCGCAACCTGGGGCTCGCCAAGGGCTCGATCGTCGAGCTCGCGTTTGCGATCAACCTCGGCACCATCACGAAGATCCACCGCCGCAAAGCGATCGTCGCGCATGTCTCACGGGGTGGCACTGGCCTTAAAATGGAGTGCTACGCGGCGCGCTAGCGCGCCGGCGTGAGACCCGGTTTCCATGTCGGGTAGGGTTCCCGGATTCCTGCACGGGAACGGGAGCCCTCCCCTTTTTTGCGACCCGAGGCGGCCCATGGCGAAGATCCTCGACAACATCCTGCAGACGGTCGGCCGCACGCCGCTCGTGCGCCTCAACAAGATCGGCCGCGAGCTGCCCGGCCGCATCGTCCTGAAGCTCGAATTTTTCAATCCCTGCGCGAGCGTCAAGGACCGGATCGGCGTCAGCATGATCGAGGCCCTCGAGAAGCAGGGCCGCATCAAGCCGAACACCGTGCTGGTCGAGCCGACCAGCGGCAACACCGGCATCGGTCTCGCCTTCGTGGCCGCGGCCAAGGGCTACCGCCTGGTACTGACCATGCCCGACACGATGAGTCTCGAGCGCAGGCGCATGCTGACCGCTTTCGGTGCCGAGCTGGTGCTGACAGAAGGCGCCAAGGGCATGAAAGGCGCGATGGCGAAAGCGGAAGAAATCGTCGCGAGCGACCCGGAGCGTTTCCTGCTGGTCGGCCAGTTCTCCAATCCCGCGAATCCGGAGGTTCACCGCCGCACGACGGCCGAAGAGATTTGGGAGGACACCGACGGTGCCGTCGACATCCTGATCTCCGGCATCGGCACCGGCGGCACGATCACCGGCGTCAGCGAGGTCCTCAAGAAGCGCAAGCCCGATTTCCGGGCGGTCGCGGTCGAGCCGGCGGCAAGCCCCGTGCTCTCGGGCGGTGCGCCGGGCCTGCACAAGATCGCGGGCATCGGCGCCGGCTTCATTCCCGAGATTCTCAACACCAAAATCATCGACGAGATAGTCCAGGTCACCAACGAGCAGGCTGCCGAGTACGCGCGCATGCTCGGGCGCGAGGAAGGCATTCTGGTCGGCATCAGCTCCGGCGCCGCGCTCTACGCCGCGCTGCAGGTTGCCGCGCGGCCCGAAAGCAAGGACAAGCTGATCGTCGCGATCATCCCGAGCTTCGGCGAGCGCTACCTGTCGACCTGGCTCTACGAGGAGGCACCCGCCGGTGCGCCGCGCATCGTCCCGGCCTGACTCGCGGCCCGGCGCGGCGCATGTCGGCATCGCGCGGCGACTGATCGACTCGGGTGACCCGGACTACCGGGTGCTTCAGGAAGGTTACTGGCCGGACCGCGCCATCGTGCTCGGGGCGATCGACCGGCTTCATCGCCTGCTCATGGCGGAGTCGCTGGCGGACTCCGAGCCCGGCGAGTCGCCGGACGCGCGGATCGCGCGCGAAATCGAGGACGTCGATGCCGCGCTCGCACCGCAGTTCGAGCTCGCATTCGAGCTGCCCTCGCGCCTTGGCGAAGCCGACGCGGCGGACCGCGCGGCCGCGGCCGCCTCGGCCCGCCGCTGCGTGGACACGCTCCTCTCGCAGTTGCCGGACCTGCGCGAGCGCATCTTCGACGACGCGCGCGCCGCGTGGCGCAACGACCCGTCCTGCCGCCACCCGATCGAGGCGCTCTACGCCTACCCGGGGGTGTTCGCGATCACGCGCCACCGCATCGCGCACATCCTCTACGAGCTTGACGTGCCGCTCCTGCCGCGGCTCATCGCCGAGGACGCCCACCGCCGCACGGGCATCGACATCAACGCCGGCGCGAAGATCGGCCGCGAATTCTTCATCGACCACGGCACCGGCGTCGTGATCGGCGAGACCGCCATCGTCGGCGATCGCGTCACTCTCTACCAGGGCGTCACGCTCGGAGCCAAGAACTTCCAGGTCGACAAGACCACCGGCCGCCTGGTGAAGGGCGTGCCGCGGCACCCGATCGTCGAGGACGACGTCACGATCTATGCCAGCGCGACGGTGCTCGGGCGCGTTACGGTCGGCCGCGGCAGCATCATCGGCGGCAACGTCTGGCTCACCCACGGTGTGCCGGCGAATTCGCGCATTTCGCAGGCCGCGCCGACACAGGGCGGTTTCGTGGACGGCGCCGGCATCTGAGGATGGCGCGCCCGTGAGCCGCCCGATCACGCGCCGCGATTTCTCGCGCTTCGCCGTGGGTGCAGGCGCGCTGGCGCTGGTGCCCTTCGGCGGCGCCTCGGGCCAGGTTCGCTTCCCCAATTCACCGTTTCAGCTTGGAGTCGCCTCGGGCGACCCTGCCGCCGACGGGTTCGTGATCTGGACGCGGCTGGCGCCGGAGCCGCTCGACACCGGTTTCCTCGGCCAGACGATCTTCGAAGTCGCCTGGGAAGTCGCCGAGGACGCCGGTTTCTCGAAGATCGCGCAACAGGGCACGGCCTGGGCGCGTCCGCACCTCGCGCATTCCGTGCACGTCGAGATCGGCGGCCTCGCGCCCGGGCGCGAGTATTTCTACCGCTTCCGCCTCGGGCGTTATGAAAGCGCGACCGGCCGCGCGCTCACCTGCCCGCCCGCCGGCGCGGCGGTCGATTCGCTGCGGTTCGCGTTCGCATCCTGCGCGCATTACGAGCAGGGCTTCTTCTCGGCCTACCGCCACATGGCGGCGGACCGGCCCGACCTCGTCTTCTTTCTCGGCGACTACATCTACGAGGATTCCTGGGGCGACCGGCGCGTGCGCCAGTTCGACTCGCCCGAAGCCTTCACGCTCGAGCAGTACCGCCACCGCTACACGCAGAACCGTACCGACCCGGACCTGCAGGCGGCGCACGCGGCCTGTCCCTGGCTCGTCACCTGGGACGACCACGAGGTGGACAACGACTACGTCGGTCTGACCGGCGAGAACGAACTCTGCGGTGGCGAGGTCGTGCGCGACGCATTTCCCGCGCGGCGCGCGGCTGCCTACCAGGCCTGGTACGAGCACATGCCGGTGCGCCCTTCGCGGCTCCAGCCGGAGATGGCGGTACGCATTTACGGCGCCACCGACTGGGGCCGCCTCGCGCGCCTCTACCTGCTCGACACGCGCCAGTACCGCTCGGTGCAGGCCTGCCCCGTCGAGCCGACCGCCGAACGCTGCGACTTCGCGAACCATCGCAAGATCCTCTTTGGCGGCGCCGGCGGCGCGAACTTCATCGACCCGAATCAACCCGCCTGCAGGGCGCAGCTCGCCGACGCCTCGCGCACCGTGCTCGGCGACGCGCAGGAACAGTGGCTGGACGGCGCGCTTGCGGGCAGCGGCGGCGCCTGGAACGTGGTCGCCCAGAACGTCATGGTGGCGACGATTGCCGAGGGCACGCGCGAATCACCGCGACATTACAGCGATGCCTGGGCCGGATACCCACCGGCGCGCGAGCGATTCTATGGCGCAATCGCGAAGCACCGCGCGGCGAATCCCGTGGTGCTGACGGGCGACATCCATTCCTTCTGGGTCAACGACCTTGCGAACGCGGCCGGCAAAGCCGTCGGCGTCGAACTCGTGACCTCCTCGATCGCGACCAGCACCTACGACAAGTCCGCCGTGCTCCCGCTCAACCCCGGCACCAAATTCCACGACGGCAGGAACAACGGCTACGTGCGCTGCGAGCTCACGCGCGAAAGGCTCCGCGCAGACATCGTGACCATCGCGGAGCGCGAGGATCCGGCGAGCGGCGCGAGCGTGGCCGCTTCATTCGAGATATTGTCGGGCGATCCGCACGCCCGCCGCGTCACCGCAAGCTGAGCGCTCGGGAGCGGACACAAAGCGACCTGCGATGTCGAGCGGGTCGGGCGGGAACCCCTCGCGCGCGCCGCCGGAAGTTACGGCGCTCGCTCGGGGCGCCCGCCCGACCCGCTCGACATCGCGTGATGCCTGGTGCCGGCGGAGGGACTTGAACCCCCGACCTGAGGTTTACAAAACCACTGCTCTACCAACTGAGCTACGCCGGCAACGCCGGGCATTCTAGCCCTGACGCGCCGGCGCCTGCCCTCCGTTTAAGCACAAATGCACGACCAGGCCCAGCACCGCCATGGTCCAGACGATGACCGAGCTGGAAGGCAGGTCCGTGACCACCGACACCGCCAGGCCGAGGACGTAGCTCGCGACCCCGAGGGCATAACCGACCGCAAGCTGCCGCTTGGCGGCAATCCGGTAAGTCGCGACCGCCGGCACGATCAGGCTGGTGAACACGAGGTACACGCCGACCATCTGCACGGAGGCGGTCACGACCAGCGCGAACAGCAGGTAGAAACCGATGCGGCCGATCCGTTCGCGCCAGATGAACCAGATAACCGCAAAGACGGCCGTCAGGATCGCGGTGCGGACGAGTTGCTCGCTGGAAACCCAGAGAATCTGGCCCGACAGCAGGTCCTTCAGGTTCTCGCCGCCGTGCGGGTCGTTCGCAAGGAACAGGATCTGAGCCGCCGACGCCAGCACGAACAGGATCCCGATCAACGCTTCCTGCGCTTCGGGCCGCTTCTTCTCGGTCCAGGTGAGGAGCAACGCGCCCGCCAACGCGGCAGCGCCGGCGGCAGCCTGCGCCGGCCATCCCTCCACGGGCAATCCGAAGCGGCTCGCCGCGATCACGCCGAGCCCCGCAACCTGCGCGATGGCAAGGTCGATGAACACGATGCCGCGCGAGAACACCTGCTGCCCGAGCGGCACGTGCGAGATCACGACCAGGACGCCGGCGATCAGCGCGGGCCACAGGATGGAGAGATCGGTTTCGAGCAGGTTCATTGCGCGGCTCCCAGGAGCTTGTCTATGGTGTCGTCAAACAGCGAGAAAAGGTCTTTCGCTGCCGGGCTGCCGCCGACCGAGAATGGCAGCACGATCGCCGGCACGTGCACGCGCTTGGACAGCCACTTCGCCGCCTTCGGGTCATTGTAGGCATTCAGCAGGATCACCTTCGGCGGCGAAGTTGCGAGCTGGGTAACGAGCTGGCCGAGGTAGCCTGCCGTCGGCGGCACGCCCGGCTTCGGTTCGATGGAGGCGAGCTGCAACATGCCCAGCCAGCGGCAGAGATAGGCCTGGTCGCTGTGCATGATGACGACGGGCAAGCCCTTGAGCGGCGCGGCCTTCGCCTGCCAGCGGCTGATCGCCTCCGCCCAGCGCTTGCCGAAGTCCGCGCCGCGCGCGGCGTAGTAGTCCGCGCCGGCCGGATCGACGGCCACGAGCTTCGCGGTCAGCCCTTTCGCGACCGCCGCGATGTTCCGGGGATCGAGCTGGATGTGCGGGTTGCCGTAGGGATGGATGTCGCCCATTGCGCGGTCGAGCTTCGAGGGCACGTCGACCAGCGTCACTTGCGAGGCCGCCTCGAAGTAGCCGGGTGCGCCGCGCTGGATCTTCGGGTTGCCGGACTCCTGCAGCAGCACGGGGAGCCAGCCGATCTCGAGGTCTGCGCCATTCGCGACGATCAGGTCCGCCGTACGCGCGCGCGCCACGAGGCTCGGCTTCGCGTCAACGCGGTGCACGTCCTGCATCGCGGACGTCGCGCTGTAGACATCGACGCGATCGCCGCCGAGCGCGGTCGTGAGCGCGCCCCAGTCGGCGGTCGTCGCGAGTACGCGAATGGCCGCCTGCGAAGGCAATGCGAGGGAGAGGAGAAGCAGCGCCGTGGCGCCGCGGATCAGGTTCTTCATGGATGACATTCCTAGTACTTGTGCGCGCCGTGCGCGCCGATGCCGTATAGATATTGCAGTTGCAGCTGCCGATCTGCATTGCCGTCGTCACGCGCCTCGTCCCAGGCGTACTGCAGCCGCAGGCGCGAGAACTCGCTCGGATTCCAGTCGAGCATCAGCGTCGTGCGCGTCGGGTCGCCCGGGAGGAGCGCCGGGAACGCATCCACCGGCAGCAGCCCGGAGCCCACCAGGCCGATGTCCGCGGTGCCGGAATCCAGCGAGTCGTAGCGCAGCCCCGCGCGCCAGCGCGGCAGGAACTGGTAGACGCCCTGGACATACCAGCCGGACTGCGTGCTGCGGTAGGCATCCGCGAGCGCGGAGTTCTCGACATCGTAGGCAAGTTCACCGGACTCCTTGCGGTCCATGTACTCGCCCTGCAACTTCAGGTAGCGCAGCGCCGAGTTGCCGCCGGGCGCCCACTTGAAAACGGCATCCGCAACCCAGGTCTCGGAGCTGCCGGTGAACGCGTTGACGACCGGGATGCCGCCAGCGTCGACATCGTCGTAGGCGCGACCCTCCGAATCGAGGTCAATCCACGATGCCCCGGCACGCCAGCTCGCGTTGTAGCCAACGTCGCCGCCAACGTGCGCGAACAGCGTCGCGCCATTCAGGCCGTTGCCGCCCTGCCGCGTGCCGGGGAAAGCATCGCCGTTCCCACTCTCTGCGCCCAGCTCGATGAACAGGTCGGTGGGCGCGATCCACTTCACCTGCACGCCGTCCTGGGCGCGCTGGCCTCCGAAGAAGGCCTGGTAGACGAGCGGCTGGTCAACGAAGTCCCAGGCGTGGGCGTGCACTTCGTTGAGGTAGCCGAAGCCCGAGAAGAAACGGCCGCCCTTGACCGTAAAACCGTCGGGCAGCGCGGTGGTGCGGAAGAACGCCTCCTCGACCCCGATCTCGTCCTCGCCGGTGATCGCGGCGGTCAATTGCGCGCTGAAATACGGATCGACGTTCGCGGCGACGGTGAGTTCCGACTCGCCGAGATTGAAGCTGCGCTCGCCGGGGCCCACCTCGCCGCCATTCGGCATGAAGCCCGCCATGTGCCAGTCGCCGGGATCGCGCGCCGTGTCGGCGTAGGTGCCGGCCAGGATCACGGAGATCGAGGGATTGAAGGCAGCGGCACCGGCAGAGGCGGAAGCCGGCAGCGGCGCGGCCGCGACCGGCGCCACCTCTTCGGCGGTCGCGTTGGTTTCGAGCTGCGCGATGCGCGATTCGAGCGACGCGACGCGCGACTCATAGTCGGATTTCAGGCTCTCGAGTTCCTGGCGAAGCGCGGCGGCAGCGTCGTCCGCGTGCGCGGCAGGCGCGAGCGCGGCACAGGTCGCGGCCACGAGCGCCGCCATGGGCTTGTAAGCAGGCATGACAAGTTCCTCGTCCAAAGGAAATGAACGCCGGCCGCCTCAGGCGGCCGGAAGGTCGGTACCTCAGACGAGCGCGGGAGGTGCGCGGGAACGATAGGCCCGGAAGGGCGCGACGTGGACAGGCGGTGTCGGATCCTGGGCGAGCCGAGTCACCCAGGCGATCGAATGAACCGGAATGACCGCGCTCGGCGGCGCGACGGCATGCTGCAGCTGCGAGGATGCGAGGCAGGTGCCGCAACTCTTCGCCGGGTTCGCCCCGTCCGCCGGATCGGCGAGCGCATGCGAATAGAGGTGAAACTCGGCGCCGAACTGGGCGACGAGCAACGCGAGGGCCAGCCAACGGCCAATCAACCAGATGCGGTCGCGTTTCATATCAAGGGCTACCGTGCGCCCGAGCCTAGCACAAGGAGCCTAGCGCGCGTCGTCCCCGCAGGGCTTGACCTCGAGCCGCAGGATGCGGCCTCCCTCCTCCTGCAACCGCGCGGCATCCGGCAGTTTCGCGGGCGGGACCACGTCGACGTCGATCCAGTACACGGTCCCGGTGCGCTCGCGGTCCACGATGCGCGGCCCAAGGCCGATGGCCTTGGCGTCGTCGAGCCGCCGCAACGCCCGCTGCTGCTCGCTGAACAGGCCCAGCGAAATGGTGATATCCCTGCCGTCACCGGGCATCGCATACGCATCTCCGACACCGGCGCGGCGCAAGCGTTCGATGATGGCAGTTGCCGCGGCACGGTCGGTGACACCCTCCAGCGTGACCCAGAATCCTTTCCACACGACACCCTCGCTCGCCCGCTGGCGCGGCTCGAGTTTGCTCTCGCGCAGCAGCGTCGATGCGCGCGCGGCGTCGGTGAGATCCGTGAAGGGGCCGAGGCTGTAACAGTGGTTGGAGCTCGGTACGCGGGCACGGCCGGGCACCTTCGCGGGCTCGGCCTCCCGCGCAAGCGTCAGGCTCCTGCCCGCCGCAGCGGCCGCGGTCGCGACGGGCTCGTCCGGCACGGCGATCCAGTGGGTCCAGCCGTACCAGGCAATGTTCACAAACAGCAACAGGGCAAAGGCGAGCCGCACGCGACCAATCTATCACTTCGGGCGGACGCTCACTTCCCCGGAAACGATGCGGCGCCGGTGGCCGCCGGCCTCGAGCAGGAGCGCGCCGTCCGCATCGACGCCGCGCGCGAAGCCCTCGAGCTGCTGGCCGCCGTGCAGCACGCGCACGGCTCGACCGGCGAGCGCATCGGCCGCCGCCCATTCATCCGCAAACGCCGCCATGCCGCGGGCGCCGAACTCGGTAAGCGCCTGTTGAAGTTCCGCGACGAGCGCGGCAGCGAGCGCATTGCGTCCCGTCGCCGCCCCGAGCGTCGCAAGGTCCACGGCCGCGACGCCCTCGGCGGCGAGCTCGGCGCGCGCGATGCGCGGCAGGCGCACGTTGATGCCGATGCCGACGACGACCAGGGCGGGACCTGCCGCCTCGCCGCGCAGGTCGACCAGGATCCCGCCGAGCTTTGAATCGGCCTGGACGATGTCGTTCGGCCACTTGAGCGCGAGACCGCCGACGTCGAGACGCCCGAGGGCTCGCAGCGTCGCGACTCCGGCGGCGAGCGAAAGCCCGCCGAGCGCCGCAGGCGCGTCGCCGTAGCTCCAGCTCATCGAAAGGCACAGTCCCGACCCGAAGGGCGCCACCCAGCGCCGACCGCGGCGCCCGCGGCCGGCGCTCTGGAATTCGGCGAAGCAGGCATCGAAGCGACCCGGCGGCAGCTCGCGGGCGCCGAGCAGGCGGTCGCTCGTCGATTCGAGTGACTCGTGCACCTCGAGGTCGCGCAGACTCGCGCGAACTTCCGGCGGCAGGCGGCCCCGGATGCCGGCGGCATCGAGCAGGTCGATCGGAGACTCGAGCCGGTAGCCGCCGCCGCGGCGCGCTTCAGGCGCGATGCCCCATGCTTCGAGTTGCTGCATCCGCTTCCAGACCGCAGCGCGCGAAATCGCGAGCGCAGCCGCGAGCTCCTCGCCGGAATGCAGCGTTCCGTCGGACAGCAGCCGGAGCAGCTCGGCAGGGCCGCTCATCGCTGGCCCCGGCGCGGCCGGAACAACCAGAATTTCTCCAGGCGCGGTTCGGTTCCCGCGCGCATGCGCGCCAGGTTTCCGCGATGCGCGAAAGCCACGAGCGCGGACGCGGCGACACTGAATGCGAGGAATGCAGGCGACTGGATGGCGCCAAGGGCAGCAGCGACCGGCACCGAGACTGCCGCCGCCACCGTCGCGAGACCCACGAACCCGAACAGCAGCGCGCACCCGAGCCAGGCAACGAGCGCCGCCCCCAGCATCACGGGCGACGATGCGAGCAGCGCGCCGGCGAACGTCGCGCCGCCCTTGCCTCCGCGAAACTCGTGCCAGAGCGGAAAGATGTGGCCCGATATCGCGGCGATCCCGCAGCACGCCGCGATCCAGTCCGGCGCAAATCGCCAGGCATCGTCGCCGGCGGAAAGTTCGAGCCACGGCAGCCAACCCATGGCGAGCCAACCCTTGCCGACGTCGATGGCGACGGTCGCCGCGGCGAATGCGAAACCCTGAGTGCGCAGTGCATTCGTGCCGCCGGCATTGCCGCTGCCCATCGCGCGGATATCGACGCCGCGGAAGCGGCCGATCACCAGCGCGCCGACCACGGAGCCGAGCAGGTAGCCGATCAGGATCTTGAGGCCGAGTTCCAGCACGCAGCGCGCCCCGCGAGGTGGGGCGCCGATCTTATCATCGGCCCGCGCCGGTCGAGCGCGGCAGGAACACCTCGGCGATCATGCAACGGACGCTGCCGCCGCCCAGGCGCTCGATCGTCGGGATTGCGGTGGAAACGATCGCGCCGTGCCGCTCGAGGTTGCGGCGGGTCGCGGGCGCGAGCGCGAGCCAGGCCGCTTCCGAGCCGGCGATCAACGGTTCGCCGCCGCGGGCCCGAAGCGCAAGCAGGTTGCCCGCGAACTGGCCCATCTCCTCCACGTCGATCGCGAAGACCGCATGGCCCGTTTCCTCGAGGCCGGCGAGCACGGCGGCGCGGTGCCCCGCATCCGCGATGGCATCCGCGCAGACCACGGCGAAGTCCTCGCCGATCGCCATCATGACGTTGGTGTGGTACGCGGGCCGCCCGTCCGGCCCCAGCGCATCGAAGTCGACGGCGCGATAGCCGAGCGCGGCGGCGAACTCGCCGAGCGCGCCGGGCGTCGTGCGCGGCGAGCGGCAGGCGTATGCGGTGCGGTGCGCGCGGTCGAGCACCAGGCTGCCCGTGCCTTCGAGAAATTCGCCGCGTGCTTCGAGCGGGCTCAGGTCGATCCGCCGCGCGATGCGAAAACCCGCGCGCGCCACCTGCTCGATGACCTCGCCGCGCCGTTCCGCGCGGCGCGAAGGCGCCATCATCGGGTACAGCACGACGCTGCCGTCGGCGTGGAAACTCACCCAGTTGTTCGGGAAGCAGGCGTCCGGCTTCGGCGGCGACGTCGTGTCCTCGGCAATCATGACCTCGACGCCCGCCCCGGCGAGCCGGAGCGCCAGCCCGTCGAACTCGCGCGCGGCCGCCGATGCGTCGCCCGGCGCTGCGCGGGAGCGCTGGAACCGGTTCGAGTCGGCGGTCTGGGGATTCGCGCCGAATGCGGCCGGCCGGACCATCAGCACCGCGTCGGCCGTCTGCGCCTCGGCCGGCTCTCCCGGCTCCCGCATCAGAACTCGATGCGGAAGCCGAGCTGGATGCGCCAGACCGAGGGCAGCGACGAGATCGTCTCGAACGGCTTCACCGGGCCGGTCTGCCCGGCCCGCGGCCGGTAGACATAGCAGCTCGATGCGCCATTCGGGCAGCCCGAGGTCGCGATGCGGTTGGCGTCCACGACCGGCGCGACATACGGGAAGCTCACCTGGCGCAGCTGGCCCCAGTCGTTGTTCAGCAGGTTCGCGAAATTCTCGATGTCGAAGGTCAGGATGCCGCGCGCCTGCCTGAAGATCGGCAACTCCTGCGCGACGCGCAGGTCGAGCACGGAAACCCACGGGCTGCGCTGCGAGTTTCGCCGCATGATCCTGCCGCGGTACTTCTCGATGCCCTGCTGCTGGATGAAGGCATCCATGTCAGACGCAAACGCCGCCGCAGCGGCGTTCGACGAGGTATAGCTCGTCGTGTCCGCGCAGCCGGCGACGCCGCTCGTCACGTCGGTGCCCGAGCACGGCGCCTCGAAAATCACGTCGCCGTCCGGCACGTACAAGAGCTGGCGCTGGCGCGAGCCCTGGCGCGGATCGCCCCAGATCTGCGACCCGCTGCCGAATGTCAGGCTGTACGGGCGGCCCGAGCGGCGCTCGCCATAGAGGCCGACGCTGGTCTCGTAGTCGCCGAAAAAGGCCTTGCGCCAGGCAAGCGAGGTCGTGAACCGGTGCTCGATCTGGTAGTTCGAAGTCGCGAGTCCGGGGTCGTTCGGGTCGGAGACCGCGACGTTGTCCCAGTTCGACGACGCCGTCGAGCTGGTGCCCGGATTGACGTCCTGCACGTCCTGGTGCCCGTAGCCGAGGAAGGCGTCGAAGCGGCCGGCGGCCGTGCGCCAGGTCTTGCTGAAGTCCATGGTCCAGACGGTGCTCTCGCCTTCGTCGGTGTTGGTCAGCAGGAAGTCCTGGATGCTCGGGCTGGTGCGGCCGTCGGGGCTGGGCCCGTAGATCGGCCGGCCGTCCGGCGCGGTACCGACCTGCTGCAGGCGGATGTCCTGCCACAACACTTCGTTGTTGACGCGCGAGTAGATGACGTCCGCAGTCATCTCGATGTCCCAGGGCAGCGAGTGCGAGAACCCGAGGTTCCAGCGGTACTGCGAGGGCACCTCGAAATTCGGGTCGATCGCGTTCACCGGGCCGTCGCCGCGCAGCGCCGCATTGGCATCGAGCACCGCCTGGGGAATGTCGAAGCCGTTGCCGCCGTCGAGCGCCGCGAGCAGGTCGCCCGTCGCCGTCGCGCGATTGACGTCCGAGCGCACGACGGTCACGCCGTCGTTCGAGAAGCTGTTCGAGATCCAGACGTTCGGCGTGCCGCCGCCGAACAGGCCCCAGCCGCCATACACGGTCGTCTTGGGCGTCCACTGCCAGTTGAAGCCGATGCGCGGCATGAACAGGTCGCGCCCGTCGAGCGTCTCCTGGTTGTTGAAGCCGTAACGGTCCGTGAAGTTCTGGTTGAAGACGGGCTTGTCGTTGCCGGAGAACTTGTCGAGACGCACGCCGGCCTGGACCTTGAAGTCCGGCGTCACCTGCCAGTCGTCCTGCAGATAGAAGCTGTCGACGTCGTAACCGAAGGCGGCGGCGGCGTCGTTCGCATCGTTCGAGAACGCGTTGCTGTAGGACAGGGATTGCGCCACCTGGTTCTCGAAGTTGTCGATGCTGGTGAAGGCCCACTGGCCCTGGCTCCGCGGCACGAAGATGTTGAAGATGTCGAGCATCTCGCGCTCGTAGCCGGCCGTTAGCGTGTGGTCGCCGAGGAAGAAGCTGCCCTTCAGCTTGATCGAGTCGACGTCGTTGGACAGCTCGTTGGCCTGGCGGAACTCGTCGGAGCCGATGTACATCTGGCCGCCGTCGGTCGTCGCGATGATCATCTCGCCGAAGTCGGTGCCGAACAGCGAGACCTGCGCGGTGTCGACTTCCTTGCGCGCGAGCTTGACCTCGGTCGAGAAGAACTCGTTCCAGTCCGAGAACAGCTGCAGCGATGCGGTTTTCATCGTGATCGCGCGGTCGTACCAGTTCGACGGCGCGCCGAGCCGGCCGGTCGCCGGGTTGTTGTTGGTCGTGTTTACGGTGAGCTCGTTGCCTTCGGTGCGCTGGTAGGAAAGGGACGCCCGGTGCGCGTCATTGATGTTCCAGTCGATCTTGGCGAGGATCTTTTCGTCGTCCTCGGGCGCGGAGACGAGCGTCTCGCCGATGTCGTAGTTGTAGACGTCGAGCCCGATCTGGCGGACGCGGTCGTAGTCCGCCTGGCTGACGCTCGCGACCTCGACCGGAAAACCGGAACCCGACGGGCCGATGTCCTGCGGCGCCTTGCGGTCGAGCTTCTCGTAGGCCAGGAAGAAGAACAGCTTGTCCTTGATGATCGGGCCGCCGAAGGTCGCGCCGTAGATGTCCTCGTCGAAGACGAGGTTCACGTCGGTATCCTTGGTCCGGTCACCGAGCAGGCTGTCGTCGCCCTTGTAGTAGTAGGCCGAGCCCGAGAACTCGTTGGTCCCCGACTTCGTGACCATATTGATGGTCGAACCGCGAAAGAACGAGTACTCGACGGAGAACGGCGCCGACAGCACCGAAACCGCCTCGATCGCGTCGACGGAGAGCGGGCTGCGCTGCGTCGGGTAGCCGTTGTTGTTGAGGCCGAAGTCGTCGCTCTGGCGCACGCCGTCGACGGTGATCGAGTTGTACCGGTTGTTGACGCCGCCGATCTCGAGCGCGTCGGAATTGGTCGGGTCCACCCAGGCCTTCGGGTCCACGCGCACGACGTCCTTGATGTCGCGGCTGATGGACGGGAGCTCCCTGACCTCCGCGGCGCCATAGCGGCTCGCCGCGCCGATCGCGACGTCGCGTTCCGAGGAGCCGGTTACCTCGACGCTGGCGAGCTGGGCGATCGGCTGCGCCACAAGCGTCACCGAGGTACGCTCCGAGAGCTGCGTGTAGAGATCCTCGACCGCCGTCTCCTGCATGCCTTCCGCCTGCGCCGTCACGCGGTAGGGCCCGCCGACCCTGAGGCCGGTCGCGGAAAACTGGCCGCTCGCGTTGGTGACCGCCGAAGTCTTCGTTCCCGAAGGCACATGCACGATCGCGACCACCGCGCCCGCGACCGGCTGGCCGTCCGCGCCGACAACGAATCCGGTGAGCTGGCTCGTGGTTTCCTGCGCGGCGGCGAGAGGAGCGACAAGGGTCAGGACGATGCCTGCACCGAGGGCGACGGCCGGCGCGGCGAGGATCGACGTGACGGCGGCTGCAAGGTGGACCGAGCGGCGACGATCGGACATGGACTTGACCTCCCAAATCTCCCCGGATGCGACCGGCACCGGCCGTGCGCCGGCGCAGCGTAGTGCCGAAATGTTACAGCCTGCGCATGGCCGCGGGCGACCTGCCGCCAGCCGTTCGCGCGCAATTGCGGTGCGGGTTGCGACTGCGGGATTTTCGTACCTGCTCTTCCCTGACGCGACAACGGCTTGCGGTCGTTTCCTCGGCGGAGAATCACAATTTGAGCACGCCATGGATCCACGGGCGCGGTGCCGAAACGTCTACAGTGGCGGCCCATGACGCTGCTCGCCGCCGAACTCCGCCCGCATCCCGCCCATCCCTGCGACGCGATCCGCCGCTTCGAGGCCGCCATCGAGTCGCGCTCGCTACCCGCCACCCTGCAGCTCCGTTTCCGCATTGAAGGCGACGTCGGCCGGCTGCGCTTGCCGCCGCCCGCCGCCGCGCGCCGCCGCGACGGTCTCTGGCAACATAGCTGCTTCGAGGTGTTCCTGCGGCCCGATGCGAGCGACAGCTACCACGAGTTCAATTTCGCGCCGTCCGGCGACTGGGCCGCGTATCGATACGGCGCGAGGCGGGCCGAGCGCTCGCTGCCGGAGCTTCCCACGGCGCCGGCCGCGCAATGCTCGCGGCTCGCGCAGTCCTGCGAAGTGACGGCAGACATCCGCATCGGCGAAATCCCCGAGCTGGCGTGCGCGCGCGCCATCCATGCCGCGCTCGCGGCGGTGGTCGAGACGACGGCGGGCAAACGTTCATACTGGGCGCTCGCGCACGGCGGCGGCGATCCCGACTTCCATGACCCGGCCACTTTCCTGATGCGCGTGGCGATGTCGTGAAACTCGGGATCGACCGACTGCTCCTCGACCGCGCGGTCCGCAAGCCGCTCCACGGCCGCCGCGTCGCCCTGCTCGCGCACCCGGCGTCGGTGACGGCGGACCTCACGCATTCGATCGACGCACTCGCCGCGCACGACGATTTCCGCCTGACGGCGGCGTTCGGCGCGCAGCACGGCCTGCGCGGCGACAAGCAGGACAACATGGTCGAAACGGAGGACGCGACCGACCCGGTCTACGGGATCCCGGTCTTCAGTCTCTATGGCAAGGTGCGGCGCCCGACGCCGGAAATGATGGCGACGTTCGACGTCCTGCTGGTGGACCTGCAGGACCTCGGATGCCGCATCTATACCTTTGTCACGACGTTGCGCTACGTGCTCGAGGCCGCGGCGCAGCATGGCAAGGCTGTCTGGGTACTCGACCGCCCCAACCCCGCCGGGCGGCCGATCGAGGGATTCCTGCTCAAGGACGGCTGGGAGAGCTTCGTCGGCGCGGGCCCGATGCCGATGCGTCACGGGCGCACGCTCGGCGAGCTCGGCACCTGGTTCGTGCAGCACCTCAAGCTCGACGTCGAGTACGTGCACGTCGCGATGGACGGCTGGCGTCCGGCGCAGTCGCCCGGCTACGGCTGGCCGCAGGGCGAGCGCGCCTGGATCAACCCGAGCCCCAACGCACCCTCGGTCGCCATGGCGCGCTGCTATCCCGGGACCGTGATGGTCGAGGGCACGACGCTTTCCGAGGGCCGCGGCACGACGCGCCCGCTCGAACTCTTCGGCGCGCCCGACCTCGATGCCGACAAGCTGCTGGCCAACATGCGCGCGCTCGCGCCGGACTGGCTGGCCGGCTGCCGACTGCGTCCCTGCTGGTTCGAACCGACCTTCCACAAGCACGCCGGCAAGCCGTGCGGCGGTCTGCAGATACACGTGGACGACGCCGGCTACAACCATTCGCGGTTCAGGCCCTGGCGCCTGGTGGCGCTCGCCTTCAAGGCGATTCGCGCGGTTCGGCCGGACTATCCCCTGTGGCGTGACTTCCCGTACGAGTACGAAACCTCACGTCTTGCGATCGACCTCATCAACGGCGGCCCCCTGCTGCGCGAATGGGTGGACGACCCGAGCGCGACGCCGGGCGACCTCGACGAGCTCGCGCGCCGCGACGAGAGCGAGTGGCAATCGAAGGAGTGACCATCGCTCCGGAAACCGCCCCGCCGCCGGCACGCAAGCGGGTGTTTCTCAGCTACGCCAGGGCCGACCAGCCGCAGGCTGCGAAGCTGGCGCGGGCGCTGGAAGCCGCGGGCCTCGACCTGTGGTGGGATGCGCTGATCGAGGGCGGCGCGGTGTTCTCGCGCCAGATCGAAGCGGCGCTCGACAATTGCGCCGCCGTCCTCGTGCTGTGGTCGAAGACTTCGGTCGACTCCGACTGGGTGCTCGACGAGGCCGCGCGCGGGCGCGACCTGCACAAGCTCGTTCCAGTATCGCTCGACGGCGTGGAGGCGCCGCTCGGCTTCCGCCAGTATCACGCGATCAACCTGCAGCACTGGAATGGCAGGCCCGACGCCGACCAGGTCGCGCAGATCCTGCGCGCCGTCGCATCCGGCGCGCGCCACGAAACGGCCGAGACCGGACGCGCGCGGCCAGGCGCGCGCA
This sequence comes from uncultured Gammaproteobacteria bacterium, assembly GCA_963836275.1. Classification (GTDB taxonomy): domain Bacteria; phylum Pseudomonadota; class Gammaproteobacteria; order Steroidobacterales; family Steroidobacteraceae; genus SCUD01. The sequence continues at coordinate 12,155 of CAWIIM010000003.1, read as the reverse complement.
TCTCCCGCAGAACGATCGTGGCAGGCGCCGCGGCTGCGGCGCTCGCCGGCGTGGGAGGCGTATTCGCCTGGCGCAGCCTCAGGCGCCCCGACGCTGCCGCCCCGACCGCGAACACCGTCGCCGTGCTCCCTTTCCGCAACCTGAGCGACGATCCCGAGCAGGCGTACTTCGCCGACGGCCTGTCCGAGGAACTGCGCGCGACGCTGGCGCGCAACCAGGACCTGCTGGTCATGGCGCAGGCCTCCTCCGCGCTGTTTCGCGAGCACACCGAGGACGCGGTCGCGATCGCCGCCAAGCTCGGCGTCGCCCACCTGCTCGAGGGGGCGGTACGGCGTTCGGGAGCCGTCGTGCGCGTCACCGCGGACCTCATCGACGGCCGCACCGGTTTCAGCAACTGGTCACACACCTTCGAGAAAGAGCTGAAGGACATCTTCTCGGTGCAAAGCGAGATTGCGGACACCGTGGCCGGCGAGATCGCGTCCCGCGTGTCTGCGGACGGCGCAGGCGCCAGGGCCAGGCATGCGACCGCGAGCGCGGGCGGGACCGCCAACGTCGCCGCTTACGATCTCTACCTCAAGGGACGCGCGCTCTACGACTCGAGCGTCGACGAGGCCTCGGAGCGGGCCGCGCTCGCAAAGTTCGATGCCGCCATCGCCGTCGATCCCGATTACGCGGCGGCGTACGCGGCGCGTGCCCGTTCGCTCACGGCAATCGCGAACCAGTATGGGCGCGTGAACGAGCTCGGCGGCCTCTACGACTCCGCCATCGCCGCGGCGCGCCGGGCGATCGAAATCGCTCCGGACCTCGCGGATGCGCATTCGACGCTCGGCTATACGCTGTTCCAGGGTCGTCTGGACGCACGTGCCGCGCGCGCACCCTTCGAACTCTCGCGCAAGCTCGGCGGCGGCGAAGCCGCGGTGCTCGCGCGCTATGCACAATACAGCGCGCGCACCGGCCGCAAGCGCGAGGCCGCCGAAGCGATCGACCGCGCGCTCCGCCTCGACCGGCTCAACCCGCTGATTCACCGGGCCGCCGGCACCATCGCCTACGCGGCGCGAGACTACGGCGAGGCGATCGCGCAGCTGCGCCGGGCGCTCGCGATGAATCCCCGGATGTCCCAGGCGCACGCCGGGACCGGCGACGCGTTACTGCTGCTGGGGCGGCTCCCGGAAGCCCTCGTCGAGTATGCGGCCGAGCCCGTCGCCGATTTCCGGCTGACAGGCCTTGCCATCGCCTTGCAGCGCCGGCGGCGCACCGCCGAGGCCAAGACCGCGTTCGCGCGGCTCGTGACCGAGCAGGGCAACCGGGTGCTCTACCAGCAGGCACAGGTACTCGCCCAGTGGGGGCGCCGGAACGAGGCGCTCGGGTGCCTGGACCGGGCGTTCCGGGCGGGCGATTCCGGCCTGATCTACGCACGCAACGACCCGTTCCTGGATCCCCTGCGGCAAGACGGCCGGTTCGCGCAGTTGCTGAAAGACTTGGGCTTCGACTAGGCTCTACCGGCGCCGCGCGTAACCGGCAGCGCTGGATAAACTGGGAGGCAGACAACATGAAACGTGGAATGCTCACACTGGCAGCGGCGCTGGCCATCCTGATGGTGACGGCCTGCGCAAAGAAGGAAGAGGCCGCTCCGGCACCCATGCCCGAGCCCGCGGCCGAACAGGCACCGGCGCCCGATGCGCCTGCGGACATGCCGGCACCGGGCGATGACCAGGCGGCTGCGCCGTCCGATCAAGACGACGGTTCACAGTCGGGCGGAGACAAGGTCAAGCCCTGAAGCTGATCGGCAGCCCGCAGGCGGCGCCCGGCGCCGGCTGCGGGCTTCCTTATTTTACGGCAGCGAGCTGCGCGTCGGGCCTAGCGCCATGGCCTGCTGGATCCACCCCAGGTAGCTCTCGACGCGCGTGTAGACGCCCGGCTGGCCATCGCCGCTGCAGCGCTTCTTGCCCCAGCTCACGATCCCGACGACCGTGGGTGCGCCGTTGGTCAGGATGATCGGGCCGCCGCTGTCGCCGCGGCAGGTGGACCTGCCGGGGAACGCGGCGCAAATCACGCTGTTACCGACCTTCTGCGGGCCGTAGCCGGGCAGCTGGCTGCAGCGCGCCGTGTCCATCGCGCGCAAGTCGACCTTCATCAGCACCGCGCTCGGCGCATGCGCCTCCACGGCCTGCGTCTTGCCCCATCCGGTGGCGGTGACCTCCGCGCCCGCCGGAACCTTCGACGGGTACAGCGGAATCGGCCTGACCTTTGCGGGATCGCGCGGCTGCGGACTGCCCTCCTCGACGAAATGGATCAGCGCGATGTCGTTCGCGTACATGTTGGGCTTCGCCGGCAGCAGCTTGTCGTCGTAGCCGGAGTGCCGGACGATGCGGTCGATGCGAAAGCTGAGGCCACCGTCCTGGGAGATATCGTCGATGCCGAGGCGCACGCGATAGCCTGCCTTGACCATGTCGTTGTCGATGCAGTGGGCCGCCGTCAGCACCCAGTCCGGCGCGATCAGCGTGCCGCCGCAGTAGTGGCGAAGCTGCCAGGCCGGCGTGCCCTGCCTGATCTTCTCGGCCCACTGCGGCGCAGTCCCCGGGTAGTAGATCTGCGCCTGCCAGGGCGCGCCTTGCACGCGGATCGGCTTGCCGCCGGTGGAATACGGGACATCCTCGTCGGCGCCCGCGGCGGGCTTGCCGGAAGCGGGCGGTTTCGCCTGCGCCGGCCCGCGCTTTGAGCGGCCGACAACCGGCATGTCGAGCGCGCCGTGGGTGTCGCCGACGCCGTGCTCGGCGGCGATCTCCCGTTCGTCGCTCGCGTCCTGGAATGGCGCCACCTCCCAGTCGCCGTCGTCCGGGTCGAGCAGGTCTTCAACGGGAATCGCATCGTCACCCGCGTCGTCGCCGATGTCCTCGGCCCATTGCTCGTCGTCTGCGAGCGGCACGCCGGCGTAGTCATCGATATCGGCGTCGGATTCGTCGCCGTCGCCGGATTCAGCTCGATCCGGTTCCGGACCGGCATCGTCGCGCGCTTCCTCCGCGGACTGGTCCGCGTCCTCGCCCTGTTCGCCGGCGTCGATGTCCTGCGGCTGCTCATCGGCGTCCTCGTCCGGCAGCTCGCCGGGAATCGCGTGCGGCGGCGGCTCGGCCTCCTGCGCGGGATCGAACCCGGGTTCCTGCCCAACGGCAGGACCCGAGAGGCCGAGCGCGGCTACCAGGGCGGCGATGCCGGCATGCGCCAGGCAGCGGCTCGTTCGATGCGGCATGTTTCCCCCTCGTCCGATTCCCAGCGTACGCGTCGCGGGTGCATGATGGTACGCGGACCCACAGGAGAATGCCGATGCCGAGAATCCCGATATCGATCGCCGCGTTGCTTGCCTGCTGGCCGATCGCCGGCCTCGCCGAGGTCAAGTCCGCGTCGGCGGATGCGTTCATGATCGAGCAGCGCTACGTGATCCAGGCGCCCGCCGCCAGGGTCTGGGATTCGCTGGTCCATCCGGAGCGCTGGTGGCCGGCCGACCATACCTGGTCCGGCAAGCGCGAGAACCTGAGCCTCGGCGCCGACGTGGGCGGCTGTTTCTGCGAGCGCTGGGACGGCAATGCCGTCGAACACGGCCGCGTGATCATGGCGATGCCCGGCAAGTTGCTGCGCCTGCACGCCGCGCTGGGCCCGCTACAGGCGATGGCGGTCTCAGGCGTGATCACGTTCACGCTCGACGAGAAGGACGGCTCGACCCTGTTGCTCGTGGAACACCGCGTAAGCGGTGATCCGTCGCACAAGCTCGACACTCTCGCACCGGTCGTGGACCAGGTGAACGGCCTGCAGTTTGGCGCGCTTGCGGCCAAGGCCGCGAAGCCGTAGCGGCGGCGCGCGTCTTGATCTTCGCCGGTCGGACTCTCCGGGAGGCTTGGACAAGAGAACCCCCGACGTTTCCGTCGGGGGGTTCGCATGCGATCCCGGCAAAGTGGTTGCTGGCCGAGGGTCCGTCAGGAATTGGGGAAGATTATTTCCACGCGGCGGTTCTGCTGGCGCCCCGCCGGCGTCTCGTTCGTGGCGACGGGGAATCCCTCGCCACGGCCGAGGATTTCCATTCGTGCCGACGGGATTCCCTGGGAAACCAGTGCGTCGGCCACGGCTTGCGCCCGGCGGCGTGAAAGCTCGCTGTTATACGCATCTGATCCCACGCTGTCGGTGTGACCCTCGATCACGACTCGCGTGTCGTCATTGCGCTTGAGGAAAGTCGCGAGCCGATCGATGACGCCAGCGGCCCCCGGCTTGAGCGTCGCCTGGGCGGTGTCGAACAAGACGTCACCGAGAGTCAGCACCATGCCGCGCTCGGTCTGCTTCGCCTGCAGTTCGGCGAATTGGCGCCGCATTTCCTCAAGCTCGGTGCGAGCCTGCAGTGTCGCTTCACGAGATGACTGCGCAGCCTCACGAGATGACTGCGCAGAGGCCTCAGCCCTCCGTGCCTCCGCTGAACGCGCGTCGAGCAATACCTTGTTGCGCTCGGCTTCGGCCGCAGCAATCCGCTCGCGCGCCGCCGCTTCCTCGATGCGCGTCTGGCCGATTTCCGCCTGTCGATCGGCAAGGTAGGCCAGGTGGACAACGATCTCGCGGTCCTCCCGCGCCTCGAGAGCCTGATCTGCCTGTGCAAGCGTGGCCCGGGCAGCATT
>CAWIIM010000002.1:0-29702 GCA_963836275.1 uncultured Gammaproteobacteria bacterium | reverse complement strand
TAGTTTCCGGATGTCCATAACCGTCTTTTCGGACAGCAATTCGAAATAGCGCCACATCAATTCGTCCGATATCGACATGAGCTTTCCGAACATGTCGCCGGCCGGTTCGTGGATACCGATGTAGTTGCCGAGCGATTTCGACATCTTCTGGACGCCGTCCGTCCCTTCGAGCAGCGGCATGGTCAGGACGACCTGGGGCTCCTGCCCGTAGTCGGCCTGCAGCGTACGGCCCACCAGCAGGTTGAACTTCTGGTCGGTGCCTCCGAGCTCGACGTCGGCCTTGAGCGCGACCGAGTCGTAGCCCTGCACCAGCGGATAGAGGAATTCATGCACCGCGATCGGCTGGTTCGCCTTGTAGCGCCTGGCGAAATCGTCGCGCTCGAGCATCCGGGCGACCGTGTACCTTGCCGCGAGCTCGATCATGCCGGAGGCTGGCATCACGCCAAACCACCGGGAATTGAAGTCGATTACCGTCTTTTCCGGGTCCAGGATCCTGAATATCTGCTCCTGGTAGGTGCGCGCGTTGGCCTGCACTTCTTCCGGCGTCAGCCGCGGACGCGTCGCGTTCTTGCCCGAAGGATCGCCGATCATTCCCGTGAAATCGCCGATCAGGAAGATCGCCGTATGCCCGAGCTGCTGGAACTGGCGCATCTTGTTGATGAGCACGGTATGGCCAAGATGCAGGTCGGGCGCGGTGGGGTCGAATCCGGCCTTGACCCGCAGCGGCTTGCCGCGCTGGAGCTTGCGTGCGAGGTCGGGCTCGGTCAGGAGCTCGGAGGCGCCGCGGCGTAGTTCTTCGATTTGTTCGGCAGGCGAGCGCATCGATCCCCCTCGCCCCGGAATTTCCGCGGCAAGGCCCGATTCTGTGAGCCGGAGACGGCCTTGGCAATCGCCGCGCAACCTGGGCAGCCCCCTTAATGTGACGGAGTACAAAGGCCGCCCGATCAACGGGTTGACCTCGATTCCTCTCATGATTTACCGTCCGTGTTCCAGTTCTTCCGGACGCGCCGCTGGTGACACCCCCATTCTTCGTGCAGGCCGCCGAGGCCCTCGCCGACGCGCCGCCGCGCCGTCTCGGCATCGTTGCGTCCTGCCTGGTCGCGGGCGCAATCCTCGCCGCCGTCGGAACGCAACTGCAGAACCCGCTGCTCGACCCCGAAATCCACACGCTGCTGCCAGGTTCCGCGGAAGCCGCGCCGCCGGTGCGATCGGCGCCGTTTGAATTCGTCGCGGTCACGATCGGCCGCAACGACACGCTCGACCAGGTGTTCCGCGGCTTGCAGCTGAAGCTCTCCGACCTCGCGGAATTGCGCAGCCTGCCGAACGTGCGCAAGAGCCTCGACATGATCCGCCCCGGCGACGTCATCCAGCTCACGCACCTGAACGGCGAGATCAGGTCGCTGACCCGGCGCATCAACGAGACCGCGATGCTCTCGGTCACGCGCGATGACGCCGGCTTCAGCGCGAACATCCTCGAGAACCCGCTCGAGACGAGCGAGCGCACGCTGCGCGGCACGGTGGACAGCTCGCTGTACGTCGCGGTCAACGCATCGGGCGGAACCGACCGGCTCGCGGTCGAGCTGGCCGACGTCTTCAAGTACGACATCGACTTCGTGAACCAGGTGCGGCCGGGCGATCATTTCGTCGTCGCACACCAGCAGCAGTACCAGGACGGCCGATTTGTCCGCGACGGCGACATCCTCGCCGCCGAGTTCGTGAACGCCGGCAAGTCCTATCGCGCGGTGCGTTACGTGGGGCCGAGCGGCAAGGCGGATTACTACACGCCGGACGGCCGCCCGGTGCGCAAGGCCTTCCTGCGCTACCCGGTCGACTATGCGCGCATCAGTTCGGGCTTCAGCCTGGCGCGGCGCCACCCGGTACTGAACCGCGTACGCGCGCACAAAGGCATCGACTTCGCGGCGCCGAGCGGGACGCCGATCAAGGCGGCGGGAACGGGGCGAATCGTCGAGCGCGGACGCAAGGGCGGCTACGGCAACGCAATCGTCCTGTCCCACGGCAAGGGCATCACCACGCTCTACGGCCATATGTCCCGGTTCGCGAAGGGACTTTCGGTCGGCAGTCACGTCCAGCAGGGCCAGGTGATCGGCTACGTCGGCATGACGGGCCTTGCGACCGGCCCGCACGTGCATTACGAGTACCGGATCAACGGCGTGCACAAGAACCCGGCCCGGGTGACGATGCCGAAGGCGGATCCGATACCGGAAAGCCTGATGGCGGACTTCAAGTCCCAGACCGCGCCGCTGCTCGCGCGGCTCGACGCGCCCGTCACGCCGGCCGTGCAGGTCGCGAGCGCGGCGACCGGCTCAGGCAACGTCGGCGGAAGATAGGAAAAGCGGACGTTCAATTGAAGGGGTCCGTCCCCTTCGCCAGTCAGGTCGAGAAGGACGATCCGCAGCCGCAGGTCGTCGTTGCATTCGGATTGCGGATGACGAACTGCGCGCCTTCGAGGTCATCGCGATAGTCGATCTCCGCGCCCGCGAGGTACTGGAACGAGAGCGGGTCGACGAGGAGCGTCACGCCCTGGTTGGGGAATTCGGCGTCGCCTTCCTCGACCTTCTCGTCGAACGTGAAGCCGTACTGGAATCCCGAACAGCCGCCGCCCGAGACGAATACCCGCAGCTTCAGCTTTGGATTGCCTTCCTCGCGAATCAGCTCGCCCACCTTGCGCGCAGCGGCATCCGTAAAGACAAGTCCTTCGTGCGGGTCGGCGGCTTCGTTCATCAGGATCCTTGGCCGGGAAAACCGGCAAAATCATTGTAGGTCCACGCCGGCGGAGGGTCAAAGCGCAGGCGCCTCGCCACCTTCCACGTGCCAGTCGAAGGTCTGCCGGGCCGGTTCCGTGCTGCGCCCGAGCCGGTACTCGACATGGAGGCGTTCGGGCCGGAATTCCAGCGGCAATTCGACCGGCACCTCGATCTGCTGGAAGAAGCGCAGCGAAAACGGGAACTGCTTGCGCTTGTCGACCTCGATTTCCGGCAGCGCCAGCAGCTTCTCTTCCTCGCCCTGCAGGCCCTCGATCGCGAACGTGACGGTTCCGTTTGCGATCGTGTCGCGCGTGGTCGCCTGTACCAGCGTGATGAGCACGCGGTAGCGGCGCTCCTCCTCGTCGGCGACCACCCGCACTTCCTGCACGCGCAGCGCGCCGGAACCGTACTGGCGCACGACCAGCCCGCGGTAGAACTGGAGCTCCTGCTTCTGGCGCGCGGTTTCCGCCTGCAGGTCGCTCATCATGCGCCGCGCGTCCGTCTGCGCCTGGCGGTCGACCTGCTGGCCGACTTCGGCAACCGCAACGCGATGACGCAGCTTCCCGTTTTCGTCCTCGAGCGCCTGGTTTCGCTTGCGCAGGTCGAGCCTTTCCAGCATCGAACTGACGACGAAGTAGCCCGCGCTGCCGCGGCCGAGCTCGAAGGCGGCGTAGCCGAGCGCGAGCACGGCCACGACGAGAAACGCCGCGAGCCAGCCGCGCCGGTCTTTTTTCTGGCTCAACGCCCGACGCCGTCGCTAGAATCGTGCAGGGGACAGGAGCGACGAGCGATGCCCTGGATCAAGGCCTGGCACGTGATCTTCATGGTGACCTGGTTCGCCGGTCTGTTCTACCTGCCACGCCTGTTCGTATACCACGCTTCCGCCGCCGACGGCGCCGGGATCGAGCGGCTGCGCACGATGGAGGCGCGGCTGTTCGCGATCATGACGATCGGAGCCGTGCTGACCGCGGTGTTCGGCGTGTGGCTGGTCGCAAGGAACCCCGCGCTGCTCGATACCGGCTGGCTGCGCGCCAAACTCGCGCTGGTGCTGGTCCTTGTCGGTTACCACGCCTGGCTCGGGCGGCTGGTGCGGGATTTTGCCGCCGGCAGGAACCGGCACAGCGCGCGCTGGTATCGCTGGTTCAACGAAGTGCCGTCTCTGCTCCTGGTCGGCATCGTGCTGCTCGCGGTCGCTCGCCCATTCTGAATCAGTGCTCCGGGCCAGGCGCGCCGGCGCCCATGCGCTCGCGCCACCACGGCGGATAAGGCGGCAGGCCCTCGGGGAATGCATGCGCGCCGAGATCGTGCAGCGCCCGCGAGTACACGAACCGCTTGAAGTAGATGACGTCGTGCACGGCATCCCACCAGTCTACCCAACGCCAGCGGTCGAACTCGGGCGGTTGCTCCGTCGCGTCGAACCGCAGCGCGGAATCCGAAGCGCCGAGGCGCAGCAGGTACCAGCGCTGCTTCTGGCCAATGCAGAGCGGGCTCGACTCGCGGCGCACGAACTGCGGCGGCAGGCGATAGCGCATCCAGCTGCGAGTGCGCGCGACGACCTCGACCTGGTCCGGGCGCAGCCCGACCTCCTCGGTGAGTTCGCGGTAGAGCGCCTCCTCCGGCCGCTCCCCGCGCCGGATGCCGCCTTGCGGAAACTGCCAGCCGCGCGCGCCCACGCGGCCACCGACGAAGACCTTGCGCTCGGCGTTCATGAGGACGATGCCGACGTTCGCCCGGTAGCCGCTGGCGTCGATGAAGTCGGCGTCACGGTCCATGCCCGGATTCTAGTGGTGCCGGGTCGTAGATTCGTACATTTGGCGTTGCCCGAATGTACGAATCTACGACCCGGCACCGGTTAAAGTCGCGGGATGGGGAGGATGCGCGCGGCGCCGTTGATCCTGCTGCTTGCCGGCGCTTCCGTGGCCGCGATCGCCGCCTCGCTGGCATTCGGAAGCTCCGGGATTGACGCGCCATGGGACCGGCTCGCCGCCGGCGACCCGATGATGCACACGATCGTCTGGGAACTCCGGCTGCCGCGGGCGCTCGCGGCCTTCGGCACCGGTATCGTGCTGTCGCTCGCGGGGGTCCTGATGCAGGCGCTGCTCAGGAACCCGCTCGCGGATCCTTATGTGCTCGGGGTGTCGGGCGGCGCCGCGGTCGGTGCGCTCGGGCTCATGCTCGCGGGCGCGGCGGGCATCGCAGTGGACGCCGGCGCCGCGGCCGGCGCCTTTGGCGCGATGCTGCTGGTGTTCGCCGTTGCGCACGGCGCCGGCGGCTGGACCACGACCCGGCTCCTGCTTACGGGCGTCGTCGTCGCGGCGGGCTGCGGCGCGATCGTGAGCCTGCTGCTCTCGCTATCCGACGACCTGCGCCTGCGCGGCATGCTGTTCTGGCTGCTGGGCGACTTCGGCTACGTCCGGACGCCTTGGTGGCTGCTCGGGCTTGCGCTCGCCGCGATACCCGCCTGCCTGCTCGCGGCCCGCCCGCTCGATGCGCTCGCCCGCGGCGAGCTGCGGGCGCGGCTGCTCGGCGTGCCGGTGCGCGGGCTGCGGATCGCGATCTACGTGGCGGCATCGGTGCTGACCGCGGCCGCCGTCACCACAGCAGGCAGCATCGGCTTCGTCGGGCTGGTGACGCCGCACCTGGTGCGTTTGCTGGCGGGATCCGCGCACCGCGCCGTGATTCCGGCGGCTGCGCTCGCGGGAGGCGCGCTGCTGGTCGTCGCCGACCTGTTGGCGCGCACGATCGTGGCGCCGCGCCAGTTGCCGGTCGGTGCGTTGACGGCATTGATCGGCGTGCCGCTGTTCCTCGGCCTGATGCGGCGCGCAGTGCGCGAGTAGCGCGCTGCAAAACTTCCCGCCGCCGATACCTTATGTCAAGAAAGCGATGCGCGCGCGCGTGAGCGAACGACAGGAAATGCTTGCGGGCGCTCGGGCGCGAGCGTAGCTTCCGCTCTGAGCTCGCGGGCGCGGAGGATTCCGGTTCGCAAGTTCAACCAAGGGACAAAGGCCATCGCGTCGCTCGCAGCGCGTACGGATTGGCCGGCACAGGGGAGAAGCAGGGCATGTCGCAACCGATATCGCGATGGATCATCGCGTCTTCATTGGCATCGTTCATCGGCATCTCGGCCCACGCGGCCACGCAACAGCAAACCGACCAGGCCATCGGCCGCCTGAGGACGGAATTCGCAGGCGCGGAAGTCAGCACCAACCCGGCTACCGGCATGGCGCGCTTCGTGCGCGTCGCCCCCGCAACCCTGGTGCAGCTCGATGACGCTGCGCCCCAGCAAGTCACACGGGAAGCCGAGGCGTCGCTCGACCTCGCGGCGGCCAGTTTCCTCGCGCGCTACGGCGCAGCGTTCGGCCTGCGGGGCAGCGCCGGCGAACTTGCGCTGCGCAAGTCGGAAGCCGACGATGTCGGCCAGAAACACCTGACCTACGAGCAGCGTTACCAGGGGCTTCCGGTCTTCGGCTCGACCCTCAAGGTCCACTTCGACGCGGGCAACCGCATCACGGTCGTGAACGGGACGGTCGTTCCGGACATCAACGTTTCGACGGTCGCCTCGCGCTCGAAGCAGGACGCGGAAATCGCCGCGATCAAGTACCTGAAGGCCAAAGGCGGCGTGGCGCGCAATACGCGCCTGCTCATCTATCGCGAGGGCCTGGTCAAGGGCGTTCCGGGCGACAACCGGCTCGCATACGAGGTCGAGGTCATCAGCCGCAACAACGTGCGCGACTTCGTGTACGTCGATGCGCAGACCGGAAAACCCATCGACCGCATCTCCGGCACGCCGGATGCCCTCAACCGCATCGCGTTCGATGCGCATGGCCTGACCGCGCCGGGCCCCGACTTCCCGAGCAGCCCATTCTGGGTCGAGGGCCAGGCATTCCCGACCGGCCTGCAGGAAGCGGACAACATGATCGAAGTTTCGAAAGAAACCTACGATCTGTACAAGCACGCATTCAACCGCGATTCCTTCGACGGCGCCGGCGGCCAGATGATCTCCATCTTCAACCGCGGCAACGCCTGCCCGAACGCCTCCTGGAACGGCACCTTCATCTCGTTCTGCCCGGGGCTCACGACCGATGACGTGACAGGCCACGAGTGGTCCCACGCCTACACGCAGTACACGGACAACCTGGTCTATGCCTGGCAGTCCGGCGCGCTCAACGAGGCGAACTCCGATATCTTCGGCGAAATCGTCGATCGCCTGAACCTCAGCGACGCGGTCGGGACGAACGGACCGCGTTCCTCCGGCGGCGGCGTGTGCACGGTGTATACGGCGCTTCCCGCGGTCCTGACCTTCAATTCGCCGGCATCCATCGCAGGCCAGAAGTTGGTGGGGACGGCGTCATTCGGCGCCCAGATCTTCAACATAACCAATGACGTCGTGCTGGTCGACGACGGCGACAGCACAGCGGGGGGAGCGACGACAGACGGCTGCCAGACGCCGTTCGTCAACGCCTCCGCGGTGTCCGGAAAAATTGCCTTCATCGACCGCGGAGTATGCGGATTCTCGGTCAAGGCGAAGAATGCGGAGGACAACGGCGCGATCGGCGTGATTATCGGCAACAACCAGGGTGGAACGATCGTCAGCAACATGGGGCCGACGGTCGGTTTTGACCCGACGATTCCGTCGCTGATGGTAACGCAGAACGACGCCGGCTCGATCAAGGCCGAGCTCGCCTCGACAACCGTCAATGCAACGATGCAACGCGAACTCGGCACCGACAACTCCGCGCGCTGGCTGCTGGGCGAGGACAGCACCGCGCCGGGCCTCACGGGCGCGCTGCGCGACATGTGGGAGCCGAACTGCTACGGCAACCCGAACCGCGTATCGGACCCGCTGTATACGTGTTCGGCGGCCGACGGCGGCGGCGTGCACACCAATTCCGGCGTGGACAACCGCGCGTTCTCGCTGGTCGTGGACGGCGGCACGCACAATGGCGTGACGGTGGGCCCGATCGGCCTCACGAAGGCGGCAAACATCTGGTTCCGTTCGAAACTCGCGTACCAGAACCCGGTGACCGACTTCGCCGAGCACGCTGATGCGCTCGAGCAGTCGTGCAAGGACCTGATCGGCAAGAATCTCAAGTCGCTCTCGACGGGCAAGCCGTCCGGCGAGAAGATCAGCCGAGGCGACTGCAACAATCTCAAGAAGGCAATGCAGGCGACGGAAATGCGCACTCCGCCGACGCAGTGCGGCTTCCCGCCGCCCTTGCTCGCGCAGAACGCGCCTTCGGTGTGCCCGCCGAGCACGAAGTCCCCGAAGAAGGTTTTCGCGGATAACTTCGAAAAGCCGGCCGCATCCAGGAAGCTCTGGACCGTGAGCAACGCGGGTACGACGCCCGACTTCACCGCCCGCAACTGGGCGATCGTCGGCAAACTGCCGGACAACAAGAAGGGCAAGGCCTACTTCGGCGCGGATCCTAACATCGGCACTTGCGCGCCCGGCGGCGACGAGACGGCGGTCCTGCACCTCGACGGCCCGGCGATCCAGCTCCCGGCCAGCGGCAACGTGGCGCGGGTCAGCTTTGACCACTGGGTCTCGACCGAGGCCGGCTGGGACGGCGGCAACGTCAAGATCAGCGTCAACGGCGGCGCGTACACGCTGATCCCGGACGCGGCCTTCATCTACAACCCGTACAACGCTTCGCTGTTTACGGGAGGCCAGGGCAACAGCAACCCGATCGCGGGCCAGCGCGCCTTCACAGGCGCCGACCCGGGTTCGACCGGCGGCACCTGGGGCACGTCGATCATCGACCTGACCGGCATCGCGGCGCCGGGCGACATCGTCCGCCTGCGCTTCGACATCGGCAACGATGCCTGCGGCGGCGCGCTCGGATGGTACCTGGATAACCTCAAGATCCAGCAGTGCCGTTGAGGGGCACGCTGAGGACCTGACCCGCATCGTGCGGAAACTTGCGGGGCGCCCGGTCGGGCGCCCCGTTTTTTTGCGTCCGGACTACTGAAGCGCGCCTTCCCGCGCTGCGCCGCGCGCCACGCGAAGCGTCGCGACGTAGGCGGCAGGCGCCGGATTGCCGGCGATCGGCGGTGGCCCGAGGCCGATGAGCTCGATCCGCCAGCCGGCGAATTCGCCCTCGCGGGAAGCACGCGCGGTCGTGTGAAGATCGAGCAAGCCGGCTTCCCCGCCGCTCGTCAGCGCAAGGCGGACGATCGCATCGCCTTCCCAGATGCAGGTCTCGCCTTTCGGGCAGCGCGAATCGGAGGCTACCTCGACGAACCGGATCTCGAGTGCTCCGTCTCCAATGGCTGCCGATTCCCCGAGCCCGATGCGGATTTCCGCGGCGACGACGGGCGGCTCTCCCGCGGCCGGTGCCGCCCCGGAATGGGCGAGCCAGGCCAGGGCCGCGGCAACCGCCAGGCTCCGCGGCGAGCCAGCCCGGCGCACGGATGTCCCAGGGTGGTTGCGAAGAATGACGACTGACATTTGAATCAGGCCGGGCGGGAAGCCGCCCGATCCTGCAGGTAGGACTGGCCGCGGCGCATCAGGCGCGCAAACCCCGCGGCATCCTGGTTTGCGACCAGGGACTGCAGCCGCGTCACCGCCTCGACCAGCGCGGCGAGGGACTCCCCGCCGTACTGGTTGAGCGCCTGGATCTCGAAGTACAGCGCAGGGCTCTCGCCGGCCACCAGCGAGGCGACCGCGAGCTGCGCGTCGAAGGTCGTGCTCGAAAGACGCGCCAGGCGCGGCGCCGCCTCGCCGCTCTCGGCCAGCGCGGTGAAGAACGCAATGTTGATCGCATGCGAGAGCCCGAGCACGTAGGCGATCAGCCGGTCGTGGTCGTCGAGGGTCGTGACCACCTGCTCGACCATGGTCGAGGCGAAGAGCTCGCGCACGTCGGCCACCGCGTCCGGCCGGCCGACGTCCACGTGGATGATGTGCCGTCCCGAGAGGAGGTCCGTGTCCGGGCCGAACATCGGGTGCAGCGACGACACGCGCACGCCCGCCTCGCGCAGCGCCTCGAGTCCCCGGCGCAGCGGCGTCTTCAGGGAACCGATGTCGAACACGAGGCCCGGCGGCCGGTGGCGCGCGAGCTGCTCGAGGATCGAGGCCGTGATGCCGAGCGGCGTCGCGACCACGATCACCTCGTGCGAAAGCTCGTCCGACTGCCAGTCTTCGCGATGGGCTCGCGTGCCCGCCGCGCCGGCGGGATCCGCAATCTCGACCGAATAGCCCTGGGAGTCGAGGAAATCGACGAACCAGCGGCCCATCTTGCCGCGCCCGCCGATCACGAGCGCGCGACGGCCGGCGCCCTGGCCGCGGGCGGCGACCTGCGCCTGCTCCTGGGTCGCGAGCGAACTGCGGATCAGCAGGCGCAGGAGGTTATCCGCGAGCGCCGGCGGCAGGCCCAGTCTTTCGGCTGCATCGCGCGCATTCATGAGCACGTCGCGCTCGCGCTGGAAATCCCGCGTCGGATGGCCGGTAGAGCGCTTGGCACGCGCGACTTCCTCGGACAGGCGCTGCCGCTCGGCAATGAGCGCGAGCAGCTCGCCATCGAGCCTGGTCAATTGCGCGCGCAGTTCGGCGAGATCCATCCGGTCGCATCCGCGGGGTGAACCCTGCCTGTGTACCGGCCCGCCCGCGATCGCGCAAGCGGGCCGGCATGGCGAGGCTCAGCCTTCGATGCGGAAGCCGAAGAACCAGCCGCCCTGAGGATCGTAGGCCCAGGAGTCCGGACGATAGCCGCGCCCGTAGTAATAAGCCGCATCGCGCCAGCCTGCTTCATAGCCCGGGCTGTAGCCGGCGCTCGCGCCATAGCCATAGCCCGGACGGCGCCACGAGCGGTTGTAGCGACCGTAGGCCAGCCAGTCGCGCCAGGCGAGCTCGTAGCCTGAGCGATAGCCGAAGTCGAAGCGGTAGCGGCTCGGCGGGACATAGCGCCAGTGGCGATTGTCATGGCCCCGGTAATAACGCCAGCCATCGTTGCGTCCGCCCGAGTAGGTCCACCCGTGGCGGCGCCAGTCGTCGTCGCGACGCGAGTCATGGCCATGCCCATCGTGCCCGCGCCAGTCACGGTCATGATCACGGTCATCGTCACGGCCGCGATCGCCTCGATCGCCCCGTTCACCGTGGTCGCCTCGGTCGTGGCCGTGGCGGGGGTCGTTGTCCGCGGATGCAGGCCCCGCCAGCAGAAGGGTGAGCGAAGCGGCGGTCAGGACTTGTTTCAACATGACGATTCCTCCGCAGGTTGCATGGCACCAGTCTCTGCCCGGCAAGCTGAATCGCCGCTTAACCGCCCGCGGGGCTAAAATTCGGCCATGCATGCGCACTTCCAGACTCTGCCGGACCCGCTGCCGGCCGACCCGATGCCACTCGCGGCGACCTGGTTCCGGCAGGCCTGGGATGAACAGGTCCAGCGCAACCCCAACGCCATGAGCCTCGCGACCGTCGGCGACGATGGCCGGCCCTCGGTGCGCATCGTGCTGTGCAAGGAGATCGTCGCGGACCCGGGTTATCTCCTTTTCTATACGAATTACCGGTCGCGCAAGGGACGCGAGCTCGCGGCACATGCCTGGGCGTCGGTCGTATTCCTCTGGGACGCGCTCGGGCGGCAGCTGCGGGTCGAAGGCCCGGTGGTGCACGCGCTGGCGAGCGAGAGTGACGACTATTTTGCCAGCCGCTCCTGGCGCAGCCGGCTTGCGGCAATCGCGAGCGAGCAGAGCGCGCCGATCGCCACGCGCGAGCTTCTGGTCGAGCGCACGCGCGAGGCCGCGCGGCGGCTCGGCACGCCCGATCCGTTCACGGCGCCGGAAGACGACCAGGAGCCCGGGCTGCGCCTGACGCGGCCGGCGCACTGGGGCGGATTCCGACTATGGGCCGCCGCGGTCGAACTCTGGTGCGAGGGCGAGCACCGCCTGCACGACCGCGCTCGCTGGCATCGCGCGATCTCGCCGGCGGGCCAGGGCCGGTTCCATGCCGATCCCTGGCGCCACGAGCGCCTGCAGCCCTGAACCCGCGGATGGAACCGGTGCTCAGCTGCCGCGGCGTCGACGTCGAAGTCGCGGGGCGCGCACTGGTGCGCGCGCTCGATTTCGACGCCCGGGGCGGCGAGTTCATCGCGGTGCTCGGCCGCAACGGCGTCGGCAAAACGCTGACACTGCATACGCTGGCGGCGCAGCGCGCGCCGGCCAGCGGCAGGGTCGAGCTCGACGGCCGGGACCTGGCGGCCTGGGGCGGCCGCGAGCGAGCGCAGCGGCTCGCGCTCTTGCCCCAGCTGACCGAGGACCCGTTTCCGTCAACCGTGTTCGAAACCGCGTTGATTGGCCGTCATCCGCACCTGCCCTTCTGGCAGTGGGAGGACGCCGCTGATTTCGCCTGCGCGCACGCCGCGCTGGCTGCGGTCGGGCTCGATGCACTGGCGCAGCGCGCGGTGGATTCGCTGTCGGGCGGCGAGCGGCGGCGCCTCGATATCGCCACGCTGCTGGCCCAGGACGCGCCCGTGTGCCTGCTCGACGAGCCGACCAACCACCTCGACCCGCGGCACCTCAATGACGTGCTTGCGCTGTTTCGCGCGCGCGCCGACGCGGGCAGCCTCGTGATCGCAGCCCTGCATGACGCGACAGTCGCGGCGCGCGCTGCGGACAAGGCGCTGCTCCTCTTCGGCGACGGCCGCTGGCGATTCGGGGAAGCGGCAACCATCCTGTCGGACGCGAATCTCTCCGAACTGTACGAGGTACCCGTCGGCGAGCTGTCCTGGCGCGGCCAGCGGGTGTTCGTCAACGCCTGAGAGTTAGCCGCGCAGCGCCTCGAGAATGCCGTCGTGGAGCAGGCCGTTGGTGGCGAGGATGCTGCGGGTGTCGAGCCCGATCGGCCCGCCATCGAGATCCGTCACCCGGCCTCCCGCCTCCTCGACGATCACCGTGAGCGCGGCGATGTCGAGGATGTGGATGTCCGATTCGAGCACCGCGTCGATCTTCCCGGCCGCGAGCAGGTGATAGTGCAGGAAGTCGCCGAAGCCGCGGATGCGGTCGAGCCGCGCGACGATGCGGCCAAAGGCCGCCCAGCGCGGACCCAGTGCCAGCGAGCGGAGATTCCCGGTCGAGAGCGTCGCCTCCTCGAGCCGCGCGACCCGGCTGGCGGCGAGGCGCGCGCCGTCGAGAAACGCCCCCCCGCCCCGTTCGGCCCAGGCGGTCTCGCCGCCGTAGGCGGGCGCCAGGGACACGCCGATTTCGAGCCGGCCGGCCTGCATCACGGCAATCTGGGTCGAGAACATCGGGTAGCGCCGCACGAATGACTTGGTGCCGTCGATCGGATCGACGAGCCAGATGTGGCCGGCGTCCATGCGCACGGCGGCCGATTCCTCGCCGTAGAAACCGTCGCCCGGGAAGTTCGCCTCGACCAGGGTGCGGATCGCCTGCTCGGCTTCCAGATCCGCGTCGGTCACGGGCGAGCCGTCGGCTTTCGCGCGCGCGGGCGCCGCGCCGGCGTAGTGCCGGCCGATGACGGCCGACGCCTCGGCGGCGGCTGCGAGCGCGACCTCGAGCCGCGTGGAATGCGCCATCGCCCCACACTGCGGGCCGGCCGGCCGGCCGTCAACGGCTGCTTGACCGCCCTCGGGCGGCTGCCCAGAATGACCCGCGATGACAGGTGCCCCGGGCGCAAGCCCGGGCTAATCGGGAAGCCGGTGAGCGAGTGGTTCGCGATTCCGGCACTGCCCCCGCAACGGTAAACGGCACAAGCCGCATCACGCAGGCATAGCCTGCAGCCACTGCCGGATGGTCCGGTGGGAAGGCGATGCGGACAGCCGTGAGTCCGGAGACCGGCCCGTCAGATTGCGCCAGTCGCGGCGGGCGACAGGGGGTGCGGGTCATCCGCCCTTCCCTCTCCCTTGCCTCCGCGAACGGTGCCTTACGACACACCGCTCGGGAGGAGCCCGCATGAATGTCCTGGTATTGCTCGCCGCCGCGATCGCCGGCGGCCCCGCCCTGGAACCCGTCATCGTCACCGCGACGCGCACGGAAATCCCCGAAAAGGACGCGCTCGCGAGCGTCGACGTCATCGCCGGCGACACGTTCTTGCGCCAGCCCGCGGCCGACCTCGGGGATGCGCTGCGCTTCACGCCGGGTGTCGAGGTGACGCGCCTCGGCGGGCCGGGGCAGCAGACCTCCATTTTCCTGCGCGGCACGGAGTCGAACCACGTGCTGGTGCTGATGGACGGGCTGCGCATGAATCCCGGCACCATCGGCACTGCGGCGATCCAGAACGTCGCGCCGGCATTCGTCGAGCGGGTCGAGGTGGTCAAGGGGCCGCGCTCGACGCTCTATGGCTCGGACGCGATCGGAGGCGTCATCAACGTCATCACACGAGATGCGGGCGGCGGCGGCAGCGTCGAGACCGGCTTTGGCAGCTTCGACACGCGGACCGCCAGCCTTTCGGCCGGATTCGGCAGCGAAACCGCCGGGGCATCGATCGCGGCGGCCCGCGAAGACAGCGACGGCTTTCCGACGCGCGCCGGCGATACGCAGGATCGCGGTTACGAAAACATGTCCTTCGCCGCCTCGGCCCACGCCCCCGCAGGCCCGGTCGGCCTGGGCCTGCGGGCCTGGCATGCCTCGGGCACGGCGGAATACTCCGATTTCTTCGTCACGCCCGTCGACCAGGACTTCGAGAACTCGGCAGTCGCGATGACCGCGGAGTTCGCGCCGGGCGACGCCTGGTCGTCGCGCGTCATGCTCGGCCACGCCGTCGACAATCTGCGGCAAAACCAGTCGACGGACTTCCTCGATACGAAGCGGAATACCGTGGATTGGCAGAACGACGTGCTGCTGTCCGACACCAATACGCTCACCGCAGGCGTGCTGTGGCAGGACGAGGAAGCGGACGCCTTGTCCTTCGGCGCGCCATATGCCGCCGATACCCGCTCGACGCAGGCTTACGTGCAGGACCAGGCGTCGTTCGGCGCGCATCGCCTGCTGCTCGGCGTCGGCTACACGGATCACGAGGTTTTCGACGGGCACCTCACCTGGAACGCCGAATACGGCTTCGCGATCGGCGCGGGCGGGCTGCTGGTTGCCTCCGCGGGGACCGGGTTCCGGGCGCCGGACGCAACCGATCTCTATGGCTTCGGCGGCAACCCGGGCCTCGATCCCGAGGAGTCCACCAGTTACGAGCTGGGCTTCCGCCAGGCGCTGGGCGAGCGCCAGTCCGTCTCGCTCGCCGCGTACCGGAACGACATCGACGGCCTGATCGATTTCGTGGTGACGGACCCGGACACCTTCGACGGCGAGAACCGCAATGTCGACAAGGCACGTATCGACGGTATCGAGGCGGCATGGCGCTACGACGACGCGTCCTGGTCGGCCAGCCTCGCGGCGACCCTCCAGGACCCCCGCGACCGCACCACGGGCGAACGGCTGCTGCGCCGTGCGCGCGAGAACTACACGGCGGCCCTTGCCCGCCGATTCGGGCCGCACGAGGTCGCCTTCGACCTCCTGTATGCCGGCGAAAGGCGCGATTTCGGCTTCCCCAGCCAGGCCGTGCTCCCCGCCTACTGGCTCGCGAACCTGTCGGCCCGGATCGCGCTCGGCGAGCGCTTTACTTTGGTGCTGCGAGCGGAGAACCTGCTCGACGAGCATTACGAACTGGCGAGCGGATTCAATACCATGGGCCAGAGTTTCTTCGGCGCGCTGCGCTACGCGTTTCGCTGAGGCCATGCATGGGCAACCGGCTGTCAAAGATCTACACGCGCACGGGCGATGACGGCACGACCGGCCTCGGCGACGGCAGCCGCGTGGCCAAGGACGATGCGCGCGTCGAGGCCTATGGCTGCGTCGACGAAACGAACAGCGCGATCGGCCTGGTCCTGGCCGTTCCGGGGCTGCCTGCCGAAGTCGCCGAGCGCCTGACAACCGTGCAGCACGAGCTGTTCGACCTCGGCGGCGAGCTTTGCATCCCGGGGCACCGCGCGATCGAGGCCTCGCACGTGGCTGCGCTGGAAGGGGCGCTCGACGCGTTCAACGAGCGCCTTCCGCCGCTCAAGGAATTCATCCTGCCGGGCGGCGGCCCGGCCGCGGCGGCCTGCCATCTGGCTCGTGCGACCTGCCGCCGCGCGGAGCGGCGCTGCTTCACCCTGGCGCGCACCGGGTCAGTCGCGCCGGAAGCGCTGCAGTACCTCAACCGCCTGTCCGACCTCCTGTTCGTGATCGCGCGCGTCCTGGCGCGTCACGAAAGCGGCACCGAGGTGCTCTGGAAGCACGAGCGCCGCGGCGCGCCGCCGGCCGGCCAGGGCTAGGGGCGCTTCGCGCGCGCTTCGTCCAGGCGGGCACAGACGTCGGCAGCGCCATCCGCGATGCGCGGGCTCGGCCGCGCCAGCAAGTCCCCGTTCGACTGGTAGAGATTGCCGCGCGCAACCGCCGTGAGCTCCCCGAAACGGGCCCAGTACGGCGCCGGCGCATTCGTGTCGGTCGAGAAGATGACTTCCGGCGCGCGCGCGAGCACGGACTCGAGGTCGACGGGCAGCGCCTGCGCACCCGAGTCCGCGAAGACGTTCTCGCCGCCGCACAGGCGCAGGATCTCGGTGATGATATGTGGCCCGCCGACCGTGTAGAGCGGCACGTCGTCGATCTGCACGAAGACCCGGACCGGCGACCGTCCCCGATAGCGCTCGCGCAGCGCTGCGATGCGTGCCCGGAACTTCGCTGCCGCCCGCGCAGCCACCGGCCGGGTGCCGGCGAGTTCGCCGAGCGCGACGACGCCTTGCGCGATGTCATCGAGGCTGCGCGTCGGGATCGAAACCACGCGGATCCCGAGGCCTTCGAGGCGCTCCGCAACGCCGGCCGGCGTTCCCGTCTCCCACACGACCGCGACCGTCGGCGCGAGCGCGACGATGCGCTCGTAATCGAGGCGGAACGCGTCGCCGACCTGCGGCAGCGCGCGCGCCGCCTCCGGATAGTCGCTCCAGGCGCTCACGGCGACGACCTGGTCCGCGGCGCCGGCTGCGAACAGCATCTCCGTGAGGTTCGGCGCGACGCTCAAGATCCGCTCGCGCGCCGGCGCCGCGCCGTTCCCGGCGCCGGCTGCGAACGCAAGCGCTGCCAGGACGGCGATGGACCTCAGGCCAGCACCTCGCGCCGGAATGCGGCACCGCGCGCGCGAATCGCGCGCTCGAGGCGAGGCCAGTCGAATGCCGGGCCGGGGTCGGTCTTGCGGCCCGGGGCGATGTCACTGTGGCCGGCGATCCAGCCTTCGGCGAGCGAAGGATAAGCGCGCTGCAGCGCCGCGACGACGTCGGCGAGCGCCTCGTACTGGCGTTCGTCGTAGGGTTCCTCGTCGGTACCCTCGAGCTCGATGCCGACCGAGAAATCGTTGCAGGCGCCGCGCCCCCGCCAGTACGAGTCTCCGGCGTGCCAGGCGCGCGCCGCGAACGGCACGTATTGCGTCAACATGCCGTCGCGCGCGATGAGGACGTGCGAGGAGACGCGCAGGTGCCGGACGGCCTCGAAGTACGGGTGCTCCGCCGCCGGCAGCGCATTCATGAACAGTTTTTCGATCCATGGTCCGCCAAACTGGCCCGGTGGCAGGCTGATGCCGTGCACCACGACCAGTTCGGGCGGAAGGCCGCCCGGCCGCATGTCGTAGTTCGGGGATTCGACGCAACGCGCACCTGCGAGCAGGCCGGCGGCGATCGTGAGTGCAGGCATGTCGCCACTGTAGCCCGCGCCACCGGCCGCTTCCAATCGCATACACTCGCCGCGATGAAGGGCGCTTCCCGGAACGCCGCGATTGCGGCGCGCGACCTCGCCGTGGTCTGGCATCCCTGCACGCAGATGCAGGACCACGAACGGCTCCCGCTCGTGCCCATCGCGCGCGGCGAGGGCGTGTGGCTGCACGATTTCGAGGGCCGCCGCTACCTCGACGGCATCAGCTCCTGGTGGGTGAACCTCTTCGGCCATGCCAACCCTCGCATCGGTGCGGCCATCGCCGTGCAGGCGGCCGAACTCGAGCACGTGCTGCTCGCGGGCTTCACGCATCGGCCGGCGGTCGAGCTTGCCGAGGCGCTCGTCGGCATCGTCCCGGCCGGGCTCGTGCGCTGCTTCTTCGCGGACAACGGCTCCGCGGCCGTCGAGGTCGCGCTCAAGATGGCCTTCCACTACTGGCAGAACCTCGGGAAGACGAAGAAGCGCCGCTTCGTGACGCTCGCGAACAGCTACCACGGCGAGACGCTCGGCGCGCTCGCGGTCGGCGACGTCGAACTCTACAAGCAGGTGTACCGGCCGCTGCTGATGGACGTCATCACGGTGCCATCGCCCGACTGCCACGCGCGAGCGCCGGGCGAGAGCTGGGAAGCGCACAGCCGCAAGATGTTCGCCGGGATGGAGCAGGCGCTCGCCGCGCACGCGGACGAGGTCGCGGCCGTCATCGTCGAGCCGCTGGTGCAGTGCGCGGGCCTGATGCGCATGTACCACCCCGCCTACCTGGCGCTGCTGCGCGAAGCCTGCGACCGCCACGGCGTGCTGCTCATCGCCGACGAGATCGCGGTCGGCTTCGGGCGCACCGGCACGCTGTTCGCCTGCGAACAGGCGGGAATCCGGCCCGACTTCCTGTGCCTCTCGAAGGGCCTCACGGGCGGCTACCTCCCGCTCTCGGTCGTGATGACGACCGAGCCCGTGTACCAGGCCTTCTACGACGACTACGTGAAGCTCAACGCGTTCCTGCATTCGCACAGCTACACCGGCAATCCGATCGCCTGCGCGGCCGCGCTCGCGACGCTCGGCATCTTCCGGGACCAGGACGTGATCGCCGGGAATCGCGCCCTCGCCCGGCGCATGGGCGCGGCGCTCGCGCCGCTCGCGGATCATCCGCACGTCGCCGAGGTCCGCCAGACTGGGATGATCGCGGCGGTCGAGTTCGTGAAGGACCGCGCGACCGGCGAGCGCTACGACTGGCGCGAGCGGCGCGGCCTTCGCGCCTACGAACACGCGCTTGCGCAGGGCGCGTTGCTGAGGCCGGTCGGCAACGTCGTCTACCTGATGCCGCCGTACGTGATCACGCCCGACGAGATCGACTGGCTTGCCGGCGTCGCGCGCGGCTGCGTGGATGCGGCATGCGCCTGATCCGCGTGTTCGCCGCCGGCGCGCTCGCCCCGGGCGCGCGCGTGACGCTCGACGGCTCGGCCGCCCTCCATCTGCGTCGCGTGCTCAGGCTGGGTCCGGGCGACGCGCTGACGCTCTTCAATGGCGAGGGCGAGGACTACCCCTCTTGCATCGCCGCGACCGGGCGCGGAACCGTCGAGGTCGAGGTGCTCGACCGGGTTTCCGCCCGTCCCGAGTCGCCGTTCGCGATCACGCTCGTGCAGGGCATCGCGCGCGCCGAGCGCATGGACCTGGTGGTGCAAAAAGCGACCGAGCTCGGCGTCGCGGCGATCGTGCCGGTCGTGACGGCGCGCAGCATCGTGCGGCTCGATGCGGAAAGTGGCGCGCGCAAGACCGCGCACTGGCGCGGCATCGCGATCGCTGCCTGCGAACAGTGCGGGCGCGCGAGGATCCCGGCGATAGCCGAACCCCGGCCGCTCGCGGACTGGCTCGCCGAGCCGCCGGGCCAGGCGGCGCGGTTCCTGCTCTCTCCGGATGCGGACACCGCGCTCGCCGCGGCGGCGCGCGGACCGCGCGCGGTCAAGCTCCTGGTCGGGCCGGAAGGCGGGCTGGAGGAGACCGAACGCCGCGCGGCGCTAGACTGCGGCTATCGCGCGTGCCGGCTTGGGCCGCGTGTGCTGCGCAGCGAAACCGCGGCGCTTGCGGCGCTGGCGGTCCTGCAGGCGGTCGGGGGCGACCTCGGCTAAGGCCTAGAAAAAGAAAAGGGGACAGTCACCTTTTCCCCGAACGGTGGAAGGAAAAGGTGACTGTCCCCTTTTCTAGGCGGCGGTGACCGTCGTCTCGTCGGCGATCATCTCCTCGAGGCGCTCGAGGTCGGGGATGAGGGGCAGCTCGTTGACCATCCGCACCTGGCACAGCACCGGCGAGCGCTCCGGGAAGGCGCGCGATCCGTCCGCGGCGATGACGTGCGGATTGACCCGCACGAGTTGCGGAAAGCCCTGGGTCGCAACGCCAAAATGGCCGGCCGGCAGCTTCTGGCCGAGGCAGGCAAAGATGACGATGCGCGTGCGCCCGCCGACCACGGGGATACGCTTGCCGCAGGCGCCCTCGAAGGACACAACCGGGATGCCGCGGCCATTCCAGGACTGGATGCCGAGGTACCACGGCGGCGCGCCGGGCATCTCCTGCAGCGGCTGGAAGCTGGTGACCTCCGCGACACAGGCACGCGGCACCAGCAGGCGCTCATCAAGGAGCGGCACCAGCAGGCCATAGAGCTCCTGTTCCGCGCTCAAGGCGCCGCCCGCCGCACCAGCGGCTCGATGGCCTGCAGCAACTGGCCTTCCTGGTAGGGCTTGCCGAGGTATTCGTTCACGCCGAGTTCGATAGCGCGTGCGCGATGCTTTTCGCCGACGCGCGAGGTGATCATCACGATCGGCACGTCCTTGAGGCGCGCGTCGTTCCTCACATGCGAGGCCACCTCGTAGCCGTCCATGCGCGGCATCTCGATGTCGAGCAGGATCACGTCCGGGACCTCGTCCTGCAGGACGGACACGGCCTCGAGCCCGTCCTTCGCCGTCACGACACGCATGCCGTTGCGCTCGAGCAGGCGCTGGGTCACGCGCCGCACGGTGATCGAGTCATCGACCACCAGCGCGAAGATGCGCCGGTCCGCCTGCGGCGCAGGCGCCGCCGGGATGCGCGCGCCCGCGGCCGGCTTGTGCCGCCATTCGGAACGCACCAGCGCGCCGATGTCGAGGATGATGCAGATTCGGCCGTCGCCGAGGATGGTCGCCCCGGAAATGCCGCGGATGCCGGAGATCTGCGGGCCCACCGTCTTCACGACGATCTCGCGGCTGCCGATCAGCTCGTCGGTCACGATCGCGGTCGAGTGCTCGCCGGCGCGTACCAGGACCACCGGCACGGCGGCGTCGTGGTCCGGCACCGCGGATGGCGTGCCGCCGACGAAACCGGCGAGGTGCTGGAAGCGGTACTTCTGCCCGCCGTACTCGAAGCCCGCGGATTCCTCGGCGAGGTGGCGCTGCACTTCGACGCGCGGCACGCGCACCACGCCCTCGACGGTCGGCAGCGGCAGCGCGAACAGCTCGTCGCCGGCGCGCGTGATGAGCGCCTGGCTGATCGCGAGCGTGAACGGCAGCCGCACCGTGAAGCGGGTGCCCTTGCCGGCCCAGGTCTCGGTATAGAGCGAGCCCCCGAGCTTCTTGATCTCGGTCGCGACCACGTCCATGCCGACGCCGCGTCCGGCGGACTGCGTGATCTTGCCCGCGGTCGAGAATCCGGGCTCGAGGATGAGCTGCAGCGCCTGCTCGTCGGAGAGCTCCTGCTTCGGCGTGGTGAGCCCCAGCGTGACCGCCCGGTCGCGCACCAGCTTCAGGTTGACGCCGGCGCCGTCGTCGGCGACGGTGATGACGACCTCGGATCCCTCGCGTTTCAGCACCACGTCGATGACGCCCGGTTTCGTCCTTGCCGGCGGCGCGGCGCGCTTCCGGCAGCTCGATGCCATGGACGATCGCGTTGCGCAGCATGTGCTCGAATGGCGCGAGCATGCGCTCGAGCACCTGGCGGTCGAGTTCGCCGGCCGCGCCGCCGATCCGGACTTCGCACTTTCTTGCCGGTTTCGGCCGCGGCCTGGCGCGCGATGCGCGTAAGGCGCTGCACGTGGCGCTGGAACGGGACCATGCGCGTGCGCATGAGCCCGCCCTGCAGCTCGGAAACGATCGCGTCCCTGCTGCGTGCAGGAGATTCTGCACCTCGCGCGTCTGCGTCGCGAGCAGGCCCTGGACGCTCGCGACGTCGGAGGACGTCTCGCCGAGGGCGCGCGAGTACTGCTGGATCGACGAGTAGCGGTCGAGCTCGAGCGGGTCGAAATCGTCGCGGCGCGTACCTGAATCGACGTGACGGTGCAGGATCTGCGCCTCGGTCTCGATCTCGAGCTTGCGCAGCTGGTCCTTCAGGCGCTGCACGACGCGGCCGAGCTCGGCGAGGTTGAAGTCGATCGAGGACACCTGCTGCTCGAGCCGCGCGCGGTAGATGCTCACCTCTCCGGCGACGTTCAGCATGCTGTCCAGCAGATCGGCGTCGACGCGCGCCACCTCGCCGCGATCGGCGGTCGCATCGCGCGTCGGCGGCCCGGCCGGCGCGGCCGCCGCGCGTTCTTCGGGTTCCGGCGCGGGCGTCGGCGCCGATTCGCTCGCGGCTGCGGGCGGCAATTCATGGGGCTCCGGCGCCGCCTGCACGGGCGCCGCGGCCGGCGCGACGACCGGTGCGGGGACGGGCGGCCCGGCGGCCGCCGGCGCGCCGCCCTTCGCGACCAGGCGGATGCGCGTGATGAGGTCGCGGGCAGGCGGCACCGGGCGGCCGGCGCCGACGTAGTCGCGCATGCGCGCCAGTTCGTCGAGACTCGCCTGCACCACCTCGAGAATGCGGTCGTCGATGCGCGCCGGCCGCTCGCCGAACTGGATCACCAGCGATTCGAGCTCGTGGCTGAGGTCGCCCATGGCGGAGATGCCGGCCATCCGTGCCCCGCCCTTCAGCGTATGCAGCACGCGCTTGAGCTCGGTGATGCGCTCGCCGCTGCCGCCCTCGGACTTCAGCGCGCCGGCCGCGGCATCCGCGGACTCGAGCAGCTCGGTGGCCTCCTCGCCGAAGATCGATGCAACCTCCGGGTCATAGTCCTCGCCGCCGCCGGCTGCCCCGACGTCCTGCGCCTCCGGCGACTGCGACGGAGCAAGGGCATCGGGCGCGGGGGCTTCCGCGGAGGCGAGGTACGGCGGCCGGCCCTCGATGCCCGTGGTCGCGGGGATCCTCGGCAGCACCCCATGCACGTCGCGCTCGACCGCGACGTCGTTGCCGCGTGCCGGCAGCAGCGTGCCGATCGAGAGGCGCGGCGGCTCGGGCGGCGGCGGTTCCGGCGCCGGCGCGGGCGGCGGCGCGGCGGGGGCAACCGCGATTTCCTGCGAGACCGAGAGCGGCGCCGGTTCCTCTGCCAGCCGCTTTTCGAGCGCGGCGTCCTGCTGTTCGATGCGCCGGACGAGGCGATCCAGGTTGGTGAAGTGGGCGGTGTCTTCGTGCACGGCCGCAAGCACGTCCTCGAAACCGACCACGCTGTCGGCAAGGACCGCCAGCCCGGCCTCGTCAAAGGCCGCGTCGTGGTCGAACATGCGGCGCAGCCACCTGTGCAAGGGCTCGGCGAGCCGCACACTGTGACGGATGGCGGCGGTGCGCGACGCGCCGCGCAATGTGTGGCAGGCGCGGTAGAGGTCCTCGGTGACCCGGTGCGTGCCCACCGCAAGCCAGGCGTGGCGCAGGTAGGTGCGGATGACCTCGAGGTGGCTCTGCACCTCCTTCTGGTAGATCTCCTGGAGCGAGGTATCGCCGCCTTCCGCGTAGGCTGCGGGACGCCCGAGCCAGGCGTCGTCCGCCGGCGGCTCCGCGTCGGGCGCGGGCCCGGCCGTCACCCCGGGGTCCGGCGCCTGCGTGCCCGCCAGTTCGTTGAGGTCGATGCGCTTCGTCTCGGCGAAGACCCCGAGTTGCTGAAGCACCAGCGTCGGCTCCGGCGCCGGCGCTGCCGCGGCGGCGTGGGCCTTCGCGGCGGCGGCGACCTGGCCGGTGGCATGCGCGTCGAGCCGCGCGGCGACCTCCTCGAGCCCGGCGACGTCATCGGAGCGCCCGCCCAGTTCGCCGACCAGCGCGGGCAGGAGCGCGATTGCCTCGCGCAGCGTCGCGAGCATGGCGCTCGAGCGCTCGAGCGTGCCGTCGATCACGCGGTTCAGGAGGTTCTCGACCGCCCAGGCGAAATCGCCGATGCGGCGCGCGCCCACGACGCGGCCGGAGCCCTTCAGCGTGTGGAACGCGCGGCGCACGCGCATCAGCGACTCGCGATCGGATGGGTTCTCGGCCCACAGCGGGAACAGGCGCCCGATGGTCGCGATTTCCTCGCCTGCTTCCTCGATGAAGAGCGTCAGAAGTTCCGGGTCGACCGCGGGACGGCGCTGCGTGCCCTCGGCGGCAGGCTCGGGCCTCGGTGCCGGCGCCGGCGGGGCCGGCGCCGCGGGCCGCGCAGCAGCGCCGGGCGCAGCCGCACGCATCGCATCGAGCGCCGCGAGGCAGCGTTCCGCGTTGTCCAGCATGTACCAGGGATCGCCGCGCCCGGCCTGCAGCGTCTCCATGTAGTACTCGATGCCGACGATCGCGTCCGCCAGCCGGTCGATGTACTCGTCGTTGCGCGAGAGGCTGCCCGGACCGAGCAGCGCCGATACGTGGTCGCCGATGCGGCGCATCACTTCCATCGCGCGATTGCGCCCGAGCAGCAGCAGGCCCGCCGTGATTCCGCGCGCAAGGGCAGGCGCCGCGTCGAGGCCTCCCGCTTCGCTGGTGGGATCCAGCGCCTGGCCGAGCAATTCCTTGATGCGCGCGAGGTTCACGATGCATTCGCGCAGTACCGATTCGGTGACCTGGCGAAAGTCCGGATCGGTCTCGGCGCCGGGCGCCGGGGCGCCCGGGGGCATGATCAGCCGCACCAGCGCGTCGTCGAGGCCGTCCTCGACGCCGATCAGCGTAGCCGCAATCGCGATCAGCGTGTCCTGCTCCGCGGATGCGCGGCGCGTGATGATGTCGGAGAGCCGCGAGAGCTCGCCCTGCACCTGTTCGCGCACCGATCCGAGGCCGAGGACCGCGAGCGTATCGCCGATCTTCTTGAGCAGGTCCAGCTGCGGCGCAAGCTCCTCCGGCGGGCCGCCCTTGCGGGTGAAGAGGTCGAGTGCGTCCTTGACCCGGCCGAGGTCTTCCTTGATCGCCGCCGCGACCGTGCGCATGAGCCGCACCGATGGCGCCGACAGCGACTCGCGTTCCTGCTCCACGGACTCGTCTATCGGCAGGAGCTCGCCGAGGCGGAAGGAACTCCTCACCGCGTCGATGCGCTCGCTGCGCACCGTCGCGCGCGCGACGTAGAACAGGAGGTTGTTCAGGAGCTCGATCGGCGGGGTGCCGGCGTAGGCTTCCTCGCCGGCGCCGTAGAGGCGCTTCAGCTCGCGGTCCACGTGGCCGAGCAGGCGCTTCACCGTGATGCTGGCCTCGAGCCCGCCGTCGCGCAGCGCGTCGACCAGGGCGCCGGTGACCCACCAGAGCTGGTAGAGCGGCGCGGTGGTCGCGACCGACTCCATGCGGTTCGCGACCTCCGCGAGCACGTTGAGGCCGCGGTGCTCGCCCTCGCCGCGTATCAGGCCGAGCAGCCCCGCCTGGAACCGCGGCCGCAGGCGCCGCGCCCACTGCGCCACGGTCAGCTTCGCCACCGGCGCCGCGGTTTCGCGCGCAGCGGGCGCCTGCTCGGAGCTGAGGTTGAGCGAGAGCAGCGTGCCCTCGGAGAGCAGCGGCGCGCCGCGCACGGCGCGCAGGTCATTGAGCAGCGGGAGCAGCACCAGCGCGAGGTCGCGGCCGCCGCCGAGCACGCGCTCGAGGTAGGTCGGAAGCTGTACGCTCGCGCGCATCAGGGCATCGAGGCCGTCGACGAACTGGCGCGCGTCCGTCTCGCTGCCGGCAAGCCAGCGCGAGGTGTGTTCCATCTCCTCGGCGAGCAGGGCGGCGCCGTAGACCTCGACGACGCGCAGCACGCCGCGGGCGGCGCGCATCAGTTCGGCGGCCTTCGCGACGTGGCTTTTGTCGGCGGGAGTCTCCGCCGCGGCCTCCAGCGCCACGCGCACGTCGTTCAGCGTCGCGGAAAGTTCACGCGCGACGAGATGCAGCGCCTGCTCATTGACCGAGGGGAATCCGGACATGCAGGACCCGCGCTAGGCGGCGCCGCTCGCCGCGCGCCGCGCCTCCGGGTTGTCCGCCCCGGCCGGCGCCGGCGCGGGCTTGACCTTCCTGCCGGGCGCGGCCGGCAGCTGGGGCGGCAGGCGGAAACCCGCCGCGGACTTGCGCAGCTGCGCCGACATGTCGGCGAGGCGCCCGATCGCCGTGGACGTCGCGCTGGTGTTGTCAGCGGTCTGCTGGCTGATCTCGCGCAGCACCTGCATCGTGCGCGAGATGTGGGAGGAGGTCGCCGCCTGCTGGCGCGCGCTCGCCGAGATGTTCTGCACCAGCTGCGCGATCTGGTTCGAGACGTCCTCGATCTCGCCGAGCGCGGCGCCCGCGTTCTCCGCGAGCAGCGCGCCGCCGACGACGTCGGTGGTCGTACGCTCCATCGACACCACGGCCTCGTTGGTATCCGACTGGATGGTGCGGACCAGGACCTCGATCTGCCGGGTCGCGTGGCCCGCGCGCTCCGCGAGCCGCTGCACCTCGTCGGCGACGACCGCAAAACCCCGGCCCGACTCGCCGGCCATCGAGGCCTGGATCGAGGCGTTCAGGGCGAGGATGTTGGTCTGTTCCGCGATGTCGTTGATCAGCTCGACGATGTTGCCGATCTCCTGCGAGCTTTCGCCGAGGCGCTTGATGCGCTTGCTCGTGTCCTGGATGTTCTCGCGGATCGTGTTCATGCCGTCGATCGTCCGCCGCACGGCGTCTCCGCCCTTGTGTGCGACGTCCACCGCGTGGCGCGCGACGTCGGCCGAGCGCTCGGCGTTGCCGGAGACTTCCTCGATCGATGCGGCCATCGCCCCGACCGCGTCGGTCGCGGCGGCGACCTGGCGCGACTGGGCCACGCTCGCCTTGGCAAGATGGCCGGCGGCGGCCTGGGTCTGCCGCGCCGCCTGGTCCAGCTGCATGGCGGTGTCGTTGATCGTCGCGACCAGCTCGCGCAGCGCCTCGATCGCGTAGTTGATCGAGTCGGCGATCGCTCCGGTGATGTCGTCGGTCACCGTCGCCTGTACCGTGAGGTCGCCGTCGGCGAGGCTCGACATCTCGTCGAGCAGGCGCAGGATCGCGTCCTGGTTGCGGCGGTTTCGCTCGGACTCGAGGCTCGCGACGCGGCGCAGCCCGGCCTGCGAGGACCAGCCCCAGATCGCCCCCGCGAAGCACAGGATCGCGGCCGCGAGCGCGACGAGCGCCGGCAGCGTGCCGGCCGCGGCGGCGGCGCCGGCCGCTGTCTGCATGTCGAGCTTCTTCGCAAGGCCCTCGGCCGCGGTGCCGAGGTCGGCTGCGGCGCGCTGGGCGGTTGCGAGCTGTCCCGCGCCCTCGAGCGTGCCCTGCAGCTGCTTTTCGTAGGCCGCGAAGGCGTCCCGCACCTCGCCGAGCCGGGTCGCGGCCTCGCCCTCGATCGCCGGGACGCCTGCCGACTTGTCGAGGCCGGAAAGTCCGGCCAGGAACTGCGAGAGGAGCGCCGTGTTCTCCGTGATCCGCCGCGATACTTCCGCCGGATTCACGGCCTGCTCGAGTTGCTCGAGATCGTCGCTGGTACGCTGCGCCACCGTCTCGAAGCGCGGCAGCACGCGCATGGCCGGCATGCCGCCGGGCGCGGACACCGCGTTGCCGGTCGCCGCGAGAACGCGGCCGAGGATCGCGCGCGACTCGCCTGCCGACTTGACGAGCTGGCCCGCCACCGGGCGCGCGGCGATCACCTGCTGCGAGGCGTCGAGTACCGCGTTCCAGCCTGCCTCCCCGCCGAGCCGCTTCGCACTTTCCGAGGAAAGCGCCGCAAACGGCGAGCGGCCCGCCTCGATTTCCGCCAGCACGCGCACCAGCGACGCGCGCGAGGCCGCGAGGCGGTCGAAGGCAGCGGCGTCGCCGCGACTCGCGGCAGCGGCCTGGGCCGGCATCGCGCCGGCGAGGACGGTGAGGTCCGAGAGGTGCTCGCGGAAACCGCGGTCCGAATCGTGGGCACGGCCGGACAGGAATACGAGCACGGCCGCCGCCAGCGCGGCGACGAGCCCGCCGGCCAGCAGCGCCGGCATCCAGCGGGCGATCGCGAATTTTTCAGGCGCGTTGAACATGCTCCGGACCTTTCTCCCCGCCTCAGCCCGAGCCCTGCAGGAACGCCGGGCTCTCCACGAGCGTACGCAGGCTCAGCACCGGCCAGGCCTCGCTCCCGCGCCGGAATGACCCGGCGAGGTAGTGCTCGCAGCGGATTATCGTCGGCGCCGCTTCCGCCGTGAATTCGCGCTCCGCGAAGCGCCGGAATCCCAGCACCTCGTCGACCACCAGTCCCGCGGGAATCTCGCGGTGATTGACGACAATCACGCGGGTATTGCGCCCGACGGTCAGTTCGCCGCTGCCGAAATACTGCTTCAGGTCGATCACCGGCAGCAGCTGCCCGCGCACGTTCGCGAGCCCGAGGATCCATGGCCGGGCGCCCGGGACGCGCGTGACCGGTGCCGGCAGTCCCATCACTTCGCGCGCCTCGTCGCGCTCGACCAGGAAGGTCTCCCCGCCCATGCGAAAGGCGACGCCGATCCATTCCTGGGCGCTGGCGCCTTCGCGCGCGCCGGCGGCAATGTCGCGCGCGCGAGTCTCCAGTGCCAGCAGCAGCTCGAACGGCCGGTCGCGCAGGGCCCTCAAGGTCGGCTCAGCCTGCATCCGGTCAGCCCGTGAGGAGCGCAGCCTGCGCCTTCTCCACGAGTTGCGCCGGCGTCACCGGCTTCACCAGGTAGTCGACCGCGCCCTGGCGCATGCCCCAGATGCGGTCGGTTTCCAGGCTCTTGCTCGAGACCATGATGACGGGTATCGCGCGGGTCGCCGGGTCGTTGGCGAGCGTGCGCGTGGCGCGGAACCCGTCCACGCCCGGCATGACGATGTCCATGAGGATGAGGTCGGGCCGGATTTCGCGCGCCTTGCGGATGCCCTCGGCGCCGTCCGCCGCCCCCTCGGTCTTGAAGCCGTGGTTTTCCAGCATGCGGCGCATCTGGAAGACCTCGGTCGGTGAGTCGTCCACGATCAGGATGAGGGCCATGGCTGTCCTCCCGTCATTCCCGGTTGACGTGCCGCTCGATCGCGGAGAGCAGTTCGTCGCGCGTGAAAGGCTTCGTCAGGTAATGCTCGGAACCGACGATGCGCCCGCGCGCGCGGTCGAACAGGCCGTCCTTGGAGGACAGCATGATCACGGGGATGGAACGGAACACCTTGTTGTGCTTGATCAGCGAGCAGGTCTGGTAGCCGTCGAGCCGCGGCATCATGATATCCACGAACACGATGTCCGGCTGGTGGTCGGCGATCTTGGACAGCGCGTCGAATCCGTCCACGGCGGTGAACACTTCGCAGCCTTCCTTGGCCAGGAGCGTCTCCGCGGTGCGGCGAATGGTCTTGCTGTCGTCGATGACGAGCACCTTCAGCCCGCTCAGGCGGTGCCCGTCATTAACGGCCGCTGCACTGTCCATCGGGTTCCTCCGGCCCCGGCTCTGCTCCGGCCGGGCGCGTGACCACTCGTCGGGTGGCGCCCACGGTTTCGACGCCGGAGCGACCACCTTTTAACATATCGGCCCCCCCCCTGCCATGCCGGTAAGACCGGCCGTGCGCGGGTCAGGACCGAGGACAGGTGTACTATGACAAGGCCCCCTGACGTGCAGTATCCGCGTCACATTCCCGCCAATCGGCCGGAGACCTCCTGATGCCCGCCCGACCGAGCCTCGCCGTGCTGATGGACCCGCTCGAGACCATCAAGCCGGCGAAGGATTCGACCATCGCGATGCTGAAAGGCGCGGGCAAGCGCGGCTGCGAAGTGCTGGTGTTCGGCCAGGGCGACCTCTGGACGCGCGACGGCCGTGCATTTGCCCGCGTCACGCCCCTGGAAGTCACCGACGACGCAACGCGCTGGTACCGCGCGGGCGAGCCCGCCGTGCGCGAGCTCGCCGAAGTCGACGCCGTGCTCATGCGCAAGGACCCGCCCTTCGACATGGAGTACATCTATTCGACCTACCTGCTCGAGCGCGCGGAAGCCGCCGGCACGCTGGTGGTGAACCGGCCGCAGGGCCTCAGGGACATGAACGAAAAAGCGTA
>CAWIIM010000001.1:0-1305673 GCA_963836275.1 uncultured Gammaproteobacteria bacterium | reverse complement strand
CGGCATTCAGGTGACCGGCCAGGGTCGTGATCTCGGCCACCAGGGCGGGCGTCGAAATCGCAGAAAAATCCCTCTCCATGGAAGTCTCCCGTTGACTGTTATTATATACAGTAGTCTATCGGAAACTTCATTTAACACAAGGGCTTATTTGGTTTTTCAGCGCGCCTTGCGGGCGTCAGGGGTGTGTTTTTTTCGGCAACAACCACGCCCCCAGCGCCGGCAGCAGCAACATCGCGCCCAGCATGTTCACGAGGAACATGAAGGTCAGCATCAGCCCGATGTCGGCCTGGAACTTCAGCGGCGAGAACACCCAGGTCGCCGACGCCGATCGCGAGCGTGACGCCGGTGAAGAAGATCGCGGCGCCGGTGACGTGCAGCGCCGCCAGGTACGCATCGTGCACGTCGTGGCCGCGCTTCAGGTGCTCCTGCATGCGGCTGAACAGGTAGATGCCGTAGTCGACGCCGATGCCCGCGCCGAGCGCGACCATCGGGCAGCGTGTTGACCTTGAGCCCGATGCCGACGAAGGCCATCACCGCGTAAACGAGGATCGACACCAGCGCCAGCGGGACGATCACCATGCATCGTGCCGAGCACGGAGCGGAAGGTCACCAGGCACATGCATCGTGACGGCGGCGAACACCCAGCCGAGGATCGGCGAACTCCTTGGCCTTGACCTCCTCGTTGGTGCGCGGCCATCACGCCGACGTTGCCGGTGGCGAGCCGGAATTTGACGTCGGGCGTCGGGTGCTGCTCGCGGTATTCCTTGACTGCGGCGACCACGCGCTCGATGGTCTCGGCGTTGTGGTCGGCGAGGAACATGCATCACCGGCATCACGCTGCAGTCCGCGTTGAGCAGGCCGGTGCTGGTCTCGATGTAGTTCTGCGCCTGCACCAGCTGGCGCTCGTCGCGCGGCAGGTTCCGCCACTTGAGGCTGCCCTCGCTCCAGCCGGCGCTCACCACCTTCGACGACGCCGGCCAGCGACATCACGTCGCTGCACGCCTTCGACATTGGCCATGTGCCATGCGAAGCGGTCGATGGCGTCGATGACCGGGAACTGGATGCAGCCGTCCGGCTTCGTCTCGACGATGACGTTGAGGATGTCGACGCCGATGGAGAAGCGGCTGTTGATCAGGCTGCTGTCCCGGTTGTAGCGGGAGTCGGCCCGCAGCTCGGGCACGCCCGACTGCGTGTCCCCGATCGGCGTCTTGCGGCCCTCGATCACGCCGAGCACGCCCAGCACGAGAGCAACCGCGATGATGACCGCCGCGGGCCCGCGGTGCGTGATGCGCGCAAGAAGTGCCCAGGGCTTCTCCATCGCCGCCTGCCGCCGCTCCACGCGCGCACGGAAGCGCCCGGAAATCGGCACGAAGGAAACCAGCACGGGCAGCAGGATGAGGTCGGTCAGGATGATCACGCCGATGCCGAGGCTCGCGGTAACCGCCATCTCGCGGATCACCTGCACCGGGATCAGCAGGATCGTGATGAAGCCGACGAGGTTCGCGAGCAGCGCGACGATCGCCGGCAGGAACAGCAGCCGGAAGGTCCGGCGCGCGGCCTCGTTGCTGTCCGCGCCGCTCATCGCCGCGTCGCGCACCGCGCTGATCTTCTGCACGCCGTGGCTGGTGCCGATGGCGAAGATGATGAATGGCACGAGGATGCCGAGCGGATCGACGCCGTAGCCGAGGATCACGAGCAGCCCCAGCATCCAGATCATCGCCACCAGCGAGGAAACGACCGGCACCAGCGCGATGCGCCACGACTGGATGTAGATCCAGACGAGCAGGAGAGTCAGCACGACCGTGACGATCGCGAAAGTCACGACCGAGAGCGCGCCCGCCGCGACGTCGCCGACTACCTTCGCGAAACCGATGATGTGCACGGAAATCCTGTCGTTCTCGATCCTGGCCCGGACTTTCTGCTCGAGCTCCTTCGAGATCGCGATGTAGTCCACCGGCTTGCCGGTCTCCGGGTCGGCGTCGAGCAGTTGCGCGCTCACCATCGCGCCCGAAAAGTCGTTGGCGACCAGGCGCCCGACGATGCCAGCCTTCAGGATGTTCTCGCGCACGCGCGCGAGGCCGGCGGCGTCGGCCTTGAAGTTCGAGGGGATCACGTCGCCCGCCTCGATGCCGCCCTCGACCACCTCGGTGTAGCGCGTATTCGGCGTCCACAGCGACTGCACGCGAGAGCGGTCCACGCCCTTGATGAAGAAGACCTCGTCGGTCGCGGCCTTGAGCGCCTCGAAGAACTCCGGCGTGAACATGTTGCCGTCGCGGGCGATCACGGCGATCAGCAGGCGGTTTGCGCCGCCGAACTCTTCCTTATGGTCGAGGTAGGTGCGGATGTACTCGTGCTGGAGCGGCAGCTGCTTGTTGAAGTTGGTGTCGAGCTTCAGACCCGTCGCCGCGAACCAGCCGAGCGCGGCGGTCACGAGCGCGAAGAACGCGAGGATCAGCGCGCGGTGGCCAAATACCCTCGGCTCGAGCCAGGCCGCAACTTTCGCGTCGCCTGCTGCCCTCACGGCGCCCCGCCCGGCAGCGGGAGGCGCCGAACGCCGCCCTCGCCCGCCACGATGAGCATCCCGTCGCCGGATGGCAGCACCGCGGCGATGCCCTTGCGGTCGTCCTGTTGCGAAAGGCTGAAGCTGCGCCCGCCGTCGCGGCTCACGAGCAGTACGCCCGCCATGCCGACGACGACGACGTTCTTCTCGTCGATGCGGGCACCGCCGTCGAGCAGCGCCGTCGTGCCGGTCGGGATCGCAGCCCAGGTCTCGCCGCCGTCCTCCGAGCGGAACAGGTTGCCGCGCAGGCCATAGGCGAGGAGCACGTCGCCCTCGAGCGGCAAAATGCCGTGGAAGGAGCCGTCATAGGGTGAAGGCAGCTCACGCCAGTGCGCGCCGTCGTCGTCCGAACGGAACAGCCGGCCCGCCTCCGCGCCGATGTACATGCGCCTGCCCGGACCGCGGGCGATCGCATTCAGGTGGAACTCGAAGCCGAGGTCGACGTCGGCCTCCAGGTCGTCCTCATCGGGCTCGACCGCCGCGGCGCCGGGCAACGGAGCGGGCTCGAACGGCACCTGGCTCCAGACTGCACCGCCGTCCTCGGTCAGGTAGACGACGCCGTAGGCGCCGACCGCGATGCCGTGCGAGGCGTCGGAGAAGCAGACGTCGAGCAGCGGCTGCGGGTTGTCCGGGTCGAAGTGCACGAGTTGCCAGGATTCGCCGCCGTCGGTCGTGCGCAGGATCGACTCGACGTGGCCGACGGCCCAGCCGTTTTCCCCATCGGCGAAATAAACAGCCGTCAGGTTCGCGCTGGCCGGCACCGGCGCCTGGGTCCAGCTGTGGCCGTCGTCGTCGGAATGCAGGATCTGCCCGCGCTCGCCCACCGCGACGACGCGCTTTCCGGCGAAGGCGAGGTCGACGAGGAGCGAGCGTGCGGCGAGGGACGCGATGACCGCGGGCTGCGCCGCCGGGTCCGCCCGCTCCGCATCCTGCGCCGGCGCCAGCGGCGCCACGGCCAGGGCGATGGCCGCGAGGGCGAGCCTCACCGAGGTCCCTAGCGCGTGCCGCGCCTTGCGATCGCGGCCGGCGTGAAATCCGCGGTCGTCCGCTTGACGCTGAAATCGACGGTCCTGTCCAGGCCAAGCGCGAGATAGCGCCCCGCCTGCAGGTCGTAGGTGAGTTCGAGCGCGGTCCAGAAAGTCGGCACTTCGTAGTACTCGATCGAGTGCGCTTCCTGGACGCGCCAGAGCTGGTCGCGGTCGTCGTAGCAATCCACCATCAGGATCTGCCAGGAGTCCTCGTCGATGTAGAAAGTACGGCGCTTGTAGATGTGGCGTTGGCCCGCCTTCAGCGTCGCGTCGACAACCCAGACGCGGTGCAGCTCGTAACGCGCGAGGTCCTGGTTGATGTGCAGCGGTTTGACGATGTCGTCGTCCTTGACCTTGTCGCTGTCCAGCCGGTAGGCGTTGTAGGGAACGATCATTTCCTGCTTGCCGACGAGCTTCCAGTCATAGCGCTCGGGGCTGCCGTTGTAGAGGTCGAACTGGTCGGAGGTGCGCAGGCCGTCGGCGCCGGTGCCCGGGTTGTCGAAGGCGACGTTGGGCGCGCGCCGCACGCGGCGCTGCCCGGGGTTGTAGAGCCAGGCGCGGCGCTGCTCCTTGCTCTGGTCGAGCGTCTCGTGCACCAGCAGGATCTCGCCGGCGAGCCGCGCCGGCGCGATCGTTTCCTGGATGAAATAGATGATCACGTTGTCGAGCGAGGCCTCGGTCACGCCCGGCAGCGCGTAGGCGACCATGGTCTCGTCGTGGAACTTGACCAGGTTGTAGCTGCCGGTGCGGCTCACGGCCGCCTGGCCGATATAGCGCTCGGCGCTGTCGAGGCGGTAGCGAAGGATGTGGTTCCAGATCGCCTCGAGGCCGGACTGCGGGACCGGGAACGGCGAGCCGCCGATTGCGCCCGTCACGCCGCTGCCGCTGCCCGTCAGCTTTGCCGTGGCCGCGTTGCCCTTGATCGCGTCATAGATGCGCTGCGGGAGCGCGGCACTCCGGTGCGAGGGGTACACGTTGATGTAGTAATCCTTGTACGCGTTGAGCAGCGCCTTGCTGCCGGCGGTGAGGTTCGCCGCGTACTTCGACTGGTTCGAGGCGTCGATCCGGTAGAGCGGCTTTTCCGCGGCATACGGGTCCGGATGGTGGCCGCCGGGCTTGAAGTCGGGGAACCCCGCCTCGGCCGCCGACTTGATGCCGCCGTTCCAGGCCGGGATCGTGCCAGCCGCATTGCCGGCTTTTTCGGCGCCCATTGGCGTCATGTCCGCGCCGAGCTGGGCGGCCCCTGCCGCCGGGACGCAGGCCGCCATGAGGATGCCGGCACCGAGGATGGACTTCAGCTGCATCATGTCTGGTCTCCGCCCGCAGTCAGAAGGAGTACTTGATGGTCGCGGCCACGAAGTCCCGGTCGCCGAGCTCGTTGTAGCGGCCCGCTCCGGAGAAGGTCGTGAAGCTCAGGTCGAGCTCGAGCTGCGACTGATAGCTCGCGAGCACGCCGAAGGTCGCGCCGCGGCGCCCTTCGACGAAATTGCCTCCCGGACCCGGAGTCGTGCCATCGACGTCCTGCGACCAGACGAAGCGGGGCGAGAAGTTCCACGCGCCGACCAGCCCCAGGTAGTCGAGACGCAGCGCCATGCGGTATCCCCAGGAATCCGCGTCGGCGAAGCGGTCGAGCGGCTCGACCTCGCCGAAGTGACGCCCGGCGAGCGCCTCGTTGCCCGAGACCGAGGTTCCCGGGCCATTCAGCCGCAGGCCCTGGCCATTCGGGCCGCCCGTCGTCTTGCTCGGCATGCCGTCCACGTGCGTCATGCCGGCCTCGACGAGGGCGACCAGCTGGGACGCGCCGAGCATCGGCGGAAATGCCTTGGTCGCCGTCACCTGGCCCTGCCAGACATCGAAGAAATCCCAGCCTTTAACCACCTGGTCGACGCCATAGGCACCGAGCTGTCCGCAGCGCGCGAGTGTCGGCAGCGCTGGCGTGCAGGTTGCCGGCACCGGGACGTTCTGGGCGCCGAGAGCCGCCGCCTCGAACGGGGTCAGCGCGGCAAACAGCAGCTCGACGTCGTCGAACTGCAGCGGCACGTCCTGGCGGTAGGACACCTCGCCCTGCAGCGCGACGCCGGTCGTCCCGAGCTGGGTGTTGAACGACACGCCGAAGAGCTGGATATCCTCCGGGTACTCGGTGAAGTAACGCGCTGTCTGCGCGTACTCGTGGGTCGCGAGCGCAGTCGCCTGTGAGGTCACGTTGCCGCCCAGCAGCGCGGTATTGCCGGCGATGGTCGCGTAGCCGGTCGCCGTGGCGACCGACAGGTCGCCGCCATTCGCTGCCGCGGCGCCCGCACCGGCATTCGCGCCGATTGCGACCGCTGAATCGAACGGCAGGCCGGAAGCGAGGCCCTGCGCCGTCGCGATCGCCGCTGTCAGGGTGCCGAGCGAGTTGGCGATGCCCGATTGCGTTCCCGTTCGACCGCTGATGACCGGCAGCTTGCTGTGGTAGTTGACGAAGTAGAAGCCGAACTCGGTCCCCTGGGCGAAATCCGGAACGAACCAGCGCAGCGAGAGGCCATACTGGCCCGAGTCGGAGGGCAGCGTCGACGGGCCCCGCGGCACGGCCTGGAAGTTCTTGATGAATGGGCCGCCGAGCGCGGTGAAATCCGTGCCCTGGTCGGAGAACGCGCCGAAGCCCAGGAAGACCTGGTGGCCCCCGCGCGGCACGAAGTCGTTGCTCGAGAAATAGGTGCCGACCGGCTCGGGCTGCGTCGGGTCCCAGTCGAACAGCGCGATGCCCTCCGCCGTCAGGTTGTCGGTGATGCCGAACGAGGCTTTCACCATCTCCTGCGGCAGGTAGGCCTCGCGCAGCTCCGCTCCGGGTACCCGCAATGCCGCCACGTCGAAGTGGTTGATCGCGGCGTTGATGCCGCCCTGGATGAAGGTGCTCTCGCCCCAGTTGACGACCTGGTTGCCGAGTCGCAGGTCGAGCTGGTGGCCGCCGAGGTCCCAGCGCCCGTAGACGAACGCATCCAGCAGGCGCAGGTACGAGCCGGCGAGATCCTTGCCCGCCTCGGAAATCGGCGTGCGGTCGGTCTTCGCGTCCTCGACCAGATCGTCGTAGAGCAGCGAGCCGCGCACGAACAGGCCGAAGTTGTCGTGATCGAGCGCGAGCTCGGCGACCACCTTGTAGGCGCTCGAGACGCGCCCTTTCTTGTAGTTGAGGTCGCCGTCGTCGATGTTCGGCGAGCGCCCGTTGCCGCCGTCGGCCGTGCCGATGAGCCGGGGATCCCGGGCCTCCACGCGCCACGACTGGCCGAAGGATACGGTGGTATCGAAACTGCCGTTCCAGCCGCCGGCCGCGAAATCGATCGCCTGTGCGGCGCCTGGCGCGAGCATCGCGGCGATGAGCGCGGGTACGGGACGAAGGAGCGTCTTGGTCATGTGGTTCCCCAGCCCAGGACCGAACGGAAGTTGGCGCAAGGATATATCAGCATTCCCGCTTTGCACTGCAAAAGGGGGCGCCTGCTCAGCTGTGGGTGACCTGCAGGATGCTGTTCCTGATCTGTTCGGAGAGCACGATGCGCGCGTCGTCGGCGACGGCGAGAAGCGCGTCGTCGTAGGTCAGCTTGCCGTCCCCGTCCAGGCGCACGACCCCGCGCTGGCGGAGCAGGTCGATGAAATCGCGGAACATCGCCTTGTCGAAGAATTCCGGCGCAGCCAGCCCGTAGAGCATGGACATGCGCTGCGCCATGGCGACGCAGCGCTGCTCGAGCGCTTCCGGCGTCAGCGCACCGTGCCCCGCGCGCAGCAACAGCGCGATCGCAAGGTAATAGCGCTCGATCGTCTGGATCGTCGCCTGCGCGAGCACCGACAGGCGTACGGCTTCGGCGCTGCCGGTGGTCGAGCGCCGCCATACCGCCCCGTCGGCGTCGCGCTCCAGCAGTCCCAGCTGGCACAGTGTCGCGAGTACGCCGTCCACGACGCCGGGCAGCTCGTCCTCCCGCCAGCGCAGGTTGAGTTCGGCGCGCACGTACGGGTAGACGCGCCAGACCAGCCGCTGGACGTCCTCGTGGCGCATCGCCGGATTGTTCAGGAAGGCGCACGCGACCAGCGAAGGCAAGGCGAACAGGTGCAGCACGTTGTTGCGGTAGTAGGTCGCGAGCACCGCGTTCTTCTCGTCCATGCGCAGCACGTCGCCGAGCGGGTGCTTGCGCCTCTCCAGGAGGCCCATCTGCTCGCCATTCCTGATGACCGACGCACCGTCGGTCGCGGCCACGGAGACGTCCGGCGAGTAGGGAAACTCCTTCATCAGGTCGATGTAGATCTGCAGCTGGCGCTCGAGGTCGCTCTCGAGCATCGCCTGCCGCGGCGCGGCGAGGAGCGCTATCGACAGCAGGTTCACGGGCGTAACTGCCGCGGCGGCATTGATGCGCCGCATGACCTCGGCCGCGACGGCGTCCACCGCTTCGCCGAACCAGGCCGGCCGCGAGTCCTCGTCGAAGGCCGCCTGACGCCATTCGCGGTGCACCTGGTCCAGCATCTCGCCGAGCAGCAGCGGCTCGCCGAAGGACACGTGGACCCGGCCGAGCTGCTTGCGCAGCTGCGGCAGCACGCTGAATAGCCCGCCGACGGTTT
The DNA here is from genome assembly GCA_963836275.1 of uncultured Gammaproteobacteria bacterium. Taxonomy (GTDB): domain Bacteria; phylum Pseudomonadota; class Gammaproteobacteria; order Steroidobacterales; family Steroidobacteraceae; genus SCUD01. The sequence continues at coordinate 1,297,501 of CAWIIM010000001.1, read as the reverse complement.
CCTTCTCCTTCGGACGCCCCATCAGCTCGTCGATGTAGCTTTCACCTTCGAGCAGCCTGTCGTAGCCGAAGTAGACCGGGACGTACGCGACCGGCCTTTTCGTGTCGCGCAGGTAGCTGCGCACCGTCATGGCCAGCATGCCGGTGCGCGGCCGCAGCAGGCGGCCGGTGCGGCTGCGCCCGCCCTCGATGAAGAACTCGATCGGATGGCCGCGGTTCATCATCACGTCCACGTACTTCATGAACACGATCGGGTACAGGCCGGAGCCGCGGAAGCTGCGGCGGATGTAGAAGGCGCCGCCCTTGCGCAGCAGCCGGCCGATCACGGGCAGGTTGAGGTTGACCCCGGCGGCGACGTAGGGCACGGCGTAGCCGCGACGGTAGATCACGTACGAGAGCAGCAGGTAGTCTACGTGGCTACGGTGGCAGGGCATGTAGACGATCTCGCAGGCCGGCGGCAGCCGTTCGAGGTACTCCGCGTTCCTGACCTCGATGCCGTCATACACGCGCGTCAGGAAGCGCGACAGGATCCGTTCCGCCACGCGCACGAAGGTGTGCGAGTAATTCGCGGCGATCTCGAGCGCGTGCCTGCGCGCGGCGAGCAGACCGTCACGGCGCGTGCGGCCCTTGTCGCGGATCTCCTGGCGCACGGCCTGGCGCACGGCCCGCGTGCGCAGCACCTGGGCGATGATCGCGCGCTGCCGGGAAAGGTCCGGCCCCAGCGTGTCCGTGCGCATGTGGCGGATTTCCGCGCGCATGTCCTTGAGCAGCCGGCGTGCGCCGCGCGCGCCGTCCGGCGCCGCGGCCGCATAGCCCTTGATCGAGCGCGGCTCGCCGAAGCGGATCAGGGTGCTGCGCCCGTTGAACAGGATCGACAACAGGCGGCGGAACGGGCCGACGAGAGCCCAGTTCTCGGAGAATATGAGGCCGAGCCAGGATTTTTCGCGATGCGGGGCGCGGCCCCAGTAGACCGCGACCGGCACGATGTCGAGGTCGAGCGAATCGTCGCTGCCGGCCGCCGCGACCGCGCGCGCGAGCTCGGCCGGCATGCGCCGGTCCGCGCGGCGGCGCAGGACGCCGGCGCGCCGCTCGAGGGCTACCGCGGAGTGCGGCAGGTCGAGCCCGCGAATCCTGAGCCGCTTGCCGGGTCGCCGCAGTCCGCCCGCCATGCAGGCGATCTCGAGCGCGAGCAGGTCGGATGTGCTGCGTTCCTCGAGCACGTAGAGAAGCGGCCGCGCGCGGCCATGCAGGCGCTGCAGCGCATCTTCCGGCACCGCGGTGGGACGCACGAATACGCGCATGAGCCCGCGCAACATCCACATCAACGTGCGGTTCAAGGCGAGGCCGGCTCAGTCCGCGGGCGGCTCGTCTCTCTTCGGACTGCCGCCCTCGTCTTCCTCGAGGCGCTCATTCAAGGTTTCGCGGTACTGCTCGGCAGCGGCGTCGGTCTTGTCCTGCACCTTCTTCGGCGTGCCGACGAGAGGCCCGAACGCGGTATCCTCTACCTTCATGACCTGTTCTTTCTTCTTCGGTTCGTCTGAGCTGCCGCATCCCGCTGCCAGCATCGCGACCAACACCACTCCCACGGTCATATACGTGCGCATGTGGCAACTCCCGCCGGGTAATCCGCCAAGTCTAGCGCGGTTTTGCGACGACACTGATAAAAGGGGACAGTCACCTTTTCCCGAAGGGCCGAAGGAAAAGGTGACTGTCCCCTTTTATCAGCGGCGCTTGGGCAGGTCGAGGGAGACCAGGAAATATTCGAACAGGTAATTGACGAGCGAGAGCTCGTTGTGGAGGCGATGGTCGGAGTCGAGGATGTGCAGCGTCGCCGAGTGCTCGCGGGCGAATTTCACGCTGTTCTCCACCGGCACCACGTCGTCCCGCCAGCCGTGCACGACCGTCTTCGGGCAGGGCGCCGGTTTCGCCGTGAGCTGTTCCATGCCCGGCATGTAGAACGCCGGCGCCATCAGGAACAGTCCGCGCGCGTGCAGCAGCGCCGACGCCGAGGCGGCGACGTAGCCGCCCATGCTCGAGCCGACCAGCACCAGGTCGCCGCGCAGGTCGCGGCAAAAGCTCAGCAGCCGCGTGACCCGGTCGCGCGCGTCGTTGACGCCGCGATAGTCGACCGAGTCGACGTTCCAGCCTTCGCTCTTCGCGACTTCCGACATCGCGGAAATCTTGGTCCCCCACGGGCCGCTTTCCTGCCCGTGCGAGAACACGACATGACGGCTCGCCATGGCGCGATGTTATCAGTCCCTGCGTGGGCCCCACAGCAGGGCGTCGAGGTCGGGGGCGCCGCCCTGCGAAAGGTCCACGCGGCCCTTGCGGAACACCACGCCCTCCTCCTCCAGCAGCCGGCGCTGCAGGCGGTGGGCTTTCGATCCCGCCGGCAGGCTGATGGCGCCGCGCGCATTGAGCACGCGGTGCCAGGGTAGTTTCAGGCTGTCGGGCGCGGCCTTTAGCGCATGGCCGACGAGGCGCGCACGTCGCGGAAGCCCCGCCTGCCGCGCGATCCCGCCGTAGCTTGCGACCCGGCCGTATGGAATTTCCGCCACCGCCTTCCAGATGCGCTCGAGCAGCTTGCGGTCCGTCACAGTCATGGCCGGCAATTCCAGCGGCGGCGATGCCGCATGATATCGTCCCGCTGCCGTGGACGACGACGACGACCGGACCCAGATCGACCCGCGGGCCAATCCCTGGGCGATGCTCGCGGCCCTGCCATTGTTCTCCGGCCTGCCCAAGAGCGTCGTCGACCAGGCCGTCACCGAGCTCGAATGGCTGTCCGTCCCGGGCGGCCACGTGCTGTTCGAAGCGGGAAGCCCCGCGGACGCCGTCTTCTTCGTCGTCAGCGGCTGCCTCGGCGTCTACGGTCATGGCGGCGAGCTCCTCGGCCGCATCGCCGCCGGCGAGACGGTCGGCGAGATGGGACTGATCATCTCGCGCCCGCGCCGGGCGACGGTACGGGCGCTGCGGGACTCCGAGCTGGCGATGCTCTCGGCCGGCACGTTCGAGCGCGTCCTGCTCGGCCATCCGCAGGCGATACTGCGGCTCGCGCGCCTGACGGTACAGCGCGTCGACGAGCGCAATGCCGAGCACCAGCCGCTCATGACGCCGCGCACGCTCGCCGTCATCCCGCTGGACGACGGCATCGACGTCACCGCCCAGGCAGGCCATCTGGTCGCGGCGCTGTCGCGCTTCGGTCGCGCCGACCTCGTCGACCGACGCGCCGCGAGCCACAGCCCGCAGTGGTTCCACGAGCGCGAATCCAGGAACGATTTCGTCGTATACGCCGGGGATTGCGCCGACACGCCCTGGACACGTACCTGCCTGCGCCAGGCCGACGCCGTGCTGCTCGCCGCGCGCTCGCGCGCCGGCGTCGCGCGCTGGCCGGGATCGCTGTTGCAGGACGGCAGCATGCGCCGCACGGAGCTTCTGCTCCTGCACGAGGGCGCCTGCGCGGCCGGGACCGCGGCGCGCTGGGCCGCGGCCTATCCGGGCGTGCCGCGGCATCACGTGCGCACGGCCTCGGACTACGGCCGACTCGTGCGGCTCCTGACCGGACGCGCGGTCGGGCTGGTGCTGTCCGGCGGCGGCGCGCGCGGCTTCGCCCATCTCGGCGTCGTGCGCGCCCTGCGCGAACACGGCGTGCCGATCGACCTCGTCGGCGGCACCAGCATGGGCGGCATTCTCGCCGCAGGCGTCGCCTCGGACTGGAGCGACGAGGAACTCGCAAGGAGATTCCGGCGCAGCTTCGTCGACACCAACCCGCTGTCCGACTTCACGCTGCCGCTGGTCTCGCTGGTGTCCGGGCGCAAGGTCGGCATGCTGCTGCGGCGCGAGTTCGGGGACATGGACATCGAGGACCTGCCGCTGCCGTTCTTCTGCGTGTCCTCGAACCTGACGACGGGCCGCGTCGCGGTGCACGAGCAGGGTACGCTCTGGCGCTGGCTGCGCGCCTCGGTAGCGATCCCCGGCGTGCTGCCGCCGGTGTTCCAGTCCGGCGAGGTTTACGTGGACGGCGGCGCGATGAACAACCTGCCGGTCGACGTCATGCGCGCCAAGGGCCGCGGGCCGGTGATCGGCGTGGATTGCGGCACCGACCGCGCGTTCACGACCGACGTCGAGGCCACCGAGATGCCGACGCTCTGGAACCTGTTCCGCGGCCAGGGCGGCCGCAGGCGCCCCAACATCCTGCAGATCCTGTGGCGGGCCGGCATGGTCAACAGCACGACCGCGACGCTCGAGCGCCGCACGCAGAGCGACCTGCTCGTCACGCCGGCGCTCGAGTCGCTGGATCTCCTCGACTGGAAGGGCTTCCAGCGCGCCGTCGACATAGGCTACCGCGACGCCTGCCGCCGGCTCGAGGACGGCGCGCTCGCGGAGTTGCGCAAGGTCTACGCTGGCGACGCGCTATCCTGAGCCGCATGGGCGCGCCGCGCGGCTGGGAGTTCTGGATCGACCGGGGCGGTACGTTCACGGACATCATCGGGCGCGCCCCCGACGGCGGCCTCACGGTCGCGAAGCGGCTGTCCGAGGAGGGCGCCGCGACCGACCCGGGCGTCGCCGGCATCCTCGAGATGCTCGCGCGCGAGGGCGGCGACGCCGCGCGCATCGACGCCATCAGGATCGGCACCACGGTCGCCACGAACGCGCTCCTCGAGCGCCGCGGCATCCCCACGGCGCTGGTCGCCACCGCCGGCTTCGCGGACGCGCTCGCAATCGGCTACCAGAACCGCCCCGACCTTTTCGCCCTGGACATCCGCCTGCCGGAGCCGCTTTACGCCGCGGTGGCCGAGGCCGACGAGCGCGTCACGGCCGAGGGCGAAGTGCTCGCCGCGCTCGACGAGGCGAAGCTCGCCCTGGACCTCGGGCGACTGCGGGTGCGCGGCATCGAGAGTGTCGCGATCGTCTTCATGCACGGCTTTCGCCACCCGGCGCACGAGGCGCGGGCGGCGGCCATCGCGCGCGGGCTCGGCTTCGCGGAAGTGATCGCCTCGCACGAGGCCTCGCCGCTGATCCGCTTCGTGAGCCGCGGCGACACGACGGTGGTCGACGCGTACCTCACGCCGCTCCTCGCGCGCTACGTGCGCGCGTTCCGCGCCGGGCTCGGCGAAAGGCACTCGGCGGCTCGTCTCGAGTTCATGCAGAGCAACGGCGGATTGGTCGCACCGGGTTCTTTTCGTGCCTGCAATGCCGTACTTTCGGGACCCGCGGGCGGGCTCGTCGCGACCGCGCGCATCGCCGAATCGCAGGGGCGCCGCCGGCTGATCGCGTTCGACATGGGCGGCACCTCGACCGACGTGGCGCTCTACGACGGCGTCCTGCCGCAGCGTTACGAGACGGGCATCGCCGGCGTGCGCCTGCAGGCGCCGATGATGAACATCCACACCGTGGCCGCCGGCGGCGGCTCCGTGCTCGCCTACGCGGGCGGGCGACTCGCGGTCGGTCCGCACTCGGCCGGCGCCCGGCCGGGCCCCGCGTGCTACCGGAATGGCGGGCCGCTCGCCGTCACCGACATACAGGTGCTGCTCGGACGCATCCGCCCGGAGAACTTTCCCGCGATCTTCGGGCCGCGCGGCGACCAACCGCTCGACGCCGGTATCGTGCGCGGGAAATTCGACGCGCTGGCGCGATCGATGGACGACGCCGCGCCGGCAAGCGTCGAGAGCCTCGCCGCCGGATTCCTGGACGTCGCGGTCGAGTCCATGGCGCGCGCGATCCGCCACGTGTCGGTGCGCGAGGGCCACGACCCGGCCGAGTTCGCGCTCCTGTGCTACGGCGGCGCCGCGCCTCAGCACGCCTGCCGCGTGGCCGACTCGCTCGGAATCGCTGAGGTCCTGGTTCATCCGCTCGCCGGCGTGCTCTCGGCTTTCGGCATCGGCCTCGCCGACCGGCGCCTGGTGCGCCGCCAGAGCCTGGAGCGACCGCTTGATGCCGAAACGCACGCCGGACTCGACGCCGCTTTCGAGGGCATGGCCGCGCCGCTCGTCGCCGACATGAAATCCCAGGCGGCGGGCGCCGGCGATCCCAGCGTGCTGCGATCGCTCGAACTGCGTGCCGCCGGCACGGAAACGGCGCTCGAGGTTCCGCATGTGCCGCTGGCGCAAGCCGTCGCGGCGTTCCGCTCTGAATTCGCACGGCGCTTCGGCTTCGCGCCGCCCCCGGGCGCGCCGCAGGTCGCGACGCTGCGGGTCGAGGTCGTGGCCGCGGGCGGCACGGCCGCGCTCGCGGCGCCGCAGGTCCAGTCCACCGGCGCGCAGCGAACGGTCCGCGCCTGGTTCGATGGCTGGCAGGCGGTGCCGCTCGTGCCGCGCGCGGAACTGGGGCCGGGCAGGACCCTCGAGGGACCTGCGCTGCTGGTCGAGCCGAACTCGACGACGATCGTCGAGCCCGGCTGGTCGGTCGGATGCCTGCCGGACGGGACGCTGCGTCTCGCGCGCAGCGAGCCCAAGCCGCTGCCCGCGATCGACGCGCGCTCCGCCGATCCCGCGCAACTCGAGCTCTTCCATAACCGCTTCATGCAGGTCGCGGAACAGATGGGCGCGGTGCTGCAGGCGACGGCGGTGTCGATAAACATCCGCGAGCGCCTCGACTTCTCCTGCGCCCTGTTCGACGCCGCCGGCGCACTGATCGCGAACGCGCCGCACATGCCGGTGCACCTCGGCTCCATGGGCGCGAGCGTCCGGGCCGTGATCGCGGCCAATGCCGGGCGCATGCGTCGTGGCCGGGCCTGGATGCTGAATGCGCCGTATGCGGGCGGCACCCACCTGCCGGATATCACGGTCGTCAGCCCGGTCTTCGTCGGCGGCGAAGAGGCTCCCGCCTTCTACGTCGCCTCGCGCGCCCACCACGCGGACATCGGCGGCATCACGCCCGGCTCCATGCCGCCCGCCTCGCGCACGATCGACGAGGAGGGCGTGCTGTTCGACAATTTCATGCTGCTCGACGGCGGCGGCATCCGGGAAGCCGAGCTGCGCGCCGCGCTCGCGGCAGGCCCCTGGCCCGCGCGCAACCCGGACCAGAACGTCGCGGACCTCAAGGCCCAGCTGGCCGCGAACGCGCGCGGAATCGCCGAGCTCGAGGCCCTGATTGCGCGCTGCGGCCGTGACGCCGTCGTCCGCTACATGGGACACGTGCAGGACAATGCCGAAGCCTGCGTGCGCGAGGTAATCGGGCGGCTGGGCGACGGTCGCCTGCGCTACGAGATGGACGACGGCAGCGCGATCGAGGTGGCGGTCGCGGTGGACCGCGCCGGCCGCAGCGCCGTGGTCGACTTCGCGGGAACGTCGCCGCAACGGACCGGCAACTTCAATGCGCCGCTCGCGGTGTGCACGGCCGCAGTGCTCTATGTGTTCCGCACGCTCGTCGACGCCGAGTTTCCGCTCAACGAAGGCTGCCTGCGCCCGCTCACGATCCGCGTGCCGCAAGGCTCGATGCTGAACCCGGTGCCGCCGGCCGCCGTCGTCGCGGGAAACGTCGAGACCTCACAGTGCATCGTGGACGCACTCTTCGGCGCGCTCGGCGTGCTCGCCGCGTCGCAGGGCACGATGAACAACTTCACCTTCGGCGACGACGGGCAGCAGTACTACGAGACGATCGCGGGCGGCTCGGGTGCGGGCCCCGGCTTCGACGGCGCCTCAGGCGTACAGACGCACATGACGAACTCGCGACTCACCGACCCCGAGGTACTCGAGGCGCGCCATCCCGTGCTGGTGCGCGAATTCCGCTACCGCCGCGGCTCCGGCGGCGCGGGCCGGCACCGCGGCGGCGACGGGCTCGTGCGCGCCATCCGCTTCCGCGCGCCGATGACGGTCGCCGTGCTCGCGAACCACCGGCGCATCGCGCCCTTCGGGCTGGCGGGAGGACTGCCGGGCGCGACCGGGATCAACCGCATCGAGCGTGCCGACGGGAGCGTCGTCGTGCTGCCGGCCGCGGCGGCCGCGAATGTCGCGACCGGAGATACGGTCGTGATCGAGACGCCGGGCGGCGGCGGTTTCGGCTAGGAAATCTCCGGCGGCAGCTCGAGCTCGGCGAGCGCCTGCGTCAGGCCGGTATCGGGCACGCCCGCGAGGTTCGGGCTCACGGTCCGCACGCGGCTGCCGCCCGCGCGATGGCTCACGATCCAGGCGTGGAAGCCGCCCGGCCGTTGCGCCGGGATCCCGAACATCAGGTTCACGATGCCCTGCTCGCGGTGGCGTTCCCGGTTCACGCGCTCGTCGCAGACGACGAACCAGCGGTCGCCCGGCTCGCGCTCGTCAAACGCGCCGCGCTGCTCGAGCGCGCTCATGAATTCGCGCAATTGCGCCGCCGCGCGCCGCCAGGTCGCAGGTTCGCTCGGCTCGAACACCGTCCAGCGCGTGCCGCGCTCGATGCTGTTGACGACCAGGAGCGCGAGGCGCTTGGCCGACAGCGAGCGCCAGTCCGCCGAGACCGCGCCGGGTCCGGCGAGCGTCCGGGCCCTGGCGCCCTCGCGGCCCGGGCGGCGCACGGCCTGCACCGTGTTGACGCCGACCGCCGCCAGGCGGCCGCGCTGCTCGTCATCGACCGGGCAGGCGGCCCGGAGGCCCGGCCGGACCATCGCTTCCTCGCCGCAGGCTGCCGTCCAGACGGGCCAGTGCTCCGACGCGCGCGAGAGCGTGCCCGCGATAGCGCCCGAGGGCGCGAATGCCTCGAAGCGGCCGCGCAGCTTGTCGTAGCCGAGAAGGCGCGGGAAGAACATGCACGCGGAGTCGGATGGCAGCGGCCAGTGGCGCATCTCCGCAACCGCTTTCGTCGCGCTGTCCCAGGCGATCGGCGGGTCCACGAACAGGATGGCGCGGCGCTCGCGACAGAATCGGTTCGCGACCAGCAGCGTGCTGGCGCCGACGTCGACGTCGCGCGCGAGCGGCGGGATCACGAGCAGGTTGAATCCGCCGGCGGCGTCGAGCGCGAACAGGCCGGTTCCGCGCGCCGCGGATCCGATGATGTCGTAGTCGGTGAGCGGCGCGCCGTCGTCGGCGTCCGTGCCCGAGAATACGTAGCCGGCGATCCCGCGCGGGTCGTGGCGCGGCGTCGGATCGGGCCGGAGTTGCGGCAGCTCGCCGGCGACTCGCGCGAGCCCGGACTCGGCGAGCGCCGCGGCGACCGGGCGCGCCGCATCCGGGCGGATCGACACGCGCCGGTAGATCTCCTGGTCCTCGATGTGCTCCGAGCCCGGCGTGCGCACGCGCTGGATCACCAGGTTGAACGCGTCCTCCTCGTTGTCGCCGATGCCGTCGTAGTCGACGGCTGCGCGCAGGAATTCGCGCGTGCCGGGAGCGAGCGCCTCGAGTACGAGCGCCTCTGCCCCGGCCGGGAGCGCGAGCGTGCAGCAACGCGCGCCATTCGCGACGCGCACGACGACTGCGTTGCGCCCGCCGTTCTCGAAGTACTGCTCGACCGAATACGACAGCGTCGAAGGCTGCCAGAGGCCGCCGAAGATGCGCTGGAATTCGTTGTAGCCGGAAATGCCGACCGCGCGGTTCACGGGCCCACGCAGGCAGCGACCGACAAAGGCCGTCACGGCCGTCGGCGCTTCCACGATCGCTTGCCCGGAGCCGGCTTCTTCTTGAACCAGGATGCCGGCCAGTCGTTCCGTCACGGCTGACTCCCCCAGCTGGCGTGCAGACTATCATGAACGGGCATGACGGACGTCCCCCGGAACTGGCGGCTCGGATTCACGCTCTCGCTCACGACGGCCGCGCTCTGGGGGCTGCTCCCGGTCGCGCTGAAGGTCGTGCTCGGCGGCATGGACGCGTACACGATCGTCTGGTGGCGATTTGCCGTGTCGATGGCCGGTCTCGGCGCGTTCCTGGCGGCGCGCGGCGCGCTGCCGAGGATCCGCGGCGCCGGGCGCACCGCGATTGCCCTGCTGGCGGCCGCGACGCTCGCGCTGACGGGCAACTACGTGCTCTACCTGATCGCGCTCGACCACGTGACGCCGTCCGTCACGCAGGTCGTGATCCAGCTCGCGCCGCTCATGCTGCTGATCGGCAGCGTCGTCGTGTTCCGCGAGCGCTTCGTGCCGGCGCAATGGATCGGATTCGCGATCCTCGTGGCCGGCCTGTTCCTCTTCTTCAACGAGCGGCTGCCGCTCCTGTTGCACCCCGGCGAAGGGCTCGGTCTCGGCGTGGCGTTGACGCTGTGCGCCGGGATTTCCTGGGCTGCCTACGGGCTCGCGCAGAAGAAGCTGCACGAGCACTTCGGCGCCCAGCAGGTGCTGTGGATGATCTACGTCGGCGCGGTGGTGCTGATGCTGCCCGCCAGCACGCCCGCCGGGATCCTGAAACTCGACGGGCTGCAGCTCGGCATGCTCGCGTTCTGCTGCGCCAACACGCTTGCCGCCTACGGCGCCTTCGGCGAAGCGCTGACGTACTGGGACATGTCGCGGGTCAGCGCGGTCCTCGCGACGGCGCCGCTGTTCACGATCTGTGCGATGTGGGTCGTCGAGCATGCCGGGCTTGGCCTGGTCGCTGCCGAAGGCCTGAACGGTCTCTCGGTTGCCGGCGCGCTGATGGTCGTCTGCGGATCGATGGCCTGCGCGCTGGTCGCGCGCAATTGAAAGGGGACAGTCACCTTTTCGCAGCGAAAAGGTGACTGTCCCCTTTCAATTGCCGGTGCTGGCCTTTGCGCTCCCGGCGTCCGCGGGTTTCGCAAACTTCGGGTCGCCGGCGTACTGGTCCTCGACGCCGTTCCAGGTCGCCCCGGCCGGGATCGCGTTCCTGATGCGCGGCGCGCGCGCGATCGCCTCTGCCAGTTCGCCGCCGGGTCCCGGGCCGACCGGGAAGGCGATGCCGCGCGGTTCCGCCGCTGCGGCCTGTACCGCCGCCCAGTCGATGGCCTGGTCGTGCTGGGCAATTTTCTTCCACAGGGGAGACTTCGGCTTCCTGAGTTTCTGCCGCATCATCCCGGGAACGTCGGACCAGTCGCGCTTGTCGTCCACGAATGGCTCGTAGGCCTGCACGAGCAAGCGGTCGCCGCGCCAGCCCAGCATGACCGGCTGGTTCACGACCGTAACCTTGGTCCCGTCCGGCACGGCGTCGTAAAGGAGTGCAATGTCCTCCGGGTAGAGCCGGACGCAGCCGGCGCTTGCGCGCATGCCGACCGCGGGCGGCTTGTTGGTGCCGTGCATCAGGTAACTCGGCCAGCCGAGCCGCATCATGTGGCGGCCGAGCGGATTGTCCGGCCCGGGGCCCACGGTGGCCGGCAGAATGTCGCCGTCCTTGGCATGCTCCTTGCGCACCGAGACCGGCGGCGTCCAGGTCGGGTCCTTGACGTGGGAGACGACCTTGGTCGTACCCTCGGGCGTCGCCCAGCCGACCTTGCCGATGCCGATCGGGTGCGTGATCACCTCGACCGGGCCGTCCTTCTTCGGGTCCGGGAAATAGTAAAGGCGCATCTGCGCGAGGTTCAGGACGATTCCCTCGCGCGGCGCGTCCGGCAGGATGAACTCGGTCGGCAGCACGATCTCCGTGCCCTCGCCCGGCAGCCAGGGATCCACGCCCGGGTTCGCGCGCACCAGCTCGTTGTAGCCGACGTTGAAGCGCCGGGCGATGTCGGCGAAGGTGTCCTCCTGCCTGGAGTGGGTCACCTGGATGTGGCCGACGACGTCCTGGTCCGGCGCGACGAAGAACCTGTGCGTCGCCTCGCCGAGCGGGAATTCCGGCGCCGGCGCCGCGACCGCCGCGGCATTCCGGGCTCCCTTCGGGGGCTTTTTCCACAGCGACTCGAACGGCGTGCAGGCGGCGACGAATGCCGCCAGCACCGGTATCGCGAGTCGGAGTGCGGGCCGGGTCATGGCCCGCGCATTATCCCTGCGCCGGCCGCGGATCACCAGATCTTCACGCGCTCCGAGGCCGGCCGCCACAGCTTGTCGCCTTGCTTCAGGCCGAAGGCCGCGTAGAACTCGTCCATGTTCGCGACCACGCCGTTGGCGCGGAATTCGCTCGGCGCATGCGGATCGGAGAGCACCACCTCGCGGATCAGCCCGTCGCGCCACTTCGAGCGCCAGGCCTGGCCGTAACCGAGGAAGAAGCGCTGCGGCCCCGTCGTGCCGTCGATGACCGGCGCCTCAGCGCCGCCCAGCGAGTGGATGTAGGCGCCGTACGCGATCGCAGCGCCGGAAAGGTCGCCGATGTTCTCGCCGAGCGTCAGCTCGCCGTTGACGTTGAGGCCCGGCAGCGCCTCGAACGCGGAGTACTCCTTCACGAGGCCGGCGGCCTTGGCCTTGAACCTGTCGCTGTCCTCAGCCGTCCACCAGTCGCGCAGGTTGCCGTCGCCGTCGTACTGCCGCCCCTTGTCGTCGAAACCATGGCTCATCTCGTGGCCGATCACCGAGCCGATCGCGCCGTAGTTCGCGGCGTCGTCCGCCTGCATGTCGAAGAACGGCGGCTGCAGGATGGCGGCCGGGAACACGATCTCGTTGTTGGTCGGCAGGTAGTAGGCATTGACGGTCTGCGGCGTCATGAGCCACTCGGTCGGGTCCTTTTCCTTGCCCGCGCGCGCGGCCTGCCAGTCCCATTCGAACTGGTTCGCACGCATCACGTTGCCGGCCAGGTCGTCCGCGCGGATCTCGAGGCCGCCGTAATCGCGCCACTTGTACGGGTAGGCGATCTTGACGTTTATCTTCCGGAGCTTGGCGTGCGCCTCGACCTTGGTCGCCGCGCCCATCCAGTCGAGCCGGTCGATGCCGCGGTCGAACTCGGCCAGCAGGTTATCGACGAGCGCGACCATCCTTGCCTTTGCCTCGGGCGGGAAATGGCGCGCGACATACTCGCGGCCGATCGCCTCGCCCATCGCGTTGTCGGTCTCCTGCACCGCGCGCTTCCAGCGCGGGCGCAGCGCCTCGGTGCCGCGCAGCGTGTGCGAATTGAAGTCGAAAGAAGCCTCGACGAACGGTGCGGACAAGGCGCGCGCGTAGGCGCCGATCGTGCGCACCGTCAGGTAGTCCTTCCAGGTCGCGAGGTCGGCCTGGTGCATGTGCTTCCCGAGCGCCGTCACGTAGCTTGGCTGGCGGATGACGAAATCGCCGGCGGGCAGGCCCGTCGCCGCGAACCAGGCCTTCCAGTCGAAGCCGGGTGCGAGGACCGCGGCCGAATCGAGGCTGTTCTTGTTGTAGGTCTTGACCGGGTCGCGGTTCTCGACCGGCGTCCACTGGTCGGTCGCGAGGGCGGTCTCGAGCTCCAGGATCCTCGCTGCGCGCGCGTCGCCATTCGCTTCGCCCGCGAGGGCCAGCAGCTTTGCAAGGTACCCGAGGTACTTTTTACGAAATTCGACGTAGGTGTCCTCGGTCTTGAGGTAATAGTCGCGATTCGGCATGCCGAGACCGTCCTGGCTGGCATAGGCGACGTTGAAGTTCGAGTTGCGCGCATCGGGGGAAACGTAGACGCCGATGGGTACCGCAATGGCGCGGCCCTGGGCGCTTCCGAACCAGGCCGCGAGGGCCGAAGGGCCGTCGATCGCGGCGATCTCGGCGAACAGCGGCTTCAGCGGCGTGATGCCGCGGGACTCGACAGTTTTCTCGTCCATGAAGCTCGCGTACATCGCGCCGAGTTTTCCGTGATCCTCGAGCAGGATCGCCTGCACGTCGGCCTGCGCCTTCTCGAACAGCATCACGCCGATGCCGGCGCTCGGGTATTCGGCCGGAAACGGCGTGTTCGCGAGCCAGGTGCCGTTCACGTAGCGAAACAGGTCGTCCTGCGGACGCACCTTGGGGTCCATCGCGGTCGTATCGATGCCCGAGGCAAGCGGCGCGGCGGCGGTGTCGGCGGCGGCCACGCCGGTGAATGCGAAGCACAGGGCGGCGGGCAGCAGCTTGCGCAGGATCATGCCGGAATCCTCCAGTTTGCGAGGGCGCGCAGTATAAGGCAGGCCCGCGCCGGTCAGGTTCGGCCCCGCGACCAACCGTGGCTCAGGCGCGACCGGCGAGTATCGTCAGCGGCCAGCGCATGTCGCGCGGTTCCGCGCCCCAGGCAACGGTGAGCGGTCCCGTGAGCAGGTCGAGCGGGTCGCGGCCGCTGCGCGCGCGTGCCCGCCGCACGGCCGACCAGGTGTCCAGATAGCCGAGCATGGCCGCGGCGTCCCAGCGCGTCGTCATCTCGAATTCCGGCGCCGCGATCGGCGAGAACGGCAACCCGAGACTGCGGTACCCCTCCTCCACGATGCGTCGCTCGCGCGGCCAGTACGGCCCGACCACGTCGCGCGAGAAATCGGCGACCAGCCGGTCGATGGCGGGCGTCACCCGGCAGTTGTTGTAGCTCCACACGGCCAGGACGCCGCCTTTCGTGAGGACGCGCGCGGCCGCGGCGACGAAGCGCGGCCAGTCGAACCAGTGCGCGGCCTGGGCTGCAGTCACGAGATCGGCGCTGCCCGGCTCGGCCGAGATCGCCTCGGCCGCCTCCAGTCGGTATTCGACGCGCCGGTGCGCCGGCGCCTCGCGCAACTGTGCCGCCGAGGGCTCGGTCGCGATCACGCGCTCAAAGTGGGCCGCGAGGCCGGCGGCGGCCTGGCCGTTGCCGGTCGCGACGTCGATGGCAAGCCGCCTGGCCGGGGCTACGGCGGCGAGCCATTCAAATAGTGTGGGTGGATAGTCCGGCCGATGCTTCCGGTACGCGCCGGACTGACCGGAGAAGTGATCCTTGAAAGCCGGAGAATCCGCCATCCGGCGATTCTAGCCCGCCAAAAAAAATGCCCCGGACTTGTGGTCCGGGGCTGAAATGCGGACTTTCGGTGAAGGGAAGGAAGTCCGCTAGGGGATACTGACGCAGGCAAAAATTACGGCCCCTAGGCTATAGCCCCCCTTGCCAGGGGAGCGTGAACCGCGCCACAGTTTGTGGACGGCATTTAGTCGAATGCGAAACCCCTGTATTTTCAAATGGTTGTGAGCCGCGCCCGCACGGGATCCCGTTACTCGACGCCCGAAGGGGCGCGACGCCTCAGGGCCGAGCTCGACGAACTGTGGCTCACCGAGCGCCCGGCAGTGACCAAAGCGGTCGCCGAGGCGGCGGCGATGGGCGACCGCTCGGAAAACGCCGAATACATTTATGGCAAGCGACGCCTGCGCGAGATAGACCGGCGGGTAAGGTTCCTGCGCGGGCGGCTCGACGGCATGAAGATCGTCGCCGAGGCCCCCGGCGACCGGGCCCGCGTCTTCTTCGGCGCCTGGGTGACAATCGAAGACGGGTCAGGCGCGCGGCGACGCCACCGCATCGTGGGCCCGGACGAATTCGACCGCGAGCCCGGCTACGTCAGCATGGACGCGCCGCTCGGGCGCGCCCTGCTCGGCAAGCGCGTGGGGGACGAGGTCGAGGTTCGCCTCCCGTCCGGCATGGCCGCGGTCGAGATCACCGCGATCGAATACGAGTGATCAGATCACCCGGATATTCTTGAACTGCCAGGGATCGCTTTCGTCGAGGTCCTCGGGAAACAGGCGCCCGCGGTCGAACAGCGGCGTCCAGTCGGTGTACTTGCCGACCACCGGCCCGAGATAGGGCACGCAGATCTCGAGATTGCGGCGGAAGTCGATTTCGTCGGGCTCGACGATGCCCGCGGCGGGATTCTCGATCGCCCAGATCATGCCGGAGAGCGCGGCGACTGTGACCTGCAGCGACGTCGCGCTGTTGAAGGGCGCGAGCTGGCGCGCCTCCTCGATCGACAGCTGCGAGCCGTACCAGTAGGCGTTCTTCGCGTGGCCGGCAAGCAGCACGCCGAGCTCGTCGATGCCCTGGGTGATGTCGGCCATCATGATCCGCTTGCTCGCCTGGAGCTGGAAGTTGCGGCCGACGAACTCGTGCACCGAGAGCACCGCATTGTCGGCCGGGTGATAGGCGTAATGCACGGTCGGCCTGTACACGGCGCGGTCGTTCTGCCGCACCGTCAGGAAGTCCGAGATCGAGACGGACTCGCCGTGCGTGATCAGGAAGCCGTGGAAGTGCCCGGCCTGCGGCGTCCAGGTGCGCACACGCGTCGCGCAGCCGGGCTGCGTCAGGAAGATCGCGCTCTTGCGGCCGAAGTCGTGCTGGCGGCCGTCGCGCGGGAAGTGGCGTTCGTGCGTGCCCCAGCCGAGTTCAGCCGGCTGGCTGCCTTCGCTGACGAAGCCGTCGACCGACCAGGTGTTCACGAATTCGCCCGGCAACTTGGGCTGGCTCGAAATCTGGGTGTCGCGCTCGGCGATGTGGATCACCTTGACGCCGAGCCCCTTCGCGAGGTTGGCCCAGTCCTCGCGGCTGCGCGGATCGCCGGCTTCGAAGCCCGTGTCCTCGGCGACGTCGAGCAGGGCCTGCTTCACGAAGTGCGAGACGAGTCCCGGATTCGCGCCGTGCGTGATGACGGCCGTCGGGCCGTTACTCCAGCCCTTCCTGAGCTCGAGCACCTCCTCGCGCAGCGCATAGTTCGTGCGCCGGCTCGCGGGGATGTTCGGGTCCGTGTAGCCGCCCGGCCAGGGCTCGATGCAGGTATCGAGGTAGAGCGCGCCTTTCTCGTGGCAAAGCTTGATCAGCGCGATGCTGGAGACGTCCACCGACAGGTTCAGCACGAAGTCGCCGCGGCCGACCAGCGGTTCCAGGACGTGGCGGAAATTCTCGCGCGTGAGCGGGTGGTTGAGGAACTTGATGCCGTGGCCGGCCGCCTCTTCGCGGCCCGCGTCGTCGGCGGTCACGATCGTGATGCGGTCAGCGGTCAGCCCGCCGATGTGGCGCAGGATCAGGGGCAGCACGCCCTGGCCAATGCTGCCGAATCCGATGCAGATCAACCGCCCGGGAAAGTGCGTGTGGATCGTGTGCTCGCTCATGTTCTGCGCGAATCCGATATCTTGGCAACCGAGGGCGCCGAATGTACCCCAAATCAACGTCGACGTGGCGCTACCCGGCGGGCCTGCTCGCGGCCTTCGCCATCGTCTGGCTCGCGCTCGCCATCGATCCGGTGTTCCGCAAGGACTGGCTGCTCGAGAACGTGATTGTATTTGGCGCGATCCCGCTGTTCGTGCTGACGGCGCGGCGGCTGCGCTTCAGCAATCTCGCGTACACCTGCCTTTTCGCATTCTTCGTCTTTCACGCCGTCGGCGCCCACTACACCTACGCGCTCGTGCCCTATGCGGACTGGTGGCACTCGCTCAGCGGAGGCGCTCTGCCAGGGCGCAACCACTACGACCGCCTGGTGCATTTCCTGTATGGCCTGCTGGTGACGCCGGCAGCGGTCGAGTTGATCGCACGCTACGCGCGATTTCCGAGGCCCTGGGCGTTTCTGGTGCCCTGGGTATTCATGGCGGGCCATGCCACCATTTACGAACTGATCGAGTACGCGGCCGCGGTCGTCTTCGGCGGCGACCTCGGCCAGGCGTACCTCGGCACGCAGGGAGACGTATGGGACGGCCAGAAGGACATGGCGCTCGCGCTCGCCGGCGCGACGGTCACGCTGATCGCGCTGGCCGCCGCGGGACGGCTGCCCCGGAAGTAAAAGGGGACAGTCACGTTTTCCGGCTGGACGCGTGTCAAGCCAGACATCGCAAGCGGAAAAGGTGACTGTCCCCTTTTACTTCAGGCGGGCTGGAAAGGAAACGGCGCGGGACGGCCGCGGCGCCGGCGCGCGCGCTCGGCCTCGACCGCACGGCGCCAGAAGGCGCGCTCGTCGGAACTGACGGCAGGGAGCGATGCGCGCGGGGCGACGGCAAACGGGCCCTGGCGCTTCATGTCATCCTTGTTCGCGTCCATGGCGGGTAAGATGCCGCGGGCGGAAAGAAGGTTGCGAACCCCACTCATTTCGACCGCCGAGCTCGCGGAAAGCCTGTCCGAACCGGACTGGTTCGTGGCGGACTGCCGCTTCGAGCTGGGCAATCCGGCGTCCGGACGCGCGGCCTGGCAGGCCGGCCACATTCCCGGTGCGATCCACGTCGATCTCGAGCGCGACCTGTCGCTGCCGGTCACGCCCGATTCCGGCCGGCACCCGCTGCCCCCGGCCGATGCATTCGCCGCGACCCTCTCGCGCCTCGGCGTCGGCAACGACACCCAGGTCGTCTGCTACGACGGCGGTCCCGGCGCCTGGGCCGCCCGGCTCTGGTGGATGCTGCGCTGGCTCGGCCACGACGCGGTCGCCGTGCTCGACGGCGGCTTTGCGGCCTGGTGCGCCGAGGGGCGCCCGGTGTCGGACGAGGCGACCGCACGCGCGCCGGCGCGCTTCCTGCCGCGGCTGCGAGCGGGCATGGTCGTCGACGCCGCGGGCGTCGCCACCGCGCTCGTGCGCGGCGAGACGCTGGTCGACGTGCGCGGCGCCGAGCGCTTCGCCGGCAGCGCCGAGCCGATCGACGCGGTCGCCGGCCACGTGCCCGGCGCGCGCAACCTTCCATTCCTCGAGAACCTCGGCGCCAACGGGCGATTCCGCGATCCTGCGGAACTCGCCGCGCTCTGGCGCGCCCGCGCCGGCAGCGAAGCCGGCCGCGCGCCGATCTGCATGTGCGGATCCGGCGTCACCGCCTGCCAGGGCCTGCTCGCGCTCGAGGCCGCCGGAATCCCGGGCGGGCGCCTGTACGCCGGATCCTGGAGCGAATGGATCCGCGACCCGGCGCGGCCCATCGCCCGCGGCGCGGGCTGATCTGCTATCGTCCGCGCCCTCGGGCAGCGAACGGGACCGATCCTTGGACAGCGTGACGCGCGGGCAAGTGACGCCGAGGGCTCCCTGGAGCGTCGAGGACTCGGAGCAGCTTTACTCGACGGGCACCTGGGGCGGCGGCTATTTCGGCATCAACGCCGCCGGCCATGTCGTATGCCGTCCCGGACGCGACCGCGCGCGCGAGATCGACGTCTACGAAGTCGTGCGCGAGCTCGAGGCGCGCGACCTGACCGCGCCGATGGTGCTGCGCTTCTCCGACATCCTGCGGCACCGCCTGCGCTCGCTCCACGACGCATTCGCCGCCGCGATCGCGGAGAACGACTACAAGAACCGCTACGCCGCGGTGTTCCCCATCAAGGTCAACCAGCAGCGGCTCGTGGTCGAGGAGGTCTACCGCGGCAGCGCGGACCTCGGCTTCGGCCTCGAGGCGGGCAGCAAGCCGGAACTGCTGGCGGTCATGGCGATGACGGGCGACGCGCCGCATCGGCTCATCATCTGCAACGGCTTCAAGGACGACAGCTACATCGAGGCCGTGATCCTCGCGACCAAGCTCGGCCGCAACATCATCCCGGTGATCGAGAACTTCTCCGAGCTCGGTTACGTCCTGCGTCACGCCGAGAAGTACCAGGTGCGCCCGAAGATCGGCGTGCGCGTGAAGCTCGCCGCCGAGGGCGCAGGCCGCTGGCGCGAGTCCGCGGGCGACCGCTCGAAGTTCGGCCTGTTCATGACCGAGATACTGGAGCTGGTCGAGGTGCTGCGCGCCCACGGAATGCTCGACTGCCTGAAGCTCGTGCACTGCCACCCGGGCAGCCAGCTGCACGACATCCGCCGCGTCAAGGACGCGGTCAACGAGCTGGCCCAGGTCTACGCGGAGCTGGCGCGGCTCGGCGCCGGGCTCGAGTACATCGACGTCGGCGGCGGGCTCGGCATCGACTACGACGGCAGCGCGCACGAATTTCGAGTCGTCCATGAACTACTCGCTGCGCGAATACGCCAACGACGTCGTCTACCGCATCGCTAGCGTCTGCAACGCGCGCGGCCTGCCGCATCCCATGATCCTGAGCGAATCGGGGCGCGCGATCGCGGCGCACCACAGCGTGCTGGTATTCAACACGCTCGGCGCCGCGCGGCTCGACCACTTCAAGGTGCCGGAGCGTCCGGCCGGCGGCGGCGCTGCCGCAGCCGGTCGAGGACCTCTACGACGCCTGGGCGCACGGTGAGCGAGCGGCGCCTGGTCGAGTGCTAGCACGACGCCCAGCAGGCGCGCGAGCAGGCCCTGCAGATGTTCAGCCTCGGCTACCTGACGCTCGAGATGAGCGAGCCTCGCCGAGCGGCTCTACTGGGCGACCTGCGCGCGCGTGCGCGACTTCACGCGCAAGCTCGGCCGCGTGCCGGAGGAACTCGAGGACCTCGAGTCCATCCTCTCGGACATCTATTTCTGCAATTTCTCGGTGTTCCAGTCGCTGCCCGACAGCTGGGCGATCGACCAGCTGTTCCCGATCATGCCGATCCACCGGCTGGACGAGAAGCCGGCGCGCAACGCCGTGCTCGCCGACATCACCTGCGACTCCGACGGCAAGATCGACCGCTTCGTCTCGCAGCGCGACGTCAAGCGCGCGCTCGAGCTGCACCAGCTGGTGCCGGGCGAGGAATACTACCTCGGCGGCCTTCCTCGTCGGCGCCTACCAGGAGACGCTCGGCGACCTGCACAACCTGTTCGGCGACACCCACGTCGTGCACATCCGCCTGCACGACGACGCACGGCTGGTGGATCGAGGAGATCGTCAAGGGCGACACCGCGAGCGCGGTGCTCGACTACATGCAGTACGACCTCGGCGAGCTGTACCCGCGGTTCGCGCGCGACTGCGAACGCGCGATGCGCGACGGCAGCCTGTCGGTGGCCGAGAGCCAGGCGCTCAAGCGCTTCTACGAGTCGGAACTCGCCGGCTATACCTATCTCGAACCGGATGGCGCCACCTGAGGCGCGCAAGCAAGGAGCACCCGCATGACAACCGCAAGATCCACCGCAGGCCTCACCGCATCCGCCCTCGCCTGCCTCGCGGCCTTTGCCGCCGCCGCCTCGGGCCCGCCCGTCACCGATGCGGCAACGCTTGCGACCCTCGATCGCGTGCTCGCCGGCGACCAGCGCCCGGAAGAGAACCGTGCGCGGGACGCTTGGCGCCATCCGAAGCAAACGCTGCAGTTCTTCGGATTCCGGCAGGACATGAAGGTGCTCGAAATCTGGCCGGGCGGCGGCGGCTGGTACACCGAGATCCTCGCACCCGCACTGCGCGAGCATGGCGAGTACATCGCCGCGGGCCAGGACCCGAAGTCCACGAGCCAGTACGTGCAGGGCAACGTCAGGAAGTTCGCCGAGAAGCTGGCCTCGCGGCCCGAGCTCTACGACCGCGCGAAAGTCACCGCATTGCAGGCCCCGAATGCCCTCGCGCCCGTGCCGGACGGAAGCGTCGACATGGTCCTGACCTTCCGCAACGTCCACAACTGGATGGGCGGCGACAGCGCGGACGCGATGTTCAAGGCGATGTACGCGGCACTGAAGCCGGGCGGCATCCTCGGCCTGGTCGAGCATCGCGCAAAGGGTTCAGAGCCGCAGGACCCGAAGGCGAAGTCCGGATACCTGCGCACGGACTACCTGGTTGCGCTGGCGGAGAAGGCCGGCTTCCGGTTGATCGGCGAGAGCGAAGTCAACGCCAATCCGAAAGACACGGCAGACCACCCGAACGGCGTCTGGTCGCTGCCGCCGACTTTCCGCGGCGGCGACGCGGACCGCGAAAAATTCGCGGCGATCGGCGAGAGCGACCGCCAGACGCTGCGTTTCCGCAAGCCGGAGTAGCCCGGGTCCGGGGGCGGGATGCGCCGCGACCGGCTGTATGCCCGTACAGCCGCACGCCGGCCTGCGGACGCCGTCGTTATGTGAAGGCATTCGCGGATTGCCGGTCGGCGATTCGGTAGCGTTTACCGGCGGACGGTGTCCCGCGCGGTAATCTCATGGGCGACAACGACAAATCACGGAAAATCGGCGACAACGCCAGGGACATGAGCCACTACGCCGAGGAGCAGCGACTCGGCCATGGCCGCATCGAGTTCGACGAGCTCGGCAATGCGATCTGGGTTCCGTTCAGCGGCAGCAGCGGCGACGAAGTCATGCGCCGCCTGCTCGACGACCCGACGCTCGCCTTCAGCGCGGATTACCAGCCGGGAACGCAAAAACGCATCCAGCAGAACCAGCTCGGCGTCAAGAAGGGCTATGACCCCTACGACAGCGGCCTGCTGGTGAAGAAAGAATGGAAGAAGAAAAAAGACCTGCGCAAGCTCTCCGACTGGATCAAGGCCCGCAAACCCAAGGACGATTGAGCGGTTGACCCTCCGTGCCGGGGCGCGCAGTCTCGGCCGCATGAGCCCGCCTACCCTGGTCATCGGCAGCCGCAACTACAGCGCCTGGTCGCTGCGGCCCTGGATGCTGCTGCGCCACCTCGACCTTGAATTCCGCGAGCGCCGGATCCCGCTCGATACGCCCGAATTCGAGGCGGAGATCGGGAAGTACTCGCCGACGCGCCGCGTGCCGGTCCTCATTCACGGCGATCTCACGATCTGGGAATCGATCGCCATCTGTGAATACGTCTCCGAGCTCGCGGGCGGGAACGGCTGGCCGCGCGAGGCGGGGCTCCGCGCATCGGCGCGCGCGCTGTCCGCGGAGATGCATGCCGGCTTCGGCGCGCTGCGCAACGCCTGCCCGATGAATGCCCGCGCCACGGGCCGCCGCGTGCCGATGACGCCGGCGCTCGCGCGGGACCTCAGGCGCATCGACGCGATCTGGTCGGGATGCCGGCGCGACCACGGCGACCGCGGCCCCTGGCTGTTCGGCGATTTCAGCGTCGCGGACGCGATGTACGCGCCGGTCGCGCTGCGCGTGCGAACCTACGGGCTCGCGCTCTCCTCCCTCGCTGCGCGCTACTACGACACGATGCTCGCTGACCCGCACCTCGGCGAATGGATCGAGGCATCCGGCCGCGAGACGCAGGTGATCCCGCACGATGAAGCCGGTGCCGGAGCCTGAGCCGCCCGCCGCCATGGCCTGGGCGAGCGCCATGGGTCTCGGCGCTCGCCTCGACGCAGCGGTCGCGGACGCGCTCGAGCAGCTGGGCGGCGAGCCCGGCGCCAGGCGCCCTGACCTTGCGATCGCCTTCGCCTCCTCCGCGTACGATTCCGCGATCGAAAAGCTCCCTCAGCTCCTGCGACCGCACCTGGGCGACGGCCTGCTGGTCGGCTGCAACACGGGCGGGCTGATCGGCGGGGGCAGCGAGGAAGAGGACGAGCCCGGCATCGCGCTGCTCTGCGGGCGTTTGCCGGACGCCGTGCTCGGGTGCGTCCACATCGAGCAGGAGACGCTGCCGCCGCTCGCCGCGTCGCGCGAGAGCTGGTGGCGGCGGCTCGATCTCGCGCCGGAGTCCGAGGCGAGCTTTGTCCTGATCGCGGACCCGTCCACGCTGGACGCCGAGGCCTGCGCGCGCGGCATCGACCGGGCCTTCCCGGGCTCGACCGTCGTCGGCGGCCTTACCAGCGGCGTGCTCGAGGCCGGCGCTTCGCGCCTCGTGGAAAATGGCCAGGTGCATCGCTCGGGCGGCCTGCTGCTCGCGCTCTCGGGCAATGTCGCGATCGACCCGGTCCTCGCGCAGGGCTGCCGCCCGGTCGGCGAGCCGCTGTTCGTCACGTCCTGCGAAGGCAACCTGATCGCGGAGCTCGACGGGCGCCGGCCGAAGGAAATCCTCACCGCCCTGTTCGCGTCCCTCGACGATGCGGACCGTGAACGGTTCGGCGAATCGCTTTCCATCGGCATCGCGCTGCCGGGCCCGCGCCAGACCGTGGGCGCCGGCGATTTCCTCATGCGCAACGTTCTCGGCCTCGATCCGGACAGCGGCGCCCTGTGGGTCGGTGCGCGGGTTGCGCCGAATACGATCGTGCAGTTCCACCTGCGCGACGCAAAGGCCGCGTCCGACGAGCTCGAGCAGCGCCTCGCGCATTCGCTCGCGGGCGGCCTCGCGCCAGCGGCCGCCCTGCTGTTCGCCTGCGTCGGGCGCGGGCGCAACATGTTCGGCGTGAGCGGCCACGACTCCGGGACGCTCCGGCGCATGATCGACATCCCGGTCGCAGGCATGTTCAGCGCCGGCGAAATCGCGCCGGTGCAAGGCGCGACTTTCGTGCACGGATTTTCCAGCGTGTTCGGCCTCATCCGGCCGAGGGCGCAATCGGGGAACTCATGATGCATAGGATCCTGCCGACGGCGGTGCTGGCAGCCCTGCCGTTTCTCGCCGCGGCGGCGCCGCACGGCATGACGGCCGCGGACCTCGCCGGGTTCGCGCGGCTCACCGAGCCGGCGCTCTCTCCCGACGGGAAGCGCGTCGTTTTCACGCTGCGCGAAACCGATTTCGGCGCCGACCGCGGCCGCACCGACCTGTGGCTGCTCGAACTCGAGGGCGACGCCCCGCCGCGCCGCCTGACCGGCAGCGAGGAGAACGACAGCGCCGCGGACTGGGCGGCCGACGGCAGCGGCGTGTTCTTCCTGTCGTCGCGCAGCGGCTCGCAGCAGGTCTGGTTCCTGCCGGTCGCGGGCGGCGAGGCGATGCAGGTCACGCGCCTGCCGCTCGACGTCGCGGGATTCCGGGCTTCACCGCGCGGCGAGCGGCTCGCCGTCGCGATCGAGGTATTCCCGGACTGCCGGGCCCTCGACTGCACGAGGCAGCGCCTGGACGAGGCGCGCTCGGCCAGGCAGCACGGCCAGGCTTACGACCGCCTGTTCGTGCGTCACTGGGACAAGTGGGAAGACGGCCGCGTATCGAAGTTGTTCGCGATGGCGGTCGACGCCGATCGCCGCGCGCGCGGCGAGCCGGTGCCGCTGACGGCGGCGCTCGACGCGGACATTCCATCGCAGCCGTTCGGCGGGCGCTCCGACTACGCGTGGAGCCCGGACGGGACGCAGCTCGTCTTCGCCGCGCGTATCCGCGGCCGCATCGAGCCCGTTTCAACGAACTACGACATCTGGCGCGTCTCCGCGGACGGGAGCCGCGCGCCCGTCGACCTCACGGCCGACAACCCCGCCTGGGACGCGCAGCCCGCGTACTCGCCGGACGGCAGGCTGCTCGCGCATCTCGCGATGGAACGTGCGGGGTTCGAGGCCGACCGCTTCCGCCTCGTGGTGCGCGACGCCGCGAGCGGCGCCGTGCGCTTCACGACCCGCGACTGGGACCGTTCGATCGCCGGCTTCCGCTTTTCCGGGGATAGCCGCGAGGTCTATGCACTAGCCGACGACCTCGGCCAGCACCCGCTGTTCGCGATCAACCTGGCGAGCGGCGAGCGCCGAAAGCTGACGAGCGCAGGCAGCGTCACCGACTTCGACGTCGCGGGCAGGCGGATCGTTTACGGCCTGCAGAGCCTGTCGGCGCCTGTCGACCTGTACCAGATCGACGGCAGCGGCCCCTCGCGCCAGGTGACGAGCGTGAACGCCGCGCGACTCGCCGACGTGCGCTTCGGCGCCTACGAGCAGTTCGCCTTCGCCGGCGCGGGCGGCGACACCGTGTACGGCTACGTCGTCAAGCCGTGGAACTTCGAGGCCGGAAAGCGCTACCCGGTCGCATTCGTCGTGCACGGCGGGCCGCAGTCGAGCTTCGCCAACACGTGGAGCTATCGCTGGAATCCGCAGGCCCTCGCGGGCGCCGGTTACGGCGTCGTGTTCATCGACTTCCATGGCTCGACCGGCTACGGCCAGGCGTTCACCGATTCGATCAGCCGCGACTGGGGCGGCAAGCCGCTCGAGGACCTGCAGAAAGGGCTGGCCGCGGCCGCCGACAAGTACCCGTGGCTCGACCGCGACCGGGCTTGCGCGCTCGGCGGCTCATACGGCGGCTACATGATGAACTGGATCGCAGGCAACTGGCCCGACGGGTTCCGCTGCCTCGTGAACCACGCGGGTCTGTTCGACAATCGCTCGATGTATTACACGACGGAGGAACTGTGGTTCGTGGAATGGGACCACGGCGGGCCTTACTACGAGGTGCCCGAAGCGCACGAGCAATCGAACCCGGCGAACTTCGTCAAGGCCTGGAAGACGCCGATGCTCGTGATCAGCGGCGGGCTCGACTATCGCGTGCCGTATTCGCAGGGGCTCGCCACTTTCACCGCGCTGCAGCGGCGCGGAATCGAGAGCCGCTTCGTCTTCTTCCCGGACGAGAATCACTGGATCCTGAAGCCCGCCAACAGCCTGCAATGGCACCAGGAAGTCATCGGCTGGCTCGACGCCCACCTGAAGAAATAACCCGGCACCGCTCAGTTGCGCGGGGCGCTGTCGACGAGGCGGTCCGCAAGCGCCTCGATCTCGGCCGCGCGTGCGAGGCCGGCGCGCACCGCGGCGGGCAGCGATGCCGCCCCGTAGTGCGCGCCCGCAATCTGCCCAACGATCGCCGCTGCCGCCAGCGAGTCGCCGGGCCGCGCCGCCGCCGCCTCGATGCAGCCGGCAAGATCGGCGCCGCCGTCGAATGCAGATAGCGCCGACTCCAGCGCCGCAACCGCGGCGAACTTGCCGCGCAGGATCCGGCGCGACCGGCGGCCGCGCCAGTCGCCCGCCGCGATCTCGCGCACCGGCGAGCGCAGCGCCTCGGCGCTCCAGGCTCCCGGCGCCGGGCTGAAGTCCGGCGCGAGCAGCGCCTCCTTTCCGGCGCCCGCGAGCGCACCGGCAAGCAGCGCGGCGAGCAGGCGGACGGCATCGAGCACGAGCGGCGCCTGGTGCGTGACCCGGGCCGCATTCACGGCCGCCTCGATCGCAGCCAGCGGCGTTGAATGGAACCAGGCGACGGCCGGCCCGATGCGCGCCAGCGGCTCGGCGTCGGCATGCGCGGGATCGTGCGAACCCGCGAAGGGGTTGCCCGACCATTGCGCGGCAGCGAACGCGCGCGCCGACGCTGAGCTGATGCCGACGCAACTGCCCGTGCTCGACCAGAGCCCGGCGCGCTGCCATTCGCGGTAGCGCTGCACCTGGTCGTCGGAATCGGTGCCGTCGTGCGACACCAGGCTGTCCGCGAGGCATAGCGCCATGGCGGTCTTGTCCGCCCAGGCGCCGGCCGGCAGGCCGTGCAGCGCGTGGCCGAGCGCGTCGCCCGCGGCGAGGCCGAGCAGCATGCCGCGCACGCGATCGCGGAATTCCACGCGCGCGGCGGCTGGCGCGCGCTCCGTTGCGGTCCACTCGCGCACGAACTGGGCCTGCTCGGCGGTTTCGGGAACCCTCGGCCAGGCGTGCGCGCGCGCATTCGCCCGCCACAGCGCATTGAGGCGCTCGAGCGCGGCGGCACCGTCGACGCCGGCATTCGCGATCCAGCAACCGGCGACGAGGTTGGTGCGGCCGATGCCGGCGCGGCAGTGCAGGTAGACGCACTGCCCGCCGGCGAGCGCCGCGTCGAGTGCAGCGAGGATCTCGCGCGCCCGCGCCCGGGATTCCGGCACGCCGTGGTCGCGCACCGGGTGGCGCTGGTAGGCGACCGCGCGGTCGCGTGCGGCGGCCGCGATCAGCGGCTCGTAGTCCGTCGTTTCGGCAGGCTCGGTCAGGTCGAAGAAACAGGTGACGCCCGCTTCGATGAGCTTCGAAAGGCGCCGCCTGGTTGACCGGTCGCCGTCGCCGGCCGGGTGCTCGCCGGCGAGCAGCCGTCCCGGTTCGATCCAGTGGCTGTGCGGCAGCGGCGGGCGCGCCACGTCAGCAGCCGCCCGGCGGCGAGCGCTCGAGGCCGGCGAAGTCGAATGCGGACGGGTCCGCGAGATGCGCCGCCTCGACGTTGCACAGCGCGCTGAAGATCGACTCGACCCGTCCCGGGCTCGCGCGGTCCCACTCCGCGAGCATGCGGGCGACCGCCTCGCGCTGCAGGTTCGGCTGCGAACCGCAGAGCGTGCAGGGAATGATCGGGAACCGGCGCGCGCGCGCGTAGCGCGCGATCTCGCGCTCCGGCACGTAGCACAGCGGGCGGATCACGACATTCGAGCCGTCGTCGGACAGCAGCTTCGGCGGCATGGCCTTGAGCCTGCCGCCGTGGAACAGGTTCAGGAACAGCGTCTCGACGATGTCGTCCCGGTGGTGGCCGAGCGCGATGCGCGTGAAGCCCTGCTCTCGCGCGAAACGGTAGAGCGCGCCGCGCCTGAGCCGGCTGCAAAGCCCGCATTGCGTGCGGCCCTCGGGAATGACGCGGCGCACCACCGCGTAGGTATCCTGTTCGATCACGCGGTGCGGCACGCCGAGCGCCTCGAGATAGTCCGGCAGGACACGCGCCGGGAATCCCGGCTGCTTCTGGTCGAGGTTCACGGCGAAAATCCCGAACGAGACGGGCGCGGCCCGCTGCAGCGACAGCAGCATGTCGAGCAGCGTGTAGGAATCCTTGCCGCCCGAGAGGCAGACCATCACGCGGTCTCCCTCGCCGATCATGCCGAAGTCGGCGATCGCCTTGCCGACCAGCCCGCGGATGCGCGCCGAAAGACGCCGGAAATTCGCGGATGTCTCTTCCTTCGCGGGAATCATGCCGCCATCCTATGCATCCGCGAGGTACTTGCGCTCCAGGTACCGCAGAAAAGGCGCCGCGGAAAGCGGGCGGCCGGTCGCATGCTGCACCAGCTGCGGAACGCCCATGCTCGCGCCCGCCGCGTGCACGCGCTCCCGCAGCCAGCCGAGCAGGCCCCCGAACCGGCCGGCGGCGATCTCCGCGTCGGTGTCCGGCTGCTGCTCGCGGATCGTCTCCCACAGCTGGCCGGCGATCACGGCGCCGACGCCGTACGACGGGAAGTGGCCGAACGAGCCGATCGCCCAGTGGATGTCCTGCAGACAGCCCTCGAGATCGGTCGCGGGCACGAGACCGAGGCGGTCCGACGACAGTGCGTTCCAGGCATCGCGCAGGTCCTTCACCGCGAGCTCGCCGGACAGCAGTCGGCGCTCGAGCTCGTAGCGCATCCAGATGTGCGTCTGGTAGGTGAGCTCGTCCGCGTCCATGCGGTTGGTGCCGCGCGCCACGCGGTTCAGGTGCCGGTAGAGATTCTCCTCGGTCCATTCCGGCCCGGCGGCGCCGTAGTGCTTCTCGAGCAGCGGCCGCAGGTACGTGACGAACGCGCGGCTCCTTCCCACCACCATCTCGAGCAACAGCGACTGGCTCTCCTCGAGCGCCATGCCGCGGTCCTGGCCGACCGGCTGGTCCACCCATTCCGCGGGCAGGCCGAGATCGTAGAGTGCCTGGCCGGTCTCGTGCAGGGCCCCGAGAAGACCCTGGAACGGCGCCTTCTGCACGAACCGCGCGGTGACGCGGATGTCGCCGGGCACGCCCTCGGTCAGCGAGTGGTCGCTTTCGTCGAAGCGGCCGCGATCGAACGGGAAGCCGAGCGCCTTCATCACGTCGATGCACAGGCCGCGCTGCCGGCTTGCGGAAAAACGACCCTCGATCGGCAACGCGGGCGCCGCCGCCTGCAGCTCGATGGCTTCCGTCACCAGCGCCGGCAGCCGCTGGATCAGCGGCGTGAAAATCGCGTCGATGTCGCGCGCGAGCAGCCCCGGCGTGAACTCGTCGGCAAGCGCGTCCCAGGGATCGAGCGAGAAGCGTTGCCCGAGCAGCTCGGCCTTGCTGCGCACGAGCTTCACGGTCTCGTCGAGCTGGGGCGCCAGCACGTTGAAGTCGTTCGCCTCGCGCGCCTCGCGCCAGCGCGACTCGGCGCGCGCGAATGCCTTGGCCATGCGCGCGATCAGCGACTGCGGCGTCGCGATCGCGTGGTCGTGGAGCCGGCGCATCTCGCGCAGGTTCGCGGCCTGCCAGCCGGCGAGCGACTGCGCGTTCGCATCCGCGCGGTCGAGAAGGCGCGAGATGCGCGGCGACACCAGCAGCGTATGCGACTCGATCTCGAGCGCGGCGAGCTGGTCGCCGCGGACGTCGGCGCTCGCCCGCGGCATGGTAACCGCGGCATCCCACCGGAGCAGGGCGAGCACGCCGCGGAAGGCGTGGAGCCTCCTGAATTCCTGCTCGAGCTGCTGATACGGGCTCGCCGTCGCCAAGGCCGCTCCTTCTGGCCGCCTGCCGGGCGGCGGGCCCGAACCGGTAGGCGCCCGGCAGTCGCCGGGACCGGCTCGTCGGGCCCCTGGGTCGTGGGACCCCGCAGGACCTGCGGGGCCGTCGCTTCGCGATCGATTCTACCAGCCCGGTCCCCGACAGCCGGCTGGGCGCGTCAACTAGTCTTTCAATATCAAACTGTTATGGGAGCATGCCTTGGCTTGACAGGGCCGCTCCGACCGCCACGACTCAAGCCCGGCCGGCCGCCTCGGGCGTGCGCTCTTCCAGCCGGTCAATTTCGCGAGAAAGCGCCTGCGGGGAACCCGTGTACGGGGCGAGCAGCGCGTAGAAGGAAGGCATGACGTAGAGCGAGAGCAGGGTCGAGAAGGCGACGCCGAATATGATGACGACGCCGATCGCCGAACGACTCGCGGAACCGGGCCCGCCCGCGGCAACCAGCGGCACGGCGCCGGCCACGGTCGCGATCGAGGTCATCAGGATCGGCCGGAGCCGCACGGCTGCCGCCTCGACGATCGCCTCCCGCACGTCCCAGCCCTCGTCGCGCAGCTTGTTCGCGAAGTCGACGATCAGGATGCCGTTCTTCGCCGCGAGGCCCACCAGCATCACGATGCCGATCTGGCTGAAAAGATTCAGCGTGCCGCCGGAAATCCACAGGCCGAGCAGCGCACCCGTCACCGCCAGCGGCACGGTCAGCATGATCACGAATGGATGGATGAAGCTCTCGAACTGCGCCGCGAGCACCAGGTAGACGATCAACAGCGCCATCAGGAAGGTGAACAGCACCGCCCCGCCCGCGGTCAGGAACTCGCGCGACTGGCCCTTGAAGTCGATTTGCGCGACCTCGGGCAATTCCTCGGCCGCGGTCTTGCGCACCCATTCGATGGCTTCCCCGAGCGTGTAGCCGTCGGCGAGGTTCGCCGAGATCGTGATCGCGCGCAGGCGGTTGAAGCGGTTGAGCGTGCCGGGCTCCGCCACTTCGGCCAGCGTCACCAGGCTCGAGAGCGGCACCAGCTTGCCGCTGCGCGAGGAGCGCACATAGAGGTTCTCGAGATTTGCCGGGGCGGTCCGGTTGTCGGGCCGCGCCTGCAGCACCACGTCGTATTCCTCCCCGTCCTCGACGAAGGTCGTCACGCGCCGCGAGCCCATCATCGTCTCGAGCGTGGTGCCGATTTCCTCGGTCGACACGCCGAGGTCCGCCGCGCGCTCGAAATTGATTTCCACCCGCAGTTGCGGGCGCGTCTCCTTGTAGTCCGAGTCTGCGTCGAGGATGCGGGGGTTGCCCGCGATCCGCGCCAGCATCCGGTCGCGCCAGGCGGCCAGCTCCTTGTAGTCCGGCCCGCCGATGACGACCTGGAGCGGCTGGCCGCTGGTGCGGACGAGGCCGGTGCGCACCCGCGGCCAGGCGCGCACGGTCGGGATCGCGGCCATCTCGGCGCGCAGCGAATCGACCACCTCCGCGGTGGTCGCATCGCGCCGGTCCCAGTCCTGCAGGAAAATGATGGCCTGGCCGTTGTTCATGTCCTCGCCTGAGCCGAAGAATCCGGGCACGCGCGTATTCGATGCGCTGGATCGGCCGGTCCGGGCCGGTCAGCTTCGCGAGCAGGGCCTCGACCTTGTGCATCTGGGCGACGGTGTAGTCGTAGCCCGCGCCCTCCGGGGCCTCGACCGAGATCAGGAACGCCCCGCGGTCCTCGGCCGGCGCGAGTTCTTTCGGCACCAGCCGGAACAGCACGAGGCTGACGAGCGCGCTGCCGAGCAGGATCGCGCCGAAGATCAGCGGCCTGCCGATGGTCGCCGGCCACCTGGCGCCGGTAAGCGGCCGAGAGCCGCAGGAACCTGCCGTGGATCCAGGCATTGAGCCCGCGCGGCTCGGTGTGGGCCCGGATCAGTTTGGAGGACATCATCGGCGTCAGCGACAGCGCGACGAAGCAGGAGATCGCCACCGCGCTCGCGAGCGCCACCGAGAGCTCGCGGAACAGGCGCCCGGTATTGCCCTCCATGAACCCGACCGGCAGGAACACCGCGACCAGCACGATGGTCGTCGCGATCACCGCGAAGCCGACCTGGGCCGTCCCGCGGCGCGCCGCGACCAGCGACGGCTCGCCGAGGTCGGCGCGCCGCTGGATGTTCTCGACCACCACGATCGCGTCGTCCACGACCAGTCCGATGCACAGCACGATCGCGAGCAGCGTCAGCAGGTTGATCGTGAACCCGAACGCCCACAGCGCGGCGAAGGCGGTCACCAGGCAGACCGGGATGGTCACCGCCGGTATCAGCGCGGAACGCGCGCTGCCGAGGAACAGGTAGATGACGACGATGACCAGCGCGATCGCCTCGAACAGCGTCATGAACACGCGCTCGACCGCAGCGTCGATGAACACGGTCGAGTCGAAGGCGACGAAGATGCGGGTGCCCTCGGGCAGCGACTTCTGGATCTCGCCGGCGGTCGCGCGCGCCTTGCGCGCGACGTCGAGGCTGTTGGCGGTCGAGGTCTTGACGATGCCGAGGCCGATATTCGGCTCGCCGTTGCTGCGGTAGTACGCGCGCCGTTCCTCGGACCCGCGCTCCACGCGGGCGACGTCGCCGAGCCGCACCAGGTAGCCGTCCTCGCCCTTGGCGAGCGTCAGGCGCGCGAAGTCCGCGGGCTCCCGGTAGCCGCGCTGCACGCGCAGCGTGAAGTCGCGCTCGCTCGACTCGAGCGAGCCCGCGGGCAGCTCGACGTTCTCCCGCTCGAGCGCGGCCTCGACGTCGGCCACCGTGAGGCCGCGCGCCGCGAGCGCGGCGCTGTCCAGCCAGATGCGCATCGCGTAGCGCTGCTCGCCGCCGACCCGCACGCGCGAGACGCCGTCGATCGCCGAGAGGCGGTCCACCACGTAGCGGTCGGCGAAATCGGATAGCTCGAGCGTGTTCATGTGCGTCGAGCTCATGTTGAGCCAGATGACCACCTCGGAATCGGACTCCGCCTTCTCGATCTCGGGCGGCTGGGCCTCCTGCGGCATGCGGTCCAGCACCCGGCTGACCGCGTCGCGCACGTCGTTCGCGGCGGCCTCGATCTCGCGGTCGAGCGAGAACTCGATGCTGATGCTGCCCTCGCCGTTGCTGCTCTCGGACTCGATCGTCTCGACGCCCTCGATGCCGGACAGTGAGTCCTCGAGCACCTGCGTGATGCGGGTCTCCACGACCGCGGCCGAGGCGCCGGGATACTCGACCGACACCGAGACGATCGGCGGGTCGATCGCCGGCAGCTCGCGCAGCGTGAGCCTGGTATAGGCGATTACGCCGAGCACGACGAGCAGCAGGCTCATCACGGTCGCGAGGACCGGGCGGCGGATCGAGAGATCGGAGAGGACCACCTACCGCCCTGCCGCGGACCCGGCGGGCGCGGCAACGACGTGCGCGCCTTCGCGCAGCTTGACCGTGCCCTCGGTCACGATCGTTTCGCCGGCAGCGAGGCCGGAGACGATTTCCACCTCGCCGCGGCGACGCGATCCGAGGGTCACCTTGACGCGCTCGGCGGTCTGGTCCCGGGTGACGCGATAGACGAAGGCCTCGGTGCCGACCTGTATCACGGCGATCTCCGGCACCGCGAGCGTCTTGCGCGGCGCCTGGTACAGGCGGACCGAGAGCAGCATGCCCGGGCGCAGCAGCCGCTCCGGGTTCGGCAACTCCGCGCGTACGGTGACCGAGCGCGTCACCGGGTCCACGCGCGAGTCAACGCTCGCGAGCGTCCCCGCGAAATCCCGGTCCGGGTAGGTGTCGCTGTGCGCCGAAACGTCCTGTCCGCGCGCGAGCACGGCGAGGTAACGCTCGGGCACGCTGAAGTCGAGCTTGATGACGGAGATATCGTCCAGCGTCGCGATCTCGGTGCCCGGCGTCACCAGCGTCCCCCGGCTCACGCGGCGCAGGCCGAGGATGCCGTCGAATGGCGCCGTGATCACGCGGTCGGACAGCTGCGCGCGCACCACGTCCATGCGCGCCTTCGCGGCGTCGCGCGTCGAGCGCTGCGTGTCCAGCTGGCTCTCGGAGATGATCCTGGTCTGGGCAAGCTCCTGCCCGCGCGCGAGCTGGCGCTCGGCCTCCTGGTACGCCGCGCGCGCCTCTTCGAGCCCGGCGAGCTGGGCGCCGCTCGAAAGATCGACGATCACGTCGCCGGCGCGCACCACGTCGCCGCTGTCGAAGCGGACCTTGCGCACGGTCTCGCTGACTTTCGCCGTCAAGGTGACCGACTCGTTCGCGCGCGCCGTCCCGAGCGCCTCGATCGTGTCGCGCCACTCGACCGGCGCGACCTGCGCCATGACGACGAGGGTCGCGGGCGGCGCCTCGCCCGCCGCCCGATCGCCGCCGCCGCAGCCGGCCACGAGGCAGGCGGCAGCGGCCTGCACGACCCAATTGCGAAAATCCGGAATTCCGAATGCGCGTTGCATGTGACTTGCGATGCTAACCGAAGGGCGGGCCAGCCCGCGCGTCAGCGGGCCGCCAGCCATTGCCCGATCGTGCGCGGCAGGATTTCCTGCGCACTCCTGCTGACGTAGATGCCGATGTGGCCGCCGTCGAACTCGAAAGGCGTGTAGTCGCGGCTGCCGGTGAGGCCGGCGAGCGGCCTGGACGCGGACGGCGGCACGAGGTGGTCGCGGGCCGCGTAGATGTTGAGCACCGGACAGGTGATCGACCGGGGATCGACGGCGCGTCCGCCGATCTCGAGCCCGCCTCGCACCAGCCGGTTTTCCCGGAAGAACGCGCGCACGAATTCGCGAAATGCCCTCCCGGCCTGGTCCGGGCTGTCCTGGATCCAGCGCTCCATGCGCAGGAAGTTCTCGAGCGCCGGACGGTCATCCGCAAGATCGGCGAGCCCGGCGTACTTGTGGGCGGTGAGCCTGAGCGGCATCAGGGCGATGAACGCGGCGCTCAGCAGCTCGCCGGGCACGTTGCCGAGCGTGTCCACGAGACCGTCGAGGTCGAGCTTGCGCGCCCACTTCGCGAGCAGGTTTTCCGGCGTGTGGAAATCGACCGGCGTCACCATCGTCACGAGGTTCCTGACGCGCGCAGGGTGGAGCGCCGCGTGGCAGATCGACATCGTCCCGCCCTGGCAGACGCCGAGCAGCGTGACGGCGTCGAAACCGGCTTCGGCTCGCGCCCGGTCGATGCAGGCGCCGAGGTAGCGATTCACGTAGTCATCGAGCGAGAGATCGCTGTCGCCGGCGTCGGGGTAGCCCCAGTCGACGAGCCAGACGTCGAGACCCTGGGCAAGCAGCCCGCGGACCAGCGAGCGGTCCGGCTGCAGGTCCAGCATCGTCGGTCGATTGACGAGCGCGTAGCAGATGACCACGGGCGCGAGCCCCGTGGCGGGAGCCAGCGGCGCGTATCGCCACAGCACGATCTTGTCGACGCGCAGCATTTCCTCGCGCGCCGAGCATCCCCCGGCGCGCACGTCCATGGATGCGAGCTGCTGCGAGGCAAGCGCCATGCGCCGCGAGAATTCGGCCAGCTCCGCGGCGGCGCGCGCGGGGTCGAGCGCGAGACGCGTCATCGCCCGCCCGCCGCGGCCTTGAGGCCGACGAGTGCGGCCAGCCATTCCGCCTGCGCCTCGGCGAAGTCCTCGCGATGCGCCGCCTCGGCCCAGGCGGCCTCGCCGCAATCGACCCAGAGTGCGTGCAGTGCGGCGAGGCTCGTGACCGGCGCGGCCGCGGGCCCGTCCTCGGCGAGCGCCCGTGCGAGCCGGGTCCAGGCGTCGTTCGCGACCGTGGCGACGAGGCCTGCATAGCTTTCGCTCGCCCGCTGCCAACGGGCACTGGCGGCAGCGCCCGCGCGGGCCTGTTGCACGGGCGACGGGCCGGCGGGCATCAGCAGGCGTTGGTACGCGCCGGTCATCGGCTGGCACAAGGCATCGAAGCCCTGCGCGCCGAAAGGTCCCTGCCCGGCAACCAGCGCGGCGAGGTCCGCCATTTGGCGGCTGTAAGCCGTGAGTGTGCGACGCACAAAATCAGGGTCTTTGAATGGATCGCTTGCAGCCATCTAAAATTACGCTAACCTATTGAAGATAAGCGATTTTTGTGAAATCCAAAGAGCCAGCTGTCGCCTGCGTCTGTTTCCTGTTGCACTGCAACAAATAGTCCCGTACAATGCACCCATCGCAGAGCGACCCTCACGAATCAAGGATGCCAGAAATGACCAACCCGACTTTCGATTTCAACGCGCTTCTCGACGCCGGCAAGAAGGCCTGGGCCCCTGCCGTCAAGCTCAACGAGCTCTCGGCCGCCGCTTTCGAGCGCATCGCGCGCCAGCAGTACGCCTTCGCGGGCGAGTGCCTCGAGTTCTCGCTGCAGCAGATGCAGCTTGCCAGCACCGCGCGTGACTTCAACGACCTGACCGCGCGTCAGATCGAGCTGTCGACGCAGTTCGCGGAGCGCGCCACGCAGCGCTCGCAGGACCTGATCAAGTTCTCCTCGGAGCACCAGTCGCAGCTGACGAAGTGGTTCGACCAGACCGTCTCCGAGTCCGCCAAGGTCGCCAAGAAGGCCGCCTGACGGGCAGCACCCTCCCCCCTCGGGACGGCGCGCCGCAAGGCCGCCGTCCTTTTTTTACGTCCAAGTGCCTGAATATGTTCATGCCGCAGCGCGGTAACGCGTAGCGGCACGATCCGGTAGACTTTGCCCATGAGCAAGGAACGGCTGATCAAGAAGTACGCCAACCGGCGGCTCTACGACGCCTCCATAAGCAAGCACGTAACGCTCGAGGACATCCGCGACCTGATCGTGCGCGGCGAAAAGATCCGGGTGGTCGAGGACAAGTCCGGGGACGACATCACCCGGCTGATCCTCCTGCAGGTGATCGCCGAGCAGGAGCAGTTCGGCAAGCCCATCCTGACGACCCAGCTGCTCGAGTCGATCATCCGCTACTACGGCGGGCCGATGCAGGATTTCATGGCGGGCTACCTGGAACAGAGTGTCGCTGCTTTCATGCGGCAGCAGGAAAACGTGCAGCAGCAGATCTCGCAGATGCTGACCAGCGCGCCGCCGCCCATGAACGCGATGGCCGATCTCACGCGCCAGAACCTGGAGATGTGGAACCGCATGCAGGAAGGCATGCTCCAGATGATGGTACCCGGTCGCAAGCCGCGCGGCGCGGCCGCTGAGCCCGAAGAACCCGCCGACTCCGACAGCACGAATCCATAGGGGACAGTCACTTTTGTCGGCTTTGCGACAAAGGTGACTGTCCCCTTTTACCTTTTACGCCCCCACCTTGAGTCCCGCCGCATGCTCCCACGCGAGCATGGCGCGCTTGCGCTCGACGCCCCAGTGATAGCCGCCGAGCGAGCCGTCGCGACGCAGCACCCGGTGGCAGGGAATCAGCCACGCGACCGGGTTCGCACCCACGGCCTGGCCTACCGCGCGGCTCGCGCGCGGGCTGCCGATCGCCTGTGCAAGTGCGCCGTAATCCAGCGGTCCGCGCGCGCCGAGTTCGAGCAGCGCCTGCCACACCTTGACCTGGAAATTGGTCCCGACCGGCGCGAGCACGATGCGACCCGCGCGATCGTCGAAAATCTGGCGCGCGATCCGTGCGGCGTCCGAGTCGCTGCGCGCTAGCCGCGCGCGCGGGAAACGGCCCTTGAGTTCGGCGATCGCCCTTGCCTCGCTGCCGTCGACGAACGCGAGCCAGACGAGTCCGCGATCGGAGGTCGCCGCATGGACACGACCGAACGGAGAGTCCGCAAATCCGTGCGCGAGCGACAGGCCTGCGCCGCCCGCCTTGTATTCGCCGGGCGTCACCGCCTCGAATTGCACGAACAGGTCGTGCAGGCGGCCGCCGCCCGAGAGCCCTGCCGCCCACGCGGCGGTGAGCACCGAGCCGCGTTCGTCGAGCTCGCGTTTCGCTGCATCGAGCGTGAGCGTTCGCAGGTAGCGCGTCGGCGACAGCCCGGCCCAGCGGCGGAATTCACGCGAAAAATGAAATACCGAGAGGCCGGCGACGCGCGCGAGCTCCCCGAGCCCCGGCTGTTCTTCGTGATGCCGGTCGATATGGGCGATGACCCGCTCGATGCGGCGAAAACTGGCTGATTCGTTCATGGCGCCAGTCTTGCAGCGTGGCATCGGCGCGGCAACCCGGTTCTTGCTCGGGGCTCAGCCGCCCTTTCGCTTCCTGGCGAGCAGGTCCGCGACCGGCACGGTACCCGATTCCGTGAAGGGAATCGTGCGCAGCAGGCCGACCTTGGTGGAGAGCTTGCCTTTCAACCGGTATTCAATGGCACCCGCATTGCGCTGTCCCGCGATCTTAAGCAGCGCGTTCATCGCATTCGCCGTCACGTTCATGTCGAACTCCGCCTCGCCTTGCGCCGGCACGACAAACTGACGCGCCGACACGCCGTGCGCGAAGGGTTCGCCGGCGAGCTCGATATCGACATCGAGCCCGTTGACCGGCAACTCGATCGCATTGGGGTTTCGGACCTTGAGCCGCACCTCGAGCTTCTGCTCGAATACCGACGCCTCGATGGCCTTCATGCCGACAAAGGAAACTTCCGGCGTCTTGAGGTTGGTGGGCAGGCTGGCGCAGCCGGCAAGTGCCGCGGCCGCCAGGGCGGATACCAGGATTGACCGTGCCATGGCGAGACCCTGCCAGAACTGGCGCATGGTTCAAGAGCGAGACTTGACTACTACTTAGTTAGTAGTACTATTAATCTCATACTGCTAGGCAATGGGTAATCTCCTGTGGATGCGGATACCGAGCGGCTTTCCCAGAAATTTCAAAGGGAACTGAACGCGGGTCTCATTGGCCTGGTCCTGCTGGCCGTGCTCGAACAGGCGGAAGAAGACCTTTATGGTTACCAGATCGCGAAGCGTCTGCAGGCGCTCGCGGACGGCAGTCCGCCGGTGAAACAAGGCGCCCTCTACCCCGTGTTGCGCCAGCTCTCCGCCAATGGCCTGCTGGCGAGCCGAATCGTCCCGTCTTACGCTGGCCCGCCTCGACGCTACTACCGGATCACCGATGCCGGGCGCGGCATGCTGGCCCAGTGGCGCGACATCTGGCGCAGCACACGCAATTTCGTCGACGGATTTACGGAAGCGAACGGAGCCTCCTCATGAACGACAAGACCGCCCCCCGCTCCATCGAGCAATACCTGGCGGCGCTTCGCGCCGCGCTTGCGGGTGAGGATCCCGCGCTCATCCAGGACGCGCTCTACGACGCCGAGGAATACCTCCGGGCCGAGGTCGCCGCCAACCCCGCCCGCACCGAATCCGACACCCTCGAGCTGATCGCGAGCACCTATGGTGCGCCGGAAGAGGTTGCCGCAGCCTACCGGACGACCGAAAAGCAGGTCCGCACCGCGCTCGCGGCGCCGCCCCGCAAGATGCCGCGCACCGCACTCGGCCGCTTCTTTTCCGTGTACGGCGATTCGCGCACCTGGACAGCCCTGTTCTACATGCTGCTCGCGCTCGTGACCGGCATCTTCTACTTCACGGTGACGGTCACGGGCCTGTCGATGTCGGCGGGACTCATCGTGCTGATCGTCGGCATTCCGTTCTTCCTGCTGTTCATCGGCTTCACCCGCGTGCTCGCGCTGGCCGAGGGACGGCTGGTCGAGGGGCTGCTGGGCCAGCGCATGCCGCGCCGCCCGCTGTATCCGGTCAAGGGCGTGCCCATCTTCGAGCGGATCAAGCAGATGCTGGTCGATCGCCGCACCTGGACGACGATGTTCTATTTTCTCCTGATGCTGCCGCTCGGGATTTTCTACTTCACGCTCGCGGCAGTCGGGATCTGCACGAGCTTCGGCCTCGTGGCCGGCGCGATCGCCGCCGTCCTGCTCGAAACGGGGCTGGGCTCGGGCTCGCTCACGCTGGACGGCCACGGGATCTACCAGGGTCCGTCGCTGCTTGCCGTGCCATTCCTGCTGGTGGCCGGTGTGCTTCTCTTGACCCTTGTCATGCATCTCATTCGCGCCATCGGCCGCGGCCATGGGACGCTGGCCAAGAACCTGCTGGTCGCGCGCACGGACGCGGACACCTGAGGATCCGGGCCGGCGGCATGACGATGGCGTTGTTGTTTCTGCTGCTGGCGCAGCCGGCGGCCGTCCCGCAGGCGGCCTCGCCAGACCTGCGCTGCCTGCCCGCTCACGACGGCTTCCTGTCCATGCGCCTGCGGGGCAGCATCGACGAGGACATCCACTGGACCGAGCCGGCGCTCGCCTGCACCGGAATGTCGCGGCCCGGCGGACATGGCCTGCGCGTACGATTCGCCGGTCCCCGGGGCGGCGGCGAGCTTGCAATCGTGTTCGCCGCGCCGGAACTCGCGGTCGGCGGCTCGGGCAAGGGCGTGCCGGTCAACGTGACGCTGCTCGACGGGGCCGGCGAGCGCATCTATGGCACGCAGGGCGACAGCCGCTGCCAGTTCGATGAAGTCGAGCAGCGGCCCGTGACGGACAGCGACCTGCCTGCGGGCAGCTATCGCATCAGCGCGCGCGGTTTCTGCATCGCGCCCGCGCGCGCCCTCGACGGCGACGGCTCGGTGCTGCTGACCCGATTCGACTTTGCAGGGCTCGTCAGCTTGCGCGACGATGGCCCGGCCCGTGCCCCGCCCGGGCTGGAGTCGCCTTGAAGTTCGCCGCTCTCGTACTCGCCGGTGCCGCGCTAGCGGCCGCCTGCGCCAGCACGCCGGGCCGCACGCCTGCGCTTTTCCCTGGCCTGCAGCAGGCGACAGTCCGGGCGACCACGGCGACTGGCGCCCATGACTTCTCGGTTTGGGTCGCGGCCGATCCGAAGAGCCGCGAGCGGGGGCTCATGTATGTTCGCGACATGCCGGCCAGGCGCGGCATGCTGTTCCTGTTCGAGTTTCCGCAGGAACTGGCGTTCTGGATGAAAAACACCTACCTGTCGCTGGACCTCGTGTTCATCGACGCTGACGGCAGGGTTCTCAATATCGCGGCCAACGCGAAGCCTTTCAGCCTGGACCCGATCGAGTCCGACGGAAATGCCCTCGCCGTCCTGGAAGTACGGGCCGGGACTGCACAGAAAATCGGCCTCGAGCCCGGGGATCTTGTGAGCCTGCCGAGTTTGCGAACGACAGGGACAGCCCCGCCCCACGATTGACTCCGCTTGCCGTGCCTGCTGCACCAATAATGACGGTGGCACGCTTCCCTTTGCACCGTGAATGACCCTTAGTGGGTGGAGATGACTTCACTCGGCTAGTAGAATCGCCAGAAGTGGGGGCGGCGTATCGCAATGCATGCACCCGGTGTCTGGCGATCCGCCACATTGCGATCGTCGGCTTGTAGCGCACGAGCAACACCCGAGCGCGTTGGACGGCCTCGCAACAGCTTGGCGACGTCGAAAGTTGCGTCGTCGCCACCATTCCGCGCGAGCGGTTTCCCCGCCCTTTCGCTCAGATGAGTTGCGTCTTCGCCACATCGGTTGCCATCCGGTTCAATGTTGCTATGATCCCGCCATCCAACGTGGCGCGAAGACCGTATCTATTTCGCCACGGCGGCATTTGAGTTTTTTGTTGACTAGTCAACTCAACAAACCAAAGAACGGCACGGCCGTTCGCGGGAGGACGTAAGCAATGGAACGTAAGAACCAGGTCGCGTCGGCCGTACGTCGCGCACTCGTCATGGGTGCACTGACGGCCGCTGGCGTGGCACCTGCGCTCGCGCAGGAAAACCTGGGTGAAATCGTCGTCACGGGTTCGCGCATTCGCTCGGCGAACCTCGAGTCGACCACACCCGTAACGCAGGTTACCGCGGCGGATGTCGTGACGCAGGGCGTCACCCGCATCGAGGACCTCGTCAACCAGCTGCCGCAGGCCTTCGCTGCGCAGAACGTGACGGTAGCCAACGGCGCGACCGGCACGGCGACCCTGAACCTCCGTGGTCTCGGCTCGCCGCGCACCCTCGTGCTCGTGGACGGCCGCCGCATGCCCTATGGCGGCGTGACCAACTCGGCGGCGGACATCAACCAGATCCCGACGCAGATGATCGAGCGCGTCGACGTCCTCACCGGCGGCGCATCCGCGGTGTACGGCTCGGATGCCGTCGCCGGCGTCGTCAACTTCATCATGAAGAAGGACTTCGAGGGCGTCCAGGTCACCTCCCAGTACAACTTCTACTGGCACGAGAACGACTTCTCGGGTCCCGGCCAGACCAAGCTGCGCGACGTGA
Source organism: uncultured Gammaproteobacteria bacterium (assembly GCA_963836275.1). Lineage (GTDB taxonomy): Bacteria > Pseudomonadota > Gammaproteobacteria > Steroidobacterales > Steroidobacteraceae > SCUD01. The sequence goes on along the minus strand of CAWIIM010000001.1, from coordinate 1,255,637 downwards.
TCGCCGCCAAGGCAGCGACCAATCCGGCGCAATTCGCCCTGCCCGATAGCTCCGTGACCGACGGCGAAGGCAAGGAGCTGTCGCTGATGGTCGGCGTCAACAGCGGCGACGGACGCGGCAACATCACCGCCTACGCCACCGTGTTCGACAGCGAGGCCGTGCTGGAAGCCGACCGCGACTTCTCGGCCTGCTCGCTGAACCCGGCGCCGGTCGGCGGTTCGCTCAGCTGCGGCGGTTCCTCGACCAGCGCGGGCGGCAGGTTCACGGACTTTTCGACTTACGACCTGACCACCGACAGCGCGACGAACATGCGCAACTACGATGGCAACCTCGACGCGTACAACTTCGGCCCGCTGAACCATTTCCAGCGTCCGGAGCGCCGTTACAGCCTGGGCGCGATGGGTCACTACGAGTTCGGCGAGCACGCCGACGTGTACACGCAGCTGATGTTCAACGACTACGAGTCGATCGCGCAGATCGCCCCGTCCGGCGACTTCTTCGAGACCGGCACCATCAACTGCGGCAACCCGCTGTTGCCCGCGGGCATCCTCGGCACCATCGGTTGCGACGCAGGCGCGATTGCGGCCGATACTTCGGTCCCGATGTATATCGGACGTCGCAACGTGGAAGGCGGCGGCCGCCAGCAGTCGTTCGCGAACAACTCGTTCCGCGCAGTGGCGGGCGTGCGTGGCGCGATCAACGAGGCCTGGGGCTACGACGTCTCGGCACAGTACGCAAACGTGCGGTCGAACACGGCGACGCTCAACTACATCGTGACGTCTCGTGCAGCGAAGGCCATCGACGTCGTCGACGTCGGCGGCGTGCCGACCTGCCGCTCGGTGGTGGACGGCAGCGACCCGAACTGCGTGCCCTGGAACGTGTTCGTTCCGGGCGGCGTGACGCCTGAGGCGCTGAACTACATGCAGGCGTCCGGCCTGCAGATCGGCCGCATCTCGCAGGAGATCTACAACGGCATCGTGACGGGCGACCTCGGCGTGTACGGCATCAAGTCGCCGATGGCCTCGGACGGCATCCAGGTCGTGTTCGGTACCGAGTACCGGCGCGACACCCTGGGCAACAACGTGGATGCGATCCAGGAGCAGGGCGGTCTCGGCGGCTCCGGCGGTCCGACGATCGGCATCGACGGCTCCACCAAGGTGAACGAGCTGTTCATGGAAGCGCGGGTCCCGATCGCACAGGACCAGGCCTATGCGGAGAGCCTGTCGTTCGATACCGCCTACCGGTACTCGGACTACGGCGACGTCACCACCGACACCTACAAGTTCGGCCTCGAGTGGGCGCCGGTTGCCGACGTCCGACTGCGGGCGAGCTACCAGCGTGCGGTCCGCGCCGCCAACATCGTCGAGTTGTTCACGGCCCAGGGCTTCAACCTGTTCGACGCCGCGGGCGATCCCTGCGGTGCACAGGCGCGCGACCCGAACGCGAGCGCTGCGGAGTGCATCGCGACCGGCGTGCCGGCGAACCTGGTGGGCGCTGGCTCGCTCGACAGCCCGGCGGGACAGTACAACTTCACGCAGGGCGGCAACCCGGCCCTCAAGCCTGAAACCTCCGACACGTACTCGTACGGCGTCGTGTTCCAGCCGCGCTGGGTGCCGGGCCTCGCGGTCACGGTGGACTACTTCGACATCAAGATCGAGGACACCATCTCGACCTTCGGCGCCAACAACATCTGGACCGCGTGCTACTCGGCCGAGAGCCCGGATGCCTGCGCGCTCATCCACCGCAACCCGGGTACGGGCCAGCTGTGGGTCGGTGCAGGCAACGTGGAGGACCTCAACACCAACATCGGTTCGCTGTCGACGACCGGCTACGACATCAACATCGGCTACACCGGGCTGGAGATGGGCCGCTTCGGCAGCCTGGCCTTCAACCTGACCGGTACGTACCTGGTCGACCTCGTCACCCAGCCGGTGCCGGGCCTCGACATCAACCCGGGCTGGAGGGAGAGCGACTCGTACGACTGCACGGGTTACTACTCGAACGTGTGCACGATCCCCAACCCGCAGTGGAGGCATCGCTTCCGCACCAGCTGGCAGACACCGTGGGACGTGGACCTGTCCCTCACCTGGCGGCATTACGGCGCGGTCACCGGCATTGCCGGCCCGAACCTGGAAATGCCGGACGGCCAGCTCGACAAGCAGCTCGCAGCCGAGGAGTACTTCGACCTCGCCGCCAACTGGGCGATCACGGAGAAGGCCTCGGTCGTCCTGGGTATCAACAACGTGCTGGACGACAACCCGTCGATCAGCGGCGCGGTTGGCACCACGGGCAACGGCAACACCTTCCCGCAGACCTACGACGCCCTCGGTCGCTACGTCTTCGTGCGCGCGACGGTGGAATTCTAAGAAAAGCGCCCGGAACGATACTTTTCGACAACTCAGGCGGCGGTCCCTCGGGACCGCCGCTTTTTTTTCGTACCATAGCGGCCCATGAATGCCGCACGCCCCGGGACCGAGCGTCCGGACCTCAAGTCGCTGCTGCCGGCGTCGCCCGACGCTTACCCCCAGGCGCTGGACCTGGTGCGCGGGCTCGTGCTCGTCATTCGCATGGATGCGCGCGCCTACCGGGCGGCGAGTTTCCTGGACGACCGGGTCCTCGGCCCTGCGACCGAAGGCGCCTGGCTTGCAACCGCGGCGGCGGCGCAGGCGGCGGGGGCAGCCGACTGCATGCGGCCGCTGCACTTCGTCTTCCATACCGGTCATGTCGGCTCCACGCTGCTCTCGCGGCTGCTCGACGAGGCGGACGCGGTCCTGGGCCTGCGCGAGCCGCTGCCGCTGCGCACGCTGGCGGAGGCCGCGGACGCGCTCGGCAGTCCGGAGTCGCTTCTCGGCGCGGCCGAGTTCGACAGCCTGCTCGAGGCCTTCCTGCGATTCTGGGGCCGGGGCTACGCCTCGACCGGCGCCGTGGTGGTGAAGGCGACGAGCAGCGCCGGCAGGCTGGCGCCGAGGCTGCTGGCAGCCGCACCCGAGTCCCGCGCCATCTACCTGAATGTCGCCGCCGAGACTTACCTTGCGACGCTGCTCGGCGGCGCGAACTCGGCCGCGGACCTGCGGGGTCACGGTCCCGGCCGGATGCGGCGCCTGCTGGCCGGCCGCTCGCTGCCGGTCGCGCCGCTCCATATGCTCTGCCCAGGAGAACTCGCGGCGCTCGGCTGGCTGGTCGAGAGCCTCGCGCAAGCGGCGGCGCTGGAAGCGGCGGGAGGGCGTGTGCTCGCCATCGACTTCGACGCGTTCCTCGCCGACGTGCCGGCTGCCGCAGCGCAGGTCTTCGCACACTTCGGGCTGCCGCAGGACGATGCCTTCGTGCGCGCGCTGGCCGGCAGCATGGTGCTGACCCGCTATTCCAAGGCGCCCGAACGGCCCTTCATGCCGGGCGACCGCGCCGCGCGCCTGGTCGAGGCGCGCCGCGACCAGGGCGCCGAGATCGCAAAGGGCCTGGCCTGGCTCGAGCGCCTCGCGCGCGCCGACGCCGGGCTCGCCGCCGTGGTCGGCAGGCAGGGCATGCGATGAGCGCCCATCCCGACCTGGAACTCGCGGCCCGCTTCGAGCAGGGCGGGCAACTCGCGGACGCGGAAACGGCCTACCGTCGCGTCATCGGCGAGGCGCCGGTAGACCCGGTCGCGCGCTTCAACTTCGCCTGTTTCCTGCGCCGCCGCGGCCGGCTCGAAGAGGCGCTGGAGGAGCACCAGTCGGCCCTCGACCTCGGCATCGGGCAGCCCGAGGAAGTGCTCTCGAACATGGGCGTGATCCAGGCGGAGCTGCGGCGCGATGCCGCGGCCAGGCTCCTGCTCGAACGGGCGCTCGCGCTGAACCCGACTTACATCCCGGCCTTGTTCAATCTCGCGCTGCACCACGAGGAGTACGGCGACCGCGCCGAGGCCTTGCGGCTGTTTCGCGCGATCCTCGAGATCGACCCGTCCTGGCACGATGCCCTGGTGCGCATCGTCCACACCGAAACCGTGCGCGATGCCGACGGCGACCTGGTCAAGCGCCTGCGCCGGGCCCTGCGCCGCTCGAACCTCGCGCCGCTCGCCCGCGAGAGCCTCCACTTCGCGCTCGGCAAGGCGCTCGACGACTGCGGACGCTACGATGAGGCCTGGGAGCAGTATGCCCTCGGCAATGCCGCCAGCCGGCCGCGGCTGGCCCGCTACGATCGCGCCGCGGTCGACGCTTCCGTCGCGCGCGTCCTCGCCGAGTTCGGGCAGGCGCTGATCGCGCGAGCGACGCCGGTGTCGGAGGAGCCGCTGGTGTTCGTGACGGGGATGTTCCGTTCCGGCTCCACGCTGTTCGAGCAGGTGCTCGGGGCGCATCCGCGCGTCGCCGCGGGCGGCGAGATCGAGTACTTCATGCGGGTCCCGTTCTCGTTCGAGCCGGCCGACTGGCAGCCGGTCGCCGCGGGCTACGTCGACTACCTGGCGCGGAACTTCCCCGGGCGCGACATCGTGACCAACAAGCGGCCCGATGCGTTCGCGCTCCTCGGCATGCTGAAGGCCTCGTTCCCGAACGCGCGTTTCGTGAACACCGTGCGCGATGCGCGCGACACGGCGCTGTCAATCTGGTTCCAGCAGTTCGACAGCCGGCTCGGCTACGCCGCCGATCTCGCCGACATTGCCTTCCACTACCGCCAGTACCGGCGGCTGATGGCGCACTGGAAGTCCCTGTTCAGCGACAGCATCTTCGATGCCGACTACGACGCCTACGTGCAGGACCCGCGCGCGGTCACCGGGCGTCTGCTCGACTTCCTCGGCCTGCCGTGGCACGAGGGCTGCCTCGAATTCCACAGGAACGCAGCCCGGGTCAGGACCGCGAGCGTCGCGCAGGTCCGCGAGCCGCTCTACCGGCGCTCATCGGGACGCTGGAGGAACTACGAGCGCCGGCTCGCGGCGTTCCTGCCGGCGCTGGGCGCGGGCTAGGTCGACGACCACATCCTGAGCAGGTTCTGGCGCACGACGTCGAGCCGCACCCGGCTCTCCGGGTTCATGCGCAGGCCTTCGATCGCCGCGATCTCGTTCAGCTCGTAGACCTGCATGCGCTCGTGCTGGTCGGCGACATGGCTCTCGATGAACGTGATCGACACCAGCCGCTGTCCCGAGCGCACGGGCACGACTTCGTGCTGGAAGGTCGAGGGATAGACCACGGCTTCGCCAGGCGCGCCCTTGAAGGCGAGCGTCTGGTTGCCGATGACCATCGCGAGCTCGCCGCCCTCGTAGGCCGCGGGATCGCCGATGAAGACCGTGCAGGACAGGTCCGAGCGGATCTTGGCGTTCGGCAGCTGCAGGATCGCCGCGTCGGCATGCGCCCCGTACTTCATGCCGGGTTCGTAGCGGCACAGCAGCGGCGGCGCGACGCGCTTGGGGATGGCGAAACCCGAAAATTCGCGCGAACGGGCCAGGGCATTGCCGACGATCTGGACGGACTCGGCGTATTTCGGGTCGGAGGCGTCAGCCTGCAGGTTCTGCTTGCTCGTGTTGGCCGGGTTCGAGACGCGCCCGTCCACGAACTTGAGTTCGCCCGCGAGCGCGGCCAGCCGGGCGCATTCCTCGGCCGAAAGCAGGTTCTTGATCTTGAGCAGCATGCCCGCAAACTATATCTGAGCGGGCGGCAGGCTGCCCCGGAACGCGTCGGTCGCCGCGATCACGGCACGGATCGCCTCGCGTTCCTCCGGCGCGAGGCGCGGGCTCCAGACGTCGCAGATCAGGATGATCCGGACCTGGTCGCTGTCGTTCCAGGCCTCGTGCTCGATGGTGTCGTCGAATACCCAGGCCTCGCCGATCCGCCACTCGCGCGTCTCGCCGCCGACACGGAAGCCGCAGGCGCCCGGGAGCACGAGCGGCAGGTGCACGACCAGGCGGAAGTTCGCGATGCCCGTGTGCGGGGGGATGTGCGTGTTCGGCTCGAGCACCGAGAACATCGCGGTCGGAGAGCGCAGGTCCACCTGCGCCTGCGGAAGCCCTTGCACTGCCGCCATCGTCGCCGGCGCACGCGCGCAGCGCTCGGGGATGGCCCGCCCCTTGTCGTAGAAATGAAAGGCGCTCCAGCGCGGGGACTTGTTGAGCTCGCGCCACTGCTCGAGCGGCTGGTGATCCTCGTACTGGATGTAGGGCGCGAACCCCGCCTCGTCCTCGGCCAGGATGCGCGCGAGTTCGCGCTGGATGCCCGGCGTCGCCGCCTCGAACCCGGCCAGCCACGGAAATTCCTCGCGCTCGTAGAACTCGATGTCCGGCAGCCCCGGGTAGAAGTACTCCACCGGTTCCTGGCGATAGCGCTTGCGCACGCGCAGCGTGGTGTCGATGAACGAATCGACCCGGCGCTGCGCGGGGGCCGGGAGCGCGGCGCAGGCTGCCGCCGCGCGTTCGCGGATGAAGGCGCCGAGCTCGGCCGCGTGCCGCTCCTGCACTTCGCGCGCGCGGGCGAGGGCGTGGCGCGTCGGCACGTCGAGCTCCTGGTCCGGCGGCGCCTGCGCTAGTGCGATGGCGTAGGCGACGGCCGCTTCCTTCGCGCGGCCGAGCTTGTCGAGCAGCGCCGCCTGCATGAGCAGCGCGCCGAAATTCCGGTTGTCCAGCGCGAGCGCCGCGCGCAGCGCCGCGAATGCGCCGTCGTAGTCCTGGAGCTGGCGGCGCACCACGGCGAGGTTGAGCCAGAGCCGCAGGTCCCCGCGCTGGCGCCCGATCGCCTCGAGCAGCATCGCTTCTGCGCCCTTCATGTTGCCCGCGGCCATCGCCTGCATGGCGGCGCGGTTGGCGCGTGCAGTCTCTTCGTGCATGCGGCGACAAGACTAAGGTTTTGCCGCATCCGGCGCGAGTCCCCCATAATTCCACCCGATGGCCACGACCGCCCCCGCCACGAGCGCCGCCGACCTCGCGAAGAATGCGCGTGAAGCCCGCGAGCGCGGCGATGCCGCCGGCGAGTCCGCCCTGCTGGAACGCCTGCTGGCGGCGGACCCGCAGAACCTCCCGGCGCTGCTGCGGCGCGCGGACCTGTACGCGCAGGCCGGCGACGCCCGTTCCGCCTCCTCCTTCTACCTGATGGCGATCCGCCTGGCGCCGGCGGCCGGCGTGTCGCGGGAACTCGCGGCGGGCCTCGCGCGCGCGAAACAGGCCTGCGACCGTTACGCGCACGAGTACCGCGATTTCCTGCAGCGCGGCCTCGCCGCGAAGGGCTTCGATCCGGCACGCTCGAGCCCGCGCTTCGCCGAGTCGGTGGACCTCATCCTCGGCCAGAAGCGCATCTACCTGCAGCAGCCCAAGTACTACTATTTCCCGGGACTGCCGCAAATCCAGTTCTACGACCGGGCCCTGTTCCCCTGGTTTGACGACCTCGAGGCCGCGACCGCGGACATCCGTGCCGAGCTCGAGGCGGTCCTGGAGGAACCGGACGCATTTGCGCCCTACGTCCAGGGCCACGCCAACCGGCCGAAGAAGGACGAGATGGGGATGCTGAACAATCCCGCGTGGAGCGCGTACTACCTGTGGAAGAACGGCGAGGCCGTCGCGGAAAATGCCGCTCGCTTTCCGAAGACGATGCACGCGCTCAGGAACGCCCCGCTCGCCCACGTGCCGAACCGCTCGCCGTCGATCCTGTTCTCGTTGCTGCGTCCCGGCGCGCACATTCCCCCGCACAACGGCCTCGTGAATACCCGCCTCGTCTGCCACCTGCCGGTCATCGTCCCGGGCAAATGCCGTTTCCGCGTGGGCAACGACACGCGCGACTGGATCGAGGGCAAGGGCTGGGCGTTCGACGACACCATCGAGCACGAGGCCTGGAACGGTAGCGACCGGACCCGGGTCATATTGCTATTCGACGTCTGGCGCCCCGAGTTGACCGGGGAGGAGCGGCGGCTCGTCGTCTCGTTGTTCGAGACCATCGACGCGCACAGCGGCAAGAAACCCGAGTGGGAGATCTGACATGCATGCAGCGGCCCGGTGGATTGCAGGACTCGGGCTGGCGTTCGCCGCAGCCTCGGCGATGGGCGCGGAGGATCTCGGCGCCGCGGTCCGAACCTGCCGCGGCGAAGCCGATGCCACGGCGCGCCTCGCCTGTTATGACCGCGCAGTGGACGGCGCGCAGCCGGTTGTGAAGGCGGGTTCCGCCGCGGCGCCGAAGGCGGAAGACAATTTTGGCCGCGAGCCCGGCATGCAGGCCGAGCAGCAGCAGCGCCAGCAGCAGGAGGCGCGGGCTCTCAGCCAGCTCGAGGCGACGGTCACGCATATCGAACGGCGCATGGACGGCCTCATGACCTTCACGCTCGACAACGGGCAGGTCTGGCGCCAGAACAGTCCGGATTCGAAGTTCCGCCTGGCGGAGGGCGATGCGGTGAAGATCCAGCCCGGCGCCATGAAGTCGTTCATCCTCTCCGGCCCAACCAAGAAGTCGACGCGGGTCTCCCGGGTGCAGTAGGTGGGCGCCCCTGCGCTCGACTGCTGGAAATGCGGCGCCCCGCTCGCGGACCTGCCCCTGCCGGTCGGGCGCACCGAATATTGCCGGGCCTGCCGTGCCGAGATCCACGTGTGCCGCATGTGCCGGTTCTACGACCTGTCGAAGGCCAGGCACTGCGCCGAGCCGGTCGCCGACCCCGTGCAGGACAAGCAACGCGCCAATTTCTGCGGCTATTTCGAGCCGGTGGCAGGCCGCTACCTGCCGGCAAGCCCCGCGGCAGACGGCGCGCGCGCGGCGCTCGACGCGCTATTTGGCCCCAAAAAGTGACGTACCTCCCGCTCCGGGGTAGGCATGCCGGCCCGCTTCGGCCACAATGACCGCATGAATGCAACCGCCGAGACCGCACGCGAGCCCCTGATCTGGTCCCGCGTCCTGATGTTCGTGCTGACGTTTGCGGTCGCTGCGATCGTCGTGCCCTGGTATGGATTCGCCGTGGGCTACAGCGCCGCGGCCTGGGTCTGGTTCGCGGTGCTGGTCTACGCAAACGGGCTTGCGATCACGACCGGTTACCACCGGCTCTGGTCGCACAAGACCTACGACGCGCACTGGTCCGTGCGGCTCATCCTGATGCTTTTCGGAACGATGGCGCTGCAGAACAGCATCCTGGTCTGGTCCTCGAACCACCGCAGCCACCACACGAGCGTGGACGACAACGAAAAGGACCCCTACTCGGCCGGCCGCGGGCTCTGGTTTTCGCACATCGGCTGGATGTTGCGCAGCTACAAGAGTTCGGTGACCGACTTCAGCAACGTGCGTGACCTGCAGAAGGACCCGATCGTCGCGTTCCAGCATCGGTACTACCTGCCGCTCGCGCTGACGCTCAATTTCGGCTTGCCGCTGGCGCTCGGCTGGCTGCATGGCGAGCTCTGGGGCATGTTCCTCCTGGCCGGCGTCCTGCGCCTGGTCGTCAGCCACCACCTGACATTCCTGATCAATTCAGTCGCCCACGCGTTCGGCCGCCAACCCTACAGCGACGAGCACAGCGCGCGCGACAACGGCTGGCTCGCCTTCCTGACCTACGGCGAGGGCTACCACAACTTCCACCACCAGTTCGCCCACGACTACCGGAACGGCATTCGCTGGTGGCACTGGGACCCGAGCAAGTGGATCATCTGCTCGCTGTCCTGGCTCGGCCTCACCCGGCGCCTGCGCCGGACGCCGGCGGTCGTGATCCAGCGGGCCCGCCTCGCCATGCAGTTCCGCCGCATGGAGGCGAGCCTCGAGCACCGGCGGGCCTCCTTGCCGCACGTCGACCTCGAGCGCCTGCGCGCGACCGTCGCCCACGAGTACGAGCAGTTCGCCGCGACCCTTGCCAAGTGGTCCCGCCTGACGGACGCCTGGTACCAGAAGACCCGGGAACAGCTTGCACAGCGCTGGGAAGAGGCGCGCTTCAATCGCGAGTGCCGGGCCCTCGCTGCCGAGCTCCGGACCCAGCATCGGCGCCTGGAACTTCTGGGCGCCCAGCTGGCCTGATACGGGAGACCTGTCGCCAATTGGCGACAATCGGTCCCGCCTGCCGAATCGGTACTGCGTGCTCGCCGGGCGTCCGCCAAGTGGCTACTCTTGTCCTCCCCCAACGGAGGATTCGCCATGGCCATCTGGAAGGACATCGTCGCCAAGGATTCGAACGCAGCCGACACGGCTGGCAGCAGCACGCCGCCCGCGATCCCCCGCCCGCGTCCGGAGGCCGTTCCGGCAAGTCCGGCGTCTCAGGCCGCACCGGTCGTGCGCAAGGACCTGAAGGAATCCGTCATTTCGTCGGGCCTCACCTTCGAGGGCAAGATCGAGGGTTCCGGTCACGTGCGAATTTCGGGACGCTTCAAGGGCGACGTCCAGGTGGACGGCACGCTGACCGTCGACGCCGGCGCCCACCTCGCGGGCTCGGTGCGCGCAGGCGCGGTCGTCGTGGCGGGCGAGATCGAAGGCAACATCGAGGGCGCCCAGCGCGTGGAGCTGCACCAGAGCGGCGTCGTGAATGGCGATATCACCGCAGGCTCGTTGACGGTCGCTGACGGCGCGCGCATGCGCGGCCGCTCCGAGTTCGGCTGGAGCGAGACCGGCGGCAAGGGCAGCGGCGGAAACCGGTAGCGTATGGCGCGGCCGGCAGAGCGACGCGCGGCGGTCGGCAAGACGCGGTCCTGCCCGCATTGCCGGGCGACGATCCTCGAAAGCGCCGCGGTCTGCCCGGCCTGCCGTCACCACCTGCGCTTCGAGAACCGTCGCGGCGAGCAGCCTCAGGCGGCGACGAGCCAGGTGGCACTCAAGGTTTCCGGCCAGTTCGCGCGCGAGAGCGCCTCGGGCCCGGGGGAATATCACGTCGTGGTCGTGATTCGAGACGCGGGCGGCGCCGAGCTCGCCCGCAAGGTGATTGGCGTGGGCGGCCTCGCGCCGGGGGAGGAACGCAAGATCGACCTCAGCGTCGAGGTCTTCGACCCGCTGCCCGGCGCATGAGCCTCAAGATCGCCGAACTGCATCATTTCGCGATACGGATCGCACCCGGTCCGGACGCGGCAGGGACAACGCTGCGGTTCTATAACGAAGTGCTCGGCCTCGAATCCGACCACGTCGCCTGGGACCAGCCCGGCGAGGCCCAGCGCATCAATGCCGGCGGCCACGCCCAGATTCACCTCATCCCCGGGGTCGCGAAGCCGGCGCTGGCCAGTGCCGAGGTGGATCTCGGCGCCCCGCATATCGCCTGCGCGGTTGCCGCGATCGACGAGGCCCAGGCCGAACTCGATCGCCTCGGCGTCCCCTACCGCGTCGTGCACGGCCGGCTCGGACCGGCTTCGCGTCGCCTCTTCTTCGCGGACCCCGGCGGCAACCTGCTCGAACTGCACCAGCTCGGCACCTGCCGCTGCACGGCGCGCTCGCGCGAGGGCATCGGCCAGGCGCGGGTGTCGGGCACCGTGCTGTTCGCCGACATGCGCGGCTTTACGGCCGTCGCCGAGCGCCTCGCGCCCGCGGACGTGGTCCCGCTCCTCAACGAATACTTCTCGATGCTCTCGGCGGTCACGCGCGAGCACGGCGGCACGGTCTTCCACATGGCGGGCGACGGGCTGATGGCGGGTTTCGGCCTGCCGCTGCCCGCGGACGACGCGAGCGGACGCGCCGTCTCGGCGGCACGCGGCATGATCGCCGGGTTCGGCAAGCTCGCATCCGAATGGAAGGCGCGGCTCGGCATCGAAACCGGCATCGGCATCGGCATCAATGCCGGCGACGTGATCGTCGGCGACGTGGGCGCGCCGGAACTTCCGAGCTACACGCTGATCGGCGACACCGTGAACGTCGCCGCGCGGCTGGTGCAGCGGGCCCGGGCCGGCGAAGCCCTGTTCTCGCTGTCGGTGAAGCAATCGCTCGATCCCGTGCCGACCGGCGTCGTCGAGCTGCCCCCGCTGGTGCTTCGGGGCCGCACCCGCCCGGTCGAGATCTACTGCATGGAGTCCCCGACCCGCCTGGACCTCCGTACCGTCGCCGCCTGAAGCGGGGATCCGCCGGGCCCGGGGGTATAATGCCGCGCCTGGCGCCGGGCTGAAGCGGACGGAACTGTCGTCGTCCGTGGCCGTCTATCGCTCGCATCGCACCAACTGAGACGGGACCTCGATCGCATGTCATCGGACGCACGCGCCGCCCTCCGGGCGGTCACCGGATTCTGTGCCCTGCTCGCCCTGGCCGGGCTGTCGGGCTGCAGCGGCGTGCTGGGGGAGGGCCCGCCGCACGCGGCCCCGGCCAATCCCACCGCCGAGGGCGCCGACGGGCAAGTGGACCTGTCGTGGCGCGCGGTCACGGACGCGACCCGCTACGTCATCCTGTGGGACGACGTGGCGGGCCACCCGACCTACGAGAACGAGATCAAGGGCATCCAGGACACGTCCTACAGCCATACCGGCCTCGAGAACCTGCGCACCTACCATTACAAGATCGTCGCCGAAACGAGCGGCGGGCGCGGGCCCGAGAGCCTTCCGGTCAGCGCGACGCCCGGGCCGGTGCCGGGACCGGTCGAGTGGCTCGCCGTGACCGCCCAGGATCCCGGCCACACCATCTACTTCGCGCCGGTCGCGGGGGCGACGCAGTACCGCGTGTATTTCGCGAACCTCGCGTCGCAGCTCGACGGCCGGCGGCCGGCCGCCGTTTTCGAGCGCGCGGATTCCTCGCCGTTCGTGCGTGAGAACATCCCCGTGACGACTGCACTCTATTACCGCGTCATCGCGATGAACGGCACGCGCATCGGGACCGGGGGTCCCGTGGCCGTGGCGCCGTCGTTCATCATTACTGAGCACGACATCCCGGTCGCCGGCACCGCCTTCGGCCGGGTGAATGACGACGACTGCCTCGACCTCATTACCGCGACCGGCGCCGTCGACACCGGCATCTGCACCGGAACCTACGCCGCGCGGGTGCTCGCAGATGCCGGCCTCGCGGACCTGACGGCCGCCCCGCGCAAGTTCCTCGACGGGCGCCTCGCCGACTTCAACGGCGACGGATTCGACGACCTGTTCAGCAACACGAACACGCCCGCGACCGAGACCGGCTCGGTCGCGCTGCTGCACGTGAACCAGGGCGACGGCAACTTCCAGACCTCCGCCGCAGTCACGGCGCTCGGGATCGGCGGCGTCGGCGGCACGCTGCTGGCGGCCGATTTCGACAACGACGGCGACGTCGACCTGTTTGCGCCGTACGACCAGTCGCAGGGCGACGGCGCGCGCAACCGGTTGCTGGTCAACGACGGCAGCGGCCTGTTCACCGACCATGCCACGGACGCCGGGCTCGAGCTCAATCCGGCCGGCAAGGACTACGTGCCGCACGGCGGCGAGGCCGTGGACTTCAACGAGGACGGCTTCGTCGACATCCTGTTCGGCTCCCGGCTCATGATCAACAACGGCGACGGCACGTTCACCGACGGCAGCGCGGCCGCGCACCTGCCGGTGCGCGCCGACGAGGGACTCAAGCTCGCCGACATCGACCTCGATGGCGACCTCGACCTGATCCACCACGACGGGAACGTGACCCGCCTGTACCGCAACGACGGCGGCGTATTCGACGACGGCGAGGTGATCGGCACGGATTCTGACCTGACTTACGGCAACGGCCTCAATGCCTGCGACATCAATGACGACGGCTTCGAGGACGTCATCGTCGCGCGCAACATAACCGCGACCGACAGCGGCGCGCCGAGGCTGTTCGTCAACGTGAACGGCCGCCTCATGAAGTCCGCCGTGCAGCGCGGCATCCCTTCCGATCCGGACAACCTGGTCGCGCGCAACCGCACGCTCGCCTGCGGCGACCAGAACCGCGACGGCACGACGGACGTGCTGGCGCGCTGGGGCAAGACCTACCGCCTGTTGCGCCCTGCCAGCGCGTTGACGGCGCGCATCCGGATCCAGGTCGTGGGCTCCGGCGGCGAGCGCAACCAGCAGGGCCGCGTGGTTCGCGTCACGCCGCAGGAGCAGCCGGACCGCATCATGACCCGGGTCGTGGACGGGGGTTCGGGGCTGCGCTCGCAGAACATGTACGAATTGCTGTTCGGGGCGCCGTGGCCGGGCGACTACACCGTCACGGTCCGGTTCGCGGACGGCGAAGTGACGACCACCGCGGCCGCCGGCGACCAGCTGCGGATCTTCCCCGACGGCCGCGTCGAGGACATGACTGCCGACGACGGCGGCTGAGCCTAGCCGAGCGCGGCGGCGAGATCGGCGACGAGGTCCTCGGTGTCCTCGATCCCGATCGAAAGCCGCACCAGCGAGTCGCTGATGCCGAGCTTCGCGCGCGTCTCCGGCGGCACCGAGGCGTGGGTCATGATGGCCGGGTGGTCGACGAGGCTTTCGACGCCGCCGAGGCTCTCGGCCAGCGTGAAGACTTCGAGCCGCTCGAGGAAGCGCCGCGCCTCGACGAGGCCGCCCTTCATGAAAAATGTCACGATGCCGCTCCCGCCGCGGGCCATCTGGCGCTTCGCGAGCGCGCGTTGCGGGTGCGAGTCCAGCCCCGGATAGAGCACCCGCTCGACGCGCGGGTGGCGCTCGAGCCAGCCCGCGATTGCGAGCGCGGAATCGCTCGACTGGCGCATCCGCAGCGGCAGCGTCTTCAGGCCGCGCAGCGCAAGAAAGCTGTCGAAAGGCCCCGCCACGGCGCCGATCGCGTTCTGCAGGAAGCCGATGCGTTCGGCCAGTCCCGCATCGGCGACGATTGCGACCCCGCCGACCATGTCCGAATGCCCGTTCAGGAACTTGGTCGCCGAGTGCATCACGATGTCCGCGCCGAGCTGGAGCGGCTGCTGCAACCAGGGCGTGGCGAAGGTGTTGTCGACGACCACGAGGATGCCGCGGCCGCGCGCCTGTTCGGCGACCGCGGCGACGTCCACGAGTTTCAGCAGCGGGTTGGTCGGCGTCTCGATCCAGATCATCCTCGTCTTCGGGCGGATCGCCTCGGCCGCTGCACCGGGGTCCGAGAGGTCCGCGAAGGTGAATTCGAGCCCGGCGGAGCGGCGCCGAACGCGTTCAAACAGGCGAAAGCTGCCGCCATAGAGGTCGTCCATCGCGACCACGTGGTCGCCCGAGTCGATGAGATCGAGCAGCGTCGCAGTGGTCGCCATGCCGGAGGCGAAGGCAAAGCCCTGCGACCCGCCCTCGAGATCCGCGATGCAGCGCTCCCAGGCCATCCGCGTCGGGTTCTGCGTGCGCGAGTACTCGTAACCCTGGTGCACGCCCGGGCTCGACTGCGCGTAGGTCGAGGTCGCGTAGATCGGCGGCATGACCGCGCCGGTCGCCGGGTCCGGCGACTGTCCGGCGTGGATCGCGCGCGTGGCGAAGCCGAGCTTCCTGTCGCCTTGCTTCATTCTGTCCTCAATGCGTGGATTCGGCCGTCATCTGCCGGCGCAGGTAGTTCAGCACGTCGGCGCGGGTGATGAGCCCGTGGAATGCGCCCTTGTCCATGACCGCGGCGTAGGGCTGCACGTCCAGCAACGCCACGAGGTTGCGCAGCGCCAGCGTCGGCTCGACCACGAGGAAGTTCGTGCGCATGGCCGCGCTGACCGGGTCGTTGAATCGCTCGGGCTGGCCGAAGGCGTGGCGCAGGATGTCGTCCTCGGCGATGAAGCCGACCAGCCGTTCGCCCTGCATCACCGGCAGCTGGCTGAAGCCGGCGTTGCGCAGGCGGTTGTGGGCCGTCGTCAGCACGTCGCCGGGACCGACCGTGACCGTCGCGCGCTCGCCGTGCGGCCGGCCGATGAGGTCGCGGAGGTCGCCACGGCGCTCGCGCTGGATGAAGCCCTCGTCCTCCATCCAGAAATCGTTGAACAGCTTGGAAAGATACTTGTTGCCCGTGTCGCAGGCGAAGGTGACGACGCGCTTCTCCGATTCCTGCCCGCGGCACCAGCGCAGCGCGGCGGCGACCAGCGTGCCGGTCGAGGAGCCGACCAGCAGGCCTTCCTTCAGCAGTATCTCGCGGGCCATGGCGAAGGACTCGCCGTCCGGGATGCTGTACGCGGTCCGGCACATCGAGAAGTCGCAGATGTCCGGGATGAAGTCCTCGCCGATGCCTTCGACCAGCCACGAGCCCGCCTTGCCGAAATGGCCCTTGTTCACCTGGTCCGCGAGCACCGAGCCGTCCGGGTCCGCGAGGATGATCTCCACCGAGGGCAGCTTTTCGCGCAGGCACTGGGTGAGCCCGGCGATCGTGCCGCTCGAGCCGACGCCGACGACGATGGCGTCGAGGCGGCCGTCCATCTGCTCGAGTATTTCGGGCCCGGTGGCGGCGGCGTGGGCCTTCGGGTTGTCCGGATTGGCGAACTGATTGATGTGAAACCAGCCATTCTCGCGGGCCAGGCGCGCGCCGACATCCTGGTAATACTCGGGATGCCCCTTGCCGACGTCTGAGCGGGTGAGGACGACCTCCGCACCCATCGCGCGCAGGTTGAAGATCTTCTCCTGGCTCATCTTGTCGGGCAGCACCAGCACCACGCGGTAGCCTTTTTGCCCGGCGACCAGCGCCAGCCCGAGGCCGGTGTTGCCGGCGGTCGCCTCGACGATCGTGCCGCCCGGCTTCAGGTCGCCGCGCCGCTCGGCTTCCTCGATCATCGACAGGCCGATGCGGTCCTTGATCGAGCCGCCCGGATTCTGCAGTTCGAGCTTGAGGAACAGCCGGCACGGCCCGGCATCGAGCCGGGTCAACTCCAGCATCGGCGTCCTGCCGATCATCTCGAGTACGCTGCCGTAGACTTTCATGGATGGTTGTCGCTCCCGCCGGGGGACGCTAGTGTGACGGAATTGTAGCGGGAGACCCGGTGATCTGGCGCCCGATCGCGAACACCCTGCCGGCCGCGGCGCTTGCGCTTTCGGCGTTTTGCGCGCCCGCCGGGTACGCAACGCCGCCGGTACGGGACGACGCGCGGGTGCAAGCCGCGCTCGAGGACGCGCGCGCGGCCTTCCTGCCCTCCGGGCGGCTCGACCGCCTCGACGTCGCCGTGCTGCTCGCCGCGAAGGACGGTTCCTGGCGGCGCGCGAGCGCAGGCGGCCGGGAGCCCTGGTACCCGGCCAGCTGCGTGAAGCTCGGCTACGCGATCGCCGCCGTGCACTGGTGCGAGGCGCAGGCGAAGCCCGCGGACTGCCTCGACGCACACGTCGCTCCCATGCTCGGGGTCTCCGACAACGTCGAGACCGGACGGGTGGTGGACGCCATCACCGGGGCGCCGAACGGACCGGTCGAGGGCGCAGACGCCGATGCATTCGTCGCGCGGCGCCTCTACACCGAAAACCTGCTCGAGGCGCACGGCTTGCTCGACGGCCAGCGTTTCATCAACAAGACCTATCCGACCAACTCCGGCGAGGAACCCGCGGGACTCGAGGCGCTCGCGCTCGAGCGCCTGGGCCGGAACAGGATGCACGCGGACGGCGCCGCAAACCTGATGCTCGCGCTCGTCACCGGCGAATTCGGCGCCGACGGCACGGCGTACCTGCGCTCGCGCCTCGCGCGGCCGCCGGTCTCGCCGCACAGCAGCCTCGGCGGCGGCTTCCCGGAGGGCACGGCCTACGAGAGCAAGATCGGCGACGCCTACGACACGCTGGCGGAGATCGTCCACGCGACCCTCCCGGACGGCCGCCGCGTCATCATCGCGGCCTTCTCAAACGGGCGCGATCCCGACGGCCCGGACGACGGGCAGGACCTCACCGGTCTCGCGCCGTTCGCGAGGCTCCTGCTCGAGCGCCTGCCGTTGCCCGATGACTGACCGCGCGGGCCGGCTGCGCGGAATTCTCCTCATGATCGCGGCGGTCGGAACATTCGCCGTCATGGACGCGCTCATGAAGATCCTGGCTTCGGACTATCCGCCGCTGCAGATTGCCTGCCTGCGCGGCGCGAGCTCGTTGCCGTTCGTGATCGCGGCCAGCGTCGCGACGCGGCGCCTCGGCCAGCTGAGGCCGCGCCGGTTCGGGCTGCACCTGCTGCGCGCGGCGATCGCGATCGCCATGCTCGGCTGCTACATCTGGGCGCTCGCCCGCATGAGCATGGCGAACACCTATGCGATCTGCCTGTGCGCGCCGCTGCTCGTCGTCCCCTGCGCCTGGCTGGTCCTCGGCGAGAAGGCGGGCCGGCACGTCTGGGTCGCGCTGCTCGCCGGCCTCGCCGGGGTATTCGTGATCCTGAAGCCGACCGCGATCGGCTTCGCGAGCCTCGCCGGGCTCGCGGCGCTGGGCGCCGCCGTCGCCTGGGCGCTGGTCGTGGTCACGCTGCGGCTGATGGCGGCGACCGAGACGACGGCTTCGATGGTGTTCTGGTTCCTGCTGCTGCTGGCGATCGGCGCGGGCGTGCTGGCTGCGCCCGGCTGGGTCGCGATCGCGTCCGGGGACTGGCCCTGGATCGCGTTGATGGGCCTCGCCGGCTGGGCCGCGCAGCACCTCGTCACCGACGCCTTTCGCCTCGCGCCGGCCGCCACGATCGCCCCGTTCGAATACATGTCAGTCGTCTGGGGCGCCGCCATCGACTGGGTCGTCTGGCATACGCTGCCGGGCGCGCGCGTCCTTGCCGGCGCCGCGATCGTGGTCGCCGCCGGCCTGTACCTGATCCATCGGCAGAGCCTTTAGCGCGAAAGGTCCCTGATCAGGCTGTGCCACTGCAGCACGGCGCCGTCGATCGACTCGACCGGAATGCGCTCGTTGAGGCCGTGCGCGAAGCTGTCCTTGGCGCTCATGAAGATGCCGCCGACGCCGTAGCTCGGCACGCCGAGGTTCCTGAAGTACAGGCTGTCGGTCGCGCCCGCGGACATGGAGGGCACGATCGGCAGGCCCGGGGCGCGCAGGTCAATCGCGTTGCGCAGCGCCTTCATGACGTCGTCGCGCAACGGCGAGGCGTCGCTCGGCACCGGGTGGCTCACGAGCTTCACTTGCGCCTGCGGATCGTCGATCACCCGGGCCAGCGTCGACTGCACGGAGTCGGCCGATTCCCCCGGAAACACGCGGCAATTGATGTTGACCGTCGCGCTCTGCGGCAGCGCATTCGGCGCATGGCCGCCGCGCAGCAGGGTGGCGACGCAGGTCGTGCCGAGCTGGCCGACGTACTCCGGCTGGGCGTGCAGGTAATCGTAGGCTTCCTGGTCCGCGGGATTGTCCGCGTAGCGTTGCATCATCTGCCCCGCCTGGCCGGGGGTGATCGGCCCCGCCGCCTTGAAGTAGGCCTTGGTGAGATCGCTGAGCCGGGCCGGGAAGCGGAATGCGGCGACCTTGTCGATCGCGCGAGCGAGCTCGTAGATCGCATTGGTCGGGCCCGGCCTGCTGCTGTGCCCGCCCGGGTTCGTGGTCGTGACCTCGAAGTCCATGTAAGTCTTCTCGGCCGCCTGCATCGTGTATACCGTCGGCTTGCCGTCGTCGCCGAGGTGGCCGCCGCCGGCGTCGCTGTTGAGCAGGAGCTCGGCCCCTTTCAGCTGCCCGGCGAGCGCGGCTGTCGTGGTCTGGCTGGTCTCCTCGTCGCCCGACAGCACCAGGACGATGTCGCGCTTCGGCCTGAAGCCCTCCTGCTTGAGCCAGAGCAGCGCGTTGAGCGAGGTCACCAGGCCGAACTTGTTGTCGGACGAGCCGCGCCCGAACAGGAAGCCGTTGTCGATGACCGGCGTGAAAGGATCGCGCTCCCAGTCCTCGCGCTTTGCCGAGACAACATCCATGTGCGAGGCGACCAGCAGCGGCTTCAGCTTCGGGTCGCTGCCGTGGTAGACCGCCGTCAGCGTCGCGGTCTCGCCCATCGGCGTGATCCGGATGTCCTCGTCGGCGAAACCGTGCGCTTTCAATTCGCCCGCGAGATATTCGGCGTAGGCCGGCACCTTGCCCTCGCCGATCACGGTCTTGAAGGCGACCGAACGCTTCAACATCTCGAGCGACCTGGCCGAGATGTCGGGCGGGACGGCGCCGTCCCGGGCGGCCGCGAGGGCGGCACACGGCAGCAGGCAGCAAGCAAGTGCGGCGACGAATCGCGCGGAGCGTATCGATTGCATGGAATGGTTCCCCTGGGGCAGGTCCCGACATTCTGAGGTAGAGTACGCGCGTCCTGCAAACGGGGGGTTCGTGACGATCACCGTCCTGCTCGCGGCGCTCGCGGCGCTCGGCCTCACGTTCACGTTCATCCTCCTGCGCACCGCCGCGCAGCGCGGCGAATTGCGACCGCGCCTCGAGGCGATCGGCCTCGGCGCCGTCACCAACTTCTTCGACACGCTCGGCATCGGCTCGTTCGCGACGACCACGGCCTGGATCAAGTTCAGGCGACTCGTGCCCGACGCTTTCATCCCGGCGACGCTCAACGTCGGCCACGCGCTCCCGACCGTCGCCCAGTCCGCGATCTTCCTCGCGATCCTCGGTGTCCACGTCGACCCGGCGCTGCTCGCCTCCTGCATCGTTGCCGCGGTCCTCGGTTCGCTCCTCGGCGCGCGCCTGGTGGTGCGCGCGCCGGTGCGCGTGGTGCAGGCAGTGGTCGGGTTCGCGCTCCTGGTCGCGGCCCTGCTTTATGCGATGAGCAACCTGGACCTGATGCCGATAGGCGGCCAGGCGGCGGCGCTGCCCCCGGCCGCGATGACGGTCGCGATTGCCGTGCATTTCGTGCTCGGCGCGCTCATGGCCTTCGGGATCGGGCTCTACGCCCCGTCGCTCATCCTGTTGAGCCTGCTCGGCCTCGACCCGCGCCTCGCATTCCCCATCATGGCGAGCGCCTGCGCGTTCCTGATGCCGACCACCGGCTTCAGCTTCATGAAGAGCCGGCGCATCGACCTTCGGATCGTGCTTGGTATAGCGATCGGCGGCATCCCGGCCGTGCTGCTCGCCGCCTTTGTCGTCAAGGAAATGCCGGTCACCTGGCTGCGCTGGGGCGTGGTGGTGGTCGTGCTGTATGCCGCTTTCCTGCTGCTGCGCTCCGCGTTCGGCAGCCGCACCGCCCCGCCAGGAGAACCCCCATGATGAACCGCCGCCATTTCTTCCAGTCCTCGCTGGCTGCCGCGGTCGCCTGCACGCTGCCGGCGCCGCGACTCCATGCGCTTGACGCGGCCGCTTCGCAGGCCGCGGGCGGCCTCGCCGCCGTGAAGTTCGACGGCTCGGCGACCGTCATCGAGCAGGCGGCGCTCGCCGACCTGAAAGCGTCGCTGCGCGGCCCGATCCTGCTCGCGGGCGATCCCGGCTACGACGCCGCGCGCCGGGTGCTCAACGAGTCGATCGACATGCACCCGGCACTGGTCGTGCAGCCGACAGGCGTCGCGGACGTCGCGAGCGCCGTGCGCTTCGCGCGCGACCGGGAGCTGCTGCTGGCCGTCAAGTGCGGCGGGCACAGCCCATCCGGCAAGTCCACCTGCAACAGGGGCATGCAGCTCGACCTCTCGCGCTTCCGCGACGTGCGCGTCGACGCGAAGGCGCGCCGCGCCTTCGTCGCGGGCGGAAGCCTGCTCGGCGAGATCGACCACGAGACGATGGCGCTGGGCCTGGTGACGACCTGCGGCACGGTGTCGCATACCGGCGTCGGCGGCCTGACGCTCGGCGGCGGCTTCGGCCGGCTCGCGCGGCGCTTCGGGCTCGCGCTCGACAACGTCGAGGGCGTCGACATCGTGACCGCGGACGGCAGCTACCTGCACGCGGACGCCGACGAGCATCCGGACCTCTACTGGGCGGTGCGCGGCGGCGGCGGCAACTTCGGCGTCGTGACCAACTTCGAGTTCGCCCTGCACCCGATGCAGCGCGATGTCGTCTCGGGCGCCGTCGTGTTCCCGCTGGAACGCGCGCGGGAGCTGCTCGGCTTCTACGCGGACTACAGCTCGAACGCGCCCGAAGAAATGCAGGTCGACTTCGTGATGCGCGCGCCGGCTGGCGGCAAGCCCGGCGCCGTCGTCATCGCCTGCTGCTGGTCGGGCGCCGCCGCCGGCGCCGAGGCGGCCCTCGCCCCGGTCAGGAAGCTCGGCGCGCCGCTCGCCGACACGATCAAGTCGCAGGACTATTGCTTCGTGCAGCGCTCGAACGACAACCTGGACCCGCGCAACGAGGGCACCTACCTGAAGTCCGGCTTCATCGACGGGTTCCCGGCGGGCCTCGTGGACGCGGTCACCGGCGAGTTCCGCTCGGACCCGGGCCGCACCACGGCCTTCTTCATCCAGCAGGCGGGCGGCGCGATCGGGCGCGTCGCCGCCGGCGCGACGGCGTTTCCGCACCGCCGCGCGACGCACGGCATATTCACGACGGTGGTGTGGAACCTCGACGACGACCGCTCGCCGCACGTCGCCTGGGTGAAGGACTACTGGTCGAAGCTCGAGCCGTTCACCGACGGGTACTACACGAACGA
This sequence comes from uncultured Gammaproteobacteria bacterium, assembly GCA_963836275.1. Lineage (GTDB taxonomy): Bacteria > Pseudomonadota > Gammaproteobacteria > Steroidobacterales > Steroidobacteraceae > SCUD01. The sequence continues at coordinate 1,233,393 of CAWIIM010000001.1, read as the reverse complement.
GACGGGCGACGAGGGCCAGCGCCGCATCGACGACAATTACCAGGGCAACCTGCCGCGGCTGCGCGCGGTCAAGAAGCAGTACGACCCGACCAACCTGTTCCGGCTGAACGCGAACGTCCTGCCCGCCTGATTCAGTCCTCGCGGTGCGCGAGCGCCGGGCTATAGGCGAAGCCGAGCTGCAGCCCGACGTCCGGCGTGTTGTTGAAGTTCTGCAGGTTCTCGGTGAAGGCGAACGAGGCCACGCCGCGGCCGAAGCGCCGGTACACGCCGATGCTGAGCTGGCATTTCGTGCCCAGCAGTTCCTTCAGGTGGGTATCGTCCCGCGTATAGACGCTGTCGCTGGCGTAGCCCTGCAGGATGAGGTGCGTATCGGCGCTCAGCCTGCGCTCGTAGCCGACGATCAGGGTCGGCACGATTTGCGGATCCGTCGGCGTGATGGCCGTGCGCCCGTCGTAATACACGCCGGAGCCGCTCAGGTACCAGGCATGGTGCTCGCCGAAGCGCTGCAGCGTCGCCTGCACCCCCACATCGGTCTTGCCCGTCGACAGGAAGTCCTTCCGCCCCTGTAGCGGGACTTTTGCGGCCGCCTCGAGCACGAGGCCCCAGCCCATCATCTGCTGCGGGCTCGAATAGCGGATGCCGACCGTCGGGTCGAGCATGCCGCCGTGGGTCGGCGCGCCGAGGAACGCCAGGTTCGCCGACTGGAGGTCGGCGACCAGGTTGACGTCGTTGCGGCGGATGGCGGGCCGGCCGTTGTTGTCGAAGCCGAACAGGTCGTGGAAGCTCTCGATCGAGCCGTCGAGGAAGCCGCCGCTGTAGTTGACGCCGGACAGCACCAGGTAGCCGCCGATCCGGTCCGTGAACTTGTAGTGGAATGTCACGTCGAGCTCGGCAAGCTCCATGTCGTACAGGTAGTTCTCGCCGGGCAACGCCTGGATCGCCGCGACTTCGGCAGGGCCGAGCGGGCGCCTGCCGGGCAGCGTGTCGAGGTATTCGCGCGCGCCCTCGCTGAGCGCCCAGGTGTTCTGCTGCGCGAGCTCCGCCTCAACCGCCCAGGTTCCCGCGGGCGCATGCACCGCGTGCGCGGGGCGCATGTCGAGGCGCAGGAAGCCGAAGGTCGTCAGGTCGCGCGCGCGCAGCAGGCCGAGGTACTCGCTCTCCGCCGCGGGGAGCTGAGAGCTCCACGCCGCTCCCGCGAGAAGGATGCACATGGCTACGATGCGATACCGCATACCTCGCCATTGTCCCGGACCCGCCCGCCGGGGACAACGGCGGACGGCTGCCGGTATTGCCGGGTCAGAACTGCTTGGTCAGCCGCACCCCGAACTCGCTGGCGTCGATCGACTTGATCACGAGCACATAGTCGCCCGTGTTGAGCCGTGCGTTGTCGTAGCGCTCGTCCGTGACGTTGCGGCCGTAGGCGGAGACCGACCAGCCGCCGTCAATGGGCTCGTACGTGACGTCGAAGTTGATGAGGTCGCGGCTCGCGATCTTCGTGAACCGGCTCGGGTCGGCGCTCGGCTCGCCGTACATGTCGGCGCGGTAGGACCAGTCGGCGCGCAGCGTGACGTTGCCGCCGCCGACCGGAAAATTGAACTCCGGACTGATCGAGGCCGTCAGGTCCGGCGTGAGCGGCGCGACCGCGTCGGGGGGCGGATTTCCCGGGTCCGTGATCTGCTCGTTCACGGAGGTATCGATGTACCCGAGCGTCGTGTGCAGGCGGAACCGGTCGTTTACCTGCCAGAGGCCCTCCCATTCGACGCCCCAGGACGTCTGGTCGACGAGGATATTGCGCGTATCGAATCCCGCCCCGGGCAGCGTCGCACTCACCTGGTACGGCAGGTCCGAGTAATCGGTGTAGAACACGGCGACGCTCATCTGCAGGTTGTCGAGCGGCTGTCCCTTGAGGCCGACCTCGTAGTTGAGGGCGGTGACATTGTCATTGGCGACGAAGCAATAGTTTGGATCGTCCGACAACGGATCGAAGGGCCCGATGCCCGGCGGCGGGAACAGGGATCCGAACAGGCAGTACGGTCGCGGCGGGAACTGGCCCGACTGGTAGCCGCTCTGGATGGTGCCGTAGACGTTCATGCGCTCGTTCAGCTGGTAATTCGCCGCGAGGTCCCAGCTCAACTCGGACCAGTCGCGGCTGTTGGTCTCGTCGATGAGCCCGGAGTTGATATTTACCCGAGCCGTCTTGTCGTCCTGCGTGTAGCGCAGGCCCGCCGAGACTCGCAGCGCATCGTTCACGTGGTAGCCGACGTTGCCGTAGATGGCCTTGCTGTCGACGTCCTGCGCCAGCAGGAAGTCGCCGGGCCCGCCGAGGAAGATCGTCGGGTCCTGGACGTTCCTGCCGTCCTCAGTGAACCAGTACAGGCCCGCAACGTAGTCCCACTTCCCGTAGTCGCCGGTGAACTGCAGCTCGGCCGACTGCTGGTCGGCGCGGCCGCGCTCGGGGAAGCTGATGAAATCGTCGAAGAATCCGTCGTCGTCGAGGCCCGCCTTGTACTCCGAATGCCGGTCGCTGAGGATCAGCTTCGCCGTCAGGTTGTCCGCGATGGCGTAGTCGGTCGTGAGCGAGACGCCCTGCGCCTCGTTCGTCACCTCGGTCTGCGACTCCTGGCCGGTGTTGTTGTTGTACGGATTGGCGGCCGTGTCCGAGTTGCGGTAGCCGGCTGCGTACACCCCGCCGGTCGGCACCTCGTTGATCAGCGTGTCGTAGGGGCGCAGGCCGCCGTCTCCGTCGTTGCCGTCCGCGGTCAGCAGGAACGACAGGCGCTCGTTCGGCGACCACTTGAGCGCGACGCGCGCCGAGATGTCGTCGGTCTCGGCAACTTCCTTGCGCGGGTTCTCGATCATCAGGAACCGGCCGAGGCCGTCGCGGTGCTGGAACGAGCCGGTCACGGACAGCGCGAGCTGGTCCGAGAACGACATGTTCGTATAGAAGTCCGCATTGAGGCGCCCGCGCGTGCCCGCGCTGAAGCTGAGGCGGCCGCCGTCCTCGTCGCCGGGCTTGCGCGTGATGATGTTGATCGCGCCGCCGATGGAATTCCGCCCGTAGAGCGTGCCCTGGGGCCCGCGCAGCACCTCGACGCGCTCGATGTTCGCGAGGCTCCAGTTCTGTCCGACCTGGCGGCCGAGGTAGACGCCGTCGACGTAGACGCCGACGCCCGGGTCGGTCGTGATCAGGTGATCCTGCAGCCCGATTCCGCGGATGAAGGGATTCACCGAGGATGTCTGCCCGGCGGAGAAGCCGGTGATGTTCATGTTCGGCACGAACTTGCCGATGTCGGTCAGGTCCGCGATGCCCTGCTTCTGCATCGTGTCCTCGGAGAACGCGCTGATCGCGACCGGGACCTCGTAGATGCTCTGCTCGCGCTTCTGCGCCGTGACGATGACGGGCTCGAAGGCTGTCGTCTCGTCCGCGCCGAAGGCCGGCCCGCCGACCAGGCAAACGAGCGACAAGGCGCTCGCGATCAACGCGAGATTGTTTTTGTGCACTGCGAAACTCCCTTTTCCTGATCCGCGAATCGCGCCGATCATAGTCCATTGTCCCGCCCGCGGCGCGTGGCGCGAGACAGCGGCCGCCGATAGACTCTCGCGACATGCTGCGAACGGTGTTGGTCTACGGTCTTGCGCTCGCCCTCGGCGCCGCACTGCTGCAGTGGTTCCAGTACCGCTTCTGGATCCAGGGGCATTCGGGCGAGGTCTTTGTAGGACTGGTCGCGGCGACGTTCACGGCACTTGGCGTGTGGGTCGGTTCGAAGCTGGTCAGGAACCGTCGCCCCGCGCCCGGGTTCGTGCCCAATACCCAGGCCCAGGCATCGCTCGGAATCAGCCAGCGCGAGTACGAAGTATTGCGGCAACTGGCGGAGGGCCGGTCCAACAAGGAAATTGCCGGCTTGCTCGAAATCTCGCCCAACACCGTCAAGACGCATGTTGCGCGCCTGTTCGAAAAGCTGAGCGCTTCGCGGCGCACGGAGGCGATACGTTCCGCGCGCGAGTTGGGCCTGATTCCCTGAATTCACCCTTTCAGGCGATTGCCCTGGCGGGGCGGCCTGTTGTTACATCCGCGCACCGCAGCCTGCTGGAGACCGGACATGCTTTCCCTGATCCTCCGTTTCGGCGTTGCCGCCGGCGCCATCGCCATCGTCCCGATGAGCCTCATGCTGACATTCGCCGGACACTCGTCCGCCGCGAGTTCCTACTTCACCGGCTACCTGATCATGATCCTGGCGCTCAGCCTGGTATTCGTCGCCATCAAGAAATACCGCGACAGGGCGCTCGGCGGGGTCATCCGTTTCCTGCCGGCATTCCTGATTGGGCTCGGCATCAGCGCGGTTGCCGGGCTCATCTACACGATCGGCTGGGAAATAACGCTCGCGGCGACCGACTTCAGCTTTGTCGACGAGTACAGCCGTGCGGCGATTGAAGGCGCACGCGGCCGGGGCGCTTCGGCCGCGGAAATCGCGGCTGTCACCGCCAGCATGGCCGATTTCCGCACCCAGTACGCCAACCCGGCGATCAGGTTGCCCATGACCTTCGTGGAGATCTTTCCGGTCGGGCTCCTGGTGTCGCTGATATCGGCCGCACTGCTGCGCAACAGCCGCATCCTGCCGGCGCGAACCCTGTCCCGATAGTGAAGTATCCGCGCTTCCCGGGACGGCGGCACAATGCAGGGTCTGTTGAGGACCCACGCCATGCCCGACGACCGCCTCGTGAAGCCCCTCGTTTCCCTGGCCCTGCTGGCAACCCTGCTGGTTGTTGCCGGCTGCGGCGGCGAGACCGGCCCCGCGACCGCCGCTGGAGGGCCCGCCGATCCGGCGCAGGCCGATGCGTCCGCGCCTGAGGTCGACATACCCGACTCCGGCATCGCGCCGATCGCGCTCGCGCAGTGGACCGGCGACCGCGACGGGATGATCGAGCGGCGCCTCATCCCCGTGCTCACGACCTATTCGAAGACCCAGTTCTTCATCGACCAGGGCACGCAGCGCGGACTCGTGGTGGATGCGTTCAAGCTGTTCGAGGACGACCTCAACAGGAAGCTCGAATCGAAGCACCTGCGCGTGCAGGTCGTGATCGTACCGGTCGCCCACGACGAGCTCGTGCCGGCGCTGCTCGAAGGCCGCGGCGACATCATCGCGGCGGGCAAGGTGATGACCGACTGGCGCAAGGCGCAGGTGGACTTCACCAACCCGACGCGTACCGACATCTCGACCATCGTCGTCACCGGGCCCGGCGCCCCGGCGCTTTCGAGCGCGCAGGACCTTGCCGGCCGCGAGGTGTACCTGCGTGCTTCCGATGTCTCGGGGCAGGCCGTCAAGCGCTTCAATGCGGAACTGGCCGCGGCTGGCAAGCCGCCGGTGAGCGTGCGGCCTGCGCCCGAAGTGCTCGCCGACGAGGACCTGCTCGAGATGGTGAGCGCCGGGCTGGTGCAGCAGACGATCGTCGACGCCTACGTGGCGGAATTCTGGCAACAGGTGCTCCCTGGCCTGGTGCTGAACCGCGGCGCCACGGTGCGGACGGATGCCGCGACCGCAATGATGGTCCGCAAGGGAAGCCCGCAGCTGCTGGCAGAGCTCGATGCCTTCCTCGCGCGCAATCCCGAGGGCTCCCTGACACGTAACGTGCTCCTGCAGAAGTACCTGAAGAGCGTGAAGTACGCGAAACCCGCGACGTCGAAGGCCGAGCTCGAGCGCTTCCACAGTGTCGTCGGCCTCATGCAGAAATACGGCGACCAGTACGGCTTGGACTACCTGCTGATGGCGGCGCAGGGCTACCAGGAGTCGGGGCTCGACCAGGGGCGCAAGAGCCGGGTCGGCGCCGTCGGCGTCATGCAGGTGATGCCGAAGACCGGCGCGGAGCTCGCGGTCGGCGACATCCGCCAGCTCGAGCCCAACATCAACGCCGGGGTCAAGTACATCCGCTTCATGATCGACCGGTACTACGCCGACGAGCCGATGGATCAGTTGAACAAGGGCCTGTTCGCGTTCGCGTCCTACAACGCGGGGCCTACGCGGATCCGGCAACTGCGCGACAAGGCGGCGAAGCGCGGACTCGACTCCAACAAGTGGTTCAACAACGTCGAGATCGTCGCCGCGGAGAGCATCGGCCGCGAGACCGTCCAGTACGTGTCGAACATCTACAAGTACCACCTGGCCTACCAGATGGCGGCAGAACAGATGAAGCTGCGCGACGCGGCGAAGGAGAAAGCCGCGTGAACCGCCGCACCCGCTTGCCGAGTCTCGCCGCCGCGCTCGCCTGCGCGGCATTGCTGCTGCCGGCGCCGGCGCCGCGCGCGGATACGCCGCCGCGAGACGCGCTCGCGCAGGCGATCGCCGCGGAGCTCGCGCCGGTCGCGGATGCGCAGACCGCAACCGTCCACGGCGTGCGCATCGCGCTCGGCGATTCGATCGAGTCTTTCTACGCGCGCCGCGGCTTCGGGCCCGCCTGGACCGACGGAAAAAATGCCGCGGAGCTGCGCCGCGCGCTCGCCGACAGTGCCGCGGACGGCCTGAATCCGGCCGACTACGAATTGCCCCTGCTCGAGGACCTGGCGCGGCAGCTGCGCGGTCCCGGTACGACGGATGCGCTTCGCGCCCAGTACGACATCCTCTGCACCGAGGCCTTGCTGCGGCTCGCCTACCACCTGTCGTTCGGAAAGGTCGACGCCGAGACATTCGACGCGCAGTGGAACTACGGCCGCACGATCCAGGCGCGGGACGTTGCGCGCGAAATCGAGGACGGGCTCGCTTCCCACGACCTCTACAAGAGAATCGAGGCGCTTAAGCCCACGCACCGCCTCTACCTCGGATTGAAGCGCGAGCTCGCCCGTTACCGCGCCGCCGGGAACACGGCCGCGGCGGCAGTCCCCGCGGGCGCCGCGCTCAAGCCCGGAATGGCCGACCCGAGGGTGGTCTTGCTGCGCGCACGCCTCGCGGCGAGCGGCGACCTTGCCGCCGCCGACGCGGGCGAATCCCCGGTGTTCGACGCGCCGCTCGAGGCGGCGCTGCGCCGCTTCCAGGCGCGCATGGGACTCGCCGACGACGGCGTCGCGGGCGCCGGCACGATCGCGGAACTCAATGTCCCCCTCGCCGATCGCATCCGGCAGCTGCGGGTCAATCTCGACCGCGGCCGGGTGCTGCTGCAGGACCTGCCCGAGGCGTTCGTGGTCGTCAATATCGCGGGGTTCACGGCCTACTTCGTGCGCGGGCAGGACGTCGCGTGGAGCGCGCGCGTGCAGGTCGGCAAGCCGTACCGCCAGACGCCGCTGTTCCGCTCGGAGATCAGCTACATCGTCATCAACCCGACCTGGACCGTGCCGCCCGGCATCATCGCCGCCGACATCCTGCCGGCGGCGAAGCGCGACCCCGCCGCCATCACGGCGAAGGGGCTGCGCGTCCTGGACGCCGGCGGCCGCGAACTCGACCCGCACTCGGTTGACTGGTCGCGCTTCAGGAGCGGGCACATTCCCTACACCCTGCGCCAGGACCCGGGACCGAAGAACGCATTGGGGCGCGTCAAGTTGATGTTCCCAAACCCGTACTTCGTGTACCTTCACGACACGCCTTCGCAGGCTCTCTTCGACCGCGCGGACCGCGCCTTTTCGTCGGGCTGCGTGCGCGTCGAGCGTGCGCTCGAACTTGCAGCGCTCGTGCTCGACGATCCAGACAGATGGAATGCGCGCATGCTCGATGAGGCGGTCGCGCGCGGCAAGACGCAAAATGTCACGCTGAAGCGCAAGATCCCCGTGCTGCTCGCCTACTGGACGGCATGGGTGGACTCCGGGGGCCGCACGAACTTCCGCCGCGACCTCTATGGGCAGGACGCGAAGTGGGCGGCGGCGCTCGACGCGCCGTTCAGCCTGCGCGCGCGGCCGGTTTTCGCGACCCAGCCCGGCCGCTGACACCACTGCCATCAGATGCATTAACAAGCGTATCCTGTCTATAATTGCTGATGCGTAGCACATCACCGGGCTGACGCGGCGTCGGCCATGATCTCCTCCGCACAGTTGCGCGCGGCGCGGGCGTTGCTGGGCATCGACCAGAGAAAACTGGCCCGCCTCGCGGGACTGTCGGTCCCGACCATCCAGCGCATGGAGGCGAGCAAAAACGTCATCCGCGGCAACGTGGATTCGCTCATGAAGCTGATTGCCGCGCTCGATCTTGCGGGCATCGAGCTGGTCGGCGAAGGCGCGGCCAGCGCCGCCGGGGGACGCGGCGTCCGCCTGAAAGCCGCGGCCGGCGTGCGGAGCCGGCGTTGATGGGGCGGGCAGTCCTCATGCTCTACGGCGTCGCTGCGCTGCTCGCGCTCGCGCTGCCGGGCGTCACGCTGCGCGCATCCGCCGCGGGCCGGCGCCTCGTGTACGGCGGCGCGCTCGTCATCTCTGGCGCGATGGCGGCGGTCGCGCTTGCGCAGCTCCTCGAGCCTTCGGCCGCCCCGTCGCTCGCCTGGGTTCCCCTCGGGCTTCCGTGGCAGGGTACGCACTTCCGCCTCGACGCGCTGTCCGCGTTCTTCGGATTCGTGACCGGCCTCGGCGGCGCCGCCGCTTCGCTGTTCGCGCTAGGGTACGGCCGGCACGAGCGCGAGCCCGGGCGTGTGCTGCCTTTCTATCCGTTGTTCCTCGCCGCGATGAACCTCGTCGTGCTGGCGGACGACGCCTTCACTTACCTGCTCTCCTGGGAATTCATGTCGCTGTCGTCCTGGGCGCTCGTCATGGCGCACCACGCGAACAGCGACAATTCGCGGGCCGGATACGTCTACCTCGTGATGGCGACCTTCGGCACGCTGGCGCTGCTGTTGTGCTTCGGGCTGCTCGCCGGCGGCGGTGGCGCCTATACCTTTGATGCCATGCGCGCGTCCGCGCGCGGGCCGGCGGCCAGCGCGCTCGTGCTCATCCTTGCGCTCGCAGGCGCCGGCTCGAAAGCCGGCGTCGTTCCGCTGCACGCATGGCTCCCGCTCGCGCATCCCGCCGCGCCCAGCCAGGTTTCGGCGCTGATGAGCGGAGTCATGACCAAGGTCGCCGTGTACGGATTCGTCCGGATCGTCTTCGATCTGCAGGGCGTTCTGCCGTGGTGGGCGGGCGAGTTCGTGCTGCTGGCCGGCGGCGCGAGCGCGGTGCTCGGCGTGCTCCATGCGCTGATGCAGGACGACCTCAAGCGGCTGCTGGCCTGGTCACACGATCGAGAACGTCGGCATCGTCTTCATTGGCATCGGCCTCGCGCTCGCTTTCCAGGCCAACGGCCTGGCCGCAGCCGCCGCGCTCGCGATGACCGCCGCGCTGTTCCACGTCTTCAATCACTCCCTGTTCAAGAGTCTGCTCTTCTTCGGCGCCGGCGCGGCACTCGCATCCACGGGCCTGCGCGACATGGAGCAGCACGGCGGACTGATCCACCGAATGCCGATGACTGCGCTCGCATTCCTGGTCGGCTGCATCGCGATCTCGGCGCTGCCGCCGCTGAACGGGTTCGTCTCCGAATGGCTGACATTCCAGGCCGTACTTCAGAGCCCGGAGATGCCGCAGTGGGCGCTGAAGTTCATGGTGCCCGCCGTCGGCGGCATGCTGGCACTGTCGGCCGCGCTCGCCGCCGCCTGCTTCGTCAGGGCTTTTGGCATCAGCTTCCTCGGCCGCCCGCGCTCGCCAGGCTGCGGGCGAGGCCGAAGAGACCGACCGGCTCTCGCTCGCGGCCATGTTCCTGCTTGCGGCGCTGTGCCTCGCCGCCGGCATCCTGCCTGGCTTCGTGATCGACGCGCTCGCGCCCGCCGTGCAGGCGCTGGTCGGGACGCGCATGCCCCTGCAGGCCGGCGTTCCCTGGCTCTCGATCGTGCCGGTCGCAGCCGGCCGCAGTTCCTACAACGGCTGGCTGGTGTTCGTATTCGTCGCGGTATCGGCTGCGCTCGCCGCGCTGGTCATCCACCGCTTCGCCTCGCGGGCGCGGCGCCGCGCGCCGTCCTGGGGCTGCGGCTACCCGGACCCGGATCCGGCGACGCAGTACACGGCCGCAAGCTTCGCGCAGCCGATCCGGCGCGTGTTCGGCACCTGGGTGTTCGCCGCGCGCGAGCATGTCGAGATGCCGCTGCCCGGCAGCACCGCCCCTGCGCGTTTCATCGTCGTCGTGCGCGACCTGCTCTGGGACTTCCTGTACGTGCCGACCGCGGATGCGGTCGGCTTCGTCGCCGAGAAGCTGAACGTGGTCCAGTTCCTGACTATCCGGCGGTACCTGACGCTCGTCTTCCTCGCGCTCGTGACGCTGCTGCTGGTGCTCGCGCTATGGCCCTGATGCCCGAACTGCTCACCCAGTTCGCGCAGATGGCGCTGGTGCTGCTGCTCGCACCGCTGCTGACCGGCTTCGTGCGCAAGCTGAAGGCGCAATTGCTGCGCCGCCGCGGGCCGTCCGTGTTGCAGCCCTACCGCGACCTGCTGCGCCTGCTGCGCAAGGAGGTCGTGCTCGCCGACGGACGCTTCGTGGCTGTTTCGCGCGGCTCCGTACCTGATATTTGCGGCGACCTGGGTCGCCGCCGCGCTCGTGCCGACGTTCGCGGCCGGGCTGCTCTACAGCTGGAGCGCGGACCTGATTGCGATCATCGCCCTCCTCGGCAGCGCTCGCTTCCTGCTCGCGCTCGCGGGCATGGATGTCGGCACCAGTTTCGGCGGTATCGGCTCGAGCCGCGAGGTCATGATTGCCTCGTTCGCCGAGCCCGCCATGCTCCTGATCGCGTTCACGCTCGCGCTGGTCGCCGGCTCCACGCAGCTCTCGACGGTCGCGGAATTCATGGGCTCGCCCGAGGCCGGGCTGCGCGTCTCGGTCGGCATGGCAATGATCGCGCTGGTGATGGTCGCGATCGCCGAGAATGCGCGCATCCCCGTGGATAACCCGGCGACGCACCTCGAGCTCACGATGGTGCACGAGGCGATGGTGCTCGAATATTCCGGCCGGCACCTCGCGATGATCGAGTTCGCGTCGATGCTGAAGCTGCTGCTCTACGTGTCCCTGATCGCCTGCCTGTTCGCGCCCTGGGGCCTGGCGCCGCCCGGCGCGGGCCCGGCCGGGAGCGCGCTCGGCGCCGCGGCCTGGCTCGGCAAGCTCGCCGTCGGCGGCACGCTGCTCGCGATCTTCGAGACCGTGATCGCGAAGATGCGCGTGTTCCGCGTTCCCGAGTTCCTGGGCGCGGCGCTGATGCTGGGACTCCTGGCGGCGCTCCTGATGTTCGTGTCGCGGAGCCTGTGATGGACCGGCTCGCATTCGACATCGCGCACCTGTTCGCCGGCGGCCTGGTGCTCGCGAGTTTCATGATGCTCTACCAGGACCGCCTGTACGCGCTCCTGAACATCTTCGCGCTGCACGCATTCGTGCTCGCGGCGTCGGTCGGCTGGCAGGCCCACGTCCAGGACGCGCCGCACCTGTTCGTGACAGCGGGAATCGCCCTCGTGTTCAAGGGGATCGTCATTCCCGCCGCGCTGCACCGCATGATCCAACGGCTCGGCATTCACCGCGAGGTCGAGACCGTGATCGGCGTGGGCCCGACCATGCTCGCCGGCATGGCGCTAGTCGCGCTCTCGATCGCAGTCATGCTGCAGGTGACGGAAGGCGCGGATCCGCTCGCGCGCGAGGACCTCGCGTTTGCGCTCGCGGTCGTATTGCTCGGCCTCCTCATGATGGTGACGCGGCGCAATGCGGTGAGCCAGGTCGTCGGCTTCATGTCGGTCGAGAACGGCCTGGTGCTGGCCGCGACCGGCGCCAAGGGCATGCCGCTGGTCGTCGAGATCAGCGTCGCGTTCTCGATCTTGATCGCATTCATCGTGATCGGCATCTTCCTGTTCCGCATCCGCGAGCGATTCGACTCGGTGGACGTGCAGGCGCTCGACCGCCACCGGGGTGAACGGCAATGAGCGGGCCCGCCGAATGGCCGGTGCGCGCGATTCTGCTGATTCCGCTCGGCACGGCCGTGCTGCTCGCGGTGCTGCCCGGGTATCGCCTCACTGCGCGGCTGAACGTGGTCGCGGCGCTGATGACCCTGGCCGCCTCGCTCGCGCTGCTGCTCGGCGGGCGGCCGGAGCCGGGCGTCTACCTGCTCGTGGACGACCTCAACATCGTGTTCATCGTCCTGGGCGCGCTGGTGGGATTCACCACCAGCCTGTTCAGCGCCAGCTACATCCAGCACGAACTCGACGCCGGCAAGCTGACCCCGGGATACCTGCGCTTCTATCACGCGATGTACCAGGCACTCATGTTCGGCATGAACCTAGCGCTCCTCGCCAACAATATCGGCCTGATGTGGGTCGCCATCGAGCTCGCGACGCTCACGACGGTGCTGATGGTCGGGATCTACCGCACGAGCGCGGCGCTCGAAGCGGCCTGGAAGTATTTCATCCTCGGCAGCGTCGGCATCGCGCTCGCGCTCTTCGGCACCATCCTCGTCTACATGGCTGCGCACCCGGTGGTCGGCGAAGGCCGCGACGCGATGGTGTGGTCGATCCTGGTGCGGCATGCGGCGGACTTCGACCCGTCGCTCCTGAACCTCGCGTTCATCTTCCTGCTGCTCGGCTACGGCACCAAGGTCGGGCTCGCGCCGCTGCATGCGTGGCTGCCCGACGCGCACGCCGAGGGTCCGACGCCGATTTCCGCGGTCCTTTCCGGCCTCCTGCTGAACGTCGCCCTCTATGCCGTGTTGCGCTTCAAGATCCTGCTGGCGGCGAACCCGAGGGCGCTCGCGCCGGGGCCGCTGATGGTGACGATGGGCCTCGTTTCGCTCGTGTTCGCCGCCTTCATGCTGTACCGTCGCCGCGACATCAAGCGCCTGTTCGCATATTCCTCGATCGAGCACATGGGAATCATCGCTTTCGCCTTCGGCATGGGCGGGCCGCTCGCAAACTTCGCGGGCCTTCTTCACATGGTCCTGCACAGCCTGACGAAGTCCGCCATCTTCTTCACTGTTGGCCACGTCGCCCAGGTCAAGGGCACGCAGAAGCTCGCGGACATCGGCGGCCTAACCGTTTCGCACCCCTGGCTGGGCTGGGGACTCGTGGCGGGCGTGGTCGCGATCGCGGGCCTGCCGCCGTTCGGCCTCTTCATGAGCGAATTCCTGATCGTGACCACGACTTTCGGGCGCGAACCGCTGCTCGCGATCCCGCTGGTCCTCGGCCTGCTGGTCGCACTCGGAGCCCTGTTCCTGCGGCTGAACGGCGTGGCATTCGGGCCGGTTCGCGGCAGCGTCGCGCCTGCGAAAGCCTCTTATGTTCCGATGTACCTGCACTTCGGTCTCGTGCTCGTGGCCGGCATTTACTTGCCGGCGCCGCTGGTCGAGTGGTTCCGTCACGTCGCGGCGATGCTCGGGTGAGCGAGATGCGCGCGCCGACACCCGTGTTCGATGCGCCGAGCCTCGACGAGCTGCTCTCAGCGGGCCGCGCAGTCGCCGCGCATCGGCCCTGGACGCGCGCCGTCGTGGGAGCCGACGACTGGGGCCTCGCCGCGGAATGCCTCACGCAGGGCAGCTTCACGCTGCTCGGACTCTGGGGCGAGGCAGATGCCGTGCACATGGCTTTGCTCGACGGGTCCGGCGCTGCGATCGGCGTGCTGAGCCTGCCCTGCCCCGGCCGGCAGTTTCCCTCGGTCGGCGAATTTCACGCGCCTGCGATTCGTCTCGAGCGCTCGATCCAGGACCTGTTCGGGCTCGCGGCCACCGGCCTGCCGGATGCGCGCCCGTGGCTCGACCACGGGCGCTGGGAGTTCCGCCGTCCGCTCGGCGACGCGCAGCGCGCGCCGGTGCCGGCGGCGGCGTCACACTACCCGTTCCTCCCGGTCGAGGGCGAGAACCTGCACCGGATCCCGGTCGGCCCGGTTCATGCCGGCATCATCGAGCCCGGGCATTTCCGGTTCACCGCGAGCGGCGAGACGATCGTGCGGCTCGAGGAACGGCTCGGCTTCGCACACAAGGGCGTCGAGGGACTGATGGCCGGCGCCGACCTCGCGCGCGGCGTGCAGCTCGCGGGAAGGGTTTCCGGCGACAGCACCATCGGGTTCGCGCTGGCATTCGCCCGCGCCGCGGAATCCGCGCTCGAGATCGCCGCACCCGCACGCGCACACTGGCTGCGGGCGCTGATGGCCGAGCTCGAGCGGCTCGCGAACCACTTCGGCGACATCGGCGCCATCTGCAACGACGCGTCGTTCCCGGTGCTGCACGCTCACTGCGCGGTGCTGCGCGAGCTCGCGCTGCGTGCCGCAGACGCGGCATTCGGGCACCGGCTGATGCTCGACATGGTCGTCCCGGGCGGGATCGCACGCGATCTCGACGCTGGGGGCGCAGCAGCGATCGCGGGATTCGTCGCGACGGCCCGTAGCCGGTTTCCGCACCTCGTCGAGTTGTACGACAACACCGCCTCTCTCCAGGACCGGACCGTCGGCACCGGCGTCCTGAAACCGCAGCACGCGCGGCGCTTCGGTGCCGGCGGCTTCGTCGGCCGCGCTTCCGGGCGCGACTTCGACGCCCGGCGACGGCCCGGTTATCCGCCTTACGATGCGCTGGAATTCGAGGTGCCCGTACTGGAAGCGGGCGACGTCAACGCGCGGGTCTGGATCCGCATCCGCGAAGTGGAGCAGAGCCTCTCGCTCGTGGCGCAGATCCTGGCGCGTCTGCCGGCCGGCCGCGTGCACCAAACCGCGCCGCGCCCGCCCGGGCCGGTCGAAGGCGCCGCGCTGGTCGAGGGCTTTCGCGGCGACCTCTTCGCCTGGCTGAGGCTCGGTGCGGACGCACGCATCGAGCGCTGCCACCTGCGGGACCCGTCCTGGTTCCAGTGGCCGCTGCTCGAGGCCGCGATCGAGGGAAACATCGTCGCGGACTTTCCGCTCTGCAACAAGTCGTTCAACTGCTCCTATTCCGGCCACGATCTCTGAGGCCCCTGGAAGATGCGCAAGCTCCTGTTCGAGTCGCTGGTCAGGTCGCCGCTTACGGAGAAGCTCGGCCCCACGGACGCTGCGGAAATCGCCGGTCTCGCCCGTCGTCTCGACCGTTCTGCGCGCGCGCGGCTCGGCCGCAGCCTCGCGATCCGAGAAGTGGACGCCGGCTCCTGCAACGGCTGCGAACTCGAGATCCATGCGCTCGCCAACCCCTACTACGATCTAGAGCGCTTTGGCCTGCGTTTCGTCGCCTCTCCGCGCCATGCGGACGTGCTCCTCGTCACCGGGCCGGTGACGCGCAACATGCGCGAGGCCCTCGAACGCACGTACGAGGCGATGCCCGCGCCGAAATGGGTCGTCGCCGTCGGCGGCTGCGCGAAGGACGGCGGCTGCTTCGCCGGAAGCTATGCCGTCTTCGGCGGCGTCGCCAACGTCGTGCCGGTGGACCTGCACATTCCCGGCTGCCCGCCGCGGCCCATCGAGATCCTGCGGGGCCTGCTCGCACTCATCGCATGATGTCCGCCCTCCCCGACGATGACGTGCTGATCCTCGACGGCGGGCTCGCGACCGAACTGGAGGCGCGCGGCTGCGACATCTCGGGCCCGCTCTGGTCCGCGCGCGTGCTGCGCACGGCGCCGGAGGCCATCGAGCAGCTGCACTACGACTACTACGCGGCCGGCGCCCGCATCGCGATCACCGCGAGCTACCAGGCAAGCTACGAGGGCTTCGCCGCCGCGGGCATCGACGCCGCCGGTACGACGCGGCTGCTGCAGCTCTCGGTCGAGCTCGCCCGTCGCGCGCGGGACCGCTATCGGCGCGACCACCCCGAAGACTTACGCAAGCTCCTTGTGGCCGCTTCGGTCGGGCCTTACGGTGCGATCAGCCACGATGGCGCCGAGTAT
Organism: uncultured Gammaproteobacteria bacterium; assembly: GCA_963836275.1. Classification (GTDB taxonomy): domain Bacteria; phylum Pseudomonadota; class Gammaproteobacteria; order Steroidobacterales; family Steroidobacteraceae; genus SCUD01. The sequence continues at coordinate 1,217,597 of CAWIIM010000001.1, read as the reverse complement.
CGCGGCGACTACGGTCTCTCGGTCCAGGAGCTCGTCGATTACCACGCGCGGCGATTCGGCGTGCTGGCCGCGGCGGGCGCCGATCTCCTCGCCTGCGAGACGATCCCGGTCCTCGACGAGGCACGCGCCTGCGCACTGCTCCTCGAACGCCATCCGGGGACCCGCGCCTGGCTCAGTTTCACCTCGCCGGACGGGGCACGCACGTCGCACGGCGAACCGCTCGCCGACTGCGCGCGCCTTGCGGATGCGGCGGCCGGCGTCATCGCCGTCGGCGTCAACTGCGTGAAGCCTGAAATCGTCGGCGACGCCATCCGCGCGCTGAAGTCCGGTACCGGCAAGCCGATCGTCGTCTACCCGAACTCGGGCGAGACCTGGGGAGCCGGCAGCGAAAGCTGGCAGGGCCGCCCGGCCGGCGCGAGCCTGGCCACGCTGGTACCCGGCTGGATTGCCGCCGGCGCGGGACTCGTCGGCGGCTGCTGCCGCGTGGGCCCCGGTGAAATCGCGGCGCTCGCAGCCGCAATGCCTCGCGTTCCCGGCGCGAACTGCCGATAATCCCCGCACTCCCGGCGGGAAGGCTGCAAGTTGGACCACCCCTCGATCGAGCAGGCGACCTTGCGCAAGGTCACGCGGCGCCTGCTGCCGTTCCTGCTCCTGCTCTACACGGTCGCGTTCATCGACCGCGTCAACATCGGCTTCGCGGCGCTGCAGATGAACGACGACCTCGGCCTCAGCGCGCGCATGTACGGCTTCGGCGCCGGGATCTTCTTTGTCGGGTACGCGCTGTTCGAGGTGCCGAGCAACCTGATCCTCGCCCGCGTCGGCGCGCGCCTGTGGATCACGCGCATCATGATCACCTGGGGCGTGATTTCGGTCGCGATGATGTGGGCCCACTCGCCCATGGCTTTCTATTGCCTGCGCTTCCTGCTCGGCGTCGCCGAGGCGGGCTTCTTCCCGGGGATCATCTATTTCCTGTGTGACTGGTTCCCGCAGCAGCAACGCGCGCGGGCCGTGTCCTGGTTCATGGTCGCAATCCCGCTCTCCGTCGTGATCGGCGGGCCGCTCGCGGGAATGCTGCTGGGCCTGGACGGGCGCCTGGGACTTGCCGGCTGGCAATGGCTTTTCCTGGTCGAGGGAATGCCGGCCGTGGTACTGGGAATCGTCGTTTACTTTGTCCTTGACGACCGGCCCGAGGACGCGGCATGGCTCGGCGCGGAAGAAAAAGCCTGGCTCGTGCGCGAGATCCGTTCCGAGCAGGCGCTTGCACAGGATCGCCATCGAATCGGCATCGGCGCCGCGCTCGCGCATCCCGTCGTCTGGGCGATCGGGCTCATCAGCCTGGTGCTGCAGTCCGGCAGCTATGGGTTGTCGCTCTGGATGCCGCAGATCCTCAAGGGCTTCGGCGGGCTGAGCAACCTGGAGGTCGGGCTTCTCTCGGCGATTCCCTACGCGTTCGCGGCCGCCGGGATGGTCCTCGTCGGGCGCAGGTCCGACCGCACCGGGGAGCGCATCCTGCATCTCGCGGCGACGCTGTTCGTCGCCGTCGTCGGGTTCGCCGCGTCCGCCATCGTCAAGTCGCCGCTGCCCGCGCTGGTGATGCTGACGGTCGCCGCGATCGGCGACCTCGGCGGCCGCGGACCGTTCTGGTCGCTGCCCAGCCGCTTCCTGGCCGGGCCCGCCTCCGCCGCGGGCATTGCGCTGATCAACACGATGGGCGCCCTCGGCGGCCTGGTCGGGCCGATGGCGATCGGGCTCGTGAAGGGCGCAACCGGGGGCTACACCGGCGGCCTGCTGCTGCTCGCCGGCGCCATGCTCGCGGGCGGCATCGCGACGCTCGCGCTGCGGCGCGCCAAGGCGCTGGCGCCGGGTCCGGGTTAACATCCACGCATGCAGGCGCTCCTGAAGCCGCGACTCGGGGCGATGATGTTCCTCGAGTTCTTCATCTGGGGCGGCTGGTTCGTGACGATGGGCACCTACCTCGCAACGACGCTCGGCGCGAGCGGCGCCGGCATCGGCAGCGCCTACTCGACGCAGTCGTGGGGCGCCATCGTCGCGCCATTCGTCTTCGGGCTGGTCGCCGACCGCTATGTCAGCGCGGAGCGCCTGCTCGGCGTCATCCACCTGACGGGCGCGCTGCTCCTGTTCCTGGTCGCGCGCGCGCAGTCGTTCGGCCAATTCCATCCGCTGCTGCTCGGCTACATGATCCTCTACATGCCGACGCTTGCGCTGGTGAACGCCATCGCCTTCCGCGCGCTGCCGGATTCGCGCGCGCAGTTCTCCCGCGTGCGCCTGTGGGGCACGGTCGGCTGGATCGTCGCCGGCCTCGCGATCAGCTACCTGTTTGCCTGGGACGCGCCCGAAGCCCTCCATCGCGGCATGCTGGGCCGCACGTTCCTGATGTCCGCGGCCGCCTCGCTGGTCCTCGGCCTCTACAGCTTCACGCTGCCGCGCACGCCGCCGCTTGGGATTGCCGGCGGCGGGGGTGCATCGCTCGCCCGGGCCTTCGGGTCGGACGCGCTGGGGCTGCTGCGGGATGCGAACTTCCTCGTCTTCTTCCTGGCTTCGATCCTGGTCTGCATCCCGCTCGCGTTCTATTACCAGCACGCGAACCAGTTCCTGACCGAGATCGGCGTCGCGAGCGCCGCCGGCAAGCAGACGCTCGGCCAGGCGTCCGAGGTACTGTTCATGCTGGCCGTGCCGTGGTGCCTCGCCCGCTTCGGCGTGAAGTGGACGCTGCTCGTCGGCATGCTGGCCTGGGCCCTGCGCTACGTGCTTTTTTCCTATGGCGATGCGCACGGGCTGGCCGCGCTGCTGCTGATAGGCATCGCGCTGCACGGCGCCTGCTACGATTTCCTGTTCGTGGTGGGACAGATCTACACCGATTCGCAGGCGGGCGAGCGCTATCGCGGCTCTGCCCAGGGACTCATCACGCTCGCGACCTACGGGGTCGGCATGCTGATCGGGTTCCGGATCGCGGGCCTCGTCGTCGACCGTTACGCCGCCGCAGGCGGCCACGACTGGCACGCCATCTGGCTCGTGCCGGCAGCGATCGCGGCCGCGATCTTCCTCCTGTTCGCGCTGTCCTTCCGCAACCCCGGCGGCGCAGCGCGGCGAGCCGGGGGCTAGGGTTCAGTGCCTTTCGTCACGCCGGAAAAGCTCGGGGAGTACGACGTCATCGTGGTCGGCTCGGGCGCGGCCGGCGGCCAGGCCGCGTACACGCTCACCATGGCGGGCGCGCGCGTGCTGATGCTCGAGGCGGGCCGCAACTACGTGCCCGAGCGGGAAACCCCCATGTTCCAGACCCGGGGCGAGGCGCCGCTTCGCGCCGCCTCGACGCCCGAAAAGCCCTTCGGATTTCACGACGCCACAGTCGACGGCGGCTGGCAGGTGCCCGGCGAGCCGTACGTGAATACGTCAGACGACGACTCGGGCCGGTTCGACTGGTGGCGGGCGCGCATGCTCGGCGGACGCACCAACCACTGGGGCCGCTATTCCTTCCGCAACGGGCCCTACGACTTCAAGCCGAAGAGCCGCGACGGGCTCGGCTTCGACTGGCCGCTCACCTACGCCGAGCTCGCGCCGTACTACGACAAGGTCGAGATGCTGATCGGCGTGTACGGGCACAACGACGGCCTCGAGAACACGCCGGACTCGTCGCCCGGCTGCCTGCTGCCGCCGCCGAAGCCGCGCGTGAGCGACCTGCTCATCGCCGATCGTTCGAAAAAGCTCGGCATCCCGGTGGTCGCGGGCCACCGCGCCGTGCTGACCCGGAAGCTCGACGACAGGACGATACCGGCGAAGCTGCATCCCGGCAACGCGAACGCGCAGAAGATCCTCGCCGAGCACATGCGCGGCCGCGCCGCGTGCTTCTGGGCCACGCCCTGCGGTCGCGGCTGCTCGATCCGCGCGAACTACCAGTCGACGACAGTACACCTGCCGCCGGCCCTCGCGACCGGCAAGCTCGACATCCTGGTCAACGCGATGGCGCGCGAAGTCACGCTCGACCGTAAAGGACGCGCGAGCGGCGTCAGCTACATCGACCGGACGACCGGCAGGTCGCACCACGCGGCCGCGCGGGCCGTCGTGCTCGGCGCGAGCTCCTGCGAGACGGTGCGGATCCTGTTCAACTCGAACAGCGCGCGGTTCCCGCAGGGGCTCGCGAATTCGAGCGGCAGGCTCGGACGCTACCTCATGGATACGGTCGGCAGCAGCGTCGAAGGCCAGGTTCCGCTGCTCGAGAGCCTGCCGCCGCACAACGAGGACGGCGCGGGCGGCGGTCACATGTATGCACCCTGGTGGCTGTACCGGGAGCAGCTCGCCGGCAAGCTCGGGTTCGCTCGCGGCTACCATGTGGAGTTCGGCGGCGGCCGCGGCATGCCGGGCATGGGCACCGTCGGCGGCATCGAATGGCTGACGGGCGGCAGCTACGGGCGCAAATTCAGGGAGGACGCGCGCCGCTACTACGGATCCTTCGTCTGGTTCGATGGCCGCGGGGAGATGATCCCGAACGAGAATTCCCGGTGCGAGATCGATCCCGGGGTGAAGGACCGCTGGGGCATCCCCGTGCTGCGCTTCCGCTGGCAGTGGTCGGAGCACGAGACCCGGCAGGCCGCGCACATGCAGCGCAGCTTCGGCGAGATCATCGAGGCGATGGGCGGGCGCACCAAGGAACCCGTGATCCGGGACGGCTCGAAAGCCATCGCCCCGGGCGGCTCGATCATCCACGAGGTCGGCGGCGCGATCATGGGCGACGACGCCGCGAAATCCGTGACCAACCGCTGGGGGCAGGCCTGGGACGTGCCGAACCTGTTCATTGCCGACGGCGCCGTGTTCGCCTCCAATGCCGACAAGAACCCGACGCTCACGATCATGGCGCTCGCCTGGCGCGCCGCCGACCATATCCTCGATCGCATGACCCGCAAGGAGCTGTAGGCGCCCATGAGCGAACCCATCCGCGTCGATCGCCGAACCGCGCTGAAATGGGTCGCGATGGCCTCGACGCTGCCCTGGCTGCAGCGCCCCGCGGTCGGCACGGCGGCGGCGCCTGCCACAAAAGGCTACGGCACCGACCCCGCGCTCAACCGGGCATACCAGCCCGGCCAGTTCTGGCCCCTGACGCTGCCGCCGTTCATGCGCCAGGCGACCGCGGCACTCTGCGACGTCATCATCCCGCAGGACGGGCCCTCGCCCGCCGCCTCGGCGGTCGGCGTCGTCGATTTCATCGACGAATGGATCAGCGCGCCCTACGAGGCGCAACGCGCGGACCGCAAGACGGTCCTCGAAGGCCTCGGCTGGCTCGAGACCGAGTCGAAGAAGCGCTTCGGCAGGTTCTTCGTGGACCTTGCGCCCGCGCAGAAAGCCGCGATCTGCGACGACATCTGCTGCCTGCCGCGCGCGACGCCGGAATTCGCGCAGGCGGCGAAATTCTTCGCGACCTTCCGCGACCTCACGGCAGGCGGGTTCTACACGACGCCGGCCGGGTCGAAGGACCTCGGCTACGTCGGCAACGTCGCGCTCGAGCGCTTCGACGGGCCGCCGCCCGGGGTCCTGCGCAAGGTCGGCCTGCAGGTGCCCGGGAAATGAATGCCGGCGCGGGCCGCCTCGGCATCGGCCTCGTCGGCAGCGGCTTCAACGCCGGCTTTCACCTGCAGGCCTTTCGCGCGGTACGCGACGCCGACGTGCGCGGCATCTGGAGCCCGACGCCGGCGAAGGCCGCGGCCGCCGCGGCCCGCGCGCGCGCGCTCGATGTCGGCGACGCCAGGCCTTACGCGTCGATCGCCGACATGGTCGCGGATCCCGCGATCGATGCGCTGTGGATCGCGGGCCCGAACCACCGGCGTGTCGAGAACATCGAGGAAATCACGGCGGCAATCGCGGGCGGCCGCGGTACGCTTCGCGGCATCGCCTGCGAAAAGCCGCTCGCCCGCACGGTCGCCGAGGCGCGGCGCATCGTCGAGCTCGTGAGGAAATCGGGCGTCGCGCACGGCTACCTCGAAAACCAGCTGTTCGCCCCGCAGGTGCAGGCGGGACGCGCGCTCGCCTGGTCGCGCGGCGCGGCGCGCACCGGCCGGCCCTACCTCGCGCGCGCGGCCGAGGAGCACAGCGGACCGCACGCGCCCTGGTTCTGGCGCGGCGACCTGCAGGGCGGCGGCGTCCTCAACGACATGATGTGCCACTCCGCGCTGCTCGTGCGCCACCTGCTGACGCGCCCGGGCGCGCCGCGCGAATCGGTCCGGCCCGCGCGCGTCACCGGGCGCATCGCCAGCCTCAAGTGGTCCCGCCCGGAATACGCACGGCAGCTGGCCGAGACCTACGGGCGCGAAGTCGATTATGCGAAGCGGCCTGCCGAGGACTTCGCGAGCCTTTCGGTCGAGTTCGAGACCGACGACGGGCAGCTGGCGATCGGCGAGGCGACGACGTCCTGGAGCTTCGTCGGCGCGGGCCTGCGCCTTTCCGCTGAGCTGCTGGGACCCGAGTACTCGATGTCCTGGAACACGCTCGACAGCGGGCTCAAGGTCTTCTTCTCGCGTGCCGTGCAGGCGCGGGCCGGCGAAGACCTCGTCGAAAAGCAGAATGCCGAGATCGGCCTGATGCCGGTGGTCGCGAACGAGGCCGCGGCCTACGGCTACGAGGACGAGGACCGCCACTTCGTGCGCGCTTTCCTCGGGAAGGAAACGCCGCTGCTGACCTTCGACGACGGGCTCGGGGTCGTCGAGCTGCTCATGGCCGCGTACCAGAGCGCGGAGGAAGACCGGACGCTTGCGTTTCCGCCGCCCGGCCTCGATCGATTCGTGCCCGCGGTGGCGCGCGGAGACTGGACCGGGAGACCGAAATGAAGAAGGCTTCGATCCTGATCGCGGCAGTGTGGATCGCCGGCGCATGGGCGCAGGATGCCGGCAACGGGCCTGCGTGGCGTTCGTTGCTGGACGCAAAGGGCTCGGCCTGGCGGGGCTGGGACAGCGCGGAATTCCCAGCGGGCTGGAAGATCTCCGGCGACGAGCTCTCCAAGGACGGCGAGGTCGACGACCTCGTATCGCGCGAAATGTTCGGCGACTTCGAGCTCGAATTCGAGTGGAAGATCGGCAAAGGCGGCAACAGCGGCCTGTTCTATCGCGGTACGCGCGAGTACGACCACATTTACTGGAGCGCGCCGGAGTACCAGCTCCTGGACGACGCGAACGCCCCGGACGGCCGCAACCGGCTGAGCTCGGCGGCCGCCGCCTACGCGCTCTACGCCGCGCCCGCCGGCATCGTCAAGCCGCACGGCGAATGGAACGCGGCGCGCATCGTGGTCGACGGCGCCCGCGTCGAGCACTGGCTGAATGGCCGCAAAGTCGTCGACTACGAGCTATCGAGCCCGGACTGGAAAGCCAGGGTCGCCGCGAGCAAGTTCGGCAAGTACCCGGACTACGGCCTCGCGAAGCAAGGTTGCCTCGGCATCCAGGGCGACCACCCGGGCGCCCTGGCGCTGCGCCACATCCGGATCCGCGCGCTGCGCTAGCTCAGAATTTCCAGCCGACGCTGAGCTGGAAGCCGTCCAGGTCAGGCGAGCCATTCGCGTGGCTGAGGTCGACCCAGCGCATCAGGTAGGACGCGCGCACGTCGAAGGTGTCGCTGATGTCGTAGCGGGCGCCGACGTCGAAACCGTAGGCGAGGCCGTCGATCGACTTGGTGTCCTGGAAATTCGCGCAGACATAGCCCCACCACGGATCCCACCAGCAGCCCGTCTGGGGCGGGCCTTCCGCGATATTCGTGTCGATCCAGGCCCAGCCGGCGGTCGCCGACAGATACGGCGTAAATGGGCCGTTCATCACGTTCCAGGTCGCGTCGAACATCAGGTGTTGTCGAAATGGCCGTGTACGTCATAGGACGCGACGTCGCCGATGATGTTCGCCTGGTAGTCCGTCTGCCCGAAATTGAGGTTGGCGCCGAACTCGAAATTGTCGGTGTAGTGGTACGAAATCCCGAACAACAGGGACGAATCGCTGTTGATCTTGGCGGTCGTGCCGCCATCGAAATCCCAGTTCGCGGAATTGTTGAAGATGATCCCGAGCCGGGTCTCCCAGGATCCTTCGCGGTCGCCCGGTCCGGCCGATGCAAGCGGCGCAATCGCCAGCGTCGCGACGAAGGCGAGTCCGTATCTCCAGCCCGTCGACGGGAAGTTCATGACATCCACTCCTTTACATGCAGCAATGCCGTGCCCGCGCAGCACACGACCGGAGCCTGGCGGCGCAGGCTGCCTCTAGGGGCAGTTCGCGCAACCGATTTGCGAAGCGGATGTCAACGTCAAAGGGCGCGCAGCGGCCGCTTACTCGCCGTCCGCGTAGCGCTTCACGACCTCGTACAGGAACCGGCGCCCGTCCATCAGCGATTTCACGCGCATGCGCTCGTTGAGGCCGTGGATGTGGTTGCCCTCGGCATCCTCGAACAGGCCCGACAGGCCATAGGTCGGCACGCCGGCCGGATTGAGGTATTTCCCGTCCGTGTAGCCGGGCAGCATCGCCGGCACGACGGCGACCCCGGGCCAGATCGACTCGGCGACCTCGCGCGCCGGTCCGAGGATCTTCTCCGTCAGGGGCGGAACCGGCGATTGCACGCCGCCCTCGCCCACCGGCGTCACGGCGATCCTGTCGTCGGCAAGGAGCTTGACGATTTGCGCCTGGACCTCGGCGACCGGCACGCCCGGCAGGATGCGGCAATTCACGTTTGCCTTGACGCGTTGCGGAATCGCGTTCGGCGCGTGGCCCCCTTCGATCTGGCTGACGATGCAGGTGGTGCGGAGCATCGCGTTCCACTGCGGGTCGGCGGTCCACAACCGTGCCGCCGCCGCTTCGTCGGCCGGAGACTTGAGCACCGCGCGCATGTCGGCGCCGATCGCCGGCTCGACGAGCTTCGACATCGCCTCGAAATAGGCGGTCGTAACCGGGTTCAGCCGGGTCGGGAAGTGGTAGGCGCCCAGCTTCGCGAGGGCCGTACCCAGGCGCACGATGGCGTTCTCGCGCGTGGGAAGCGAGCTGTGGCCGCCGACATCAGTCGCCACGAGCGCAAAGTCCTGGTACACCTTCTCGCCGGCCTGGACCTGCAGGGCGAGCGGCTTGCCATCCTTGTCGAGTTCGCCGCCGGCGCCCTCGTTGATCGCAAACTCGGCGCCGAGCACTTCGGGCCGCGTTTTCGCCAGCCAACGCACGCTGTCGAACAGGCCCGCACCCGCGGTCTCTTCTCCGCAGGTCAGTGCCAGCTTGATGTCGCGGCGCGGACGGTAGCCTTCCTTGCGGTAGCGGACCAGGCTGTCGGTGAAGATCGCGGCCATCGCCTTGTCGTCGCTCGCGCCGCGGGCGTAGAACCAGCCGTCTTCCTCGACCAGCTTGAACGGGTCGCGTGTCCAGTCCTCGCGCTTCGCCTCGACCACGTCGATGTGGGCGAGCAGCAGGATGGGTTTCGCGGTTTCGTCCTTGCCGCGCAGCACGGCGACCAGCGCGCCATCGCCCGGGGCGTCCGGCGGCGCAAGGATCTCAAGGTCCCCGGCGGGATAGCCCGCCGCGGAGAGGTGCGCGCGCATTGCCTCGGCCGCCTGCGTGCAGCTGCCGGTCGAGCGCGTCGTATTGATTTCGAGCAATTCCTGGTAGAGGGCGCGAAATGCGGCCTCGTCCGGGCCAGGGTTCGCGGCCCCGGCGCGCGCCAGGCCCGCGACAGCGACGCTCATCGCGACGGCGGCGGCGAACCGCCATTGGACGGTATCCTTCATGCAGATCTCCCGGGGAATGTGAACGGTTCTAGTCGCTCGACAACGCCGCCACCAGCGCGAGGTCCGACGAGCGCACCTTGCCGACGTCAAAGCCTTTCGCGGCGGCCGTCATGCGGGTGAGCGCCGCCGCGATCGGCATCGGCGGCTTCGCATCGCCCGGCCTGGTGCGGTGGAAGCGCACCGGGTTGATGCGCGCGACGACGAAGGTGCGCAGGTATGGCGACTTGAAGCCGCGCGCCTCCAGCGCCTTCACCACCTTGCGCACCTGCGTATCGATTTCGCGCAGCCGGGACGCGTAGCCCTCGCGCTCGCGCAGGCTCACGGCGAGGGTCCGGTCCGAGAAGCGGTCCACCTTCCTGAGGAAGGAACCATACGCGCCGCCGGCGAAGCGCGCGTCTTTCGCGTACAGGATGCCGAGCGTCAGGAACTCGGCCGACTCGAACTGCGCGGCGAAATCGCTTTCCTTGGCGCGCGGCTCACGCCGCGCCAGCGCTCTCGCCATCCGGATGACTTCCAGGCTCCTGTCCTTGAGGTTGTGCGCCTTTTCGGTGTTGAGCGCGAGGATCCGGAATGCCAGCCCCTCGTCCGGGGAGACTAGCGCCGTGATCTGCTTCAGGCCGAGTACCTTCGCGGCCGCGAGCCGGTGGCGGCCGTTCGGGGTACAGAACTCGCCGTCCTCGCCGCGCACCACGATGATCGGGTCGAGAAACGAACCCGCCTCGTCGATCTTCTGCGCCAGGCGCTTGGCATGGGTCGGCGAGAGGTCGCGCTGGAACGGCGTTGGCTGAACCGCCGCGAGCGGCAGCGCCGCGAGCAGCACGGTGCTGCCGGACAGCGGCTCGCGGTAGGCGCCGATCGGCGCGCCGCCGCGCTCCCGCACCTGAGCGGCGAGCTCCGCGATGCGCCCGTCATCGAGCGCAAGCGCGATTTCCGCCGCGTCCAGGCCCCGCTTCGACTTGTTCGGCGCGAGCGACTTGCCGCGGCCCTTGCTTTTCTTCGCTGCGGCCCTGGCACCGCCGGACTTGCTGCCTGCCATGTTCAGCCTTTCCCGTTCATGAGGATGGAGAAATGTTCGAACTTGAACAGGCGCCTCCCGGACTTCGTGGTCTCGAATGGCACGGTTCCCGCCTCGATATCCCTGAGCGCCCTGCCGAGTTCGAGCAATTGCGCCGGTTTCGCTACCGGCGGGCCGTGCGCCGGCAACAACAGCGTGAGCGACGGCGCGAGTTTCACGAGTTTCGCGATCGAGGCCTCGTAGTTCGCCACGTCCGATTCCGGCGCCCAGAGAAAGACCTCGTCCGAATAATAGGTATCGCCCGTGAACAGCAACCCGTTCGCGGAGTCGAGCAGGCACAGGGAATCCGGCGTGTGACCGGGCGTCTGCAGGACTTTTACGGTGCGGCCGCCGAGGTCAAGCCGTTCGCCGTCCTCGATGTGGGCTGCGGGCTTCCAGGCCGGTATCGCGTAATCGCGGCTCGTGACGCCCGCCGGCAGGGCCCCGCAAACGCGATCTTCGGCGAGCGTGTCCTTGGCATAGTCGCGCAGCGCGTCGCCGACCTCGCCGCGCGCGCTCGCCTGGCTGAACGGCAGGTCGAGATTGCGCACGTCGGTGAACTCGCGGTTGCCGCCCACGTGGTCGAAATGGGTATGCGAGTTGAGCACGGTCACGGGAAGCGCAGTGAGTTTCTTCACCACTTCGCTGATCCGGCCGATACCGAGTCCGGAGTCGAACAGCACGGCCCGCTGCGAACCGACGATGAGGAAGGAATTGACGCCCTCGTACTGCCTCGGTTCCGTGATCGCGTACACGCCGGGCGCCACCGCGTACACGGTGAACCAGTCGCTGCCGACGTTGACGGTGTCGAGGTTCGCGAGCCCGGGCGCCGGCGCTGCGTCGCACCAGGATTCGGTGCCCGCATGCGCGGCAAATGCGGCGAGACATAAAGCCGCCAGGGATGTCAACGGTTTGCCGATTCGCGCAGCTTCAGCCATGGGCCCCGTAAGTTTATCCGCAAGCGAGGTTAAACTATGCGGATGGCCGACATTTTCATTTCCTACGCCCGCGTCGACAAGGAGCGCGTCGCTCCGCTGGTTGCCGCGATCGAGGCGCAGGGCTGGTCGGTCTGGTGGGACCCGGAAATCGCCGCCGGGCAGTCATTCGACGACCAGATCGAGGCGGAACTGGGTTCCGCCAAATGCGTGCTGGTGGTCTGGACACCGGCATCGGTCAGCTCGCGCTGGGTGCGCGGCGAGGCTCGCGAGGCCGCGGATCGCGGGATCCTGGTCCCGGTGCGCTTCGAGGAAGCCCGCCTGCCGATGGACGTGCGCGCCTTGCACACGACCGATCTTGACCAATGGGATGACGACCCGGCGAGCCCGCCGTTCCAGGAGGTCCTGCGCGCCGTGCACTCCATGTTTGCGCGCAGCGGGTCCACACCGGCAGCCACGGCCATCCCGCGGTCCCCGGCCGGTTCGCCGTTCACCGCATCCGGCCGCGTGTCGATCTGTGTCCTGCCGTTCGCGAACATGAGCGGCGATGCGGAACAGGAATACTTCAGCGACGGTATCAGCGAAGACATCATGACCGACCTCAGCAAGGTCTCCTCGCTCGCCGTCGTCTCGCGCAACACCGCCTTCGGCTTCAAGGGCAAGAGTGTCGACATCGGCCAGATCGCGAAGCAGCTCAAGGTCAACTACGTGCTGGAAGGGAGCGTGCGCAAGGCTGCGGGGCGCGTGCGCATCACCGCGCAGCTGATCGAGGCGGCGAAGGACAGCCATATCTGGGCCGAGCGCTACGACCGGGACCTGAGCGACATCTTCGCGCTCCAGGACGAGATCTCCCAGGCGATCGTCAAGGCGCTCAAGCTCAGGCTCCTGCCCGAGGAGAAGAAGGCGATCGCGCAGCGCGGCACGACCAATCTCGAGGCCTACAACCTTTACCTGATGGCGCGGCAATTCAGCGTCACCGGCAACTACGGCAACGTGCGCCGCTGCGAGGCGATCATTCGCCTGTGCCGGAGTGCCACGGAGATAGATCCCGGATATGCGACCGCATGGGCGCTCATGGCGGTTGCCCAAGCCGCCCTGAAGTTCTACTTCAACGGTTCCGGGGACGGCGGGCTGGCGGCCGCCGAACGCGCGCTGTCGCTCGACATGAACCTGGCCGAGGCCCATGCCGCGAAGGGCCGAGTCCTGACCTCCGAAGGACGCTACGACGAGGCCTTCGCCGAAATCGAGGAGGCGCTGCGCCTGGACCCGGAATCGTTCGAGGTCAACTCGGTGGCGGCGCGGCTCTGCTTTACCCAGAGCCGGCTGCCCGAAGCCATCAAGTACTACGAGAAAGCGGCCGCGTTGATGGAAACCGATTTTTCGTCGGTCAGCCTGCTGACAACCTGCTACAAGGCCATCGGCGACATGGACAGGATGCGCGAGGCCGCGCGGCGCTGCCTGGCGCGGGCCGAGAAGATCACGACCCAGGAGCCCGACAACGGGCTGGCGCTGGGCTACGTGGTCTGGTCGCTCAGCAACCTGGGCGAAGTCGATCGTGCCAAGGACCTCGCGAAGCGCGCCATGCTGCTCGATCCGGACAACCTGACCATGCGCTACAACTTCGCCTGCGGATTCTCCCAGCTGGGCGAAACCGACGTCGCACTCGACCTGCTCGGTCCGGTATTCGAGCGGGATGCGGCCGAAACCGTGAACTGGGCGAAAGTCGACCCGGACCTCGACGCGGTCCGCGGCGACCCGCGGTTCAAGGTCATGATGGACAAGGCCGACGCTCGCCTCGCGGCGGCCCAGTAGGCCGCGAGCCTTAGCGGCCTGATCCTTCGGGCGCTTCCAGCGACTCGTTGTCCTTGCCGGACGCCAGGTTGTACTCGGCCTCGACGATCGGCGTCCTGAACCAGAGCTTGAACAGGAACGCGAGCATCGGGTCTCCGTGCGTATATCGGGTTTCGACCGAAGACCAGTCCATTGCGGCGCGCGTTTCGTCGAGCGACTTTCCGGCCTTGGCTTGCGCGTCCACCTGGTCCGCCACGAGATCCATGGTTTCTGCAAGCAGGTCGATATACGACGCGTCGGTGGTGACGTCGCCGTGTCCCGGCACGATGAACTTCGCGTCGAGCGACTTCAACCCGCGCAGGACCGCCGCCCAGCTCCGTGGATAGCTGCCGAAGCCGTAAGGCGTCGGCGACACGACGATGTCCCCGGTGGCCAGGATTTTCTCGTCAGGCATCCAGAGGAACATGTCGCCCTTGGTGTTGCCGGGCGCAATGTGGCGAAGTTCGACGGTCCGGCCGCCGAGGTCGATCGCGAGCTTGTCGGTCATCGTGCGGGTGGTACGGACCGGCTGCTGGCGCGCGATCTCCTCGTTGATCGAATCGTAGTCCTCCAGCAGTTGCACGAAGAACGTGCGCATCGTCGGCGTGACCGGCGTGCCGTCGGAGCGCACGCCGGTGGCGAGCGCATTCTCGACCTTGGCCCGGTACTCCTGCTCCGCCTTGGGATCGCGCGGCTCGGCCTTTTCTCCGTTCGGGCTCGCGTTGTAGCGCGCCGTGAATTCGTGCGAGATCACTTCCGCCGCCGGAAACTTCTCGAGGACCTTGTAGTCCCCCAGATTGTGGTCGCCGTGCCAGTGGCTGATCGCGATGTGCGTGATCGGCTTGTCCGTCAGTTCGGCGACCTTCTTCACCAGTTGCTCGCCTTGCAGGGCGAAACCGGCTGCGTCGAACACGAGCACGCCCTTGTCGCCGATCACGATCATCGTGTTCGTCATCACGGGCGAACGATAGGAGACGGGCCGGACCCCGGCCCAGACGCCTCGTGCGAGTTCGCGCCATTGCATCTCAAATGGCCCGGACGCCTGCGAACCCGGCGCGGCCAGCAGGCAGGCAACAGCCGCCAGCAGGCTAGGCCAGCGCGGTGACCGTTCAGCGCGGGAAAGAGAGGTCATTGGAAATGCCCCGTCGGTGCAACACCGGGCGGCATGCTAAGGCGCGCGACCGGCGTCGCGCGGAACTATGCGGCGGGACGTTTCGCGCGCACGGCAGGCCGTGCCGTCAGCCGGTGGCTTTCTTGGCAGCCCGGTATTGCGCGGCGATCCAGTAGCTGGCGACGAGCTTGCAGGGCTCGCGGGTCATGCCGCCGGCAATGCGGGAGCCCGAGCAGCGGACGCTGCCGGACGCCTGCTGGCCTGCCTTCTTGAGCAGGGGCAGCACGACGTCATTCAGGTCGAGGCTGCCGTCGCAATCGCCGTGCGGACAGGAAAACTCGAAATAGGCCGGGGCCGCCGGATACAGCGCATGGGTCTGCGGCGCGGGCACGGGCGTGTTGGTGGAATCGACCTGCAGCTGGATGTGGACAGACTCCACCGCAGGACAGTTGCTCGCAAGCGTTCCCGCCGCGGCGCGCCGGCGCATCGATTTTTCACGTCTCTGCTCGATCAGCGATCGGGTCGTGCGGGCCGCAATGCGCATCGGGCTGTCCTCCCGTCGATTCAGCCGTCCGGCGCGCGGTACGCGCCGGACGGCCGGTCAGTCATTCAACTGCGTCGAAAATCAATAACGATTTCCGCCGCCGCCGCCGCCGTAGCCGCGGTTGCCACCGCCGCCACCGCCGCTGCGCTCGCGCGCCTGGGCTTCGTTCACCTTGAGGTCGCGTCCCTCGAAGTTCTTGCCGTTCAGGGCCTGCATGGCCTTGGCCGCATCGGCGCTCGGCATTTCGATGAAGCCGAAGCCGCGCGGACGTCCGGTTTCACGGTCGTTGATCAGCGCGAGCGACTCGATCGTGCCGTGCGGCTCGAACAGGGCGCGCACGGATGCTTCCGTAGCGGAGAAAGGCAGGTTTCCAACAAATAACTTGGTCACTATTAGTACTCTTGTAGACAGGAATTGCAGCGGGCAGATTTCCGCGCGCTGGAAAGGCGATGCTTCAGTGGTGGCAGAACCGGGTTCTAGGGCGCGCCGAAGCGGCGCTATGAGCCGAGTGAGACAATCCGAGGAATCACCAAACGGGGTCATCCTACCAGAAACGCGCCCGGAATGCTTGCGCCGGCCTCCAGGGCCCCTTCAGCGCCGGCTGGAGAGATTCTCGAGCGCGCGCACCTGTACCAGCGTCGAATCCGAGTCCTCGAGGGCATGGTGGGCCTCGCGCACGTAGGCCGCCACTTCGTCGGCGGCGACCGGCTTGCTGATCAGGTATCCCTGGGCATAGTCGCAACCGAGGCTACGCAGCATCAGCAGGGTATCGGCCACCTCGACGCCCTCGGCGACCACCTTGAGCCCGAGGTTGTGGCCGAGCTCGATGGTCGAACTGACGATGCTGGCGTCGTCTGCATCCAGGTGGGCGCGCGACACGAATGACCGGTCGATCTTGAGTTCGTCGACCGGGAGCTTGCGCAACTGGGACAGCGACGAATAGCCCGTGCCGAAATCGTCGATCGCAAAGCGCACGCCGGCAACGCGCAACAGCTCCATGTTGCGGGCCGCCGCGATCGGGTCGCGCATCATCGCGCTCTCCGTGATCTCGAGCACGAGGCTCGTCGATGCCACGCGGTATTCGGCCAGCAGCCGCAGGATTGCGTCGCCAAGCGCGGCATCGGCAATGTCGCCGGCCGACAGGTTGACTGCGACATCGAGCGTGAGGTCGCTCCGGCGCCATTCGGCCATCTGCCGTATCGCGGCACGCAAGACCCAGTCGGTCAGCTGGCGCGAACCGCCGGTCTGTTCTGCCAGCGGAACGAATTCGGACGGCGGCACCGGCCCAAGCTTCGCGTGCGTCCAGCGCACCAGTGCCTCGACGCCGGTTACGCGGCGCGTCGCCACGGCGACCTTCGGCTGGAATGCGATCTGCAGCTCGTTGTTCTCGATGGCGCGGCGCAGGTCCGTCATGATCTCGAGCCGGCGACGATGTTCGTCGTCGCTGCCCATGCGGAAACGGCCGACCCGCTCGCGCGACTCTTCCGCGTCGTGAAGCGCGATTTCGGCTCGCCGGATCATTTCGTCGGCAACGCCGCCCTGGCCGGGACTGGTGCACAGGCCCGCCGTAACCTGGAGTTCCACGTCGACCTGGCCGAGCGTGAGGCGCTCCCGCACCTGGTCGATCACGGCGGCAGCGAGCCGCGGAGCGTCTTCCGGCGCGTGCCGGCGGGTCAGCAGCATGACGTAGCGGCTTGCGCCGAGGCGCGCGACCTGTTCGCCCGGCCGGCAGGCGATCGAGAGCCGCCTTGCCGTCGCGAGCAATACCTCGTCGCCGATCCGGTGCCCCAGCGATGCATTGAGTTCCCCCAGGTTCCCGAGGTGGATCACCATGACGGTTATCGGCGCCTTGCCGCCCGCCTCTGCCAGCGCGGCTGCAAGCCGGGCTTCCGCCAGCGCTCGATTGGGAAGACCGGTCAGGTCGTCGTGATTAGCCTGATGCTTGATGTGAGCCTCGCGCTCGGCCACCCTCTCCTGCATCGCGTTCAGGGTGCCTGCCAGCCTGCGGAATTCCTCGCTGCCTCGCTCGGCGATCGGTTCCCGGTACTCGCCCCCCTCGATACGGCGTGCGGCGGCGACCAGCCTGTCGATGGGCCGCGTGGCGCTGCGCCCGAGCACGAAGGCGACGATGATCGCCAGCACGAGCGCAGTGCCGCTGACCAGCAGCATCGCATTGCGCACTTCCAGGAACGGAGCCAGCACGTCGCGGCTCGACTTCTGCAGCAGCAGCCGGACGGCATGATTGTCCGCTTCGAGATCGACGACCCGGACCAGGTAGTCCTGCGACCCTAGCGTGAGGTTGCCCGGCGTCGAGCCCGCCCCGCCCAGCGCCGGCCATGCCGGCAGATGCCCGCGCACGCCGCTTGCCAGGGTCGAGGCGAGATTGCGCCCTGCCTCTCCTTCGAGCGCGATGAAGCTGACATCCACGCCGACGAGATCGCCGATCTTGCGCGCCAGGGCGTCGTTGACGACGAAACCCATGACCACCCAAGCGATGGTGTCGGGCGCCCTGACCGGGGCCGCGAAGAATTGATAGAGCCGGCCCGAGAACAACGCGAAGTGCGGCTGGTCGGGGTTCACCAGCGCACGATCCACGAGCTTGTTGATCGAACCGGCGAGGTTCCCGTCCATGCTCTCGGTGGCCGCCACCAGCCGTCCCCCGGTATCGACGAGGAACAGCAGGTCGGCGTCGATTCTCCGCAGCTGGTTCGAGGCCGCCGACAGGATCGTGGGCGGGTCGTAAGAGGACACGGCCTCGCGGAAACCGAAATCGGACGCGAGCACCGCGACCCCGCTCGCCAGCTGGTTCGCGCGGAACTTCACGAGCTGCGCGGCGTAGGACGCGCCGGCGGTCAGCTGCTCGGCCGCCCTCGCTTCGACGTTTCTTCGGGTGCTCGCGAGCACTGCGACCAGCGTCACGGTTTGGCTCACCGCGATCAGGCCGATCAGCAGCACGAGAAGCCGGTTGCGAAAGCTGTTCATGGGACCGGATTTAATGACCTGACTTAATCCTAGGTGTCGGCGCGGGCGACGGCGAGGAACGAGGGCCAGATTTGAGACCTTGTACGAGGCTTTGCGTCGGAAATGACGGGCGCGGCTGGCATTCCGGCCTCGCGTTGCTGGTCGCGCTCGCGCTCTGGGCGACCGGCGCCGGAGCCGCTTCCCTGGTCGTCAAGGTCACCCGGCCCGATGGCAAGCCTGTCGCAGGCGCCGTGGTGATGCTGCACGGTCCGCCCGGCTCGAAGCCGGCGGCGCCTTCCGCTTTCATCGTCGACCAGGTCGACCAGACATTCACGCCCGACCTGACCATCGTTCCGGTCGGCTCGACCGTGACCTTTCCGAATTCGGACAAGGTGAGCCACCAGGTCTATTCATTCTCGCCGGCGAAGCGCTTCCAGCTTCCGCTCTACCGCGGCACGCCCTACCCCCCGGTCACGTTTTCCGATCCCGGCATCGTCACGCTCGGCTGCAACATTCACGACGACATGATTGCGTACCTCGTCGTCACGGACGCCGGCTGGTCCGGCCGCACGGCCGAGGACGGCAGCTGGACCGCGGCGAACCTTCCGGCAGGCGATTTCCGCATCGAGGTCTGGCACCCGCGCATGCGGGAGACCCCCCTCGTGGAAAAGACCCTGAAGCTGGAGGGCGCCGCACCGGCGCGGGTCGAGGTCGAACTGAAGCAGTCGCTGCGGCCGGAGCCGCTCGGCCACAAGCCGCGCTCGTGGAGCGACTACTGATGCGCCTCGCGATCGTGCTCGCGGCGGGACTGTCGCCTGCGCTCGCGAGCGCAGCGGGGCAATTCGACCTGTCGGTCGACCTGCGGCTGATCGCCGCGGATGCCCGCACCTCGTACCTCGACGGCGGCCTCGGCAAGCTACGATTCGACGAAGACCACGATGGCCTCCAGGTCGGTCGCATACGCGCCGCGTGGAGCCAGCCGATCGGCGAGGCGTTCTATCTTCATCTGGACGCTTCGCTATGGGATTTCGACGACACCGTGCCATTCGACCTCACCGAGGCCTATCTCGAGTACCGGCCGTATCCAAGGGAAGGTTGGCGCTCGCGCATCAAGCTTGGCGCGTTCCATGCGCCGATCTCGCTCGAGCACCGCGAGGCGGGCTGGACCAACCCCTACCTGATCGACTCGTCGGCGATCAACACCTGGCTCGGCGAGGAATTGCGCACGATCGGCGCGGAATACAGCCTGGAGTGGCTCGGAGCGCGAACCGGCCATGACTTCGACGCCGGGTTCGAGGCGGCCATTTACGGTTACAACGATCCGGCGGGCGTGCTGGTCGCAAGCCGAGGCTGGACCCTGCACGACCGCCAGACCACGCTGTTCGGCAAGGTCGGCGAGCCGGGCGTCGGTGCGGTTCCCGGTCGCGTTTTGTTCGACGAGATCGACGATCGCCCCGGCTATTACTTTGGGGCGCACTTGCGCTACCTGGGCCGCATCGAACTGCGTTACCTGCACTACGACAATCGCGCGGACCCGGAGGAATTCGACCCCGCCATCAACGACTTCGCATGGCAGACCCGTTTCGACAGCATCGGCCTGCGCGCGGAGACGCCTGGCGGGTGGACTTTCATCACCCAATGGCTCGACGGATCGACGATCGCCGAGCCGGAAACCGGTTACGAAACCTGGAAATTCAGCTCGACATTCGCGCTCGTCAGCAAGGCGTTCGGCAAGCACCGAATCTCGGCGCGGGCCGACTGGTTCGATACCGATCATGTCCGGACGAGCTGGCCACCGCCCGTCGAAGAGTCCGGAAGCGCCCTGACTGCAGGCTATTCATACGTTCGCGACGACCACTGGTCCATTGCCGTCGAGGCGATGCAGGTCAAGAGCGACGTGTCGCAGCGCGCGGCGCTGGGCGAACCGGCGAATGCCACTGAAAGGGAATTTCAGCTGCGGGTGCGCTACTCGCTCTGAGGCGTTCAGCGGCACCGGCGTCATTGCGGGCAGGCTTCTTCGACGTGGCCCAGATTCTCGGACAGCGCCTTGAACTTCACGCTTCGAGGCTGGTTCCAGTCGATCCTGAAGACGAAGACCGTGTCGTAGTCGCTGTTCGGCCATTGCGGGATCTTGCTCGCATTGTGTAGCCGGTTAAGCAGGATCTCTGCAAACGCGACGATGTTCAGGTGTTCCCAGGCGACGTAGACCGTCGCGCCGTGATACTTCGTATCCATGAGCGTGTCGGCGAGCAGCCCCGGATCGTTGAACGGAAGCTGCGTATTGATCGGGACACCGGTCCGGATCGCCGTGGGTCCTATCGTCAGCAGCGGCCTCACGTAGTCGTAGCGTTCCCCGTCGCCGTGAATCTCCGTCGCTTTCACGGACGGATCCGGGGCAAAGATGAAATCGGGCGGCGGAAAGTTGGCCGCAAACCACGCCGGCAGTTTGAGCGCGCGGTTGAGGCCCTGGCAGGTCAGCAGGCCGAGCCCCAGCTTCGGCTTCTCGCCGTGCCGGATGAAGACGAGCGTCTCGATGGACTTATTCGCGCCGGTCGTTTCCGCGGCGCACGAGGGCGCGGCGACGACGAGCAGCGAAACCAGTGAAACCGCACAGGCCCGCACCAGCGCCGACTTGCAGAACGCGCTACTTCCCTTCTGCATAGACTTTCACCAGCCGGTACAGGAACTCGCGGCATTCGAGCAGTGACTTCACGCCGACGTATTCGTTGAGGCCGTGGATGCGGCCGAGATCGGGACCGATGAACACCGGCTCCACGCCGTACGTCGGGATCCCCGCTGCGTTCGTGAATGCGCCGTCCGTCGCGCCCGCCTGCAGGACCGGCAGCACCGGCACGCCCGGCCAGAACTGCGCCGCCAGGGACTCGATCGGCCCCATGATCGCGGGCGACAGCGGCGGCGCCGCCGCCGTCGGGCCGCGCGTCTCGAGCGTCGTGACCCGCACGGCCGGGTCCGCGACGAGTTCCTCGAGCTTCGCGCGTACCGACTCGACCGACTGGCCCGGGAAGATGCGGCAGTTGATGTTGGCCCGCGCCCGCTGCGGCAATGCATTGGTGGCGTGCCCGGCGTCGAGCAGCGTCGCGACGCAGGTGGTGCGCAGCGTCGCATTCCAGCTCGGGTCCTTGCCCGCGACCCGTGCGATCGCCTGCTCATCGCCGGGATCGCGCAGGAAGGCATTCATCGCCGCCGCGACCTCGGAATCGCCCTGCGCGGCCTTGATCTTTGCCATGCCGGTGAAATACGCGCGGTTGGCGTCATTGAACTCGGCCGGAAAATCATAGGCGCCGACGCGCGTGACGGCTCCGGCCAGGTGATAGATCGCGTTGTCCTTCACCGGCCGCGAGCTGTGCCCGCCGGCGTTGGTCGCCTCGAGCCGGTAGTTCTGCGGGAATTTCTCGCCCGCCTCGACCTGGAGCGCCACGCGCTTGCCCGCCGCATCGAGCTCGCCGAAGGCGCCTTCATTCAGGGCGAGGCCCGCATCGATCAGTTCGCGGCGATTCTCGGCGAGCCATTCGGCGCCGTTGAAGGCCCCGGCCGTTTCCTCGCCGCAGGTCAGCGCGACCTTGAGCGTTCGTCGCGGCCGGTAATTCTCGCTCCGGTACCGGATCAGCAGGTCGACCCAGATTGCCGCCCCGGCCTTGTCGTCCAGCGCGCCGCGCGCGTGGAACGAGCCATCTTCCTCGACCAGCGTGAACGGGTCGCGCGTCCAGTCTTCGCGCTTCGCCTCGACCACGTCGATATGCGCGAGCAGCAGGACCGCCTTCGACGCCGGGTCGCGGCCCGGGTAGACCGCGACCAGGCCGCCTTCCTTCGGATGATCCGGCGCGGCATAGAGGTGCAGGTCGCCCTCCGGAAACCCCGCCGCTTTCAGCCGCGCGGCCATGCGCTCCGCGGCCAGCGTGCAACTGCCGGCGGATAGGGTCGTGTTGGTCTCGACGAGCTCCTTGTACAACTCGCGGAAACGCTGCTCGCCCGCGGGCGTATCCCGTGGCGGCGCGGCCGCGCACGGAAGGCCGATCATGCAGCAAGCGAGGGCGAAGATTTTTTTCACTGTAGACTCCACACCACGAGTTGGGAATGAGTGTACTGCAAGGCAGGGACATGGCGGCTTCCGCGCAGGCAGAGAGCCCGAGGCTCAGCCTGCTGTACCTGTCTGTCCTCGCGCTCGCGCTCGGCATCATCACCGGGTTCGGCGCCATCGCATTCCGGGGCCTGATCAGCCTCCTGCACAACCTGTTCTTCGCCGGGCAATGGTCCTGGCATTACGACGCCAATATCTTCACGCCGCCGAGCCACTGGGGCGCGTGGGTCATCCTCGCGCCGGTCGTCGGCGGCCTCGTCGTCACCTTCCTGGTCACCCGCTTCGCGCCGGAGGCCAAGGGCCACGGCGTGCCGGAGGTGATGGACGCCATCTACTACCGCGAGGGCGTGATCCGTCCGATCGTGGCCGTCGTGAAGTCCCTCGCCTCGGCCGTCGCCATCGGCAGCGGATCCTCGGTGGGCCGCGAGGGACCGATCATCCAGATCGGGTCGGCGCTGGGCTCCACCGTCGGGCAGATCATCCGCATGCCGCCCGGCCAGCGCATCGCGCTGGTCGCCGCCGGCGCCGGCGCAGGCATCGCCGCAACCTTCAACACGCCGATCGGCGGAGTGATGTTCGCCATCGAGCTGATGATGCCGGAAGTGAGCGTCAGCACCTTCCTGCCGGTGGCGATCGCGACCGGGACCGCCACTTTCGTCGGGCGCTGGTTCTTCGGCCCGCAGCCGGCATTCCTGGTGCCGCAGCTGGCGCCTTTCCCCGCCGATGCCAGCGCGATCGTGCTGCTGGTGCTGTATGCCGCCCTCGGCGGATTCACCGGCGTGGCTGCAGCGGGATTCATCCGCGGCCTGCACTTCGCGGAGGACCTGTTCGACCGGATTTCGCACCGCTACCTGCGGCACATCTTCGGCATGTTGATCGTGGGCGTGTTGATGTATCTGCTCTACCGCACGCTCGGCCAGTACTACGTGGACGGCGTCGGTTACGCGACCATCGAGAGCATCCTGACCGGACACACCGCAATTGCATGGCTGCTAGGGCTGCTGTTCGTCTGCAAGGCGCTCGCCACGAGCAGCAGCCTGGGGTCGGGCTCTTCGGGCGGCATTTTCTCGCCGTCGCTGTTCATGGGCGCGACGCTCGGCGGGGGATTCGCGGCGCTGCTGACCGCCGCAGGCGTTCCCATTCCGCTCAGCATTCCCGCATTCGCGATGGTCGGCATGGGCGCGATGGTCGGCGGCGGCACCGGCGCGGTGATGACGGCGGTCACCATGACCTTCGAGATGACCCGCAGCTACGACATCGTCATGCCGATGATCCTGGCGGTGGCCGCCAGCGTCGGCATGCGCCGGCTGCTGTCGCGCGAGAACATCTACACCTTCAAGCTGCTGCGCCGCGGGCGCGCCATTCCCAAGGCATTGCACGCGAACATGTTCCTGGTCCGGCACGCGCGCGAGGTCATGGACCGGGACGTGCTGGTGCTGCCGGCGGAAGAAAGTTTCGACAAGTTCCTGCGGCAGAGCGAGGGGGAACGACGACTGCGCCACGTGGTGGTGACCCGTAACGGCCGCATCTACGGCGTGATCCGCGTGAATACCGGCCTCAGGCACGGCCTGGAAAGCGCGCAGACCGGCGTGACGCTGGGCGACGTCGCGAACCGTGCGTTCACCATCGTCGGCGAGCACGTGATCGCCTCGGAAGTAATCACGCGCATGTGGCGCAAGGACGCCTTCATGGCCGTCGTCGTGCGCGGCTCGGGCGTGCCGCACGGCGACGACGTCGTGGGTGTGATCACCAAGGAACACGTCGCCGATTCAGTGGCGAGCGGGCTGAAGATCTTCCCGAACTGACGCGCGGCGGCCGCTGCCTGCGATCACCCCAGGTCGATCAGCGGGATGCCCGCCTCCGGATCCAGCTTGCGCCGCAGTTGCGCCGGCGACTCGACCAGGACGACCTCCAGCGTCGGTCGTACGTGCGCCTCGAGCAGGTGGCCGCCGTGCGCCGTCCCGTCGCGCTTGCCGACGACCACGTGCGCGTGCACCTTGGGTTCGCCGTCGTGAAGCGTGATGTCGCCGACCAGCGCGAGCACCTCCACCTGCTCGCGGACCGGCAGGTGAAGGTAGTCCTTGCGCTCCCAATCGAAGTAGCCGAGCACCGCGTCGCTGAAGGCGCCGATGGCCGTGAAGCGGCTGGCGCCCTGCCCGGTGTCGCGCGCGAACCGGGTGAGCAACGACACGACTTCGTCGCCCGACTCGAATACCAGCGCCGTCGATTTTTCCACGCAGCCGCCCAGGACCTTCGATCGCATCGACTCTCTCCTCAGGCAAAGATTTCCTTGATCGTGGCCATGACGTAGTGGCTCCTGTCCGGGTCTCCACGCAGGACGGATTGTGCATAGGCGCGCGCCTGCTTGACCGTCACGTGAGGCGGCAGCGGCGGCACGTTGGCGTCGGTGATGACCTCGAGCACCGCCGGCCGGTCCGCCGAGAGTGCCCGTTCCCACGCGTCGCCGAGCTTGTCCGGGTTGTCCACGCGTTCTCCGCACAGGCCCAGCAATTCCGCATAGCGTGCATAGGGAAAGTCCGGGATGTCCTGCGATGCCTCGAACTTGGGGTCGCCCGCCATGACCCGCTGCTCCCAGGTGACCTGGTTGAGGTCGCGGTTGTTCAGCACCAGCACGACCAGGCGCGGGTCCTGCCATTCGTGCCAGTACTTCGCGATCGTGATCAGCTCGTTGACGCCATTCATCTGCATCGCGCCGTCGCCCGCCATCGCGATCGCGACGCGATCGGGATGGGTGAACTTCGCCGCGAGCGCGTACGGCACCGAAGGGCCCATGGTCGCGAGGCCCCCTGACAGCGACGCGATCATGCCCTCGCGGATCTTCAGGTCGCGCGCGTACCAGTTCGCCGCGGAGCCGGAATCGCAGGTGAGGATGCAGCCGTCGGGAAGCCTCGGGGAGAGTTCCCAGAAGACCCGCTGCGGATTGACCGGATGGGCGGAGCGCATGGCCCGCGACTCCAGTGTTTTCCACCAGTCGGCCACCCACTCCTCGATGCGGCCGCGCCACGACCGTTCCGCCTTGCGCTCGAGCAGCGGCAGCAGGCGGCGCAGCGTCTCCGCGCTGTCGCCCGCCAGGTTGAGCTCCATCGGGAACCGGATCCCGAGCCGGCCCGCCTCGATGTCGATCTGGATGCCGCGCGCCTGTCCTTCCTTCGGCAGGAATTCCGAATACGGGAAGTTCGAGCCGACCATGAGCAGGGTGTCGCACTCGGTCATCATGCGGTAGCTCGGCTTGGTCCCGAGCAGCCCGATCGAGCCGGTCACGTACGGCAGCGCGTCGGGCACCGCGGCCTTGCCGAGAAGGGCCTTCGCGATGCCCGCGCCGAGCGCTTCAGCCACCTCGATGACCTCGCGCGTCGCGCCGAGTGCGCCGGCGCCGACCAGCATGGCGACGCGCTCGCCGTCGTTCAGGATCTGCGCCGCCTTGCGGATGTCGTCGTCCGCGGGGACGACGCAGGGCCGCAGGTAGCCGATGCCGGAGTGCAGGGTGCCGTGCTCGCGGCCCGGGGATTCGTATTCCAGCTCCTGGACGTCGTTGGGCATGATGATGCAGGTGGGCGAGCGCTCATCCTGCGCGATCCGGAACGCGCGATCCACGACGTGGCGGACCGCGGACGGCGCCGTGACGGTCTGCACGTACTCGTGCGCCACGTCCTTGTACAGGCTCGCGAGGTCGACTTCCTGCTGGTAGTCGCCGCCGAGTGCATTGCGCGACTGCTGACCCACGATCGCCACGACCGGCTGGTGGTCCAGCTTGGCGTCGTACAGGCCGTTCAGGAGATGGATTGCGCCGGGGCCCGAGGTTGCCAGGCAGACGCCGGGCTCGCCGGTGAACTTGGCGTGGGCACAGGCCATGAAGGCGGCGGTTTCCTCATGCCGGACCTGGACGAAGTCGATGCCGTCGCCGTCCCGGCCGAGGGCGCCCATGATCCCGTTGATCCCGTCGCCGGGATAACCGTAGATGCGCCGCACGCCCCAGTCCTGCAGCCGCTTCACCAGGAATTCACTGACGTTCTCGCTCATGCCACACCTCCGTTTTCCTGTAGGGTCCCCGGCCGCGCGGACAGCCCCTTGCGGAGCAGCTCGGCCGGGTGCAGCGCCGTGCGCGCCGTGTTCGCCTCGATCTGCCCGCGGCAGCTGAATCCGTCCGCGACCACGAGCGTCGCGTCGCCGGCCGCGCGGACGGCGGGCAGCACGGCCAGCTCGCCGATGCGGCGGCCGACGTCTGCAGTGGATTCGAGGAATCCGAACGCGCCGGCCATGCCGCAGCAACCGTCGTCGAGCAGCCGGTAATCGAGGCCGAGCCGCTTCAACAGCGGCTCCGCCGGAAAGCTGCCGACGATCGCCTTGTGATGGCAATGCGCGTGGATGATCGCGGAACCGCCGATCGTCTCGAGCGGGATACGGTCGCCGAGTTCTGCCGCGTACTCGTCGAAGAACCGGGTCTGGCCGGCGAGCCTGCGCGCGCGGACGTCGCCATGCAGCAGGTTCGTGAGCTCGTCCCGGAACACCGAGGCGCAGGCCGGCTCGAGCACGACCAGCGGCACGCCGGCCGCGATCTGCGGCGACAGGGCATGCAGGATGCGCTCGAGTCGCCGCCTCGCGATATCCAGGAACCCGAACTCGTACAGCGGCCGGCCGCAGCACAGTCCGGCGGGCGGCAACATCACGCGACAGCCCGCCGCCTCGAGGACCTCGACCGCGGCCCGCGCGGTGGCGGGATGGAAGTGGTCGTTGAACGTGTCCGGCCAGAGCAGCACGGGCCGGCCGCCGCGCGACGTGGGCCTGCGGGCGAACCACGAACGGAACGTCTCCCGCGCGAACGGCGGCATCGCGCGCGTCGAAGCGATGCCCGCAGCGCGGCAGAAGACCGCTTCCGTCGCCGGCGAGTGTGCCAGCCAGTTCGCCGCCCGCGGCGCGAGCGACGCGAGCCGCGCCCAGCGATCGATGAAGCCGAACGCGTAGGCGCCGCGCGGCCGCAGGCGTCCCGCATAATAATGGGACGCGAACTCGGCCTTGTAGCTCGCCATGTCGACGTTGACGGGGCAGTCGCGCTTGCAGCCCTTGCAGGACAGGCACAGCTCGAGCGCGTCACGCACGGCGTCGCTTCGCCACGCGCCTTCGATGACGTCGCCGTTGAACATCTCGAACAGTAACCGCGCGCGCCCGCGCGTGGAATGCTTCTCCTCGAGCGTCGCGCGGTAGCTCGGGCACATGGTGCCGCCGCTCTTCCGGCGGCATTCGCCGATGCCGACGCAGCGCAACAGCGCGCGGTTGAAGTCGCCCGAATCATCGGGGTAGTGGAAGTGCGTCTCGACTTGCCCGGGGCGATAGTCCGTACCGAGCCGCAGGTTCGATTCCGGCGGATACGGCTCCACGACCTTGCCGGGATTCATGCGGCCGTCGGGGTCCCAGATGGACTTGAACTCGCGGAATGCCCCGATCAGTTCCGGGCCGTACAGCTTCGGCAGCAGCGCCGCCTTCGACTGGCCGTCGCCGTGCTCGCCGGAGAAAGAGCCGCCGTAGCGCACCACCAGGTCGGCTGCGGCATCGATGAAGCTCCGGTACTTGCGTATGCCCGCCGCGCTCACCAGGTCGAAGTCGATCCGGGTGTGCACGCAGCCCTGTCCGAAGTGGCCGTAGAGGTCGCCGTGGTACCGGAACTTCTTCAGCAGGTCGCGGAATTCGCGCAGGTATTTCCCGAGCCGTTCTGGCGGCACGGCGGCGTCCTCCCAGCCCTCCCAGGTGATCGGCCGGTTGGGCACATGCGCGGTGGCCCCGAGCCCGGACTCGCGCACTTTCCAGATTTCCTGCTGGCGCTTCCGGTCGCGGTACAGCTTCATTTTCGGCGCGTCGCGCCTGCGCGAGATGGCCTTGCGGCAGGCTTCGGCGCGGTCCGCCGCCTCGTCATCGTCGGCGCCGCCGAATTCGGCCAGCAGCCAGCCGGCGCCACCCGGGAGGAGCTCGACGTCAGACGCGTGCAGGCCGACCGCCCGCATGTCGGAAACCAGCTGGTCGTCGATGCCCTCGAGGCCGATCGGGCCATGTTCGAGCACTTCCGTCACGTGATCGGCGGCGCCGAATACGTCGTCATAGCCGAGCACGAGCAGCGCGCGGCCGGGCGGGCTCGGCGCGAGGCGAACCGTCGCGCCGAGCACCGTCACGCAGGTTCCCTCGGTGCCGACCAGCGCGCGGCCAACGTGGAAGCCGTTTTCGGGCAGGAGCTCGTCGAGTCCGTATCCCGAGACCCGCCGCGGAATCCGTGGAAACCGCTCGCGGATGGCCGGGGCGTAGCGGTCGCGCAGTCGCGCGAGGTCGGCGTAGATGCGCGGCCCGCGCCCGGCACCGGTCTGCGCCGCCTCGAGTTCCGCGGGCGAGGTCGCGCCGGCCTCGAGCCTGAGCCCGTCGTAGGTCAGCACGTCCAGCGACACCACGTTGTCCGCGGTCCGGCCGCCCATGACGGAATGCACGCCGCAGGAATTGTTGCCGATCATCCCGCCGAGCGTATTGTGCGTGTGCGTCGCCGGGTCGGGCGCAAACGTCAGGTTGTGCCGCTCCGCGGCATGCCGCAGGTCGTCGAGCACGAGCCCCGGCTCGACGCGCGCCGTGCGCGCGTCCGGATCCAGCTCCAGGATCCGGTTCAGGTATTTCGACATGTCGA
The DNA here is from genome assembly GCA_963836275.1 of uncultured Gammaproteobacteria bacterium. Classification (GTDB taxonomy): domain Bacteria; phylum Pseudomonadota; class Gammaproteobacteria; order Steroidobacterales; family Steroidobacteraceae; genus SCUD01. The sequence continues at coordinate 1,188,642 of CAWIIM010000001.1, read as the reverse complement.
GTACGACCGCGGCATTGCAGGTCTGGCCGCAGAGGCTCGTGCCTGCGCCGCGCGGCAGGACCGGGATGGCCGATTCCCGGCACAGCGCGACGGTCGCAATCACGTCGTCGACCGACTTCGGCAGCACGACGCCGACCGGCACCTGCCGGTAGTTCGAGGCATCGGTCGCATACAGCGCGCGGCTGCCGGCGTCGAAGCGCACCTCGCCCGCGACATGCCGGCGCAGGATCTGCGCGAACTTGTCGCGCCCCGAACCGCCGTCGACCAGCTCAAACGGCATATCGATCGGCGTCCTGGCGCCTGAGATCAAGGCCGAAGCCCGGCCTCCCGCGATCCGGCGTGAGGGCTCCGCCTGCGGCGGCCGGCGCACCGTCGAACAGCATGGACTCGATCCGGACATGATCGTGAAAGCACTCCAGGTGCCGGACTCCGGGCGCCGCGCAGCACAGGTGCGCGTGCAGCGCCGGCGCGCAGTGCGCGGACAGCGGCACCTGGAACGCATACGCCAGATCGGCCGCCTGCAGGAATCCCGTGACGCCGAGGCAGCGCGTGGCGTCCGCCTGCAGCACGTGCACCGCGCCCGCCTCCAGCATGCGGCGGAAGTACCAGCAGTCGTAGCCGTATTCGCCGGCGGCGATCTCCACGCCGGCCGGCGCGCGGTCGCGCAGGCCGCGCAGGCCCGCGAGGTCGTCTGACGAAACCGGCTCCTCGAACCAGGTGACGCCGATGGCGGCGAACTGCTGCGCGAGCAGCAGGGCCTGCATGCGGGAATACGCGCCGTTGGCGTCGACGAACAACTCGATTTCAGGGCCGATGCATTCGCGCGCGAAATTGACCCGCTCGACGTCTTCCGACGCCCGGCTGCCGACCTTCATTTTCATCATCCGGAAACCCTGCGCGGCCCAGTCGGCAAGCTGCGAGCGGAGCTCCTCGGGCGTTTCGCTGGTGAAGCCGCCGCTGGCGTAGGCCGGGACGCAGGCCCGGCGGTCGCCGAGCAAGGTCACGAGCGGTATTTCCATGAGCCGGCACTTGAGGTCCCACAACGCACAGTCCGCGGCCGAGATCGCGCAGGCCGCGATCCCGGACCGGCCCACATTGCGCACCGCGCGCAGCATCGCGGTCCAGGCCGCCCCGGTCGCCATCGCATCGACGGACTCGACGGCGGGCGCGAGCAGGTCGTTGATCAGGCCGGCTGCGCCGGCATCCGCATAGGTATAACCGAGGCCGGTCCTGCCCTGCGCGGCCGCCTCGGCGACGACGAGCGTCGTCGCGGCCCACTCCAGCGTGCCGTCGGCTTCCGGACGCACCGTCGGAATGCGGAAGGCCCCGGCCCGCAACTTTTCGACTCCGCGACGCGCGATTGCATGCATGGCACCTGTCGAGGATGACGGTCTTTCCGGATGGATGCGAACGGCGCCGGAGCAGACCCGGGGTAGGAATCCGCCGACGGCGCCTGCCGCTCAGCCGGCCGCAAAAGCGAGCGCGACGAGCGCCAGCACGGCGACCAGCGCCGCGCCGCGCCAGCGCGACAGTTCGAACTGGGCGCTCCAGCGCCGCTCCTTCCCGGCGAATCGCCCTTCGACTCCACGGTCGCCCGGGCAGGGCTCGAACAGGTTCTCGCAGGCGCGCGGGTCGGCCGGCTCTCCGGTCAACTGGCCGCGCCAGGCGCGCCTCGCGAGCCGGCGGTCCAGAATGGAAGGCACCAGCTTGTTGCCAAAGACCGCGAGCACCGACGGCATGCCGACGAATACCTCGCGCCGGCGCTGACGCGAGGCCCATTCGATCGCGCGCCCCGCCACCGCCGGTGCGAATACCTTCCCCATCGGCATCGGGCGCTGGTCCATGTGGTTGCGGGCCCAGCCGAACTGGGGCGTGTTGAACGCCGCGAGGTGCACGCTCGTCAGGTGCACGCCGCTGCCTTCGTGCAACAGCTCGCAGCGCACCGCGTCGGTAAATCCGCGCAGCGCATGCTTGGCGCCGCAATAAGGCGCCTGCAGCGGTATCGCACGATAAGCGAGCGCCGAGCCGACCTGGACGATGACGCCGCGGTTCCGGGGCCGCATCCGCGCGAGCGCAGCGAGCGTCCCGTAGGCCGCGCCGAGATAGGTGACCTCGGTGACGCGCCGCAATTCCTCGGGCCGAAGCCGGCTCGCCGGTCCGAACACCGTGACCATCGCGTCGTTGACCCAGACATCGATCGCGCCCCAGCGCTCCTCGACCGCGTCGGCGGCGCGGTCCACCTGGGCGGCGTCGGCGACGTCGACGGCAAGCGTCATCGATGATTCCGCGCCGGCCGACTCGACCTCGCGCGCGGCCGCCGCGAGGCCGTCGGTCGCGCGCGCGAGCAGCGCGACGCGCGCGCCGGTGCGCGCGAACGCGAGCGCCGCCGCACGGCCGACGCCGGCGGAGGCGCCGGTGACGACGACGACGCGGGGCGCAGCGCCCGGCCGTTCAATCGCCTGCATGGGCGGCCGCGCTCAGCAGCGCGATCCCGGGCCGGCGCGCGTCGAGGCGGGTGTGCTGCACGACCACCGGCTGGTCCGACTCGATCACCGTCGAGAAATCAGTTTCGCGCGGCAGCGGCTCGGGATCGACCAGGTCATTGAAGCGCAGGTGCAGCGTGCGCCGCGCCGGCACCACCACGCGGTACGGCCCGGCGGGCTCGCGCGTTGCGAAATAGACCCGCAGCTCGACGTGCGCATCGCGCTCGCCCGCATTCAATATGCAAGCCGTCTCATGGCTCACGAAGCGGCGATCGGCCGATGGCGGCGCAGCCTCCCCTGGAATGTACCCCTCGGCGATGGCCCAGCGCCTGCGGCCGGGCGGCGTCCGGTCTTTCATGCGCTGCTTCCTCGAATGCGCGCCCCTTGCGAGCCCGCAGCGCCGATCGCGCGCGCAGCCGAAAGCTGCGCCAGATGGGTCAGGCCCTGCGGGAAATTGCCCAGCAGTTCGCCGGTCTCCGGGTCGTACTCCTCGGCGTAGAGGCCGAGGTCGTTGGCGCAAAGGCTCGCCCGTCCGAAAACCTCGTTCGCCTCGCCCAGCTGGCCCTGCCCCGCCAGGCTTTCCGCCAGCCAGAACGAGCATGGCAGGAAGGTGCCTTCGTCCTCGCCCTGGTAACGGCGAATCAGGCCGTCGTGCGAGAGTTCGCGACGGATCGCCTCGGTCGTGCGGCACATGCGCGGGTCGCTGTGGGGCACGAATCCCATCTGCGGCAGCAACAGCAGCGATGCGTCGAGGTCCCCGCTCCCGAAAGCCCGCACGAAATGCCGGCCGCCGGCGTCAACGCCGCGCTTCATGACGGCGTCGTGAATCTCGGCGCGCGCGGCGCGCCAGCGCGCCGCCGGCGCTTCGAGTCCGTGGGTCGCGGCGAGGGCGAGCCCGCGATCCACCGCTGCCCAGCACATCACCTTCGACTGCACGAAATGCTGCGTCGAGGAACGGATTTCCCAGATGCCGTGGTCGGGCATCTTCCACTTTTCAATTGCCATCTCGACCACCTCGGACAGGAACTGCCAGTACGCCCCGGTCGGCGAGTTGCCGCGCTCGGCCCAGCGCCACGACAGCTCGAGCACGAGGCCGTACATGTCGCCCTGAAGCTGCTTCGCCGCCGCGTTTCCGTGCCGAACGGGCCGGGAACGACACCAGCCCTCGAGGCCCTCGAGCGTGATTTCGGGCAATCGGTGCTTGCCGTCGATGCCGTACATCGCCTGCAGTTCGCGGGCATTGCCGGCGGCGCTGCGCTCGACGAAACGCCGGAACCCGTCCGCCTCCGCGACGCATCCGAGCTCGGCCATCGTATGCACCGTGAAGGCCGAGTCGCGCAGCCAGCTATAGCGGTAGTCCCAGTTGCGGTCCCCGCCCCGGTGCTCGGGCAGCGAGGTGGTCGGCGCGGCGATGAGCGCCCCGCTCGGCGCGTAGCTAAGCGCCTTCAGCACCAGCGCCGAGCGCACCATCGCGGCGCGCATGTCGTCCGGGATGCCGTCGAGCTCCAGTCGCGACGCCCACCGGTCCCACCATGCGCGCGTCTCCTCGTAATGCCGGTCGAGCGCCTCCGGCTCGACCGCCGGCGCTTGCCGGTCGTCGAGCTCGTGGGGCACGACATACGTCAGCGCAATGCGACGGCGTTCGCCGGAAGCGACGCGAACGGAGGCGGCGAGCCCGTGGGCGTCCGTGCTCTGCAGCGGCAGGTCGCTGCGGATCACGAGCCCGGTGTCGCCGCCGACGGCGAAATGCGCGTCGTCGCCGAGCGACTTTATCCAGGGCCTGGTCGCACCGTAGTCGAACCGCGGAACGACCTCGAGGTCGAACACGAATTCGCCTTCCAGCCCTTCGACGAGCCGGACCAGTTCGCGTCGCGGATTCGTGCGCCCGCCCCGGCGCATGGCGAAGAAGTCGACCAGCCGCGCCTTGCCGTGGCTGCCCTCGAACGTGGTGGCGAGAATCAGGCTGTCGCCGATGTAGCTTCGGCGCGCCTTGCATTCGCCGCGCGGGGCGATCGAGAAATGGCCGCCATGCCTGCGGTCGAGCAGCCGGCCGAAGCAGGAATCAGAATCGAACCGCGGCAGGCAGCACCAGTCGATGGATCCGCGCCGGGACACGAGCGCCGCCGAATGACAGTCGCCGATCAGCCCGTAGTCGGCGAGCGGCAGATAGCCATCGCCACCCCTGCGCTCCGACCGCTCTTGTGTCTGACGGCCAAGCATGAACCCAGCATTCCGGATGAGTCCGCGGCGCGGCGTCGGCGGCGACCGCGATGGGTTGTCGGACAAGGCATCCACGTCACTGAAGCGGCACCAGCGGGCGGGTCCAGAAATCCGCGAAACTCAGGACCAGGAGGATTCCCAGCCAGAGAAATCCGCCGATCGCAATGAGCCGCGACAGCAGGCCGGCGGATTTCAGGTGCATGAAGAAGATGCCGATGAGCAGCGACTTGGCAATCGCAATGGCGAAGTTCAGCGCGGGGTGCAGCCACATCCATGGCAGCAGGGCCACCGACGCGGTGGCCGCGAGCAGGGCGAGCAGCGTCGCCCAGACCAGGAGCAGCGCGCGCAGGCCGGGCTCGCGCATCGCTCAGCGCCCCACCAGGTACAGCAGCGGGTACAGGAACACCCACACGACGTCGACGAAGTGCCAGTAGAGCCCGGCGACGCCCACGCTGCGCACGGCATTCGGCGTGCCGCGCGCGACCGGCGCGACCAGCACGAGAACCACCGCGATGGCGACCAGCAGGTGCAGCGCATGCAGGCCAGTCATCGCGAAATAGAAGTTGAAGAACAGTTCGTTGTGAGCGGCATTGCCGGACCCCAGCGCGAAGTCGGCACCCGCCTGCCACGGCATGAGCCGCTCGGCGAACTCCTTCGCGTACTCCACGCCCTTGACCAGCAGGAAAACGATGCCGAGGGCCGCGGTGCCGGCCAGGGCCGCGATCGCGGCTCCGGTGCGCCGCAGCCGCGCGCTGAATACGGCGAGCGCCATGGTGAGGCTGCTCGTCAGCAGCACTCCGGTGTTCACGGTGCCGAGCAGCCAGTCCAGCCGGTGGCTGGCGACGGAGAAACTCGCCGCGTACGCATTCCGGTAGACCACGTACCCCGTCACGAGCGCACCGAAGAACAGCACCTCCGATGCGAGGAACACCCACATCCCGACCTCGCCGAGCGGCTCACGGCCATCTTCGCGGCCATCCGCCATGGCTGCCGCTGCGCTCATGCGGGCCTGCCATCCGGCCCGTAATCGTAGGGTCCACCGTGGACCTCGGGCGTCCGTGCGAAATTCCCGACCGGCGGCGGCGACGGCGTCTGCCATTCGAGCCCGGTCGCGTGCCACGGGTTGGCCGGCGCCGGGGCGCCGCGCAGCATGGAGCGGCCGAGATAGAACAGCGGCAGCAGGTAGCCGAGCGCCAGCACCGAGGCACCGGCGGATGACAGTACGTGCAGGAACTGGAACTCCGGCGGATAGGCGTGATAGCGACGCGGCATGCCGAGGTATCCCAGCAGGAACTGGGGAAAGAACGTCAGGTTGAAGCCGACGAAGGTGATGATGGCGACGGCCTGCGCCCAACGCTCCGGGTACAGGCGCCCGGTCATCTTGGGCCACCAGAAGTGCAGGCCGGCGAAGTACGCCATCACCATGCCGCCGACCATGATGTAGTGGAAATGAGCGACCACGAAGTAGGTGTCGTGCACGTGCACGTCCAGCGCCAGCGAGGCGAGGAACAGGCCGGTGGTGCCGCCGATGGCGAACAGCCCGATGAAGCCGATCGAGTACAGCATCGGCGCGGTGAAGGTGATGCTGCTCTTGTAGAGCGTGGCGGTCCAGTTGAACACCTTGATCGCCGACGGCACCGCGACCACGAAGCTGAGCAGCGAGAAAACCAGGCCGGCGTACATCGACTGGCCGCTCACGAACATGTGGTGCCCCCACACCAGGAATCCGACCGCGGCGATCGCCAGCAGCGCATAGGCCATGAAGCGGTAGCCGAATATCGGCCGGCGCGCGAAGCAGGGGATGATCTCGCTCACGACGCCCATGCCGGGCAAGATCATGATGTAGACGGCCGGATGCGAATAGAACCAGAACAGGTGCTGGAACAGCAGCGGGTCGCCGCCCAGGCGGGGATCGAAGATGCCGATGCCCCCGAGCCGCTCGAGCGCGAGCAGCAGCAGCGTCATCGCGAGGACCGGGGTCGCGAGCACCATGATGACGCTGGTCGCATAGATCGACCAGACGAACAGCGGCAGCCGGAACCACGTCATGCCGGGTGCGCGCAGCCGATGGATCGTGACGATCATGTTGAGGCCGGTCAGGATCGAGGAGAAGCCGACGATGAACACGCCGGCGACCGCGAGCACCACGTTCGAGTTCGAGAACAGCGTGCTGTACGGCGTGTAGAAGGTCCAGCCGGTGTCGACGCCGCCCCACAGCAGGGTAGCGATCACGAAGATCGCGCCGCAGGTGTACAGGTACCAGCTCGCCAGGTTCAGGCGCGGGAACGCGAGGTCCCTGGCCCCGATCATCAGCGGCACGAGGAAATTGCCGAGCGTCGCCGGGATCGACGGAACCAGGAAGAACCACACCATGATAACGCCGTGCAACGTGAACAGGCGGTTGTAGGTTTCGTCGCTCACCAGGTCGCCGGCCGGCGTCGCAAGCTCGAGGCGCATCATCACCGCAGCGGCGCCGCCGACGAAGAAAAAGACGGTGATCGACAGGAAGAACAGCCAGGCCACGCGCTTGTGATCCGAGGTCGCGTACCACGAGCGCAGCCGGTGGCCCACCTGAAGGTAGTTGGGCGCCGTCGCCGCCGCGCTCACGGCGGGGACTCCGGATAGGGAGGCTGGTCGCCGAGCGACTTCAGGTAGTCGATCAACGCGAAGATCCCGGTGGGCTCGAGCTGGCCCGCGAAGCTCGGCATCGTCGCGTCATATCCGGCCGTCACCTCGCGGTCCGGATAGAGGATGGCGTCGCTGAGGTAACGTTCGTCCGCTACCGTACGCCCGCCGCCGGCCAGGGCGACCTCGCGGCCGAACAGTCCCTGCAGCGGCGGACCGAGCCGCGCATCGCCGCCGCCGTGACATTGGTCGCAACCCAGGCTGCGAAACAGCTCGCGGCCGCGCGTGGCGGGCAATTCCGCGGGCCGCTCCCGTTCCAGCCAGCGCGCATAGTCCTCGGGCGAGAGCACGACTACCCGCCCGATCATCGCCGAGTGCCTGGTGCCGCAGTACTCGGCGCAGAACAGGTGGAAGTCGCCGCGCTTCGTGGCCGTGAACCAGGTGCTGGTGAGGTAGCCCGGCACGGCGTCCTGCTTGGTGCGGAAGGCGGGCACGTAGAAGCTGTGGATCACGTCCTGCGAGGCGAGCAGCACGCGCACCGGCCGGCCGACGGGCACGTGCAACTCGTCGATCTCCCGCTGGCCGCCGGGATGCTCGAATTTCCACATCCACTGCTTGCCGACGCCGTGGATCGTCAGGGCATCCGGCGGCGGATGGTGCTGCCTGACGTAGAGATTCGCGCCCCAGGCGAAGAAGGCGATGAACACGAGCATCGGCGCAATCGTCCATGCGTATTCCATGGCGCCCCGATGCGCGCGGTCCCAGGTTCGATCGACGTCGTTGCCGCGGCGATATCGGATCGCGAATGCGACCAGCAGCACCCCGACGCCGCCCACGATGAGGACGCTCACGCCGACCATGAACAGGAACAGGTGATCGACGTGGACCGCTTCGATCGAAGCCGCCGGCGGCACCAGGTGATAGCCGCCGTTCACGGGCACCTCCCGGTTTCGCGCGACCGCCGCTCGCGGCGCAGCGCGTAGCCGACACCGCCCGCCAGCAGCAGGACGCAGGCGATGCCGCCGATCCGCAGCAGGCGCACGATGCGCAGGCTGTAGCTGCCGCTCGCCGGGTCGTAGTCGAAACACGTGAGCAGCAGCCGGTGCGTGACGGCTGCGACCTTGCCGCCGCGCGCGCCGAGCAGCGCCGCTTCCAGCTCTTCCGTGGGGTAACTCACGCCTGGGAAGTACTGGATGAGCCTGCCTCCCGCGTCCAGCACGACGATGCCGGCGGCGTGGGCGAATTGCCGCTGGCGCTCGTCATAGTAGTAGCGGAATCCAAGCGCCCGCGTCAGCGACCGGATTGCAGCGGCGTCGGCGTGCAACAGGCGCCAGCGCTCCGCGCCCGCCTCGCGCGCCAGTCCGGCGCGCGCAGCCAGCATTCCGCCCTGCCGTTCGCGCGGGTCGATCGAAAATGCGAGCACGTTGAAGTCGCGTCCCGCGACCATCCGCATCGTCCGCTCGGCGCGCGCGAGCCCCGCCAGCGTCAGGCTGCACAGGTTAGGGCAATCGAAGTAGACGGGGACCAGCACGGCCGGCCGGCCCTGCAGCCACTGCGCGAGCGAACGTCTGCGGCCGCGCTCGTCGCCGAGCGCGACCGAAACCGGCAGGTACTCGCCGAGTGGCGGATCGAAGGCGACACGATCGCCGGCGCCGGCCCCGCGCGCGAGCCCGAGCGGCGCGAAGCAGGCGGCGATCGCGCAGCAGAACGCCAGGCCGCGCCGGCCCTTCATGGCGATCGCGCCTGCGGCCGCAGGTCGAGCTTGGGCCGCACTTGCGGAAGTTCCCGCATCGCTTCCTCGATCGGGATGTGGGCGATTGCGCTGCCGCGATCGACCCAGCCGTAGCTGCCGAGGCGCGCCAGTTGTTCGCTTCGGAGACGCTGCAATTCCGCCGCGGGATTGGTCTGCAACGCCGGGATGCCGGCGCTCTGTCCGGTCCACGCTGCCGGGGGCGGCTCGAACAGCGGCGTGTCCGTGCGGTACATGAGGTGCAGCGCGGCGCCGGCGACGCCGACGACGGCCGCGAGGATTGCCGCGCCCCACAGTACCGGGCGCAGCTCGATGTCGCTCTGCTCGTGCCGCTCGTTCATGGGCCCGCGCCAGATGCTGCTTGCCGCGGAATCGTGTCACGGCGCGCCCGTCGCGAGAACACCAGCGCCCAGCAGCCGCCGAGCGCGCCGAGCGCCGCCGGAATCAGCAGCCATCGAGTCCACACCGCCGCGGCGAAGGGCGGCGACATCTGCCAGACCAGGTCGAGCAGGTGGCCCGCCAGCACCAGCGCGGCGACGGTGCCGAGCACGCGTGCGTCGCGCTTGACGCGACGCGAGCACAGCAGCACGCCGGGAATGGCCGCCTTCAGCGCCAGCGCGGCGCACAGCACGGCGATCCAGCCCGGCGCGGAGCGATCGAGGTACCAGCCGATCTCGCGCGGCAGGTCGCCGATCCAGATGATGAGGAATTGCATGAAGGCGATGTAGACCCAGAACACGATGCTCGCGAACAGCAGGGTACCGAGGTCCTGCCGCGCCTGGTCCGCCGGGGCACGGCCGCCGACTGCGCGCATGCACTGCAACAGCGTCACCACCGCGAAGCCGGCGACGGCCTGGCTGCTGACGTAGCGCGGCCCGAGTGCGGTCGAGAACCAGCCGGGCTGCAGCGCCGCGAACGCGTCGAACGCGAACAGCGTCGCGATCGGCAGGTGCACGACCAGCGCGAGGGAGCCGAGGCGCGGCCTTCGGCCGGGCGCTTCGTCTTGCCAGGCGCCGCTCGCGCGCGCCAGCAGGCACCAGGCGACGGCGTAGGCAACGGCGCGGATCGCCGCAGGGCCGTCGGCCACGAAGGCGCCGGGGACGTGCCGTGGATGGTCCAGCCAGTGCAGCTGCTGGCGCGCGATCCACCCGAGCAGCAAGCTCGCCGCAAGGCCGACGGGCAGCGCGCTGGCGGCGAGGTGCATGCTGCGCCGGGCCGCCTCGCCCCAGCCGCCGCCTGCGACGTCGTGCAACCAGCGCACGAGCAGCGCACCCAGAGACAGGTCGAGCGTCCACACCGCCACCGGCAGCCAGGCCGACGTGAAGACGCCCGCCGCGCTCATGGCCGGGGCGCCTGCGTGCGTTCCAGCCGCCGTCTTGCCTCGGGCGGAAGCGCGCTCGCCGCGGCGTGCTGGCTGAGCTGCAGCGCGCGGATGTAGGCGACGATCGCCAGGCGGTCGCCCGGCGTGATCCGCCCCCCGAACGGGAACATGATCCCTGCGCCATTCGTGATCGCGTCGTATAGCTGCCTGTCGCCCGCCGCGAGCAGCCTCGCCTCCTGGTAGGACGGCGGCGCGGGAAACCCCCTGCGCACGACCATGCCGTCGCCAGCGCCGGTGTAGCCGTGGCACGGCGCGCAATAGATGTCGTGGCGGTCGCGCCCGCGCGCCAGCAGCTCCGGCGTGATGCTTACCTCCGCGGCAGGCTGCGTGTTCGTCCACGGCGCCTGCCAGGGAACCGCACCCTGCGGCGGCGTGCGCGCGGAGCTCGAGTCGCCGAATTGTTCCGCCGCCTCGAATGTCTCGAAGCGCGGGCTGTCTTCCATCTGCTGCCGGTCGCAGCCGGCCAGCAGCAGCAGCGCGGCGACGCAGGCGCGCACGCTCATTTCCCGTCGACCTCCTCGACCACCTCCGCGCCCGTCCCTTCCAGGAATTGCCGCGTGCGGCGCGCATCGAAAGCCGGGTCGCGCCGCTCGATCAGCAGGAAGAAGCGGTCGCGGGAGGCCAGGTGGAAGCAACGGGCGCCGAGCACCGGGTGGTTGAGCCGCGGCAGTCCGTTCAGCGCCAGCATGCCAAAGAATCCGGCGAGCGCTCCCCCCAGCACGGCCAGCTCGAAGGTCACGATCACGAACGCCGGCCAGCTGTGCAGCGGCCGGCCGCCGATGTCGAAGGGATAGGCGTGCACGGCCGTGTACCACTGCAGGAAGTACCCGCCCGCCGCGCCCAGGAGCGCGCCGGCGAGAACGCAGGCCTTGGTGTCCACGTCCCGGGCGCGCACGATCTCGCCGAGCTCGGGCACGGGAAACGGCGTGAACGCCTCGATCGCGCGATAGCCGCGAGCGTCCGCCTGCCTGGCTGCGGCCACGATGGACTCGACGCTCGCGAAGCGGGCGAGCAGCCCGTAGGTCTCGCCTGCGCTCACGGGGCCGGCTCCCGCCGATCGTGGATGAGTTCCCGCACCTCGTGGATCGAGATCACCGGCAGGAAGCGGATGAACAGGCACATCAGGAAGAAGAAGAACCCGATCGAACCGAGCAGCAGCGCCCAGTCGTAGGCCGTCGCGTCGACCGTGTCCCACATGGAAGGCATGAAATCCCGGTGGGTGCTCGTGATGACAATGACGTAGCGCTCGATCCACATTGCCGTGTTGATGAGCAGCGCCAGCGTGAACATCGCGGGCAGCGACGTGCGGATCCGCTTCGACCACAGCAACTGCAGCAGGCCGACGTTGCCTGCCATCATCAGCCAGAAGGCGAATGCGTACGGGCCGAAGGCGCGGTTCACGATCACGTAGCGCTCGAACTCCTCGCCGCTGTACCAGGCGGTGAAGAACTCGGCCGCGTAGCTGTAGACGACCACCATGCCTGACGCGAGCATCACCTTGCCCATCACGTCGAAGTGCCGCGCCGTGATGTAGGACTCGAGCCGGAACGCACTGCGCAGCGGGATCGCGATCGTGATCACCATGCAGAAACCCGACAACAGCGCGCCGGCGACGAAGTACGGCGGAAAGATCGTCGAGTGGTAGCCGGGGACGATCGTGACCGTGAAGTCGAGCGAGATGACGCTGTGCACCGAGACCACCAGCGGGGTCGCGAGCCCCGCGAGCAGCAGGTACAGCGCCTGGTAACGCTTCCAGTGGCGCGCGGAACCGCGCCAGCCGAGTGCAAGGAAGCCGTACGCGAGTTGCGCCCTGCGCGAGCGGGCGCGGTCGCGCAGCGTCGCCAGGTCCGGGATCAGCCCCTGGTACCAGAACAGGATCGAAACCGTGATGTAGGTCGAGATGGCGAAGAAGTCCCATACCAGCGGGCTGCGCCACTGCGGCCACAGCGTCATCGAGTTCGGGTACGGCAGCAGGAAATAGAAGTACCAGGGCCGCCCGAGGTGAATGAACGGGAACATGCCCGCGATGCCCGCGGCGAAGATCGTCATCGCCTCGGCGAAGCGGTTGATCGACGTGCGCCACGGCTGGCGAAACAGCAGCAGGATGGCGGAGATCAGCGTGCCGGCATGCCCGATCCCGATCCACCACACGACATTGACCAGCGGCCAGCCCCAGGCCACCGGGATGTTGATGCCCATCAGGCCGACGCCGGCGGTGAACACGGCGGTGATCGCGTAGGCATATGCCAGCGCCAGCACGGTGCAGGCGCAGAAGAACAGGAACCAGGTGCGGCGCGTGGGTTGCGACAGGACCAGCGCGCTGATCTGGTCGGTGGCGCTGGCGTAGGTCTGGCCCGGGCCGAGCACGGGAGCGCGCGCGGCCGGGTTCACGCCGCATCCCCCTCGTCGTCTTCCGCGCGGGGGCTCGGATTCGCCAGCGCCGCCAGGTAGGTGGTCCGCGGGCGCGTGCCCAGCTCCTCCAGCAGCACGTAGTGGCGCGGGCTGGCGCGCCAGCGGTTCACCTCGCTGTCGGCCCGCTGCAGGTCGCCGAACACGATGGCTTGCGCGGGGCAGGCCGCGGCGCAGGCGGGCTCGACCTCGCCTTCGCGTATTGAACGGTCCTCGAGCTTGGACTGGATGCGCGCGCGGCTGATTCGCTGCACGCAGTACGTGCACTTCTCCATGACGCCGCGGCTGCGCACCGTGACGTCCGGATTCAGGGCCGCGGCGGGTGTCGCGAGCGGCGCGCGGTGCTCGTAGCCGTTGTAGTCGAGCCAGTTGAAACGCCGCACCTTGTACGGGCAGTTCTGCGAGCAGTCGCGGGTGCCGATGCAGCGGTTGTACACCTGCAGGTTCAGGCCCTCGGAATCGTGGATCGAGGCCTCGACCGGGCACACGTACTCGCAGGGCGCGAGTTCACAGTGCATGCATGGCACGGGCTGGAAAACCGTGCCCTCCCCGTCCGGCCCCGCCCGGTCGGCATCCACGCGGATCCAGTGCATCTCCCGCCCCGCGCGCACCTCGTCCTTGCCGACGGCGGGGATGTTGTTTTCCGCCTGGCAGGCAATCGTGCACACGCCGCAACCGATGCAGGCGTTGAGGTCGATGGTCATGCCCCAGGCGTAACGCCCGCGGCGCTCGGGATTCCCGTACAACGTCGGCGGCGGCCCGCCGGGCTGCCGGGCGCTCGCGCCGGCGGCGAGCGCGTCCACGTCGAGCCGGCGCGCCAGCTCGCGCCCTTGCATGTCGTGGTGGTGCTGGATGCTGGCGAGCGGCGTATGCCCGGCGACCGCCCGCATGCGCACGCCGGCCGCGATCCAGCGCGCGGCGCGCGTGCGCAGCCGATAGGCGTTCACGCCGACCGCGGAGCCGATGCCGCCGGCGCGGCTGCGCCCATAGCCGAGCGCGAGCGTCGCGCAGCGCTGCGGATGCCCGTGCAGGATCCATGCGGGCGCGGTCAGCGCCTGGCCGGCGTGCGTGACTTCCACGTGGTCGCCGTTAGCGACGCCGAGCCCGGCCGCCAGCTCGCGGCTCATCAGCAACGCGTTGCCCCAGGTCAGCGAACTCAAGGGACGCGGAAGTTCCTGGAGCCAGGCGCTGTTTGCGTAGCGCCCGTCCCACACCGAACTGTCCGCGACGAATTGCAGCTGCAGGCGGTCCTCGTGCGGCGGCCCGATCCGATCGTGCCAGTCCTGCCGCGGCGCCACCGCCAGCGACGCGGATTGCGAGCCCGCGACGATGCCGTCCGCAAGCGCGCGATGCCAGCGCTCATCGAACCCGGTTGTGCCCATATGGGCCCGCCATGTTTCCTGCACGTGCGCGCGGGCATCTCCGGCATCGCCGTCGAGCATGAGCGCCAGCCATTCATGCGGCCCGCGGCTCGGATAGAGCGGCTCGATGAGCGGCTGCTGGATCGCCGCGGTACCGTCGTAGGCGCGTGCGTCGCTCCAGGCCTCGAAAGGGTGCGGCGCCGGCACGTGCCATTCCGAGGCGGCGGCGCTCTCGTCGTGGTACGTCCCCGAGTGCAGCGTGAACCGCACCCGGCGCAGGGATTCCATGAACGTCAGGTCCGCCGGCGAGGTGTATGCCGGGTTCGTCTCGAGCATCACGAGCGCATCAACCGCGCCGCCGGCCATCAGCCCGCAGAGGTCTTCCAGGCCGCCGTCGCTCGCGCGCGCATCGCAGACCGGTTCGATCAACCGCACGGTTTTCCCGAAGTTGTCGAGCCGGTGGTTGATCGCGTGCGCGATCGCGTGCACCGCAGCCGGTTGGCCGTCGCCGCAGACGACCAGCGCTGCGCCCCGGTATGCCAGCAGGTCGGCCGCAGCCAGGCGGATCCACCGCTCTTCCAGGCCGGATGCGCGGGGCGCATCGACGTCGGACACGCCGACGGCCGCGGCGAGCCGCCGTGCAATCGTCCCGATGCGAAGGGGCGCGATCCGCAGCACGTGATCCGCCTTGGCCCCGACCGTGGTGGGCGTCGACTCGGCCGCGTACAGGCGGATCGCGCCACCCGGCCCGTCGGCCCGCCGCGCGCCGGAAAAGTCGCGGGCGTAGCGCAGGTGTCCCGGCATGGCGCCGAGAAACTCCGCGTCGAGCGCCACGACCGCGCGCGCGCCGGCGAACGCGTATACCGGCTCGGCGGCGCGGCCGAAGGCCAGCGCTGCGCCTTCGAGGGCCTGGCTGCGATCCACCGGCTCGTGCTGGTACCAGCGCGCCGCCGGCAGCTGTCGCCGCAGCGCATCGAACTGGCGGCGCAACGTCGGCGACGACACGGCACCGGTCAGGATGGCGAGGCCTTCGCCATCGCGACCGAGCCAGCGTCGGCGCGCGCGAGAGAAAGCCTCGAGCACCGCCTCGTCCGGGACCACGTTGCCACGCTGCTGGGGCGCCCGCGAGCGCTCCGGGTCAAACAGCATGGCGGCCGCGGCCTGGGAGAAGACATCGGTGCCGCCGCGGCTCGCCGGGTGCAGTGGATTGCCTTCCACCTTGATCGGCCGGCCCATGTGCGTCTTGACCACCACGCCGTGGGCATAGCCGCCGCGACTCAGCGCCGTTGCCCACAGCTGCGGCACGCCGGGCACGAGGCCTTCCGGCATCGCCGTGTACGGCACCAGCTTCTCGCGCGGCCGCGAGCAGGCGGAGGCGCCGGCAAACATCAGCGAAGCGCCGAGCAGCTGAAGCAGCTGGCGGCGATCGATACGCCGGCCCCACAGGCCCGCCAGCTCCGGCAGGCACGCCTGCGCCGCGCGCCGGAGCGTCGCATCCTCGCCCGCGTCCTCGAGCGCGCGCCAGTACGCGTCGCCTTGCAGGGGTGCAAGGCGCTCGCGCCACTGCTGCAGGACCTGCCATGCATCCTTCATCGCGAGGTCACCGGTGACAGATCGAACATTCGACCAGGCGCGGCAGCGGATCGCCGTGTGCATCGGCGATGGCGGCGGGGCGCAACCCGCGCGCCATGGCCGGCTTTGCCGCGGGATCGAAGACGTCTGCCGCTCCGATACGGGGGCCGGGATCGCGGTGGCAATCCAGGCACCATCGCATCTGCAGGCTGTGCGCCTGCCGCATGAGCGGCATGCGATCCACCCGGCCGTGGCAGGCCGCGCACGGAACGCCCCGATGGACGTGAATGCTGTGGTTGAAGTACACGAAGTCCGGCAGGTCGTTCACCCGCGTCCATGCGATCGGCCGCCGCTCGCGGAAGCTTTCGCGAACCGGCGCGAGCATCGCGGCGCTGCGCCACAGCTGCGAGTGGCAGGTCATGCAGGTTTCCGTGGGCGGCAGGCCGGCGAAAGCGGAGGTCTCGACCGAGCCGTGGCAATGGCGGCAGTCGATCCCGAGGCCGCCGACGTGATGCTCGTGGCTGAAAGGCACGGGTTGCCGGACCACGCGGTCCTGGCCGGTGATCCAGGGCGAGCGCGCCATCGCGATGGGCCAGGCAATGACGAGCAGCAGCAGCGGCGGGCCGCCGAACACGAGTACGCGCGCCACGGTGTTTGCGCGTGGCCGGAACAGCTGCCGCGCGCTCACGCTCGCCCACCACGCGGATGCGCAGTTGCGCGCGCGTAAATTCGGGCAAGTCGAGCAATCATTTCGGAACCGTCGCGCCAGGCCGTGAAGGCCACAGCCTCGCGGCACGAGGTCAGCGGCATCCGTCGGCCAAGGCCGCAATCTGCCTGACGGACGCTAGCGGTGCGTGTCGGACTTGCGGAAGAAAGGTGGCGGCGACCTCCTACGTCGCAGCGCTGCGTGCCGTTGGCCGCCGCAGGCTACCACACCTCGCAGCGGTCGGCCTTCGGCCGGACCATGGCATCGCCGGCCTTGCAGCTGAACGCCTTCCCGAACTCCGGCAGGTTCGAGAGCGGGCCGTTGACGCGGAATTTCGCGATTGGGTGCGGATCGGTCTGGACCATGGTGCGCTGCGTTTCCGGACGGATCTCGTCGCCGCGCCATTGCGCCCAGGACAGGAAGAATTGCTGTTCCGGCGTGAAGCCATCGATCGTGGGCTCCGGTCCCTTGCCCTCGCGCGACTTCAGGTAGGCGCGCCAGGCGAGCTTGGCCCCGGCGAGATCGCCGATCGACTCGCCCAGCACCAGCTTGCCGTTGTGGTGGATGCCCGGCTCGATGAAGTAGCCGTCGAATTGCGTGGCCACGCACTCCCCGCGTGCCGCAAATTGCTCGTTGTCGGCGGGCGTCCACCAGTTCCTGAGCCGGCCCTGCGCGTCGAACTTCGCGCCCTGGTCGTCGAAGCCGTGGCTGACTTCATGGCCGATGACCACGCCGATCGCCCCGTAGTTGACCGCATCGGTGGCCGTGACGTCGAATGCCGGCGGCTGCAGGATGCCCGCCGGGAACACGATCTCGTTGCGCAGCTGGCTGTAGTAGGCGTTCGACGTCGGCGGCGTCATGCCCCAGCGGCTGGGGTCGACCGGCTTGCCGACCTGCGACAGGTTGTCCCGGATGTTCCACTGCGTGGCGGCGACCACGTTGTCGAAGTAGGAATCACGGCCGACGGTGACTCCGGCATAAGTCTTCCACTTGTCCGGATAGCCGACCTTCGCCTCGACCGCCGCGAGCTTCTCCTGCGCCTTGACCCTGGTCGCCGGGCTCATCCAGTCGAGGCCCTCGATCGTGTCGTGCATCGCGAGCAGGATATTCTTGACCAGCGCCTGCATGCGCGCCTTGGCTTCCGGCGGGAAGTACTTCTCGACGTATGCGCGGCCGAGGGCATCGCCGAGCTGCTCGTCGGTCGCCTCGGCACAGCGTTTCCAGCGCGGCTTCATCTCGGTGGCGCCGCTGAGGTAGCGGCCGTAGAAATCGAAATTCTCCTCGACGAACGGCGCGGACAGCGAGCCCGCGAATGCGTGCAGGACGTGCCAGGCCAGGTAGTTGCGCCACTGGTCGATCGGCGCCGCGGAGAGCTCGCGATTGAATGCTTCCAGGAACTTCGGCTCGGTCACGTTGAGATCGATGCGCGGCAGCTGCGCGGCGTCGAAGTAGCTCTCCCAGTCGAAATCAGGCGCCATTGCGGACAGTCCGTCGAAGGAGACCTTGTGGTCCGCCTGGAACGGGTCGCGGCTCGCGACGTTGTCGAGGGTCGCCGCAGCAAGACGCTTTTCCAGCTCGAACACAGAGGTCGCGGCCGCGTCAGCCGCCTCCGGCGTGGATCCGGCAAGCACGAACATCCTGGCCACGTGTCCGTGATATTTGGCGCGCGCCTCGACGAAACGGTCGTCCGGCTTGAGATAATAGTCGCGGTCCGGCAGGCCGAGGCCCGCCGCCTGGACATGGACGATCATGCGGGCCGGATCGTGCAGGTCCGGGAACGCGCTGGCGACGAAGCCGACGTCGACGCCCATCGCGTGCAGCTTTCGGATAAGCCGCTGCACGTCGCTCCGCCCGTTCACCGCGCCTGTTTCATCCAGCAGCGATCGCACCGGCGCCAGTCCGGTTTCGTCAATACGGTCCTGGTCCATGCAGGCGCCGAAGAAGTCGCCGCTCAACTGCTCGGCGCTGCCGGACGGCCAGTCCCGGCGCGCCGAGACCTCGTCCAGGATGCCGCGGACGTGCTCCTTGTTGACCTCGCCGGACTGCCAGCGCCTGCTCCAGCGATCCATGTAGTCGGGGATCGGGTTCTGCTTGCGCCAGGTCCCGTTTGCATAGTCGAAGAAGTCGTTGCAGGCGTCGCCGTCGCGGTTGATGTCGCCGGGCGCGATGCCGTGGGGAGCTGCACCTGCGGCGCAAGCCAGGCCAGACATTGCCGCGAGCAGGAAAAGGCGCATTTTCATGGCGAACTCTTCGTGATGACCGCCGGGAACCGTAGCACAATGAACGCCCGGGGTCGCTAGTGCGAACGCGTCGTCGTGCCGAACGAAGCGGCGAGTTCCGCGGGTCCCGGGCCGGCATTCTCGGGCGGCGCAACGGTCGAGCGTTCGATCATGCGCCTGACCCGCGGCGGTCCCTCGCCGCGATGCAGCGCGCGCAGCGACTCCGGCACGATCGCGTCTTCCTGCGTCAGGCGATTGTTGAGACGAATGTAATCGAGCCAGGTCGGCGTCTCGTAACGCTCGATCCACAACTCCGGCTGCGACAGGTCGCGCAGCAGCCGCCAGTTCGACGCGCCATCGCGGCGGCGGATGCGCCTTCTTTCGGTCATCGCCGCCAGGAACCGCAACTGGTCCCGCTCCCGGATCAGGTATTCGACGGTGACCACGACCGGGCCCGTCCGCGGATTCACCGGCACCGCGGTCGCCGGCTCGCGCCACTGGCGCAACGGGTCGAGATTGAGATCCGCGGCCTGCGCCAGCGGCCGCCAGGCCCCGAATGCGGCGCAGGCGAGCAACACCGCCGCCGATGCCAGCAACGACAGCGCGATGCTCGCGTCGTTCGCGACCAGCCCCCATAGCCAGCTTCCGCCGGCGATGCCGCCGAACGACGCCATCTGGTAGAGCGCCAGCGCGCGGGCCACGACCCAGCGCGGCGCAGACAGCTGCACCGCGACGTTCAGCGTCGCGAATGCCAGCATCCACCCTGCGCCGGCCAGCATCAGTCCCGCCAGCGTCACGGCCAGCAGCCGGCTGCTGCCGGAGATCGCCGCTGCGAGTGCGAAGCCAACGCAGGCCCAGCGGATGATGGCCTCGGTGGAAAGCGCCTGGCGGAGCCGCGCAGCCCCGATCAGCGCCCGCCACGGCGCCGACGCCGAATGCGGCGAACATCAGGCCATAGACCAGCGGCCCCCCGCCGAGCAGCTCCTTGGCCACCAGCGGCATCAGTGCCATCAGCCCACTCGCGCCGGCGCCGAATACGGCGCTGCGCAGCAGCACCGTCCGGATGGCCGGCGACATCGCCACGTAGCGGACACCGGCCGCCATGGCGACGCCGAGCGACTCGCGCGGATGCTGGCGCGTGGCGCGATCCGGGCGCCAGCGGGCGAGCACCACGATCAGCGGGACATAGCTCACGGCATTGACCGTGAATGCCGCGGCCGCGCCCGCCGCCGCGACGATCGCGCCGCCGATCGCCGGGCCGACGCTGCGCGCCATGTTGAAGCCCAGGCTGTTGAGCGAGACCGCGCCCGGCAATTCCGCGCGCGGCACCATGTCGCCGACCGATGCCTGCCAGGCCGGCGCGTTGAAGGCCGCGCCGCAGCCGATCAGGAAGGTGAGCAGAGCAGCATCCAAGGCGTGATCACGCCGGCCCAGGCACAGGCCGCGAGGGCGGCCGAGGTCGCCAGCATGAAGCACTGCGCGCCGAGCATGACCACGCGGCGGTCGCGATTGTCCGCCAGCGCGCCGGCCGCCAGCGAGAGCAGCATGAATGGCAGCGTGACCGATGCCTGAACCAGCGCGACCATGTCGGCGGAACGCGCGATCGAGATCATCATCCAGGACGCGCCGACCGACTGGATCAGCGCGCCGAGGTTCGACAGCGTGCTGGTGGCCCATACCCCCCGGAATATCGGATGGCGCATCGGAGACAGCGCCGCGGCATGGGCCGGCGCCGTGTCGTTTCGGTCCATGCGCGCAGTGTACCTAGCCGCAAATGCGGGCAGCGACCACGCCGACTGAGGCATAGTTGAAACCCTGATGAATTCAATCCAGGCCTGGATGGGCGATATCAACGGCTTCGTCTGGGGCCCGGTGATGCTCGCGCTGATCCTGGGCACCGGCCTGTTCCTGCAGCTGCGCCTGGGACTGATGCCGATCCGCAGGATCGGAACCGGGTTCCGCCTGATGTGGCTCGGCCGCAAGGGCGACGCCGGCGCGGCAGGCGAGGTCTCGCCCTTCGCCGCGCTCATGACCTGCCTGTCGGCGACGGTCGGCGTCGGCAATATCGCCGGGGTCGCGACTGCGATCGCGCTCGGCGGTCCCGGCGCCGTCTTCTGGATGTGGATCACCGCGCTCGTCGGCATGGCGACCAAGTACGCCGAGGTCGTGCTCGCCGTTCACTTCCGGGAGCACGACGAAACGGGCCGTTCGGTCGGCGGCCCGATGTACGCCATCAAGAACGGGCTGGGCCGGCGCTGGTCCTGGCTGGGCACGGCGTTCGCGCTGTTCGGCGGATTCGCCGGTTTCGGCATCGGCAACATGGTGCAGTCGAACACCATCGCGAGCGCCCTCGGCAACACCTTCGGCATCGACGCCACGGCGATCGGCGTCGTGCTGCTGGTGCTGACCACGGCAGTCGTGCTGGGCGGCATCCGGCGCATCGCGGCAATCGCCAACCGGCTGGTTCCGTTGATGATCGCCGCCTATGTGGCGGCGGCGATCACCGTCCTGGTCGCGCATGCGCACGACGTCCCTGCCGCCTTCATGCTGATCATTGACAGCGCGTTCTCGCCGGTGGCGGCGACCGGCGGTTTCGCCGGCGCGGCCGTCATGGCGGCGATGCGATTCGGCATCGCGCGCGGCATTTTCTCGAACGAAGCGGGCCTCGGCAGCGCCGGCATCGCGCAGGCCGCGGGCCAGAGCTCGAACCCGGTCAAGAGCGGCCTGATCGGCATGATGGGTACTTTCATCGACACGCTGGTCGTCTGTTCCATGACGGCGCTCGCCATTGTCGTGTCCGGCGCCTGGCACAGCGGCGAGACTGGCGCGGTGCTGACGCAGCTGGCATTCGAGTCCGCCATGCCAGGCTGGGGCGGCCCGATCATCGCCGTGTCGATCACGGTCTTTGCGCTCACGACGATTTTCGGCTGGGCTTACTACGGCGAACGCTGCTGGCAATTTCTCGTTGGCACGCGCGCGATAGTGCCGTATCGGGTCGTCTGGTGCGGCGCGGTCTTCGCGGGCGCCGTGACGCACCTGGACTTCGCGTGGCAACTCGCCGACACGCTCAACGCGCTGATGGCGGTGCCGAACCTGATCGCGCTGCTCGCGCTGTCGCCGGTCATCGTGACGCTGACGCGCCGCGAGCTGGCAACCGTCGTGGCGACCAGCCCCGCCCGGGCCGGATCCGCGTAACCCGCTGCCCTCAACCTGACTGGTGCCGAACCCATGAACGAGATCGCCCCGGTGATCGCCGCCGAAAGCAACACGCTGAGCCGCTCGCTGCGCCCGCGCCACGTCACGATGATCACGATCGGCGGCATCATCGGCGCCGGCCTATTCGTAGGCAGCAGCGCGGCAATCGCCGCCGCGGGGCCGGCCATCCTCGTCACCTATGCGCTGACCGGCTTCCTGGTGCTGCTGATCATGCGGATGCTGGGCGAGATGGCGGTCGGCATGCCCCAGGTGCGCTCGTTCACCGAGTTCGCACGCGTGGGTCTCGGCAACTGGGCCGGCTTTTCCGTCGGCTGGCTCTACTGGTACTTCTGGGTCATCGTCATTCCGGTCGAGGCGATCGCCGGCGCCACCATCATCGGGAACTGGGTGGCGCTGCCCGCCTGGCAGATCGGCCTCGCGCTCATGGCCGTGATGACCGCGGTCAACCTGCTGTCGGCCCGCGCCTATGGCGAGTTCGAATTCTGGTTTGCGTCGATCAAGGTGACGGCCATCATCGCCTTCATACTCGTGGCAGCGGCGCATGCCTTCGGCTTGCGCTCGCCGGCCGGACCGGCCTTCTCGAACCTGTTCGCGCACGGCGGCTTCGCGCCGCACGGCGCGCTGGCGTCGCTTGCCGCCGTGACCACGGTGATCTTTTCCATGGTGGGCGCGGAGATCGTGACCATCGCAGCCGTGGAATCCACGGAGCCGGCGCGCGCCGTGGCGCGCATGACGTCCTCGGTGGTCGGCCGGATACTCGTCTTCTATGTCGGGTCGATTCTCATGGTCCTGTGCATCGTGCCCTGGAACCTGGTCGTCCCCGGCCAGTCGCCGTTCACCCTGGCGCTCGACACGATGCACATCCCCTACGCCAGCACGATCATGGCGTGGATCATCCTGACCGCCGTCCTGTCCTGCCTGAACTCCGCGTTCTACGTCTGCTCGCGCGTCCTGTTCGTGCTCGCCGCGCATGGCGACGCGCCGCGCTGGCTGGTGAAGACCAACCAGCGGCACGTTCCCGCGCGTTCCGTGCTGCTCGCGAGCGTCGCGGGTTTCGCGGGCGTGATCGCGGCCATCCTGTCGCCGAGCAGGGTGTTCGCTTTCCTGCTCAATGCCTCCGGTGCGCTGGTGGTCTACATCTACCTCGCGATCGCCGTGTCGCAGGTCCGCGTGCGCCGGCGAGGCGAGCTTGCCGGGGGTCCGCCTTCGACACTGCCGATGTGGCTGTTCCCGTGGCTCAGCTACGTCGCGATCGCGGGCATGCTGGCCGTGCTGGTCGCCATGGCGATGACGCCTTCCCACGTGACCGAATTCTGGACCAGTGCCGTGTCGGTGGTCGTGGCGCTCGCGGCCTACGCCGTAGTCCGCGGGAACCGGTAACCTGCCCCAGGCCAGGAGAGACCGCATGTCGTTCGTCCGCCGCCTCGGCCGCGTCGCGATCTCGATCGTGACTGTCCTGTCCGTGCTCGCAGCCTGCGCAAAGCCCCATGAGGCGAACGCGCCGGCGGGCCAGCTCGACGATTCCGTCGTTCCGACCGCGTATCGCATCGAGCTGTCGATCGACCCGTCAAAGGACCGGTTTTCCGGCACGACCGTCATCGACGTCATGCTGAACAAACCCCAGGACGCCATCTGGCTGCACGGCAAGAACCTCGATGTCTCCGAGGCCTTCCTGGTGGACAGCCGGTCGCACCGGGTCGCGGCGACTTACGTCGAAAAGCTGGATTCCGGTGTCGCGCGCCTGACCCTGCCCGCCGAAGTCCCTGCCGGGCCGGCGCAATTGCACTTCGCCTATTCGGCGCCCTTCAATACGTCCGCCAATGCCTTGTTCAAGGTCGAGCGGGACGGCGATTTCTATGCGGCGACCCAGTTCGAGGCGATCGCCGCAAGGCAGGTGTTTCCGTCGTTTGACCAGCCCGGTTTCAAGGTGCCCTTTGATATCGCGGTGACCGCGCGCAACGGCGACGTTGTCGTCACCAACACGCCCGAGGCGTCCAGCGAAGAGCTCGCCGATGGCCAGGTCCGCCATGTCTTCCGGAAGACGCGGCCGCTGCCCACCTACCTCATCGCCTTTGCGGTGGGCCCCTACGACGTCGTCGACCAGGGCCTGATTCCGCCCAATTCGGTGCGTGATCGTGGCCTGCCGCTGCGCGGCATCGTGGCGCGGGGCCACGGCGGACAGATGCGCTACGCGCTCAGGAATACGGCGGGCTACCTGGCTGCGCTGGAGCGTTATTTCGGCACGCCCTATCCGTACGCAAAGCTCGACCTGATCGCGATGCCGGAGAGCTTCGGCGGCGCCATGGAAAATGCCGGGGCGATAACCTACGACGAGGACCTGTTGCTGATGGACGAGAACTCGCCGCTTGACCAGCGACGCGAGTACGCCATGGTCCATGCGCACGAGATGGCGCACATGTGGTTCGGCGACCTCGTCACGCCGAAGTGGTGGAACGACATCTGGCTCAACGAGTCGTTTGCCACCTGGATGCAAAGCAAGGCGGCGGAAGCCTACTGGCCCGAAGGCCAGTTCGCTCGGGAGACGCTGAAGGGCGCCCTGGGCGCCATGACCAAGGATTCGCTGGCCGCGGCTCGCGAGATCCGCGAACCGATCGACGACAACGACAGGATCAACGGCGCCTTCGACGACATCACCTACGAGAAAGGCGGCGGCGTGCTCGCGATGCTCGAGCACTTCGTCGGCGAGGAGAAATTCAGGGATGGCGTCCGCCTGTACCTGTCGCGGCATGCGGACGGCACGGCGACCTCCGAGGATTTCATCGGGGCGATTGCCGAAAGTTCCGGCAGCCCGGAAATCGAGCCGGCATTCAAGAGCTACATCGAACAACCCGGCGTTCCGCTGGTGTCGGTGTCCGCCGATTGCAGTGACCCCACGGCGCCGCGTCTGGTCGTGCGGCAATCCCGCTATGCGCCGCTCGGCTCGACGATCAAGCCCGATTCCAGCACCTGGATGATTCCCTTCTGCGCGTCCTACTCGGTCGGAACGGAGCGCGGGCAGACCTGCGCGGTCGTGCGCGACAAGGTGCAGTCGATCGCGCTGCGGGCAGCGGCGTGCCCGACCCATTTGCATCCAAATGCCGATGGAACCGGCTATTACCGCTTTGCGCTCGACGAGGCGGGCTGGAGGAGCCTGATCGACAGTGCGGCAACCCTGGGCGCGCCGGAAGCGCTCGCATTTGCCGACAGCCTTGACGCGGCGTTTCGGGCCGGAAAAGTCTCCGCAGACTCCTATGTGACGGGCATGTCCGCGCTCGTGAACCACGAAGCCTGGGACGTCGCCGATGCGGCGACGGGTTACCTCGAGAAGATCGTGGACGTCTTCCAGACGGAAAAGCTGCCGCCCGTCGAGCGGGCATTCCGGAAGATCGTCGGGCCGCGATTCTCGCGGCTTGCCGGCGCCTCGGATCCGGGCTCGATCCTGCTGCACCAGGACCTGCAGCGATTCCTGATCCTCGTGGCCAAGGACCAGGGCATGCGCGGGCCGCTGGCACGACAGGCGGCAGCGATCGTCGGCCTGGACGGCAGGCCCGATCGGTCGGCGGCGCCCGCCATCGAGTACGAGACCATCCTGAGCGTCGGCGTGCAGGACCTGGGTCTGCGTTTCTTCGACCTTCTGCTGCAGCAGGCCATGGCCTCCGGGGACCCCGGGTTCCGGGATTCCGCCATCGGCGCCCTGGCGCGCGCCGAGGATCCGGCGATGGTGCGCGAACTCGAGTCCGCGGTGCTTGCGGGACATTTCAAGGGTACGGAAGTTCTGGGTGTCCTGTTCCGGCAGATGGCGCGACCGGCGACCACCGAGCAGACGTATGCCTGGCTGCGCAAGAACGACAACGCCATCATCGCGATGATTCCCGAAGGGTATCGGTCGTACTTCTTTCCCACCCTCGGTCGCGCCTTCTGCTCCACGGAGCGGGCCGACGAATGGCAACGGTTCGTGAATTCTCATGCCCGGGAATTGCCGGGCTACGAGCGCGACCTCGCGCAGGCGACCGAGACCATTCGCCTGTGCGCGGCCCTGAGGTCGAGGAGCGGGGCGGACCTGCTGGCGATGTTCGGCAATCGGCCGTGATGGCGGCGCCGGCTGGCGCAAGGTGAACCATGGGATGTTCTCACATGGCATTCGTGAAAACAGCGAGTCCGCGGACCGACGGCTGCGAAGAATGCCTGCAGCTCGGCGACAGCTGGGTACACCTGCGCCTGTGTCGGGCCTGCGGGCACGTCGGGTGTTGCGACGACTCGAAGAACCGGCACGCGAGCAAGCACTTTCGCGACACGCAGCATCCCATCATGACGTCCATCGAGCCCGGCGATGACTGGAGTTGGTGCTACGTGGATCGCATCGGCATGACCCTCGACGAGTGACTCGATCCGATCACCCCAAGCGTCAGCGCTTTCCCTACGCACTCCTTCCTGCCTAGCCCACGTCGCCGGACCCTGACATCGCTGCAGCGGCGATTGCCGGTCGTCGGCGTATATTTCATGGAAACGAAGTGTAGGGGATCGACTGGAGACAACAATCAATGAGCATCTTGGAGAGCCTTCTTGGCCTCGGGGCGAATAGCGACCTGACCGAATCGACATGGTGGACCGACACGGTTTTCGCGGGACTCGAACGCGTGGTTGCCGACGACCCGGACGCCGACACCTGGGTCGCCGACAATTCGAGCCCGCTGCCCCCCCCGAACTGACGTAGCGGCGGATTCACTGAACAGCGTAGTCAGGACGGCGGTTTAGACCCATAGTTCCGGCAATTCGACGGGGGGAAATCCATGTTGCAACGACTTGCCGCGGCGTTGATCCTCGCAATCGTGGGCTGCGCGCTGCCGGCCAGCGGCTTCTGCGGCACGCTCGACCAGATCAGGAAATCCGGCGAAATCCGCCTGGGCTATCGCACCGACGCACCGCCCATGTCGTACAACGACGCAAACGGCCAGGCGGCCGGCTACTCCGTCGAGCTTTGCCGGCGCATCGCCACCGCCGTGAAGGACGAGTTGAAGCTCGCCGACCTCAAGGTCACGTTCGTGCCGCTCAAGACCGAGGAGCGGATCGACGCCATCGTCAGGAACAAGGCGGACATCGAATGCGGCGCCACGACGATCACGCTATCGCGCCGGGATACCGTGGACTTTACCGCCATGACTTTCGTGACCGGCGGCAGCCTGCTGTCGCTCGCCGGCTCCGGAATCGACACCGTCTCGAGCCTCGCGGGCAAGTCGGTAGGCGTTGTCACAGGCACGACGTCGCAGACGGCCCTGAAGGCCTACCTGGCAAAGAACCTCATCGACGCGAAGGTCGTTGAAGTCCCCGATCGCGTCGAGGCGATGAAACAGCTCGATGCAAAACAGATCGATGCCTATGCCGGTGACCAGATCGTACAGATCGGCTTCCTCATGCAGGCTCCTGACCCCGGCATCTACAAGGTGAGCCGCGACCTGTTTTCCTACGAGCCCTATGCGCTGGTCGTGAGACGCGATGACGCCGACTTCCGCGTCGTCGCCGATCGAGCGCTGGCGCAACTCTACCGGACCGGCCAGATCGAGCAGGTTTACGCGAAGGCGTTCGGCAAGGTCGGATTGCGCCCGTCGGGCATGCTGGTGGCCCTTTACACGCTCGGGGCGCTTCCGGAGTAATTCCGCACTTGCCGAGGCCGTGCCGCGCACTTGATCTGGGTCAAGGTGACCGGCGGCGGCCGGCCGGACACTGTGTCCGGGTAACTCCCGGGAGGTCGCCATGAGCGACTACAGTCGGACGTTCACGATCCCTCGCCTCTGGCTGATTCTCGCGGCGAGCATGATTCTCATGTTCGGCACCCTGCTCTACTTCGGGCGCGAGATCTATCACCTCGCTCCGCCCATCCCCACGCAGGTTCAGACTGAATCGGGCACCGTGATCTTCACGCGCGAACAGATCGAGCGCGGCCAGAACGTGTGGCAGTCCATGGGCGGCATGCAGCAGGGCTCGATCTGGGGACACGGCAGCTATCTCGCGCCCGACTGGAGTGCGGACTGGCTGCATCGCGAGGCGAGCGCGCTCAGGGACCTCCGGCACGGCGACGTGCGGCAGGAAATGCGCGCGAATACCTACGACCCGGCGTCGGGCGCGATCACCGTGAGTGACCAGCGGGCGCAGGCCATCGGCACGGTTGGCGAACACTTCCGCGGTCTCTTCGAAGCACGCGGCGGGGCGGACCTGAAACTTCGCGAGCAGTATGCGTTCCCGGTGCACACGCGGCTGTCCGAAGAGAATGCGACCGCCCTGAATGCCTTTTTCTTCTGGACCTCGTGGGCGACCACGACCAATCGACCCGGCGAGACCATCACCTACACCAGCAATTGGCCGCACGAGCCGCTCGTCGGCAACGTGCCGACGGCGCCGGTGTTCCTGTGGACGATCATCTCCATCATGGTGCTGCTTGCCGGCATCGGCGCGATCGTCTGGTATTACGCAAGGATGTTCGACGTCTGGCGGCGCGACCTGGAACCGGAGACCGGCCTGGCAAATACGGATTTCATGGCGTCGGCGGTCCTGACGCCTTCCATGAAGGCGACGGCGAAATTCTTCTGGGTGGCGGTGGCGCTGTTCCTGGTGCAGATGCTGCTGGGCGTCGTCACCGCCCACTACGCGGTGGAGGGCCAGGGACTGTACGGGTTGCCGCTTTCGGACGAATTCCCGTATGTCATCACGCGCACCTGGCACACGATGCTCGCGGTACTGTGGATTGCCACGGCATGGCTGGCGACGGGACTCTACGTCGCGCCGTTGCTATCGGGTCACGAGCCGAGATTCCAGCGGTTCGGCGTCAACTTCCTGTTCGTGAGCCTGCTGGTGATCGTCGTCGGGGCATTCGCGGGCCAGTGGCTCGCGGTCACGGGGCGCATGCCGGACCTGACCCGGAACTTCTGGTTCGGCCACCAGGGCTACGAGTACGTCGACCTGGGACGATTCTGGCAGATATATCTTTTCATCGGCCTGATCCTGTGGATGGCGCTGGTCCTGCGCGCGCTTGCGCCGCTGATGGCGCACAAGGAACAGGGCCGCTCGCTCATCTTCCTGGTCGCGATCTCGACCGTCTCGATCGGACTGCTGTTCGGCGCCGGGCTTTTCTACGGCCAGCACGCGCACATCTCGATCATGGAATATTGGCGCTGGTGGGTCGTTCACCTCTGGGTCGAAGGCGTGTTCGAAGTCTTCGCGACGGCGATCGTGTCCGCATTGCTGGTGCGCATGGGGCTGGTGCGCCGCTCGGTGGCCACGGTTTCGGTGCTGTTCGCGACCATCGTCTTCCTCGGCGGCGGCGTGCTCGGCACCTTCCATCACCTCTACTGGTCGGGAACGCCGATCGGGGTGATCGCGCTCGGCAGCGTGTTCTCGGCGCTCGAAGTCGTGCCGCTGATGGTGGTCGGTTTCGAGGCCTACAACCGGGCCAAGGTCGAAGGCGTGTCGATCTGGCAGGAACCCTACCACTGGCCGTTCATGTTCTTCGGCGCCGTGCTGGTCTGGAACATGGTGGGCGCGGGACTGCTCGGCTTCCTGATCAATCCGCCGCTGGCGCTCTATTACATGCAGGGCCTGAACACGACCGCGACGCACGGTCATGCGGCGCTGTTCGGCGTTTACGGCATGCTCGGCCTGGGACTCACGCTCTTCTGCATGCGGGGGCTGACAGATCCGGCTAAGTGGAGCCAGAAACTGCTCAAGACCTCGTTCTGGTGCCTGAACATCGGCCTCGCGATGATGGTGTTCCTGTCGCTGCTGCCCCAGGGCCTGGTGCAAACCTATGCGAGCTTCTCGGAGTACTACGCCTACGCACGCACCGCCGAGTTCATGCACCAGCCGGTCATGCAGGCGCTGGTCTGGGCGCGGGTCCCGGGAGACATCGTGTTTGGCGTCGGCGTCGTCACGTTCGCCCTGTTCGTCGTGAAGGCGTTCCGGGCACGCGCAGGCCGTGCCGGGCAGGAAGCCGCGCGGCACAGGAGCGAGACATTCGTTCCACCGAAGGCGAATGAATTCGACATCGCCCCGGCCAGAGTGTCCACGGGGCGCGCAATCCCGGGCACGTAGTCGAGATCGCATGCCGGATCGGCATGCACGAGATGCAGCGTGGGCGGGAGAACGAGGTTCCGGATCGCGAGCACGGTAGCGGCCAGCTCCAGCGCGCCGGCTGCGCCCAGGAGATGGCCGTGCATGGACTTGGTTGAACTGACGGGCAACCCATACGCGCCCGTGCCGAACACCTGCTTGATTGCGGCGGTCTCCACCGCATCGTTTGCCGCCGTCGCGGTGCCGTGAGCGTTGACGTAGCCCACGTCGCCAGGCGACATGCCTGCGCTCTCCAGTGCAAGTGCCATGGCCCGCGCCTGTCCCGCCACCGTCGGCCGGGTGATGTGGTCCGCATCCGTGCTCAGCCCGTAACCCGCCAGCTCGGCGTATATGCGCGCGCCGCGATTCGCCGCGCGGTCCCACGCTTCGAGTACCACCATCGCGGCTCCTTCGCCCAGCACGAGGCCGCTCCTGTCCTTCGCAAACGGCTTGCACGACGTCGCTGCATCGACCGGATCCTCGGTCGCCAGGGTCCGCATCGCCTCCCACGCCTTTAGCGTGCCGAATGTCAGGGGCGCTTCGCTGCCACCCGCGATCATCACGTCGACTTCCCCGGTGGCGATGCGCTTCCAGGCCTCGCCGATAGCCACGGCCGACGAGGAGCATGCGCTCGAGTACGTGAGGTTAGGTCCCGACAGGCGATGGTCGATGGCGATCCATGCTGCCGCAGCGTTGTTCATCGCCATCAATACGGTGAATGGTTTGACGCGGTCGGAACGCTCCTCATAGACCGTCTTGTAGCCCTCCTCCGTGGACTGGGCGCCACCCATGCCGGTACCGACAAAAACGCCGGTCGTATCGCGGCCGTCCGGTTCAAACAAGGCTCCGGCATCCGCAATCGCCTCGGCAGCCGCAACCAGCGCGAACTGGCTGACCCGATCGAGCATGCGCAGCCGCGCCAGGCCGAAATGGGCGGCGCCGTCGAACGAAGCCGGAGCAACGACGCGGCTCGACAGGCGCGGGTGGAAATCGTCCGGTAATCGCTTGACGCCGGAACTACCCTGCACGAGTTCATCGAAAAACTTCTGCGCGCCGTGGCCGAGCGGCGACACGACGCCGAGGCCCGTAATGGCGACTCGTCTCAAGGCCTGGCAGTCCCGGAAGGCGCCTGCCCGCCCCGCTCCGCCACGATCCGATCGATGGCGGACGCAAGATCGCCGACCGTCAGAAGTTCACCCGGATCCTGGGGAAAACTGATCTTGAACTCGTCCTCGAGCCTGAACATCACCTCGATGACCGCCAGTGAATCGATGGCAAGCTGGTCCAGGCGAGCCGCCGGTTCGATGAGCTCCGGGGAGACCTCGAATTCCTTCTGCAGGATCACTCGCAGGCGTTCGAACGTCGTGTTCCCTGGCGAGCTCAATGGAGATCCCTCGGCGCCGCCGTCGGCGCCGGCCGCGCCTTTCCGGCACCGCGCGCCAGCGCGGTCATCAGCCCTGGAGCATGCCTGAAAAGCGGCCAGACGACCGGCGCCAGCGACGGCCGCATTGCCAAATGCGCAAGAGTCCCGGCCAGGCGCAGGCGCGACGCAAATGCTTTCCTCCAATGGCTGGCATAGCTGACGCCCACGTCCCGCAATCCGTCGGCCGATGCGTTCGCAGGACCGGCTGCGGTCAGTCGTGAGCACAAGAGCCATGCCGATTGCATCGCCATGCTGATTCCTTCGCCAATGATGGGATGTGCCTCGGCCGCCGCATTGCCGATCACGAACCGGCCATCTGCGCGATGCCACCGTCGCCGGATGCCGGGCTGGATCGGTCCAATGCCCAGCCAGGTACCTTTGCGCTGCGCCCCCTCGAGGACTCTACGCAGCGCACCTGTATGGCTACGCACGTAATTCTCAAACGCTTCGCCCGCAGATTGTCCGGGGGCGGCCTCCCGGCAGGCCTTGAGGACGTCGCGACGAATGCAGCCCGCAAGCGTGAGCTCGCCGCGGTCAGCAACGACAAGCCCGCCATAGCCGCCCGCGATCGAAAACACCGGCAACACGCCAGGCGCGAGTTGCGCGCGACCGAAATTTGCCCTGAAGGCGAAAAGGTCGCCGGGCCTGCTGGCGAGGGAGTGGCGGCCTCCGACCTCACCCTCCCACGAACCATTTGCCATGATCAACACGGGCGCGCGCAGTTCCGTGAGATCCCGGCCAGCACGCATCGCAATTCCGCACCGAAATGCGCCTGCGCTTCCATCGATCCTGCGCATCGACCACGGCTGCCAGACGCTCACGCCCAGCTCCCGCGCACGCTCGAGCAGAAGTACGTCAAATGTCTCACGACCGAGAGCACGCCCCCACTGATGGCGCGCGTCTGGCACAGGCGGCAAGGGCGCATGGACCATGCGTTCGCCGCAATAGAGGGCGACTTCGCGCAGCTGTGGACCGGCCAGTCGGTTAAATGCGTCGCCAATCCCCAGGGCGCTCATCAACGGCAAGTTGGCTGCGCCAACGCAGGCGCCGCAGACCTTCCGACGCGGAAAGAGTTGCTTCTCGATCAACGCGACGCACCACCCCGCCGAAGCCAGGAGCATTGCCGCCGTGCTGCCCGCCGGTCCGGCACCGACGACGATGGCGTCATAGTCCGTATTCACGCGCTCACTCGCCGCGTCGCCACGAATGTATGCGAAAAAAGCCGCGCGCCTGTCTCGTTCAACTGCCATCCGCCGTCGTCGGGCCACACTCGCGAAAGCTCCTGGCCGCGAAATCCCGCGCGCACACTCAGAACCGCGTCGCGGCGCGTCACCTCGTTGGCCCCAACGGCCCCGACCAGGCGGCTTCCCAGCAGCGCGACCTGGCCGCGTCTCGGCTCGCAGGCGACGAAACACCCGGTGATCCGGGCGATGGCCCGAAACATGCGCGACAAGGCATCTGCCTCAAAATGGTGCAGAAAGAGGTTGGCGACGATCGCATCGTAAACCGGATGGTCGTCGCGCCCGAGCCAGTCGAAGATATCCATGACGGCAATACGCGCGGCCCATCCAAGACGAACATAGGCGGCGCGCGTGGGCGCATCCAGAAGACGCTGTCGATCGACGAACGTAACGCTGACGCCGGGCCACGCTTGCGCTCGCTGCTTCGCAAGCTTCAAGAGCAACGTACCATCGCCGGCGCCCAGTTCGGCGATGCGTAGCGGCGCGCGCGCAAGCGAGCCCGCCAGCAATGAATCCACGACCGCGGCACTGCCCATGATCCGGTTGATGCGCCGCAAGTCGCCCCGCGACCGGATCGCGCCCGGGTCGTCTTCAGGCAGATGATCGAGGATTTCCGGTTCAACGCAGCGCGTCATCATCGCTTTGCTCCATCCCGGGAGCCGGCTTCGAGCAGGGCGCCATGGCACGAAAACCCGGCGCCGAAGGCCGACATCCACCACCAGCCATGTGCCGCATTTTTCTCGATTGCATCCTTGAGCACGAAATAGATGAAGGCACTGCTCATGTTGCCGTATTCGTCCAGAACCTCGGCGCTGAAACGCAGGTCTTCGGCCGACAGACCGATACTCTGGCGAAGTGCCAGCAGGACATCGCGGCCCCCCGCATGCATGATCCAGGTCGCTATGTCCGCGATTGCAAGGTTTGCGTGCGCAAGCCCGGCGTCGAGCACCTTCCGCGCGTGCCTTGCCGCGAGTCCGGGCACTGGGCGAGTGAGAATGTTGCGCAGCATGCCCCCGCGCTGCTCGAAACGCAGTGCATCGCGCTCGCCGGGTTCGAGGACCGAGTCGCTGCCGCACCACTCAAGGCGTTGCTTGTGCTCTGCCGGTTTCGCGCTGAGAACCGCGGCGCCCGCGCCATCGCCGAACAGGCACGCGCTGACCAGTACGCCAGGATCGTTGTCCAGGTACATCGCCGCGCTGCTCACTTCGACGCACACCGAGAGCACATGTTCGCCGGCGTCCGCGGCGATCAGCGCATCGGCGAGCCGCAGGTTGGGCAGTGCCGCGACGCAGCCTTGGCCGACCAGGTCGAACGCCTGGATGTCTGCCCGCAAGGCCAACCTCTCGGCAAGGTAACTCGTGAGGCCCGGGCAGAGGTACCCCGTACACGTGCTGACGACTACGGCGTCGATCTCCTGGGCGCCGATCCCCGCATCGCGCAGTGCCGCGACGGCCGCTTCGGTCGCCAGCGCCGGTGCCTGCGTCGCAAATCGGAGTTGCAGGGTATCCGGATCGATTGCGAATACTTCCGCCAGCGAGTCGAGCGCGAGATGGCGGGCGGATATCCCGTTGTCACGCAGCAAGACGGCCTCGGCAATCGCATGCGAGCGGCGATCGAGACGCGCAAACCAGTCGGATTCCTGGAAAGCCTTCCAGCATTCCGCCTTCGTATAGCGCCGAGGGGGTGTGGCCGTGCCGATACCCGTGAAGAACATTGCGCTCCCGGCCAAAAAAACGCGCAGCTGGAGTGCGGCGCAAACACGCTAGCAGCATATGGAGGTCGAATAAAGTCAGCCAGCGCCTGCAATCAACTGGTTGGCCGGGCGTTTGCCGCTTGAATTGCCCGCAGTACAGGACACTCGGCGTCGACTTTGAAGATTCTGCCGAGCCGAATCGACTCCCTACCGGGCTGTTGTAACGCGCCCGAACAGCCTCCTTTGCATCGCCAGCACGCGCCCGGGTCCATGCGCGGCCGCGAAAAGCAGGCCCGCAAAGAACGATAAATGATTGACGAATAACCCGAACTCCATCTGGTTTCCCTGCCAATGTGAGGGTCCATGGAATGCAAAGCCGAGGAACAACACATAGGCAGCCCCCAACAACGCGGCCTCCGAAAAATAGGCGCCGCTCAGGAAGCAGGCGACAAGGGCAAGCTCGAGCAAGACGGCGAGCCAGGCCAGCAGCGTGGACAACGGGAACCCGGCCGACGCGATGTAGCCTGCCGTTGCGTCGATATCCATGAACTTGAAGCTCACCGCCACGATGAACACCACGGCGAAGATCAAACGCCCGACCAGCACGGACGCCGAGATCCAACCCGCGTGACTTGCTTCCATAGTCATGGCCTTCTCCCGCAGATTCGATCGATGAAGAATGCTGTCGCGGGAGCATACATTCCGGGAACCACAGAAAGGAAGGAACGTCCCCATGTTCACGCTATACGGCTTTTCTAAGATCAACGCTGTCGCACGCGGCCAGACCCGCGACCTGCGCGTGCTGTGGGCGCTCGAGGAAATGCAATTGCCGTTCGAGCTGGCCGGCATGGATCATCCGGCACACGACCTGAACACCGAAGCCTATCGCCGGCTGAGCCCCTTCGAACAGATCCCGTCAATCGATGACGACGGGTTGGTGCTGTCCGAATCCGCCGCCATTGTCGTCTACCTCACGAAGAAGCCCGGCCGCCTGATCCCGGGCGACCGCGCCGGCGAGGCGCAGGTGCTGCGCTGGTGCTTCGCCGCGATGAACTCGGTCGAGCCGCCGCTGCGTGGCCTGCTGGTGCTCGACTCGGCTTCACCGTCGCCGACATCCTGATGGCGCACGTGCTCGCGGCTATCAAGGACGAGACATCGATCAGGCCGTATCCGGTAATCACGTCGTATCGGGACCGCTGCCTGGCCCGGCCCGCGTGGAAGCGGACCATCGAGGCATATTGCGCGCGGGTCGAGGCGGGATAGATAGTCGTTGACGGCAGCGAGCCGTCAGGGGGCTCGACGGCGGCTGGTATGTGACGTGGCCGGTCGGGAATCGCTATAGTCCGTTGCACTTCGGCAACTGCCCAAAGCGGGGGTCACGATGTTTACGAGGACAGCGCCCGGCTTCGTCGCCTGGCCGATCATGGCGGTCGTGCTGTGGGCACAGGCTGGCTGCGAACGCGCCGCCGAGCCGAAAGTTGCCGCCGCACCGCCTGCCTGGAAACTGGACGAGAGCGCGCTGACCGCGCCGATCCGCTTTGACGCCGCCGATCTCGATCCGGCCAGGGGTGCCTGCAAGGACTTCGCGGGATACGCCAATGCCAAATGGCTGGCCGCCAACCCGATCCCCGGCGACCAGACGTCGTGGGGGCCCTTTGACGTGCTTGAATTGCGCTCACTCGGCATTCAGCGTCAGCTCGCAGAGCGGGCCGCAAGCGAGGCTGCGCCGGCCGGCATCGACAAGATCATTGCCGATTTCTGGGGCTCGGGCATGGACGAGGCGCGCGTCAATGCGCAAGGGTTATCGCCCCTGAAGGATCGGCTTGCCGCCATCGACGCGCTCGGCGACGAATCTTCGATTTCCGGTTACCTGCGCAAAGTCGCGGCAAGCGGCAACAATCCGCTGTTCGATTTCTTTCCACTGCCCGATTTCAAGGATTCGTCGATGAACATGGCCTACGCCATGCAAGGCGGACTCTCGCTGCCGGACAAGACCTACTATTTTGACGCGGACAAGAAAGGGATTCGCGAGGCCTACGAAAAGCATATTTTCAGGGTGCTGGAACTCGCGGGCGTTCCGGCAGATCAGTCGGCAGCGCAGGCTGCGACCGTGCTCAAATTCGAGACGCGTCTCGCTCGCGCCTCAAAATCATCGGAAGACATAGCCCGGGACGTCTCGCTCTATTACAACCCCACGACGCCGGGCGCGGCGGACAAGCTGACGCCACATTTCCCGTGGACCGGGTTCCTTGCGGCGCAGGGCATCGAGACGCCAGCGACTTTCTCGCTGGCCATACCCGCGTTCCACCGGGAAGTCGACCGGATGCTGACCGACGTCCCGGTTGCGCAATGGCAGGCTTACCTGCGTTTTCACCTCGTCGACGATGCTTCGCCGTACCTGGGCAAGGCTTTCGCATCCGAACACTACGAGTTTTACGACAAGACGCTGGCCGGGCAGAAAGAGCAGAGCCCGCGCTGGAAGCGGGTGCTCGCCGCAATCAACGACGGGGCCGGCGAGGCGATGGGCCAGCTCTACGTCGATGTCGCCTTTCCACCCGCGTCCAAGGCCCGGATGAAGGAGCTCGTCGACAACCTTCACGAGGCGCTCAAACTCCGCATCGAGCACCTGGCGTGGATGAGCGATGCGACCAGGCAGAAGGCCCTCGAGAAGTGGGCGACGTTCACGCCGAAAATCGGCTATCCGGACAAGTGGCGCGACTGGACCGGCCTCGCGACCCAGCGCGACAGCTACCTGGGCAATGTATTGGCAGCACGGGCGTTCAATTACCGCTGGGAGCTCAGCAAGATCGGCAAACGGGTGGACAAGACCGAATGGGGCATGACGCCGCAGACGATAAACGCGTACTACGACCCGCTGCAGAACGAGATCGTCTTCCCGGCCGCCATCCTGCAGGCGCCGTTCTTCGATCCGCAGGCCGACGACGCGCTGAACTACGGCGCGATCGGCGCCGCGATTGGCCACGAGATGACCCATGGATACGACGACCAGGGTTCGCGCTTCGGTCCGACGGGCAACCTCGAGGAATGGTGGACCAAGGATGACGCTGCCAAATTCAAGGCGCTGACCGGCAAGCTGGTCAAGCAATACGACGGCTACGAGGCCGCGCCAGGGCTCAAGGTCAATGGCAATCTGACACTCGGCGAGAATATCGCCGATCTCGGCGGGCTAAGCATCGCTTACGATGCCATGCAGCTTGCAACCGCCGGCAAACCCGATCCGAAGATCGATGGCCTCAGCCGCGACCAGCGTTTCTTCCTCGGTTGGGCAACCGATTTCCGGTCACAGCTCACGCCGGAGAAACTCAAGGTCCAGGTAGCTTCCAACCCGCATTCCCCGCCCTCGGTGCGCGCCAGCGCTCCCCCGAAAAACGTGCCCGCCTTTGCGACCGCGTTCGACTGCAAGGCCGAGGACCCGATGGTGCACAGCGGCAAGCAGCTGGTGGTCATCTGGTAGGGTAATTTCTTCGACGCAACGATCACGTACAGCGGCAAGCCGAGCATGAGCAGCAGGAACACCCAGTACACGGTGTCCATGCCGGATGCCGCGACCACCCAGAAGCTCACGCCGAAGGCGATTGCCGCGACCGCAATTTCGCGCCAGCGCTTCGCACGGCCACCGGCCGGGTCACGCATCTGCAGCACCAGGCTCGCGATCGCCGAGAACGCATAAGGAATGATCGTCGCGAGCGTTGCGATCAGGATGACGAATTCATAGGCCGCAACCAAGCCGCGTGATCCGGCAGCGTGCCGATCCCGTTTGGCCCCGACGTGGAAGAGTGAATTTCCGCCAGAGATCACGCAAGATCAACACCGGCGCCGCAACACCGGCGACGGCAACGCCATGTCGATTCAACGATCAAAAGTGAGTCGCACAAAGGAAGTTTCATGCGCTGGTTGATCTGTCTCTTGCTATTCGTGGCCTGTCCATTGCCGTCGTTAGCCGCGCCGCCCGCCTATCGGTTGATTGATCTGACTGGCAATTACACGTCGTTTCATGACCGCACCAAAGGGATGAGCCCGCAGGAGCGCATCGCCGCGTTCCAGACCGACGTGGCCCAGCTGTTTCCGCAGTTCTACCGGCCGGGACGTCCAGGCGCGCCGGCGACGCAGGACGAGTACGGGGCCCGCATCGCACGCTCGATCGAGCGATTCGCCGCGATCCGTGCCGACTACGAGCGGGTGGCCGCGAGCTTCACGGGCATGTTGGCAAATTCTCTGGAAGCTTTTCAACGCACCTTTACCGACATGTCACAGATTGGCGACATCTACCTTGTGCATAGCCTTGGCGAGATGGATGGCGGCATGCGTGAACTGGATGGCATGCTGTATTTCGTGTTCGGCGCCGACGTGATCGCGCGCATCCACGCGCCCGGGTCGGAGCGGCCGTTCTTCCACCACGAGCTGTTTCACCGCTACCAGGCCGACTTCTTCCCCGGATGCGAACAGGTCTGGTGCGGCTTGTGGCAGGAAGGACTGGCGGTGCTGGCCGCGGAGGAACTCAATCCCGGTGCGACCGATGCGCAATTGTTGCTGACGCAGCCTCAGCCGATACGGCCTGCGGTGGACGCCAACCTGGCCGAGGCCGTCTGTATTGCGACTGCGCGGCTTGATTCGGTGTCAAGCGATGACTGGGACGCGCTGTTCGGTTCGGCACGGATCAATGAACGCCTGCCAGGCCGGTTCGGCTATTACGTCGGCTATCTGGTAGCGCGCGAGGCGCGTCGGACGCGCTCGACCCAAGAACTCGCACACCTGACCGCGGCCCAGGCGCGGCAGGCGGTCGAGGCCGCGCTGGCCAAGCTCGCGCCTTGCCCGGCATAGTGAATTGCGCGACCCGAGTTCGTGGTGCACCGCCTGTTTCGCACGGCGGCGTCATGGCCCTAGAATCCGCTTCTCGGTTGCGGTCGAGATAGCCATCCAGGAGGGATCATCATGAAGACCATCGTATTCTCATTGATCTTGTCGAGCGCGCTGGCGCTGCCCGCCCAGGCGGCATTGAAGCCGGGCACGAGTGCGCCGGACTTCTCTGCCGAGGCGTCTGTGGCAGGGAAGGATTTCACGTTCTCGCTCGCGGAGGCTCTGAAAAAGGGCCCGGTCGTCGTCTATTTCTATCCGTCAGCGTACACCGGCGGTTGCAATATCGAAGCTCACACGTTTGCGGTCAACCAGGACAAGTTCGAGGGAGCCGGAGCCACGATATTGGGCGTATCGCACGACGACATCGCGCGACTCAACGACTTCTCGGCCGACCCGGAGTACTGTGCGGGCAAGTTTCCGGTGGCTTCCGACCCGGACGGCAGCATCGCAAAGTCCTACGACCTGAAAGTCATGGAGAAAAAGCCTGGCGCCAAGGACACGCGCGGTGCAGAAATCGATCACGCCTTTACGGAGCGCACCACATTCGTCATCGCGCCAGATTCCAGGGTCGTGGCCGTCTTTTCGTCAGCGGACGACAAGATCTCGCCCGCGGACCATGTCACGAAGTCCTTGGAAGCGGTCAAGGAACTCGCGGCCACCGGGGCGCATTAAGGAATAGCGCGCTAGCATCGAGCCGGTCCGAACCAGGTGGTTGGCGTCTGGGTCAAACCCTCGACGCTTGAGATGACAACTTTTTCGATGCGGCCCGGCATCTCTCGCAATGCGGCGAGCGCCAAGAGTATCACCCAGACCGGGAACCATGTTCTCGCGCGACAACTTGCCTTGTTCTCAATCGGCTAGACTGCGCCCGCGGCACTCTCCGGCCCCCATTTTCCTTGCCGCCCCAGGTTCCATGCTGTCCACGACCAATCTTTCGATTCAGTTCGATGCAAAGCCCCTGTTCGAGCAGGTCTCGGTCAAGTTCACGGACGGCAACCGCTATGGCCTCATCGGAGCGAATGGAAGCGGCAAGACCACGCTCATGAAGATCCTCGGCGGCGAACTGGAGCCGAGTGCGGGTGACGTGGTGCTGCAGTCCGGGCTGCGCATGGGCAAGCTCAGCCAGAACCAGTTCGGTTACGAGGACCAGCGCGTCCTCGACGTCGTGTTGCAGGGGCACGTCGAACTCTGGCGCACGATTCACGAGCGCGACCGGATCTACGCCGACCCGAAGGCGACGGATCATGACTACCTCAGGGCCGCGGAGCTGGAGGCAAAGGTCGCCGAGTACGACGGCTATACGGCCGAAGCCCGGGCGGGCACAACCCTGATCGACGCGGGAATCGACGGGTCGAAGCACGACATGCTGATGCGCGAAGTGCCCCCGGGCCTGAAATTGCGCGTCCTGCTCGCACAGGCGCTGTATTCGCGGCCTGATGTGCTGCTGCTCGACGAGCCGACGAACAATCTCGACATCCATTCGATTGGCTGGCTCGAAAAAGCGCTCAACTCGCACGACGCGACGATGATCATCATCAGCCACGACCGGCACTTCCTCAACCAGGTGTGCACGCACATTGCGGACCTGGACTTTCAGCAGCTCAAGGTGTACCCGGGCAACTACGACGACTTCATGCTCGCCTCGGTGCAGGCCCGCCAGCGCTTGGAGTCCGCGAATGCCAAGGCCAAGGCGCAGATCTCTGACCTGCAGGAGTTCGTCCGGCGCTTTTCCGCGAATGCGTCGAAAGCACGACAGGCCACGTCGCGAAAGCGCCAGATCGAAAAGATCAGGATCGAAGAAATCCGTCCGTCCTCGCGCCAGAACCCGTACATTCGCTTCGAGCAGGCCCGCAAACTCCACCGCTCGGCCGTCACCGTCGAAGGCCTGACGTTTCGTTATCCCGGGACCGACACCGACGTCTTCACCGACCTCAATTTCACGATCCAGGCAGAGCAACGGGTCGCGATCATCGGCCCGAACGGTATCGGCAAGACGACGCTGATGCGCTGTCTGGCGGGCGAGCTGAAGCCGACCGCCGGCCGCGTCACCTGGGTCGAGAATGCCCAAGTCGGCTACATGCCGCAGGATCCGCAGGCCGAATTCGAAACCAGGGCCGATCTCTTCAGCTGGATGTCCACGTGGACCGGCAAGGCGGACGACGACCAGATCGTGCGCGCGACCCTGGGCCGATTGCTGTTCTCGGGAGACGAGACCAGGAAGTCCGTCAAGGTGCTCTCGGGCGGCGAGAAAGGCCGCATGATCTACGGCAAGCTCATATTGACGCGACCGAACGTGATGCTCCTGGACGAACCGACGAACCACATGGACATGGAGACCATCGAGTCGCTGCAGATCGGACTCGAGAAGTATGCGGGCACGCTGGTCTTCGTCTCACACGACCGAGAGTTCGTAGGCGCCCTCGCAACCCGCATGATCGAGCTGAAATCCGACGGCAGCTTCGCCGACTTCACCGGCAGCTACGACGATTACCTCGAGAGCCAGCGCCTCGAATTCTAGGGCACAAAATGGGAGTGGTGGCCGGGGGCGGCATTGAACCACCGACACGCGGATTTTCAGGTCCCCGAGCAGCTCTTGAGACACCGGGCGCGAAAACTCACCTGACTGGCTGTGGCTCCGGGAATAGCCACTTGCCGTCGACAATTTCCTTGCGCGGCCGATACAGGCGCGCGACGTACGCGACGCGCAGCCGAATGAAAACACTCCCTGTTTATCGTGTTCGAAGGACGATCACAATTTGCTGGTAGCGAGCCACAATGCGGCTCCCTAGTTGACCGAGTATGTTCGGGTCACAATACTCTTGAGACCCGCCTGGTCCACTGCCACTACGCGGAAAGTCGCGTTAGTGACCTGTTGGCTCGTATCGATAAGGTCGCCGGACGGGATTGTTCCTGAGCACGATTGGATTCCGGACATCAAGTCGGAGCAGTGGTAGCTGGCCGATACAACCTGGTTCCGGCCGTATACAACTCCGTTCTGCGGACGGGGCACGGCAATTGAGGGTTTTCTCGTATCGCGTTTTACCGTCACTTTTTTGACGGACGACGTACCGCCAATGCTCTTTGCTTGGCATGTGTGCTTGGAACCCGGCGAATCGACATTCACAATGTCCGTGCCACAACCAATTTTTGCGCCAATTGGTGCTTCCGGGTCCGCGACTGCCCATGACACCTTTACGTCAGATGTATACCAGCCATTGTTGCCTGCCGCGCCAGCCACGCTCGCCGTGACAACCGGGGGCGTCGCATCGATGGGTGTAACCAGGTAAACACGCATGCGATTCTTTCGGCTATCAATTCCAAGCGCCGCGATTTGGCCGTATTCGTTGATTGCGCTCCGAAACGGAACCCATCTGAGGCTAACGTAGGGCTTCAATGGGTCTTCGGGAGCGATCAGGTCATTCAAATCGCGGGTTCGAGTTCCGTCAACGCCATATATAAAGACCCGGGACGTTGCCAACGCATAGTCGTCGCTCGCGACGCCGACAACTTGCCCATTGTCCGTGATGTCGCGCGCATGGCTGTGTGCCCTGCCTAACGTACCTAGATCGAT
Source organism: uncultured Gammaproteobacteria bacterium (assembly GCA_963836275.1). Taxonomy (GTDB): domain Bacteria; phylum Pseudomonadota; class Gammaproteobacteria; order Steroidobacterales; family Steroidobacteraceae; genus SCUD01. The sequence goes on along the minus strand of CAWIIM010000001.1, from coordinate 1,145,794 downwards.
CACGGCTCCGGATTTGTACAGGACCGCGTGGTCGTCCCAATCCTTGGTAAATGCGTAGCCAACAATTTGTCCTGGGCCATTGATGTCAAACGTCGAACTTTCGGGACCCCCAAGCGTGCCGAGCTTTTTCATGATGCCGTTGGTATTGCGAACAACAGCGGTTTCGGACCCGCCATAGCCTGCGTCGACTGCTCCCGCGACGCGCCCGGTATTGTTTATGGCGCGTGCCGCAGCGGAGCGTCTACCGAGCGCGCCGATGTCTATCGTCTCTCCGTTTTGATATAAAAACGCCCAGTGGGCGTCATCGCGGCTACCCGTTCCAATGATTGACCCGAAATCGTTGATCGCAACCGGTTCGATGCCCCGGCTGAAAGGACCATCGGGCAGGAATTCGACACCGCCGTTCTGATACAGGAAGCCACGCGAATTCCCGCTTTCGGGATCCCTTCCCCATCCGACGATCTGGCCACTTTCGTTGATGTCCGTTGGTGACGGCCGATCGAGTTCCGGAATCGCCAACCTGGTGAATACGTCATCTTCAAACTTGAACGTTGCGGGGTTGGATAGCGTTTCGGCTGTACCGACGATGACGTCCGCATCATTCATCGCGATACCGATGACATAAAATTCACCGGTGGGCTTGATATCGATCGTCGTCCCGTTCCGGTACAAGAACGTATGTTCTCCACCTCCTTCTGGTGGATCAAAGGTTCCCATCACATGGCCGGCGTTATTGATGGCCACCGGCCACGTATCGTCCCATGCGCGCGGGGTCAATACGGTCAGCCGGTATTTGGGCGGCGCGGCCGTCGCGGAAACCGTCCCGAATAGACATGCCGCCCAAACTGCCATTTGCAGCGCCGCCGCGAGTTTGGTCCGACGATGCATTGATCTCATCCCCTGCATCTTGTCCGACGGGCAGATGCTGAATTGTACCTTGCACGCAATCTGCAGTGACGGTCATCCTTATCCTTGCGGTTGCGCCTGCCCGGCGGGGCAGGATTCGCCCGTAAGAATCGGGCCCGACTGCATATGTCAAAGGAAGTGCATGATTGGCTGAGGCCAACGCAAACCAAACCCAAGTGTGAATGGCTGCTGCTTTGATGATCGGAAAAATCTCGCGACCGAAAGAAACGCATTCACACAGCGGATACTGAAAACGCCAAACAGGTTACTGCGCGCGAAATCCGAAGTCCGATGGTCGGTCGATTCGACGTGCGACAGCTGGCAATCGTCCACGGTTGGTGCCGAAAACGGCTTGCGTTCTATCGAGATGGAAATGGTGGCCAGGGGCGGAATCGAACCACCGACACGCGGATTTTCAGTCCGCTGCTCTACCAACTGAGCTACCTGGCCATGCGGGGGGCTGCGTATTAGACAGGGCGCCCCGCGCGGGCGTCAAGAACGCGGCCGGGCGGTCAGATTTCGTATTCGAACTGGAAGCGGACGGTCACGTCCGGGGCGTCTGAGCCGATGCCGAACAGCACCGCGGCGTCGTACTTGAGCTCGCGCCCGCCGCTACCCCAGCGACCGAACAGCGCAGGGCCGACGCGGTGCGTCGATTCCTCGCCGAACGCCTGGACGCCGGGCTCGAAGCGCTCGTTGTACCGCCACTTGAGCTGCGCCGCGTAGCGGAACTCGAACTCGTCCTCGGCGCCGCTGCCGATCTCGCGCTCGACCAGGGGATTGAAATTGGCCTGCAGCCGGCCGAATTCCTTCTGCAGCAGCGGCCCCAACACGATCTCGTCGGGCCCGCCTTCCAGCGAATATTCGTACTCGGCGAACAAGCCGACGTCGAGCCAGTGCTCGCCGGGCTCCGTCAGCAGGAAGATATTTTCCCACTCGAGCGACTCGACTTCGCCGTCGCCGCCGGGAATCTTCTCGAATTCCGTCGCGAGTTCGGTGAACCAGCGGGCATTGACGCCGTAGCCGACGTCGAAAACGTACTGTTGCTCGTCGTCGGTCGCGCCGCCGTCCTGGTAGCCGCCGCGGAACTCGAACTCGGTCTCCCCTGCTTCGACGGCGGGCAGGTATACCTTGTCCGCGGGGCCGGCCGCGGCCGCCCCGGCGAAGGCGAGGCCGGCCGCGGCGATCAGGCCGCGCGCGCGCGCGATCCGTTCCATTTCAGCATCCCCGCCGCGATCACCGCGGCCGTCACGAGGTAGAACGCAATCTGCATGCCGCTCGGGCGCGCGTCATAGCCTGCGAGCGTGTGCAGCATCTGGCCGAGCAAGGAGCGGTCGGAGAGCCAGGACGAGGTGTCCCAGATCGGCGCGCCAAGCGACGGCAACAAGTCCGCCTGCACCAGGAAACGCGCGCCCTGCGAGGCCATGCCGCCGGCGAGCAGCAGCAAAAGCCAGTTGGTCGCCGTGAAGAAATGGCGCAGCGGGATCTTGAGGAGGCCGAAATACAGCGCGAATCCGGTCAGCGCGCCGGCGGCGAGGCCGAGCAGCCCGCCCCAGGCCATGGTCGTCGCCTGGGTGCCGCCGGCCGCGACGATGCCGTACAGGAACAGCACGACCTCGGAGCCTTCGCGCAGGACGGCGAGCAGCACCAGCACCATCAGGGCGATGACGGGTTCGGTCCCCTCCTGCACCGCCCGCCCGAGTGCGCCGGCCCGCGCCGCGAGCTCGCGCCCGTGTTGCGACATCCAGATCGCATGCCACGCCAGCATGATCACGGCCGCGAACAGGACGCTTGCGTTGAACAGCTCCTGGCCCATGCCGGAGGCCGCGCCGGCGATGCGTCCCGCGAATAGCGCGACCAGGACCGCGCCGGCCGCGCCCAGGCCGATGCCGCCGAGGATCCAGCGCGCGCGCCATTCGAGCCCGCGCGTCGCCGCGCTGACGATGCCGATGATCAGGGAGGCCTCGAGCACCTCGCGGAACACGACGATTGCGGTCGCGAACATCGGGCCTGCCTCAGCGTACGACCAGCACGCCCTGGGCGGTTTTCTCGTGGAACTCGCCGAAGAACGGGTACCGGCCGGGCTTCAGCGGGCCGACGAAAACCGTTATCGTGCCCTTGCCGGGGACGATCTTTTCGCGGTTCAGCTCGTAGCTCTCGAATTCCTCGGGCGTGTCGTCGCGGTTCTCGATCACGAGCCGCACCTTCACGCCCGCGGGGATCTCCAGCTCCGCAGGTTCGAAGCGATGCTCCGAAATGACGAGCTGGAAGGCCGGAGGCTCGCTCTCGGCCGCCGCCGCAGGCAGGATCGGAATCAGCGTCCACAGAAGGACTGTCAAACCGGCCGCATCATCACCAACTCCGGGAACCTTGGACCTCGTTAATGATATTGGTTCTCATTCCCATTACGCAAGGACGACACGGCCTTGCCGGATCGGGCTCTATTTTCAGGGACTTATGGAAAACCCGCGGTCTCAGCCGGGGCCGCGGTACCCGCCGGTCTCGAGGTCGACCCGGGCGAGGCGGAGTGCGTCGCGCAGCGGGTCGACCCGCGCGCCATAGAAGTCGGCGCGGCTTGCGCGCGCCTCGAGCGGCCGGCGCGCCTGGATCGTGCTCATGGTGCCGATCACGCGCCGGCTCTCCCAGAAATTGGCGCAGGCCGGTTCCCACTCGAGCCCGCAGGCGGCGAGCAGCGCCGGCGCGGCCGTGTCGAAGTCGCGCACGAAGTCCACGTACTGGATCGTGGTGAAGCGCCCGGGCGCCGCGGCCTGCCAGTGCGCCATGAGCCGCGCGTATTCGCCGTAATAATGTGCGATGTCCTCGAGCGCATTCGCGTACTGGGCGGTCTTGGCGAACTGGTTGCGGTAGATCGACAGCCCGGTCTCGACCGGGCTGCGGCGCACGTGGATCACGCGCGCCGCCGGGAACAGCTGCGCGATGACGCCGATCGCATCGAAATTCCACGGGTTCTTGTCGGTGACGACCGTGGCGCCGTGCGCGTCCGGCAGCTCCTGCCAGTAGAGCCTGCGCCAGGCGTCCAGGTCCTCCCGGGTGACGCCTGCCTCGCCCGCCCGCGCCAGGTATTCCGGCACGATCCAGCGCATCTGCATGCGCTCGCCCGCGGCAAGCGCCTGTGAGTGCGCGCCGATCACGCTCTCGATGAGCGTGGAGCCGGAGCGCGGCATGCCGACGATGAAGACGGGACGCGGCGTGTCGGTGCCCGCGGGTTCGCCGGATACTTTCGGAAAACGCGCGATGAGCGCGTCCACCTGTGCCGTGCGCGCGGCCCGGTCATAGGCGAGCCCTTCGGCGCGACCGTGCTCGCGGGCCAGAAGGTTCGCATTCTCGTAAGCGGCGAACGCAGCAGCGGCGTCGCCGTCTGCCTCGCGCGCATCGGCAAGCGCGAAGGCCGCCGTCACGCGATCCGCGAGCCGCAGGTCATCGCGCTCGACCAGCGACGCGAGCGCCTGGCGCTCGCCCGGCGACAGGCGGCCGTCCGTGAGTTGCACGAGCGCCTTGTAGACGGCCGGGTCGTTCGGGGCAGCCTCGAGCGCACGCCGCGCATAATTCTCAGCCTCGTCGTAGCGCCCGGACAGCATCAGGAACACGGCCTGGGTGGAGAGAAAATGTGGCGCGCCCGGTTTGAGCTTCCCGGCTTCCGCAAGCGCGCGGGACGCCGCCTCGTAATCGAGCGCGTTCATGCAGATGCGGGCGTAGGTGGACAGATGCCTGGCGGTACGCTCGCCGAGGCCGAGCGCATGCGCGTAGTTCTGCTTGGCCTGGGTGAAGTAGCCGGTCTCCCATTGCGCCTTTGCGAACGCGCGCCAGGCGGCGGGCTCGCGGCTGCCGGCCGCCACCCAGTCGCGCGCCGTCCGCTCGAGCGCAGCCCAGTCCGAGCGCGACTCGTGGATGTCGGCCTGCAGCCGCAGGACTGCGGCATTGGAGGGCGCGAGCGCCGCGGCCTCGGCGAGGATGCGCTCCGCTTCCGCCGGCCTGCCGTCGTCGAATGTCGCGCGCGCCCACTTGAACAGCAGCGAGGGGTCCCGCGGCTGCAGCTCGCAGGCGGTCGCGAACAGCGACGCAGCTTCGCCGAAGCGCCGCTGGCGGGCTTTCAGCTCGCCAAGCCGTTCGTAGGACCAATGCTGGTTCGGCTCCTCCGCGACGATGGCGGAGACGATCTCGACGGCTTCGTCCAGGCGCTCCTGCTGTTCGAGCCAGCGCGCGAGGTTCATGCGCAGCGCCGCGTGCGCGGGCGCGATCTCGATGGCGCGGCGCAGCGGCGCCTCGGCTTCGCCGGCGCGGCCGAGCTGCAGCAGCATGAGCCCGTAGACGGAATTCGCCTCCGCACTGTCCGGCGCATCGTCGAGTGCGGAACGGTAATGCGCCAGCGCCTCCGCCGCACGTCCGGCCTTGCGGGCCGCGTGGCCGAGAAGCATCCGCTCCTGGGTCGCGCTCACGCTCATCGCCTCAGGCCTTGTCCGCGGGATCGACGAATCCGCCGGGCCTGTCGGAACCGGTGCCGAAGAAAAATTTCTCCATCTCGCCGACGAGAAACTGCCGCGCCTTCGGCTCGAAGGCCACCAGCCGGTACTCGTTGATCAGCATGGTCTGGTGGCCGAGCCATTTCTGCCAGGCCTCCTTCGAGACATTCTCGAAGATGCGCTGGCCGAGCTCACCCGGATAGGGCGGGCGCGCGAGGCCTTCCGCCTCGCGGCCGAGTTTCACGCACTGGACGGTTCGGGCCATCTCGCAACTCCTCGAGCAATCTTGCCACGGGCGCGGGCAATCCGACCGCATCGAGCGCCGCGAGTTCGTGCCAGCGCGCCTCGCCCTCTGCCACCCGGGCCTTCCGGCCCGGAAGCCGGACCACCCAGGGCTCGATGTCCAGGTCGAAATGCGTGAAGGCGTGACGCAGCGTCGGCAGCCGGTGCGTGGCCGCAGCCTTCGGAAACCGCGCCGCGACGAATGCGCACGCCGCGGCGGCATCGGCAAACTGCGGCGGCGCGAACAGGCCGCCCCAGATCCCGCGCGGCGGCCGGCGCTCGAGCAGCACGCGCCGGGCGGCGGTCACCAGGACCAGGTGCGCCGTCTCGAGCCGGCGCGGCACGCGGCGGCGCGCGGCGGGGATCTCGCCGGTGCGCCCGCTCGCGAACGCTTCGCAGATCGCGGCGAGCGGGCAACGGCCGCAGGCGGGGCTCGCGCGCGCACAGGTCGTCGCGCCCAGGTCCATGATCGCCTGGGTATAGGCGGCGACGCGCGCCTGCGGCGTCGCGGCTTCGGCGAGCGCCCAGAGGGCCCTGAGGCCGGCCGCGGAATCCGGCGGCTCCTCCACGGCAAAGACGCGCGCGAGCACGCGCTTGACGTTGCCGTCGAGGATCGGATGGCGCTCGTTGCACGAGAGCGCGCGGATCGCGCCCGCCGTCGAGCGGCCGATGCCCGGCAGCGCGACCAGCGCCTCGAGCGTCGTCGGCAAATCGCCGCCGTGCTGCTCGACCACCCGCCGCGCCGCGCGATGCAGGTTCCGTGCGCGCGCGTAGTAACCGAGGCCGGACCAGAGCCGCATGACCTCGTCCTGCGCTGCCGCCGCGAGCGCGCCGACATCGGGAAAGCGCGTCATGAAGCGTTGGTAGTACGGCTTCACGGTCTCGACCTGCGTCTGCTGCAGCATCACCTCGGAGACCCACACGCGGTACGGCGTCGGGTCCACCTGCCAGGGCAGGTCGCGGCGCCCGTGCGCGTCGAACCAAGGCAGGAGCGCCGGCGCGAGGTCCTGCGGGCGCGCCGTCACGGGCGCTGCACCGCGTCCGGCTCGACGCGGATCACCATGTCGCGCAGCGTCGCCCCGGCGATTTTCGCCTCGCCGGCGCGGATCTCGGCGTCGAGGTCGAGCTGCCCCAGCCGGGCGACGGCGTCCTCCAGCGATTCTTTCTTCTGTGTCGCCGTCTTCGCTGCGGGCGGCAGGTAGCGGTTGAGGTCGATGCGGTCGAGTTCGAGGCGGAGCCGGCGCTCGCCCGGCACCGCCTGCCCCTGGAAATTGGTGTCGTCGAGGCGGCCGGAAACAGGATCGAGCGTGAGTTCGCCCTCCGCGAGGTGCGCGGCGAGCGCGAGTTGCACCGATTCGAAGGCGCCAGGATCCGACGTCGCCGGCAACGCGTGGCCGAATGCGACGGCCGGTGCGCGCGGCGCGAACGGCTCGGTCGCGAGCTGGAAGTCCGCGGCCAGCGCAGGCGCGCCGAAATCGAGCCTGCCGTCGAAGGTCCCGGGAATCCCGGCCAGCGTGAAGCGCCCGGCATCGAGCGTCGCGATGCCGCTCGCGCCGTCGTAGGCCGCGCGCGCGAGCGCGCCGGTCAACTCGACGCCGGCGAGTGGCAGCGGCTCGCCGCCCGCCCAGCCGCGGAAGTCGAGCTTCGTCGCCTCATAGTGCCTGGCATCGGTATCGAGGCGCGCCTGGCCTTTCACGGCGTAGTGAATCGTGTTCGGACCGAACACGCCGCCAAGCCGGACCTCGAGCGGAAATTCTGCCGCCGGCGCGACGCCCTGCGCCGAGACCGTGATTGCCGCAAGTTGCCAATGCGAACCCGCTGCCGCGTCGCGGAAGTCGATCACGCCGTGGTCGACCTCGAGCGCGCCGAGATACCAGGCGGCGGCCTCCGGCGCCGGCGGGCTCGCGGCCGATTCCGGGGGGGCGCCGATCAGCGACCAGTTCGAGACGCCATCGCCGTCGACCGCGAGCCGCGCGGTCGGCTCGGACAGCGACACCGCATGCAGCCGCGCGCCGCCGAAGACGCTGCCCCACGGCAGTTCGAGGCGCAACCGGCCCACCGAAAGCAGGGGATCGGAGCCGAAGCCGGCGGGCTGCGCGACCTCGAGCCCGCCGAGTTCCAGGGACGGCGACGGGAAGAACCCGATGCGCAGCGTGTCGACCGTCGCAGGCAGTCCCGTGCGCTCGGAGATCATGCGGACGGCGATGCCGCGCGCGAACTCGGTGCGCGCGCCGAGCCACAGCACGGCGACGGCCGCCACCGCGAGGATCGCGAGGGCGGCCGGGATGACGATGTGGGGTCGCTTGACGATCCCCGGATTCTAACTCAGCGGTCGCAGACCTCGATTTCGCCCGAGAGGGTCTGGATCTCGACCCGCGCGCCGCCGTTGCCCTGGGTGAAGTCGAGCTCGCTGCCCGGCGTGTACTTGCTCGTATCGTGCGCCTTCTGGCCGAAGCAGTTCTCGATGTCGCCGCTGAAGGACTCGAGGTCGAATTCGGCGTTGACGGGCGGCTTCATGCGGACCTTGACGTTGCCGCTCACCGATTCCAGGTCCAGCCGCGAGCTCGGGGTCAGTTCGGCGGAGAGATCGATATCGCCCGACACGGCGTTGAGCTCGATGCGCCCGGCGGCGGCCACCGTCGCGCGGATGTCGCCGCTCACGACTTCGCCGTCGTAGTCGCCGCGCACGCCGGATACCGTGGAGTTGCCGCTGACGTTCTCGGTCGAAACGGACGACTTGCCGCCGTTGCCGGTGACCCCGATCTCGCCCGAGACCGAGGTCGCCTTCACCGGCGCGTCGAAGGCCTGGGTCCCGATATCGCCGCTGACCGACTGCAGGCTCTGCTCGCCGCGCACGCCGGTCGCGGTGATGTCGGCGCTCACGGTGTCGACGATGATGCGTGCGCCCTTCGGGACCCGCAGCGTCAGGTTCGCGTCGTCGTCATCCGAGTGGTACTTGCCGCGCGGCCGGTCGACCTCGATGCGCACCGAGCGCTCGCTGGCTTCGAACTCGAGCTCGTCCTTCGGGCTCTCGAGCACGGCGTCGAGCTGGACCACGTTCCGGTCCCAGGCGGAGATCGCGACCGTCCCCTGCACGTTCGACACTTCGACGGTGGCGTCGGCGGCGACATTCGCGGTCTTGCTGATCTGCTGCGCGCCCTGCCCGGCCTGCGCGGCGCTGGCCGCGGCGGGGACCGCGGCGACCAGCAGGGCCGCCGCCAGCATGCGGTTACGGATAGTCATCTCAGGTTCTCCTCGTGAAGCCGTCACCCGAGGTGACGACGGTCGAATACAACTGCAATTCCTGCTTGTAGGTGCCGACGGCCATGCCCTTCAGCATGCCGCTCGCCGGGTCCTTGGCGAGCGCGGCGTCGATCTCGCTCGCCGCGGCCTGCATGATCGCGAGGTTCTTCACGATCGCAGCGCGCGTATCGGGCTTCAGCGTCGCGAACGTCTCGCGGAAATGGGCCACGAGCTGGTCGCGCGCCGCGAGCTCCTTCGCCGACAGGCCGGAGTTCGGCCCGTAATTCACGGGGACGAAGTCCGGCGACTTCGCGGCCACGACCGCCGGCGGCTCGCCGGTTCCCCGCTCGCGCACCACGCCCCAGGTCAGCAACGCCGATACCGCGGCGACCGCGACGCCCGCGGCGAGCGCCATCGGCCAGCCGAAGCGCCGCTCACGCGCCGCTCGCGGTGCTTCGGCGAGCCGCGCCGCGATGGCGGGCCACAGATCGCGCGCAGGCTCGATGTCCTTCGGCAGCTCCGCCGCCTTGGCGAGGAGCTTGTCTTCCGGCGGATTGCGCGGCCCGAAGGGAATGGTGGTCATGTCGCGTCCTCCCGGACCATGCGCGCGCGCATCAGGTGGCGCGCGCGGTGCAGCTGGGCCTTGCAGGTGCCAACGGCGACGCCCAGCATGCCGGCGGCTTCCTCGTGGCTGTAGCCGTATATGCCGTGCAGCACGACGATGTCGCGCGCGCCCGGCGGCAGCGCCGCGATCGCGCGCTCGATGTCGATCGGCGTCGCCTCGTCCATCGCATTGTCGGCCTCGAAATCCATCTGTGCTCCGCTGTCGTCGGTCATGCTCGATTCGTTCCGGCCCTGGGGACTGCGCCGCTTCGCCAGCACTGCGTTCACCGCGATCCGGTGCAGCCAGGTCGAGAAGCTGCTGCGACCCTCGTAGCCGGGCAGGCTCCGCCAGGCATTGACGAAAGTGTCCTGCGTCATGTCCTCGGCCGATTCGGGGTGGCCGGTCATGCGCAGGCAGAGCGCGTAGACGCGGCCGGCGTGCTGGCGATACAGGTCCTCGAAGGCACCCACATCGCCCCGGCAGGCCCGCGTCACGAGCTCGGCACTCGACTCCATCGCACCCGCCAGATTCGTCACCCGATGCATCCGATCCATTGTCCGTTCATGCACTTGGACGCCCCGGCCGCCCGGAAGGTTGGAAGCCGTACAATCGGGCCGTCATGGCGCAGTTTGCGACGATCACGGGCTGGGGCAAGTGCATGCCGCCGGCCGTTCTCTCGAACGCGGATATCGCGACTTTCCTGGATACCGACGACGCCTGGATCCGGAGCCGCACCGGCATCCACGAACGGCGGATTTCGCATGTTTCCCTGGGGCAGATGGCCGAGGTGGCGTCGCGCCGGGCGCTCGCCGGGGCCGGCCTCGAGCCTGGGGCGCTCGATCTCATCGTGTTCGGTACCTGCAGCATGGACGAGCAGGTGCCGAACATGGCCTCCGGGCTGCAGGCGGCGCTCGGCGCCCCCGGCGCCGGCGCGATGGACGTCAACACCGCCTGCACCAGCTTCCTCTACGGCCTCACGACCGCGAGCGCAATGATCAAGGCGGGCACCGTGAAGAACGCGCTCGTGATCGGCGGCGAGCTCATCTCGCCGATGATGGACTGGACCAACCGCAACGTCGCGGTGCTGTTCGGCGACGGCTGCGCGGCGGTCGTGCTGCAGGCGACCGAGCGCGAGGAAGGCGTGCTCGCCGACCGCCTCGGCTGCACCGGCGAGGCGCGCGGCATCCTGCAGGTGCACGGCATGGGCCTCGCCTATGCCAATCGCGGCTGGATGCTCGGCGACACGGACTGGGTCTTCGACGGCCGGGAAATCTTCAAGCGCGCGGTTGTCGGCATGAGCCGGGCCTGCGAATCCGTGCTCGCGGCACGCGGCCTCGCGGCCGGCGACATCCACCTGGTCGTGCCGCACCAGGCGAACCTGCGCATCATCGAGGCGGTCGTGAAGCGCGCGGGCATCCCGATGGAGCGCTGCTTCGTGAACATTCAGCGCTACGGCAACATGTCCTCGGCGACGGTGCCGGTCGCGCTGGTCGAGGCGCTGGAGCAAGGCCGCGTCGCGCCCGGTTCCACGCTCCTCCTGACGGGTTTCGGCGCGGGGCTCTCGTGGTCGGCGCACGTCGTGCGCTGGGGTGAGCGCACGGTGCCGCTCGGCACCAGCGACGCGGAACTGACGCCCAGTACGCGTAGCGCGCTCGAGATCGTCCGCGGTTACATGGCCGTCAAGCAAGGCTCGCGCCAGGCGAAGTGACGAGCGCGCGATAGAGCGCGAGGAAGCGCTCCGCCGCGCCGGCGACATTCTCCTTCCAGTGCTTCGCCGCGTGCTCGTCGGCGCCGTCGCTCACGTACTTGGCGCAGGCGAAGGCGGCGCCGGCGGTGCGGCAGGCCTTGGCCAGCGCATAGGCCTCCATGTCGACGACGTCGCAGGCCGGGCCGTGGTCCATCGTCGCGAACGAGTCGCCGGAGCCGCAGATCGCCTCGCGCAGGCCCGGGAAATGCGCGGGGAACTCGAGCATCGGCGGCAGCGGATCGAAGGGCGTCGTGCCCGGGGCGAAGCCGAGCGCGGCGACGTCCATGTCGCGGTCCACGAAGCGCCGGCAGGCGAGCAGCGTGCGCGCGGGAATGCGCGCGCTCCCGGCCGTGCCGAAGTTGACGACGAGGGGCGGCGCGGCGGTGGCACGGCGCAGCGCCTCGAGCCGGCGGGTCAGCGCGATCGCGGCGTTGACCTTGCCGACGCCGGTGTAGAGCACCTCGATGCCGGCTTGCTCGAAGACGCCGGCGCCCTCCGCCGGCAGCGCCATCGCGACGATGACCGACTGCGCCTCAGGCGCCATAGCGGATGACGGCGCGCGGCGCCTCGCCGAGGCAGTGGAATCCCTTGACGATGCCGAGGTCGATCAGGACCCCGGCGTGCAGCACCCGGAAACCCGCGTCCGTCGCGAGCTCGGCGGAGGCCGCGAGCGTGCCGCCGGTCGCGAGCACGTCGTCGACCAGGATGAGCCGCCCGGTGCCGCGCTGCATCTCGAGGATGCCGGTGCCGTACTCGAGCGTGTAGTGGCGCTCGATGACGGGCGGCGGCAACTTGCCCTTCTTGCGCACCGGCACGAAGCCCTTGCCGCGCTTCTCTGCCAGCGCCGCGGCCAGGATGAAGCCGCGCGATTCGACGCCGGCGACGGCGTCCGCCTCCGCCCATTCCCGCTCGGTCCAGAGCGCGTCGAGCGCCGCGACCGTCTCGCCGAAGTGCGAGGCAAGCAGCGGCGTTATGTCGCGGAACCGGATGCCCGGCTGCGGAAAGTCCGGCACATCGACGACCAGGTGCGCGAGCGGATGCATCGGGGGTCCTCGTCAACCGGGGCGGCTCCCAATCGTACTTGAAGGCGACGCGCCCAAAAGGGGACAGTCACCTTTAAAAGTGACTGTCCCCTCTAGAGGTGACTGTCCCCTTTTGATGCGGCATCCTAGCCGCGGTGGGGCGCATTTTCGAAGTCCGCAAGCACGCGATGTTCGCCCGGTGGAACCGGATGGCGAAGCAGTTCGCGCGCATCGGCAAGGACATCACGATCGCCGTGAAGGCGGGCGGACCGGACCCGCACAACAACCCGTCGCTGCGCCGCGTGATCCAGAACGCTCGCGCGATCAACATGCCGAAGGACAAGATCGAGGCCGCGATCAAGCGCGCATCCGGCCAGGGCGCGGCGGACTTCCAGCAGGTGCTCTACGAGGGCTACGCGCCGCACGGCGTCGCGGTCCTGGTCGAGACTGCGACCGACAACCCGACGCGAACGGTGGCGGGCGTGCGCAACATCTTCAGCAAGCATGGCGGCAACCTCGCGAGCAACGGCAGCGTCAGCTTCCTGTTCCGGCACATGGGCGTGTTCCGGCTGAACCCGGACGGCATCGACGCCGACGAGCTCGAGCTCGACCTGATCGACCATGGCCTCGACGAGATGGGCGAGAGCACGGGCGAGAGCGGCGAGGCGCAGCTGGTGGTGCGCTGCGCTTTCGAGGACTTCGGCCAGCTGCAGAAGCGCCTGGAAGAGCGGAAGATCGTGCCCGTCTCGGCCGAGCAGGAATACATCTGCACCACGCCGACGGAGTTACCCGAGGCGCAGGCGAACGAGGCGCTCGAGCTCATCGACAAGCTGGAGCAGGACGACGACGTGCAGAAGGTCTACCACACGCTCGCGTGAGGCGGCGCTAGAGAATCACCGGCGCGTTCGGCTGCTCGTCGGGGTCCCCGCCGTGGCCCGGAAAATGCCGCGCCAGCAGGCGCCCGACGCCGGCAATCCCCGCCTCCGCCCCCTCCCCGTAGCGGCCCGCGCGAAACGCCGATTCCATCTCGCGGCAGATCGCATCCCAGTCCGCCTGCGGCACGCGCGCGGCGAGCGCGCGGTCGGCGACGATCTCCACGTCGTGATCGGCCACGAGCACGTAGATGAGTACGCCGTTGTTCCCGGCCGTGTCCCAGACGCCGAGCTGGCCGAATACGTTCACGGCGCGCTGCCGCGGCGTGAGACCCCACCAGAGTTCGGGCAGGTCGAAGGCCGTCTCGATCGCGAACCGCAGCTCGCCGGCGTGGCGGTTCTCGAGCGCCTGGATCGCCGCCTCGATGCGCGCGCGCACCGCGGGCGTGAAGCGCCGCCGCGTGCCCCAGCGCGTCGAGAAAAGGTGCCGCAGAGCGCGCCCGATCTGCATGGCCTACCAGCGCCCCGACGCGCCGCCGCCCCCGAAGCTGCCGCCGCCGCCGCTGAACCCTCCGCCGCCGCCCGACCCGAAGCCGCCGCCGCCGAATCCGCCGCCGGTCCAGCCGCCGCGCCCCGCGCGGCTCGCCCAGCGCCCGCCGTTGCCGAAGCCGAGCAACAGCGAGAGCACGAGGCCGACGACGCCGACGCCGAGCGAGAGGCCGAGCACCGAGGTGACGAACCAGGCCACGCCGCCCGCGACGCCGCCGGTCGCGAGCGAGCCGAGCGCGCGGCCGAAAATTGCGCGCAGGATTCCCGAGACAAAGATCACCACGAAGAACAGCAGCGGCACGAAATTGCCGAGGTCCTTCGGCCCCTGCTTCCAGTGCGCGTCGGGAGGCGGAAGTTCCTCGCCGTCGACCACCGCGATCATCCGGTCGACGCCCGCCGCGATGCCGCCGGCGAAGTCGCCCTCGCGAAAGCGCGGCGTGATCGTCTCGTCGATGATGCGATTCGAAACCAGGTCGGTGAGCGCGCCTTCGAGACCGCGGCCCACTTCGATGCGCAGCGCGCGATCCTGCAGGGCGACGAGCAGCAGCGCGCCGTCGTCCGGCTTCTCGCGCCCGAGCCTCCACGCGTCCACGACGCGGATCGAATACTGCTCGATCTCCTCGGGCCGCGTCGTCTCGACGACCAGCACGGCGATCTGCGCGCCTTTCTTCGCCTCGAAGGCGGCGAGCTTCGCCTCGAGGTCCGCGCGCTCGCGGGCGGAGAGCGTGCCCGTGAGGTCGGTGACGCGGGACTCGAGCGGCGGAACCGGCTGCAGCGGCTCGGCCCGTGCCGCCGCCGGCGGCCAAACGAACGCGACGAGCGCCGCCGCGGCGGCGATGCGCAGCCGGGTGGCCCGCGTCATCGGAGGACCCGCGCCCTCAGGTCGCGGGCTTCGCCGGTGCGTCGGCCGGCTGCGCGGGCGCCGGATTGAACTCGACCGTCGGCGGCTTCGCGATTTCCGCCTCGTTCTCGACGGTGAAATTCGGCTTGACGTCATAGCCGAACATCTTCGCAGTCAGGTTCACCGGGAATTTCCGGATCGTGCCGTTGTAGGTCTGCACGGACTCGATATAGCGGTTCCGGGCGACGGTGATGCGGTTCTCCGTGCCCTCGAGCTGCGCCTGGAGATCGCGGAAGTTCTGGTCCGACTTGAGGTTCGGGTAATTCTCGGTGATGGCGAGCAGGCTCTTGAGGGCATTGGTCAGCTCGCCCTGCGCGGCCTGGAATTTCCTGAGAGCCTCGGGGTCGTTCAGTGTCTCGGGCGTCACCTGGATCGAGGTCGCGCGCGCACGCGCCTCGGTCACGCCGATGAGCACCGTCTGCTCCTGCGCCGCGTAGCCCTTGACGGTATTGACGAGGTTCGGGATGAGGTCGGCGCGGCGCTGGTACTGGTTGACGACTTCGGACCAGGCCGCTTTCACGCCTTCGTCCTGGGTCTGGATGGTGTTGTAACCGCAGCCCGAGAGCGCGAGGCACGAAAACGCGATCAAACCGGCGAGAAAGGGTCGCATGGCGGGACTCCAGGTGGCTGTGCCTATCGTAATGCCTGCCAGGCTGCAGCGGGATTGGCATTCCTGTATAGTCCGCGCGCCTTTCCCTCCCCGGACCTCCCCAAATCACCATGAAATTCAACGATCTCGGGCTCACGCCCGGGCTGCTTTCGACCTTGGCCGAACGCGGCTACGACACCCCGACGCCGATCCAGGCGGGCGCCATCCCCGCCGTGCTGGCCGGCCGCGACCTGCTCGCCGGCGCGCAGACCGGCACCGGCAAGACCGCGGCCTTCGTGCTGCCCCTGCTGCAGCTGCTCGAGGCGTCGAGCGGGCGGGCGCCGCGCGTGCTGATCCTTGCGCCGACGCGCGAGCTCGCGGCCCAGATCCAGGACAGCATCCGCGTTTACGGCGCGCGCCAGAACCTGCGCTCGCGCGTGATCTTCGGCGGCGTCGGCGAGAAGCCGCAGATCGACGGGTTGCGCAGCGGCTGCGACATCCTGGTCGCGACGCCGGGGCGCCTGCTCGATCTCGCCAACCGCAACTTCGTCGACTTCACGCAGGTCCGCCATCTCGTGCTCGACGAGGCGGATCGCATGCTCGACATGGGCTTCATCCACGACATCCGGCGGATCATCAAGCTGCTGCCGGGCAAGCGGCAGAACCTGATGTTCTCGGCGACCTATACGCCCGACATCCGCACGCTCGCAGCGCGCATCCTGGTGAACCCGACGCAGGTCGAGGTGACGCCGCCGAACAGCACCGCCGAGCGCGTGGTGCAGCGCGCGTTCCGGGTCGCCAAGGACGACAAGCGCCACCTGCTCGTGCACCTGTTCGAGAACGGCGCCAACGGCGAAGGCCGCTGGCATCAGGCGCTGGTCTTCACCCGCACCAAACACGGCGCGAACCGGCTCGCCGAGCAGCTCGACCGCGCCGGCATCCGCTCGGCGGCGATCCACGGCAACAAGAGCCAGGCCGCGCGCACGCGCGCGCTTGCGGACTTCAAGGCCGGCAAGCTGACGGCGCTGGTCGCGACCGAGGTCGCCTCGCGCGGACTCGACATCCGCGAACTCCCGCAGGTCGTCAACTACGACATGCCGCACGTCCCTGAAGACTACGTGCACCGCATCGGCCGCACCGCGCGCGCCGGCAACGACGGCCACGCCGTGTCGCTGGTGTCGCCCGACGAGGCGCCGCTCCTGCGCGATATCGAGCGCACCATGCGCCAGCCCGTGCCGTTTGCCCCGACGCCGCAGTTCGCGCGCACCGTCGCGCAGCATTCGCCCGAGCCCCGGCGCCTCGCGCCGGCGCCGCAGGCGCGCCGTTCCGCCGGGCCCGCGCGATCGTCCGGACGCTCCTTCCGGCCGCGCCGCGCCCGCTAGGCGATCCGCTCGACCAGCGGCGGCGTCTCGCCCCGCTCGTCCCCGATCGAATAGGCCGTGATAAGCGCGGACGCTGCCGCATCGGCGGCGTCCTGCGTCGCGGCATGGACCCGCGCGAGCGGGCTGCCTCCCTCGATGCGCGCCCCGCGCGGGCGAAGCCGGTCGAAACCGACGGCCGGATCGATCGACTGGTCCGGCGCGGTCCTGCCGCCGCCGAGTGCGAGTACCGCGAATCCCACCGCACGCGTGTCGATCGCCGCGACGACGCCGCCGCGCGGCGCCGCGACGTCGGCGATGACCGGCGCGCGCGCGAGGTGCGCCTCCGGCCGCTCGACGAGATCCGCCGGCCCGCCGAGGCTCGCGACCATGCGCGCGAAGCGCTCCGCGGCGGCCCCGCTCGCGAGCGATGACGCGAGCGCCGAACGCGCGGCGGCCTCGTCGCGCGCCAGCTTGCCCCGCTCCATGACTTCGGCGCCGAGCGCGAGCGTCACCTCGAGCAGGCGCGCATCCGGGGACTCGCCGCGCAGCATCCCGATCGCCTCGCGCAACTCGAGCGCGTTGCCGGCCGAGCGCGCGAGCGGCTCGGACATGTCGGTGAGGAGCGCCGACACCGGCAGCCCCGCCTCCTCCGCCGTGGCGATCATCGCGTGCGCGAGCGCGCGGCCCCGCGCCGGCTCCGGCAGAACAGCGCCATTGCCGCGCTTGATGTCGAGCACCAGCGCGTCGAGCCCTGCCGCGAGCTTCTTGGACAGGATCGAGGCGACGATCAGCGCCACGCAGTCGACCGTCGCCGTGACGTCGCGGATCGCGTACAGGCGCCGGTCCGCGGGCGCGATCCGGTCCCCGGCGCCGACGATGGCGACGCCGGCCACGCGCACGGCGCGGCGCACCCGTTCCGGCGCGGGGCGCGACTGGTAGCCCGGGATCGACTCGAGCTTGTCGAGCGTGCCGCCGGTGTGAGCGAGCCCGCGCCCGACGATCATCGGCACCCAGGCGCCGCAGGCCGCGAGCATCGGTCCGAGCGCGAGCGAGACCAGGTCGCCGACGCCGCCGGTCGAGTGCTTGTCGAGGATCGGGCCCGGCGCCGACTCGCCGCGCCAGTCGAGAGTCTCGCCGGAATCGCGCACGGCGCGGGTCCAGTCCGCGCACTCCGCGGAATTCATGCCGCGCAGGCATACGGCCATGGCGAAGGCGCCCGCCTGTGCGTCGGAAAGACTTCCGTCCGCAAGGGCGCGGGCGACGCGATCAAGGTCGGCGGCGGCCAGCGTGCCGCCGTCGCGCTTGGTCCGGATTGTCTCCTGCGGGAGCCAGGTCATGATCCGGCGCCGAGACTAGCAGCCCGCGCGCCAGGGCGCGCGCGGCGAACGGTCAGGCCGCGCGCCGCACCTGGTCCTCGAGGGCGCGGTGTCCCAGCAGGCCCGGTTGCTGCCAGGCGAGGACGCCGTTCCGGAACAGGGCGAAATTCGGGATGCTCCTCACCTGGTAGCGCGACGCAAGCGTCGCGTTGTCCTCGGTGTTGACCTTCAGCACGATCGCCTCGCCGGCCAGGCTTGACGCCGCCCGCGCGACTTCGGGGGCCGCCAGCCGGCAGGGGCCGCACCACGGCGCCCAGAAATCGACCAGCACCGGAACGCGCGCCTCGCGCATGATCTCGTCGAAGCCGTCGGTGTCGACCTCGAGCGGCGCATCGAGCGGGGCGAGGTCCCGCTTGCAGCCGCCGCAGCGGCCGCGGTCAGCCAGGTGCCGCGCCGGCACGCGGTTCCTGGCGCCGCAGTGCGCGCAGTTGCGGATCACGGCCGGTTCTCCCTGAGCGGCAGGATGCCGAGCGCACGCAGCACGTAACGCTCGTACACGGGCTCGACATTGCCCGTCCTCATCTTGCGCATGAAGTATTTCTCGAACGCGACCTTGGCCAGGTGCACCCACTTGCCCTGCCGCGCCCAGGTGACGTTGCGCGGCGGGATCTGCGGCAGCGCGACGAAGGCGATGCCGGTGTCGCCCATGTCGGCGAGGCATATGGCGTTCCACGTGGCCTTGCGCGTCGGCTCCTTGCCCGCAATGGCGTCCGCGACGTTGTTCACGATCGCGGTCACCATCGACTCGATCATGAATCCGGTCTTCGGCGCTCCGGTCGGGACAGGCGTCGCCTCGACCGGCGGGATCGCGACGCAGACCCCGGCCGAGTAGATGTTGCTGAAGCGCGGGTTGCGCTGGTATTCGTCGATCAGCACGAAGCCGCGCGGGTTGCAGAGGTCCCTCGCCGCCGCCACGGCGTCCACGCCCTTGAACGCCGGGAGGAACATCGTGAAGCGGCTCGGCAGCTCGTGCTCGCGCAGCGCAGCCCCCTTGTCGTCGTGCTCGGCCACGCGCACGGAACCGGCCTTCGCCTCCAGCAGCTTCGCGTTGGTGATCCACTTGATGTGGCGCTGGCGAAGCTCGGACTCGAGCAGGCCCTTGGAGTCGCCGACGCCGCCCAGCCCGAGGTGGCCGATGTAGGGCTCGCTGGTCACGAGCGTGATCGGCACGCGGTCGCGCAGCTTGCGCCGGCGAAGGTCGGCGTCGACGATCATCGCGAACTCGTAGGCCGGGCCGAAGCAGCTCGCGCCCTGCACCGCGCCGATGACGACGGGCCCCGGGTCGGCGAGGAACGCCTGGTACGCTCGCGCCGCCTGCTGCGCGTGCGGGGTGGTGCAGATGCTCTGCGTGTTCGCCTCCGGTCCGAGTCCGGGGACTTCGTCGAAGGCGAGCTTCGGGCCCGTCGTGATCACGAGGTAGTCGTACCCGACGGCGCCGCCTCCCGCGAGCACCAGCCGATTCGACTCCGGCTCGACCCTCGCCACGGATTCGGCGATGAAGCGAATCCCTTTCTTCTCGACGTTCGGCCGGATCGGCACCTGGACCTGCTCCGGCGTGCGCCATCCGACGGCGACCCAGGGATTGGAGGGCGTGAACTGGAAGTGCTCCGAGGCGCCGATCAGCGTGACCTCGTGCCCGTTGCCGAGGCGCTTCCTGAGCTCATAGGCCGCGGGCATGCCGCCGATCCCTGCGCCCATGACGACCACGTGTGACATCGCGCAACTCCTGCACCCGGGGTGCTTGCAGACTGACAATGGAACCATTATATTAGCAATCTCTGAATTAGCAAGGAAACATGTATGACGACTGCGACCCGGGCTGCGAGGCTGCCGATTGCCGGCGAGATGTCCGCGCACGCGGACTCCGCCGCCGCCCTGCTGCGGGCGATGGCGAATCGGCACCGGTTGCAGATCCTGTGCGTGCTCGGCGAAGGCGAGATGTCGGTCGGCGCGCTCAATGGGCGGATCCGCCTCTCCCAGTCGGCCCTGTCGCAGCATCTCGCGCTGCTGCGCGAAGACGAGCTCGTCGCGACGCGGCGCGAGGCACAGACGATTTTCTACAGTGTCCGGCCCGGGCCGGCGCTCGACGTGATCCGGGCGCTGCACGGCCATTTTTGCAGCGCCCCCCGGCCGCGTCGCCGCCGAGGAAAGGAGACGGCATGAAACAGCTCGACATTCCCGGCCTGCGGCGCCTGGACGACGACGTCTGGACGGCGGGCCAGCCTGACGCCGAACAGCTGCGCGCGGCGCAGGCAGCCGGCTTGCGCAGCGTGATCAGCCTGTGCCCCGAGGGCGAATGCGGCTGGGACGAGAAGCACATCGCCGAATCGCTGGGCCTGCGCCACGCGACCCTCCCGGTCGGCGCCGCATGCGACCTGACCGAGGCCGCTTCGCGCAAGCTCGGCCGGTTGCTGGCGGACTGCAAAAAGCCGGTACTGGTCCACTGCGGCAGCGGCAACCGCGTCGGCGCGCTGCTCGCGCTCAAGTCGTTCTACGTGGACGGCAGGGCGCCCGAGGATGCGCTGGCGTACGGCCGTGCAGCCGGCCTGGCCGGGCTCGAGACGGCGGTGCGCGGCATATTCACTTCAGCAGGAGGTTTGTCATGAGCACTGATGCCTTTTCCGGGGCGCAGCCTGCAGGCGCGTCCGTCGACCAGTGGGTCATCCGCATCGCCGGCGTCTTCGTCCTGGCGTCGCTCGCGCTGTCGCAGCTGCACGACCTGCGCTGGCTCTGGTTCACGGCGTTCGTGGGCGCGAACCTGTTCCAGGCGTCTTTCACCGGCTTCTGCCCGCTGGCCATGATCCTGCGCAAGCTGGGCGTCCGGCCGGGCCTCGCCTTCCGCGTGCCCGCCGGCGGGCGCTGATGCGGCGCGCGGCTTCGTGGCTCGCCGCGACCGCCCTGCTCGCGGGGTGTTCCGGCGGCGGGACGGATGCGGGAACCGCGCGCGCCGCCGGCGGAGCCTCGCTCGCCACCGTGATCGTCGAGCCCGCGCTGGTCGCGCGCGAGACGACCTTCGACGGCGCGATCGAGGCGCTGAACCAGTCGACCGTCGCCGCGCAGACCACCGGCCGCGTCGTCGAGCTGCCTTACGACGTCGGGGACTACGTCGAGAAAGGCGCGGTCATCGTGCGTTTCACCGCTGCCGAGCAGCGCGCGAGGCAGCAGGCGCTCGAGGCGGCCTCGAGCGAGGCGCAGGCCCGCCTCTCGGAGGCGCAGCTCGCCTTCGACCGTGCCCGCGACGTCTATGCCAAGCGGCTCATCGCCAGGGCGCAGTTCGACAAGTCCCAGGCCGATCTCGACGCGGCGCGGGCCCGCGCCGACACGGCGCGCGCGCAGCTGGCCGAGGCCCGCGAGGGCCTCGGCTATACGACGATCGTCGCGCCCTATGCGGGCATCGTCGTCGCCCGGCACGTGCAGCTCGGCGAAACCGTGGCGCCGGGCCGGCCGATCATGACCGGGCTTTCGCTCGAGCACCTGCGCGCCGTGGCCGACATTCCGCAGCAGCAGATCGGGCCGCTGCGCCGGCATCGCAAGGCGCGCGTGATCCTGCCCGACGGCAGCTCGGTCGACGCAGCGGCGCTGCGCATTCCGCCGAGCGCGGACTCCGCGACGCACAGCTTTCGCGTGATCGTCGAACTGCCGACCGGTGACCGTGGCGTCTACCCGGGCACGCTCGTGAAGGTCGCCTTCGTCAGCGGAGAGGAGGAGCGCCTGTTGCTGCCGGCCGAGGCCGTGGTCCGGCGCGGCGAGCTGACCGGCGCCTATGTCATCGACGCCGGCGACAGGATCAGCCTGCGCTACCTGCGGCTCGGCTCGCCGGCCGCGGACGGGCGCGTGCCCGTGCTGGCGGGCCTTTCAAAAGGCGAAAAAGTCGCCACGGACCCGGTCGCGGCCGGCATCGCGTACAAGCAGCAGTCGCGGGCCGGGACCGGAGCGTGAGCCCGGCCCCCGAACACCGCCTCGGTCTCTCCGGGCGCATCGCGAGGGCGTTCCTGGCCACCGAGATCACGCCGCTGCTCGCAATCGCCGGCCTGCTGCTGGGCGTCTTCGCCATCCTGGTCACGCCGCGCGAGGAAGAGCCCCAGATCAACGTGACCTTCGCCAATGTCTTCATCCCTTACCCCGGCGCTTCGGCAAAGGAAGTGGAATCGCTGGTCACGACGCCCGCGGAACAGATCGTCTCCGAGATCGAAGGCGTCGAACACGTGTATTCCGCGTCGATGCCCGGGCTCGCTTCGCTGACCGTGCGCTTCGAGGTCGGCGAGCCGCGCACCGATGCAATCGTGCGCCTGTACAACGCGTTCTATTCGAACCAGGACTGGATACCGGCGGGCGCGGGCGTCGGCGCCCCGCTGATCAAGCCCAAGGGCATCGATGACGTGCCGATCGTCGCGGGAACGCTGTGGAGCGAGGACCCGCACATCACGGCCGCGGACCTGCTGCGAGTCGCCCACACAATGGCGGCCGAGCTGCAGCGCGTGCCGGGCACGCGCGACATCGAGATTCTGGGCGGGCCGGATCGCACGGTGCGCGTGCTGCTCGACCCGCAGCGCCTCGCCGGCTACGGCCTCGCGCTGGACGACCTGCGGCGGGCGCTTTCGTCCGCGAATGCTTCCGTCGACGCGGGGACCATCGTCGCGGACGACCGCGAGGTCCTGGTGCAGGCCGGCACGCTGCTGATGACGCCCGAAGAAGTCGCCGACCTCGTGGTCGGCATCCACGACGGCGCGCCCGTCTTCCTTCGCGACGTCGCGGACGTCCGGGAGACGCCGGACTTTCCCGAGCGCTACGCGAGCTTCGGCACGGGCCCGGCGGCCGGCGACAAGTCGCTCACCGCCGGCGGACGCTACCCCGCCGTGACGATTTCCGTGTCCAAGAAGCCGGGAGAGAATGCCGTGGACGTCGCCGACGGCGTCATCTCGCGCTTCGGGCAATTGCGCGGCATTCACTTCCCGGATGGCGTGCATGCCACGGTCACGCGCAACTACGGCGCAACCGCCGAGGACAAGGCCGCGACGCTGATCAAGAAGCTGGCCTTCGCGACGCTGTCGGTGGTCGCCCTGATGCTGTTCACGCTGGGCCGGCGCGAGGCGGTCGTGGTCGGCGCCGCCGTCGTCGTCACGCTCGCACTGACCCTGTTCGCCTCGTGGGCCTGGGGCTTCACGCTCAACCGGGTCTCGCTGTTCGCCCTGATCTTCTCGATCGGCATCCTGGTGGACGACGCCATCGTCGTGGTGGAGAACATCCATCGCCATATGCAGATGGGCGCCCGCTCGCTCGCCGAGGCAATTCCCGCGGCCGTGGACGAGGTCGGCGGCCCGACGATCCTGGCGACGTTCACCGTGATCGCGGCGCTGTTGCCGATGGCCTTCGTCACCGGGCTGATGGGGCCTTACATGCGGCCGATCCCGATCAACGCATCCACGGGCATGCTCATTTCGCTCGCCGTCGCCTTCATGTTCACGCCCTGGCTGTATCGCCGCCTGTTCCTGTCGACGGAAGGCGCCTTGCCGCCGCACCGGGCAAGCAGCGCACTGGACCGATTCTTCGCGCGCGCCATGACCCCGTTCCTGCGACAGGACGACGGCCGGCGCAACCGCTGGCGGTTGCTCTACGCGCTGCTCGCCCTGATCGTGCTGTCGGCAGCGCTCGTGGGCCTGCGGGCGGTCGTGCTCAAGATGCTGCCGTTCGACAACAAGAGCGAATTCCAGGTGCTGGTGGACCTGCCGGAAGGCGCGCCGGTCGAGGAAACCCATCGCGTGCTGCAGCAGCTCGCCGACTACGTGGAGACCGTTCCCGAGGTTACCGACTACCAGATCTACGCCGGCACCGCGGCACCGATCAACTTCAACGGCCTGGTGCGGCAGTACTACCTGCGCCGCGCGCCCTACCAGGGCGACCTGCAGGTCAACCTGCGGGACAAGCACCTGCGCGAGCGCAAGTCGCACGAGATCGCCGCCGGCGTGCGCGCGCCGCTCGCGGAAATCGGGCGGCGCTTCGGCGCGACGGTGAAGATCGTCGAAGTGCCGCCGGGCCCGCCCGTGCTGGCGCCGCTGGTCGCCGAGATCTACGGCATGGACTACGGGCGCCAGATGCTGGCCGCTCGCCGGGTGCGCGCCGCGTTCGAGGCCGCCCCGGACGTCGTCGACGTGGACGACAGCCTGGAAGCGCCGCAGCGCAAGCTCGTGGTCGCCGTGGATCGCGCGCGCGCCGCGCGGCTCGGCGTGAGCCAGCAGGAGGTGGCAGGCGCGATCGCGGCGGCGCTGCGCGGCGAGGACATGTCTTACCTGCACGACGAACACGCGCGGCTCGCGATCCCGGTGCGCGTCGAACTCGCCCCCGGCGACAAGGCGGACCCGGCCATGCTGGGCTCGCTGAGGGTGCGTGCGCAGGGCGGCGCGCTCGTGCCGATCTCGGAGGTGACCCGCATCGAGGAGACCACGCGGGATCCGACGATCCACCACAAGGATCTCCTGCCCGTCGTCTACGTGACCGGCGACGTCGCCGGCGGGACCGACAGCCCGCTATACGGCCAGATCGACATCGCGCGACGCTTGCGGGACATGCCGGTCGAAGGCAGCCCGATCGAGCAGCGCCTCACGCGCCAGCCCGAGGATCCCTATGCGTGGAGCCTCAAGTGGGACGGCGAGTGGCAGGTCACGTTCGAGACCTTCCGCGACATGGGCGCGGCCTACGCCGTAGGCCTGGTATTGATTTACCTGCTGGTGGTGGCGCAGTTCCGCTCGTACGGCGTGCCGCTCATCATCATGGCGCCGATCCCGCTGACGCTGATCGGCATCCTGCCGGGCCATGCGCTCCTCGGCGAGCAGTTCACCGCGCCCTCGATGATCGGGATGATCGCGCTCGCGGGAATCATCGTGCGCAACTCGATCCTGCTCGTGGATTTCATCCAGAAGGAAGTTCGCGCCGGCAAGCCACTCGAGCAGGCGACCATCGACGCCGCCGCGGTGCGCGCGAGGCCGATTGCGCTCACGGCCGTTGCCGCGATGGCGGGCGGCTTCTTCATCCTGGACGACCCGATCTTCGGCGGCCTTGCGGTGTCGCTGATCTTCGGGCTGCTGGTGTCGACGGCGCTGACGCTGCTCGTGATTCCGGTCGTCTACTACCACTATCACTGGCGCCGTTTCGAGAGAGGATAAACGCATCATGGCGACTTCCACTGGAACGTCACGGGTCCCCAGTTCAACAGCCTGCACCTGATGTTCATGGAGCAGTACACGGAGCAGTGGAACGCGCTCGACCTGATCGCCGAAGCCGCCAATGACCAGCCGACCGCGGATCTCCTGACCCAGCGGCTCGAGGTCCACGAGAAAACCGCCTGGATGCTGCGGAGCCTGCTCGAAGACTGAGCCGGCGTCAAAATGGAGCGGGTGATGGGAATCGAACCCACGTTAGCAGCTTGGGAAGCTGCAGTTCTACCATTGAACTACACCCGCGCCTGAACGCGGCTACTTCGTGACGAGGATCTTCTTGACCCAGCCGCCGCCCTTGCCGGACTCGACCTTCAGGAAGCCGTTCTCCTCGACGCCCATGTAGATGAGCTCCTCGCCCTTGTCGAGCGTGGCGACCGCCTTGCCGGTCTCGGCCGAGCCGCCCATGATCTTCACGCCCGCGATCTTCGGGTAGAGCACGTCGCCCTCGTTGTAGACCGCGCCGGCCTTGGTGCTGCCGCCTGCCGCGGCTTCCTGGGCGAGCGAACCCACGTCGCGCTGCAGGTTCGGGTCGTTGCGGACGACGCGAACGATGTTGTTGTAGTTGTCGGCAAACGAGGCGGCGATGATCTTGCCCTCGTTGGTATTGCCGTAGCCGCCGATGCCGCCGGCCGCTCCGCCCCCGAACAACCCGGCGCCGAGGCTCAGGTCGGCCTTCTTGGTGCTGCCCTCCGCCGACGCGACCTGCACGCCCGAGCGCGAATCCGCGACCAGCATGCTGGTCTGGGCTTCCTTGAACTTGAGCCCGCCCGCGACCGCGCCGAGCACCGCGGACTTGCCGCCGAGCAGGCCGCCGAGCGCGCCGCCGAGGCCGCCGGCGTTGTTCTCGCTGAACACGACCGCAGGCGTCAGGATGAAGTCCGCCGCGACCATCTGGCCGCCGCCGACGTTCGAGCCGCCGCGCATCTCGCCGCCGCCCGCGAGCGCGCGCTCCTGCATCATGTTCTGCATGCCCTGGCCGCGCTCGACCACGATGAAGCAGTTCGACTGCTGGATCATCATGCGGATCAGGCCGACCGGCGACTGCAGGTTGTAGCGCGCGAGCGCGCCCATCACGTAGTCCTGCGGCTCGACCACGGCCACCGCGCCCATTGGCTTGTCGCATTTCTCGAGGTCGCCGGCCGCGCCCTGCGCCCCCTGCGTGCCCGCGGCGCCCTGCACGTCGGAGCCGCCCTTGCCTTTCTTGGCGCTGAGCGGGTTTTCCGCCTGGGCCGCCGTCGAAATTGCGATGCAGGCCAGCACCGCCGCCATCCCGCGAAATACACGCAGACTCGAGTTCATGGAGCACTCCCCCTGGGTTCGATCTCGCGCGGAATATACTCCCTCATGCTCGCCGCTCGCCATTCCGCCGAGGTCGCGATCGCAGGCGGCGGGCTCGCCGGAATCGCGGCCGCCCTCGAGGCGCTCGGGCGCGGGCGCCGGGTGCTCCTGCTCGACCGCGATGACGAGGAAAATCTCGGGGGGCTCGCGAAGGAGGCGTTCGGCGGGCTCTGGTTCGCCGGCACGCCGCTGCAGCGCAGCCGCGGAATCCGCGACAGCGCCGAGCTCGGCTGGTCGGACTGGCAGGCGTTCGGCGAACTCCGTCCGCTGCACGCCTGGCCGCGGGCCTGGGCGCAGGCTTATGTCGAACGCTGCGTGCCCGAGGTGCACGACTGGCTGGTCGCGCTCGGCATCCGCTTCATGCCGCTGCCGCTGTGGGTCGAACGCGGCCTCTACCTGCCCGGCAATTCGGTGCCGCGATTCCACCTGGTCTGGGGCACCGGGCGGGAACTCGCCAATGCGCTCGTGCGCCGCCTGCTTGCGCATCCGCGACGCGAGCTGCTGACGCTCCGTTTCGGCCACCGCGTGGATGCGATCGTGACGCGCGCCGGCCGCATTGCGGGCGTATCCGGCACGACGGAGCCCGGAGGCCTGCCTTTCGAGGCCGACTGCGAGTCCGTGGTCATCTCGGCGGGAGGCATCAACGGCGACGTCGAACGCGTGCGCCGGCACTGGCCGGCGGACCTCGGCCCGCCGCCCGCAGTCATCCTGAACGGATCACACCGCTTCGCCGACGGGCTGCTGCACGACGCCGCGGCCGGGGCCGGCGCGAACATCACGCATCTCGACTGGCAGTGGAATTACGCGGCGGGTATCCGCCACTGGCGCCCGCGCAAGCCCGGCCACGGCCTCTCGCTGATCCCGCCCAAGTCCGCGCTCTGGCTCAACTCGCGCGGCGAACGCATCGGGCCGATGCCGCTGGTCTCGGGCTTCGACACCCGCGACCTCGTCGCGCGCATCTGCCGCGAGCCGGGCGGCTACAGCTGGCAGCTCCTGAACCGGCGCATCGCGCTCAGGGAACTCGCCGTGTCGGGCGCCGAGTTCAATCCCGCGATTCGCGACCGCAGGCGCCTGCGCTTCGTTCGCGACCTGCTGCTTGGCAACCGTTGGCTCTACCAGGAGCTGACCCGCCACAGCGAGGACATCGTGCAGGCGCCGACGCTGCCTGGGCTGGTTGCGCGCATGAATGCGCTCTCGGGCGACGACGTCGTGGACCTCGGCGCCGTCGAGTCGGCGGTCGCCGGCTACGACTCGGCGATCGGCCGCGGCGAGCGCTTCCACAACGACGAGCAGCTGCGCCGCATCGCCGCGCTCCGGCGCTGGCCCGGCGACCGCCTGCGTACCTGCGCATTCCAGCCGATACGCGAGCGCGGCGCGGGACCGCTGATGGCGATCCGCGAGCACGTGATCAGCCGCAAGAGCCTCGGCGGCATCCAGACCGACCTCGAAGGCCGCGTTCTCGGCGGCAACGGGAGCGCGATACCCGGGCTCTATGCCGCCGGCGAAGCCGCCGGATTCGGCGGCGGCGGCATGAATGGCAGGCGCGGGCTCGAGGGCACGTTCCTCGGCGGCTGCGTGTTCTCGGGCCGCATCGCGGGAAGGAACGCCTAGTGCGGATCAGCGACGCCATCAACATCGGCGACCTGCGCGCCGTGGCGAAACGCCGCCTCCCGCGATTCGTCTTTGACTACGTGGACGGCGGCGCGGAAGACGAGCGCACGCTCGCCGGCAATCGCGAGGCTTTCGCGCGGCTGCGCTTCGCGCCGCGCACGCTGGTGGACGTCAGCCGACGCGACCTCACGGGGACGCTGCTGGGCGCGCCCGCGAGCTTCCCCGTCGTCGTCGGCCCGACCGGCCTCAACGGACTCGCCTGGCGCGACGGCGACATGGCGCTCGCGAAGGCGGCTTCGAGGGCGGGCGTGCCCTTCGCGATGTCCACGGTCTCGATGAGCCGGGTCGAGGACATCGCGCGCGAAGCGCCGGGGCGGCTGTGGCTGCAGGCGTACGTGTTCGCGGAGCGGCACATCACCGACGCGATCATCGGGCGCGCGCTGGCGGCCGGTTTCGAGTGCCTGGTGCTGACCAGCGATTTCCCGGTGGCGGGCAAGCGCGAGCGTGACCTGCGCTCGGGCCTCCTGCCCCGGCAGAAATTCACGCTCGCCACCCGACTCGACATGCTGATGCATCCGCGCTGGCTCGCGACCGTCGCGACGCGCCGGCCGCGCTTCGTCAACGTCGAGCGCGAGCTCGGGCCCGGGCAGGACGTCAACGCCTTCGTCGGCCACGGCATGTTCGACCCGGCCTTCGCCTGGGACGACGTGAAGCGCTTCCGCGACCGCTGGCCCCGCAAGCTGCTGCTGAAGGGCGTGCTGCGGGCGGACGACGCCGAGCGGGCGCTGTCTGCGGGCGTCGACGGGCTCGTGCTCTCGAACCATGGCGGCCGCCAGCTCGACGGCGCGATCAGCGGCCTCGAGGCGCTGCCGCACGTGGCGCGTGCCGTGGGCAGTCGCGCGTCGCTCCTCATCGACGGCGGCGTGCGCCGCGGCAGCGACATCGCGAAAGCCGTCGCACTCGGCGCCGAGGGCGTGCTGCTTGGGCGCGCGCCGGTCTACGGACTCGCGGCGGGCGGCCGTGAAGGCGTCACGCGCGCGCTCGACATCCTCGCCGACGAGCTCGATCGCACGCTCGCGCTCACCGGCTGCGCGAACCTCGCCGCGCTCTCGCCCGACCTGATAGCGCCGGCGTGAACGCGCCGCGCCGCGGCATCCGGAGCTACGTGTTGCGGGCCGGCCGCATCACGGCCGCGCAGAAGCGGGCGCTCGAGGATTTGCTTCCCCGGTACGGGGTTCCCTTCATCGGCCAGCCGCTCGACCTCGATGCCGCTTTCGGTCGCAGCGCGCCGCGCGTCCTCGAGATCGGCTTCGGCAACGGCGACACGCTCGTCGAGCTCGCGGCGAAGTCCCCGGGCACCGACTTCCTCGGTGCCGAGGTCCATCCGCCCGGCGTCGGCCATTGCCTGCTCGCGATCGAGTCCGCCGGACTCGAAAACGTCCGTGTCGTCGTCCATGACGCGGTCGAGGTCATGGCGCACGGGCTCGCGCCCGCCTCGCTCGACGAGGTCCTGCTCTACTTTCCCGATCCCTGGCCGAAGAAGCGCCACCACAAGCGCCGCATCGTCAACGCGGAATTTGCGGCGCTCGTCGCGGGCTGCCTGAAAGCCGGCGGGCCGCTCAGGCTCGCGACCGACTGGGAACCCTACGCAGCCTGGATGCTGGAGGTTCTCGGCGCCTCGCCGGACTTCAGGAATGCCGCGCCCGGCGGCGGCTGCATCGAGCGGCCCGAGCGCGGCGCGACGCGCTTCGAGCGCCGCGGCCGCCGCCTCGGCCACGCCGTGTTCGACCTGGAGTTCGTCCGCGCCTAGCCGAAGACGTTGGTGATGCCGGTAATGATGAACTGCACCGCAAGTGCGGCGAGCACGACGCCGGAGAGCCGGTTGACGACGTTGCCCCCGGTCACGCCCATGACGCGCATCACCAGCGGGGTCAGGCGCATCAGCAGGTAGGTGAGCGCAAGCACCGCGATCACGGCGCCGAACAGGCCGACGGAGAGAAGCAGGTCGCCGCGCGAGGCGCCAAAGGTCAGCAGCACGATCGCGAGCGCGCCGGGACCTGCGATGAACGGAAATGCCAGCGGGAAAACCGAGACGTCCACGCGCTTCTTGCCCTCCTCCATCTCGTCGGGCGTCGTGCGCGTGCCCGATTCGCGCGCGAACACCATCTCGAGCGCGATCAGGAACAGCATGACGCCGCCCGCGATGCGGAAAGCGTCGATGCTGATCCCCATGATCTTCAGGAAAGCCGCGCCGCCGACCGCAAACAGCAGCAGCACGAGTCCGGCGACGCATACGGCCTTCAGCGCCATGAGCCGGCGGAAGGCCTCGTCCGCGCCCTCCGTCATCGCGGCGAACAGCGGCACCAGCGTGATGGGCTCCACCACGACGAAGAACAGCACGAAGAATTTCAGCAGTTCATCGGCCATCGGGCGCCGCTCCGTCCGCGCGCACCGCGATTCTGCCATGCGGGTCGAGGAGGCGATTGTGCGTCAGCCACGCGAGCAGCAGCAGTCCCGGGATGCTGAGCGACGCCGTGTAGGTGAAGAAAGCCGGAAAGCCGATGGCGTCTACGACGAAGCCCGACGTGCCTTCGAGGATCTTGCCGATGAAGGCATACAGCGACGAAAAGAGCGCATATTGCGTCGCCGTGTAGCGCGCTGAGGTCAGCCCGGACAGGAACGCGATCAGCGCGGTGCCATGGATGCCCTGCGCAAAATTGTCGAAGGCATTCACGAGTCCGAGCCCGGCGAGCGTCGGCGAATGCGCCGTCGCGAGCAGCGCAAAACCCAGATTGGAGCCCGCGATCAGGACGCTGCCGAGAAACAGCGCGAATCGCAGCCCCGCCTTTGCGACCACGAACCCGGCGATGATGATGCCGACCATCGAAACCGGCAGGCCGATTGTCTTCACGACCGCGGCGATCTGGCCGAGCGTATATCCCTGGTCGATGTAGAACGGGTTCGCCATCGAGCCCATCGTGAACTCTGTCAGTCGGTAGGTGCTGACGAGCAGGAGCGTCATGACCGCGACGGGCACGCGGTAGCGCGAGAAGAAGTCCGTAAACGGGCATATCACGGCGCCGATGAAGGCGGCGCCGGCACTGCGCAGCCATTCCGGACGATCCGGCTTTCGCTCCAGCCAGGCGACGACACGCGCCTCGCGGTCCGCGCCGGCGCCCGGCGAGACAGCGGCCGGCTCGTGCACGATGAAGGTGGTGACGATGCCGATGCCCGCGAGGCAGGCCATGACCGTGTAGCTGGTCGCCCAACCGTAGCCCTGCGCGATGCCGAGCGCGCCGGCACTGCCGACGATGAGTGCGGCGCGATATCCGATCTGGTAGGCGGCGACCATCGCGCCCTGCTCATCGAGCGAGGCTGACTCGATGCGCCACGCGTCGATCGCGATGTCCTGGGTCGCAGAGCAGAACGCCAGGAACAGCGCGCCGACGGCGACCTGCGTGATACCGATCGCCGGTTCGCTGCCCGCGAGGTTGACGAGGCCCCACCCGATCCCGGCTTGCGCGAGCAGCATCCAGCTTCTGCGCTTGCCGAGCCAGCGGCTGAGGAATGGCAGGCGGACGCGATCGACGATCGGCGACCAGGCCCACTTGAAAGTGTAGGTAAGACCGACCCAGGCGAGCATGCCGATGGTCGCGCGCTCGATGCCTTCCTGGCGCAACCACGCGGAGAGCGTCTGGAACACGAGGTAAAACGGCAGGCCCGCGGAAAATCCGAGGAAAAGCATCGACAGTACCGGGCGCTCCGAGTAGGTTCGCAGCGCCTCGCGCCAGCCGCGACGCGGTTCGGCCTCGCTCACAACCGGTAGTCCATCGTCAGCGGCGCGTGGTCCGAGAACCAGCGTTCGCGGAAGATCGCGGCCGATTTCGCGCGCCCGGCCAGCCGCGGGCTCGCGATCTGGTAGTCGATGCGCCAGCCGACGTTCTTCGCGCGCGCCTGCCCGCGGTTCGACCACCAGGTGTACTGGTCCGGGCGCGGTTCCACCTCGCGAAACGCATCCACCCATTTCAGCTCGCCGAACAGGCGGTCGAGCCAGGCGCGCTCCTCGGGAAGGAACCCGGAGTTCTTCCGGTTCGACTTCCAGTTGCGCAGGTCGATCTCCTTGTGGGCGATGTTGATGTCGCCGCACAGCACGTAGTCCCTGTCGCGCCGGCCGAGTTTCCGGAGGTGCGGCAGGAAGACGTCGAGGAAGCGGTACTTGGAGGCCTGCCGCTCCGGGCCCGAGGAGCCCGATGGCAGGTACAGCGAGACGACCGAGAGCTTGCCGAAGCGGAACTCGAGGTAGCGCCCCTCGTCGTCGAACTCCGGCACGCCGAAGCCCGCGATCACCCGGTCGGGCTTTTTCCTCGAATAGACCGCGACCCCGCTGTAGCCCGGGCGTTTCGCGTCGAAATACCGGCAGTGGTAGCCGGCCGGGCGGAAGCAGGCGTCGCCGAGCTGGTGTTCCTGCGCCTTGGTTTCCTGCAGGCAGACGACGTCCGCGCGCTGCGCCGGCAGCCAGTCGAACAGGCCTTTCGACGCCGCCGAGCGGATGCCATTGCAGTTCAGTGTGAGGATGCGCATGCTGGTCTCGCGGCCGACCGGCCATGATACGCGGGGGCACGAGAGACCTGCATGCGTTCGCACCAGAAAGAATTCATCGAGATGATCCTCTCGAAGCAGGTGCTGCGCTTCGGCGACTTCACGCTCAAGTCGGGCCGCACCAGCCCTTACTTCTTCAATGCCGGCCTGATCAACGACGGCGTCGCGCTCGCACGGCTCGGCGCCAGCTATGCGCAGGCGATCCTGGACTCGGGCACCGCCTTCGACATGCTCTACGGCCCCGCCTACAAGGGCATCCCGCTCGCGACCGCGACCGCCATCGCCTTCGCGGACCGGCACCGCCGCAACGTGCCGATGGCCTACAACCGCAAGGAAGCAAAGCCTCACGGCGAGGGCGGCACGCTCGTGGGCGCGCCGCTTTCCGGGCGCGTGCTGATCGTGGACGACGTGCTGACCGCGGGCACGGCCGTGCGCGAGTCCGTCAACCTGGTGAAGGCCGCGGGCGCGGAACCCGCCGGGGTCGTGCTCGCGCTCGACCGCCAGGAACGCGGGCTGGGGACCCAGTCGGCGGTGCAGGAGATCCAGTCGACCTTCGGCATCCCGGTCATCCGGATCATCGCCCTCGACCACCTGATCGAGTACCTCGAGTCCGGCGAGGACAGCGAGGACAGCGAGGAGCTCGCCTCCCTGAGGAACCACCGCAGGACTTACGGTGTCGACAGCGAAGCGTGATCCAGTTACGTTCTGGACTCGCAGCGTGAAACAAGAATAATACGGCCCGAGGTGCCACGGATGAACGCCCGGTCGATCACGATGCTTCTGCCAGTCCTGCTGCTCGCGCTCGCCGCGGGCACGGCGGCGGGCGAGGAAAAGCAGAAGCTGTACCGGTGGGTCGACAAGCAGGGGCAGGTCCACTACGGCGACAGCGTGCCGGCTGAGTATGCCGAGCAGGATCGCGACGTGCTCAACAAGCAGGGCGTCAAGGTCGGACGCGAGGAAGGGACGATCACGCCGGAGGAGGCCGCCGCGAAGGCCGCGGAGGACAAGGCCGCGCGCGACGAGCAGAAGCGCAAGCTGCGCGACCGCGTCCTGCTGCAGACCTACCAGTCCGTGCAGGAGCTCGAGATCCTGCGCGACAACCGCCTCGACCTCGTCGACGCCCAGCTGACGATCCAGGAGCAGTCGCTCTCGAACCTGCGCGCGCAACGCGCCAAGTTCCAGCGCACGGCCGCGCATTACGCGCCGGTCAACACCGAGCCGGGCGCGCCGGAACTACCCGACGAGCTGGCCGCCGACCTCGCGCGCTCCGCGAGCGACATCCAGACCCAGGAAGCGAACCTCCTGCGCCGGCGCGAGGAACGCGAGAACATCCGCCAGACTTTCGAGGCGGACATCAAGCGCTACCAGGAATTGCGGGCGATCAGGCCGCGCTAGCGGCTCAGCCGGTGCTGCCGAACCCGCCCGCGCCGCGGGCGCTCGCCTCGAACGACTCGACCACCTCGAAATCCACCTGCACGACGGGTACCACGACCATCTGCGCAATCCGCTCGCCGGGATTGATCGTGAACGAGCGCTCGCCGCGGTTCCACAGCGAGACCATCACCTGCCCCTGGTAGTCGGAATCGATCAGCCCGACCAGGTTGCCGAGCACGATGCCGTGCTTGTGCCCGAGCCCGGAACGCGGCAGCAAAACCGCGGCGAGACCGGGATCCGCGAGATGGATCGCGATGCCGGTCGGCACGAGTTCGGTCCGGCCCGGATCGAGCACGAGCGGCGCATCGAGGCAGGCGCGCAGGTCCAGGCCGGCGCTGCCGGCGGTCGCGCGCCGCGGCAATTCCATGTCGCGGCCGATGCGCGGATCGAGGATACGGACTTCGAGTTTCCTCATGCGGGGATTATCCCGGAACCGGCGCGATTTGCGAGAGGCGCGCAGGGACGAGGCGCGACAGACTGCTTGCATGCACATCCGTGACTGGCCGCCGGCCGAACGGCCGCGCGAAAGACTGCTCGCCCTCGGGTCAGGGGCGCTCTCCGAGGCGGAGCTCCTGGCGATCTGGCTGCGCCACGGCACCAGCGGCATGAACGCGCTCGACCTCGCGCGCTCGCTGCTCGGGCGCTTCGGGTCCCTGCGCGGCCTGCTTTCCGCCGGCAGGAATGCACTCTGCAATCAGTCGGGAGTCGGCCCCGCACGCTGGGCGGAGCTTCAGGCCGCGCTCGAGATCGTGCGCCGCCATCACCTCGAGCGGCTCCGGGCCGGGCCCCTGCTCGCGAGCCCCCGCGCGGCGCGGGACTACCTGGTCGCGCGACTGCGCGACCTCGAGCACGAGGTGTTCTGCTGCCTGTTCCTGGACAGCCGCCACCGGCTGACGAGCTGCGAGGAGCTGTTCCGGGGCACCGTCGACGGCGCCAGCGTCCATCCGCGCGAGGTCGTGAAGCAGGCCCTGGCGCGGAATGCGACCGCCGTGATCCTGGCCCACAACCACCCCTCGGGCATCGCCGAACCGAGCCAGGCGGACGAAATCATCACCACGAGGCTCCGGGACGCACTCGCGCTGGTCGAGATCCGCCTCCTCGACCACCTCATCGTCGGCGACGGCTGCTGCGTGTCGCTGGCGGAAAAGGGCCTGATTTAGTGCGCAACACGCTGAATTGACTGCGCAAAGCATCGCTGGTCTAATACGCGCCCCCCGACAGAGCGAAGCCCATGTCCCGAGTCTGCCAGGTCACCGGAAAGCGCCCGCGCTCCGGCAACAAGGTCTCCCATTCCAACATCAAGAAGCGCCGCCGCTTCCTGCCGAACCTGCACACGCAGCGTTTCTGGCTGGAGAGCGAAGGCCGCTGGGTGACGCTCAGGCTCTCGACCCGCGGCCTGCGCACGGTCGAGAAACGGGGCCTCGAGAAGGTCGTCGCGGAGCTCCGCGCTTCCGGAACCCACGTCTGAGGTCATAGCCATGCGCGACAAGATCAAGCTCGTTTCCAGCGCCGGCACCGGTCACTTCTACACCACGACCAAGAACAAGCGCCTGCATCCCGAGAAGATGGAGGTCAGCAAGTACGACCCGGTCGTGCGCAAGCACGTGACCTACAAGGAATCCAAGATCAAGTAGGATGCCCGCCGGCGGCTCGGCTAAACTCTCCCGCATTCCAATCGGGGAGTTCCGGTCATGCGCAATGCCACTCTCGCCGCCGCCATCGCGATGGCGCTGCCGCTGCCTGCGGCATGGGCCCAGGATACGACGACGCTCGGAGAAATCATCGTCACGGCCCAGCGCCGCAGCGAGAACATCCAGGACGTCCCGGTCGCCGTGTCGACGGTCGCCGGCGGGGCGCTCGACGCGATCCGTTCCGGCGGCGACGATATCCGCTTCCTGTCCGCGCGCCTGCCGAGCCTCAACATCGAGTCTTCCTTCGGCCGCGCTTTCCCGCGCTTCTATATCCGCGGGCTCGGCAACACTGACTTCGACCTGAATGCCTCGCAGCCGGTTTCGCTCGTGTACGACGACGTGGTCCAGGAAAACCCGATCCTGAAGGGCTTCCCGGTCTTCGATCTCGAGATGGTGGAGATGTTTCGCGGGCCGCAGGGCACGCTCTTCGGCCGCAACACGCCCGCCGGGGTCATCAAGTTCGACTCGGTGCGCCCGTCCCAGGAGCGCGGCGGCTACGTCCAGGCGAGCTACGGCACGCAGAGCTCGGTCAACGTCGAGGGTGCGGTCGGCGGTGCGCTAACCGACACCTGGTCGATGCGGCTCTCGGGCATCTACCAGCACCGCGACGACTGGGTGGACAACAAGCTCACCCTCGAGGGCGACAAGTACGAGGGCTTCGACGAGTACGCGGGCCGCCTGCAGTTCCTTTACGACTCGGGACCGCTGTCAGCGCTGTTCAACGTGCACGCGCGCAGCCTCGACGGCACCGCGCGCATGTTCCGCGCCAACATCATCGAGCCGGGCACCAACAACCTGCAGCAGGGATTCAACGAGCACCAGGTCGCGCTCGACGGCGCTAACAGCCAGTCGCTCGACTCGAACGGCGGCAGCGTCCGGATCGCGTACGACTTCGGCCGCACGACGCTGCACTCGATCACGGGCTACGAGTCGGTCGACGTGCTCTCGCACGGCGACATCGACGGCGGGTTCGGCGCGGACTTCATCGGCTTCTCCGGTCCGTGCAGCATCCCGGCGCGCGCGTCGTGCATCCCGTTCCCGGCCGAGTCCGCGGACGGGATGCCGAGCCACAGCCAGTTCACGCAGGAATTCCGCCTCGAGTCCAACGAGTGGGGCGCATTCGACTGGCAGGCGGGTCTCTATTACTTCGACGAAGACATCGCCATCGACAGCTTCAACTACGACACGCTCGGCAACGGCGTGCGCAACGGCGACGTACGCCAGGACCAGCAGAACACGGCCTGGGCGGCATTCGGGTCGGGCGAATGGACGCTCGGCGACGCCTTCACGCTGCGCGCGGGCATCCGCTACACGCAGGACGAGAAGGACTTCTCCGCGGAGCGCTTCCTGTCGCCGATCGGCGCAGGCGCGCTCGGCCCGATCAAGGTCAGCACCGACAAGGACCACGTGAGCTGGGACGTCAGCGGCACCTGGGCGCTCAACGACGACGCCAATCTGTACCTGCGCGTGGCCGAGGGCTACCGCGCCCCGTCCATCCAGGGCCGGCTGCTGTTCGGCGACACCGTCTCGGTCGCGGACTCCGAGTCGATCGTCTCCTACGAGGCAGGCATCAAGACCCGTCTCTTCAACGACCGCAGCCGACTCGCCTTCTCCGTGTACAAGTACACGATGGACGATCAGCAGCTGACGGCGGTCGGCGGCGGCGCCAACTTCAACACGCTCCTGAACGCCGACAAGACGGACGGCCAGGGCGTGGAACTCGACTTCGAGACTTACCTGGCCGACAACTTCCTGGTCACGCTCGGCGCGAGCTGGAACGACACGGAGATCAACGACCCGAACCTCGCGATCCAGCCCTGCGGCGGTGGCTGCACCGTGAAGGATCCCGCGGGCGCGGTGCCCGGCACGGTCAGCATCGACGGCAACCGCCTGCCACAGTCGCCCGAGGTCATCGCGAACCTCACGGCGCGCTGGGGCATGCCGGTCGCGGGCGGCGAGTTCTACGTCTACACGGACTGGGCGTACCGCAGCGACATCAACTTCTTCCTGTACGAGTCCACGGAGTTCACCGGCAAGAGCCTGCTCGAGGGCGGGCTGCGGCTCGGGTACAACTGGAACGAAGGCAGGCAGGAAGTCGCGGTCTACGGCCGCAACATCACGGACGAGATCGAGGCCGTCGGCGGCATCGACTTCAACAACCTGACGGGCTTCATCAACGAGCCGCGCCGCTGGTTCGTCGAGTTCCGGTCCAAGTTCTGAGGCCGGGCCGGATGGCATGCCGGAGCTGCCGGAGGTAGAAACGACGCGCCGGGGCATCGAGCCCTGGCTCGTCGGCCGGCGGATCGAGGCCCTCGCCGTGCGCGAGTGGCGCCTGCGCTGGCGGGTGCCGCGCAATCTCCCCGCGAAGCTCGGCGGCGCGCGCATCCTCTCGGTCGGGCGTCGCGCCAAGTACTTGCTGGTCGGCACCGACGCGGGCACGCTCATTCTCCACCTCGGCATGTCGGGCAGCCTGCGCATCCTCGACGCCGCCTCGCCGCCGCTGGCGCACGACCACTTCGACCTCGTGCTCGACTCGGGGCGGTGCCTGCGCTTCAACGACCCACGCCGCTTCGGCTGCCTGCTGTTCACGGCCGGCGATCCGGCCCGCCACCGGCTGCTCGCGAACCTCGCCGTCGAGCCGTTCTCGGACGAATTCAGGGGCGAGTCGCTCTGGCGTCGCGCGCGCGGCCGCCGCGCCTCGATCAAGGCCTTCATCATGGATTCGCGCATCGTCGCCGGCGTCGGCAACATCTATGCCAGCGAAGCGCTGTTCCGCGCCGGCATCCGGCCTGGCCTCGCCGCCGGGCGCGTGAGCCGCGCGCGCATGGACGCGCTCGCCGCCGCGGTCCGGGAGGTGCTGGCGGATGCGATCGGCGCCGGCGGCACGACGCTGCGCGACTACGTGGACGCCGCGGGCATGCCGGGGTATTTCCGCCAGCGGCTGTACGTCTACGAGCGCGCAGGCATGCGCTGCCGCCGTTGCGGCGGCTTGATCCGCCAGTACACCCAGGGCAGCCGCAGCACCTACTGGTGCCCGGGCTGCCAGCGCTAGGTCTTTCTCTTTCCGACCAGTGCCGACGCGACCGTCGGGTGCACGAACTGCGAGACGTCGCCGCCGAACATCGCGATCTCGCGCACCAGCGTCGAGGAGATGAAGGTGAACTGCTCCTGCGGCGTCATGAACACGTAGTCAACGGCTTTTTCGAGATGCCGGCTCATGTTCGCGAGCTGGAACT
This sequence comes from uncultured Gammaproteobacteria bacterium, assembly GCA_963836275.1. GTDB lineage: Bacteria > Pseudomonadota > Gammaproteobacteria > Steroidobacterales > Steroidobacteraceae > SCUD01. The sequence continues at coordinate 1,106,738 of CAWIIM010000001.1, read as the reverse complement.
CGAATTCGAAGTCCGACATCGCGCGCAGTCCCCGCAGCACGATGCCGCAACCCTGCTCGCGCGCGAAATCGACCGTGAGACCGGCGTAGCCCTGCACGGTGACGTTCTGCTGGTCGGCGAGCACCTGGCGCGCGAGTTCGACGCGCTCGGCGAGCGTGAACAGCGGCGCCTTGCCGGGGTTCGCGGCGATGCCGATCACGATCCGGTCGAATATGCCGGCCGCCCTGCGCACGAGGTCCTGGTGGCCGTTCGTGATCGGGTCGAAGGTCCCCGGATATACCGCGCTCCGCTTCGGATTCACGCCCGTCCCCTGTCATTCGCGACGGGCGAGATGATACCCGACCGCCCCGGCGCGCCCGCTGCGGTGCAGGGTCCAGCCCGCCGGCAGGGCCGGAGCGCCTCGCCCGGCCGGCATCTCGAGGTAGGCGAGCGCGCCCGGCGCGAGCCAGCCGCCGCAGGCCAGGCCGTGCAGGGCGCCCTCGAGCAGGCCGGCACCGAAGGGCGGATCGAGGAACACGATGTCGTAGGCGGTTGCCTTCCCGCCGAGCCAGGCGAGCGCATCCGCCTGCACCACGCTCGCGCGCCCGGGCGCCAGCAGCGCCAGGGTCTCGCGCAGCCGCGCCGCATTCTCCCGGTCCTGCTCGACGAAGGTCGCCTCGCGCGCCCCGCGCGAAAGCGCTTCGAGACCGAGCGCCCCGCTGCCCGCGAACAGGTCGAGGCATCGGCTGCCCGGCACCGTCGCCGAGAGCCAGTTGAACAGGGTCTCGCGCACCCGGTCAGGGGTCGGCCGGATTCCGCCCCCGGGCAGAAAGCGGATTCGCCGCCCGCGCCATTCGCCGCCGATGATGCGCAGGGAGTGGGTCATTTTTTGCAGCGCACATCCCGTAGACTTGCGCGATGATACGCGCCCGCGACTCCTAACTTTGCCGGAGCTTCCGTCATGAGCCACCGTTTCCCAGCCGTACTCCTGGTCGCAGGTGTCCTGCTCGCGGGCTGCGGGGGCTCGAGCTCGGACAGCATCGGTCCCACCGACCCGACCTCCGGCAACGGCAATCCGGGCAACGCCACCGGCGTCGGCGTATTCCACGCGAGCTTCGCGCCGCTCTCTGGCGTATTGCCCTACCCGACCGACCTGTACTTCAACGGCTCGACCGACGGCACGCTCAACTCGCCGGTAACGCCATTCCTGCCGAACGCGGCCGCGATCAACGTGCTCGACGGCTTCTCGACCAACGCGACCATCACCGCGCGCTTCTCCGCGCCGATCGATCCGGCGACGATTTCCGCGGCGACCGTGTACCTGCTGGAAGTCGACGTCGACAATGCGACCAAGGCGACCGTCGGGTTCCGCCGCGTGCTCGCCTACGGCTCGGACTTCACCGCACAGGTCGCGCCGACCGTCGACTCGGCCGGCGGCACGCTCGAAATCGTGCCGCTGAAACCGCTGACCCCGTCGACCGGCGCGACCAACATCGGCTATCTCGTCGTTCTCACGAACGGCCTGCACGACACGGGCGGCAATGCCGCGACGCCCGACCGCGACTACCTCGCGATACTGGCCGCGTTGCCGACTTGCGCCGCCCTCACCGGCTCGATGAACGGCATCTGCCTGCTGACGGGCGCCCAGCTGCAGCTCGCGGGCGCCGTGCTGGGCGCACCGGTCGCCGGCAGCGCGGTGCTGACTTTCTCGTTCTCCACGCAGGCGACCGCGGACACGATGAACATCGCCGCCGCGCTCGCGCAGCCGGGCCCGATCGGCGTCGTGCCGACCGGCCTCGATCTCTCGATGCTGAATCCGGCGCTGCCGCCGATCGCGGACGTCTACGTCGGGCAGCTCGAGATTCCTTATTACCTCGACCCGGCGGCGCCCCTCACCGGCACCTGGGAAGCCGCGCCCGGCGGGCCGGGCGTTCCGTCGACGAACCTGACGCGGTTCAACCCGGTGCCCATCGCCAAGGCCCAGCTCGCCATCCCGCTGTTCGTCACCGTGCCGAACGGCGCGAGCGGCCACGCGAAGCCGCCCGGCGGCTGGCCGGTCGTCGTCTTCCAGCACGGCCTGCAGGGCAATCGCACGCAGGCGGCGGCGATCGCCGGCGCCTATGCCTCGCAGGGTTTCGCGGTCGCCGCCATCGACATCCCGCTGCACGGGATCACGGACCCGGCGAGCCCGTTCTACCAGGCGGGCGCCGAACGCACCTTCGACCTCGATCTCGTGGACAACGCGACCGGCGCGGCGGGACCCGACGGGATCATCGATGCGTCCGGTTCCTACATCATCAACCTCACGAGCCTCGTCACGAGCCGCGACAACCTGCGCGAGGCCGCGCTCGACATCGTGCAGCTCGTGAAGTCGCTGCCGGGCCTCGACCTCGACGGCGATACCGTCGCCGACATCGACGCGACGCAGATCCAATACGCCTCGATCTCGCTCGGCAGCATCGTCGGCACGGTCGCCAACGCGATGGCGATCCCGACGGTCTCCGCCTACCTCAACGTGCCGGGCGGCGGCGTCGCGCATCTCCTGCGTGACTCCGCGGCGCTCGGCCCGACCATCAATGCCGGCCTCGCCGCCAAGGGCCTGCAACCCGGCACGACGCTCTACGAGCAGTTCTTCCGCGACGCCCAGACGGTCGTCGACGCGGGCGACCCGGTCAACTACATCGCTGCCACGGTCGCCGCCCGGCCGGTGCTGCTGACGCAGGTGCTGGACGACACCGTAGTGCCGAACTCCGCGACGCAGCGGCTGATCGCCGCGGCGCCGTTCGTGAAGACGGCGGCGCCCGGGCTCAACCCGGTCGGCGCGGGAACCGGAACCTGGGTGCACTTCACCTCCGGCTCCCACGGTTCGCTGCTCTCGCCGGCGGCGAGCGTCGCGGTCACGACCGAGATGCAGACTCACGCCGCCTCGCTCGCGGCCTCCGGAGGCGCCGCGTTCGCCGTCACGAACCCGGCCATCCTGGAACCTTGACCGCGGCCGAAGGCGGTTTCATCGCGCGCCTGCGCGCGCGCGTAGGCAAAGGCGCTTCCTGGGCCCTGGACCTGCTGCCCGGACGGCGTATCGACGCGGCGCTGCTCGAGGAGCTGGAGACGCGCCTGCTCGAGGCCGACGTCGGCGTCGAGGCGACCGCGGATGTCCTTTCGGACCTGCGCGGCAAGGTCGCGCGCGCGGAACTCGCGGACGCGAAAGCGCTCGAGGCGGCGCTTGCCGACTCCCTCCTCGCGATCCTGAAGCCAGTTGAGCGCCCGCTCGAGATCGACCGCGCGGCCAAGCCCTTCGTGATCCTCGTCATCGGCGTCAACGGATCGGGCAAGACGACCACGATCGGCAAGCTCGCGCGGCGCCTGAAGGACGCCGGGCTCTCGGTCATGCTCGCGGCGGGCGACACTTTTCGCGCGGCCGCCGTGGAGCAGCTCGCGGCCTGGGCGGAGCGCAACGGCGTTCCGGTGGTGGCACAGGCGACCGGCGCCGATCCCGCGGCGGTCGTGTTCGACGCGCTGCAATCCGCCAGGGCACGCGGCATTGACGTGCTGCTGGCCGACACGGCCGGGCGCCTGCACACGCAGTCGCACCTCATGGATGAACTCGCGAAGATAGCGCGGGTGATCAGGCGCTTCGATGCGCAGGCTCCCCACGAGGTCCTGCTCGTGCTCGATGCCAGCCTCGGCCAGAATGCGGTTCGCCAGGCGGAGCAGTTCAGCAGGGCCATCGGCGTCACCGGCGTTGCCGTCACCAAGCTCGACGGCACGGCGAAGGGCGGCATCGTCGTCGCCATCGCGCGCCGCTTCGGGCTTCCCATCCGCTATGTCGGCATTGGCGAACAGGCCGTCGATTTCGGTATCTTCGATGCCAGGGCCTATGTCGAGGGGCTGCTGCGGCCGGCGGCAGTCGACGTTTCGTGATCCGATTCGACCGCGTATTCAAGCGCTATGGCAACGGGCGGGAAGCCCTGTCGGAGCTCAGCTTCGAGCTCGAGTCGGGCGAAATGGCCTTCCTGACAGGCCATTCCGGCGCGGGCAAGAGCACGGTGCTCCGGCTCATCGCGCTGCTCGAGCGGCCGACGCGCGGCCAGGTGACGGTCAATGGCAAGAGCACGGCCAGGCTCCGCCGCCGCGCCATCCCGGCGTTCCGCCGCCAGGTCGGTTTCGTGTTCCAGGACCATCGCCTGCTGGATGACCGGCCCGTGTACGACAACGTCGCGCTGCCGCTGGCGATTGCCGGCGTGCCGCGGCGCGAGATGGACAAGCGCGTGCGTGCGGCGCTCGACCAGGTCGGCCTGCTCGGACGCGAACGCTCCTTCCCGCTCGAACTGTCGGCCGGCGAGCAGCAGCGCGTCGGCATCGCGCGCGCGGTGATCACCAAGCCGCCGGTGCTCATCGCCGACGAGCCGACCGGCAACCTCGACCCGGACCTCGCTCTCGAGGTCATGAACCTGTTCCAGCGGTTCAACGCCGTCGGCGTCACGGTGCTGGTCGCGACCCACGACATCCACCTGCTCGACCGCTTCCGCGTGCGCCGCGTGCATATCGAGCAGGGCCGCCTCGCGCAGGTGCCGCATGTCGTTGCGTGACGGCGCCGCCATCCTGTTCGAGCGCCACGCCCAGGCCTTTCTCGGCTCGCTCGGCCGGCTCGCGCGCCAGCCCCTCGCGACCCTGCTGACCATCCTCGTCATCGGCATCGCGCTGGCGCTGCCCACGGCGCTCTACCTGGTGGTCGCAAATATGCGCGTCGTGACCGACGGGCTCGACGACACCGTCCAGTTCTCCGCCTATCTCGACCTGTCAACGACGGAGGCGCAGGCCAGGAAGCTCTCCGGTGAGATTGAGGCCCTGCGCGGCGTTTCGGGCACCGAACTCGTGAGCCCGGACCAGGGCCTCGCGGAATTCCGCCAGCGTTCCGGCATCGGCGATGCGCTGAAGGCGCTGCCCGAAAACCCGCTGCCCTGGCTGGTGAAGGTGCACCCGGCGCCGCCGCGGGACACCGCCGAGGCGGTCGAGGCGCTGGCAGCCGAAATACGCGAGATGGACGGCGTCGACCTGGTCGAGGCGGACACGGCCTGGGTACGGCGGCTGCAGGCGGTCGAGGACACGATGCAGCAGTTCGCGCTGCTGGTTGCCGTCGTGCTGGCCGCTGGCGTGCTCGCCGTCGTCGGCAACACGATCCGGCTCGAGATCAACGGGCGGCGCGCGGAGATCGAGGTGACCAAGCTCGTGGGCGGGAGCAATGCCTTCGTGCGGCGGCCTTTTCTTTATTCGGGCCTGTGGCAGGGACTCGCCGGCGGGCTGCTGGCAGTCGGTCTCGTCGCCGGTGGCCTGGCAGGTCTTGCGCCTTTCATCGCGCGACTTGCCGCAGCCTACGGCTCCGCCTTCACGCTCCAGGGCCTCTCGAGCCATGAGTGGCCGGCCGTGATCGGCGGCGGCGCGGCGCTCGGTTTCATCGGCGCCTGGCTGGCGGCCGGATACCATCTGCGCCGTATTGAGCCGCGCGCCTAATCATATGTTTCTATTGAATATTTATCCCGCTGCCCGCTGAACTTCCGGGGTGTTTAGCACTCTATTGACACGAGTGCTAGTATTGATCAGCGGAGGTAGCCCCACACCATGACCGGCAACGCCATTGCGCTCAGGAACTCGTCCCTTGCCCTGTCCGGCCCGATCGGAAGCCTGGAGGCTTACGTCGAGCGGGTATCGGCGATCCCCATCCTTGCCCGTGAGGAGGAAATGGCGCTGGCGCGCCGTTTCCGCGACCACCAGGACCTCGACGCGGCGCGCGACCTCGTGCTTTCGCACCTGCGCTTCGTCGTGCATATCGCCCGCGGCTACATGGGCTACGGCTTGCCCGTCGGCGACCTGATCCAGGAAGGCAACGTCGGCCTCATGAAGGCGGTCAAGCGCTTCGATCCGGACATGGGCGTACGGCTCGTCAGCTTCGCCGTGCACTGGATCCGCGCCGAGATTCACGAATTCGTGATCCGCAACTGGCGCCTGGTTCGCGTCGCGACCACCAAGGCGCAGCGCAAGCTGTTCTTCAACCTGCGCCGCATGAAAAAGAACCTCGCCTGGCTGTCCGAGGACGAGACCCGGGCCGTCGCCGGCGAACTCGGCGTCGCGCCGCGCGAAGTGCGCGAAATGGAGCGCCGGCTCTCGGCGCGCGATCTCTCGTTCGATCCGCTGCCGGAAGCGGGCGACGACGAGATGGTCGTGTCGCCGTCGCTGTTCCTGCCCTCGGCCGAGGCGGACCCGGCCACGATCGTCGAGCAGGACCAGTGGGAGGGCGCCGTCTCGGACAGTCTCGCATCCGCGCTCGAGGGACTCGACGAACGCAGCCGCACCGTCATCCGGTCGCGCTGGCTCGGCGAGGAAAAGAAGACCCTGCAGGAACTCGCCGCGGACTACGGCGTTTCGGCCGAGCGGATCCGCCAGATCGAGGCCGCAGCCCTGGTCAAGCTTCGCTCTGCGATGAGCGCCTGACGGCTTCCGCCACGGCCTGGTGCACCCCGCGATCGAGCGGGTCCGGCACCAGGTCGTCGCCCCGCGCGAGTTTCGCGATCGCGTGCGCAGCCGCCAGCAGCATGGCGTCCGTGAAGCGCCTCGCGCGCGCCTGAAGCGCGCCCAGGAAGAGCCCCGGGAAACCCAGCAGGTTGTTGATCCCCTTGCCGTCGGCCGCAATCGCGGCCCCGTGGGCCAGCGCGACCGCAGGCTCGATTTCCGGGTCCGGGTTCGACAGCGCGAGGATGATCTGGCCCGCGCGCACCGACTCGGGCCGGATCAGCCCGCGGGCGCCGGTCGTCGCGATCACGATGTCCGCTTTCTGCATGATGTCCGGGAGCGTCGAGGCCTCCCCGCCCATGGCCGCGAGGCGCGCGAGAGCGCGCGGATCGAGGTCGGCGCCGAGCACGCGCCTGGCGCCCGCGCGCTGCAGCAGGCGCACGATCCCGACGCCGGCTGCGCCGAGCCCGACCTGGCCCACCACGCAGTCGCCGAGTTCGCGCCCCGCGCGGCGCGTGGCATTGAGCACCGCCGCCAGCGTCACGACCGCGGTGCCGTGCTGGTCGTCGTGCAGCACCGGCCGGTCGAGCCGGGCGCGCAGTTGCTCCTCGATCGCGAAGCAGCCGGGCGACGCGAAGTCCTCGAGCTGGATCGCGCCGAATCCGGAAGCGATCGCCGCGATGTGGTCGACGCAGCGGCCGGGGTCCGTCTCCTCGAGCAGGATCGGCACGGCGTTGATCCCGACGAGCGTCGCGAACAGGGCGGCCTTTCCTTCCATGACCGGCAGTCCCGCGAGCGGCCCGACATTGCCGAGCCCGAGCACCGCCGTGCCGTTCGTGACGATGGCGACGGTATTGCCGATGCTCGTGTACTCCCAGGCCAGCGCCGGATCCTTGCGGATCGCGATGCACACGCGCGCGACCCCGGGCGTATAGATGTCGCGCAGCACCTGCTGCGTCGTGATCGGTATCGCCGACGCCGTGCGGATCTTGCCGCCGCGATGGCGGTCGAAGACGCGGTCGGACTTGCCGACGAAGCGCGCGACCGGCAACTCGTCGATGCGCGCGTAGAGACTGCGATCCGCCTCCTCGTCCATCTCGAGCGTGATTTCCCAAAGCGTGCGGCCCTGCTCGCGGCGCAATGCCTGGAGGTGGTCGATCGTGAGCCCCGCATCGGCGATCACCTGCAGCACCCTGGCGAGGCTGCCGGGCTGGTGCATGGTCTCGATCATCAGGATCTCGGGTATCTTCACGCGCGGAATCCTACCCGATCGGTGCTAATCTAGGCGGTCGGCAATCGCCGTGGAGCAATGCAATGACCCAGCTTTACAAGGCTTTCCTGACGGCCGCCCTCGCCGCCCTGTGCCTCGGCCTCGCGGCCTGCGCGAGCCAGAAGGAGCCCGCCGGGCAGGCGCTCGCCGCGCTCGAGGCGAAGTTCACCGAAACCGGCGCGGAAATCCAGAAATACCTGCCGGAGCGCTACGCCGACCTGCAGAAGAGCGTCGCGGAACTTCGCGACTCGATGTCGAAGGAAGACTACGGCGACGTCGTCAAGGGCGCAGCCGCCGCCCAGGACACGCTGAAGCACGCCATCGCCGATGCGCGCGTCGAACGCGCGAAGATGACGGCGGCCATGGAAACCGAATGGAATGACCTGGTCACCACCATGCCGGGCATGGTCGCCGCCATGGACAAGAAGATCTCGGCCCAGCGCGGCAAGCCGCCGAAGGGGATGTCGGCTGGCGATTGGAAGCAGACCATCGCCGACTACGACGCGGCCCGCGACGCCTGGAGCAAGGCCGCGGCCGACATGACCCGCGCGAACTTCGAGGAAACGGTCCTGGCTGCGCGCGCCGCCAAGGCGAAAGTCGTCGAGATCATGAAATCCCTCGACGTCAAGGTTTCCTGAGGACACCCCGTGAACGCCCGTAACTGCTTCGCGGCGCTCGCCGCCGTACTCGCGCTCGCCGCCTGTTCGCAAAAGGACCCGGCGAGCGAGGCGATCGACGCCGCCGCCAATGCGCTGAACGCCGTCTACGAGGACGCGCAGAAGTACGTGCCGCAGCGCTATGCCGAGGTGAAGGCGGAGCTCGACGCCGCGCGCAAGGCGTTCGACGAGGAGCGCTATGCCGACGCGATCACGGCGGTGAAGGACGTGCCCGCGCACGCGGAGGCGCTCGCGCGCGAATCCGCTGCCGCTAAGGAGCGGCACATCGCGCAGATGAACGCGGACTGGGACCGGCTTTCCGGCAGCCTGCCGGACCGCTTCACGGGCATCGGCTCGCGGCTCGACGAGCTCGGCAAGCTGAAGAACCTGCCCGAGGGCATGGACAGGCAGCTGCTCGAAGAAGCGAAGGCGGCGCTCGCGAGCGCGCAATCGGCCTGGCAGGAGGCCGGCGCCGAATACGCGCAGGGCGACCTCGACGGAGCGGTCGGCAAGGCCCGGGACGCCGAGGGCATGGCGCAGGACCTCGCCGCGCGGCTGGGGATGCAGGCGAATTGAACCCGCTCGATCTCTACGACATCGGTGACTCGCTCACCGAGGACGAGCGCATGGTGCAGGGCGCCGTCGCGCGCCTCGTCGACGAGAAGGTCCTCCCGGTCATCCGGAAGCACTTCGAGGAACACAGCTTTCCGCACGAACTCGTGCCGGAAATCGCCGCGCTCGGCCTGCTCGGCAGCTCGATCTCCGGCTACGGCTGCGCCGGCATGAACTCGGTTTCCTACGGCCTGATCTGCCAGGAACTCGAGCGCGGCGACTCGGGCATCCGCAGCTTCGTGTCGGTGCAGTCGAGCCTGTGCATGTACCCGATCCACGCCTTCGGCAGCGAGGCGCAGCGCGAGAAGTACCTGCCGCGCATGGCGACGGGCGAGCTGATCGGCTGCTTCGGCCTGACCGAGCCGCAGGGCGGCTCCGACCCCGTCAACATGAAGACCCACGCGAAGCGCCGCGGCAAGGACTGGGTACTGAACGGCGCCAAGATGTGGATCACGAACGCGCCGATCGCCGACCTCGCGGTGGTGTGGGCGAAGACCGATGAAGGCATCCGCGGCTTCATCGTCGAGAAGGGCACGCGCGGCTTCGCGGCGCCCGAGATCGAGCGCAAGTTTTCGCTGCGCGCCTCCGCGACCGGCGCGCTCTACCTCGAGGACGTCGTGGTCCCGGAGGAGAACCTGCTGCCGGGCAGCACTGCCGGGCTGAAGGCGCCGCTTTCCTGCCTGACGCAGGCGCGCTACGGCATCACCTGGGGCGTCATCGGCGCGGCGCAGGCCTGCCTCGCACAGCTGCTCGACTACACCCACACGCGCGTGCTGTTCGGCCGCCCGCTCGCGGCCAACCAGGCGATCCAGATCCGGCTCGCCGAGATGGCGCGCGGCATCACGGGCGCGCAGCTCATGTCGCTGCAGCTCGGGCGCCTCAAGGACGCGGGCAAGATGCACCCGACCCAGGTCTCGCTCGCCAAGTGGAACAACTGCCGGGTGGCGCTCGACATCGCGCGCGACGCGCGCGACATGCTGGGCGGGGCCGGCATCAGCGCCGAGTACGTGCCGATCCGGCACGCGCTCAACCTCGAGAGCGTGATCACCTACGAAGGCACCGAGACCATCCACCAGCTCACGATCGGCCGCGAGCTCACCGGGATCAATGCCTTCTAGGACGGCCGCCCGGCTCGCGCGCGAAGCGCTCGAACAGCTCGGCGTGCGCCATACCTTCGGCATTCCCGGCGTGCACAACACCGAGCTCTACGACGAGCTCGGCGCTTCGGACTCGATCACGCCGGTGCTGGTCGCGCACGAATGCGGCGGCGCGTTCATGGCGGACGCCGTCAGCCGGACCGGCGCGGGCATCGGCGTGCTCGCGATCGTTCCCGCGGCCGGCGTGACCCATGCCGCCAGCGGCATCGGCGAGGCCTTCCTCGACGGGATCCCGATGATCGTCATCGCGGGCGGCATCCGCCGCGACCTGGGCCGCGCCTACCAGTTGCACGACATGGACCAGCATGCGCTGCTCGCGCCGATCACGAAGGCGCGCTGGCGCATCGAGCGCCATGCCGACGTCATTCCAGTGATCTACGAGGCATACCGCGTCGCGACCGGCGGCGAGCCGGGCCCGGTATTCGTCGAGATCCCGGTCGACCTGCAGCTGATGCCCGGCGAGGCGGGCGCGCCGCCCGCGTTCGCGCCGGCGCCGGCCCCGGCCCATCGCGCGGCCGAGGGCGACATCGCGCGAGCAGCCGGGCTCCTGCGCACCGCCCGCTGCCCCGCCGTCTTCTGCGGCTGGGGCTCGGTGGACGCGACGGCCGAACTGTTTGCGATCGCCGAGCTTCTCGGGGCGCCGGTATCGACGACGCTCCAGGGACTCTCGGCCTTCCCCGCGCATCACCGCCTGCATGCGGGTTTCGCGCTCGGCCGCGCCGCGGTGCCGGCGGTCGAGAATTCCTTTGCCGACTGCGACGCGCTGCTCGCCGTCGGCACCCGCTTCGCCGAGATCCCGACCGGCAGCTTCGGCTGGGCACCGCCGGCGAATCTGGTCCACGTCGACATCAACCCGCGCGTCTTCAACGCGAATTTCCCCGCAGCAGTCGCGCTCGAGGGCGATGCCCGCGGGATTCTCGGGCCCCTCATCGAGGCGCTGGGCGCGCGTCCCGAGAATGCGCGGGCGGATGCCGTAGCGGCCGCGATCGCACGCGACAAGGCGGCCTACCGCGCGGAGTGGCTCGCGCACGATTCCAGGGGCCGCGTGAATCCGCAGCGATTCTTCGATGCGCTTCGCGCGCGCCTGCCCGACGACGGCATCGTCGTGGCCGACGACGGCAATCACACGTTCCTGGTGGCCGAGCTGATGCCGATCCGCGCGCCGCGCTGCTTTTTCTCGCCCTCGGACTTCAACTCGATGGGCTACTGCATCCCCGGCGCGATCGGCGCGAAACTCGCGCGGCCGGATCGCGCGGTGGTCGGCATCGTCGGCGACGGCGCCGCGCGGATGACCGGCCTCGAGATGGCGACCGCCGTCGCGCAGAAAGCGGGGGTCGCCTGGTTCGTGTTCAACGACGGCGAGCTCGCGCAGATCGCGCAGGCGCAACAGGCTCCCTACAACCGCAAGACCTGCACGGTGCTGCCCGCCCTGGACCTCGAGGGACTCGCGCGCGCAAACCACGTGGCTTTCCGGCTCATGGAACACGACTCCGCGGTCGCGGGCGTCGTCGGCGAGGCCCTCGACCTTGCGGGGGCCGGCACGCCGGTGCTCGTCGACGTGCGCATCGACTACTCGAAGCGCACGCGCTTTACCGAGGGCGTCATCCGCACGAACCTGAAGCGCTTCGGCATCACCGACCAGGCGCGGCTCGTCGGCCGCGCGCTATGGCGGCGCGTCGCCGGCTGAGACCGCGGCCGCCGGCATGCAGTCGGTTCCTGCGGCGCGGATTCTCCCGCACAGGGCCCGCGCCCCATCTTCGTCGAGCGGACCCGTGCGCAATCGCCAGAGAGCGGGCCCGGCGCCGAACGGCGCGACCAACCGGGCCGGATGGCCCTCGAGCAGGGCGGCCCGCCCGCCTCGCCACGATGCAAGCGCCTCGCGCGCGGCGGATTCGTCGCGCCAGGCGCCGAGCTGGATCTCGAAGCTCCCCGCAGCCGGGGCCGGCGGCGGGATGAAATCGACCAGCATCTGCCGGGCCAGCACGACGTGCCGGCCTTCGGGCCAGTCGGCCAGGTAGCGTTGCCAGGCTTCCGGCGTGCCGATGCGCTCGGCGCGAGCCCAGGCCTTGCCATCGTCGAGCACGCGGATCGCGGCCCGCGCATCCCCCGCATGGGCGCCGGCCGGGAACCTGGCCGCATATTCCGCGTAGGCTGCAGGGGAATTTTCGCGGCGCGCAGATTCCCAGGCCGACTCCTGGCGGCTGCAGGCCGCGCCGGCAAGCGCGGCGGCCAGGCAGGAGGTGACTATAATTCCCCGCATGCAACCCGAGATCGTCGCACACCGGGGCGACGCGGAACACTTTCCGGAGAACAGCATCCCCGCGCTGGAGGCGGCCTGGCGCCACGGCCTCGCGCGCGTGGAATTCGACGTCCAGCTTTCGGCTGACGGCGTCCCCTTCGTGATCCACGACGCACGACTCGAGCGCACCACGCATGCGACCGGCGACGTGCGCCTGCTGAAGTCCGGCCAGCTCGACGGGGTCGATGCCGGCGAGCCGGCACGCTTCGGCCACGCGCATGCCGGCACGCCGCTGCCGCGGCTCGCGGCCGCGGTCGAGCTGATGGCGGACTTCCCCGGCGCGCGCGCCTTCGTCGAGGTGAAGCGCGCGAGCCTGGTTCACCACGGGCTCGCGCACTGCATGGAACGCGTCCTCGCCGTGCTCGCGCCGGTGCACGAGCGCTGCACGCTCATCTCGTTCGACGCCGACGCCGTGAGGCACGTGCGCGCGGCGGTCGGCATGGCGATCGGCTGGGCGCTGGAGGGCGACCCGGCGCAGCTGCGGCCCGTGCTCGACCTGATGCAGCCGGAATTCGTGTTCTGCAACCACAGCCGGCTCGCGCCCGGACGGACGCTCCCGTCCGGCAGCTGGGCCTGGGTACTGTACGAGGTGACGGATGCGGAACTGGCGCTCGACCTTGCCGCGCGCGGCGCGCAGATGGTCGAGTCGATGGCGCCGCTCTCCCTCGCCGCGGCGCTCGCCGCGCGCGAGCCGCTTCCCGCATGACGGACGAGGTCTTCATCGCGATCGACCAGGGCGGCCACGCCACGCGCGCGAGCGCGTATGCCGCGACTGGCTCGCTCGAGGGCGCCGCCCTGGTCACGATCGCGACGCAGCGCAATGCGCTCGGCCACGTCGAGCACGACCCCGAGGAGGTCGTCGCGAGCGTCGGGACCGCGCTCGCCGAACTCGCGCGCATCGTGCCCGCGAAGCGATGGGCGGCAGCCGGCCTCGCGGTGCAGCGCTCGAGCCTGGTCTGCTGGAGCGCCGACGACGGGCGCGCGCTCTCGCCCGTGCTCTCCTGGCAGGATGCGCGCAACGCTGCCTGGCTCAAGGGCCTCTCCCGCCGCGCCGGGGACGTGCAGCGGCTGACGGGCCTCACGCTCTCGCCGCACTACGGCGCGAGCAAGCTGCGCTGGTGCCTCGACCACCTGCCCGGAGTTCGCGCCGCCGCCGCGCAATCGCGGCTGCGCGCCGGCCCGCTGGCGAGTTACCTGCTGCATCGTCTGCTCGAGGAGCGCCCGCTGCTCGCCGACGCCTCCACCGCAGCCCGGACGCTGCTGTGGTCGCCGTTCGAGCGCGACTGGTCGGCGGAACTGCTCGAGATGTTCGGCATCCCGCGCGCCGTGCTGCCGCGCGCGACCGGCACCACGCACGACTTCGGTACGCTCGCGAGCGAGGGCATGCGCATCCCGCTCGTCGCCTGCAACGGCGACCAGTCGGTGGTGCCCTTCGCCGCGGGACCGCTCGATTTCGACGCGGCCTACGTCAACCTCGGCACCGGCGCGTTCGTGCTGCGCCCGACGGCCGAGGCGCTGAGCGCGCCGCCGCTGCTCACCAGCGTCATCCGCATGGACGACCGGGACACGGACTACGTGCTCGAGGGATCCGTGAACGGCGCGGGCGCCGCGCTCGACTGGTTCGAGCTGCACCAGGGTGCGGCGGCGGGCCGCATGCTCGCGCTGCTCGGCAACGCCGAGCTCGCGGACGAAGGGGCGCCGTTCTTCCTGAACGGCGTCTCGGGCCTCGCCTCGCCGTTCTGGAAGCCGGACTTCGAGTCGCGCTTCGTCGGCGACGGCACGGACCTGCAGCAATGCCGCGCGGTGCTCGAGAGCGTCGCCTTCCTGATCAAGGCGAACCTCGACGAGATGGACCGCCACCGTCCGGCGCCGGCGCGCCTCGTGGCGAGCGGCGGGCTCGCGGAAAATCGCCTGCTCTGCCGCATGCTCGCCTGCCTCGCCGGCGTCCCGGTCGATCGCGCCAGCGACCGCGAGGCGACCTCGCGCGGCCTCGCCTTCCTGGTCGCCGGCATGCCCGCCGATTTCCAGGCGCCGCCCGTCGAGCGCTTCGAGCCGGATGCCGAGCAGCGGCTGCTCGCCCGCTACCTGAAGTGGCTCGCGTCGATGCGCGAGGCCGCGGGCGGCGCCTGATCAGCCCCGGTCGAGCTCGGCGGCGACCTGCAGGTCGGCCCAGCTCGGCCCGCCGAGCGCGTCCATGAAGCCGCAATGCCCGCCCCGCGCGGTCACGGTCACCTCGAGCGCGGCCGGCCGCGCGATCCGCTCCAGGTCGCGCGCAAGGATCATCGGGTCGTCGGCGGATATGACGAGGCGGCTCGGCACATCGAGCGACTCCAGCACGCCGCCCGTTATCGCGTACCCGGCGAGGTAGGTCGCGAGGTCCGGGTAGTCCGTGTACTTCAGCACCATGCGCTCGGTCATGCTGCGCAGCGAGGCGTCGCCGATCAGCGCGCCGAAGTCGTAATCGCCCGGCCAGGCTGCCTGCTTCAGCTGCAGCGACCTGCGCCACTTGTGCATGAAGTAGCGGTGATAGACCGCGGGCCCGTCCTCGAGCGCATCGAGCGTGACGGCCGGGTCGAGCACCGGGCAGACCGCCGCGATGCGCGCGAGGCGAATGCCGGCGGCGCGCGCGCGCGCCCCTACGCGAAGGCAGAAGTTGCCGCCCAGCGAGAACCCGGCGAGGAACAGGCGATGCTCCGGGTAGGTCGCCTGTACGCGCGCCACCGCGCCGACGACTTCGGGCAGGAGGCAGGAATGGAACAGCCCGCGGTTGAGCGAATGCGTGCCGCCGTGGTCGCGCAGGTTCAGCCTCAACACCGAGTAGCCGCGCGCGAACAGGAGCTGGGCGAGCGAGAGGACGTACAGCGACTCGGAGCTGCCTTCCCAGCCGTGCACCAGCAGGGCCAGGCGGCGCGGGGCGCCCGCGCCTGCCGGCTCGGCAAGGCGCCCCATGAGGCGGACCCCGTCGCCGCAGTCGAGCACGAGCTCCCGGCTCGCTTCGATCACGCCGGACGCGCGGCGCTCGACGGCAGCGCGCCGGAACGGAAGGCTCGGCAATATGGATTGCAGGTGCCGGTTGGCGAGCCAGGCCGGCGGCCGGAACGGATTCATCGCTCGACGATGCTGATCTCGATGCGGTTGTTGGCCTGCGCGGCCGCATTCCACTGCCCCGCGGTCGCCTGCTCGATCGCCGGGTATGCGACGGCGAGCCGGTCGCGCGGGCCGGCGACGACCGAGAGTTCGATCGCGCCGCCGGTGCGTTGCCGCACCGACGCGGCGAGGTTGGCGAACGCCAGCGGCTGGCGCGAGGCGCTGGTCGAGGTGTCGTCGAAGGGGTTGCCGACCTGGTCGCACTGCGCCGCCGGCGAGGCCGGCGCCGCGAGCGTGTAGCCGTCCCGCCCCGCCCGCGCGAGGCAGAAGTTGCCGTTGAAATTCTCGATCCGCACGACCCCGTTGATCGCCGCGCGCTCGAGCTGGGCGACGAGCGTGCGCACGGACTCGAGCCGCGCCGGCGAGAGCGCCTGCTCGCCGAACGGCACTGCCAGCACGAGCGGCCGGAACCCGGTCTGGCTCGCGGAATCGGCCGATACGTCGCCCGCGATGCGCCACTTCTCGATCGCTTTCGTCAGCGTCTCGTTCGAGGCATTGACCGCCTCGAGCGCACGCTCGGACTGCTCCCGCGCCATGCGGGCCTGCCAGTAGAGCAGGCCGACGGCGAGCAGCGCGGCGAGCGCGACGGATGTCGCGAGCACCCAGGGCCAGGGCCGCCGCGGCGCCGGCCGACGCACCTCCGCGTCATCGCCGTCGCCGATCACTTCCGGATCCCGCGGCCGCAGCTCGGCCACGATCCGGTGGGTCCAGGCCTCGAGCGTCGAGACGACGAACTTGCGCAGCTCCTGGTTCTGTTCCCTGAGCAGCGCCTCGACCGAAGCGGTCGCGGCGGGCGGTGCCGGCGCCCGCTCGCGCGGCGCGTCGCCGCCCGCCGGCTCGAGCGCCGAGGGCTCGTCGTCGCGCCGGTCGGGCAGCAGCTGCAGCTGGTAAAGGGCCTTGGTGACGTCGATCGGGCGGATCGATTTCGGCAGCACGCCGACGGCGCCGGAGGCACGCGCCTGGCCGCTGTAGATCTCGCCTTCCTGCGAGGTGTACATCATGATCGGAATCGACGCGAGCGAGGGATTGGCCTTGATCTCCCGCACGGCGGCCAGTCCGTCCATGCCCGGCATCAGGTGATCCATGAAGATCACGTCCGGGTGGCGGTCCTTGAGGTATTCGAGCGCGGCCTCGGCCGAGTCGGCGGAATCGACCAGGATCCCGTAGCGCTCGAGCATGCGCGAGAGGACCACCCGCGCGGACCGCGAATCGTCGACGACCAGCGCCCGCTTGCCCGGCATCATGCCTGTCTCCGCCCGCCCGGCCGCAGTGTAGCCCAGCGCTTCCCGCCCGAAATGTGGACTGTGATCAATTTTTGAGCCTGTAGCCGGTCCGGAACATCCAGGCGATGACCGCGATGCAGGCCAGCATGAACACCAGCGTCATGCCGAGGCTGGTGCCCACCTCGACGTCGGACATGCCGTAGAAGCTCCAGCGGAATCCGCTGATCAGGTACACCACCGGGTTGAACAGGGTGACCGTGCGCCAGGCGGGCGGCAGCATGTCGATCGAATAGAAGGCGCCGCCGAGGAAGGTCATCGGCGTCACGATCAGCATCGGCACGAGCTGCATCTGCTCCCAGTTCTTCGCCCAGATGCCGACGATGAAGCCGAACAGGCTGAAGGTTATTGCCGTCAGCAGCATGAAGACCGCCATCCACAACGGGTGCTGGATCGTGAACGGCACGAAGAACGAGGCGGTCGCGAGGATGATGAGCCCGATCAGCACGGACTTGGTCGCGGCCGCGCCGACGTAGCCGAGCACGATCTCGAAGCCCGCGACCGGCGCCGAGAGGATCTCGAATATCGTACCGGTGAACTTCGGGAAGTGGATGCCGAAGGAGGCGTTCGCGATGCTCTCGGTGAAAAGGGACAGCATGACCAGGCCCGGAACGATGAAGGCGCCGTAGCTCACGCCGTTGACCTCGGACATGCGCGAGCCGATCGCGGCGCCGAACACGATGACGAAAAGCGCGGTGGTGATGACGGGCGTCAGCAGGCTCTGCAGGACCGTGCGCAGGAACCTCGCCATCTCGAACCGGTAGATGGCGAGCACGCCGTGGCGGTTGAAGGCCGGCACGCTCACGCCCGCGCCGCCCGGCCGACCAGGCCCACGAAAATCTCCTCCAGCGAGCTCTCGCGCGTGTTGAGGTCGCGATAGTTGATGCCGAGCTGGTCGAGGCGGCGCAGCAGCGGGGCGACGCCGGTCTGCTCGTGGGCCGCATCGAACGTGTACTGCAACTCGTGGCCGTTAGCGCAGAGCGCGAGCTGCCACTCGCCGAGCCCGGCGGGCACGGCGGCGAGCGGGTCCTGCAGCGTCAGCGTGAGCTGGCGCTTGCCGAGCTTCTTCATGAGCGCCTTCTTGTCGTCGACGACCACGAGCTCGCCGTTGTTGACGACGCCGATCCGGTCGGCCATCTCCTCCGCCTCGTCGATGTAGTGCGTCGTCAGGATGATGGTGACGCCTGACTCGCGCAGCCGCCGCACCAGCGCCCACATGTCCTGCCGGAGCTCGACGTCGACGCCCGCGGTCGGCTCGTCCAGGAACAGGACGCGCGGCTCGTGGGCGAGCGCCTTCGCGATCATCACGCGCCGCTTCATGCCGCCCGAGAGCGTCATCAGGACGTCGTCGCGCCGGTCCCAAAGCGAGAGGTCGCGCAGCACCCGTTCGACGTGGGCGGGATCCGGCGCGCGGCCGAACAGGCCGCGGCTGAACGCGGCCGCCGCCCGCACGGTCTCGAATGCCTCGATCGCGAGTTCCTGCGGCACGAGCCCGATCAGCTCGCGCGCGGCGCGATATTCCGTGCGTATGTCGTGGCCCGCCACCAGCACGGTCCCGGAGGTCGCCCTCACGATGCCGCAGACGATGCTGATGAGCGTCGTCTTGCCGGCGCCGTTCGGGCCGAGCAGCGCGAAGATCTCGCCCGCGCGGATGTCGAGCGATACGCCCTTCAGCGCATGCATCCCGCCCGCATACGTCTTGGTCAGGTCGGTGATCGAGACGACGCCGGGCATCGGCGCATTCTACAGCTCAGCCGGCAGGCAGTTCGCCCAGCCGGCGCTCCAGGAAACGGCGCGCCGGCCCCTGCCGGGTCAGCTCGAGCGCGCGCCGGTACGCGGCCCGCGCCTCGCCCGCCCTGCCGGCGCGGCGGCAGAGTTCGGCGCGGGCGGCGTGCGCCGGCTGGTAGTCGGCCAGCTCGCCGCGGGCGAGGATCGCCTCGACGAGCGCGAGCCCTGCCGCCGCGCCGTCGCGCATGGCGACCGCGGCCGCACGGTTCAGCTCGACCACCGGCGACGGCTCCGCCGCGAGCAGCAGCTCGTAGGTCGCGACGATGCGGTTCCAGTCGGTGGCGGCGGCCGCCGGCGCACGCGCGTGCTCGCCGGCGATGGCCGCCTGCAGCGTGTAGGGCCCGAACCTGCGCGATGCGAGCGCCCGCTGCACGAGCCCGAGCCCTTCTGCGATCTGCGCCCGGTCCCACAGCGAGCGGTCCTGGTCCTCCAGCAGCACGACGTCGCCGGCGGCCGTCGCCCGCGCCGCGCGGCGCGAATCCTGAAGCAGCATCAGCGCCAGCAGGCCGTAGGTCTCGGGTTCCGGCTGCAGCGCCGCGAGCAGCCGCGCGAGGCGGATCGCTTCGGCCGAAAGGTCCGCGCGGGTCAACGCCTCGCCGCTCGAGGCGGCATAACCCTCGTTGAAGACCAGGTAGACCACGCGCAGCACGGCATCCAGCCGCGCAGGCAATTCGGCCGCCGCGGGGACCTCGTACGGAATGCGCGCGTCGCGGATCTTCGCCTTCGCGCGCACGATGCGCTGCGCCAGGGTCGGCGCCGGGACCAGGAACGCGCTCGCGATCTCCTCCGTCGTCAGCCCGCAGACCTCGCGCAGCGTCATCGCGACCTGCGCCTCGGCCGCGAGCGCGGGATGGCAGCAGGTGAAGATGAGCCGCAAGCGGTCGTCATCCACCGGTTCTTCCGCGGCCAGCGCAGGATCGCCGACGGCAGAGGGGATCGTGTCGAGCACGGTGTCGAAGTCGCCGTCCGCGCGCGACTGGCGCCGGATCGCGTCGATGCCCTTGAAGCGGCCGGCGGACACCAGCCAGGCGCGCGGGTTCTGCGGAAGGCCGTCGCGCGGCCACTGCTCGACGGCGGCGGCGAAGGCCTCGTGCATGGCCTCCTCGGCGCGGTCGAAGTCGCCGAGCAGCCGGATCAGCGTCGCGAGTACGCGGCGGGATTCCTCGCGGTAGACCTTCTCGATGGCCTGGTTCAGGCCGCGGGCTCCAGCGCTCGAACCTCGACCGCCCCGCCATGCGGCAAGGTGGGAATCCGCTCCGCAAGCGACAGCGCCTCCTCGAGGTCGCGGCACTCGAGCACGTGATAGCCGCCGAGCTGCTCCTTGGTCTCGGCGAACGGGCCGTCCACGACCTGCCGCCGCCCGCCCTGGAACCGCAGCGTCTGCGCGCTGGACGGGGACGCAAGCTTGCCCGTCGCCCGGTGCTTCCCGAGGCGTTGCATCTCTTCGATCCACGCGCCGTAGTCGCTCATGACCGCGTCGCGGCGCTGCTGCGGAAGCGCCCGCCATCCGTCCGGGTCGAAGCAGCACAGCATCATGTATTGCACGTCAATACTCCACGATGGTCCGGAAACCGCCCCAGAACATGCGCTTGCCGTCGAATGGCATCTTCTTCGGGTCCATGTATTTCGCGAAGCGCGGCTCCTTCATGATCTTCGCCATGATGCGGTCGCGTTGCTTGCGCGACCGGTACACGACGAACGAGAACACGACGACCTCGCCTTTCTTCAGCTTCACGCTCTGCGGAAACGAGGTGAGCTTGCCGGGCTTGACGTCGTCCGCCACGCTCTCGACGTACTGCAAGGCGCCGAACTCCATCCAGATCTTGCCGGCGTATCTCGCCATCCGCCGGTACGCCGCGAGCTTCCTGCGCGGTACCGGCAGCACGAATCCATCCACGTATCGCATATGGTTTCTCCTTACAGTTTCCGCAGGACGGGATGCCCGGCCATGAAATCCTCGTCAGCGGGCCGGATCTCGAAAGGCCCCATCCGGATCCCGGGATGCCGGCTCATGATCGCGAGCGCCTCGGCCATGTCCTTCGCCTCGAGGATCAGGATGCCGCCGAGCATTTCCTTGGTTTCCGCGAACGGGCCGTCCACCAGCGACGCCTTGCCGCCTTGCCAGCGGATCGTCGTCGCCGCGGCGGAGTCCTTCAGCGCGAAGCCACCGGCGAAATGGCCCTTGGCGAAGAGTTCCTCGTCGAAGTCCGTGCAGGCCTTCACCATCGCCTGCTGCTCCGCGGGGCCGAGCCCGGCCCAGGCCTCCTTGTCGAGGCAACCCAGACATACGAATTTCATGACTTGAACTCCATGATGGGCCGGACTTCCACGCATCCGAGACGCGCGCCCGGGATGCGTGCCGCGAGCTGGATCGCCTCGTTGAGGTCGCGCGCCTCCAGCAGATAGTAGCCGCCGAGCTGTTCCTTGGTCTCGGCGAACGGGCCGTCGGTCGCCGCCGTCTTGCCCTGGCGCACGCGCACGGTCGTGGCCGTGTGCGTCGGCTGCAGCGCGTTGCCGCCGACATAGTGGCCGCTCTTCTTGAGCGACTCCGTGTAGGCATGGAATTCGCCCACGACCTTCTCCACCTCCGCCCGCGGCATCTTCTGCCAGATTTTCTCGTCATCGTAAATAAGGCACAGGTACTGCATCGGGTCCTCCGGATCGGCGCGGCCGCGCCCCGGCGCAAGCGCCGAGATCGCGACTGCAACCATATAGGCTGGATTCATGACGTCTCATAGTCGATCGGACGACGCCGCAATCGACGGGCCGCGCGAAAAAACCGGAAGCACCTGATATTCCTCGGTTATTGTCGCGGGATGAGTCTCCGGCGCGCGATGTTCCTCGTTGCCTGCGGGCTGGCCGCGGCAAGCCCGGATGCGCGCGCGGCCGCCCGGGTCCGCGTCGAAGTCGGCGAGCTGGAGTTTGGCGGGCTCGCAGTCCAGGGTCTCGAGTTCGAGGCCGCGCCGACCGGCCGGGCGGCGGGCAGCATCCGCCTGCGCGCGGCAAGCGTCCGCGGCCTGGAAGCGACCGGTGCCCTGGCGAAATTCGCGATCGAGTGCCCGGAGCTTCGCGTCACCGGCGACCGGATCCAGTGCGACCGCGGCCGCCTGTCCGGGGCGCTCGGTTCACTCGGCGTGCAGGACACGCGTTTCGCCGCCTTGCGGCGCGCGGACGGGAGCCTGCACCTTTCCTTCGACGACTTCGCCATCGCGGGCGGGAACGGGCGACTGCAGGTCGATTCGAACGGCGCGAGCTGGCGCGCGGATGCCAGCCTCGCCGGGCTCGACATCGCGGCGCTCGAGGATGTCGCGAAGCCCTTCTTCGAACTGCCGGCCGGATTCGTCGTCGCGGGCCGGACGTCGGGCGAGTTCCGCGCGGCCGGCACGGGCGATGCGTTGCGCTCGGCCGGCGCGGACCTCACGCTCGGGACGCTCGATTTCAGCGACGAGGCAGGCGCGCTTGCCGGCGAGAAGGTCTCCGGCACGGTTACCGTGGATGCGACGGCGGATGCGACAGGCCACATGCCGGCGCGCGGCCGGATCTCGCTGACCGGGGGCCAGGCCTATGGCGATCCCGTGTTCCTCGATTTCGGCGCGCACCGCGCCGACCTCGCATTCGACGGCACGCTTGATACGCAGTCCGGCCGCTTCACCGCCCGGTCCTTCTCGCTCGATCACGCGGGCGTGCTGAAGGCCGGCGGCTCGGCGACGATCGACTTCGCGGGCGAGACACTCCTGCCGTCGGGAAAAATCCGCATCGAGTCGCTCGACCTCGCCGGCGCGCTGCCTGCCTACGTGCAGCCGTTCCTGCTCGGCACGACCTTCAAGGACGTCGCCGGCAGCGGCTCGATCCGCGGCGACGTCACGATCGACGGCGGGTTGCCGACCCGCGCCGCGCTCGTGCTCGACGCCGTCACGTTCGACAGCCCGACGTCCGCCGTCTCGCTCGAGGGACTGTCCGGGCAGGTCAACTGGTTCGACGACGCCTCCCGCACGGCGCTCGCCGGCTCGATCGACGACGAGCTTTTCCTGTCCCGGCTCGAGTGGAAGTCCGGCCGGCTCTGGGGACTGGAGCTCGGTGCGGCGTCGCTTCCGTTCGCCACGACCGGCCGGCACTTCCGCCTGCTCGAACCGGTGACGCTGCCGGTGTTCGACGGCGGCCTCGCGATCGACACGCTGCGCGTGCGCCATGCGGGCACCGACGAGATGTACGTGCGCTTCGACGCCTCGGTGCTTCCCATCAGCGTCGGGCTGCTCTCGCGCGCCTTCGGTTGGCCGGAATTCCAGGGCACGCTCGAAGGGCGCATTCCCGGGCTGCAGCTGCGCAACGGCGTGGTCACGCTCGACGGCGCGCTCGAGGCCCGCGTTTTCGACGGCCGCGTGTCCGTGCGCGAACTCCAGCTGCGCGACCCGCTCGGGAAATTCCCGCGCCTGTTCGCGAACATCGGCATCGAGAACCTCGACCTCGAGCTCGTCACGCGCACTTTCGAGTTCGGTTCGATAACCGGAAGACTTTCGGGCTACGTGTCGGACCTCGAGACCTTCGGCTGGATGCCCGAGGCCTTCGACGCCTTCCTGTTCACGCCGCCGGACGACCGC
The DNA here is from genome assembly GCA_963836275.1 of uncultured Gammaproteobacteria bacterium. Lineage (GTDB taxonomy): Bacteria > Pseudomonadota > Gammaproteobacteria > Steroidobacterales > Steroidobacteraceae > SCUD01. Next base: position 1,083,445 of record CAWIIM010000001.1, on the reverse strand, counting down.
TCGCGCCACCGCATCAGCCAGCGCGCGGTGACCAACCTGTCCAGCATCGGCGGCGGCAGCGGCGGCGGCGTCGCCGCGGCGCTGCAGGGCGGCTTCCTGCGCTTTTTCGACGACTTCCGCTACGACCGGCTCGGCCTCTCGTGCCGGCTCGCCAACGACACCTGCCTCATGGGCGGCGTGCTGCCGGCGCCCGGCGGCTACTACATCGTCAAGGGCTCGGGCCTGCCGCGCATCAACGTGATCGGCAGCCAGACCCGCGTCGCCTGGACCACGCTGGTGCGCCAGCTCGGTTCGGTCATGGAGTCGGAAATCGTCGTCCGGTAGCGCGGCGCGCTGCGCTAGAATCGATTCAGCAGCCGTTCAGCCGTGGAGCCCACAATGTCGACCATGTTGCGCTGGATCACCGCGGGTGTTGCCGTTTTCTGCCTGGCGCTCGCCGCCTGCGTCACGATCAACGTGTACTTCCCGGCGGCCGCCGCGGAGAAGGCGGCCGACCGCATCATCGGGGACATCTGGGGTCCCGAGAACGGCCCGAAGCCGCAGGAGAACCCGCAGGGCGCGGTGTTGCGCGGGCCGGGCGACGTGCTGCTCGCCTCGCTCCGGGGCGCGCTCGACTTCGTGATCCCTGCCGCCGAGGCGCAGGCCGACCTCGACATCTCGAGCCCCGCGATCCGCGCGCTGACGGCGTCCATGAAGGGCCGCGCCGCGGCGCTCGATCCTTTCTTCGCATCGGGCGCGATCGGGCTCACCGCCGACGGCCTGGTCGAGACCCGCGATGCGAGCGCCGTCGCGCTCGCGGACCGCAACAGGCTCAAGAAGCTGGTCGCCGAGGAAAACGCCGACCGCAACTCGCTCTACCGCGAGATCGCGGGCGCGAACGGCCATCCGGAATGGGAAGCCGACATCCGCAATACCTTTGCGGAGCGCTGGGTCGCGAATGCGCGCGCCGGCTGGTACTACAAGTCCAAGGCAGGCGCCTGGACGAAGAAATGACCTAGCCGTCCGGCTCGATCAGCGCCGGTCCCTGGTTCTTCGGGGCGTTGACCTCGCGGCTGACGGGCCAGGCCTCGAGCGCCTTCGGGTCGAAGGGCGCGAGCAGCTCCGCGAGCTTGTCGGTATCCGAGAAAGCGGTATCGAGCCAGCGGTCCCAGTCCGCCTCGGCGAGCACGACCGGCATGCGCTCGTGGATCCTGCGGATCGACTCGGAGGCGTCCGTGGTCACGATTGTGCAGGACTCCAGCAGCGCGCCGTTCGCCGGGTCCTTCCAGCGCTCCCACAGTCCCGCGAACGCAAGCGGCCCCGGGTCCCGGCGGCGGATGAACCACGGCTGCTTGCCGCCCGCCGTCACCTGCCACTCGTACCAGCCGTCGGCGAGCACCAGGCAGCGGCGCTTCCTGAACGCATCGCGGAACGAGGGCTTTTCGGCGAGCGTCTCGGCGCGCGCGTTGATCATGCGGTTGCCGATCGCGCGTTCCTTCGCCCACTTCGGCACCAGCCCCCAGTGCAGCATCGCGAACGCCCGCGCGCCCTCCTCGCCGGCCCGCACCGCCGGGACCTCCTGGGTCGGCGCGATGTTGTAGCGCGGCTCGAGCGCCGGGACCTCGTCCAGCATGAAGGTACGCCGCACGGCCTCGGCCGGTGAGAAGAATGCGTAGCGGCCGCACATGGCAGGCCGCCCTACTCGCGTATCCCGGTGCCGCGATTCATCAGCACGACGACGATCGCGTACATCGCGACCGCGAAGGCGCCCATGATCACGAATGCGAACGCCGGGTCCACGTCGCTGGTGCCGAGGAAGCCGTAGCGGAACGCGTTCACCATGTAGAGGATCGGGTTGACGTGCGAGAGCTTCTCGGCCCATGGCGGCAGCAGCGACACCGAGTAGAACACGCCGCCGAAGTAGGTGAGCGGCGTCAGCACGAAGGTCGGGAACCAGGAGATCTGGTCGAAGTTCTTCGCGAAAATCGCGTTGATGAAGCCGCCGAGCGAGAACACGACGGCGGTCAGGATCACGGACGCCAGGACCAGCAGCGGGTGCGCGACCGGCACGTGCGTGAAGAACAGCGGTCACGACAGTGACCACGGCGCCGACCAGCAGCCCGCGCATCAGCGCCGCCAGACATGTAGCCGAGCACGATCAGCCAGTTCGGCAGCGGCGAGACCAGCAGCTCCTCGATGTGCTTGCCGAACTTCGCGCCGAAGAACGATCGAGACGACGTTGCCGTAGGAGTTGGTGATGACCGCCATCATGATCAGGCCGGGCGCGATGTACTGCATGTAGTTGAAGCCGCCCATCTGCGCCGATGCGCCGGCCGATGAGGCTGCCGAAGATCACGAAGTACAGGGTCGCCGTGACCGCCGGCGGCACCAGCGTCTGGCCCCAGATGCGGATGATGCGGCCGAATTCGCGGCGCACGATGGTGCTGAAGCCGATGCGGCGGATGCGTGGACAGGGGCACCTGCTCGCATCAGCCCGCTCCGCCGGCCGCGCCGTCCTTGCGCTCCACCAGCCGCATGAACAGCTCCTCCAGCCGGTTGACCTTGTTGCGCATGCTGACGCACCTCGACGCCCTGCCTGCGAGAGCCGGGCGAAGATGTCGTTCAGGCCCTGCTCCTTCGACACTCCACCTCGAGCGTGTGATCGTCGACCAGCCGCGTGACGTAGCCCGGCAGCTGCGGCACGCGTCGCGGCCGGCGCAGCGGAAGTTCAGCACGAAGGTCTCCGGGATGCAGCTTGCGCGAGCACGCTGGCCATGCGTGTCGTTCTCGATGATGCGCCCGCCGTCGATGATCGCGATGTGGCGGCACAGGTTCTCGGCCTCCTCCAGGTAGTGCGTCGTCAGGATGATGGTCGTGCCCTGCCCGTTGATCTCGCGCAGGAACGTCCCACATGCGAGCGGCGGATCTCGATGTCGACGCCGGCGGTCGGCTCGTCGAGGATCAGCAGCCGCGGCTCGTGCACCAGCGCGCGCGCGATCATCAGCCGGCGCTTCATGCCGCCGGACAGCGAGCGCGCGATGTGCTCGCGCTTGTCCCACAGCTGCAGCTGCGCGCAGGTACTTCTCCGCGCGCTCGACGCGCGAGCTTGCGCGGGATGCCGTAGAAGCCGGCCTGGTTCACGACGATGGTGAACGACGTTCTCGAACTGGTTGAAGTTGATCTCCTGCGGCACGAGGCCGATGCAGGACTTGGCGCGGTCCAGCTCGCGGTCGATGTCGTGGCCGAACACCGAGACCGCGCCGCCGGTCTTGTTCGACCAGCGAGGTGACGATGCCGATCGTCGTCGTCTTGCCGGCGCCGTTCGGCCCGAGCAGCGCGAAGAAATCGCCCTTCCTCGACGTCCAGGTCGATGCCCGCGCAGCGCCTGCACGCCGTTCGAGTAGGTCTTGGTCAGCCCGCGGATTGAAAGCGCCTGCATCAGGCGCGGGATTATCTCACGCCGCCGTCCGGCGGTGCCTGCGCTGCAACGCCTGGACGCGCGCGCTCTCGGCTCCCTGGATCTGCAGGCCGAGCTGGCGCAGCGCATCCACCGCGGAATCGTCCGGCCGCGAAGCGCATCCCTCGAACTGCAGCCAGAAGCGCGTGCGCGACCCGAACCGCGCGCTGAGCGAGCCGGCGATGCGGTGCGCGAGCCGGTCCGCGGCGGTCACGGGCATCGTGGCGATTGCGGCGATCGTCGCTGGCGAGGCCCCGAAAGCGAGCCGCGCGCAGCCGGTCCGGGTCTGCGCAAGGTGCCACAGGACCATGACGGCCGCGCGCGCGAAGACGACGAGCCGTTCGTCCGGCCCGGCCGCGGGCTCCGAGTCCTGCACGCCGCCGGCCGCGGCGATCTCCGCGCTCCAGTAGTTCCCGTCCCCGAAACGCATGTCGAACAGCGCGTACGGCAGGCGCTCGCACAGCCTGGGACCCGCCTGCGGGTCGATCAGTGAATCCACCGCGCGCGGCGGCAGGCCGGCGATCAGCTTCAGCCGGCCCTCCTCGGCGAGCTCGGCGGCGAGGTCGAGGAACGAGAGGTTGATGGAGCCGAGCGTCCGGCGCGCGGCGGAATCGATGAGGCTGCGCTCGGCCCAGTCGGCGTCGCCGGCGGGCGGCGCGAGCGCAAGCGGCTGTTGGCGATGCATGGCATTTCTCCCCGTAGACGCGCCATTTCTCGTTCTGCCGTCTCTATGGCCGGCTTAGTATTGACTGGTGTGAAACTACCAGTACCATCCTGTACCGTCAAGGCACCGACATGCGAATCACCGACGACCGATACACGCGCGACCGGCTGCGGCTCGACCTTGCGCTGCGCCTGATCCGCCACGAGGCCCGCACGCGCACCATCCGCAGCTGGACCGGTCTGACGGACGACCGCATCCGAAAGCTCTATCGCTCCTACGTCGCCGACGGCAGCCGTCGGGAAGTTCGCCGCCATCGCGGCAAGAGCCCGCGGCAGAACGCATTCTTCATGCGCAACCCCGTGGTCCGGCGGGAAGCCGCCGCGCTCGCCACCCTCCTGTGCATCCTGGGACTGCTGCGGCGCGAAGCCGCGGCAGCGCCGGGCGCGGTCGAGAGCCTGCGCTGGGGCGAGACCTTCTGCGAGGCCTACGAGACGTTCCTCGCCCTCAACGAGCGGCCGCAAATCTCCTTCGAGCATGCCTGCCACCTCCTGCACTCGCTCGAGAAACAGAACGAGATCTGCCTCGACGACTGCGAAGGCTGCGGCAGCCTGCTCGTCGTCATGCGATACGCCGAACGCCCGAAAGCCTGCGAATTCTGCGCGTCCACGCGTCCGCCCGCGCGGCCGGGACTCGCGGTAGGCGACTGCTAGAATGCGTCTTTCGCTCACCTGGTGCGGGAAGGAATGCGCCCCAATGTCTTCGCCGGGCCGCATGTGGACCGGCTCAAGCTCGCCAACGCCGGCGCCGGCGCCGCCGCGCGCGCGATCGAGCAGGGTTCCGCGCGGCTGATCCCGGTCTGGAGGTCGCGCTGCCCGGTGGTGCGGCTGCCCTCACCGTCGGCACAGCTCCTGCCGCTGGACAGCGGGCCCTTTGCCGGCATCGACCTCGACGAACTCGTCCTGCTCGGCGACTACCGCGGCCTTGCCCTGTTCACGACGGAAATCGAGTCGACGGATCCGCCGCCGCTCGAGGGCGGCGCGGAATTCGTCGACCTCAGGCTCGCGGCTGCGCTGCTGCCGCACGAGGAAGCCGGGCTCGTCGCCTACGCGCGCGCGATGATCTCCTTCAGGCATCGCCATCGCTATTGCGGCAGTTGCGGCGCGCCCACGATCCCCGACAAGAACGGTCGCGTCATGGTCTGCGGGCGCGAGGGCTGCACGACGGAATTCTTCCCGCGCGTGGACCCGGCGGTCATCGTGCTCGTGACCGACGGCGAGCGCGCGCTCCTCGGGCGCCAGCCCGGGTGGCCGGCCGGTCGCTATTCGACGATCGCCGGTTTCGTCGAGCCGGGCGAGAGCCTGGAAGACGCGGTCCGCCGCGAGGTACTGGAGGAGACCGGCATCGAGACCGGTGCGATGAGCTACCAGTCCTCCCAGCCCTGGCCGTTCCCGCGCTCGCTGATGCTCGGCTTTCGCGCCGAGGCGCTCACCCGGGCGATCCGGCTCGGCGACGACGAACTCGAGGACGCGCGCTGGTTCCACCGCGACGAGCTCCGCGGCGGCGCGATGATGCCGTTCCCGCAGTCGATCGCGTACAGGCTGATCCGGGAATGGCTGGGCCCCTGAGCATCGCCCTGTCCGTGGCCGCAGGCATCGGCCTCGCCGCGGCCGCGGGATTCCGAGCGTTCGTGCCCCTGTTCGCGGCCGGGCTCGCGATCCACTTCGGCTGGGTCGAGCCGGCGCGCGGCTTCGACTGGCTGGGCGAGCCGATCGTGATCGTCGCGCTCGCCATCGCGACCGTCACCGAGGTCGCCGCCTACTACGTGCCGGGCGTCGACCACGCGCTCGACCTCATCGGTGCGCCGGTCGCGGTCGCGGCCGGCATCATTGCCGCGGCTGGCGTGATCGTCGGCCTGCCAGAGTGGCTGCGATGGCTGACCGCGATCGCGGGCGGCGGCGCGGTCGCGACCGCCGGCCACGCACTGAACGCGATCGGCCGCGCGAAGACCGGCGCTGCTTCGGCCGGACTCGGCAATCCCGTCTACGCGACCGCGGAGCTCGGCGGCTCGCTGCTGCTTGCGTGCCTCGCGATCCTCGCGCCCGTCGCCGCACTGCTCGCAATCGTCGCGTTCATCGCCTGGGCGCTGCGCCGCCGGCGCCGGCCCGCGGCCTGAATTCCCGTGCTGCGCTTCGCTCTTGCCGGCCTCTGCCTGGCGTTCCTGGCCCCGTCACCGGCGCGCGCCGCTTTCCCTTCCTGGGGCAAGGACGACGACAAGCCGCGCATCCAACTGCAGGTCGAGGGCGTCGAGGGATCGCTGCTCGAGAACGTCCGCGCGTTGTCCAGCCTGCAGCGCATGTCCACCTCGAAGGAACTCGACGCGGAAATGGTCGGGCGTCTCGTTCAGCGCGCCACGGGCGAGGTCGAGAGCGCCCTGAAGCCATTCGGCTACTACGCGCCCCGCGTCGCCACCGAACTCACGGAGGTCGAAGGCGGCTGGCAGGTGAAGCTGACGATCGATCCCGGCACTCCGGTCCTGCTGGTCGACCAGTCCGTCGAGGTGACGGGCAGCGGTCGCGACGAGCCTTTCATCCGCGAGGCGCTCGCGCGTTCGCCGTTGCGGACCGGCGAGCGCCTGAGCCATCCCGCCTACGACCAGCTCAAGGGCGACCTGTTGCGCGCAGCACTCAGCAACGGTTACCTGGATGCCGAGTTCACCGCCTCGGAGCTGCTGGTGGAACCGGCCGCGCACTCGGCGCGTGCGCGGATATCGCTCGCGACCGGAGAGCGCTACCGCTTCGGACCGACGACGATCGAGCAGAGCGTGGTGCGCGCAAGCCTGGTCCGGCGCTACCTGAGGTACGACGAAGGCGACTGGTACAGCGCGGAAGCGCTCCTGCGCACGCAGTTCGCCCTCGATGACGCGGAGTACTTCTCGCTGAGCGAGGTGCTCCCCGGGGAGCGCGACCGCGCGAGCCGGACCGTTCCCGTGCGCATCACGTCCGAGCCGAACCGCCGGCACCTGTACACGATCGCCGCCGGCTACGGCAGCGACACCGGGGCGCGCGGCACGCTCGGCTGGGAGGACCGTCGCTTCAACGACCGCGGCCATCGCGTTCGCGCCCAGGTGCGGGCCTCCGCGGTCGAGGACTCGGTCGGCCTCACTTACGTCATTCCGTGGAAGGATCCCGCGCTCGAGAAACTCGCCTTCGAGCTGAAGGGCTTCACCAAGCAGAGCGCTGACGTGGAGACGAGCGGCAGCACCTTCACCACGAGCCTGACCCAGGTGCGCGGGCGCTGGCAGCGCGTGCTGTCGACCACGTTCGATGCAACCTCGGACAAGGTCACGACGCGGTCCGGCACCTCGACGCTCGTCGACACCACCCAGAGCCTGCTGCTGGTGCCGGGGATCACCTTCGCCCGGCTGCCGCCGGACTTCCTCGGCACCAATGCGCTGCCGACCGGGTTCAGGGTCGAGGTACTCGCATCCACGAACGAGCTCGGTTCGGACACCAACTTCACCCGCGTCGACGTCACCGACGACCACCTGTTCCGGCTGACCGACAAATGGCACGTCTACGTGCGGGGCGAGCTCGGCGCGAGCGCCGTGGGGGAATTCGAGGAATTGCCTGCGTCCTACCGTTTCTTCGCGGGCGGCGACCAGAGCGTGCGCGGTTACGGCTACGAGGAACTGTCCCCGGTGGACGAAAACGGCAACAAGGTGGGCGGCCGCCACCTGCTGACCGGGACCATCGAACTGCAGCGGAACCTGCCGAGGAACCTGGTAGCCGCGGTGTTCATGGACGGCGGCAATGCGTTCAACAGGTTCGGCGACCCGCTCAAGTACTCGGTGGGCGTCGGCCTGCGCTACCGCCTGCCGTTCCTCAGCATCGGTCTCGACGTCGCCCAGTCGATCTCCGATCCGGACCACAGCCCGCGGCTCCACATCAACTTCACGCCGGAGTTCTGAGATGCACCTCCCGGCGCGGAAATGGCTGCGGTGGCTTCTCGCGGGCCTGGCCATGGCCATCGTCGCCTTCCTCGCCGCCTTCACCTGGCTGGTGGCGACCGAGGCGGGCCTGCGCCGCGCGGTCTCGATGATCGAGTCCGTGGGACCGGTGAAGATCCGCATCGAGGGCGCGAGCGGGCGGCTGATCGGGCCGCTCGCGATCGACGCCGTCGAGATCGAGCATCCGCGCGCGAGCATCCGCATCGCCGGACTCATTGCGGATTACGAGCCGAGCGAGCTGTTCGCGGGCCGGATCTCGGCCGAGTCCGTCCGCATCGCGGATGCCCGGATCGAGCTGCGTCCCGCAACCGGGCCCGCGAAGGCGCCTTCTTTCATGCCGGGATGGCTCGAGGTCGTCCTCGACGATGCGGCGGTGGAGCGGCTCGTCCTCGTCGCGCCGGGCGGCGAGGTGGTCCCGTTCGCGGATATTCGCGGTTCGGCGAGGATCTCGCGATCCCGCCTTGCATTCGACGGCGTTCACGTGAAGTCGACCGGCTGGGCGGTCGCGGGCGCGAGCGGCACGCTGTTCGCACGCGATCCGCTTGCGCTCGACGTCACCACCGCGTGGTCGCTAGGCGAGCACAGCCCGGTCGCGGGGGTAGTGCACGCCGCCGGCAACCTCGATCGACTGCTCGCGGACGCCCAGGTCGCCGCGCCCGGCACCAGCCGCGCGAAAGTCGAGCTCGTGAACGTCGGTCCCGGACTCAAATTCCGCGGCGACCTCGACATCGGGAATCTGGACCTCGCGCAATGGATCGCCGAGCCGCCCTTCGGGCCCTTGAGCGGTGATTTCTCCGTGGAAGGTGACCGTGCGCATTACCGCGCGAAGGGTGTCATCGCCGGCAATGGCCTGCCGACGGATGGCGTTCCGGTCCTCGCCCGCGCCAGCTTCGCCGACCAGGTCCTCGCCATCGAGTCGATCGAACTCGAACCCGCCGCGGGCTCGCGCCTCACGGCACAGGGCACGATGCGTTTTTCCGATGCGCCCGCCTTCGACGTGACCGCCGCGTGGACCAGCCTGCGCTGGCCGCTCACGGGCCGCGCGCTCCTCACCTCGTCACGCGGCAGCCTTGCGGCACAGGGCTGGACCGGGTTCGACTGGCGCGTGGACGGCGCCTTCGAGCCGGTGGGCACGCCGCCATTCGCGGGCGATGCAACCGGCCGTTTCACGGCGGATGCCATCGAGGTCCGCGAATCCACGTGGCGGGCACTCGGCGGGAGGATTGCGCTCGCCGGTTCGCTCGGCCGCGCTGCGCCGCACCACTGGGCGGCGTCGGGCCGCGCGAGCGGCATCGATCCGTCGACGATTCGCGAGGACCTGCCCGGCAAGCTCAGCTTCGACTTTTCCGGCTCCGGCGCCGGGTTCGATCCCCGCGGGCCCTGGACCGGCACGATCGCGGGACTCGCGGGGACCCTGCGCGGCCAGCCCGCGAGCGGCGGCGGCACGGTGCAGCGAGACCGCGAACGCACCGAGTTCCGGCAGGTCGCCGTGGCGCTCGGGCCTGCGCGCCTCGAAGCGAACGGCACGCTCGGCAAGGCCGCCAGGCTCGATGCCCACTTTGCGTCGGACGACCTCTCGGCCCTCCTGCCTGCGCTCGGCGGTCACGTGGACGCGACGGTCTCGGTGCGCGAGCGCATGGTCGCGATCGGCTTCACCGGGCACGACCTGGCGTACGGGTCAAACCACGCGGTCGTGCTGTCGGCGGACGCGCATGTCGACCGCGAAGGCCTCGAGCACTCGTGGCTGCGCCTGCGCTCCAACGGCATCACCCTCGCGGGCCTGCCGATCACCGATACGCGGCTCTCCCTCGACGGACTGCCGAGCGAGCACACGCTGACTTTCCGTGTCGGCGCCGGCGAGGACGCCGTCGCGCTGCACGGCCGCGGTGCCTACGCGGACGGGCACTACGCGCTCACGCTCGAGCGCATCGACGCCAGCGGGCCGCGGCTCGTACCCTGGCGGCTGCAGGCGACGAGCCGGCTCGCATTCAGTGCAGCAGAGGCCTCCCTGGATCCCCTCTGCATCGCCTTCGAGACGCGCCGGATCTGCCTGGAGGGCCGCTGGCAGTCGGACGGCGAATGGTCGGCGCACGCGACGACCGACGGGTTTCCGCTCGAGGCGCTCTCCGCCGAGCGGGCCGGGGCCCCGCGCTTTCGCGGCCTGCTCGCCATCGACGCGGGTGCGGCCGGCCACGCCGGAGCGCCGTGGACGGCCGACGTCCGCGGCGAACTTCGCGACGCGGCTCTCGACTACAAGTCGGCGAGCGGAGCCGACCGGACGGTCTCGCTCGGCCTGACGCGGCTGACGCTCGTCTCCGACGCCGCGCGTCACCGGCTGGACCTGCGCGTGAGCGACGCCGCAAATCTCGAGCTCAGCGTAGCTCTCGAGGCGGCCCGCGTCGCGGATACCGGCATCGCCGACCTGCCGCTCACCGGCAGCGCGAAAGGCAAGACCAGCCAGCTCACGCTGCTTCCGCTCCTGGTCGATGCGGTAGACAGCGCCTCGGGCGAGCTCGCGCTCGACTTCAAGGTCGGCGGCACGGTCGCGGCGCCCGTGCTCCAGGGCGAGGCGCGCCTCGCCCAGGGCACGCTCGACTTCTACCAGACTAATCTCCGGCTCCGGGAACTGCAGTCGACGGTGCGGCTCGAGGACACCTCGCTGGTGTTCGACGCGAACGGCAAGGCCGGCGACGGGACGCTGGCGGTCAACGGCCGGTTCGGCTGGACCGACCGGCGGCTGTCAGGCCGGCTCAGGCTCGACGGCGAGCGCCTGCTGGTCGCGAACCTGCCGGAGGCCCGTATTTTTGCGTCGCCAGACCTCAAGTTCACGCTCGACGATCATCGCATCGACGTCACGGGCGAGGTGGCGATCCCCGAGGCGCGCATCGTCCCCGCGGATACGGCAGGCGCGGTACTCGTGTCCTCGGACGAGCGGATCGTCGAGCCCGACACCGCGGCCGGCGGCACCCCGTTCGAGGTCTCGAGCGATATCCGTCTGTCCCTCGGCGACAAGGTGTCGGTCAAGGCCTACGGCCTTTCCGCGACAGTCACCGGCGCCGTCCGCACCCGCGCGTCGCCGCGCGAGAGCACGACCGGCTCCGGCGAGCTGGAGGTCAAGGAAGGCGTGTACAACGCCTACGGCCGCGAGCTGGAAGTGGAGCGCGGGCGCCTGCTATTCACCGGCGGGCCGGTCACCGATCCGGGCGTCGACCTGCGCGCGACGCGCGAACTGCCGGGATACAAGGTCGGCGTGATCGCGCGCGGTCCGCTGCGCAAGCCGCAGCTGACGCTATTTTCCGAGCCGAGCCTGCCGCAGGCGCAGATCGCCTCGATGCTGATCGTCGGCCGCTCGAGCGTCCAGGGCGAACCGGGTGCGGAGGATTCCTCCCTGAGCGCGACCGAGCAGGGCGGCGCTTTCCTCGCGGGCCAGCTCGGCAAGTACGTCGGCCTCGACGACATCGGCGTCACCCAGGACGCGTACACCGGCACCGAACTCGTGCTCGGGAAATACCTGTCGCCACGGCTCTATGTAAGTTACGGTATCTCTCTCGTGGAGGAGATCAACACGCTGAAGCTCCGCTACACGATCGGCGACCACTGGACGGTCTCCGCGGAGTCGGGCCTGGAACAGGCCATCGACATCGAGTACCGGATCGAAGACTAGGGTCGATCGCGATGCCCAGGAAGACCCCCGTGACGAAATCGATCATCGTCGACAAGATCACGTCGGTCGCGCAGGCCTGCGGGCTGTCCAACGAGCTGCGCGTCTCGAGCGAGATTCCCTGCGAGGAAGGCATCGTGCTCGCGGTCGAAATCCTGACCAACAAGTCCCAGTACAACACGCTCGAGCTGACCAGCGGACGCATGGCGAAGGCGAGCCGCGGCGACGTCGTCGTGGGCGCGCTCGGCCACCGCAAGGCGCTGTTCGGCTATTCTGGCCACCTGCCCGCGAAGCTCGCGCCCGGCGACGTGATCCAGATGCTGAATATCGGCGGCGTCCTCGGCGTCTGCGATTCCGCGAACCCGGGCAAGGGCCGGCCATTCGACTGCCGCGTGCTCGGCACCGTCCTGCATTTCCCCTACCTCGGCGAGCGCATCGGCGTGCCGGCGCGCGTGGGGCTGCGCAAGCTCGACGAAGGCGTCGCGCTCGACACGGCCGGCGTGCCCGTGGTCGCGCTCGCCGGCACCTGCATGGAGGCCGGCAAGACCGCGGCCGCCTGCGCCATGATCTCGCGCATGCGGCATCGCGGGCTCGTCGTCGACGGGTTCAAGGCGACCGGCGTTTCGCTGCGCCGCGACATCCTCGCGATGGAGGATGCGGGCGGCCGCCGCACCGCGATATTCACCGATTTCGGCATCGTCACGACCACGCCGAAGACGGGCCCCGCGCTGACGCGCACGATGCTGACGGAAATGGCGGCCGGGAAGCCCGACGTCATCGTCTTCGAGCTCGGCGACGGCCTGCTCGGCGCCTACGGCGTCGAGGCCATACTCGACGCGCCGGACATCCGCCAGGCGCTGACCGCCGTGGTGCTGTCGGCCAACGACCCGGTCGCGGCCTGGGGCGGCGTGAAGCTCCTGCGCGATCGCTTCGGCATCGAGCCGGCCGCGGTCACGGGCCCCTCCACCGACAACTCGGTCGGCGTCGACATCATCCGCGATCGGCTCGCGGTGCCCGCCTTCAACGCCATGACCAACGGCGCCGCGCTCGGCGACTGCGTGATCGCTGCGACCGGGCTCGAGGGCCGCGCCCGTTCGGGCGAGATCGGGGACGAGGCCGCGGAATGAGCGCGCGGGTGCCAGCCATCATCCTGGGCGGCACGGGCTACGTCGCGGGCGAGCTCCTGCGACTCACGCTTGCCCACCCGCGGCTCGAGCTCGCCGCGATCGCCTCCGACAGCCAGCCCGGCGAGCCTGTCGCAAGGGCATTCCCGCATCTCGCGCCCGCCTGCGGCGACCTGTCGTACGTCTCCGTCGCGGATGCGGCCGCGCTCGCCGCCCGCCACCCGCGCAGCGCGGTGCTGGCCGCGGCGCCGCACGGCGTCTCGCATGCGCTGATCGACGGGCTCCTCGGAGCGGCCGCGGCCGCGGGCGCGAAGCCCTCCGTCGTCGACATCTCGGCGGACTTCCGCTTCGCCGACCTGGCCGAGTACGAACGCGTCTACCGGCACGCCCACGGCGCGCCCGCACGCGCCGGCGACTTCACCTGCGCCGTGCCGGAGCATCTCGAGCGCGCGCCGACGCCGCATGTTGCGCATCCCGGCTGCTTCGTCACGGCCTCGCTGCTCGCGATCGTGCCGCTGCTCGCGCTCGGCCTGGTCGAGGGTCCGGTCTTCGTCTCCGCGGTCACCGGCAGCACCGGCGCGGGCCGGAGCCCGGTCGCGGGCACGCATCACCCGCAGCGGCACAGCGACCTCTACGCCTACAATGCGCTCACGCACCGCCATGGCGCCGAGATCAGCACGCTCGCGCGCGCCGCGACGGGCCGTGAATCGCGCATCGCCTTCGTGCCGCATTCCGGCCCTTTCGCGCGCGGCATTCACGCGACCGTGCAGGCCTCGCTCGCGCAGCCGCTCGACACGCCCGCAGCCATCGCGGCGCTGCGCCAGTACTATGCCGGCCGGCCGTTCGTGCGCGTGCTGGACGAGGCGCCGCGGGTCAAGGACGTGGTCACGAGCAACTACGCGCACCTGTCGGCGGTCGCGGATGGCAGGACGGTGGTCGTGCTGTCGGTCCTCGACAATCTCGTGAAGGGCGCCGCCGGCGGCGCCATGCAATGGATGAACCGGCTGCTCGGGTTCGGCGAGACCGAGGGCCTCGCCTCGCCGGCGCCGGGCTGGACCTGACGACAAGGAGTTGACGGCGATGGTGACGCACCGCCTGGACCAGTCCGCGGTAATCGCAGCGCTGCGGGGCGCGGCGCCCTACATCCGGCTCTACAAGGGCAAGGTGTTCGTCATCAAGGCGGGCGGTGCGATCTTCGGCGACGTCGCCGGCACGCGCTCGCTGGTCGAGCAGATCGCGATCCTGCACCACCTTGGCATCCGCGCGGTGCTGGTGCACGGCGGCGGCCCGCAACTCGACGAGATGCAGCGTTCGCTCGGCATCGAGCCGCGCATGGTGCGCGGCCGGCGCGTGACGGACGACCGCTCGATCGACGCGACCACGATGGTGCTGAACGGCCTCATCAACACGCGCATCCTCGCCGCCTGCCGCGAGGTCGGCATCGACGCGGTCGGCCTCTCGGGCGTGGACGCCGGGCTGGTGCGCGCAGTCCGCCGCGCGCCGGTGCAGGTGGACGGGGAATCGGTGGACTACGGCTTCGTCGGCGACATCGTCTCGATCGACCCTACCGTCATCCGCAAGGAGCTCGACGCGGGCCTGATGCCCGTCATCAGCCCGGTATCCGCCGACGATGCGGGCGTCGTGCTCAACATCAATGCCGACACCGTCGCCGCCGCCGTCGGCGCGGCTCTCGGCGCGGAGAAGCTGATCCTGTGCACCGGCGCGCCGGGCATCCTCGAGCGGCGCGACGACCCGCGCTCGGTCGTGTCCTACACCGACCTCGCCGGCCTCAAGCGCCTCGAGAAAGCCGGCAGCCTCGAGGACGGCATGCTGCCGAAAGCCTCGGCGATCGAGGCCGCGATCCGCGGCGGCGTGCGCCGGGTGCATGTCATTTCCTACAATGTCCGCGACAGCGTCCTCGCCGAGGTGTTCACGAACGAGGGCACCGGCACGATGATCGTCGCCGACGTGAAGGCGCTGACGCCCGCCGAGCAGCAATCACAAGGAGAAAAGAAGCCATGAACAGCAAGGTTGTCTACGTAGTCGCCGTCGTGCTGATCGCGCTCGGCGCCTTCGGCCTCGCCCGCGGCAAGTTCAGCTACACCGAGGATACCCACAAGGCGAACATCGGCGACGTCGAGTTGTCGCTGAAGGACAAGGAGACGGTAGCCGTGCCACAGTGGCTTTCGATCGGCGCCATCGCCGCGGGCGCGCTGATTTTCGTGTTCGCCCGCCGCAAGTAGCGATCGTGCTCGAGATGCGCGCGAACTGCGAGCGCTGCGGCCGCGGACTGCCGGCGGAATCGGCCGAAGCGGTGATCTGCTCGTTCGAGTGCACGTTCTGCGCAGAGTGCGCCGAGGGCCCGCTCGCCAATCGCTGCCCGAACTGCGGCGGCGTGTTCGAGCGTCGCCCGGCCCGGAAGGCGGGACAGGCGTGATGAATGCGATGCTCGGCGCCGGCCTTCTCGCAGGTGTCCTCGACATCGTCAACGCGATCGCCTTCTGGCGGCTGTACGCCGGCACCGGCACGACGACGATCCTGCAGTCGGTGGCGGCGGGCCTGCTCGGCAAGGCCGCCTTCGCCGGCGGCGCCGGCACCGCGGCGCTTGGCCTGTTCCTGCACCTGGCCATCATGTGCGCGATGGCGGCAATTTACTGGCTCGCCTGCCGCCGCTGGCGCTGGCTGCTCGCGAAGCCGGTGCAAGCGGGCATTGCCTACGGGCTCCTGACCTGGATCGCGATGAATTACGTCATCGTGCCGCTATCGCGCGCCTCGTCCCCGCCTTTCATCGCGGCCTGGTTCGTTGACGGCCTGCTGGCCCACCTCCTGTTCGTAGGACTCCTTTTCGCCTTCGTCGCGCGCCGGTCGGCGTTGCGCATATCCTAGGAGCAAGTGATGAACGAAAACGCCGGCAAGCTCGTCCTCCGCGTCGTGCTCGCGTCGCTGATCCTCCTGCACGGCATCCACAAGCTACTGGGCGGCGTCGACTGGCTGGGCGGCTTGCTCGCGAATGCGGGGCTGCCGGAGTTTCTCAAGTATGCCGTCTATCTTGGCGAGGTCGTCGGTCCCGCGCTCGTCATCGCCGGCTGGTATTCGCGCATCGGCGCCTGGCTGATCGCGGTCAACATGCTGTTCGCGCTCGCCCTCGCGCACGCGTCCGAGCTCTTCACGCTGAATCCGCAGAGCGGCGGCCTCGCGATCGAGCTGCAGTACCTGTTCCTGTCTTCCGCGATCGCGATTGCCCTGATCGGCCCGGGCCGCTTTGCCGTCAACCAGAAATGAGCGAACGCCACGGTTTGCAGCGGACGGGGTGGCTGCGCGCCTCGGTTCTCGGCGCCAATGACGGGATCGTCTCGACCGCGAGCCTGGTGATAGGCGTCGCCGCCGCGGGAGCCGGCCGCGGCGCGGTGCTGACGGCGGGCCTCGCCGGGCTGGTGGCCGGCGCCATGTCCATGGCGGCCGGCGAGTACGTCTCCGTCAGTTCCCAGTCGGACGCCGAGAGCGCAGACCTGGCGCGCGAGCGCGCGGAACTCGAGGAGGACCCGGAAGCCGAGCATCGCGAACTGGCGGCGATTTACGTCGAGCGCGGGCTCGACGCGCGGCTCGCCTCCGAGGTCGCCCGCCAGCTCGCGGCGAAGGACGCGCTTGCAGCCCATGCGCGCGACGAGCTCGGCATTTCCGACGCTTTGCGCGCCCGCCCGGTCCAGGCGGCGTTATCCTCGGCCGCGTCTTTCGCCGCCGGCGCGGCGCTTCCGCTCGTCACGGCCGTACTTGCGCCGCAGGAAATCGCCATGCCGTGGATCGCCGGCCTCTCGCTGGTATTCCTGGCCCTGCTCGGCGCCGTGGCAGCCCGGGTCGGGCGCTCGGGCATCGCCGTCGGGACGCTGCGCGTCACATTCTGGGGCGCCATCGCGATGGCGCTCACCGCGGCCATCGGGCGGCTCTTCGGCGTCGCATCCTGAGCCCGACTCCCCCGCGGCGCAGATGCTCGACAACCCGGTCTGGCATTCGCTGACGACGCAGCACGCCCGGCTCGCGCTGACCGCCGACGGCGCCGCGCGCTACCCCGCGTCGATCGTGCCCTTCGCGGGCATCGCCGAACCGACGGTCCGGGCCGCCAACCAGCTCACGAGCCTCATCGATGACGCGGAATCCGTCTTCATCGTGGGCCTCGCGCCCGAACCGCCGCCGGGCTGGCAGCTCGAGCCGAAGAAGCCGGTCCTGCAGATGATCTGCAACCGGCGCCCGCCCGAAGTGCCCGGTCCGCCGGTCAGGACGATGTCGGCGGAGCAGGCGCCGGACATGATCGCGTTGACAGACCTCGTGTTCCCCGGCTTCTTCCGGCCAAGGACGCTCGAAATGGGCGCCTATTACGGCATCTACGACGGCCCTCGCCTCGCCGCGATGGCCGGCGAACGCATGCGGCTCGATGGTTACCAGGAACTTTCGGCCGTCTGCACCCATCCCGACTACGGCGGCCGCGGTTACGCGCAGCGGCTGCTTGCGCTGCTCTCGAATTCCGCGTTTGACCGCGGGTTCGCGCCATTCCTCCATGTCTATGCCGACAACGCGCGTGCGATCGGCGTGTATCGCAAGGTGGGCTTCGTCGACCGCGCGCTGCTGCCGTTCTGGGCGCTGCACCAGTGACCGTGATCGAGACGGAGCGATTGCGGCTCGTCGAATTCAGCGACGGCGACGCGGAATTCGTGCTGCGACTCCTCAACGAGCCGTCGTTCCTGCGCTACATCGGCGACCGCGGCGTGCACACCGCCGAGGACGCGCGCAAATACATCGCCGACGGGCCGGTCGCGGGCTACGCGCGCTACGGTCATGGCCTGCTCTGCGTCCTGCGCCGGTCGGATGGCGCAGCCATCGGCATGTGCGGCGTGCTGAAGCGCGACTCGCTGCCCGACCCCGACCTCGGCTTCTCGTTCCTGCCCGAGTACTGGTCGCAGGGTTACGCGCTCGAGGCCGCGAGTGCGGTCATGCGCCACGCGCGCGACACGCTCGGGCTCGGGCGCATCGTCGCGATCACGACGCAGGAGAACGAACCGTCGATGCGCCTACTCGCCCGGCTCGGCTTCCGTTTCGACCGACTGATGACGATCGGCAGCGAAGAGCTCAATCACCTCGTGTCCGACCCGTGAAACGCTGCGCCTGGGCACGCTCGCCGGCGATGATCGCCTACCACGACGCGGAATGGGGCGTGCCGGTCCACGACGACCGCATATTGTTCGAGTTCATCACGCTCGAGGGCGCACAGGCGGGGCTCAGCTGGGAGACGATCCTCGCCAAGCGCGCGGCGTACCGGCGCGCGTTCGCGGGCTTCGACCCTTCCCGGGTGGCTCGCTTTTCGGCCGCGCGGCGCGCGAAACTCATGCAGGACGCCGGCATCGTGCGCAACCGGCTGAAGATCGGCAGCACCGTCACGAACGCGGCGGCGTTCCTGAAGGTGCAGGAGGAGTTCGGCAGCTTCGCCAGGTTCCTGTGGGATTTCGCCGGGGGCAAGCCGATTGTGAGCCGCGGGGGACGCCCGCCCGCGCGCACGGCGCTCTCCGACGCGCTCAGCAAGGACCTGAAGCGGCGCGGTTTCCGTTTCGTCGGCACCACCATCTGTTACGCCTTCCTGCAGGCCGTCGGGGTCGTCAACGACCACGCGGCGGGCTGCTTCCGCCGCGGGAAGCGATGAGCCGTCGGATCGCACTGGCCACGCTGCTCGTCCGCGAGTACGACGAGGCCATACGTTTCTTCACGCGTGCACTCGGATTCACGCTGCTCGAGGACACGGCGCGAGGGCCTGGCAAGCGTTGGGTACGCGTGGCGCCGGCCGGCGGTTCGGGCGGCGAACTGCTGCTCGCGCGCGCTGCGACGCCGGAACAGGAGCGTGCGATCGGCAACCAGGCTGGCGGGCGCGTGTTCCTGTTCCTGGAATCGGACGATTTCGAGCGCGATCATGCGCGCATGCGGGCGGAAGGCGTGCGCTTCACGGAAGAACCGCGGCAGGAACAATACGGCAGCGTCGTCGTGTTCCTCGATCTGTACGGCAACCGGTGGGATCTCATCGGCCGGAAGCGCTCACCATGAAGATGCCCGTCCTGTTCGTCGGCCACGGCAGCCCGATGAATGCGATCGAGCAGAACGACTTTCGCCGCGCGTGGACGACGCTCGGCGCGCGGTTGCCGCGTCCGAAGGCGATCCTGTGCATTTCCGCGCACTGGGAGACGCAAGATGCCCACGTCACGGCGACCGATGCGCCGGAAACGATCCATGATTTCTACGGCTTCCCGCGGGAGCTCTTCGACGTGCGCTACCCTGCACCGGGCGAACCGTCGCTCGCGAGCCGCATCGCCGCCCTGGTCGCGAGCGAGCGCGTGCGGCTCGACCCGGGTCGCGGGCTCGACCACGGTGCCTGGAGCGTCCTCATCGCCATGTATCCCCGGGCGGACATACCCGTGGTGCAACTCAGCATCGACACGTCCCGCCCGGGCCGCCACCACTACGCCCTCGCGCGGCAGCTCGCGCCGCTGCGAGACGAGGGCGTCCTCGTCATCGGCAGCGGCAACATGGTCCACAACCTCCGGCAGTTCGACTTCCGCGATCCGACGCCGCTCGCCTGGGCCGAGCGCAGCGACGCCGAGATCCGCGGCCACGTCGCGGCCGGCCGACATGACGCGTTGACGGATTACCCGGGAAGCAGCGCAGACGCGCGACTCGCGGTGCCGACGCCGGAGCATTACCTGCCGTTGCTGTACGCGATTGCACTGCAACAACCGGCCGAGAGGGCCGAATTTTTCAACCAAACGGTGCTGGGCTCGATCTCGATGGCTTCGGTGCTGATCGGGGCGACCCCCGAGGCGTAAGATGCGCCGCTGGGAGGTACTGTCATGAACAAGAGATTCCTGATCGCCTGGCTCGTCATGTTCGTCCTGTACATGGCCGGCGGAATCGTCGTCCACGGCATTATCCTGGAAGCCGACTATGCCGCGACTGGACTCATGCGTCCCGAGGCCGAGGCGGAGAAACTGATGCCCCTGATGATCCTCGCGCACGTGTCTATGGCGGGCGCATTCACCTGGATCTACGCGCGCGGCGTGGAGAACAAGCCCTGGCTCGGACAAGGCCTGCGCTACGGACTCGCGGTCGCTTTCCTGTTCGCGCCGATCTACGTCATCTACCACGTGGTACAGCCGACGCCCGGAGATCTCGCTGTCAAGCAGATCGTGCTCGACACGATCATGACCCTCGTGCTCGGCACGGCAGTCGCATTCCTGTACCGCGGCAAGGGCAGGTGACCGACGCCGGCTGGATCGACGTCGGTGCGGCTGCGGAACTCGCCGCGCAGCAGGTGCAGGAAGTGCGCGCCGGCGCGCATCGCATCGCGCTGACGCACCGGGACGGCGAATTCGGGGCGATTTCGGCGCGTTGCAACCACGTCGGCGGGCCGCTCGGCCGGGGTCACCTTGACGGCGACTTCGTGGTCTGCCCCTGGCACTACTACAAGTTCCACTGGCAGACCGGCGAGGGCGAGCCCGGCTACGAGGCGGACCGCGTGCCCTCGCATGCCGTCAAGGTGGAGAACGGCCGCGTGCTCGTGTCCGCCGCGCCGGTCACGAAGCGCGGCCACCTGCCGAAGTCCCCGCACCCGCTCGCGCGCGCCCCCGCGCGCGAGCCCGGGCCGATCCGGGTCCTCGGCATCTCGACCACGGCGATGACGCGCAGGTTCCCGCGCTACAGCACCTCCGAGGACCTGCTGCTGCACGCGCTCGCGAGCGCGCGCGGGAGCGGCGGCCCTGAATGCGAGACGCAGCTGATCCGCGTGCGCGACCTTTCCTTCCGCGCCTGCGAAGGCTTCTACTCGAAGTCCGCGCGCGCCTGCACCTGGCCCTGCTCCATCACCGAGATGGACTCGAAGGACCAGATGGACCAGGTCTACGAGGGCGTGGTGCACTGGGCCGACGTGATCATCATCGCGACGCCGATCCGCTGGGGCGGCGCCAGCAGCCTCTATTACAAGATGATCGAGCGGATGAACT
Source organism: uncultured Gammaproteobacteria bacterium (assembly GCA_963836275.1). Classification (GTDB taxonomy): domain Bacteria; phylum Pseudomonadota; class Gammaproteobacteria; order Steroidobacterales; family Steroidobacteraceae; genus SCUD01. The sequence continues at coordinate 1,062,521 of CAWIIM010000001.1, read as the reverse complement.
GCATCCAGAACCAGGAGACGATCGCGAATCGCCACCTGCTGCGCAACAAGGTCGTCTCGCTGATCGTCACCGGCGGGCAGGACAACGTGCAGGCGGTGGTCGGCCAGGCCCTGACCTTCTTCGCCGAGCTCGGCTGCCAGTTCCCGCAGTTCCCGTTCATCGCGCACACGCGCGGCTGGAGCGCGGAAGACATGGAGAACAACGAACAGTACGTGCGCGACTCGAAATTGCTGCACGACGGCGCTGCCGCGCTGATCGGCCGCTCGGCCGACATGGCCCGCGTGATGATCGAGGGCACGCTCGGACAAGGCGCACTGGTGCGCGGCGGGCGCAAGGGACACCACCTGGACACCGGAGGAAATTCGCCATGACATTCATTGCCGCCCTGTGGCTGCCGATACTCCTGTCGGCGGTCATCGTGTTCATCGCGAGTTCGATGATCCACATGGCGCCGCTCTGGCACCGCAGCGAATTCCCCGTCCTGGCCGACCAGGACCGCATGCAGGACGCGCTGCGCCCGTTCGGCCTGAGGCCGGGCGAATACATGCTGCCGCGGCCGAAGGAAATGAAGGACTGCAAGACGCCCGAATTCGTCGAGAAGCTGACCCGCGGGCCGGTCCTCATCATGACCGTGATGCCGAACGGACCGTCGTCGATGTCGCGGCCGCTCGTTCAGTGGTTCGTCTTCATCGTTGCCGTGTCGGTGCTGACAGCCTACCTCGCGGGCGCGACGCTTCCGGCGGGTGCCGGATACCTGGCGGTGTTCAGGGTCGCAGGCACGACGGCGTTCCTCGCGTATGCAGCCGGCGTCTGGCCGCAGTCGATCTGGTACCACCGGCCCTGGTCCACCACGATCAAGCTCACGCTCGACGGCCTGATCTACGGCTGCCTCACCGGCGGAACCTTCGGCTGGCTGTGGACCTAGGATTTTGCAATGCCACAAGCCGCCCCCGGATGCCCGGCGGCGCCGGTATGCGCTAGACTCGATGGACACCGGGGGGAAAGGCATGAAGTGCCTCTATTACGTCGCGCCCGAACTCGAAAGCACCTCGCGGGTGTCCGAAGACCTGCATGACGTCGGCATCGACGACTTTTTCGTCCACGTCATCGCCAAGGACGAATCCGGCCTCAAGAAGCGCCATATCCACTCCGGCAATTACCTCGAGACGCTGGACTTCATCCGCGAGGGCTTCCTCGGCGCCGCCATCGGCCTGTTTGCGGGGGTCGTCGGCTGCATCCTCCTCGACCAGTTCGGGCCGTTCGCGAACATCCCGTGGTTCGTGTACGTGGCGCTTTGCGCCGTCGCGACGCTGTTCGGCGCCTGGGAAGGCGGGCTGATCGGCGTCGAGAAGGAAAACAAGAAGCTCGAGCGCTTCCACGACGACATCGAGGCGGGCAGGTACCTGATCCTCATCTACACGCGACGCGACCAGGAATCCGTGGTCCGGCACATGATGAGCAGGCGCCATCCCGAGGCGGAGTTCGCCGGCGTCGACAGCCACTTCGTCAACCCGTTCACGAGCGTGCGGCGGCGGCGGACACCAGGCGATCGGGTACGCGTGTAACAAGGGGAGCCGCCGATGGCGATTGCAGTTGTCCTGGTCCTCCTCGTCATCGGCTCCCTGATATTCCATTTCGCGAGCCCGTGGTGGTTCACGCCCATCGCGTCGAACTGGACCACCATGGAAGACACCGTCGTCCTGACCTTCTGGGTCACGGGCATCGTCTTCGTTGCGGTCAACCTGTTCCTCGCCTGGGTGGTCTGGAAGTACCGCCACAAGAAGGGCCAGAAAGCGGCCTACGAACCCGAGAACAAGAAGCTCGAATGGTGGCTCACGATCGTGACCTCGATCGGCGTCGCCGCGATGCTCGCGCCGGGGCTCATCGTCTGGGGAAAATTCGTCAACGTCCCGCAGGACGCGGCCATCGTCGAGGCGATCGGCCAGCAATGGCACTGGAGTTACCGCTTCCCGGGCAAGGACGGCGAACTCGGCCATAGCGACGCCGCGCTCGTCACGCCCGACAACCCGTTCGGCTTGGATCCCGATGACCCGGCGGGCGCGGACGACATACTGGTCGCCTCGCCCGAGCTGCACCTGCCCGTCGGCCAGCCGGTGAAGCTGCTGCTGCGCTCGAAGGACGTGCTACACGATTTCACCGTCACCCAGTTCCGGGTCAAGATGGACATGGTGCCCGGCATGATCACGCACCTGTGGTTCACGCCGACGGTGCCCGGTTCGTATGAAGTGCTCTGCGAGGAACTCTGCGGCATCGGTCATTTTGCGATGCGCGGCCGCGTCGTCGTCACCAAGCGCGACGAGTTCGACAGCTGGCTCGCCGCCCTGCCCACGTTCAGCCAGGTCCGGGCGCTAGCGAAAGCGGACACCGCCGCGGGCGCGGGCCAGTTCGCGGTCTGCACCGCCTGCCATGGCCCGTCCGGCGAGGGAAATCCCGCGCTCAACGCGCCGCGGATCGCGGGCCAGGCGGCCTGGTACCTGGACCGCCAGCTGCACCACTTCCGCGAGGGTTTGCGCGGCTCGCATGAGGGCGACACCTTCGGCGCGCAGATGCGCGCCTTCGCGTCGATGCTCCCGGACGAGACCGCGATCAGGAACATCGCCGCCTACATCGAGTCGCTGCCGGGCGCGGCGCATCCGCCGACGGTGACGGGCAACGTGGACCGGGGCCGGCGCCTCTTCGCGACCTGCGCCTCCTGCCACGGCGCCGATGGCCAGGGCATCTGGGCGCTCAACGCGCCGCGGCTTGCCGACATGTCGGACTGGTACCTGGTGCGGCAGCTCGAGAATTTCCAGCACGGCGTGCGCGGCACGCACAAGGCGGACTACTACGGCTGGCAGATGGCGGCCATGGCGGATTCGCTCAAGGACGAGCGCTCGATAAACGACGTCGTCGCCTACATCAACGGTCTCAATACGAGGGCTAACTGATGGCCTACGTAGCAATTGCCGATCGCGACGCGCCGATCCACGATCCGCACACCTTCATCCGCAAGTACATCTGGAGCCAGGACCACAAGGTCATCGCGATCCAGTACTCGATCGTCGCAATCTTCGTCGGGCTCATCGCGCTCGTGCTCTCGGCGCTGATGCGTTTGCAGCTCGGCTTCCCGGAACAGTTCCATTTCGTCGACCCGACCCACTATTACCAGTTCATCACCATGCACGGGATGATCATGGTGATCTACCTGCTGACCGCGCTGTTCCTCGGCGGCTTCGGCAATTACCTGATTCCGCTCATGGTCGGCGCGCGGGACATGGTGTTCCCGTACATGAACATGCTGAGCTTCTGGGTCTACCTGCTCGCCGTGCTCGTGCTGCTCTCGAGCTTCTTCGTGCCGGGCGGCCCGACCGGCGCCGGCTGGACGCTGTACCCGCCGCAGGCCGTGTTGCCCGGCACCCCCGGATCCGGCCTCGGCATCATCCTGATGCTCGTCTCGCTCGCGATATTCATCGTCGCGTTCACGATGGGCGGCCTCAACTACGTGACCACTGTGCTCCAGGCGCGCTGCCAGGGCATGACGCTGATGCGCATGCCGCTCTCGATCTGGGGCATCTTCATGGCGACGATCCTCGGCCTGCTCGCCTTCCCGGCGCTGTTCGTGTCCGCGATCATGATGACGCTCGACGGCACGCTCGGGACCAGCTTCTTCCTGCCGGCCGTCAGCTCGATGGGACAGACCACCGCGCACGACGGCGGCAGCCCGCTCCTGTTCCAGCACCTGTTCTGGTTCTTCGGCCACCCCGAGGTCTACATCGTCGCGCTGCCCGCCTTCGGCATCGTGTCGGACCTGCTCTCGACGCACGCGCGCAAGAACATCTTCGGCTACCGCATGATGGTCTGGGCGATCCTCGCGATCGGCTGCCTCTCGTTCGTCGTGTGGGCGCACCACATGTACGTCTCCGGCATGAATCCATACTTCGGGTTCTTCTTTGCGACCACGACGCTGATCATCGCGGTCCCGACCGCGATCAAGGTCTACAACTGGGTACTGACCCTGTGGAAGGGCGACATCCACCTGACCGTGCCGATGCTGTTCGCCATCGGCTTCATCTTCACCTTCGTGCACGGGGGCCTTACCGGCCTGTTCCTCGGCAACGTGACGGTGGACCTGCCGCTCTCGGACACCTATTTCGTCGTCGGCCACTTCCACATGGTCATGGGCGTCTCGCCGATCCTCGTGGTGTTCGGCGCGATCTACCACTGGTACCCGAAGATTACCGGCCGCATGTGGAACGAGACGCTTGGCAAGGTCCACTTCTGGATGACGTTCCTCGGGACCTACGCGATTTATCTTCCGATGCATTACCTGGGTATCCTCGGCGTGCCGCGCCGTTACTACGCGCTCGGCAACACCGAGTTCCTGCCGCATTCCGTGCACACGATCAACGAGGCGATCACGGTCGCCGCGCTCATCGTCGCCGCCTCGGTCGCGATCTTCCTCTACAACATGATCGTGAGCCTCTGGAAGGGCGAAAAGGCACCGCCGAATCCCTGGAAGGCGACCACGCTCGAGTGGCAGACGCCCGACACGCCGCCGCACCACGGCAACTGGGGGCCGCGCCTCCCCGTCGTTTACCGCTGGGCTTACGACTACAGCGTGCCGGGCATGCCGGACGACTTCATCCCGCAGAACGTGCCGGTCGACGCGACCCACCAGACCGAAGCTGACCTGCACCCGGGCAGGAAGGAACGGCATTGAGCGCCCCGGTCGTTTTCATCGCGCTCGCGGTCGGCATCGTGGCCTGGCTCGCGGTCGCGAGCCGGTTTACGGCCAAGCCCTGGGACCATCGCGACCAGGGCGGTGACGTGGGCGCGATTCGCATGCCGCCCGCCCGCATCGCGCTGTTCATGTTCATGGCGGTCGTGACTTCGCTGTTCGCGCTGTTCCTTTCCGCCTACGCGATGCGCATGCACCAGAGCGTCGGCTGGTGTCACCTGACGATCCCGGCGATCGTGTACTGGAACACGGGGGTGCTCGTCGCGGCGAGCCTCGCCATGCAGGCTGCATCGAGCGCGGTCGCGCACGGGCGCCGCGGCGCAGCGCAAGTCGCGCTCGCGGCGGCGGGCGCGCTCTCGCTCGCGTTCCTGGCCGGCCAGGTGCTGGCCTGGCAGGCCGTCGGTCCCTCGCTCTACTTCATCCAGGGAAGCCCGGCGATCGCCTTCTTCTACGTACTGACCATCCTGCACGGCCTGCACCTCGCCGGCGGGCTCTTCGTGCTCGGCCGGGCGTCCCTGCGGTTCGCCGGCGGCGCGGAACTCATCGACCTGCGTCAGACCTTCGCCCTGTGCGCCGTTTACTGGCATTTCCTGCTGCTCGTCTGGCTCGCCGTGTTCGGCGCGCTCTTGTTCCTCTGACCGGGAGCCCTGTCCATGGCCCACGACGCTACAGCCTTGCACCCGCTCCAGCAGGTCGCCGCGGATTACGCCGCCGACAAGCAGGCGTTCTCCGTGCCCTGGGGCAAGGCGATGATGTGGATCTTCCTGCTCTCGGACACCTTCATCTTCTCCTGCTTCCTGACGTCGTACATGCACGTGCGGCTCGCGACGCTGGCGGGATGGCCGATCCCGAGCGAGGTGTTCGCGCTGCACCTGTTCGGCCGCGACATCCCGCTGATCCTGATCGCGATCATGACCTTCGTGCTGATCACCTCGAGCGGCACCATGGCGCTCGCCGTGAACTACGGCTACCGCCGCGACAAGAAGCGCACCGTGATCCTGCTGTGCGCGACTGCCGCGCTCGGCGCGACCTTCGTCGGCATGCAGGCCTTCGAGTGGACCAAGCTGATCATGGAAGGCGTGCGGCCCTGGGGAAATCCCTGGGGCGCGCCGCAGTTCGGCTCCTGCTTCTTCATGATCACGGGCTTCCACGGCTGCCACGTGACTGCTGGCGTCATCTATCTCCTGGTCACGGCCAAGCGCGTCGCCTCGGGTTTCTACGACCGGCGCGGCTCCTACGAAACCGTCGAGGTCGCGGGTCTGTACTGGCACTTCGTGGACCTCGTCTGGGTGTTCATCTTCGCTTTCTTCTACCTGTGGTGAACCTGCATGTCTGACGCACAAGAAGGCCAGCAGCATCCACTCGCGCTCTACCTGTGGATCTGGCTGCTGCTGTTCGTACTCTCGACGTGCTCCTACCTCGTGGACTACTTCCACCTGGAGGGCATGCTGCGCTGGACCCTGATCATCCTGTTCATGCTGCTGAAGGCCGGCTTCATCGTCGCGATCTTCATGCACATGGCCTGGGAACGGCTTGCCCTGAAGCTCGCGATCCTGATGCCACCGCTCTGCCTGCTCATCCTGGTCGGCTTCATGGTGATCGAGGGCGACTACACCCTGCTGACGCGCGGGCTCGCCTTCGTCAGGTAGAATCGCGGGGCCGTGAGCCCCGTCATCCGTGAAGCCGACTTCGTGCAGAGCGTCGCCGATGCGCTGCAGTTCATCTCCTACTACCATCCCGCCGACTACATCGAGCACCTCGGGCGCGCCTGGGCGCGCGAGCAGTCGCCGGCGGCGAAGGACGCCATCGCCCAGATCCTGACCAACTCGCGCATGTGCGCGGAAGGCCATCGCCCGCTCTGCCAGGACACCGGCATCGTCAACGTGTTCGTGAAGGCGGGCATGAACGTCCGCTGGGACACCACGCGTTCGCTGCAGGAACTGGTCGACGAGGGCGTGCGGCGCGGCTACCTGCTCGCCGAGAATCGCCTGCGTGCCTCGATCGTCGCGGATCCCCTGTTCGCGCGGAAAAACACCGGCGACAACACGCCGGCGGTCGTGCACGTCGAGCTGGTGTCGGGCGACACCGTCGACGTGACCGTCGCCGCCAAGGGCGGCGGCTCCGAGAACAAGTCGACGCTCGCGATGCTGAATCCTTCGGATTCGCTGGTCGACTGGGTGCTCGAGACCGTACCCCACATGGGCGCCGGCTGGTGCCCGCCCGGCATGCTCGGCATCGGCGTCGGCGGCACCGCCGACAAGGCCGTGGTGCTCGCGAAGGAATCGCTGATGGACCCGATCGACATGCACGAGTTGCTGGCGCGCGGGCCGTCGTCGAAGCTCGAGGCGCTTCGGGTCGAGATCTTCGAGAAGGTGAATGCGCTCGGCATCGGCGCCCAGGGACTCGGCGGGCTCACGACCGTGCTCGACGTCAAGATCCGCACCTTCGCGACGCATGCGGCATCGAAACCCGTCGCGATGATCCCGAACTGCGCCGCGACCCGGCACGCGCATTTTGTGCTGGACGGGAGCGGGCCGGTCGCGCTGGACCCGCCTTCCCTGGATTCGTGGCCGAATGTCCAGTGGAAGCCGTCCCCGGAATCACGGCGCGTCGATCTCGATGCGCTCACGCAGGAAGAAGTCCGTAGCTGGAAGCCGGGACAGACGCTGCTGCTGTCGGGCCGCATGCTGACCGGGCGCGACGCGGCGCACAAGCGGCTGGCGGATCTTCTGAATGCCGGCAAGGAACTGCCCGTCGACTTGCGCGGCCGGGTCATTTACTACGTCGGTCCCGTCGATCCCGTGCGCAACGAGGCGGTCGGGCCCGCGGGACCGACAACCGCGACGCGCATGGACAAGTTCACGGACCTGATGCTCGAGAAGACCGGCCTGTTCGCGATGGTCGGCAAGGCCGAGCGCGGGCCGGAGGCGATCGAGTCGATCCGCAAGCACGGCTCGGCGTATCTGATCGCGGTCGGCGGCGCGGCCTACCTCGTGTCGAAGGCGATCCGCAAGGCGCGCGTCGTCGCGTTCCCGGAGCTCGGCATGGAGGCGATCTACGAGTTCGAGGTGAAGGACATGCCGGTGACAGTGGCAGTCGACTCACGCGGGGAGTCGGTGCATGAGACGGGGCCGAGGGAGTGGAAACAGAAAATTGCGATCGGGAGAATTCCGGTCAAGGTGGCGTAGTCAAGAGTAGTTCTCCTGGCTTCAGGACGTTTCCGCGGAAACGCTTTTCTCTCTCGGCCGCATCAGGGTCTCGACCGCGAGGCCGAGGTCGAGCGCCTCGCCGGTCCAGCGGGTGACGGCGGTGGACGGCGTGATGCCCAGATCCTCGTGACCGGCCACGAGTCCGATCCATTCCGTGGGCGCGGGCAGCGGGCTGTCGAATGATTGGCCATCCGGTCGTCACGAACCGGAACGCGCCGTCGTCCAGGGTTTGGATCTCGACGCCGCCTTCATGGACCAGGCGGTGGTGGAAGCGGCAGAGCGTGACGAGATTACTGAGTTTCGTCTCGCCGCCGTTGGCCCAGTGCTTCACGTGGTGGCCGTCGACGTAGCGCTTGAAGGTACAGCCGGGAAAACGGCAGCCCTTATCGCGCGAGTTGAGCGCCCGCCGGATGACCGGCGGGATGGTGCGGGTCTTGCGGCCCACGTCGAGCGGCTCGCCCTGCTCGTTCTCGAGGATCCGCACCACGCTGGCGTCGCAGGCGAGCCTTCGCGCCGTCTCGGCTGCAATCGACGGCCCGTGTTCGAGCTCGCAGCGCCCGGCATGGCGGTGCCGGAAGGTCTCGGCATCCACGTGCACCACGATCTGGTTGCGGTCCCCGCCGGAGAGATCCCTCGGCCCGGTCGCGAGAAAGCTCTCGGCCAGGGTCGCCAAGGCCTCGACCCGGCACTTGCGGGAACGGTGCAATTCATCCGAAGACGTTTCCGCGGAAACGTCTTTCGGGATCGGCAGGCTGTCGACCGCCGCCTCGAGCGCCCGCTTGAACAGCGCACCCACCTCCGCCGGCAACCGGCCTCGAATCTCGAGTGAGCCATCCGCCTCGGTACGCCACCAGAGACTCCGGTCTCGTTGCTGTACGGCCTCCCTGCTCAGCTCCGCCGCATCCAGCGCTCGCCGGTATCCCCGGACCACCTCTTCGACATGGCTTGCCGTACCGCACAGCGCGATGTTGAGCAGGTAACCCTCATTCCCGGCGTCCGCGACCCGGGTCATCGCACGCACCTTCGCGTAGCTAATGCGACCCGCCGCCATGGCGGCGGTGAGCTGCGGCAATTTCTCCAGCGCACGGGCAACGCGGACCTTTTCTCGGGCGGCACCCAGATCAATACCGCACTTCCAGTTGAGCCAGTGCGCGCAGGACTTCACGCCCCACTCGGCCCAGCCACGACGCCGGTCCAGCTCCGCAATCAACGACAGAAAACGCGCATTCCCGGCATTCAGGTGACCGGCCAGGGTCGTGATCTCGGCCACCAGGGCGGGCGTAGAAATCGCAGAAAACTCCCTCTCCATGGATCGTCTCCTGAGCCTGTGTTTCTGTACAGTATCGTATCACAATACCCCACAAAGATAAGGCTTCCGGAGTCAACCATATGATCTTGTTTGCTAGCTCATTTGAGCCGATAATGATCGCAGGAGGTGACGACCCCATGTCAGTCCCTGCCGATCGCGTCGCCAGGATCCTGGGCCTCAAACCCGCCATCCGTTCGATCGCCGGCATTGCCGAGGCGGTCGAATCCGGCCTGCCGAAACAGAGCCTCGAGCGCGTCGTCGAACGATCCGGCGTCCAGGGCCCCGCCCGCCTCAAGCTCATGCACCGCGTCGTGCCAGCCGCGACCTGGAAGCGGCGCCATCGCCTGAAGCTCGTCGAGAGCGAGAAGACCGAGCGACTCGCCCGTGTCATCGCGCTCGCGGAGCTCCTTTGGGACGACGAGTCGGAGGCGCAGCGGTTCCTCGGCACGCCGCATCCGGAACTCGGCCGCAAGAAGCCCATCGAGGCAGCCTTGACGGAACTCGGCGCGCGCCAGGTCGAGGACGTCGTCATGCGCGCGCTCTACGGCCTCCCCGCCTGAACTGAGCGATGCGCTTCTACCGCATCGCGGACTCTCGCCATTCGCCCGAGAGCGGCGAAGGCGCGCGCCTGCACGGCGGTCGCTGGAACTCGCCGGGCCGCGCGGTCATCTATGCCTGCGAAACGCAGACCGGCGCGATGCTCGAGAAGCTGGTGCACACGAACGGCCGCATGCCGAAGCACCAGGTCTGCGTCACGTACCAGGCGCCGGACTCGCTCGACGTCGCCTCGCTCGAGCCGAAGGACGTCGCCGGCTGGGGCGACGCCGACATGATCGCGAGCCGCAAGGCGGGCGACGCCTGGCTCGACAACGGCAAGACCGTCGTGCTTCGCGTCCCCAGCATCGTGTTCGAAGTCGAGCGCAACGTGCTCATCAATCCCGTTCACGCCGATTTCAGGCGCATCCGGGTCGCGGCGGTCGAGTCCATACGCTGGGACGAGCGGCTCTTCGGGGACGATGACCGTTCCTAGCGACCGGTCTCGGCTAGACTCCCGCCGATGGCCGGCGTCGTACTCCACCACGGGGAGTTTTACGGGATTCCCGACGCGGCGCGGGAGACGCGCGGATACTCGTTGTCGATCAAGACCGCCCATGAGGCGATTTCGGTCGAGCGGCACACGCACGAGGACGCACATTTCGTCTTCCTGCTCGACGGCCACTACCTGTCGAGTGCACGAGGCGCCGGTCACATCTACGCCGAACCGGCGCTCATCTACAACCCGCCGGGCACCACACACCGCGACACGTTTCCGGAGCGAGCCGGGCGATTTCTCGGCATCTCGTTCGCCAGCGAACGCCTGGCGGATGTTGCCGCGCTCGGCCCGACCGCCGAGGAGCCGGAGCGGATCTGGGCTCCATCCGCCCTCGCCCTGGCCAACCGGATTGCACGGGGGATCCTCGACGAACCTTCCGACTTCGCTCTCGAGTGCCAGAGCCTCGAGCTGGTCTCGATCCTGATCCGTAGTCTCCCCGACGAGCGGCGACCGCCGCGCTGGCTGCGCACCGCCCGCGAGCAGCTCCACGATCGGGCCCACGAAGAACTCAGGATCGCCGAAATCGCCGGCGCGACCGGCGTGCACCCGGTTCACCTCGCCCGGGCGTTCCGGCGCTTCTACGGCTGTTCGCCCGGCGACTACGTGCGCCGGATCAGGATCGAGCGGGCGGCGCGCCTGCTCCGCAACACTTCGGTGCCTCTCGCCGAGGTCGCACAGACGGCCGGGTTCGTGGACCAGAGTCACATGACGCGCGCCTTCGCGCGCTGCTTGCGGATCACCCCCGCTGTCTACCGCAGGCGCCACGCCTGAACAGGTTGCGTCCGTACAAGACGCCGCCCGGTTGTTCAAGCAGCATCCCGGCCATGCGCCAGTTCATGCTCGCCGCCTGCCTCGTCTTCTCCTGCCGGGTATCCGCGGGCGCGCCTGACGCGATGCCCGTTCCGGCATTCCCCGGCATAGCGGCGGCGATCGAGCGCGGCGAAGTTCCCGACACGACGAGCGTGTTGATCATGCGCAAAGGCGAGATCCTCCATGAGGCCTATTTCGGCGGCACCGACGCCGAGACGCTGCAAAACACGCGCTCGGCAGGCAAGTCGATCACTGCACTCGCAGTCGGCATCGCGATCGGCCGCGGCCTCGTTCCCGGTGTGGATGCCCGGGTGTTCCCGTACCTCAGCGACCTCGCGCCATTCGCCAACGGAGGCCCGCTCAAGGACGCGATCACCTTCGAGGATTTCCTGACCATGTCCTCCGCTCTCGACTGCAATGACGACGAGGAGAAGAGCCCCGGCAACGAGGAGAACCTGTATCCGCTGGACGCCTGGGCTCGCTTCGCGGTCGACATCCCGGTGAAGGCCGATTACCGGCGCGACGCGAACGGCCGCGGTCCCTGGTTCTACTGCACAGCCGGCGTCTTCCTGCTCGGCCAGGCCGTCCAGCGCGCTGCCAGGCAGCCGATCGACGTATTCATGGCCGAGCACCTGTTCGAGCCGCTCGGCATCTCGCGCTGGGAGTTCTTTCGCTCCAAGACCGGCGAAGTGTTCACGGGGGGCGGGCTCAGCCTCCGGACGCGCGACTGGGCTGCGCTTGCCGAGACGGTCCGCTTGGGCGGAGCCTACCGGGGCAAGCAGGTGGTTCCCCGCGAATTCATCGAGGCGGCCCTGACCGCCCACCGCCGGGCCTACGACGATCCGCCGACCGACTACGGCTACCTGTTCTGGCGATTCACTTATCGCACGCCGTGCGGCGATTTCGGCGGCTGGTCCATGAGCGGCAACGGAGGCAATCGCGTGACGATCATCGACAAGCTCGACACCGTGATCGTCGTGACCCGCACGCACTTCGGCAAGCCGGGGATGCACCAGCAAACACAGTCGCTGATCGAGAAGCACATCCTCCCGGAGCTGGCCTGCGCCGCCCAATGAAGCGCCGCTGGCTCGCCCGGACTAGATGGAAGTGCGCAGGCTGATCAGCTCCGGGAAGAACCCCTTCTGCAGCACGTGCGCCAGGTAGCCGACGCCGCTCGAGCCGCCGGTGCCGCGCTTGAAGCCGATGATGCGTTCGACCGTCTTCAGGTGCGCGAAGCGCCACTGCTGCAGCCGGTATTCGAGGTCGACGAGCTTCTCGGCCAGTTCGTACAGGTCCCAGTGCGCCGTCGCATCGCGATAGATCGCAAGCCAGGCGGCTTCGACCGCGGGACTTGCGACGTAGGGCTGCGTCCAGTCGCGTTCCGCGTAGTCCTTCGGGATGTCGAACCCGCGCCGCGCCAGCAGGCGCAGCGTTTCGTCGTAGATGGAGGGCGTCGAAAGCTCGCGCTTCAGGAGGGCGTGGGCGGCCTTGTCCTTCGCGTGCACCTCGATCAGGCGCGGCTCCTTGTTGCCGAGCATGAACTCGAGCAGCCGGTATTGCCACGACTGGAAGCCCGAGCTCTGCCCGAGCGAGTCGCGGAACTTCGAATAGTCCGACGGCGTCATCGTCGCCAGCACGTCCCAGGACTGGATCAGCTGGGTCTGGATGCGCGCGACGCGCGAGAGCATCTTGAATGCGGGCTCGAGGTCGTCGGCGCGGATCTGCGCGCGGGTCGCGGCGAGTTCGTGCAGGCAGAGCTTGATCCACAGCTCGCTCGCCTGGTGGATCACGATGAAGAGTATCTCGTCGTGTTGTCCCGAGAGCGGCTTCTGCGCGTTCAGGACCTTGTCGAGCTGCAGGTACTGGCTGTAGCTGATGGACTTGTCGAGATCCCAGTGGATCCCGGCCATCGGGTCGTCGGGCTTGCCGTCGCGCGTGTCGCTCATTCCGCGTCGGCCTGCGCTTCGGGGCGGGTCGCCTCGAAGGCCGGCAGGGTCATCAGGTGCGCGTCGATCGCCACGAGAGCGGGGTACGGCTTCAGCTCGAGGTGATAACGCCGCGCGTTGTACATCATGGGCACGAGACAGACGTCCGCCAGCGAGACCGCGCCCCCGTAGAGATGGTGCGAGCCGTCGCCGTGGCGGCGCGCGAGTTCCTCGAGCGCGGCGAAGCCCTGTCCGATCCAGTGCCGTACCCACTCGGCGACCGGGCCGTCGCCCTGCGCGAGCGGGCCGCGCAGGTAATTCAACACGCGCGAGTTCTGCAGCGGGTGGATCTCGCAGGCAACGAGCAATGCCATCTGCCGGACGATCGCGCGGCCGGCAAAATCGGCCGGCAGCAGCGGCGGCTCGGGATGCGTCTCCTCGAGGTACTCGATGATCGCCAGCGACTGCGCGAAGACGCGGCCGTCGTCCTCGAGGGCCGGCACCCGTTCCTGCGGGTTCACCTCGTGGTAGGACTCGCTGTACTGCTGGCCGCCTTCGCGCACGAGGTGCACCGGCACCGTCCCGTGCGGGATGCCCTTCCACGAGAGAGCGATACGTACGCGCCAGGCGGCGGAACTGCGCCAGTAGGAGAAAAGCTTCATGCCGCCGCCATCCTGTGCTCGAGAATGCCCACGCCGTCCACCCCGCCCCGCACGCGGTCGCCGGGTTCGAGGCGGCCGACGCCGGACGGCGTGCCGGTGAAGACGAGGTCCCCCGCCTTCAGCTCGAACCAGGTCGCGAGCTCGGCGAGGATCTCGGGCACGCCCCAGATCATGTCGGCGATGTCGCCTTCCTGGCGCAGCGTGCCGTTCACCTCGAGCCAGATGCGCCCGCGCGCGGGATGGCCGACGTCGGCGGTGCGCGCGATCGCCGAGACCGGCGCGGAATGGTCGAAGCCCTTGGCCGTGTCCCAGGGCTTGCCTTCCTGCTTCATCTTCAGCTGCACGTCGCGGCGCGTGAGGTCGTTGCCGACTGCGTAGCCGAAGATCTCGCCCGGCCCGCCGAGCGCGACCACGAGCTCGACCTCGTGGTGCAGGTCGGAGGTGCGCGACGGAAACGGCACGCTGCTGCCCGAGGCCATGACGGCGTCGGCCGGCTTGGTGAAGAAGAATGGCGGCGCCCGGACGTCGCTCGCCCCCATTTCGCGCGCGTGCTCGGCGTAGTTGCGCCCGACGCAGAAGATGCGCCGCACCGGAAAAACGAGGGCGGAGCCCGCGACCGCGACGGCCGGGCGTGGAGCGGCGGGTACGGCATGTTGATCGGCCACGCGGCGGGTACACTAACCGAAAGCAGGAAGGTGGGCCATGAGTATCTGGTTTCGTCAATTCAGCGTCGACGAATTGCGTGCATTCCAGCACGACACGATGGGCGCGCACCTCGGCATCGAGATCACCGACATCGGCCCGGACTACCTCGAGGCGCGCATGCCCGTGGACGGCCGCACCATGCAGCCCGACCGGATCCTGCACGGCGGCGCCTCGGTCGCGCTCGCTGAAACGCTCGGCAGCGTCGGCGGATCGATGTGCATCGACCGTGCGCGCCTGCAGATCGTCGGCCAGGAGATCAACGCGAACCACCTGCGTCCCGCGACCGGCGGCCACGTCACCGGGCGCGCGCAGCCGATCCACCTCGGCCGCCGCAGCCAGGTATGGAACATCGAGATCACGGACGAACGCAAGCGCCTCGTCTGCGTCTCGCGCCTGACCATCGCCGTCATCGAACGCCAGCCGCGCTAGCCTGGCCTATACTCCGGCGATGCGCGCGGCACTCGTGCTCCTTTCAATGGCAGGCCTCTCGGCCTGCGGGCAGACGGGCGCGCTCTACCTGCCGGACGAGAGCGTTGAGACGCCGGTCGAGATCCACGGTCCCGCCGACGTGGACAAGGACAAGGACAAGAAGGACGAAAAACCCGCGCCGCCGCCGGGCCTGTAAGCCATGGGCAAGACCGGCAAGCTCTGGCTGGTGGACGGCTCGTCCTACCTGTACCGCGCGTTCTTCGCGCTGCCGCCGCTCACCACGTCCAGAGGCGTGCCGACCGGCGCGCTGCTCGGCGTGCTCAACATGCTGAACAGGCTGCTAAAGGAGGAAAGCCCGGAACTGATCGCGGTCGTGATGGACGCGCCGGGCAGGACCTTCCGTGACGACCTGTTCGAGCAGTACAAGGCGCACCGCCCGCCCATGCCGGACGACCTGCGCTCGCAGATCGCGCCGCTGACTGAGGCGATCCCGGCGCTCGGACTGCCGCTGCTGCGGATCGAAGGCGTCGAGGCCGACGACGTCATCGGCACGCTAGCCGGCCGCGCGGCGTCCGCGGGCATGGAAGTCGTGATCTCGACCGGCGACAAGGACATGGCGCAGCTCGTCAACGACCGCATCACGCTGGTCAACACGATGTTCGAGACCAGGCTCGACCGCGCCGGCGTCAAGGCCAAGTTCGACGTCTTGCCCGAACAGATCGTCGACTACCTCGCCCTGGTCGGCGACACCGCCGACAACATCCCGGGCGTGCCCAAGGTCGGGCCCAAGACGGCGGCGAAGTGGCTGGGCGAATACGGCAGCGTGGAAAATATCGTCGCCCACGCGACGGACATCGCCGGCAAGGTCGGCGAGAGCCTGCGCGACAACCTCGCGACGCTCGAGCTCTCGCGCAAGCTCGCCACCATCCGCCTCGACCTCGAATTGCCGTCGGCTCCCGCGGACCTCAAGCGCACGCCGCCCGATGTCGCCGCGCTCTCGACGCTCTACCAGCGCTTCGAATTGAATTCGCTGCTCCGCCAGCTGACCGGTTCGGCCGCCGCCGCTCCGGCACCGGCCAGCCGGGACCCGGCGAGCGAGCGCGTAAGTTCCGGCGGCGCGAGCGAGCCGGCGTCCCGGCCGCCGGTGCCGGTCCGCGCTTACGAAACCATCACGACTGGCGCCCAGCTCGACGAATGGCTCGCGGCTCTCGCCAAAGCGCCGCTGTTTGCCTTCGACACCGAGACCACCAGCCTCAACTACATGCAAGCCGAAATCGTCGGCGTCTCCTTCTGCATCGAGCCCGGCAAGGCCGCGTACCTCCCACTCGCCCACGACTACGCGGGCGCGCCCGACCAGCTCGACCGGACGAAGACGCTGACAAAACTGAAGCCGCTGCTCGAGGACCCGCAGCGCCCGAAAGCCGGCCACCACCTCAAGTACGATGCCCACGTGCTCGCCTGCGCCGGCATCGCGCTCGCCGGCATGCGCTACGACTCGATGCTGGAGTCCTATGTCCTGAACTCGACCGCGACCCGCCACGACATGGATTCCTGCGCGAAGCTCTACCTCGGGGTCGACACGATCAAGTACGAGGACGTCGCGGGCAAGGGCGCGAAGCAGATCACCTTCAACCAGGTGCCGGTCGAGACGGCGGCCGAATACGCCGCCGAGGACGCGGACGTCACGCTGCAGCTGCACCGCGTGCTCCACGAGGCGCTCGCGAAGGAGCCGGCGCTGCTAAAAGTCTACGAGGAAATCGAGCAGCCGCTGGTGCCGGTGCTGCTCGCGATGGAGCACCACGGCGTCCTCATCGACCGCGAGATGCTCCGGAAGCAGAGCGGCGAGATCGCGAAGCGGCTGGTCGAGCTCGAGGCCGAGGCGCACGCGTCGGCCGGGCAGCCGTTCAACCTCGACTCGCCGAAGCAGCTGCAGGAAATCCTGTTCACCAAGCAGGGGCTGCCGGTCCGGCAGAAGACGCGCACCGGCCAGCCCTCGACCGCCGAGGAAGTGCTCGAGGAGCTCGCCGGGCGCTACCCGCTGCCGCGCATCATCCTCGAGTACCGCGGCCTCGCGAAGCTGCGCTCGACCTATACCGAGAAGCTGCCGGAGCAGATCGACGCGAAGACCGGCCGCGTGCACACGTCCTATCACCAGGCGGTCGCGGTCACCGGCCGGCTTTCGTCGAGCGACCCGAACCTGCAGAACATCCCGATCCGCACGCCGGAAGGCCGTCGCATCCGCCAGGCCTTCGTCGCGCCGCCGGGCCACGTGCTGCTCTCCGCGGACTACTCGCAGATCGAGCTGCGCATCATGGCGCACCTTTCCGGCGACGAGGGCCTCGCGCGCGCATTCGCCGAGGACGGCGACATCCACCGCGCGACCGCCGCGGAGGTCCTGGACCTCGCGCCGGAGAAGGTCTCGAACGAACAGCGCCGCGCCGCGAAGGCGATCAACTTCGGGCTCATCTACGGCATGTCGGCCTTCGGCCTCGCGCGCCAGCTCGGCATCGAGCGGCACGCGGCCCAGGACTACGTCACCCGCTACTTCGGGCGCTACCCGGGCGTGCGCGACTACATGGAGCGGACGCGCGCGGATGCGCGCGAGCGCGGCTACGTGGAAACGGTGTTCGGGCGCCGGCTCTACCTGCCTGAAATCCGCTCGCGCGACCGCAACCTGCAGCAGTACGCGGAGCGCAGCGCGATCAACGCGCCGATGCAGGGCACCGCGGCCGACATCATCAAGCGCGCGATGATCGCCGTGCAGGGCTGGCTGCTCGAATCAGGCGCCGCAGCCCGGCTGGTCCTGCAGGTGCACGACGAGCTGGTGCTGGAAGTCGCTGAATCCGCTGTCGAAAATGTGCGCGCGAGGCTGGTCGATCTCATGTGCGGCGCCGCCGACCTGAAGGTGGCGCTGAAAGTCGACACCGGCACGGGCCCCGACTGGGACGCCGCCCACTAGCCGTTTGAACTTTCGAAGTCCGACTCCATCCAACCGAATGAGCGCCGTGAGACGCTCCCCGCTTCCCTCCCTGAGCGGGTTGCCCGGATTGCATCCCCAAGCCGGGTATGGCCCGGCGGTCCTCACGGATCGCCGGGCGCTTTTGCGTGGCCGCTCAGCATCGCCTGCAGCGCAGCCTGCGCCGCATCCACCCCTTCCCCCGTTTCCGCCGAGAAGAGCTGCACGCTCGCGCGCCCGCCGAGCGTATGCCGGGCCGCGCCAAGCGCCGCCTTCATTTCGCCGTGCTTCAGCTTGTCCGCCTTGGTGAGCAGGACGTGCGAGGGCAGGCCCCGGGCAGTGGCGTAGGCCAGCATCGCCTCGTCGCTGGCGCCGAAGCCGCGCCGCGCATCGACGACGATGAACAGGCCGGCGAGCGAGGAGCGCTGTGCGAAGTAGGCATCCATCAGCTGCGCCCAGGCCGCCCGTACGGATGGCGGCACGCGCGCGTGGCCGTAGCCCGGCAGGTCCACGAGCCGGCGTCCTGGCACCAGCTCGAACAGGTTGACCGCCTGGGTGCGCCCGGGCGTCGCGCCGGTCCGGGCAAGGGCACGCTGGCGCACGATCGCATTCAGCGCGCTCGACTTTCCGCTGTTGGAGCGGCCCGAGATCGCGACCTCGTAGCCCGAGTCGTCGCCAAAACCCGCCGGGCTCACGGCGCTTTTCAGGAAGCGGGCCTCGGAATACCGGGACATATATAATTCTTGCATGAATAGATTCGGGTTCGGGCTGGTCCTTGCCTCCTTCGCCATCGCGGGTCCGGGAGTTGCCGGCGACGCCAACCTCGGCGCACAGAAGGCGGCGGTTTGCGGCGCATGCCACGGCCCGGCCGGCACGAGCGTGAGCCCGGAATGGCCCAATCTCGCCGGCCAGAACGAGGGCTATATCGCGCAGCAGCTCGGAGCCTTCAAGGCCGGAACCCGCGTCAACCCGCTCATGACGCCGATGGCTGCGGTGCTTTCCGACGACGACATGAAGGACGTCGGCGCGCATTTCGCCGAGCTGACGCCGGCCGGCGGCGAGGCCGACGCCTCGAACTGGAAGGCGGGCGAGAAGCTCTACCGCGGCGGCGACAAGGAACGCGGCATTCCCGCGTGCATCGCCTGCCACGGACCGCAAGGCCGGGGCAATGGCCCGGCGAAGTACCCGGCACTTCGAGCCCAGCACGCGGTCTACACGTTCAACCAGCTCAAGGCCTTCAAGGACGGCGCCCGCAGGCCGGACGGCAACGAGATCATGCAGGCCGTCACCGAACGGATGACCGAAGAAGAAATGCGCGCGCTCGCCTCCTACGTGCAGGGACTCCGATGAACAAACTCACGCCCGTCATACTCGCGGTACTGTTGCTCGCCGCCGCCTGCGGCAAGCAAGCGCCGCCCGCTGCCGCGCCCGAAGCCCAGGCGCCCGCGGCTCCGGCCTCCGAAGCCCCACCGGCCGCCGTCGCCACGACCCAGCCGGCGACCGGGCAAAGCGACGGCGAGACCGTCGATTCTGCCGTCAGTTCCACGAGCATGATCGCCGCCGCGGTCGCGGCCACTGCGCCGGCCGCGCCCAAGGGCGACCTTGGCCGCTGGAAAGCCGGCGAGAATTTCATCCAGTACCCGGTCGCGCAGCCGGTCTCGACGCCGCCCGGCAAGGTCGAGGTGGTCGAAGGCTTCTGGTACGGCTGCGGCCATTGCGCGGCGCTGGAGCCGCGGCTCGAGTCCTGGGAGAAGTCGAAGCCGGACTGGATCGTGCTGAAGCGCACGCCGGTGATCTGGAACGAGGTGACGCGCGAGGACGCCCGGCTCTTCTTCACGATCGAGTCCCTCGGCATGCTCGACAAGCTGCATCCGGAGGTGTTCCGCGAGATCCACACGCGTCACCACCCGTTGACCGTCATCAGCGGCGGCCGCGTGGACAAGGACGCGACCGAAAAGGCCGCGCGCGAGTTCCTGGAGGGGAATGGCGTTTCCGCCGCGGATTTCGCGAAGTATTACCGCTCATTCTCGTCCGAGAACAAGCTGCGCCAGGCCGAGAACCTGTCGCGCCGCTACCTGCTGGACCATACGCCGATGTTCGTCGTGCACGGCAAGTACCTGACCGACGCGGAGATGGCGGGCGGCGTCGACCCGCTGTTCCAGCTCGTGAACGACCTCGCGGCCCGCGAGCACGAAACGAACTGATCCCGGCCGGACGCCCGCGTGCTCAACTGCTTCGTACCGGGCGGCCAGGGACTCAATCGGCTCGATCCGCCGCCGGCCGACATCCCCGAGCAGTGCGTCTGGGTCGACCTGCTAGAGCCCACGCTCGCGGAGGAACGCGCCGTCGAGCGCCTGCTCGCGATCGACGTGCCATCGCGCGAAGAAATGCGCGAGATCGAGACCTCGAGCCGGCTCTACGAGGAGAACGGCACCCTCTACATGACGGCGACCGTCGTCACCAAGATCGACACGGACCGTCCCGAGTCCGCGGCGATCACGTTCATCCTCTCGCACAACCGCCTGATCACGAACCGCTACGTCGACCCGCTGCCGTTCCGGCGCTTCGTCGCCTACTCGGAGCGCCATCCCGCGGCCGCGGCCAACGCCCCGGCGATCCTCGCCGGGCTGCTCGAGGCGGTCATCGAGCGCACGGCCGACGTGCTCGAGCGCGTCGGCGTCGGCCTCGACGAGCTTTCCGCGAGCGTGTTTGCGGCGCCGGCGCCGGGCAGCACCGCGCGCACCCGCGACCTGCGCGGCGTGATGGAACGAATCGGCCGCGACGGCGACCTGACCTCGAAGGCGCGCGAGAGCCTCGTGACGCTGGCCCGGCAGCTCACGTTCATCCAGCAGTCGACCGCGGTCCAGGTCCCGAAGGAGCAGCTCCCGCGCTACCGCAGCATGTCGCGCGACGTGCTCGCGCTCTCGGACCACGCGTCCTTCCTGGCGAACAAGTCGAGCTTCATGCTCCAGGCGACGCTCGGGCTCATCAACATCGAGCAGAACAACATCATCAAGATTTTCTCGGTCGCGGCGACCATGTTCCTGCCGCCGACGCTGATCGCGAGCATCTACGGCATGAACTTCCATTTCATGCCGGAACTCGACAAGCCCTACGGCTACCCGGTCGCCCTGCTCCTGATGGCGTTCTCGGCGATCGTGCCCTACATCTATTTCCGCCGTCGCGGCTGGGTCTAGACGACTGTACAGAACGTTTTGTATAGTCACGGTATGGTCCGTCAACCCCATGCGCGCGAGCGAATTCTGGACGCTGCCCGGCAGGTCGTCGAACGCGACGGCGCCGGGGCGCTCACCTTTGACGAGCTCGTCAAGGAGAGCGGGATCACCCGCGGCGGGATCACGTACCACTTCCCCACCAAGGAAGACCTGCTGCGCGGCCTCCTGGAGGCCGATTTCCGCCAGTGGGACGACGCCGAGGCGGCGTGCACGCCGACAGACTGCGACCCGGAGACGGCGCGACTGTTGGGCTTCATCCGCACCCTGACGGCGCAGGACGAGTCGCACCGCCGGTTTCTCTGCGGCATGCTGTCGGCCGCCACGCTCGATCCCTCCCTGATGAATCCCTGCCGGCAGGACCTGCGCGAGCGGCTCGGCCGCAAGCAGTGGACCGACCGGGACCTGCGGCTGCACCTCGTGCACCTCGCCGCGGAGGGCCTGATGTGGCAGGAACTGTTCCAGATGTATTCGATGCCGGGACCGGCCCGCGCGCGTCTCGTGGCACTGATGGAAGAACTCGCGCGCCAGTGGGGCGGCGGGGCTTCCCGCGGAAAAGTCGCCAAGGAAGCCTGACCCATGCGCAAACTGATCGGAATCGCGGCGGCGCTGCTCGCCGCCTGTGGCGGCGACGGCCAGCACCAGATGCCGCCTCCCGACGTGAACGTCGCCGCAGTGGTCAGGAAATCGGTCACCGAGTGGGACGAGTACAGCGGCCACGTCGAGGCGATCGATTCCGCGGAGATCCGCCCGCGCGTCGCCGGGCACCTCAACGGCGTGCACTTCCAGGAAGGCGGCATGGTCGAAAAGGGACAGCTCCTGTTCACGATCGACGGCCGCGAGTACAAGGCGACCGCGGAAGCCGCCGAGGCCGAGGCGACCCGGGCCGAGGCGCGCGTCGCGCTCGCGCAGCAGCAATTGAAACGCGCCAAGGAGCTGATCGGCGAGCGCGCCATCTCCCAGGGCGAGCTCGACCAGGCCAACGCGGAGTCGCTGCAGGCGAATGCCGACCTGCTGGCGGCGCGCGCGAATTACGAGCACGCGAAACTCGACCTCGGCTTCACCTATATCACCGCGCCGTTCAAAGGCCGCGTCGGCGAGGCGCTGGTAAAGCCCGGCAACCTCGTAGTGCCGAACCAGACCCTGCTGACCACGCTCGTCTCCGTGGACCCGGTGTACGTCACCTTCACCGGCGACGAGCGCGCGTACCTGCGCTACCAGGCGCTGGCGCGCGCAGGCAACCGGGAAAGCTCGCGCGACGCCCGCAATCCCGTGCTGGTCGGGCTCTCGAATGAGGAGGGCTTCCCGCACGAAGGCGAGGTGGACTTCGTGGACAACGCGCTGGACCCGGCGACGGGCACCATTCGCGCGCGCGCGATCGTCCCGAACCCGGACGGCCTGTTCACGCCGGGGCTGTTCGCGCGCGTGCGCCTGCTCGGCGAGTCGAAGAAGGACGCGCTGCTCATCAACGAGCAGGCGGTGCTGACCGACCAGGACCGCCGCTACGTCTACGTGGTCGGCGACAAGAACTCCGCCGAGCGCCGCGACGTGAAGCTCGGGCCGCGCGTCGAGGGCCTCCTGGTCGTGGAGTCCGGCCTCAAGCCCGGGGACCGCGTGATCATCAACGGCATGCGCAAGATCTTCTTCCCGGGGCAGCCGGTGAACCCGCACGAGGTCCCGATGGACCAGCCGAACCTGCAGCCGCCCGCGCCGCAGCAGCCTGCCGCGAAGCAGTAAATGTCCAAGCACACCGACTTTTCGCGCATCTTCATCGACCGGCCGATCCTGGCGACGGTCCTGTCCACGCTGATCCTGGTCTCGGGAATCATGGCGATCCCGAACCTGCCGATCAGCGAGTACCCGGACGTCGTGCCGCCGTCGGTGCAGGTCACGGCGACCTACCCGGGCGCGAACCCGCGCACCATCGCCGCCACCGTCGCCGGCCCGATCGAGGAGGCGGTCAACGGCGTCGAGAACATGATCTACATGAAGTCGACGGCGAGCTCGGACGGCCAGATGCAGCTCGCGGTCACCTTCAAGAGCGGGACCAACGTCGACCTCGCCGCGGTCCAGGTGCAGAACCGGGTGGCGCAGGCGCTGCCCCGCCTGCCCGAGGCGGTGCGCGCGCTCGGCGTGACGACGGTGAAGGCCTCCTCGAACATAACCATGGTCGTGCACCTCGACTCGCCCAACAAGACCTACGACGCGCTGTACCTGTCGAACTTCGCGAACCTGCGCGTGCGCGACGAGCTCGCGCGCCTGCCGGGCGTCGGCCAGGCGCTCGCCTTCGGCGCCGGCAACTACGCGATGCGGGTGTGGATCGACCCGGATCGCGCGGCGGCGCGTTCGCTCTCGGCCACCGACATCATCGCCGCGATCCGCGAGCAGAACGTCGAGGTCTCCGCCGGCGCGATCGGGGGTCCGCCGACGCCCGCGGGTTCCGTGCTCCAGGTCTCGATCAACGCCCAGGGCCGCCTCGCCTCGCCCGAGGAGTTCGGCGAGATCGTCGTCAAGTCGGACGGCGCGGAACTGACGCGGCTCAAGGACGTCGCGCGGCTCGAGCTCGGCGCCAATAGTTACGCGATCAGGTCGTTGCTCAACAACGAGGACGCCGCCGCGATCGTGATTTTCGAGGCCCCGGGCGCGAACTCGGTCGCCCTCTCGAGCGCGATCCGCGACCGCATGAAGGAGCTCGAGGGCGGCTTCCCGGAGGACTTGCACTGGTCGGTGGTCTACGACCCGACCGTGTTCGTGAGGGACTCGATCGCCTCGGTCATCGAGACGCTGCTCGAGGCGATCGCGCTGGTCGTCATCGTCGTGGTGCTGTTCCTGCAGACCTGGCGCGCCTCGCTGATCCCGCTGGTCGCCGTGCCGGTCTCCATCATCGGCACCTTTGCCGTGCTGTGGCTGCTCGGCTTCTCGATCAACGTGCTGACCCTGTTCGGGCTGGTGCTCGCCATCGGCATCGTCGTCGACGACGCGATCGTCGTGGTCGAGAACGTCGAGCGCCACATCGAATCGGGCAAGTCGCCGCGCGACGCGGCGCACCAGGCGATGAGCGAGGTCTCGGGACCGATCGTCGCGATCACGCTCGTCCTCGCCTCGGTGTTCGTGCCGCTCGCCTTCCTCGGCGGCGTCACCGGGCAGTTCTACCGGCAGTTCGCCGTGACCATCGCCGCGGCCGTGATCATCTCCGGCTTCAACTCGCTGACGCTCTCCCCGGCGCTCGCCGCGATGCTGCTGCAGCGGCACGACGCGCCCAGGGACGCGCTCGGACGCCTGATCGAGCGCGCATTCGGCAGGCCCTTCGCCGCGTTCAACCGGCTGTTCCAGGGCTTCGGCAAACGTTACTCCGGCGGCATCGGCGGCACCATCTCGCGCGCGCCGCGGCTGCTCGCCATCTACGCCGTGCTGATCGTCGTGGCGGTGCTCGGATTCCGCGCGGTGCAGGGCGGCTATATACCGACCCAGGACAAGCAGTACCTGTTCTCGATCCTGCAGCTGCCCGAGGCGGCGAACATCGACCGCACCACCCGCGTGATGCGCCGCATGGGCGACATCGCGCTGCAGGTGCCCGGGGTCAAGAACGTCGTGCAGTTTCCCGGCCTCAACGCGGTGCACTTCGTCGCGACCCCGAATACCGGCGTGATGTTCGTCGGCCTCGAGGCCCCGGGCGAGCGCAAGCTCTCGGCGGCCGAGATCGCGATGCGGATCAACATGGGCTACGGCCAGGTCCAGGATGGCCTCGCCTTCGCGCTGATGCCGCCGCCGGTGCTCGGTCTCGGCAACGCGAATGGCCTGGACCTGTACGTCGAGGACCGCGCCGCGATCGGCTACGGCGACCTCTACGCGAGCACGATGGCGCTCATCGGCAAGCTCGGCCAGACCCCGGGCTTCGACCCGATGTCGACGTTCACGTCCTACCAGTCGAACGTGCCGCAGCTCGACGCCGTGGTCGACCGCACCAAGGTGAAGGAGGTCGGGCTCGCCCTGACCGACGTCTACAACACGCTGCAGGTCTACCTCGGCTCGGCCTACGTCAACGACTTCAACCTTTTCGGGCGCACCTATTCCGTCTACGCCCAGGCCGATGCGCCCTACCGCGCGAGCGTGCAGGACATCCGCAAGCTGAAGGTCCGCAACGACCGCGGGGAGATGGTGCCGCTCGGCACCGTCGTCGACATCAAGCCGAGCTTCGGCCCGGACCCGGTGATCCGCTACAACGGCTACGCCGCGGCCGACGTTTCGGCCGGCCTGAACCCCGCGGTGCTCTCCTCCACCGATGCGCTCAAGAAGCTGCGCGAGGTCGCGGACCAGGTCTTGCCGCGCGGCATGGCGATCGAGTGGACCGGCCTCACCTACCAGCAGATCATCCAGGGCAATTCCGCCCTGCTCGTGTTCCCGCTCTGCGTGCTGCTGGTCTACCTCGTGCTCGCGGCGCTGTACGAGAGCTGGTCGCTGCCGCTCGCGATCATCCTGATCGTGCCGCTGTGCCTGCTTTCCGCGATCGGCGGCACCTGGCTGGTGAACTTCGTCCACGGCCTGTGGCTCGCGGTGTCGCCGCCCTCGTTCGCGCCGACCTTCCTGGACAACAACATCTTCACCAAGATAGGCCTCGCGGTACTGATCGGGCTCGCGTGCAAGAACGCGATCCTGATCGTCGAGTTCGCGCGCGACCTCGAGGAACAGGGCAAGGGCATCGTTGACGCGGCGATCGAAGCCTGCAGGCTCCGGCTGCGCCCGATCCTCATGACCAGCTTCGCGTTCATCGCGGGCGTGACGCCGCTCGTGTTCGCCTCCGGCGCCGGCGCCGAGGTGCGCTACGTCATGGGCATCACGGTCGTGTCAGGCATGCTGGGCGTCACCTTCTTCGGGCTGTTCTTCACGCCCGTGTTCTACGTCGTGCTGCGCAAGATGGTCGAGCGGCGCAAGGAGCGCCGCAGCCATGCGTAATGCGCTGCCCGCGCCGCTGCTCGCTCTGCTGGTGACGGCCTGCACCGTGGGGCCGCACTACGAGAAGCCGGAACTCGATACGCCCGCGCGCTTCGACCAGGCCGCCGCCGAGGCGACGGCCGAGCCCGCGGCGCCGAAGCTCTGGTCGGGCTTCGGCAGCGACGAGCTCGACGCGCTGATCTTGCGCGCGCTCGGCGCGAATACGACGATCGCACAGGCCGGCGCCCGCCTGAACGAAGCCCGCGCGCTGTCGGGGTTGTCGGTCTACTCGTGGTTCCCGACCGTCGGCGCCTCGGCGCAGCGCGAGAAGGCGCAGTTCAGCACCCAGGATCCGCTGGCCCCCGGCGGCATCCGGACGGATACCTACCGCGCCGGCTTCGACGCAAGCTGGGAGATTGACCTCTTCGGCGGGCTGCGCAACGAGTTCCACGCGATCGATCGCCGCGTCGAGTCGCGCACCGCCTTGCTCGCGGATGCGCAGCTCTCGATCGTGGCCGAGACGGCGCAGACCTGGTTCTCGCTGCTCGGCGCGCGCGAGACCCTGGCGCTCCGGCGCGAGCAGCTCGTGAACCTCGAGGAGAACGTCCGCATCCTCGATGCGCGCGTGCGCGCCGGCAGCTCGAACGGGCTCGATCTGGCCCAGTCGGAGGCGCAGCGGCGCGCGGTGGCCGCAAGCGTGCCGCAGGCCGAGGCCGAGCTCGTGCGCCAGGAGCAGCGCCTCGCCGTCCTCACGGCCTGGCCGATCGAGACGCTGCGCGCGAATCTCTCCCCCGCCGCGAAGATCCCCGCGCTCCCGCCGCTGGTCGCGACCGGAACGCCCGAGGAATGGATGAAGCGCCGGCCCGACATCCGCGCCGCCGAGCGCGAGCTCGCCGCGAATTACTCGGACATCGGCGACGAGATGGCCGAGTATTTCCCGAAGATCACGCTGCTCGGAGGCTTCGGCTGGACCGGCGCGTCGAAGGATTCCATCGGCAGCGAGCCCGCCGAGCGCTGGAGCTACGGCCCGCTGATCACCTGGCGCATCTTCGACTTCGGCCGCATTCACCAGGAGGTGAAAGCCGCCGAGGCGCGGCGCGACGGTCAGCTCGCCGCCTACCAGGAAACCGTCCTGAAAGCGCTCGAGGAGACTGAGAACGCGCTTGCGGGCTTGCGTGCCGCGAACCAGGCCGAGGACGAGCTCCGGCTCGGCGCCGAGGCCGCGACCGAAGCGGCGCGGCTCGCGCGCCGCCGCTACGAAGTGGGCGCGGGCGACTTCCTCGCGGTCCTGATCGCCGAACGGCAGAAGCTGGACTTCGAGGACCAGCACGTGCAGTCCGAGACGCGCCGCGCGACGGCGCTCGCCGCCGTCTACAAGGCCCTCGCCGGCGACCTCTGAACCGTGCGGCGATCGCTCGCAGCCGTCCTCCTGCTTCCCGGGCTTGCCCAGGCGGCGCCGTCGTTCGAGCAGGCGGCGCTGCGATTCTTCGAGCAGGCCGACGGGCCGGTCCTGCCCGACGCGCGGCGCATCTTCTCGACCCGCTTCGACGCGACCCGCATGCGCCGGCTCGGCGTCGAGTTCGCAGCGCGCTACGCCGCCCCGGACGCGGCCGCGACCGTGGCGCTCGCCTGCACGCTCACGAAGCCGGGCGGCGCCACTGCGCCCGCCGAGCGGCCCATGGATTTCCGGTTTTTCGCCGGCAAGACGGGCTCGCAGAGCGCGAACCTGCTCTGGGGCCCGGCCGACGACGGCGACTGGGAGCCGGGCAGCTACTCGGTCGAGTGCCGCGTCGACGGCGCGCCGGCCGCGCAGGCGTCGTTCGAAGTCTTCCGCAACCCGCCCGAGGTGGCGGACGGCGAGATCCGCGTGAAGGCGATCCGCATCTTCGCGGTCGACGAGCAGCTCCCGCCGATCGAGGAGCGCCATTACGCGACGGCGTTCCCGGCAGACCGCACGCGGCGCATCGGCGTCGAGCTCGAGTTCGCGCATGCGCCGCTCGGGCATGCGGCGAAGCTGCCCGTCGATTGCTGGTTCTTCTGGCCGGACGGCCAGACCTCGCCGCCGCTCGTGCTCGGCTACGAGCCGCAGCCGGCCTGGGCCGGCGGCTACTCGGCGGGCGCGATGGGCTTTGCGGAACCGGGCGGCTGGGCCAAGGGCGTCTACACCGTGAGCTGCGCAATCGACGGCCAACCGGCCGCGATCGAGCGCTTCGACGTCGAGTGAGGACCGCGCCGGATCACTTCGCGCGTTCCATCGCCCTGATCTTCCCGTCCTCGACGGTGACGACCATCGCAAACGACTGCGGCCCGCGGTCATAGGTCCATTTCTCGATGGTGATCGTGCCCGTTTTCGTGCGCCCGCCCCCGGCACCCCGTGCGTACACGTCCACGATTTCGGACGTCTTGTGGGTCGGCTCGCCGCACTTCTCGAGCAGTTCCTCGACGGTCATGTCGGGCGAGGCGATGGACTGGCCGCAACGGAAGGTCTCGGCGAACCCGGCGCCAGGCAGCGCGAGCATCGCCGCCGCAACCAGCGCGGCGGGCCTCATGACGCCGAATCCGTTTCCCGGAGCTCGTACCAGATCGCGTTGACCACGCCGAAGGTCAGCGCGAGGCCCAGTCCCAGGATCCAGGTGAAGTACCACATGTCGGCATCGCTCCCGTGTGGATTCCGGTCAAAACCCAGTCTGCGCGCGCACGTGCGCGAGCGTCACGCGGCCGCGCAGCACGCGAAATACCCAGGCCGTGTACGCCAGCACGATCGGCAGGAACACGACAACGGCGATCAGCATGATGAAGAGCGTGCGCCGGCTCGACGACGCGTCCCAGACGGTCAGGCTGCTCGCGGCGTGCGAGGACGAGGTGAGCAGGAACGGAAACAGGCTGAAGCCGGCGGTCAGTATCACGCCCGTCACCGCGAGCGCGCTCGCGACGAATGCGGCGCCGGCGCGATTCGCGCGCAATGCGAGCCAGGCGGCCGCGGACGCGGCATACGCGAGCGCCGGCGCGGCCCATATCCAGGGCCAGACCGCGTAGTTGCCCATCCACGCGCCCGTGGCCGCCTCGACAGTCTTGCGCAGCGGGTTGGAGGCGCCCGCCGGGTCGAGCGCGCCGACGATCCGAAGTCCCTCGATTCCGTTCGCGATCCAGATGCCGCCCGCCGTGAATGCCGTCACCAGCACGGCGGCGGCCGCCATCCCGGCGGCGCGCGCCCGCGCGGCCATCGGGTCCTCGACCTTCATCGCCGCATAGCTCGCGCCGTGCAGGACCAGCATCGCGAGCGACACGACTCCCGAAAGCAAGGCAAACGGGTGCAGCAGATTCATGAACCCGCCGGTGTAGACGGGACGCGCGAGTTCGTCGATGTGGAACGGGATGCCGAGAAACAGGTTCCCGAAGGCGACCCCGAGCAGCAGCGCGGGCGCCGCGCCGCCGACGAAGATCACCCAGTCCCAGGCGTCGCGCCAGCGCGGGTCGGCCAGCTTGCCGCGGTACTGGAACCCGACCGGGCGAAGGATCAGGGCCAGCAACACCAGGAACATCGCGAGGTACAGCGCCGAGAACGAAGCCGCGTACAGCAACGGCCAGGCGGCGAAGACCGCACCGCCCGCGAGGACGAACCAGACCAGGTTGCCGTCGAAGACTGGCTCGATTGATTCGAGCAATGCGCGCCTTTCCTCGTCCGACTTGCCGATGAACCGGAACAGCGTCGCTACGCCAAGATCGAAGCCGTCGGTCACCGCGAAGCCGATCAGCAGTACCCCCAGCAGCAGCCACCAGATCAGTCGCAGGGTTTCGTAGTCAGGCATGGTGCCCGCCCGTGACTGGCCAGTAGCCGAGCCCTTCCGGCCCGCGCCGGATCATGCGCAGCATGAGGAAGACGTCAACGCACAGCAATGCCGTATAGAACGCGGCGAAGCCGGCGAGCGACAGCCAGACGTTGCCGGCCGCAGTCGGCGAGACGCCCAGGAACGTCGGCAGGACGCCTTCGATCGCCCAGGGCTGGCGCCCGTACTCGGCGACGATCCAGCCGAGTTCGGCGGCGATCCAGGGCAGCGGCAGCGAATAGAACGCGAGCCTGAGTTGGCGCGGCCTGGCGCCGATGCGGTGCCTGGCCGAGAGCCAGAAGTACCAGGCAAACAGCGCGATGAGGAAGAAGCCGAGCGCGACCATGATCCGGAACGACCAGAACAGCACCGGCACGTTCGGCACCGTCGACCAGGCGGCGCGCTCGATGTCATCCGCGGTCGCCTCGGCCGGATAACGCGCGAACCGGAGCAGCAGCAGGCCGTAGCCGAGATCGGCCCGGTGCGCGTCGAATGCCCGCAACGCGTCCTCGTCGCCCGGATCGGCGCGCAGGCGTTGCAGGGCGCCGTGCGCGATCACGCCGCTCGCTATCCTCGCCTTCGCGTGCTCGACGAGCGGGATGATGCCGGGCATCTGCCGGTCGATCGAACGCGTGGCGATCAGGCCGAGTGCCCACGGAATGCGGATTTCCGCGTGGGTCCTGCGGGCCGCCACGTCCGGCACGCCGACGAGGGTGAACGGCGCGGGCGCCGCCTCGGTGTGCCACATCGCCTCGATCGCCGCGATTTTCATCTTCTGGTTCTCGGTCACCGTGTACCCGGACTCGTCGCCGAGCACCACGACGGAGAGGGCCGAGGCGAGGCCGAAGCTCGCCGCCACCGCGATCGAGCGCCGCGCAAAATCGGCATTTCGGCCGCGCAGCAGGTACCAGGCGGACACGGCCAGCACGAAGACAGCGCCGGTCACGTAGCCGGCGGCGACGGTGTGCACGAACTTCGATTGCGCGACGGGATTCAACATGACCTCGCCGATCGAGGTCAGCTCCATGCGCATGGTTTCATGGTTGAACTCGGCCCCGACCGGGTTCTGCATCCAGGCGTTCGCGATCAGGATCCAGAGCGCCGAAAGGTTCGAGCCGATCGCGACCAGGAACGTGACGACGAGATGGCCGATCTTCGTCAGGCGCTCCCAGCCGAAGAAGAACAGGCCGACGAACGTGGACTCGAGGAAGAACGCCATGAGGCCCTCGATCGCGAGCGGCGCGCCGAAGACGTCGCCGACGTAATGCGAGTAGTAGGCCCAGTTCGTGCCGAACTGGAACTCCATCGTGATGCCGGTCGCGACGCCCATCGCGAAGTTGATGCCGAACAGCAGGCCCCAGAACTTCGTCATGCGCTTCCAGATCTCGCGCCCCGTCATCACGTAGGTCGCTTCCATGATCACGAGCAGCATCGACAGACCGAGCGTCAGCGGCACGAACAGGAAATGGTAGAGCGCGGTCAGCGCGAACTGCATGCGCGACAGGTCGACGACCGTGAAATCGATCATCCGGCGTCCCGTTCCGGCACGACGCCGAGCTGCTGGTCCACTCCCTGCGCCGTTACTTCCACGCGGTCAGCCGGCGCAAAGAAGAATGCCCAGAGCGCAAAGAGCGCGGCAAGCTTCGCGGCGAGCGTCCAGCCGATGCCGCGCCGCAGCCGCCGTTGCCAGCTCATTTCCAGCCCGGGGCAAGCGTGCGCTCGATGCGCCGGTCGGGCACCAGCCACAGCAGCGCGACCAGCACGTAGATTGCCTTCGATACCCAGTGCGAGGTGAAGGCGATGAGGATCCCGAGAACGTAGAGGACCGGCGACAGCTTGCCTTTCCAGTCCTTGCCGATCGCGCGCGCGAGCACCGAGTCCTCGCCCTGCGAGGCGATGATTCGGCGCTGCAGGATGACATAGGCGATCGCGGCCATCAGCAGCACGAATCCATAGAGCGCCGTCGGCGGCTCGGCGAATTGATTTTCGCCCATCCAGGCCGTCGTGAACGGAATCAGAGACAGCCAGAACAGCAGGTGAAGGTTCGCCCACAGGATCGAACCCGTCACGTTGCGGCAGGCGTGCAGCATGTGGTGATGGTTGTTCCAGTAGATGGCGAGATAGGCGAAGCTCAGCACGTAACTCAGGAACACCGGCAGCAGCGGCCGGAGCGCCGCCAGGCTCTCGCCGTGCGGCGCCTTCAATTCGAGCACCATGATCGTGATTATGATCGCGATTACTCCGTCGCTGAATGCCTCGAGACGGGTCTTGATCATTTCGGCGGCTGGCTCTCGGATGGAAATTGGCGCGCCCGGCGGGAGTCGAACCCACGACCTACGGCTTCGGAGACCGTCACTCTATCCAGCTGAGCTACGGGCGCGTGGCCGATAGTATAATTCGCGAATGGCCAAACCCGATCGCCATTTCATGAACGTTTTCAGCGCGGTGCTCGGCATTCTCGTCGCCATCGCGCTCGTCCTGGTCGGTATTTCCAGGCTCGTGGACAGCGGCCCGAAAGGCGCCCGCGACACCGAGGACCCGCTGATGCAGGCCTCGGCGGAGGAGCGGATCAGGCCGTTCGCCGAGGTCGCGGTTTCGGGCGAGGACAACTCCGCGAAGGAAATCGAGAAGACGGCCGTGGCGATAGCCGCGCCGGCGGCCGCGGGCGCGAGCCAGCCGATGGACGGAAAGTCCGTGTTCCAGAATTCCTGCAATGCCTGCCACGGCACCGGCCTGCTCAACGCACCGAAGTTCGGCGACAGGGCCGCGTGGTCGCCGCGCATCGCGAAAGGCCTGCCGACGCTCGAGAAGCATGCGCTCGAGGGCTTCAACCAGATGCCCGCGAAGGGCGGCAATGTCGGCCTGCCGGACCAGGCGGTGCGCGACGCAGTCGAGTACATGGTGTCGCAGGCCCGCTAGCCCGCGCGCGCCTCCGGCTCGCGATCGAGCCGGCGGTAGCCGATCGCTTCCGACAGTTCCTCCACCCCCACGCGTTCGAGACCCGCGAGATCCGCGATCGTCCGGGAAACGCGCAGGATGCGGTGACAGGCCCGGGCCGAGAGACCGAGCCGCCGTGATGCGGCGTCGAGCAGGCCATGCTCGCGCAGGCCGAGCCCGCAGGCGGCCGCCAGCGGCTTTGCCCCGAGCATCGCATTCAGCGCACCGCGCAAGTCCTGGCGCTCCCGCGCAACCCGGACCCGCTCCGCCACCGCCTCGCTCGCCTCCGGTGCCGCGGAACCCGGTGCGAGCGCCGCATACTCGAGCCGCGACACCGCGACGTGCAGGTCGATGCGGTCCAGCAGCGGACCGGAAATGCGCGCAACGTAACGCCGGATTGCGGGCGGCGTGCAGCGACAGCGCCCGTTCGCGTCGCCCGCGAACCCGCAGGGGCATGGATTCATCGCCGCGACCAGCTGGAAGCGGGCCGGGAACCGGCCGCTCCAGGACGCGCGCGCGATGCTGACCGAGCCCGTCTCGAGCGGTTCGCGCAACGCCTCGAGCACGTCGCGGCGGTACTCCGGAAGCTCGTCGAGGAACAGCACGCCGTGATGCGCGAGCGAGATTTCTCCCGGCCGCAGGCGCCCACCGCCGCCGATCACCGCTGCGGCGGAGGCGCCGTGGTGCGGGGCGCGAAACGGCGGCCGGCGCCACTCCCCGGGCGGCGGAAGCGGGCGCGACAGGGAGTGCAGCATTGCGCACTCGAGCGCCGCCTGGTCCGGGAGCGGGGGCAACAGGCCCGGCAGCCGTTGCGCGAGCATGCTCTTGCCGGCGCCGGGCGGGCCGATGAGCAGGATGCTGTGACCTCCAGCCGCCGCGACCTCGAGCGCCCGCCGCGCCGCCGCCTGGCCGCGTACGTCCGCGAGGTCCGGCGCATCCGCCGTGGTCGCCGCCAGCACGCCGCCGGTCCGGAACTCCAGCCCGGCCCCGCCGCAGTGGGCGTTGCGCACGGCTGCGAGCGTCGGCGCTGCCGCCACGCGCGCGCCGCGCACGACGCGGGCTTCCTCCGAATTCGCCGTCGGCACCACGAGCCGGCGGCCGTCGCGCACGGCGTGCAGCGCGGCCGCGAGCAGGCCGGGTACGGGCCGCAGTTCGCCGGACAGGGACAACTCCCCGTAGTACTCCGTCTTTTCCAGGCCCGTCGCGGGAACCTGGCCCGAGGCCGCGAGGATCGCGAGGGCGATCGCGAGGTCGTAGCGACCGCCTTCCTTCGGCAGGTCGGCGGGAGCGAGGTTGACCGTGACGCGCCCGGC
The DNA here is from genome assembly GCA_963836275.1 of uncultured Gammaproteobacteria bacterium. Classification (GTDB taxonomy): domain Bacteria; phylum Pseudomonadota; class Gammaproteobacteria; order Steroidobacterales; family Steroidobacteraceae; genus SCUD01. The sequence goes on along the minus strand of CAWIIM010000001.1, from coordinate 1,028,443 downwards.
CGGAAAATCGAAGCCGCCGTGCGCGAGCGCGGCGCGCACGCGCTCGCGGCTCTCGCGTACGGCTGTCTCGGCCAGCCCGACGATCGCGAACTGGGGCAACCCCGCGCCGCAATGCACCTCGACGCGAACGAGCGGCGCCTCGAGCCCGAACTGGGCGCGGGTCAGGACGGTCGCGAGCGTCACGGGCCGCGGCCCGCCGCAGCTATTTCTCCGGATGCGCCTCGAGCGCCGCGATGCGCGCCTCGAGCGCCTCGAGCCGCTCGCGGCTGCGCTGCAATACCGCAGCCTGGATATCGAATTCCTGGCGCGTCACGAGATCGAGCCTGGCGAGGCCGCCCTGCAGCACGGACTTGAAGTTCCGCTCGAGGTCGTCTTTCAGGGCGGCGAGGCCAGGCGGCACCGCTTCCGCCAGCTTGCGCGCGAGCTCGTCGAGCGATTTGGGGTCGAATGCCACGGCGACGATCCTTCAGGTCCGATGGTGCACCGTATTGTGGCAGGCAGGCACTGCTGCCGCACCGGCCGGGTGCGCCGGGCTGCGGGCGCACCGCGGCGGATCTTTGCAAGTTCCTGATTTGCACCATGGCGGGCACTGGCACGGATGCTGCATTGCCTGCATCGACGGTAGCCGGTCCCGGCCGGGCGAGATCGTGCCCAATCTGCCCGGTGCCGGCCATTTCGACGCCATCCGGAGATGTCCCATGCACGACGCCGTGACCACGATCGACAGCGGCGACACCGCCTGGATGATCGTCGCCACAGCCCTGGTCCTGCTCATGACGCTGCCGGGACTCGCCCTGCTGTACGCCGGCATGGTCCGGGTCAAGAACGCGCTGTCGGTCCTGATGCAGTGCCTCGTTATCGCCGCGCTCGTCACGGTGCTGTGGGTCGCCTACGGCTACAGCCTCGCGTTCGAGCCGACCGGCACCTTTGTCGGCGGCTTCGGCAAGGCGTTCCTCGCCGGCATCGCGCCGGATTCCGTCGTCGGCACGATCCCCGAATCGGTGTTCGTCACGTTCCAGATGACATTCGCGATCATCACGCCGGCGCTCACGGTGGGCGCCTACGCCGAGCGCATGAAGTTCGGCGCGCTGATCCCGTTCGTCGCGCTGTGGTTCACCTTTATCTATGCGCCGCTCGCGCACATGGTATGGAGCGGCCCCGGCGCGCTGATGTGGGACTGGGGCGTGCTCGATTTCGCCGGCGGCACGGTCGTGCACGTCAACGCCGGCATCGCGGGCCTCACGGCCGCAGTCATGCTCGGACGCCGCCAGGGCTACCCGGAGTCCGCGCTTCCCCCGCACAACCTGCCGTTCGCATTGATCGGCGCCGCGTTCCTGTGGGTCGGCTGGTTCGGCTTCAACGCGGGCAGCGCACTCGCCGCGAACGGCACGGCCGGCATGGCCATGCTGGTCACGCAAGTCGCGACGGCCGCGGCCGCCCTCTCCTGGATGGGCCTCGAGTGGGGCGTGCACGGCAAGCCGAGCGCGCTCGGTATCGCAACCGGCGCGATTGCCGGCCTGGTCGCGATCACGCCTGCTTCCGGCACCGCGGGACCGGCGGGCGCGCTCCTGATCGGCCTGGTCGCCGGCGCGGTCTGTTTCCTGGCCGCAACCCGGCTGAAGCGCACATTCGGCTACGACGATTCGCTGGACGTGTTCGGCGTGCACGCCGTCGGCGGCATCGTCGGCGCGCTGCTGACGGGCGTCACGGCGGGATCGCTGGGCGGCAGCGGACTCCCTGACGACGTGTCCATGGCCGGCCAGGTCTGGATCCAGGCGAAAAGCGTGTTGCTGACGGTTGCATGGAGCGGGCTCGGCAGCTTCATGATCCTGAAGGTCCTCGACGCTGCCATCGGCCTGCGCGTGACGCGGGAACAGGAACTCGAGGGTCTCGACCTCGCTCTGCACGACGAGCGCGCCTATAACTACTGACCCCTGTTTTGGCTACACTCCCGCTGGGTCGTGTCCCAGTGTGACGGACTTCAAGGGTTTTCCGGCCCTGGGACGCCACACTGTGTTGCGCAGCCGGGGGTGGAATATGTCTCGGATTTCCAAGGTCATATGGGCATTGCTGATGGCCAGCGTCGCGGCGATGGCCACGGCCGAAACCGTCTACAAGTGGCTCGATGGCAGCGGCCAGGTCCACTACACCGATCTCCCGCCGCGGCAGGGCGACGCAAAGATCCTCGGCGTCTACCAGCAGGAAGCCGGTACCGTCGAAGAAGACGACGCCGACAACGGCAATTACACCCAGGAGGGCGGCGACGATTCGAACACCGATGCCTCCAAGCAGGCGCGCACGCCCGAGCCGCCGCCCTCGCAGGCCGCGGTCAAGGCGGCCGAGAATGACGCGGCCAAGGCAAAAGTCGAGCAGTGCAAGGCCGCCCAGGACCGCTACCAGCGCTACCTCGATTCACGCCGCCTGTTTCGCGAAACGCCGGACGGCAAGCGTCAGTACCTGACCGACCAGGAACTGACCGATGCGCGCGCCCGCGCCAAGCAGGCCGTCGACGACTACTGCAGCTGATCGGCGCGAGCGGGCACAATGGGGCCCGCCATGAAAGCCGGATTCATCGGACTCGGCGCCATGGGCCAGCCCATGGCCCGCAACCTGCATCGCGCAGGCCTGCTCGCCGGCGCCTGGAACCGCACGACCGCCAAGACCGCGGCGCTCGCAGCCGAGACCGGCTGCCGCGCCTTCGCGTCGCTGCCTGAGCTCGCCGCCGCCTGCCCGGCGGTGGTCACCTGCGTCTCCGCGGACCCGGACCTGCTCGCGGTCGTAGACGCGCTGCGGCCGACCCTGGGAAAAGACTCGATCGTGATCGATTGCTCGACGGTCGCCGCGGACACCGCGCGCACCGCGGCCCGGCGCCTGTCCGAAGCCGGCTGTGCGTTCCTCGATTGCCCCGTGAGCGGCGGCGTCGAGGGCGCGAAGAATGCGACGCTCGCGGTCATGTGCGGCGGCGAGCCGGCGGCCTTCGAGCGCGCGCGCCCAATACTGGAGGCGATCGGCAGGACGATTGTGCTGATGGGACCCTCGGGTGCCGGCCAGGCGACCAAGGCGACGAACCAGATCCTGTGCGCCGGCGCCATACAGGTCGCCGCGGAGGCCATGGCCTTCGCGCAGGCCGAAGGACTGCCGCTCGACCGCGTGATCGAAATCCTCGGCAAGGGCGCGGGCTCGTCGTGGTATTTCGTGCACCGCGCGCCGTTCATGGCGCGCGGCGAATATCCCGCGGGCTTCCGGCTGAGGCTGCACGACAAGGACCTGCGCATCTGCCGGGCCATGGCGGCGCGGCACGGCGCCGTGCTGCCCGTGATCGAGGCGACGCTCGCCGACTATGCGCGCCTGCTCGAGTCCGGCCACGGCGAGGAGGACATCTCGACGATCTTCAGGCTCAAGACGCCGCTTTTCTCAGGCTCGGGCGATGACTGAGCGGCCGGGTTTCTACCTGCCCGACTTCTGCCGGGCGCAGAGCGTGCTCGCGGTGATACTGATCGCCGCAATCGTCGCCCTCGTCTTCACGCTCGCGCGCCACGGGATCTCGCCGAGTTTCTGGACCGAGCTCGCGCAGATATCGCTGTTCCTGCTGTGGACCGCCCTCGGCACCGCCGCGGTATGGTGCGCCGTGCGCGGACTCCTGTCGCGGCTCGACGTGCTCGCCGGCTCCGCCGTCGCGCTCGCGCTCGCCCTCGCCGTGACCGCGCTCGTGACCGGCGGAGCGGCCTGGCTCGACGCCTACACCGACAAGGCGCTCGGCGTCGCGGCGGCGCCGGCGCCGGCGCAGCTGCTGCAGATGCTGCTGCGGAACCTCGCGGTCTCGGCGATCGCGGTGGGCCTCGCGCTGCGCTATTTCTATGTCGCGCACCAGTGGCAGCGCAACGTCGAGGCGGAAGCGCAGAGCCGCGTGCGCGCGCTGCAGGCCCGCATCCGGCCCCATTTCCTGTTCAACAGCATGAATACGATCGCCTCCCTGACGCGCAGCAACCCGCGCATCGCGGAACAGGCGATCGCGGATCTCTCGGACCTGTTCCGGGCGTCGCTGCGCGAGCACCGCGAGCGGATCCCTCTTGCGCACGAAATCGAGATCGCGCGCGCCTATGAGCGGGTCGAGCGCCTGCGGCTCGGCGAGCGGCTGAATATCGACTGGCAGATCGACGAGCTGCCGCTCGAGGCCGCGGTTCCCGCGCTGATCCTGCAGCCGCTGCTCGAGAACGCCGTCTATCACGGGATCGAGCCGCTCGAGAAGGGCGGCACGATTCGCGTCGTCGGCCGCCGCGACGGCAAGGCCGCCGTCATCACGATCGACAACCCGGTCGCGCCGAAGGTCGTCGCGCGCCGCCCGGGCCACCGGATCGGCCTGGACAACGTGCGCCAGCGCCTCGAGCTCATGTTCCACGGCGAGGCCGAAGTCGAGGTGTTCGAGGCGCCGGAGCGCTTCGTCGTGACGCTTCGCTTCCCGGCCGGGGTCGAGGCCGCATGAACCTGCGCGTGCTGGTCGTCGATGACGAGCCGCTCGCGCGCGAACGGATGTCCCATCTCGTCGAGGAGCTGCCGGCCGTCGTGCTCGCCGGCGTCGCCGCGAGCGGCGAGGAGGCGATCCTCCTGGCCGGCCGCCTGCGGCCGGAGGTCGTGCTGCTCGACATCCGCATGCCTGGCATGGACGGGCTCGAGGTGGCGCACCATCTCGCGCGCATGCCCGAACCGCCGGCAGTCATCTTCACGACCGCTTTCGAGCAGCATGCGCTTGCCGCATTCGATGCCCAGGCCGCCGGCTACCTGCTGAAACCGGTGCGTCCCGACAAGCTGCGGGAGGCGCTCGAACGCGCGCGCCGGCCGACGCGCGCCCAGCTCGCGCGCATCGCCGAGGGAACCGGCGGGCCGCGTACGCGCATCGCAGTGCGGGCGCGCGACGAGCTGCGCCTGATCCCGGTCGAGGAAATCAGCTGCTTCATCGCCGAGCAGAAATACACGACACTGAAGCACCGCGGCGGCGAAGAGCTGATCGAGGAGTCGCTGAAGGCGCTGGAGGACGAGTTCGCCGCCCTGTTCGTGCGCATTCACCGCAATTCGCTGGTCGCGATCTCGCACATCGAGGGGCTCGAGCGCGACGCCGAGGGGCACCATTCGGCGCGGCTGCGCGGCGGCGGCATCCTGCCGGTCAGCCGGCGCCTCGCAGCCGAGGTCGCGCGGCGCCTGCGCGGCTGAAGGCCGGCGCGGCTCAATCCTCCGGCCAGGCGAGATTCACGCTGCTCCAGAGCTGCGCGGCGTTCGATTCGGTCTCGTCGCCGCGGCCCTGCCCGAAAGGCTGCGCCGCGTAGCGGCCGCTTGACCACGACCAGGACCAGAGTTCCGAGCCCCGCAGTCCGCGGGACGACGCCATGGCCGCCCGCAATTGCGCGCGCGCGTCTTCCAGGCGATCGCGGACCGCCTGCGGCAGGTCACTGCGGGCAAGCTGGCGGTCCAGGCCGGCGCGCAGCAAGGCCTGTTGCCAGGACCAGACCACCGTCCCGTGATAGCGGGTTCGGCCGAATGAAGGTTGCAGGGCGACGGGCGCAAACGCCGGGTTCGCGACCAGCAGGCCCGCGCCGGTCATCAGGCCCGCCGGGAATGGCCGGGCAAGGGTGCCGACGATCCGCGCGACTTCGGCAGGATCGGGATCGAGCAGGAACAGCGCGAAGGCTTCGTCGGAATTGAGGACCGGCACTGCCCGGCCGTCGGCATCGAGCGCGAGTGCACGAAATCGCAGGCCGCCATCGCCGAGCGCGCGCAGTGCCGGTTGCGGATCCACGCCGGCTGCCGCGGCATACGCGGCGACTGACTCGCGTGCCGGCGCGGGGGCGGCCTGGACTTCGTAGAAAGGCGGCGCCTCGCGTCGCCACACGGCCGCCAACCCGCTGGCCACGCGCAGTCCCGCGGCCGCGCGCTCATCGAGAAACGGATCCAGCAGCCCGCTGTCTGCGAGTCGCGCGACCGCCGCGAGCGCTGCCGGGACCAGGACGCCGTTGACGTCGTAGGGATAACGGCCGCCGCCCAGCCCGGCCTCGCTGTCGCGCCAGTCGCCGGCTTTTTCCCCGGGCTTCAGCGCGACCAGATTGCGCCACGCCGGGTCGCGCGCGAACGGCGTCGCCGAGGCGACGACGAACCCAAGATTGCGCGCGAGCAGCGAGCCGTTGCGGCGCGCCGCATCGGGTCCCCGCGCGAGAAATTCAGCGGCGCGGCCCTGTCCCGCGGCCGAATCGAGGAGCCAGGAAGCCGCGGCGACGGCGAGCATGTAATCGTCGTCGATCATCCTGTAGTCGTAGAGCGGCGCGTCGCTGGCCGGCGCATCGCGCCGCGAGGCGGCGCAAGACCGCAAATTCGCCGATGTCCTCCTCGTGGGCGACCTCGCCCGCCGGGCTCAGCCGATCCAGCACTGCCTGCAGCCCGGCCTCGGCAAGGCCCGGCCGCAGCACCGGCCCGAGCAGGAGGAGCGTCATCAGCGTGTCGCGGCCAAAGTAGGTATCGAAGCGCCAGGACCCTGCCAGCAGCTTGTCCTGGTAGCTCAGGAATTCGAGCGCGTGCAGCAGTTGCGTGTCACTGGCGCCGGGACTCACGAGTTCATCCTGGCCGAGCGGGACCAGCGGCGTCTCCCCGGTGAGCGCGCTAATCCGAAGCCGCAGCGCGCCGCCCGGCGCAGGGCTCAGCACGAGCGGCGGCCCGTCGCCGCCCGAGATGCTTCCTTCCAGCGGCTCGATCGCGAAGTAGTAGCCGGGTTGCCCGTCGATACGCCGGCGCTCCCAGACGAGCGCATTGCCGGCGTGCTGCGGGGCCGTCTCGACGCCGGCGGGCACGAGGCCCGCGCGCTCGAACTCGCGCAGCGTACGCACGCTCCCCAGTAGCACCCGGCGGACCTCGGCCGGCCCACCGGTCGCTGCGATCTCGGCCGTGATGCCGCGCAGCATGCCGCCGCCGCTCGCCTCGCGCCCCGCAGCGTGCAGGTCGCGAACCGGCCCCCATGAAAGCCCGCCCGGCGCATCGAGCCACAGGGCGGCACCGCTGTTGCCTGCCGGGAACGCGGCCAGCAACCTCGGCTTCGGCCCGGATCGGACGACCAGATGCGCCGCGACCGGCCCTTCGCGGAAGAACTCGTTCTGCGTGTGGCCTTCCGGCACCGAAAATCGCAGCGGTGCCGCCGGCGCCGCCTGCGCCCAGGCGCACAGGAGGCCCGCCAGCAATACGTGGCGCGCGATGGTCAAGGCCTGACGCCGGGCTCGGCCACCGAATGGCGGATCACGATTTCGTAGTCGAAGTGCTGCGCCAGCGGGCCATCCGCACGGCGATTCGCGCGGCTGCGAATCGCGCGGATCAGGCATTCGACGGCGCCTTGCGCCATGGCGCGGATCGGCTGACGCACGGTGGTCAGCCCGGGAAAGACGCTGCGCGCGATCGGCGTGTCGTCGAAGCCCGCGACCGAGAGCTGCGCCGGCACGGCGAGGCCCATCTCGTGGGCCACGTGCAACACCCCCGCGGCCATGTCATCGTTGCTGGCGAAGATCGCCGTCGGCCGGTTGCGCATGTGCAGCAGGCGCCTCCCGCTTTCGACGCCCGACTCGAAGGAAAAAAGCCCGCTGACGATCAGCTTCGGGTCGACCTCGATGCCGTGTTCGGCGAGCGCGTCCAGGTAGCCTTGCTGGCGCCGCGCCGCCGCGCCGTGCAGCGGATGGCTCTTGACGAAGCCGATGCGCCGGTGGCCGCGGCCCAGCAGGTACTCCGTGAGGTCGTGACCGGCGCGCCGGTCGTCGATGGCGACGAACGGCCTGTCGCGCCCCTCGTCCCTCGGCGCGACCAGTACGCAGTCCGTCCCGTCCTCGTCGAGCGCGGCGAGCAGCGGCGCGTGATCGCAAAGCGGCGGCGTCAGCACCAGCCCGCTCACGCGATGCTGGCTGACCAGTTGCCTCACCTGCTCGACGAGGCGCGGACCCGTGGCGTCGAAGGTCGTGAGCATCACGCCGTAATGGGCGGCCTCGCTCGCGGCGAGCACGCCGTGCAATACGCTGACAAGGTAGTTGTCGCTTGGATTGTCGTACAGCACGCTGATCAGGTAGGCGCGCGGGCTCGCAAGATTGCGGGCCGCCGGGTTGGGACGGTAATTGAGTTCGCGGATCGCGCGCAGCACGCGCGCCGAGGTTTCCTCGCGAACGTTGGCCTCGCGATTGATCACCCGCGATACCGTCTTGATGGACACGCCGGCGCGCGCGGCGACGTCGTCGATCGTCGGCGTTCGGGCGCCGTGCCTGCGTCCGCTCCTGGCCATTCGGCGATGATATCGCTGTCATGGCAGCAGACCCAAGTTGCGGCGGGCCGGAGCAATCGTGGGGCGCACACATTTGCCGCATTTTTGCGGCGCATCATCCGGTGCTCAGCGTCGCTCCCGATTGACACCCTAAATTGGAGGTGCTACAGAAGACAGCGCTGTCATACCCGAATCGAAACTGCCCGCATCCCGGACGCAAGGGGGACCCATGATTTCGCGACCCGTTCACCTGCATTGCACGCGCATCCTTCGGGCCGCCTGCCAGGGCGCGCTCGGCGTGTCGTCGTTGCTCTCCGCCGCGGCCCTCGCGCAGCAGGAAACGGCGCCGGCACAGGAACTCGAGGAGATCGTGGTCATAGGCACTGCGGGCAGCGCGGGCACGGCGCGGCAGGAGGCGAGCTTCGCGGTCACCACCATCCAGGCCGACGACATCGAGCAGATTTCTCCGCAAAGCACCGCGGACCTGTTCAAGTCGATCCCCGGCGTATGGGTCGAAAGCTCCGGCGGCATCGCGGGCGCCAACATCGACGTGCGCGGGCTTCCCGGCGGCGGCGATGCGCCCTTCGTGACGCTGGCGATCAACGGCTCGCCGCTCTACGGCACCGAGATGCTCTCGTTCTTCGAGCAGAGCTCGATATTCCGCGTCGACGAGACCGTCGCCTCGGTCGAAGGACTGCGCGGCGGTCCGAACGCCGTGTTCGGCAAAGGCGAGCCGGGCCTGACGGTGAACTTCAACCTGCTCGAGGGCGGCGAGACGACCGAAGGCCGGATCAAGTACTCGACTTCGGATTACGACCTGCAGCGCGTCGACGCGCGCCTCAGCGGCCCGCTCGGCGAGGGCCTCTATTACATGATCGGCGGCTACATCCAGTCGTCGAAGGGCATTCGCGACCCGCAATTCACCGCGGAGGAAGGCAACCAGTTCACCGCCAACCTGACCAAGGTGTTCGACAACGGCAAGATCGACGTGTTCGCGCGCCTGACCGATGACCACGGCCAGTGGATCCTGCCGATGGCGCTCAACAGCGGCAATGACCTCGGCGATTTCGCCCAGCTCGGCAATGCGACGCGCTTCCGGGAACTCCAGGTCAACGCGGCCGGCAATACCCAGATCTTCGACTTCGCCGACGGCCGCGGCTGGGACGGCATGGTGACCGGCGGAAGCGCCGAGTTTGACCTCGGCGGCGGCTTCACCATCCGCGACCATTTCACCTACATGGACGGCGACGCCGACACCTACGGCTTCGTGCCCGCCGGCGGCGCAGTCACGGCGGAGGCGCTCGGCAATGTCATCGGCGGTCCTGTCATGACCGTCAGCGGCGTGACCCTCGCGCCGACCGACTACGTGCAGACCTACGGCCACTGGGTGGTCCAGAAGCAGCTGCAGGCGCTGATCAACGACCTCAGCATCAACAAGACGTTCGGCGACTCGCACGACGTCACCTTCGGCTACTACAGCGCCACCTGGTCGTCGAACGACTTCTGGACGATCGGCAACCCGCTACCGGTGCAAAACATCGCCCACGGCGAGCCGCTCGACCCCGCGATCACGCCGGCGGACATCGCGGCGGCCGGGGGCGACGCCGGATTCCTGTTCGGCCTGCAATCGGCGGGCGACGCGAGCACGCGGGCCTTCTATCTCGCGGATTCCTGGCAGATGACGGACCAGTTCCGGCTCGACCTCGGCGTGCGCAACGAAGACATCACGATCGACTACGTGCTCGACTCCGGCCCCGGCTACGCCGACGGGACCACGGATCTCACCACGCATCTCACCGGCGACGAGACCTCCTAGACCGTCGCCGGCAACTTCGATTTCACCGATGAATTCGGCATGTTCGCGCGCTACACGGACGGCTTCCTGTTCCCGCACTTCGACGACATACGAGAGGGCAACAACAACGTCAACGATGTCGAGCAGTTCGAGGTGGGCGCCAAGTATTCGACCTCCGCGCTGCGGCTCTACGGCACCGCCTTCTACAACACGAACGACTCGTTCTCGTCCACCGTGGGCGGCGTGGTGCCGGCGGCCGCGTTCACCACCGAGGCCTACGGACTCGAGCTCGACGGGTCGTTCAACATCGGCGGCGTCGCGATCTCGTTCCTCGGCACCTGGCAGGACACGGAGATCACGAAGTCGACCACGGCGAGCGACGTCGGCAACCAGGTCCTGCGCCAGCCGGATTTCCAGGCCAGGATCTCGCCCTCCTACACATTCAACGCGGGGAACTTCGAGACGACGATCTACGCCGGCCTGACCTTCGTCGGCGACCGCTTCGGCGACAACGCCAACACGATCGACCTGGACAGCTACGAGAAGTACGACGTCGGCGTCATCGTCGCATCCCAGAGCGGCCTGTTCTTCCAGCTGCATGGCGACAACGTCAACAATTCGCACGGAATCACCGAAGGCGACCCGCGCAACCCGGCGGCGCCGAACGGGCGGCCGATCTTCGGCAGCTCGGTCATGTTCAGCGTCGGTTATGATTTCTAGGTAACCGCGCCTCGCCGGGGAGAGAAATCGCCGTGTTGACCCGGCTCTTGGCGCTCTGCCTGCTGCCGGCCCTGGCCGCCGCGGCGGATGCACCGCCGCCTACGCCGGTCGAGCTCTACCCGGGGCTGTTCGAGCAGGTACAGCTGCAGCGCGTGTTCGATGACGGCAAGACGTTCGTCGATGCCGTGCCGCGCGAGGCCGGCGCGGCGATCATGGCGGACTACGCCGCAACCCGAAGCGACGCGGGATTCGACCTCGGCCGCTTCGTGCGCGCCCACTTCGAACTGCCCGAAGCCGCCGGCACCGCGTACGCCACCGAGCCCGGCCAGGACGTCAGGGCCCACATCGACGCCCTGTGGGCCGTGCTCGAGCGAGCGCCCGACGAGGCCAGGCCCGGATCCTCGCTGGTCGCGCTGCCGTTCCGCTACGTCGTTCCCGGCGGGCGTTTTCGCGAGATCTATTACTGGGACTCGTATTTCACGATGCTGGGCCTCGAGGAAAGCGGCCGCCATGACCTCGCGACCGACATGGTCAGGAACTTCGCCTGGCTGATCGACCGGTTCGGCCATGTGCCGAACGGCAACCGAAGCTACTACCTCAGCCGGTCGCAGCCTCCTTTCTTTGCCCTGATGGTCGAACTGCTCGCGGCCCGCGACGGTGGCGACGTGTACCGCCGGTTCCTGCCGCAGCTGCGACGCGAATACGACTTCTGGATGGAAGGCGCCGATTCGCTCGAACCCGGCCAGTCGCACCGGCGGGTCGTACGCCTGACGGACGGCTCGCTGCTCAACCGTTATTGGGACGATCGCGACATTCCGCGCGAGGAATCCTGGCGCGACGACGTCGAAACCGCGCAGGCTTCCGGGCGTCCCGAGGCCGAGGTCTACCGCAACCTGCGAGCCGCCGCGGAGAGCGGCTGGGACTTCAGCTCGCGCTGGCTGGGGGACGGCCGCTCGCTCGCGACGATCCGCACCGTGGAACTGCTGCCGGTCGACCTGAACAGCCTCCTGTACGGACTCGAGCGCACGCTCGCGCGCACCTACCGCGCAAGCGCCCGCCCCGCCGAAGCCGCCCTGTTCTCCAGGCGCGCGCAGGAGCGCCAGCGCGCCATGGACCGCTATCTCTGGGACGAGCGCGCCGGCGTGTTCGAGGACTACGCGTGGCCCGCCAGGCAGCGGACCGGCCAGCTGACCGCGGCGACCCTCTATCCGCTGTTCACGGGCCTCGCCACGGCCCGCCAGGCGCGCGACGTCGCGACAGTCGTCGAGCAGCGGCTGCTGGAACCGGACGGGCTGGCGACGACGACCGCACGGACAGGGCAACAGTGGGACGCGCCGAATGGCTGGGCGCCGCTGCAGTGGATCGCCATCGAGGGACTCAACCGCTACGGGCAACGGCGGCTGGCGCGCAAGATCGCCTACCGGTGGGTGCGGGAAAATGTCCTCGGCTATCGCGCCACCGGCAAGCTGGTCGAGAAGTACGACGTCAGCGGCGGCGACGCGGCGCTCGGCGGCGAATACCCGCTGCAGGACGGGTTTGGCTGGACCAACGGCGTCCTGAGACGGCTGCTCGCGGTGTACCCGCAGGCGCTCGGCGTCGCGACGGCGGAAAATGCGCAGGGGGCTTCGAAATGACGAGACTCGACTGGATCATCGTACTCCTGTACTTCGTGCTGGTGTTCGTGGTCGCCATCGTCGCGACCCGGCGCGCGCACAGCACCGAAAGCGCCGACGGCTTCTTCCTCGCGGGACGCAACACGGGGTGGTTCGTCGTGGGCGCCTCGCTGTTCGCGTCGAACATCGGCGCGGAGCACCTGGTCGGGCTGGCGGGAACGGGCGCGGCCTCCGGCGTCGCGGTGGCGCAGTTCGAAATCATCGCCGGCCTGGTGCTGCTGCTGCTCGGCTGGTTCTTCGTGCCCTTCTACCTGCGCAGCGGCGTCTTCACGATGCCGGAATTCCTGGAACGGCGCTATTCGTCGGGCCCGCGCATGTACCTTGCGATCGTGTCGGTGGTCGGCTACGTGCTCACCAAGATCTCGGTCACCATCGCCGCGGGCGGCATCGTGTTCGAGGCGCTCATGGGAATCAATTTCTGGACCGGCGCCACGGTCGTGGTCATCGCGACCGGCATCTACACGCTGTTCGGCGGGCTGAAGGCCGTGCTCTACACCGACGCCTTGCAGATGTTCGTGCTGCTGCTCGGCGCCGTCGCGGTGACCGCGCTCGGGCTCAACGCCATCGGCGGATGGGACGGGCTCACTGCCGTCGTCGGCCGCGAGCGGTTCGACCTGTGGCTGCCCTCGTCGCACCCGGACTTTCCGTGGACCGGCATCCTGTTCGGGGCGCCGATCCTCGGCATCTGGTACTGGTGCACCGACCAGTTCATCGTCCAGCGCGTCCTGGCCGCGCGCGACCAGGTCCAGGCGCGCCGCGGCGCGATCTTCGCGGGACTGCTCAAGCAGTTGCCGTTGTTCATCTTCGTGCTGCCCGGCGTGATCGCCTACGCGCTCGCGCAGTCCGGCAAGCTCCAGCTCGACCGCCCAGACCAGGCGCTGCCCGCGCTCGCAGCGCAACTGCTGCCGGCGGGCCTGCGCGGCGTCCTCATCGCCGGCATGCTGGCGGCGCTCATGAGCTCGCTGTCATCCGTGTTCAACTCGAGCGCGACGCTCGTGACCATGGACCTCTACAAGCGCTGGCGGCCGCTCGCGACCGGCAGGCAGCTGGTCGTGGCCGGGCAGGCAGCGACTGTCGTGCTGGTGCTGTGCGGGCTCGCCTGGATCCCGCTGATGAAGCTGATCTCCGGCCAGCTTTATACGTACCTGCAGAGCGTGCAGGCCTATATCTCGCCGCCGATCGCCGCCGTGTTCCTGGTCGGCATCCTGTGGCCGCGCGCGAATGCAAAGGGCGCCGCGACGGCCCTCGCGCTCGGTTTCGTGCTCGGCTTCGGCCGGCTCCTGCTCGAGCTCAACGCACCGGTCGCGTGGGCGCCGGCAGCCGCCTTCGCCGGCATCAATTTCCTGCACTTCGCGGTGCTGCTGTTCGCCATCTCGGTGATCGCGCTGGTCGTCGTGAGCCTCGCCACGGCGCCGCCATCCGAGTCGCAGACGCGCGACCTGACCATCGCGACGGTCCAGCCCGCCGCCGCGGCAGATGAGGCGCGACTGCGAGGGGCGCGCAACGGAGACATCGCCCTGAGCGTGCTCCTGCTCGCCATCATCGGCGCAATCTGGACAATCTTCAGCGGGTAGCGGCAGCCGGCCCGCCCTTGAATCCTTCCCAGGCGCGAAGCGTGAAAGCGCCGATGCCTGCGAGGAACAGGACTCCCCAGACGAGCGGGCCCGCAACCGGAACCTGCCGGAAGAATGCGATCGCAACGATCGCGAGCAGAAGGAAGAGCGCCCGCCACCACGGCGAGTCGAGCTTCTTCGAGTCGATTCGCTCCAGCACGGTATCGCCGATGAACAGGGCCGCGACCAGCCAGCCGAGCACCAGCAGCGCTCCGTAAGCGAATGCGAGCATCACCGCGAGCGGGATGCCGATCAGCGTCACCACGAGCATCACGAGCAACAGCGGTACGCCGATCAGCATCGCGCAGCCGAGCCCGAGCGACTGCCAGGGCAGGCGCCGGATCGAGGCTGCCGCCTCGCGGCTGAATCGCGGCAGGGCGAGCACCAGCAGCGCGCCCAGCAGGACCATGCCGAGGGACACCGTGATCCCGCCGACGATCGTCGCGCCATGCGTCAGGCGCCGCCAGTCGCGCTCGTCGGTAATTCTCTTGATGGCGCCCGCGACGCGGGCGGCGGGGTCGATCGTGAGCCGGCTGTCGCCCGTGTAGACGACGCTGCCGCCGATGCGCGCGCCGGGCCCGAGACGAAGCTCGTCGCCGGCGAACTGCACGTCGCCGTTTACCTGGCCGTTGACCGTCAGGCGCTCGCCGAATGCGCGCAGGTCGCCGTCGATGGGCCCGTCCACCGTAATCGAGCCGCCGGCGAGCGTCGCGTTGCCGACGACGCGAGCCTCAGGCGCGACGCGCAGCGTCCCGCCCGCCATGCGTGCGCTGCCGTCGACCTGGGCTGCGAGGGTCACTTCGCCGCCTGCGGCGAAGAGGTTGCGACCCACGGACCCGGTGACCTCGACGTCGCCCCCGCTCAGGAAGGCGTTACCAGGCACTGCCTCGCCCAGCGTGACGGAGCCGCCCGCCTCGAACGCGTTTCCGCCGAGCCGGGCGCGCGCGGTGTCGTCGGCCGACGCCGTCCCGGCGGCGGCGAGGCAGAGTGCAAATGCTGTCGTCATAAGGCGTTTCATGGCATCCCCCGGTCCCTGTCCCAGGGGGAATCCTAGCCCCTGGACCCCGCATGGCAAAATGGCCGGATGCCAGCGCAGCTACGGATCGCGACACGGAGGAGCCGGCTTGCGCTGTGGCAGGCCGAGCACGTCGCGGCGCGCCTGGCCGGCCTTCACCCCGGCCTCGTGGTCAGCCTGCTGCCGATCGTGACCGAGGGCGACCGCATCCAGGACCGCAGCCTCGCCGCTGCCGGGGGCAAGGGCCTCTTCATCAAGGAACTCGAGCATGCGCTCGAGGACGGCAGGGCCGACATCGCCGTGCACTCGATGAAGGACATGCCGGCGACGCTCGCACCGCCGTTCACGATCGCCGCCGTGCTCGAGCGCGGCGATCCGCGCGACGCCCTGGTGTCGGTGAAATACGAGTCGCTCGCCGCGCTGCCGGCGGGCGCACGCATCGGCACCTCGAGCCTGCGCCGCCAGTGCCAACTCCGCCATCGCCGCCCGGACCTCGCAATAATCGCCCTGCGCGGCAACGTCGACACGCGCCTCGCCAGGCTCGATGCCGGGGCCTGCGACGCGACCGTGCTGGCCGCGGCCGGGCTCGAGCGGCTCGGGCTCGCAGCGCGCATCCGCGCGCAGCTCTCGCCCGCCGAGATGCTGCCCGCGGTCGGGCAAGGCATCGTCGGCGTCGAATGCGCCGCGCGCCGTGCCGACGTTATCGCGCTCGTGGCACCGCTGCAGAACGCGCAGGCACGCACGGCCCTCGAAGCGGAACGCGCATTCGCGGCGGCGCTCGGGGCGGGCTGCCAGTCGCCGATCGCCGGTCATGCGACGCTCGAAGGCGAGACCCTCCACCTCGCAGGGCTCGTTGGCGCGCCGGACGGCAGTCGCGTACTCGCCGACCGGATCTCCGGCCCGGCAACCCGGGCCGCCGCGCTCGGCGCGGACCTGGCCGCGCGCCTGCTGGCGGCCGGCGCGGCGAAACTCCTGTGAGTCGCCTGACCGGCGTCGGCGTGCTGGTGACTCGGCCGGCGCACCAGGCCGAGCACCTGTGCCAGCTCATCGAGGCGGAAGGCGGCGCCGCCGTGCGCTATCCGGCGCTCGTCATCAAGGCACGCCCGGACCGCGCGGCGGTGCGCGCCGCTGTCGGGCCCGCGGACCGGTACGACCTGTTCGTGTTCGTGAGCGCGAACGCCGTGCGCTTCGGCGCGGACATGATCGGGGACCGCCGGGACATCCCGGTAGCCGCCGTCGGCCAGGCCACGGCGGCTGCGCTGAATGCCGCCGGTATCCGGGTCTCGGTGATGCCCGAGGAAGGCTCGGACAGCGAGTCGCTGCTGGCACTGCCCCGGCTCGCCCGGATGACGGGGCAGCGAGTCCTCATCGTGCGAGGCTCGGGCGGGCGGGACCTGCTCCTTGAGGCAATGACAGCGCGCGGTGCGCAGGTACAGTACGCGGAAGTCTACACGCGGGAAGCCGCCTACCCGTCGATGGAGAGCAAGGCGAAACTCGAGGCGCTCTGGCGGCAGGGCGGCGTCACGGTCTATACGGCGACCAGCGTCGAGCTGCTCGAGGCTTTGGTCGGGATCGTGACGCCCCGTTGCCGGGAGCTGATGCATTCGACGGCGCTCGTGACCGGGTCCGGGCGCGTGGCGGAAGCCGCGGTGCGGCTCGGGCTCGGATCGCCGGTCGTGCTTGCGGATTCGCCGGAGGACGGCGCGCTCGTCGGCGCGCTCGTGCGCTGGCGTGGACAGGTGCCTCCATGAAACGGAACTATCGCTCCGATCTCGTCGTCGCTTTGCTCCTGGCGTCGTGCCTGCTGCCCCTGCGGGCGAGGCCCGATCAGGCTGCAGCCGCTGCGCCGGAACGGAGGCCCCGGATCGGCCTCGTCCTCGCCGGCGGCGGGGCCAAGGGCGGCGCGCACGTCGGCGCACTGAAAGTGCTCGAGGAATTGCACGTGCCGATCGACTGCATCGCCGGCACCAGCATCGGCGCGCTGGTCGGCGCAGGCTATGCGACCGGCCAGCCCGCAAGCGAGATCGAGAAATTCGTGGCCGGGATCGACTGGAACACGGTGATCGGCGGCGTCGGTCACCATGCGCTCGAGCCGGCCGAGCAGAAGCGCCTCAAGATCGATGCCGGGTCCAAGGTCCAGATGGGCCTGATCGACGGCAAAGTGGTCGCGCCGAGCGGGCTCAGCGATTCGAGCGCGATCGACGACCTGTTGCGCGCCTACGTCGCCCACTCGCGCAAGGTCGATGATTTCGACAAGCTCCCGATACCGTTCCGCGCGGTCGCGACCGACATGCTGAGCGGCGACATGGTCGTGCTCGACATGGCGACATCGCGCTCGCCATGCGCGCGAGCATGGCGATCCCGGGCGCCTTCTCGCCGGTCCTGCTGGACCCCTACATCCTCTCGGACGGCGGCATGGTGTGGAATATCCCGATCGATGTCGCGCGAGACACCTGCGCCGACGTCGTCATCGTCGTGAACCTGGTCGAGCCCGCGCCGAAGCGCGAGAAACTGGTGCAGGCGCAGCAGCTCGTGTCGCGCAGCATGGACGTGATGTTCGAGGCCAACGAGAAGGCCCAGCTGGCGACGCTGACCGGCCGCGACATCCTGATCGACGTGCCGGTCGGCGACATCGGCACCGGCGACTTCGAGCGCCTGCCCGAGACCATCCCGCTCGGCGAGGCGGCGGCCCGGAAAGTTGCGGACCGGCTCGCGGCGCTCGCGGTACCGCCGGAGCAGTACGCCGCCTGGCGCAAAAAGGTCACGACCTCCCAGGCGGTCGAGGCCAGGCTGGCCGACGTGCGGGTCGAGGGCCTCCACTACGTGAATCCGGATTACCTGCTCTCGCTGACGAGCGTGAAGGCGGGCGATACCGTCGCGATCGATGCCATCAGCGCGGACGCGCGGCACATGGCGGCGCTGGATGAAATCGATTCCGTTTCTTACCGGCTGGACGGCGACCCGGGCGCGGCGACCCTCGTCTGGTTGCCGGCCGAAACCTCGATCGGGCAGGCTTACCTGAGCCCGAATTTCGGCATCTACGCGGACGGCGGCGGCGACCTCAAGTTCCAGGTGAGCGCACAGTACGTACGACGCTGGATGAACGACCTGGGCGGCCAATGGCGAGTGCAGGCGGATCTCGGCTACGAGACGCTGCTCGCGACGAGCTTCTACCAGCCGATCGACGTGGCGCAGCGCTACTTCATCGAGCCCGAGGCCTCGGCCTCGCGTACCTCGGAGAATGTCTTTGACCATGGCGACAACATCGCAAGGGTGCGGTTCGAGGGCGTGGGCGGCAAGCTCGATTTCGGCGCCAACCTGTCTCGCACGACCCAGTTGCGGGCGGGCTTCTGGGGCGAGGACCGGAGCGTCAAGGTGGATGTCGGCCCGCCCGGCCTGGGGAACGAGGACGCGACCGATGTGGGCTACCTGGCTTCACGCCGGTACGACTCGCGCGATGCGGCCACGTACGCGACCAAGGGCTCGGCGGCCATGTTCGAGTACTACCAGTCGGACACGTCGTTCGGCGCGGATCGCGATTGGCAGCGCATCGAGGCCGCCGCGCGCAGGGCGGTCCCGATCGGCCGCAACCTGGTGTGGTCAGCGTCGCCGGCGGCAGCGACCTCGGCAGCGACCTGCCGGCCGACCGCCAGTTCACGCTGGGCGGCCAGCGCACGCTGGTGGGGTACCAGTTCGACGAAATCCGGCTGCAACGCTACTGGATCGCGGACGCGAGCTACCTGTGGCGCATCAAGGACATCGCGAGCCTGCGAAACCAGGTCCTGTACGGCGGGCTCGGCGTTTACGTCGCGGGCCTGTACGACCAGTTCGACGGTCGTGCAGACAATGTGGTGCCCGGGATGAGCCTGCTGCTCGGCGGGAAGACGCCGGTCGGCACGATCAGCGTCGGCGTCGGCTGGGCCGAGCACAACTCCAGCATCTGGGTCTCGATCGGGCAGCCGGTCGGCAAGGGTTCGCTGCTGGACGATTCGCTCTTCAGGTAACGATCAGGCCGGCGCCCAGTCGAAGGAATCGAAGAAGATCCGCTCCGGGTCGGCGCCGGCCAGCGGCAGCGTCGCGCGCACCGCGTCGATCATCGCCGGCGGCCCGGCGGCATAGACGTCGCGGCCCCCGAGTCCGCCGGCAGCACGCAGCACTGCCGCGTGCACGAACTCCGTCAAGACCGGGACGTAGCGGAACTGCGCGTGGCGCGCGGCAAGCTCGCGCAGCCACGCGTCGTCGTAAAGGTCCTCCTGCGTGCGCGCGCCCCAGTAGAGCGAAACCTCGCGCTGCTCGCCGGCCTGGAGCACTGCGCGCAGGATCGCCTTGAGCGGCGCGTAGCCGGTGCCGCCGCCGACCAGCAGGATCGGCCGGTCACCCGGACGGTAGACGAACTGGCCGAGCGGCCCTTCGATGCGCAGCAGCGCCCCCGGCTGCATGGCGCCGAACACCTGGCCGCTGAACGCCCCGCCCGGCGCGTGGCGCACGTGCAGCTCCAGCAACGCGGCATCGTGCGGCGGGTTCGCGAGCGAGAAGCTGCGGCGGCGCTCTCCCGGCAGCATCACGTCGATGTACTGGCCCGCCTGCCAGGCGAAGGGCTCGATCGCCGGCAGGCGCAGCCACAGGCCCATGACCTCCGGCGCGAAGCGCTGCATGCGCTCGACGCGCGCGGGCAATTCGCGGATCTCGACATCGGTGACGTGGCGGATCTCGCGCGTCTCGATGACCAGGTCGCCCTGCGCCCGCGCCTGGCAGATGAGCGCGTAGCCGGCCGCCTCCTCCGCCGCGTCGATGCCGATCGGGCGCCCATGCGGATACACCACGGTCCCGGAGAGCACGCGCACCCGGCAGGTCCCGCAGGAGCCGCCCTTGCAGCTGTGCGGCAGGTTGAGGTGCTGGCGCAGCGCCGCCGTCAGCACCGGCTCGTCGCCGCGCGCCTCGAACTGGCGCTGCGAGGGAAACACCTGGACTTTCACGCGGCCCTTCAGGGCACGAGCAGCGTGCTGCCGGTGGTGCGGCGCGCCTCGAGGTCGCGGTGCGCCTGCGCGGCCTGGGCCAACGGGTAGGACTGCCCGATTCGCACCTTCACCTGGCCGCTTGCGACGACATCGAACAGCTCGCGCGCGCCGCGTGCGAGCTCCGAGGCCTTGGCGATGTAGTGAAACAGCGTCGGGCGCGTGAGATAGAGCGAGCCGCGGCGCGAGAGCTCGAGCGGCGCGAATGGCGGCACCGCGCCGGAGGCATTGCCATAGCTCACCATGAGCCCGCGCGGGGCCAGGCTGTCGAGCGAGGCGGTGAACGTGTCCTTGCCGACGCCGTCGTAGACCACGCGCACGCCCTTCTTCCGGGTGATCGCGCGCACGCGCGCCGCGATGTCCTCGCGTGCGCTGACGATGACCTCGGCCGCGCCGTGCGCGGCAACCAGCGCCGCTTTTTCGTCGCTGCCGACGACGGCGATGACCCGCGCGCCGAGCGCCACGGCCCACTGCAACGCGATGAAGCCGACGCCGCCCGCCGCCGCATGCAGCAGTACCGGCTCATTCCGCCGCACGCGGTGGCAGCGGCGCAGCAGGAACCAGGCGGTGAGTCCCTTCAGCATGAGTGCCGCCGCCTCGCGGTCGGAAACGACATCCGGGACTTTCACGACCCGCGCGGCATCCATCACCCGCTCCTCCGCATAGGCGCCGGGCTGGTTGCCTGCATAGGCGACGCGGTCACCCACGGCAGGCACCGTGACCGACTTGCCCACCTCGATGACGACGCCAGCCGCCTCGCGGCCGAGGCCGCTCGGCAATGCAACCGGGTACAGGCCGGAACGGTCATAGGTGTCAATGTAGTTGACGCCGATCGCCGTCTGGCGGATGCGGACCTGGCGCGGGCCGAGCCGCTCCGGCTCGATGGCCTCGAGCTGCAGGACCTCGGGCCCGCCAGTCTGGCGGATGCGGATCGCGCGCGGCATGTTGCTACTATTCACGAACCACCGCGGGGGCTCAAATGAAACGACTTTCGGTCTCTGTTGCCGTCGCGCTCGTGGCGCTGGCCGCGGGCGCAGAGGACATCCATTTCGTTCCGGGCCAGGGCTCGGAACAGGCCCTGAGCGACGCCGACCGCGCGATCGCGCAGCTCGCGATCGACGCACTCGCAACCGAAATCGGGCTGCCGAAGGACCAGATTCTCGTCGACACGGTGCGGGCGGTCGACTGGCGCGACAGCAGCCTCGGCTGCCCCAAGCCGGGCATGGCCTACCTGGACGTGATCACGCCCGGCCACAAGGTCACGCTGCGCGCGAACGGCCAGATTTACGTCGTCCACGAGGCGAAGAACAAGGCCTTCGTCTGTAACGCAGGCAAGGCGCTGGGCGGCATCACGGCGACGCACGAGCTGGTCTTCGCCAAGCCGCTGCTGGCCGCGCGCAAGGACCTCGCGGCACGCCTCGGCGTGCCGGAGCGGGACATCCGCTTTCTCGCGAGCGAAGGGCATACCTGGAACGACGATTCGCTCGACTGCCCGGAGCCGGGCCGCCAGTACGCGCAGGTGAAGACCGCCGGCTGGAAGCTCACGTTCGGCTACAAGGATCGCGTGTACACCTACCACACGGACCTGGTCCGCACCTTCCCCTGCCCCGCCATCACCGCGGACTAACCGCTGCCGCCAAAGAAAAGGGCCGCCCGGTCGAAACCGGGCGGCCCGCGTATCGCTGATTCAGCGACTGCGGCTCAGGGGCAGCCGACGAGGTCGCAGAAGCCGCTGCCCGCGTCGTTCTCGACCGTCACCGTCGTCAGGCCCTTGATGCCCGATGCGTCGCTGTGCGAGACGTCGCCGACGAACTTGGCGGCGGGGCCGCTGTAGAGCCCGCTCCAGGCCACGTTCACCGAACCGGACTCACCGGTCACCGCGCTGGTGGTGGACGGCGTCACGATCATGGTGCCCGTGTCCGGCCCGACTTCCCAGTTGAAGTAGACGCCGGTCGCCGTCGCGCTGCCCACGGTGTTGAAGCCGTGCACGATAACCGCGTATGGGTCGTCGATGCTCGGATCGTTC
Source organism: uncultured Gammaproteobacteria bacterium (assembly GCA_963836275.1). Classification (GTDB taxonomy): domain Bacteria; phylum Pseudomonadota; class Gammaproteobacteria; order Steroidobacterales; family Steroidobacteraceae; genus SCUD01. The sequence goes on along the minus strand of CAWIIM010000001.1, from coordinate 1,006,311 downwards.
ACCGGGAACTGGACCTTCACCCGTTCGTTGGAGGTCCCCGTCGCGCTGCTGCCCACCTGCGTGCACGCGAAGTCCGGGCAGTAGAAGACATAGAGGTCCATGTCATGACCCGGCTGGTCGTTGTACTGGTCGAACAGCGCGAATTCGAGCGAGGTGTCGCCCGGCGACGACTCGAAGAGGTCCACCAGCACCTCATCCGGGCCATCGAGGAACCCGAAGGAGTCGAACGGGTCGTCCTCGACCTGGAACAGGGCGAGGAACGGATCGATGAAGCCGTGCGGCTCCGCCGAATAGCTGCCGGTGTAGCCGAAGGTCACGTCGAAGTCCGTGCTGCCGGACTCGCCGGTGCCGGCGATGTCCTCGGGCGCCACCACGGCCGAGCCGCGCACGACGACCGGACTGCGGGCGACGTGCTTGTGCTGGTCCGTCCACTTGATCCAGCCGAACTGCCAGTCGCCGGGCGACGCGGTCTTGTTGGTGATGGTGACCATGTAGGACTTCGTCTGCCCGGGCTTCAGGTTGAGCTGCTTCGGCTTGATCTCGAGGCGATAGCCTGGCGGCGCGTGGAACGATGCCTTGTACCTGCTGAACTTGCCGCTGACGTTCGTGACGCTGCGGGTGACCGTCTGCTTGCCCGGCAGCGCCCCGACGCCGATCGACGGCAGGTTGAGGTCCGACGGATCCAGCGAGTAGCCGAGGCTCTCGAGCACCGGGCAGTCGCTGTCGGCGACGAGCGGGCTCTCGGTGCCGCAGCTCGCGGCCAGGTAGTCGAGCGTGCCCGCATCGTAGACGATGCCCGGGTCGATCGTCTTGTTTGCGTTGATGTGGCCGCTGCCGAAATCGAACGGATCGGCCTTCGTCATGCCGTCTTCCTTGACGATGTTCTGGCGGGCCGTGGTCATGATCGCGGACTTCACCGCAGCCGGCGACCAGTTGCGGTGCTTCTGGATGATGAGCGCGGCGAGTCCCGCGACGTGCGGGGTCGACATCGAGGTGCCCGACAGGTACTGGAAGTACCCGCCGAAGGAGCCGTCATTCGGCTCGGGCGTGTTGCCCGCGAGGATATTCACGCCCGGCGCGGTGACGTCAGGCTTCACCCAGTCCGGCACGTTGGGGTATGGGCCGCGCGAGGAGAAATCTGCCATCACGTTGCCGACCATGTGCTCGGTCTGGAGGTTGCCCGCATCCAGGGTCACGTTGACCGTCGCGCCGCCCTCGATCTGCGCCTGGATGGCGAGGCCGGGCGCGTTGTCGATCATGACCGCCGGGATGCTGAGCGACTCCGGCGTCGCGGTCCCGCCCATCACGGTCTTGGGATTGGCGTTCGTATACATGAGCACGGCGATCGCGCCGGCGTTTGCCGCGTTGGTGAGCTTCACGGAGAAGTCGCAGGTCCCGCGCGCGATCAGGCCGATGCCGCCCATGAGCGAGCCGGCCGGCAGCGCGGTGCAGGCATCCACCGGGTTCGCGAGGATGAGGTCATCCGTGATCGGGCCGGTTTCCTGCAGCGACTTCGAGATCGCGCTCTCGAGCGCGCCGTACTGGCCGGCGACCGCCGCCGGCGAATTGACCTTCGCCGCCAGCGTGAACAGCGGGCCGGAGAGGGTCGAGGCCGCGACCGTGGTGACCCAGGGCTCGCCCGCCGCTGTGGTCTCGGGCGCCGGGCCCTCGTTGCCGGCCGAGCGCGAGACGAAAATGCCCGCGTCGGTCGCCTGCAGGAAGGCGATGTCCTGCGGATCGACGTAGGAGTAGGCGGTGCCGACCGAGAAAGTCAGGATGTCCACGCCATCGAGGATCGCCTGCTCGGTGGCCGCGGCGCTGTCCGAGAACTGGCAGCCCGCCGACGGGGCGCCCGGCGCCTGCCAGCAGACCTTGTAGACCGCGATGCGCGCGCGCGGCGCAATGCCGCTGATCTTTGCGACCGGCGTGCCCGCAAGCACGGCCTGGACGTTCGCGTTGCCGCCCGCGGTGGTTGCCGTGTGCGTGCCGTGGCCGTCGGAGTCGCGCGGCGAGATGAATTCTTCCGGCACCACGTTGCCGGCGCCGAACCCGTCGATGAAGTAGCGCGCGCCGATCAGCTTGTTGTTGCAGTCGCTGGCGGCGAAGCCCTCGCCCGCCTCACAGGTGCCCGCCCAGCGGGCCGGCGGCGGCCCGTAGCCCGTCGGGTCGAGGCTCGGGTGTTCCTGCACGATGCCGGAGTCGAGTACGCCGATGATGACGTTCGTGCCCTTCAGGTTGTACTTGGTGCGTAGCCCGTTCTTCTCATTGAGGATGCCGAGGAATCGGGGCGAATTGTCGACATCGAGCGGGATCGCCTGGTCTTCCCAGACCCGGAGGATCGACTTGTCGCCGCGGAGCTTCGCGGCCTGCAGCCCCGTCATCCGCGCGGCGAAGCCGTTGAATACGTGGCGGTAGCTGTAGATCTTGCCACTCGCCGCGCCGACCCGCGCCAGGACGGCGTCCTGCTGCTGGCCGAGGCGCGTCGTGTACATCTGGGCTTCGCTCGAGCGCGCGTCGTAGCGCTCGCCCTTGGCCGGGGCGGTCTTCGCGAATCCCGCGATTCCACCCTGGTAGCGGATCGCGGGCTCTGCCGCCATCTGGACGATGTAGGTCTTGACCTCGTTGCGGCTGGCCATCGAGCGGCCGTCGAAGCGCAGCTTCGCGGCCTGGGCGGCCGTCGGCAGGTTGCGGAAATGGGCTTTTTGCTCGGCTGCTGCAGCCGGACCGCCGGCAACCACGGTGGCCGCGATCGCGGCCAGGACGACGAAGGCTGAACGCATGTCGATAGCTCCCCTGTTGTCAGTGCGGAGATCCTCGAAATGGCGAACGCGGGCGTCCCTCCCGTTTTCGAATATCCCCGCCTGTTGTTTACAAGAGAAGACTGTCGTTTACAACCCGCGCGTCGGGACATTAAGTCCAATCGGCGGAAATAAATCTCATGCGAGCGGGTGCGATGCAAAAGAGAGTTCGGCGACCGGACGACCGCCGAGCAGGTGCTCCTGGATAATTCTCTCGATATTCTCCGGCGTTGCGTTCCGGTACCAGGTGCCCTCCGGGTACACCAACATGATCGGGCCCTCGCGGCAGATGCGCAGGCAATCGGCGCGCGTGCGTAGGACACCGCCCATGGCCTCGGACAGCCCGACCTCGCGCAGGCGCTTCTTGAGGTACTTCCACGAGGCCTCGCTGACCTCCTTCGGCGCGCAGTCGCCGTGCGTGCAGAAGAAAACATGACGCGTGCTGCCAGCGAGGCCGATCTTCGCGACCGCCGCCTCGACCGTCGGCGATTTCGGATTCTCGCCGGTCACGCTCAAATCGCCGCCTCGTCCATCTCGCTGGTACGGATCCGGATCACCCGCTCGATCGCGGTGACGAAGATCTTGCCGTCGCCGACCTTGCCGGTCTTGGCGGCGCTGATGATCGCCTCGGTCACCTGCTCCACCAGCTCGTCGCGCACCGCGACCTCGATCCGCGTCTTCGGCACGAAGTCGACCACGTACTCGGCGCCGCGGTAAAGCTCGGTGTGGCCGCGCTGGCGGCCGAAGCCCTTCACCTCCGTCACGGTCATGCCGGAGATGCCGATCTCCGAGAGCGCGGCGCGGACGTCATCCAGCTTGAACGGCTTGATGATGGCGGTGATGAGTTTCATCGCGGGCTCCTGGGATTGCCGGCCGGTGCGGGTTGCAGAAGCCGATTCTACGGATTTGCCCCAGATAACGCCCGGGCCGACCGCAGCAGTCCCCGATAGCGTGTCGACGGCCGGCGGGATGCCGGCCGCACGGAGACAACGCAATGGAACTGCCTGCCAATCTGCGCCGCGCGTGCGCCCTCGCCGCTTCGCTCGTCCTTCTCGCCCAGACGACGCCGCCCGCCGATGCCGCCATCGGCCGCACGCCGGGGTCCGCCTCGGTGTCGGAGGACGGCCAGGCGCAATACTCGATCCCGTTCGACCTGCCGCCGGGCACGAACGGCTTGACGCCCGTCCTGTCGCTCGACTACCGCCACCGTGCGCACGGAGGTCTCGTCGGCGTCGGCTGGTCCATCGGCGGGCTGTCGCAGGTCACCCGCTGCGCGCGCACGGTCGCACAGGACGGGGTCGCCGGCGCGCCCCGCCGCGACACGACCGATCGCTTCTGCCTCGACGGCCAGCGGCTGGTGATCGCAAACGGCGTGATCTACGAGGCGCCGAACGCGGAGTACCGGACCGAGATCGAGTCCTTCTCGCGCGTTCGCGCCATCAAGGGCGCGTCCACGAACGGCCCGGCGTCGTTCACGGTCGAGTCCGCGGACGGCCGGATCTACGAATACGGCGCCACCGACGATTCCCGCATCGACGGGACGCCGGGAGCGTCGACCAATGCCGCGCGCTCGTGGGCGCTGAACCGGGTTCGCGATCGCAGCGGGAACGTCATCGATTATCGCTACACCGAGGAACCCGGGAGCCTCGCGTACCGAATCGCGAGCATCCTGTACAACTCGAATCCCGGCAACGGTATCGCGGCCTCGCATGAAGTGCGCTTCCAGTACGAGAAGCGGCCGAATACCGAGGTCGACGCCGGCTACGTCGCCGGCATGCCGGTGCGCGAAATCATGCGCCTCACCGCCATCGAGATCCGCTACCGCGATGCGATCCTGCGACGCTACGAACTCGAATACCAACCTTCGCTTTCCTCCGGCGGGCGCAGCCGGCTCGCGAGCTTGCGGGAATGCGGGGCCGGCGGATCAGATTGCCTCGCGCCGACGCGCTTCGAATGGACCGACGGCGTGGCCGGCTTCGGCCCGGTCACGGCGTTCGCAACGCAGGCGCCCGCGCTCGGCTACTTCGCCGAAGGCCAGGCCTGGAACCTGACGGACCTGAACGGCGACGGACGCACCGACTTCGTGTGGGCCGGCGGTCCGGAAGCGGCGTCCGCCACGATTCGCTACCGGCTCAGCCGCGCGGATGGCGCCGTCGGGCCCATGGTGAACACCGGGATAGCGGCACGCCCCGGCATCGGCGTGCCGTTCGACGCGGACGGCGACGGAAACGCCGATCTCCTGCTGATATCGACGGGTGCGGGCTTTGCGATCGCGCATGGCGGGCCGGCCGGTCTCGGCGCGCCGGTCGGCACCGGCATCGCGCTGCCGCCAGGCATGCGCGATTTTCGCGGCGCTGACCTGAACGGCGACGGCCTGGGCGACATCGCGTGGTCCGAGATCCCGGAGCCGCAGTGGAACTCGCTGCGTGTCCGCGCGCGATTCGCGCGGGCGGGCGGGGGATTCGGCCCGGCGGTCACGCTCTATACGCAGTCCGACACGATCCCCTACCAGAACGCCGAAGGCGGCGACTTCATCGGTCGACCGGGCCAGCGCATCGATCTCGACGGCGACGGCGCCGAAGAGGTCCTGATGAACGAGAACGAAACGATCGCGCGGATTTCGGCGTCGGCACACGGCACCGAATCCTTCGACTCGCGCCCCGGGCGTCCCGTCGTGCTGGATTTCAACGACGACGGCTGCACCGACTTCGCCTACCTACACACCCCGTCGCGCTCGATACGCATCCGCGCGAGCGAATGCGTCATCGGCGGTTCCCGCCTCGACATGCAGGGACCGGCATGGACAGGCCCGGCCGAACTGCTGGCACTTGACTGGAACGGAGACGGGCGCGACGACCTGCTCATGCGCGGCGAGAGCGACTGGATGGTCGCCGTCTCGCGCGGCGATTCGGCCGCGCCATTCACCGACACGGGAGTGCCGCACGAGGGCGCGCCCGCGATCGCCGGCCGCGACCTCGACGGCGACGGCTTGCAGGACTTCGCGCTACTGGCACCCGGGCAACTGCGCGCGCGCTTTCGCAGCGGCCCGGTTGCGGACCTGCTCGCATCCGTGCGGGACGGCTTCGGCGTCAGCGCGGCATTCACCTACGCCCCGCTCACCGTTCCCGGGCTCTACGCACGGGGCAGCGACGCCACCTGGCCGGAGCAGGACCTGCAGACGAACGAGCTCGTCGTCGCAGCCCTGGCGACGACCGACGGTACCGGCGAAGGCCGCGTCGCCACGGCCGGCTTCCAATACCAGGGCCTGCGGCGAAACGTGCAAGGTCGCGGATCGCTGGGATTCCGGAAGTCGACGCGCAGCGATGGCGCAGGCGGCGACCGGCTCTCGGTGGAGGTCACGCGGCGCCAGGATTTCCCGTTCACCGGCTTGCCGGAGGCCGTCGTCCTGCACGGACCGGCCGGGGAAGCCCTGACGACGGTCGACTTCCGCTGGTCCTCGCTCGACATCGGCACGCTCATGAGCGCGCGCCGGTTTCCGTGGCCGGCAAGCGTGACCACGCGCCGTTTCGCAGCGGGCGGCGCGCTCGCCGGCAGCGAGACTACGCGCACCGTCCGCAGCATTGCGGCCATCGACTCCGCCTCCGGGCTCGCAACCGATGCCACGACAACCACGACGGAAATCGGCGGCGGCGCCAATGCGGGCTCGTCGTCGAGCCTGCGTGTCCTGCACACGGAAGTCTTCAACGACACGGCGAACTGGTGCCTCGGCCGCTCGCAGGCGGTGCAATTGACGGGGAGCCACTCGCTGTCCGCCGGCGGCACGCTCACGCGCCATGCGGACCAGAGCTGGAACGGGCAGAAATGCCGTCCCACGCGCATACGCTTGCTGCCGGGTGATGCGGCCTCGCAGGCGACCTACAACCTTTCGTACGACGCATTCGGCAACGTCGCGAGCGAGAAGGTCACGGGCGCGGGCATGGCGGCACGCGCGCTCGCAACCGACTGGGGCACGAGCGGTCGCGCGCCGGCACGCGTCACCGATCCGCTCGGCAAGAGCGTGCGCTACGCGTGGGACGAAGGCCGGGGACTGCCGGTCAGCTTCGCCGACCCCAACGGCCTGGTGACGAAGTGGGACTACGACGCCTATGGCCGCCTGCTGCGCGAGTCGCAACCGGATGGCACGGCGACCCAGTGGATCCGCAAGGGCTGCAATGTCGGATGCGACGCTCGCGGCAAATACCGGCTTCGGCGCGAGGAACTCGATGCGGCGGGCACCGCGCGCGTCGCCTCCTCCTTGCAGGCGGACCAGTTCGACCGCGCGATCCGCGTCGAGTCGCAGGAACCCGGTGGCGGCCACTCGGTCGTGACGCTCGATTTCGGCGTGCGCGGCGACGTCGCGCGCCGCTACCTGCCGTATTGGACCGGCACCTCCGCGCCGGGATACGTCGGCCTGAGCTACGACATCCTTGGACGGCCCACGGGCGAGAAGCTGGTCGAGGCCGGCGGAGCCGTAAAGCGGGACTCTTCACTGGCGTATGACGGACTCTCGGTAACCAGCACCGACTCCCTCGGGCACGCGACGACCGTGACCCGGCTCGCCTGGGGCCCGGTCGCCGAGGCGACCGACGCTTCGGGCGGCGTCACGCGCTACGACTACGACGGCTTCGGAGCACTCGTGCGCGTGCGCGACGCGGCGAACAACCTGGTCGCGTCGGTCAGCTACGGCGCGCGCGGGTGGAAAACCGCAGTAAACGATGCCGATCGCGGCGCCTGGTCGTGGGCCCGAAACGCGCTGGGCGAGACCACCGAGTTGCGCGATGCAAAGGGCCAGGTGACGCGATTCGAGTACGACGCGCTCGGACGGATGACGAAGCGCGCGTCGCCGGACGGCGATGCCACCTGGACCTGGGGCAAGTCTGCGGCGAAGAAGAACATCGGGCGCCTGATCGCGCTTGCCGGGCCGGGCTATGCCGAGAGCTTCACCTACGACAGCATCAGCCGGCCGGCGGCGCACGTCGTCAAGGCGGACACGAGCTATCGCTTCGAGTACGCGTACAACTCGCTCGGACTGCTCGACACGATCACCTACCCCGCGGCAGGCGCCGGCGGCGCGCTCCGGATTCGGCATGACTACGACGCCGGCCGCGTGCAGCGCATAGCGGACGTATCGACGCCCGGCGATTATCTCTGGTCGCTGAACGCCACGGATGCGGCCGGGCACGTGCTGGATGAATCGCTCGGCGCCTCGATTCGCGTCGTCAGCGGCTATTCGCCGGTGGGCGGCGAACTCGAATACCGGCAGGCAAGCACGGCCGGCGGAACCGTGCTGGAGGACCTGGCTTACCGTTGGGACGCCGGCGGCAACCTCGCCTCGCGGCAGGATCGGCGCCAGGGCCTGATCGAGGATTTCCGCTACGACGCGCTCGACAGGCTGACGCAATCGCGCAGGAACGGCAGCGTCAGCCTCGAACTCGACTACGACCCGATCGGCAACATCCGCCGCAAGTCGAATGTCTGCGCGGGCACGGCGCCCTGCTATGCCTACCACGCCGCCAAGCGGCATGCGGTCGTCTCCGCGGGCACCCGCAACTATGCGTACGACGCCAACGGCAACATGACGAGCCGTGCCGGCGCGGCCATCGCCTGGAACAGCGACAACCTGCCGGTCTCGATCGGGCATTCAACCGGCAACAGCAGCCAGTTCTCCTACGGCCCGGAAGGCAACCGCTGGAAGCAGGTCGCGATGAGCGGCGGGACCGCGGATACGACTTTCTACTTCGACGGCATCTTCGAAAAATCCACGCGCGGGGGCCTCACGACCTGGCGCCATTTTGTGAACGTACCCGGCGGCGTGGCGCTGCTCCTGCGCTACGGCGACGGCGCGCCCGCGGCGTTGCGCTACCTGACGCTGGATCACCTCGGCAGCACGGACCGGATCCTGGATTCGACCGGCGCCCCGATTGTTGCGGAAAGTTTCGGGCCGTTCGGCGAGCGCCGAAAGGCTTCATGGGCAGGGATCCCGACCGCCGCGGAGCTGGCCAGGATCGCCGCGGCGACGCGGGACGGTTTCACGGGCCACGAGCAGCTCGACAATGTGGAACTGATCCACATGAACGGTCGCGTCTACGACCCGCAACTCGGTCGTTTCATCAGCGCGGACCCCTTCGTGACGCGGCCCTATGACGGACAAGGCCTCAATCGCTATTCGTATGCACTGAACAACCCGCTGACGTTCAACGACCCGAGCGGTTTCGACCCGGTTCCCTGCGCCACGACGCCCGAAGGCAACTGCGCGCAAATCACGGTGATCGGCGCAACCTGGGCGGACTACTTGCGGGCCGTCGGTGGCGCGCATTCCTCCGAGATCGCGAGCGCGCTCGAGCGCGATCCCTGCGGTCAGAACGGCAGCGCGCTCGCCTGCGCGATGCAGACGACCGGGCTCGTGTCGCCGTCGAGCATCGTCCTGACCGCCGGGCAGCGCGCCGATTCGACGATCGCCGCGAGCGGCGCTTTCGACGCAGTCCATGGCTTCGCCGCCCGCGCGGCCAACCTCGCGATCGGGTCCTCGCCGATCGCGATGCTGTTCGGCGCGGACCCGGACTTCGAGTACTTCAGGGTTCCAGACAGCCCGGCGGGCCGTATCGGCGCCTCTGCAGGGATTGCGGCTTATTTCGCCGGCGGCTTGAGCGGTCTCGTGCGCAAGAGCGGCGAAGAGGTCGCCACGCGCGCGCCGAGCGTGATCGCGCGGTCATTCCAGGGGTCTCCCAAATACCCCATGATCGACCGCTTCAAGGACATTACGCTGAAGAAGGGCACCATCATCTATTCCGGGTTTCCGGGGCAGTCCGCTTTTTATACGACCGCAAACGCCTTGCGAGCGCTCGGGCGCAAGTGCCGACGCGTTGTGGAAGGGCCTGCAGGTCGCCGCGCACGAAGTCCATCCGCAACGAGTGCGCATGGCGGCCTATGAGGTGATAGAAGATACGCCGGCCGCGTTCGGGCTCGCGCTCACCAATCTCAAGAATGGCGCTGGAGGATACCCACAGGTCGTAGTACCGTCATTCCAGACGTCGTTGCGCTACCTGTCGGATTTCGCCTTGGGACCCTGAGATGGAAATCGGCAAACGTGACGGAGTGATCGCCTTTCAGCACGGCATCGTCGAGCCTGACATGGATCGCATTGCGTTCCTCGCGTCATCCCTAGGACGCACGGCACGGCAGGAGTTGATCAACAGCGAATGGTGGCACCTTCATCTCAAGCCGGAGACCGGCATCGCCGCAAACGTCTTGTACAAGGGCGACCGTCTGCATCAGGTCTACATCCTGATGACTATCCCGTCGGACAATATCGGTGAATGGACGATGGGACGCGAGCTTGAACGCAAGAACCTGCATGACGAATGGCTTCGACGGGAAGCTGGGCAATCCCCCTTACATGTACGCTTGGGGTTCCATCGCATCGGAATTCGATGCCAAGGGATGTGTAAGTGAGATAATCGTCAGCTATGCGAACTGACAGGAAACGCACCGTTTCCCACGACGGCGACATCGTCAAGATCGACGGCAAGCCGCTGCGCATGGACCACATGGTGCGCGACGCGTTCTGGGCCGGCGGCCATGCCCTCGTGCTGCTCGACCCCGACGCCTTCCTCGACGAGCCCGGCGGCGCGCGCAAGCAGCCCCGCGACCCGATCAGGAATCTCCGCGCCTACGCGCCGTCCGGCGAGCTGCAATGGGAGGCCGAGCAGCCGGAGGCCGACGACCACTACTACCTGATCGAGAGCCGCGAGCCGCTCGTCGCCCTGTCCTTCTCCGCTTACCGCTGCGACCTCGACCTCGCGAACGGGCGCATACTCGCAAAGACCAAGCTGAAGTAGCGGGGTTCGGATGTCGGACACCATCGTCGTCGCCGGGGGCGGCCATGCCGCCGCGCAGGTCGTGGACAGCCTGCGCCGCGACGGCTTCACGGGCCGCCTGGTGATGGCCTGCGGCGAGCCGGTCATCCCGTACCAGCGCCCGCCCCTGTCCAAGAAATTCCTCGCCGGCGAGCTCGACGTCGAGCGCCTGCCGATCCGGCACGCCGCGTATTACGAAAGCATCCACTGCGAGCTGGTGCTCGGCAACCCGGTGGTCGCGATCGACGCTCGAGCGCACACGGTCACGCTTGGCGACGGCGGCACCCTCGACTACGGCAAGCTCGTGCTCGCGATCGGCGGCCATGCGCGCCCGCTCCCGGTCCCCGGCTCGGATCTGCCGGGCATCCACGTGCTGCGCACGATGGCGGACGTGCAGGCGATCCGTGCCCGCATCGCGCCCGGGGTCCGCGTCGCGATCGTGGGCGCCGGCTACATCGGGCTCGAGTGCGCGGCGACCTTCAGGAAACTCGGTCTCGACGTCACCGTGATCGAGATGCTGGACCGGGTGATGAACCGCGTGGTCGCGCCCGAGATGAGCCGCTTCTACGAGGGCGAACACGCCGGCCACGGCGTGAATGTCCTGATCGACCGCAAGGTGCACGCCTTCCTCGGCGAGGGTGCCGTGCACGCGGTGGAGTGCACCGACGGCACGCAGGTGCCCGCGGACCTCGTGATCGTCGGCATCGGCCTGGTCCCGAACACGGAGCTCGCGCAGGCGGCGGGCCTGCGCTGCGACGACGGCATCGCGGTCGATGCGCATTGCCGCACCAGCGACCCGGACATCTACGCCATCGGCGACTGCTGCAGCCACCCGAGCCCGCGCTACGGCCGGCGCGTCCGCATCGAATCCGTCGACAACGCCTTCGAGCAGGCGAAGAGCGCGAGCGCGAACATCTGCGGCAAGGCGACGCCGCACGACAAGACGCCGTGGTTCTGGTCCGACCAGTACGAGCTGAAGCTGCAGATCGTCGGGCTCTCGCAGCATTATGACAAGGTCGTCCTGCGCGGAGACCCGGCGTCGCGCGCGTTCAGTTGCTGCTACCTGCGCGGCGGCGAGCTGATCGCGCTCGACGCCGTGAACCACGGCAAGGATTTCATGGCGGGGCGCAAGCTGATCGCAGAACGCGCGCGGCCCGATCCGGCGCGGCTGGCCGACGACGCGCTCGGGCTGCGCGACACCTTATAATGCCGCCAGATGGACAAGATCGACGTCGTCGAGCGCGAATTCCGCGCCATGCTCGCGAAGATGACCGGGGGCCTTGCGACCCAGGATTACGGCGCGGCCTTCTGGGACTGGTGGCTCAAGCTCGCGCAATCGCCTGAGAAGCAGGCCGAGCTGCAGCAGACCGCGCTCAAGCAGGCGATGGACCTCTGGCGCTTCAACGCCGAGGCCGCGCAGGGCAAGCCGATGGCGCCTTCCGCGAACGGCGACCGCCGCTTCTCGAATCCGGCCTGGCAGCAGTACCCGTTCAACGTCTGGGCGCAGGCTTTCCAGAACGGCCTCGCGCTGATCGAGCAGTCGACCCAGGGCGTCCCCGGCGTCGAGCCGAGGAACGCGGCCCTGGTCGAGTTCGCCGCACGCCAAGCGGCCGAGTCGCTCTCGCCCGCGAACACGCCGCTCACGAACCCCGAGGTCATCCAGCAGACCGTTGCCGAGGGCGGCCAGAACCTCGCGCGCGGCTACAAGCACTTCCTCGACGACATCGAGCGCACGGTACAGGGCGGCGAGCAGCCGGGCACCGAGAACTTCCGCGTCGGCGAGAAGGTCGCGGTCACCGAGGGCCAGGTGATCTTCCGCAACGAGCTGATCGAGCTGATCCAGTATTCGCCGACGACGCCCGACGTCCACGCCGAGCCGGTGCTGATCGTGCCGGCGTGGATCATGAAGTACTACATCCTCGACCTCTCGCCGAAGAACTCGCTGGTCGCCTGGCTCGTGGACCAGGGCTTCACGGTGTTCATGATGTCGTGGAAGAACCCCACCGCGGCGGACCGCGAGCTCGGCATGGACGATTACCTGCGCAAGGGCGTCTACGCCGCCCTCGACGTGGTGAATGCGGTCGTTCCCGGCCGCGACATCCACGCGGTCGGCTACTGCATCGGCGGCACGCTGCTCTCGATCGCCGCCGCGGCGCTTGCGGAATGGGGCGACACGCGCATCCGCGACGTCACGCTGTTCGCCGCGCAGACCGACTTCAGCGAGCCGGGCGAGCTTTCGCTCTACATCAGCCCGGCCCAGGTCGAGATGCTCGAGGCGCTGATGTACAAGGAGGGCGTGCTCGACTCGAAACAGATGGGCGGCGCGTTCGCCATGCTGCGCGCGCACGACCTGCTGTGGCAGCCCGCCGTGAAGTCCTACCTGAAGGGCGAGCGCGACGGGATGATCGACCTGATGGCCTGGAACGCCGACGGCACGCGCATGCCGTGGAAGATGCACACCGAATACCTCGTCGGCCTCTACCTCAACAACGACCTCGCCCAGGGCCGCTTCAAGGTCGAGGGCGAGACCGTGAGCCTCAAGGACATCCGCGTGCCGATGTTCGTCGTCGGCACCGAGACCGACCACGTGGCGCCGTGGAAGTCGGTCTACAAGGTGGGTGGGCTCGCCTCCTCGCCCGAGTTCACCTTCCTGCTGACCAGCGGCGGCCACAATGCCGGCATCGTGAGCGGGCCGGCGCACCCGAAGCGCCGCCATCGCGTACGCACGCAGAAGCCGGGCGAAGCGCCGCTGGCCGCGGACGAGTGGTTCGCGACGACCGATGCGCAACCGGGCTCCTGGTGGCCGACCTGGGCCGAGTGGCTAAAGGCCCATTCGACGCCGGAGCGCGTCGCGCCGCCCGCGATGGGCGCGCCGGATGCCGGCTACCTGCCGCTCGGCGACGCGCCGGGCGAGTACGTCCGCCAGCGCTGAGCCGCGTTCCGGGCCGCGGCCCCGTGCGAGGGGTGGCTCCCCGCACGGAACCGCGACCCGGCTCCCGTCACTTGCCCGAGAGCTTGCGGCGCGTAGCCGACTGGATCTCGCCGTCGCGCCCGAAATACAGCCGCTTGCGGTCCCAGGAGATCGTCGAGCGCGTCTCGCTGCCCGCCGTGTTGACGTTTGCCCCGAGATTCACCGGCCTCGAGAACTTCTGCTTCGTGTTGTTGCGATGCGCGTAAAACACGTCGAAAGTGCCGGCTGGGCCGAAGTTTGCGACGCCCTTCGCGTCCACCGGACGCGTCGAGCTGAACACGACCTCGAGCCCGTCGCTGCTCACGTTCGGCATGCGGTCGTCGAACTCGGTGTTGAGCTCGGTCACGGGCGACGGCGGGCCGAACTTGCCGTTCCCGATCTGCTTGCTCCTGTAGATGTCGTGGTTGCCGCTCACGGTGCTCGAGAAGTAGAGGAATGTCCCCTCTTTCGTCGTCACCAGCGAGGGGCTGAACTCCGCGCCGGCGCTGTTCGGGCCGGTGCCGTTCTCGATGCAGCCGAGGTGCTCCGGCTCGCCCCAGCCAAACGCCGCATTGCGCCGGATCATGTAGATGTCGCCCAGCCCAGGGCCGGCTCCGCAGGTCTCGGGACCCGGGCGCTCCGACACGAACAGCAGGTAACTGCCCTGGATCGGCGTCGGGCAGAAGTCGTTGGCGTCCGTGTTGACCGGGCCGCCGAGATTCTGCGGCTCGCCGAACGGCTCCTTCTTGCTCGCCCGGTCTGCCGCCCAGATGTCGTTGCCGCCGAGCGTGCCGGTTCGGGATGACGCGATATAGAGGCTCAGGCCATCGCGTGATTCGATCGGGCAGCCGTCCGGAAACGCGGGGTCATTGACCTCGGCGACCGGCATCGCGACGCTCCACGCCGAATACTTGGGCGCCGCCTGCGCGGCGACCGGCGAAAATGCCAGCGGTAGCGCAACCGCCACCGCCACTGAACAGAATCTGCCGTTCATGGTTGTCTCCTGACTGGTTTCACGGGCTCCCGGGATGGGATCCCCTTTCGCAGGAGGCTGCCGCGTCCCGCCCTCAAAGGTCCCGGGATCCCGCCGACAACGGTCTGATATCGTTCTCGGCCTGGGGTGGCACATGGAAGTCTTCCGGATCGGCGAATTACGCGTGGATGCGCAGGCCGGCGAAGTGACGGGCCCGGCCGCCCGCGTGCAGCTCGACCCGAAGGTGATGGGCGTGCTGGTGATGCTGGCAGAACGCACCGGGCAGGTCGTCTCGCGCGACGACCTCCTCGCGCGCCTGTGGCCGGATGTCGTCGTGACGGACGACGCGCTGTCCCGATGCCTCTACGAACTCCGGCGCCAGCTGGGCATCGCCTCGGGCGGCGAAGCGGCGCGGGCCCTCATTGACACCCTGCCGAAGCGTGGCTACCGGCTGAACGCGGAAATCACGCCATTTGTCGCCCCGCCCGCGCCCCGGTCGAAGCACCGGCCCGGCTGGCTCCTCGGCGGTGCAGTGGCGCTCGCGGCAGCAGCGGCCTTTTTCGCCTATCGCGCATTCGGGCCATCAGCGCCCGCAAGGGTCGCCGTGCTGCCCTTCCTCGACCTCAGCGCCACGCAGGACCAGCGATTTTTGGCGGACGGGATTGCCGAGGAGATTCTCGACCGGCTCTACAAGTCGAAGGGACTCGAGGTCATTGCGCGCCAGTCCTCTTTTTCGTTCCGCGACAAGCCGGTCGACGTCGCGGAAATCGGCCGCAAACTCGACGTGACGCACGTGCTGGAAGGCAGCATCCGGACCTCGGGGCGGCGTATCCGCGTCACGGCGCAGCTCATCTCGACCGCCGACAGCGCGCATGTCTGGTCGGAGACCTATGAGCGCGGCCTCGACAACCTGTTCGCCCTGCAGGACGAGATCGCGGTCGCGGTTGCCGGCGAACTCGAGGCCAAGCTCTCGGGCATCGAGGAGCGGCATGCCACCGAGAACGTCGACGCCCTCGTGCAATTCGCACAGGGCGAATACTTCTACTACCGCCGCGCACAAGGCGATGCCGAGCGGGCGGCCCGCGCCTACGAAGCCGCGATCGCCATCGACCCGGGCTATGCGCAGGCCTGGGCCGCCCTGGCGGGCGCCTACGGCCTGCTCGCCGACGAGACTGATCCGCCCGCACCCGCGCTGCGGGACCGGCAGGGCGCGGCGGCGAAACGCGCGGTCGCGCTCGACCCGAAACTTGGGCTCGCCCAGTACCGACTCGGACAGTACTACGTCGAAATCGGCGACCACGAGCGGGCCCACCGGCACGCGTCCGAGGCGGCGAAGCTCGATCCAGGCAGTCCGCTGGTCATCAGCATGCAGGTTGACCACGCGGTCAACCGTGGCGACTACCCGGAGGCGATCGAACTCATGCGCCGCGCCGTCGCCGCCGACCCCCTGGCGCTCGTTCACCGGCTCAACCTGGCTGCGGTCCTGCAGACGGACGGCCACTACGTGGCAGCCCTGCAGGAATACGAAAGCGTGCGGGAAAACATTCCGGGCGAAGACGCGAACATCGACCTGGACATGACGCGGATGCTCGTGCTCCTGGGGCGGCACGCCGAGGCGGCGGCGATCGCCGGCCGCATGGCGGCCGGCCGTCAAAAGGACCACGCGACATCGCTCCTCGCGGAAGTGCCCGGCATGCGCGCCGACTCGGACGCGGCACTCGCGCGCCTCGCGGGTGCCCCGAATGAAAGCGCGCTCCGGGTCGAGATCCTGGGCAGCGTGCACCTCGCGGAGGCTTATGCGCTGCGCGGCATGAACGCCGAGGCAGTCGCCGCCCTCGCGGGCAAGCGCGGCGCACTGGAGAGACGCCCGGGCGACTCTGGCGACGACGTCTGGTACCTGCAGACCGAGGCCATGTTGTCGCCGTTCCTGAAGGCGATGCATTCGGACCCGCGCTGGCGCCGGTTCATGGCCGGGCACGACTACCCGGACATCGCACGGTCACGCGCCGACGGGTGACCAGCGCTGCGCGCGGCGCGCGTCGCGTTGGTGGCGGGTTTCTCCCTCGTAGGACATCGGCTGCACGGCCGGCCATTCCGCGACGGGTTTCGCCGTACGGTACTCGAAACCGACGGCCCCGCAATGACACCGGCCGCTGTACGCATTCACTTGCGGATGCTCGACGGCAGCTGCTCGAAGGCGGCCGCATGCGGCATCGCGGCGAGCGCGGCACGAAGGTCATCAGGCGGCGCGATCAGCTTGCGTGCAGCGAGGTCCATCCACCCGCCTTCGCTCCTGATGCGCGCGGCGAGCCTGCCGCCCTCCTTCACGACTTCGTTGACCAGCCGGAAACGCGACCCGTCCGGGGCCATGCCCGCGAGCTCGAGCGTCACCGTGACCGGTTCGAGCAGCCCGACCTCGCGGTGATATTCCAGCTCGTCGCGGCGCACGACCGGCCCGATGCGCCGCTTCGCGAATTCCGTCGCCGGAAAGCCGTGCTGCTTGAAGAATCCCATGCGCGCGTCCACGCACTTGTTGAGGTACGCGAAGTTCGCCATGTGGGCGTTGGCGTCCATGTCGGCCCAGCCGGCCACCGCTTCGATGCTGAAGGCGCGAACGCTCACGTCCAGCAGTGGCAATTCAGCTTGTTGCCGTCGAGGTCGCGGAAATAGGCGCCGTAGTAGTTGTCGCCGCGGTCGCCCGGCGGGCCTTCGTCGGTCGCGCCGAGCGACATGGCTTTTCGGTAAAGCGCGTCCACCTCCGCGGGCTTGCCGACCTCGAAGGCGATCATCGTGCCATTGCCGGCAGTCGCAGCCTTCTTGTCGAACGGCTGTGCGAGCGCGAAGCCGGCGCCGCCGGACGGCCGCTTCCACGCGACGAAGGTCTCGAAGTCCATCACGCGCTTCGCGCCGAGCTCCGCCATGAGCACGTCGTAAAACGCGATTGCCCGCTTCCAGTCGTTGGTTCCGACCGAGACATAGCCGATCATGGAATTACCCCCCCAGGTTCATTGAATGGAATGGAAGAATGCGCGGAGCAGGCCCGCATCCAGGCGCCCATTGAGCCTCAAGCCGCTGCAGACGTCGAGGCCGGCCGGCAGCACCTGTTCCAGGGCCGCGCGCGCATTGCCCGGGTGCAGCCCGCCGGCAAGCAGCACGGGTACCGCGACCGTCTCGCGGATGCGCCGGCTCGTGGTCCAGTCATGCACGCGCCCGGTGCCGCCGAGCTCCTTGACGGCGAGTGCGGGATTGCCCGAATCGAGCAGGATCATGTCGACGAGCGGTGCGGCCGCGCGCGCCTCGTCGACCGCCCCGGGTCCCGTCACGTGGATCGCCTGCACCAGCCGCACGCCGGGCAGAAGCCGGCGCAGGCGGCGCAATTCCCCGTCGTCGACACGGTCCACGAGTTGCACGGCCGTCGTGCCGCAGCGCCGGTGCTGGTCGGCGACGGCTTCGGCATCGGCGAGGGCGGTCAGGAGGAAGGTCTCGGTCGGGCGCGGCACCGCGGCCGCGATGCGCGCGATCCCGTCCTCGGGAATCGGTCCCGGACCGCTCGGCATCGCCGAGACGAGCCCGACGGCCGATGCGCCGGCGCCGATCGCGAGCTGTGCCTCCTGCAGGTCCGCGATGCAGCACACCTTTACGAACATGCGCCGCCCTCACTTCCAGGTATTGGCGTCCTGCCCGAAATCGCGATTCTGCGGGCGCACGACGCAGAAGCGTTGCCCGGTCGGCGCCTCCATCACGACCCAGGTCTGGACATTCTTCAGGCGCTTCGCCCCGAGCTGCTCGAGCCGCTTCACCTCGGCCTCGATGTCGTCCGCCTCGATGTCGAGATGCACGCGGCTGTCGTGGTCAACGGCCTGCACTTCGATGTGCATCCGCTCGTCGGGCACCTTGAGCTTCACGTAGCTGTCGCCCTCCTGGCCCGGCAGGATCTCGGTGGCGAGGCCAAGCGCACCCGACCAGAACCGCGCCGCGCCGTGCAAGTCGTCCGTGCGGCAATCAATGATGAATCCCGCCAGCCTGCTCTTGTGCATCGCTCAATTCCTCGCTGGTTCGATGTGAAGTTCCATGTAGACGTCGCAGCGCGCGTAATCGGACGCCTCGGGCTCGATTGCGCGCCGGAATCCCAGGCGCTGGTACAGACGTATTGCGTTGTCGAGCCGGCTGTTGGTTTCCAGGCAGAGGGTTCGCACGCCGTTTTCCGCCGCCCACGCCTTGCAGGCCTGTCCCAGCATGGCGCCGATCCCGCGGCCCCGGTGCGTGGCCGCGACCGCCATCTTGGCCAGCTCGCATCGCCCATCGCCGGCGCGGATCATCGCGACCGTGCCGACCACCGCGGCGCCGTCCAGCGCCAGGAAGATCATGCCGCCCGGCGCGATGATCGCGGATTCAGGGCTGTCGAGCACCTTGAGGTCGGCGGCCTCCACCGTGAAGAGCCGCTCGATCCACTCGAGGTTGAGGCGGCGGAAGTCGCCCGCGTATTCCCGCCGGAACGGGACGACCTCGATGCCGCTCACGTGCGCCGGGCCTGCCACTCGCGGGCGAGCAGGCCGAGGAAGGCCGTGTCCTGGATCTCGCCGGCCACGTTCCAGCGCTCGCGCAGCAGCCCCTCCTGGCGGAACCCGAGCCTGCCGACGATGCGCATCGAATTCTCGTTGCGCGGGTCGATGTCCGCCTCGAGGCGGCGCAGCCGCATCGGCCCGAAGGCGTAATCGAGGAGCGCCGTCAACGCCTCCGTCATGTAGCCTTTTTTCCAGTACGCGCTCGCCAGCGCATAGCCGATTTCCGCGCGCTGGTTTGCGGGATGCAGGTAGAAGAGCGTGCAGCTGCCGAGCAGGCGGCCGTCGTCCTTGCGTTCGACGCCCCACTGGAACGCGGACTTCCCGGCGAAACCCGCGTGTACCTTCGCCAGCAGCGCCTCGGCTTCCGCCCGCTCGGTCATCGCCGGCGACGACCAGTAGCGCATCATCGCCGCATCCGAGTAGATGTCGAACAGCGCGTCCACGTCGGCCGCCGTCAGCCAGCGCAGCCGCACGCGCGGGGCGTCGAGCGTCGGCAGCGCGTCGCCGTCAATCACGGCGCAGCAGCTCCTCGTAGATCGCGAGGTCCGCCGCCGAGAAGCAGCAGAAGATGATCTCGCGCACTTTCCTGGCCGACGGGATGAACGCGAGTGCGGTATCGATCGCGATGCGCGCGGCGGGACGCGGCGGGTAGCCGTAGGCGCCGGTGCTGATCGAGGGGAAGGCGATGGTCTCGAGGCACTCCCCCTCGGCGATCTCGAGCGCGCGGCGGTAACAGCTCGCAAGGAGTTCCGGCTCGTTCCTGTCGCCGCCGCGCCAGACCGGCCCGACGGCGTGGATCACGTGGCGCGCCGGCAGGCGGTAGGCCGAGGTGATCTTCGCATCGCCGGTCGCGCAGCCGCCGAGGCGCCCGCACTCAGCCAGCAGGCCGGGGCCGGCGGCACGGTGAATCGCGCCGTCGACGCCCCCGCCGCCCAGCAGGGATTCGTTGGCAGCGTTCACGATCGCGTCGACGGCGAGCGTCGTGATGTCAGCGCGCATCGCGTGCAATGCCGGTTCGACGTTCATCCAGGCGCGGGATTGCTGCTGGCCACGCGGTATTTTACCGGTAGAATCGGCCGGATGAGGTTCACGAAGATGCATGGGCTCGGAAACGACTTCATCCTCTTCGATGCGCCGCCGTCGGGCGTGCCTTCCGCGGAAGCGTTCCGCCGGCTCGCCGACCGTTTCACCGGCATCGGCTTCGACCAGGCGCTGATGCTCGAGCCGCCGCGCCGCCCGGGCACGGCGGCCTATTACCGTATCTTCAATGCCGACGGCCGCGAAGTGGAGCAATGCGGCAACGGCGCGCGCTGCATCGCCCGCTACCTGCGCGAGCGTGACGGAAAAGCGGCCGGGGAAATCGTGCTCGACAGCCCGGGTGGCCTGGTCGAGACCCGCATCCAGGGCGAGCTCGTCTCCGTCGCGATGGGCGTGCCCAACTTCGACCCGGCTTCGCTGCCCTTCGAGGCCAGCGGCGAGGCCTACGTCTACCCGCTCTCGGTGGGCGCGAGCGAGGTCGAGATCGGCGCCGTCTCCATCGGCAATCCGCATGCCGTCATCCGCGTGCCCTCGGTCGCCGATGCGCCGGTCGCCCGCCTGGGACCGGCCATCGAGCACCACCCCCGCTTCCCGAAGCGCACCAACGTCGGATTCATGGAGGTCGTCGACCGCGGGCACATTCGCCTGCGGGTCCACGAGCGCGGCACCGGCGAGACCCGCGCCTGCGGCACCGGCGCCTGCGCGGCGGTCGCGGTCGGGCGGCGGCACGGCCTGCTCGACGAAAATACACGGGTCGACCTACCGGGCGGCCGACTCGACATACAATGGAAAGGGCCGGGCGAGCCGATCTGGATGACGGGCCCCGCGGAACGCGCATTCGAGGGAGACGTGAAGCTATGACGACAAGACCGGTTCGCGGCGTCGAGATCGCCGAAGTCGACGAGGCCGCGGTTGCGTCCTACCTCGCCGCCACGCCCGAATTCTTCGATCGCCACGCGCAGCTCCTCGCCAGGATCCGCCTGCCCGACGCGCGCGGCGGCGCATCCACGGTGTCGCTGCTCGAGCGCCAGGTCGAGGTGCTGCGCGACCGCAACCGCCAGCTCGAGCGCAAGGTCACCGATTTCGTCGAAGTCGCTCGGGAAAACGACGCGCTCGGCAGCCGGGTGCTGGCCATGGCGCGCCGCCTGATCGGCGCGGGCGACAAGGCCGCCCGGATTGCCGCAATCGAGGCTGCCTTGCGCGAGGATTTCGGCGCCGGCCAGTCGATACTGGTGCTGACGGCGCCGCACGCGCCGCCGGAACTTCCCGAGAGCCGCTTCCTGCGCGTCGTCCCGGCCGAGGCGCCGGACCTGCGCTCCTTCGAGACGCTGTTCAGTTCCGGCAAGCCCCGCTGCGGGCAGCTGCGGGACTCGCAACGCGAATTCCTGTTCGGCGCCGATGCCGCCACCATCGGCTCGGTCGCGCTCGTTCCGCTCGGCGGCAAGGCCGGATTCGGCCTGCTCGCCTGCGGCTCGACCGATGCCCAGCGCTTCAACCCGACGATGAGCACGGATTTCCTCGGCCACATCGGGGAGCTGATCGCGGCCGCCCTCGCGGGAGACTGATGAAATAAAGGGGACAGTCACCTTTAACGAGTCACGATGCGTGTGAGAAACGTGAGAGGCGCTAAAGGTGACTGTCCCCTTCGTTTCTGGATCGGGCGCTACCTGGGTCACCTCAGGACCGAGCGCCGGCTCTCTTCGCACACCGAAGCCGCGTACCGCCGCGACCTCGACGCGCTTCTGGCCTTCTGCGACGGCGAGAAGATCGCGGAATGGAAACGCGTCGACAATTTCCACGTGCGGACCTTTGCCGCGCGCGAGCACCGCGACGGCCTCGGGCCGCGCAGCGTCCAGCGCCGGCTTTCGGCGCTGCGCGGCTTCTTCAACTACCTGATCCGCGAAAAGGTCATCGAGGCGAACCCCGCCGCCGACATCCGCGCGCCCAAGGCGGCCAAGCGGCTGCCGAAGACGCTCGACGTGGACCAGGTCGCGAGCCTGCTGGCGCGCAAGCCCAGGGACGCGCTCGGCCGGCGCGATGCCGCGATGCTCGAGCTCCTGTATTCGTCTGGCCTGCGCCTGGCGGAGCTCGCCGGCCTCGACGTCGCGGATCTCGACCTCGCCGACCGCACGGTCCGCGTGCTCGGCAAGGGCTCGAAGACCCGCGTGCTGCCGGTCGGCGGCAAGGCGCTCGAGGCGATCAAGGCCTGGCTCCCCGAGCGCAAGGCGCTGGTCAAGGGCGGTTCCGGCGCTCTGTTCGTCGGCCAGGGCGGCCGGCGCCTCGGCGCGCGCGCCATCCAGCGGCGCATCGGCCGCTGGGCCGCGGCAAGCGGCCTGAACCTGCCCGTATACCCGCACCTGCTGCGGCACTCGTTCGCGACCCACCTGCTCGAGTCGAGCCGTGACCTGCGCGGCGTGCAGGAACTTCTCGGGCACGCGGACATCAGTACGACACAGGTCTACACACACCTTGATTTCGCGCACCTCGCCCGCATCTACGACGAATCCCATCCGCGGGCAAAGAGGCGCAAGTAGCTGATCCCATGAGCAATCCGCAATTCGACCCGCACGGCACCACGATTCTCTCGGTGCGCCGTGGCGGGGCCGTCGCCATGGGCGGCGACGGCCAGGTCACCGTCGGCAACACGATCATGAAAGGCAACGCGCGCAAGGTGCGCCGCCTCTACGGCGACAAGGTGCTCGCGGGCTTCGCCGGCGGCACTGCGGATGCCTTCACGCTGTTCGAGCGGTTCGAGGGCAAGCTCGAGAAGTACGGGAACCTCACGCGGGCCGCGATCGAGCTCGCCAAGGACTGGCGCACGGACCGCGCGCTGCGGCGCCTCGAGGCCCTGCTCTGCGTCGCCGACCGGCAGACGTCCTTTGTCATCTCGGGCAACGGCGACGTGATCGAGCCCGAGGAGTCGGTCATGGCGATCGGCTCCGGCGGCCCCTTTGCGCTCGCCGCGGCGCGCGCCCTGGCCGCCAACACGGAGCTTTCGGCGCGCGAGATCGTGGAGCGCTCGCTCGGCATCGCCGCCGACATCTGCATCTACACCAACCGCAACTTCGTCATCGACGAACTGGCGACGGGGTAATCATGGAGACGATGACCCCCCGCGAGATCGTCCAGGAACTGGACAAGCACATCGTCGGCCAGGCTGCCGCGAAGCGCTCGGTCGCGATCGCACTCCGGAACCGCTGGCGCCGCATGCAGGTCGACGAGCCGCTGCGCCACGAGATCACGCCCAAGAACATCCTCATGATCGGCCCGACCGGCGTCGGCAAGACCGAGATCGCGCGCCGCCTCGCCAGGCTCGCGCGCGCGCCCTTCATCAAGGTCGAGGCGACCAAGTTCACCGAGGTCGGCTATGTCGGCCGCGAGGTGGACTCGATCATGAAGGAGCTCGTCGACGTCGCCGTGAAGCTGACGCGCGAGGAAGAGATGGCGAAGGTCCGTCCGCGCGCGACCGACGCAGCCGAGGAGCGCATCCTGGACGCGCTGCTGCCGAAGCTCACGAACGGCGACGAGACGCGCCAGAAGTTCCGCAAGATGCTGCGCGAAGGCCAACTCGACGGGCGCGAGGTGGAGATCGAGCTGCGCGCCATCCCGGCCGGGCTCGAGATCATGGGCCCGCCCGGCATGGAGGAGATGACGCAGCAGCTGCAGCAGGTTTTCCAGGGCATGGGCGCCGGCCGCACCCGCACGCGTAAGCTGCGCATCAAGGATGCGCTGAAGGCGCTCACCGACGAGGAGGCCGCGAAGATGCTCAACGAGGAAGAGCTGAGGACGCGGGCGCTCGCCAACGCCGAGCAGAACGGCATCGTGTTCATCGACGAGATCGACAAGATCTGCCGGCGCACCGAATCCATGGGCGCCGACGTCTCGCGCGAGGGCGTGCAGCGGGACCTCTTGCCGCTGGTCGAGGGCTGCACGGTCAGCACCAAGTACGGCATGGTCAAGACGGACCACGTGCTGTTCATCGCCTCCGGCGCGTTCCACATGGCGAAGCCTTCCGACCTCATCCCGGAACTGCAGGGGCGCCTGCCGATCCGCGTCGAGCTGGACGCGCTCACGGTCGACGACTTCGAGCGCATCCTCGCGGAGCCCGACGCTTCGCTGTGCGCGCAGTACACGGCGCTGCTTGCCACCGAGGGCGTCAAGGTCAGCTTCACGCAGGGCGGTGTCCGCCGCATCGCCGAGATCGCATGGTCGGTGAACGAGAAGACCGAGAACATCGGCGCGCGGCGGCTGCACACCGTGATGGAGCGCCTGCTCGAGCAGGCCTCCTACGACGCGGCCGACCGGAGCGGCGCCGAGATCGAGGTGGATGCCGACTTCGTCGAACGCCACCTCGGCGCGCTCGCGAAGGACGAGGACCTCTCGCGCTACATCCTGTGATGGACGCGCCGTCCTCGATCACGGTCAGGTCGAAGGATCGCGTGGTCGAGGTCGCCTGGCCGGGCGGCATCGCGTTTGCCCTGCCGTTCGAATACCTGCGCGTGTATTCCCCTTCCGCCGAAGTCCGGGGCCACGGCGGCGGCGAAGGCAAGCTCGAGCTCGCCAAGGAGTCGGTCCGCATCACGAAGGTCGAGCCGGTCGGCGTCTATGCCGTGCGCCTGCATTTCGACGACGGGCACAATACGGGCCTGTTCACCTGGGCTTACCTGCGCGAACTCGGCGAGCAATATGACGGCAAGTGGGCGCGCTATCTCGAACGGTGCACGCGGCTCGGCTACGAGCGCAAGAACCCCGCCTGAGCGGAGCGGACGCCGAACCCGTAGAATCGGGTTCCCGTGAAAACCGTCGATTTCGGCTTCGAGAAAGTCTCCCCGGACGAGAAGTCCGCGCGCGTGCGCGGCGTCTTCGATTCCGTCGCGTCCAACTACGACCTGATGAACGACCTGATGTCGGGCGGCCTGCACCGGCTGTGGAAGCGCTTCGCGCTGGCACAGACCGGCCTGCGCCCCGGCCAGCGCGCGCTCGACGTCGCCTCCGGCACCGGCGACCTCGGCGCGGGACTCGCGCGGCAGGTCGGCCGCAATGGGCTCGCCGTCCTCACCGACATCAACGCGGAAATGCTGTCCCGCGGCCGCGACCGCCTGATCGATCGCGGGATCGCCGGCCAGGTCGAGTTCGTGATCGCGAACGCGGAGTGCCTGCCATTCCGCGACCGCAGCTTTGACTGCGTGACGATCGGCTTCGGCCTGCGCAATGTCACCGACAAGCCGGCCGCGCTCGCCTCGATGCGGCGCGTGCTGAAGCCGGGCGGGCGCCTGCTGGTCCTGGAATTCTCGAAGCCGACGCTGGCAATCCTGAGGCCCGCCTACGACGCCTATTCCTTCAACATCCTGCCGCGACTCGGCGCCATCGTAGCCGGCGATGCGCAGAGCTATCGTTACCTCGCCGAGTCGATCCGCGTGCATCCCGACCAGGCGGCGCTCGCCGCCATGATGCGCGAGGCGGGCTTCGACGACGCGCGCTGGAACAACCTCGCCGGCGGCATCGTCGCACTGCATCTCGGCGTCGTGCATTGATCGCATGACTCCTGAACTCCTCCGGCCTTTCGAGTCGATCCTGAACCGCCAGATCGCGGCGTCCGCGCGTGCGCGCGGGTTGCTTGCGGAGCTCGCCGGCCGCTCGATGGAGCTGCGCTTCCCGCCGATGCCCCTGCGCATCCGGGTGGCCGCGACTGCCGAGACCCTGTCGCTGCGCCCGGCTGCGGACGAGCCAGCCGACGCGGTAATCGCCGGCACGCCGCTCGCATTCCTGCGCCTGGCGACGGCTGACGCCGCCAACTCGATCCGTGCCGGCGGCATGGACGTGCGCGGCGACGCCGAGGTGGCGGAAGGCTTCAAGCGGCTCTTCGATGCCGCGCGGCCGGACCTGGAGGAAGAGCTCTCGCGCTTCACCGGCGATCCGGCCGCGCATTACCTCGCACGCTTCGCGCGCGGGACGGCGGACTTCGGCCGGCGCGCGGGCGATGCCTTGACGCGAAACGTCTCGGAGTACCTCTCCGAGGAGAGCCGCGACGTGCCCACACGCGTGGAGGCCGAGGAGTTTCTCGAGGGCGTCGACCGCTTCCGCGAGGCGGTGGACCGCCTGGAGGCGCGCATCACGGCGGCGGCGCGGGCGCGCGGCAGGCGGTGATGACGCTGCGCGTCGCCGGCCGGCTGCTGACCATCCACCGCGTGCTGGTGCGCTACGGGCTCGACGACTACGTGCGCGCGACCCACCTCTATCGCCCGCTGCGCTTCATCTTCTGGCTCTCGCCCTGGACCTGGTTTTCGCGCCGTCGCGGCAGCCGCGGCGAGCGCCTGCGCCGCGCGCTCGAGGACCTCGGGCCGGTGTTCGTGAAGTTCGGCCAGGTGGTCTCGACTCGGCGCGACCTGCTGCCGCCCGACATCGCCGACGAGCTCGCAATGCTCCAGGACCGGGTGCCTCCCTTCGACGGCGCGCTGGCCAGAGCGCGCATCGAAGCCTCGCTCGGCAGGCCGGTCGGCGAGCTCTTCGGGAGCTTCGACGCCGCGCCGCTTGCGGCCGCGTCGATCGCGCAGGTGCACGCCGCAACGCTCGCGGACGGCCGCGACGTGGTCGTCAAGGTGCTGCGTCCCGGCATGCGCGAGGCTATCGACCGCGACCTGGAAGTCTTGCACGCCCTCGCGGGCTTCGCCGAGGAATACTGGCCCGAATCGCGGCGCTTGAGCCCGCGTGAAGTCGTCGTCGAGTACGAGAAGACGATCCTGAACGAACTCGACCTCATGCGCGAGGCCGGCAATGCCTCGCAGCTCAAGCGCAATTTCGCCGGCAGCGCGCTCCTGCACGTGCCGGAGGTCTACTGGAACCTGTGCCGGTCGGACGTCATGGTCATGGAGCGCATCCGCGGCATCCAGATCTCCGAGGTCACGCGCCTACGGGAACTCGGCACCGACATCCGGAAGCTCGCCGAAAACGGGGTCGAGATCTTCTTCACGCAGGTGTTCCGGCACAATTTCTTCCATGCCGACATGCATCCCGGCAACATCTTCGTGGACGTGAGCGACCCGAAGAATCCCCGCTACGCCGCGGTCGACTTCGGCATCATCGGCACGCTCGACCCGCGCGACCAGCTCTACCTGGCCGGCAATTTCCTCGCTTTCTTCGAGCGCGACTATCGCAAGGTCGCCGTGCTGCATCTCGAAAGCGGCTGGGTGCCTGCCGGCACGCGCGTCGACGAGCTCGAATCCGCCGTGCGCACGGTCTGCGAGCCGATCTTCGACAAGCCGCTGAAGGACATCTCGTTCGGGATCGTGCTGTTGCACCTGTTCGAGATCGCGCGCCGCTACCGGATGCAGGTGCAGCCGCAGCTGATCCTGCTGCAGAAGACGCTGCTCAACATCGAAGGTCTCGGCCGCGAGCTGTATCCCGAGCTTGACCTGTGGAAGACCGCGTTGCCGATCCTGCGCGACTGGATGCGCGAGCGCGCGAGTCCGCGCTCGGTGCTGTCGAGCATGCGCGAGCACTGGCCCGACGTCGCCGAAGCCCTTAAGGTCCTGCCCGTGATCGCGCGCCGCGCAATCCGCCGCGCCTACGACGACGAAATCGTCGTGCGCACGGAGTCGGCGTCGCTCGAAATGCTGCGCGCGGAGCTGCGGCGCCAGCGGCGGCGCAGCGATGCCCTGTTCGCCGCCGGCGTCACCTTCCTCGGCGGCATCGTCTGGCTCGCGCTCGCGACGCAGCCGGGTTGGGTCGGGTGGGGCCTCGCCGCGGGCGGCGGGGCGTGGATGGTTCGCCAGCTCACTCGACGCTGAACGCGATGCGCTTGGGTCCCTTGCCGACCGGGATGCGCGCGACTTCGCGTACCGCTTCGATGTCGATCACCGACACCGAGTTGTCCCTAGGGTTGGTCACGTAGGCGAACTTGCCTTCCCGGTCGCAGACGACCCAGTTCGGGCTGCCGCCAACCGGCACCCTGCCTTTCAGTTCGAAGCCAGGCAACGAGTAGATCGCCGCATAGTTCGCCACCGTTGCGACCGCGATGAGCCGGCGTCCATCGCGGGTCATCGCGAGGCCGTGGTTGTAGGTGTACGGCCAGGCGCTTGCGCCTTCCAGGTTCGCGAGGCGTTCCTTCAGGTCCTCGCCCGGAACCGGCACCGGGCGCTCGAGCGCCGGTAGGTCCACGCGCCGCACGAAGGAACCGTCGGCGATGCGGCGCACCTCGAAGCCGTGCAACCGCGAAAGCTGGTAATAAATGAGTCCGCGGGGCTCGTCGAGGATGATCGGACGCACGGACTCCCCGACGTCGAGCGACATGACTACGCGGCCGGTTGCCGTGTCGTACACGTAGATCGCATCTGTGACCATGTTGCCGACATAGAGACGGGTACCGTCCGCGGAGATTTCGGTTGCGTGATTGCCGATGGTCGCGGGCCACCAATGCTCGATGCTGCCGTCTTCCGCGCTCAGGACGACCATCCACTGGCGCGTGTAAAGAGGCACGTAGATGTGCTTGCCGTCCGGCGACCGCGAAATATGGTTGGGCGAGCCGTCGAGCGCGACCGACCAGAGCGGAGCGAGCGTGCGGCTGTCGAAGGCCATGACCTTGCCGCTCTCGTTGTTCTGGTAGCCGAATGGACTTCGCATGTCGCCCTGCGCCACGACGTAGAAGCGGCCACCATCGGGCGAGCCCATGACGTCCTCGGTGTGGTCGCCTATTGCGAGGCTGCGCACGACCCGGCGGGTGGCCGTATCGATCACTTGGACGTCCCGGGACAACGGGCTCTCCACGAGCAGGCGGTTGGGCGCCGAATCCGCCGCCGCGGACAGCGGAAACAGCAGCCAGGCCGACGTGATTCCGCAGAGCCAGTATTCGATTTGCCGTGACTTCATGTGCTTGATCATTCCTGCGCCGAGAGCGTTGCACCCAAGCGGCCGACAAGTTCCAGGAGGTGCCCGACGTCGGCCTCGTCGTTCTCATAGTGCAGGAAGCAGGCGCGCAACGACGTCTTCCCGTTGACGCGCGAGGTCGGCAGGTGCGCCTCCCCGCTCGCGCTCACCTCCGCCGAGATCCGCGAATTGAGCGCGTCCAGCGCGGCGCCGTCGAATGCCCGGCCCGCGGGACGGTAGCGGAAATTCACGACCGACAGCGACGCGGGTGCGAGCAGCTCGAAATCCGGCGCCGCACGCACGCGCGCATCGAGGAGCGACGCCAGCCGGTTGCAGCGGGTCACGATTTCCGCGAGGCCGCTGCGTCCGAGACGGGCGAGCGCGGCCCAGGTCTTGAGCGCGCGATCGGCAAAGGTCAGCTCGAACATGTACTCGCAGGGCCAGGGCACTTCGCTGTGCCCAGCGACCAGGTAATCGGGCGTCAGCGAGAATGCCGCGCGGTGCACCTCCGGGTGCCGCGTCAGCAGTGCGCCGCAGTCGAGCGGCACCTGCGGCCACTTGTGCGGATTGAGCGTGACCGAATCGGCGCGCGCGATCGCCCTGAAGCGATCGCGGTACGCCGGATCGAGCGCGGCCCATGCACCGAATGCGCCGTCGATGTGCAGCCAGACGTCGTAGTCCCCCGCGATGCCGGCAATGTCATCGAGCGGATCGATGGCGCCGGTGTTGGTGGCGCCGCCGCAGGCGACGATCGCTGCGGGCACCCGCCCTGCCGCGCGGTCCGCCTCGATGGCCTGCCGCAAGGCCTCCGGGCGCATGCGGAAATCCGCGTCGACCGCGATCTCGCGCAGGTTGTCCGTGCCGATGCCGAGCTGCTCGACGCATTTCCGAATCGACGAGTGACTCTCCGCGCTCGCGTAGAGCACGAGCCGCGCGCGCCTGCCCTGCAGGCCTTCGGCCCGCAGGTTCCAGCCCGCGCGCTCGGCCGCGCGATGGCGCGCGGCAGTCAAGGCGTTCAGCGTCGCCGCCGAACCGCCGGTCAGCAGCAGGCAGAGGCTCCCCTCGGCCGGAAAGCCCACCAGTTCCATGATCCAGCGCCCGACACTCGACATCAGGAAGAGCGGCGCGTGGTCGTAGCCGTCAAGGCCGGAGTTCATGGCGACGGCAACGGCGTCGGCCAGGATCGCGATCGGTGCGGGCGGCGAGTTGACCCAGCCGTACGAGCGCCTGTGCCCGATCGCGACCGGCCAGGGCAGGACCTCGCGGCGCAGGAATTCCAGGATGTCCTCGGGCGCCTGCCCTTCCTCGGGCAGCGGCAGCGACATCAGGCGCCGCCGGATTTCCTCGGGCACGACGCGATCGACCGGCTGCCCAGGCAAGGCGCGCAGGTACTCGCCCAGCATCGCGATGGTGCGCGCGCCGAGTTGGTCGAAATCCAAGCGATCTTTGGCAAAAGGGTGCACGGCGGAGCCACTCATCCGGGTGACCAGTCGGGCGCCCAGTTTGCACTTGATGCCATACTGCTGCACATGCGAAAGATCCTCGGTCCGCTCCTCGGAATGGCTTTTGCGTCCGGCGCCCTTGCGGAAGCGCCGCCGAGCCGGCCCGCCATCGACGCGCCGGAACTGGCGCGGCTCGGCTCCTTCGACGTGGGCGTCCGGTCCATTGCGTTCACCGACGACTCGGCCGTCGACGTGCTTGCCTTCGATGCCGCGTCCGGCGTCGCACCGAAGCGCGCCCGCCGCCTGGCAATCGAGCTGTGGTATCCGGCCGAACTTGCCGCAGGCGCCGTGCCGGAGACTTACGTCGGCAGCCTGACCGCGGAACCGCCGGCGCGGCCGACCCGTTTCACGCGGCCGGGCATCGCAGTGCGCGACGCGCAGCCGGCCGCCGGGCGCTTCCCGCTCGTCATCGTTTCCCACGGCTACGACAACGACGTGGTCGCGCTCAGCTGGCTCACGGAAAACCTGGCATCGAAAGGCTACGTCGTCGCAGCGATCCGCCACGCGGACCCGCCGATCACGGATCGGGCGGGATTTCCCGAACCCCTGATGCGGCGCCCGCTCGACATCGCATATGTCGCGCGCGCATTGCCCGCCGCGCTCGCGGAGGGCCCTGGCGTCGATGCGTCGCGCATCGCGCTTGTCGGCTACTCGATGGGCGGCTACGGCGTCCTGACGGCCGGCGGAGGCGAACTCGACCCCGACGGACCCGCGGTCGGCATGGTGCCGGGCGGGTTGCTGAAGCCGTATGCGCGCGGCGGCGGCGAACGCGACGCCGTGCGCGTCGACGGCGTAAAGGCGATCGTGGCGCTCGCGCCCGCGGGCGGGTCCTTGAAGGCGTGGGGCGCGCACGGGCTCGAAGCGATCACCGCTCCGCTCCTGCTGATCGCCGGCAACCGGGACGGCACCGTGGACTACACGAGCGGCGCACGCGCTTTCTTCGACCACGCCTCGAACAGCAACCGCTACCTGCTGACTTATCTCGGCGGCGGCCATCGCATTGGGCTTGGACCCGCACCGGAGGAAATGCGCCAGCGCCTGTGGGACCAGGACTGGTTCGCGGATGCGGTGTGGCGTGCGGACCGCATCGTCGGCATCAACCTGCATTTCATCACGGCCTTCCTCGACCGTTACCTGAAGGACGATGCGAGCCGTGCGAGTTACCTCGACGGGCTGACGCCGGAGTCCGCCGATGGCGTCTGGCCTGCCACGGCCGCCGGTGCTTACGGCGCCTATAGCACCGGTGCGGACGGTGTCACGGTCTGGAAAGGCTTTCAGCGGGGTCATGCGGAAGGACTCGAAATGCTGCACGCGGCACCTCAGCCGTAATATCCGCGGGGCGCCGCGGGTCCGTTGTGTACAGGGTGAATGCTCCACCCGGGAATCCGCAATGATCCGAGCTGGAATGCTGATCTTCGCGCTTGCCGCTTCCGCGGCTGGCAGCGCGCCGGCCGCGACGCAGGCCCCGGAATTCACCCATGCCAAGCCCGCCGAATGGCTCAATTCCGAACCGCTGACGCTGGCGGGCCTGCGCGGCCGCGTGGTGCTGGTCGAGTTCTGGACCTTCGAGTGCATCAATTGCCGGCGCTCGTTGCCCTGGCTCAAGGCCGTGCACTCCCGTTATCACGATGCAGGGCTCGTCGTCGTCGGCGTGCATTCGCCGGAGTTCGAAAGCGAGCGCGACGCGGACAACGTCCGTGCGGCCGTGAAGCGGCTCGGCATCGAGTACGCGGTCATGCTCGACCAGGACTTCTCGACCTGGAACGCTTTCGAAAACCGCTATTGGCCCGCCTTCTACCTGATCGACCGCCGGGGCCGGGTCGCGGGCAGCGCCTTCGGTGAACTGCACCTGGACACCGCTCGCGGAGACGGCTTCGAGCAGGACGTACGTCGGCTGCTCGCCGAGCGCGGTTGAAGCATCGACAGTGGCTACTTGAGCGCCTCCATTCCAAGGCGGTCCATCTCCTCCATGGCGCGCTGTGCCGTCCGCTGGCGTTCGATCATTGTGCGAAAGATCTGGAATTGGTACGGGGTGAGTTTCTTTTCAGCCGCCTTGAGTGCGCGCCGCTCCTGTTCGATCTCGAGGCCTGCCGCATTCCCGGACAGGCTTACTGTCGGCGCGCCGGGCACGGCACCCATCGAACCGCTCGCCGCTTCGGTTTCCTGCGCCAGCGTTTGCTGCTCCACGTACAGCGCATGAATCAGCGCCTCCGCGGTGTCGCCTGCGAGCGGGTCCGCGGAATCGACGAGTTCCAGGCGAAGGGCCCTGACCTGGTGCCGTTCCCAGATGCTCGACTCGTATTCTTTCCACCGTTTTAATTTGCCTTCGCCGATCAGCGCCGCGATTGCTGCGTCCGATTCGTATGCCTTCTGCTGTTCCTCGAGCCAGAAATCGGGCGCATCAGCCGTATTGACGGTGACGCCGGATTCCCTCATTTGCGCTTCGTGAGACAGTTCGACCACGCGCAGGGCCGTTTGCTCGGGCACTTCCAGTACGCGCGCAAGATCCGGGTACCTCTGGGCGAATGCGGCTTCAAGGTATCGGCGCCGCGCGTCCATGTAGCCCTGGTCCTGCAATAACCTGGGATCGCGCCCGGAGAAGACCAATCCACGATTGAAGCGTGCCTGGTCAAAATCCGCATGCTCATCGTCACCGGGCGGCTGCCTGGGAGTCAGTCTACCGGCGGCGAGGGGGTCGTTTTCGCGGAGAGCCCCCACTGGCGATCGCGAAGGCGCTGCGTACGACGTCTCCTTGCGCCCGCGCTCCTGCTCGAGTGCGTGCCACAACCATGCCGACGTCGCGGCGAGGGCGACGACCAGCACAGCCAGAAGCGCTTTCACGTTGCCCTCCGCTAGCTCGCGGCTTGTCTCGGCTCGATCCAGGTCGCGAGCGCGCGGCCGCAGAGCTCGCCGAAATTGTCGAAGACCGCGGTGCCGACGACGTGCTTGCGGCCCTCGTGGCTGAGCGCCCAGCCCATCACGACGCAGGCCGCGTCGAGGTGCACGCAGCGATCGATGCGCGCCGCATAGGTGCCAAGCAGGGGCCCGCGTGCGGCGACACCCGTCGCAAAGAAACCGGGGCAGTCGAGCGCCGCCCACATGAACTCCGGCAGCACCTTGCCGTCGGCGCCGACCAGCGAGCGGTCCGGCATCCAGGCCGCGGCCACGACCCCGGCGCCCGCGATCGGCGAGGCGAATATGCGCATGCCGTCGCCGCGCTCGCGCTCGGGCCCGCACACGAAGCAATCCGAATAGGCGTGCTCCTGGAAACCCTCGTAGTTGCTGACGGCCGCGAGCGCCTCGGCGTAAGTCGGCGGTTTCGGCACCTCGAGCTCGAATGTCTTCGGCGTCGCGGTCGCAATGACGTCCGTGCCATGGAGCAGCTTGAGGCCGCCGGTCTCGCGGTCGTCCACGATCTCGAGCCTGGCGTCGAGGGGCGGCGGCCTGGCCAGGCGCACCTCGACGTGCCTCGACGTGGCGGCCGCGAGCATGCCGCAGGTGTAGCCGCCGTTTCCCGACGTCGGCGGGCCCCGGAAGCGGCGGCTGATCACGAGCAGGCGATGCGCGCTCATCCTGCGCGGCATCCTAGCCCATCGGGGTAGATGCCCGCGCCTCCCGCCGCTAAGCTTGCGGTCCTCTCTGGAAAGTCCGGGATTCGCAGATGAAAATTGCCGCAACCACTCTGTGCCTCGCCCTGCTCGCGCAAGCGGCTTTTGCCGCCGATTCCGGCGGCGGGCTGCGCCAGTTCCTCGCTTCGCGCGCCGCGCATGACGCCGAGGTCGCACGCAAGATCTGGGACTGGGCCGAGGTCGGCTACCAGGAGACGAAGAGCTCGGCGCTCCTGCAACAGGAGCTGAAGAGCGCCGGCTTTTCCGTCGAGGCCGGCGTCGCCGGCATCCCGACCGCATTCGTCGCCACCGCCGGCAGCGGCAGGCCCGTGATCGGCATCCTCGCCGAATACGACGCGCTCCCCGGCATCAACCAGGATGCGGTGGCGGATCGCAAGCCGATCGAGGGCAAGCAGTCCGGCCACGCCTGCGGCCACAACCTGTTCGGGACCGCTTCCGTCTCGGCCGGCATCGCCCTCGCGGACTGGCTGAAGCGAAGCGGCGCGAAAGGCACGATTCGCGTCTACGGCACGCCCGCCGAGGAAGGCGGGTCCGGCAAGGTCTACATGGTGCGCGCCGGCCTGTTCAGCGACGTGGACGCGGTGATGCACTGGCATGCCTCGGACGTGAACTTCGCCGGCCTCGACCGCGCGCTCGCCAACAAGTCCGCCAAGTTCCGCTTCCATGGCCTCTCGGCGCACGCCTCGGGAGCGCCCGAGAAAGGCCGCTCGGCGCTCGACGCGGTCGAGGCGATGGACATGATGGCGAACATGATGCGCGAGCACATCCCGTCGGATGCGCGCATGCACTACGTGATCACGAATGGCGGCTCGGCGCCGAACGTCGTCCCCGACTTCGCCGAGGTCTATTACTACGTGCGCCACATCGACTCCGAAACCGTCGGGGCCATCTTCGAGCGCCTGGCCAAGGCGGGCGAAGGCGCGGCGCTCGGCACGGGGACGACGATGGACTACGAGGTCATCGGCGGAACCCACAACCTGCTGGCGAACGAGACGCTCGCGCGCGTGATGAATGCGAAGCTGAACGAGGTCGGCGGCGTCACCTACACGCCGGAGGAACGGGCCTTCGCGGAAAAGATCCATGCCACGCTGATCTCGCCCTCCGAGGCGCTCGGCTCCGAGGCGAAGGTGCAGCCATTCGACTTCGAGCGCCCCGGCCTCGGCTCGACCGACGTCGGCGACGTGAGCTGGACGGTGCCGACCGTGGGGCTTCGCACGGCGACCTGGGTGCCCGGCACCTCGGCTCACAGCTGGCAGGCGACTGCCGCCGACGGCATGAGCATCGGCTACAAGGGCATGAATGTCGCTTCGCAAACTCTCGCGCTCACGGGACGTGAGCTCTTCACGCACCCTGATATCCTCGCCAGGGCCAAAGCGGAGTTCGAGACGCGCCGCGGCCCGGACTTCCACTACGAGGCGCTGCTCGGCGACCGCCAGCCGGCGCTGGACTACCGCAAGGGCGCCCCGGGCGGCGGCAACTGAGAAGGAGTATTCGATGCGACTGTTTACGTGCCTGCTCGCCGGTCTGCTCGTGGCCGCCCCACTCGGGGCCGCGGAGGTTCCGGACAACATCGAAAAAGCGGTGGCCGCGCCGGAGCGCAGCGCCAAGGATCGCGAGCGCGATGCCCGCGACAAGCCGGCGGAACTCCTGGCGTTCGCCGGCGTGAAGCCGGGCGACAAGGTCGTCGACCTGTTCGGCGGCGGCGGCTACTGGAGCGAGATTCTCGCGCGCGCGGTGGGCCCGACCGGCAGCGTCACGCTGGTGAACAACGTCGGTTACTACAACTTCGCCAAGGACGGCCTCAAGGAACGCTTCAAGGACGGCCGGCTGGGGGAGGTCAAACGGCGCGTGGTCGAGACGCCGGCCATGGATCTCGGCAGGGACCAGTACGACCTCATCATGATCTTCATGTCCTACCACGACATCTACTGGGTCGACGAGAGCGAAGGCTGGCCGAAAATCGACGCGGACCTGTTCCAGAAGCAGGTCAGCGCCGCCCTGAAACCGGGCGGCCGCCTGCTGCTCGTGGATCAGGCGGCCGTCGCCGGATCCGGTAGCTCGGCGGCGCAGGATCTGCACCGGATCGACGAGGCCTTCACCAAGAAGGACATCACCAGCCACGGCTTCCTGTTCGAGAAGGCCTGGCCGGGCCTTCGCAACACGACCGACGACCACACCAAGATGGTTTTCGACCCGGCGATCCGAGGCAAGACCGACCGCTTCGCGCACCTCTACCGCAAGCAGTAGGCGCCGGGGCCGGCCGCGTTCAGAAGGCGGAGCCGGGAAGCCGGAGGAACTCGATCTCCTCCGGCGTCGATACGCGCCCGAGGATCGCATTGCGGTGCGGGTAGCGGCCGAAGCGGTCGATGATCGCCTTGTGCTTCAGCTCGAACCGGTAGTTCTCGTCGGGCGCGTGCTCCCGGTACAGGCGCTCGGCGACGACGTGGATGCGGCCCGACTCACTGTGCATGTAGGGCAGCAGCAGGAACGCCCTCGCGACCGGCTCGAGGCCGAGGTGCGCCCCCGCCGATACGGCTTCCTGGGCCAGTACCAGCGCCGCCAGGTCCTGCGCGAACGCGCGCGGCGAGCCTCGGTGCAGGTTGCGGGAAAACTGGTCGAGCACGACGATCTCCGCCAGTCGCCCGCGCGGGCAGCCGCGCCAGGCATAGAGTTCCCCGCGGGCCGCCTGCGAGTGCAATTCGCCGAATTTGCCGCGAATTTCTTCATCGAACGCGGCGTCGCCGCCCCACCACATGCGCGGGTCGGTCTCCTCGAACCAGAATTTCAGGACGCTATCGAGCATGCGTCACCATAGCGCGCCGGCGCGCGCGCCGGGTGCCTAGCGCAGGTTCCGCAGGAAAGCGGCGGCATCGCCGCCGCGCTCAATCGCCTGCACCAGCGCAGTGCCGACGATGACGCCGTCGACATGCCCCGCGAGACGCGCGACCTGCTCACGGCCGCGGATGCCGAAGCCGGCGCAGACCGGCGCGGTTGCCGCCGCGCGCACGCGATCGAGATACGCAAGCATCGCATCCGGCACGGGAAGTTCAGTGCCGGTCGTGCCGGCCATCGTGACTGCATAGACGAAGCCCTGGGATTCGCGCGCGAGCAAGGCGAGCCGCGCCGGCGGCGTCACGGGGGTCACCATCTGCACGAGAGCGAGGCCCGCCGGGCCGAGCGCGTCGCGGAGTTCCGCGGACTCCTCCCACGGCAGGTCTGGCACGATGAATCCGGCGACGCCGGCCACGCGCGCGTCGCGCGCGAGACGCCCGAAGCCGTAGGACAGCAGCGGATTGAGGTAGCTCATGAGGATCAGGGGCGCGGCCGGCCGCGGCGCGAGCTGCGACAGCTCGCGGAGAATCCACTCGAGCGTCGTGCCCTGCGCGATCGCCACCCGGCTCGAATGCTGGATGGTCGCGCCATCCGCCATCGGGTCGGAAAACGGCACGCCGATCTCCACCACGTCGGCCGCCGCGCCGACCGACGCGAGCAGCGCGGGGAAACCGCCGCGGTCCGGGAAGCCTGCGGTGATGAAACCGATGAGCGCCGGCCGGCCATTTGCGGAGGCCGCGCGAATCGACGCCGCGATGCGTTCGCCACCCGTCATTCGCCGCGCGCGGCCGCAAGAGACGCAAGATCCTTGTCGCCCCGTCCCGACAGGCCGATGAGGATCCGCGAACCTGCATTCCCGCGCGCGAACCGGCGTGCGCCGGCGAGCGCGTGCGCACTTTCCAGCGCCGGCAGGATGCCTTCGAGTTCGCAGCATTCCCGGGCCGCGGCCAGCGCCTCGTCGTCGCCCGCGGTCGCGTATTCGGCGCGGCCGACGGCCTGCAGCAACGCGTGCTCGGGACCGACGGCGGAATAGTCCAGGCCCGCCGATATCGAGTGGGTTTCCTGCACCTGGCCGTGCGCGTCCTGGAGCAGCATCGTGTGGCAGCCGTGCAGCACGCCGGGCCGTCCGAAGGCGAGCGTCGCCGCGTTGTCGCCGAGCCCCGGCCCGCGCCCGCCCGCCTCGATGCCGAGCATGCGCACGCCGGGATCGCCGAAGAAGGGATGAAACAGGCCGATCGCATTGGAGCCGCCGCCGACGCAGGCGATCGCGACATCCGGCAGCGCGCCGGCGGCGGCCAGAATCTGTGCCCGCGCTTCGCGGCCGATGACGCATTGCAGTTCGCGCACCAGGTACGGGTACGGATGCGGGCCCACGGCGGACCCGAGCAGGTAGTAGCTGCCGAGCGGATCCGATACCCAGTCGCGCAGCGCCTCGTCGATCGCGGCGCGGAGCGTCGCATCGCCGGCCGCGACCGGGCGGACTTCCGCGCCGAGCAGGCGCATCCGCCCGACATTCGGCGCCTGGCGCTCGATATCCACCGTGCCCATGTAGACGACGCAGGGCAGGCCGACGCGCGCGCAGGCTGCCGCGCTTGCGACGCCGTGCTGGCCGGCCCCGGTCTCGGCGATGACGCGCCGCGCTCCGAGGCGTTGCGCGAGCAGCGCTTGTCCGATGGCGTTGTTGATCTTGTGCGCGCCGGTATGGGCGAGGTCTTCGCGCTTGAGCCAGACCTCGGCGCCCCAGTTCCGCGACAGCGCCGAGGCCCGCGTCAATGCCGTGGGACGCCCTGCCCATTCGCGCAACTCGCGCCCCAGTTCCGCCTGGTAGTCGGGCGACTTCAGGTGCTGTGCGACCCCCGCTTCGAGTCGGTCGAGCGCGGGCACCAGCGTCTCCGGCACGTAACGCCCGCCATACGGGCCGAAGCGACCCCGCCCATCGGGGAACTCGCCGGCGAGCATCGCGGCGCGCAAGCGCCGCAGGTCGTCCGGCGCGGGCACGGCGCTCATGCGGCGGATGCCCGGCTCGCGGCCATCACGAACTCGCGGATGCGGCGCGGATCCTTGACGCCAGGCATGCGCTCGACGCCGCTCGACACGTCGACGCCGAATGGCCGGACTTCGGCGATCGCGCCGCCGACGTTGGCTGCATCGAGCCCGCCGCCGAGGATCAGCTCACAGCGGCGCGCGACGGCCGCCGCCGCGCTCCAGTCGGCACGCGCGCCGCTGCCGCTCGCCGGCGACTCGAACAGCACGCGCCGCGCCCCCGGCAAAAGCGCAATGCCGGCGCGCAGCACCGGCCACCGCTCGATCCCGCACGCCAGCGAGAACGCGGCGAAATCGTCCGCGTCGGACTGCCACGCATCGGGCACGAATGACTCCAGGATTTCCGCGACCTCGGCCGGCCGCGGATGCAGGGTGACCGCGACGCGCAGCACCTCGGGCGGCACCCGCCGGGAGAGCACCGCGGCGCGCCGCGGCGACACGTGGCGCGCCGATGCAGCGTGGAACACGAAGCCGACCGCGTCCGCGCCCGCGTCGACCGCGGCATCCACCGCGTTCGCGTCGGTCAACCCGCAGATCTTGACGAACACGGTCATGCCGCCGCGCGCCCGGCTGCCAGCATGCGACGTACCGCCTCCTCGGGATCCCCGGCGGACATCAGGGCGCCGCCGACCAGCGCCATTCCGTAGCCGGCCCGCGCCGCGGCGGCGCAGTCGACAGGCGTCTCGAGGCCGCTCTCGGCGACCCGCGTACGGCCGACTGGCAGCCTGGGCGCCAGCGCCGCGAGACGCGAACGCTCGACTGCGAGCGACTCGAGGTCGCGGCAATTGACGCCCAACAGCACGTCGTCGGGCGCGGCCGCATTGCGGCCGATCGCAGCGGCGGCACGATCGATGTCGCCTTCGTCGAAGGCCTCGAGCAGGACGAACAGCCGCAGTTCGCGGGCGAAGTCGAGCATCTCCGCCAGCATCGCGTCGTCCAGCAGGCGCACGATCAGCAGCGCGCCGCCCGCGCCCGCCGCCCGCGCCTCGCAGAGCTGGTAGGGATCGACCAGGAAATCCTTGCGCAGGACCGGCACGCCGAGCGGCCGAAGCGCCGCGGCGCAGTCCGCCAGGTGTCCGAGCTGGCCGTCGAAGCAGCTCGGCTCGGTCAGCACCGAGACTGCGGCCGCACCGCCCGCCGCGTAGGCCAAGGCGCGCCGCGCCGGTTCGGCATCGCCTGCAGCCAGCGTGCCGAGCGCGGGCGAGCGGCGCTTGTACTCGGCGATCAGCCCGAAGGCGTGGCCATTTGGCAGCGGCAGCGACGCCGGCGCGTCGAGCGCGCGGCGGCGCAGCGCCGGCAGCGGTTCGCGCGCCGTCGCTTGCGCGACGCGTGCGCGGCTCGTCGCCTGCATGTGCTGCAGGAACCCGCTCACGCCCGCCGCTCCGTCGCGGGCGCGGCAATGCCGTCCAGGATGCGGGCAGCGCGACCGTTGTCGATTGCCGCCGCCGCGAGCGCGGCGCCCTCGCGGCCGCTGGCGGCGAGCCCCGTAACCTCGCACACGAGCGCCGCGCCCATGACGAGCGCGTCGCGATGCCCGCCGGTCTCCGCGCCGCGCAGCACTGCCGCGAGGCGGCGCGCGTTGTGCGCGGCGTCGCCGCCCACGAGCTCATCGGCGCCGCAGGCCGGCAGGCCGAAGTCTCCCGCTGTGCGGCGCGACTCGGCGACGGCGCCGCGCGTCACGTCGAACAGCGTGAATGGCGCAGCCGGCGTCGGTTCGTCCCAGCCGGTGTCGCCGCAGACGACGAACATGCGCGCGATCGGCATGCCCGCGAGCGTCTCGGCCATCAGCCGGGCGATCTCGAGGCTCCAGGCGCCGATGAGCGCGTACGGGGCCTCGGCGGGATTCGCGAGCGGGCCCAGCAGGTTGAAGATCGTGCGCACGCCGAGCGCCTGGCGCACGGGCGCGATCGCCTTCATCGCCGGGTGGTAATGCGGCGCGAACAGGAAGGTGAAGCCGGTGCGGTCGAGGCAGGCGCCCGCCGCGTGCTCGTCGAGCGGCAACGGCAGGCCGAGCGCCTCGAGCACGTCCGCGCTGCCGCAGCGCGAGGAAACGGAGCGGTTGCCATGCTTGGCGATGGGCACGCCGCAGGCCGCGGCCAGCAGCGCCGCCCCGGTCGACAGGTTGAGGCTCTGCGAGCCGTCGCCGCCGGTGCCGACGACGTCCGCGACCGGCCGGCCCGCCGCGATGCCGGGCCGGCGCGCGAGCGAGCGCATCGCGCGCGCGAAACCGCGGACTTCGGCCGCCGTCGCGCCCTTGATGCGCAACGCCGCCAGCAGCGCGCCGGTCATCGCCGGCGCCATCGACGGATCCGTGAGCGACACCATGAGCTCATAGGCCGCATCCTCGGTCAGGTCGCGGCGCTCGAGCAGCGCGTCGAGCGCTTCGCGTCCGGGCTTGCTCATGCGTGCCCCTCGGCGCCGAGGAAAGCGGCGAGGAGCCGCGGGCCTTCCGGGGTCAACACGCTCTCGGGGTGAAACTGCACCCCCTCGATCGCGAGCTTGCGATGGCGCACGCCCATGATTTCATCCTGTTCGGTCCAGGCCGTGACCTCGAGCTCGCCCGGCAGGCGCTCGCGCTCGGCGATCAGCGAGTGGTAGCGGCCGGCCTCGAACGACCGCGGCAGGCCTTCGTAAAGGCCGCGGCCGTCATGGCGCACCGGCGAGGCCTTGCCGTGCATCAGCCGCGGCGCACGCACGACGGCGCCGCCGAACGCCTCGACGATCGCCTGGTGCCCGAGGCAGACCCCGAGCACCGGTATGCTGCCCGGCGAAGCGCTCGATCATGCGCATCGAGACGCCGGCAGTCGCGCGGCGTTCCCGGGACCCGGGCGAGATGCACAGGTGGGTCGGCTCGAGCGCTTCGCGCCTGGTCGAGGCCGATGCTGGTCATTGCGGTGCACGCGCACGTCGGCGCCGAGCACCAGGAAGGCCTGCACCAGGTTGTAGGTGAAGGAGTCGTAGTTGTCGATCAGCAGGAGCCGGGTCTTCACAGCCCGGCCTGCGCGATCTCGAGCGCCCGCCGCATTGCGGCGCTCTTGGCCATCACCTCGTCGTGCTCGCGCTCCGGCGTCGCTGTCGGCGACGATGCCCGCGCCGGCCTGGTAGCTGTAACAGCCGTCGCCGAATACCATGCGTGCGGATCGTGATCGCCTGGTCCATGTCGCCCCCGCGCCCGAAATAGCCGACCGTCCCGCCGTACAGCCCGCGGCCGACCGGCTCCAGCTCGTCGATGATGCTGCATGGCACCCGCACTTTCGGCGCGCCGACCAGCGTGCCGGCCGGAAACGCCGCCGCGAACAGGTCGAAGGCATCGCGCCCCGGCGCGAGCTCGCCGTCGACCCCGCTGACGATGTGCATCACGTGGCTGTAGCGCTCGACCTGGCGCCAGGGATCGACGCGGATGCTGCCCGCGCGCGCGACGCGCCCGAGGTCGTTGCGCGCGAGGTCCACCAGCATCACGTGCTCGGCCTCCTCCTTCGGGTCGGCGAGAAGCCGACGCGCCTGGGCCTCGTCCGCGGCCGCGTCGGCCCCGCGCGGCAGCGTGCCGGCTATCGGCCGCAGCTCACGCGC
Source organism: uncultured Gammaproteobacteria bacterium (assembly GCA_963836275.1). Classification (GTDB taxonomy): domain Bacteria; phylum Pseudomonadota; class Gammaproteobacteria; order Steroidobacterales; family Steroidobacteraceae; genus SCUD01. Next base: position 963,693 of record CAWIIM010000001.1, on the reverse strand, counting down.
CCGCCGGACAGGCGAACCAGCGCCTCGGGCGACGAGCCCACCACCGTCAGGCCGCCGGCCTCGACGTAGTACATGTAGGGAGACGGGTTCAGCAGGCGCAGCGCGCGATACACCTGGAAGGGATCGAGCTCGCATTCGCCATCGAAGCGCACGGACAGCACCAGCTGGTAAACGTCGCCGGCGGCGATGTGCGCCTGTACGCGGCCCACGGCGCCGCAGAAATCGCCGCGGCTGAAGCTCGCCCGCGCCGGCTGGTAACGGCATGCGCCGCGCCTGACCGGCAGCGGGCCGCTGCAGCGCAGCGACGACTTCGCGGGTCAGCGACTCGCGTTCGGCATCGCTGCCGTCGTGCAGCACCGTGACGCCGCGCGTCAGGTGGTCGAACACCAGCAGCGAGCGCGGCGCGAGATAGCAGGCCTCGGGCGCCTGGCCGCGCGCGGCGGTCGGGCGCCGCGGCGGGTCGAGCGAGCTCGCGAGGTCGAACGCCGAGAATCCGACCAGCCCGCCGGCCAGCGGCGGCAAGCCGTTGCGCCCGCGCGGCCGCGGCGCCTTGCCGAGCGCATCGCGCATCGCGTCAAGCAGCGCTGCGCCGTCCGCGGGACGCGGACTGCTTGTTCCGTTGACGTGGAGCCCGTCGCCGTCGAGCCGCAGCTGGGCGCAGTCGCCGAAGCCGATGTAGGAATAGCGCGCGATCCTGAAGCCCTGCTCCACGCTCTCCAGCAGGAAGCGCGGCCGGAACGGCTTCAGCTTCAGGAACGCCGAGACCGGCGTGTCGAGATCCGCGGCAATGTCGTAACTCAGGTTCATGCAGGCCCGCGCAATAGCAGAAAACCCACCCCCGGTGCTTCCGGAGATGGGTCCTGGTGTGTGTACGGTTATCGGCTGAAAACGATTCGGGTACTACGCAACCAGCGCCCACTCCGGGGAGTGGCGCCACCACCAGCGGAAACCGGCAGCCTTGTGGTTTGCGAGCATCGAGAGCGAGTATCGGCCGGCGCGCGGCCGCAGGTCAAGCAGGCAAGTCAGTCGTGCGCGTACGGTGAATGGCAGTAGTACTTGGGGCGATCGTCCAGCCGGACGTGCAGCCAGGCGACGCCGTGCCCCGCCGTATTGAGCCAGACGGGCCTTGCGCCGATTCGAATTTCCATTGCCTCGCCAATGGCTTGCCACAGCGCGTCCTGCCGCGCGGCCGGGGCGGTCGCCGTGAAACTCGCGAGCTGCGAGAAGTCGGTGCCGGCCTCGCCGGGGCAGGGTGCGACGAGCACGGCGTCCCGGCCGAGGTTGGCGAACGTCACCACGCTCCGGCCCGGCCGGAAGTGACCGGCGAATGTCCCGGGATCCGGCGGCATCCGGGCGAGCGCCGGGCTGGCGACGAATACGCACTCGAAGATGCGCGACGCAGTTCCCGCGGTTACGGGCGGGCATTCCCAGCAACAAGCATCGAAACCAGATTCGCAAAGGCCCGCGATCCAGAATGCGCGGAAATCGCCGTTCCGGCGCCAGCCGCGGACCACATCCAGAAAGGAAAGTGCGCGCCCGCGGGCATCAACCAGCGACCACTGCTCGGTCGCGCTGCCGGCCGGCATCGAGCAAACCTGCCACGAGGGCGTCGGCCGCGACCGGTGCGCCATGGCGGACATCACGCGTCCGGGCCGGAGAGCGGCAGCTTCAGGTAGCTGCGGCCGTTCGACTCGGCCGGCGGCGGCCGCCCGCCGCGGATGTTGAATTGCACGGCCGGGTAGATCAGCGTCGGCATCTCGAGCGTGGCATCGCGCTTGCGGCGCATCGCCGTGAAGTCCGCCTCGCTGGTGGCGTCGGTCACGTGAATGTTGGCCGCGCGCTCCTCGGCGATCGTCGTCTCGCAGCGCGCCTCGCGCCCGCCCGGCTTGTAATCGTGGCAGACGAATACGCGCGTCCCGCCCGGCAGCGCATAAAGCCGGCGGATCGAGGCGTACAGCAGCCGCGCGTCCCCGCCGGGGAAGTCGCAGCGTGCCGTGCCCGAATCCGGCATGAAGATGGAATCGCCGACGAAGACCGCATCGCCGACCAGGTAGCTCAGGCTGTCGCTGGTGTGGCCCGGCGTTGCGATCACGCGCGCCTCGAGCGAGCCGATCGCGAACTTCTCGTCGTCCGCGAGCAGCCGGTCGAACTGGCGTCCATCCACGGGAAATTCCGGCTCGAGGTTGAGGATCCCGGAGAACGTGCGCTGCACTTCGCGGATGCCCTGCCCGATCGCGATCCGCCCGCCGAGCGCGGCCTTGAGCCAGGGCGCCGCGCTCAGGTGATCCGCGTGCGCGTGGGTCTCGAGGATCCACTCGTTGGTGAGCACGCGCTCTCGCACATGGGCGGCGATCGCGTCGGCGCTCGCGGTCGAGCTGCGCCCGGACTTCGGGTCGAAGTCCAGCACCGGGTCGACGATGGCCGAGCGGCGCGTCGCCGGGTCCGCGACGACGTAGCTCCAGGTTCCGGAGGACTCGTGGCGGAAGGCCTGGACATCGGGCTTCATGGGCGCCGCCAACGTACCACGGTTTGCCGGTGCGTATAATCGCCGCGTGGCGGACTTCGAGAAACTCGGCGCCTTCTACCTCGGCCGCGGCTACGACGCGGCGAAGGACGAGCTCGCCGCCGAGCCCCTGATGATCGACTCGCGGGAACTCACGACGCACGCGGTCTGCGTCGGCATGACGGGCAGCGGCAAGACCGGGCTTTGCATCTCGCTGCTCGAGGAAGCGGCGCTGGACGGCATCCCGGCGCTCGTGATCGACCCGAAAGGCGACATCGCGAACCTGATGCTGGCATTCCCCGGGCTCAGCGCCGCGGAATTCCAGCCCTGGATCGACCCGGGAGAAGCCTCGCGCAAGGGCACGACGGCCGCGGCGCTCGCTGAGAAGACTGCGGAATCGTGGAAGGCCGGGCTCGCCGAATGGGGCGAGGACGGCGATCGCATCCGCCGCTTCCGCGACTCCGTCGACATCGCGATCTACACCCCGGGGAGCACGGCGGGCCTGCCGCTCTCGATCCTGCGCTCGTTTGCGCCGCCGCCGGCGGGCACCGACCCGGGCGCGACGCGCGAGCGCATCTCCGCCGCGGTCTCGGCGCTGCTCGGCCTGGTCGGCATCGCCGCGGACCCTCTGAAGAGCCGCGAGCACATCCTGCTCTCGGCGATCATCGACGCCGCCTGGAGCAAGGGCAACGCACTCGACCTCGCCGGTCTCATCGGCGCGATCCAGAAACCCCCCTTCGGCAAAGTCGGCGTGTTCGACGTCGAGACCTTCTACCCGGCGAAGGACCGGCTCGAGCTCGCGATGGCGGTAAACAACCTGCTCGCCGCGCCGGGCTTCGGCGTCTGGCTCGAGGGCGAGGCGCTCGACGTGCAGCGGCTCCTGTTCACCGCGGACGGCAAGCCGCGCATTTCCATCGTCTCGATCGCACACCTCAACGACGCCGAACGCATGTTCGTCGTCACGCTGATCGCGAACGAGCTCGTCGCCTGGATGCGGCGCCAGCCGGGCACCTCGGCGCTGCGCGCGCTCTTCTACATGGACGAGATCTTCGGCTATTTCCCGCCGAGCGCAATGCCGCCGTCCAAGCTGCCGATGCTCACGCTCATGAAGCAGGCGCGCGCCTTCGGCCTCGGAGTCGTGGTGGCTACGCAGAACCCGGTCGACCTCGACTACAAGGGCCTGTCCAACGCCGGCACCTGGTTCATCGGCCGCCTGCAAACCGAGCGCGACCAGGACCGCGTGATCGACGGCCTGCTTTCCGCGCAGGCAGGGGCCGGCTTTGATCGCGGCGAGCTCGCGAAACTCATGGCGGGGATTGCGCCGCGCGTATTTCTGATGCGCAACGTGAACGACGACGCGCCGGTCCTGTTCCGCTCGCGCTGGGCGCTTTCGTGGCTGCGCGGACCGCTGACGCTGCCGGAGATCAGCCGCCTGATGGCAAGCCGCCGGCCGGCCGGATCCCCGCAAGCGGCGGCTTCTGCGGCGGCACCCGCATCCAGGACCGCAGCCCGACCCATGCTCCCGGCCGGGGTCGAGGAGATCTTCCTGGCCGCCCGGCCCGGCACCGGCGAATTGACCTATCGGCCGCGCATCATCGCAACGGCGGAGCTGCACTATGCCGACAAGCCGGCCGGCGTCGACAGCTGGACTCGCAGCGCGTGGCTGGCGCCGCTCGCCGACGGCGACGGCGCGCCGGACTGGTCCGAGGCGACCGCCGTGCAGAATCTCGGCGCCGTGACCGCGCAGGGCCCGGTCGGAGATGCTTCGTTCTCCGAGGTGCCGGCGGTGCTGCTCGCCGCGAGGAACTACGCGGAATGGGGCAAGGCGCTTGCGGCTTCGCTCTACCAGAACGGCGCGGTCGAATTGCTCTCGGCAAAGTCGCTCAAGCTGACTTCGAATCCCGGCGAGAGCGAGGGCGACTTCCGCGCCCGGCTCGCCCAGGGCCTGCGCGAGGTCCGCGACGGCGAGGTCGCGAAGCTGCGCGAGAAGCACGCCGCAAAGCTCAAGTCGCTCGAGGAGCGCCTGCGCCGCGCGTCGGACCGCGTCGAGCGCGAAAAAGCGCAGTACAACCGGCGCAAGCTCGACACTGCGGTTTCCATCGGCACCTCGATACTCGGCGCCATCTTCGGCGGCCGCAGCAGCGCGGCAACCCGGGCCGGATCCGCCGCCCGCTCCGCCGGCCGCGCATACAACGAGCGCGGCGACGTCGCACGCGCCGACGAGACATTCGAGTCGCTGACTGCCGAGCGCGAGGCGCTGCTCAAGGCCCTCGAGCAGGAGGCGGGCGCCCTTTCCTCGAGCCTCGACCCGGCAAGCGTCGCGCTCGAGAAGCTGCGCATCGCGCCGCGCAAGTCCGACATCGCGGTCGGGCGCATCGCGCTCGCCTGGGAACCCTGGCGCGCGGGACCGGACGGGTTCCCGCGGCCCGCCTCCACGCTGTGACCGGCGCCAGGCCAAGGCTTCCGGTCCGGGGCGCGCTCGCGCTCGTCTTCCTCGCGGCCGCGCTCGTCGCCTGCGGCCGCGCGCCGGCGCCCCCGCTCGGCCTCTACCGGGCCGTCGTCTCGACCGACGGCGGCGACCTGCCGTTCGGGCTCGAGCTCGCGCGCGAGGACAGCGGCGTCGTTGCATACCTGATCAACGGGCCCGAGCGCGTACGCGCCACCAACGTAACGCTCAATGGCGGCCGGTTGATCGTGCAGATGCCCGGCTACCAGAACCGCATCGAGGCGACGTTCAGGGACGGGCGCTTCGAGGGCACGCTCGCGATCCTGCGCCCGCGCGGCGTCGTGCGCGAGCTGCGCCTGGTCGCGGTACCGGGCGAGTCCTGGCGTTTCTTCCCGAAGCCGGATGCCCAGCCGCTCGATTTCTCGGGCCAGTGGGCGCTCACCTACCGCGACACCGAAGGCAACGAGACGCAGGCGATCGCGGACCTGTCGCAGCAGGGCCACGTGGTGACCGGCACGGTGTTGCGCCAGAGCGGAGACGACCGCTATCTCGCGGGCGAGGCGCGCGGCGATACGCTGTTCCTGTCGCGATTCGACGGCGGCACCGCCTATCTCATCCTCGCGCGGATTGGCGCGGACGGCGTCATTGCCGGCGAACAGTACACGGGCGGCGGCTCGCACGACTCGTTCCGCGGACGCCGCGATGCCGCGGCAACGCTCGAACGCGGCGCCGCGCAGACGACCCTGAAGCCGGGAGTCGACCGGCTTGCCTTCAGCTTTCCGGACGTCGACGGCAACCTCGTATCGTTTCCGTCGGAGCGCTACGAGGGCAAGGTCGTCCTCATCACGGTCGGCGGAAGCTGGTGCGCCAACTGCCACGACGAGGCGCTGTTCCTGAAGGAACTGCTCGCAGGCCGGGCCGGCCGCGGGCTCGAGGTGATCCAGCTCATGTTCGAGCGCACGCTCGACTTCGCGAGCCAGGCCAAGGCCGCGCGCGAATTCGCCGCGAAGTTCGAGATCGACTACCCGGTGCTGGTCGCCGGCACGGTCAGCGACAACGACGTGCTGATGAAACTGCCGCAAGTCGCTGCATTCAAGGCCTATCCGAGCATGTTCATCATCGACCGCCAGGGCGCGGTGCGCGCGATCCACACCGGCTTCGCCGGGCCCGCGACCGGCGCCCACCACGAGGAGCAGACCCGGGAACTCACGGCGCTCGTTGACAGCCTGCTTGCCGAGCCGGGCTGAGGCGCCGCCTTGCGCGGCGTCTTCCTCGACTTCGGGACCGTCAGCAACGACGACCTCGATCCCGCGCCGCTCGTGCGCGCGGTGCCCGGCCTCGTGATCCGTGCGCAGACCCCGCAACCGGACGTCTCCGCCCGGGTCGCCGGCTTCGAGGCCGTGTTCGCGAACAAGTCGGTCATCGACCGCGCGATCATCGCCGCGAACCCGCAGCTGCGGCTCGTCGCGCTGACCGCGACCGGCGTCGACAACGTGGACCTGGCGGCGGCGCGCGAGGCGGGGGTTGCCGTGTGCAACCTGCGCGACTACTGCACCGCATCGGTCGCGCAGCATGCCCTCGCCATGCTGCTCGCGCTCACCTGCCGTCTCGCCGATTACAACGCACTCGCGCGCGACGGACGCTGGCAGCAGGCCGGCCGGTTCAGCGTGTTCCCCTACCCCATCCGCGAACTGCAGGACCGCGTCCTCGGCATCGTCGGCTACGGCTCGCTCGGGAAGGCCGTCGCCGGCATCGCGCGCGCGTTCGGCATGCGGGTTGAAATTGCAGGCCGCCCGGGCGGCCCGCCGTCCGAAGGCCGCCGCGATCTCGACGACCTGCTGCCGGAACTCGACGTGCTGTCGCTGCACTGCCCGCTCACCGGGGCGACGCGCGGCCTCGTGGGCCGTGAGCGGCTGGCGCGCATGAAGCCCGATGCCGTCCTGATCAACACCGCGCGCGGCGCCCTGGTCGACGCGCGAGCGCTCGCAGATGCGCTGAAGGCCTCAAAACTCGGCGGCGCGGGCATCGACGTGCTGGAGCGGGAGCCGCCGCCGCCGGATCACCCGCTGCTCGATCCCGCGGTCCCGAACCTCATACTGACGCCGCACGTGGCCTGGGCTGCGCGCGAGGCGCGCCAGCGCTGCATCGACGAGCTGGCGCTGAACGTGGAGTCGTTCCTCTCCGGCGGCAGCCGCAACCGGGTGGACTGAGCGAAGGGGACCGACCCCTCCAGGGCGCCCTACCCCTTCGCCGGCTCCAGGTCGAGCTTGGTGAAACGGTCCACCACCACCGTCGTCACGGTGTCGGCGCCGACATTGACCATCGTGCGCGTCATGTCGAGGATCCGGTCCACGCCGAGGATGATGCCGATGCCCTCCGGCGGGATGCCGAACGAAGACAGCAGTCCTGCGATCAGCGGCAGCGAGCCGCCCGGGACCGCGGCCACCGCGACCGCCGAGAGCACCGCGAGCAGCAGCAAGGTCAGCTGCTGCGCGAGGCTGAGGTCGACGCCGAACACCTGCGCGATGAACAGGACGACGCAGCCCTCGTACAGCGCCGTGCCGGACATGTTCATCGTGGTCCCGAGCGGCAGCACGAAGCTCGCCACCGCCGGCTTCACGCCGAGGTCTTCCTTCGCGACGGCGAGCGCGGTCGGCAGCGACGCCGCGCTCGAGCTGGTCGAGAACGCCGTGACCAGCACCGGCCGCAGCAAGCGCCAGGCCTCCAGGGGATTGCGCCTCGCGAGGAAGCGCAGCCACAGCGTCATCGTCCCGAACAGGTGCAGCAGCATGACGGCCACGCAACCGGCCACGAACATGCCGAGCGCGATCACGATGTCCCAGCCGACCTTGACGATCACGCTGTAGATCATGGCCGGGACCGCGTAGGGGGCGATCGCGAGCGCGAAGTGGACGATCCGTGTCATCAGGTCGGTGACTATCGAGAGCCCCGAGCGCAGCTGGTCGCGCCCCTCGCGCGGCAGCTTCACGGCGGCCGCGCCGACCAGGATGGCGAACAGGATCAGCGGCAACACGTCGCCGAGGGTGTCGCGGCTGTTGCCGATGAAGGCACCGAACAGGTTCCGCGGCATGAACATGTCGACGATGGCCATGGGCGTCACGCTCGGCTGCGCGGCGCGCCGTGCGACATGCTGCTGCGCGGCGCCGCCGTATTCCTGCATCAGGCTGCTGCGCGCCTCCGGGTCCATCGTCGCGCCGGGCTCGACGATGTTCATCATGGCGAGCCCGAGGCCGACGGCGATCGCCATGTTGACGGCGAACAGGGCGAATGTGCGCAGCGCGAGCGGCCCGAGCTGGCCGAGCCGCTCGAGCTGGGCGACGCCCATCGCAAGCGAGGCGAACACCAGCGGGATCACGACGAAGAACAGCATGCGCAGGAAGACCTGGCCGAGCGGGTCCAGCACGTGGGTCGCGAGCGCCTGCGCCGCCGGCAGCAGCGACGGGAACGCACTCCCGGCGGCAAGCGTGATGCCGCCCGCCACCGCCCCGATCAACAGGCCCCAGAGAATCCGGTTCGACAACCGCCTGCCGATATCCGCTCCCATGCGTTCTCCTCCCGGCACCGGCCGGCGTGGGCAATGGTAACCTCCGCTGCCGTCATGCGCCTCGCCATGGTCTTCACCACGCTGCTGCTGGCCGGCTGCTCATCGCTGGAGCCGGCCGTCGACCAGCTTTATCCGGCGCATTCGGCGACGCTGGAGCGCCATCCGGTCATCCTGATCCCCGGCCTGCTCGGCTCGCGCCTGGCCCGCGCCGACACCGGCGTCGAACTGTGGCCAGGCAGCACGCGCAAGCTGCTGACCAGCAATTACGAGGACCTTGCGCTTCGCATCGATCCCGAGACGCTGGAGCCGCTCGACGACGGCCTGGTCCCGAGCGGCATCTTCGAGGGCGCAACGGGCAAGGATTTCTACCGGCGCCTGATACGGGAACTGCGGCAGGCCGGCAATTACCGCCTGGTGCGACCTGGCCGCGCGGTGGTCGAGCAGAAAGCGCGCCTCTACCTGTTCACCTACGACTGGCGCCAGGACAACGTGAAGACGGTGCAGAAGCTCGACGAGCTGATCGAGCAGATTCGCCGCGACTACGGGGACCCCGGCCTGCGGGTCGACGTGATCGCGCACAGCATGGGCGGGCTCATCGTCCGCTACTACGAGCGCTACGGCACCGCGGACGTGCTGGACGGCAATACGTTCACGGTCACCGGGCTCGGGCTCTCGAAGCTGCGCCGCGTGGCGCTGCTCGGCGCGCCGAACCAGGGCACGGTGACGGCCGTGCACAAGTTCCTGAACGGCTATCGCGTCGGCTTCTCGGCGTTGCCGACCGAGGGCGTCGCGACCATGCCCTCGACCTTCCAGCTCTTCCCCCACCCGCTCGTCGACTGGGTGGTCAACATCAACGGCCAGCCGCTCAATTTCGACATCTTCGACGTGGAGTTCTGGCGCCGCAACGGGTGGTCGATATTCGACCATCGCATCCAGCGCCGCATGGACCGGCACCGCGACCTCTGGCCCGCGCAGGCCGTGTTCGAGCGCTGGTTCGCGAAGCGCCTCGACCGCGGCCGGCGCTTCGTATGGTCGCTCATGGTGCCGGCAGGGGACGTGCCAGTGATCAAGCCGCTGCTGCTCGGCGCGGACTGCGTGCCGACGCCGCGGCGCCTCGTATTCGAGAGCGTCGCCGGCGAATCCATCGCGCGCCTGCGGCCGGAGCAGATCCTGAACCCGGTGCCTGGCGTCGACTACGAATCGCTGATGTTTGCGCCGGGAGACGGCAGCGTCACGCTCTCGTCGTTGCTCTCGCGCGAAAACCTGTCGCGCGAGGTGCCTCGCTTCGAGCAGGAAGCGCTCGAATCCGGGCGTGTCCAGATCGTCTGCGCGCGGCACGACGCGTTGACCAGCGACGGCGTGCTGCTCAATGCATTGATCGAGTACCTGCTTGCGCCGGAACCCGAGGCTGCCCAGGAGCCGCGCTAAAGCCTGCCTTGCGGAAGATCGCCTGGGCCTTGTCGCCCGCGAGGTAAGCGACGAAGTCGGCACCGCCGGCGCTCGCGCCGATCGCCGCAGCCGGATAGAGGATCGGCGCGTGCGAGCCCGCCGGAAAGGTGGCGACGACACGCACGCCCGGGTCCACGCGCGCGTCGGTCGGGTACACGATGCCGAGCGGCGCCTCGCCGCGGCTAACCAGGGCGAGCGCGGCGCGCACGTTCTCCGCGGGCGCGAGCCGCGGTTCCGCCTGCGTCCACGCGCCGAGCGCCGTCAGCGCGGCCTTCGCATAGCGACCCGCCGGCACGGCGACCGGATCCGCCACGGCGAGTCGCCCTCCGCCGAGGGCCCGCGCAAGGTCAAAGCCGGGCGCGATATCGATTTTCGCCGTACTGTCCGCCGGAGCAATGAGCACGAGCTCGTTGCCGGCGACGTTACGGCGGGTCCCGGCGTCCACCAGGCCACGGTTAGCGAGGTAATCCATCCACTCGAGGTCGGCCGAGACATACGCGGCCGCCGGAGCACCCGACTCGATCTGGCGCGCGAGCGCCGAGCTCGCGGCAAAGGAGAACAGGGTCTCGACGCCGGTTTCGGCCTGGTACGCCGCGCCGATCTCCCGCATCACGTCCGTCAGCGAGGCAGCGGCAAACACGATGATCGTGCGCGGCGGCGGATCGTCCGCGACGGCAGGCATGGCAACGACAAGGCCCGCGACGATGCCCAGGAAGCTGCGGCGCGACGTGAAGCGGCGATGTGTCATTCCGCGTTGTCCAGGAGCGGCGAAATGTGGCCGCGCACCGACACCGACTTCACGAGCACGTGCAACGCCAACGCCGGCCGCAGGCCGAGCGCGCGGGTCGCGGCCTGTGTGACGCGCGCGAGGATGCGCGGCCCGCCGATGTCGAGCAGCACGCGGTCCGCGTGCGCATCGTCCGCCTCGATCGACACGATAGTGGCCGCGAGCGAGTTTCGCACGCTGAGGCCGACCGGCTGCTCGAGCGCGAGGATCAGGTCGCGTGCCAGCAGCTGCACGCGCACGCGCCGTCCGGCCGGCGCATCCGAAAGTATCCGCAGCGTGTTTGCGCCGAGTCGCAGGCGCGCGAATCCGGCTTCTTCCTCCCTGCCGGTAATCTCGCCGTCGAGCACGGCGCCGATGGCATCCGGCCCGATCATGGCGCGCAGTGCCGGGTCCAGGCTCATCGCGGACAGTTCCCCGCTCGCGGCAACTTTCCCCTCCTCCATCAGGACGAGGTGGGTCGCGAGGCGCAGGACCTCGTCGAACTGGTGCGTCACGTACACGATCGGGATCGAGAACCGCTCGCGCAGGCGGTCGAGGAACGGGAGCACCTCGTCGCGGCGCGCGGCATCGAGCGAGGCGAGCGGTTCGTCCAGGAGAAGCAGCCGCGGCCGCGCCAGCAGCGCGCGCCCGATCGCGACGCGCTGGCGTTCCCCGCCCGAGAGCCGGTTCGGCTTGCGTTCCAGCAGGTGAGCGAGCCCGAGAAGCGCAACGACATCGTCGAATGTTGCCGCGGCTCCGCCGGCGCGCGCCCGCGTCGTGCCGTAGCGGAGGTTGGCGGCGACGTCGCGGTGCGGGAACAGCCGCGCATCCTGGAACACGTAGCCGATGCCGCGCCGTTCCGCCGGCAGCCGGACGCCGGTGCGCGTGTCAACGAGCGTCTCGCCCCCGAGCCGCACGTGGCCGGCGTCGGGATCGACCAGGCCCGCGATGATGTCCACCAGCGTCGTCTTGCCGCACCCCGAGCGTCCGAACAGCGCGACCACGCCGGCACCCGGCATCGTGAGTGCCGCGTCGAGCGAAAAGCCGCCGCGTCGCTTGCTGACCGCGACTTCGAGCATCATTGTCCGAGCGAGCGCCGCAGGCGCCGCGCGAGCCACTCCGCGAGCAGCAGGCCTGCGAGGCCGAGCGTGAAGGAGACGAGCGCGAGGCGTGCCGCGAGCGCGTCGCCGCCCGGCGACTGGATCGCCGTGTACAGGGCGAGCGGTAGGGTGCGCGTCGCGCCCGGGATGTTCGAGACGAACGTGATCACGGCGCCGAACTGGCCGAGGCCCGCGGCAAAGGCGGTGACGGCGCCCGCCAGCACGCCCGGCATCATGAGCGGCAGCGTCACCGAGAAGAAGCGATCGATTGGGCCTGCGCCCAGGGTCCGCGCGGCGTCTTCGAGGCGCCGGTCCACCGATTCGAGCGAGAGGCGGATCGCGCGCACCATGAGCGGGAAAGTCATGACGGCGGTCGCGAGCGCGGCGCCCGCGGTCGTAAAGACGAGCTGGATGCCGAACTGGCGGTCGAGCCAGGCGCCGATGGGGCCGCGCACCCCGAACAGTACGAGCAGCAGGTAGCCGACGACCACCGGGGGGAGCACCAGCGGCAGGTGAACGAATGCGTCGAGCACCGTGCGGCCGACGAAACGCCGGCGCGTGATGAGCCACGCAATCATGACCGCGAATGGCAGGCTGACGAGGACGCTGCGGCCCGCCACCGACAGGCTGAGCACGAGCGCCTCCCACACGATGTCGCCCGGCGCCTGCATCAGGGAAGCCCGGCGGCGCTCGCGACATAGGCGCAGAACTTGCAGTTCTCCGTCGCCGGCGGGACTTCCGGCTGAGCGACCATCGCGACGGCATGCCGGAACGCGCCCAGCACCCAGGCGTCGCTGCCGTCGTAGGGCACGAGCGCGGTCGTGAAGCAGAGCGTGTCGCCGAACCTGCCGGCGCGGCCGTCGCCGTTGGTGTACACGAACCAGCCGCGATCGTTGACCGGCAGGCCCTGGCGGCGCACGAGGAACTGGTAGACGTCCAGCTGCCGCCGGTACGACGGATAGAGCGTGCGTGCCGTCGGCATCTCGGTACGCGCGGTCGCCTTGTAGTCGGCCACCATCAACTCGCCCGAGCGCGCCTGCCAGATATCGTCCACGGCGCCGAACAGCGTCCAGCCCGTCTCTTCGTCCGTCCACCGCACGCCCGTGAAGTTGTGACGCCAGCGCCCGAGGTCGGCATGGCGGTACGGCACGGCGTCGAGACCCGCCGAGGCGAAGATCGGGTGCGCTTCTCCGGCCTCGCGGTAACGGTCGAACTCGGCTTTCATGAGCGCGTCCACGGCATTGTTGAGCGTGAATGGCGGGCCGCTCGGGCGTGGAATCCCGCGCGCGACGTCGAGGTAGAAGCAGCGCGGGCACTCGTGGAACAGCTCGATCTTGGAGCGGCTGAGCTGGCGGCGCTGCAGGGAACGGCTGGGCATCGCGTATCCATCGTGTGGCAGGCGCGGTGCGCGCGTGGAATACGGCTCGCTTGCCGTGACGCGGCTCCGCGGCGCGCGAGTATACTCCCGGCGAACGAAACCACCCGGAGGTACCATGAATACTCGCGAACTCGCAGCGGCCGCGTCGGCCGTCATCCTGCTAGCCGGTTGCAATGCAAAAAAGGAAGAGGCGCCGCCCGAGCCGGCGAAGCCCGTGGTCGACGTGGCGGCGGAAGAACAGGCGATCCGCACCCGCTCCGGCGAGTGGATGAACTACATGAATGCGCATGACACGGCCTCGCTCGCCGGGATTTACGCACCGGACGTCATCTCGATCTACGACGGCAACGTCACCAACGGGGCGTCGAACATCCAGGCCGGGATCGGCGAAGAGATGACGGCGAACCCCAAGGCGGTATTCAACTGGACCTCGGATGCCGTCCATGTCGCCGAGTCGGGCGACCTCGCCTACGAGACCGGCACGATCTATGTCGACCTCGACGGCGCCGAGGGCAAGAAACCCGGCACCAACGGATCGTTCGTGACAGTCTGGCAGAAGGTGGACGGCGACTGGCGAGTCGTGGCCGACGCCGGCACCGAGAACGCGAAGAAGCCTAAGGATGCGGCAACCAAGAATTGAGCGAAACGCGTAACGCCGGGTCGCCCGGGCTGCACCGCAGCCTCGGGCGGTTCGACGCGACGCTGCTCACGATCAACTCGGTCGTCGGCGCGGGCGTACTCGCCCTGCCGGCGGGGCTCGCGCTCGGCGCGGGCCGCTGGAGCCTCGCCGTCGTCCTCGCCGCTTTCGCCATCATCGGCTTCATGGCCCTGGCGCTCGCCGAGGTGGCGAGCCGATTCGACGTCACCGGCGGCCCGCAGGTCTATGCGGGCGATGCATTCGGCCCGCTGACCGGTTTCATCGTCGGCTGGCTGTTCACCGTATCGCGCTTCGCGTCTTTCGCGCTGATTGCGATGGTGATGATGGATTACGCGGCCGTGATCTGGCCGCTGCTCGGGAACCCCTGGGCGCGCGCGGCCGCCGTCACGCTGTACGCGCTCGTCTTCGGCGTCCTCAACGTGCGCGGCGTCAGGCAGGCTGCGTGGGCGGGAAACATCCTCACCCTGGCAAAGCTGTTGCCGCTCGTGCCGATCGCGCTCGCGGGACTCTGGTTCGCGGGCTGGAACCACCTGCCGGACATGGAGCCGCGCGGGACGAACGGCCTCGCCGACGCGCTCCAGCTCGCGCTCTTCGCCTGCTTCGGCTTCGACGTCGCGTCCATTCTCGCCGGCGAGATGCGCGATCCCCGGCGCGACCTCCCGTTCAGCATCCTCGCCGGCCTGGGACTTTGCTGCCTGTTGTACCTGCTGGTGATGCTCGCCTGTTTCGGCGTACTGCAGGACACGGCCTCCTCGAAGCTGCCGCTGGCCGACGTGGCAGAGTCACTCATGGGCCCGGGGGGCGCGAACGCGATGGCCGCGGCTGCCGTCATTTCCTGCATCGGCGGCAACCTCGTGCAGCTCCTCGTCACGCCGCGCAACATCTACGCCCTCGCGCAGGCCGGCGACCTGCCGCCGCAGTTCCTGGCGGTGCACCCGGTCTATCGCACGCCGCACGTCGCAATCATCGTCTACGTCGTGCTGGCGTGGCTCCTGACGATCACCGGCACGTTCAAGTACCTGGTCACGATATTCGTCATTGCGCGCATGCTTTCGCACGGCTCCACGGCAGCCGCGCTCATCGCTCTGCGCCGCCGCGAAGGACCGGCGCCGGTGCCGATTCCCGGCGGAGTCACGATCTCGGTGCTCGCGCTCGTCGCATGCGCCGCGATCGTCGCGACCGCCTCGTGGCACGCGGTCCGCGACGTTCTGATCCTGACCGCGGTCGGCTTCCTGGTCCGCGCCGCCGTGCGCTCGGGAATCGCGAGGAGTACAGTGCGGCCCGGAGGGCAACCACAATGAAACGACGTGAATTCGTTGGAGCCGGTCTTGCTCTTGCTGCGGCCTGGCCGCTCAGGGGCTGGTCGACCGTGCTCAAGGACGTCGGCGACGTCGCCGCGAAGACGCTCGACGGCGGCGACCTGGTGCTGCGCGGCTCGTCGGTCGAGGCGTTCGCGGCCAGCCTGGGCGGCGACCTGATCCTGCCGGGCAACTCCGGCTACGAACAGGCGCGGCACATCTGGAACGGCATGTTCGACATGCGCCCCGCGCTGATCGCCCGCTGCACCGGCGCGGCGGACGTCATCCAGGCCGTTAACTTCGCCCGCGAACACCGGCTGCTGACCTCGGTGCGCGGTGGTGGCCACAGCTTTTCCGGCAAGTCGACCTGCAACGGCGGGATTGTGATCGACCTGCAGCCGATGCAGGGCGTGCGTGTCGATACCGGCGCGCGCCGCGCCTACCTCGAAACCGGTTCCAAGCTGGGCCAGCTGGACCGCGAAACGCAGGCATTCGGGCTGGCAACGACTGCCGGCACGGTAGCTGACACCGGCGCCGCCGGCCTCACGCTCGGCGGCGGACTGGGGCGGCTCGGGGCGCGATTCGGCCTCAGTTGCGACAACCTGGTCGGCGCGGACGTGGTCACGGCGGCCGGCCGCTTCGTGCATGCCAGCGAATCCGAGAACGCCGACCTGCTCTGGGGCCTGCGTGGCGGCGGCGGCAATTTCGGTGTCGCCACTTCGCTTGAATACCGGCTGCACCCGGTCAATCCGATCGTGCTGGCCGGCCACATAGCCTGGCCAATTGACCAGGCCCGCGACGTCCTCAAGTACCTGGTCGATTCCGCCGACAGCCTGCCGGATGAACTCAGTCTGGAAGCGGTACTCGTCTGGACGCCGGACGGCATGCCCCTGCTCAGCGTCGAGGCCTGCTGGTCCGCCGACCACGCCGCCGGCGAAATGGCGCTTGCGCCGCTGCGCAAGCTCGGCAAGCCGATCAGCGACGAGATCGGCCCGATGTCCTATGTCGCGCTGCAATCGGCGGACGATGCGGGCCTGCCGGCCGGCAGGAATTACTACGCCAAGAGCGGCTTCCTGCCCGACCTCGACGAGTCTGGCATCGACCTGTTGCTGGAAACCTTCCGCGCGGCGCCGACGCGGTTCATCCTGTTCGTGGAGGCGTTTCACGGCGCCTATCGCAGGGTTGCGGTGGACGCAACCGCCTTCCCCAATCGCAAGGAGAAGTTCTTCGTCCTCATGGTCTCGCAGTGGACCGAAAACGAGGAAAACGACCGACACCTGGCCGACTTGCGCGCAAGCTGGAAGCCCATCGAACGCCTGGCCCGCGGCTTCTACACGAATCTCGCGGACCCGGACACCAGCACCGCGGCGATCCACGACAATTACGGCCCGAATTTCGCCCGGCTGAGCGCGCTGAAGTCGAAATACGACCCGACGAACCTGTTCCGCCTGAACGCGAACGTGCCGCCGAAGGCGTAGCCGCCGGTCAGTCCGGCCAGCTTCGGCCCTCGAACTGGCAGTGCCCGGCGGCGACCGCCGTGGCCTCGATCTTCGCGCGGCTGTCGGCGACGGCGGGCGCGAGCGCCGTGCCTTCGGCAAGCGCCGCCGCGTGTTCGACCTGCCTGCGCGATTCATCAAGGCAGCCGGCCTCGAGCAGCAGTTCCGCAAGGTTGTTCCGCGCGGCGGCGTCCTCCGGGTTCAGGAGGATCGCGCGCATCCAGGCGTCCGCTGCAGCGGTGCGGTCGCCCTCCGCATAGGCGACATTTCCCCTGCCGAGCCAGGCGAGCGGCTCCGCCGGCCAGCGCGCAACGGCCGCGTCGTAGGCCGTCGCCGCCGCATCCCGCCGCCCGGCCGCCTCCAGGCCCGCAGCGGTCTCGATGAATCGCGCGGGATCCGCATAGGCCGGAATCTCGCCCGGGCGCAACACGCTCATCGCAAAACGGCCGCCGCGGTGCCAGGCGCCGGCGAAGCGCTGCCATTTCATCTCGAGCCGCTCCGTGTCGCCGGAGCGCAGGATGGCGACGTTGCGCTCCGCGTCGTAGCCGATCAGCACGGCGTAGTGCCAGACCGGGATCTGCTGGACGCCGAGATTCTGCAGCAGCAACACCGGCCGCCCGGCCTCGAGTTCGTCCACCATCTCGTCGGCGGTGGTCGCGAGCACCCAGGGCAGCCGCCCGTGGCGCCGGGCGGCGCCGACCAGTTCGAGCGCGAGGCTGCCGTGGCGCTCCGGCAGGTACACCTCCGGCGCGAGCGCCTCCGGCGTCACCGGGACGCCGCTGGCAACGAGCAGCGTCGCGAGCGCGGCCGGCCCGCACTGGTATTCAACCTGGGGAAAGAACGGCGTCGCGGCGAGCTCGATCGCCCGCGGCGCCGTGGCGGGCAGCCCCGCGGCGAGCGGCGGCGAAGCCGCGCAGCCGGCCAACGCGACCGCGAGCGCCGCGAGGACCGGCGCGCTTCGGCTCACGCCTTCTTGAAGATGTCGATGACGCCGACGAGCTCGAGGATGATCAGCACCACGAACACGATGCCGATCGACAGCGAGGAAATCGCCGCCCGCGGGTGCGCTCTGGATCTGGTCGGCGAGCGTCTGCATTTCATCCGGCGAGAGCGCGGCCAGACGGCCCTCGATGGCGGTGCGGTCGACCCCCATTTCGGCGAGCCTGGCCTGCACGTCGGCGCGCGCGAGCGTGGAATCGACCACGGCCCGGGCATCGCCCTGAGCGGCCGAGACCGCCTCGGCAGTGGGGACGACGCTCGCGGCTGCGGGAACCTGCGCGCCCATGGACACCAGTGCCGCACTGACCAATGCGACGCAGGCGCTGCGGAATCTTTCACTGTGCATCGAAGTCCTCCAGTCCGGCTGACGGCGTGAAGCTACCACGTTGGACGGCTCATTCGCCGCCTTCAGGCCCGTAGAAGAATACCCAGGTCGCAAAATCCGGGCTGAATTCCTCGAACCTGTGCGCGATGCCTGCACGAACGAACAGAGTGTCGCCCTGGTGGAAGGGCGTGCGCTGCCCGTCGTGGACGAAGTTTCCTATGCCATTGATGATGACGTAGAGCTCATCCTTCTTGTGGGGCTCCTGTCGGTCGACGCCTACAGGGCGGTAGATTTCGACTTCGAGGCTGCCCTGCCTGAAAAGGGTCGCGAAATTGGCGCCTGATTTCGCGAGCGCCGCGCCGGCATCCGCGGTCGTCCCGGTCCAGCTGTCCGTCTTGCTCATGGTCGCTGCAGATTCTCCTTGGCCCGGCGGATATTGCCACGCATGCGGGCGGCCGTCTTGCTGTCGCCGTAGCGCCCCTTGTGGACGTGACGAATCCGGTGCACGCCGGGCACGTCGAGGCCGACGCCGTCGGTGCCGAGCAGCCAGCGGTAGGCCGTGTCCTCGTAGGTCTTCGACCAGCGCGGCGCCGGGCGCTGGTAGAGCGGGATCTGCTCGCAGTAGCCGCACCGGCGCGCGACGTCGCCGTGCACCACCTGGTAGGCGCCCTTGGCTTTCGGCGGATTCGCGGCGAGTTCGAACTGGCTGGTGTCGATATCGGCGACCCGCGGCCGGTCGCGCTCGGCCGCAAGCACTGGGTCGGTCTCCTCGAGCATCGGCGTGATGCGCTCGTGCGTCGGGTAGGCGAGCAGGTCCTGGCGGGCCTGCAGTTGCTCCGCGAGCGTGTCGATGCAGTCCCGGTGGAAGACGATGTCGCAGTCCGTGAACCAGACCCAGTCGGCAGCCGTCGAGCGCGCGACGCGGTTGCGTCCGATCGAGCGGCGAAAGAGCTCGGGCGGCGCAAGCGCCTGCCAGTTCCAGCTGACGCCCGGCGCCGCGATGCCGCCGAAGAAATCGAGCATCGCGCGGGTGCGGGCATCTTCGCGGGCGTGGAACACCGTCATGCGCACGCGCGCCTTCGCCGGCGGGAAGATCACGAGGGACGAGAGCTGGTAGGCGAGCAGGTGCCCATATTGCCAGCAGTGGCTCACGATCTCGATGTCGAGCACGCCGCTGCGCGCGGGCAGCGTCTCGCGCGCGGGCGGCACCAGGAACCAGCGCGCCGGGATGATGCCGGTCGTCGCGACCCGCAGCAGCGTCTGCTCGACGTCGTCGCGCAGGCTCAATCCGGCGGCCTGCGCTCGCCCGTCCAGGGATAGCGCTCGACGATGGCGCGGCAGTCGCGCCAGTAGAGGTAGTCGGGGTTGGTCCGGCGCCAGTCGCCGTAGATGCGCGTCAAGATATCCTCCGCATTGTCCGGGACCCGCCAGCGCCTGCCGTAGAGGTCGCGGACGGCGAACCCGTGCGCCGGCACTTCGTTGATCAGCTCGAGCGGCGGTTTGCGCTGGTGGAAGTACCAGCGGATGTTCGCCCCGTTCCTGTCGAAAAGGAAGAAGTCGTACCTGACCGCCTCGTACTTCAGCGTCCACATGGTCGTGCGGCCGTCGTTGTTGACCTGCGGCGGGCGCAGGTTGAAACCCCTGGCGCGCAGCATCCGCATCGCCCCGAGGAACTGCGGCAGGTCCTCGCCCATGAATCCGAAGTCGGAATCGCGGTCCCAGGGTATCGGCGCGCCGTCCCGCATGCAGCCCAGCAGCAGGCCCATGATCATCCAGTACCGGTCGCCGAAAGCCGTGCCGGAGAGGAGTTCGTGCAGCCGGACCAGGCCGCGGCAACGACGGACCTCCAGACTCCCCCATCGAAGGCGATAGAAGAACTCGTTCAGCCTGCGCACGCGGCGCAGTATAGCCGCGCGCCGCGCTCAGCCCCCGCCGCCGCAGGCCTCCTGGCTGCCGCAGATGCGACGCATCTGGTCCACCTGCTTCTGGTTTTCCTGCTGGTCGAGGATGTACGCGCGGATGCCGCGCTCGTCGTAGCAGGTCTCGGTCGGAAAGCGCGTGCCCATCACCGTGTCCTTGCGGCAATAAACGGTGAACTTGCCGCGCTTCTTCGGCTTGAAGCCGGCGGGGAGTCGTATCTCGTCCTTGGCCGCGGCCTGGGCCGATGCGGCGGCGGGATCCGACTTCGCGGCGACGGGCGCCGGTGGGGGCGTCACATTGTCGGCTGCCGGGGGCTCGTCGCCGAATGCGGGCACCGCTGCGGCGAGGCCAGCGAGCCCGACGAAGACCGCCGCCAGTATTGCGCGCATGTCAGACCTCCACCGCGGGTTCGGCACTCTGTTCAATGGGAGAAGATGGAGGTGGCCTGCGTCCGGCGCATCTGGTCGACTTTCGCCCGGTCGTCGTTCTGCGTCTGCAGCATCTCGCGAATGCCCGGTTCGTCGTAGCAGATCTCGGTCGGGAATCGCGTGCCTTTGGGTTCTTCCCGCCTGCAATAGACGACGTACCGGCCCCGCTTGCGAGCATGGAAGCCCGGCGGCGGGACGAATTCCCGTTCCTTCGTTTCTTTCGCTTCGGCGGCGGCCCGCGTGACTTCGGCCTTTTGCTCGTCGCCGCCAGCATGCGGCGCGGCCAGCATGCGGCGCGGCCAGCATGAGCGTCGGCAGGATCACGGCCACAATCAATGGGTTGCGCATGGCTGCTGTTCCTCCCCCCGGCGCCGGCGAGCCCCTCTGGAATGGACCTCGGCCGGCAGGATGCGTTCCGTCAGGAAGGGGGACAAACCCCTTCAGTCGACCTGGTGCGCGGTCAGGAACATGGATTTCTCGAGCGACGTGAAGAAGTCCTGGTAGGGCTTGGGGTCCTCGACCGGCTTGTCGATGAACTGGGCGTTCGCCCTGACCAGCATCTGCGTGTCTCCGCGCGGCCGCACCGTGACGGTCATCCGCAATTGATAGCCGGACAGCTTGGTCGCGCTGACGGTGCCCAGTTCGAGGTCGGCCTTGTCGACGACGAAACTGAGGTCCTGCAGGGTCGATATGACCGTGCGCATCGTCTTTTCCTTGTCGCCGGTGTCGAAGGCGCGCTGCTGGTAGCTGCGCAATTCCACGGCGCTTTGCCGCGTTTCCATCACCGCCCGGGTCGAGGGTGCGCAAGCCGCAACAAGCAGCAGCGCGGAGAACGCCGGCACGACCGTGCGCAAAGGGCTCATAGCTGCTCCACCTCGAGGAAGATACTCTTTGACAGGCTTTCGAAGAATTTCAGGTAGATCTCCGGCTCCTCGATCGATTCGATGCGCGTCACCTGGCCGGCCGTATTGGTGACGATGCGCTGGATCGTGATGCGAATCAGCTGGGTGTCGGGGAGCGCCGAGCCGTCGTCCGCCAGCGCCGGTCGGGTGACCAGCGACACCCGGATTTTCTGCGTCTTGTCGATCGGCTGGTAGCCGCCGAACAGCGCCAGCAGCACCGATCCCAGGACCTGGCTCCCCGTTATCGCAGACCGGTCCTTCGACGCGACGATGACGCCGAGGCGCGTCTCGCTCTCGTCGATGTTGAATCCCAGGTCCTGCAGGACTTCGGCGGCCGCGCTGAGCAGTTTCTTCTCGCCGATGCCGTCGATGCGCCGGGTCTGGAGTTGCCGGCGTTCCAGCGAGTCGGGCGTCAGGACCAGCGCGTCCTTCGGGATCGTCGCGCAGGCGCTGGCAAGCACCGCGCAGCACGCGGCGACGACGGGTGCCCGGTACGTGCTCTGCATGGCGGCAATCGGACGGCGGCGGTCAGAAGCGGGACGTGTGATAGGCGAAGTCGCGAACCTTCTTGTCGCCGTCGAACTTGATCACGACGGTCAGCGTCCGCTGCGACGTCGACGAGGCGCCCGCCGCCCGCGCCGCGGAACCGCTGGCCGCGCCGGCGACGTTGCCCGAACCGCCGAGAATCAGCGTCGCGATGCCCCCGCTGCTGCTCGAATACGCGACGTCGGTGGCGATCTTGTCGTAGATCCATACCTCCCGGCGCTCTTCGTCCGTGCTGACGATGTTGGGCGAACCGAGGACTTCCGCGACCTCGGCGCCGGACATGCCGACGCGAATTTCCTTCTGCACCGTGCCCACGGTGAGTCGCTCGCCCGCAGGCGCCTCGACGTCGGCCCGGTGCTGCGAGGCCGACATGCAGCCTCCCAGGACAATCGCACAGGCGCCCGCGAGCGCAGCAGCCGGTCGTTTCAGTGACACGTTCCTGCCCCCCGTCCCGAAACCGTTGTGCCGAGCGTACGCCGACCCGGACCGCCCGGATAGCCTCGCCGTATCCCGCTGGAATCCCTCGGATTTGCCGGTTCAGGCGTCCGGGCGTGCCGCCCCGGCATAGAGCGGCGGCAGCGGGCAATGCACGACGGCGCAGATCGCGCGAAGCAGCTCGGACTCCGGCACGGTCATCTTGTGGTCACTTGCGATGGTCATGACCATCGCCTGCACCAGCCGCCCCTTCGCCGCCGGTTGCAGGTGGTCGATTCGCGCGAGCGCCTGGTCCAGCCGCGGCGGCCAGTGGCCGAGCCGCAGGAAGGGCGGGCGGATTCCGCCCGTCAGCATCGCCGCCATGCCGGCCTCGTAGGCGCGCCGCATCGCCTGCTCGTCCTCCGTTCCCTGCATCGCCAGCGCCGAGAACAGCACCTGCAATTCGTCGCGCGCGCCCTGCGGCGCGAGGTAGCCGGCCGCGCGCCGCCGCGGATCGAGGTTATCCTGCAGCTGCACCTGCGCGAGCTTGCGCAGCGCATAGGCGAAAGCCGAAGCCCGGCTCTCGCGCACCATCAGGCCATTCAGGCACTTCAGGAGCTCGACGCGCTCGGCGCGCGCGAGCTGGGCCAGGGACGCGAACACCTGCAGCAGCGCCGGCATGCGCTGTATCGCCGTGAGCGCGTCGACTTCCGCAAGCAGAGCGCGCACCGCGCCCCCGAACTCGACGCCGAGCTGCTGCTGCACGAATTCGAGCTGGAGTCCGCGCGCCTCGGGCTCGAGGTCGATCGCGAGCGCGATGAACAGCGCCGCCGCCTGCCCGGGCTGGCGTGCCGCGCGCTCGAACGAGGCCGGCAGCGAGGCCAGCACGGCCTGCGCCTGCAGCACGTGGCCGGTACCCGGGTTCGCGACCAGTCGTGCGATCGCCGCGGGAGCGAGCACGACGGCGTCCTGGAACGCCTTGCGCCGCGCGGCCTCCGCGCGCGCACGCTCTTCCCCCTCGGCGTCCGGCTGCGTGAGCGCCAGGCGTCGGCGCATTTCTTCGAACTCGGAAGGCCGGAACTGCGGGTCGAGTTCGCGGATGCGCTCGACCAGCGGCGGGTGGGTCGCGAACGCGCGCGGGATGCCTTCCGCGAACAGCAGGTGCGCGACCTCCTCCGGGTCGGCGTCGGTGATGCGAGAGCCGGCGGCGAGCGCGCCGATCTTCACCAGCGCGTTCCTGAGGCCCTGCGGGTCGCGCGTGAACTGCACGGCCGAGGCATCGGCGAGCGACTCGCGATGCCGGGACACCGCGGCCTGGATCAGCCGGCCGAAGAACAGGCCGATCCAGCCGAGCGCGAGCACGGCGAGCGCCGCGACGTAGATCACGACGATGCCGCCGCCGCCTTTCCGGCTGCCGCCGCCCCGGGGCGCGAAGCGCAGGATCGTACGCGCGATCATCGCGATGACCGTGAGCCCGAACAGCAGCCCGATGAGGCGGGTGCTGATCCGCATGTCGCCGTTCAGGACGTGGCTGAATTCATGCGCGACCACGCCCTGCAGCTCGGTGCGATCGAGGTTCACGAGCGCGCCACGCGTCACCGTGATCGCCGCGTTCGCCGGGCTGTAACCCGCGGCGAAGGCGTTGATCCCCGCCTCGCGCTCGAGCACGTAGACCTGCGGCACCGGCACGCCCGAGGCGATTGCCATCTCCTCCACGACGTTCCTGAGTCGCTGCTTGAGCGGGTCGGTCGTGTCCGTCCCGACCCGCGTACCGCCGAGCTGCTCGGCGACCGTGCCGCCGCCGGCCGCGAGCGATACCGTGCGCACCAGGCTCGAGATGCCGATCGTGCCCAGCACGAACAGGGTCGAGAACAGGATCACCAGCGGATAGCGCGCGAGCGACAGGTCCTGGCTGGCGAGCAGGCCGCCGCCGTCCCTGACCGAGAGGATCGCGACCGCCGTGACCACGACGAAGTCGATCGCGACCACGATCGCGAGCACGGCCAGCAGGAACAGGACGACCATCCAGCGCGACTGCCGCCGGGTGGCGGCCTGGCGCGCGAAGAAGTCCATGTCGGCTCAGCCCGTCCCGGTCAGGTGAAGCTCACCGCCGGCACCGCGCGCTTCTCGGGCGACTCGATCTCGAGCAGCTGTGCCGGCACGAAACCGAACGAACCGGCGATGATCGAGCCCGGGAACATCTCGCGCCTGTTGTTGTAGCCCATGACCGAGTCGTTGTAGGCCTGGCGCGCGAACGCGACCTTGTTCTCGGTCGTTGTCAGCTCCTCGGACAGCTGCATCATGTTCTGGTTCGCCTTGAGGTCCGGATAGGCCTCGGCGAGCGCGAACAGCTTCCCGAGCGCGCCGGAGAGCGCATTCTCCGCGCCGGCGAGCTGCTGGACTGCGGCGGGATCGCCCGGGTTCGCCGATGCGGCCTTGAGACCGCTCACCGCGGCATTGCGCGCCGTGATCACGGCTTCCAGCGTTCCCCTCTCGTGGGCGAGGTAACCCTTCGCCGTCTCGACCAGGTTCGGGATGAGATCGTGCCGGCGCGTCAGCTGCACGTCGATCTGCGCGAAGGCGTTCTTGTAGCCGTTGCGCGCCGAGACCAGGCCGTTGTAGATGCCGACGACCCAGAACACGAGCAGGACGATGATCGCGAGAATGACCCAGCCCATGGCAGACCTCCCGTTGAGACGGTCGAATGATACACCGTCAGCGGACGGCCTCCGCGGGCAGCCGCACGCGGAGCCACGCGGCGATGTCCTGGATTTCCGGCAGGCAGACCTGGTGCTGCATCGGGTATTCCTTCCATTCGACCTTGTAGCCGGCGGCGCGCAGCCAATTGCAGGCTGCGACGCCAAGCGCGAGCGGCAACACCGGGTCGTACTGGCCGTGGCACATGAAAATCGGCGTCTGGCGGTTCGCCTCGGCGAGTTCATTCGCGAGGGCGGCCTGCAGCGGCAGGTAGGCCGAGAGCGCGATGATGCCGGCAAGCGTCTCGGCGTGGCGCAGCGCGCCATGGAGCGCGAGCGCGCCGCCCTGCGAGAATCCCGCGATCACGATGCGTCCCGCGGCGATGCCCTGCGCGCGTTCCGCGGCGATCAGCGTCTCGAGCAACGCGACCGATTCGCGCAGCCCCTCCTCGTCCGCGCGCCCTTCCGCCGTCAGCGTCCTGATGTCGTACCACGCGCGCATGCGCATGCCCATGTTGAGCGTCACCGGCCGGACCCGCGCGTGCGGGAACACGAAGCGGATGCCCGGTGCCGGCGCGAGCTTCAGCTCCGGGACGATGGGCACGAAGTCGTTGCCGTCGGCGCCGAGGCCGTGCAGCCAGATGACGCTCGCCGAGGCCGGCGCCGCGGGCGCCAGGACGACGGCGTCCGCGGATTCCTGCATGCGGTGGGTCATGGCCTCAGCAGTCCTGGTACTTCCAGTTCCGCTGCTTGCCCGCGGCCAGCCACGCGAGCGCCTGCAGCAGGCGCCGTTCGCGCGTCGCGTCCTGCTTTGCCTGCGTCAGCCAGTCGACGTATTCGCGACGCTGCGCCGGCGTGAACCGCGCGAAGGTCGCGCGCGCTTTCGAATTCTTCTTCAGCGCCGCGACCAGGTACGGCGGCGCCTTCGCCGGCGACTTGCGCTTGCGCGTCCGCTTTGGGCGCTCGCCGGACTCGTTGAGCGCGACCGCGACTTTCACCGCGCGCAGGATGACCGCATTCGAAGGCAGGTCCTCGCGCGTGAGGTACCGGAGCCCGCCCATGCCGGGCTTCGCGTCCTTCGGAAACATGCGCTGTGCGTCCGCGCCGAGCACCTCGCGAACCTGCTTCTCGTTCCAGAAACCGAAAGAGACGTGCTGCTTGAAGGCCGCCATCATCGCGACGATTCCTTCGCGCTCGAAAGCAGGCACGCCCCACTTGATGGTCTCACCGATCCTCGGGCAGCCCTTGTGCATGAGCGTTCGCAGGTGCTTCAGGATCGGCCGCGCGAACGGGGCAGATTTCGCGATGTAGGCATCGACTGCGGGATTCTTCATCCCGCAATTCTAGGGCATGGTGCCGGGTCGTAGATTCGTAGATTTGGTTGCGGATCTACGAATCTGACCCGGCACCGTTATGGCAGGAGCTTGCGCAGTTGGGGCCACAGTCCGAGCGCGACCGGGGCGAACCCGATCCCGATCAGGACGCCGAGGTCGGGGCCCGCAGCATGGCGGGCCGGCCACGCGATGATCTCCGGCGCGTAGCGCCAGAGTACCGCGCCGGCAGCCACGCCGATCCCGGCGATCGTCGCCCCGTTCAGCCAGGCTTCGCGCCGAAGGCGCCCGTGCAGCCGTTCGCGCCGCAGCTCGAACTGCGTACGCAGGTCGGCTGCGGGCGCCGTGTGCAGCGCGGCAATGCGCGCGACGACCCGCCCCTCAAAACCCGCGGCGGTATCGAGGCCTGCGAAATGCCGGCGCAGGCGCGCGTCCAGCGTCGAGTCCCGTTCGCTCATGAGACCTCTTCTTCCGCAGCACCGAGCGCCGCCGCCAGTTTCGCGCGCGCCCGATGCAAGTGGGTCTTCACGGTGTTGACCGGCAGGCCCGTCATTTCGGCGACCTCTGCGACCGGCCGCTCGTCCAGATAATAAAGCGTAATCACCTGGCGCTGGGTCGCGGGAAGGGCTCCGATCGCGCGGCGAAGCGCCATATCGTCGGGCCCGCCCGCCGGCGCGGCGGCGATGCCCTCGACCTCCGCGAGCACCGCGCGGTCGGACATCGACACCGATCGCGGGCGCGCGCGCAGCGCCGAAATCGCGGCATTGCGCGTGATTGCGTAGATCCAGGTCGAGAGCTGCGCGCGGCCGTCGTAGCGCGGCAGCGCCTGCCAGAGCTTCACGAATACCTCCTGCGCCAGGTCTTCTGCGGCGGCGCGGTCGCCGAGGATGCTGTAGGCGAGACCGAACACGCGACGTCGATAGGCCGGAACCAGCCGTTCGAATGCTTCCTGCTCCCGGCCGGCCCGGGCCAACCGGATGATCGCCTCGTCGGCCGGCATGGGGTCAGACTTTCACCCTGGTTGATACGCGCCGGCGCGCCCGCCGGTTTCAGGGCATTTTAACGTGGCCCGGCGAAACCCCGGCCGGCGTTGCCGCGTATCAATGGACGTGAAGCAACCAGGAAGCGGTCCGGCAATCAGCACCCGTGCGGCCGAAGGGGCCGTGATGGCGCTCGTCGCCCTGTTCGCGGCCGACGCGCTGCGCACCGCGTTGGCGCCGCTCTGGCAGGCTTTCCGGCTTCTGTTTGGGCTCTGAAACCTGGGGAGACCGTCGATGGAACAAAGTGAAGGCATGATCGCGCTGTTCATTCCGCTGTTTGCGATCGTGTTCGGCGTCGCCGTCGCGATCGTATCGATCGTCACGGCGCACCGCGCGAAGGTGAAGCGCGCGGAATTGCGGCATCGCGAACGGCTCGCGGCCATCGACAAGGGCATGGAACCGCCGCCGGAGCCGCTGGAATACGAGGGCGGCAGGAAAGGCGGGACGCTGCGCAGCGGCCTGATGGGGCTGTTCGTCGGCATCGTCCTCTACTTCGCCCTGCGGGCGGTCGCCGACGAGGACGTGGCGCTGTTCGGGCTCATCCCGGCCGCGGTCGGCATCGCCAACCTGATCGCCTGGTTCGTCGAGTCGAAGAAGAATGGCAACGGGAACGGTCCCAAGCGCGACACCTGAACGCCGGCGCGCGGGCGCCGGCCCGCGGCGCTCGCGACCGGAATAGCGGGAACATGGAAACAGCCGTCTATACCGCCGCATACTTCGCGATCGTCATCTTCGCGCTGGTCGCGCTCGGGCCGCTCGACAAGCGACTGACGATTCGCTTCGCCCTGCTGTTTGCGCTCTACCTCGTACTCGACGACTTCCTCACGGGACTACCCTATTCGGTACCGGCATTCGACCTCAACCCCGCGCACTGGAATTGGGCGGGCAAGGTCTACTCGATCCTGTTCTCGACGACGGTAATTTACGGCCTCCGAATGAGCCCTCAAGCCGTTGCTCTCACGCTGCCGCAGCGCAACGTGAAAGCGGGTGCCATGTCGCTGGTCCTGCTCGTCCCCATGGGTGTCGTACTGGCCCTCATATACAACCCTGCACTGCCAGACGCGGAAACGGTCGCATTCCAGCTGCTCATGCCGGCTCTCGCCGAGGAGCTGGCGTTTCGGGGAATCGCCCCGGCCCTGCTGCTCGGGCTCGTCCGCGGCGAAAACCCGGCGGCCGGAATACCCTGGGCGGTGGTGTTCATTGCAGCGGTGCCGTTCGGCGTCGTGCATGGATTGGCGTACGCCGGGGGCCAATTCTCGTTCGACCTGCCATCGGCCCTGTGGACGTTCAGCGGTGGGGTCATCTACGGTTGGCTGCGCTTCAGCACCGGCAGCCTGCTCTTTCCGCTGCTCGCCCACGGCCTCGCGAACGTTGCATTCCACCTGACGCCGCTGATCCGCGCCTGAGCGGCGCGGCGCCAGCACCCGAAATCAGCCGCCGATGACGATGCGCGCGCGCGTTCCGTGCGGCTCGCGCGGCTCCAGGGTCAGGGATCCGTTCTCGTCGAAGCTGAGCCGCAGGCGTTCGGCGACATTGGCGAGTCCGTGGCCGGCGGGCAGCGTGTCGCGCTCGCCGGCGCCGATGCCGCGGCCGTCGTCCTCGACCTCGATCACGATTTCTTGCCCGCGGGCGTAGACGCGCACGTCCACGTTAAGCGTCCGCGCTGGATCCATGCCGTGTCGGATGGAGTTCTCGATCAACGGCTGCACGATGAGCGCCGGCACGCGCAGCCCGGCGAGGTCTTCGGGCATCGATATGCAGTACTGGAACTGCCGGTCGAAGCGCAGCTTGCACAGCTTCAGGTAGCTCTGCAGGAAGTTCATCTCGTCGCCGAGCGTGACGTTGAGGTCGCTGCCGCTGCGCATCGCCATGCGCAGCAGCTCCCCGAGCCGGCCGATCGCGTCGAAGGCGCGGTCGCGTTCTCCGCACTGCACCAGGCTCGCAATCGCGTTCAGGCTGTTGAGCAGGAAATGCGGGTTGATCTGCGCCTGCAGCGCCAGCAAACGCGCCTCCGCGAGCTGGGCCTCCAGCCGCGCGCCGCGCAACTCCGTCTGGGCCGCGTCCCACAGCGACTGCAGCCGCAGGCGGTGGCTGCGCACGGCGGCGAAGGCCGCGAATGCAATGGCGAGGATGCTGAAGTTCATCGCCCAGAAGGCCGGGCCCGCAGGCGGCATGAAGTAGATGTCGAACAGCTGCTCGAGGGTCGGCCTGAGGTCGTGGCGGACGATGTAGCTGAAGAAGGACATGGCGGTCGAGCCGGTCAATGCGATCCCGCTCCAGGCGAGCAGAGTCGAGAGCCATAGTGCGCGGCGCGGGCCCTCGATCGTCCGGTACAGCGAACGGTACAGCGGCGGGCTGACCAGCACCCAGAAGCAGTAGTGCGGGATCATCGCCATGAGCGTGTCGAAGAAAGTGACCTCGAGCCCCTGGGCCTCGTAGTTCACGTAGAGGCCGAAGCCGACCGAGAAGGCCATCGCGAGCCAGGCGCCGGCGAGCACCCACCAGCGCGAGCGCCGCTCCCCGATCAGCCGCTCGGCGTCGTTGGTCCGCGCCGGGGCCGGCGCGGCTTGCGCGGCGCCGGTCCGCGGGCGGGACAGACCCGGGTTCACGGCGCCGATCGCGGCCCGTTGCAGGCGCGCAGCCATCAGTTGTCCTTGCTGCCGATGCCGGACAGCAGTTTTTCGAGGATCTCGCGGCGGGCGCGGCCCATCGGCAGCGCCTGGCCGCCGTGCAGGTAGATGTTGTAGCGGCCGTCTCCGCTCGAGCGCACCTCGCGCACGTGCGCGGCATTCACGATCGCCGAGCGGTGGATGCGGAAGAAGCGCTTCGGGTCGAGCTCGCACTCGAGCGAGGCGAGCGTGCGCGACAGCAGGTACTCGCCGTTCTTGGTGTGCACGCGGCTGTACTGGCTTGCGCCCTGGATCCAGGAGATGTCGCTGACCTCGAGCGCGAACATGCGGCGGCGCACGCGGATCGTCATCTGGTCGGCGTAGCGCTGCGCCGGCGTGGCAGCGCCGTTGCCCGCCGACGCCCCGCCCTTGCCGTTGCCGTTTCCGACCGCGCCCGCGATCTGCCGCGCGAGCCCGGCCACGCGGCGTTCGGCGATGCGCTGCTTGGCGCGCAACACGCTGCCGGCGAAGCGCTGACGCTGCACCGGCTTCACCAGGTAATCCGCCGCCTGCACTTCGAACGCCGGCAGCGCGAATTCCGCATGCGCAGTGACGAAGATGACGTAGGGGTGCGGTTCGCCGAGCTGCTGCAGCAGCTCGAGCCCGCTGCCGCCCGGCATTTCGATGTCCATGAAGACGAGATCGGGCTGTTGCTCGCCGATCTTGCGGCGGGCTTCCGCGGCGGAAGCGGCCTCGCCGACCACGATCACGTCGTCGTCTGACGCGAGCAAAGAACGGAGCATGCGACGACCGAGTTCCTCGTCGTCAACGATCAGTACACGCACCCTGTCCGTGCCGTGGTCTGCCATGTCGAGCTCGCCCGCCAAGGCCGTTGGCATTCTGCAACATGAGATGCGTGGAACCCGCGGTTCGTTCCGCAAAACTTGCGAACAGCTGGGAAGGTTTGCCAAGTGCCGGTTTTTCTGATGCCTGCGGCCGTAAGGTCATGGCACGCAACGGACCTCCGTGAAGTGCCTTTGTTGCCAATAAGCAACGGTAATTTCGGCGCCAGCACGGGTCGGTTGTTTCACGCAACCAACCGGGCGGCCATGGCTGCTCGCGGGAGGATTAGAGCAATGGAACGAAAGAACCAGGTCGCGTCGGCAGTACGTCGCGCACTCGTCATGGGTGCATTGACGGCCGCTGGCGTGGCGCCTGCCCTCGCGCAGGAAAACATCGGCGAGATCGTGGTCACCGGATCGCGCATCAAGAGCGCGAACCTCGAATCCACGACGCCGGTGACCCAGGTCACCGCGGCGGATGTCGTGACGCAGGGCGTCACCCGCGTGGAGGACCTTGTCAACCAGTTGCCGCAGGCCTTTGCGGCGCAAAACGTCACCATCGCAAACGGCTCTACCGGCACCGCGACCCTGAACCTTCGCGGCCTCGGCTCGCCGCGCACGATGGTCCTGATCGATGGCCGCCGCATGCCCTACGGCGGCGTCCAGTCCGCTGCCGCGGCACCGGACATCAACCAGATCCCGACGCAGATGATCGAGCGGGTCGACGTCCTCACCGGCGGCGCATCCGCGGTGTACGGCTCCGATGCCGTCGCCGGCGTCGTCAACTTCATCATGAAGAAGGACTTCGAGGGCGTCCAGGTCACGTCCCAGTACAACTTCTACTGGCACGAGAACGACTTCGGCGGTCCCGGCCAGACCAAGCTGCGCGACGTGATCGAGGGCCGCGCCGCGAACAACCCGAGCCAATACGCGCTGCCTGACGACTCCGTCACCGACGGCGAGGGCAAGGAGCTGTCGCTGATGGTCGGCGTCAACAGCGGCGACGGACGCGGCAACATCACCGCCTACGCCACCGTATTCGACGGCGACGCCGTGCTCCAGGGAGACCGCGACTACTCAGCCTGCACGCTGGCGGCCAACCCGACCACGTCATTCGCCTGCGGCGGTTCCGCGACGAACTCCAGCGGTACTTTCACGGACTTCTCGAACTACGCGCTCACGGCCGACACCGTCGACGCCATGCGCAATACCGACTCGCTGTCCAACACCCAGAGCAACGACCTGTACAACTACGGCCCGCTGAACCATTACCAGCGGCCGGAGCGCCGCTACAGCATCGGTGCGCTTGGCCACTACGAGTTCGGCGAGCATGCCGACGTGTACACGCAGCTGATGTTCAACGACTACGAGTCGATCGCGCAGATCGCCCCGGGCGGCGACTTCGGCGACACCACGACGATCAACTGCGACAACCCGCTGTTCCCGCAGGCAAACCTCGCGACGATCGGTTGCGGACCCGCGGAAATCGCTGCTGGCACGTCGGTGCCGATGTACATCCTGCGGCGCAACGTCGAGGGCGGCGGCCGCCAGCAGTCGTTCGCGAACTCCTCGTTCCGCGTCGTGGCGGGTGTGCGCGGCGCAATCAACGAGGCCTGGGGCTACGACGCGTCGGCGCAGTACTCGACGACGACGGCCGATGCGGCGACCCGGAACTACTTCGTGATCCAGCGCCTGCAGCGCGCACTCGACGTCATCGACGTCGGCGGCGTGCCGACCTGCC
The DNA here is from genome assembly GCA_963836275.1 of uncultured Gammaproteobacteria bacterium. Taxonomy (GTDB): domain Bacteria; phylum Pseudomonadota; class Gammaproteobacteria; order Steroidobacterales; family Steroidobacteraceae; genus SCUD01. The sequence goes on along the minus strand of CAWIIM010000001.1, from coordinate 931,241 downwards.
GTTCGGTGGTGGACGGCAGCGACCCGAACTGCGTGCCCTGGAACCCGTTCGTCCCGAACGGCATCGACCAGGCGCAGTTGAACTACCTGCAGGCCACCGGTATCCAGGCCGGGCGCATCAGCCAGGAAATTTACAACGGCGTCATCACGGGCGACCTCGGCGTGTACGGCGTGAAATCGCCGCTCGCGTCCGACGGCATCCAGGTCGTGTTCGGCGCCGAGTACCGCCGCGATGCGCTGCGCAACGACGTCGACGCGCTGCAGGAGCAGAACCAGCTCTCGGGCGCAGGCGGCGCGGTGATCGGCATCGAGGGCGCGACCAAGGTCAACGACCTGTTCATGGAAGCCCGGGTCCCGATCGTCCAGGACCAGGCCTTCGCGGAGAGCCTGTCGTTCGACACCGCCTACCGGTACTCGGACTACGGCGACGCCACCACCGACACCTACAAGTTCGGCCTCGAGTGGGCGCCGGTTGCCGACGTCCGACTGCGGGCGAGCTACCAGCGTGCGGTGCGCGCGGCCAACGTCATCGAGCTGTTTACGGCCCAGGGCTTCAACCTGTTCGACGCCGTTGGCGATCCCTGCGGCGCAGCGTCGCGCGATCCCGAGGCGAGCGATGCGGAATGCATCGCGACCGGCGTGCCTGCACAGAACGTCGGCCAGGGCCTGCTCGACAGCCCGGCGGGACAGTACCAGTTCACCCAGGGTGGCAACCAGAACCTGCGGCCTGAAACCTCCGACACGTACTCGTACGGCGTCGTGTTCCAGCCACGCTGGGTGCCGGGCCTCGCGGTCACGGTGGACTACTTCGACATCAAGATCGAGGACACCATCACGACCTTCGGTGCGCCCAACACCTGGACCGCCTGCTACACCAACAACGACCCGGCGGCCTGCGCGCGCATCCAGCGCAACCCGAACGGCCAGTTGTGGATCGGGCAGGGCAACGTGCTCGACACGAACATCAACATCGGTTCGCTGTCGACGACCGGCTACGACATCAACATCGGGTACACCGGGCTGGAGATGGGCCGCTTCGGCAGCCTGGCCTTCAACCTGACCGGCACTTACGCAGTGGACCTGATCACGCAGCCGGCGCCTGGCATCGACCTCGATCCAAGCCCGAACCGGTTCTCGGACAGTTACGACTGCGTGGGCTACTACTCCAGCGTGTGCGGCGTTCCGAGCCCGCAATGGCGGCACCGCTTCCGCACCAGCTGGCAGACACCGTGGGATGTGGACCTGTCGCTCACATGGCGTCACTACGGCGGGACGACCGGCCTCACCGGGCCTAACAACGAGCTCCCCACCAACCGCATCGACCGCGTTCTCTCCGCAGAGGACTACTTCGATCTCGCGGCCAACTGGGCGATTACCGACAAAGCCTCGCTCGCGCTCGGCATCAACAACGTGCTGGACGACAACCCGTCCCTGTCGGCAAGCGTCGGCACGGTCGGCAACGGCAACACCTACCCGCAGACCTACGATGCCCTCGGTCGCTATGTCTTCCTGCGGGCGACGGTGGAGTTCTGAGCTCCCTGTACTAGAAGAATCGCTTCAAGCATTCGCGGCGGCCTCCGGGCCGCCGCTTTTTTTGGGGACTTCTAAAAGGGGACAGTCACCTTTTCCTTAAAGGTGACTGTCCCCTTTTACTGGGACCTTCTCTGGAACGGACCGTCTCCCCTGGCCCTCAACCCGCCCAGCAGCCGGTTGAGCGTCTCCCGGCGCGCGCGACCGAGCGGCAGCGCCTCCCCGCCCCGCAGGTAGACGTTGTAGCGCCCATCGCCCCGCGACATGACCTCGCGCACGTACGCAGCGTTGACGATCGCCGAGCGGTGGATGCGGAAGAAGCGGGCCGGGTCGAGCTCGCACTCGAGCGAGGCCAGCGAGCGCGAGAGCAGGTACTCCCCGCCCTTGGCGTGCACGCGGCTGTACTGGCTCGCCCCCTCGATCCACGCGATGTCCGCGACTGCCAGCGCGAACATGCGCCGGCGCACGCGGATCGTCATCTGGTCCGGATAACGCGAGTCCGGGCCGCCCGGCCGCGCCGGCTCGACGCCGCGGATCGCCGCCGCGGCGGCTGCGATCTCGAGCGCAAGCGCGGCGATGCGCCGCTCGGCCAGGCGCTTCCTGACGCGGCCGATGCAGGTCGCGATGCGCTCGCGCGACAGCGGGCGCACGAGGTAGTCGACGGCCTCGATCTCGAAGGCGGGCAGCGCGATTTCCGGGTGCGCCGTCACCACCGCAAGGCAGGGCGGGTCCATTGCCCGCAGCGGCTCGATGCCGGCGGCGCCCGGCATGTCGATGTCGAGGAGCACGAGATCGGGACGCGCCTCCCCGATCACGCGGCCCGCCTGCAATGCCGAGGCCGCCTCGGTCAGCGACTCCATGTCCGCGGCGGACTCGAGCAGCAGGCGCAGCTTTCTCCGCGCCATTTCGTCGCCGTCCACGATGACCACCCGCAACCTGCCCGCGTCGTTCGTCGTCATCACTTACCGCCCCCAAGGGTTTCCGACATTCTGCAACGTGAGATGCCGCCATCCGTTGCGGCGTTCCGACGCCCCGCATTCATCGGTTGCGAACTTCCGTGGCTCGCACGCGACGCGCGTATGCCCACGCGTATTGCCAAGCGCCGGATTCCGCCGTCGAGCGTCCGGCACTCGCGCAAGTGCGCGCTGCGTCAGGACCCCGGGCGCCGGGCGCCCCGCCTGCGGCTTGCGTGAAGGCTTTGCGACCGTGGACTCGGCTCGGCCATTGCGTTGCTAGCGTCGCCGCATGAGCGAACGGGTCCGCCGTTCGCGGGAGGAACGACAATGGTACGCAAGCAACAGGTCGCGTCTGCAGTGCGGCGCGCACTCTTCATGAGTGCGGTGGCGGCCGCCGGCGCGGCGGCGCCGGCCCTCGCGCAGGAAAACATCGGCGAGATCGTGGTCACCGGATCGCGCATCAAGAGCGCGAACCTCGAGTCCACGACGCCGGTGACCCAGGTCACCGCGGCGGATGTCGTGACGGCCGGCGTCACCCGCATCGAGGACCTCGTCAACCAGCTGCCGCAGGCCTTCGCTGCGCAGAACGTAACGGTAGCCAACGGCGCGACCGGCAGCGCGACGCTCGACCTGCGCGGCCTCGGCTCGCCGCGCACCCTGGTCCTGATCGACGGCCGCCGCATGCCCTACGGCGGCGTCCAGGCTTCCTCGGCTGCCCCGGACATCAACCAGATTCCGACCGCGATGATCGAGCGCGTCGACGTCCTCACCGGCGGCGCATCCGCGGTGTACGGCTCGGATGCCGTCGCCGGCGTCGTCAACTTCATCATGAAGAAGGACTTCGAGGGTGTGCAGGTCACCTCCCAATACAACTTCTACTGGCACGAGAATGACTTCAGCGGGCCCGGCGCCGTGAAGCTGCGCGATACCATCGGCCAGCTGCACGACGTCAACCCGGCGCAGTACGCGCTCCCGGACGACTCCGTGACCGACGGCGAGGGCAAGGAGCTGTCGCTGATGGTCGGCGTCAACAGCGGCGACGGGCGCGGCAACCTCACCGCCTACGCCACCGTGTTCGACGGCGGCGCGGTGCTGCAGGCCGACCGCGACTACTCGGCGTGCTCGCTGAACCCGAACCCGGTCGGCTCATTCACCTGCGGCGGCTCGTCCACGAATGCGGGCGGCCGGTTCACCGACTTCGCGACCTATGATTTCACCACGGACACCGCGGATTCATTCCGCAACTACGACCCGAGCACCGACCTGTACAACTACGGCCCGCTCAACCATTTCCAGCGTCCGGAGCGTCGCTACAGCCTCGGCGCGATGGGCCACTACGAGTTCGGCGAACACGCCGACGTGTATACCCAGCTGATGTTCAACGACTACGAGTCGATCGCGCAGATCGCCCCGTCCGGCAACTTCTTCTCGACCGGGCTGGTCAATTGCGACAACCCGTTGCTCCCGGCCGACAGCCTCGCGGCCATCGGCTGCGACGCGGGCGCGATCGCCGCAGGCAATACGGTCACGATGTACATCGGCCGGCGCAATGTCGAGGGGGGCGGCCGCCAGCAGACCTTCGCGAACAACTCGTTCCGGACCGTCGCGGGCGTCCGCGGCGCGATCAACGAGGCCTGGGGCTACGACGCATCGGTTCAGTACTCGAGCGTCAGCGTCAACACCGGCACCAAGAACTATTTCGTCGTGAACCGGTTGCAGCGCGCGCTCGACGTGATCGACGTCGGCGGCGTCCCGACCTGCCGCTCGGTAATCGACGGCACGGACCCCCTGTGCGTGCCCTGGAACCCGTTCGTTCCGAACGGCGTCGATGCAACGCAGCTCAACTACCTCCAGGCGGACGGTCTGCAGATCGGCCGCATCTCGCAGGAGATCTACAACGGCATCGTCACGGGCGACCTGGGCACGTACGGCGCCAGGTCGCCGCTCGCCTCGGACGGCATCCAGGTCGTGTTCGGCGCCGAGTACCGGCGCGACGCCCTGCGAAACTCGGTCGACGCCCTGCAGGTGGGCAATCAGCTCGCCGGTGCCGGCGGCGCGGTCATTCCGCTCTCGGGTTCGACCCTCGCCCAGGACCTCTTCATGGAGGCGCGAATCCCGATCGCCCAGGACCAGGCGTATGCGGAGAGTCTTTCCTTCGATACCGCGTACCGTTACTCGGACTACGGTGGCGGGGTGCAGACGGATACGTACAAGTTCGGCCTCGAGTGGGCGCCGGTTTCGGACCTGCGCCTGCGTGCGAGCTACCAGCGCGCGGTTCGCGCGGCCAATGTCGTCGAACTCTTCACGGGTATCGGCGCCAACCTGTTCGACGCTCCGGGTGACCCCTGCGGCGCCGCGGCGCGTGACCCGAATGCGTCGGATGCCGAGTGCATTGCGACCGGCGTGCCGGCGGCGCTCGTGGGTGCAGCGTCGCTCGACAGCCCGGCAGCGCAGTACACGTTCCAGCAGGGCGGCAATCCGGGGCTGACGCCCGAGGAGTCGGACACCGTTTCCTACGGCGTCGTATTCCAGCCGCGCTGGGTGCCTGGCCTCGCAGTCACGGTCGACTACTTCGACATCTCGATCGACAACGTGATCTCGACCTTCGGCAGCAACAACACCTGGACCGCCTGCTACACCAACAACGACCCGGCGGCCTGCGCGCGGATCTTCCGCAACCCGGGCACCGGCCAGCTGTGGGTGGGTTCAGGCTACGTGCAGGACCTCAATACCAATATCGGCTCGCTGTCGACCTCGGGCTACGACGTGAACATCGGCTACACCGGGCTGGAAATGGGACGCTTCGGCAGCCTCGCGTTCAACCTGACCGGCACCTACCTGGTCGACCTCGTCACGCAGCCGGCGCCGGGCGTCGATCTGCACCCAGGCCCGGCGATCGACCGCGACTGGTACGACTGCGTCGGTTACTACTCCACGGTCTGCGGCACCCCGAAGCCGCAGTGGCGTCACCGCTTCCGCACCAGCTGGCAGACGCCATGGGACGTCGACCTGTCGCTCACCTGGCGGTACTACCGCGGGGTGACGGGCCTTACCGGCCCCAATGCCGAAATTCCCGACGGGCAGCTCGACAAGGAGTTGTCGGCCGAGAATTACTACGACCTCGCCGCGAACTGGGCGATCACGGAGAAGGCGTCGGTCACGCTCGGCATCAACAACGTGCTGGATGACAACCCCACCCTCAGCGGCGCGGTTGGCACGACCGGCAACGGCAACACGTACCCGCAGACCTACGACGCCCTCGGTCGCTACGTATTCTTGCGGGCGACCGTGGAATTCTGATACGGCCTTTTGGTGCCGGGTCGTGGATTCGCAGATTCGGCCGCAAATCTGCGAATCTGCGATCCGGCACCGTTACCCGTTGGACCAGCGTTTCAACTGTCGCGCCATCGTCGAGCGCGAATTGAAGCCGACGCGGCGCGCGACCTGGGCGCCGGTGAGCGCGGTGGCCTCTAGCAGCCGCTTCGCCGCGTGCGCGCGTTTGCGCTGCAGGTAGGCGTGCGGCGTGATGCCGTGCAGTTCGGTGAAAAGCCGCAGGAAATGGAACTTCGAGAGGCAGGCCGCGCCCGCCATCTCGGCGAGGCCGACGTCACGCTCGAATGCCGAGTGCACGAGATCCACGGCGAGCGACAGGCGCCGGAAGATCTCGCGCTGCGTCGCGGCCTTGAGCGCGGGCAGTTTGTGCATGCCCGCAGTGACGCGCCGCTGGTGCGCCAGCATGCGCTCCAGCAGGAACTGGAGCTGCTCCTCGTACCAGGCCCCGTCCTCCACGCCCGACTGCAAGCCGTGGCGTACGTAACGCAGCACGGGCGAGACCAGCCTGTCGTGCTGCTGCAGCGATTCGGTGAACTCGATCGCGCGCGTCGAGCCCGCTGCACCCTCGACGAGCGCGCGCTCGAGCGGCGTCGACAGCGCCCCGTACACCTCCTCCGCCATGCCGGGCCGGAAGAAGATCGAGAATGACTCGATGTCGACGTTCGCGTCGAAGCGGCTGCCGTAGGTGCGGTTGTCGTTTAGGATCAGGAAGCTGTCGTCGTCGACCGCGATCGAGCGGCCGTCGATGAAGTAGCGTTCGCGGCCGCCGCGCGCGATCTTGACCGAGAGCCGCTGGCGGAACTGCGTGTACTCGGCGTTCCGGCCGGTGCCGCAGACGATGCAGTTCTCGACGCCCCAGCGCCGGTAGAACTCGCGGCGGTAGCCGTCATTCGCCGGCAGCGGCTTCAGCTTCTCGAAATCCGGCATCTCCCGCCAGAGAAAGACATCGCGCATGGGCAGACTCTACAGGCCCCCCGGCTAGAAACGACGCCGCCGGCAAATGCCCCCAAAAGGGGACGCTGACCTTTTCCGGAATGCGGCGAACCCCTTTGCGGAGAAGGTGGACGTCCCCTTTTAGAGGGATCAGAGGTTGCCGCGTTCCCAGGGGCCCCAGATGGCGAAGGTGATTCCGGGTTCCTGGATATTGGCAAACAGGACCTCGCCCTTCGCATCGAAGCAGCAGCCGGCCCATTCCTCCGGCCGGTAGTCTCGCGGCTCCACGTGCTTTCCGGCGCTCGCGATCTGCCGGGCGCTAAGCGCAACCACGTTCTTTGCGAAGGCGTAGGACTCGCCGGCCGCCGTGATGCCGAGCAACCGCGTGCCCGGCCCGTAACGGTCGATCACCGGGTGGCCGTCTTCGCACAGGAACAGGCCGCCGCGCGGGCTCACAGTGATGTTGTCAATGTTGTCGGCCACGATCTGGCGGCCGGCGACGAATATCGCTCGCAGCGTGCCCTGGGCAGGATCCAGTTCCCAGATCGCGCCTGCGCCCCTGCCGGTGCGGCCGAGGGCGTCCACGCCTGCCTCCGAATCGACGATGTAGAACCTGCCCTCGCGCCGGCAAATGCCTTCGGCCTTGCTGAGGCGTATGCCGCCCGCCGCGGTCGACTGCAGGTACGGCCCGCTGCCGCTGTCTCCCGCGCGCGACCGGCCCGACGGAATGGCGCCGGGGCTGGCGTCAGGGCGCTCGATGTCGAACCATTCCAGCGCGTGGATTTCGCCGAGCACGGGTCGGCGCAGGTCGCTGTTCGGATGGCCGACGACCCGCGGCGCCTGCAGCCGTCCGCCCGACTCGTAGCTGCCGGGCGTGCCGCTCGCGTCGTGCGGCAGGAAACGGTAGAAACAGGAATGCCCGGGGTTGTCTTCGGTAAGGTAGGCAGCCTTCGTCACCGGGTCCACCGCAACCCCCTCGTGCTTCATGCGGCCCATGTCGACGATCGGGTTCGCGCTCGTCTCTCCGGCTTCCGGGCGCACTTCGAATACGTAGCCGTGGCGGCGTCCGCCCTGCGGCGTCAGGTCGATGACCGTTTCTTCGCAGGATAACCAGGTGCCCCAGGGCGTCACGCCGCCCGCGCAGTTGTAAATGGTGCCGCCGAGCGAAGGCACTGCGCTCAACCACTGGCGGCCGCGGAACTTGAGCGTCGTCGTGCCGCCCGCAGGCACGATGTCGCCGCGCTCGGGCGCGTTGACGTCGTAGCGGGCGGGCGCTCGCACGATGCTGCCGCGCGCGCGCTCATGATTGCGGACCAGCGTGACTTCGAGGTCATCGCCCTGGCCCTGCGTCGCGATCACGCCCATGCCGTCGTGCAGGTCCGGCGTCGGCTCGCCATTCGTCATGGGGTCGCCGGACCAGGAGAAAGTGCGGTACTGGAAGCCTTGCGGCAGCAGGATCAGCGGCAGGCCGGTCTCGAGGTCGTAGGCCTTGTGCAAGGGCCCATAGGGCCCCTCCACGATCCGCGAGGCCAGCGCGGCGCCGCTCGCGCGTCGCGCCTGCAAGGCCGCGACCACGGCGACGAAAGAAGCGGACCCCGCGAGGAACCGGCGGCGGCTGAAGCGTCCAGGCATCCGCGCATTCTATTTGAAGGGGACGGACCCCTTCATATTCGCAGAGGGGTCCGTCCCCTTCAAATACGGTCGACGCGGCAGGCGTAGCAGCCGCGGCGGGCAAAGTGGACATGCAGGTAGGCAACATCCGCACGCGCGAGGTAGCGCTCGACGACCGGCGCTGCCTCGGAGCCCTCCACGACGTCCGCGTCCACCATCTCGTCGGCCGCGTCGTAGGCGCGCACGGACAGCGGCCTGAGCGTCAGGTAGGCGGGCAATTCGTTCGCGATCCGCGCGGCCGTTACCTGGCCGCGACGCACGAAGATCGGCCCCGAAGCCCGGTACGGCGAGCGGCTGTCCTGGTGCGCGTACGGCATCAGCAGCACTTCCTCGCCCATCGGCGCATCGGCGAGGCTGATGCGGCAGGGAAACCCGACCGGCTGGTCCACGCGCATCCAGCGCATGCCGCGCCGCGCGAGTTCGGCGTCGTCCAGGCCGAAGTATGGTTCGAACTGGGCGGGTTCGAGTCCGCATAGCTGGTAGCTCATCGCGAACACGATAGGCCGATGCCTTCCGTGTTGCAGCCCGGTTCTTGCGGGGGTGGCAAATGCTTGATCGGGTCGAAGAGGTCGCCCCGTGCCCCCTTGTCGCCGCCAAACTGGGCGAGGATGCAGGTGCGGACCCCGTTTCGCGCCGCGTGGATTTCCTTCTGCGTCAGGCTCCGCGACTGGACCGACACGTAGCAATAGTCCGAGACCCAGATGATCGTCTCTCCCTCCGCGGTCGTCACCGTCGTCCCGACGCGCGGCAGCGGCTGGTCGAAGATCGATGGCGGGTAGAGCTCCGACGGCTTCTCTTCGGGGCCCTTCGGGAATTCGCCGAATGGCTGGTAGGACGGGCCCGTCGTGAGACGCCGGGCGGCGTCCCTGGCGATGTGGCTCCAGCCCTCCTCGTCGGGCGGCGAATGCCGCAATGGCGTCGGGACCGGCGCCGCCGCGATCGGCCCGGTGTCTGGCGGCACTGCTTCCGACCGTCGCGGCTGCGTCCGGCTCGGGGGTACCGGCTGCTCGATCGGCATGCTCTCCGGCATCGCCTGCCAGAGGATTTCGAGGTCGCCGGCGAGCTTTTCCGGCAGGTCGAAACGCAATGCCAGCAGCCACAGGATGGCGGCGACATGCAGTGCAAGCGTGGCAGCCAGCGCCGTGGCACGGGGGCGATTCCACTCGATCGGCAAGCGCATTCAGCCCCCCAGCAAGCTGCCCAATCCGACCCCCGCCCCCCGCGACCGGTTCGGGCTAAATCCTATAATCCTTTATATTCAACGTGTTACGAGAATACCTGGGCGTATCACTTTTGCCGTAGCAGCCTCTGGCAGCTAGGATCTGCAACCAGCGGCCCGGCCAACCGGGCCGCGTACATAACGACATCAATAAAGACATCAGGGGGGCGACAGTGAATCCATTCAAGATCATTGGCTGGGTGGCGATCGCAATCGCGGTCATCGGCGCGTTCGTGGACATCCCGCAATCCGGGCTGATCCTGATCGTGCTCGGCCTCGTCGGCGGCTACGCCGTGGCGGCCGAGGACCACGTACGCGTGCTGGTGACGGCACTCGTGCTGAACGGCCTCGCGGGGCAGCTCATGCTGATTCCGGAACTCGGCATGTACCTGACGAAGATCTTCAGCGCGGCCGGCGTTTTCGTCGCGGGCGCAGCGCTCATGATCATCACGCGCAACATCTGGAAGCGCTACAAGCCGTAACCGGCGGCAGGGACTTCGGCCCGGGAAAAGGCCCGCCCCGAGCGGGCCTTTTCTTTGGGCGGCCTCAGGGCGCCATCGTCTCGGCCGTGACTTCCCAGCCGCCGTCGACGCCGCCGGGCAGCATCTGGCCGCGGTCCTCGCCGACCTCCGCGTCGACCAGGCGATTCAGCTTGGCGTTCATCGCCAGCTCCAGCTCGCGCAGACTCGCCCTGTCTCGCCGCCGAGGTTGTTCATCTCCAGCGGGTCGGCCTCGCGATCGTAAAGCTCGACGTCGTTCAGGTCGTAGATCGCCTCGAGCGACGTCGGCCGGTTGTGCTGCTTCGGCGAGAAGTAGCGCGAGAAGACGTAGCGCCCGTCGAACACCGATCGCACCGCGCCGCGTTTCATCATGTCAGGCACGATGCCCGCCTCCTTGAGCTCCTTCGGGTTGCCGCCCTGCTGCATGAAGTCGACGGCCTGGTTCGAGGAAGTCGCCGTCGAGGTAGGCGAACATGTTGTAGTTGAACAGCGCCGCCTCGTGCAGCGCGTTGAGCCCGCGCCCTCGGGCGCGGCGAGCAGCGCAGACAGGTCCTTGCCCGGCAGGTCGCTTGTGATCGCGGCGCGCTTGCTCGGCGTCGCGACGCCGGTGAAGGCCACGAGCGTCGGCGCGACGTCGAGGTGCGAACGTGAGCGCGCGGCACTGCCTGCCGCCCGGGGACGGGCGGGGTGCGCGATCGACGAGCGGCACGTTGTTCTGCTCGCGATAGGCGACGGCGCCTTTCGCGTGCAGCTGGTGCGCGCCATCCATGTCGCCGTGGTCCGCGGTCGATGACCACGATCGTCCGATCCGCGAGGCCCGATGCATCGAGCTCGTCCAGCACCGCTCGCGATGTTGCGGTCGACGTCGCGCAGGCAGTTGAGGTAGTAGTTGTGCCGCCGGCGCCAGCGCGGCTCCTCGTTCGGGATGCTCGCCGACCAGCGCGTCGTGCGAGCTGCAGGAAGTCGCGCGTGCGCGGGCGGGCGGCCCGGCGCGTCGAGCGGCTGACGCGTGGCTCGCCGGCAGGTCGAAATCCCACTGCGCTCGCGTAGAGCGGGTCGGCCGGATCGCGCGCGACGTGCGTGATGCCGCGCTCCGCCTGCACGACCGTGCCGGGCGCGTCGGTGTCGTAGAACATGACGTCGTGCGGGTTGACGAGGTTCACGGCGAGGAACCACGGCTTGCCCTCGCGCCGCGAGCTCGCGCGCCCTTGCCGCGCAGCCAGCTTCCCGCCCATCGCGGCGATGACGCCGTCGTGCAGGTAGCCGCCCTGCGTGTGCGCGATGATGTCGCCGATGCCGAAGTAATCCGAGAAGCCGTACGCCTCCATCTCCTCGGTGAAGATCTTCGTCGGGCGTGCCGAGCTTGTTGACGGTCTCGAACTCCTTGGTGAGGTGCCACTTGCCCTTGTAGGCCGTGTAGTAGCCCGCCTGCGCGCAGCATGTCGCCGAGCGTCGGGATCTCGGTCGACATGCTGGTGATCCAGGGGAAGTTCGTGTTGTCGAACATGCCCGTCTGCTGGATGTGCCGGCCGGTGTAGATGACCGAGCGCGACGGCGTGCAGACGCACGAGTTGATGCGGTGGTTGGTGAAGGTGGTGCCGCGCCGCCGCAGGCGCTCGTGCGCCGGCAACTGAAGCCGGCCGGCAGCTCGCCCGGCCGGAAATAGCGCTCCTGGTCGGTGAGGATGAAAAGGATGTTGTAGGGGCCGGCCGGCGTCGCGCCAGCGCCGCGACCGGCGCCGTGTCACCTGCCGATGCGGGGGCCGCGGCGACGCCAAGGGCGAGGGCGCCGGCGCCTGCGCCGGCGGCGTGCAGGAACTCGCGCCGCGTGAAACCGGCGGGGGACTTTGCATCATCGGACATGGCTGTGAAATCCTGTGCGGGACTGAGGCCCGAGTTTGTCGCGCGCAAGACACTGATTTTCAATAAAATATGCTAGAGGCAGGATTGCGGATGATGGCCGGGAAATGGTTCAAGCGGCGCGTGGCGGGCTGGAAGCTGGAAGCGGGAAGCGGGAGTGCTTTACCACGCCTGCCGGGATCCCCGCGCGCCCTGGCTGGCGAGGGCACTCGGCATCGCGGTCGTCGCGTACGCGCTGTCCCCGATCGACCTTATCCCGGATTTCATCCCGGTAGTCGGCTGGATCGATGACCTGTTGCTGGTTCCGCTCGGTCTGCTCGCAGTGCGCACGATGATCCCGGACCAAGTGCTGGCCGATCATCGCGCCCCGGTTGCGCGACGCTAGCGCCCCTTGATGTTGAAGTGCAGCCGCGCGTCCGCGTGCCGGTCATCGCGCTTCGCCGCGCCGGTCGCGACCAGCACGTAGAGGATGTTGAGCGCCTGCAGCGCATCGCGCACGCCCGCCCCGCGTGAACGCGTGGCGAGCTGCTTCGCGGTGACGTCTTTCTTTCCGGCGTAGCGCTTGCGGATCTTCGCGACCGCATCACGGCTCACGAGATTGAAGTAGCCGCTCGCGCGCTTCGTGCGCGAGCCGGACATCACGACGTAGCCCGCGTCGCTCTCGAACACGTAGTACGTCTGGCGCTTGCCGTGGGCAACGCCGCAGTACCGCAATCCCTTGGCCAAGCTCCGGATGTTCATCGACATCCCCTTCGTTGATAGCCGCCCCACGTCATTTTACCCGGAGGGGACCGTCCCCTTCACGAATATGAAGGGGTCCGTCCCCTTCAGGCGACGAAGAGGCGGGCGGCCGACCACTCCTCGAACCAGCGGCCGAGGCGCTTCGCGACATCGTCGGCGCGTGCACCGCGCCGCCCGATGCAGGCGCCGACGGCGGCGGCGAGCGGCTTGCCCGCGGCGAGCGCGCGCAGGAGCTGCCACTGCGCCGGCTCCTGGTCGCGGCGGAACACCTGGTAGCCGCGGCGAAAGACGATCACCGCCGTCGCCCGCGGACGCGGGATCCGGGGACGTTCGCCGCGGCGCGTCGCCGTCATGTAGACGTTGGCGGGATAACGCAGAGCCAGCATCCGCAGCGCCGGCGTGACTTTCAGCACCGCGCGGCCTGCGGGATCGGAGCCGATGGCTGCGAACTGCGCCGCCGTCATCGGTTCCGCCCGCGGCGCGTCGAAGACGTCCTCCATCGCGCGCTCGATCCGCGCGACATCGACGGCCAGCCCGTTCCGGTTCGATTTCGGCAGCGACCTCGCGAGGAAGCCCGGAAACCGGGCGCTCAGCGCATTCAGCGTCCGCGTGCGCGAGGGATTCTTCGCCACGAACCGCCGGCAGGCCGCCGCGAAGGCGTGCGCGCCGAGGATCCGGCGCGTCGTCGGGTACTCCGCTTCCATGACCTCGACGAGGCGCGCGTAGTACATGTGCGCGTAGATCCCGAGGCGCTCGACGGATGTCAGGCTCTTCGAAGGAAGGACGACGATGCCGGGATCGCGCGCCGCTTCGCCGAGCAACCGCTTCGCGGGCGTCGCGCGCAACCCCGCGGCCGCGCCGGCGGGATGCATGACCACCGCCTGCATCCAGCGCTCGAGCGTCTCGAGGTTCGCTGCCGCCCTCATGCCGCGGCCTTGCGGGCGCCGTTGCGGAAGCGCGCGGCCTTCCTGACCTCCTGCTGCAGCACGGAGAATTTCGGGATGTTGGCATCCCACTCGAGCAGCGTCGCGCGCGCACCGGCGCGGGCGTGAAAGCGCGCATACAGATCCCACACCGGGTCGATGACGCGCCCGTCGTGGGTGTCGATGCAATGCGTGCCATTGTCGGTGTGGCCCGCAAGATGGATCTGCACCACGTGCTCGGCCGGGATCTTGTCGAGGTAGGCGACCGGGTCGAGGTCGTGGTTGCGGCAGGTCACATAGACGTTGTTGACGTCAAGTAGCAGCGCGCAGTCCGCCTCCACGGCGAGCCGCGCGATGAATTCTTCCTCGGGCATCGAGGACGCCGCGAAGGTGAGATAGGTCGAGGGATTTTCGAGCACCAGCGGCTGCTCGAGATAGTCCTGGATGAGCTTCACGCGCGCGACCATGTGGCGCAGCCCCTCCTCCGTGTACGGCACGGGATAGAGATCGTGGCCGTTCAGGCCATTCACGCCGGTCCAGCAGATGTGATCGCCGAGCCACTTCGCCTTCACCCGCTTCGACAGCGCCTTCAGCTTGTCGAGGAATGCGAAATCGACCGGGTCCGTACTGCCGACCGACAGGCACACGCCGTGCATCGCGATCGGGTAGCGCTCCGCGATCTGGTCGAGGAAATAAAGCGGGCGGCCCTCGGTGTCGATGAAGTTTTCCGACACGATCTCGAACCAGTCCATCGCCGGCCACTTCTCGGTGATATGGCGGAAGTGCGGCGTGCGCAGGCCGACGCCGAGGCCGAGGTCCGGCAGGTCCCAGCGATTGCCGGCGGCGCGCGTTCGCGCCGTGGTCTCGGGTGGCTTGCGGTTCATGGCGTGGCGGGATTCCGCGATTGGCTGCCATCCGGGCCGGATGACCCGGATGGCAGCGTCTCTCCAGGCCTGGCTGTCAGCCGCCGCTCATGTGCGACGGATCGACCGGCGTCTTGCATCCGCCCTTGCCCTTGCAGCTGTTCTTGCCGGCGCAACCGTTGTCGCCCGACTTGCAGCCGCCCTGCCCCTTGCACGCGTTCTTCCCGGCACAGTCGTGCTTTGGCAGCTCTTTTTCTTCTCCCGCGAACGCGACGTTCGCGAGCTGCGAGCCGGCGACCAGCCCGCCGGTTACGCCCAACATGACTTTTCCGAAGTCCCGACGATTCATGCTCATTGCATTTCCTCCAGTTCTTCAATCACCAGAAAAGCCGGTCCGGCATCCCGACCGCCATCAACCAAACTTCGTTGCACGGCGAGCGATCACTCGCTCATGTGCGCCGGATTGACCGGCACGCTGCAGCCGCCCTTGCCCTTGCAGGAGTTCTTGCCGGCGCAGCCATTGTCGCCGCCTTTGCAGCCGCCCTGGCCCTTGCAGGAGTTCTTGCCGGCGCAATCGTGCTTGGCGCTGGCCGCCGCGCAACCGCCCTTGCCCTTGCAGGAATTCTTGCCGGCGCATCCGCCGTCGCCGGTCTTGCAGCCGCCCTGGCCCTTGCAGTCGTTATGGCCTTTACAGATGTGCTTGTCTTCGCCCGCGGCTTCGCCCGCGTACGCGACCTTGGCAAGCTCGGCGCCGGCCAGCAGGCCGCCCGTTACGCCCAGCATGACCTTGCCGAAATCACGACGATTCATAGACATTTCCTTCCCCCACGAGTGATGATTTTCCGTTGAGAATTCCCAACGGTCAGTCAGGAGACCGTACCGTTGGCTGAAATACTACGCCGACACGAAGAAATCGGATGCATCATTTTGCGACGCAACAGCCCTAGACTATCCCGCATGTTCAGCCACGCGCTGCTGCGCCTGCCCGGCGACAACCTGGCCGCGGGCCTGACCCAGGCCGGGGAAGGCGCTCCCGACCCCGAACTCGCGCTGGAACAGCACCGCCGGTACTGCATGGCACTCGCCGATTGCGGCCTGTCGCTCACGATCCTGCCGCCCGACGCGCGCCACGCCGACGGCTGCTTCGTCGAGGACACGGCGCTCGTCACCGAGCGCGGCGCCATCCTCACCCGCCCCGGCGCCCCTTCGCGTCGCGGCGAGGTCGATCTCATCGAGGCTGCGCTCAAGGGCCTGTTTCCGTCGATTCCCCGCATCGCGGCGCCTGCCACGCTCGACGCCGGCGACGTCTGCGAGGCGGACGGCCACTTTCTCATCGGCCTGTCCACCCGGACCAACGAGGCCGGCACCGAAGCGCTCGCGGCACGCCTCGCCGACCTCGGCTATCGATCGGACATCGTCGACATCCGCGGCGTTCGCCCGCTCCTGCACCTCAAGTCGGGCATCGCCTGGCTCGGCGACGGCCGACTGCTGGCGACCCGCGACCTGCCCCGCAGCGCCGCCTTCGCGGCCTACGAGATCATCGAGGTCGCGGACCACGAACGCTATGCGGCCAATGCGCTGCGGGTGAACGACCACGTGCTGGTGGCCGACGGCTATCCAGGGACGCGGACCGCGGTCGAAGCGCTGGGATTCCCCGTCATCGCGCTCGACATGAGCGAGTTCCGCAAGCTCGACGGCGGTCTCTCCTGCCTCTCGCTGCGCTGGTGAGGTTCCAATAACGCGGCCCGCCTAGGCATCGTCCTACAGCGCAGCCTTCAATAAGCCGATGTCGCGGGCTGGAGACGCATCGTAGCGTCCGCCCATGCTCAGGTACGCACTCATCTTCTTCATTGTCGCCCTGATCGCGGCGCTGTTCGGCTTCACCGGCATTGCGGCGGGCGCCGCCGCGATCGCGAAGGTCCTGTTCTTCGTGTTCCTGGTGGTCGCCGGCATCGCCTTGATCATGGGCCTGCTGCGCCGGGGACCCTGACAACCCGGCGGGGATGCGTCCGACCCCAGCCGGGGTCGCGCTCCGACTCAGCCGGTTTCGCGTGCAGTGCAAGACTGCAGGCGCGGAACACCACTGACAGGAGATCCCCATGAAAAACGGCATTACCGCGGCCCTCGCGGTCGCGGCGCTCGCGGTCGCAGCCAGCGCGGGCGCGCAGGACAACGAATCGGGCTTTTACGCCGGCGCCGGCGTCGGCTCGTACAACCTCGACGTCGACAACCCGGGCGATGTCGGGGATGCCTTCGACCGCTATTCGAGCGACGACACGGCCTGGAAGGCATTCGTCGGCTGGCGCATGAACCCGTACCTTGCCTTCGAGGCCGCCTACGTCAATCTCGGCAGCCCCGACGACACCATTGCGCCGGACACCAAGCTCACCGTCGAAACCGACGGTTTCGCGCCTTACGTGGTCGGCACGCTGCCGATCGGCGACTGGTTCGAGGCGTTCGCGAAGGCCGGCTACTACTGGTACGACGTGACGGCGCGCGTCACCTCGCCCCTCGGCATTGCGCGCGACAGCCGCAGCGACGAGGCCTTCACCTGGAGCGCCGGGCTGGGCGTCAACGTCTTCGAGCGCGTGAACCTGCGGCTCGAGTACGAGCAGCTGGACATCGACAACACCGACAAGTCGAACGCGCTCTGGCTCACGGGCGCCTGGCGCTTCTGATCGCCTGACGAAGCGGCCGGAATGTCGGTGTCGGACGACGTAGGCGTGGCTCCGACATCCGGCCGCGCTCGCTGCCGACATCGGCGGGAAGGCCGCGACCCCAGACTGGTCCCGGCACGATTTAGGGACGTGACCCAGGAGAACCCAAATGAACCGCTTACTGACGATATTGATGGCCGGCGCAGTCGCCGCGTCGCTCGGCGCATGTAACAAGGCCGAGGATCCCGCGGAGACGCCGCGCCGACGTCGCCGAGGCCCAGTCCGAGGCCCGCCAGGATGTCGCCGAGGCGCAGGCCGACGCGAACCAGGACGCCATGGAAAACAACGAAGACACCGCGATGGCCAAGGCAGAGGGCGACCACAAGGTCGCGATCGAACGCTGCGAGGCGATGGCGGGCGACCAGCAGAAGGCCTGCAAGGAAGAGGCCGACGCGCAGTACGAGGCTGCCAAGGCGGCCGCGGACCTGCCGGGACCGTCCTGAACCCAGGCTTGAAGGAGATTTGCACACATGAACAAGACACTTGTAGCCCTGATCGCGAGCACCGCCGTGCTGAGCGCGGCCGCCTGCTCGGCGACCCGGACTCAAAGAGCGCCGGGTGAACAGGTCGATGACGCCGTGGTGTTGACGAGCGTGAAGTCGGCGCTGGTATCCGACAAGGTGACCGACGCGGGCGACATCAACGTGGACGTGAACCGGGGCGTGGTGAAGCTCTCCGGCTTCGTGGACAACCCGGACCAGAAGTCCCAGGCCGCCACCGTCGCGCGCCAGGTGGACGGCGTGAAATCCGTCCAGAACGACATCGCGGTCAAGAAAGGCGACGAAGGCTCCACGGCCGGCGAAGTGATCGACGACTCCATCCTCACCGCCAAGGTGAAGACGGCCCTGATCGCGAATTCCGAGACCAAGGCGCACCAGATCAACGTCGAGACCAACCAGGGCGTGGTGCAACTTTCCGGCTTCGTGGACGACGCCGCCGCCAAGTCCGCGGCGACCGATGTCGCGAAGTCCGTGACCGGTGTTAAGGACGTCAAGAACGAGCTGAGCGTCAAGTCGTACTGACCCCCCTCGTACGCACGCTCATTCGTCTTGATGTTCTTGCCAGGGCCCGCGTCGAGAGACGTGGGCCCAACTTTTTTCCCTTTTAGTTCGGCTGGCTGGAGCCGATTTCCTGGATGATCTGCGGCAGGCGTTCGTAGTCGAGCGACTTGTTGAGGAAGTGCTCCACGCCGTACGCGCGCGCCAGGCGCTGGTACTCGGGCAGCATGTAGTTCGTGAAGACGATGACCCTCGGGCGGGTCTTGCCAAGCTGGCGCATGACCCCGAAGCCCGTGCCGTGCTTGAGCTGCAGGTCGAGGATGATCACGTCCACGTGGGTCCCGCGCACCGCCGCGACGGCCGCGGTTTCGTCTGACACGGCCGCAACGACCTCGACGTCGTCGAGGGAATCGAGTACCTCCCGCATGCGCTCGGCCAGCACGCGGGAGTCTTCGACCAGCAGTATGCGCAACGCCACCCGAACCTACTGGATCAGGCCGTTGCGCAGCGCGTACGAAGTGATGTCCGCATTGGTCTTGAAATGCATCTTCTCGAGCACGCGGCTTCGATAGGTGCTGACGGTCTTCACCGACAGGCACAGCTCTTTCGCGATTTCCGACACCGAGCTGCCGCTCGCGAGCTTACAGAAAATCTGGAACTCGCGCTTCGAGAGCTGCTGGTGAATGGGCCGGTCCGCGCCGCCGTTGTCGATCTCGGAAATCAACAACTCCGACATGGTGGGACTCAGGTAACGCCGACCGGCCAGGATCACGTGCACTGCCTTCAGGAGGTCGTCCGGCGCGCTCTCCTTGCCGAGAAAACCGTGCGCGCCAGCCCGCAGCATGTTGATCGCATACTGCCGCTCCGGAAAGCCGGACAGGATCAGCACCCGCGTGTCGGGATAGCCCGAGCGCACGTGTCGGAGGATGTCCATCCCGCTGCGGTCCGGCATGCCGATATCGAGTATCAGGAGCTCCCACGGGCTCTCCCGCAGCCGCTCGAGCGTCTGCTGGCCGGTCGCGGCCTCGCCGATGTCCCCGACGGTGTTGTCGTCGGCCAGCATCTGCCGCAGGCCGGCGCGCACCACGGCATGGTCGTCCGCAATCAAAACCCTGGCGCTCGTCATGGCTGTCATCCTACTGAAAGATAACCGCAATTTCGCATTCCGGCCGTCCGCTAGGCGAGACGGCGATGCCTACGCCGTCTGTAGGAGGAATCCGACAAAAACCCGGGGGCCCCTGCACACGCAGGCGCGCGACCCTATAAATTAGCGCCTCATGGCCGACGTACCTGCAAGCCGTCTCACCTACCTGCCGATCCTGCTCGGCGTCGCCTTCATTGCCACCCTGTTCATGGTCGCGGAATCCGGCTACAAGCGCATCCACGAGGCGAGCCAGGTCATCTCCAACGCCGAGGAACGCCAGGCGCTCATGTCGCGCTATCTGCGCCTGGTGCTCGACGCCGAGTCGGCGCAGCGCGGCTTCCTGCTGTCCGAGGATCCGCGTTACCTGCGCGGCTTCGATCCCGCCGTGCGCGCCCTCGACCCGCTGCTCGACCGGCTGGTCCAGGACCTGGAGACGTCCGGCCTGGAGCAGGACGCGGCGCGTGCCCAGGCCCTGCGCACGATCACGGGCAAGAAGATCGGCGAGATGGAGTCGTCGCTGCGGCTCTACGGCGAGATGAGCCGCGACGCCGCGCTGCAACTCCTCAACACCGATATCGGCCAGCGCTCCATGAGCGACCTGCGGCACGAGTTGCGCGCCCTGTGGGACCTCGAGACCCAGCGGCTCGCGAATGCGCGGGCGGGCTCCAGGCGCGACCTCCAGACCGCCCGTATCCTGCTCGGCGCCGCGAGCTTCCTGAGCCTGGTGCTCGTGGTCCTGGTCGGCGCCCTGCTGGGCCGCGACATGCGCCGGCGCGAACAGGAGGCGGAAGCGCTCGCTGACCGCAACCGCGAACTCGATCGCACCGTGCAGCAGCGCACCGCGATGCTGTTCCACCTCTCCAGCAGCCTGCAGAAGGTCGCCGAACGCGAGAAGGCCGCGCTCGCGCGCGAGCTCCACGACGAGCTCGGCGGGCTCCTCGTCGCCACCAAGATCGACGTTTCGTGGCTGCGCAAGCGCGTCGACGACGGCCACGACGAGAGCAAGCTGCGCTGGGAGCGCGTGCTGCGCTGCATGGACGAGGGCCTGACGCTGAAGCGCCGCGTGATCGAGAACCTGCGGCCCACCCTGCTCGACAACGTCGGCCTGATCGCGGCGCTGCAATGGCTGGTCGACGAGACGCTGCGCCGCCACGGCATCGCCTGCGAGGAACAGTACCCGGACGAGTTGCCCGACATCTCCCCCGACGCGCGCATCGCGATCTTCCGCGCGGTGCAGGAAAGCCTCATCAACATCATCAAGCACTCCGGGGCGAAGGCGGTGCTGATCCAGGTCGTGGCCGAGGCCGGGCAGCTGTCCGTCGTCGTCCGGGACGACGGCGTCGGCATCGACGAGTCGCGCATCGAGACCCCGCAGTCCCACGGACTGCTCGGCATGCGGCATCGCATCGAGTCGCTCGACGGCAGCCTCTCGATCCGCTCGCTCGGAACGAATGTCGGCACCGAGTGTCGGTTCGTGGTGCCGATACAGCGAATCCACGCGACCGGCACCGCGAACTAGCCAGGGAGGCCCGCCATGCATACCCGAATCGGACTCGTCACTATCCTGATCGTCGCGCTCGCCGGCTGCGGGCAGACTGCCGACCCGGGCGCCGGCGGCTCGGGCGCCGCGTCCGCGGATCCCGCGGCCGACATCGCGTCTGCCAATCCCGCGGCGGACATTGTCCCCGCGATCGTCCCGCCGGGCGAAGCCGCGGATCCGAGCGAGCCGCCGAGCTACGAAGTCGCGATCGCCTCGGCGGCGGCCTACCGCAACAGGGCGCTCGAGCGCTGCGCGGCGCAGCCGGCGGCCGTGCGCACACAATGCGAGCAAGAGGCGAACGCCGCATTCGCGGACAGCCAGGCGAAGCTGCAGGACTTACGCGGCAATACGGAGTAGTCCTACACCCCGGCACGGAGCAATCGTCCATCCTCGTTGAGGACGCTGCGGACTGGCCGCGGCGATCATTCCTCAAGGAGAGAGCAGATGAATTGGGATCGCATCGAAGGGAATTGGAAACAGTTTTCCGGCAAGGTCCGCCAGCAGTGGGGCAAGCTCACGGACGACGACCTTGACCTGATCGACGGCCGTCGCCAGGAACTCGCGGGCCGCATCCAGGAAGTCTACGGCGTCACGAAGGACGAGGCCGAGAAGCAGATCGACCGCTTCGCAACCACGCTCGATTCCGGCACCCACGACTCGATGGGCAGGACAGATTCGGTGAGCGGCACGCGGCAGACAACCACGAATTGACGGACCGAGGCCCCGGCACCGCCCAGGGTGCCGGGTCGCCTGCTGACCGAGAGCGACCGTCCATGAACACCACCCCCAAGTTCAAGCTCCCCCCGCTCGGCTACGCCTTCGACGCGCTCGAGCCGCACATGTCGGCGGAGCTGCTCGAGCTGCACTACGGCAGCCACCACCAGGCCTACGTGAACGGGCTCAACAAGACGCTCGAGGCGCTCGCCGGCATGCGTGCCGAGGGCGACTTCGCGCGGATCAATGCGCTCGAAAAGGACCTGGCGTTCCATTACTCGGGCCACATCATGCATTCGATCTTCTGGCGCAACCTGGCGCCGAACGAGGGCGCGCCGCCGGCCGGGGAACTCGAGGCCGGGATCAAGGCCGCCTTCGGCAGCACCGACGCGTTTCGCCGGCAGTTCGGCGCCGCAGGCGCCTCATTGCAGGGATCGGGATGGGTCGCGCTTTCCTGGGAGACGATGCGGGGAACGCTCCTGATCGAGCAGGTCCACGATCACCAGGACCGCAGCGCGCTCGGCACCGTGCCGCTGCTCGTCATGGACATGTGGGAGCACGCCTACTACCTGCAGTACCGCAACAAGAAAGAAAAGTGGATCGTCAATTTCTGGGAAATGGTCAACTGGGCTGACGTCGCCCGCCGACTCGCGAACGCCGTCTGCGTCGACCTCGCGCTCGAGGGTGACGCCGCCGGCGAGCGCCACAGCCGCCGCACCACCGCCTACGCCTGAGCGCGTAGCTTCACTTCCCCCCGCCCTTCCGCCT
Source organism: uncultured Gammaproteobacteria bacterium (assembly GCA_963836275.1). Classification (GTDB taxonomy): domain Bacteria; phylum Pseudomonadota; class Gammaproteobacteria; order Steroidobacterales; family Steroidobacteraceae; genus SCUD01. The sequence goes on along the minus strand of CAWIIM010000001.1, from coordinate 908,833 downwards.
AGGCGGCCTTCCTGCGGCCCGCCTTGCCGCCCGACTCGAGGCTGCGGCGCAGGACCGCCATCAGGTCGATCACCTCGGCGCTCGGGCGTTCCGCCTCGGCTTCGGCGGGCGGCGTGAGGACGTGCGTCTCGTGCTTGCGGACTTTTTCCCGGATGCGGCGCATCAGGTCGCGCCGGTAGCTGTCCGTGAACGTCTCGGGACGCCAGCTTGCGCTCATTTCCTCCACCAGCCGGCGCGCCATCGCGATTTCCGCGCGCGACAGCTTCGCGGCGCCTGCCGCCGGCAGCTCGAGCCCCGTGGCCGGCACCAGTTCCTCGGCGAAGCGCAGCGTGTTCAGCATCAGCGCCTGCTCGTGCGCGAAGATCGCGCAGAAGTGCTGCCGGCCGCGGATCACGAAGCTGCCGATCGCCACGCGGGAATTGCCGCGCATCGCCTCGCGCAGCAAGGCATAGGTCTTCTCCCCGCCCTCCGCCGGCTCGAGGTAGTACGGCCTCTCGAAATATTCGGGCGGGATGTCCGCGCGCTCGGCGAAGCTCGCGATGTCGATCGTCTGCGAAGCCTCGACGTTAGCCTGCCGGAAGTCCTCGTCGGTCAGGGCGACATACTGGCCCTTCTTGTACTCGTAGCCCTTCACGATCCGGTCCCAGTCTACGATCCTGCCGGTGCGCTTGTTGTAGCGCTTGTAGCCAATCGGAGAGAAATCGCGGCTGTCCAGCAGGTCGAGGTCGAGCGCGCTGTCGCGCGCCGCGGTGTGCAGGTGCACCGGGATGTAGACGAGGCCGAAGGACACCGCGCCCTTCCACACGGCGCGCGGATGACCGGCGCCGCCGTGCGCGCGCCGCTTCGACGCCTTGCCTTGCGCGCGCTTCGCGCGCGGGCGCCGGGCGGACTTCGGGCTGCCCTTGGCCTTGCGGGTTTTCTTCATTTCCGTTTCCCCAGGAATGCGCGCGGCAACGCGCGCGCGGCCTCGTCATAGCCGGCCCAGGCGCGGCCGCGGCGGATGCGCGCGGGGGCGCTGCGCACGTTGAAGGCGGCGGGATCGAGCCCGGTCCTGAGCTGGGCCCAGGTCAACGGCATGGAGACCGGCGCGCCTTCGCGCGCGCGCGGCGAGAGCGGGGCGACCGCGGTCGCCTTGGCGTCGTTGCGCAGGTAATCCAGGAAGATCTTGCCCGCGCGCAGCCGCTTGGACATGTTCACGACGAATCTATCCGGCGTGTCCGCGGCCATCTGTGCGCAGAACGCCTGCGCAAACCGCTTGGCGTCCGCCCAGCGCAGGGCGCCGCGTTTCGGCTGCGCGAGCGGCGTCACGACATGCAGGCCCTTGCCGCCGGTGGTCTTGCAGAAGGCGACGAGGCCCAGCGTTTCGAGGCGCTCGCGGACTTCCCGTGCCGCCTCGATGACTTTTGCAAAGGGCACGCCGGCGCCCGGGTCGAGGTCGAAGACCAGGCGGCCCGGCACGTCGGGCTTGCCGGGAACGCAGTTCCAGGGATGCAGCTCGAGCGCGCCCGACTGGGCGAGGGCGACCAGCGCCTCCAACCGGTCGACCTGCAGATAGGGCTTGCGATCGCCGCGCACCTTGACCAGCGAAACCAGGCTCGAGGTTCCGGCCATCGCATGTCGCTGGAAGAAGCGCTGCCCGCCGATGCCGTCCGGGGCGCGCACGATCGAGCACGGCCGTCCGGCCAGGTGTGGCAGCATCCACTCGCCGACCGCCTCGTAATAGAGCGCGAGCTCGCGCTTCGTGACCGGCCGCGCGTCGCCGGCATCGGGCCACAGCGGCTTGTCGGCGTTCGTGATCGCGACGCCGAGGACCGTCGGCTCCCGCCCGTTCGCCGGGCTTTTTCCGGTCTCCAGACTGACCTCCCCGGCCGGCTTGTCTTCGCGCAATCCCTTGAAAGCCGCCTGGCGCAGCATGCCGGAACCGGTCCAGCCCGCAAAGGCGATCTCCGCCACCAGCCGCGGTTTTGCCCAGTGGACGTCCGCGGCCTTGCGCGGCGCGTCGCTGCCTTCAAAGGGCGTGTCCCGCGACTCGAGCTTGCGCAGCTGCGCGAGCAGGCTCCGGGCCCGCTCGCGGCCGAACCCGGTTCCGACGCGCCCGACGTAGGAGAACTTTCCGTCCCGATCCACGCCCGCCAGCAGCGAGCGCAGCTCGCCGTCGCGGACGGTCCAGCCGCCGATCACGATTTCCTGGCCCGCGCGGCACTTGGTCTTCAGCCAGGCGTCGCCGCGCCCGGAGCGGTACGGCGCGTCCAGCCGCTTGGACACCACGCCCTCGAGCGCCATGCGGCACGCGGATTTCAGCAGGGCTTCGGGCGCGGTTTCGAAATGCTCGACGTAGCGCAGGCGCGCGCGCAGCGGTTTCGGCGCGAGCAGCGCGGCGAGCCGCCGCTTGCGGGCCTCGACGCCTAGGCCGCGCAGGTCGGCGCCGTCCGCGTGCAGCAGATCGAAGACGAAGTGCACGAGGCCGGCCGTCCGCTCCGCGACGAGCGCCGCCTGCAGCGCCGCGAAGCTCGGCACGCCGCGCTCATCCAGCGCGACGATCTCGCCGTCGAGCAGGCAGTCCGGCAGCTTCGCGCCGGTGGCCACGATCTCCGGGAAGCGCGCCGTCCAGTCCAGCCCCTTGCGCGTGCGCAGGACCGCGCGGCCCGCCGCCACGCGCATCTGCATGCGGTAGCCGTCGAACTTGATCTCGTGTCCCCAGCCGGAATCGGCCGGCGCGCGCTCGACCAGGCGCGCGAGTTGCGGCGCGACGAATGGCGGCGGCAGCGACGCCTTCCTTCGCGCCTTGCGCCGGGGCGCGGCGCGCCCGGATGCAGGCCGGGCAGTCCGGCTGGCGGCGCGCATGAACGGCTTTGCCCGCGCCGCCTTGCCCGCCGCGATCTGCTTCAGGGTGCGGCCCGAAGCCACCGAGCGGGTCTTCGCGAGCAGCGCATCGCCGCCTTTCCGCGCCTGCTTGTCCGCGTGCTTGATGAGCAGCCAGTTCGTGCGCTTGCCGCGCGCACGGTCGCGCTTCATGCGCACCAGCACCCACTCGCCCTTCAGGCGCTCGCCTTCGAGCAGGAACTTGAGGTTGCCGGCCGCGAGCGCCGCCTTCGGCCGGACCCCCGGCATCGGCGCCCAGAAGCCGCGGTCCCACAGCTGCACCGTGCCGCCGCCGTACTCGCCCTGCGGGATCGTGCCCTCGAAGTCGCCGTAGTCGAGGGGATGGTCCTCCACTTCGACCGCGAGCCGCTTCACGCGCGGGTCGAGCGACGGGCCTTTCGTGACCGCCCAGGAACGAAACACGCCGTCGAGCTCGAGCCGCAAGTCGTAGTGCAGCCGGCGTGCCGCGTGCTTCTGCACCACGAAGCGGCGCACGCGCGGATCGCGGGCCGGCGTGCGCGTGCCGCTCGGCTCCGCGGTGCGGCGGAAATCCCGTTTCGCGCGGTAAGGGGCGAGTTTCCGGCGCGTCATGGGCCCACGCTCGATCGGATTCAGCCGTCCTCAACCGTCCAGGATGCCCCCGAAGACGCTCGACGAAGTGGCCCCGTTGCCGTTGCCCTCCTCCAGCTCCTTCTTGCGCGCCGCCAGGCGACGCCCGAGGTCGTCGAGATCCATGTCGGACTTGCGTGCCTCGGCGAACATGCCGCCCGGCTTCTCCTCTTCCTTGACGTGGTGCTTGATCATCTCCGACAGCACCTTGATCTTCGCGTCGAAATACTCGCTTTGCGGCGAAAGCTCCTCGATCTCAGCGATGAGGCGCTTCGCGCCGGCATGTTCGACCTCGGCCTCGTGATGCATGTCCTTGTCCTGCGTCGCGACCAGGAATGCCGGGTAGAAGATCTCCTCCTCGATGCGGGTATGGACCTTGAGGGCATCGCAGATTTTTTCCGCCAATGCCTCCTTGCGCTCCGACTTTCTCGCCTTCTTGCACTGTTCGAACCACCCTTCGACCTGCCGGTGGTCGGCCTTGAGCAGGGCGATCGCATCCTTGCCCGAGCCCGACCTGGCGCGGCGCGCGGTCCGGCCGGATTCCCGCGGTGACTGTCTCATCGTTGGTACCTCCACAAGTCATCAAAGTGTAGGCAGGCCCTTGCGGGTCTCTTGTCGCCGTATCCCGGTTCTCGCTGTAGGACGGCGACGGAGGCGGCGAAGGCGGCCGGGCGCGCAACTCTGCTACGCTCGCGCTCGGCGCCGCCCATCGGGGGCCGGCGCGGAGGGTTGGGTATGCGGATCCCGGTGGCTTTGCTGGCGGCTTTGGTCCTGCTCGCCGCCTGCGGCAGCGACGTCGACAAGGACGACGTCACGAGCATCAAGCGCAAGGCTGCGACCGCGGCCGGCGGGCCTGCCGGCGTCCCGGCGACACTGACCAAGCGCCTCGATTTCGCCTCCTGCCTCGCCGAGGACATGGCCGACGACGCCGCGCAGACGTCCCGCTGCCCGTCCTTCGCCCTGCTATCGCTCGACTACATGAGCAAGCAGTGTTCCGCCCATGGCGGCACGCTGAAGGCGCGCCAGCCCTCCGAAGCCTGGTCGCTCGACGTCGACGGCGATGCGAGCGCCGAGGTCCTGGTCGACCTGATCGGCAACTTCGACTGCGACGGCGCCCCCGGCGCCTTCGCCTGCGGCAGCACCGGCTGCCCCTACCTCCTGTACAAGAAGCGCGGCGACGGCTGGACCGAGATCGGCGCCATCAATGCCGACGACGCGCCGGGCATCGAGGTGCTGCCGGCCAAGGAAGGCGACTACGCGCCGCTGCGCGGCGGCTGCGCCGGGCAGCAGCCCTGCAGCGAGTTCGTTCACTACGAGTGGAACGGCTCGGCCTACGCGCGCACCTGGATCGACTTCAAGGGCCACGCGGTCGACGTCGCGCAGGGCACCCTGATGACGCTCAGGCAGGACAGCGCCGTGCTCGACGCGCCGGGCAGGAAAGGCCAGGTGCTCGACGAGTACCCGGTCGGCACCTCCATGCTCGTCATCGGCAACGCCCGGGACGCGGCGTACTCTTTCGTCTCGCCCTGCAACGCGTGCCGCCGCGGCTTCGTCGAGACCGCGCTGCTCTCGAAATAATCCGGTAGCTTGCCGGTCATCGGCCGGCAACATCCTGGGGCTATCGTCGGTCCGTTCGCGGGACGGCGGTCGTACCCCCGATGGCCGCCGTCCCGGGGGCGGTGTGATGCGCGTCACGTCGATTCTTCCGACGTAACAGAATCCGCTAGACCTGTTTCACATAAGCGGCGGGTATGACGTCGGCATACTCCAGCGATGCTCCGATCGCTGAAATCGCTCGGCAGTGGCCGCGCGGACAATGCCTCCGCCGTGGGCGTCTGCCTGCACCGCGCAATGGCGGTCGCGGCCGTGCCGCCGACCGGCCGCGGCGCCGGCCAGGTCCAGGTCGTCGAGCTGCCGACCGAGGCCGACGAGCAGGCGCGCGCGCTGGTGCGCGCGGTTTCCGACCTCGGCGTGAAAGGCTGCCGCGCGAACGTGACGCTGCCGCTCGGCAGCTATCACCTGATCCAGGTCGAGCGGCCGCCGGTCGACGAAGCCGAGCTGGTGGACGCGGCGCGCTGGCGCATCAAGGGCCAGCTCGACTACCCGGTCGAAGACGCCGTGATCCAGGTGTTCGACGTGCCGAAGAGCGAAAACCAGCGCACGCCGCTGCTGAACGTGGTCGCCGCGCCGCAGCGCACGATTCGCGAGCTGAACGCGCTGGTAAAGCGCGCCGGCCTCAGCCTGCAGCGCATCACGATCGTCGAGCTCGCGGTGCGCGACCTCGTCAACCGCGTCACCGAGCGCGACGAGCCGGTCGCGACGGTGTTCCTGAATGCGCGCCAGGGCGTCATCCAGATCACGCACGGCCGCGAGCTCTACATCACGCGCCGGGTCGAATATGGGCTCGGCAGCGTGATCCCGACCGACACGCTGGCGACCGGCATCCACATGACGCTGCCGCTCGAGTTGCGCCGCACCGTCGACTACTTCGAGAGCCAGTTCAACCTCGGCACCATCCGCCGGGTGCTGGCCGCGCCGACCGACGAGCCCTTCATGAAATTCATGAAGGAAACCAGCGAATTCACGGGACTGCCGGTCGAGCCGCTCGACCTGCCGGTGACGCTGCGCGCCGCCACGGGCAAGCCCGCCGACTACGGCCTGCCCGAGGCCTATCTTGCGGCCAGCGTCGCGCTCGACCGGCGCGCCGGGGCGGCCGCGTCGCCATGAGCCAGGAATTCAACCTGCTCGGGGCTGCGCCGCGCGCCGCCCACCGCCACCCGACCTCGATCCAGCTCGCGATCGCGCTCGGCGCCACGCTCGCCCTCGCGCTGGCCGCGAGTGCCTGGCTCGGCGCGCGCGCCGACGCTGCCGAGCGGCGCATCGAGGGCACCAACAGGGCGATCGAGGACCTGATGCTGAACCTGCAGGAGCGCAGCCAGTTCCTCGCGCAGCGCAACGCCGATCCCGCGCTGGTCGCGAGGCTCAAGCTGCTCGAGCGCGAGACCGCCGACAAGGGCAAGGTGCTCGACCTGCTGGCCGGCAAGACCCTCGGCAACACCGCCGGCTTCTCCTCGCACCTCGCCGCGCTCGGACGGCGCTATCCCGACGGCCTCTGGCTGCAGCGGGTGACCATCACCGACGGCGGCCGCGAGATGGCGATTCGCGGCCGCGCGCTGGACGCGGCCCTGGTGCCGCGCTTCATCGCCGCGCTCCAGGACGAGCCTGCCTTCCGCGGCACCTCGTTCCAGCGCCTGGAGCTCGAGAACCCGCCCGGCGGCAGCGGCACGGTCGGCTTTCAGCTCGCGACCGCCTGCGGCGGCGGCGAGGAAACCACGGCCGCGGATTGCGGCGAACCTGCGGCCGATGCAACGACGGCGGCAGCCGCGCCGGAGGCCGCGCCATGATCGAGCGCTTCGCGTTCGCCCGCAGCTGGTTCGACGCGCGCAACTTCCGCGAGCGCATCATGCTTGCGGCGGCCGCCTGCATCGGCATCCTGCTCGTCGTCGACGCCTTCTCCTGGGCGCCGGCTCGCCAGCGCCTGCACAGCGCCGAGGTCCAGCTCGCCTCGCTCGAGACCCAGAAACTGGCGCTGCAGGACCAGCTCGATGCGCTCGACCAGCAGGAAGCGCTCGACCCGGACGCCGCGGTACGCCGCCAGCTGGATGCCTTCGACACCCAGGTCGGCACGCTCGACCGGAAGCTGCAGGGCCAGGCGCTGCAGTTGATCGCGCCGGAGCAGGCGCGGGCCGTGCTGCAGGCGCTGATCGCGAATGTCCGCGGCCTGCGCATGGTCGCGCTCCAGACCGAGCCGGCCCGGGCGCTGGTCGCGACCGAGGGACTCGACCTGCCCGTGCTCTACCGACACGGGCTCGTCATCGACCTCGAGGGCGACTACCTCGCCCTGGTCGCCTACCTGCAGGCGCTCGAGCAGCTGCCGTGGCGGCTCTACTGGTACGAAGTCGAGGTCACCGCCGACAAGCCGGGCGCGCGGCGCTTTCGCCTGCGCCTGTATACGGTGAGCCTGCGCAAGGAGTGGATTCGTGTCTGACCTGCCTCGCTTCGCCCTTGCCCTGCTGCTCGCGCTCCCGGCCGCCGCGTGGGCGGAACCGCCGTTGCGCGACCCGACCGTCCCTCCGGGCGTCAGCGCGCTCGCCAGCGACCCGGCCGCCGGCCCCGCACTGCGCCTGCGCTCGACCCAGGTTTCGGCGACCAGCCGCAGCGCCGTCATCAACGACCGCATCGTCGCCCTCGGCAGCAAGGTCGCCGGGGCGACGGTACTCGCGATCGAGCCCGGCAGCGTCCGGCTCGAACGCGGCAGCGAGCGGATCCTGCTCCGAATTTCGACACCCGACGTGAAGCGCCGGGCCACGGGAGACGATTCATGAACGCCTGGGCACACCGGATCGCGGCGCTCGCCGCCGCCTGCTGCGTCAGCAGCTGCGCCACCCTCGACACCAAGCCGGAGGAAAATCATCCGCAGGTGGCCTGGGAAACGCCGCCGCCCGAAGTCGAGCGCCCGGCGCCCGCCGCGCCCGCCGAGACCGCGACGCCGGCGGTCGCGAATGCCGCCGAGCGCTTCGACCTCAACGTCAAGGATGCGCCAGCCGGCGACTTCTTCATGGGTCTCGTGCGCGACACGAAGTTCAACATGGCGGTGCACCCGGACGTGCAGGGCGCGGTCAGCCTGACGCTCAAGGACGTGACCATCCCGGAAGTCATGGAAATCGCGCGCCAGGTCTACGGCTTCGAATACCAGTCGACCCGCAACGGCTACATCGTGCTGCCCGCGCGGCTGCAGGCCCGCGTGTATCACGTTGATTACCTCAACCTGAAACGCGAAGGCAATTCGCGCACGCGCATCAGCGCAGGCGACAACCTGCGCGGCGGTTCCAGCATGGTGGTCGCCGGCGGCGGCGGCGGCGGCGGCGGAAGCAGCGAGGAGCAGGATCGCTTCACGCCCGGCAGCCTCGTGAACACCAGCGCCGAGACCGACTTCTGGCGCGAGGTGGACACCGCGCTCAAGGGCATCATCGGCACCGCCGACGGCCGCAGCGTCGTCACCAGCCCGCAGTCGAACGTGGTCGTGGTGCGCGCCCTGCCCTCGGAACTGCGCGAGGTCGAGCAGTATCTCGCCCAGGTGCAGGACAACATGGTGCGCCAGGTTGTCCTGGAGACGAAGATCGTCGAGGTCACGCTCTCCGACGAGTACCAGGCCGGCATCAACTGGGCGGGCGTCGTCAGCAACGGCTCCGACAAGTACACCATCGGCCAGATCGGCGGCGGCACCCTGACCGACGGGTTCGGCTCCCGCTCCGACATCGCCGGCAGCATGGGCGACCTCAATCCCGCCGGCGGCACGCTGCCTAACGGGACGCTGACCTCCGCCTTCGGCGGCATGTTCACGATCGCCGCCGAGCTCGGAGACTTCAACGCCTTCATCGAGCTCCTGAAGACACAGGGCGAAGTCAGCGTGCTGTCGAGCCCGCGGGTCGCGACCGTGAACAACCAGAAGGCCGTGATCAAGGTCGGCACCGAGGAATTCTTCGTCACCAACGTGTCCTCGACCACGGTGACCGGCGCCGGCGCGACCACCAGCTCACCGGACGTCACGCTGACGCCGTTCTTCTCCGGCATCGCGCTCGACGTGACGCCGCAGATCAGCGCCGACAACGAGATCATCCTGCACGTGCGCCCCGCGGTCACCGACGTCGAGGACCGCCGCAAGGACATCACCGTGGGGACTTCCGACCTGTCGCTGCCGCTCGCGTTCTCGACCGTGCGCGAGGCGGACAGCATCGTGCGCGCGAAGAGCGGCCAGATCGTCGTGATCGGCGGGCTGATGCAGGAAACCCGGAAGAATGCCCAGGCGCGGGTACCGGTGCTCGGCAGCGTGCCGGTGCTGGGCCGCCTGTTCCGGCATGACCACGACGTGACGCGCAAGACCGAGCTCGTGATCCTGCTGCGGCCGGTGGTGGTCGACAGCGACCAGGTCTGGGACATGGCAGCCGGGCCCGGTCGGCGCGCAGTTTCCGGGGTGGCCGGCAAGTGAGGGCAGCCAAGACCGTCCTGTCGATGAAGCGGCTCCGCCTCGGGGAGCTGCTCATCAAGGCGGGCATCCTCACCGAGGAGCAGCTCGAGCGCGCGCTCAAGGAGCAGAAGCGCGCCAAGAGCCGGCTCGGCGAGACGCTCATCAAGCTGCAGTTCGTGACCGAGGACCAGCTGATCGAAGCGATCTCGAAGCAGCTCATGATCGCGCGCGTGGACCTCGGCGACTACCCGATCGACACCAAGCTGGCGCAGAAGCTGCCCGAGATCGCGGCACGGCGCCTGCGCGCCCTGGTCCTTGCCGAGCAGGTGGACGGCTACCTGGTCGCGATGGCGGACCCCACCAACCTGCTGGAGGAAGACGAGCTCGAGCGCCAGCTCGGCCGTCCCGTGCACACCGCGATCGCGCGCGAGCGCGACCTGCTGCTCGCGCTCGATCGCGTCTACCTGCGGCGCGCGGAGATCGAGGGACTGGCCCAGGAACTCGGCCAGGAAATCGACGACTCGACGCCTGTCGATGCGGGCTTCGCCGACCAGGACGCCTCGGACGCGCTGGTCTCGCGCCTGATCAACTCGTTGCTCGAGGAGGCGATCATGGCCGGCGCCTCCGACATCCACATCGAGCCGGACGAGGACGTGCTGCGCATCCGCCAGCGCGTCGACGGCCTGCTGCGCGAGCTGCCGGTCGGCCAGAAACAGGTCGCCGCCGCGCTGGTCTCGCGCCTGAAGCTTTCCGCGGGACTCAACATCGCCGAGCGCCGCCTGCCGCAGGACGGCCGCTTCCGCGTCAACGTGCGCGGCCGCACGCTCGACGTGCGGCTCTCGACCATGCCGACGCAGTTCGGCGAGACCGTGGTCATGCGCCTGCTCGACCAGACCCAGGGGCTGCTCGACCTCGAGAAGCTAGGCATGCCGGAGGGCATGCTCGCGCGCGTGCGCAGCATCCTGCGCCGCCCCTACGGCATGCTGCTGGTCACCGGTCCCACCGGCAGCGGCAAGAGCACGACGCTCTACGCCGCGCTCAGCGAGCTCAATTCTCCCGACCGCAAGATCATCACGATCGAGGACCCGGTCGAGTACCGGCTGCCGCGCATCAACCAGGTGCAGATCCACCCGCAGATCGGCCTCGACTTCTCGCGCGTGCTGCGCACCGCGCTGCGCCAGGACCCGGACGTGATCCTGGTCGGCGAGATGCGCGACCGCGAGACGGTCGAGATCGGGCTGCGCGCCGCGATCACGGGCCACGTGGTGCTCTCCACGCTGCACACCAACGACGCGCCGAGCACGGCCGTGCGCCTGCTCGACATGGGCGCGCCGGGCTTCCTGATCGCGAACGCCCTGCAGGCCGTGATCGCCCAGCGCCTGATCCGCCGGCTCTGCGACCGCTGCGCGAAGCCGCAGCCGCCCACCGAGCGCGAAGCCGCGTGGCTGCGCAGCTTCGCCGGCGATACCGCGCTCACCGGCGAGTACCGCGCCGGCAGCGGCTGCAACCACTGCAACCAGACCGGCTATTCCGGCCGGATCGGCATCTACGAGCTGCTCGAGATCGACGCCGCGCTCGCGGACGCGCTGCGCACCGGCGAGGCGCCGGTATTCGCGGCCGCGGTCCGTGCCTGCGCCGGCTACCGGCCGCTCGCGCATGCCGCGCTCGACCAGGCCCGCCGCGGATTGACGGGTCTCGGCGAGGTGCTGCGCGTGGTCGGCTCGGACGTGCACGACGGCGGCTGAGCGCCACCGCGGCCATGGGCAACTTCAGCTATTTCGCGCGCGACGCGAACCAGAACGCCGTCACCGGCGAGCTCGAGGGGCGCGCCAGCGGCGACGTCGCGGACCTCCTGCACGAACGCGGCCTGACGCCGATCCGCATCAGCGCGCGGCGGGCGCGCGCGCGCATGGACGGCGGCTGGCAGGACCGTTACCTGAACCGCCCCGGGCTCGTCGACCACGTGTTCTTCTGCCGGCAGATGTACTCGATCACCAAGGCCGGCATCCCGCTGCACCGCGGCTTGCGCACGCTGGTCGACTCGATGCGCAACCCGGTGCTGCGGCGAGCGCTCGACGAGGCGCGGCGCAAGGTCGAGGAAGGGCGCACGCTGTCGGAAACCATGGCCTCGCGCCGCAACGTGTTCCCGCCGCTCATGATCAACATGATCCGGGTCGGCGAGCAGACCGGCCGCCTCGACACCGTGTTCCACGAGCTGCAGCGCAACCTCGAGATGGAGCAGGTGACCGAGCGCCAGGTCAAGGCGGCGCTGCGCTATCCGAGTTTCGTGGTCGCCGCGATCTCGATCGCGCTGGTCATCGTGAACCTGTTCGTGATCCCGGCCTTCGCGCGCGTGTTCGCGAGCTTCCACGCCGAGCTGCCGCTGGTGACGCGCGTGCTGCTCGGGATGTCGCGCTGGATGCAGGCCTGGTGGCCGTACCTGATCGTGGGCGTCGTGGCCGCCGTGATCGGCGTGCGCGCCTGGCTCGCGACGCCGGGCGGCGCCGATTTCTGGGGCCGCTGGTCGCTGCGTATCCCGCTGTTCGGCGCGATCATCCTCAAGGCGACGATGTCGCGTTTCGCGCGCACGCTGGCGATGTGCCTGCGCGCCGGCGTCGCGCTCGACCAGGCGCTCGGCACGGTCGCGGGCGTCAGCAACAACCGCTATTTCGCGCGGCAGGTGGCCGCGATGCGCGAGCGCATCGCCCAGGGCAAGTCGCTGTCCTTCGCCGCGCGCGGCACGAACTTCTTCCCGCCGCTGGTGATGCAGATGATCTCGACCGGCGAGGAGACCGGCCGTCTCGACGAGATGCTGGACGAGGCGGCGGATTTCTACGAACGCGAGGTGGCCTACGACGTCAAGACGCTCGGCGACTTCATCGAGCCGGTCCTGCTCGTGATCGTGAGTGGGATGGTGCTCACACTCGCGCTCGGCATCTTCCTGCCGATGTGGGACATGGCGCGCGTCGCGCTCCATCACTGAGCCCCGAATCCGGCGGTCCTGTGACGTAGTTCAATGACTTCATTGGGGAAACCGGTAGGTTATGGTGACATCAGGCGCGGCCGGCGGACGGCTGCCGGCATTTGCACCACGGGAGAGACGGACATGAAGAATTCGACACAGCGCGGCTTCACGCTCATCGAGCTGGTGGTCGTGATCGTAATCCTCGGCATCCTGGCGGCGGTCGCACTGCCCCGCCTGCTGTCGATGGAGCAGGAAGCCCGCACGGCGGTGAGCGACAGCCTCTACAACAGCATCCGCTCGGCGTCCAACATGGTGTACGCGAAAGCGGCGGCCGCAGGCCAGCTCGCGAGCGCGAACTACAACGTGGACATGGGCAACAGCGTCACCGTCAACGCCCGCTACGGCTTCCCGAGCGGCACCAGCAACGCCAACGTCCAGAACCTTTTCGAGGACCTCTCGACGCGCGTCACGGTCGGCGGCAATGCCACGACCCGCACGCTGTGGGTGGACGGCAAGGCGAACTGCGGCATCAGCTACTCGCAGGTCACCGCGGCCGGCGGGCGCCCGACGATCGTCCGCGACGTCAGCGGCTGCCAGTAAGCGCGTCGCTCGCGTCCCGGGGTCCCGGTGCATGCCCTGCGCCGACGCGCGGCCGGCTTCTCGCTCCCGGAGCTGGTCGCGGTCCTGGTCGTCGCGGGGCTGCTCGCGGCGGTCGCGGCAGCGCGCTGGGACCAGGGGCGCGGCATCGACGAGCTGGGATTCCAGGAACGCGTGATGACGGCGCTGCGCCTCGCGCAGCGCCGCGCCCAGGCCGACGGTTGCGAGGTGCGCATCACCGTCGCAGCCGCGGGCTTCACTCTCGACCAGCGCGCGACACTCTGCAGCGGCGCATTCAACCGGCCGCTCGCGGGCACGGACGGCGCCGGCTCGACCCTCGACAGCACGACGCCGGCCGGGCTCCCGCTCTCGGCGACGCCCGCCACCTTTTACTTCGACGCGACCGGCGCCGTGCGTACCGCGCCCGGCGGCGCCCTCACTGACGTGACCCTGACCGTCGGCAGCCGCTCGATCCAGGTCACCGGAGCTACCGGCCATGTCGCGGGTTGAGCGCAGGCGCCAGGGCGGCTACAGCCTGATCGAGGTGGTGGCGGCGATCGTCATCATCGGCCTCGTCTTCGGCGGGTTTGCAACCGTCTACGGCACGGTACTGCAGCAGGGCGCCGAGCCGCAGCTTGCGAGCCAGGCCATCGCCATCGGCGACGCCTACCTCGGCGAGATCACGAGCCGCCCCTATCGCGACCCGGACAGCAATGCCCTCTGCGGCGGCGGCGAGGCCTCGCGCCCGCTGTTCGACGACGTCTGCGACTACAACGGCCTGGCCGCCAACGGCTGCACGGCGACCAGCGGCGCCTGCCCGGTACCCGGCGACTGCGCCTGCGGCCGCAACGGACAGCCGCTTGCCGGCCTTCCCGGATTTCGCGTCGCCGTGGGCGTCGCGCCCGCGACCCTCGCCGGGGTCAACGGCCTGCAGGTGCAGGTCCGGGTGACGCACGACGGGCTCGCCACCGACGGCGTGCTGCTGCAGTCGTTTCGCACCGCGGACTGAGGGACCGAGGGATGCCGCACGCGCGCCGCCAGGCCGGGTTCACCATGATCGAACTGGTCATCTCGCTGGTCATCACGGCGCTGCTGCTCGTCGGCCTGCTGCCGTTCTTCTCGCGGCCGCTGGAGGCGATGATCGCCGGCGGTGAAGCTGCGACGGCCGCCGAGAACGCGGAACGTCCGCTGGTACGGCTCGCGGGCGAGCTGCCGGCGGCGCTCCCGAACAGCGTGCGTATCGCCTGCGGCGGACAGTGCCTGGAATTCATCCCCGTCGTCGCACAGGCGGACTACCGGGCGCAGGTGCCGGGCGATCGCCTCGATTTCACCGCCGCGGACGATCGCTTCGACGTATTGATGCCGCTCGCCGCCGCGCCCGCCGCCGGGCTCGCCCTGGTCATCAACAACCTCAGCGCCGCCGGCGCGGGACCGGCCAGCGCCTACAGCGTCGACGCCGTCAGCAACCGCGGCGTGATCGCCGCCGGCACCACGGCCGCGCAGCTCCGCTTCGCCTCCAAGCTGTTTCCGGCGCCCTCGCCGACGCAACGCTTCTACGTCGTCGCGACGCCGGTGTCCTATCTCTGCGCCCCGGCCGCGAACGGCGGCACGCTGCGCCGCTACGCGGGCTACGCCATCCAGGCCGCGCAGCCGGTGAACACGGCGCTGGGCGACCTGATCGCAAGCGACGTCACCGACTGCGCCTTCACCCTTGCCGACGCACGGCTGGTGATGGCACGGGTCGCCGCCGGCAGCGGCCCCGCGGGCCCGGTGACGCTCTTCGACCAGTACCGCCTGGTGAATGCGCCGTGAGCGGGCCGCGCAAGCAGCAGGGCATCGCGCTGCTGTCGGTGATCTTCGTGATGCTGGTGCTGGCGATGATCGCCGCGTACCTCGCCGAGGCGATCAGCGGCCGCCACGCCGCCGCCGCGCTCGATGCGTTGCAGCGGCAGGCGGACCATGCCGCCGAGTCCGGCATCGAGTGGGCGCGCGATCGCGCGCTGGTCGCCGGCTCGTGCGCGAACACCCAGCTCGCCTACGGCGACATGACGATCGACGTCACCTGCGCCGCGCTGCAGGTGAACGAGAACGGCACGCTATATGCCATCTTCGACGTGTCCGCGACCGGATGGCGCGGGACCTATGGCGACGCCGACTTCGTGCGCCGCACGCGCCGCGCCCGCCTCGCCGCCCGCTAGCGCGGGCCGGCGCCGTTCAGTTCTTCTGGTAGGTGCCCATCAGCTCGGCTTCGCCGAGGATGTGGCCTTCCATCGCCGCGAGGAGCTCCGTCTTGGTCGGCTCCTTCAAGTCATCCAGGACGACGTCGAGCGCATAGAGTTTGTGGAAGTAACGGTGCCGCCCGATCGGCGGGCAGGGGCCGCCATAGCCCACGCGGTCCCAGTCGTTCTTGCCCTGGCGCGTGCCGGGCGGCAGCGCCGCCGCGCTCACTGCCTCGGGCAGCCCCGTGGCGGCCGACGGCAGGTTGTAGAGCACCCAGTGCACCCACACGCGCTTCGGTGCGGCCGGGTCCGGCGCGTCCGGGTCGTCAACGATGAGCGCAACGCTCCGGGTGCCGTTCGGCAGCCCGCTCCAGGCGAGCGCTGGGGAGATGTCCTTGCCCTGGCAGGTATAGAGCTTCGGGATAGGCCCCTTGTGCGAGAACACGGGCGAAGACAGGGCAATGGCCATGATGAACTCCAGCATAGTGACCTCCTGCTGATACCGGCTGCAGCGCCACCCGTCAATCAGACAACCCCTTGAAGGGGACGGACCCCTTCATATTCGCGGAGGGGACGGACCCCTCCAAGGGTAGACTTTCAGCGTATGGCCCGCACACTCGTCCTGATACTCGGCGGCAGCGGCGTTTTCGGGCGCCGCATTGCGGCGAACCTCGCTAAGCGCGAGGAGCTCGACCTCGTGATTGCCGGCCGCGACGCCGCGGCCGCCGCCGCCCTCGTGCGCTCGCTCGGCGCCGGCCGTGCGGCCTCGCTCGCCGTTGACCTCGCGAAGGCCGACGCGGTCCCGCGCCTGCTCGCGGCGAAGCCCGCGGTCATCGTCGACGCGGCGGGACCGTTCCAGTCGCGCAATCTCGCCCTGCCCCGGCTTTGCGCCGAGCGCGGGATCCATTACGTCGACATCGCCGATGCGCGCGAGCGCGTCGCCTGGATCGGCTCGCTCGACGCCGCGGCGCGCGTCGAGCACGCAGCCATCGTCAGCGGCGCCTCGACCGTGCCCGCGCTCACCACCGCGATCGTGGACGAGCTTGCGCCCAATCGCCGCGAGGTGGTCGCGATCGACGTCGGCATCGCGCCCAGCCACCACGCGCCGCGCGGCCTCGCGACCGCGAGCGCCATCCTCGGTTACTGCGGTAAGCCGATCCCGGCGATCACCGGCGACGAGGCGATCTACGGCTGGGGCGACCTGACGCGGCACGATTACCCGGCCCCCGTCGGCGAGCGCTGGCTTTCCAATGTCGACACGCCCGAACGCGCGCTCTGGCGCGCACGCTACCCTGCGCTCGAGGAGGTGACGATCCGTGCCGGCCTCGAGGTCAGCGTCCTTCACCTCGGGCTGTCGCTCCTCTCGCGCGGCGTGCGCCTCGGCGTGCTCCCGTCGCTGCAGCGTTTCGCGAAGCCTGGCCTGCGAATCGCCGCGGCCTTCGACTGGCTCGGCACCGGTGCGGGCGCGATGCACGTGCGCGTGCTGACCCGCGACGCAAACGCGCGCGCCGCTTCGCGCGAGGCCGTGCTCATCACCGAATACGGCGACGGGCCGCAGGTGCCGGCCGCGCCCGCCGCGCTCGTGGTCAAGAAACTCCTGGGATTGCCCGGCTACGCGCCGCTCGAGAAACGCGGCGCCTTCCCCTGCATCGGGATCCTCACGCGCGAGGAAATCCTCGGCGAGCTCAAGGACTTTTCGATCCGCTACATCGCGCCGCCTCAAAAAGGGGACAGTCACCTTTAAAGGTGACTGTCCCCTTTCAGGCGGCGCCGGAAGTACGGATACAGCGGCAGCGACAGCGCCAGGAGCAGCAGGGTCGCCCCCGCCTCCGCCGGGCTCTCGATCACGGTACTGACCAGGATCCCGGCCATGACCAGGACGAAGGCGAGCGGCACGAGCGGGTACAGCGGCACGCGGTACGGCCGCGGCGCGTCCGCCATGCGCCGGCGCAGCACCATCAGCGCCAGCCCCGAGAGCGCCCAGAACAAGACGAAAATGAGCGTCGCGAGGTTCGTCAGCTGGTCGAAGGTGCCCGAGACCGCGAACAGCACCGCGAGCACGCCGTGCAGGATCACGGAATTGGCCGGCACGCTCGCGCCGGGATTCAGCTTCGCGAAGCTCCTGAAGAAGAGCCCGTCGCGCGCGGCCGCATACGGTACCCGTGCGCGCGTCAGCATCACGCCGTTCAGCGCGCCGATCGCCGAGATCAGGAAGATCACGGCGGCGAGCGAGATCGCCTGCGGCCCGAGGAACGTTTCCGCGGCGCGCGCGCCGACCGCAGGCGCCTCCGGATACGCCGTCGAATTCGAGCTCAGCACCGCCTCGAACGGCAAGGCGTGGAAATAGGCGGCGTTCACCAGCAGGTACAGCACGACGATCAGCAGCCCGCCGCCGATCACCGCGCGCGGCACGTTGCGGTCCGGGTCGCGCACCTCGGCCGCGGTCATCGGCAGGTACTGCCAGCCGCTGTACGCCCACATCGCCGAGAGCATCGCGAAGCCGAAGCCGCTCGCCGTGAGCGCGGACGCCGCGGTCCCGCCCGGCGCGATGCTCGCCGACGCTTGCGCGCCATGCGGCGAGAACAGGAACGCGCCGATAATGACGCCCGCGACCGCGAGTATCTTCAGCGTCGTCAGGAAAGTCTGCACGCGGCCGCCGAAGGCGACGCCCGCCAGGTTGACGCCGGTGAACGCCGCGACCACGCCGATCCCCAGCAGCTGGCGCGGCCCGAACTGCCAGTTCATCGCCTCGCCGAACAGCGTGTACTCGCGCTCGATCCACGGGCCGGGAATCGCGACGGCGCCGGAGAGGAAGATCGAGAACGCCGCCGCGTAGGAGGCGACGCTCGCCGCGCCGATCAGGATGCTCATGCAGACATACACGAATCCCGGCAGGTCGCCGAAGGCCGCGCGCACGTACAGGTACTCGCCGCCGGCTCGCGGCAGCAGCGTGCCGAGCTCCGCGAAGCAGAGCGCACCGAGCACCGCGACCAGACCCGCGACCGCCCAGGCCGCCATCACCAACATCGGCGAGCCGACCGCCTGCGCCATCGGCGCCGACTTCAGGAACACGCCGGTCCCGATCGTGATCCCGACCACGATCGCGATGCCGTGCGTCAACGTGAGGTCGCGGCGCAGTTCCGTCATCGCGCCAGCTTACTCGAAGGGGACGGACCCCTTCATATTCGCGAAGGGGACGGACCCCTTCATGATTCAGGACCCTGCGACGACCGGATTCCCTTCCAGGATGATCTCGACGCGCCGGTTGCGCGCGCGTCCATCGGCGGTTTCATTGCTCGCCACCGGCCGGTCCGGCCCGAGGCCTTCGATGTCGATCCGTGACGACGCCACGCCCTCCCCGACCAGGTAATCGCGTACCGAGGCCGCGCGCTTCAGCGACAGCTCGCGGTTGAGCTGGTAGCCGCCGGTGCTGTCGGTGTGGCCCTCGACGCGGAATTTCATGTCGGGATACACCCCGACGATGCCCGCAAACCGCGCCAGCGCCTCGCGCGCATCCGAGTTCAACGTCGCGGCCCCGGTCGCGAACTGCACCCCGGAGATCTCCGCGACGATGCCGCGATCCGTCTCGCGCGTCGGCAGCACGCGATTGAGCCGCTCGACGAGGTCCGCGCGCGCGGCACGCTGCGTGCGCGCCGCGCTCTCCTCTGCGGCCATGGCCGCGCGATGCTCGCCCACCTGCGCCTCGGCCGCCGCCGCCAGCGCCGCCTGTTTTGCCGCCTGCTCACGCGCGCGCTCGGCGGCGGCGCCCACGACCGCGCGCCGGCGCGCGTTCTCTGCGGTCTGGACGGCATTGCGCGCCACTTCCGGCACGCTGCGCCGGGCGCTGTAGCTGCCTTCCCTCTGCTTCGCTTCGGCCTGCGCCAGCAGGGCCTGCGCTTTCTGGAAGTCCGCCGCGGCGTAGTGGTCGGCATCCGCGCCGTCCGCGATCGCAAGCGCATAGCGCGCCTGCACCAGGTCAGAAGGGACTTCATGCTTCTCGTCGCGCGGCTGCGGCGCCAGCGCGCTGTAGTCAATGCGCTCTTTCAGGCCGGCGATGTTGAATTTCTGGCCGTGCACGCGCTTGCCGTAATTCTGCAGGACGACCGCCCGGCTCGGCAGCGTGACCGCGAAATGCGGCTCCGCCGTCACGATCAGCGCGAACTGCGACAGCGGCGTCGCGGCCTCGAGCTCGCCGCGGCCGTCATCCACCTCGATCGCGCCGAGGTTGTTGGCAGTGCCGTCCGCGGTGACCGCCCAGAGCACGTAGGTCGCGAACGGGCCGAGGTGGCCCGGCGAGGGCAGCTTCTTGACCTCGACGTCGACGCGGGCGCGCCCGTCCTGGAACTCGACCTCGCCCTCGCCCGTCGCCGCGAGGGCCAGCGGCGTGCCGCGGAACGCGAGATCCGATTCCGGGCCTTCCTCGTAGTTGAATCCTTCGAGACGGCCGGCAACGTCCGGGCTGAGGACGGCCGTGTCCTTCTCGACTTGCTGGGCCGCCGCGGCAAGCGGCAGCACGCAGGCCAGGGCGACGAAGCCCCGGCCGAAAATCCTTGCAATATCCATGCGCAAGCCTCCTTTGCTCACTCCCGCAGCAAAGCGGTTCCTGCCATGTTCGGCGATTGCGGCGCGACGACCTGTAGGTGCGCAGGCCAGAATGGCCTAGGAACGCCTGTCGGCGGACGACTACTGCGTGGACGTCAGCTCCGGCCTGAGCCGCGAAAGATAGTCCGCGACCGCGGCGCGCTCGGCATCCGACAGCGCCCCGATACGATTCGCGTGGGCGTCGTCCATGCCGATGCGCTGCCGGTTGGCGGTTTCGATGAACTGGCGCAACAGGTACGGATAATTCTGGCCGGCGAGGCGCGGCCGCACCGTTTGCAGGTCGCCTTCTCCGAGCCGGCCGTGACAGTCCTCGCAATCCCGGTAGTAGATGCGCCGGCCTTCCTGCAGCTCCGCCGCGTCGCCCTTGCCGACCACGTGCGGCAGCGGCCGCTTCAGGCTTTGCACATACGCGGCGACGTCGAGCAGCTCCTGCGAACTGCCGAGCTCGTGCCGCTTGGCGGCGGCCTGCATGCGCGCGTGCCAGCGCCGATCGTGGCGGAAATCGGCGAGCTGCTTCACCAGCACGGAGACGTGCTGCCCGGCGATCACCGGTATCGTGCCGTCCGCGCTGCCGCCGCCGTTGGCCTGGTGGCATTCCGCGCAGGACGCGAACAAGGCCTTCCCGTGCTCCAGGTCCGGCTCGAGCTGGATTGCCGCGCGGAATTCCTGGATCGCCGCCTCGGTGCGGCCCTCGTAGGAATGCGGATCGACCTCCACCGTGAGCGCCGTTCGTGCCAGCACGAGCGTCGCACCGATCGCGACCGCACCCAGGACCGGCACCAACGACGCGCGCGTATTCATGCTCAGGAGTGTACGCCGGTTCCGGCGGCTAGAGCAGGAGCGCCGTTGCGAGCCCGAGGAAGATCAGGAATCCCATGCTGTCCGTGATGGCGGTCAACAGGATGCCGCTGCCCATCACCGGGTCGCGCCCCATGCGCGCGAGCACGAGCGGGCACAGCACGCCCACGGCCGCGGCGACCAGCATGTTCAGCAGCATCGCGATCGCCATCACGCCCGCGAGCGGCGGGGAGCCGTACAGGACCAGCGTGACGAGGCCCATCAGCAGCCCCCAGAGCGCGCCGTTCAGCGCGGCGATCGCTAGCTCCTTGCGCAGCAGGTAGGGCCGGTTGCTCTCGTTCACCTGCGAAAGCGCGAGGCCGCGCACCACGAGCGCCACGGTCTGGTTGCCGGTGTTGCCGCCGATGCTCGCCACGATCGGCATCAGCGTTGCGAGCGCCGCGAGCTTCTCGATCGATCCTTCGAACACGCCGATCACGCGCGAGGCGACGAAGGCCGTGAACAGGTTGAGGCCGAGCCAGATCCAGCGCTTGCGCCCGCTCTGCCACACCGGGCCGAAGAGATCCGCGTCATCGCCGAGGCCAACCTGGCTCAGCGACTGCTTGAACGAGTCCTCCGACAGCCGGTCGATGACCTTGTCGACCGGGAGCCGGCCGACGACGTGCCCGTGCAGGTTGACGACCGGCGCCGCGACCAGGTCGTAGCGTTCGAATGCCTGCGCCGCCTCGTCGGCACCGTCCGCGGTGCCGAAGTACACCGGGTCGCCGTCCATCGCCTCTGACACCTTCAGGCCCGGCTCGCCGAACACGAGCTTGGCGATCGGCAACACGCCCTTCAGCATGTTGTCGCGATCCACCACGAAGATCGCGCTCAACTGCTCCGGCAGCCCGCGGCGCCCGCGCAGGAATGCGGTCGCCTCCTCGAGCGTCAGGTCGTCACGGACCGTGACCGGGTCCGTCTCCATCAGCGCACCGACGCTGTCCTCGGGGAAGGAAAGCGCCGCCTGCACTTCCTGGCGCTCGCCCGCCTCGAGCCGCGCCAGCACCCGCGATGCGCGCTCCTTCGGCAGGTTCTCGACCAGGTCCGCGAAGTCGGTGGACGGCAGTTGGCGTGCCAGTTCGATCAGCTCGTCGTCGCCCAGCAGCGCGACGAGCGGCACCTGGACCGATTCGGCGAGCTCGAGCAGGATCGATCCGTGCCGGTCCTCGCGGATCAGCCGCCAGGCTTCGTCGCGCTGCTGGGCCGGCAGGCTTTCGAGCACGAATGCGGCATCCGCCGGGTGCAGGCGATTGAGCTTCGTCTCCAGCTCGACCGCGTGCTGGCGCGCGACCAGCGTCTGAACCAGTTCCTGCTTGCCCGGGTGCTCGCGCGCGACGAGCTGGCTGACGACATCCTGGCGATCCATGAGCGCCTGGATCTCGCGCAGGGTCGCCTCCAGCGACGTGTGGTGTTCGACGCTGCGCATCAGCGCGAGCCCCTCTCGTCCACGCTATTCGCGACGATAGCCATGCTCCCACGCCTCGCCTGGCGGCATTTCCAGCAGACGACGACCAGCGCCGGCTGGATCACGCGACTACTCGCCGATCGGATCTCCCGACAGGATGATCTCCACCCGCCGGTTGCGCGCCCGGCCGTCGCTGGTCTCGTTGCTGGCGACTGGCCGGTCCGGCCCGAGCCCCTCCACGTCGATGCGTGACGACGCCACCCCCTGGCTCACGAGGTAGTCTCGCACCATGCTCGCGCGTTCCAGCGAGAGCTCGCGATTCAATTCGTATCCGCCCGTGCTGTCCGTGTGACCCTCCACCCGGAACTTCATGGTTGGATAGACGCCGACGATGCCCGAGAAGCGCGCAAGCGCCTCGCGTGCCCCGGAATTCAGCGTCGCAGCACCGACCGCGAACTGCACCCCAGCGATCTCGGCCACGATGCCGCGTTCCGTATCGCGCGTCGGTAGCACGCGATTCAGTCGTGCGACCAGGTCCGCGCGCGCCGCTCGATTTGCCTCCGCCGCGCCCTGCTCGGCCGCAAGCGCTGCGCGCCGCTTGCCTTCCTCGGCTTCCGCGGCCGCGGCCACGGCCGCCGCCGCCGAAGCCTGTTTCGCGGCTTCATCGCGCGCGCGCTCGGCCGCAGCCGCAACGACCGCCAGCCGCCGCGCATTCTCGGCCGCCTGCGATGCTCCGCGCGCGATTTCAGACGCCGATGAGCGGATCTTGTAGTTCTTTTCCTGCACCGCGGCCTCCGCGCGCGCGAGCAGTCCCTGCGCCCTCGAGTATTCCGCGGCTGCAAGGCGATCGGCATCCACCTCTTCCGCGATCGCGAGTGCATAGCGTGCCTGCACCAGGTCGGAGGGTGTCTTGCCGCTGTCGTCGCGCGGCTGCGGTGCGAGCCCCGCATAGTCGATGCGCTGCCTGAGCCCCGTGATCGTGATTTTTTGGCCGTGCACGCGCTTGCCGAGATTCTGCAGCACGATCGCGCGGCTCGGCGCGGTGACGGCAAAGTGCGGCTCGGCGGTGACGATCAACGCGAACTGCGACAGCGCGGTCGTGGTCTTGAGCGAGCCCCTGCCATTTTTCACCTCGATCGAGCCGAGATTGCTGGCACTGCCGTCGGCCGTGACCGCCCACAGCACATAGGTCGCGAAGGGGCCGAGATGCCAGGGCGAAGTCAGGTTCTCGACGTCGACGTCCACGCGCGTGCGGCCGTTCTGGAACTCTACCTCCGCATCGCCTTCGGCACCGAGCGCGATCGACGTGCCGCGGAACTCCAGCTTCGATTCCGGCCCTTCCTCGTAGTTGAATCCGTCGAGCCGGCCCGCAAGTTCCTCGCTCAGGACCGGCACGTCCTTCTCGAGTTGTTGCGGAACCGCCGCGAACGGCCATGCCATCACGACGAGAGCGAGCCCTCGCATCCAAATTCTTGTCAGGGCCACTGTCCCCTCCTTTCCGTGCAGTATCTGCTCACCGGCAATTGTCGCCGAAGACCAAGGGGTGTGTCCCCTTCATTCAGCGCGACCGGATGACCAGCGTTCCGGCGAGCTTGTCGTGCCAGCCCTGCTTGCGCGCGTCGATGCCGACCCAGATGAGGCCGAGCAGCAGCGGGATCGTCGACACGTAGTAGGCGAAGTAGCGCCCGATCAGTTGCCCGGTCGAGGGCTTGCCGAGCGTTTTCTCGTCCACGATCTTCGCGCCGATCGCCATCTTGCCCGGCGTCGCCTGGCGGTAGATCCAGAACACGACGACGGCGATCGCCGGCAGCACGCCATTCACCAGGATGTTGGCCGGGTTGTCCCAGTCCCACATCGTGACGTCGCCCAGGAAGATCCGGCCAATCGGCACCAGGATGATGGCCATCAGGATCGAATCGATGATCGACGCGCCGACGCGCGCCCAGAAACCGACGTATTGAACCGGCACCTCATTCATGGTGGACCTCCGCGGAAACCGCGATCACGTGCAAAGACGATCGCCTGCGCGCGCGACCAGACACCGAGCTTGTCGAAAATGTTGGACGCGTGAT
The DNA here is from genome assembly GCA_963836275.1 of uncultured Gammaproteobacteria bacterium. GTDB lineage: Bacteria > Pseudomonadota > Gammaproteobacteria > Steroidobacterales > Steroidobacteraceae > SCUD01. The sequence goes on along the minus strand of CAWIIM010000001.1, from coordinate 884,637 downwards.
TGCGCACTGTTTTCTCGCTGATCGCGAGGCGCTCCGCGATGTCGGCGTTGCCGAGGCCCTCGCCCATCAGCGAGAGCACCTCGCGCTCGCGCGCGGAGAGCGCGTCGAACACCTCGCTGCCGCCGCGCCCGGGGCGCATGGCGTTCAGCACCGCGTCCTGGAAGCGCGCCCAGGCCGGCTCCGACTCGAGCAGGATGTGGTTGCGCGAGTCGAGCTCGACGATCTCCGCACCGGGGATCCGGCTTGCAAGCAGGCGCCCCTCTTCGACCGGCACCGCGCCGTCGTCGCGGCTGTGGAGCACGAGCGTCGGCACGCGCACCTGGCCGAGCAGCGGCTCGATGTCGAGCTGCGCCCGGCATTCCAGCAGTTTCGCCGCGAGCGCGCCGGTCGTGGTCTTGAGGCAGAGGTCGTTGAACCAGCCGATCTGTTCGGGCGATCCGTCCGGCACGAAGCGCGAGGTGAACACTTGGCGAAAAGTGGGGTTGTCGCTGCCCCAGGCCGCTTTCGTCAGCTCGATGATCGCGCGGTAGGTCGCCTGGCTCGCGGGCGAACCGCGCAGGTACGCGCCGCGTGCGTAGGCGCCATACAGGATGATCCGCTCGACGCGCTCGGGATGCGCGATCGCGTAGGCGATGCAGGCGATGCCGCCCTGCGAAATGCCGAGCAGCGTCACTTTCCCCTCGGGCCGCGCCGCCTCCATGACGGCCTCGAGGTCGGCCAGCGAACGACCGACGTCGAGCGGCGTCTCGTTCCATTCGCTGAGTCCGCAGCCGCGCTCGTCGTAGCGGATGAAGCGGAAGTTGCCGGCGAAGAAGTGCAGCCAGTGCTTCCAGAGCGGGCTCTCCCACTCGTACTCGAGGTGCGAGAGCCAATTCGAGGCCTTGACGATGACCGGGCCCTCGCCGGCGTCCGCCCAGGCGAGGCGCGCGCCGTCCGAGGCCTTGAGGTACCGGATCTGCTGGCGGATCTGCTTTCGCGTGGCCATCGCCCTCACCGGGACATTTGTCGCAGGCGGCCGGGCCTGATCTTAGCCCAATTGGGACAGATGACCCATGGTCCGTTCGCGCGACATCCCGCAGGCTTTGCGCAATCCATCGGGAGGACTCTGTCATGGTGAAACGCATCCTGTTCTTCGGCTACGGCGTCGCCTGCTACGCCGTCTTTTTCGCGACTTTCCTGTACGCCATCGCCTTCGTCGGCGGCTGCCCGATGGTCCCGTCGACGCTCGACGCGCCGCTCGAAGGCTCGATCGGCACGGCGATCATCGTCGACTGCGCCCTGCTCTTGGTATTTGCCGTACAGCACAGCGTGATGGCGCGGCGCTGGTTCAAGGAGCGCTGGACCGCGATCATCCCCTGGTCCATCGAGCGCTCGACCTACGTGCTCGCCGCCAGCCTCGCGCTGATCCTGCTGTTCTGGCAGTGGCGCCCGATCGGCATCGACATCTGGACGGTCGAGAACCCGGCCGCGCGCACCGCGCTCTGGGCGCTGTGCTTCGCGGGCTGGGGAACCGTGCTGCTCGCGACCTTCCTCATCAACCACTTCGACCTGTTCGGGCTGCGCCAAGTGTGGCTGCCGCTCATCGGCCGGCACTACACGCCCGTGTCCATGCGCACGCCGCGCCTGTACCGCCACGTGCGCCACCCGCTCTACTTCGGCTTCGTGCTCGCGTTCTGGGCGACGCCGCACATGACGCTCGCGCACCTGCTGTTCGCGATCGCGACCACCGCCTACATCGTGCTCGCGATCCAGTTCGAGGAGCGCGACCTCGTCGCCGAGCACGGCGCGTCGTACGAGTCGTACCGGCGCAAGGTGCCGATGCTGATCCCGGCGCTGCGCGCGCGCGAGCTCTGAAGACTCGGTGCCGGGTCGTAGATTCGTAGATCTGCAGGCGCGGTCGGATCTACGAATCTACGACCCGGCACCGAATAAGGTATTGATTCGCTCGAGCTTCGCAAGCGCCGCATTCGCAAGATTCAGCGCGAGCCCCGACGCCCAGGCGTCTTTCGGCACGTGGAAGGCGTGGCGCAGCACCTGCGACGCGTCGTTGTCGACCACGGACCAGGCACCGAGACCGTGCCCGAGGATCACGCCCGCCGCTTCCCGGCGATTGAGCCAGGCCGCAATGCGCGCGAGTTCCTCGAAGCGCCCGAAAATTGGCAGCAGCGTGAAGACCGTGAGCCCCTCGCCGCTGCGCGGGTGCAGCTTGTCCGATTTCAAGAGCACGAGCGCGGTGGTCCGGTCGAAGGGCGCATCGATCGCGACGCCGGCCGCCGTCGCGCCGGCCGAGAACGCATTCTGGCGGTTCACCCAATCCGCGATCGCGCCGAACTCGAATGCATTCGCAAACCGGTTGCCGCGGCGCTCCGCCGGCTGCGGCCCCGTCGCCAGCCGAGGCGCCGGCCGCAGGGGCCGGCGAAACTTCAGGATATGCGGCGATCCCGCGCTCGCGATGCGTCCGCCGAGATGCTTTTGCAGGCGATCGGCGTCCTCGTCGGCGCGTTGCAGTTGCAGCGCGAAGTCGGTCGCGAGCAGGGCCGTCCACCAGGCGAGCGAGCCCGCGTGCACGATCGCGCTCTGTTCCGAGCTCACCGTGCCCGAAGCGGCGTCGTACACGTAACGGTAGCAATCGGCGAAGTGGTTCAGCTTCGTGAGCATGCGCTCGATCGCCTCCGCCTCGCCGCGCAGCTCCTGCAGCACCGGGATGCGGCTCGATATCCGCGTCGTCCACACGCTGCGATGGATCGTCGGCGCCGCGGCCTCGACCTGCTGCGCCAGCCGCGGGCCGATGCGCGCGAACCCGCGTTCCCGGTTCACGATCAGCGCTGCGCCGCCCGCGAGCCGCTCGCGGATTCCGGTGAGCGCCTCAAAGCCGACAGCGTCCTTGCCGTCGGCCGTGGAGAAAACTTCAACCCGTGCATTCATCGTCATCTCCCGTATGTTTGCCAGAAAGGCCGCATCTCCCTCCGCGGGAAACCACCTTGCCCGGGCAGGCAGGTTGGCGGGAGCCGAGCTCCACTCCGGATGCGATGTCGTTACAGGCCCGTTAAAACGAAAAAACCCTCCGTGACAGGAGGGCCGACGCTTCCCGAATGTTTGCTCCGTCCGGAGCCGCATTCGCTTTCGCGATCCACCTTGCCGGGGAAAGGCAGGTTGGCGTGGGCGTCGACCCAACTCTCAATGCACGGCCAAGGATAGGCGATCCGCGGAGCGGTCGCAAATACAGGAGCGATCAGCCCCACAGCCGCAGCGCGGCAATCGTCAACCCGAAACCGACCACCAGCATCGAGCCGAGCTTGGCGGTCATCCTCAGTTCCAGTGCGGCCAGGTCCCGGGTCACGTCGCTGCGCAGCACGTCGATCTTCTGGTCCAGGAATGCGAAGCGATTCTCCATGTCCCGCCTGAGCAGCTCGGTCTCCTGCTTCATCGCCGAGGCAAGAACCGCCAGTTCCTGCTTCATCGCCGAGGCAAGAACCGCCAGCTCCTGCTTCATTGCCGCGGCATGAACCGCCAGGTCCTGCTTGGTCGCAGTAGCATGAAACGCCAGGTCCTGCTTGGTCGCCAGTGTCGTGCCCATATCCTGCTCCATCGCATCCACGACCGCCCGCGCCTTGTCGGACGGCACGCTGATGCTGACGAGCGCATCATACAATGTGCCGGAATTAACGGATCGAAGTTACTGACCAGGTGTTTACTGGCGACCATGAATAGACGTAGTTTCATGATGCTGGCGGCGTCCTCGACCGGACTGGCTCTTCCCTTTCGCGCCCAGGCTGGCAAACAGAAATTCCCCGACAAAAGCCTCTTCGTCAACGTCAATACGGCGACGATCGACGAGTTGGTTTCGTTACCTGAAATTGGCTCAGAACTTGCTAAAGAAATCTTTGCGTATCGCACTTATGAGCAGGTCGAAGACCTTCTGCGAGTACCGGGCATTGGCCGACATAAGCTTGCCGCCATCCGCCCTTACGTAAGAGTTGCGGGTAAAACCGAACCCTACGTACCCGAGAAATGACATGAAGCGCCCGCTCATTACATACGGCATCGTCGCTCTGGCCTCCGCGCTGCTGGCCGCCTGGGCCTACCGCTCGCTCACCTCGAAACCCGACGCGGTCCTCACCTCCCCGCTCACGGACGAGATGCTGGTGATGCGCACGCAGGGCGGCATGCTGGAAGTCTCGCGCATCAAGGCGCAGGAAGTGTTCGACGGCCGCTACGCCAACGAATTCCTGTTCATGAGCTTCGAGCCGACCGTGGCGCGCATTCGCGTGCCCGCCGTCTACACCTACCGCATTCCCCTCGCCAGGGAGTGGAAGGTCCTCAGCTTCGGCCAGGATTTCGCGGTGGTCGCGCCGAAAGTCGAGCCGGCATTGCCGGTTGCCGTGGACCTGGCAAAGATGGAAAAAAACGTCTCGGGCACCTGGTCACTATTCACCGGCACGCAGTCGCTCGATGCCGCCGAGCGCGCGATCACCCAGAAGCTCGCGATCAAGGCCCGGAGCCGCGCTTACGTCACGCTGCAGCGCGACGAGGCGCGCAAGACCGTCGCCGAGTTCGTGCGCAAGTGGCTGCTCACTCAGAAGCAATACGAACGCATCGACCCGGACCGGGTGCACGTGTTCTTCGCCGACGAGGCGATCGAGACCATCGACCCGCGCGTGTTTCCGCTCAACCAGCCCGAGGCGACGAGCGGCATCCAGCCCTGACGCGGCCTCAGTGCCCGAACTTCGCGATGTCCCCCGGCTTGCGGAGCATCTTGTCCACCTCGCCGAGGTGTTGCTCCTCCAGCATGATCATCTCGCGCGCGTATTCCTCGAGCTGCACGTTCTTGCCTTCGACCAGTTTCAGCAGCTTGTAGTAATGCGCGAGCGCGTCGCGCTCGTGCTGCATCGATTCGCGCAGGATGTCGCCCATGTCGTGCTGGTGCGTCTCGAGCAGCGGGCCGATCGCGAGCGAGGGGTGGCCGCCGAGCTGCGTGATGAGCTCCCCGGCGGCCTGCGCGTGCGCCAGCGACTCGGTCGCCTGGCCGCGCAGCCAGCTCACGATCGGAATGCGGTTGTAGCCGTACGTCATCAATGAGTAGTGCGTGTAGCGCACCGTGCCCGCAAGCTCGTATTCCATGATCTTGTTGAGGGCGGCGTTGACGGCCTTGACGTTCATTTTCATGGCGGTTCCCTGGGGAATGACTGCCCGGACTATAGCGGCTCGTGCCGCGGTCCGCGGCAGATGGGAGCGGTGGTCGCAACGCGAATCACACCGATTCGCTGCGGCATTTCCGTACGATCCAGCGAGCCCGCACGGCGCTCCCACAAAGCGCGCGTAACGGGCTGATTTTTCAGCGCTATTCAGTCTTCAGCCCCCATTCACCTCGCGGGCGTATTCTGTAGCCGTCATGAACACGCGCCTCGCCCTCCTCGCCGCCGCGCTCGCCGTCTCCGCCCTTGCCGGGGCCGAGGCGCCCGGGCGCATCGCGCAGCTCACCTACGCCGAAGGCCAGGTCAGCTTCCAGGCCGCGCAGGCGCGCGCGACCACGGCCCTGCCCGACCGGCCGCTCGAACCCGGCGACCGGCTCGCCACCGCGCAGGACGCGCGCGTGGAAATCGCGCTGGACACCGCCACCGTCCGCCTCGACGAGCGCACGGAACTGGCGGTCACCTCGCTCGATCCGGACACCGTACGCCTCGGCCTCGACGCCGGCACTGCGAACGTCACGCTGCGCGACCTCTACGACAACGAGACCTTCGAGATCGCGACGCCCAACAGCGTGATCACGCTCGACCGTCCCGGCGACTATCGCGTCGATGTCGTCTCCGACGACACCAGCTTCCTGTCCGTGCACGGCGGCGCCGCGCAGGTCGCGACCGCCGGCGGACCGGTGCGCGTCGTCGACAACCAGCGCGTACGCATCGCGGGACGCGACGCCGTCGCGAACCTCGAGACGCCGCGCCCGACCGACCCGTTCGACGACTGGGTGCTCGAGCGCGAGGTCCACCTCGCCCAGTCGGAGCCGCCCTACGACGGCACCGAGTACGCGGAACTCGACCAGTACGGCGAGTGGCGCGACGACCCGAGTTACGGCCAGGTGTGGATGCCGTCTTACGCCTACGGCGGCTACGACCCGTTCCGCTACGGCTACTGGGAGCAGGCTGGCTACAGCTCCATCTGGATCGGGACGATGCCGTGGAGCGGCTACACGAATCATGCCGGCCGCTGGATGTACCTGCACGGCCCGAATCGCTGGTGCTGGGTGCCCACACGCCGCGGACACCGGCCCGGCCAGGTGGCGCAGGACACCGCGCCTTTCGGTCACCCCCATGGCGATCACCGCGATGACGACGACCGCGGACCGGCCGCGAATCCGTCGGGACCGCCGCGCCGCATCGACGCCGACCGGCCGCCCGTTTACCTGGGTAGCGGCGCCACCGGCAAGCCGGCGCACGGCGGGACATTCGTCCCGCGCGTGAACCCGACGCCGGTCACGCCGCGCCCGCCGGTCGTGCCGCCGCCGAGGCCGCAGCCCTCGACATCGCCGACGCCCGCGCCGACGCCGACGCCGAGCCGCACCGCGCCAGTCGGGTCTTCAACCAGCGTCAAGGCCGCGAAACGGACCGCGACCTGGGGCACGGCGACGCCGCCGCAGCCGTCGCGCGAATCCGGAACCGTCGCCCCGCCCTGACCGGCCTCACTCGCCCATGAACTCGCCGATGGGCTTGTAGCCCTCGACGTGATCGCAGATCGCCTTGACCACCATCATGATCGGCAGGCCGAGGATCAGCCCCCAGCCGCCCCACAGCCAGCCCCAGAACAGCAGCCCCGAGAACACGACCACGTTGTTCATGCCGCTCGCGCGGCTCGAGAGCCAGGGCGTCAGCCAGTAGCCTTCCAGGCTGTTGATGACGAGCGAGACGAAGCCGACCGCGAGCGCCATGCCGACCGTGCCGAACTGCAGGAAGGCGACCAGCGCCGTGCCGGCGGTGGTGACGATGGCGCCGAGGTAAGGCACGAGGTTCAGCACGCCCGCGACCACGCCCCAGACCGCCGCGTTGTCGAGGCCGATCGCCCAGAACGCGAGCCAGCTCGCGATACCGACGAGGACGCTGGTCAGCACCTGCACGAAGAGATAGCGCTTGATCTGCGCGCCGATCTCGTCCATCACCTGCAGCGTGACCTTGCGCCGCCCCGGCACCGAACCGCCGAGCCGTGCCCACTTGTGCCGGAACATATCCCCGGAGGCGAGCACGAAATACGCCAGGAACAGCACCATCGTGCCGGCGCCGGCGAGCGACATCGCGGCCGGCGCGCTGGTCAGCAGGAAACCCCGGATGTCGAGCTTCGGCTTCTCGATCTGCACCCGCGTGACGCCAGGCGGCGCTTTGCTGGCCGAGGCCGGGCTCGCCGCGCGCTCGATCTCCTCCGCCGCCTGCTGCATGCGTTCGATCGTCTCGCGCGGGCCCGCGAATTCCCGGCGCACCGCGACCTCGATCTTCTGCGCGGCCTCGGGCAGCGTCTCGATCAGGCTCGCCGCCTCGGGACGCAGCGAGACCGCCGCCGCCGCGAGGCCGACCACGACGGCGACGAGCAGCACCGCCGCGGACAGCCAGCGCGGAATGGCGAGCTTCTCGAGGCGATCGACCACCGGGTCGAGCGCGTAACTGACGATGAGTCCGAGCGTCAGCGGGATGAACACCGACTGCGCCCAGTCGAGGACGAAGATCGTGGCGAAGACGGCGAGCAGGATCAGCGGCGTGCGGCTTGTTTCCGCCGGGCCGGCCTGACCTGAAGATTCTTCCGAGTGTGCCATCGGTTCGCTCCCGGCGGCATTATGGCGCGACCGACGGGACTTGGCAGGATGGCGCGCAGGCCGGATCGGGCGCCGGTGTCACTTCGGTTTCCCGATTCGGGATCTAGGCCGGGAACCCGGTCATGCGCCCCCGTTCTTCGTCCCACAGCTTCATGCGCGCGCAGCGCAGGCTGGTCCAAAGCGTCAGGCGCGGAGCGCGGCGCAACAGCGGGTCGGATTCGAAGGCCTCGCGCAGCCGATAGTTGGGAATGCGCGGCTGCAGGTGATGAACGTGGTGGTAGCCGATATTGCCGGTGAACCAATGCAGCACCCGCGGCAGGTCGTAATACGAGCTGCCGGCGACCGACGCCTGGTTCGAACTCCAGTCCTTGCGTCGGGTCCAGTACGCCTCTTCGAAGGTGTGCTGCACGTAGAACAGCCAGACACCGAGCGCGCCGGCGATCAGGACGATCGGCAGGTGGACCAGCAGCAGCGTGTGCCAGCCGATCAGCAAGCCGCAGGTGCTCGCGACGACCAGCAGCATCAGGTTGTTCAGCCAGACGCTGCGCCACTCCTTCTTCCACGCCGCCGGCAGGTCGAACGGAAAACGGTGCTTGATGACGAACTGGTAGAGCGGTCCCAATCCCAGCATCACCGGCATGCTGCGGTAGCAGCGGTAACCCAAGCGGGCCCAGCGCGAGAGCGCCAGGTACTCCTTCGTGGTCAGCATGCGCACGTCGCCGAATTCGCGACGATCGAGATTACCCGAGGTGCCGTGGTGCACGGCGTGGGTCTTCTTCCAGTAGCTGTATGGAAACAGGGTGATCACGCCCAGGCAGGCGCCCACTACGGCGTTGGCCCGGGGGCTGGCGAAGTAGGAGCCATGGCCGCAGTCGTGCTGGATGATGAATAGCCGGACGTACATGCCGACTGCGGGCAGTGCGAGCAGCACGCTCAGGCCATAGTTCCAGCCGGCGTGGACGCTCCAGGCCATCGCCCCCCATGCCAGTGCGAACAGCAGCAGCGTGGAAATCAGTTGCCAGAGTGCCCGCGGCGCCGACGGTTGGGCGAAACGCGCGCATGCTGCACGCACGCCAGCGGAAACCGCGCGCGTCTCTGCGGCATTTCTCAACTTTTTGTAGGACCGTTCAAGCAGTCCAATCTACCGTAATTCGCCTCTCTTATGTGCGGTAGCGTACAAAGTTAGAAGTCGTACGTCAGTGACGTGCCGCTGTCGTGGATCTGCTTGCGTTTAACGAGCTCGTCGATCGCGGTGGTGACTTGAGCCTCGGCCATTTTCTTCTTGAAGTGGTTCGTCATGTAGTTGACCAGCGTTTGCAGCTTGCGTGGGCGTTTCGCCTTGTCGATCGCCTGGAGGTGGGTCATCACCTGCGCCGCGGCCTCGCCCAATGCCGGCTTCGCCGCCGGTTTGCCGCCGCTCTCCGCGCGACCTTGCCGCCGACACCGGACGCCGCGCGCGGAAAGATGGCGTATCAGCGGGTCGAAGTCCTTGTCATTTGACACGATGACGAACTCGGCACCCGGCGAATGCACCAGCGACTCGCCCAGATGACAGGCAATGTGGAAGTCGAGCGCATTGCTAGCGGTCTCCTCGATCCACACGAAATCGAATCGATCCTTGAGCGCATCCCGGAGCCTGACGAGAGAGGTGGGAAGCTTGCTCTGCCTGGCGCCCCAGGAAACAGCTGGCGTACGTTAACCCAGTTCCGCTGATTTCGGTCTCAGGCATAATCCCGCCACCCCCACCCAGGAGCCGGTCCATGGGCAAGAAGCTCCTCGCCTTCGTCGGCATCGTGATCGCGCTCGTCGCCGCCTGGACCGCGCTCACGCTGGTCTGGGCCTACTCCTCGGGCGAGCGCGCGGGTTACGTCCAGAAGTTCTCGAAGAAAGGCTGGGTCTGCAAGACCTGGGAAGGCGAGATGGCGATGGTGACCATGCCCGGGAACCGTCGCGGAGAAGTTCTACTTCACGGTGAGAAGCGACGACGTCGCCGCGAAGATCAACGAGACCGTCGGCAGCCGCGTCGTGCTCACCTACGACGAGCACAAGTGGATCCCGTTCTCGTGCTTCGGAGACACCGGGCATTTCGTGACGGGCGTGAGGCGGACGGCGGAGTCGCCGATGCCCGGGGCGTTCCCCTAGCCCAACGGCCGGCGCCGGCTCAGTACGCCCAGTCCGTGATCTCGATCGGCGATTCCAGGCCATTGAGCGTCGGCGACGCGCGGGCCGCTGCGACCCAGGCGTCGTAGTCCGCCTGCGCCGCCTCACGGGTCGGGTACTTGCCGCAGCTCACGTTCGTCGGCTGGAATGCAAAGTGGCTGACGAGATACGCGCGGTAGGACGCCTGCCACTCCGGATAGCCGGCGCCGCGTCCTTCGATGGGCGGATTGTAGAAGCGGCGCCGGTCCGTGTTGAACTCGGAGCGGCAAATCACGAACACGCCCGGCGTGCTCGCGGGCGCGGCCGCCGCAGGCGCGGGTGGGGGCGACGGCCGCTTGGCGGCCGCCGCTGCGGGTTGCGGCTTTGGCGCGGGGGCGGTTGCCGCCGCTGGCTGAGCCGCCGGGGTCCAGTCCACCTCGACGTACGTGTACGGCGCCATGATCCCGGCCATCAACCGCTGGCGCTCGGCACTCGCCTCCGCGGCGGTCGCAAAGTTGTTGACTGGCGGATTGCCGGCAACGCCGTAGCAGAACGAGTAATTCGCGGATTGCGCCGACACGGGCGTTGACAGGGTCAGAATCGCCGTGGCGAGCGCGGCACAGGTCGCGAGTTTCATGCGCACCTCCCGGTGCACGTCCATTAGCCAACTGCTACAACCAGAGCCGCATGGCGGCAATGTTCAGCCCGAATCCCACGAAGAGCATGGAGCCGACCTTTATCGTCAGTTTGAGATCCAGCGTGTCGATCTTTTGATCGAGGCGGACAAACTCTGACTTGACCTGCTGCTCGAATAACGCAATACGGCTATTGACGTCCTTCTTCAGGATCTCGAGATCCTGCTTCGACGTCAGCTTCAGAGCCTCCAGATCTTGCTTCGTCGCCAGCGTGGTGCCCATGTCCCGCTCCATTGCATCCACAACCGCCCGGGCCTTGTCGGACGGGACGCTGATGCTGACGAGGGCATCATACAAGGAGTAAAGGTAGTTCATGACTGGCACTAGGATCGAGTGACCCAGGGTGACACTTGCGGCCGCAAGCCGCTGATCCAGAAAGTGCTGCGAGTGTGCGGATTTTATCGGGTTGCTCAGTCAAGGCCTAAGTAAGCAGGCCCGCGTCATGCGCACAGCGATCGTGCCACTTTCCCCTGCACACTCGGTGCTGCCCCTCGCGTCGGAACTGCTCTGGATTAGGCGCCACCGCGCGCCGATGCCGTCCCTGGTTGCACTGTTGGCAGGCCGCCGCGATGTTTGCTGCATCATCGCCGCCACCGTCGCACTGCGCCACGAGGTGCTCGGCGGTGCATTGCAGCTGTCGGGCTACGCGACGCGAGATCCGATGGCGCGCTGCATAGGATTTGATGTCTTCCCACACCATCAGGACGCGGCAATAAACGCACCGCCCTTGCTGACGCGGAAAAGGCGTTGAAGGTCACGATGCCGAGCTTGCTAGCGGCGTGGCCGTGAAATCAGTCACCGGAATCAGGCCATTAGCGCTGGAGTTCGCCCGATAATTCAATAACTTGTGATGCAACTGGCAGCAATGGCCGTGATTCGTGGTGGACTATTAATGGATGGCAACCTTCCTATCGAGCCCGCCAGGCTTGGGGACCCAGTCGACGAGCGGCGAGCGACGCCTGGCCACCCGATTTGCGGACTTGCTCGAGGATGACTATCTCTGTTGGTACGACGTGCCCGTCGGACCGAAGTATCAGCACCCGGATTTCGTTCTCCTGCATCCGGGTCGAGGGCTCCTGATCCTGGAAGTGAAAGACTGGAGAATCGACTCGATCATCGATGCAAATCCCCACTCCTTTCTGGTCGACTTCGGCGCCGGTCGGAAGACCCAGTCGAATCCCCTCGAGCAAGCACGCCAATACGCACACGGCATCGTCCGACTCCTCGAATCCGATCCGCAACTGATCAATCCACCGGACGACGAGTATGCCGGTCGCCTCAATTTCCCTTGGGGCTATGGCGTCGTCCTCACCAACATCACGCGCCGCCAGTTCGACTCGTCCGGCCTCTCCTCGCTTCTCCCGCCTCATCGGGTCCTTTGCAAAGATGAAATGACGGAATCCGTGGATGCCGAGGCGTTCCAGAAGCGCCTGTGGGACATGTTCGACGTCCGGTTCACCAGCCAGCTCACACTCCCGCAGGTGGAGCGCATTCGCGCCCGCCTTTTCCCCGACATTTGCATCAGCCGACAAAGCCTGTTCGCCGAGAGATCCGAGGCAGGCGAAGAGCTCCCTGCAACCGATCTTCGAGTCATGGATTTGCAGCAGGAGGCCATCGCCCGCGGCCTCGGCGAGGGCCACCGCGTCATCCACGGCGTGGCCGGCTCCGGTAAGACGCTCATCCTCGCTTACCGCTGCGAGTTCCTGGCGCGCACGTTGCCCAAGCCCATCCTCGTGCTGGTGTACAACAAGGCACTTGCGGCCTGGTTAGCGCACCAGGTGGCTGCACGTGGCCTTGCCGATCGCGTGTCTGTGCGGACTTTCCACGGGTGGTGTAACGACCAGCTCACCCTGTACTACGTACCCAAGCCTGTATCGACCGGTCAATCCTTCTTCAAAGACTTGGTCGCCGCCGTGATACGCGCGGTCGACACCGGCAAGATCCCGCGCGCCCAGTACGGCGCCTTGCTCATCGACGAAGGCCACGATTTCGAGCCCGAGTGGCTGCACCTTGTCGTGCAGATGCTGGATCCGGAGAGCAACTCGCTGCTGCTCCTCTATGACGACGCGCAGTCGATCTACGGCGCCAACCGGGCGAAGTCCTTCACGTTCCGCAGCGTCGGGATATCGGCGCTGGGTCGGACAAAGATCCTGAAACGCAACTACCGCAACACCGACGAGATCCTCGCCTGCGCCCACGCATTTGCACGCGAAATCCTCTCGCCGAAAGACGCAGATGAAGATGGCGTACCACTGGTCGCACCGGAGCCGGGCGGGCGCAAAGGGCCGCGGCCGCGATTCTACGAGTCGCGGTCGGCACACGGTGAAGCAGTGATCATCCGTCAGGAGCTCCAGCGGTTATACGCACAGGGAACACCGTGGCGGGACATGGGTGTCGTCTACACGGCGCGGTTCGTGGCGGAAGAAGTGGTACGGGCTCTGGAGGAAGCTGGCGTGCCGTTCGAGTGGCAAAAGGACTCACAATCCAAATCCTTCGATCACGAACGCGATTGCGTTCGGGTCATGACTGCCCAGAGCAGCAAAGGCCTGCAGTACAAGGTCGGCATGGTCGCGGGCGTCGGTTATCTGCCCTGGCAGAATGAATCGGAAGAAGCACGCCTGATGTATGTGGCAATGACTCGGGCAACCGATGAGCTGGTCATTACCAGCAGCAGGAAGAGTGTTTTCAGCGAGCGACTTAGGGCGCTGTGCCAGCCCATGGCGGCTTAGGAACTAGATTCCGATGGGACTAATGGATCGCGATTACATGTGGCGCTCGCCGCCATCCGACTGGCGGAGGTATCTCTGGATCGCGGCTTTCGTGATCGGGCTGGCGACTGCCAGTCTTTATCTCTACAAGAACATTCGCGCTGAGCTGTTGCCCGGTGAAGGTGACCTGATCGTCAACGTCAACGACGCCACCCAGGCCGAACTCGAAACGATCCCCGGCATCGGTCCTGCGCTCGCCCGGCAAATCATCGCAGGCCGCCCCTATGCGCGGATCGAAGACCTCGAGCGCGTGCGGGGCATAGGCCGATTCACCGTCAGCAGCATCCGACCTTACGTCAAAGTGCAGGGTCAGACGGAGAAGCGGTGAGCTACTTACGCCCGCCGCCAATCCCGATTCCGAAGCCAGACCTCTACTGAATCCTTCCGTATCTTGGCGATGAAGGGCTTCGATTCCTTCCGGAGAAATCACTCACCCCGCGCTTTCTGCCGGATGAATACCTTTGCCGCATCGTCGGTTGTCAATCGTCCAACGATGACGAACAGCCTCGCTCCCGATCTCATCAGCGTTTCCAGCGCCAGCGGCGAATAACGAGTGCGCGCATCGCGCGTGACGGCTACCCACCCACGCCGTCCAACGTCGGCAATCCATGCACTGTCTGGAGTCAGTTGACCGAAGTGATCATCGTGGCGCTCGACCCGCAGACCGGCGGCTCGCAGTCTCTCCGGGAACTGGTGTCCTAGATCGCGATCTGTAAAGTGGACGATCTCATGCCGCCCGTTCATATGCGAGCGCGTCCATGATCTCGTCCTGAGTCGCGCCGTAATCCCTGGCGATTTCGACGGGTTGTTCGCCCGCGTTGATCCGATCCACCATCACGGAGGTCGTAACGCCAAGCCGAGCGAGCACCGGCCGCCCGAAAGACACGGTCGGGTCGAGCATCACGGATTGACCCTCAGGGCGATTCGGAACAAGCGGGAAGAAGCGGACAGCCAACCGATTGTCCCACTTGATGCGTTTCATCAATCCCTGCAAGACAGCCCAGATTCCCAACTGGCCTGCGCGATTGAGATTGATCAATTGGCCATAGCGCGCGAGGAAGAGCTCGCCCGCACTGGCAAAGAGTTCAGGACTTGCCAACGGCGCTTCGGTACCCAGCTTCTTCTCGGCGAACTGCAGCGCTTCGCGCACTGCTGACAGCTTCAAGCCGTGCTCGGTGCGCAAGGCGCGGAGCGCGGCCAGTTCAACCAGGTTTCGGAACGAGATCCTGTTGTTGGAATCTCTCGGTGTGACGACAACCGGGTAAAAGCGGGCGGTACCCGACCGGCGCGGGTAATCCCGGCCGACCACCCAAGACCTGACGGTCGGGAGCGGGATGCGCAAATAACGCGCGGCTTCGGCAACCGTGTAAGCAGCGGCCAATCGAGGGTCCAGCTTCGCCACGGTTCCAACCCCTTGATCTGAAAGGTGGCCGATTCTAGCCCCTCGTACTTGCCGCGCACAGGGGCCGTTTGCCGCCTAAAGCAGCAGATTCGTTACGCTCTGACCCTCGCCGCCAAGAACACCGCCTCCGCGGTGAAACTCCAGATACGCCCTCTGCCCCTCCGTAAACCCGCCGACATTGCGCCGCTCGTCCGGCGGGATCCCCATGCGCCGCAGCGACTCGCGATGCACGACCGGCGAGATCAGAAGCTCGCCATCGTTCTCGAATGAGATGAACCCGCGATCGAAGAGATGATCGACGGTGGGCGTGAGCAGCAGGCCGTTCTCGCCGTCGAGGCGCTCGTCGTGGGACTCGCAGTCCCGCCAGGGCTTGCAGTGGCTGGCGATCAGGTGTTCCGGCCGATTGACCCCCGTGATCCGGCAGGCGTGCTCGATGCGCGACACGCGCTCGCGGAACTTCCCCTGCCCGCGCCGCGCCAGGATGATCTGCCAACTTGCCGATTGCGACCATGCCTGCCAACCTGGCAGTTGTGGCTCAAGTAAGCCCATCGAACGTCACTGAACTGACCATTCCTAGGGCGTGGTTCGCCTCGAACATCGAGGAGTTTCTCCGGCACGCCAGCTGACTCAATCGCGGGCAAGCTGCTTCAAAACAGCGAATTCAGTGTCCTCCCGACCCAGCGGGACGCTTGGTTCGAGGAGATCCAGATCCTCAAGTCGGCGCTTCAGGGCATTGAGGGCTCGCTGTTTATGGAGTTCAGCATCCCGCGCATGGGGCGACGGATCGATGCCGTATTGCTGATCAGCAACGGCGTATTAGCCGTCGAGTTCAAGGTCGGTGAAGGCAGCTTTGACCGGGCGGCTATAGATCAAGTTTGGGACTACGCGCTTGATCTGAAAAACTTTCACGAAGCAAGTCACAGCCTGCCGATAACACCGATTCTCGTGGCGACCGAAGCCGACAGAACTGCTCCACTCCGACTGGAGTGTGACAGCGATGGCGTCTATCACCCGCTCCGGATCGGTCCGTCTCAGCTTAGGGCCGCAGTCGCGGCAGCAGCCACTGAGTTCACGACTCCCGACTTCGACCATGCCGCCTGGGCCCGTGCTCCCTATCACCCGACACCAACCATCGTCGAGGCCGCGCGTAGCCTGTACGCGGAGCACTCCGTCGAGGCCATTGCACGAAATGACGCGGGCGCTCGTAACCTGCACGTGACTTCCAGGCGAATCGACGAGCTTATTGCGGACGCGGTCACCTACCAGCGCAAAGTAATAATCTTCGTGACCGGTGTTCCTGGCGCCGGGAAGACCTTGGTCGGCCTCAATGTCGCAACTCGGCATCGCCGGGACATCGACGAACTCACCCACGCGGTCTATCTTTCGGGCAACGGACCGTTGGTGCAAGTTTTGCGAGAAGCACTGACCCGCGACGAACTCGCCCGCCGCACAGCGATGGGCGAAAAGGTACGCAAAAGCACAGTCGCGGAAAGCATCAAAGCGTTCATCCAGAACGTGCACCATTTCCGCGACGACGGACTTATCGAATCGGGCCCACCCATCGAGCACGTGGTCGTGTTCGACGAGGCTCAGCGCGCCTGGAATCTCAGGAAGACAGCCGACTTTATGTTGCGCAGGAAGAAGAAGGCTGGATTCGCCCAGACTGAGCCCGAGTTTCTGATCTCCTGCATGGACCGCCATCTGGACTGGGCGGTCATCGTGTGTCTCGTCGGCGGCGGCCAAGAAATCAATACCGGTGAGGCCGGCATAGATGCCTGGTTGGATGCGGTGAACAGATCTTTCCCGCACTGGAACATGTACATCTCAGAGCGACTGGAGGACAGCGAATACGCCGCGGGGAATGCGCTAGCAAAGGCGCGATCCCACAAAGACGCCCACTTTGACGGCGGGCTGCACCTCGCCGTCTCGATGCGATCGTTTCGTGCGGAAAACGTGTCGGAGTTCGTGAAGACGCTACTGGACCTGGACGTTCCGGCAGCCCGGCGCGCTTTCGATTCGACTCCAGACGCGCTATCCAATTCTGGCGACTCGCGACCTAGTACTGGCGAAGCACTGGGTTCGGTCTCGCGCCCGCGGTTCCGAGCGATACGGTCTGCTTGCGTCGTCCAAGGCGCAGCGCCTCAAGCCGCATGCCATCGATGTTCGCGTAAATGTCGATCCGGTACATTGGTTCCTCAACGACCGGGCTGATACTCGGTCGAGCTTCTATCTAGAAGACGCCGCAACTGAGTTTCAAGTGCAAGGCCTAGAACTCGACTGGGCGTGCGTAACCTGGGACGGGGATTTCCGCCGGACAGATTCCGGTTGGGGATATCACGACTTTCGTGGCGACAGCTGGTGCCGCATCCATAGTCCTGAGAACCAGCAGTATCTGCGCAACGCGTACCGTGTCCTGCTGACGCGCGCGCGACAAGGGATGGTAATTTTTGTACCGCCTGGCGATGAAGATGACGACACCAGGCGGCCGCAATTCTATGATCAGACGTTCACGTACCTGACGGAGCTGGGAATTCCAGTCCTTCGGGACGGCTGAACGCAAGTCCGAATGCAGCCACTCCTAGACCCAGCTGCGCATGGCGGTAATGGTTAGCTCAAAGCTGACGCTCGGTTACGAGCCGCTTCTACTCATGGCTATTCGTGAGTCGCTCCTTTAGGTACTGCCCCATTCCCGCGTCTGTGCAGTACACAAAGCACCCTTTCATACCTCGCGTCAAAAGCGTCCGGTATGTGTTCTTGATCAGTAGGTTCGCTTTCTGAATCGCAGCCGTCTTTTCTACGCGAAGCAGCTTCTTAAATCCCTTTAGTGACTGATCCTGTCGCGAACGCTTGTCCGGACGCGTCACCACTTGGCCATCGCGCACTATTAGATCTGGACCGATGATCACCCCGATGTAGTCAACTTCCAGGCCTTGGCACGTGTGAATACATCCGATCTGCTCGACCGACTCTGGAGCAATGATCCACAGACCTCCATCCACAGTGAGATTCCACTGCATGCCGAAGCCGTGCTCCGCGATCACGACGTCCAAGGCGGTTGGATCTTTCCTACTCCTCCAATCCCAGCAATAACCTGCAACCATTCTTGCCCTGTTGTTGATCTGGTTCCGCTGAACGATTTCCCTTCTAAGTTCCTCGGGAGAGTCGAAAACCCGAAAGTCAAATCCCTGCACATCAAAAAGCGGGTTCGCCGTATCGCGAATGCCAAGCACGTCGTCGAGCCACGCGAGATACCCCTCCGAGCCACCGCAGCGAAACTGCGACGACAGCTCAACCATAGTGACCTTGGCCTTCGCGGCTTTGGCACGCGCCAGTATCTCTTGCTTCGAACCGATGTCCTTCCAAGTGACGCGCTGATCCTCGTCGATGAAGAAAATCGAGCACTTGGCTGCATCTATGATCTCGGCAATCTGGTGTTCGCCGAGATTTCCATACAAGCCCGACTTCTCGTTCAAGCGGTGGGCCTCGTCGATGACAAGGGTGTCGTAGCTATTACACTCGGACCCAATGAATTCGCCTGAGTTTCCGAACAGGGCAGATATCTCCCCTCGACGCCTAGTGCCGGCCAACTGACTCTCGAACACTTTTCTCGGTGCTGCGTTCTTGGTCACGTACTTCGTGATGTGGCCTTGGCTCGTCAATGCGACCAGCAGGTTGATCGCTACAACTGATTTGCCCGTTCCTGGGCCACCCTCGATGACTATCACGCGCTTGCCGCCACTCTTGGCTTGGCGGGCCTCCAGCAGCGCCGTTTCGTATACGACTTTTTGGTCGTCAATTAGGGTGAATTCCTGCCTTCCAGCGAGCATTCCGGCGAGCGCGTCCACCAGACCCTTGGCAGGACGCAAGTTGCCACTCTCGATTCGGTGCAGGAGCGCGGAGCCGTCGCTCTCGGTCACGCGTTGCCGAATGTGTTCGCGCAGCCTCCGTCGCTCAGTCTCGCCTCTGTAAAAGAGTGGGGCTTTCTCCAGATAGTGCTCATAAAAGGCGTCTTCCAGATCGCCAGCGTCGCTGCAATTATGGAGGTAGGCACATGGAAGCAGATCGATTACTGCCTCATCTACTGCGTCATTGAAATTCTTGAGGAGGCACGCGTATGACCAGGCCTGATACGACGGATGACTAGTCTCGGCCTCGCCGCTCGCATACCGGGCCCGCACGATGCCATCTTTGATTGTTCTCTTCGCTTCCTGCCACTGCTTGAGTTCGATGATGACGAGCTGTTGCCGACGCGCCGGATTCATCCCCGTAAGGAGGAAGTCAATCCTTTTTGCCGTCTGCGGAATGACGTACTCGATGGCGACGCCACAGCCGTCCGGAATATCGGGATGGTTGACGACCTTCGCAATTGCCGCGAGCGACTCTCGCCACGATCGGATCTCGCCAATAGGTGCGCGACGGCCAGTCTTGGTCTCGTAATGATTCTGGATAATCTCTTCAATGTCGCAGGTGTGCGCGTCGCTGAGAAAGCCGACCTTGCTGTTCTCGTAGATGATCATTCTGCGATGCTAGAGCTCGGTGTACTTCTTGCTGCTGCCGAAGCTTTTGTCCACGGGGTATTTGTCTGCATTGATGTTAAGCTTCTGCCGCGCTGCATCGATCAGATCTATCTCCAGCTTGTCTGCGAGTCGAATCAGATAGAGGAAAACATCTGCCGCTTCCTGGCGCACTAGTGCCAGTTCCTCTGGGCGCAGATTTCTGGATTCACTCTCCGACTTCCATTGAAATTGTTCGAGCAATTCGCCCGCCTCGACATTCAGCGCCATCGCAAGATTCTTGGGTGAATGAAATTGCCCCCAGTCACGGTCGGCGGCGAATTTGCGCAGTAGATCTCTAAGATCCCCAAGCGACTTTGGATGTGTCATGGATTGCGCTCCGCGTTCATGCCAGTGCACGTCGGCGGTGATGCCGCTCGCCCATCCAGTTGGCCGAACGCAATGGTGGCCAAAAACGTGGCTTCGATGTGCCAATTGAAGATTGGTCACCGTTAGAAGTTATACGTCACCGCCGCCTCCGTCCCCGCGATCAACCCCGCCTCCAGCAGGTGCTCGACCGCCTTCTTGACCTCCTCTCCCGTCAACTTCTTGTTGAAGTGCGTGGCGAGATAGTTGTGCTGTGTGGCCGCTTCCTCGGCCGCTTGTTCTTCTCGGAGCGCTTGAGCAGGTCCGCCACCGCCTGCGCGTGCGCCGGGAGCGGCGCGCGGGGCGCAGGCGTCGCGCCTGGCCTCGCGCCGGCACTTGAACCCGCGCGCCACGAGGTGCCGCACGAGGGGATCGAAGCCCTTGTCGTTCGACAGGATGACGAACTCGGCCTTGGGGTACTTGCAGATCCCCTCGCCCAGGTGACAGGCGATGTGGACACTAGAGGGCTTCCGCCTTGCCTCGAGTACCCATTGCAGGCGCGAGCCCAGCGCCTGCGCCTGCTGGACGAGCGCCGTCGGCAGCTTCGACTGCATCTGGCCGACGAAGATCTTGATGCGCGCGTTGGGGAGCTGCTCGTTCATTCTTATTGCCTCGGGCCCCGGAGCGCTCGGCTCAATCGAATCAACGAGTTGGATTCGAGCGTACCCCCAGTCACGCCCGTATCCTGACCCGTCGCGGCGGCCAGGACAACCCGCAGGCGGGCTCGGTTTGCTGACCGCCCTCGTCGTACTGTCCCTATGTGGCGGGCGTGAATCGCCCTGATCGCAACGCTTTCAGAACTGGTGACGGGGTCATGGAGCCCGCCAGAATCGCCTGAATGGGCCTCTTTGCGACGCCCGAAGCGGAGGTGTAGCGTGGCACACGTGGCGTCCACTCCAAGCGCAAAGGAACTGGCCAGTCTCAGCGTGTCGGATCGGCTCGATCTGATGGACGAGATCTGGGCAACCCTTGCGCCAGGTGCGGACGAACTCCCGCTGCCCGACTGGCACGTCGCCGAGATCAAGCGCCGCTTGGCCGCGCTCGCGGCCGATGGCAACCGCGGCCTGACCGCGGATGAGGTATTCGCCGAGCTGAAGCGGGGTAGCTAACGCGCCATGGCCAACAGAATCATGGATCGACTTCGAAACGAAGCCCTGAGCCTTCCTCGCGCAGACCGCGCTGAGCTCGCCTGCGAGCTGGTACAGAGTCTGGATGGTCCCGCCGACACAGACGCCGCGAGCGAATGGGATACCGAGATCCTGCGCCGACTTGAGCAGGTTACGTCCGGAAGCGCCGGAGTCGTTGATCGCGCCGAGTTCGCCCGGCGCATGCGTGAGCGTCTGGCCAGGCTCTGATGCGGGTTGTCCGTGTCCACCAGGCGGCTGCTGAAGAGGCGGTCGAGGCTGCCGCGTGGTACGAGCTCCAGCAACCTGGGCTTGGCAGCGAATTTGACGCGGCCATCCAGGCTGCACTCGATCTGCTTGAGCAGGAGATCGTCCCATTGACGCCTATGTCCGGCACCGTCGGGACACGAGGTGCAATGCGGCTGGTGCTCAAGCGATTCCCCTACGAACATCGTCGCCTTCAACCACCAGGGCGAAACACTCGTACTGGCAATAGCCCACCATTCCCGGCGTCCCGGCTATTGGCGCGGGCGGCAGCGCGCCTAGCGCATGGCGAGCCAACTGATGCTTGCTGTTTGCAGGAAATAGGAAGGTAACCTTCGCAATTTCCGCAACCCACTCCCCCTCCGGTGAGCGCTGGGTTTCCGGCCGATCTTGCCCGCTTAGCAACAGGCCGGCGCGCAGTGAGCGGTCCCGTATCTAGCCCGCCCCTTCATTGAGTGTCTCCAGCAGCTGCCGGTAGGCGAAAACCCGGTCCCTCTTGCGGCCGGTCAGCTCCTCGGCGACTCCCGCATCGACGAGCGTACGCATGGCGCGCGTGGCCGTAGGGACGCTTAACTGGGCCCTGGCGCTGAGGTCCCGGATCGTGGCAACCGGCCGCTGCCGCAGCGCCGCCAGCATCTGGAGGGCGCTTGCCGTGGCGCGACCGAGCTCGAGTCCGCGAACGTGGTTCTCGTCCCGCTCGAAGAGCGCGAGCAGCCGATGAGCCGTATCGACGGCGCCGCCGGCCGTCGTGGCGACACCCTCCAGGAAGAATGCGATCCAGGCCTCCCAGTCGCCCTCGCGGCGGACCACGTCGAGCAGCCGGTAGTACTCGTCGCGATGCTGCTTGAAGTACAGGCTGAGATAGAGCAGCGGCTGCGGCAGGATTCTGGCGTCGTGCAGCATCAGCGGAATCATCAAGCGGCCAACGCGGCCGTTTCCGTCCAGGAACGGGTGGATGGTCTCGAACTGGACGTGGGCGAGCGCCGCCTTGACCAGTGCCGGCACGGCGCGCTCGTCGTGGATGAATCGCTCGAGCTGGCCCATGGCGTCCGCGACGCGCGCGGGGGGTGGCGGAACGAAGGCCGCGTTGCCCGGCCGGGTGCCTCCGACCCAGTTCTGCGTGCGGCGAAACTCCCCGGGGAGCTTGCCGGCGCCCCGACCGCGGGACAGCAGGATCTCGTGTGCCTCCCGCAGGAGCCGGCCTGAAAGTGGGAACCCTTCGCGCAGACGCGCGATGCCGTGTTGAAGCGCGGCCACGTAGTTGGAGACTTCGACGACATCGTCGAATGGCGCGCCGGGCGCGTGCTCCAGTTCGAAGAGCAGCAGGTCCGACAGCGAGGACTGCGTGCCTTCGATCTGCGAGGAAAGCACGGCCTCGCGGCGGACATACGCATAGAGAAACAGTTCCGGCTCCGGCAGCAGCGCCGACACGCCATCGAGTCGGCCGCAGGCCAGCAATGCGGCTTCCAGGAGTCGTTGGTTGCTGCCCGCGAGATCGAGCGGCGGCGTCGGCGGCAGCGGGTCGGGTACGAACGCGCGCACCGGTTCACCCGCGGTGGTCGTCTCCTCGAAGTGACCGGTGGGGCCTCGTTTCACGCGCTATCTCCTGAGAGGCATCCTTTAATAGCGTAGCCCGTTATTAAATAATATGACTTAAGTTTAATTAGTGGAAATCAGTATTAAAGGACGCGTCCCAAAAATCGTGTAGATATACAGAAAATCTACACTGCATGCTGTATATTGCAGTATATGAGTAAGCAAGCAGCCAACCGCCTTCGCGAACACCTCGCGCAGTTCCTCGAAGCCCCGACCCGCCAGCGGCAGGCCACGCTGATAGCAGCCGCCGACGAGTACCGGGAGCACTGGATCGAGGCCCAGGCGGCCGGGAACTCGAAGGCCGACGACGCTGAGTCCACCGACCAGCCGGCCACCCGCTACCGGCGCATTCATTCCGTGCTGGGCCATCAGCCGGACGGCACGGAAGTCACGCTCGCGCTGCAATCGCGTACGTCCGTACACGAGGGCAAGACGTGGAACGTGGTCAGTTGGCGCACGCGCCTCGGGCCGGGCGGCCACAACCGGCGGTTCTACGTCACGAAAGATGATGCCTGGACCATCGACGCACGGACGGCCCTCGACATGTACTCGAAGCTCGAAGCGCTCGGCGGCCTGGGCGAGGAGTACCGCGATGAGCGCAGTCCCGGATTCAAGGTCACCGTGTCGGACGATCTCACGACCCATGACCGCGACGCGATGTTGCGCGAGATCACCCTCACGGACGAGGACTGGGGGGATGCCACCTTCTTCGCCGTCCTGAATGACCCGAATGACCAGTGGCGAAAGGTCCTGATCGTCAATAGGCTCACCGGCAACGCGACGTTCCGCTCGACGACCACCAACGAGTCCTATATGCCGCGCAAGACCATGCGGCCGGGTTCGCGATGGTTCCTCGACAACTCGATGCAGGACGTCAATGTTCAGCAGGCCCGCGCCATGCTCACCGAATTGCAGCGCATCGTGAGCGAGCTAGGCCCGAGGAAATCGCGTAGCTAGACGCAGCTGCCGACGATTCTCGTAACGCGTTACTGACCCGCTACGCCACCCGATTCCTCCCCGCCCGCTTCGCCTGGTAGAGCTGGGCGTCCGCCGCCTCGAGCAGCGACTCGGCATCCGCCGTCGCGATCCACTGCCACACGCCGATGCTGATCGTCACCTGCAGCTGCGGATGCACCAGGCCCCATTCGTAGCGCTCGATCGCGAAGCGCAGGCGCTCGCAGAACGCGGCCGCATCCGGATGTGACATCCCCGGCAGGATCAGCGCGAACTCTTCCCCGCCGATGCGGGCGACGAGGTCGTTCTCGCGGCAGAGATTCAGCATCAGCGAGGCGCTGCGCCTGAGGGCCTCATCGCCGATGCCGTGCCCGAGGGCGTCGTTGACGCGCTTGAAGCGGTCGAGGTCGGCGATGGCGAGCGTCAGCGGCAGGCCGGCCGCCTGCGCCACCTCGATCTCCGCTGCGAGCCGCTGCATGAAGTGGCGGCGGTTGGCGATGCCGGTGAGCGGGTCCTCGCGCGCGGCGCGCTCGAGCGCGCGGCCCTGCTCGCGCAGCGCCGTGATCAGGCGCTCCTTGTCGCGGGCGGCCTTCTCGAGCTCCGCGGTGCGCCGGGCGACGCGTTCCTCGAGGCGTGCGCGGTAGTCCGCGAGGTCCTCGAACGCGCGTGCGTCCGCGACCGCCGCGGCGAGCGGCTCGGCCAGCCGCTGCAGCAGGTTGAGGTCCGCCGTCGAGTACGCGTGCGCCTCGGTGTGCTGGACGCTGACGAGGCCGATGACGACGCCCTCGTGCCGCAGCGGCACGGCGATGACCGAGCCGGTCTCCTTGCCGGTCTCGAGCGCGCGCTGGCGCAGCCGCTCGGGCGCGCGCGGCCAGTCCTCGACCAGCAGCGGCTCGCCGCGCTCCACGATCCAGCCGAAGAGGCCCGTGTCGAGCGGCAGCCGGCCACCGGGCTGGCGCAGGCCCCGCTGCTCGTGCACGCGGAAGTCGAGCGCGCGCTGCTCGCGGTCGACCAGCACCAGGAAGAAGTCGTCGAAGCGCAAGAGCGGGCGCAGCTCGCCGAGGATGCGGTCGCCCAGTTCCTCGATGCGGCGCGCACCGTGCAGCGCGCGGCCGGCCCGGAACAGCTGCGCGAACGGGCTGCGCTCCGCGTCCGCGGCCGTGAGCGCGCGGCCAACGCCGTTGACGCTCATCACGAACAGCGCCATCAGTGCGAGGAACAGCGCGAACGTCGGCAGGTGGTGGGCGTTGTAGAGCACGGCCGCGAGCACGCCGGCCGGCACGAAGATCAGGTCCACGATGGAGTAGACCGGCCGGATCAGCTCGCGCACGGCGCGGCCGTCGAAGCGGTAGAAGAGCGCCATGCACAGGTCGTTCACGACCTGCATGGTGAGCGCGAGTGCCGCGAGCGGCAGCAGGTCCGGGACGCCGAATCCTTCGAGCGGCTGGCGGCCGCCGGCGGCTGCGTAGGCGGTGCCCGCGGCGAGGATCATCAGCGCGGTCATCGCCGCGTTGTGGCCGGCGCGGATCGCGGCGAGCGTGGTCGAGCCGTGGCTGTAGCCGCGGTTCAGCAGCGGCCAGAGGAGCGAAGCGGCGGCGCAGATCGCGGCCGCGGCCGGCGCGCCGACGACCAGCAGCAGGCCGACCTGCGGCAGGCGTTCCATGGAGGTGAGCCCGACCCAGGGCGAGGGAATCCCGAACTGGAATACGAACAGGTTGAAGGCGACGCACAGGGCCGCGACCCAGGCCGGCGGGAAATCCGTCGCGCCGGCGAGCGCGGCCGCGAGCCACGCGCCGGCCGCGAGGGCGAGCAGCAGGCTGTAGGCCGCGAGCGGGCGATAGCGCGGGATCATGCCCCGAATTGTACGCGCCGGTCGGCAGGGGTCCCGTGCGCGTGGCGTCAACCCCGCACCCTTCGGTGCGTTGCATGTCTCATACTGGCCAGGAGGCACAGATGCGCATGTGGCTGAACGGCATTGCAAGCTTATGTGAAGCCGCGGGCGGGCGCCGACGCGCTCATTCCATAGCGCCGCTGGCCGCCTGTCTCCTCGCCCTCTCCGCCTGCGGCGACGGCGGCGGCGTTCTGATTACGCCGGGCGGCGGCGACGACAACCCGCCGCCGGCCTGCACCGACACCACCTGCGGCGAGGTCCGCATCGGCCTGGTGGATGCGGACGGGGATTTCATTTCCTACACGGTGGACGTCGTCTCGATCAAGCTCGAGCGCGCGAACGGCTCGACGGTGCAGACGCTGCCCAAGCGCCAGCGCGTGGATTTCGGCGATCTCGTGGACGTGACCGAATTCGTCACCGCCGCGACGATCCCGAACGGCACGTATGTGGGCGGCACGATTCGCCTGGACTATACGAACGCGGACGTAAGCGTCGAGGTCGCGGGCGTGCCGGTGCCGGCGCACGGTCGTGGACGAGAACGGCGCCGCGCTCGGCGTCGTGGACGTCGCGCTGACATTCGACAATGCCAACCGGGTCGTGATCGCGCCGGGCACGCCGGCCTTTCTCCAGCTCGACTTCGACCTCGTCGCCTCGAACGAGGTGAACGTCCTGACGATACCCGCGACGGTGACCGCGGACCCGGTGCTCACGGGCACTGTCGTGCCTGTGGACGAGCGCGAGTTCCGCGCGCGCGGGCCGCTGGTGTCGGTGGACGAGGCCGCGGGGAGCTACGTCGTGGACTTGCGGCCTTTCAATCACGTGAACGCGCGGAACGGCGCGTTCACGGTGCTGACGACGGCCGACACGGAGTTCGAGGTCGACGGCGCCGTGCTGGACCGGGCGGACGGGCTCGCGGCGATGGCGTCGCTCGGCGAGGACACGCCGACCGTGGCGCAAGGCGTGTATGACGTCTCCGCGCGCGAGTTCACCGCGACCGAGGGTGCTCGCCGGGGATTCCGTGCCGGGGGCGGACTTCGACGTCGCGATCGGCAACGTGCTCGCGCGGGACAGCACGCACCTGTTCCTGCGCGGCGGCACGGTGGTCCGCACCGACGCCACGGCCGTGTTCGTGCGCGGCGACATCACGGTCCAGATCGGCCCGGATGCCGGGGTGAGGAAGGACGGCAGCGCGGCGGCGCTTACGACTGACGCGATCTCGGTCGGCCAGCGGGTGCTCGCCTACGGCAACGTGACGTCGTCCAACACCGACCCGGTGCTGAACGCGCGCGCGGGCCGCGTGCGGCTGGTGCAGACGCAGCTGGCCGGCACGGTGGTGAACTCGATCACGGGCCAGCTGCGGCTCGACCTGTTCTCGATCGACGGCCGCAATGCCTTCTTCTTCGACTTCACGGACACGGGCGGCAGTGCGTCGACCGACGCCGACCCGGCCAACTACCAGGTCGACACCGGCGATCTCGACCTCGCCGATTTCCACCCGGGCGAGCCCGCCCGCGTGTTCGGCTTCGTCACGCCCTTCGGCGACGCGCCGCCGGACTTCGAGGGCGAGACGCTGGTGAACTTCGACGACATCCAGGCGCTGCTCGGCGTCGGCTGGGGGTTCGGCGGCACGGATGCGCCCTTCCTGTCGATGGGCCGGGACGGGTTCGTGCTGGACGCCGGCAACCCCGAGCTCGGCGCGCGCCACTTCATCAAGGTCGGCCCGCGCATCGAGGACCTCACCGCGCTCGCCTCGCCGCTGACGATCGAGCCGGCGACCGAGGGCCGCACGCTCTATGCCGTCAGCCGGCCGCCGCGGCGCGTCGAGGTGTTCCGCGGCTTCGAGGACTTCGCGACGCGCGTGAACAACCTGCTGAACGGCGGCTCGACCCTGCGCACGCTCACCGCGCGCGGATCGTACGACGAAGCCTCGACCACGCTGACGGCGAATTACGTCGCGATCACCTTCACCGTCCCCTGATCAAAGGGGACAGTCACCTTTTCCCTAGAGATCCGGCTGCATATCAAGGCGTTGCGCGATGCTGGGGAGACCGTGCCCGCAGCGTCGTCGAAAAGCGAAATCGTGAAGATCAAGGCTGCGTAGCACCTTGTCAGCCGTGCAGTCCCGCGCATGTAGGACTGCGGCCGAAGGCGCAGCGCCCGCACTTCGCCAATAATTGCCGCATGGCAGGGTCCAGGAAATCCACGCTGCACGGATCGGCACCCGATCAGTCCGAGGACGCCCTGGTCGTTCTCGACATGATCTCCGATTTCAGCTTTCCCGCGGGCGCGCGCGTGCTGCGGGCGGCGCGGCCGGTGGCGCGGAAAATTGCCAGGCTCAGGGAACGCGCCTGGCGTGCGGGCGTTCCGGTCATCTACCTCAACGACAATGACGGCCGCTGGCGCTCCGATTTTCCCGCGCTCGTGCGACGGGCGAGTCGGGACGGCTCGCGCGGCGCGCCCGTCGCGCGACTGCTGGCGCCGGGGGAGCGCGATTACTGCGTCTTGAAACCCAAGCATTCCGGTTTCTTTGCAACGCCACTGGACACGCTGCTGGAGTACCTTGGCGCACGGAGGCTGATACTGACCGGCATTTCCGCGGATCAATGCGTGCTGTTCACCGCCAATGACGCCTATGTTCGCGACTTCAAGCTCGCGATCCCGCGCGATTGCGTCGCCGCAGGCCGCGCGAGCGACGACCGGCTGGCATTTCGCTATTTCAGTGCAGTTCTCGGGGCGGATCTCAGGTCCTCCGAGCGCCTGCGGTTTGCGCGCAAACGCCCCGGCCGCAAGCGGCGGAGCTAAATCAGCGCAGGCTATAAAAGAAAGGCCGCCCGAGGGCGGCCTTCCTGCGGTTGCGCGAGTTGCGGGTCAGGAAGTCTTCGGCGTCGGGTTATTGCGATCGTTCTGCCGCTGCCGGTCGCCGCCCTGGTCATTCTCGTTCTCGCGGGTGCGCTTCGGATCCGTCCCCACGTAGTCGTCGTTTTCCTTGCCGGGCATGCGCTGGGGGCTGCCCGGGGTCTCGTTCGGGTTCGGGGTCTGGTTCGGGTTTTGGGTTCCCATGTAACTCTCCATGAATAAAGGATTGATGAGGCTGATTCAGCCTAACGTCGCAACGGATCCAAGACGGTCAGCGCAGGACTGAAAGCGTATCGGCGAATGTCTGTCGGAGACTCGCCGGGTGGCTGTCATCCAGGTGACAGGCGCAGTGAAGGGGACGGACCCCTTCATGAATATGAAGGGGCGCGTCCCCTTCGTTCCTGTCCATAGTAACGTTTGCTGTCGAGAGGCGACCACGTCAGGCGTTTTGCGGCCGTGGCTCGCGTTGCGCGTCGCAAACTGCGTCAGCTGGAAGTCGCCGCCCGCCTGGATGATCTTCGCGTGCCGCCGGGAAATCGGCTGGAGGCGCTCAAGGGCGATCGGCAGGGGCAATACGGCATTCGCATCAACGAGCAGTGGCGCATCTGCGTTCGATGGTTGGTGGCAGGCGCCGAAGACGTGGAGATCGTCGACTACCACTGAGAGATGGCCTTTATGAGCAAAAACCCGCCCGTAACGCCTGGCGAGCTCCTGTCGGAGGAGTTCCTGAAGCCGATGCGTATCACCCAGTACCGCCTGGCAAAGGAAATCGGCGTCCCGGCCCAGCGCATTGGCGACATCGTCGCCGGCAAACGGGCGATTACGGCCGATACGGACTTGCGTCTCTACCGTTTCTTCGGCTTGACGAACGGCTACTGGCTGCGCGCGCAAGCGGCGCACGACATCGAGGTTGCCGAGCGCAAGATCGGCCCGCACCTGGCCGGCATCCGTTCCTGGACGCTCGCGGTTCGCGAGCCATCACGGGTGTATCGGGTTCGCGCAAAGAAGTAACTTTTGAAGGGGACGGACCCCTTCACGAATATGAAGGGGTCCGTCCCCTTCGTTAAGCCCTGACTCGATCGGGCGAATCGCCCAAAATACGAACCCGTTCCGGGCCGGCGATGGCGGGTCCTTGTACTTTCGGCGTGTCATGAGCGAAAACACCGCCCGCCTGCGCACCCTCACCGATTTCTCCGACCGGCACGCGCACGGGCTCGCGCGGCACGACCTGCGGGTGCTGCGCGACCGCTGCAGCCGCGCGAGCGAAGGCGCATTCCGTTCGTTCAATGAATCCCACGGCATCACGACGGCCAAGGGCGCGCGGCGCCTGATCGCGAAGATCGACCGCGGCTACGCGGCGACCTCCTGGGCGCGCAAGGTGCGTAGCGACCGGCACGGCACCTACGCCGGCTGGCTCGCGCCGGTGGTGGACGCCGACACGATCGCGGTCTGCTGCGTAAGCCTTCGCATGTACGTCGGCGCCGCGGCGAAGCTGCGGCAATGGCCCTGGCTGGTGGTGCCGAAGCACGCGATCGCGCGCGGCCACCAGCGCCTGCGGGACGCCGACTGGCTGGCGATCCAGGCGGAGCTGCGCGAGGCGGCACTGCAGGCGGCGATGGTGCAGGTGCTGTCGATGGCATGCGGGCTGCGGCAGTTCGCGATCCCGGCGCTGCGCGGGCTCGTGGTCGGCGCGGTCGGCGAGAACTGCCTGCACGGCAAGACCTTCATCGTGCCGCCCTACTCGCGCCGCTGGGGCGGGGTGTTCGATGCCTGGGTGCGATTCCAGGCGCACCTGTCGCCGGCGGGCACGCGTGCGATCGAGGCGATCGCGCTGGACCATGAGCTGCCGGAATTGCATGCGACGGTCGAGGCGCTCGCCGACGCGCTCGCGCCGTTCGAGTTCCTGGGCGAAGCGTATGCGTCGGGCGACGATCACGTCGGCGACCTGTGGCAGGCGGCGCGCGATCAGCGGGACCGGCAGAAAAGCTGATTTCAAAGGGGACAGTCACTTTTAAAGGTGACTGTCCCCTTTAAGTGACTAATTGCCGCCGAGGCCGGGCGTATGATTGGCGCATGGACGCCGACCTCGACGCTTTTTCACGCGAGCAGCTGATCGTCGAGGTCAAGCGCCTGCGCGCCGGCATCCGCGAACACCGCGACACCACCGCGCACTACCTGTGCTGGCATCACCCCGAGCTGTGGGGCCTGCTGCCGGAGAAGACGGACCCCGTGCCGACGGTGCCGGAATGGCCGCAGTTCCTGACGGGTTGCATCAAGTACCGGCGCTCGCTCGATGCGCAGCTGCCGGATGCCCCGCGCACCGATGCGCCGTATAGCGAGAAATAGGGAGACGCGTTCATGAGCCGCGACTGGATATTCGTCCCTGTCATCTTCCAGGTATTCCTGACGCTGTTCGTGTACCTGCGCCTGTTGCAGGTCAAGAAGCGCGCGGCGGCCGCGGGGCAGGTGGACCGGACGCGCATCGCGCTGCGGGACGACGCCTGGCCGGACTACGTGGTGCAGGTGAACAATAACATCAGAAACCAGTTCGAGCTGCCGGTGCTGTTCTACGTGCTGGCGATCCTGCTGTGGTCGCTCGATTCGGTGCACGGCGTCGCGGTGGCCGCGGCGACGGTGTTCGTGCTGAGCCGCATCGTGCACGCGGGCATCCACCTCAGCATCAACGCGGTGCCACCGCGGCGGCACACGTTCACGGTCGGCTGGGTGGCGGTGCTGGTACTGGCGGTGCTGGTGCTCTGGGAGCTGGTGCGGCGCGTCGAAGGGCTCGGGCCGGTCTAAAAACCTCAAAGGGGACCTCAAAGGGGACAGTCACTTTTAAAGGTGACTGTCCCCTTTAAAAGTGACTGTCCCCTTTTACTTGCCGAGTTCGAAGAGGATGTCGACGCAGGAACGGACGAAGTCGTCCATCCCGTGCAGCGCCGGATTCGTCGATTCGATCAGGCAGAACTCGTCCGGCGCGTGCGCGCGGTCGCCATAGCCGAGCCCGAAATGCCCGGCTGCCATCCTGAGCGGCGGGCCGGTGAACACGGACCCGGGCCAGGAGCCGCCGGAGCGCGGCAGCAGCATCGGGTCGATGCCGTAGGCCTGGTACACGCGCCGCTGCGCCTTGATCATCACCGAATCCGCCGAGGTCTCGCTCACCTCGTTCATGCCGCCGTTCTGCACCATCGCGATGTCCTGGAAGCCGCGCTTGTCGAGGTGTGCGCGCACCTTGGCGAAGGTGTCGGCCGCGCTCATATCGGGCACCAGGCGCATGTCCATCTTCGCCGTCATCTTGGTCGGCAGGATGGTCTTGCCGCCGGGGCCGGTGTAGCCGCCTATCATCCCCTCGATCGTGACCGTCGGGCGCGAGATGTAGTCCTCGAGCGACTGGCGCCAGTCCGCGTTTCGCGCCCAGACCTTGGCCTCGAGCCCCTCGAGCATCGACTTTTCGTCGAGCCGCTTCGCGAGCGTGTCGAGCATCGCACTCTCGGCCGCGCTGACCGGACGCACCTGGTCGAACAGACCGTCGATCGCGGGATCGCCGTTCGGCGTCACCAGCGTATTCATCGCCTGCACCAGGCGCCAGGCCGGCTGGTCGAGCTCTGCCGCGTGGCTCGAGTGCACGTCGCGCGCCGGGCCGCGGCCCCAGGCGGCGCCGGTCGCGACCAGGTCGAACTCGATGTCGCCCTTGGAGCCGAGCGCGATGGTGACGTTGCCGTCGCCTTCCTGGCTGTGGCTCGGCATGAAGATGCCGATCGATTTCTCGAGCGCGGCGCGCACCTGCGGCGCGAGCACGATCTCGGGAAAATTGGGCGAGCCGATCTCTTCCTCGCCCTCCGCGACCAGCACCAGGTTGACGGGGAGTTTCCTGCCCGCGCCGCGTATCGCGTGCAGCGCGGCAAGGAAGCCGGCTTGCGGGCCCTTCTGGTTGGTCGCGGCGCGGCCCATCAGCACCTTGCCGAAGCCGGGCATGTCGACCAGCTTCGGGTCCCAGGGCGGCGAACTCCACTCGGCAGGGTCGGCCTGCTTCACGTCGTACATGAAATAGAGGCCGAGCGTGTGCTTTGCGCCGGCGTCGAGCGTGGCGAACACGCCGGGGTGGCCTTTGGTCGGGATGATCTCGGCATGCTGGAAGCCGGCGTCGAGCGCGAGCTGCTTCATCATCTCGGCGCCCTCGGTCATGCCGATGCTCTCGGCGGCGATCGAGGGCTGGTGGATCCAGGCCTGCAGGCGCTGCAGCGTCTCGTCGTGGCGGCGGGTGATTTCCCCGTAGATCGGGTTCATATCGCTGCGACCGACGGCCGCGGCGCTGCCTGCCCTGGCAGCGGCCCAGAGCGCG
Organism: uncultured Gammaproteobacteria bacterium; assembly: GCA_963836275.1. Classification (GTDB taxonomy): domain Bacteria; phylum Pseudomonadota; class Gammaproteobacteria; order Steroidobacterales; family Steroidobacteraceae; genus SCUD01. Next base: position 851,886 of record CAWIIM010000001.1, on the reverse strand, counting down.
GCGCTGCCCGCAGCCGTGTGGGTGACGAAATCCCGGCGCGTGATCCTCGACATGACGTTCTCCCGGTCCCTGATTTTTCGATCGGCGAATGACGGGCTTGCGAACTTTAAAGCCCGGCGGCCGTCTTTTCAAAAAGGGGGCGTTCCCTTTCCAAATCTGGCTAGGATGCCGGCTGCGATGCGGGCTGCCGCGTGGAGCGAAAATCCGGAGGAAGGTCCATGACCAGGCGATTCGCGAACATCATCGAGACCATCGGCAACACGCCGATCGTGAAGATCAACCGGCTGGCGCCCCAGGGCGTCAACCTCTACGTCAAAATGGAAGCCTTCAACCCGCTGGGATCGGTCAAGGACCGCCTGGCGCTGGCAGTCATCGAGGCGGCCGAGCAATCCGGCGAGCTGAAGCCGGGGCAGACGGTCATCGAGGCCACGAGCGGCAACACCGGCATCGGCCTCGCCATGGTGTGCGCGGCCAAGGGCTATCCCTGCGTGCTCACGATGGCCGAGCCGTTCAGCGTCGAGCGGCGCAAGCTGATGCGCTTCCTCGGCGCGAAGGTGGTCATCACCCCGGCGGCGGAACGCGCGGTCGGCATGCTGAAGAAGACGCAGGAGCTGGTCGACACCCACGGCTGGTACTGGACGCGGCAGTTCGAGAACGAGGCCAATCCCGATTTCCACTCGCGCACGACCGCGCCTGAAATCCTCTCCGCCTTCGAAGGCGAGCGGCTCGACTACTGGGTCACGGGCTACGGCACCGGCGGCACGCTCAAGGGCGTCGCGCGCGTGCTGCGCAAGCAGCGGCCGGAGACGAAAATCGTCGTGTGCGAGCCGGCCGATGCGCCGCTGCTCGGCAGCGGCATCGACCAGAAGCGCAACCCCGACGGCACGCCGTCCGCGCCGCACCCCTCGTTCAAGCCGCACCCGATGCAGGGATGGACGCCCGACTTCATCCCCAAGCTGACCGGCGATGCGGTCGACATGAAGCTGGTCGACCGGCTGTTCCCGATCGCCAATGCCGACGCGCTGCGCTGCAGTCGCGAGCTGGCCGCGAAAGAGGGGATCTTCGTCGGCATCACCTCGGGCGGGACTTTCGCCGGCGCATTGAAAATAGCGGCCGAAGCCGAAAAAGGCGCGAACATCGTCGCGATGCTGCCGGACACGGCGGAACGCTATCTCAGCACCCCGCTGTTCGCCGACATTCCCGCCGACATGAACGAGGAAGAGCTCGCCATCTCGCGCTCGACGCCGACTGCGCAGCTCCCGCCCGCCTGAACGGAGGGGACGGACCCCTTCATAAATGGATGCGGTTCTGGAGGGTGCCGATGGGGTCGATGGCGATGGCTATCTCGTCGCCAGGAGCGAGTGTGAAGTCGTCGTCGGGAACGATGCCGGTCCCGGTGAGCAGGTAGCAGCCGTGGGGGAACGCGTTGTCGGAGTACAGCCAGTCCACGAGCTCCCGGGGCTTGCGCTTCATCCGGCCGAGCTCGGTCGTGCCGGCGAAGACCTCCGCGCCCCGGCGCGTAATCCGCAGCGAGATTTCGGTGCGCGGCGGCAACGGCTCGCCGGACAGCAGCAGGCACGGCCCGAGTGCGCAGCAGGCGTCGTAGATCTTCGCCTGCGGCAGGTACAGCGGGTTTTCGGCCTCGATTCTGCGCGAGCTCATGTCGTTGCCAATCGCATAGCCGAAGTTGCGGCCCGCGTGGTTGATGGCTAACGCGAGCTCCGCCTCCGGCACGTCCCAGCCGGAATCGCGGCGGATACGGACCTCGCCGCCATGCCCGACGACCCGGTGCGGCGTCGCCTTGAAGAAGAGCTCGGGCCGCTCGGCTTCATACACGCGATCATAGACGCTCGCCTCCTGCACGGACTCCGCCATACGCGCATTGCGGCTGCGCAGGTAAGTCACGCCGGCCGCCCAGACTTCCTGTGACTGCAGCGGCGGCGACAGGACCGGCGGTAGCTCCGGCGCGTCGCGTGCCTGCAGCCGCCCGCGCAGCCAGGCCTCCGGGTCGTCGGCCGTGAACAGCGCGTCGAAGCTGAAATCGCGCGCGCCGAACCAGCGCGGCCCGTCGCTCACGGTAATGCCGTCCGCAAGCCGAAACAGCTTCAGCATCTAGAACAGGTAAGCGAGCGACATCACCACGACGCCTGCACCGTAGAGCAGGAGCGCGATCGTGATCCACTGGCGCGCGGCCGCGGAGCCGCCGGCGAACTCGCCCCAGGCGAAGATGCCCCACAGCGCGCCGACCATGGGCGCGCCGCTGCCGATACCGACGCTGATCGCGAGGCCGACAAGGCCGCCCGAGATGAAATTGAACACAGTGCCCGCGCACCAGATCGCGCCGGCGAGCAGCCCGAGGGCATGCTGCAGCGACGAGCCTGCCAGGTAGCCGCCCATCCGCCCGGCGTCGCCGACGAGCGGCTTCGCGATCAGGATCGGCATCGCGAGCGCGGTCGCAACCGCCGCGCCGATCACGAAAAACATTGACACGGTGTAGGCGTCGAGCGGCGAGCCGCCGGTGATCGCCGCCGTGACGAACGGCGGGAAGAACCCGATCAGGAAACCCGAGACCAGCGCGACCGCGATGCCGCGCATGCGGCTCGCCCCCGGCGCGTCGCCGAGGCGCCGGTAGGCCGCGGCCGTGACCTGCGCGGCCGCCAGCAGCAGCACCGCGGCCGCCAACAGGAACCAGGCATTGCCGATCGGCTGCAGCCAGTAGCTGGCGCCGATGCCGAGCACCAGCGCCGGGATCGCCGCGATCGGGAACGCGACGGCGAGGCCGGCGATCATGATCGCGTTCAGGAGCAGGATGTTGCCGAGGTTCCAGATGAAGCCGCCGACCGCGGCAAATGCGATCTCGCGCGCGCCCGCCTGTGCCATCGCCTCGAGGAAGCCGCGCTCGCCCGGCCCGCCGGCCGAGCCGAGCGTGAGCCCGAGGACGAGTGCCGTGAGCACGAAGCCAGCCGTGTAGTCGACGTAGAAGTATTCCAGCCGCCAGCCCGGCAACTTCTTCAGCAGGTTCGGCCACGACCCCCAGAACACCATCGACGCCAGCATCAGCACCAGCGCAACGGCGTAGCTTTCGGGTGCGTACACGGGCGGCTCCTAGAACACGGCGATCGGGTTGACGGGCGAGCCGGTGCCGCCCTTGATCCGCAGCGGCGCCATCGTCACCAGGAAATCGCTGCGCTTCTCCTCGGCGCACAACTCGACCAGCGGCTCGAGCGCCGGGATGTCGAGCAGGATCAGGCCCATCGCGGCGAGCGCGATGGCGTGGAAGTAGATGACGTAGCGCAGGCTGTACGGGTTGGGGAAGCAGTCGACGCAGTCGCCCGAATACACCGCGATGTCGCGCTGGCGCATCCAGCGGATCGCGTCCGGCATGATGCCGACGCGCTGGCCGAGGTTCTCCGGGCCCTCGGCCGCCTCGCGCTTCTGCAAGCCCGTGTAGACGAAGATGCAGTCGCCCGGCTCGACTCGCAGTCCCTGCTTCTTTTCCGCGGCCTCGAGGTCGGCTGCGGTCACGCCCTCCTCCGGCGTCATCCACGGCGCGCCGCGCACCGCGGCGATGTCGAGCAGCACGCCGCGCGTGAAGATGCCGTTCTTCTGCGCCAGCATGTCGCCGAAGGTGAGCCCGGTCGGCAGCGCGACTTCTCCCGCCTTGCGGCCGTTGTAGATGTCCTGGTCGCGGTACACGTGCGCGATCGCGTCGAGGTGGGTCAGCGCGAAGCCGTGCATGTCGAGCGTCAGCGCGTCCACCGCGCCGATCGGGTAGTGCGCCTGGTAGCACATGGTGTGGCGCACCGGCGAGGGATTGCGCGGCGACTGCAGCGTGTCGAGGTCGCGCGCAAGCGAGAGCGCGCGTCCGGTACGCACCAGCCCCGCCGCCGCCTTGCGCTTGGCGTCCGTGACCAGGTTGAGCGTGCCGAGCTCGTCACCGGCGCCCCAGCGCCCGGCGTTGCTGACCTCGTCGAACAGCGCGTCGAGCTCGGCTTCCGGCGGGAACTTTCTCTTGATCGGCATGGCGGCCTCCTCCATTCAGCGCAGCGGCACGACCACGTGCTCGGCGCCCGACTTGTAGAGCGCGTGCACGACGCGCAGCGTGCCGATGTTGTCGCGGCCGTTGGTCAGCGGCTGTCCGCCGGCCGCGATCGCCTTGAGGAGCGATGACATCGGCCCGATGAACGCGGTCGGGATCCAGCGACTGGTCACCGGGTAGTGCAGCCAGCCGTCGGTCGGCAGCACCCGCGAGTTGAGCTCGAGCGTGTCGGCGCGGCCGCGCGGGTAGTCGTACATCAGGCCGATCGTCCCGCGGATGCTGCCTTGGGTGCCGTCGATGCGGAATTCCGCGCGCGGGTCGCCCGCCCGGTTCTTGTGGAAGCTGCGGAAGAAGGCGCGGGTCTCGCCCGCGAACTCGAGCACGCTGATGGTGCGGGTCTCGCCCTTCTCCGGCTGCCCCGGCTCGCGCGCCTGCGTACCGTAGGCGTAGAGCGGATTGCCGAGGATATAGCGGGTCGCGTCGATCATGTGGATCGTGAACTGGTTGAGGTCGAGCCGCGGCTGCTGCGCGACCCAGGCCCAGTTTTCCCAGGGCGTGTAGACGTGGAAGTCCCAGCTCATCTCGAACGGCTCGCCGATCCAGCCGGCCTTCACCATCGCATTCGTGGCGGCGACGCTCTCGCTGAACCGAAGCTGATGATTGACGGCGAGCAGACGCTTCTTCTTTTCGGCGTGCTCGACCAGCCGCACCGCCTCGTCGAAGTCGTAGGACAGCGGCTTCTGGCACAGCAGGTGCTTGCCGGCGTCGAGCAGCGGCGTCGCGATCCCCGATTGCACCCAGGGGAACACCGCGATATCGACGACGGTCGCGCGCTTGTCGGCGGCGATCTCCTCGACTGAATCGTACACGCGCGGGATGCCGTGGCGCGCCGCCACCGTCTCGGCCTTCTTCGCGTCCTTGTCGAGAATGCCGACAATCTCGAGCCCGTGCTCACGGTAGGCCGGCAGGTGCGCGAGGTCGACGATCTCGCCCGCCCCCACGATCGCGATCGGTTGGCGCTCGCCGTCGGCGACGCGGATCGCGATCGCGTCCCGGATCGGGGCAAAGAAGTCTGGCATGTCGGCTCACTCCTTCCAGAGCGTGCGGGCCCTGAACTCATCGGTGTGCTGGCCTGCGCGCGGCGCGCCGCGGCGCACGGAGACCGGGCTCTCGGAAAAGCTGAACGGCGAGCCGACGGTGCGGTAGCGCTTGTCGCCCTCCGCATAGGGCACGTCCCAGAACAGCTGCTTGTGCGCGACCTGCGGGTCGCGCTCGAGGTCGGAATATTTCTGCACCGGCGCGCACCAGACGTCGGCGGCCGTGAGGAGCTCGATCCAGTGCGCCGTCGTCTGCGTGTGGAAGTGCGTAGCAAGCCGGTCGTAAACCGTGTCGCGCGCGTCGAACATCTTCTCCAGCGTGTCGAATTCGTCGAGCCAGTCGACGCCGAGAATTCCGCCGAGCTTTGGGCAGGGAATCATCGCCAGCATCAGGTAGCCGTCGGAGGACGCGTAGATGCCCGTTGGTCCGGGCAGGCCCGGGTGACCGAGGTTGCCCTGCGCGCGCTCGAACGAGTTATGGTGATTGAGGTAGACCGTCAGCTCCTGCTGCTGCAGGGCCAGCATGCAGGACAGCAGGTCGACGTCCACGCGCTGGCCTTCGCCGGTGCGCGTGCGGTGCTGAAGCGCGGCCAGGATGGCGACGACGAGGTGCAGCCCCGTGTACTGGTCGGCGATCGCGAGCGCCATCAGCAGCGGCGGGTCGTCGCGCCGCCCCGAAAGCCAGGTCGCGCCGGTCAGCGCCTGCACCAGGTAGTCCTGGCCGGGGCGCGAGACGTAGGGGCCCGTACGCCCGTAGCCCGACGACGCCGCATAGATGATGCGCGAGTTGCGCTTGCTGAGCGCCTCGTAGCCGAGACCGAGGCGGTCCATCACCCCCGGGCGGAAGTTCTCGACCACGACGTCGGCCTGTTCGACCAGTTCGAGCACGCGCTCGACATCGCCCGCGTCGCGCAAGTCGACGGCGACGCTGCGCTTGTTGCGGTTGAAGGCGAGGAAGGCGTCGGTCTCGCCGTGCGTGCGCGAGGCGAAGATGCCCCAGGCCCGCATCCACTCGCCGTCCGGCTTCTCGAGCTTGATCACGTCCGCGCCGAGGTCGGCGAGGATCTGCGTCGCGAGCGGCCCCTGCAGTAGCGCCGTGAAGTCGAGGACGCGGATTCCGTGGAGCGCTCCCGGGCGCGGCTGGTCGTCCGCCATGTCAGTGCCTCGCGAGCAGCCGGTCGGCGAGCGCTGCGAACTTCGCCGCGCACTCGCCGGCCGGCTCGTCCTTCCAGATGCAGTCGTGGATGAGCGCGCCCGCTTGCGGCTGGAATTGCCGGTGGCCGGGCACGCGCGGTCGCAGGAAAGCCTGCTGGATCGTGCGGCGCGTCGCATGGAAGAAATCGCCGGTCAGGGCGTTGGCCTCCGGCGAATCCCAGGCCGCGCCGTGGCCCGGCTGGCCGCCGGCGCGCACATACCTGCCGGACTGCACGGCGGGCGACCCGATCTCGCGAGCAAGCGAGGCCGCGGCCTCGCGCTGACGCGAGCGCGCAGAGACCGCGAGCCCCACGCCCCCGAGCACCGAGCCGACGCGGCCGTCCGCGCCGGCGGGAGCGTCGTGGAAAGCGAGCCTGCGCTTGCGAAAGCGCGCGCGCGCATAGCTCGAATAGCCGAACATCAGCGGCACGTAGAGGATCTCGTCCGTGCCCGCCATGCGATCGGAAATCCCGATCGGGTCGTCGGTGCGCGAGGCCGGATGCAGGTCGCGCGCGAGCGCCTTGAGCCGCTCCAGCGCGGATATTGCGACATCGCGCTCAACGCCGTCGCCATTCGGCCAGAAGCCGGTGCCCGCGAGGGTCAGGCCGACGGAAAGGAAGGCGCAGTACGCGTGATTCGGATTGAGCGGCAGCGCGACGCGCGCGGTCCGCGCGCGCTGCCGGGCGGCGAGCCCGGCGACCGCCTCCCAGGTTGCGGGCAGCGCGCCGCCGCCCACCGCTTTCCAGAGGTCTTCTCGTACCGCGCTGACCTGGCAGGCGGCGTCGATCGCGAGCGCCCATTGCTGGTCGTCCCAGGTGTAGGAGCGGTAGCTCGGGCCGACGCTGCCGGCGGACTGGTCGGCCAGGTAGGCCGGATCCACCCAGTCATCCACCGGCGCGACCAGCCCGGAGCGGGCCGCGGTCGCGACGAACGGATAGTCGATCAGGATCAGGTCGTAGCGCGTCGCCAGCTCTTCGAGCGGCTGGTCCTCGAAATCCTTGAGCGGGCGCGCATCCCAGCTCACCTCGATCCCGGTGTGGCGGCTCCAGTCCGACGAGATTGCGGCGAGCGGGTCGCGCGCGCGTGGATGGTCCCAGGCCATGCCGCGCAGCGCAGGAGTCGCCTCGGGCACTTACTTGCCCTGTCGCGCCGTCTTCGCGTCCCGGTAGAGCACGGTCTGCAGGTGCTCGCAGTACAGCACCAGCTCGCCGTCCTCCTTGAACACCTCGTACTTCGCCCGCGTCAGCCCGCGGTCCGGGTACTTCGGCTCCTTGGCGAGGTTGGTACGGATCGTGTAGATCGTGTCGCCGATGAACACCGGCTTGATGAAGCGCAGGCGGTCGTAGCCGTAAGAGAACGCCTGCAGCCAGTTGGTCGCGACCAGCCCGATGCCGGCGCTGAACACGAAGGCGCCGGCGACCAGGCGGCGCTTGAACAGCCCCTCGTCCTTCGCGAACACGTCGTCCGACACGTAGGGATGGATGTCCACCACCAGGTTGTTGAAGGCCATGCTCTCGCCTTCGGTGAGGGTCCGGCGGATGGTGCGGAGCTGATGGCCGATCTCGAAGTCTTCCCAGTAGAAGTCTTCGACGCTCCACAGGGGTATGGCCCGGTGCTCGGGCGGAATCCGGGTGTCGTACAAGCGCAGGCTCCCCGTACGATGATTGTTTGGTCGACAAGTGACATGTTAGCCTACCCTCAGTCACCCGAGCAACGCGCCTAACCAGCCGAAAAGCGGCCCCACTGACATGTCAGACCCGCTCGACACCTCTTCGCCGGGCTCCGCGGCCTCGCTGGCCGGGCGCGTCGCCCTCGTCACCGGCGGCGCCGGCGGAATCGGCCTTGCGGTCGCCCGGCGCTTCGCGCGCGCGGGCGCCCGCCTGGCTATCGCCGACCTGCGCCTCGACGCCGCCGAGACCGTCGCCGGTGAGCTGAAGGAACACGGCCCCGAGGCGATCGCGATCGGCGGCGACGTCAGCCGGGCGGCGGATGCCCAGACGCTGGTCGCCGCGGCGCTCGCGCACTACGGGCGCATCGACATCCTGGTCAACAACGCCGGCTTCATGGGCCGCACGGCGCCGCTGCAGGAGCTCACGGATGAGGACTGGCGCCGGGTCATGAGCGTGGATCTCGACAGCGTGTTCTACGTGACGCGCGCCGTCATCGCGCACATGCGCGCCGCGAAGCGCGGCGCCATCGTCAGCGTCGCCTCCATCGCCGGCAAGGAAGGCACGCCCCGCCTGATCCCCTACTCCGTCGCCAAGGCCGGGATCATCGCTTTGACCAAGGCGCTCGGCAAGGAAGTGATCCGCGAGGGCATCCGCGTCAACTGCGTCGCGCCCGGGGTCGTCGACACGCCGCTGCTCGACCAGCTGCCGCCCGAAGCGACGCAGGTCATGCTGAGCAAGGCGCCGATGGGCCGTTTCGGGACGGCCGAGGAGGTCGCCGCCGTCGTGCACTTCCTCGCCTCCGACGACGCCAGCTTCATCACCGCGCAATGCTTCGACGCCAGCGGCGGGCGCGCCACGTACTGATCCGGACGGGAGAGAGCCATGAAAAGCAGCACCGACCGCATCCTCACCACCCACACCGGCAGCCTGCCGCGACCCGCAACGCTGGTCGAACTGATGTTCGCGAAAGAGGAAGGCCGCCCGGTCGACGCGCCAGGCTCGCGGAGCGCATGCGCGAGTCCGTCGCGAGGTGGTCGGCACCAGAAAGACGCCGGCATCGACGTCGTCAGCGACGGCGAGATGAGCAAGCCCAGCTATGCGACCTACGTGACCGAACGCCTGACCGGCTTCGGCGGGCAATCCAAGCTGCCCGAAGCTCTCCGACATCCTCGAGCACCCGAACGTCGCCAGCCACTACTTCAACGATCCGGGCGTGAAGCTCCTGAACAGCAATCGCCCGGCCTGCAACGGCCCGGTGAGCGCCACGACACGAAGGACGCCGAGACCGACATCGCGAACTTCAGGCATGCACTCGCCGGCGTCAGGGTCGAGGAAGCCTTCATGACCGCCGCATCACCGGGCGTCGTCTCCATGTTCCTCGGCAACAGCTACTACACGACCGAAGAGGAATTCCTGTGGGCGGTCGCCGAGGCGATGAAGCCCGAGTACGAGGCCATCGTGCAGCGCGGGCTTCCTGCTGCAGCTCGATTGCCCCGACCTCGCGATGACGCGCCATCGCGAATTCGCCGACCGGCCCGTCGAAGAATTCCGCGAGTATGCGCGCCGGCACATCGAGGTGCTGAATGCCGCGCTCGGGCATTCCGCCTGAGAAGCTGCGCGTGCACCTGTGCTGGGGCAATTATCCGGGCCCGCACCATCGCGACGTGCCGCTCGAGGAATCGTCGACCTGGTGCTCAGGTTCGGGCGCACGGACTCTGTTCGAGGCCGCAAACTCGCGCCACGCGCACGAGTGGAAGGTGTTCGAGCGCGTGAAGCTGCCCGAGGACAAGATGCTGATCCCGGGCGTCATCGAATCCATGTCGAACCGCATCGAGCACCCGGAGACCATCGCCCAGCGCATCGTGAGCTTCGCGCGCGTCGTTGGCCGCGAGAACGTCATCGCCGGCAGCGACTGCGGCTTCGGCACCTTCGTCGGCGTGGCGCTGGTCGAGCCCGAGATCGCCTGGGCCAAGCTCGCGGCGCTGGCCGAAGGCGCGCGCCTCGCGTCCCGGGAGCTCTGGTAGCCGGGCGTCAGCGCCTGATGCGCGTGCGCACGAGCACGATGCGGTAGGGATCCCAGGTCGAGAAGTTCCAGTAGATGTCCACGCCGTCGCCGGCGGGGCGTGTCCATTGCTCGATGATGTTGGCGGCGTAGAGGAAGCCGTACTCGCGCGGGTCTACGCCGTCCCAGTCGGTCGAGGGTGCGCAACTCGCGTCGGTGCAGTCGGGGTGGCGCAGCATGCCGCCCGGCGCGTACTGGCCGCCCGGCGGGGATTTTCCGGGATCGCCGCCGACCAGCACGTCCTGAGCGGGCGACCACGGCCCCCAGGGCTCGTCGGCCGTGCGCATGCGGATCGCGCCGTTGCCGATCACGACGTCCTTGCATTCCTCGCGCGCGAACAGCTCGAGCACGCCGCACTGCGGCGCGGGCGCGGTCGGCCGGTCGATCATGCCGCCGCCGTAGAACATCACCCACTTGCCGAGCGGCTCGACCCAGCTGACGCTCATCTGGTCGACGACGTCGTGCTCCTCGACCGACTGCAGGCCGGGCGTCGCGGCGTCCAGGTCCACCGCGACGGCGTCGCGCTCGTGGTCGCTGAACTGCGGGACACCATTCGCGTCGGTGCCGGTGTAATAGTGAATCCCGAGGCCGGGGTCGGCGTCCTCGGGCAGGTCGGCATAGGCGAAGTACAGGCCGAGCGAGCGACCGCGCGCCTTCACGCCGATGAAACCGGGCCGGCCCCAGAGGAAGACGCGCCGGTGCGCGCCTTCGCCGGCGGTGCGGTAGTCCTGGGTCGTGCGCCCGACGACGAAGTCGTTGACCGTGCGCACGGCCACGTTGCTGAACTTGCTGGTGAGCCAGTCGCGCATGTCCAGGTAGCTGCGCGGGTCGTCTTCGCTGCGCACGCCGACGAGGTTCAGGACCGCGACGCCGCTCACCCGCCCGACCGGCGTTTCCGCCCAGGCGGAACTGGTGCGATCGACGCACAGGCCGCTGGCTCCGGCAGCGCCCGTGCCGGCGGCGATCGTCTCGGCCGCGCAAGCGGGCGAGCCGTCGACGCAGGCGAGTGTCAGTCCCTTGTCGTCGTCCCAGCGCTCGCCGATCGAGCCGAGGCCGGTGTCGCAGCCGAGCTCGGCGCCGCAATCCGCATCCGTGCGGCAGCCGCGCGGCTTGGAGTAATAGAAAAGGCCGAATTCGCGCTTGCGGTTGCTGAACCCGCCGAGCGGCGTCTTGAACGATTCCATGGCGCGGCCGAGATGGATCGCGGAGACCTCGCGCGTGCCCGGATTCTGCCCGAGGCGAATGGGCGGGATGTTGCCGGCCGCGATATGCGACGGGTCCGGCCACTCGGCGAGGTCGATGCTGCCGAAGGCATCGTCGTAGAGGCCCTTGCTCGAGGCCTCGATCGGCGCGCCCTGTTCGGTCGCTGCCGTGTCGCCGAACAGGAACTGGATCCGGCCGGCGTGCGGATAGGTCCAGCCGAGATCCGTGCCGTAATAGTCGGCCGGCTGCGGCGCGAGATTGTCCGGATGCCGCGCGGCGTCCTCGCCGGTGAAGGGGCCGAGGATCGTGGTGTCCACGACCACGACGGGGGAATCCTTCGCCGCCGGCGCGCAGCCCGCGAGCAGTAGCGCAAGGCCGGCGAGCAGCCGCCCGCTCACCTTCGCACCCGCGTGCGCATCAGGACCACGCGGTACGGGTCCCAGGTGGACGCGTTCCAGAGGATGTCCGCGCCGCCGTCCGCCGGGCGGATCCATTCGGCGATCATGTTCGCGGCGTAGAAGAAGCCGTACTCCCCGTCCTGGTACACGAAGATCCTGCTGTGCGGCGCGCAGGAATCGGCCTTGCAGTCAGCGTGCCGCAACGGTCCGCCCGGACCATATGCAGCCACGGCGCCTTGCGCCGGGTCTGCCGTGATGACGTCCTGCGGCGGCGACCACGGCCCCCAGGGATCATCGGCCGTGCGCATGTGCACGGCGCCATGGCCGACTTCCACGTCCTTGCACTCGCCGCCGGTGAAGAGCTCGAGCACGCCGCAGTTCTTCAACGCCGGCGTCGGCAGCGTCGACAGGCCGCCGCCGTAGAACATCACCCATTTCCCTAGCGGCTCCGCCCAGGCGACGCTCATCTGGTTGACGATGTCGACCGGCTCGACGGGCTGCACGCCGGGCGCGGCCGCATCGAGGTCGAGCGGCACCGCGTCCCGCTCATCCTGGCTGCAGCGCGGCGCGCCGTCCTGTTCGCCCGCGTAGTAGTTCGGTTGCCAGGCAAAGCCGGATCCCTCCGGCATGCCGACGAACGCGAAATAGAGCGCGAGCGAGCGGCCGTTCGCATTGACGCCGACGAAGCCCGGTCGGCCCCAGAGCAGCACGCGCGGCTTGCCGTCGCCGAACGCGTCGCCGGTGCGCACGGTGACGTTCATGAACTTGTGCGTGAGCCAGTCGTGCGGCTCGTGGTACTTCTTCGGTTCCGCGGTGTCGCGCAAGCCGATGCGCACGCGCAGCGCCACCGGCCCCAGCAGGTTTGAAATCCGGTCGCCGGCGAGCGTGCTGGTCTCGTCGATGCAGAAGCCGCTGTCCGGCACCGGCTTGCCTGCCGCATCGGTCATCGTCTCCGCGGTGCAGCCGGGCGTGCCGTCGCGGCAGGGCAGCGTCAGCTGCTCTTCCTTGTCGAATGGCGCGCCGAAATAGCCGAGGGTCGCGTCGCAGCGCATGCCGTTGCCGCAGCCGGCGTCGTCGCGGCAACCCTGCGCCTTGGTCAGGTTGAAGATGCCGAACTCGCGTCGCCCGTTGCTGAAGCCTCCCATCGGCGTCTTGCCGAGATCCATCGCCGCGCCGGGATCGATCGCAGACACCTCGGTGGTGCCCGCGTTCTGGCCGAGGCGAATCGTCGGCAGGTGGCCGCGGCCGATGCGCGCGGGATCCGGCCAGTCGGCGAACGCGATGGAGCCGAACATGTCGTCGAAGCGCGCGCCGGTCGAGGCCTCGATCGGCGCGTACGGATCTTCCGAAGCCCAGGTATCGCCGAACAGGAACTGCAGCCGGCCCTCGTGCGCGTAGGAAAAACCGAGGTCGGTGCCGTAGTACGCGGCATGCTGAGGCGCGAGATTTGCCGGATCGAGCGGCGCGTCGGCGCCGGTCAACGGCCCGACGAACTCGGTGCTCACGACCGCAGGATCCGCGCCGGCCGTCAGGGCCAGTAACAGGACGCCGGCGAGCGCAAGGGTTCGCGTCATCATGGACCGCCGGGCGTCGGCGCCTGCGCGTCGAGCAGGCCCTCGTCCTTCAGCGCCTGCCAGAATGCGGCGGGGATCGGCACGTCGAGCACGGCCGCGTTCTGCGACGTCTCGGCTTGCGTCTGCCCGCCCGGGATCACGCTGACCACGTCCGGGTGGCCGAGCACGAACTGCAGCGCGGCGGCCGGCAGCGGAACGCCGTGCCGCCGGCACACGGCGTCTATCGCCTGCGCCTTCGCCGCGATCTCCGGCGGCGCGGCGGCATAGTTGTAGGTGGTGCCGCCCGCGAGGATGCCGGAGTTGTACGGCCCGCCGATCACGATGCCGACGCCGCGCTTCCGGCATTCCGGGAACAGCGTCACGAGCGGCGCCTGCTCCAGCAGCGTGTAGCGGCCCGCAAGCAGGAACAGGTCGGGGTCCACGAGCTCGAGCAGCCGCGCGCAGGGCTCCCACTCGTTGACGCCGGCGCCGATCGCCGATACCGCACCGCTCGCACGCAGCTCCGTCAGCGCGCGCCAGCCGCCGGTCTCGATCAGCTCCTGGATGCGCGCCTCCGAAGCCTCGCGCCCGCCATGAACGAGGGCACAGACGTCGTGCACGTAGAGCACGTCGACGCGATCGAGGCCGAGCCGCGCCAGGCTCGATTCGTAGGAGCGCATGACGCCGTCGTACGAGTAGTCGTAGTCGAAGCGGACCTGGGGCGTCTCCACGAAGAAGACGCCGTTCACTTCTTCCTTGCTGCAGGGCTTCAGCACGCGGCCGACCTTGGTGCCGACGAGAAAGTCGCTGCGCGCGCGCTGCGCGAGCGCCCGCCCCACCCGCATCTCCGACAGTCCGAGGCCGTAGAAGGGCGCGGTGTCGAAATAGCGCACGCCGCTGTCCCAGGCCGTGCGCACGACGTCCTCGGCTTCCTGCTCGGCGAGCGGCCGCAGGTAGTTGCCGAGCGGGGCCGACCCGAATCCCAGTGCGGTGAATTCGAGTCGCTTGCCGGCCCGGGTCACGAACGGCCGGCGCTCGGCCGCGCGCGTGCTTGCTGCCACGGAGGCTCCTCGTCCTGTGGATGCAGGTTACTATCTAACATGTCAGTCGAGCCTGCAACTGCAACGGAACCCCCACGCGCGGATTCCGGGACTGCCGACCGCCGAGAACTGCCAGGCCTTACAAGCGGCCTTCGGCGCCGCTTCGCATTCGACGGCACGCGAGAAAATACGCGATAAGCGGCGCATCGGCCGCGGTTTGCAGCACCGGCTCCGGCTGCCGCGATCGGGAGCGGCACTCTGCGACTTGAATTGAAGCTCAATCCGCTAACATGTTAGTATCCTATTACCTCTGCATGGCCCGTTCAGGAGGCAACCGCTGAGCTGCGCGGGCTGGCAATAACCAATGAATGACAAACCCGATGCGAGGTCCTGGAGGAACCCGAATGCCGTCGCCGGCGAAGGCGCCGCGCGCATCGCCGCGTGCCTGACCCTCGGCCAGGGCTTGCGGCGCAAGACCGAGGCGGGCCTCGCGCTCGGTTCCTTCATCATCGACTGCCCGACGCCGGGCACGGTCCATGCGCTCGCCCTCGCCGGTTTCGATTTCGTGGTGCTCGACATGGAGCATTCCCCGCTCGACTCGGCGGGCTTGAACTGCTGATCGCGACCGCGCAGGCCGCGGGCCTGCCCGCGCTGGTGCGCCCTGAGCAGCGAGACCGGGCTGATCGGCAAGATCCTCGACCTCGGCGCGAACGGCATCATGGCCCCGCACGTCGATTCCGCCGGAGCGCGCGCGCCGTCGTGGACCAGTGCCGCTTTGCGCCGCGCGGCCAGCGCGGCTTCTGTCCGCTCACGCAATACGACGCGCTCGCGAGCCGCTCGCGCGCTCGACGACGCGATCTATGTCATCGTGCAGATCGAGGGGCGCGCGGGCATCGAGCGGATTGCGGACATCGCCGCCGTGCCCGGCATCGACGCCGTCTTCGTCGGTCCCTATGATCTCGCGATGTCGCTCGGCGTCGCGCCCGGCAGCCCGCGGGTCTTCGCGGCGGCGCAACGGCTCGCCGACTCGGTCGCGCAGGGTCCGGCCTCGGCATCTATCTCGACGACCCGGCGCACTGCGGCGTGGGCGGCGCGGCGCTTCGCGCTGCAGGTCGTGAGCTTCGACGGGCGCATGCTCGCCGATGCCGCGCGTGCGACGGCGGCCCGCGCCGGAGGCGGGCGGTGACCGCAGCCGTCCCGGACGACCTGATCGCCAACTTCGCGCACGACTTGTAGGATGCCGAGGCGGCGCGGCGACCGATCGCGCCGCTGACGGCACCGCGACCGGGCTCGCGGTCACCGATGCCTACCGCATCCAGCAGATCAACGTCACGCGCCGCACCCGCCGCGGCCAACGGGTCATCGGGCACAAGATCGGGCTCACCGCGAGGGCCATGCAGGATCTATTCGGCGTGAGCGAGCCCGACTACGGCCACCTGATGGACACCATGCTGCAGGACCCGGGGCGCCGCTCGACCTGAGCGAGCTGATCGATCCGCAGATCGAAGTCGAGCCCGCTTTCGTGCTGGGCCGCCGCCTGCAAGGGCCCGGGGTCAGCGTCGGACGACGTGCTCGCGGCCACCGACTACATCTGCGTCTGCTTCGAAGTGATCGACTCGCGCATCAGCGACTGGCGCATCAAGATTCAGGACACGGTCGCCGACAATGGCTCGTGCGCGCGTGTCGTGCTCGGCGAGCGAGGGTCTGAAGCCCGCGGGCTCGCGCTCGAACATGAAGACCGAACTGGAGCTGGACGGCGTCATGGTCGAGACCGGCAACACGGGCGCGATCCTCGGCCATCCCGCCAACGGCATCGCCTGGCTCGCCAACACCTGGCGGCTTTCGGCGTCGCGCTGGAGCCGGGCCACCTGGTGCTGCCCGGCACCTGTACGCGCTCGTTTCGCATCGCCGGCCATCGACAGTGGTCGGCCGCATCGCACGTCTCGGCGAAGTGCCGCTGGACCTGTCGGGCAACCCGGGCAACGGAGGACAACCCGATGACTTCGCGCGATGTCAGAATCACCGGCGCCGCCTCGCGGCGACGATCCGCACCTATTTCGACGCCTGCAACGACCGGCCGATGCCGCGAAGATGATCGCGACTGCATGGAGCCCGATGGCGTGCACTACTTTCCCGCGCGCTCGCCGCAGGGCACTTTCTCGGGCGCGCAGGCCATCGGCGCAGGCTGGCCAAGCGGTCAGCACCTCGGCTCGGTCTGGACGATCGACCGCATCATCGTCGAGCGCCGGGCGCGAGGCCGTCATCGAGTGGACGCACTTCAAGCCCAAGCAGGGCGCTTACCTGCGCGGCGACGAGTGGTACCTGTTCTCCCAGCGCGGGACTGATCAGCGAGATACGCGCCTACTACGCCTGCCCGCCGGCGCGACCCGCGCAACCACGAGCTCGGCGACTACGACTATCCGGCCGCGGCTACCCGCTGACGCCGCCGCGCGGTGAAGCGACGGCACTTGAAGATCACCGGCTCCGGAAAGCTTCCTGCTGCGCATCCCGGTCGGCGGCGAGATCGCCGACAGCATGCAGTCCGTGTCGCACCTCGAGTTCGCGGGGCTGCGCGTCGCCACGGATGCGGGCCTCACCGGCACCGGCTACACGGTCACCGTCGGACACGGCGGCAGCGTCATCCGCGAGGCGCTGGACACGCTCTACGCCGGCGAGCTGTCGGGACCGACCCGCACGACGTCCGCGAGATCTGGCAGCAGCTCTATTTCGGCAAGTCGCACTGGATCGGCCGCGCGGGCGCCACGACGATGGCGCAGGCCGCGATCGACATCGCGTTGTGGGACCTCATCGCCAAGGCCGCAGGCCTGCCGCTGTGGCAGCTGCTAGGCGGCGGCCGCGCGGCCGACGTCCCGATCTACAACACCCACGCCGGCTGGCTGAACTACTCCGATCGCCAGCTGTCGACGAAGCGCGCCGCCTGCTCGACGAGGGCTACACGGCCCTGAAGATGAAAGTCGGGCTGGCGGATGCGCACGAGGACTGCCGGCGCGTCGCGGTCGTGCGCAAGGCCATCGGCGACGACGTGCCGCTGATGGTGGATGCGAATCAGAAATGGGACCTGAAGCAGGCGCGCCCCCGCGCGGCGCCTCGAGGACCTCGGCCTCGCTGGCTCGAGGAGCCGCTGCATCCGGACGACATCCGCGCACACGCCTGCTCGCGCAGCGCACCTCGATCCCCATCGCGCTGGGCGAGCACGTCTACACGACGCACGCCTTTCGCGATTATCTCGAGGGCGCCGTCGAGGTGGTGCAGGTGGACGTGTGCCGCATCGGCGGCATCACGCCCTGGCTGGAGGTCGCCGCGCTCGCGCACGCCACGCTTGCGCGTGTGCCCGCATTGCGGCGACCTGATGCAGGTGCACCAGCACCTGGTCAAGGCGATCCCAACAGCTGGTCTCGAAGTCATCCCGTTGTGGGAGGTGGGCCCGTTCGCACCAGATCCGCATCGACCATGGCAAGTGCGTCACGCCCGAGGAGCCGGGCGCGAGCACGGAAATCACCACCGCCGCCTTCGAGCGCTTCGCCGAGCCGGAGCGCGGAGCGTCGCCATGAAGATATTCGCCAAAGACCTCGGCTTCCCCGAAGCCCCGGTGCCGCTGCCGGACGGCAGCTTCCTGTTCGTCGAGATGGCTCCGGACAAGGGCTGCGTGACGCGCATCAGCGCCGACGGCAAATCGCGCAGGTGCTGGCCCGCACCGGGCGGCCCAACGGTCTGGCGCGCGACCGCGACGGTGACATCTGGGTGGCGGAGACGGCGATGCGGGCGCTGCTGCGGATGCGCACGACGGCGAGCACGAGGTGGGGGCGAACGAGTGCGACGGCGAGCCTTTCCTGTTCCTGAACGATCTCGCTTTCGGCCCGAACGGCGACATCTTCCTGACCGACTCGGGAATCCTGCTCGATGAAGTCGCGCCCGGCGGCGAGCTGGCCCCGAACTATCGCGACCTGCGCTACGACGGGCGCGTGTACCGCATCGACCCGCGCACGCGCGCGGTGGCGCTCATCGACCGCGGCCTCAGCTTCACCAACGGCGTCGCCTTCGGCCCGGACGGCCACCTGTACATCGCCGAAACACTGACCGGCAACATCTATCGCTACGCCTGCAGCGCCGGGAGCGTGACTGGCGCGCGCGAGCTGTTCGGCAACGTGATCGAGCACTACGACCCGGCCGAGCTGAAGGGTCCCGACGGCATGAAGTTCGCCGCGACGGCACCCTGTACGTCTGCGTCTTCGGCCAGGGCGACGTGACGGTGCTCGATCGCGACGGCCGGGCGCGCGCCGCATCAAGACCGACGGCGCATGCCCACCAACCTGAGCTTCGCCCCGGCGGGCGCGACGCAGATCTACGTGACGGAAGTGGTGACGGGCACCGTCCAGATCTACGACGTCGCAGCGACGGCCTGCCGCTGCACTCCTGACCCGGCGGCCAGGGCACTTCGCCGGGCGCCGGCGGCACGACGTAGCGTCCCGCGCCCTCGCGGCGCGGGAACGGAAACTTGCCCTTCCCGGTGGGCGGCTGCGCCTGCAGCGCCCGCAGCTTCGCCTCGTCGATCTCCATGCCGAAGCCCGGCGCATCGCCGAGCACGATGCAGCCGTCCTCGATGCGGCTGTCGTATCTCAGGCAGTGCTCGCGACCCGGATCGACGACCTCCATCATGCAGTGGTTCGGCAGGGCCGCCGCCACCTGCGCCATGTAGTTGGCCTGGCAGTTCATCATCGATACCGGCAACGCGTGCGCATGGCGAAGTGGGCGATCTGCCGGAGCCCGGTCACGCCCGAGTGCCCGGCCAGACGTTGACCACGTCCACCGCCTCGTTGGCGATCAGCGGATAGACGTCGGCCACGCTGTTCACGTTCTCGCCGGTAGCGACGCCGCCGCGATCTGGCGACGAACCAGGCGCAGGCCGTCGTAGTCCCAGCGCCGTGCCGGCTCCTCCACCCAGTGCAAGTCGAAGTGCTGCTCGAGCTGACGGACGTAACGCACCGCCTGCTTCGGCGACCAGTACTCGTTGGCGTCGATCATCAGCGTCGGGTCGGCGAGGCGATCGAGAGCGCGTCGCGCATGATGCCGAGCCGGCGCAAGTCGGCATTGAAGTCGAGCCCGACCTTGAGTTTGCCGGCGCCGATGCCGAGCTCGGCCATGCGGCGGTAGAACGCGTAGAGCTCGTCGTCGGAGAGGCAGTAGTCCAGGCCGCTCGCGTAGGCTTTGCACGCGTCCCTCGACCGCGCCCAGTGTGCGCCACAGCGGCTCCTCCGCGATCTTGGCCTTGAGGTCCCACAGCGCGACGTCGATCACGCTCATCGCGGCGTTGGCCTCACCCTCGTTGCCGCCTTTGTGCACGTAGTCGTTGAGCTTGATCCACAGCGCCACCGTTTCGCGCGGATCGGCGCCTTCGATCGCGCCGAACAGCGTCTCTACGCTGCGCCGCCGAAGCCGAGCGCGATGCCGGTGAGTTCGCGTCGGTTTCCAGGAACAGCACCGAGCCGGGCATCATCTCGACGCCTCCGGGCAGGTTGGCGTCGCCGACGGCGCGATCCATCTTCATCAGGTACTGCTCGGAGCGGTAGCCCGTGATCTTCATGTCAGCACCAGCCCGTGGCCGGGCGCATCGCCCGCAACGCCCCAGCCGCCTTCGATGCAAACACCGGTTGAATAGCCCGCGGTGGTGGGGGACGGGTCGACGACCTCCATGCTCATGAAGCCGGGAATGACGCCCGCGAGATGGGCATGGATGTTGCCCGGGGCCGCCATGAGCATGACCGGCAGCTCGAGGCCGAAGGCGGCATCCGCAATCGCGAGCGCCCCAGTGACGCCTGCCGTGGCGAGGTCGAGCTGCACGATGTCCACCGAGCGCCGCTCGAAATGCGCGCGGAATTCCGCCGCGGTCGCGAGTCCTGCGCCTGCACAGACGGCGGCACCGATGCCCTCCGACACGCGCCGCAGCGCGCGCGCATCGCTGCCTTGCGCGGCGCCTTCGATCCCGGTCAGGTCGAAATCCTTCTCCAGCGCGCGGACGCGCCGGATCGTCTCGCCGGCCGGCCAGCGGCCGCCGGCATCGAGCACCAGCACCGGTTCCGCCGTCGCCGCCGCCAGCGCGCCGCGGACGAGTTCGAGCCGCCGCTGCGTCGCCCGGGCGTCGCCGGCGGCGCGCAATGTCCCGCCCCGCATTCCGTACCGGCGCGCCATCCGGTCGAACCATGCGGCAAGCGCACGCTCGCCGGCGACCGGGCCGGGATGGCGGGCGTGCGCGTTAGCGCGCGGCCTGCCGCCGCCGAGCGTCTTCCACAGCGGCTCGCCGAGCGCGCGCGACCTGAGATCCCAGAGGGCGAGGTCGAGCGCTGCGATCGCGCGCCGCAGCGGTCGCCCCGCGCGCGCGGGCGCGTCGCGCGTCATGCGCTCCCACAGACCGGCCACGGCGCGCGGGTCGGCACCGACAATCAGGTCGCCGGCGATGCGCCGGGCATGGACGGCGGCGTCGGGATCGAGGACAGCGATGCCCGACTCGCCGGTGTCGCTCAGGAGCTCGATGCTGCGGTGGCCCGCCGGACGGCGGGACAATCTGGCGCCCGTGACCTTCATCCGGTCACTTGACGCTCGCCAACCTCGCCTGCGCCGCGATCTCCGCCGTATCCCGCTCGATCGCGCGCGCCACCATGGCGATGTGCACGCGCATCGCGGCACCCGCAAGTTCCGGGTCGCCGGTGCGGATCGCGTCGGCGATGCGGCGGTGCTCGGTCACCGTGGCCCGCGGCCGCTCGCCTTCCGGCAGCGCGTGGAACCGCGGCCGGTCGAGCAGCGCGCGCGCGGAGTCGAGCAGCCGCGCCGCGCGCGGCGAGCCGATCGTGGAAATCAGGATGGCGTGGAAACCCTCGTCGAGATCGTCGAGCAGCGCCATGTCGTTCGCGCGCACCGCCGCTTCCTGCGCCTCGAGATTCTCGTCCAGCCGCTTCAGCAGGGCCGCGTCCGCCGTCAACGCGACGCGGCGAACGGCCTCGACCTCGAGACCGGTACGGATCAGGAGCGCATCCTTGATGTCCTCCGCGCGGATCGGCGAGACGAAGCTGCCGCTCTGCGGGTAGACGTCCACCAGGCCTTCCTCGGCAAGCAGGGCAATCGCCTCGCTGACCGGAGCTCGGGAAACCTCGAACTCGTCGGCGATCTCGTTCTTGTGCAACTGCGTACCGGGCTGCAGCTCGAGTGCGCGGATGCGCCGTCGCAGTTCGCGATGCACGCGTTCTGCCTTGGTATGGTCGACGCCGCCATCGACGCCGGATTGGATCTTGTTTGTCATCTCGCTTCCGATCGGTCGCGCGCGGATATCTTAACTTCCGCCGCCGGTCGTAACCTTCGCCACTCCTAACATGTCAGTCCTCCGGGACTGCTTGATTTGACTACGAGTCTGCAGCTGGGGTCAATTGCCACCGGCAAGTCGGGCCAGGCGTCCCATCGCGGCCAGTCGGGCGCCGCAAACTCTGGATCGAATACCTGATTTTACCTTGATATTTCGACTATTTTCGGGGTCCGGTCGCGGCGGCCCGCAGGACTCCCACGGCACCGCGCAGGCCGGCTGCCAGGCGGGCGGCTGGGGTTCTGGAAGCTTGACTCGGGCTACGCTAACATGTCAGTAATAGGAACGACGCCCAAGCAGGACGTCGAACGAATTGGCGACTGGGGGAGCTCAAATGAAACACGGTTCTTCGATCCGGAATCGCATCGTGCTTCCGGCGTTGTCGGGTGCTGCCCTGCTGATCGGTGCAGACGTCCAGGCACAGACCTCTTCCGCATCGGCAGTCGAGTTGAAGGAAGTCGTCGTCACCGCCACGCGCCGTACCGAGGACATCCAGACCGTCAGCATGTCGGCCACTGTGCTGAGCGAGGATCTCCTGATCGACAAGGGCGTCGTGGACCTGTTCTCCCTGCAATATGCGGCGCCCGGCATCACGGTGACCCAGTACGGTTCCGCCAACGTATTCAACATCCGCGGCCTCGGCAGGAGCCAGGTCGACATCGACGTGCCGTCGGGCGTCGTGATCTACCGCGACGGCGCGCCGACCATCGCGGGCTATTTCCAGAACGAGCCCTACGTCGACATGGAATCGATCGAGGTGTACCGGGGCCCGCAGGGCACGCTGGTCGGCAAGACCGCCGCGGGCGGCGCCGTGTTCATCAACACCCACGACCCGGATCTCGGGGATACCTACGGCAGCGTCGAGGCGAACGTCGGCAACTACAACGCCATCGAGGGCACCGGCATCCTGAACTTGCCGCTGGGCGACAAGGCCGCCCTGCGCCTGATGTACAACCATTATGAGCGCGACGATTTCTACGATTCGATCACCGGGAACTACCACGGCCATCCCGGGGAGGTGGACAACAACAGTTTCCGGGTGGGATTGCTGCTGGAGCCATCGGACAGCTTCAGGACCACCTTGAAAGTGGACTACCACGACCTCGATTTCGGCGGCAACGTGACGACCGTCTATGGCGAGAAGCCGCTGGGAGACGTGGTCCAGAATGTCAACGACTTCCAGTACACCGACCAGTCGCTGCGCATCGTCCTGAACATGAAGTACCAGTTTGCCAACGGCATGACCCTGAGTTCCCTGACCGGATACCAGGACATCGACTCGGTGAACAACCTCGACGTGAATGCGACGGTGCCCGATTACTACGAATTCGACAGCAAGATCAATGCGACCGTCACTTCGCAGGAATTCAACCTGATCTCGCCTGACGACCAGGGATTCAAATGGGTGCTCGGCCTTTTCTGGCAGGAGCAGGACTCGAAACTTCCGCCGTGGCAGCAGGGCGGGTTCAATTTCGTCGGCCTCTTCACGCCGCAGGACAATTCCCCGTACCCCTGGGCCACCAGCGAGTGGGACAACACGGAAACCGACTGGGCGGTCTTCGCGCACGTCAACGTGCCGCTCAGCGCGAGGACGGAAATCGAGGCCGGCGTACGGTACAGCGATTACCAGAGAGACCAGTTCACCGAGTGGCTGACCGGCAGCGGCTTGACGCCGCCCACGGATCCCTGGTTCGGGACGATCGCGCCCGGCGGCGACCGGCAGAGCATTTCCGAGGACTCGGTCGACTGGCAGCTCGCGCTGAACTTCAAGATGAGTGACGACCAGTTCCTGTACGGACTGATCTCCCGCGGTCACGTTACCGGCGGCATCAACATTTTCGTACCCTTCTACATCTACGACGAAATGGAAGTCATCAACTACGAAGCCGGCTGGAAGGGAACCTGGCTCGACGACCAGTTCCGCACGCAATTCACGGTCTTCTACGAGACCTACGACAACTACCAGGCGAATTTTGCGGAGACGATTGCGGGACTCAACTTCCCGACCAACCGCAACGCGGAGACGGAGAGCAATCTCCAGGGCGTCGAGTTCAGCGGCCAGGCGCTGATCGGCAAGTTTTCGCTGGATTTCGGCGTGGCCTACCTCGACAGCGAACTCGGGACATTCAGCGACGTGGTCGACCCGTTCCGCACTCCGCCCGACAACGTCGTCAACCTGTCCGGCGCGAGGTCGCCATTCACGCCGGAGTGGACCGGCAACATCGGGCTCGCCTACGACTTCAAGGCCGGCAATTTCACGGTGACCCCGCGGGTCGATGTGTCCTATGTCTCCGAGACGCAGGCGGCGCTGTGGGATACGCCGCTCGAGACGCTCGACGCCCGTACCCTGACCAACGCCCAGATCGTGCTGGCGCCCGGACTCGGGCAAGTGGTCGGCAACCCTCTGGGGCACCAACGTGGGCGACAAGCAATACATCGCGGGCATCCAGAACAACGCAACACTTTATTACGCCGCCCCGCCCGCCCAGTACGGCCTGAGAGTCAAGTTCAATTTCTGAGTGTCGAGCCATTGATCGGGGGATGCCATGGGTTGCCATGGCATCCCCCGCGTGCATGAGTCGGCTCGATCTGAAGGCCTCGGGCCGCGGCGGCTCGTGACAGCGCCGGCAATGAAGCGGCGCGATTCCGGTTCGGAGCTATCCGCCACCGGCGAAAAAGCGGCGGACCGGCGCGGACAGGTCTCCTGGGCGCTGTTCGAATTCGCGCGCTCGCCCTACATCAGCCTGGTCTACATCTTCGTCTTCCCGCCCTACTTCGCGAACGTCGTCATCGGCGACCCGGTGCGGGGTCAGGAAGACTGGAGCCTCGCCAACACGATCGTCGGCGTTTTCGTCGCGCTGTTCGCGCCGCTCATCGGCGCGATCTCCGACCGCACCGGGCCGCGCAAGCCCTGGCTCGCCACCATCGCCGTCGTCATGTCGCTCAGCTGCATGGCGCTCTGGTACGCGATGCCCGGCGGGCACGGGGGGCTGCCGATCCCCGCGATCCTGGCGCTGATCGTGCTGCTCGCGACCTGTTTCCAGTTCACCGAGGTCTTCCACAACTCCATGCTGGCCTCGATCGCGCCGGCCGACCGGGTCGGCGGCCTCTCGGGCTTCGGCATCTCCACGGGCAATCTCGGCACGCTGTGCGCGATGCTGGTGATGCTGTTCGGCGTCGCCCTGCCCGCCTCGGGCATCACGATCGGCGGGCTGCTGCCCGACAAGCCGCTGTTCGGCCTCGACGCGGCGACGCACGAGCACAGCCGCATCGCCGGGCCCGTGGCGGGCGTCTGGTTCCTCGTTCTTCATCATCCCGCTGCTGCTGTGGACGCCGGATCGGCGCGCCACCGGCGTCGCGCCGCGCGACGCCATCCGGCAGGGCCTCGAACAGCTCTGGCTCACCGTCAAGCGCGTGCGGCGCGTGTCGAACGTCGCGTTGTACCTGGTCGCCCGCATGCTCTACACGGACGCGAAGGTGGCGGTCCTTGCCTACTCCGGCATCTATGCCGCCGGCGTGTTCGGCTGGGAACTGACCGAGCTGCTGCTGTTCGCGCTGGTGCTCTCGCCGTTCTCGATTTCCGGCGGGTTCATCGGTGGCTGGCTCGACAACCGGCTGGGCTCGAAGAACGCGATCCAGATCAGCGTCGGCGCCACTTGCCTCGGCATGGTGGGCGCGGTCTCGATGACGCCCAACAGCATCTTTTTCGTGCCGTACGACGGCGCCGCCGCGCAGCCGCTCTGGTCATTCCAGTATTTCCAGACGCTGCCGGAGGTGCTCTACATCGCGGTCGTGATGACGCTCGCGATCGAGCATCACGGCGGCTTTCTGCACCAGTCGCACGATGATGACGCGCATCGCGCCGGTCTCGATGATGAACCAGTTCTTCGGGCTGTATGCACTGTCCGGGACGGCCACGTCCTTCCTCGGCCACGCGCTCGTCGCCGCCTTCACCGCGGCGTTCGCGAGCCAGCGCGCCGGCTTCGCCTCGCTGATCATCCTGCTGCTCGCCGGCCTCGCCCTCATGTTCCGGGTGCGGGAGGAACGCGCGCCCGAGCTCGCCTGAACGGAGGGGACGGACCCCTTCATATTTTGCGCCGCGAAATATGAAGGGGTCCGTCCCCTCCATAAATGGCGTTGACTAGCGAAGGACCCAGTAGCGGACGCCCTCCGCCTCGAGGAAGGCCTCGGCGCCCTCGCCCTGCAGCATCGCGAGCGTCGAGTAGCTGCCGGCCTGCGAGCAGGTGTCGGCGGCGACGGTGACGGAGCGCGGCGTCCCGGGCGTCGGCCAGCCGGTGCGGGCGTCGAAGATGTGGCCGTAGCGCATGCCGTCGACGACAACATGCCGTTTCGCGTCCCCGCTGGTCGCGAGCGCGCCGGTCTTGAGCTCCACGAGCCGCGCGGCACCGCCGGTAAGCTCCACGGACTCGATGCCGACACGCCAGGCGCCGGCGCGCGGCGCGCGGCCCGTGCAACGCAGGTCGCCGCCGAAGTTCACCAGCACGGGGCAATCCGTCTCGGCCGCTGCGTAGTCGGCGGCGAGGTCGACCGCGTACTCCTTGCCGATGCCGCCGAAGTCGATCTCCATGCCGTCGGGCAAGGTGAGCGTCGGCCGCTCCCAGCGCACGCGCTGCCAACCGACGCGCTGCATCAACCCGGGTATCTGCGCCGGTTCCGCACGCACCGGGCCTTCGTCGAAGGACCAGGCGCGGCGCAGGATGCCGGAGGTGAGGTCGAAGCGCCCCTCGCTCAGCGTCCAGAGCGCGGCGCCGTAGTCGATCAGCCGCGCGGTCTCGTCGTCGACCGCGAGCGGGCGGCCGCCGCTGGTGTTGATCGCGTGGACGAGACTGTCGTCGCGGTAGCGGCTGAACTTGCGGTCGATGCGCTGCGCCTCGGCGCAGGCGTGATCCGCGAGCCGCCTCGCAAGCCGCTCGTCTCCGGTCTCGACCAGCAGTTCGCAGGGACTCGCCATCGCACGGAACGCCGCGCGCCAGAGCCCGTTGTCGCGAACCAGGCTAGTAGCGGAAGCGGTAGTCAAATTGCAGGATTGCGGCCGCGAGCGGCTGGATCAGCTCATGGTTGGCCAGCTCGCCGACGTCCGATCCGGGCGAGGGCGTGCCGTCCTGGCGGTAATACTCCAGGCGCACCGCGAACTCGCCGTGCGCGGTGTCGTGCCCGTACTTGAAGCCGACGGTGTAGGCATTGAGATCGGCGAGGCGATAGTCGGCCGACGCAAATGCCGGCAGCGCGTCGCCCGCGAACAGCGCCGTGCGGTAGAAGTCGGCCGCGGTCTGCGTGTAGTAGCGCAAGTGCGGCTCGAGGTAGGAGCGGTCGTTGATGTTCCAGCGATAGCGCGCCTCGGCCGTCTGGGAGTCGATGCCCCAGTCGTCGGTCATGAAGCGGAAGCTGAGCGCCATCGAATCGCGGTCGAAGGCATGGCGCCATTCGACGAAGGCGCTCTGTTTGGTGCGTGTGTCCGGGCGGCTCTCGTACAGGTAGAGGAAAGTCCGGATGCCGGCACCGCCGGCGACCTGGTCGCCGTACACCGGCAGGCCGGTCACGGGATCGACGACCGAGAGGATCTTGTACGGATCGTTCAGGTAGCCGTTGCTCTGCCCGTAGGAATACGAGAGCTCGACCAGCGAGCGCCGGGACAGGATCTGGGTCACGCCGACGAGGGCGTCGAACACGTCCTTCGACTGCGCCGGGCCGCCGCCTCCGCCCTCGTGTTCGCCTTCGTCGTCGCCGATGCCCCCCGGCTGGTCCGACGGCGGGCTCATCGGCGTGAGCGGATCCGGCGTGCCGCCGATCGGCTTGACCTCGTCCCGGCCGTAGGCCAGCCCGGCGAATACGGTGGTGTTCTTGAGGTTGAAGTCGTGTTCGAGCCGCCCGTTCACGCCGATGTGGACGTAGTCGTGCTCGGCCGAACTGGAAAGGCCGAGATTCCAGCGCGAGGCGTCGCCGAACGACTGCTGCCAGCTCGCGCTGCCCGCGATGCGCGTGTCCATGAAGGTCGGATCGAGCGGCGCATCGCCCGGGTTGATCGTGTACGTGTTGCTGCCCGAGGCGCCGGTGAAAGTCTGGTAGTCGTTGGTCGGCACGGCGCCGTTCGGCGTCGCGCCGGTGAGCGAATCCACCGTGAAATTGAGGTTGAAGCTGCGGTCCTCATCGAGCGCGCGCCGGATCGAGACGTCGAGGCTGACGTCCTTGACGCGGTCGTTGTCCTCGCCGTAGAAAAGCAGCGAGCTGGTGACGTCCCAGTCCTTTATTTCCTGCGCCAGGGCCGGAGCCGCCGGCAGTGCGCCGAGCAGGCCGCAGGTCGCGGCCGCGAGCGAGGCGCCGATGGGCTTCTTCAGTTGCATCCGCAGCCCCCGCCGGCGAAGCCGCGGCCGCCGCTGCTCGCTTCCTTGCTGAAATAGATGTGGTCGTCGATCGCCGCCTCGTGCGTGTCCGGCTGCATGTCGGCGCGCGCGTGCAGGTCGCGCTCCCAGGGCTGGACCGCGGTGCAGCCGGAAGCCGCGGCAGTGGCCAGGACGACGAGCGCCGCGGCGGCGCGCAGGCGACGGGACTTCATGGAACTTTCTCCTTCAGGAGTTGCTCGATTTCCTGCTCGCGCCCGTCACGCTGCTTTTCACGAAAGCCCGCGTGGCGTATGCGCACCTTACCGTTGCGGTCGACGAGAAAGCTGGTCGGCATGGCCTGCACGCCGAACTGCCGGGCGAGTTCGCCGGCGGGATCGTATTCGACGCGGAAACGCGCGGGCATCTTCTGCAGGAAGGCGTCGGCCAGCGCGCGCTCCGGGTCGAGGTTGACGGCGACCACGACCAGCCCGTCGCCGGCGTGCTTCTGTTGCAGTTCATTCATCCAGGGGAAGGACTGCAGGCAGGGCGAACACCACGACGCCCAGAAATCGACCAGCACGACCTTGCCGCGCAAGTCGTCGAGCACGGGCCAGCGCGGCGCAGCCTGCGCCTGATTTGTCGTAGCCGCGCCGGCGCCGGCTATCGACAAGGCAAGCAACAACGAAATCGCGACCCAACGAGTCCGCAATTGAACCTCCGTCCTGGTTGACGGGAAAACCACTTAGACGAAACTCGCACCCGGGATCATTCGCGGGTACGTGGATGCATTAGAGCGAGGCGGCCTGCACGCGGTTCCATCGGCCGCGCGGCGCAACATTCCGGCGCTTCGCTCAGGACTGAATGCGAATTGTTTCGGCTGGAGGCGGCTGGAGGGGACGGACCCCTCCACGAATATGAAGGGGTCCGTCCCCTTCGCTAACTACTTGATGCGGCGGATCTCGGCGAGCAGCGCGTCCGGCGACAGCGGACGGCCGAGGAGTCCGTCCATGAGCTGCTTCGCGCTCCTTTCCGAGCCGAAGCGCAGGAGCTTTTCGCTGGTCCACGGATACCAGCGCGGGTTGCCGGCGTCGAATGGACCGATCGCGCCGGCGATGGCCTTGCGCATCTCCGCGGTGAGAACCGCGCCGAGGCCGTAGTTGACCATGTAGCCAGGCTCGGTCGCGAGCTGCACGCGCTCGAGGAACCAGGACTGCCCGGGGTGCGGCTTGATGTGCAGGTACTCGCGCGTGATGTCGGTCCAGAGCGCGTTCGGGTCCTGTGCCGGATCGCGCAGCATGCGGATCTCGAACAGAGACCAGGCGACGTCCAGCATCACGCTGCCGAAGAGGCCACGCAGCGACATGCCGACCGGGATCGCGGTGCCGAGGTACTTCTGCTGCCAGGCCGGCTCGTACACGCTCCACGAGGGCACGTCGGCGAAGGCCTCGGTGAAGATCGTGTCGGGCCAGTCGGTGAAGGCGGGGCGATTCCGGATCGCGCTGATGTGCACGGCATGGCCGTTTTCGTGCACCAGCTCGTTGAGGGAACTGAGCCCGCCGCTCTCGTAGCGGCCGACGACGCGGGCGACGGTCTTGTGCCACTCGCCGTCCGCGTAATGGCCGCGCACCAGGAAATCCGTGTACGCGAGCGGCGACTTATCGGGGCGGTCCTTGATGTCGTAGACGACGCCGAGCGCGTCGAGGTCGGCGCCGAGGTCCTTGTAGAAGCGGTGGTCGAGCGCGAGCAGGTCGCCGCTCCCGAACGCCGCGTTGAGCCGCCGGCCGCCCTCGCCCATCGCGTAGCGGTAGTCCCAGGGCTCGACCATTGTCGGGCCGGTCGCATCGCGCCAGGCTTCGAGCACCTGCACCAGCCAGCGCTCGACCTCGGACACGGTCGCGCCGATCGCCCTGGCCGCGGCCTCGGCGCCGGAGCCATTGCGCGACTCGGTCGCAGCGGCGAGCTTGATCAGGCGCCGGTACGGGCTGTCGGGCTCGTTGTTGCCGTTGAGCGCGGCCCATAGCGGAATGAAGGCATCGTGCAGCGCCTTGCGCCGTTGCGGCTCCTCGAGATCGCCGAGCAGGCCCAGCGCGCCGCCACGATCGATGGTGCCGTCCTCGAACTTGAGCCGGTTGCCGATCTCGCGGTAACAGGCGGCAAGCACCGCGGACAATCGCTCGTAGTCGAGCGTCTTGTCGTCGCGATCCTTGCAGGCCGGACCGTCAGGCGCGTTGGCGACGGCGGGACTGAGGTCGCCGTAATCGGCAAGCGTCGTGCGCATCGCCGCGAGCGCGGCCTGGTCGTCGGCGGTCAGCTTCGTCGCGTCGAGCGCGTCGAGGCTCTTGACGAGCGCGGCGTGGCGCTGCTTCCGCTGCGCGTCCCAGGACGCGCGGTCGCGGCCCCTGAACTCGGCGAACAGGCCGGAGTCGATCGCGCCGACGGCATTGGCCGCGTCGAGGAATTCGATGAAGTCCTGTTCGCTCGGCGCGAGCGGGCCCGGCCCGGCGGCGAGCGCCGTGCCGGCGAACAGGATGCAGCTGAGCAGGAGTCCCCTCGTCACCCCCGCTAGTCTACATAAAAGCAGGCCGCCGCTTTCACGGGTGGTCGTACCGATTCAGGCAGATCGCTGCGCCGAGTCGAGTACCGCGTCGGCCGTGCGTCCCTCGCGTTCGCTCAGCCAGTGATGCGCGCGCGTGGCCGCCACCGCCCCGTGCCCCAGGGCGACGCTGATCTGGTCGAGGCCCGCGACCAGGTCGCCCGCGCAGTAGACGCCCGCGACCGGGGTGCCGAATGGCGAGTCCGCGGCGGCGTTGCCATCGGGATCGAGCGGAATGCCGAGCGATGCGACGAGCGTACTGCGCGGGCGCGAACCGAGCGCCGGATACAGCACATCGAAGGCGAGCGCGGCATCGTTGCCTTCGAGCCGGACCCGAATTCCCCCTCGCGCGAGTTCGTAACCGGCGATCGGGTCCGTGATCGTGCGGATCCCGGCGGCTGCAAGGTCGCGGCGCTGTTGCTCGCCGAGCTCTGCGCTGCACTGCGTCAGCAAGGTGACGTCCGGCGAATATCGACGCAGGAACAGCGCCTCGCCGGCGCCCGACACGTCGCAGCCCACGACGCCGATCCGCTTGCCGCGATGCTCGTAGCCGTCGCAGACCGGGCAATAGCGCAATATTCCCTGCTGCGAGGCCAGTTCGTGGCAGCGGGGGTCCATCGGGATGTGGTTGTGCTCGAGCCCGGTCGCAAGTATCACGGCGCGGGCAGACCACGAGCGGCCGTTCTCGGACAGGAGCTCGAACCCGCCGCCCGCCGTGCGCTCGACGCGCCAGATGCGCGCCGCGACCAGCTTCGCGCCGTAGCGCGTCGCGTGGCGCGACATCTTCGTGATCAGCTGCGCCCCGGCGACGCCGGCTTCGAAGCCCGGCACGTTGCGGGTGCGCGGGATACGCGCGGCGCGCGGCGAACCGTCGTGCAGGACCAGCGTGCTGCGCAGGAACCGCGCGGCGTAGAGCGCCGCGCTGAGGCCGGCGGGCCCGGCACCGACGACGGCGATCTCCGCTTCGGTCATGACGGCGCGCCGGCAACGACGTGAACCGGCGCTGGCGACGGCGGCGCCGCGGGCCAGTCGTCGTCCTCGATCGTCGCGAGCGCCTGCCAGCCCGCGTCGTCGAGGTCGCAGCACACGGATTCGCCCTGCAGCCGCAGGTGCTCCGGCGCAAGCAGCCGGAGTGTCTCGCCGGCGCCGCCGATGCCGCCTTCGCCGACCACGACATAGGCGAGCGAGCGAT
The DNA here is from genome assembly GCA_963836275.1 of uncultured Gammaproteobacteria bacterium. Lineage (GTDB taxonomy): Bacteria > Pseudomonadota > Gammaproteobacteria > Steroidobacterales > Steroidobacteraceae > SCUD01. Next base: position 820,135 of record CAWIIM010000001.1, on the reverse strand, counting down.
CGTCGCATTTCAACATGGCTTCGACGACGGTGCCGCGAGCTGTCTCGCCGGGGCCTTCCACGGCGGCGCCGATCAGCGAGCCCGCCGGAAACAGGCTTGGCACAGTCGCGCGGCGGCTGCGGGCGGCCGCTTGCGCGCTGCTGTCCTCGTGACGCGATTGCGGGCCGAGCCAGCGCCAGGCGCCGAACAGGTTGACGGCCAGCAGGATGCCGTCCGCGGCGATGAGACTCGGCTGGTCATTGAGCACGCCTGCGGTGACCCAGGCGATCGAGCCGAGCGCGAAAACGACAAAGCCCCAGCCGGTCACCCGGGTGCCGAGATTGGAGGCGGTCATCAACGCGCCAGCCACCGTGGCAACGACGGCGAGCCACTCGGGCAGGGTCATCATGAAAGCAAACCTCCTCCGGCTGCAGAATGGGCCGGCTTGGCCAATTCGGCATCGCGGTCGAGGAGCTGCCCGAGCCTCTACCAGAAGCGGCCGCCGCGTCAATCAGCGGAGCGCGCGACCGCGTAGGAGAGCCCGCAGTATCCGGTCAGGAATCCGCGCCTTCGGAGCTGTCGTGGCGGTCGGCCCGCATGCGCCGCACGTCGATCGGCTGGATTTGCGTGATCGGGCAGCGGTCGCCGCGCACGATCACGGAATCGAACGTCGTGATCGCGCTGGTCGTCGAGGTCACGCCGACCGTCTGCGCGAACGGCAGTTGATGGCAGTTGCCCGTCACCGTGATCAGATAGGCGTCGTTGATGGTGGTCCAGAGCACGAGTTGCGTGCGGCTGATCGGCTGCCACGAGTCCTTCTGCAGCGCGGTGAAGCTCTTCACCGGCTCTCCCAGGTAGGGCTCGTATCGGTCGAGGAGCCTGTCGGCCTTGCTGCGCTCGATGCCGCCGCCGGTCGTGGCGCAGCCGCTGGCGATGAATCCCGCCAGCAGGATTGCAGTCAGCGTCTTCATGGTCTGTCCTTTGGAACGAACCGAGAGAAGAATTCGACGGCGCGGCGAGGCCGCCGTTCAAAAAAGTTCAGCGTTCCCTTTTACGGGCGCGTGGAGGCGAGGTGGGTTTCGGCAGGGAGCGGCGGCGGCGTCGAGAAGGCGATGCCGTTGTAGAAATTGGACAGCGCGGGCAGGAAGGCGTTCCACTCGGCGTGCGGCGCGACTTCGGTCATCAGCAGGAACGTGTGGCCGCCGCGGCTGAAGACCACGAGACCGCGGTAGGAATCCTCCCGGACCGACAGTCCGGTCTGCGGGTCGGCGTGGAAATGCGAGCTGCCGTGCGGCAGGTACATCACGCCCATCCAGGCGGGCTGGCCCTCGAAGGTCGCCGGCTCCTCGCGGACGATCGCAGCGCCCGGCAACTGGCGTTCGAAGAACAGTGGAAAGGTCGCGTCGTGCAGCCAGTTCCGCAGGATCGCGAAGTCCGTCTCGGGGTCGTTTTGCGCACCCGCGAGCACGTCGAAGTTCGGCGTGCAGACGATCCCGTACAGGTCGCCCGCCGCGTCCACGAACGTGACCGCACCGGCATTGCGATCGAAGCTGTCGATCACCCAGGGATCCGGGCCGAGCGGCGAGCGCACCGTGAAGATCGCGCCGGGCGCCGTGTAGAGGCCCGCGTCGAACTCACCGCGCTCGAGCGCCGAAGCTGCGCGCGGCGCGACCGCGGCAAGCCCCGCGAGGAGCGCCGCCAGTCCGCCGATCCACCGTGCCGCTCTGCCGGACATGGGGCCGAGTCTCCGCGCCAGGCGACTGTCATGAAGCGGCGACCGTCACACATTCGCGCTGCACGCCCGCGCCTTCGGCCTGCTCCAGTCCCGGCAAGCGTACCGACGTCACAGTCCGCGGACGCGCGCGCGACCGGCCCCACATTCCTGGGACTGTCCTACAGCCCGCCGACATACGCGCGTGGCGCCCGCCACTAAGATGCCGACCCCATGGAAATCCAGCGCCGCCTCACGACCTGGGCCGCGATCCTGATCGCGACCCTCTACTACTTCTTCGGCCGGGCCGACGCCCTGACGCCGACGCTGCCGACGGTGTCGGGGCCGTCGTGCCACCAGGGCACCGAGAAGACGAAACTGATCGAGTGCAAGAAGGCCAGGCCGCCCTCTTCGTAAACCGTCGCCGCCGGGTCCGACCCGGACCCTCTCTCGAACTGCGGCGGCCACAGGCAGGCTAGAATCCCGGCGCCCAGTCCGGAGATGCCGCATGCCGCCGAAATCCGCCGTTTTCGCCCTCGCCCTGGTCCTGCCCCTGCTTGCAACGGGCGCGGACCGGCCGGGAGCGGCCGTCACCGTCATCACCGGCGCCACCATCGTCCATCCCTCGAAGACGGGCCCCGCCGCCGTCGAGCCAAATGCCACGATCGTGATCGCGGGCGAGTCGATCCAGCTCGCCGGCGCCGGCATCACGCTGGAACTCCCCCAGGGCGCGAAGGTCATCGACGCGCGCGGCAAGTGGGTGATCCCGGGCCTGGTCGATTCGCACGTGCACTTCTTCCAGTCCGGGAACCTCTACACGCGCCCCGACGCGGCGGACTTCAACGCGGTCGTGCCGTATGCCGAGGAAGTCGCGCGCAACAAGGCGCGGCTCGACGCGACTTTCAAGGTCTGGCTCGCGAACGGCGTCACGGGCGTCGCCGACGTCGGCGGGCCGTTCTGGAATTTCGACGTGCGCGACCGCGCCGCGGTCACCGCCGCCGCGCCGCGCATGGCGGTCGCGGGACCGCTCATTTCCATGGTCGACGACCCGCCGCTCGATCTCGGCGACCCGCCGATCGTCAAGATCACCTCGCCGGAGGAGGCCCGCGCCCTGGCCAAGCGCGAGCTCGCGCGCAATCCCGACTTCATCAAGGTCTGGTTCATCCATCGCGAGGGCGACGACCTCGCCGCGCAGGAGGCGATCGTCAAGGCCGCCGGCGACGCCGCGCACGCGGCCGGCAAGCGCCTCGCCGTGCACGCGACGGAACTGGTCACGGCGAAGGCGGCGCTGCGCGCCGGCGCCGACATCCTGGTGCACTCCGTGTTCGACGCGCCGGTGGACGACGAATTCATCGCGTTGCTGAAGGAGCGCGGTGCCTTGTACTGCCCGACGCTGTTCGTCGTCGAGGGCTACCCGCTCGCCTTGTCGGGACAGTGGCAGGCGACGCCGGAAGAGAAGCACGGGGCCGATCCCGAGATCCTCGCGGCGATGGACGACCTCGCGACGATGCCGGCGGAGAAGATCCCGGAGCGGGTCGCGAAGTTGATGGCGGAAAAGAAGCCGGTCGCGTCCCCGCGCATCGCGATGGAGAACCTGAAGCGGGTGCAGGACGCCGGCATCACCGTCGTCATGGGCACGGACGCCGGCAACATCGGCACCCTCCACGGGCCGTCGATCTTCCGCGAGATGCGGCTGATGGCCGATTCGGGACTGACGCCGCTCGAGGTGCTGCGCAGCGCGACCTTCAATGCCGCGAAGACGATGGGCCTGGCGGGCAAGACCGGCGAGGTCGAGGCCGGCATGCTCGCGGACCTGGTGATCCTAGACGCCGATCCGCTGGCGGACGTCGGCAATCTCGCGCGCGTGTACCGCACGATCAAGGGCGGCGTGGTATACGACCCGCAGCAACTGATGGAGTCGATCCATTAACGCCCCCGGCGCCGCGCTCCGGGCGATCCTGCCGGGCCTTGCCTTCGCGGTCGCGCTCGCCGTCGCCGCGAAGGGGCTCTCGCTCGCGACCGGCGGACAGGTGAGCGCGATCCTGCTCGCGATCCTGTTCGGCATCCTGTGGAGGAACATTGCCGGGCTCGGCGGCTGGGCGGAACCTGGCCTCGATTTCGCGGGGAAGACGCTGCTGCGCATCGGCATCGCGCTGATCGGCCTCCGGCTCACGCTCGCCCTGCTCGCGGACGTCAGCCTGGTCGCCGTGCCGGTCGTCATCGCCTGCGTGGTCGTCGCGCTGTTCGCGGCGGTGGGCCTCGGCCGGCTGTTCGGCATTTCGCCCGGCATTCGCCGGCTGCTCGCCGCGGGCACCGCGATCTGCGGCTGCACCGCGATCATCGCGGTCGCGCCGCTGCTGCGCTCGCGCCAGCAGGACATCGGCATCTCGATCGCCTGCATCGTGCTGTTCGGCTCGCTGGCGATGATTGCGTATCCGTGGATCGCGCACGCCCTGTTCGGCACGGACGTCGCGGCGGCGGGGATGTTCTTCGGCGCCTCGATCCAGGATACCTCGCAGGTGGTCGGCGCCTCGCTGATCTACGCGCAGCAGTTCGACGCGCCGGACGCGGTCGCGATCGCGGGGCTCACGAAGTTCATGCGCACCTTCGGGCTGCTGGTGCTGGTACCGGTCGCGGCCATGTGGATGGCGCGCACCGCGGCGGAGGAAGACGTCGCGCGGCCGAAAGGACTGCGGCGCAGCGCGCTGCCCGGGTTCGTGATCGTGTTCATGCTGCTGGTCGGCGTGCGCACGGTCGGCGATGCCTTCGTCGGCGGCGACAGCTGGAACAGGCTGCTCGAGCTCGCGCAGCAGGCGTCGGAGATGCTGCTCCTGTGCGGCATGGCGGCGGTCGGGCTCGGCATCACCTTCACCCACCTGCGCGAAGCCGGCTGGCGGCCGCTCGCCGTCGCTTTCCTCGCGGCCTCCGCGACGGGCGCCACCGCCCTCGCCCTCCTGCACCTCTAAAGGGGACAGTCACTTTTAAAGGTGACTGTCCCCTTTACGGACGGCGGTAGATAAGGTCGAAGGTCGTCTGCCAGGTGTTCGAAGCCTCGTCCCAGCGTTCGCCTTTCTGCTCGACGCGCCCGTCGGCCAGGGGCTCGAGCGTCGAGCGCTGCTTTACGCCGGGCTTCCTGGCGACGTGGTCGTAGATCATGCGCGCGCCCTCCAGGTGGCCAACCAGGTCGTAGGTGACACCCACGTCGAAGGTCCAGGCCTGCAGCCAGTGGTCGGTGATCCGGTCGTAGCGGTGCACGCCGAGGCCACGCTGGTTCACCTCGCCGGTGTCCGAGAATCCGGTCCAGTGCTCGAGCAGCAGGCAGCCGTTCAGGTCGCGCTCGATGCGGTTCCTGCCGGCTGGCTTGCCGTCCGGCGTTTCGACATTCCAGTCGCCGATCCAGAAATCGAGCCGGTGAAAGCCTTCGCCCGTGCAGTCGTGCGGCGCCGGCGGCGTATCGGCCATCGCGAGCGGCGACAACAGGCATGTGAGAACGGTTGCGGTATGACGCATGGCGGGTTCCTCCGGGCATATCCTCGCCGTTCATCGTATGGCGGGACCGCGCCTGGCCAAACCGTTCGCCAATCGATTCGCGCTCCATGAAGGGGTCCGTCCCCTTCGCGAATATGAAGGGGTCCGTCCCCTCCAGGCCTCGCAGGCGTAAACTCGTGCGGCCCACCCGGGCTCGTGAGGACTTTATGAATCTCGACGTCAATGGCACCTCCCATGAGATCGATGCGCCGGCCGATATGCCGCTGCTCTGGGTCCTGCGCGACCTGCTGCACCTGACCGGCACCAAGTACGGCTGCGGCATCTGCGCAGTGCGGCGCCTGCACGGTCCACATCGACGGGGAGCCGCGCCGCTCCTGCGTCACCCCGGCGAGCGCGGTCGCGGGCCAAAAGATCACGACCATCGAGGGACTCTCCGACGACGGCAGCCATCCGGTGCAACGCGCCTGGGCCGAGCTCGACGTGGTCCAGTGCGGCTATTGCCAGTCGGGCCAGATCATGTCGGCGGCGAGTCTCATCGCCGCGAAACCGAGGCCGACGGATGCGGACATCGACACTGCGCTCGCCGGCAATCTCTGCCGCTGCGGCACGTACCAGCGCATCCGCGCCGCCGTCCATCGCGCGGCCGAGCTGGCGGGCGAAGGACGCGGGCCATGAGCGCCTCGAGCCTGACTCGCCGCGAGGTCCTCAAGGCCGGCGCGCTGCTCGGCGGGCTCGTGATCGCCTTCGTGGTCCCCGGCGCGCGCCGCTTTGCGCTCGCCCAGACGCCCGGCGAGGCACCGAAGCTTCCCGATCCCAATGCCTTCCTGCGCATCGGCAGCGACGGCAGCATCACCGTCGTGCTCGCGCACTCGGAGATGGGCCAGGGCGTCTGGACCACGCTGCCGATGCTGATCGCCGAGGAGCTCGACGCCGACTGGAGCACGATCCGCGTCGAGAATGCGCCGGCGGCGCCCGCCTACTTCAATACCGCCTTCGGCATCCAGGGGACGGGCGGCTCGACCAGCACCTGGTCGGAATTCGACCGCTACCGCCAGGCCGGGGCGCTCGCGCGCGCGCTGCTGGTCGCCGCGGCCGCCGAGCGCTTCGGCGCGCCGGCCTCCGATTGCCGCACCGAGAATGGCGTCGTGATCTGCGGCGGCCAGCGCGCGCGTTACGGCGAACTGGCCGAGGCGGCTGCAAAGCTCGAGGCGCCCGCCACCGTCACCCTGAAGGACCCGGCGGCCTGGCGCGTGATCGGCAAGCCGACGCTGCGGCTCGACACGCCGGAGAAGATCACGGGCCGCGCCCGCTTCGGCATGGACGTGCAGTTCGACGGGCTGCTGACCGCGGTCGTCGCGCGCTCGCCGGTCTTCGGCGGCAAGGTCAAGTCGTTCGATGCTGCCAAGGCACGCGCCGTGCCGGGCGTGCGCGACGTGATGCAGGTGCCGTCCGGCGTCGCGGTCGTCGCCGATCATTTCTGGGCCGCGAAGACCGGGCGCGATGCGCTCGCGGTCGAGTGGGACCCGGGCCCGGGAGCGGATTTCGACAGCGGGCGGCAGCGTGAGGAATTCCGGCGCCTGGCCGCAACGCCGGGCACGGTCGCCGCGACCGGCGGCGACACGGCGGCGGCGCTCGGCAAGGCGGCGCACGTGATCGAAGCCGAATACGCGGTGCCCTACCTCGCGCACGCACCGATGGAGCCGCTCAACTGCGCGGTGCGGATCGGCGCGGATCGCTGCGAGATCTGGACCGGCACGCAGTTCCAGACGATCGACCAGCAGGTCGCGGCCGGCATTACTGGCTTGAAGCCGGAGCAGGTCGAAATTCACACGATGTTCCTCGGCGGCGGGTTCGGCCGGCGCGCGACGCCGGTGTCGGACTTCGTCAGCGAGGCCGTGCAAGTCGCCAAGGCGGCGGGTAAGCCGGTAAAGACCGTGTGGACGCGCGAGGACGAGGTCCGCGGCGGCTATTACCGGCCGAGCTACCTGCACCGCGCGCGCGTGGGCGTCGGCGCGGACGGCCTGCCGGCGGCCTGGTCGCATACGATCGTCGGCCAGTCGATCATCACCGGCACCCCGTTCGAGGGCGCGATGCTCAAGGACGGGATCGACGAGACCTCCGTCGAGGGTGTCGCCGATTCACCGTACCTCAAGGACCTCGCCGATCATCGCGTCGAGCTGCACTCGCCGCGCACGCAGATCCCCGTGCTGTGGTGGCGCTCTGTCGGGCACAGCCACAACGGGTTCGTCATGGAATCACTGGTCGACGAACTCGCGGTCGCTGCAGGCCGCGACCCGGTCGAGTACCGACGCGCGCTGCTGGCGCAGCATCCGCGGCGCCTCGGCGTGCTCAATCTCGCGGCCGACAAATCTGGGTGGGGCTCGAAGCTGCCGGCCGGGCGCGCACGCGGCGTCGCCGTGCACGAGTCGTTCGGCAGCTGGGTGGCGCAAGTAGCGGAAGTTTCGGTTGAGGATGGCGCCATCCGCGTGCATCGCGTCGTGTGCGCGATCGACTGCGGCATCGCGGTCAACCCGGCGGGCATCGCCGCCCAGATGGAGTCCGCAGTCTCCTTCGGGCTCGGCGCGGCGCTGCACAGCCGGCTCGACCTGAAGGACGGCCGGACGCAGCAATCCAACTTCCACGATTACGTGGTGCTGCGCCTGAACGAGATGCCGGCGGTCGAGGTGCACATCGTGCCGAGCGGCGAGAAGCCGGGCGGCGTCGGCGAACCCGGCGTGCCGCCTATCGCACCGGCGGTCGCCAATGCCGTCTTTGCGCTGACCGGCCGGCGCCTGCGCGAGTTGCCGCTGCAGCTAGCTTGACGAACAAAAGAACAAAAGGGGACAGTCACCTTTAAAAGTGACTGTCCCCTTTTACTGCTGCCAGGTGGCCTTGCGCTTCATGTCGCCCCATCCGATCTGGGCGCCGCTCAGCCATTCGTACAGGGCGTGCAGCCGCCACACGGACATCACCTGCCGGTAGCCGAAGTTCTCCAGGATCGAGACTACGAAAAGCGCCAGCAGGTGCCGGGCTTTCGGGTAGGTGTGGAACGAAAGCTCCTCGAGCAGGAGCGCCGTGGTGGACAGCATCAGCCCGAGTGCAAATGCCGCGGCGACGAACGCGAGGAAGTTCGCGCCCGTCATCATGCCGAGCGCGAAGGCGATCGCCATGACGACAAGGCCGCCGACCTCGACCAGCGGGCTCAGCAGCTCGAACACGACGAAGAACGGGAACGCCAGCCACCCGGCCGCGCGGCTGCCGCGCATGAAGCACAGCTCGCGATTGAACCACAGGCACTGGGCGAGCCCGCGCTGCCAGCGCTTGCGTTGCTTCCTGAGCGTCGCGACGTCCTCGGGCGCGTCGGTCCAGCACACCGGGTCCGGGATGAAGGCGACGCGATAACGCTGTCCCCGCTTCACCAGCATGCGATGCAGCCGCACGATCAGCTCCATGTCCTCGCCGATCGCGTCGTGCCGGTAGCCGCCCGCCTCCACCACGCTCTCGCGGTGGAACACGCCGAAGGCGCCGGACACGATCAGCATGCCGTTGATCGCACTCCAGCCGAGGCGCCCGCCGAGGAATGCACGCAGGTATTCGACCACCTGCACCAGCGCGAGCGGGTTCTTCGGCAGGCCGACCTCCTCCAGCACGCCGCCGCGCACCTTGCAGCCGTTGATGATGCGCACGGTGCCGCCGCAGGCGACCGTGCGTGGGTCCTCGAGGAAGGGCCGCACCACGTGCTCGAGCGCGCCGGGATCCAGGATCGAGTCGGCGTCGCCGCAGTAGAAGATCGGATAGCGCGCCGCGTTGATGCCGGCGTTGCTCGCGTCCGCCTTGCTGCCGCCGTTCTCCTTGTCGATCACGCGCAGGTTCGGGTACTTGTGCGAGCGGTAGATCCCGCGCACCGGCCGGGTCTTGATCTGCACGCGGTACGCCTCCGGGAACGGCGTCAGCTCGAACTCGCGGATCAGGGTCCCGAGCGTGTCGTCCTTTGAGCCGTCATTGACGATGATCACCTCGAAATGCTGGTAGCGCAGCTGCAGCAGCGCCTTGACCGAGGTCGTGATCGTCGCCGCCTCGTTGTAGGCCGGCACCACGAGGGAAATCGGCATCTGCAGGTGCGAGTACACGCGTTCGGCCGCGCTGCGCCCGCCCATGTAGGTACGCAGCCGCCAGATCGCGATGAAGGAGAATCCCAGGTAGATCGCGTTCAGCAGGATGAAGTAGCCGAGGAAGCCCCACTGCACGGCGGCGATGACGTGGCGAAAGATCACGGGATCGACGCCTCCGCCGTCACGTGCGCGAGCATGTCGCGCGCGTAGGCGTCGGTGAGGCCGGCGCGCTCCGTCGCGAGCCTTGTCGCGGTCATGCCTTTCAGTTTCAGCAGCGCTTGTCCGGCGCGGTAGCGCACCCACCAGACCTTGTCGCACATGAGATGCGTGACGGGCACGGTGTCCGCGATGCTGCCGAGCCGCCCGTAGGCGACCGCGAGGTTCCTGCGAACCGCGGCGTCGGCCGATTCCGCGAAGCGCGCGAGCTCGGGCAGCACCGCCGGGTCGAGCACGACGACGAGCGCCGCCGCGACGATGGCCGCGTCGCCCTGGTGGCGGCGCAGCAGTTCGATCGCGACTTCGCTGCCGAGCACGGCGTCCACGTGCGCGAGCCAGGGCAGGAGCGGCGGGATCTTCGCCGGCGCCAGCGACAGCATCAGCGCGCGTACCGGCTCGCGCGCGACGTCGGCGCCGGCATCGACGAGCAGCCGCGCCATCGCCTCGCCCGGCCAGCTTTCGCGCTCGGCGAGCTGGTTCATGATCCCGGGCATCGCGCGCTGGGCGTCGATCCTGACGAGGGCGGCGGCGGCGTAGAAGGAAACGAGCGCGTTCTGCGAGGCGAGTTGCTCCTGCAGCGATTTCCAGGAGGAAGGATCCTGCAGGTGGCCGAGCGTGCGGATCGCCAGGATGCGGCGGCCGATGCGGCGCGAATTGATGTTTCGGCGCGCCGCGACGTCGAAGCCGAGCTTCAGCGCGACGGCATTGAGCCGCGCCGAGGATTCGCCGCGCACGGCCTCGTGCAGCGCATTCCATTCCTCCATCACGTGCGGCAGGTGCGCGGCCGGCAGCGGCGGCAGCGGCGGCGCGGTGGCGATTCGTCGCTCTCGATGGCGATCCGCGCGAGCGGCGGACGCCAGGCGGCGATCACGCGCGCGTGCCGGCGCCGATCCAGTTCAAGGTAGCGGCGCACGGCGAGCGCGATGAGGAGCAGCATCGCGGCGCCGAGACCCGCGATCTCGGCGCTGCGCCACGCGATCGTGACGATCAGCTCAGAACCGGTGTTCGAATCCAAGTCGCACCCGGACACGGTCATAAAGGTCGCCCTGCTCGTACCAGCCGGCCTCCCAGGCGATTCCCCAGGCGGTGCCAGTCCAGTGCAGGCCGGCGAGCGAGACGCTTTTCGTATCGGTCACCTGCACGACGCCGGGCGCGACGGTTTCCGCTTCCTCGCCAAAGCCGACGACGAGCGCGGCGCGGCTGCCGTCGCCGTACTCGTGCGCAGCGCGCAGGACGTGGCCGTAGTGCGGGTCGCTGATGTCGCTGACTTTCGAGACGTTGAGCGAGTAGCCGAGGCTGAACCGGTCGAAGTACTTCTCGACGGTGGTGGAAAAGTTGTCGACGTCCACGGCCTGGTGATGGGCGTGCCGCAGGCGCAGGCCGAGGCCGAAGGCTTCAGGCAGCGCGCGGCCGGCCTCGGCGGAGACGCTCCACTCGGGCAGGTTCTGCGCATCCGGCGCGAGGTCTGCGGAGATGCCGTAGGACCAGTCGGCGTCCAGCCGGCCGGCGTAGCCGATCAGGAGTTGCGTGTCCTGGACGTCGAAGCGCTCCTCGAGATGCAGTCCGGCGAAGACGTGACGCTTGCCGCCGAGCGGCTTGTCGAGGCCGAGCGAGGCGCCCTTCCACGGCGGGCGGCCTCCCGAGAGATCCTCGTAGCTGAGGTCGCCGGACAGGCGCATGCCCTGCTCGAGCAACCGGCGCTCGGCGAGCGCGGACTGGCGCTGGCGCGGCCAGGCGGCCTCCGGGAATTGAGCCGCGGCCTGCGTCAGCAGCGCATCTGCGGCGTCGAAATCGTCTAGTTGGTCGAGCGCGTTGGCGTTTGCGCGCCAGACGTCTTCGTAGGCGGGCGCGCGTTCGCGCGCGCGTTCCAGCCAGGGCAAGGCCTCGCGCCGGCGGCCGAGGGCGATCAGTGCCTGCGACTTGCCGAGCAGCCAGTCGGCGTTATTCGGGTTTTGCGCGAGCAGGAGGTCGTAGTGATGCAGCGCATCCGTGGGCCGGCCGGCGCGGGCGCAGGACCGCGCCAGGGCGTCGCGCGCGTCCGTGTCCGCCGGCTTTGACGCGACCTGCGCTTCGAGCGCGGTGTCGCAGGCCTGCGCCGCCGGCGCCGCCAGCAGCATCACAAAGGGGACCACAAAGGGGACAGTCACCTTTAAAAGTGACTGTCCCCTTTTGTGTGCCATTCGTTTCATCAGGTTTTCCGGGGGCCGATGCGGCGACGGATCCGGGCGACGAGTTCGGCGGGGCTGAACGGCTTGGTCAGGTAATCGTCGGCGCCGAGGCCGAGCGCGCGCACGGCGTCGTGCTCGCGCGTGCGCGAAGTGAGGATGATGACGGGCACCTGTTTCCAGGCCGCGTGCGCGCGGAGTTTCTCGAGGATTTCGAAGCCGTCCGTGTACGGCAGCATCACGTCGAGCAGCACCAGGTCCACGGCGTCGCCGCGCTCGATGCGCTCCCCCGCCTTGCGGCCGTCGGCGATGCACTCGACGGCAAAGCGCTCCTTCTCGGCCAGGTAGCCGAGCAGGTAGGCCATGTGCACGTCGTCCTCGACGATCAGCAGCCTTTGTGGACTCGATTCCAAGGTGTTGACCCGTAATAGGCTCTGTCCATAGTAGGGTCCCGCGACCCGGTATTATGTGAACTGCATCCCGGTGGGCGAGGCCTTGAGCGACTCCCGCGACACCCGAATCGCCGAACTTGAGCGGCAGCACGCGGAACTCAGCACCGCGCTGGCCGAGGCGCGCGAGCAGGCCGAGACCGCGAGCCGTGCCCGCAGCGAATTCCTGTCGAACGTGAGCCACGAGGTGCGCACGCCGATGAACGGCGTGCTCGGCATGACCACGCTGCTGCTCGACACGGATCTCGACCGCCGCCAGCGCGAGTACGCGAATGTCATCCGCTCGAGCGCCGACGCCCTCCTGCTCGTCATCAACGACCTGCTCGACTACGCCAAGATCGAGGCCGGCAAGCTCGAGCTCGAGCGCATCGAGATGGACCTGCGCGCGCACGTCGAGGAAGTCGCGGCGACGCAGGCCGCGGCGGCGGCGGCGAAGAAGCTCGAGCTCGTCGTCGACGTCGGCGCCGACCTCCCCGAGCGGGTGCTCGGCGATCCCGGCCGCATCCGCCAGGCGCTCGCGAACCTGGTCTCGAACGCGATCAAGTTCACCGCCGCGGGCGAAGTCGCGATCCACGTCTCGCGCGAGCGCGGGCCGGTGCGCGACCTCATCCGCTTCTCCGTGCGCGATACCGGCATCGGCCTGACCCCCGCGCAGCAGGCGAAGCTGTTCCGTCCCTTCGCGCAGGCCGACGCCTCGACCGCGCGCCAGTACGGCGGCACCGGCCTCGGCCTCTCGATCGTCAAGCGCCTCGCCGAGCTCATGAGCGGCGAAGTCGGCGTGCAGAGCGCGCCGGGCGCCGGCGCGATCTTCTGGTTCTCCGCGCGGCTGCCGCGCTGCGCGCGCGATGCCGTGGAGGACACGCCGCCGTCCGAGCCGCCCGAGGGCCGGCGCGTGCTGGTGGTCGACGACAACGACACCAACCGCCGCGTGATCGGCGAGCTGCTCGCCGGCGCGGACTACGACGTCGAGTCGGCGGCCTCGGCCATCGAGGCGCTCTCGACGCTGCAGCGCGCGGCCGAGGACGGCAACCCGTTCCAGGCGGTGCTAACCGACCATCGCATGCCCGGCATCGACGGCCTCGAGCTCGCGCGCCGGATCCGCGCGCTCCACGCGATCGCCGAGACCCGGCTCGTGCTGTACAGCTCGATCGACGACCGCTCGAGCCGCAAGGAACTGCGCGCGCTCGGTTTCGCGGGCCACCTGTCCAAGCCGATGCGTCGCGCGGAACTGCTCGCGACCATGGAACGCGTGCTCTCGGCCGCCGCCCTCGAGTTCACCCAGCGCCTGCGGGCGATCGTGACTCGCGACGTGATCGTCGAGGACCACCAGCGGCGCGGCCGGACCGTGCTCCTGGTCGAAGACAACGCCACCAACCGGCGCGTCGCCGAATTGTTCCTCGAGCGCGCAGGCTGCACCGTGCTGCAGGCCGCGGACGGCGCCGAGGCGCTCGCGCTGCTGAAGGAGCGCAGCGTCGACCTCGTGCTCATGGACGTGCAGATGCCGGTGATGGACGGCCTCGAGGCGACGCGTCGCATCCGCGCGGATGTCGCCGGCGGCGGGCGCATCCCGGTGGTCGGCCTCACGGCGAGCGCGCTGAAGGAGCAGGTCGAGGACTGCCGCGCCGCGGGCATGGACGAGGTGATCGCCAAGCCGCTCGAGCGCGAACGGCTCGAGGCCGTGCTCGAACGCTATGCGCCCGCGATCGGCTCGCGCACCGGACGGCACGTGATTCGCGCGCCGGCGGAACGGCACGGCGCCGAGCACGCCTCAGGCCACGGCAGCGAGATCTCGGCGAGCCGCTTTCGCGAGGTGACCATGGGCGACGCCGCGCTGGCGCGCGGCCTCGTCGAGACCTTCGGGCACAGCGCGGCGGAGGCCTGCGACAACCTCGACGAAGGCCTCGATCGCGGCGATTTCCCGCTCGCCAGGCGCGCCGCGCACACCCTGGCGGGCGCGAGCGCCAACATGGGCGCGGTCAGGCTCGAGGCCGTGGCCGTGGCGATGGAGCACGCGGCGATCGAGCAGGACGCGGTTGCGCTGCGGCCGCTCGCCGCCGCGGCGCGGCAGCGGCTGGCGTCGGCCCTGGACGAGCTGCGGTCCCTGCAGCCGGGCGACGGGCGCTGACGGGAACCGGCTCGCGGCCGCCGTCAGACAAAGATGCTGATGGCCAGGAACTGGATGAGCGCGGCCACCGCGAACAGCACGATGGTCGGAAAGCCGCGGTAAATTCTTCTTGCAATCATGTCTGCACCCATCTCAATGCGACGACGCATCGCGCCGGACAGCCGGCGACGACTGCGAAGTCGGGTTTTCGGGAATCGGACGCCCGCACCCGCTGGGGCGTCGGCGTCACGCGGCGCATTCTAGCCGTTGCCGGGTCGCGACTTCTGCCTTTCGGCGGAATCGTGAACCAGTTCCCATTCCGTGATGCCGCGCGTCAGAGGAACGCGCGGATCGCAAAGTACTGCATGAATGCCGCCAGCACGAACAGCATGGCCGAGGGCAGGCCGCGGTACAGGATCCTGTTGAACATGGAAGTCTCCTTGATGGTATCTGTCAGGCTGCATGCCGGCGCATCTGCGCGCGGCGTCGGAGTTCGGCGTGCTCGCTCGCCTGCCGCGCCTCGATGCTCGCGCCCTGGGTGTCCAGTGCGCGCGCCATGAGGCGCCAGTTGTGCGGGCTGGCCGGCTTCTGGTCGGTGCGCTCGGCCACGAGCGCGCGCGCGAGGCGGCCGTTGCGCGCGGCCAGCGCCGCGCCGATCGCGGTGAGCTGCACCAGGTCGCGCTGCGCGTGGCTGCCGCCGATGCGGTTGGCGCGGCTGCGCATCGGCAGGATCTGCTCGAGCGCTTCCGCCGGCCGACCCCCCGCCATCGCGACTATGGCGCGCGCGAGCGGGAGGCCCACGGCGCGGACATTCTCGGCATTGGTCCCGGCGCCGGCCGCGCTCGCTTCGAGCGCCGACAGCATCTGCTTCATCGGCTGCTCGCGGCCCGCGAACGCGAAGGCCAGCAACGCGTGCAGGTCGTTGAAGACGTAGAAGCCGCCCTCGCCGGTCTCCGCCCAGCAGTCCGCGAGCGCCTGCCAGCGCGTGCCGACGGTGCCGCCGCGCAGCGAGATGCGCGCGAGCAATTGCGAGGCGTCGATGAGCTCGAGCGGGACGCCCGATGCCCGTGGATGCACCAGCCGGTCGTACACGTCGAGCGCGGCCGGCAGGTCGCCGAGATCGAGCTGGTGCAGCGCGAGGTGCCACCAGTTGTGGAACGCGAGGCCCGTGTCCGCCCAGTTGAGCGACGTGGCATTCAGCCACTCGATGCCCTCGTGGATGCGGCCCTGCATCTCGAATACGTGCTCCACGGCATGCACGCCCCAGGGATCGTAGGGATTCAGCGCGAGCGCGTGGCGGCCGACGTCCTCGGCGCGGCTGTAGTTGCCGGTTTCCTCGAGGCCGAAGGCTTGCATGCCGAGCAGGTAGCCGTAGCCCGGCACCTCTGCGTTCCAGTGCGGCAGCACCTGGGCGATGCGGTCGCGCAGCATCAGCGAGTCGCCGAGGTTGAAGTCGATGACGTGCGCCGCCTGGATCGCGAGCAGGTCGCGCGGCTGATCGATCGCGATCGCGCCGTACAGGTGCGACGCGCGCTCGAAGCGGCCCTCGAGCCAGGCCTTCGCGGCCGTTGCGTGCGCGCAATCGCGCTCGGTGGCGCGATCGCCGAGGCGATCGAGTGCCGCGATGTTCGCCTCGATGACCGGCAGCGCGCTGCGCGCCGAGGACATGACCGCGAGGTCGGCCTTGAACGCGTAGGCACCCGCGAAGTCCGGGTCTTCGGCGAGCGCGGCATCGAGCGTCGCCATCGGGTCGCCGACGTAGCCGAGCGCCTGGCGCATCGCGGTTTCGTAACGTTCCAGGGCCGCCACGCTCTGCGTGGAGAGCGGCAATCCGCGTGAGTCCGTCAGTTTCATGTCGAGTCCTCGGTTGGTGTGGGCGCTCCCACGGTGACCTTTGTACGGGCTCGCCGTGAAACGCCTGTGAGGCGACGCGTGAAAGCACCGTGAAAATTTTCTATCGCGCAACACCATGTTTTTTAAGTACTTTATTATGAACGGGACGGACCCCTTCATATTCCCGACGGGCCCCTGCGCTACGCTTCGCGCCCATGCTGCGGTTGCGACTCCTGGGAAGCTTCGAACTCCGGGGACCGGGCGACAGGCCGATTCCGGTCAAGGCGCGCAAGGCCCGCGCCCTGCTCGCCTTCCTCGCGCTGCAGAACGGCATGCGCCAGAGCCGCGAGCGCCTCGCCGCACTGCTGTGGGAGGACGCGGATGCCGAGCTCGCCCGCTCGAGCCTGCGCCAGGCGCTCGCCGCGCTGCGCCGCGCGCTGCCCGCGAAGCAGCACGCGCTGCTCGAGGCCGACCCGCAGCAGGTTGCCCTCAACCTCGCGCACCTCGAAGTGGACGTGCACGGATTGCGCGCGTTCCTGGCCGAGGCGACGTATTCGTCGCTGCGCGCCGCGCGTGCGATTGCAGGCGCCACCCTGCTCGAGGGCTTCGACGCGCGCTCCGGCAGCTTCGAGGAATGGGTCGCCGCCGAGCGCCGGACGCTGCGGCGCGAGACCGCGGCGGGCGCGACCCGCCTCGCCGCGCTCTGCCGCGAGTCCGACGACGCCGACGGCGAGATCGACGCGCTCGCCTGGCTCCTCTCGGTCGAGCCGCTTGCCGAGGGCGCGCATCGCGAGCTGATGGGCTGCTACGCGCGCGCAGGCCGCTACACCGAGGCGCTGCGCCAGTACCAGGTGCTGCGCACCGTGTTGCGGCGCGAGCTCGACCTCGCGCCCGATCCCGCGACCGAGGCGCTCTACCGCGAGCTGATGAAGAAGCGCCGCGCGGGCGCGAGCGGGCCGCTGTACGCGCTGCCCGGCGCGGAGCCGGAGGATCCCGTCGCGGTCGAGGCCGCGGCCGCGGCCGCGCCGGACGCGAACGCAATCGTCGACGATCGCGTGTTCCAGGCCGGAACGGTGCTCGCGATACGCCTGCCGGGACTCGCCGCCCAGCGGCGCGCGCTCGATCCCGAGGAGACCCGCGAGCTCACGCTGCGCATCCAGCGCGTATTCGACCAAGCGGTCGCGGAACACGGCGGCGTCGCCGACCGGCTTTCCGGCGATCGCCTGACCGCGGTCTTCGGCCTCGGCAACCTCTCCGGTAATGAACCGCAACGCGCGCTGCGTGCCGCGCAAACGCTGATGCAGGCTTTCGGCGCGAGCGACCTGACGCCGGGCGCACCGGCGGCCGGCGTCGCGCAAGGCTCATTGCTGCCCACCCGCATCGACGGGCCATTCCCGCTCGCGGGCGACCCGATGACCGACGCCGAGTCGCTCGCCGGCCGCGCCAACCCCGGGGAAGTCCTGCTCTCCGAGGGGCTCCAGCGCGCGCTGCACGCGCGCCAGCTCCCGTTTGCGGGACGCCAGGCCGAACTCTCGCTCGTCGCGGGCCTGCTCGAGCGATGCATCGCGACCCGCCGCGGCCGCACCATCGTCACGCGCGGCCAGGCCGGCATCGGCAAGACCCGCCTGCTCGAGGCGCTGGTCCAGGCCGCGCGCGCGCGCGGCGCGCACTGTCACCGCGTGCAGGTGCTCGACTTCGGCCAGGTCAAGGCGCGGCGCCCGCTCGCGTCGCTGTTCGCGAGCCTGCTCGGCATCAGCGCGGACGCAGGGCCGGCCGAGCGCGGGCGCGCGGTCGTCGAGGCGATCGAATCGGGGCGGTTGCCGGCCAACAGCATCCTGCACGCGAGCGGCCTGCTCGGTGCGCCGCTTTCCGCGGACCAGGCCTCGATCGAGCGCAACGTCGACCCGCAGGCGCTCGAGCACGGGCGCATGGAAGTCGTGCGCCGGCTGATCGAGACGGCCTGCCAGGAAGCGCCGCTGGTCCTCGTCATCGAGGACCTGCACTACGCGGGCGGCGAAGAGGCGGCGCGCCTCGGCGAGCTCGCGGCGTCGGTCGCGGCGCAGCCTGCCATGCTCGTGCTTTCCACGCGCCCGGACGAAGACCCGATCGACGCCGCCTGGCGCGCGCGCGCGCGCGGCTGCCCGCTCACCACGCTCGACCTCGCACCGCTGACCGAGGACGAGTCGCGCGCGCTCGCGGCGAGCTATCCGCAGCTTGCGCCGGACACCGTCGAGAGCTGCGTCGCGCGCGCGCAAGGCCATCCGCTGTTCCTCGACCAGCTCCTGCGCGCGGCGGAAGCCGGCGAGACCGCGATGCCGGCCTCGGTGCAGGCGCTGGTGCTCTCGCGCGTCGAGCGCCTCGCGCGCGAGGATCGCCAGGCGCTGCTCGCGGCCTCGGTCCTGGGGCTGCGGTTCCCGCGCGCCGCGCTTGCGGAGATGCCGGACGGCCCGGCCGCGGCGCTGCACCGCCTCGTGGAGGAAGGCCTGCTGACGCTCGAGGGCAACGAGGTCGCGTTTGCGCATGCGCTGGTGCGCGAGGTCGTGTACGGGTCGCTCCTGAAGTCACGGCGGCGCGAACTGCACGCGGCGGCCGCCGCATGGTACGCGGGACGCGACGCCGGCCTGCGCGCCGGCCACCTGGCGGAGGCGGGCGATTCCGGCGCGGCGCGCGCCTGCGTCGAGGCTGCGGTCGCGGAAGCGGACTCGTTGAGGCTGGATCGCGCGCTCGAGTTCGCGGAGCGCGCCTGCGCGCTCGCCCGCGACCCTGCAGACCTCGGCATCGCCCGCTGCCTGCTCGGCGAGCTGCAGACCCGCGCCGGCCACACGCACGACGCGATCGCGTCACTGCGCGAGGTGATCGACCTGCGCCCCGAGCCGCTGCTCGAGGCGCGCGTGCGGCTCGCACTCGCCAATGCGCTGCGGATCCTCGACCGCTACGACGAGGCGCTCGCCGCGCTCGAGCAGGCGGAAACGGTGCTGGCCGGCTCCGGGCGGCCGGAACTGCTCGCGCGCATCTGGTCGCTGCGCGGCAATATCCATTTCCCGCGCGGCCAGCTCGAGGCCTGCCTGCTGGCGCACGAAAGCGCTCTGGTCTGGGCGCGGCGCGCCCAATCGCCCGTGGACGAGGCGCGCGCCTTCGGCGGCGTCGCCGACGCGCTGTACCAGCGCGGGTGGATGCAGAGCGCGCGCGACCAGTTCGCCAGGTGCGTCGCCGAGGCGCGCGCGCACGGCGCGGTCGGGCTTGCGCTGTCGAATGCGCCGATGCTGGCGCTGACCCGCGCGGTGTGCGGCGAAGCGACGGCGGCCCTCGCTGAGTGCGCCTCGATCATCCGCGAAGCGGAGCGCTTCGGCGACCCGCGATCCGAGACGCTGGCGCGGCTGGTCGAGGCGATGATTTCGCTCTACCGCGCGGACTGCGAGCGTGCGCTTGCGACTTGCGAACGCGGGCTCGCGCTCGCGCGCCAGCTCGGCGCGCGCCGCTTCGAGGCGGAGCTGATGGCGCTGCAGGGTCATGCGATCGGTGAGCTCGGCGGGACGGCAAACGCGCAGGTGCTGCTGCAGCACGCGTCCGCCCTCGCGCTGGAAGTGGCGCGTACCTATTGCGCGCCGTGGTGCCTCGGCGTGCAGGCACTGCACCTGCCGAACGCCGGGCGCGCCCGCGGCCTGCTGGCACAGGGTGAGGCGATCCTCGCGGAGGGCTGCGTGAGCCACAACCACCTCGAGTACCGTCGCGTCGCGATCGAATTCTCGCTGCGCCACGGCGATGCGCGCGAAGCACGGCGGCATGCTGCGGCGCTCGCCGCCTACACCCAGGCCGAACCGCTGCCATGGGCCGGTCTCATCGTGCGTCGCGCGGAATTCCTTGCCGACCGCCTGGATGACGCTCGGCGCGCCGATCTCGCGCCGCGCCGGGAGGCGCTGGCTCGCGACATCGACGCCGCCGGCTTTCTCTGGCTGCAGCGCGGCCTCTGATAAAAGGGGACAGTCACCTTTAGAGGGGACAGTCACCTTTTCCCGGTTTCTCCACAATCGCGAAGATTGCCGCGGGACTCGCTGTCATCGGGGGCGAGCAAACTCCGCGATATGCCGCGTCGCGCCCGAATTCTGATCCCGGGTGTTCCTCACCACCTCACCCAGCGCGGCAACTACCGCAAGCCGGTCTTCTTCAGCCCCGCGGATCAAATGGCCTACCTCGGACTGTTGAAAGTTCATGCCAAACGCAATGGCGTGGAGATAGTCGCGTATTGCCTCATGCCGAATCACGTGCACCTCGTCGCGATACCGCAGTCCGCCGAGGGTCTCCATCGGATGTTGGGCGCGATCCATGGCCAATATGCCCAGCGTGTCAATCGCATGCGGGGATTGACGGGGCATTGCTGGCAGAGCCGTTATTTCTCTTCACCACTTGATGAAAACTATTTCCTCAATGCGGTTCGATACGTCGAACTCAATCCGGTTCGAGCGAGCCTGGTTGGCAGCGCGGAAGATTTTGCGTGGTCGAGCGCCGCCGCTCATTGCGGAACAAGGCGCGATCCATTGATCGGTCCGTACACGAGTTGGCCGTCGCTGTCGGCGATCGCCAGCTGGTCCCGTTGGCTGGCCGATGGTATTGCTGACGATTCACTCGACGCACTTCGAAAGCATGGCAGTCAGAACCTGCCATGCGGCTCAGAGAGTTTCGTATCTGCACTGGAATCTTGCGCCGGTCGCTCTCTCAGGTATCGGCCCGCCGGCAGGGAACCTGCGCAGAAACGAAATGGGGACAGTCACCTCTAAAAGTGACTGTCCCCTCTAAAGGTGACTGTCCCCTTTTGCTACATCGTCACGGTGACGGGCGATTCGAGCGTCATCCCGACGACGGTGCCGGCGGGAAGCACGAGTTCCTTGCCGGTGTTCTTCGCCGCCGCGGTTCCGGCCGCGGCGCCGATCAGCGCACCGATGACCGCGCCGTTCTTGTGGCTGATCTGGTGCCCGACCACGCCGCCTGCCACCGCGCCGCCCGCGATCTTCGCGGTGTCGCCGCCCTTGTCGCTCTTGTCCGCGACCTGCGTGATGCGCGCGTTCATCGGCCGGTCGCCGCCCATGGACGTGATGCTGTCGAAGGTGAGCCCGAGCGTCGGCTTGCCGCCGATCGTCTTGCTGCCCGATATGACCTGGGTGATCGAGCCTTGCACCGGAGAACCTGCCTTCGCCACCACCTTGCCGTCGACGACGATGTCGTTGGACAGGTTGGCGGAGACGCGCTGGCCGACTTTCGCGGTCTTGGTCGAGATCGCGGCCGGGAGCTGAACGGAGATCGAGGTGCCGGCCGGAATGGTGTAGTCCCTCGGGCCGGCAGCGACCGGCGTCGGGGCAGGCTTCGACGCCGCCGGCTTGGGTGCCGCCGCCTTGACGGCCGGTTTCGGCGCCGACGCCTTCGCGAGCGCAGCCTCGCGATCGGCGAGATCCTTTTCCTTCTCCTTCAGGGCCAGCTCCTGCTCGCGGCGGGCCAACTCCTCTTCGCGGACCTTGATCGCCTCATCCTGCTGGGCCTGGGCTTCGGCCGCGGCATCGGGCGCCGCGGCCTGTTCTTCCGCCGGCTTCTGGCCGCAGGCGGCAAGCGCGAGCGCGGCGAGTGCGAGCGGTACGAGTGCGTGGGATGTCTTCAAGCGCATTTTCTTTGTCTCCGTGTTCATTCCCTGATCAGGGTTTCAGGAACTCGATGCGTCCGTAGAGCGCCTCGAGCTCCGGCACGAACGCATTCCAGTCGGCCGCGTTCTCGTCGTAATTCCAGTCCGGCGCGGCGAGCTTCTCGATCCGCAGTTCGGTCTGCAGCAGATAGTAATGCCTGCCGTGCGCCACCACCGCCATTCCGCGCCAGGAATCGTTGCGCCTGACATCATAACTGCCCTTCACGGACACGCCGAGCGGCGAGGCGTTCGGCACCAGGGCGACCGCGATCCAGGCCGGCTCCCCGTCGATGGTGCCGGCGATTTCACGCAGGACCTTCGAATCCGGGACATTCGCCTGGAAGAAGCGCGGGAAGCCGGTATCGCGGAACCAGTCCGCGAGGTGGCGCGTGTCGCCGCCCGCGGCGATGGTCTTGTCCTTGTCCTCCATGTAGAGCACGCCCATCATGCGGCCGGCCTGGTCGATGAAGGAAACGGCGCCGGCATTGTTGTTGGCGGGCTCCCGGCCGTCGGACACGATGGGCGCGTCCGGGAATGGCGAGCTCAACTTGAACAGCTTGCCCGGCGCAAGGTACACGCCGTCGTTGAACCGGCCATAGAGATTCCCCTCGCTATTCGTCGACGCGAGGAGAAAAGGTGCCGCCGCGACGGCCAAAGCGACCGCTAACTTGTTCATAGGCCTCCCAGTTTAACCCGTGGGCGTCCCGAGCCGGGATTCCCAGCCTTCGTGGGACAAGTCCGACAGCCCGGGAGTTTCACCGCGGCCGCCAAAGGAGCAGGCTAAAGGGGACGCGCCCCCTAACAATTCCTGCGGCAAACGCCTCCTGCCAATGTAAAGGGGCGCGTCCCCTTTGGCGGCTGCCGTCAGCGGTGTTCCCAGGCTTCGATGGCCGGGAGCTGGGAGAGGAGGAAGCCGAGCTCGTCGATGCCGCTCAGCAGGCAGTGCCGTGCGAAGGGGTCGATCGAAAACGGTGCCGAACGGCCGTCGGGCAGGCGAAGCACCCCCGCCTCGACGTCGACCTCGACGGCGGCCCCCGGATTCGCCACCAGCCAGGCGTGGATGCCCGGTTCGATCCGCACCGGCACCAGGCCGTTCTTTAGCGCATTGCTGAGGAAAATGTCGGCAATCGACGTGCTGACGACCGCGCGGAAACCGGAGTCCCGGAGCGCCCAGGCCGCGTGCTCGCGAGAGGACCCGCAGCCGAAATTCGCGCCCGCGACGAGCACCTGGCTGCCGGCCGCCTCCGGCCGGTTCAAGGCGAAGTCGGGCCGCGGCTTGCCGGCGGCATCGAAGCGCCAGTCCGCGAACAGCCGGTCCGCGAATCCCGCCCCGCTGGTCGTCGTCAGAAACCGCGCCGGGAAGATCTGGTCGGTGTCGATGTCCGCCTCGGGCAGGACGACCGTGCGCGAGCGGATGAGCCGGACTGGTTCCATCAGCCTACGACCTCGCGCGGGTCCGTCACCCGCCCCGTGACCGCGGCCGCCGCCGCCGTCACGGGGCTCGCGAGCAGCGTGCGCACGCCCTGCCCCTGGCGCCCCTCGAAGTTGCGGTTGCTCGTGCTGACGACGTAGTCGCCGGCTGCCGCGACGTCGCCATTGATGCCGACGCACATCGAGCAGCCGGACTCGCGCCACTCTGCGCCCGCCTCGAGAAACACGCGATCGAGCCCCTCCGCCTCCGCCGCGCGTTTCACCTGCTGCGAGCCCGGCACGACCAGCACGCGCAGGCCCCGCGCCACGCGCCGCCCGCGCAGCACCCCGGCCGCTGCTCATCGTCGATTTCGTGCGCGCTTACCTCGCGCCCGGCTCACCGCTCTACGCCGGCGTCGAGGATGCGCGCGCCGCGGCCGTCCGCCTGCTCGGGATCGCGCGCAAGGCCGGCATTCCCGTGATGCACACGAATGTCGTCTACGAGCCGGGCGGCCGGGATGGCGGCGTCTTCTTCCGGAAGCTCCCGGCGCTTTCGAGCTTCGAGCGCGGCCTCCATCCGGAACTCGCCGCATTTGCCGAGGGACTCGAGCCGCTGCCGGGCGAGCCCGTCTTCAGCAAGCAATACGCCAGCGCCTTTTTCGGCACGAAGCTCGCGGCCGCCCTCGCCGAGCGAGAGGTCGATACGCTCCTGATCGCCGGCGTGTCCACATCGGGTTGCGTCCGCGCGACCGCGGTCGATGCCTGCCAGCACGGCTTCATTCCGTTCGTCATTCGCGAAGCGGTCGGCGATCGTCATCCGGCGCCGCACGAAGCGAACCTCTTCGACCTGCAGGCGAAATACGCGGAGGTCGTCGGCCTCGCCGAAGCCGAGGCATACCTGGCCGGCCTGCCGCGCGCCTGATCAGAGTTTCATGGCGACCGCCATGCGCAAGGTTCGCCGCCCGATCGGGAAGACGCTGAAGCTCTTCGAAAACCAGTCTCTCCGAATTACTGGAAGTCGCGGGGTATCGTCTCCGTCCAGGTTTTCTCGCGCAGCTTCGTGCCGTTCTCCGACAGGCGGCGCGTATACCTGTAGTAGAAGTTGTCGAGATCGCTGGTGAACGAGAGGTTCGCCTCCCAGAGCAGCAGCCGGCCTTCGAGCGCCGTTTCCAGCCGATGGGTGCCGATGACCTCGGTCTTTTCGGGATGCGAATCCGACGTGCGGTGCTCGATGGTCTCGCGGTAGCTCTGCGTGCCCCAAGGAAACTGGCGTTCGCCCGAGTTCGTGGCCAGCACCTTGACCTCGCCGGTCTGCGGATTGCGGTCGACGGTCGTGATTTCGCCGTAGCCCGAGGTCGTGCCGCGGTCCAGCGTCTCGAAGCCCGGCATCTTCGGGTCTTCGGCCGGTGGCAGGAAATTCGGCGCCGGTCGCTCGCCCGGCGGCACCACGGGCAGCAACACATGCGCGCCATCCTGGCCGCCGACCTTCAGCGAGGTGGTCGTGGGGTACTTCGTCGGCCACATCATGGGCCACATCGAGTTGTTGACGGCAAAGCGAATACGATGGCCCTTCGGGAATACCCACGAAGTGAAGTGCATTTCGATTTCGAGCGGGAAGAACTTGCCGGGCTCCAGCGGCTGCGGATTGCGCGCTCGAAATGCGGTGGCTGCCGTTGAAGCCGGCTCCGGCCACCTGGGTCACGGCGCCATCCGGCGCGACGTCGGACACGCGCACGAACCAGTTGGCCTGCTTCGCATCCGCGGCCACATTGAGCACGGCTTTGGGCAAGCCCAGTATCTCCATGTCTTCGCCCAATGGGTCGGAGTCGTACACGAGGCTGAACGCATCGGTGGGCCGCTGGTCGTGCGCGACGTCACCCCACCACATCACGGGCCCCCCCGCCTCGATGCCGATGGTCGGCACATAGCGCAGTTGATGTACTGTCTCTGCCGGCTTTGATGAGGCCAACGTGTGATTGGGCTGCGAGTAGAGCGCACGTTCCTTGATGCGCTCGATTGGCCAGCCCTCTTCCCAGCGCCAGTGGCCTGGTGCCTGCTCGAGCGTCGGGCCCGGCGGATGCCAGTTGCGCACGTAAACCGCGAATCGTGGCTCGTCCATGATTCCGGTGTTGCGACCCTTCAGCCACTGATCGAACCAGCGCACGGCCTCGTGGCGCCACTCCATGCCGGGCCCGGGATAGGGCTTGTTCGGCCAGGTGTGGTGCCAGGCGCCCACCATCCCTTTCACCGGAGCGTTCTTCACGTATTGGAGCATGCGCGCGACGCTGTCGCGGTAGCCGTCGTACCAGCCGCCGATGAGAAAGCTCGGGACTTTCATGCGCTCGTACTGACCCTTGAGCGACGCGCGATCCCAGAACTTGCCGTCGCGCTGCTGCTTCTTGTAAGTGAGCATCCACGGCTCCGCGTCGAAGCGGTCCCGGAAGTACGCCTCGTCAATCACGAAATCTGGCGCACCGGGACGCGCGGCGAGGTCCATGCTCATCTCCCAGGAATCCAGATGCATGATTCCGTCTATGAAGTGCACGTCATCCTGGTAGAGATCCTCCGTGGCATCCACCGCAATGATCGCTTTGAGTGCGGGCGGGTTGCGCATGGCCATCTGGATGGCGTTGAACCCGCCCCATGAGATACCGAACATGCCGACGTTGCCGTTGGACCACTTCTGTGCGGCGAGCCAGGCAATGACGGCCTCACCGTCCTCGTGCTCGCGATCCGAGTACTCGTAGGGAATCAGATGTCCTTCGCTGTTTCCGGTGCCGCGGATATCGACGCGCGCGACGACATAGCCACGCTGCACGAAGTACGAGTACAGCGAGTAGCTGCTCGCCTGGGATTCCGCCTTGCGGTAAGGCAGGTACTCCAGCAGCACGGGGAATTTCTCGCCAGCCGTGTCCCCGCCCACCGGCATATGCAGGTCCGCGGCGAGATGCACGCCGTCCGGCAACGGGATCCGCACCTCTTTGACGGAGATTCCGTAGTCGGGCGGGGATGGCGGATCCACCGCGCGGGCGACCTGCACGAAAGCCATCAGCAAACCCAGGAGCGCGACTTCAAGAAGCTTCATTTTCCGTTCTCCCGATTTGCGAGCCGCCCGGTCAGCGGCTCGAGGTGAGTGGCGAATTTTTGCCACCGGTTTATTGAGCCGGCAAAGACCGGCCGGCGGGCGTGTCTCATGTTGGCTGTGAACACCGGTTGCTCATTGCGATGGAACCCAAGGCATGCATCGTCCCATGGAAGTCCGCAGCGCGCGACAAGTCCTCGGGTCTCGGTCTCCGGATCGGCGACCATCTGCTCATAGCGCACTTCGATGATGCCGTCGCTCAGAATGCCTTTCCAATGCGTCAACCATTTCATGTACACATTCTCATGGTAGTGCGCGAGATGATGCAGGCTGGCGTTGTAAGGCACATGCACGCCGAAATGTGCCGCATACAGCGACCAGCAGACCGCCACGGGATGACGGATGCAGTGGACGATGCGTGCGTCCGGGAAGAGCAGCCGGATCAGACCCAGCGCGGAGAAGTTCGCGGGAAGCTTGTCGGTGACGTATTCGCCATCGAGGTCCCGTTCGAAGAGACGGTCGATGTAGCCTTCGCGCAGCTCAAGCAGCAAATTGCGGTCGCCCTCATCCGCGAGGTCGATGGCGCCGCGCCTGCCCGCGGCATGCCGTGATGCGAGGAGCTTCGCAAGACAATTCTGCATGTGGGTCAGCTCGCCTCCCGGGGTGACCTGTGGGTGGCTGCCCAGGATCCTCTCCACCAGCGTGGTACCCGAGCGCGGCATCCCCACGATGAACAGCAGCTTCATATCGAGCTCGAGCGGCTCCAGTTGCTGAGCAAAAACCGCGGGGGGGAACATCTCCATTTTGCGAGCGGTCTCCTCCTCCATGAGCCCGGGGTCATAGTCGAGCCCGAGGTTCTTCATCGTCGCTGCAGCGGCCGCATTGGCCACGCGGTAGTGAGCCATCGCGTCCTCCACCTGACCTGAGGCTTCGTGGATGCGAGCCAGCGCGAAATTCACATTCGCGGTGTCGCGCGGCGAATGCTGGGTCTCTTCGCGCCGTGCCTGGAGATCCCTGGTGAGCGCAGCCGAAAGTGTCGGTGGGTCCAGATCCACGAGGTGATACATCGCGTCGGTCCGGCTTGGATCGGCCTGCAAGGCTCGGCGGTAGGATTCCGCCGCCGCCCCGGCACGACCCAGGATATTGTGGATGTGCCCGGCCATCACATGCCCCTCGGGCTGGTCAGGCGATGCTTCCAGAATCGAATCACTCACTGCGTTCGCCGCGCGGATGTCATGGTCCGCCAGCAGAGCCCAGCCGTAACCGATACGGCACGCCAGGTCCTGCGGGTCGAGAGCGCAGGCGCGCTCAAAGGCGTCGACCGATCCGCGCAGGTTCTGCAGCCTGGAGTACAGGCGCCCGAGCTGTCGCCATGGCCGGGGCGATAGTGGCGCGACTTCGATCGCACGCAACAGGGTTTTTTCGGCTTTGCCGGGCTCGCCGCCGGCTTCGTAGGCTTGCGCGAGCTCGCAATAGGCCTGCGGGTTGCGCGGATTCGCCGCGATCGCCTGCATGAGCAGTCTTTCAGGGGAGGTCCCGCCCGCACCCATGGGGGTCACTGCTCCAACACCGGGGAAAGCGCCTTGCGCAGCGGCTGGAGGTGCTTTTCGTAATTGCGCCAGCGCCCCACCGAATGCGGATAGATGGGCTGGCGCACCTGCCAGCGGCTCGGCGTGCGTATGCCACGCTCGGTCCGGTGGAACTCGAGGCACGCCGGCTCCCAGGGCAACCCGCAATGCCCGAGCATCCCGCGCACGACTTCCTCGCTGTGGCTCACGAGCCGCTCATAGTTGACCTCCAGCAGGCTGGCCGTCGGGAGCACGGTCCGCCACTGATCCATCATGCGTCGGTAGGCTACGTAGTACGTCCCGAGCGCGCGCAGGTCGCTTGCGAACGAAAGGCCCTCATTGAAACTCGTGAAGAAGCACGAGATGCAGGTGTCCAAAGGGTCACGCCGGCAGTGGATGATACGCGCCTGCGGAAAGAGCGCCGCGATGAGCCCTAGATGCATGAAGTTGAACGGCATCTTGTCGGTGACGTGTGCGGCATCGCGCGAGACCGCCTCGAGCCGGTCGAGATAGCGCCGGCCCAGCGCAGCGACTGACGCAGCGTCGAGGCGCTTCGCGCCCGCCGGATAGGGCTCGCCGCAGCGACCGATCTCGACAGCCAGCCCCGCGATCGTCGACAGCTCCCCTCCTGCCTCGACCCGCGAGTGACTGGCGAGGATCTGTTCCACGAGGGTCGTGCCCGAGCGCGGCATCCCCACAATGAAAATCGGCTTCGCACTGCGAACTGCGTGTTCCGAAAGGCGGCGCACGAAGTCCGGGGTGAACGTCCGCAGAATGTTTTCGGTCGCGCGCGCGTGCAGGTCGCTGTCGAAACCCCTTCTTTCCCAGTCGATGGCATTGCCTCTTGCCACATGGCCGAAGGCCGTATCGTATCGACCGCGGTTGTCGTGATATCGCGCGAGCGCCAGGTGCAGCTGCGCACGATCCGATGTGCGCGTCGACGCCTCATCGAGCAGCGCCTCGGCCGCCCGCGCGTGACGCTCGTCCACCGCGGATTTCCTGAGCGACAGCAGCTTGGCGAGTGCCACCGGCTGACGCGGCCTGGCGCGCAGCACGGTCAGATACTGGAACTTCGCCTGCCTGAAGCGCCCGGTCGTCTCGAGCGCACTGGCGAGCGACAGGCGCGCCTCGCGCAGTTGCGGCGCGCATCTCACGGCGTTGCGCGCAAAGCGTAGGCCGGCATCCGCGTCGCCGATCGCCAGGCTGTTGTTCGCCGCCCTGGCATGTGCAAGCCCCGAGAACGGCTGTAGACCGACCAGCCGTTCGAGATAGGGCTGTGCGCGGTCGAACTGCTTGAGTTGCGCGAATGCGGCAGCGATGTTGCCCAGCGCGTCGACGTGCTCACGATCGAGATCGAGCGCGCGCGAGAAAAGTCGCAGCGCCTCCTCCCCGGCGCCCTGCTTCATCTTCAGGATGCCCATATCGTTCAGCAGGTTCGGCGAATCGCCCGTGCGTGCGAGTGCTCGCGCGAGGCATTCCTCCGCCTCGGCAAGGCGCTGCTGGCGCAGGTACCCGAGCGCGAGAAAGCGCAACACCTCGGTGCTCTCGGGATTGGTTTTGAGCAATGCACGGCAGCGCTCGACGACCGCTGCTGCATCCCCTTGGGCAAGCAAGCGGCCGACGTCCGTGAGGTCGGCCCTCGAGCCCGCAGGAGGTGCGGCGTCAGCTTGCCGCTGCGGGTCCGCCGACTCGCTCATCTGCCAAAGGAATGCCTCAATCCGAACGTGAATTGCCTCGGCGCTTCGAGGGTATTCGTGAACCCCGGATGGCCGCTCAGCGAGAAGTACTCCTTCTCGTCGAACGCATTGCGGACGCGAGCAAAAACCTCCAGGCCCGCCAGCGGCCCACGCGATATCGAATAGGACGCGTTGAAGTCCACCCTCGTCGTGGTGTCGAGCACCTGGTCTTTCGGATCGTAGTCGCCCTCGAAGATTGCGTTGGCGTTGTCGACCAACGGTGCGTCGATTCGGTGCACGATCCCTACGCCGAACAACAAGCCGTAGAGCGGCCCCGCTACGAACTCGTACGAGGTGAAGAGGCTCACCTGGTCCTTGGGCACGTTTGCGATCGCGAGCCGCTGCGGGATGAGCGGAGAAAAAATCTTTGTCTCCGTGTGCGCATAGGCGAGGGCGACATTCCATCCGGTCACGATCTCACCGACAACCTCGAACTCCACGCCGCGGTACTCGCGCTTGCCGTCCAGCACATTGGAGAACGTGCCGCTCTCGCCGATCTGGCCGAAGGTGGTGCTCGGAACGTTCGTAAGCTCCGCGTCGTAGAGCGCGAGCGCAGAGCCCACGGCGCCGCCAAGCCACTCGGTCTTGAGCCCAATTTCCTGCGAAGTCATGTCCTGTGGATCGGTGAGTGCGCGGCCATCCTTGTCGAAGATGCCGACGTTCGGCTCGATGCCTTCCGAGTAGCTGTAGTACGCGTTGGCCGCGGACAGGCTGCCCTCGCCCTGCTGGAGCAATTTGTATGTGAGCCCGAGACGACCAACCACGTCAGTCTGCGTGAGCGAGGCACGGGTATCATCGTCGTTGACCAGTTCGTTCCGGTCCACCTGCTCGCTACGCTGGACGAGCGCTCCGGCGAGCACCTGCAGGCGGTCCGTTGGATTCAGGAGCAACTGGACACTGCCGCGCAACTGTTTGACGTCGCTGTTCTGGATGCCCGCGAGCTCCGGGGGCGGCAACATCGGTATCCGCGTGCCATCTGTCAGTATGCCCTTGCCACCGTCCTCGAACATGTCAAGATAGCCGAGGCTGGTGCTGAGGTAGTTCGTCGTCTTCAGGTCGCCGGACTGGTATTCGAGCGCAGCCAGAAACTCGTGCGTGCGGCCGGCCAGCTCGAATTCGCCCCCAAGGCTTATGTTGCTCGTCAAAGTCTCGTCTTCCGTCAGCTCGGCATAGCTGAGGAAATAGATCTCGCCCTCGGACAGGTACAGGCTGCCTTCGATGTCCGCGCCGGCCGGACCGAATCCGTAGACGTAGTTGAGGTCGCGATCGGTGCTCGACCTTGCGACCTTTGCCTCGATGCGCCAGTCGTTTGCGAACTTGTGGGACAGCGACGCAATCGCGAAATTGTTCTCCAGACGAGCGTGCGACTGGCGAGGATCGTTGCAATAAAAGCGGTGGAATGGAATCGAGCGTGGGATCGACAGGTCGTTGTTCTCATCCTCGACGAGGGTGCAGCCGTCAAAGGGGTCCAGGTCGCGCTCCTGCCGGTAGGCTTGGACGGTGAACGACGTGGAATCCGTGAAATCGTAAGTGGCGGCCAGTAACCCCAGCTTGTCGATGTTGTTGGTCGGCTGGACCAGATCCTGGAACATGCCGGCGTCCGAATACGCGCCGAGCGCGCGCACCTTGAGCCTCCCGTCCGTGCCGGGTATCGCGCCGGTGACGTCCGCTTCGATTCTCTGCCGGTCGAAGTCTCCCGCTTCGAATCCGATATCCCCGCTAAAGTTCGCGGATGGCGACTTCAGCACCTGGTTCACCTCGCCGCCGAACGAGGCAGTGACCCCATAGAGCACCGTCGCCGGTCCCCGCACGATCTCGAGGCGCTCGGTTGCATAGGCGTCGAGGTAGGAAGACGAATAGGCGGCGATGCCGTTGATGCGCGGATTGCCCGCGTCCTGCCCGCGGATAATGAGGTTTTCGGTGCCGAAGCCCGTGCCCTGGCGGGCCACGCCGGGCACCATTTCGGCGGCCTCGTAGGCGCTGCGTACGCCGGCGAGGTCCATCATCTCCTGCGAGATCACGGAGATCGACTGCGGCGTATCGATGAGATCGAGCCTCAGGCCGGTGGCGCTGGTTTGGTCCTTGGGGCGGTATCTCTTCGCCTGGACCACGATCTCCTCGTCCAGCACGGCGGGCCCCGATGTGGCCGGCGCAGGCTGCTCCTGCGCGACCGCCAGCGCAGGCCCAGCGAGTCCGCAGAGTGCAATCCGGATCGCCCTCGTGATACTCAATCGCGTCATCTCGACCCCCCTCGCAAGAACGGGCTTCCATCCAGGTCGTCGTTGCCGAAGTCGGATGAAGACTCGAAGCCGTGAAAAACTTATACAGCGGTGGCGCCAACGGGGGCAAGCCTGAAAGGCGGGCGGGATGAACGCCTCCCATCCGCGGTTATGATGGCGCCCGCATGGGCCCGCTCGCCGGCATTAAAGTCCTCGACCTCAGCCGTATCCTCGCCGGGCCCTGGGCGACCCAATGCCTCGCCGACTTCGGCGCGACCGTGTGGAAGGTAGAGAAGCCCGGCAGCGGCGACGACACCCGCCACTGGGGGCCGCCCTGGCTCAAGGACGGCAAGGGCCGGGACAGCGCCGAGTCTGCCTACTTCGCCAGCACGAACCGCGGCAAGCACTCGCTCGCGATCGATTTCACCAAGGCCGCCGGCCAGCAGATCATCCGCTCGCTCGCGATGCGCGCCGACGTCTTCATCGAGAACTTCAAGGTCGGCACGCTGGCGAAGCACCGGCTTTCCTACGCCTCGCTGAAAGGCGTGAACCCGCGGCTCGTGTATTGCTCGATCTCGGCATTCGGCCAGGACGGGCCGGCGGCGGACGGCCCGGGCTACGACGCCATGATCCAGGCGGTATCCGGGCTCATGAGCGTGACCGGCGTGCCGGACGGCGAGCCGGGGGCGGGACCGGTGAAGGTCGGGGTCGCCATCTCGGATCTCATGACCGGCATGTACGCAGCCTGCGCGATCATGGCGGCGCTGCATGAGCGCGAGCAATCCGGGCGCGGCGAATACATCGACCTCGCGCTGCTCGACACGCAGGTCGCGGCGCTCGCGAACCAGGCGCAGAACTACCTCGTCTCCGGCAAGTCCCCCGTGCGGCGCGGCACCGCGCACCCGAATATCGTCCCCTACCAGGCGTTCCCGACCCGGGACGCGTGGCTGATGCTCGCGGTCGGCAACGACCGGCAGTTCGCGGATTTCTGCGCCGCGGCGGACGCGAAGGCGCTTGCGAAAGACAAGCGCTTCACGACCAACGCCGGCCGCGTCGCGCACCGCGTCGCGCTGGTTGCGGCGGTCGAAAAGTTGTGTCGGAAAAAGACTACGAAGGATTGGGTGAAAATCCTGACGCGCGCAAACGTACCCTGCGGGCCCATCAACAGCGTCGCAGAGGTGTTCGACGAGCCGCAGGTGAAGCACAGAAAGTTGCGTTTCGACCTACCGCACGCGCTCGGAGGCAAGGTCCCGCAGGTCAGAAATCCCGTGCTTTTCTCGCGAAATACGCTCGAATACTCGACGCCGCCTCCGCTTCTCGGCGAGCACACCGAGTCGCTCTTGTCGTCAGAACTCGGACTGTCGAACGCCGAAATTCTGTCGCTTAAAACAGACGGCACGATCGGATAATTACGCTGCAATTGGTGTTTCATGGACACGCCGAAACCGGCCAACGAAATCGAAAGAGGATACTGATCATGAAAATTCGTCACGCTGTCATTGCGAGCCTCGCGCTCGCCGCCGCCCCTGCCGCGTTTGCGCAGGACGACACGCAGGCTTCGCAGGACTGTGCGTCGCTGCAGGCCCAGTACGACCAGGCTGCCTCCGCCGCATCGGCTGAGCAGCTGAGCCAGGCCAAGATGGCCCGCGACGAGGGCGAGAAGCTCTGCGCCGAAGGCAAGCAGGCCGAGGGCGCCGCGAAGCTGAAGGAAGCGATCTCGCAGATCGCCAGCCCGACGCAGGAGCCGCGCTCCTAATAAATTCGACTGATCGGCAGTCGATGCGCGGCGGCCGGGGAAACCCGGCCGCCGTTTTTAATGGGGACAGTCACCTTTTCCGGCTCCGCGGAAAAGGTGACTGTCCCCTCTTACGTTTCCTGAATCGGTCGCCAGAGCTTGCGGCGGCTTCCGCGCAGCAGCCGCGTCACGATCTGTTGCTTGCGCCGCTCGAGGTCGGCGGGCTTCGGCGGCCGCTTGTTGTCCTTGATCTTCTCGTGCAGGAGGATCTCGGCCTTCATCAACGCCTGGCGCCGGCGCACGTCCTCGAGCGTGCCGCCCTTCGGCAGGATCGCGATGGCGACCCGGCAGTCCATCGCGGCCGCGAGCTTGTCGAGGCTCGCGATCGTGATCCGCCGCTCGGCTTCGGCGCGCTCCATCTGCTGCACCGTCGCGCGCGAGAGCCCTGCGCGCGCCGCGAGCTGCGACTGCGAGAGGCCGAGCGCGGTGCGGATCTCGCGTACCCAGCCGGCGCGCGGCACGGCGTCCATCTTCATGCGCGGGAAATCCTTCGAGTCGCGCGCCAATGCGGCCCGTTGGCCGAGCGGACCGCGGTGCGGAACGGATGCCTTGCGGGCGGGCTTCTGGATCACAGGATCGCTCCCTGAAGGATGTTCAAAAACATCCTATCAGAGCGTGAAGCGATGAAGGGCCTGCCGCGGCGCGCGCGCGAGCGGCGCGCCAGGGCGCATCAGGCCTGGGAAGCGTCCATGTACGCCCGCAGCACGATGTTCATGCGCGTCTGGTAGCCCGGCCCCTGCGTCTTGAACCAGTCGAGGACGTCCGGATCCAGCCGCAGGGAAATCGCTTCTTTCCGTCCCGCCTGGGGAAGCCGCTTGCGCGCAATTCCCCTGACGATCCTGGCGACGCTGCTGGCGGCCGAAGCGGCGGCATCTGCGCGCGGAACGAGGCCGGGCGCCAGCGAATCGACCGGGCTCGGCCGGCCGTACCGCTCGAAATATCCCGTCTTCATGGCCTGGCCTCCTGCACTGCACAAATCAGCCTGTTCGTATCCACGATTGTATATACAAACCCGCCCGGACGCCAGCCCGCGTTTGCAAGGGACAGCAACACCATCGGGAGCCTGTCATGACCACCCAGTTGTCGGGGGCCGCAGCTTTGCTGGGCCTCCTCTTCCCCCTTCTCGCACCTGCGACCACGCCGGTGGATGTCGAGATTGTCGATCACGCGACCGGCCGGGCGATCCCCGTGTACTGGCACGACGGCGAGCGCCACGTCGCCGGCGAGCCCGGCCGGGAGTACGAAATCCGGCTGCGCAATCGCGGCGGCGGGCGGGTACTGGCAGTCACCTCGGTCGACGGCGTCAATGTCATCACCGGCAAGACGGCCTCGACGCTCGGCAGCGGCTACGTGCTCGATCCCTGGGGCCTCGTCCAGATCGACGGCTGGCGCAAGAGCATGGAACAGGTGGCGGCCTTCTACTTCACCGCCCTGCCCGACTCCTATGCCGCGCGTACCGGCCGGCCCGAGAACGTCGGCGTCATCGGGGTCGCGCTGTTTCGCGAGGCGGAGCGCCAGGCGTACGTCGAACCCGGCGCTGCGCGACGGGATGAAGCTGCTGCGCCCACGGCGGCCGGCGCCGCGGCGGAATCGAAATCCTCCGGCATCCTCGGCACCGGCCACGGCCGGCGGCTCGACTCCGGCGCGACCTACACCGCGTTCGAGCGCGAGAGCGACGTGCCTGACCGCGTGATCCGCATCTACTACGACTCGCGCAGCAATCTGCTCGCGCGCGGCATCATCCCGCAGCCGCGCCGGCTCGCCTGGCGCGCACCCGACCCGTTCCCGCAGGCCTTCGTGCCGGATCCTTGAACGACAGCCTTACGACAGCGTCACGCGCACCGCGTGAGTCCGGCCGTCGTCGACCAGGGGAATGCGGATTGGCCGACCGGGCAGGGCAACGCCGTCGAGTTCCGCACGCGCGACGCGACGGCCTTCAAGACCCTGTTTCTCGACGACGATCTCGTAGCGGGCGGAATGAAACCTGAAAACGATCTCGTAACCCGGCCAGTCGCCCGGCACGCTGGGTGTCAGGACCAGGCAGGAGCCTTGCCGCCGCAGGCCGAGGATGGCCTCGATACCGGCCCGGTACAGCCAGCCCGCCGCGCCGGTGTACCAGGTCCATCCGCCGCGGCCGACGTGCGGCGCCACGGAATACACGTCAGCGGCGACCGCGTAGGGCTCGACCTTGTAGCGCTGCACGTCGGCCCGGGTACTGCTGCGCGTGATCGGATTCGCCATCGCGAACAGCGCCGTCGCCTTCTCGCATTGCCCGAGCGCGCCGAAGGCATAGATCGCCCAGGCCGCCGCGTGCGTGTACTGGCCGCCGTTCTCGCGCACGCCGGGCGGATAGCCGCGGATGTAGCCGGGATCGAGCGGCGTGCGGTCGAACGGCGGCGCGAGCAGCAGCGCCAGGCGCTCGTCGGCGCGCACCAGCAGCGCCTCCATGGTCGCCATCGCATGGCGGGCGCGCGCGGGATCCGCCGCTCCCGAGATCACGCTCCAGGACTGCGCGATCGAATCGATACGGCATTCGTCGCCGGTGGACGAGCCGAGCGGCGTGCCATCGTCGAAGTAGCCGCGCCGGTACCAGTCGCCGTCCCAGCCACAGCGTTCGATGGATGCCCGCAACTTGGCGGCATGCGCGAGCCAGTTCGCGGCGCGTTCGTTCTCCCCACGCGCCTTCGCGAGCGGCGCGAAAGCTGCGAGCGTCGCGCACAGGAACCATCCGAGCCACACGCTCTCGCCGCGGCCCTGCTCGCCGACGCGGTTCATGCCGTCGTTCCAGTCGCCGGTGCCGATCAACGGCAGGCCATGGCTGCCGGTGGCGAGGCTCCGGTCGAGGGCGCGTGCGCAATGCTCGAACAGGCTCGCAGTCCCCGGCGCTGTTCCCGGCAGAAAGAAGGCGTCGTGCTCGCCGGCCGCGAGCGTCCGCCCGTCGAGGAACGGCACGGGCACGTCGAGCACCGCGCCGTCGCCGGTCGTCTCGACGTAATGCGAGGCGGCGTAGGCGAGCCAGACGCGATCGTCGGAAATCCGCGTGCGCACGCCCTCGCCGGAACCGGGCAGCCACCAGTGCTGGACGTCGCCCTCGGCGAATTGCCGGCCGGCGGCGCGCAGCAGGTGCTCGCGCGCGATCGCCGGCCTCGACAGCGTGAGCGCCATGCCGTCCTGCAGCTGGTCGCGGAAGCCGTAGGCGCCGCTCGCCTGGTAGAACGCGGAACGCGCCCACATGCGGCAGGCAAGCGCCTGGTACAGGAGCCAGCGGTTCAACATGATGTCCATGGCGCGGTCCGGCGTCCTGACCTGCACGGTCCCGAGCACCTCGTCCCAGTGATCCACCACCTTCCCGAGCGACTCGTCGACATCGGTCGACCGGTAACGCGCGACCAGCGCCTGCGCCTCCGGCTCCGTCGCCGCCTGGCCCAGCAGGAACAGCACTTCGGTGACGGCGCCCGGACCGAGCTCGACCGTCGCCTGGAGCGCGCCGCAGGGATCGAACCCGGCGCCGACCCGCCCGGACAGCGCGGTCGCGCCTGCGAACGCCAGCGGATTGGCGAGCGTGCCGTTGCGGCCGAGGAATTCCCGCCGGTCCGCGGTCCAGGCGGACTGCCGGCCGCCGAGATCCGCAAACGCGACGCGGGAACCGTAGCCGACGTTCCACGGATTGCGCGCGAACATCGCGCCGGTTTCCGGATCGATCGCCGTGACGATCGAAGCCGACGACGCCGGGCGCGAGGGGCCGAGCACCCATTCGACATAGGCCGTCACCGACAGCCGCCGGAATCGGTCCGACGTGTTCCGTATCGTCAGCCGCGAGATCTTGACCGGATCGTCGAGCGGCACGAATTGCAGGAGCTCGAGCGCGATGCCGTTGGCCGAGTGATCGAAACGGCTGTAGCCCTGGCCGTGCGCCGCGACGTAGGGCGCCGTTTGATTGCGGACCGGCATCGCGGTCGGTCCCCACAGCTCGCCCGTGTCCTCGTCGCGCAGGTAGATGGCCTCGCCGGGCCGGTCGGTG
This sequence comes from uncultured Gammaproteobacteria bacterium, assembly GCA_963836275.1. GTDB lineage: Bacteria > Pseudomonadota > Gammaproteobacteria > Steroidobacterales > Steroidobacteraceae > SCUD01. The sequence goes on along the minus strand of CAWIIM010000001.1, from coordinate 782,578 downwards.
ACGGGATCGTTCGACCACGGGGTGATCTGGTTTTCACGGCTGCTCCCCGCCCAGGTGTAGCCGCTGCCCTCGACCGCCACCTGGAAGCCGAATCGCGGATTGGCGATGACGTTGATCCAGGGCGCCGGCGTCGAGCGTCCCGCGTCGAAAGTCGTCACGTATTCGCGCCCGTCGCGGGTGAATCCGCCGAGCCCGTTGAAGAACTCGAGGTCCGGCGCGGGCCGGGCGGGCTGCAACGCCTGCGGCGAGGGCATCCGCGGCGGCGGCGGCGCGACGCCTGCGAACGGTTCGGTGACATGATCGAGCTGTTCCGACAGCGTGCCGCGTCCCGCGGCGAGCACGGCACGGGCAACCGACAGCAGCCGGTCCCGCGCCTCGGTCGACAGGAGATCCGCGCGCAACACGAACACCGAGCCGCGCGCGGCATCCGCGCCGATGCGGGGCCGGGACTGGCTGCTGCGAACCTGCGTTTCCAGGGCGTTCTGCAGGTCCTGGAAGTAGGAAGCGCCGCGCTCGTTCAGGATCACGAGGTCGACGGCAAGCTGCTTCATGCGCCAGTACTCGTGGGCGGACAGCAACTGGCGGACGATCGCGACCTCCTCGATGTCGTCGATCCGGACCAGCACGATGGGCAGGTCGCCGGAGATTCCGTGGGCCCACAGCGGCCCGGGCGCTCCGGCGCCGCGGCGAATGGTGTCGGACGAGGGCCGGAGCGAGGAGTCCGCGTAGATCAGGCGGCCCGCGAGCCGCTGGAACAGGCTCGCTTCGTCGGCGCCGATGCCGAGATAGCCGAGCTGCACCTGCGCCTGCGTCCAGGCCAGCGTCGCGGCGCGATCGAAGGCGGTCGTGTCCCGGTGCTTGTCGACGAGGTCGAGGACGTCGGAACGCGAGGACGCCGCCATCGTCCAGAACGCAATGTGCACCGTCCTGCCCGGCGGCACGCGCAGGCGGTGCCGCAGGGCGAACACCGGGTCGAGCACCGTGCCGACGGCGCCGGACAGCGGCCGGCCGTCCATGACGGCAACCGGTTGCCGTACCGAGCCGCCGCGCCCGAGGAACCGCGCGCGGTCCGTCTCGACCTGGGGATCGCCGGCTTCCTCGCCCTCGAGGACCGCCACCTGCGCCGCCCATACCTCAGGCTCGTCGGGGGAGCGGCGGCGGCGCGTCGCCAGGACGGCGCCGGTCTTGGCGTCGAATTCCGTCTCCACGAAGAGCTTGGAAAATGCCGGGTGGGCCAGGTCGGCGGCGGGCGGCGCCAGCACGACCTCGGCGTACGAGGTGAATTCGATCTCCCGCTGCCGCGTGCCGTAGTTCGACACCGACACGCGGCGCACTTCCGCGTTGTATTCCGGCGATACGAGAACCTCCAGCGTCGTCGTGATCGAGCCGTCGCGCCGGACGAACTCCGCGCGATCCTCGGTGAAGGTGGCGCGTAGCCGTCCGGTTCGGCGCCGCTCGGCTGGAATGCCGCCGACCAGACGGCGCCGCTCTGCACATCGCGCAGGTACACGTACGCGCCCCAGTCGTCGCGCGTGGCGTCCTCGCGCCAGCGCGTGATGCCGAGGTCGCCCCAGCGGCTGTAGCCGGACCCCGCCGCGGTCAGCATCACCGAGTAGCGGTGGTTGGACAGCAGGTGAGTCTCCGGCGCCGCACCGTGCGGCGAGCCGAGCCGCCGGACCGCGGGCGCCCCGAGCTCGTGCACGGGGGCCGTGGTGCTGACTTCGTCCACCCGCGGGCGCGCGACCGCGACTTTGCGCGGCATCCGCTCCTGCAGCAGCAATTCGGTGGCGCTGGATGATGGGCTCGGAATGAAACCGCGCCCGCATGGCCCCGTCGAGGAGCGCATTGGCGATGGCGACGACCGTCATGCCGTGGTGGTGCGCCATGTAGGCGCGCACGACGACGACTTCCTTGCCTTCCGGCAGGCGGTTGCGGGTGAAGTCGAGTGCCTCGTAGAAGCCGTAGTTGCCGCGCGCGCCTAGAACTGCGAGACGCGCGAAATTTGCCGCCGCCGCCGCCGGTTCGACCATCGCCGCGAGCGCCGTCGCATAGGGCGCGATGACCGCATTGCTCGCCGAGGCCGCGCTTGAGCCCGAGACCCGGGATCGCCGAAGTTCGAATACTGGTAGGTGAATTCCAGGTCGCGGACGTTGTAGCCCGACTCGGAGATGCCCCAGGGCACGCCGAGCTCGGCGCCGTAACGGATCTGCCGCTGCACGACGAGGCGATTGGTCTGCGCGAGGAGGCTCCCGGACGGCGCACGCATCACCAGCGACGGCATCAGGTATTCGAACATCGACCCGGACCAGGAAATCAGCGCCGCGCCGCGGCCGAGCGGCGTGACGGCGCGCCCGAGGCGGAACCAGTGGCTGGAAGGAACGTCGCCCTTGGCGATCGCGACGAAGCTCGCGAGGCGCGCCTCGGAGGCCAGCAGGTCGTAGCATCCCGGATCGAGACGGTCTTCGGCGACGCGGTAGCCGATCGAAAGCAGCTTGAGTTCGCGATTCACCAGGAAGCCGAACTCCATCGCGTCCGCCATGTCGCGCGCGCGGCCGGCCAGGGTCGCGATGCGCCGCTGCAGCGACTGCCAGGCGTCCTCCTCCGGGGCGAAGTCGCGAAGGTGGCTCTCGACCGCGCGCAACGTCGCCTCCGCCCAGGATTGCATCCCGGCGCCGGCCTCGTCGCCGCGCTCGCTGGCCAGGGCGCGCGCGATGTCGACGGTCGTCTCGGCAAACGGCTTGACCCGCGCGAGGCACGCAGCAGTGGACTCGACGGTCCCGTCGCCTGCGCGCAGCGCCGACGCGAGCAGGTCCAGGGCATCGGTCAACTGGCCGCGCGTGATCGTCTGCGTCCGGCGATCGTCCGGCAATGCCAGCGCGGCTTCGCGGCACAGGTCCAGGCTGTCCCCGATTCCGGCGAGGACCGTGCGCACCGGCGCCGGGCCTGCCATCCACTCGTCGCAGGCGTTGGCGAGCGCGATCAGGTGCCCCGCGAGGTTCCCGCTGTCCACCGACGAGATGTACGGAGGATCGAGCGGCCGCAGGTCGCGGGTGTCGTACCAGTTGAAGAAGTGGCCGCGGAAGCGCTTGAGCTCGCCCATCGCCGCCAGCGTCGCCTCGATCCGCTCGACCGTCGCGACGGTCCCGGCCCAGCCGAAATCGCGCGCGCTGACCGCCGACAGCAGGTACACGCCCATATTGGTCGGCGACGTACGCGAGGCCACGATCGCCTTCGGGTCTTCCTGGAAATTGTCCGGCGGAAGCATGTGATCCGCCGGGGTCACGAACGTCTCGAAGAAGCGCCAGGTGCGCCGCGCCACCAGGCGCAGCGCGCGCGCGTCGCCGGGCGAAACCGCGAGACGCCCGGTGACCGGCGGCGAGCGGCTGACCCGCCAGGCCACGGCGGGCGACGCGATCCAGGCCAGCACGAACGGCAGCGCCACCGGCCAGGCGGCGCCGCCGGCCCATGCCACCGCGGCCGCCGCCACGATGCCGATCGCGAGGGCCGACCGCATCTGCCGGAAGGAATCGAGCGCGCCTGGCGAGGCGCGCGTCGTCACCTGCGCAGCCGTGGTCCAGTCGAGCAGGTGCCGGCGACTCACGGCCAGGCGATAGAGCGTCCGCCCGATCGCATCGACCAGGAGCCAGGCCTCGTGCGCCAGGAAGACGGATATCAGCACGCAGCGCGCCACGGCGAGCCGGAAATCCTCCGCGAGCACGAGCAGGTGACTGCCGGCGGTGACGCGTGCCTGGCGGGGCAGCACGGCGGCGACCACCGGCAGCAGCGTCGGCAGCGCGATCGTCGACAGGATGAAGCCAGTCCAGATCAAGGCCGCGTGCAGGGGCAGCATCCATCCCGCGACCAGCGCAGCGACGCTGGTCGGCGGCACCAGCGACCGCCGCAGGTTGTCCAGCATCTTCCAGCGGCCGATGGCCGGCAGTTCGGGACCGAGTATCCACGGCAGCAATTGCCAGTCGCCGCGCACCCAGCGGTGCTGGCGCGCGGCTGCCGTGCGATAGTGCGACGGGAATTCCTCGACCACCTCGATGTCGGACACGAGGCCGGCGCGTGCGAACGTGCCTTCGAAGAGATCGTGGCTCAGCAGGCTGCCGTCATCGACCCGCCCGTCGAGCGCGGCCTCGAAGACGTCCACGTCGTAGATGCCCTTGCCGGTGAAGGATCCTTCCTCGAACAGGTCCTGGTAGACGTCGGAAGCGGCCGTGGCGTAAGGGTCGATGCCGCCGTGCCCCGAGAAAACGCGCTGGTAGGGCGATCCCTCGGAACTCACCGGAAGCGAAGGCGTGACGCGCGGCTGCAGGATCCCGTAGCCTTCGACCACGCGGCGGCTCGCATCGTCGAATCGGGGGCGGTTGAGCGGATGGGCCAGCTTGCCGACCAGGCGCCGGGCGGCGCCGCGCGGCAGCCGCGTATCGGCATCGAGCGTAATGACGAAACGTACGCCCGCCGGCGGCCTCGACGTGGGACCGCCGACGTCGATGAAATTCGTGTCCGCTGCGCCGCGCAGAAGACGGTTCAGTTCCTGGAGCTTGCCGCGCTTGCGCTCCCACCCGATCCAGCGCTGCTGGTCCTCGCTCCAGACGCGGCGGCGATGGAGCAGGAAGAACCTGTCGCCCGCGCTCGCCGGCCCGTACCTGCGGTTGAGGGCCGCGATGCCCTTGGCGGCCGCCTCGAGCAGCGCGCGATCGCCAGGCATCGTCTCCGACGTGGCATCGGTCCAGTCGGACAGCAGCGCGAAGCAAAGCTCGCGGTCCGGATTTCCGAGGTACAGGATCTCCAGGTTCTCGACCTGCTCCTCGAGCGCCGCAGGCGTCGTCAGCAGGGTCGGCACGGCCACCATCGTGCGCAGCTCCGGGGGTACGCCGTCGCGCAGCGCGAGTCCGGGCAGGATCGTCGCGCTGTAGCCGCGCGTCACCGCGCTGTTCACCAGCGCGAGAGCCGCCTCCATCGCCGGAATGGCGCCGAGCACCGCGAACGCCGCGAGCCAGGCGCGGCCGATGTCCGCTTGCATCAGCGTAACCAGCGGCAGGGCGAGTATGACCGCGGCGATCACCGCCACGGCGCCGACGTAGCCGCCGAGACTGGTCGCAGCCGCCAGGCGCTCGCGCCAGGCGTGCAGTGGCGCCCGGAACCCGATCTTCGCCTCGAACCCGCGGCGCCCGCCGGCGATGAGGTGGTAGCCGGGATCGCGCTCCCGTCCGTCGCCCGCCGGCGCCTCGCGGGCGCGGGCGAGCGCGGCATGCGCGATTTCCTGTTCCGACAGGCTCGAGCCGCGCGCGAGCTCCTCGATCGCGTTGCGGTAGGCATTGCGGGTCGGGAAGTCCATCTCGGCGAAGCGGCTCGCGCTTCGCAGCGTGTCATCGATGAGGCTGACGCTCTCCACCAGCGCCGCCCAGTCCACCTCGGAAATCAGGCGCATGCTGGTGATGATGTTGCGCACCGTCACGTTCGTGGCGCCCTGCCGCTGGTGTTCCTCGCGCACGATCCGGTCGACGCTGCTGCCCTGTTCCGCCAGGCGCCCTTCGAGCCATTCGAGCGCCGGCGTCACTTTCGGGTCCTGGTCCCGCAGGCGCTGCACGAGCTGCACGGCGAACGACACGGAGAGCGGCGAGCGGTCCTTCTTGCGCAGCATCGCGGCGATCTGCTCCCTGCTGGCGGCGGCTCCCAGCAGGCGGTCGGCCAGCCGGTCGGCTTCGCGCCTCGCTAGGCGGTTCGCGACGATGCGCCGCGAGGCGCGACGCAGGTTTTCCACGAGCACGATCCGCAGCGTGATGGCGATCGCCCAGAGCTCGCCGATCGCCAGCGGCTGGACCTGCTGGTACGCGCGCACGAACCGGCGCAGCATCTCCGGGTCGAAGCGGCTGTCGGTATGGGCCACGAATGCCCACGCCAGGCCGAAAACCCTGGGGAAGCCGGTGAACGGGCCGTCGGACAGCTTCGGCAGCTGGCGGTAGTAGCCGGCCGGCAGGTCGCTGCGGATCTCGCGGATCTGCTGCTCGACCAGCGGAAAATTGTCGAACAGCCACTCCGCCGACGCCGTGAGCGCGCGGCCCTTCCGGACGGCGGCGGCGATCGCCCGGTTCGATGCGAGCAGGACCGACTCGTTTTCCCTGAGCCGGGCCGCGAGCGAACGGCCGCGCGAGCTGCCCGCCGTCACCGGTTGTGCCTCGGCGAGGCTCCGGGCGTGCTGCTCCAGCCGTCCGACGCCGAAGAGTTCTTCGCGGATGGGCTCTTCGTTGTCCCACGGCGCGGCACGCGAGTCCGGGCCGTGGATGAACGCCGCGCGCAATGTCATGATCCATCGAGTATAAGGGCACGCCATGACGACCGAGCTCCTGTTCCGCGACGATGCTTACCTTCGCACGGCCACCGCGCGCGTGGTCACGGCCCGGGACGGGATCGTCGAGCTGGATCGCACGATTTTCTTTCCGCTCGGCGGCGGCCAGCCGGGCGACACCGGGTACCTGGTCCGCGACAACGGCGAGCGCATCGCCGTCGCCGACACGCGCAAGGGCAACGAACCGGGCACCGTCGCGCATCAACTCGCCGCGGGTGGCGCGGCCCCCGAGCCAGGCGAGGCTGTCAGCCTCGAGATCGACTGGGACCGCCGCTACGCGCTCATGCGCCTGCACACGGCGCTGCACGTGATGTCCTGCGTCGTCACGGCGCCGGTAACCGGCGGCAACATCGCAACCGACAAGGCGCGGCTCGACTTCGACATCGACATGACCTTGCTCGATCCGGAGAAGATCGCGGACGGCACGAATGAGCTCATCGCCCGCGGCGTGGCGACCGAGACGGTCTGGATCACGGACGAGGAACTCGCTGCCCGGCCCGAGCTCATCAAGACGATGAGCGTGCAGCCGCCCCGCGGCGCCGGCCGCGTGCGGCTCCTCAGGATCCCAGGCATCGACCTGCAACCCTGCGGCGGCACCCACGTCGCGAACATCGCGGAAATCGGCGGAATCAGGGTCTTGCGCATCCGCAACGAGGGCAAGCGCAACAAGCGTGTGGAAATCGCCCTGAAAGGCTAGACTACGCGCCCTTTTTTTGCCGGGAGACAGTCATGCGGCGCGTCGGAATGGTGGCGGTATTCGTGGGCGGCGTGCTCGCCGCGGGGGCGGCATCGGCCGGCGACTGGTCCGGCAAGGGCACGCTCGGCGGCGTCATCGCGCGCGGCAACACCGAAACCGACACGCTCAATGCGAACGTCGACCTGCAGGACGTCATCGACCGCTGGACGCACAAGTTCGGCGCGTCGATCCTGCATACGACGACGAACGACGTCACCTCGGCCGATCGCTGGGAAGTCCGCGCCGCCTCGAACTACGCGCTCACCGACAAGAGCTACCTGTTCGGCACGCTGCGCTACGAGGACGATCGCTTCACCGACTTCTCGTACCAGGCGACGCTCGCCGGCGGCTACGGCTATCACCTGATCGCGACCGACACGACGAAGCTCGACACCGAGCTCGGCGCCGGCTATCGCAGCGCCGAGCTTCGCCTCACCGGCGAATCGCAGGACGAGGCGATCTTCCGCGGCGCGCTCAACTACGAGCACAAGCTGACCGGCACGACGCTGATCTACGACAAGTTCCTCGTGGAAGCCGGCAGCAGCAACACCTTCCTGCAGAACCAGCTCGGCATGGAAGTGAAGATCGCCGAGACCTTCGCGCTCGGCGTCGACTACGCCGTGCGGCACAACACGGACGTGCTCCCCGGGACCGAGGAGACCGACCAGGTTTTCACCGTCAACCTGGTCTACGGCTTCTGACGAAGGCACGGATAGGGACTGTCCCCTCCGGTCTTCATTTCGGCGGCCGCACCCCGGCATCGAGCGACCGCGCCGGCACCAGCATCGCCGGCAGGCTGGCGACGAGCACGATGGCCGAGACATTGATGAGCGTCGTGTAGTCCGCCGCGTCGAGCAGCCACGCGGCGACGAACGGGCCGGAGGCAAGCCCCATCTTCGACATGAATCCGCCGAACGCCGCGGTGCGCCCGGAAGGATCGAACGCGGCGCAGAGCCCGAGCAGGTAGGCGATCGCGAACGACCAGGTGACGGCGGTCACGCAGTTCGCAAGCAGGTACACGAGCTTCGAGCCGCTCCAGTGAAACGCAAGCGTGCCCGCGATCGTGATCGCGGCGCTGACGAGCAGCGGCCAGGTCCGGCCGTAGCGCGTGCCGAAGGCGACGACCAACGCCGAGCCCGCGATGCCGATCCAGGTCGCCCCGCCGAGCGCGGTGCTCGCGAAGTTCGAATCGATTCCGGCGTGCTTCGCAAGACCGAGCATGTAGGCGGCGAGCCCCATGTTGCCCGCCTGGAACAGGAACACCGAAGCGACCGCCGCGGCCAGCAGGCCCTTGCGGATGCCGCCGGCGACCGCGGGGCGCTCGATCCGGCCGCGCGGGTAATCGTCGAGAAACGGCAGCATCAGCAGCGTCACCGCGCTGAAGGCGATCAGCGCGCCAAACAGCACGCCGTGGCCGTACACGGGCACGAGCTTCGGCAGCAGCATGATGCCGAGGCCGCCAAGCCCGTACTGCACGACCAACAGCATGCCGAAGACGCGGTCGGGGGAGCGCGTGCGTGCGAACACGCCGAAGGAGATGCCCACCAGCAGGCCTCCGACCGTGCCGTGCAGGAAGCGTATCGCCATCAGCGCGTGCGGCGTCACGACGAACAGCGACGCCGCGTCGATCGCGATCAGCGCGAGCAGCGTGCAGGCCGCGAACGGGCGCCAGGCGACGCGCGCGACCAGGCCGACGGCGACGAGCGCGCCGAGGGCCGCACCGTAGATGTTCATCGAGCCGACGCGGCCCGCGTCGCCCTCGCTGAACCCGAGCCCGTCGACGAGGCCCGCGACCAGCGCGGCCATGATGTTCACGTAGAAGAATCCCGCGGTCGCGAGGAAGGCGAGCAGCACCGCGGCAACCAGGCCGTCCGGCGCCGCCGTCGGGAAGCGGCGCCCGCCGGCTGCAACCGTCACTTCGCCTCCCCGCGGCAGATCGGGCCCAGATGCTGCGCTTCCGCGACCGCCCGCGCCCAGCGGAACACGCCGCCGTCGCTCACGTAGTAGTAGACCACCCCGTTCGGCATCATCACCACCGAGATCCCGCCGAAGCCCGACATGAACGGCACCCAGGCCGGCTGCCTGCAGCCGAGCGTGGCTGCGATGTCCCATGCCCACACGCCGTTGTTGTAGCGGAAGTCGCGGTCGGTCGCCTGCAATCCGCGGTCCGCCGGGTCGCGCTGCATGGCGGCGCGCAGCATCGCGGTGTCGAACAGCCTCTCCTGCCCGAGCGTGCCGTCCCCGAGCGCGAGGAAGCCGCCGAGCTTGACGAGGTCATCGCGCCGCAGCACCAGGCCCCAACCCGTGAATGGCTGCGCGACGTCGTCCAGCGTGCGCCGCGGCGTCGCCAACTCGGGGCTGAGGCCGAGACGCCTGAATACCGGCTCGACCAGGAGGTCGCGGTAGAAATCCGAGTCCGCGCCTTTCTGCTGCTTCCACCATGCCGCCAGCGCAGCGCCGAGAATGTAGGTATCCGTCGTGTGGTAGACCCAGCGCTTGCCGGGCGGGTCCTTGCGCGGGTAGTGCGTGCAGGCAATGCGGATCTTCTCCGCGTGCGTCGGCGCGACGAAAAACCGCCCCGTGTTCATCGCGTCCTCGTCCGCCTGCGGCTTCTCCGAGTCGTAGCGGCCGGTCGCCATGTCGAGCAGGTTCTCGAACGTGACGCCGTCCCATCCGCCGGCGGCGCGGCATTCCGGCACGTAGTCCGCAACGGCGAAGTTGCGCACGCCCGGGTGCAGGAACTCCGCGCGCATCAGCGCGAGGCCGGCCATCACCGTCTTCGCCAGCGAGTACGACGGCAGCGGCATCTCGTCGCAGTAGGGATACCGGCCGGCACGGGTTTCGCAGCCCCCCGCGTAATGCACGCCATGCACCAGCACGCCGTAGGCAGCCATGTCGCGCGGGTCGATGTCCGCGCTCGAGCCGAAGCTCGCCGGATCGAGCCCGGGATGGTCGCGCGCGAGCTGCCCGATCGGCTTCACCGGCAGGCGCCGCGCGGTCTCGGTGCGGAATGCGAGCGCGACCCGCTCGGGGTCGAAGTTCGCGTCGGGCACGCGCGTCGCCGCCGCCGTACCCCAGGCGTCGAACTGGAAATACCAGCAGGTCTCGTGCGAGACCTGCCAGGCGACGCGCGAGACCTCGCTCTCGCCGCGGTAGCGAAAAGTCAGCACGCCATGGTGCATGCAGTTCGCGTTCCGCTCCATCAGCGCGAATGGCACGGAAGCGCGCGACCAGCCCGTGTCGCCGTCCTGCCAAGTGCGGCCGGGACCCACGATCCAGTCCCACCAGTCTCCGTTGCCCGCGACGATGCCGCGCTCCACGGGCACGAGATGGCCTGCGGTCGCGACGAAGCCGAAATCGAAGGCGGGCGGGACCATCCAGCCCTCGCCGGCCGCCGCGAACTTCCACCTGTCGAGCAGCAGCGTGCCGCGGGCGTCCGCCGGCGCCGCAGTGAACCGGAGCCTGCCGCTGAACTTCGCCTGTGCCGGGTGGGCGCCGTAGGGCATCGCATAGGCCGACATCGGCGTCGGGGCGTCGTAGCGCGCTTCGCCCGCGAGGATTGCCGCATCGAGCGGCGCGGGTATCGCGTCCTGGGCCCCGGCAGCGCAGGATGCGGCGAGAAGCGCCACGAGCGCCGCCGCGGCCCGCTTCATTCGATCGCCAGCCCGTTGTGCGCGAGCAGGCGCGCGAGCGGCGCAAGCTCCTTCCTGTACCGGCGCCAGAGGTCCTTCGATTCGGCGTAGAGGGGGCGGCGCACCTGCGCCGCGCTCGCGGTCGCCGTCGGCGCCGTGCTCTCGTGGAAACGCAGGCACTCCTCGCGCCACGGCAGGCCGCAGTACTCGAGCAGGCGCCGCGTCGTGCCTTCCTGGTCGTCCACCAGCGCCTCGTAGTCGAGGTCGAGGAATTTCCCGGGCAGCAGCGCGCGCCAGTAATTCATCAGCCGGTGGTACGACAGGATGTAGCGCCCCAGGTCCTCGAGGTCGTAGGAAAACGGATAGCCCATGCGGAACAGCGTCTTGTACATCGCATAGCCGGATGCCATCGGGTGGCGCCGGACGTGCACGATCCGCGCCCGCGGCAGCGCCTTGGCGATGAGGCCGAGGTAGAGGAAGTTGAGCGGCGTCTTGTCGACGACGTAGGGCCGCGAGTGGCCGTAGCCCTGGATCGCGGTCCAGTACGAGCTGCCGAGCGCGGCCGGGTCCATGCGCGCCGCGGCCTTGATCAGCTCTTCCTTGCCGACGGCCGGGCCCGCGGTCCGGGTCACGGCAAGTGCGAGGTCATTCACCTCGCCGACGGTCGCAACCTGTTCGTGGCGGGCCAGGATGCGCTCGACCAACGTCGTGCCGCTGCGCGGCAGTCCGACGACGAAGATCGGGCCTTCGACGTCGAGCCCGGGGGCGGCGCTTTCGAACCAGGCGCGGTCGAAGGCGCGGATGATCGCCGCTATCGCCTGCTCGTCGGACTCGACCTGGTAGCTCAGCACCTTGCGGCGCGCGCCCGCGCCCTGCGCAAGCGCGGCGAAGGACTCGGCGTATTCGCCGAGGTCCTCGAGCTCCTTGGCGAGCGCGTAGTGGAGCGCGACCGGCGTCGCGCCCGGCGAGCGCCCGGCGAGCGCCGAACGCAGCGCGGCAACGTGGTTGCGCCCGGGCGTCTGGCGCCGGATCGTCGCGCGGTTGTACCAGGCATCGGCGTCATCGGGCGTGCGCGCGATCACCTCGTCGAGCAGGGTCTCCGCCTCTTCCATGCGCCCGACCGCGATCAGTGCGCTTGCCTTGGTGTAGGCCGCCTGCGCGTCATAAGGCTTAAGCGTCGCGACGCGGATCGCGCAGGTCGCCGCCTGCTCGTGCTGGTTCAGGTGGGTGTGAAATTCGGCGAGCCGGCGCCAGGTGCCGCTGTCCGCCCCGGCCGCGCCCTCGACGGCGGTCAGCGTGGCGCGCGCGCCCGCGATATCGCCCACGTGCATGCGCGCCTCGATCTCGGTGAAGCGCGCGATGCTGCTCTTCGGGTCGAGCGCGAGAGCGCGCCGCGCGGCATCGAGCATGCCGCCGTAATCGCCGCCGAGCTGGTGGATGCGGGCGGCGAGCAGCCAGCCGTCGGCGCGGTCCGGCTGGCGCATGAGGAGCGAGTCGCAGAGCGTCTTCGCCTCGCCGAGCTGGCGCCGCTGGATCAGGCCGTCGATCCGGCGTATCTCGGCGAACGAGCCGTCCGTGGCTTCCGTCATGCGGCTTCGCCGCGGCAAAAGGGGACAGTCACCTTTATCCTTCGGTCTTTCGGGAAAAAGGTGACTGTCCCCTTTTCCTCAGAAGCTGTAGTTGAACGAGAGACCGACCGTGCGCGGCAGCGAGATGAGGTCCTTCGCGCCGTTGCCGTAGTAGCCGATCGCCGGGGCCGTGCCCATGTAGAGCTCGGTGAACGTGCCGGTCACGCCCTTCTCGTTGAAGATGTTCTTGAACCACAGCGATGCATTCCATTTGTCGGCGACGAGCGTAAACGCTGTGCCCCAGATCTGGAAGCTGTCGAGGTTCACGTTAAACGCCGGCGACTGGCTGAGGGCATTGACCGTGTCCGACTGGTAGTAGCCGTCGACGTGGGCGACGAAGGTCTTGTCGCCCATGATCGCCTTGCGCCAGTCGAGCGAGGCGTTCAGCGTGTTCTCAGGGGCGCCCGGGAGCCGCGCGCCGTCGAACTGGAACACGACCGCGGAATTGGCCGGAGACGTGAAGTCCGCGGTCAACTGCGCGTCCGTGTAGGCCCAGCCGAAGCCCCAGGTCACGCTGTCGCCGATGTCGCCCGAGAGCTGCAGTTCGACACCCTGCGACTGCGCGCTCTTGCCGTTCGCCACCGCGAAGAAGCCCCAGTTGGGCGTCGCCGTGTTGAGCTGAGGGTCGTTCCAGTCGATCTGGTACACCGACAGGTCGTAGCGCGTGCCGGCGACCGTGCCCTTGATGCCGATCTCGTAGTTGTCGACGGTGTCCGACGAGTAGGTCAGCCAGGCCGGGCTCTCCGCGAAGAAACCCGTCGTGGGCACCGCATTCGCACCGCCGCGCCGGTAGCCTTGCGAGTAGGTGACGTAGACGAGATCGTCGTCGCCGACGTGGATCGCGACGTTGCCCTTGAAAAGCGTGTCGTCCTCGCTGGTCTTGAAGGTCGCCGCGGTCCGGTTGTCGAGGAACGTGTAGAGCGGCAGGTTGATCAGCGAGTGATTGGTCGAGTCGTCGTTGAACCAGCGCAGGCCCCCGGTCACGTCGATCCGGTCGGTGACGTGCCAGGTCAGCTCGCCATAGACGGCTTTCTCGGTGAAGTCGTCCTCGAAGCGGTAGTAGAAATCCTGGTCGCCGCTGACCAGGAAGTCGAGGTCGGCGCCGAAGGGATCCGCGGCGTCGAACCAGCGCTTGTAACCGCGCAGGAAGCTGTCCTGGCCGGAGTCGCGGTTCTGGTCCTGGTACCAGAGGCCGGCGACGTAGTCGAATTTGCTGCCAGTGTCGGAGACGAGCCGCAGCTCCTCGATCAGCGAGCGATCGCTCCAGGTGCGCACGGCCGAGGCCATCGGCCGCGGGTAGTTGTAGTAGAAAGAGAGGAACCCGGCCTGCGCGTAGAAGCCGGTGTTCTCGCTCGTGCTGTCGCCGGAATGGTCGTAGTACGAGGTCGAGGACGTCAGCGTCGCAAAACCGAGGTCCAGGTTCATCTCGAGCGCGCCCATCAGGACGTCGCGGGTCGAGGGCTCGAGCTGGATCGAGCCGTTTTCGTAGTCGCGGTACGGGCGGCCGTAGCCGTCCGTGCCCGGCGTCTGCTGGCGGCGGCCGCCGACGTCGTCGGACTGCGCGTAGACGGACAACGTCGCGTTGAAGGTATCGGACGGCTCCCAGCGCGCGGCCAGGCGGCCGTACCACATCTGCACGTCGTCGGCGTCCTTCTTGCGCCGGTACTCGGTCGCGGGATCGAGTACGCCATTCGGCGCGATCGGCAGCCCCTCGTCGTCCAGCACGTAGAGGTTCACGTAGTCCGTGATGCCGGGATAGTCGGCGCCGGCGAGGTTGAGCCGGATGGCGAAGGTGTCGCCGACCGGCAGGTTGAGTGTCAGGTCACCCGCCGCGCCGATGCCGTCAGAGCCCTCGACCGAGGACAACGCGCCGCCGACGCTGCCGCTCCATTCGCCGAGCACCGGCGGGTTCATCACGTAGCGCACCGTGCCGCCGAGCGCGCCGGAGCCGTAGAGCGTGCCCTGCGGGCCGCGCAGCACCTCGACGCGCTGGATGTCCTTCAGCAGGAAGTTCGCGAAGATCGGCGTGTCGTCGACGTAGGTGGACACGGTCGAGACCGCGGACACGGCGTAGTCGCCGAGCGCCGCGGAATCGACGTTCAGCCCGCGGATGCGGATGCTGTTGACGACGGCGGCATTGCGCTGGCCCCTGTCCGCCATCGTCACGCCCGCCACCGAGCGCAGGAGCTCCGTCGTATCGAACGTCTGCCGGAGCGCGATCTCGTCGCCCGACAGCGCCGAGATGTTGTAGGGAACGTCGAGGATGTCCTGCTCGCGGCGTTGTGCCGTCACGATCACGGGCGCGAGTTCCGCCTGCGCCTCCTGCCCGAGCGAGGGGGCGGCGAGGCCGAGGCCGGTCGCGGCGCCGAGCGCCTGGGCGACGGCCATCGACAGGGCGGAACGCGGAATGCGGCGTTGGATGGACATGGCGTAATCCTCAGTTTTTCAGGTTGCGCCCGGCGGGGCGCTCAAGCGGTCCCAGCATTGCGAGTGCGCCGCCGCGGTGTGCGTCCGGCGCGTAAGGCGGATAGCTGACCTGCGTGTCGCGGAAACTCTTGAGCGGCTGGCCGAGCCCCTGCCAGCCGCGCTCGCGCATCGTCGTCACCAGGTCGAGGTCGATCTCGAGCGCGATGACCTCGCGGCCGCCGCCTGCAACGTGCAGTGGCTCGCCGCCGGGCCCGAAGGCCGCGGAACGGCCGTAGCCGAGGCGGCCGGAACAGTTGAGGTCGATGAAATAGCACTGGTTGGTCGCGGCGGAGGCGCGCGCGATCGCGATCTCGACCTCGCGGTCGATCGTGTTGGTGAGGCTCGGGTGCAGGATCACCTCCGCGCCCTTCCACGCGAGCGTGCGCGTCGTCTCGGGGAACCACATGTCGTAGCAGGTAGAGACGCCGAAGCGCCCCACGCCCGGGATGTCGAACACGGTGCAGTCCGCGCCGCAGGCGACGCCGCGCTCGTACGGCAGGAAGGGATAGATCTTGCGGTGGCGCGCGACGACCGCGCCGGACGGGTCGATCACCGACGCGGTGTTGTAGATGCGGTCGCCGTCGCGTTCGTAGAGCGAGCCTGGCAGCAGCCAGAGCCCGAGCTCGCGCGCGAGCGCACAGTAGCGCTCTTCGGTCGGGCCCGGCAGCGTCTCCGCGCGCTCGAGCGAGACGCCATAGGTTGCGAGCTCCGCGAGCAGGACCATGTCGATCCAGGGAAAGCGGCGCCTGGCGGAGGCGATCTCCGCCGCGATGGTTTCAATGTTGTTGCCCGGCCCGAGCTCCAGCTGGAGCGCGGCCAAACCGAAACGTCGCATGCAACCCCCTCAGGACGCGGGTCAGGATGCGCCCAGGGAGCGGTATTCGATAGGTCCAGTTAGTGCCTATCGATAGGGCCAGTTTGACGGGTGAGAAGCCCGGCGTCGATCAACCGGCCGTCCGCGCTAACCCATTGAATACGGTCGCCTTCCAGCACGATGTGGAAGCGGGCAACCTGGCCGTAGGACCACTCGTGCCATTGGCGGCACCAGAGGTCACCTTCGAGCCACCAGCGCCCCTGGTCCAGCTCTTCGCTGGCGAATCCGGCGTGGCCCGACATGGTCCCGTCGGCATGGAGTTCGATGGTGAGCGGGTCGCCGTAGACGGTCCGGCACAGCAGCGTCGCGCCCGGAATCGCAACCCGAAGCTCGTCTTCCGTGAGGTAGGCAAAGCGCTCCGGCATCCGACGCTCGCGGGCAAGCTGGCCGCGCAGCACACGGCCGAGCGCCTCGACGCCGGGCCGGATGCGTTCCACGGGAATGCCGCTCACCGACAGGCGGAAGGCCTGCCGCGGCGCGGCGCCGCCCGAATAGAAATGCGCGGCCGGCTGGATCAGGACCCCGCGTGCCTCCGCCGCGGCCTTGAGCTCGCGTGCGTCCAGCGGCTCGGGTCCCGTGACCCAGCAAGCGGTGCCGCCCTGGACCGGCGGAATGTCGACCAGGTGCACGAGATAATGGTTGAGCGCTTCGCGCAACGCCAGCAGCCGCTGCCGCAAGACGATGCCGACTCGCGCCGTGACGGTGTCGTAGTGACCGAGCGCGAGCAGGTGAGCGGCGGTCCGCTGCAGGGAGAGCGCCGGATGCCGCGTCGTGATGCGCCGCAGCGCCCGCGCCGCGCGCACGAACGAAGGTGATGCGACCAGCACGCCGAGGCGCAGCGCCGGCGCGAGCGATTGCATGAGGGTTGCGACATAGGCGACGCGCGCGCCGGCAGCGCCTGCACGCAGCGCCGGCGGCTCCGCCGCGAAATCGTCCGCCTCGCAATCGAAATCGTCCTCCACCACGACGAAGTCGCGCGATGCGGCGAGTGCCATCAGGGCCACGCGCCGCCCGGCCGAAAGCACCACGCCGGTCGGGCGCTGGTGTCCAGGAGAGACATACACCACGCCGCAATCCGCGAGTCGTTCGTCCACGACCATGCCTTCGCGGTCGACGGGCTGGTACACGATGCGTGCGCCGCGGCGCGCGAGCAGCGCGACCAGCTCGGGATTGCCCGGCTCCTCGACCGCGACGATCGTGCCGGGCTCGACCAGGAGCTCGACCGTGAGGTGCAGCGCCTGCTGGCCGTCGGCCGTGACGAGCACCTCGTCCGGGCGTGCGTGGATGCCGCGGCGCGGCAGCACCTTGCTGCGTATTTCCTGCAGCAGCTTACCGTCGTCCGCGTTCGCGGTGTCGGCCGCCCAGTCGCCGATCTCGGGCAGCGACAGGGTGAGTCGGCTGGCCTCGCGCCATTCCGCGACCGGAAACAGCGAAAGGTCGGGTTGCGAGCCGACGAACGGAAACGGGTACTGCTGCCAGTCCGGCGGCACGGAGAGGAGGTCTTCGATCTGGCGCGCGCCGCCGAGCTGGCGCTCCCAGACCGGCGGCTCGACCGGCGTCGGCTCGCCCGCGGCGCGCGGCGCCTCGCGGCGGGCCGCCGTATGGTGCGCAACGCTCACGTAGATGCCGCTGCGTGGGCGCGCTTCGAGATGCCCGTCGGCGACGAGGCGCTGGTAGGCCGCCGCGACCGTGTTCCGCGAAACCTTCAGCTGCCGGGCGAGCGTGCGCGTCGAGGGCAGCTTCTGCGCCGGCGCGAGCGAGCCGAGCGCGACGCGCTCCACGATGCGCCGGCGGATCTGGTCCTGCAGCGTCAGCGTCTCGCGCCGATCGATCGTGATCAGCGGCGCCGGAGACGAAAAGGGGACAGTCACCTTTTTCTTGCGGCTGCGCGAGAGTTGCCTGGATGCCGCGGTGAAAAAGGTGACTGTCCCCTTTTCGTCTGCCTTCTTCACGCCAGGCGTACCCGCATGGTCCGCTGCAGCAGGAGGAACGAGATCAGCGCCTGCAGCCACACGCTCGCGACCGAGAGGTACCAGACCTGCTCGATCCTGTGGCCGGGCAGCGTCGAGATCCAGATCGCGGGAACCATGAAGGTGACGATGCGCGAGGACGTGGAGGCGAGTGCCGGCCAGGTGTAGCCGAGGCCCTGGAAGATCCCGGAGCAGGTGAAGATCAGCGCCGAGGCCACGAAATTGAAGGAAATCACGCGCAGGAAGCCCGCGGCGACGTCGATCACCTCGGGATCCCGGGTGAATGCCTGCACCAGCCACTCGGGGCGGGTCTGCGCGAGCAGCGTCATGGCCAGCATCAGGACGATGCTGATCTTCGCCGCGACGCCGAAGGTCTCGCGGATGCGCTGGTACCGGTGCGCGCCGAAATTCTGACCCGCGATCGGGCCGGTCGCGAAGGCGATCGCCATCGCCGGCAGGAAGATCGACTGCATGAGCCGCGTGCCGAGCCCGAAGCCCGCCTGTGCCGGCGCTCCGAAGTCGCGGATCACCCAGTAGATGACGGCCATGTACAGGAACATGAAGCCGAACTCGCCGCCCGCCGGCAGGCCGATGTTGACCATGCGGCCCCAGACCGCAAGCCGCGGCTTCCAGAGCGCCGGCCGGAAGTGGATGTATTTCTCGAGCTTGCGGAAGTACAGGCCGAGCATCACCGAGCCCGCGGCAACGGCGATCGAGCTCGCGAGCCCCGCCCCCGCAACGCCGAATGGATGGCCTGTCAGCCAGCCGGCGATCAGGACCGGCGCGAGCATCGCGTTCAGCAGCACCGTCGCGATCTGCACGATCATGGTCGGCTTGACGACGCCGGTGCCGCGCAGTCCCGACATCATCACCATGTTGACGTACTGCAGCGCGAGGCCCGGCAGGAACCAGTGGAGATAGGTCGTGCCCGCTGCGACGGTCGCCGCATCGGCACCGACCGTGCGCACGTAGATGCCGGCGAGCCAGTAACCGCCAAGGAGGGTGGCGGCCGTGCAGAACCCGGCCAGGGACAGCGACTGGTTGAAGACGAGGTCGGCGTCGGCGTGATCCTTGCGCCCGACCGCCTGCGAGACGAGGGCCATCGCGCCGACGCCCAGCATCTGCGTCAGCGCCATCACCACGAACATCGCCGTGCCCGCGGCGCCCACCCCGGCGAGCGCGGCGTCGCCGAGACCTGCCACGAAATACAGGTCGATCAGGAAATAGAGCGTCTGCGCCAGCATGCCGGCCGCGATCGGCGCAGCCATGGCGACGAGATGCCCCGGGATGGGGCCTTGGGTCAGGTCGCGCATAAGGAGGAGTAGGATGGTACACGATGGCCTCTCGGGGCCCGCACGACAAACAGGGGACAATCAAATGCACATCCTCAAAGCGGCTGCGATGGCGGCGGCGGTCATCGCGGTGGCCGGCTGCGCCCCGAAGCCCACCGACTCGGCGGCCTTCGAGAAGCAGGCGAAGGCGGACGTGCGCACCTGGATACCCGCCTTCAACGCCGGCGACATCGATACCAATCTCGCGCAGTACGCACCGGACGCCGAGGTCATGGCGCCGGGAAATCCGCGCGCGACGGGCCATGACGCGATCCGCGCGCTGCTGGAGAAGGAGAGCGCCGGCATGAAAGCCGCCGGGGTCACGATCGCGCTCAACGACGACGACAAGGCCGCCGCCTCGGGCGATCTCGGCTATCACTCGGGGTCCTACGAGGTGAAGGACGCCTCGGGCGCCGTCGTCGGCAGCGGCAACTACCTCGCCGTCATGCAGCGCCAGGCCGACGGCAAGTGGCTGATGATCCGCGACACCTGGAATTCCGACCGGCCGCCGCCGGCTCCTGCCGCAGAGCCTGCCACCGAGGCGCCCGCCGGTTAATCGTGCTTCAAGGGGACGTTCACCTTGATCAAGGTGAACGTCCCTCGGGTAATCAGACTTCGAGCTGTCTGTCTTTCCAGTTCCACCACTTCAGGAGGTCCGCCTGCGGCTCGGACGTCCGCGCCGCGTACGTCGCGCAGCGGAACGTATAGAGCAGGCAGGGTTCCTGGTCATGGCCCGTGATATTCCGGAGCCGCTGGAACAGCTGTTCCGGGTTCGATTCGGCGAGATCTTTAATCGAGTGAATTCCGAGGTGCCTGAGATCGGCCGCGATCGCGGGTCCGATACCGGGCAACGTGGTCAGCTCGTCGTGCATTGGCAGGATCCTCCTACGGCATGTCCACGTGCCCAGATTACACTCCGGCCGTCGCCGCAGGGCAAGCACGAAAGAGCGGCGGGAGATCGCCCTCCCGCCGCCCGTGCCGGGTGCCCGTTACCGTTC
The DNA here is from genome assembly GCA_963836275.1 of uncultured Gammaproteobacteria bacterium. Classification (GTDB taxonomy): domain Bacteria; phylum Pseudomonadota; class Gammaproteobacteria; order Steroidobacterales; family Steroidobacteraceae; genus SCUD01. Next base: position 762,588 of record CAWIIM010000001.1, on the reverse strand, counting down.
GACGCCCGCGGAGAATCCGGCGTCGGCGTCACCCTGCGCCGCGGCAGGCTCGTCGTCCCCCAGCGACAGGCTGTTGTTTCCATTCGCCTTGCCGCCCGCGTGGGCTTTCGGTTCCGGCATTGCCGTCGGCGCGCGTTCGCGGTCCGCCGGGGCCTCCTGTGCACGATGCTTCGCCGTGCCGGCCTTTTTCCGGGGCACCTGCGCGGGCTCCGCCGCACCGGACGCGGCCGCGTCGGCATCGCCCGTGACGTTCGCACCCGCGAGGGTCGCGTCATCCGCCGTGGCGGTCGCGGCGCCCGTGGCGTCGTCGGCCGTCTCCTTCACGCGTCCCGCCGTGCGCGCGCCGAATTCGCGCGTGCGGCCGAGCGCATCGGTGCCGCCGTGCAGCGAACCGCCGAGCGTGCCGCCCACCGTCGCGACGGGGTTGCCGACGCCGCCGGCGATCGAGCCGCCGAGTCCGCCGCTCGCCCCGCCGCCGAGCAGCTGGGCGTGGGCCATGCCGCTCGCAGCCAACAGGCCCGCCACGGCAGCGCTCATCCAGATATTGCGAATATTCATGGTCTTGCTCCTGTGACGCCGCGGCCAATCCGCGGTCCTCAAGAACAAGTACGTCCGGCCTAGTGCTTTTCTTCCCGCTCGCCGGGGTGCAATTCCGCTCCGACCAGGCCTTTACCATAAGACGGATCGGTGCCGTTGTTGCCGATGTCGATCGCGGTTGCCGCGAGCGCATCCAGCGCGGCGCGCGCATTTGCCGGATCCGGCGCCTGCAGCGAGCGCGCGAGCAGGCCCGCGACGATCGGCGTCGCAAACGACGTGCCGCGTATCTCCTCGAACGCGCCGCCGACGGCAGCAGCCGAGAGTCCCGCGCCGGCCGCCGCGAAATCCACCTGCTCGCCGCGGCAAGCCTCGGGCAGCACCCTGCGGTTTGCATCGACGCCGGTCACGCCGACCACGTCCGGGTAGGAGGCGGGATAAAGCGGCGGCGCGGTGGGTCCGTCATTGCCGACTGCGGCGACGAGCAGGTAGCCGCGCACGGTCATCGCGCGCACGAGACCGGTCAGCAGGATGCTTTTCGCGCCGACCAGGCTGATGTTCACGACGGCGATCTTCTCGCGCGCCATCCAGTCGAGCGCGACCGCGAGCAGCGAGAGCGATCCGCCGCCGTGGCCGCAAAAGATGTCGGCCGCGTACAGCGTCGCGCCCGGGATCATGCTCTCGAACCCGGCTCCCTGCCCGACGAGGAGCGAGGCGACCGCGGTACCGTGCGGCGCCGGGAACGCGCCGCCGTCGCAACCGTGGCGCAGGATCGTCGCGCCCGCGAGCACCGGATGGCCGGCGTCGATGCCGCTGTCTATCAGGCCGACGCGGGTCCCGGGCGGCACCGGCGGCAATGGCGGCAACGGCGCGGCGGCGGGCGCCGGCGCCGCGGACGCCTCTTCGCCCGATCCGAGATAGAGGCGGTTGTAGTCGTACACGCCCGCGGGATCGAGTGCGCGCAGTTTCTTCAGTGCACGCCGGGTGGAAACGCCTGCCGGCGCCTCGAGCACGACCAGCGTCAGGCCGAGCGCATCGAGCGCATCGCGCCGCAGCACGCGAAAGCCGGCCGCTTCAGCGTGCGCGAGAGCTTCCGGCGTCGGCGAGAGCGCGCCGACCTGGCGGCGCAGGATCGGCTGGCCATCCGGGTCCGCCTCGACGGTTGCGCGCTCGGACCGCAGCATCTCGCGCACGCGCAGCTGGCGCGCTTGCGTCAGTTTCGATGTCGCGGTACGGACCGTACCCGCAACCGGGTCTACGACCTGCGGCAGCCGCGGTTGCGGCAACGGCAGGCTCGGCAGGCCGACCTGCGCACTTGCGGATGCGGCAGCGACAAGCGCAAGGACGATGCCGAGCCGTCGGATCAGCCGTTTCATTCGCTCTCCTCGACCGGCCCGCCGTTCCGGGATGCTAGCATCCGGCGTCCGGGTCCCGAGCGTTAAACGATTCACGGATTTCTTTTCATCCCGCGGGAAGAAACGCGCCCTGCCGGACGTTGTAGGACATGAGCACGAAGACGCCCGCAGACGAAATCCGCGACGCACTCGGCGATCTCCTGCCGCGCTTGCGGCGATTTGCCCGGGTGATCACGCGCAACGTTGCCGATGCGGACGACCTCGTGCAGGTGGCCGTGGAGAAGGCGCTGGCCCGCGCCGTGCAGTGGCGGCCGGGCTCGCGCCTCGACAGCTGGATATTCGGAATCATGAAGAATGCCTGGGTGGACGAGATCCGCGCGCGCCGCCGGCGCGCGCGGGTGCTGGCGCCGGAGGAAGCGGGCGCGACGGTCGGCGATGCCTCGGCGCTCGCCCGCGACATCGCGATGTCCGTGCAGGCGGCGGTCGCGCGACTGCCCGAGGAGCAGCGGCTCGCGGTTGCGCTGGTGCTGGTCGAGGGCCTGTCCTACGGGGACGCCGCCGAGACGCTCGGCATACCGATCGGCACGCTGGCGAGCCGGCTTGGGCGCGGCCGCGCCATGCTGCAGGCCCTGCTTGGCGACGACGGGGACCGGCCATGAAGATCTCCGACGACATGCTGATGGCCTACGCCGACGGCGAGCTCGACCTCGTGGCGTGCGCGGAAATCGAGGCCGCCATCGCGCGGGACCCGGCGCTCGCGCGCGCGGTCGAGCGTCACCGCGCGATGGCGGCAAAATTGCGCAAGGCATACGAGGCCGTACTCGATGAGCCGCTGCCCCCCGCCCTCGCCGCGCTCGCCGGCGACGAGGATGCGGCGCAGGCGGTCGAGTTCGAAGCCGCTGGCGGCGGCCGCGTCGGCCTCGGCCGCTGGCAGATTCCCGCCTGGGCGGCGATCGCGGCGTCCGTGCTCGTCGGCCTCTTCGTCGGGATGCTGCTGACGCGCGGCCCCGGCTCCCCCTACGCGGAATCGCCGGCCGGCCTCGTCGCCCGCGGCGAGCTCGCGGACGGCCTCGAGTCGGCGCTCGCCTCCGAGCCCGGCAGCTCGAATGTCACGATCGGGGTCAGTTTCCGCGATCACGACGGCCGCTATTGCCGGAGCTTCAGGTTCCGGCACGGGACCTCGGTCGCAGGGCTCGCGTGCCGGGGAAGCATGGACTGGAAGATCGAAGTGCTGGCCGACGCGCCGGCCCAGGAAGGCGAAGTCCGGACCGCCGCCTCGATGCCGGTGCCGGTGCTGCGCGCGGTGGACGCCGCGATCGAGGGCGAGCCGCTCGCTGCCGAGGCCGAAGCCGAGGCGCGCAACGCGGGTTGGCGAAACAACCGAAATAGGGCTGAATGACGGCCATGCGTCGACTCGTGTTCCTGGCGGCCATCGCGCTCGCCGCCTGCGCGCCGCTCAATCCTCCGGCATCGCCGCGCGCCGCCGCGGTGCCCGCCGCCGCGGCCGGGGATTCCCGGCCGACTGCCGGCGTCGCCGCCGCAAACCCGCTCGCGGTGGATGCAGGCCTGGAGATCCTTGCCGCCGGCGGCAGCGCCGCCGATGCCGCGGTCGCGATCCAGGCGATGCTGGGCCTGGTCGAGCCGCAGAGCTCGGGGCTGGGCGGCGGCGGGTTCATGCTCTATTACGACGCAACGAAGAAAAAGATGACGGCTTTCGACGGCCGCGAGGCGGCGCCGAAGGGCGCGACGCCGGACATGTTCATGCGGGACAACGGCGAGCCGATGTCGTACCGCGATGCCGTGGTCTCGGGGCGATCGACCGGCGTGCCGGGTGCGATCGTGATGCTGGGCGCGGCGCAGGCGCGGCATGGCCGCCTGCCCTGGGCGCGGCTGTTCGAGCCCGCGATCCGGGCGGCGGAGGACGGCATCACGGTGCCGCAGCGCATGGCGCGCTTCGTGAACGGGGAATTCCCGCAATCGAAGGAGCCGGACGTGCGCGCCCTGTTCTCGCGGCCGGACGGCAGCCGGCTGCAGGCGGGCGACACGTTCCGCAACCCGAAGTACGCCGCGTCGCTGCGCCGCGTCGCAAGCCAGGGGCCGCGCGCGCTGCTCGAACCGCCGCTGCGCGACTCGATCATCGCCCGCACGCATGCCGAGCCGCGCGCCGGCACGCTCGCGCCCGGCGACTTCGAGGCCTACCAGCCGCGCGTCAGCGATCCGCTGTGCGGCCCTTATCTTGCCTACCTCGTCTGCGTGCCGCCGCCGCCTTCGTCGGGCGTCTCGCTCCTGCAGGTGCTCGCGATCCTGGACCGGACCGACATCGCGGCGCGCGGCCCCGCGGACCCGCAGGCCTGGTACCTGTTCGCGATGGCGAGCCGGCTCATGTACGCGGACCGCGACCAGTTCGTCGCCGATCCCGAGTTCATACCGGTGCCGGTGCGGGGCATGCTGGAGCCCCACTACATTTCCCGTCGAGCCGCGCTGATCGGCGCGCTTCCAGGCCCGGAGCCGACTGCAGGCGAGCCCGCGCCGATCGAACGCGGGGCCGATGCCTCAATCGAAGCTGCCGGCACATCCCATTTCGTGGTGCGGGACGGCGCCGGCGATCTCGTCTCGATGACGACGACGGTGGAATCGATCTTCGGCTCCGGCCGCGCCGTGGACGGATTCATGCTGAACAACCAGCTCACGGACTTCTCGTACCGCCCCGTCGTGGACGGCAAGCCGGTTGCGAACGCGGTCGCGGGCGGCAAGCAGCCGCGATCCTCGATGTCGCCGGTGATCGTGCTCGACGCCTCGGGAGCGCCCGTCGCCGCGCTCGGCTCGCCGGGCGGCTCGGCGATCCTCGCCTACAATGCGAAGACGCTCGTCGGCCTGCTCGCGTGGAAGCTGCCGCTGCAGCAGGCGATCGACCTGCCGAACCTGATCGCGCGCGGCAACGAGTATTTCGGCGAAGCGGTGAAGTTTGCGCCCGGCGTCGCGGATGCGCTGGCGGCACGCGGCGTCACGGTCAGGCCGGGCCGCGGCGAGGAGTCGGGGCTGCACGGGCTCGTCATCGACGCCGCCGGCCGGGCGACCGGGGCCGCCGACCCGCGCCGCGAGGGCGTCTGGAAATCCCTCCCCTAAAGGGGACAGTCACTTTTAAAGGGGACAGTCACTTTTATCGGATATCGAAATATTTTCGACCGGCAAACGTGACGGCCAAAGGTGACTGTCCCCTTTAAAAGTGACTGTCCCCTTTAAGTCGAGAGGAGCGCGAGGAGTTCTTCCTGCGCGGAATGGCGCTTGCCGGCCTTGGGCGCCTGCCGGGTATAACCGCCGTCGCTGTCCATGAGCCAGCTCTGGCAATTGTCGTCGAGGTAGGGCTTCAGCCCTTCCTTGATGACGCGCCGCTTCAGGCGCTCGTCGAGAATGGGAAAGCACAGCTCGATACGCCGGAAGAAGTTGCGGTCCATCCAGTCGGCCGAGGAAAGCCAGACGGCGTCCGACCCGTCGGCACCGAACCAGAATACGCGCGAGTGCTCGAGGAAGCGCCCGACGATCGAGCGCACGCGGATGTTGCCGGAGAGCCCCTCGATGCCCGGCCTCAGCGCGCAGATTCCGCGCACGATGAGGTCCATCTTCACGCCCGCCGTCGAGGCGGCATACAGCTCGTCGATGATCCCGGGCTCGAGCAGCGCGTTCATCTTCGCGACGATGCGCGCCGGCCGGCCCTCGGCGGCGATGCGGGCCTCGTTCCGGATCGCCTCGACCAGGCGCTTGTGCAGGGTGAACGGCGATTGCCACACGTGCTTGAGCTTGCCCGCGCGCCCGAGGCCCGTGAGCTGCTTGAACACCTCGTTGACGTCGCCGCAGATTTCCTCGTTCGCCGTCAGCAGCCCGAAGTCCGTGTATTGCCGCGCCGTCGCCGAGTGGTAGTTGCCCGTGCCGAGATGGGCGTAGCGCTTCAGCACGGTGCCCTCCGGGCCCTGCTCGCGCCGCACGATCAGCGCCATCTTGGCGTGGGTCTTGTGCCCGACGACGCCGTAGACCACGTGCGCCCCGACTGCCTCGAGCTGCGCCGCCCAGTTCAGGTTCGCCTCCTCGTCGAAGCGCGCGAGCAGCTCGACGATGACCGTCACCTCCTTCCCCGCCCGCGCCGCGTCGATCAGGATCTGCATCAGCTCCGAGACCGCGCCGGTCCGGTAAACGGTCTGCTTGATCGCGACGACTTTCGGGTCGTGCACGCTCGAGCGGATGAAGTCGAGCACCGGCGCGAACGACTGGTACGGATGGTGCAGCAGCACGTCCTTGCGCGCGATCGTCTGGAACAGGTCCTCGTCGCCGACCTCGATCGCGGCCGGCACCGAGGGCGTGAACGGCGGGTACTTGAGGTCCGGCCGCTCGATTTCGCCCAGCACCTCGCGCAGGCGGTAGAGATTGACCGGCCCGTCGACGTGGTACAGGTCCTGCTCGTCGAGCTGGAACTGCTGCAGCAGGTAATCGATCATCGCCGGCGAAATTTCCTCGACCACCTCGAGGCGCACCGCGTCGCCGAAGTGGCGCTGCATCAGCTCGCCCTGCAGCGCGATGCGCAGGTTCTTGATTTCCTCCTCGTCCACGAACAGGTCCGAGTTGCGCGTGACCCGGAACTGGTAGGCGCCCTTCACCGTCATGCCGGCGAACAGCTCGTCCACGTGCGCGTGCAGCACCGAGGTCAGGTAGACGAAGGAATACTCGCCGTCCGCGATCGCGGCCGGCAGGCGGATCGCGCGCGGCAGCACCCGCGGCGCCTGCACGATCGCGACCCGCGAGCCGCGGCCGAAGGCGTCGCGGCCCTCGAGCTCGACGATGAGGTTCAGGCTCTTGTTGAAGACGCGCGGAAACGGGTGCGCCGGGTCGAGCCCGATCGGCGTCAGCACCGGCAAAACTTCGCGCGTGAAGTAGCCGTGCACCCAGGCGCGCTGGGCGTCGTTCCAGGTGCCGCGGCGCAGGAACTGGATCCCGGCCGCGGCGAGCTGCGGCAGCAACACGTCGTTCAGCAGGTCGAACTGCGCCGTCACCAGCGCGCGCGCCTCGCGCGTCACGATCGCGAGCGTCTCGCGCGGGGTCAGCCCGTCCGGCCCCGGGTCTGCGATGCCGAGCTTGATCTGCTCCTTGATGCCCGCGACGCGGATCTCGAAGAACTCGTCGAGGTTCGAGGACACGATCGTGAGGAACCGCAGCCGCTCGAGCAGCGGCACGGTCGGGTCCGCCGCCTGCGCGAGCACGCGCCGGTTGAAGGCGAGGATGCCGAGCTCGCGGTTGAGGAGCGGCACGCGGGCCGCGGATTTTGCCGACATGCGACGCACGAGCATCCGGTTCCGAGGTTACAGGCCGATGACAACGCCAGTTTACGCGCGCGACGGGCGGGTGTTACCGTGCCCGGCGCATGGCTCGCCACGACACCCTCGCCGCGGTGGACCTCGGCTCCAACAGCTTCCATCTCCTGGTCGGGCGCATCGTCGACGGGCAGGTCTACCCGCTCGACACGCTGCGCGAACAGACCCAGCTCGGCGCCGGGCTGACGGCGGACAAGCGCCTCGACCGCGCGAGCCAGGCGCGCGCACTCGAGGCGCTTGCGCAGTTCCGCGAACGGCTGCGCGGACTGCCGCGTGACGCGGTCCGCGCCGTGGGCACGAACGCGCTCAGGATCGCGAAGAACGCGCCGGCCTTCCTGCGCGAAGCGCGCGAGACGCTCGGCTTCCCGATCGAGGTGATCGCGGGCCGCGAGGAAGCGCGGCTCATCTACCTCGGCGTCGCGCACGCCCTGCCGCCGGCGGAAGAAAAGCGCCTCGTGGTCGACATCGGCGGCGGCTCGACCGAGCTGATCGTCGGCCAGGGGCTCAAGCCGAAGCTGATGGAAAGCCTCTATATCGGCTGCGTCAGCTCGAGCCTGCGGCACTTCCCGGAAGGGCGCATCGAGAAGAAGGGGCTCAAGGCAGCGACGCTCGAGGCGCGCCAGGAGCTCGCCGTCGTCGCCCAGCGCTACCGCCGCTCGGGCTGGAAGGAAGCCGTCGCCTCCTCCGGCTCGGCGCGCAGCATCGAGGGCATCCTGGTCGAGAACCAGTGGGCCGGCCACGGGATCACGCGCGAGGGACTCGACCGGCTCTGGGACCTGCTGCTCGACGCGGGCCGGGCCGATCCCGACCGCATTCCCGGCCTCAAGTCGGCGCGCGCGCCGGTGCTCCCGGGCGGTTTCGCGATCATGTACGCGATCTTCGAGGAGCTCGACATCGAGTCGATGACCGTCTCGGAGGCGGCGCTTCGCCACGGCGTCCTGTACGACCTGCTCGGCCGCGTCATGCACCACGACATGCGCGAGGCGACCGTCGCCCAGTTCATGCGCCGCTACCAGGTCGACGCCGCGCAGGCCGCGCGCGTCGGCGAGCTGGCGCTCAGGATCCACGACCAGCTGGCCGGCAAGGCCAACGGCGAGGAGGACCCGGACCGCAAGCTGCTCGGCTGGGCGGCGCGCCTGTCCGAGGTCGGCCTGTCGATCGCGCACGCCCAGTACCACAAGCACTCCGCCTACGTGCTGTCGAACGCCGACATGCCGGGCTTCTCGCGCGTGGAGCAGCAGCGCCTCGCGCGCATCGTGCTCGCGCACCGCGGCAAGCTCGAGAAGCTCGGCGCGGACGGCGTCGAGCACGGCGACTGGAACCTCGTGTTCGCGCTCCGGCTCGCTTCCACGCTGCTGCGGCGGCGACGGCGCGTGCGATTGCCTTCGTTTCGCGTGCTGGCGGGCGATGCGCGCTATTCACTCGAGTTGCCGAAGTCCTGGCTCGCGCGCAACGCCCTCACGGCGGCCGCGCTCGAGTCGGAGGCGCGGCAGTGGGAGGCGGTCGGACGGCAGCTGCTCGTCCGCCGCATGTCGTAGGGCGGGCCTGCGCCGGTGGAACTCATCCTGTGGCGGCATGCCGAGGCGGCGCCGGGCGATCCGGACGCGGCGCGCCCGCTGACCGCGCGCGGCCGGCGGCAGGCGCAGGCGATGGCGCGATTCCTCGGGCCGCGCCTGTCGAAGGACCTGCGCGTGATCGCATCGCCCGCGCGCCGCACGCAGGAGACTGCGCGCGCGCTCGGGCGCAGCCTGGAGACGGTCGATGCGCTCGCGCCCGGCTGCGACGCGGCGACATGCCTTGCCGCGTCGGGCTGGCCGGAGTCCGGGCGGCCGGTGCTGGTGGTGGGCCACCAGCCGACGCTCGGCGAGGTCGCGGCCCGCCTGGTCGACGGCCGCCCGGTCGCCTGGGCGCTGGGTGCCGGGTCGGTGTGCTGGCTGCAAAGCCGGCCGCGCAAGGGCCGCTCCGAAGCCTCGGTGCTCGCCTCGATCGAGGCGGAGATACTCCTGCGCGGGGACTAGGTCAGCGCGGCGCCGCCGCGATGCGGCTGCGAATTTCCTTCAGCTTCGCCTTCACGCTCGCCGCATTGCCGGGGCCCATGCGCAGGAGCAGCTTGCGGCCCGCGGATTCCGATTCGAGCGCGGGATCGGCGAACTCATAGTAGACGTTCGGCCGCACCAGCTTGATCGTCGCCGGCGCGTCGGGCGCCGACAGCAGGTGGTCGATCACCTCGACCACGCGATCGTTGAAGTAGCCGTCCGGGTTGCCGAGTGCCTCGTACGCTTTCTGGAACTGCGGGTAGAGGCGCTTGTAGAGCGCCACCGCCGCCTCGGGATCGAGCGAATCCACGAGCTCGATCCAGGGCGTATAGCGCGCGAAATTCACCGCGCCGAGGACCAGGGAATCGCCCTTGCCCATGGCCGCGAAGGTGCCGCCCGGCGGCTTGGCCGGGCTCATGCGCTGCGCAAGGTCGGGGCGCGCCAGACTGTCCACCGTCGCGACCACCCGCCTGACGAAGTCGTCGGGCACGAACATCGCCTCGAAGCGCGGCGTGCCGATGAGCGTCGCGACCTGCTCGGTGGCGGAGAGGTTCGGGTCAATGTCGTCTTCCGCGATGATCGGGTTCTGGACCGCGGGCGCAGGGGCCGGCGCCGGCGCCTCGGCAACCGGCGCCTGGTCGGCCGCGCGGTGCGAAACCCAGTACCAGGCGCCCGCCGCAAGCGCGATCAGGACGATGCCGCCCAGGATCCAGCGGCCGCGGTTTTCGTCGAATCCGAAGGGGGGATCGCGTTTTTCGGCGTACATGGCCCTACTGTAGTTGATACCTGCCTATCCGGCATCATCCTGAGAGACCCGATCCCGCCGCGACGGTTCCCTGCCCGCCATGATGCCGATCCTGATCCCGTTGACGCCGGAAATGCCCGCCCGGGATTGCGCGGACCTCGCGTTCCTGCTCGATGCCGTCGGCATCCCCTACGAGCGGCGCACGACGGCGACCGGCACCAGCCTCTGGGTCGCTCCCGAGCATCACGCGCGCGCCGCGCGCGAGGCAGGAGCCTACCTGCGCGAGAACCGGCGCCCGGCGCGCCCGGCCGTCGTCTGGCCCCGGCACCCGCACGCCCTGTACGGCGTCTACGGCTACGCGGTGGTGATGGTCGCGGTGACGCTCGCCGCCGTCTCGCACGCATTCGACAGGAGCTGGAACTCGAACGGCGTGCTCGATGCGGGCTTCCTCGGGCGCGGCGAATGGTGGCGCGTCTTCACGGCGCTGACGCTGCACGCCGACCTGCTGCACCTGCTGTCGAACCTCGCGTTCGGCGCGCTGTTCGGCTATCCCGCGGCGCGGCTGTTCGGGCCCGGCGTCGCCTGGCTCCTGATCCTGCTGGGCGGCGGCCTCGCCTACGGACTCGACGCGCTCATGCATCCGCCCCAGCACGACCTGCTGGGCGCGTCGACGGCCGTCTTCACGGCGCTCGGCCTGATCGCGTCCTATGGCTGGCGCCGGCACCTGCGCGACTGGACGCCGTGGATACGGAATGCCTCGCCCCTGATCGCTGGCCTCGCGCTGCTCGCCTTCACCGGCACCGGCGGCGAGAACACCGACATCCTCGCCCACCTCGCCGGCTTCGCCGTCGGCGCGGCAGTCGGCGCTCTCTGCGCACGCCTTCCGATGCCGCCCCCCGGCCGCACCGGCGTCCAGCTCGCCGCCGGCCTCGCCTGCCTCGGAATCCTGGCGCTCTCCTGGACGCTGGCGCTGCGCTGACGGCGGGCGCCGGCGCGCACGAGGTGGCGGGGGTCTCGCGAGCAAACTCGTAAGTTCCGGCGGAGTTTGCGAGCGAGACCCCGGCCGGATCCCGCGCGCGCCGGCGGGTGCACAATAGGGCAATGGATCTGCCGTATTCCGAAGCCTGCGAACGCAACAAGGGCCCGATCCTGGCGGTGCTGAAGACGGCCTTCGCGGGCTGCAGCCACGTGCTCGAGATCGGCAGCGGCACCGGCCAGCACGCGGTGTTTTTCGCGACCGAAATGCCCTGGCTCGTGTGGCAGCCGTCCGAGATGCCGGATGAAATGGCTGCGCTGCGCAGGCGCATATTCAACGAGGGGCCGAAGAACCTGCGCGCGCCGGTCGCGATCGACGTCACCGCGCCGCCCTGGGACGTGCGCAAGGTGGATGGCGTATTCAGCGCGAATACGCTGCACATCATGCACTGGCCGCAGGTGCAGGCTCTCTTCGCCGGCCTGCCCGCCGTCGCGAAGCCGGGCGCCGTGCTCGCGATCTACGGGCCGTTCCGCTACGGCGGCACGCCCGCCTCCGGCAGCAACGAGTCCTTCGACGCGATGCTGCAGGCGCGCGATCCCGGCTCCGGCCTTCGTGAATTCGGGGCGGTCGATGCGCTCGCACGCCAGGCGGGCTTCGCCTTCGTCGCCGACCACCCGATGCCCGCCAACAACCGCACGCTGGTCTGGACGCTCGAGCCCGCGGCGCCCGGCTAGGATGACGCCATGAACGGGGAGCGCCGGCCGATCCGCGACAACCTGGTGGCGATCACGAGCCTCGTGGTCGCGCTCTCCGCGCTCGGCTACAACACCTGGCGCAACGAACGCACGGAACACAACCGCAATGTCCGCGTCGTCGGCATCGAGATGCTGCGCGAGATCGGCGCGCTGCAGCGGGTCATCACCTACCGGCACTTTGCCGAGGGAGAATCGCGCGGCGACCCGCATTCGGGCTGGCCCGAGGTCTACCTGATCGGCGACCTCGCGGCCGTCATGCCGCCCGAGGTCGCGCGCGACGCGAAGTCGCTGCGCGCCGCCTGGGAGGCGGACGCGGGCGAGCTGGTCGAGAGCGACGCCGCGTTCGCGCGCATCGACGGCGCGCTCGATGCCCTGCGCCAGGCCACGCTCGCGGAGCTGCGCGCGCTGCGCTAGCGCGCGGTCCCGGGACCATGGGCCCGCCCAACGGGAGGAACGTTTCGCCGGGCCGGCGTGCGGCGCGGATCGGAATCCTCGCGTTGTCGGCCGCGGCGCTCCTCTTAGGCACGGCCGCCGCCGTGCTGTATTTCGGCAGCGAGTGGCAGCTGCGGCGGCTGCCGCAAGTGCCGGCGGACGTCGCCGTGCCGACGGGCGGCGACGCGGCGGAGGGGGCGCGGCTGGCCGCGATCGTCGGCTGCACCGGCTGCCACGGCCGGGACCTGGCGGGCGAAGCCGACTGCTACGAGGACGAGCTCGCCCGCTTCCACTGCCCGAACGTGGTCGCGGCGAGGACCCGCTACGCGGACCGGGACCTCGTGATCCTGCTGCGCCACGGCCGCAAGCTGGACGGCGCGCTGGTCGACTTCATGCCCTGGGACATGTACGCGCACCTGACGGACACGGACCTCGCCAACGTCATCGCCTTCGTGCGCGCGCTGCCCGAGGTCGACAAGCCGGTGCAGCCCCCGACCGAATACGCCTGGACGACGCGGCTGCGGATCCTGCGCGGCACCTACCCGTACGTGAATGACCTTGCCGACTACGACACGCGCCCGCGCGAAGGCGTTGCGGAGCGCGGCCGCTACCTCGCGAGCATCGCCTGCCCGGAATGCCATGCGCCGGACCTCGGCGGCTACGGGGACGGGGACGCGCCGAACCTGCTCATCGCGAAAGCCTATTCCCCCGAGGCCTTCGCGCGGCTCATGCGCACCGGCAAGACGATCGCGGGGACGGAGAGTGCAACCGGGCTGATGTCGAGCGTCGCGCGATTCCGGTTCTCGCATTTCACCGACGAAGAGATCGCGGCGCTCAAGGCCTACCTGGACCAGCGGCAATAGCGCCGCCGCGCTCAGAGCGCAGGCTTCAGCACCATCAGCGCGAGCGCACCGAGCGGCGTGAGCGTCGCGACCGCGCCCCAGAAGTCCCATTGCTTCGACAGCCGCTCATAGGCGGCGAGGTCGAACCTGCCGCTCGCTGCGCCCGCCTGCGCAGCGTCGCGCATGCGTCGCTGCTGCGGCCCGAGCTTCGCCATGAACACGGCGCCGGAGATGCCGAACAGGACCAGCGACCAGAGGATCCAGCCCGTGCGCAGGATCGGCAGGCCGCCCTGGATCGCGGCGAGGATGCCGCTTGCGATGATCACGAGCACGCCCGGCATGGTGAACAGCCGGTCGCTGCGGATCACGCCATCCATCGCGTGCGCGATCAGGCGCGGATCGCGCGTGCGCAGCGCGTGCCTGTGCCAGAAGACGCCGGTCACGATGTTGCCGATGAACATCACGACCGCGATCACGTGGACGAGCTTGAGCCAGGCGTACATCCCGGATGCCTCCGTGCGCCGGTCAGTTCCCGTGTGGAACGAGCTTGCCGGAGACCCAGCCGAGCACCGGGCCGGCGGCCAGATACATGATCGCCGCGCCGACGATCCACCAGATCCAGATCTTGCCGGGCAGGTTGAAGATGCCGTGGTAGCCGAGCGCGTCGATGATCGCGAACACGAGCGCGATCGCGCCGAACTGCAGGCCGCGCCGCCAGGGCGGGCCCGAGAGCGCGGGCCGGACGATGCCGTAGATCCCGGCCGCCAGGATCGCGCCTAGGAGGCCGGAAGGAATCAACAGTTGCCAGATGATCCGCGGATCGGGCGGATTGGCATTGAGTTCGGGGCGCCAGAAGGCGGCGGTCTCGCGGTAGGACTCCGCGAGCACGCCAGTGTCCGGCGCGTGAATGAAATGGCCGAGCACCATAGACACCAGGAACTGGGCGAGATAGAAGGCGAGCCCGCCGACGAACGCGATCTTCCAGTTCACGGGATGCCCTCCCCGCACATGCGACCGCCGCATCCTGCGCCGGCGGCGGCACCGGCGCAAGAATGCGGCGAGGAAAGGCCCGACCGGGCGTTCCGGCTATTTCTTCAGGTCGAAGCGGTCGAGGTCCATGACCTTGGCCCAGGCCGCCCCGAAGTCCTGCACGAACTTCTGCTTCGAGTCCGCCGTCGCGTACACCTCGGCGAAAGCGCGCAGCTGCGAGTGCGAGCCGAAGATCAGGTCGACGCGCGTCGCCGTCCAGCGCACCGCGCCCGTCCTGCAGTTGCGGCCTTCATACAGGTTGTCGCCCGCCGGCTGCCAGCGCGTGTCCATGTCGAGCAGGTTGACGAACCAGTCGTTCGTCAGCGTGCCCACGCGCTTCGTGAAGACTCCGTGCTTCGAGCCGCCGGCGTTGACGCCGAGGACGCGCAGGCCCCCGACGAGCGCGGTCATCTCCGGCGCCGACAGGCGCAGCAGCTGCGCCCTGTCCACGAGCTGCTCCTCCGGCTTCATGAACTGCTTGCTCCCGCCCACGTAGTTGCGGAAGCCGTCGGCGCGCGGCTCGAGCGGCGCAAAGGACTCGACGTCCGTCTGTTCCTGCGAGGCGTCGGTGCGGCCCGGGCTGAACGGCAGCTTGAGGTTGACGCCGCCTTTCTTCGCGGCCTTCTCCACGCCCGCGTTGCCGGCCAGCACGATGAGGTCGGCGAGCGAGACTTTCCTCTTCGACTTGCCGTTGAAGTCGGCCTGGATCGCTTCCAGCTTCGTCAGCACCTTCGAGAGCTGCCCGGGCTGGTTGACCTCCCAGTCCTTCTGCGGCGCGAGCCGCACGCGGGCACCATTCGCGCCGCCGCGCTTGTCGGAGCCGCGGAACGTCGAGGCCGAGGCCCAGGCCGTCGACACGAGCTCCGCCACGGTCAGGCCGGAAGCGAGGATTTTCTTCCGCAACGTGATGACTTCCGGCGACCCGATCGGCTTGCCGGCCGCCTTCGGGACCGGGTCCTGCCAGATCAGCTCCTCCTTCGGCACGAGCGCGCCGAGGTAGCGGGCGCGGGGCCCCATGTCGCGGTGCGTGAGCTTGAACCAGGCCCGCGCGAACGCGTCGGCGAACTGGTCCGGATTCTTCAGGAAGCGCCGCGAGATCTTCGCGTAGGCCGGGTCGAAGCGCAGCGACAGGTCGGTCGTCAGCATCCTCGGGGGATGCTTCTTCGATGGGTCGAAGGCATCCGGGATGACGGCCGGCGCATTCTTCGCCCGCCACTGCTTCGCCCCCGCGGGGCTCTTCTCCAGCTCGTACTCGAAGCCGAACAGGTTCTCGAAGAAGTTGTTGCTGAACTGCGTCGGCGTCCGGGTCCAGGTGACCTCGGGGCCGCCGGTGATCGCGTCCGCGCCGATCCCGGAATTGTGCTTGCTCTTCCAGCCCAGGCCCTGGTCCTCGAGCGCACCGGCTTCGGGCTCCGGCCCGACGAGGGACGGATCGCCCGCGCCGTGCGTCTTGCCGAAGCTGTGGCCGCCGGCGATGAGCGCGACGGTCTCCTCGTCGTTCATTGCCATGCGGCGGAAGGTCTCGCGGATGTCCTTCGCCGCGAGCTTCGGGTCCGGATTTCCGTTCGGGCCTTCCGGGTTCACGTAGATGAGGCCCATCTGCACGGCGCCGAGCGGCTCCGAGAGCTGACGCTCGCCGCTGTAGCGCTCGTCGCCGAGCCAGCTGCCTTCGGGTCCCCAGTAGAGTTCCTCCGGTTCCCAGACGTCGGCGCGCCCGCCGGCGAAGCCGAAAGTCCTGAAACCCATCGACTCGAGGGCGGCATTGCCGGCAAGGACCATCAGGTCCGCCCAGGAGATCTTGCGGCCGTACTTCTGCTTGATCGGCCACAGGAGCCGGCGCGCCTTGTCGAGGTTCGCGTTGTCCGGCCAGCTGTTGAGCGGCGCGAAGCGCTGCTGACCGGACCCGGCGCCGCCGCGCCCATCGGTGATGCGGTAGGTGCCCGCGGCGTGCCACGCCAGGCGGACCATGAGCCCGCCGTAATGGCCAAAGTCTGCCGGCCACCAGTCCTGCGATTTCGTCATCAGGGCCTTGAGGTCCTTGACCAGTGCCTTGAGGTCGAGGCTCCTGAACTCCTTCGCGTAGTCGAACTCCCGGCCCATCGGGTCCGACAGCTCGGAATTGCGGTGGAGTACGTCGATGTTCAGCGCAGCCGGCCACCAGTGGCGGTTCGATCCGACGCCCGTGCTGTGCATCACCGGGCACTTGACTGCTTGGTCCATGGCTTTGTCCTTTTCGAGATCCCGGCCGCGCGCATGCGCGGCAGGGGCACAGGATGCACCCCGCGGATGTATAAGTACAATCGATTGTAGCGATAGTTTTGATAGACTTTGACTATGAACCTGCGCGACCTCGAGTACCTCGTGGCCCTCGCCGAGACCCGCCACTTCGGCCGCGCGGCGGAGCGCTGCCACGTCTCCCAGCCGACGCTCTCGGCACAGCTGCAGAAGCTCGAGGCATTCCTCGGCGTCGCCCTCGTCGAGCGCCGCCCGCGGCGCCTCGCGCTGACGGCCGCCGGCGAAGCCGTGGTGGAGCGCGCCCGGCGCATGCTGCAGGACGCCGACGATATCCGGGGCCTCGCGCGCGCGCGCCAGGACCCGCTCTCCGGGCCGCTGAAGGTCGGCCTCATCCCGACCCTCGGCCCTTACCTGCTGCCGCGGGTCGCGCCCAGGATCGCGAAGGCGCTGCCGAAGCTGTCGCTCCTCCTGCACGAATACCAGACGGCCCCGCTCCTCGAGCGCACGCATGCGGGCGAGCTCGACCTCGCCATCCTCGCGCTGCCGGCGGAGACGGAGGGACTCGTCACGCGGCCGCTCTTCGCCGAGTCCTTCCTCGTCGCGATGCCAAAGGGTCACTGCCTCGCTGCGAAGAAACGCGTGAAAGCCGCGGACCTCGAGGGCGAGAAGCTGCTGCTGCTCGAGGAGGGCCATTGCCTGCGGGACCAGGCGCTCGAGGTCTGCGGGCACGTGGGCACGGAGGAACTCGCGTTCCGCGCGACCAGCCTCGAGACGCTGCGGCAGATGGTGGCCGCGGGACTCGGCCTCACGCTCCTGCCGGAGCTCGCGGCCGAGGGGCCGTTCGCCGCGGCGCGCGGCCTCGCCGTGCGGCCTTTTGCGCCGCCGACGCCCGGTCGCACGATCGGCGGCGCGTGGCGGCGCTCGACGTCGCGCGGCGCGGCCATCGCGGCCGTCTGCGACATCATCGCCCGCGCGGCGCCCTGAGCTTCGCGCAAAAAAATCCCTTCGCGACTAGCGGCCGACGACAGCCAGGAGATAGAGGCAGGCGACCGTCCCGGCGATGGCGAGTCCGTGGAACAGCGCCTTCAGGCTGGCGCTCACCCGGATGCCGACGTCGTGCAGCACGTGATACATGCGATGGAGGCCGTGGAACAGGAACAGCGGGATGACGAGCAGCACGGCCAGCTTGCCGAATCCGCCCTGGACAAACGCCAGCATCCGTTCGTAGCTCATCGTCTCCCGCGGAAGCAGGAACCCGAGCGGCACCGCAATTCCGGTCACGAACACGAGCACCGGCCCGACGAGCGCGGACAGCATGCCGCCAGCGCCGAACAACGACCAGAAGATGGGCTTGTTCGAGCGCTTCAAGGCGGGGCCTGCGGGACATTCACGACGACCGCGAGGTAGACGAGGATCGACGCCGCGCAGGCAGCCGCCACACCCAGAGCGACGATCGTGCGATCGGGGAGCCGGCGCCCGCCAATCGACACGAAGGGAAGCGTCTTCGGCATGACCTTGAACCAGGTCCACGCGTGATACGTCACGAGCAGGAGGGCAGCGAGGTGGAAGCCGACCGCCCACGGGCTTGCCAGGCTCTCGCGCCACGCGTCGAACGCCTCCCGCCCCATGGCCAGCCGCTCTAGCCCCCAAAGCAGGATCAGGGCGTAGGTTGTGATGAAGACACAGGAGAGTTCGCGCAGCATGTACCAGCGATAGAACGGGTTGCGCAGCCACCATGAGCCCATCGGGCGCACGTAGGTTTTCACGCCTGGAATCGCCGGGTCCGGTTCGGCCGTCATTTCGGCATCAGCCAATGCAGGAAATAATCCCGGGTGCTGGCGATCTTGTTCACATTCACCGCCCGCGCAGGATCGACGGCCTTGGGACACACTTCGGAACAGTATCCCACCAGTGTGCAGCCCCAGGCGCCGTCCTCGGCGTTGACGATCGGCATCCGCTCGGCGGTGCCGGCGTCGCGGGAATCGGCGTTGTAGCGCTGCAGGAGCGCCAGCGCGCCCGGGCCCGTGAATGCCGGATTCAGCCCGTATTGCGGGCATGCCGCGTAGCACAGCAGGCAGTTGATGCATTGTGAGAACTGGTAGTAGTCGTCCATCTGGGCGGGCGTCTGCAGGAACGTTCCGTCCGCGACGGGCTTGTCTTCCGCCGGCATCAGGTAAGGCTTGACGGATTCCAGCTTGCGCAGGAAATCCGTCTGGTCGATCGCCAGATCCCGGATGATCGGAAAGTGGCTCAGCGGCTCGACGCGTACGGGGCCCGGGAGGAGATCGCGGAGAAAAGTCTCGCAGGCCAGGGCTGGCTTGCCGTTCAGCATCATCCCGCAGCTGCCGCAGATCGCCATGCGGCACGACCAGCGGAAAGTCAGGCTGCCGTCGATATGGTCCTTGATGTGTTGCAGTCCCTGCAGCACCGACATGTCATCGCAGAACGGGACCTGGTAAACCTGCTGCCGCGGCTTGCTGTCCGCCGCCGGGTCATAGCGCAGGCATTCGATGGCAATCGTCTTCGGGAATGTCGCGTTCATGTCATCGGCTCGCGGGAGACCCTGCCCGCCCCTACGACATCTCGGCTTTCTGGCCGGGGCCGCCGTAGGAACGGCTGCGCGGCTGCGACCGGGTGATGGTCACGGGCATGTGGCCGATCCGGGGCGGGCCGTCGCCGCCGAAATGGGCGAGCGAGTGCTTCAGGAAATTTTCGTCATCGCGGGATTCATATCCGTCCAGCCGCATGTGCGCGCCGCGCGATTCCCGGCGCGCCAGGGCGCCGTGTGCCATGGCTTCGGCCACCTCCAGCGTGAATTCCAGCTCGATCGCGCTCAGCCACTCGGTATTGAACGCGCGGCTGCGATCGTCCAGGTGCAGTCCGGCACGACAGCGCGCACGCAATTCCGCCAGGCTGTCGCAGGCCGCCTGCAGGGTCGACGCGCGGCGATAGATGCCGACCCCGGCCTCCATGCGGTCCATCATCTCTCCCCGCACGACGGCAATGCGCTCTCCGCCCGTCGTCGCCAGCATCCCCGACAGCCGGCGTGCCTTTTCCTCGGCCCGTCGCCGAATGCGGGAATCATCCCGCTTCGGTACGGCATGCGCATGGTCGGCGGCGCCGTTGCCCGCGCACGCCCCGAACACCAGCAATTCGGCCAGCGAATTCGAGCCGAGGCGGTTGGCGCCATGAATGCCGACGCTCGCGCATTCCCCGGCCGCGTACAGGCCGCTGAGCGGCGTCTCGCAGCGGACATTGGCCAGGATTCCGCCCATCGTGTAGTGGACGGCAGGGCAGACCGGAATGGGTTGCTTGACCGCGTCGACGCCGACGAAGGTCTTCGCGATTTCCGTGATCAGCGGCAGCCGCTCATGGATCCTCTTCGCGCCGAGATGGCGCAGGTCGAGGTGCACGACTGGACCGCGAGCCGTCGCCACCGTGCGGCCCTTCTGCAATTCATGCCAGAACGCCTGCGACAGGCGGTCTCGCGGGCCGAGTTCCATGGCCTTCACCCGCGGCCAGGGATCAGGAGGCCCGAGGCCGTAATCCTGCAGATAGCGGTATCCATCCTTGTTGACGAGGCTCGCGCCCTCGCCCCGGCAGCCCTCGGTGATCAGGATGCCGGTGCCCGGAAGCGCGGTCGGATGCCACTGCACGAATTCCATGTCGCGCAGCGGCACGCCCTGGCGGAACGCCAGCGCCATGCCGTCGCCGGTGACGGTGCCCGCATTCGTGTTCTGCCGGAACGCCCGACCTGCGCCACCGGTGCACAACACCACCGCGGCGCACTCGAACAGGAAGAATTCCCCGGTGGCGATCTCGATCGCGAGCACGCCCCGGACCGCGCCGTCCTCCACCATCAGCTCCACGCAGAAGAACTCGTCGAAGCGCCTGATCGCGGGATATTTCAGCGAGGTCTGAAACAGCGTGTGCAGGATGTGAAAGCCGCTGCGGTCGGCCGCGAACCATGTGCGCTGTACTTTCATGCCGCCGAAGTACCGGACATTGACTCTTCCGTCAGCCTTGCGGCTCCACGGGCAACCAAGGTGCTCGAGCCGGATCATTTCCGGGCCGCAATTGGCGACAAAGTATTCCACTGCGGCCTGGTCGCAGAGCCAGTCGCCGCCGGAAACCGTGTCGTCAAAATGACTGTCCAGGCTGTCATCCGGGCGCACGACGGCGGCTGCACCGCCCTCCGCCGCGACGGTATGGCTGCGCATCGGCACGATCTTCGAGACCAGCGCGATCCGCAGGCCTGGATCACTTTCCGCCGCGGCAATCGCGGAGCGCAGGCCCGCGCCGCCGCCGCCGATCACCACGACATCGAACTGTACGATCTGCACCTGTCCGCGCCTACACGGTAATCGAGATCAATTGATACAGGCCGCCGAAATAGGTCCGCTTGTGAATCGAGGCGAGCCGGGCGCCGGACGGAAACCAGCTCGCGACCTCGCTTCTCCACAGGTCGAGCGCAAACGGTTCAAGCGTCCGGAATATCCCGGCCATCGGCCAGTAGAGCGGATTGAGCGGATGCGGCCGGTGATAGTCGACGATGATGATCTTGCCGCCCGGTTTCACGACCCGCAGCGCCTCCGCGAGCGTCTCGCGGCGAACGTCCCCGGGTTGCTCGTGCAGGAGGAAGAACAGGAGCGCGCGGTCATAGCTGCCGGATGCGAATTCCAGTGCGGCGCTGTCACCTTGTATCAGTTCCACGGGCGGTTGCCGGGCTCCGGCGTGCCCGTGCCCGCCCAGCAGACCGCCGGGCAGCTTGCTGGCCAGGTTGTCGAGCTGGATGCGAAGCACGTCGACCACATGCAGCTGTGCTCCCTGGGTCAACCGCGCCGCAATGCGGCGCGTCAGGTCCCCATACACGCAGGCGACCTGCAGCGTCCGTCCCCCCAGCTTCGCGCCCAGCGCGCCGATGGCCGCGTCGCGCAACCGGTTGAAGTTCCCCCACAGGATCAGGTTGACCAGCCATTGACGCTCGAACAGGTGCACTGCCCGCGGATGGACGTAGGCCCACCAGTACGTCTCGGCGAGATACTGCGGCACCGCGGCTTCCGCCGGCAGGCATTGCAATTCAGCGTTCATTGACCGTCCTGTCGACCCGCATCGCCTTACTGTTCCGTGTTCGCCGCCGCCGCGGCACCGGCGTTGCCGCCAAATCGATAGCGGAATGAAATCCCGATGAGGTTCGCGTCGTAGTCGTATGCATCAGCGCCGCTCGCCAGGATGGCCGGCACCGTGTCGGCCTCGACGCCATCGAGCGCCCAGTCATGGGCGTCGTAATGCTCGTACCGGAGCGTCCCGACGATGTCCAGCGACGGGGTCGCCTGATAGGCCACCTCGAGGCTCGGGCCATGGGACCGGGTACGCAAGGGCGGAAATGCCGCGAGGCTTCCGCTTCTCACCTCGATGTCGCCGTGGCCGTCGATCAGGAAATAGTCGAACTGGATGTTCCAGCGGTCGTTCAGTTCGTTGAGACGGAATCCAATCGACGCCGTGTCAAACTGGTCGATGCTTTCAGCCTGCCAGTCCGGCGTGCTGAAGGACTGGCTGCCGGTCTGCAGGCTCCGGGTCTCCTGGTGCCCATAGAACGCGTACGCGGAAAACTTCTCGGAAACCGTCCACGACAGGTCGGCGGTGCCCCCGGAATCCTGGCTGCGGGTCAGCCCCAGCGTTGAATTGACGTAATCGTCCTTGCGTTCGAATCCACCGAGCGACAAGGCGACGTCCCCGGGCAACGACAGGTACACGTCCAGGTCCCAGAAATCACGCTCGCGGTCGGCGAGATTGTACTTGCGCAGCAGCGGATTCTGGGTCGCGCCTGCCAGCGGCACGGCGACGTACGGATCCGTTTCGCGATTGGCGGCGCCGTAGCGGGCGTTGAAGGAGAGCCAGGCAAGAGGGCTCGCGCTCAGGCGCACCCAACCGCGGTCTTCCGTGGAATTCTCGATCTCCTGGAACGTGCGATCCCACTCCTCACGCTCCCAGCCGCCGGACAATTGCAGGGAATGGCCCGAACCCGGCCAGAGAAGGCGTGTCAGGTCATAGTCCCCCGTCAGGGACAGCTTCTGGCGCCGGTAGCCATAAGGCAGGTTTGTTGCCACTCCGGCCGGAAAGCTGTCGCCTTCGACATAGGCATAGTCGGCCTGCTGCGTGCCATTGTCGCGCTCGTAATAGCGGTAGTTCAGCTTCCCCCGCAGCCCCTCGAGCCAGGTGATCTGTTGCCCGAGATCGCCGGAGAGCTGCAGGTCCACATGCCGGATGTCGACGTTGCCGCCGAGCGCCGCGCGCGGCAACGGCGCGGTCGCGATCAACGGATTGGTGGTGTACGGGAGGAATCTATCGTCCTGCGTCGCCCGTCCCGCCGAGGCATTCAGGCTGACGCGCCATGCGGGACCGAGTTCGTAGCCGAGATTGAAAGCCAGCTGGTTGTAATTGTTGTCGGGTGCGAGGGCGGACCGGCCCTGGTCGGCGCCCGGGGCAATCGCGGTGAATGGATTCTCCCAGGCCAGGTCTGCTTGCCTGTCGGAGAAGAACGAGCCGAAGTAACTCACGCCGACCGTGCCGCGAGCGGTCTGGTAGCGTGCGGACCAGTCAACCTGGTCGGTCATGTAATCCACAGGGCCGGCCAGCTGGCTGCTCGTGGTTATGAAGTTGGAGCCGATCAGGCGCCGGCCGTCGCGCGTTTCGTGCGTAAAGCGAAATTCCGTGCGCCAGCCGGACGCGCCGTCGTATTTTGCGCCCAGCGACCAGCGCTCGCGCGTGCTCTCCAGGTCGTAGGCGCGCAACGACGAATCGAGCGCGGTCATCAGCTGGGTATTGCCGGCGCGTACCCAGCCGGCCGGCAGCGTCTGCGATGACGCCGAACCGGCGACAAAAGGCGTCGCCGTCGTGTCGTAGACGTTGTGCGGTGAGGCGACATAGCCGACATCGGCCTGCCAGAGGCCCTCGCGCCCCGCCGCCGCCCCGATGCTGCCGTTGTCGAGGCCCAGATTATTTGCAGTCGCGCGCCAGAACGATCCGTTCTCGTGCCGCTCGCCCGTGATGCCGTCCACCACGAGGTATCCACCGTCCTCGGTGATGCCGTCGAACTCGCCGAACTTGGCCGCGACGCCATCCGCGTACAGGCTGCCCGCTTCGACCTCGCTTGCGAGCTGGCCGTCCTCGAACGGGCAGAAGTTGCACTCCCACCCGGAGGTATCGACCTGCGCGCCGTTCGCCAGCGCGGGCGCCATCAGCGCGACGCAAAGCGCCGCCCGCCGGGTCCTGCCAGTCGCGATTTCGTCTCGAGTCACGTTGGCAGGCCTCCTCACCGGGTGAGCTTGCTGCCGGACGGGTGATTGGAACCGTGCACCTGCGAATGGCAGTTGAGACAGCTGCCCGCCACGAGGTACGAGGAAGGCTGGCCGGTTCCCGGCAGGTTCCCGGGCCCGTAGGCGAAGCTCGGATGGCCGGCCTGGGAATGGCATTGCTGGCACAGCAACGGCGCGCGCATCGCGAGCAGGGCGGGCTGGCTCGAGCCGTGCGGCAGGTGACAGTTCGAGCAGTCCTCCGTGACCGGGGCATGCTCCCAGAGATACGGGCCTCGCTTCTCCGCGTGACAGGTGTAGCAAGTGTCATTGAGCGACGCGCGGCGCAGCGCAAAGTCGTTCGTCGAACCATGCGGGCTGTGGCAGCTGGCACAGTTCATGGCATTGCCTTCGACAGGGTGGTGGAACGGTTTCGAGACCTCGGCACGCTGTCGCGGATGACAATCGAAGCAGACTGACGCCTGGCGGTCCATCGAGCGGACGTCGTCGCGGGGCGCATGAATGCGATGGCAGCCGGCGCAGGCAACGCCGCCACGCTCGTGTGCCCCGGCGTGCCATTCGCCTTGCACCGTGTCGTCATGACAACCGAGGCACGTCTGGTTCTGCCTCGACGCCGGGGTCGGCGAGTGCGCGCCGAAAGTCATGATGGGGGGTCGAGGCTGGCCGCTGCGCACCCGCCCGGCATGCGCGCCACCCGGACCGTGGCAGGCTTCGCACTGCAGGTGTCCAGCCGCAAACGGCGAATCCGGGGCGGCGCGCGAGCCGTGCGGGGTCTTGAAGAGGGACAGGATTTCAGTCCCGTCGTGGCACTTGATGCAGGTATCAGCGCCGTTGCGGCTGTAGGCGGCCGCAGCCGGCGGATCCTGTGCCGGTTCATCCGGCGGGGTTGTTTCCGCAAACGCCGACGGCGCCAGCGGGCCAGCCGCCAGAAGGACTCCGGCGAGGACGGGAAGGCACGCGGCTCTCACGCGATGCCTGTTACTGACTGAGGCCGTGCATGAGCTTCACGTCGGCGACGCGCCCGGGACCATGGCAGAGCGCACAGGTCTCGACCCCAGCCGAGACGAGCGTGCCCTCCGCGGTCTTGCCGGCGTTGAAGTCGCCGCCGTTCTGCTCCATGTGCACGTGCGCCAGCGCATCGGTGTGGCAGCCCGAACAGGCCGATGCGTTCGGGCTCACCGCGCGATCATCGGCCAGCGTCGTGCGATCGCCGGCATCAACCGTGGTCGCCTGCACCCGCAGGCCATCGACGGGATAGTAGGTGTTGGGGCGATGGCATCCCTCGCAATTTTTCAGCTGGCCCGGGAACCTCAGGTCCGTGAAATCGTTGACCGAGTTGCCAAAGCCGCAAATCTGGGCATTCGCCGAGTGGATCTGGTGGATCATGAACTTGAAATCGATGGGATAGTCGTCAGGCCCCAGGCCCGGCGTCGGATCCGTCGGCAAGTTGCTGCACGGCGGGGCGCGCCGGGCGATATCGGTATTGTTCGGGTTATGGCAGGTCGTGCAGAGCTCGGTGTTATCGGTGCGGTTGCCGCCGTGCAGCGATAGCACGTTGTGGCATTCGTTGCAGCGGCCGAGCTCGACGACCTGTCGCCTTGGTACCGCGCTCGCGTCAGTAATCGGGAAAGTCAGGCCCGATGCCGGGACCGCCAGGTTATCGAGCACGCCGTCGCCGTTGGCGTCCACGCGCGGCTTGCCTTCCAGGATCGCCACGCCCGACCCGGTCATGAAGAGCGGGATCGGGATCGCGGAGACCGCGGTGAACGTGAGGTCTGCATTGCTGACGACGGCCGGATCGAGGAAATTGATTCGTACGGGCAGCGCCGGTGTGCCGCTGTCCGCGGTCGGCGCGGAGCCGCTGCCGCGGTTGTTGAAGTCCACCGTGTTCCAGCCGATGTCCACCGTCAGCCCCGCACCGGGCTGGAACGGCCCGGCTGCGTCCTTGATGTCGTAGGGTGCGTCGCCGTTGGTCGGATCGGTGACCTTGATCGTCACCGTCGGGTTCTGGCCGGGCGCCGTGCCGGTGACGCTCACGACGGAAAACTTGAACTTGAGCGCCGCTATCTTTTCGGGGATCTCGTGCACCTTCAGGGTGCGCAGATCGCCGTTGTTTATCGTCGCATCCGGCCCGTGACAGGTCACGCAGTCCTGGTCCTGCACCGCCAGGTTGGCGGCGCTGTGCCCCTGCCCGGTCTGGAAGTTGATCAGTACCGGGGCCGGGCCCTGCGGCACGCCGGCGACGATGGCCTGCGTCGTGGCGTCGTGGCAGGCGCCGCAGGCCGCGGAATTGACGGTGATGCGGTAATTGCTCGCCTGCGGCGTGTCGGCGTCGGTCTCTTCGTGACAGGTCGTGCAATTGCGATGGTCCTGGGGGAAGACGATGTCGGTAAAATCGACGAGGGTCGCGCCGAATCCGTAAATGCCGTAAGTCAGGCCGAGGCCGATCACGCCGTCCGTCACACCGGGCGGCAGCGCGGCCGGCTGCACGCTCGGCAACTCGCTGCCGCGGTGAATCCTGTGGATCATCACCTTGAAGTCGACCGTGTTTCCGCTTTGCGCGTCGAACGTGGTCGGCGAGTGGCACATCACGCAGTAGCGCGTGTCGAAGCGTGCCCCGCCGTGGAATGCGAGCTGGTCGTGGCAGGCTTCGCAGGTGTCGTTATCGACGATTTCGCGCGAGAAGATTCCCGTCGTCGCGCCGGTCGAGGGTTGGAACGTGTAAACAGGGTTGATGGCCGGCGCAAGGCCGCGAATCTCGAATCCGACGCGATGGGTCAGTGTCGCGTCGTACGGAATGTCTGCGTCGTTCGTGATGTTCTTCGCGAACGTGTATCGATACGTTCCGTCGCCGTTGTCGGCAAATTGCCCCAGGGAGCCATTCTCGGTGGTCGCCTGGTTGACTGGCTGGGTACCCGGACCGACCGGGCCCGGATCTTCGGTCCGCCGGGTGTAGGCTCGCCATGCGCTTGATTCGCCATTCTGGCCCGGCGCCAGGCGTGCGACCACGAAACTGATCTGGCTCGCCTGAAGGCCACGAAGCGGGTGATCGAGTTCGTCCGCCAGGCCGAATTCGACGACGGGCTGGCCACTCGCCGGCACGGTTACGCTCGTGATGAGAGCTGTTATCGTTTCGGCATTGGCGACATCGACCGTCGCGCCGCTCCCGGGCGGCCCCGGCGGCCCGGGCGGCCCTGGCGGCCCCCCGGATCCCTGCGACCCCTGGTCGCCGCTGCAGGCCTGGAGGATCAGCGCCAGAAGGACGAATGCAACCGCAGGCCGCCGATTCCAGCGGCAATGACGCCTTTGGAGGTGGTCCTCCTTGGGAGAGATCTTCATCGATGCCGTCCGTTTACCCCCGTCGAATCCCTCTAACGCGGCGTGTGTTTGGCAGATAATAGTCCTGTCAGGCCTGTTCGCCATGATTTGAGTCAATTGGGGGTACCGACCATGACTGCGCCACTGACCCGGCTGTGCGGCATGTTCCTCCTGTCGTTCCTGCTCGCCTCCCCGGCGGTCGCCGCCGATGTCGCGAACCTCGCCAAGCCGTGCGAGGACTGTCATGGCAAGAACGGCGTCAGCCAGTCCGATGACGTCCCGACCATTGCCGGCATCTCGGCACCGGTGCACGGCGATTTCCTGCTCGCCTACAAGGAAAAATCCCGGCCGTGCCGTTCGTCAAAGTACCGGCAGGGCGACACCTCCCGTCCCGAGACCGACATGTGCGCCATCGCCGCCAAGCTGAGCGCTGCGGACATCGAGGCGCTCGCCGGTCATTTCGCGGCGCTGCCATTCGTGCCTGCAAAGCAGTCGTTTGATGCCACAAAGGCTGCCGCCGGCAAGGCGCTGCACGCGCGCGATTGCGCCAAGTGTCATACCGATGGCGGACGCAATCCGGACGATGACGCGAGCATCCTGGGCGGGCAGCATCTCAAGTATCTGCAGCAGGCGCTTTCGGATCTGAGGAGCGGCGATCGCGAAGCGTCCAAGAAGATGGCCGAGAAGCTTTCGAAGTGGACCGACGCCGATGCCGAATCGGCTGCCCACTATTACGCCAGCCAGGAGTAGTTCACCGGGAGTCCCCGCATGAAGCCGGGTAACGAAGGCCTCTGGACCCGTCTGTGGCGGCGGCCGAAGGGCCGCTGGCTGCTCGGGATACCCGCCGGCGGATTGGCCGCATTCGCCGCGGGCATCCTCTTCTGGGGCGGCTTCAACTGGACCCTGGAGTTGACCAACACCGAGGAATTCTGCGTTTCCTGCCATGAAATGCGCGATTTCATCTACCCCGAATACAAGGAGACGATCCACTATTCGAATCGCACCGGTGTTCGGGCGAGCTGCCCGGATTGCCACGTACCGCACCCCTATATCTACAAGCTCCAGCGCAAGGTCCATGCGTCGAACGAACTGCTGCACCACTTCCTCGGTACCATCGACACGCGGGAGAAGTTCGAGGCCGAGCGCCGCGCCATGGCGGGGCGCGTGTGGAAGGTCATGAAGGAGACGGATTCGCGCGAGTGCCGTAACTGCCATGAATTCCGGCACATGGATCCCGAGAAACAGGAACGCGTGTCCGCTCGCCGCCATGAAAAGGCATTCAAGCAGGGGCAGACCTGCATTGATTGCCACAAGGGAATCGCGCATCACCTCCCGCAAGGATACGAAGAGGAGCTGGAGAAGGGCGCGGGCGCCTGAGTCGGCCGGTCCCGGAGTCGCCCTTCCTGCTCATCCCCGCCTGATATCGCGCCGCCGCCGATCGCCGGCGCAGCGCAATAATGACCGGCACGATGAGGATCGCCGGCCTGTTACCTGTTTCCTGGTTGGGACCGCTGCTCGCGGTGCTGGCCGTTGCGCCATCACATGCCGGCGAATCACTACCGCGCCTCGACATCCTGTCCGGAAGCCTCACGGTTTCAGGCGTTTCCGCGGGCGGCTACATGGCAACGCAGTACCAGGTCGCCTACTCGAAGGATGTGACCGGTGCGGGGATCATCGGCGCCGGGCCGTGGCTCTGCGCCCAGGGCGTGATCACGCGCGCGTTGAATGATTGCACCGCCGGCGACGTCGCCGGGCCGGACGAGCGGCCACTGGTCGCGGCGCTGCGCGCGAGTGCGGCCGCCGGGACCGTGGACGATCCCTCCTGGCTGGCGCCGGACCGGGTCTGGATTTTCCACGGCGGCAAGGACGTCACGATCGGCGCGGCGGTGTCCGATTCACTGGTGCGTTTCTATCGGGCTTTCGTGCCGCCGGAGCGGATCCGGTACGAAACGCAGGTGCCGGCGGCGCACGGCTTCCCGACCCTCGCCGAGGGCGGCGACTGCGCCCTGGCCGAGCCGCCGTGGATCCTCGCCTGCGGCTACGACACGGCGGGCGAGATGCTGGGCTTCCTGTACGACGGGCTCTCGCCGCCCGCGGGCGCCATCACGGGCGAATTGCGCGAGTTCGACCAGTCGCGCTACCTGACGCGCGATTCGCTTGCCTCCCTGGCGGACACGGGTTTCGTGTTCGTGCCGAAAGACTGCGCGCGAGGCGAGCCCTGCCGCATCCACGTCGCCTTCCACGGCTGCCGCCAGGGCGTCGGTTTCCTCGGCCGCTCGTTCGCGACGAATGCCGGTTACAACCGCTGGGCCGACGCCAACCGCATCGTCGTGCTCTACCCGCAGGCCGCGAAGAGCATCGTCTGGCCGTTCAACCCGCGCGGCTGCTGGGACTGGTGGGGCTATTCCGGCGCCGACTACGCCGCCCGCAACGGCGCGCAGCTCGCGACCGTCCATGCCATGCTCGCAGCCCTCGGCGCCAATTGAAGGAATCGGAGGGGACGGACCCCTCCGCGAATATGAAGGGGTCCGTCCCCTCCGTTCCCTCCGTTCCCTTCGTTCAGACGACGGCGGTTGCCTCGATCTCCACCTTGGCACGCGGCTCGAGCAGGCCGGCCACCACGACGACCGACATCGCCGGGAAGTTCCGCCCCATCAGCTCGCGCCAGGCGGCGCCGACCTGCACGAGCGACGCGTTGTACTCGTCGCGGCTGGTGACGTACCAGGTCATGCGCGTGACCTGCGCGGGCGATGCGCCCGCACAGGCGAGCACCGCGACGACGTTTGCGAGCGCCTGGCGCACCTGGGCGGCGAAGTCGTCGCTCGCAAAGCGCTGCCCGGCGTCCCAACCGACCTGTCCGGCGACGAACACGAGCCGGCCCTCGGCCGCGACGCCGTTCGCGTAGCCGCGCGCCTTCGCCCAGCCGGGGGGATGCAGGATCTCGTGGCTCATTTCAGCAACTCCCGCGCGATGACCAGCTTTTGCACCTCGCTCGCGCCCTCGTAGATACGGAGCGCGCGGATTTCCCGGTACAGTCGCTCGACGGCCTCCCCGTGCACCACGCCGCGCCCGCCGAACATCTGCAGCGCACGGTCGATGATCGACTGCGCGCTCTCCGTCGCCGTCAGCTTCGCCATCGCCGCCGCGCCCGTGAAAGCCCTGCCGGTGTCGCGCAACCACGCCGCGCGGTAGGTCAGGAGCAGGGCAGCGTCCAGCGCGGTCGCCATATCCGCGAGCGCGGCCTGCGTGAGCTGGAAATCCGAGAGGGCCTTGCCGAACATCGCGCGCGCGCGCGAGTGCGCCAATGCCTCGTCGAGCGCGCGCCGCGCGAAGCCGCAGGCGGCGGCCGCGACCGAAGTGCGGAAGATATCGAGCGTGCGCATCGCGATCTTGAAACCCTCGCCTTCCGCGCCGATGAGGCGCGCGGCGGGAACCCGGCACTCCTCGAATGCAAGGCGTCCGAGCGGGTGCGGCGCCATCACGTCGATGCGCTCGGCGACGGCGAACCCGGAGTCGCCGGGCTTCACCAGGAAAGCGCTGATGCCCTCGGCCGAGACGCCGCCGTCGGGACGGCGGCTGCCCGGCGCGGTGCGCGCGAACACCACGTAGAAATCCGCGATGCCGCCGTTGCTGATCCAGGTCTTCTGCCCGTCGAGCACGTACTGGGGGCCGTCGCGGCGCGCCGTCGTTGCCATCGCGGCGACGTCGGAGCCCGCGCCGGGCTCGGAGAGCGCGAAGGCCGCGACAGACGTTCCGGCCGCCACGCGCGGCAGCCACAGCGACCGCATCGCCTCGGAACCCGCGAGCGAGAGCGGGGCGCTGCCAAGCCCCTGCATGGCAAATGCGAAGTCCGCGAGGCCGTCCTCGCGCGCCAGCGTCTCGCGCAGCACGCACAGCGAGCGCGCGTCGAGCTCCGTCGCCGCGCCGCCATCCGCGGCGCGCAGGCAATGCTTCAGGAACCCGGCCTTGCCGAGCGCCCCGACCAGCTCGCGGCAGCGCGCGTCCACGGCCGCACGCTCCACCGGGTGCGGCGCATCGGCGAGGTTTGCGCGCGCCCATTCCCCGGCTTCGGCGGCAAGGCGCCGGTGCTCCTCGCCGAAGAAGGGCCACTGCAGGCGCTCGTCGCTGTCCATCAGTCCCCCTCGAAAGCCGGCTTGCGCTTCGCCGCGAAGGCCTCGTAGGCCCGGTGAAAATCCCGTGTCTGCATCAGCGCGGCCTGGGCGCGCGC
This sequence comes from uncultured Gammaproteobacteria bacterium, assembly GCA_963836275.1. GTDB lineage: Bacteria > Pseudomonadota > Gammaproteobacteria > Steroidobacterales > Steroidobacteraceae > SCUD01. The sequence goes on along the minus strand of CAWIIM010000001.1, from coordinate 731,427 downwards.
CTCGGCGTCGAGCGCCTCGTTGATGCCCATGGCCCACTCGAGGTGCAGCATGCGCTTGGTCATCGCATGCGCGAGCGTCGGTCCCGCGGCGATGTCCGCCGCGCATCTCGAGGCCGTCGGCAGCAGCGCCTGCGCGGTCACCACCGCGTTGAAGAAGCCGGTGCGCTCGCCTTCCGCTGCGTCGAACGAGCGCCCGGTGTAGAGCAATTCCGCTGCGCGGCCCTGCCCGATCAGGCGCGGCAGCAGCGCGCAGGCGCCCATGTCGCAGCCCGCGAGCCCGACCCGCACGAACAGGAAGGCCGTCTTCGCCGCTGGCGTCGCGAAGCGGAAGTCCGAGGCGAGCGCGATCATGGCGCCCGCGCCGGCGCATGTGCCGTCGATCGCGGCGACGATCGGCTGCGGACAGGCGCGCATCGCGCGGATGAGGTCGCCGGTCATGCGGGTGAACTCGAGCAGGCCCTTTTCGTCCATCCTGGTGAGCGGGCCGATGATCTCGTGCACGTCGCCGCCCGAGCAGAAATTGCCGCCCGCCCCGTCGATCACGACGGCACGCACGCCGCCGCCCTCATGCAGCGCCCGGAACAGGTCGCGCAGCTCCGCATAGGACTCGAAGGTGAGCGGGTTTTTCTTCTCCGGCCGGTTGAGCGTCAGGTAGCCGACGCGGTTCTCGACGCGCCAGAGAAAATGCTGCGCCGCGTAGTGCGAAAGGTCCGGTGTTCCCGTCTTCATGCGTCCCGCTCCTCGAGTGAACGGACATGGGTCTTGAGCCGCGCGAGCAGCGCCGCCATCGTCGCCATCTCGCGGGCCGTCAGCTCGTCGAAAGCCTCGACGATCCAGCGCTCGTGCGCGGCCGCCATCGCGGCGAAGCTGCGCCGGCCGGCCCCCGTCAGGCGCACCAGCCAGGCGCGGCGGTCGCCCGGGACGGCGGCGCGCTCGACCAGGCCTTCCTTTTCGAGCAGGTCCGTGATGCCCGTGACATTCCCCCCGGTCACCATCATGCGCTTCGACAGCTCGCCCATCCGCAGTCCCTGCGGCGCGCGCTCGAGCTGCGCCATCAGGTCGAACCGCGGCAGCGTCGTCGCGTGGCGCTCCTGCAGCAGGCGCCTGGTACGCGTCTCCACCAGGCGGTTGGTCGCGAGCATGCGCAACCACAGGCGGATCGCGCCGTGGTCGTCGCGCACGGCGCGCGTCTCCGCGTCCATCGCGCGCGCGGCCATCAGGTCACCTCCCCGCCCGCGATCGCGAGGCTCTGGCCATTCATGCTCTCGCTGCCCGGCAGGCAGAGCCAGAGCACCGCGTTCGCGACCTCCTCCGGCTGCACCAGGCGCTGCTGCGGATTGAATGAGACCAGCGACTCGCGCGCCTCGGCCTCGCTCCGCGCCGTCTTCTCGCCGATGTTCCGGATCGCGTCGCGCACGACGCCCGTATCCGTGTAGCCGGGGCAGACCGCGTTCACCGTGATGCCGGTCTTCGCCACCTCGAGCGCAAGCGCCCGGGTCAGCCCGATGATCCCGTGCTTCGCCGCGCAGTACGCCGTGCAGTAGGCATAGCCGCGCAACCCGGCCGTGCTCGATACGTTGACGATGCGGCCCCAGTTCGCGGCGAGCATCGCCGGGATCGCGGCGCGGGTGCAGTGAAACGCGCCGGTCAGGTTGGCGTCGAGCACGGCGCGCCAGAACACCTCGTCCGTCTTCGCCAGCGCGCGGCTCTTCGCGAGGCCCGCATTGTTGACGAGGATCGAGATCTCGCCCGACGCGCCGCGTGCCTCGGCGAAGGCGCGCTCGACCGCGGCGGGTTCCGTGACGTCGGCCGTGACGGCGTTCGCGCCCGGAATCCGCGCAGCTTGCGCCGCAAGCTCGGCCTGCGTGCGGCCGAGTATCGTCACGCGCGCGCCGGCGCCGGCCAGCGACGCCGCGATCGCGGCGCCGATGCCGCGGCCCCCGCCCGTGACGAGGGCATGACGTCCGGCGAGCGCCGCGCTGGCCGCCGTCATCTACGCGGCTCCCGTCATTTGCGCGGCGCGCTCGAGATTCCGCTCGAGCTGGCGCTGCGCGGAGCGGTACTGCGGCGGCCACCACTGGCCCGGCCAGTGCTGCTCCGCCGCGGCGCGCAGGGTCCACGCCGGGTCGGCGAGGTGCGGACGCGCGAGCGCGCACAGGTCGGCGCGGCCCGCCGCGATGATGGTGTTCGCATGATCGGCCTCGAAGATGTTGCCGACCGCGATCGTCGGGATGTCCACGACGTTTCTGACCAGGTCGGAGAACGGCGTCTGCCACATGCGCCCGTAGACGGGCTTCTGCCAGGGCACGGTCTGGCCGCTCGACAGGTCGAGCAGGTCCGCGCCGCCTGCCTTCATCGCGCGCGCAACGGCGAGCAGTTCCTCCTCGGTGAGGCCGCCGGGCGCCCAGTCGTTCGAGGAGACGCGCACCGACAGCGGACTGTCGGGCCAGGCGGTGCGCACGGCCGCGAGGATCTCGAGCGGGAAGCGCAGGCGGTTCGCGAGGCTGCCGCCGTAGCCGTCCGTGCGCCGGTTGGTGAGCGGCGAGAGGAAGCTCGCAAGCAGGTAGCCGTGCGCCATATGGAGCTCGAGCATGTCGAAGCCGGCTTCGCGGCCGTAGCGCGCGCTGGCGACGAACTGCGCGACGACGGCGTCCATGTCGGCGCGCGTCATCTCGCGCGGCGGCGCGCTGATGCCCTCCAGGTACGGCAGCGGCGAGGGCGCCATCGTCGGCCAGTTGCCGGCGGCAAGCGGCCGGTCCTCCTCCTCCCACCCGAGCTGCGTCGAACCCTTGCGGCCGGAGTGGCCGAGCTGCAGGCAGAGCTTCGCGCGGCCGTGGGCATGCGCGAAGTCGACGATGCGCCGCCAGCCGTCGCGCTGCGCCTCGTTCCAGAGCCCGGTGCAGCCGGGCGAAATGCGGCCCTCCGGCGAGACGCAGGTCATCTCCGTGAAGACGAGCCCGGCCCCGCCGGTCGCGCGCGCGCCGAGGTGCACGAGGTGCCAGTCGTTCGGCAGGCCGTCCGTGGCCGAGTACTGCGCCATCGGCGAGACCACGATGCGGTTCTCGAGCGTGAGGCCGCGCAATTCGAGAGGCAGGAACATGGGCGGACGCGGCGGCGAAGCGCCCGCCCGCGCCGCGAGCTTGTCCTCGACCGAGGCGACGAAGTCCGGGTCGCGCAGCTTCAGGTTGGCGTGGCCGATGCGCTGGCTGCCGGTGAGCAGGCTGTAGGTGAACTGCCAGGGCTCGAACCGCGCGTAGCGCGAGACCTCCTCGAACCAGCGCATCCGGTTGCGCGCCGCGCTCTGGAGCCTCAATGCCTCGGTCGAGCGCTCTTCCTGGTAGGCGGCGAGCGCCGCCGGAATCCCGGCCGCGCCTGCGGTGCGCGCGACCAGCGCGATCGCGTCCTCCATCGCGAGCTTGGTGCCCGACCCGATCGAGAAGTGCGCGGTGTGCGCGGCGTCGCCGATCAGCACGCGGTTGCCGTGGTGCCAGCGCCGACACAGCACGCGCTGGAAGGCGAGCCAGGCCGAGCCGCGCAGGTGCGCGGCGTTGCTCATGAGCTTGTGGCCGTCGAGGTACTTCGCGAAGAGCTTCTCCGAGAACGCGATGGACTGCTCGTGGCTCGCCTTGTCGAGCCCGTGCGCGCGCCAGGTTTCCTCGCGCGTCTCGACGATCACGGTCGAGAGCGTGCCGCTGAACTGGTAGGCGTGGACCTGGAACCAGCCGTGGGCCGTCTCCTCGAACGCAAAGGTAAAGGCCGGGAACGGCTTCGTGGTGCCGAGCCAGATGTAACGGCACTGGCGCGTGTCGATATCGGGCTCGAATACGGCCTCGTGCCGGCGGCGCGTGGGGCTGTTGACCCCGTCCGCCGCGACCACGAGGTCGGCGTCGGCGAACACGGCGTCGTCCTCGACCTCGTGCCGGAAATGGTGCACGACGCCGAGTTCGGCGCCCCGCTGCTGCAGGATGGCGAGCAGGCGCTTGCGCTCGATGCCGCAGAAGCCGTGCCCGCCCGTGCGCGTCAGCGTGCCGCGGTAATGGACGTCGATGTCGTCCCAGTGGTGGAAGCCGCCGGTGATCGCCGCATGCGAGGGCGCGTCCGCCGCTGCAAAGCCCTCCATGGTGCGGTCGGAGAAAACGACCCCCCAGCCGAAAGTATCGTCGGGGCGGTTGCGCTCGTAGACCTCCACCCGCGTCCGGGGCAGCGCCTTGCGGAACAGCAGCGCGGCGTACAGGCCGGCCGGCCCGCCGCCGATGCAGACGATGCGTTTCACGCAGGCATTAGAGGCATCAATAGTTTAAATGTCAACTATATCGCGCCGAAACGTGACCCCGGTCAGGGTTGCCGCAGGGCCTTGCGCTGGAGCTTGCCGGTCGCGGTCTTGGGCAGCGTGTCGAGGAACTCGATGACCCGCGGGTACTTGTAGGGCGCGATGCGTTGCTTCACGAAGTCCTGCAGTTCCTTGACCAGGGCTGCGTCTCCCGCCCGCCCGGGCGCCAGCACGATGCAGGCCTTTACGACGGTGCCGCGCCCTGCATCGGCGGCGCCGATGACCGCGCATTCGCGCACGGCCGGGTGCGCGAGCAGTGCCCACTCCACCTCCGGCCCGGCGATGTTGTAGCCGGCCGAGATGATCAGGTCGTCGGCGCGCGAGACGAACCAGAAGTACCCGTCCTCGTCGACGCGATAGAGGTCGCCGGTGACGTTCCAGCCGTCCTTCACGTAGTCGAGCTGGCGCGGGTCGTCGAGGTAGCGGCAACCCGTCGGCCCCGTCACGGCGAGCCGGCCTGTGCTCCCGCGCGGGAGCTCGCGGCCCTGCTCGTCGAGCACGCAGGCGCGGTAGCCCGGCAGGGGCTTTCCCGTCGCGCCCGGGCGGATGTCCGCGCCCGCGGCGGAAATGAAGATGTGGATCATCTCCGTCGCGCCGATGCCGTCGATGATGCGGATGCCGGTCTTCTCGAACCAGAGGTCCGAAACCGCCTGCGGCAGGAACTCGCCGGCGGAAACGCAGCGCTTCAGCGAGCTGAGGTCGCGGCCCGCGAGCTCCGCTGCGAGCGCCCGGTACGCGAACGGCGCGGTAAAGAGGCAGGTGATGCCGTGCTTTTCGATCGCGGCGAGCAGGTTCGCGGGCGTCGGCGACTCAAGCGGCGCGGTCGCGGCGCGAAAGCGCAGTGGAAAGACCAGCAGCGCGCCGAGCCCGAAAGTGAAGCCGAGCGGCGGGCTGCCGGCGTAGACGTCGCCGGGCGAGGTTTCGAGCAGGTGACGGGCGACGACGTCGGCCATCGCCAGCACGTCGCGGTGGAAGTGCATGCAGGCTTTCGGCTGGCCGGTCGTGCCGGAGGTGAACGCCAGCAGGCAGATGTCGTCGGACGCGGTATCGACATTCACGAAGCGACCGGAAGCCGCCTCCATGCGCGACTCGAGGTCGCCATTGCCCCACGAGATGACGGTGCCGACGCCGCCGGCAGCGGCGACGGCGTCCAGTTCGACGAGGAGCCGGTGGTCCGTGAGCGCAAAGGCCGGCCGCGCCTTGGCGATGATCGCGGTGAGCTCCGGCGCGCGCAGCAGCGGCATCGTCGTCACGGCGATGGCGCCCGCCTTCATCACCGCGAGCCATGCCGCATAGAGTTCGGGGCCGTTGTAGCCGCGCAGCAGCACCCGGTTGCCGGGCGCGATGCCCGCGGCGACGAGCACGTTCGCGATGCGGTTCGACCGCGCGAGGAGCTCTCGATAAGTGATCGGGCCCGCGTCCGTCTGGATCGCCGGGCGCTCGCCATGCCCCTCCGCGATCGCCTCGTCCAGCAGCACCGTCGCGCAGTTGAGGCGCCCGGGATACTGCAGTTCCGGCAGGTCGAGGTGCAGCCGCGGCCATTGTTCCTTCGGCGGCAGCCGGTCCTTCGCGAACGTGTCCACGCCCGCATCTTAGGGTGCCGGGTCGCAGATTCGTAGTTCCTGGGACGGCTTGCTCGCGGGAACTACGAATCCACGACCCGGCACCCTATGATTGCGACGGGACAAAAGGGGGAAGGATTCATGAGCCGTCGTTTCACTCGCCGGGACTTCGTTCGCACTTCCGCCGCCGCCGGCCTCGCCGCTGCCGCGCCCCGGGCGCTCGCCCGGGAAGCGCCGGCCATCGTGACCGGAAGCGTCAAGCCCGTGGTCATCTCTTCGGCCAACGGCAACTGGTTCAGGAACGGCGGCGGCGTCACCTGCGTCGAGAAGGCGTTCCTGCAGATGACGCAGGGTTCCGACGTGCTCGACGCTCTCATCGAGGGCGTGAACATCGTCGAGCTCGACCCCGAGGACTACAGCGTCGGCTACGGCGGCGTGCCCAACGCCGAAGGCGTCGTGCAGCTGGACTCCTGCTGCATGCACGGCCCGTTGCAGCGGGCCGGCGGCGTCGCGTCCCTCGAGGGCGTGCGCACGCCCTCGCGCGTGGCCCGCGAGGTCATGAACAAGACGGACCACCACCTGCTCGTCGGCAGGGGCGCGCAGGCCTTCGCGCGCAACCTCGGCTTCAAGATCGAGGACGACCTCAACACGCCACAGTCTCTGAAGCTCTGGCTCGAGTGGAAGCAGCGCACGGATCCTTCCCACTACCCGACACCCAAGGCGCGAGAGATCGCCTCTCACGACGCGCGACGCGACATGGCGCGAGAGGGCCTTTTCTCGGGCTCGCAGATGTACGGCACGATCAACTGCAACGGCATCAACTCGAAAGGCGAGATCTGCGGCGTGACGACGACCTCGGGCCTGTTCTTCAAGGTCCCGGGGCGCGTGGGCGACTCGCCGATCCTCGGGGCGGGGCTGTACGTGGATGGCGCCGTCGGGGCGGCCGGCTCGACCGGCCGCGGCGAGGCCAACCTGTACAACCTGAGCTCGTACCTGATCGTCGAGAACATGCGGCGTGGCATGCATCCGAAGGACGCCGGTCTCGACGCCCTGAAGCGCGTTCGCGCGAACACCGTCGAGAAGCGCCTGCGCAAGGAGAACGGCGACCCGAATTTCAACCTCAACTTCTACGTCCTGAATGCGAAGGGCGAGTTCGCGGGGGTCGCGATGTACGCGCAGGATCCGGACGACCGCGGCTGGGCCGGCGGCACCACCGATGCCGTCCGCTACGCCATTTGCGACGCCAACGGGCCGCGCTCCGAGCAGGTCGAGGGGCTGCTGCCGGGTTCGGCCGGAGAATGAACCGGAGCGGGCGGCTCATATGAAGTGCGTCTGGTTGTCGGCGTGTCTGGGCACGATTGCCCTGGCACTTCCCGTTTCGTCCGCCGGCGCGGCGACTCCCGTGGACCTCCTGCTGTTCAACGGCAATGTGCTGACGGTCGATCGTGCGTTTTCGATCGAGTCGGCGGTGGCCGTCGATGGCGGCAGGATCGTCGCGGTGGGCGGCGACGAGCTGCGCGCGCGCTTCACGCCGGCCAGGACGGTCGACCTCGCCGGCCGCACGCTGATGCCCGGCTTCACCGACACGCATGTCCACGTCCAGTCGGTCTCCCCGCGTGACATCGACGTTGCGGCCGCGCGCTCGATCGGGGAAGTGCAGCAGATGTTGCGCGCCAAGGCGGCAAGACTCGGGGCCGGGCAATGGATCACCGGCTACGGGTGGCAGGAATCAAACTTCGCCGAGAAACGCAACCTGTCGCGCGCCGACCTCGACGCCGGATCGCCCGGCAATCCGGTCATGCTGGTGCGCGCGGGCGGGCACTCGTCGGTCAGCAACTCGGCGGCGCTGAAGATTGCCGGGATCGACCGCTCCACGGCCGACCCGAGGAGCGGGGTCATCGAGCACGATCCGGACGGCGAGCCCAATGGAATCATTCGCGAGCGCATTGACCTGGTCCGCAAGTTCATCCCGCGCGACAAATGGGAGGACGTGCGCCAGAGCTATGTCGCCGAGCTTCACCGGCTCGCGTCGCTCGGCATCACGAGCCTGTTCAACGCATCGGGCAACATCGACGACGAGCCGGTCAGCCGGGGCGGGCTCGCCGATCCGGGCCCCGGCATGGGGTTTCGCCGCGCACAGGAGATCGCGAAACAGGAGAACTACACGATCCCGCGCATGACCCTGTACATCAGCCATCCCGGCGCCGAACGGCTGAAGGCATTCGGTCATCACACCGGCTACGGCGATGAGCATGTCCGCATCGGGCCGATCGGGGAAAACTTCGTCGATGGCGGGTTCACCGGGCCGACAGCCTGGTTGCTGGCCGAATACAAGGGGCAGCCGGGCTTTCGCGGCAAGGGCAACTTCACCGACGCCGAACTGCAGCAATTGATCGACAGCGCCGCCGCGCTGGGCTGGCAGCTCGGACTGCACGCGATCGGGGATGCCGCGATTGTCCAGGCCGTCGAGGCCTATGACATCGGCCTTCACCGCCACCCCGGCATCGAGCACCAGGATGGCGACCGCCGCTGGTTCCTCGATCACTTCACGATCATGCCGCCCGACTCCACCATGGAGACGATGCGCAAGGACTCGATCATGATCTCGCAACAGCCGAACTTTCTCTACAATCTCGAGGACCGCTACATGGCGAACCTCGACGACTGGCGGCTCGAACATAACAACCCGATCGCGACTCCGGTCCACGAGTTCGGCCTGTTCATGGCATTCGCCAGCGACAACCTGCCGATCGGTCCGGGCGTCGGTCTGTACGCCGCAATCACCCGGAAGGGGCCGAGCGGCGCCGTGCACGGCAGGTCCGAAGCGGCCTCCCGGCAGGAAGCGATCCGGATGTACACGGCGAACGGCCCGTATCTTTCCTGGGAGGAGAAGACCAAGGGCACGATCGAGCCGGGCAAGTTCGCCGACATGGTGGTGCTGCCGATCGATCCGCTGACGGCTCCGCCCGAGCAGTTGCTGACGATGCAGGTGGACATGACCTATATCGGCGGCAAGCTGGTCTACGACCGGGCCGCCGCGAGCCGGTAGGCGCGATCGGCTAAAGGGGACAGTCACCTTTTCCTCACGTTTTCCGGAAAAGGGCTCCAGACGCGCTATCTGCGTGCACTTGCGAAAAGGTGACTGTCCCCTTTAGTAGAATCCGGCGATGCCCGCCTACCTCGAGACCGAACAGGAGTTGTCGCGGCTGGCCCGGCGCGCCGCCGGCATGCGCGGCGGCCCGCGACTATTGATCCTGCCGGGCCTGATGGGCTCGAGCATCGGGCACCTGCGCAAGAACGGCGGCGCAGACGTCACCTGGTTCGACCCGGTCGAGATCGCGCAGGGACAACTCGTGAAGCTCGCACTGCCCGCGGGCAGCCGGTTCTGGGCGGTCGGCGTGCTCAAGTTCGCCTACGAGCGGCTGCGGCTGGTGCTGCGTATCGCCGGTTTCGACGCCGTGTTTCACCCCTACGACTGGCGCCGCGACCTGGCCTGGAACGGGCGCGAGCTGGCCGACCGTCTGCTGCGCGAGCGGCGCCAGGACGTCGTCGTCGTGGGCCACAGCGCGGGCGGACTCGTCGCGCGCGCCGCGCTCGCGCACAAGGGCGGCGAACGCATCGGCCGCGTGATCCAGCTCGGCACGCCCAACAAGGGCGTGTTCGTCGCGGTGCAGGCGTTGCGTGGCACCTACCCGCTCATCCGGCGCGTCGCGATGCTCGACCTCAAGCACAGCGCGGACGAGCTCGCGCGCGAGATGCTGGTGACGTTTCCCGGACTTTGCGGCCTGCTCCCGGCGGCCGGCGTGTGCAAGGAATTCGACCCGTTCGACCCCGCCCAATGGCCTGAAGGCCCGAAGCCCGCGACGGCGCTCCTCGCCGCGGCGCGCAAGCTCCTGCCCGGCCTGCCGCCGCCCGACGAACGCTTCCGCCTGGTCGCCGGCTTCGGCCAGGACACGGTGCTCGGCCTGCGCCGCAGCGGTCGCCGGCTCGAGTTCGGCCGCGGCCCCGCGGGCGACGGCACCGTCCCGCTCGCGCTCGCGCTCTGGCCGGGCCTCAAGACCTGTTATGTCGAGGAGAGCCACGGCTCGCTCCCCGGCAACGCGGACGTCGGGCGCGCGGTCGTCGACATGGCGCGCAGCGGCGCGACGACGGCGCTGCCCGCTGTGCTCCCGCGCCGGCGCGGCGTCCCGACGCTCTGGCAGGAGGACCTGCGCGAGGCGCCCGCGCCGAAGGTCGCCTGGGGCGACCTGTCGGAGCGTGAGCAGCGCGAGTTCCTGCACGAGTTCGTCGGCGTGACGCAGCCGGCGACCGCCGCCGCGGCGCCGAAGCGCGACGCGGCGGCAAGACCCGTGGAGCTCGCCTTCCTCGAGGGAAGCATCACGCAAAGCACCGCGACCGCGATCGTGCTCGGCGCGTTCGCGAACGTCGAGCCCGCGGGCGCCGCGCGCGCGATCGACAAGCTGCTGCACGGGGCGATCAGCGACCTCGCGCGGCGGCGCGCGATCAGCGCCGCGGCCGGCGAAGTCTTCGTGCTGCCGGTCGGCCGCAGCGGCCTGGCGCCGCGGCTCGTGGTATTCGCGGGCCTCGGCGACTTCGGCCGCTACGGGCCGGACGTGCAGCGCCTTGCCGCGGCCAACGTGACGCGCACGCTCGCGCTCGCGGGCATCGAGAATTTCTCGATGGTGCTCTGGGGCACGACCTCGGGCACGGAGCCCGCGGACGCGGCTCGCGCGCAACTCGAGGGCGTGCTGACCGCGCTCGCCGACCTCGCCTCCGACCAGCGACTCAGGCGCATCACGATCGTCTCGCGTGACGCCGGCCGCGTCGCCGATGCGCGCCGCGTGGCCGAAGACCTGCTGCGCCTGCATCCGGCAGCGCCGCTCCTGAAGCTCGCCCCCCTGCGCAAGCCGCGCGCGCAGAAGCCCGCGCGTCCCGTGAAGGCGACCGCGACGGCGCTCGCCTGGCTGTTCGTGCAGGAATCGGCCGGGACCCTGCGCGCGGCCCTGCTCGGCCCGGCGCCCAAGGCGACCGCGCTGGTCGCGAGCCGGCGGCTCGACCTTCGCCTGCTCGAGCGCGAGCACTCGCGGCTCGTGCCCGGCCTGTCGAGCAGCGAACTTGCGGAATTCGGCGAGCGCCTCGCGACGCTCCTGCTGCCCCCGGATATCGCCGAGGCGCTGCCATCCGTAAAGTCCGTGCCGATCGTCGTCGTGCACGACACGGCGAGCGGGCACTGGCCCTGGGAAGTGCTGTCGCTCTCGGGCTGGGCGCCCGCCGCGGAGGCCGGCCTCTCCCGCCGCTACGCAGCCGAGGGCATGTCCGTCGCCAAGTGGCGCGAGCAGCGCCGCCGCGCGCGCGATTTCAACGTGCTGCTGGTGATCAACCCGACCGGCGACCTGCCAGGCGCGGTTGAGGAAGGCGAGCGGGTGGCCGCCATGTTCACGCGCCTTCCCGGCGCCGGCATCACCGCAATCCGGGGCGCCGACGCGACGCGGGCGCGCCTGCTCGCCGAGTTCAGGTCCGGCGACTACGACGCGATCCACTTCGCGGGCCACGCCTGGTTCGACGCGGCGGCGCCGGCCTCGAGCGGCATTCTTTGCGCGGGCGGGCGGGTGCTATCGGGCGCGGACCTCGCCGCGATGGATTCGGTCCCGGCGCTCGTGTTCTTCAATGCCTGCGAGTCCGGGCGCCTGCGCGCGACGGTCAACCCGCTGCGGCAGCTCGACCGCAGTGTCGGCTTCGCCGAGGCGTTCCTGCGCGGCGGCGTGGCGAACTTCATCGGCACCTGGTGGCCGGTCTCGGACGACGCTGCGTCCGGGTTCGCGACCGCGCTCTATCGCGACCTCGCCAAAGGCGAGTCGATCGGCAATGCCCTGGCCGCGGCGCGCGCGGCCGTGCGCCGCCTGCCCTCGGCGGACTGGGCGAACTACCTGCACTACGGCAGCTACGACTTCACCCTGAAGGCGCCGAAAGGCTGAGAGCCGCCATGGCGCGCGTCGCGAGCCTGCACGTCTACCCGGTCAAGTCCTGCCGCGGGATCGACCTCGACGCGGTCCGGATGTCGGCCACGGGCCCCGAGTGGGACCGGCGCTGGATGGTCGTCACGCCGGCCGGGATGTTCATCACGCAGCGTTCGCACCCGGCCATGGCGACGATCGCCGTCGCGATCGTCGGCGGCAACCTGCGGCTCTCGGCGCCGGGCCGCGCGCCGCTCGAGCTCCCCCTGGACCACGCCGGGAAGTCGTGGCCGGTCGTGGTCTGGAAGAGCGAGTGCCTCGGCGTCGACGCGGGCGACGAGGCGGCTGCCTGGCTCTCCGACGTGCTGGGCGAACCGCTGCGCCTCGTGCGCCAGGATCCCGCGCGCGCGCGCCTCGCGAACCCTCAGTACGCCGGCCCGGACCCGCACCCGGTCTCGTTCGCGGATGCCTATCCGATCCTGATGATCTCGCGCGCCTCGCTCGAGGAGCTGAATCGCCGCCTGCCGGAGCCGATCCCGATGGCCCGCTTCCGCCCGAATGTCGTGATCGAGGGCGTCGCCGCGCACGCCGAGGACGCGATGACCCGCTTTCGCGCCGGTCCGGTCGTGCTGCGCGGGGTCAAGCATTGCGATCGCTGCCCCATCACGACCACCGACCAGGAGACGGGCATGCGCGACCCGCACCAGCAACCGCTGCGCACGCTCGCGACCTACCGCCACGACTACGTTCTGAAGGGCGTCACCTTCGGCCAGAACTGCGTGGTCGAGGCCGGCGTCGGCGAGCGGCTCGCCGTTGGGGATACGCTCACGATAGATTGCTTGAAAGGGGACAGTCACCTTTAAAGGTGACTGTCCCCTTTGAGCTACCAGGTGTAGCGGACGCGGTAGGTGACAGTTGCCTCGCCGTCGGCGGCAACTTTCACCGGGAATTCGATCGTCCGCGCGTCCTTCTTCGCCGACGGCTGCGACTGCTCGATGAGCTGCCACTGGCTCCAGCGGTAGAGGTTCTCGCGCACGATCACCTCCACCGGCTGCGCCTTGTGATTCCGGACCTTGATCTCGAAGGCCTCTTCCATGACGCGGCCCTTGGAGTTGACGGTGAAGTCGGTCTGCCGGCGCTCGCCGGCCACGTCGAAGGCCTGGCCGAGCTTCACGCGCACATCCTCGTCCTTTGGCGTGTGCCTGATCGTGTCCTCGCCGATGAACTCGAGGCTGCCGTCGGCCTTGTCCTGCTGCGAGACGCGGATGCGACCCGCCGGCAGCGGCATGCCCATGCCCGAGTCCTTGTCGTTCCTGAACGTCAGCCAGACGTCGACCTGGGTGTTGGAAGCCGGCCCGAACTCGCGTTGCTCGATCAGGGCTCCCTGAAACAGGAGGTAACCGCTGCCATCATAAACCAGCTTCTTCCTGGCCGGCACGCGCGTCGCCGTGTCAAAGAGCTCAATCTGCTTGGTCGAGTTATTCGCGATCGTCGCGGGCCGCCCGAGCGTGTAGAGGTGGTACTCGAAGAAGGATTTCTCCTCGAATCCGCGTACATCCATGGCGGTCACAGCGGACTCGGGGTACACGTCCTTGCGCATGGCGCGCATCTCCGGCCGCGCGCGGTTCACATCCCCCGCAATCAGCTTCAGCTTCGCGTCCTGGTAGCGCGTACCCGACTGGTTGAGCAGGCTCACCCAGGCGCCGACGTCCACGAAACCCGAGTTGGCATCCGCGCCCTCGGTGAAGACGAGGTTGTAGTCCGCCCACCAGGTGATGCCGCCGGTCTGGTAGGAGACGCGCGCCTTCTGCGTGCCGCCCTTGCCCGAGAGCACGTCCCACTCGAGCGTCGGACGCGTGATGAGCCCGCCCGGCAGCTCGCCGAATTTCAGGCTGCTCCAGTCACGCAGCGCATGGACCTGCCCGTCGCTGCCCCGGATCACGAGCCCATCGTTCGCCGAGATGAGCGTGCCGTCGATGACCCGGGTGCCGTCGCCGCTTCGCTGCTCGACGGCGACGCCGCGGTCGATGTAGCGCGATAGCAGCTTCTCCTGGCTGACGAGGTCGAACTGGAAGTTCTGCTCGAGCACCTTGGTCCCCTCGGGATCGGTGAGCGAGAGGAACTGCACCGTGGTCGGGTCGATGAGCGCTGCGACGTCGGTGAACTGGATCGTGCCGCGCCCGCGCGGAATCTGCAGCTCGCGATCAAGGCGCACCAGCGCGAAGCCCGGAAGCTCGCTCGCCGCCGGCGAGCCCATGCCCGGCAACGGGCGATACCACTCGGCGGGTATGCCGCCCGGCTGCGCCGAGCTGTAAACCGTGAGCGAAGTCTCAGGCTCCGCCGCGGCGGCGCCGAGCGCAAGCAGGACGCCGGCCGAAAACAGGCTGAAACGTGCGGCATTCAACGACATGCAGAGCCCTCCTCGAGCGCCAGGTGCATAGAATAAACGCAGCCGCCCCGGGAGACGGGTCAATGCACACCGAAATTTCGCCCTGGATCGAGAAGCTCTCGCCGTACCGCCTGATGATCGGGCTCGGCGCGGCGTTCCTCGTCCTGGTCGTGGCGCTCGGCTGGGTCGCCTGGCGCTGGAGCGTCGCCGAGGACCGCATGGAACTGATGCAGCAGCAGGCCGCGGCGGGCTTCCTGCAGGCGCCCACCTCGAGCCGCACCGTGCGAATCGACCTGCGCACGCCGGTCCCGGTCGCCGTCGGCGGCGGGGAATTCCCCGAGCGCGTCGACCTGCTGCTCAACGCGCGCACCAAGCTCCATGCGCGCTTTCGCGTGAGCCTGCTGCGCGACGACGGCACGCTCCTGGCGCGCGCCGACCAGCTGGTGCGCGACTCGAACATGGACCTGCGGTTTTCGCTCAACACCTCGATCCTGCCGCAGGGCAGCTACGTCCTGCGCGTCGAAGGCTACGCCCGCAACGGCGGGCTACAGCGCTTCGCCGAGGCGCGCCTCACCGCCGCCTAGCCTTCACGCAGGGTGGTCGCGGGCGGATGATTGATCACGCTGCGCGCCGCAAACGTCCCCGCCCCGCCGACGATGAGCGCCCCTGCCGCGAGCCCGATCATCCACACCCACGGGTCGATCGCGTACTCGAGGTCGAAGACCTCCTTTGCCAGCAGCCAGCCCGCGAGCGTCGCGCCTATCGCAGCGAGCAGGCCGGCCAGCATGCCGAGGGCCGTGAACTCCGCGGCGACCCCCGCGAGCACCACGCGCCGGCGCGCGCCGAGCGTACGCAGCATCGCGCTCTCGTAGCGGCGCTCGTCGCGGGTCGACTGGATCGCGGCGAGCAGCACCGTGATGCCGGCCGCCAGCGTGAACAGGAACACGTACTGCACCGCGAGCGAAGCGCGGTCGATGACGTCCCTGACCTGGGCGAGGATCGCGTCGATGTCGAACACCGACACCGACGGGAAGCGCCGCACCAGGTCCGGCAGCATGCCCCGACGCTCCGGGCCCAGCTTCATGCTGGTGAGCCAGGTGCCGGCGAGGCCATCGAGGGTGCCCGGCGAGAACACCAGGAAGAAGTTCGGGCGGAACGTGTCCCACTCGACCTCGCGGAACGAGAGCACCTCCGCCTCGACCGTCTCGCCCGCAACGTCGAATGCGAGCCGGTCGCCGAGCTTCAGGCCAAGCTCTTCCTGGTACTCACTGGCGACCGAGACGTAGTGCCTGCCGCGGTCGGCCTCGCCCCACCAGCGCCCCGCGACGATCCGGTTGTCGACCTGCGGCGCCGCCGCCCAGGACAGGTTCTGCTCGCGTTCCGCGAAGCCCCGGCCGCGGTCGGTGGCGGGCCTCACCCGGTCGATCGGCGTGCCGTTGATCGAGAGCAGGCGCGCGCGGATCATCGGGAACAGCGTCGGCCGCGGCAGCCCCTGCATCTCGATGAAGCCCGCGAATGCCTGCGTGTCCGCGTCCGGGATGTTGATCATGAAGAAATTCGGCGTGTCGGGCGAAAGGCTCGCGCGCCAGTCCGCCAGCAGGTCGCCGCGCACCACGCCGAGCAGCAGCAGGACCATGAGGCCGAGGCCGAAAGCGACCACCTGCACAACGCTCTCGCGCCCGCGCCGCGCGAGGTTCGCGAGACCGTAGCGCCAGGCGACGCCGACCGCGCCGCGCAGCCGCCCGGCGAGCCGGACCAGCAGGAAGCCGGCGCCGTACAGGACCGCGAGCGTCGCCGCGATGCCGGCTCCGACGTAGCCGACCAGGCGCGCGTCGCGCACCAGCCAGAACAGCACGCCGGAGATCGCCGCGACCGCAAGTCCGTACGAGACCGCGTAGCGAAGCGGCGGCGGCTCGAGGTTCCGTCGCAGCACGCGCGCGGGCGGCACGCGCTTCAGCTGCAGCATCGGCGGCAGCGCGAAGCCGACCAGGATCGCGAGCGCCGTGGCGCCGCCGAGCCAGACCGGGGCCAGCGTCGGCGGCGGCAGGTCGGCGCGCACGACGCCGCCAAGCAGCCGCGTCAGCAGTTCCTGCGCCAGGTACCCGAGCGCCGCGCCGGCGGCCGAGGCGATGAGCGCGACGCAGGCGAGCTCGATCACCGTCACCTGCAGCACGAGGCGCTGCGGCGCGCCCATGCACTTCATCAGCGCCACGTTGTCGAGGTGGCGCGCGGCGTAGCGCCGCGCCGCCATCGCGACGGCGACCGCCGCGAGCAGCACCGTGATGATCGCGGAGAGGTTGAGGAACCGGCCCGCGCGCCGGGTCGACGACTGTATCTGCGGGCTCTCCTCGGCCACGCCGACGAGTCGCTCGCCGGCGGCCTTGCGCCCGACCAGTTCGGCGCGGAACTCGCGCACCGCGGCGGGCGGCCCCGCGAACAGGAGCGAATAGGTGGCGCGGCTGCCGGGGCCGAGCAATCCGGTCGCCGCCAGATCGTCGAGCGGAATCAGCAGCGAGGGCGCAAGGTCCACGAAGGCGGAGCCCTGGTCCGGGCGGTAGTCGAGTACGCGCGTCACGGTGAAGGCCGACGCGCCTATGCCGACGCGCTCGCCCAGCTTCGCGCCGAGCCGCGCCAGCAGGCGCGACTCGAGCCAGGCCTCGCCGCGCGCGGGGAGCGCGTCGGTCTCGCGCGCAGGCGCGAATGGGGCATCCGAGACCTTGAGCCTGCCGCGGAGCGGATAGCCCGGGCCGACCGCGCGGATCGCGGTCAGCGCCGAATCTTCGCCCAAGAACACGACGCTCGGGAACGAGACGGTCCGGGCAGTCCGGATGCCACGCTGCGCGGCGAGCGCCTCGTAGTCCGCCGAGATGGGCTCCGCCGAGCGCAGGCGCAGGTCCGCCGCGAGCACCTCGGCCGCGCGCTGGTCGACCCCCTGCGCGATGCGGTCCGTGAAGAAGCCGACCCCCGTCAGCGCGGCGACGGCGACGAGAAGCGCCGCGAGCAGCACGGCGAGCTCGCCGGAGCGCCAGTCGCGCAGCAGCGCGCGCAAGGCGATGCGCAGTGCCCGCATCAGGCGCCGCCGACCTGGCGGCCGGCGTCGAGCTGGATGACGCGGCCGCAGCGCGAGGCGATCTCGCGGTCGTGCGTGACGAGCAGGAGCGTCGTGCCGTTCGCCGCGTTGAGGTCGAACAGCAGCTCCATCACGCGCTGGCCGGTCGCGGTGTCGAGGTTCCCGGTCGGCTCGTCCGCGAAGAGCACGGTGGGCCGCGTGACGAACGCGCGGGCGATCGCGACGCGCTGCTGCTCCCCGCCCGAGAGCTGGCGCGGGTAATGGCCGAGTCGCGGCCCGAGGCCGACCTGCTGCAGCGCGGCGCGGGCCGCAGCACGCGCATCGGAGCGCCCCGCGAGCTCGAGCGGCAGCATCACGTTTTCCTCGGCGGTCAGCGAGGGCAGGAGATGGAAGGACTGGAACACGAAGCCGACGTGACGGGCACGGACGGCGGCGCGGCCGTCCTCGTCGAGCGCCGAGAGCTCGGCGCCTTCGAGCCAGACCGAGCCCGAGCTCGGCTCGTCGAGGCCGGCGAGCAGCGCGAGGAGCGTCGACTTTCCGGCCCCGGAAGCACCGACGACCGCGACCGTCTCGCCCGCCCCGATCGCCAGGCTCACGTCGTCCAGTATGGTCAGCATTCCCTCCGGGCTGCTAACCTCCTTGCGCAACTTCCTGGCTTCGAGAACGGTCTTCCTGTCCATGGCTCGCGTACTCATCCTCATGCTCTGTCTCGCTGCCGCGGCAGTGCCCGCGCGGTCCGCCGAACCGCCGGTGATCCTCGTGCTGGGCGACTCGCTGTCTGCCGGCTACGGTCTCGTGCCCGGCCAGGGCTGGGTGTCCCTGCTGCAGCAGCGGTTGAGGAAGGAAGGGTACGGTCACCGCGTCGTCAACGCCAGCGTGAGCGGCGAGACCACCGACGGCGGGCTCGCGCGCCTCGACCGTGCGCTCGCGACGCACAAGCCCGGCATCGTGATACTGGAACTCGGCGGCAATGACGGCCTGCGCGGGCTGCCGGTGACCCGCGTCGAGGCCAACCTCGGGCTGTTGATCTCGAAGAGCCGCGCGGCGGGTGCGCAGGTACTGCTGCTCGCCGTCAGCATGCCGACGAATTACGGCCCGCACTACGCGCAGCGACTACCAGAAAATCTACGACGACCTGCGCCTGCGCTACGGCGTCGGCGTCGGCGCGCTGATGAACCCGAAGCTCGCGCTGGACCTCTCGTACTTCCAGCCCGACGGCATTCACCCGAACGCGTTGGCGCAGCCGCTGCTGCTCGACAACGTCTGGATCCAGCTCACCCCGCTGCTCGGCCACTAGCCAAGGTGGACTGAAACGCCCACGATGGCCGGACCGAATGTCGGGCGGTAATTTTGCGATGCAGCAATGAGGGATGAGACGGCGACCGCCGACCGATTCTGGCTGCGCGACTACCCGCCCGGCGTGCCCGCCGACATCGACCCGGATTCGATCCCCTCGCTGAAGCATCTCTACGAGGACGCCTGCCGCCGCTTCGCTGCGGCCACGGCGTACTCGAACATGGGGCGCAGCCTCACCTACGCCGGCATCGACGAGATGTCGCGCGGCTTCGCCGCCTGGCTGCAGAAAGAAGCTGGCCTTGCCAAGGGCGAGCGCGTCGCCATCATGATGCCGAACCTGCTGCAGTACCCGATCGCGATCATGGGCGCGCACCGCGCCGGCTGCGTCGTCGTCAACGTCAACCCGCTTTACACGGCGCGCGAACTCGAGCACCAGCTGAACGACTCCGGCGCGACCGCGATCGTGATCTTCGAGAACGCGGCGGCGACCTTGCAGGAAGTGCTCGCCAGGACCTCCGTGAAGCACGTCGTCGTCACCGGCATCGGCGACCTGCTCGGCTTCCCGAAGGGCGCGATCACCAACTTCGTGATCCGCAGGGTCAGGAAAATGGTGCCGCCCTGGTCGCTGCCGGGCGCCGTCCGCTTCAACGACGCGCTCGCGCGCGGCCGATCGCTCGCGCTCTCCCCGGTGGACGTCGCCGGCGCGGACGTCGCCTTCCTGCAATACACCGGCGGCACCACCGGCGTCTCGAAGGGCGCCGTGCTCACGCACCGGAACATGGTCGCGAACACGTTGCAGGTGGTCGCCTTCATGCCCGAACTCACCGAGTTCGGCAATCCCGTCGTCATCACGGCGCTGCCGCTCTACCACATCTTCGCGCTGACGACGAACATGCTCGTGTTCACTCGCGTGGGCGGCCACAACGTGCTGATCACGAATCCGCGCGACATGCCGGGCTTCGTCAAGGAACTCGCGAAAGTGCGGTTCACCTTCATCACGGGCGTCAACACGCTGTTCAATGCTTTGCTGCACGCGCCCGGCTTCGAGTCGCTGGACTTCGGTTCGCTGAAGGTGGCGCTCGGCGGCGGCATGGCCGTGCAGGCTGCGGTGTCCGAGAAGTGGCGCCGTGTCACCGGGCGGCACATCTGCCAGGGCTGGGGACTCACCGAGTCGTCCCCCGTCGGCACCGCCAACATCCCGCGCGAGACGTCCTTCACCGGCTCGATCGGCTACCCCATTCCCTCCACCGAGATATCGATCCGCGACGACGACGGCCGGGCGCTGCCGATCGGCTCGATCGGCGAGATCTGCATCCGCGGCCCGCAGGTGATGCTGGGCTACTGGAACCGACCCGAGGAGACGGCCAAGGTGATGCTGCCGGAAGGATGGCTGCGCACCGGCGACATCGGACGCATGGACGACCGCGGCCGCACTTTCATCGAGGACCGCAAGAAGGACATGATCCTCGTCTCCGGCTTCAACGTGTACCCGAACGAGGTCGAGGGCGTGGTCGCCGAGATGCCGGGCGTGCTCGAGGTGGCCGCGGTCGCGCAGCCCGACGAGCGGTCGGGAGAAGTCGTCGCGCTGTTCATCGTCAGGAAGGACCCCGCGCTCACGGCCGACGCCGTGATCGCGCACTGCAGAAAGGAACTGGCGGCCTACAAGGTCCCGAAGTCCGTCTACTTCCGCGAAGACCTCCCGAAAACCAATGTCGGCAAGATCCTCCGGCGTTCGCTGCGCGACGAGTTGCGGCTCGTATAGATCCGGTGGGAAAAGAGAAAAGGAAAAGGGGACAGTCACCTTTAAAGGTGACTGTCCCCTTTTCTCAACGGTGGTAGGCGGGCGAAAGCTCGTGCACGGCCGCGACCATCGCCGCGACGTTGTCCGGGTCGACGCCCGGCTGCACGCCGTGACCGAGGTTGAAGACGTGCCCCGGCCCGCGGCCGTAGCTCTCGAGGACGCGCGCGACCTCGGCGCGTATCGCCGCAGGCGTCGCGAACAGCGCGCCCGGATCGAGATTTCCCTGCAGCGCGACGCGGCCCAGCGTGTCGCGTCGCGCAGCCGACAGTTGGGTCGTCCAGTCGATGCCGAGCGCGTCCGCGCCGGCGGCCGACTGCCGCTCGAGCCAGGCGCCGCCGCCCTTGGTGAAGAGGATCACCGGCACCCGGCGCCCCTCGCGCTCGCGCACCAGGCCGGCGACGATGTGCTCCATGTAGGCGAGCGAAAACTCCAGGTACGCGGGCGTCGACAGGATCCCGCCCCAGGTGTCGAACAGCATCAGCGCCTGCGCGCCCGCGGCGGACTGGGCGTTGAGGTAGTCCGTGGTCGCGCGCGCGAGCTTTGCGAGCAGCCGGTGCAACGCGCGCGGCTCGCCGTACAACAGCGCTTTCGACCGCGGGAAATCGCGGCTGCTGCCGCCCTCGATCATGTAGGTCGCAACGGTCCACGGCGAGCCCGCGAAGCCGATCAGCGGCGCGCGGCCCCGCAACTCGCGCCGGATGAGCGCGACCGCATCGAGTACGAACTGCAGCTCAATGACCGGGTCCGGCACGGGCAGCGCCTCGATGTCGGCCAGGCTCCGCACCGGGCGCTCGATGCGCGGGCCCTCGCCTTCCGTGAAGGCGAGCCCCACGCCCATTGCTTTCGGGATCATCAGGATGTCGGAAAAGAGGATTGCGGCGTCCAGCGCATAGCGCGCCAGCGGCTGCAGCGTGACCTCGCAGGCCAGCTCGGGATTGGTCGCGAGGCCCAGGAAGCTGCCGGCCCTGGCGCGGGTCGCACGGTACTCGGGGAGATAACGCCCCGCCTGGCGCATGATCCAGACCGGCGTACGGTCCACCGGCTCGCGCGCGAGCGCACGCAACAGCCGGTCGCTCCCGGGCGGGCTCATTGGCCGGGGAAGAGCCCGGCGATCGTCGACTGGATCGACTCGGCCGCGGCGCGCGGATCGGCTGCGTCGCGGACCGGCCTGCCGACGACGATGTAGTCGGCGCCGTTGCCGAATGCCTCGGCGACGCCCACGACGCGCTTCTGGTCGTCCACTGGCCGGTTCTCGACCGGGCGGATGCCGGGCGTCACGACGATCAGCCGGTCGTCGACCCCGGCGCGCAGCATCTTCGCCTCGAGCCCCGAAGACACGACGCCGGCGCAGCCGGCGGCGAGCGCGCGCCGCGCGCGAGAGAGCACCAGCTGCTCGACGTCGCACTGGAAGCCGAGGTCGTCGAGGTCGCCGCGGTCGAGGCTCGTCAGCACCGTGACGGCGAGGATACCGAAGCCTTCCGCCGCACCGGCCGCCGCCTCCATGATGGCCTGGTTGCCGTGGACGGTCGCAAAGGTGACGCCGCGGTTGCGAAGGTTGCGCACCGCGCCTGCGACCGTCGCGGGCACGTCGAACAGCTTGAGGTCGAGGAAGACCTTCTTGCCGCGGCCGACCATCCAGTCGAGGAGTTCGAACGCGTCCCCCGACATGAACAGCTCGAGGCCGAGCTTGTAGAACGCGACCGAGTCGCCGAGCTGGCCCGCGAGCCGGCGGGCGGCGTCCGCGGACGGCAGGTCCATCGCGAAGATCAGCCGCTCGCGCGCGGGGATGACGGCTCGGCTCACTCGGACCTCCTGGCGGGCGCCAATCCTAGCAGCCTGTCGTGTTCCTGGAAGGCATAGCGATCGGTCATTCCGGCGATGTAGTCGGCGACCGCACGCGCCCGTCCCGCCATGCCCGATTCGGCCTCCAGCGCGAACGCCGCGTCGCGATGCTCTGCCGGCATGCGCGTGACGTCGTCCATGAAGCCCGCGAAGAGTTCCTCCAGCGCCCGGCCCGCCCCGACACGCGCCGCCTGCATTTTCTCGTGGCGGTAGAGCCGCGTCCTCAGGAACTTCTTCATCTCCCGGTGCTCGCGCTCGCGCGCTTCGGAAAACCCGATCAGCGGTCCTGGCGCGCCGCGTACGGCGTCGATGTCCGCGGGCCTTGCCGCGGCGATGCGCCGCGCCGACTCCTCGACCAGGTCGCTGGCGACGTCGTGGATCATGCGCCGGATGACCTCGTGCACGAGGCGGCGGCCCGGCAGCTCGCCGTAGCGCGCGAGCACGGCGTCGTGATGGCGCGCGAACAGCGCAACAGCGCGCAGCTCCCCGACCTCGAGGAGCCCGGAGCGCAGGCCGTCGTCCACGTCGTGGTTGTTGTAGGCGATCTCGTCGGCCAGGTCCGAGATCTGCGCCTCCAGCCCCGGCTGGCGTCGCTCGATGAAACGAAGCCCGAGCTCGCCGAGCTTGCGCGCATTGGCGAGCGAGCAGTGCTTCAGGATCCCCTCGCGCGTCTCGAAGCAGAGATTGAGGCCGGTGAATTCCGCGTAGCGCTCTTCCAGCTGGTCCACGACCCGCAGGGACTGCAGGTTGTGCTCGAAGCCGCCGTAGTCGCGCATGCAGTCGTTCAGCACGTCCTGGCCGGCGTGGCCGAATGGCGTGTGGCCGAGGTCGTGCGCGAGGCAGATCGCCTCGGTCAGCGGCTCGTTCAGCGAAAGCGCCGCCGCGACCGAGCGCCCGATCTGCGCGACTTCGATCGAGTGGGTCAGGCGCGTGCGGTACATGTCGCCTTCGTGATTGACGAACACCTGCGTCTTGTAGACCAGGCGCCGAAAGGCGTTGGAATGGACGATGCGATCGCGGTCGCGCTGGAACTCGCCGCGATAATCCGCGGGCGGCTCGGCATGGCGGCGTCCGCGCGAGTTCCTCTCGAGGGCCGCGTAGGGCGCAAGCCCGGCGTCGTGGTCGCGGCCGCGCCTCATGAACCTGCCCGCTCCTCGAGCAGCGACTCGAGCGCCTCGCGCGGGTAGTCGGCCGTGACCGTGGCCTTGCCGATGCCCTCGAGCAGCACCAGCCGCAGCTGGCCGGCCCTCACTTTCTTGTCGAGCGCATCAGCTCGAGCATGCGCGCGTGCCCGATCCGCGGCGGGTCCACCGGCAGTCCCGCGCGCCGAGAGCAGTGCCCGCACGCGCGCGGCGTCGGCGCCCGGCAGACGCCCGGTGCGCGCGGACAGCTCGGCCGCGAGCACGATGCCGGCGGCCACGGCCTCGCCGTGCAGCACGCTGCCGTAGCCGGCGCCCGCCTCGATTGCGTGGCCGAAGGTATGGCCGAGATTGAGCAAGGCGCGCGCGCCGTGCTCGCGCTCGTCCTGCGCGACGATGGCGGCCTTGATCGCGCAGGAGCGGTGGATGGCCTCGGCGAGCGCCTCAGGCTCGCGCGACAGCAGGCGCGGCGTGCTGGCCTCGAGCCAGTCGAAGAAGGCGGCGTCGGCCACCAGCGCCGCCTTCACGACCTCGGCGAGCCCGGCGCGCAGTTCCCGGTCCGGCAGGGTCGAGAGGGTGTCCGTGTCCGCGATGACGGCCGCCGGCTGGTGGAAGGCGCCGATCAGGTTCTTGCCGCCCGGGTGGTTGACGCCGGTCTTGCCGCCGACCGAGGAATCGACCATTGCGAGCAGCGTGGTCGGCAGCTGCACGATGGCGATGCCGCGCTGGTAGCAAGCGGCGGCGAAGCCGGCCAGTGTCGCCGACCACGCCGCCGCCGAGCGCCAGCACCGTGGCGTCCCGGTTGAGTCGCGCGCCGACCAGCGCGTCGATGATGAGGGCGACGTTGCCGAGCGTCTTTTACGCCTCGCCCCCCGGCAGCACGCACACGCCGAACTCGCGTCCGGCGAGCCCGCCCTCGAGCCTCGGCATCCACAGCGGCGCCGACCCGTCGTCGGTCACGACCAGCAGCTTCCCTGCACCGGCGTGCTCGGCAAGCGTTTCTCGCGACCCGAGCAAGCCCGGTCCCGCCAGGATCGGATAGCTCGCTCGCAGCTTGCCGAGCATCACCAGGAGCCGCTGCAGGCTCAGGCGAGCACCCAGCGCGCGGATGATGTCGCCGGCGACCGATTTCGGCGCGCGCCCGTCGGTGCTGATCATGACCACGGCGATCTCGCGATACAGCGGCTCGCGCACATTCGCTAGTTCCTGAGCTTCGCGCGCCGTCGCCGCCCGGCAGCATGCGGCCGGTGGCTGCCGCTGCGCATGCGCTGAGCTGCTGCTCGACGGACGTGTCCAGGAAGACGACCATGCCGCGCGCGGCGAGAAGCTCGCGATTCTCGGGCGCCAGCACCGCCCCGCCGCCGGTCGCCAGCACCGATGCCGTCGGCCTGTGTCGGGATCGATCACGTCGCGCTCGCGGATGCGGAAACCCTCCTCGCCTTCGTGCTCGAAAATGTAGGGGATGTCCACGCCGGTGCGTGACTCGATCTCGGCGTCGCTGTCGGCAAACGGCAGGCCGAGCCGCGTCGCCAGCGCCTTGCCCACCGCTGTCTTGCCCGTGCCCATCGGACCGACCAGATAGATGTTGCGTTTACCTGCTGCAAGCGGGGACTGTCCCCTTTGGCACCGCGACATTGATGCAGCAACTTACCTCACGCCAAAGGGGACTGTCCCCTCCTCGTTGCAGCGGCACCGCCCCGCTCAAGGTGACCGTACCCTCAACCCCCAAAAGAACGGCCGCCCGAAGGCGGCCGTTTCGCAATTTGACCGGGGCGCCCGGGACGCCGCACTACTTGACCACCGCGCCTTCGCGCAGGATCTTCGGCGTGACGAAGATCAGCAGCTCGTCCTTGTTGTTGATCTTGCCGCGTGGTCTTGAACAGGCGGCCCAGCACCGGCATGTCGCCGAGACCCGGCACCTTGGTGACCGTATCGCGGCGCTTCGGTCTCCAGATGCCGCCCAGCACGACCGTCTGGCCGTCGCTCACGAGCACCTGGGTCGAGATGTCGCGGGTGTCGATCGAGGGCACGTCACGCCGCCGGTCGCCGACGGCACCGAGCCGGCCCACGCTGTCCTTCTTGACGTTCAGGTCGAGGATGCATGCGGTTGTCGGGCGTGATCTGCGGCGTGACCTTCAGCGCCAGCACCGCTTTCTTGAACTGCGATCGTGGTCGCGCCGCTGGATGCCGCCTCCTGGTACGGAATCTCCGACGCCCTGCTCGATGATCGCCTCCTGCTGGTTGGCCGTGATGACGCGCGGGGTGGACATGATCTCGCCGCGGCCCTCGCGCTGCGCGGCCGACAGCTCGAGGTCCACAATGTAGTCGCGAACCCGAGCATCGACGAGCGCGAGGCGGCCCGCCGGGTTGGCGACAGGCAGGTTCACGTTGTAGCGGTCGATACGCCGGACCGAAGGGCACGCTCGACCGGGACACGGCTGCCCGCTGTTCTGCAGGTTGTCGAGCGCCGAGCCCATGATCGTGTCGGTCGCCTGCGGCGCTGCCGCTGACGGCGATCAGGCCGTTGCGCCATGCTCGTCGGAGACGCGCGTGAAGCCGCTGCGCACGCCCAGATCGCGGCTGAAGTCGTCGTTGACGATCACGATGCGCGCCTCGATCAGCACCTGGCGGACCGGAATGTCGAGCGTCGCGACCATCGAGCGGATGTCGGTGAGGTTCTCGGCCGTGTCCTGGACCAGCAGCGTGTTGGTGCGCTCATCGACGGTCGACCTTGCCGCGCTCGGAGAGCAGCGAACCGCCGCCCGTGCGACTTGCATCAGCGCGGCGATGTCCGTGGCCTTGGCGTAGTTGACCTGCAGGAACTCGGTGCGCAGCGGCGCCAGCTCCTGGATGTCCTTCCGCGCCGCGAGCTCGGCCTTCTCCTGTGCCGCCAGCTCGGCCTGCGGCGCCACCATGATCACGTTGTCCTGCGGCGCATGTCCAGGCCCTTGGTGCGCAGCACGATGTCGAGCGCCTGGTCCCAGGGAACGTTCTGCAGGCGCAGGGTCACGCTGCCCCTCACCGAGTCGGACGACCACGATGTTCTGGCCGCTGGTGTCGGCGAGCAGCTGCAGCAGCGGGCGACGTCGATGTCCTGGAAGTTCAGCGTCATGCGCTCGCCGGTGTAGACCTTGTCCTTCTCGGCCTGTCGCGGCGGCTTGCGCGGGGACGCGGCTGGACCTCGACCACGTACTGGTCGTCGGACTGGTAGGCGAGCTGCTCGAATTCGCCGGTGGCGGTCACGACCAGGCGCACGCCGTCGCCGAGGCGCGCCGCATCGAATGTCGTCACCGGTGTCGCGAAGTCCACGACGTCGTAGCGCCTCATCAGGTCATCGCCGAGCGCGACGCCCGTGAAGTCGACGATCACCCGGTTGCCTTCCTGGTGCAGGCTCGCCGGCGTCGTCGGGTCGGAGAGCTGGACCACGACGCGGCCCGCGCCCTCGGGCGAGCGGCGGAAATCGAGCCCGGTGATGGCGCGACCGCCGGTGCCCGTGCGCCACCGCGAGCGGGGCCAGCGGGATCGCCGGGGCCGCGGCAGCGGCGCCGAGCGTCACGATCACGCTGTCGCCCTCGGCGACCGCGGTGTATGCGACCAGCGAATCGAGGTTGAACACCACGCGGGTCCGGCCGGTGGCCTCGGCCGCAACGATGGTGTCCAGGCCGCCGGCGCCGACGTCGATGCGCCGGTTCTCGAGCGCGAGCCCGACGTCAGGCAGGTCCACCGACAGCCGCGCGGGCTTGTCGATGGTGAAGGTCAGCGGCTGGGGCGCCGTGCCGTCCGTGCGCAGCCTGACCTGCAGGGTGTTGCCCTGCATCGGCGTCACCTCGACCGCCGTGAGGCGGGCCGGGTTCTGGGCCTGTGCGAGCTGCGACCAGGCGATGGCCACGATGACCAAGGCGCCGCCGAGCCACTGCACGAAGCCGCGTGCCGTATCCATTTTCCACACCGTTGTCCGGTTGTTGCCAGCCATCAGACTTTCTCCCAGAAATCAGTCGGCAAGGGCCAGCGCCGCGGGGCGCTCGAGGTAACCGCCGAGACCGTCAGGCACGATCTCGACCAGGGCGATCTTCGCGTCCGATACGGACATCACGCGGCCGTCGTTCTGGCCCAGGTGGTTGCCCGGCAGCACGCGGTGAATGAGCCCGTCCTTGGTCTGGACCAGGCCGTAGTTCCCGGCGCCGAGGCGCAGCGTCCCCACCATCTTCAGCGTGTCGAGCGGGAACTGCTCGAGGTATTCGCGCGCGCGCTGCGAGTCCGGCCGCGGCCCGGTCGGGTTCTCCCCGGCGAGACTCTGCAGGAACGGCGAGCGGCGCTCGGCCATCTGGTACTCGTGGCTCACGTAGGGGCGCACCTCCGGCAGCGGCTGGATGCGGCCGCCCGGGCGCTGCTTCGCCTTTGCGATCTCGCCGCGCAGGTCGTCGAGGCCGTCGCCGCAACCGGCGAGCGCGAGCGTCGCGGCGATGCCGGCGACGGAAAGGATCCTGCGCATGCGTTGCTGGCTCATGTCTTCTTTTCCTGTTCACGCTCGCGCCGCGACTTGCCGCCCTTCTTGCCCTTTTCGTCGGCGGGCGCGGCAGCGGTCTCGCCTTCGTCGAGGTAGCGGTAGGTCTTTGCGGTCAGGTTGAGCGTCAGCTGGTCCGACGGCGGCGGCGCGCCGCGGCGCCCCGAGTTCGCGCGCGAGTTGCCGCGCACGATCTCGATGTCGTGCAGCGTCACGATGCGCGGCAGCGCCGCGATGCCCGACACGAACTGGCCGAACTCGTGGTAGCCGCCGGTGAGCTGGATCTTGATCGGCAGCTCGGCGTAGAAATCCTTCTTGGTCTCGGCGCCCGGCTGGAACAGGCGCTCCTGGAGGCCCGCGGCGAGGCCGGTCTGCGAGATGTCGACGAGCAGCGAGGGCACTTCGGTCTTGCCCGGGAGCTGGCGCAGCATGGCGCCGAAGGTGCGCTCGATCTCGGCGAGCTGCTGGCGGTAGGCCTCGAGGTTCGCGGCCTTGCGCTGCTTCTCGTCGAACGTGCTCCACAGCGACACCTGCTCGGCGCGCGCCTTCAGGAGCTCCGGCCGGTTGCCGTTGTCGCCCCACACGAAGTACCAGACGAGCAGGACCGTCACGAACAGGAACACGATCAGCACGCCGAGCGCGCGGAACAGGAACGGCCAGCGGCCGATGTCCTTGAAGTCGAGCTGTTGCAGCTGTTCGACGAAGTTCATTTCGGTGCCTCCGAAACGCGGGTCTTGCGCTTGGCGGGATTCGCGCTTTCACCCTCGTCTTCCGCCCCTGGCGCGGCACGCTGCGACGCGTACATCGTGAACTGGGCGCCGGGGCCCGTGCTGGACCCGGTCTGGATCACCTTCAGCTCCGGCGCCGACAGCGACTCGGAAGCGTCGATGTTGCGCATGAAAGCCGAGACGCGGGTGCTCGACTGCGCGACGCCGTCGAACTCGATCTTCTTGCCGGACTGCTTCACGGAAGTCAGGTAGACGCCCTCGGGCAGCGTCGAGACGATCTGGTCGAACAGCTGCACGACTTCGGGCCGGCTGGCCTGCAGGCGGTCGATGATCTCCATGCGCGAGATCATGCGGGCCTTCTGGTCCTCGAGCGCGTGGATCTGCTCGATCGCCTTGTCGAGCTGCGCGATCTCCGATTTCAGCAGCTCGTTGCGCCGGTTCTGCGCGTCGATCATCGAGCTGACGACCAGGTTCGCGACCAGCGTGACGATGCCGGCGACCACCACCGCCGCCACGATCCCGAACAGGAACTCTTTCCGGCGCCGCTGGCGGAGGTCTTGCCGCCAGGGCAATAAGTTAATACTTGGCATCTTCGTCGAAACTCCGCAGTGCCAGACCACACGCGAGCAGCAGCGCCGTCGCGTCCCTAGTCACTCCCAGCGCCTTGGCCTTCGAGGAGATCTTCATCTGCCCGAGCGGATCCCCGCGCTCGGCCGGGATGCCGACGCGGCTTGCGATCACGTCTGCGACCCCCGGGATGTTCGCGCAGCCGCCGCAGATCAGGATCTGCTCGGGCTGGCTGCGGCCGCTGCCCGACGCCAGGTAGAACTGGAGCGAGCGGCTGACCTGCTGGGTCATGTCGTCGATGAAGGGGTCGAGCACCTCGGGCTGGTAGTTCGAGGGCAGGCCGCCTTCCTTCTTGGCGCGGCCGGCCTCCTCCATCGAGAGGCCGTAGGTGCGCATGATTTCCTCGGTCAGCTGCTGGCCGCCGAAGGCGAAGTCGCGCGTGTACACGACCACGAGATTCTTGAGCACGCTGAACGTGGTCGTGCTGGCGCCGAAATCGACGACCGCGATGGTGCGGTCCATGCCGCCGTCCGGCATCTGGTGCGTGAGGAGCTTGCAGGCGTTCTCGAGCGCGAAGGCCTCGACGTCGACGAGCTTCGCGACCAGCCCGGAGGCGTTCACCGCGGCAACCCGCTGCTCGACGTTTTCGGAGCGCGAGGCGACCAGCAGGACGTCGCGCATGTCCGGGTCCTTTTCCGAGGGCCCGAGCACCTGGTAGTCGTAGCTCACCTCTTCCATCGGGAACGGAATGTACTGGTCCGCCTGCATCTCGACCTGCTGTTCGAGGTCCGCATCCGAGAGGTTCCGCGGCATCTGCATGGCCTTGGTGATGGCCGCGTCGCCCGAGATCGCAACGGCGCATTCCCGGGAGCGGACGCCCGAGCGCTTGACCGCGCGGCGCACCGCGTCGCCGACCGCCGCGGCGTCGACGATCGCCTTTTCGTTGATGGCGTTGTGCGGGGTCGGTTCGGCCGCGTAGGCCTCGACCCGGTACTGGCCGCCCGACTGCGACAACTCGATGAGCTTGATCGACGAGGTCGTGATGTCGAGGCCGATCAGCGGCGAGTAGCTCCGTCCGAGCGAGATTTTCGGCAGCTTGAGCACAGAAATTTCCTTTTCAGGTCAGGCTATTACGCGGCCAATCGCAATTCTGGGTCAAGTTAGCGGCCAACTATATAGCAAGCAACTGTTAAATTGAACGTGACCCGACTCGCAATTCATTCGCTCTGTAACCCTTTATCCAGCGGGCCAACGGCTCAGCCGGGGGTATCCCCCGGCCCAGACCGCCGGTATCCGGCCTTTCGCGCCCACAGGCCTCCGGGTCCGGATCCGCTTTTGATGCTGCAGGTAAAAGGACGGCCCGACCGTGTTTGCCGTCACGGTCCCGGCGTCGCGGGGCCGCGACCCGGCCCCCGGCAGCAGCGGACATTACTATGCATAATCGGTGCCGGTGATCACGCCCCTCCACAGACGGCTGCGCATCGCGGCTACCGTCCTTGTCTCGATCGCCGGCCTCCTCGCGCTGGCCTTCCTCGCCACCTACTACTACCTGAAACCGACGCTGCCTGACGTCGCGGTGCTGCGCGACGTCAGGCTCCAGGTGCCGCTGCGCGTCTACAGCCGCGACGGCAAGCTGCTGGCGCAGCTCGGCGAGCAGCGGCGCGTGCCGGTGACCTGGGAGCAGATCCCGCCGGTCGTGGTGGAGGCGGTGCTCGCCGCGGAGGACGACCGCTTCTTCCAGCATCCGGGCGTCGACTGGCAGGGCATCGCGCGCGCGGTGTTCGTCGCCGCGACCACCATGCAGGCGACGCAGGGCGGCAGCACGCTGACCCAGCAGCTCGTGCGCACGACGCTCATCACGAAGGAGAAGCAGCTGCGCCGGAAGCTGCGCGAGGTCTTCCTCGCGCTCTCGCTCGAGAACGAGCTCTCCAAGCAGGAGATCTTCACGCTGTTCGTGAACACGCAGTTCCTCGGCCAGCGCTCCTACGGCTTCGCCGCGGCGGCGGAAACCTACTTCGGCAAGACGCTCGGCCAAGTGGACGCCCCCGAGGCGGCGCTCCTGGCCGGCATCCTGCAGGCTCCGTCGCGCCTGAATCCGGTCGCGAGCGTCGAGCTCGCAACCGAGCGGCGCGCTTACGTGCTGCGCCGCATGCGCGAGCTCGGCTACCTCGACGACAAGGCCTGGCAGGCGGCGATGGACCGGCCGATCCTGCGCGGCCAGCACGGCCCGCGCGTGCAGGTCGACGCGCCCTACGTCGGCGAGATGGTGCGCCAGGCGCTGTACGAGAAGTTCGGCGAGCGCATCTATTCCGAGGGCTTCCAGGTCATCACCACCGTGGACAGCCGGCTGCAGCGCGCCGCGGACGTGGCGCTGCGTGCTGCCGTGCTGGAGTATGACCGCCGTCACGGCTGGCGCGGCGCGGCCGGACACGCTGTGGTAACCAAGGAGAGCGACGAGGCGCTCGCCGCCGCGATCGAGGACCGGCCTGTCGTCGGCGGCCTGATCCCGGCGCTCGTCATCGGCACCGCGGCCGACGCCGCCATCGTCGTCGCGCGCAACGGGATGCGCTACCGCCTCGGCATGGAGGGCATCCGCTGGGCGCGCACGGCCGAGCGGACGCCGACGTCGCCGCGCGACGTCCTCAAGATCGGGGACATCGTCTACGTACTGCCTTCCGGCAAGGGGGAGGCACTTCTCGCGCAGATCCCCGATGTCCAGGGCGCCTTCGTCGCGCTCGATCCCCACGATGGCTCGATCGTTGCCCTGTCGGGCGGCTTCGACTACGACGCCTCGAAATTCAATCGCGTGATCCAGGCGCGCCGCCAGCCAGGCTCTTCGTTCAAGCCATTCGTCTACTCCGCCGCGCTCGATGCCGGGCTCACGCCTGCGACCGTCATTCTCGACGCACCGGTCGTCTACGAGGCGCCGGACCCGGCGGTCGGCATCGGCCAGCGGCCCGATGCGGCCGTCGAGGGCGAGGAGCCGGAACAGGAGGACTGGCGCCCGGGCAACGATACCAAGCGTTTTTACGGCCCGACGCGCCTGCGGGACGCGCTTGCGCGCTCGCGCAACCTGGTCACGATTCGCGTCATGCGCCAGATCGGGGTCGCCTACGCGCGCGACTACGTGACGCGCTTCGGCCTGCCGAAGGAACACATCCCGGCCGACCTGACGGCCGCGCTCGGGACCGCGCAATTGACTCCGCTCGAGATGGCCGACGGCTTCGCCGTGTTCGCGAACGGCGGCTCGCTCGTGAAACCGCACGTGATCGACCGGATCCTCGCCGCCGACGGCACCGTGCTCGAATCGACCGACGCGCCCGTCGCCTGCGAGGGCTGCCAGAGGACCCCGGCGCCATTTGCCGGCGACCCGCCGGTCGTGGTGCCGGGCGACGACCCGGCGGGCGTCGTGAACGCCGCGAACGTCGGCGGAAGCCTTCCCGCCCCGGACCCCGAAGGCGCGGCGCCGCGCGCCATCACCGAGGCCAATGCCTGGATCATGACCGACATGCTGCGCGACGTGATTCGCCGCGGCACCGGCCAGCGCGCCCGCGCGCTCGGGCGCGACGACATCGCCGGCAAGACCGGCACGACCAACGACGGGCGCGATGCCTGGTTCTCCGGCTTCAACCCGGACCTCGTCGCCACCGCCTGGGTCGGCTTCGACCAGGAGCGGCCGCTCGGCTCCGGCGAGGAGGGTGCGCGCACGGCGTTGCCGATGTGGATCTATTTCATGCGCGACGCGCTCGCCGGGCTCCCGCAGCACCGCCGGCCGATGCCGGACGGCGTCGTCACGGCACGCGTCAGGCGCGACTCCTCGGAGCTCGGCGACGATGCGCCGCCCGAATTCGAGTATTTCCTCGCCGACCACCTGCCGGCGGGTGTCACGGGCGAGGGCACGGCCGAGGGCGAGCCGCCGCCGCAGAAATACGAAGAGCCGATCTTCTAGGAGCAGAGGACCGCATGGCGAAGCGTTCGGTGCGCGGCGACATGATGCGCCAGGCGATCGCGCGCGAGGCCGCGCGGCTCATGATCGAGCACGGCCACGCCGATTACGGCGTGGCCAAGCGCAAGGCCGCGGAGCGCTTCGGCGTGACCGACCTCGCGGTGCTGCCGAAGAACACCGAGATCGAGGAAGCGCTCGGGGAGCACCAGCGCCTGTTCGGCGCGGAGACGCATGCGAGCGAGCTCACGGCGATGCGCGGCACCGCGCTCGAGGCGATGCGCCTGCTCGCCGAGTTCGAGCCGCGGCTCGTCGGACCGCTGCTCTCCGGCACCGCGACCGCGCACAACGGCATCACCCTGCACCTCTTCGCCGACACGCCGGAGACCGTCGCGGTGGCGCTCATCGACCGCGGCATCAGGCACGAGGTTGCGCAGCGCCGCTTCCGGACCCGTCGCGACGGTGTCGAGGCATTCCCGGCCCTGCGCTTCATGGCGGGCAGCCACGAGGTGGACGCGACGATATTCCCGCGGGACGGCATCCGCCAGGCGCCACTCGGACCCGTGGACGGCAAGCCAATGCGGCGCGCGACACTCGCCGAGGTCGAGGGGCTCGTAATAAAAGGGGACAGTCACCTTTAGCGGACAGGCCGGCGCGACGGAAACGCCACTGGCCGCTAAAGGTGACTGTCCCCTTTTATTTCAGCGCTTCTTGACGGGAACGTAGTCCCGGCGCGTGGGGCCGGTGTAGAGCTGGCGCGGGCGGGCGATCTTCATTTCCGGGTCCGAGATCATCTCCGACCAGTGCGCGACCCAGCCGGCGGTGCGCGCGATCGCGAACATCACCGTGAACATCTCGCGCGGGATCCCGAGCGCGCGGTAGATGATGCCGGAGTAGAAGTCGACGTTCGGGTAGAGCTTGCGGCTGATGAAGTAGTCGTCCTTCAGCGCGACTTCCTCGAGCTTGAGCGCGAGCTCGAACAGCGGGTTGTCGCTGTCGCCAAGCTTGTCCAGCACCTTGTGGCACATCTCGCGGATGATCGTCGCGCGCGGGTCGAAGTTCTTGTACACGCGGTGGCCGAAACCCATGAGCCGCACGCCGCCCTTGCTGTCCTTGACCCTCGCGAGGAATTCCGGCACGTGCGCCGCGTCGCCGATCTTCGCCAGCATGTCGACGACCGCCTCGTTCGCGCCGCCGTGCGCCGGGCCCCACAGCGCCGAGACGCCCGCCGACATCGCGGTATAAGGATTGCAGCCCGTGCTGCCCGCGAGCCGCACGGTCGAGGTGCTCGCGTTCTGCTCGTGGTCCGCGTGCAGGATGAACAGCAGATCCAGCGCTTCCGAATGCAGCGAATCCACCTCGTAGGGTTCGCAGGGTACGGCGAAGAACATGTGCAGCATGTTGGCCGTGTAGTCGAGGTCGTTGCGCGGGTACATGAACGGCTGGCCGAGCGCGTGCTTGTAGGCGGCGGCCGCGATCGTCGGCAGCTTCGCGATCATCCGGTGCGTGAAAATCTCGCGGTGGCGGTCGTCGGTGATGTCGGTCGAGTCGTGGTAGAAGGCCGCGAGCGAGGCGACGATCGTCGCCACCATCGCCATCGGGTGCGCGTCGTGGTGGAACCCGCGGTAGAGCCGCAGGATCCACTCGTTCAGCATCGTATGGCGCGAGATCGAGGTCGTGAACGCGGCGAGCTCCTTCGCGCTCGGCAGCTCTCCTTTCTGCAGCAGGTAGGAAACCTCGAGGAAGCTGCTGTGCTCCGCGAGCTGCTCGATCGGGTAGCCGCGGTAGAGCAGGACGCCCGCGTCCCCGTCGATGTAGGTGATGGCGCTCGCGGTGGCGGCCGTCGCCATGAACCCCGGGTCGTAGGTGAAGACGCCCTGGTCCTTCGTAATCGAGGTGATGTCGAGTACGTCGGGCCCGGCGCTCCCGGACAGGACCGGGAGCTCGCTCGAGCGCCCGTCCGCCGGATTGGTCAGCTGGAATTTCTTGCTTGCCATGGATTTCCCGCGTCGCAGACTGTCATGCTGCAGTGCAGGAATCAAGGCTGGGCCTCCCCTTATCAATAGAATGCCCGCATGAACGCGCCGATCGCGATTTACGTGCACCTGCCCTGGTGCGTGAAGAAGTGCCCCTACTGCGATTTCAACTCGCATACGCGGCCCGATCGCATCCCGGAAACGGACTATGTCGCCGCGCTTCTCGCGGATCTCGAAGGGGACCTTGACCTCGCCGCGGGCCGCGCGGTCGCGAGCGTGTTCCTCGGCGGCGGCACGCCCTCGCTGTTCGGCGTCGATGCGATCGCGGCGCTGATCGACGGCCTAGCCGCGCGCCTGCCGTTCGCGTCCGACGTGGAGATCACGATGGAGGCGAATCCCGGCACGATCGAGCATGGGCGATTTGCCGGGTACGCGAAGGCCGGCGTGAACCGGGTCTCGCTCGGCGCGCAGTCCTTCGACGCGAAGCGTCTCGAAGCGCTCGGGCGCATCCACGGGCCGGGCGAGATCGAGGCCGCGGTCGCGGAGCTCCGTGCCGCAGGCCTTTCGAATTTCAACCTCGACCTGATGTATGCGCTGCCGGGACAGTCGCGCGAGGCAGCGCTTTCCGACGTGGAAGCCGCCATCGCGCTCGGCCCCGTGCATCTTTCGCACTACCAGTTGACGCTCGAGCCGGGCACCGCATTCTTCCATCAGCCGCCTGCCCTGCCCGACGACGACCTCGCCTTCGAGATGCAGCGGGACTGCCAGGCCCGGCTGGCGGCGGCGGGCTTCGCGCAATACGAGGTGTCCGCCTATGCGCGGCCCGCAAGCCAGTGCCGGCACAACCTGAACTACTGGCGCTTCGGCGACTATCTCGGCATCGGCGCGGGCGCGCACGGCAAGCTGACGCGGGACGGTGCGGTGATCCGCACCGAGAAGCCTCGCTCACCCCGCGCCTACCTCGAGGGCGGGGGTCGCGCGGGCGCGATCCGGCGTGTGGTCGCGCCCGCGGAACTGCCGTTCGAGTTCATGCTGAACGCACTGCGGCTGACGGAAGGCTTCGCGATCGCGGATTTCGAGCGGACTACCGGGCTTCCGGCCTCGAGCGTGCGCCCGGTGCTCGCGGCCGAGAGCGCGCGAGGCCTGGTCGAGGAAATGGCGGGCCGCGTCCGGGCGACCCCACTCGGTTTTCGCTTCCTGAATGACCTCCTCGGCGCCTTCCTGCCAGCGGCGAGGGTCCCTGGCACCCCCGGGGAGTTGTACACAGCGCGGGCCTAACTGGTGTCAGACAGGTGCTTTCGTGGTTTTGTTAGCGATCTTCGTTAACTATCATGCCCTAAGCCATTGAGCGGACATGGGAAAATGCCCTGGTCAAAATTTAATCAAACCGTCACTTATGCAGAAATGACGGGCCGCAGGTCCCCGGCGCGCCCGGCGATCCACAGAGTTATCCACACATTTTGTGGATAATGATAAAAATCCCGTAAAACCAGCTACTTGGAATTCAGGGCCCACGCGCCGGGGGGTTGCCTTGAAGTTGCGGCACGTCGCCTATATTCTTCGCGGCCCCTACGCTCCAAGCCCCGGGAAGCACCATGAAAGAAGCCATTCACCCGAAGTACACCGAGATCACGGTGACGTGCACCTGCGGCAACAGCTTCAAGACGCGTTCGACGCTCGGCGAGAACCTCGAGGTCGAAGTCTGCTCGAACTGCCACCCCTTCTACACGGGCAAGCAGAAGATCGTGGACTCCGGCGGCCGCGTCGACCGCTTCCGCAAGAAGTACGGCCTGAAATAAGCCGACGGCGCCCGCCCTCGGCGCCAACTTTCGGCCTGCACCCGCGTCTAAGCCGGGACCGGTACCCTGGGGACCGGGACCGGAGAACCGCATGCGCCCATTGACCGCGAAGCTTGCCAGCGTGGTCGCCATCGCCGCGATGGCTGCCACGGCGGGCGCCGGTGCCTGGGGCGCGACCAAGGAAGAGAAGGCGCCGAAGGACAGCAAGGAAGTCCAGACCGCCAAGAAGATGCACATCATGTTCACCCAGCAGATGGGTGTTCATAACGACCTCGAGCTGCAGGAATACGTGCAGCGCGTGGGCGAGAAGCTCGCGGCAGTCAGCGGGCGCCCGGAGCTCGAGTGGCATTTCACGATCGTGGACACCGACGACGTGAACGCCTTCGCGACCATGGGCGGCTATGTGTACATCTCGCGCGGCATCCTCCCCTACTTCGAGAACGAGGCTGACCTCGCCGCCGTGCTCGGCCACGAGATCGGCCACATTTCGGCCGGCCACCTCATGAAGCAGCAGCACAAGGGCACGCTCGCCGGCCTCGCAAGCGCGGCGACCGCGAT
Source organism: uncultured Gammaproteobacteria bacterium (assembly GCA_963836275.1). GTDB lineage: Bacteria > Pseudomonadota > Gammaproteobacteria > Steroidobacterales > Steroidobacteraceae > SCUD01. The sequence continues at coordinate 693,969 of CAWIIM010000001.1, read as the reverse complement.
CTTCACCGGCATGCCCGCGCTCGCCGACCTCACCAACATGGCCGGCCAGGCGATCATCAGCGGTTACGGCCGCGAGGCGGAACTCGAGGCGGACCGGCTGGGCGCCAGCTACCTCGCGAAGGCCGGCTACGACCCGCATGCAATGATCCACGTCATCGAGACGCTGAAGGACCAGGATACCTTCGAGCGCGAGCGTGCCCGGCTCGAGGGGCGCGAGCCGCACATCTACCACGGCGTGTTCGCCTCGCACCCGGACAACGACACGCGCCTGCAGCAGGCGGTGGCGAGCGCCGGCAAGAATGAAGCCGCGGCGACCGGCAACCTCAAGAATGCCGAGGGCTTCATGCAGGCTGTCGAAGGCCTGCCGATCGGCTCGAGCGGGCACCAGGGCATGGTGCGTGACAACCGTTTCTACCATGCCGACATGCAGTTCACGATGGCCTTCCCGAAGGGATGGCAGATCGCGAACCAGCCGGACAAGATCCTGGCGATCGCCCCGCAGAAAGAGCACGTCATGGAAATCCGCGCTCAGCCGCCGCCGGCCGGCGTCACCGACCCGCGCGAGTTCGCGATGCGCGGGCTCGCAAACCGGCGCCTCGACCACACCGAGTCCTACGATTCCAACGGCCTCAGGGTGTGGACGGGAATCGTGCGCGGAGAGCCGTCGCCGTTCGGCCAGTCCTCCAACGTGCGCTACATCGTCATCTACTACGGGAACCTGATGTGGATCTTCAAGGGCGCGAGCCGCTCGGGCACGACGATGCCCGCGGGCGACGCGTTCTTCCTGTCGACCGCGAACACGTTCCGGCGCATGCATGCGAACGAGTTCAAGCTCGCCGAGCCCGACCGGCTGCACGTGGTGCGGGCGACCGATGACACCACGATGGAACAGCTCGCAGAGGCGAGCCCGCTCACGAAGTACCCGCTGCAGCAGTTGCGGCTCTTCAACAGCCTCTATCCCGACGGCGAGCCGAAACCAGGCGACCTCGTCAAGACCGTCCGGTAGCAACGGGGGACGGCCCCCTCGACCGCTACCACCCCGCCGCCTTCATCTGCTCCGCCAGCGCCGCAAGCGCTTGCCCGCGGTGGCTCACGCGATTCTTGGTCGCCGCCGGCATCTCGGCCGCGGTGATCGTCCCGCCCGCGACGATGAAGACCGGGTCGTAGCCGAAGCCGCCCGTACCGCAGGGCGCGCGCCCGATGCGTCCCTCCCAGGAGGCCTGTGCGACTATCGGGTCCGCGTCGTCCGCCGCCCGAACGAACGCCATCGCGCAGCGATATCGCGCCCCGCGTTCGGGTTCCGGCACGCCCGCGAGCTCGCGCAGCAGCTTCTCGTTGTTCGCGGTTTCGCCGGCCGCCGGGCCTGCGTAACGCGCCGTGTGGATGCCCGGGCGGCCGCCGAGTGCGTCCACTTCGATGCCGGAGTCGTCGGCAAGCGCCGGCAAACCCGCGGCGCGCGCCGCGTGGCGCGCCTTGATGAGCGCATTGGCGACGAAGCTGTCGCCGTCCTCGACCGCCGGCGCGATGCCCAACTCCGCTTGCGCCACGACTGCAAGGCCGCGCCCCGCGAGGATCGCGCGCATCTCGCGCAGCTTCCCCGGGTTGCCCGTTGCCAGCACGATGCGGCGGGAGAAAAAGGGTGAAAAGGGGACAGTCACCTTTGCCGGCAATGCATTGCAGATTGCGAATCGGCGCCGGCAAACGCGGGCAAAGGTGACTGTCCCCTTTTCACCCTCAGCCCTGGCGCGCCTCGAGCTGCAGGCCGAACAGGCGCGAGGTGCCGAGCGCCGCGAGGTTCAGCATGGCGTCGAGCTCCTCGCGCCGGAAGGCGTGCCCCTCCGCCGTGCCCTGCACTTCGATGAAGGCGCCGCCCGAGTTCATCACGACATTCATGTCGGTCTCGGCGTCCACGTCCTCCGAATACTCGAGGTCGAGGACCGCGGCACCCCCGACGATGCCGACTGAAACGGCGGCGATCTGGCCGTGCAAAGGGTTCGCCGCGATGGCCTTGCGCGCCACCAGCACGTCAATCGCGTCCGCGAGGGCGACGTAGCCGCCGGTGATTGCGGCGGTGCGGGTGCCGCCGTCGGCCTGCAGCACGTCGCAGTCGATCGTGATGGTGCGCTCGCCGATGGCGCCGAGGTCGATGCAGGCGCGCAGCGAGCGGCCGATCAGCCGCTGGATCTCCTGGGTGCGACCGGCCTGCCTGCCGCGTGCCGCTTCGCGCGCGGAACGGGTGTGCGTCGCGCGCGGCAGCATGCCGTACTCGGCCGTGAGCCAGCCCTTGCCGGAGTTGCGCAGGAAGGACGGTACGCCGTTCTCGACGCTCGCGGTGCAAAGCACCCTCGTCCCCCCGAACTCGGAGAGCACCGAGCCCTCCGCGTGCGCGGTGAAGCGGCGCGTGAAGCGCACCTGTCGCAGTTCGTCGGCAGCGCGGCCGCCTGGTCGCATGGGGAGCTCCGTCAGTGGTTCAGGCGCGCCAGACGAGACTGGCGGCGGAGGCATTGTCGCTGTGCGGGGCGGAAGCCGCCACCGCCTGTTCGACCAGCTTGCGCAGCGCCGACTTGGCGCTGCCGTTCGCGGTGGCATTCGGCTTCAGCATGCCCGCGATGTCGGGATCCTTGAGGTTCGACCAGACTCCGTCGGTGCAGACCATGAGCACGTCGCCGTCCTCGAGCGGCTGTCGCCGCGAGATCGTCATCTCCGGGATCGCGGCCTCGCCGCCGAGGCAGCACTCGACGAAGTTTCGCATCGGATGGGCCGGGACCTCCTCCTCCCGGATCGAGCCCTCGCGCAGCAGCTGCTCGACGTGGCTGTGGTCGCGCGTACGCGCCACGACCGCGCCGGCGCGCAGGTGATAGACACGGCTGTCGCCGACGTGCGCCCACCAGGCCTCGCGTCGCTGCACCACGCACACGGCGCAGGTCGCGCGCGGGCGCGTGTCCATCGCGAGCTTGCTGCCGATCGCGACGATCGCCGCGTGCGCGCGACCGAGCGCGAGATGCAGGAAGCCGAGCGGATCGAACAGCGGCTTGTGCTCGAGCCGGTACGACTCGAGCATGACCTTGGCGCCGGTTTCCGCCGCGCGCGCGCCATGGGCGTGACCGCCCATGCCGTCCATGACGATGAGCAGCGCCGCGCCGTCGCCGGACGCGACGGCGGCCCGATCCTGGTTGTCCTCGCGGTCGCCGGTGAGGCTCACCTCGGCGAACTCGATCGCCACGCTCGTTGCCGGCGGTCCCCGGACCGCCGCCCCCCTGTTAAACTCGGTGAAGCTTACATCAGCGGCCTTGCCCGCACCCCGGGGTCTTCATCCGATGTTGAGGAGCATGACGGGCTTTGCGCGCGTCGAGCGGGCGACTGCCGCGGGACACCTCGCCTGGGAGTTGCGCAGCGTCAATCACCGCTACCTCGAGATCGGGCTGCGCCTGCCCGACGACCTGCGGGCCTCGGAGGCAGAGTACCGCCGCGCCATCGGCGTCGCCGCGCGCCGCGGCAAGGTCGATGCTTCGTTCTTCGTGCGCTCGGCCGCAGGCGGCGGGCGCGAACTCGCGCTCGACGCCGAACTGGTCGAGCGCCTGGTCGAGAACGCCCGCGCCGTGCGCGAACGGCTCGGCGCGGAGGGACGCATCGACGCGATGGAAGTGCTGCGCTGGCCCGGGGTGGTCAAGGACGCCGGGCGCGACCCGGCACCGCTCGCGGCGCAGGCGGCCGAACTGCTGGCCGAGGCGCTGGCCGCCTTCGGCGCATCACGCGCGAGCGAGGGCGAGCGCATCGCCGACATGCTGGCGTCCCGCGCGTCGCAGGTGCTGGCCATCGTCGAGGCGGTCGGGACGCGCCTGCCGGAGGTGCAGGCGCGGATCAAGACGAGGCTCGTCGAGCGCGTCGCGGCGCTAGGCGCGGAGGTGAGCGCCGAGCGGCTCGAACAGGAAGTGGCATTGCTCGCGCAGAAGATGGACGTCGCCGAGGAACTCGACCGCCTGCGCAGCCACGTGGCGGAACTCGAGACCTCGCTCGCATCCAGCGAGGCCGTCGGCCGCAAGCTCGACTTCCTGATGCAGGAGTTCAACCGCGAGGCGAACACGCTCTCGTCGAAGTCGCAGGACGTCGAGACAACGAAGAGGGCGGTCGAGCTCAAGGTCCTGATCGAGCAGATGCGCGAGCAGGTCCAGAACGTCGAATAGCTTCCAGCGGCATCCGCAGACTTCCGTCAAAGGCGCGTCAAGTCTCTGAGTTTCTGGTGTTTTTGACCAGAATCGTCCACTGGCGTCCAGTCTCGTCTGAGCTAATCTTGTAGCTCGATCTGTAGCTGGTTTGTAGCTAGATCCGCAGCTGGAATTCGACGAGCAAGGGGACGACATGGCGCGCGCAAGGCTCACGGCACTCGCCGTCGAGCGAGCTCACCGGTCGGGCAAGACGGTGTTGCTCAGCGACGGCGACGGGTTGTATCTGCGCAAGCAAACGCGCGACGGCGCCTCGTGGACGTTGCGGTACCGCTTCGCCGGCAAGGAGCACTGGCTCACGCTCGGCAACTATCCCGACATGGCGCTCGCCCAGGCGCGGGTTGAGGCTCGACAGGCCCGCGTCTTGCTCGACCGGCAGCAGGATCCCCTGAGCGTCCGGCGCGCGGTGCTGGCCGAGGAACGCCGGAAGGGATCGTTCAAGGCGCTGTGCGAGGACTGGTATCGCGCCGAAGTCCAGGCGCGCGGCCTCAAGCACCCGACCGTGCCGCGCCGGTATCTCGACAGGTATCTCCTGCCCAAATTCGGCCGACTCCCGGCCAGCGACATTACACCTTCGGATGTCGCCCGCCTGCTGGACGAGCTAAAGGAACGTGCCCCGACTGCGGCGAACGATCTGCTGCGCTTCACGCGGCGGATCTTCGCCTTCGGGGTGCGCCGCCGCTTCGTGCTGAGCAACCCGGCCGCTGACTTCTCGCCCCGCCTCGATGCCGGTGGCATCGAGCGACCGCGCTGCCGGGCGCTCAGTTCCGACGAACTCGCCGAACTGTTCGAGAAGATCCGCGGGACGCCGAGTTTCGGTGAGGACAATCTGCTCGCGATCAGGCTGCTGCTGGCGCTGTGCGTGCGCAAGGGCGAACTGCTCGGCGCCCGGTGGGCGGAATTTGACCTCGACGGCGCGACGCAGGCCGGCGCGGTCTGGCATCTGCCGGCTTCACGCACCAAGACGGGTGAGAGTCTCGATATCCCTTTGGCGCCGGCCGTGGTCGAGTGGCTCAATACTCTGCGCACGCTCGCCGCAGGCAGCGACTACGTCTTTCCGAAGCGCCGCCGCGACCCTCGCGAGCGGGTACCGCACATGGGAATCGATACTCTGAACGTGGCTCTGAAGCGCGTGAAGCACGGATTAGCGGACTTCACGCTGCACGACCTGCGGCGCACGGCGCGTACGCACCTCGCGGCGCTTGGTGTTCGGCGCGAAGTCGCCGAACGCTGCCTCGGTCACAAGCTCCGAGGGGTCGAGGGTACCTACGACCGTCATGACTACTTCAAGGAACGCCGCGTGGCTCTCGAGCAATGGACGGCACTGGTCGTGCAGGCTGAGCAGGGCGAGAGCAAAGTGATCTCGATACAACGCGGATCCCGTGAACATTTCGCCAACCTAGCAAGTGCCGCGATATAGAAACTGGCCATGGCGCGTCACCTGACAATCACACCCGAGCAGATCGCGCACGATATTCTGGTACTGCGCGGCCAAAAAGTGCTTCTGGACAGCCGTCTCGCCGCGCTCTACGGGGTCACGACCAAACGCCTCAACGAACAGGTCAGGCGTAATGCCGAACGGTTTCCGCAAGACTTTGTGTTTCGGCTGACCACTGAAGAGGCCACAGGTTTGAGGTCGCAATCTGCGACCTCAAAGAGACCCGCTGGCCGCGGCGGTCGTCGATACCTGCCTTATGCCTTCACCGAGCACGGTGCCATCCAGGCGGCCAATGTCCTGAACAGCCCCAACGCCGTCGAAATGGGCATTTACGTGGTTCGCGCTTTCGTGAAATTGCGGGCGCTGCTCGCCTCCAACCAGGAACTCGCACGTCGATTCGAGGAACTGGACTCCCGCCTCCGGAAGAAGTTCGCCGACCACGATGAAGCCATCGCCGCCATTCTCTCCGCCATCCGCCAGCTGATGAATCCGCCGGCGCCCCGCAATAGACCCATCGGATTTACCGCAGATCTGGATCGCAAGTAACCTTAATTGAGGCCGCGCCGGCTCGCATCTCTTGCTCAGCGTCGGCGCCTCTTCGTGCCCTTGAACTCACGATTGATCCGATTCAGATCGAATCCTCTCGGATCGAACACGCCGCCGATCCACCGCACCATGTCCTCGTATTGCTCGTGTTTCCGGTCGCCGAGGATCTTCAGAAACTCCGCATAGCCATGCGGGCCGCCCACGTCCTCGGGCGGACAAGCGTTTTCACCGGCAAGACAGATCGGAAGAGGCAACTCCTGCGCCAGCCCAAATGGCGGCGGGGCTTCAATCACGATCCGATGCTGCCAGCCGTCGCCCATGTCATAGCGATACTCGGCTTCCCCGCCAACACCCAGCTCCGCGACCAAGGCCGCCACCGAGACACGCCGCTCGTCGCGATAGCTCGCGATATCCGAATCCAGGCCGACCTCATGAATCCACCAGTCCGGCGCCACCACGCTCGCGCCAACCTGGAACTCGTGCGCGTGCGAATCCGTCCACCCCATAACCCACTGCAGATACGAATGCAGGCTCGCCAGCGTCCACTGATTGGAAACCAGCACACGCCGCCAGACGAGCGGCGCCACGCCCAGCAGTTCGATACGAAATGCCACTGGCTGTGGCCGTGGGGGCGTTCGCAAGTCGGATCCTCGGGACCAACCGTGGCAATGAAAACATGGAGCCGCGCCGGATTGCGAGGGGCGTGGGCGCTCTTTCGGGCCTAGACGCCCGGTACTCAGGGCTCCGGCGAGTCGTGACCGAGCTGCCAGCTGCGCAGGTTCGCCAGCAGCGCCGCCTTGAAATGGGCTCGTAGGGCGGTGCAGACCCTGAGCATGGAATACGACGTCCTCTCGACGCGGACCTGCTGCGGAGCCACCACGCTGCACCGTGCGGGCAATCTGATTGAGATTGCGGCCTATGGCTCCCAAGCTCGGCGATCGACCGCCTGAATGCCACCAGCTCGTCCTTGGGGAGCGGTGTCAGGCGACGCAGATGCGCACGTACCAGCACCGAAACGTAGGTCGCCGCCGCCATGCCTCGGGCGGCGGCCCGCTCCGCCAGCAATAGCTGATCTTCGGGCCGCAGCCGGAGATACAGGCGGGCGGCGCGCGCAACCCTATCGAGCCCCGCCAGCGTTGCCGAGCTTCGGCTCAGCGACCCCATCGAGCGTCAACTCGAGCAGGCGTTTCAGCAGCGCCGACTCGCTGAGCTGGCGCTGTTCGGCCAGCGTCTTGAGACGAGCCTTCGTCTCCGATGACACGCGAGCGGCGATGAAGTGACTGGCGACCATGGCCACGATTGTTCAACAACAGCGGCCACCGGCCTATCCTGCATCACCCGGCAAATCACGCCAAAACCCAACACGCCGTAGCGGCAACCGCTTGCGTGCTGGACAGGTATTCGCGGCTTTCACCGTCGTTCCCGGCCATCGTGGCATGCCGTGTATAAAGCGTAATCTCGATGCGTATGACTCACCGCAGCGCTACTGAACCCGTCAATCACCAGCATCGGAACCGGCCGTCCAGATTCTTCGTCTGCCCCAAGTCTGCAAAATCACCGGCCTCGGGCGCTCGATGATCTACCAGCTCGAGTCCCAACGCCGATTCCCGAGTCGGGTGCGCATAGGGTGCGCGCGGTGGGCTGGGTGGAGTCCGAAGTACAACTCTGGCTTGCGAGCCGCATCGAGCATCATCGCGCCAGCGTGAGCGGATAGGAGAATGAACCACTCTACGCGGAGTTGGCACGTGTAGGTAGCCAACCGCAGGCTGGCCTGAACAGGCCGCCGACAGACTTGGTCCGGTCCGTTTCGATCTGCGGACAGCCGGTCGGACTCGCACCTAAGAGCCCAGCTTTCTCCGATACAACTCTGCCCTTTTTGCATCCGCCCCGCGCAAAGCCGTCGCCCTGAATGCGGTGCGGCGCTGGCTGGCTCGCCGTTGCAGGCGCCGCACGCGGTTCCGGCGACCTCCACAGTTCCGGCGACCCCCACGGTCTGAGAATTTCAGCCTCGAACAGTCCGAAGGACCATTTGGCGCGCGCGACCAATTGACTTTGACCGTCCGCGCGCTCAGATTATCGCGCATCGTCTCAGTGGCGGTCCGGGCAAATCACGGCCGTCTGGAAAAGAAGGGCGAATGCAGAGGGGGAATTCGTCTGCGAGCCTTAGGCCAGCGCGAGCGTCGTTGGTGCGCAGACGTTTTGCGGGTCCAGCCCTGGCGAGCATTCTGGGATGCAGCATCGCCCTGTACATGCTGTACGCGGCTGGCGTGGACCCTTGGCTTTGGTGGTCCGATTACCGTGAGCGAACAAGACCACCACCGGCGGCGCAGATTCGGATGCCGCCCGCTGCGGGGGTCGTTCAACCCTATCCCTTAGGAACGGATTCATCCGTATCCAAAGACTCTCGTCGGCTCATCCTTTCAGGCACTCGTCGCGGACGAAATGCCCGCGACGGCACGGCCTCGATCGGAATCAACGCAGGGTCGCCGCAAACGTATCGCGCTGGAGCGCTGCTCGCGAATGGCGCTCGAATTGTGGAAATCCACGAAGACTCGATTGTTCTCGAACGCGACGGTCTGCGGGCGCAGGTCTATGTCGATGGCAAGGAGCCGGCGGACTATATCGCGGAAGACACACCGCTACTGATGGTCGGCGGCGAGGTGGCCACACTCGCGTCAGCACCGACCAGTAGCGACACGCTGACGGACGTCATGCGTGTGACGCCCGTATTTGAGGGCGACAACGTGAGTGCACTTGAGGTGTACGCCAACGATCGATCGGAGGCGTTCGGCAAGCTGGGATTGTTGCCGGGGGATCGGATTACGTCAGTCAATGGCGTTCAAGTAACAGACGTCGCTTCATCTGTAGCTGCGCTGCGTCGCGTCACCCAAGGTGAAGCCCTTTTGGTCACGGTACGACGGCAAGGGCAACTCGAGACTCTCTCGTTGGACGGTCTCGTGCTGAGAGCTACCGGGAGCTCGCCAACCGGATGATAGATCGAGTCGGAAGGATGCGTCCATGAAAAAGTATGGGTCCGTGCTTCTTGCGACGATGGTGTTGGCTTTCAGTGCCAATGCAAGCGCGGACAATATTTGGAACACCGAAGACTACGACCTCTACCCGGGCGATTTTGACGGCGACGGCTACTCCGACCTCTTGTACGTCGCACGCAAGTCGGGCGATCTGAGTGGCATTGCGCTCTTTGATGGCACTGGCTTCAACCTGCCTCTTCAGTCCTGGGGCAATGCGTATCTCGGCATCCCATGGTCGAGCGGGGAGTATCGAATTCTGGTCGCCGACTTCAATGGCGACTGCTGTGCGAACCATCTGATGAGCGGGTAAGCGGCGGTGGCTCTTCTGAAGCCTTGGGGGGGCAATTCAAAGACGGCTTCCTTTACGCTTTTGCAGCAAGCGCAGCGGCGAGCATTTACAGATATCAAACAAATGAACGCTACAATGCAACTTGGAAACGTGGTGGCAATGTCTACGAGAAGAATCCTGGAGCAGAAGATTGGGATCCCGCACGACCGGAATGGGACAATATCGGCGAAAAGCGCTTCGAACCACCGAAAGGATTTTGGAAAGTAGTTCCGAGATATGAGGGTAACTGGCTATTTCGCGGATTGAACCGCATACCGGGCTTCAACTCTTTCGCCACATTTCACGATTGGTTCATGGATGCACAGCCCGGAAGTTGGATGACCTCGGTGATAAACATACCCTCGATGGTTCCGGCTCTTGCCATTAACTACGCCGCATTGCTAAACGGTGTTCCCGCATATTTGGTTACGGCAGAGGAATCGCGAAATTGATTTCGTGGCAACGGCACAAGAAAGTTTGGCGAATCGCTGGCTGCGCGATAGCGCTCGCAATGGTATTGCCTTCATTTGGCTGCGTAGTGAATCCGGAAAAGAATTTTGAGAGAGTCTATGGCACGTTTGTAATTGAGCATCCAATTGCGGATGTTGTCGCAAAATTGGGTCAACCGCTGACAGTCCACGAATCGCCACAAGGAACCCAGATCTATCAATACGCAATTCCGCGGTATCACCCAGAACGATGCTCTGTGTATTACGAGGTCGCTGAAGGGAAGGTTATCGCGATGACACACGAAGGACCTGAATGCAAAAAATATGACTGAAGACAGACAACGAACTTGCTAGACATCATGGCCCGCGCGGAGCCAGCTGCGAAGGTCATGTCGTTGAGAGGTGTCGAAGAGATCTGCTTCCTGGCTGCATAGGTTTCCTGCTGATTTCCCGCGAATCTGCCCGTACTCCGCTTGAAGCCGGGATGATCTGATATCTCCCTGATCACAGGGAGATTGTCCGGTGGCACATCCTCGACTCCGTCCCGCAGCGGCGCAGATTTCATCGCTCGCGGCCTGCCAGATTCTTACATCAGCCGCCTTGACTCAAGCCTCGCCCTTCGATGCCGGCGCGAGTTCACTGGCGAATTTCGCACTCACGATCGCGATCCTGATCGTCAGAGCTACGCCTTATCGAATTGCAGGATGACGCAACTTTTCTTTCGCACACTTCGAGGCGGTGGCCTCGCTTGAGCTGCGCAGATCAGTGCGCTTCGCGTGAGCAACTGCAGCTGAACGCAGCTCCAACTATCGGCTGATCGCTAGTTGAACACCCGGCTGAACGCGAGTTCTCGTATCGGTCAAATAGCCCGATCCATCGGCGATGCGTTCGTAACCAATTACTCAGGACATTGAGTATTCATACTCCGAGCCCGCGCGAATCGCCCCACTGCGCACTGGGCCCTGTAGCTGGATGTGTAGCTAGCTGGTAGAAGAGCTCATAATATTTTGTCGATCAACGACTTGCATGCTCCTCGCGCGAGCAGGTCCAGAACGTCGAATGACGGGCGGACGGGTCCCGGCGACCCCGTGGCCGCTTGTCACGCCGCGCCGCCGCCCTTAGGCTTCGCGGCCATGACCCACCGAACCGCCCGCGCTGCGGCGCTCATCGTCGCCGGCTTGGTCACTGCCGCCGGAGCCGAGGATGCGCAGCGCCCGACGCCGATGACGCCTGACGTCATCGCGCAATACGAGCAACCGGAAGATGCGGCCGATTACGTCCGGCGCGAGGCGCTCGTGCCCATGCGCGACGGCGTGCGGCTCTACACCTCGATCGTCATGAAGAAGGGCACGGCCGACGCGCCGATCCTGCTGTCGCGTACGCCGTATGACGCGCATGAATCGACGCATCGCGTCGCCAGCACGCGCATCGCCGACATTGTCGAAGTGATGGATGCCGAGTTCGTGGAGGACGGCTACATCCGCGTCTACCAGGACATTCGCGGACTTCACCGCTCCGAGGGCGCCTGGGTGCTCAATCGGCCGCTGGCGGGCCCGCTGAACGACACCGGCATCGACGAATCGACCGACGCCTACGACACGATCGAGTGGCTGGTGAAGAACGTCCCGGAAGCGAACGGCCGCGTGGGCGTCATCGGCTCCAGCTACCTGGGATTCACGACGCTGATGGCGACGATCGACGCGCATCCGGCCCTGAAGGCGGCGGTTGCCCAAAGCCCGATGGTCGACGGCTGGATGGGCGACGACTGGTTTCACAATGGCGCCTTTCGCGTGAACTCGCTGGCCTACGTCGTCGCCCTCTCGGCGGGAAAAGGGGACGCAAAGGCCGACCTCCCGCTGGGCGGCGGCGACCAGTACACGCTCTTCCTGGATGCCGGTTCGGTCGCGGACTTCGCGAAGTCGGTGGGCATCGAGAACGTTCCCGGCGTCCGCAAATTCCTCGAGAACCCGGCCTACACGGCGTTCTGGTCGCTGCAGGCGGTCGACAAGTGGCTCGCGGCCCGGCCCCTGGCAGTGCCGACGATGATCGAAGTCGGGCAGTGGGACCAGGAGGACAGCTACGGCGGGCCCGCTGCCTATCGCGCGCTCGAGCCCAAGGACACGGGCAACGACAAGGTGTCGCTGGCGATCGGCCCCTGGAGGCACTCGGGCGCCAACCATTACGGCTACGACCTCGGCGGCCTGACCTTTACCGGCGACACTGCGCGCGAATGGCGGGTCCGGTACGTCAAGCCGTTCTTCGACCATTGGCTCAAGGGCGGCCCCGATCCGCACACGCCGCCGGTGCTCACCTACGCGACCGGCGCGAACGCGTGGAACCGGTCGCCGCGCTGGCCCATGGGCACGGCCCGGCCGGTCTACCTGGCGGCACACGGCGTCGCGACGTTCGATCGCCCCGCGACCGCCGGATACGCCGAGTACGTCAGCGATCCCGCGAAACCCGTGCCGTTCATACCGCGACCGATCGACATGGCCGATGCGTCGCAGTGGAAGCCGTGGCTGGTGCGCGACCAGCGCTTCGTTTCGGGGCGTCCCGACGTCGCAAGCTGGAAGTCGGCGCCGCTCGCGCAAGCGCTCCACATCATGGGCGCGCCCGAGGTCGACCTCTACGCGTCCACGACCGGCACCGACAGCGACTGGGTGGTGAAACTGATCGACGTCTACCCGGACGACGTGCCGGAAGCTGCAGCGCAGGGCGGCAAGCCTTCCCTCGCAGGATACGAACTGCCGGTCGGCATCGAGATCTTCCGCGGGCGATACCGCAGGAGTTTCGCCGAACCTGCCCCGCTCGAGCCGGGCAAGGCGGAACGCTACCGCTGGGCCTTGCCCAACGTCGACCACGTGTTCCTGCCCGGCCACCGGATCATGGTGCAGGTCCAGTCGAGCCTGTTTCCGCTGTACGACCGCAACCCGCAGACCTACGTCGACAACATCATGGTCGCGAAGCCGGCCGACTACGTGAAGGCGACCCAGCGCGTCTGGTTCGGGACCGGTGAATCCAGCGCCGTGCTGCTGCCGGTGGCTGACTGACGCGGCCCTGGCGGCCGTTCAGCGGCGTACGCCCCTCCAGTTCTGCGTCGGCGCCTTCTGCCGCCACCCGTAGTAAGGATGCCGCGCGAGCATCTCGCGGTTCCTGAACGCGAAACTGAGCAATGCGCCGGCGAGGAAGCCGCCGACGTGGGCCCAGAACGCGACGCCGCCGCCCTCGGCGCCGATCGCCATCGAGCCGCTCACGAGCTGCAGCAGGAACCAGTAGCCGAGCATGAAGTACGCCGGCACAGCGATCGTGTTCACGTAGAAGCCGAGGATCACGAACAGGTGCACGTGCACGCGCGGGTACATGAGGACGTACGCGCCCATCACGCCGCCGATCGCGCCGGACGCGCCGACCATCGGGATGACCGAGTCCGGTGACAGCGCCGTCTGCAACGCGGCGGCCGCGATGCCGCACAGCAGGTAGAACACGACGAAGCGCAGGTGCCCCATCGCGTCCTCGACGTTGTTGCCGAACAGCCAGAGGAACCACATGTTGCCGATCAGGTGCATCCACCCGCCGTGCATGAACATGGAGGTGATGACCGTGTGCCAGGACCCGCCGCCCGCGAGCGTGCAGGTCGCGCCCGGGCCGACCGGGAAGCTGGTGCCCGCCGGTACCGTGCCGAGGACGTCCGCCGGAATCAGGCCGAGGCGGCAGACGGAGGATGAAAGAGCAGGCTCCGTTCCGAAGCCCTGCAGCAGCGCCCAGGCGAGGACGTTGAGCCCGATCAGCCCGTAGGTGGCGTACGGGGTCGTGAAATTCGGGTTGTCGTCCCGGAGCGGAAACACCGGCTCATTGTAAGGAAGTGCCGGGCCACAGGTTCGCAGTCATTGTGTCGCGCGCCGGGGAGGGGAAGGCAGCGGCACGATTGAACGGCAATGACTGCGAACCTGTGGCCCGGCACTTTTCGCCGGCGTTCACCACTCGAGCCTGGAAGCCGTGACGACGACCTCGGGCAGCACCGTGACGGCGGCTGCTTCGGGCAGGTCGCGTTGGTAGACGATCTTCTGGTCGGCCGCCAGCGCGTTGCTGACGAGGCCGGCGAGCACGGCGACCACCACGGTCGCGAAGCTGGTATTGCGGACTGTCGAATAGGCGTTCATTTCGGTTCTCCTTGTCTCCTGCGTATCAGTCGGTTCGAACCTTCGAAAATCGACGCTCAGTGCCTGCTCGAGACTCTGGGCCCGCGGCCGTCACCGAACAAACGGGCTTCCTGATGCCCGGTTAAGGGAAACTTGACCGCGCTGCCGGCCTGGGCCGGCGCGAGCCCGGCCGGCGCCTCGAAACGGCGCCCGGTGACGACTTCGGCCTGGCGCCGCTGGCCTTCCGCCAGCAGGTCGAGGATGGTGAGGAAACCCTGCAAGCGACCGTTCATGTTCGTTTCTCCTGGCTTTCCGGGGATCGGGCACTGCGCCCTTTCATCCCGTGTTCGGGCTAGACTTTGAAGGCGCAGACGGTCCCGAACAAACGCATTAACTCAATCTCGATTAAGGGAAACTTGTGCCCGCGTCGGCTTACGGAAGGCTTCCGCTCAATGCGCTTCGCGTGTTCGAGGCGGTGGCGACGCGCCTGTCTTTTTCCGAGGCCGCCGATGCGCTGAACGTGACCCCGGCCGCGGTCTCGCAGCAGATCAAGGCGCTCGAGGAATACCTGCAGATCCCGGTGCTGCGCCGCAGCGGCCGCAAGGTCGAGCTGACGCCGGAGGGCGCCAAGCTCCTGCCCGGCGTGCAGTCGGGCCTCGACTCGCTGGTCGCGGTGATGCGCGAGACGCGGATGATGCGCGCGAGCGGGATCATCAGCGTCAGCACGCTCTCTTCGCTGATGCAGAAATGGCTGACGCCGCGACTGCATCGCCTGCATTCGAAATTTCCGGAGCTCCGGGTCGACTGGAATACTTCGCGCGAGGCGGTCGATTTCGCGCGCAGCGACTACCACGCGGCGGTGCGCCTCGGCGAGACCGTGGCGCCGGGCCTCGAGTACGACCCGCTGATGGAAGAGTGGCTCGTCGTCGTCGCCTCGCCGAAGTTGTTCAGGAAATTCGGCTCGATCGACGAGCGCGCGACGCTCGAGGGAATCCCGATGCTGCAGGCGCGCGACGAGCCGTGGGCGCGGTTCGAGAAAAGCGCCGCGCCGACGCCCTGGCCCGCGGGGCCGACGGTCATCGACGATTCCGTGAGCGTCATCTCCGCCGTGATGGAAGGGCTCGGCTACGCGCCGGCGCGCTGGTCCATTGCGGCGAACGACCTCGAGAACGGCAACCTCGTGCTCGCGAGCCGGACCATCGTGCCCTCGCGGTTCCGCTACTGGTTCGTCTGCCCGCCGTCCTACGCCGACCTGCCGATGGTCTGCGCGCTCAGGCAGTGGCTGCGCGACGAGGCGGCCGCCTTCCCGAAGCCCGACGAGTGGCTGGGCCGCCGCTACCGCTGATGGCGAGCGGTCACCTCTACGTCATCGCGGCGCCCTCGGGGGCCGGCAAGACCAGCCTGCTGAAGGCACTGATGGCGCGCCGCCCCGGCGTCTCGTTCTCGGTGTCCTGCACCACGCGCAAGCCGCGCGCGGGCGAAGTGGACGGCAGGGACTACCATTTCATCGAGCGCGCGGAATTCGAGCGCCTGGTGGCGGCCGGCGAGTTCATCGAGCATGCGGACGTCTTCGGCAACCTGTATGGCACGCGCAGGAAGGTCGCCGAAGCCGCCCTCGCCGAGGGACGCGACCTCATACTCGAGATCGACTGGCAGGGCGCCAGGCAAGTGCGCGAGCGGCTGCCCGAGGCGATCCAGGTATTCATCCTGCCGCCGTCGCGGGCCGAGCTCGAGGCGCGCCTGCGCGGGCGCGGCAGCGACAGCGCGCAGGCCATCGCGCGGCGCCTGCAGGAATCCACGCTCGAGATGTCGCACTGGCGCGATTTCGACTATGTCGTCGTCAACCGCGAATTCCAGCCGGCGCTCGCAGCGCTCGAGGCCATTTTCGACGGCCGCGGCGAGGCCAGCCGGCCTGACCGGCCGGAGCTCGCGGCCTTGTCCCGGGAGCTGCTCGGGACCTGAATCACAGTCCGGCGGCCCCCCGTACCCTTCGCCGGGGGATTCGCTAGCATGGCGGCTTCGGTTCAGGGCCAGGGACATGTCAGGCAAGGACAGCAAGCAATCCGACCGGCGATGGCACGCGGTATCCGTGAAGCCCGGCGATGGCGCCTGCAATGCCGCGGTCTCCGGGCGGAATCGCCGCTGGCTTTCGCGCGAAGCGCCGCTCCTGCCCCTGCCCGGCTGCACCCGTCCCGATGCCTGCCAGTGCAGCTACAACCACCACGACGACCGGCGCATGGGCAGCCGCCGCGCCGGGGACCTCGATTCCTTCGGCCAGTCGCCGCGGTTCGGGAACGAGCGGCGGGCGCGCAAGTCCAGGCGCGGCAGCACGTAGGCGTTTGAGGAGGGGACAGTCCCCATTGCAGCTTCGATGGCGGGCGGTGGCGCAGCGTTTCCGGTATGATGTCCGGCCCAATTCCCTGAAATTACGGTCTTTTCCATGGCCCGCATCACCGTCGAAGACTGCCTGACCACGGTCGACAACCTGTTCGACCTCGTGCTCCTCGCCGCCAAGCGCTCGCGTCGCCTCGTGAACGGCGCAGAAGCGCTCGTCGACTGGGAGAACGACAAGCCCACGGTGGTGGCGCTGCGCGAGATTGCGGAGGGCAAGGTCACGGTCGACCTGCTCTCCGAGCCGGATCCCGAGCCTGAGCAGGAACTGATTCCGGAGAACCCGCTCGACCTCGGCGTCGACTTCCGCGCTCCGCAGCTCGGCCTGGGGGACTGAACCCGGAACGGCCGGCCGAATGAACTACGCGTCTTCCATCCTGGGGCTCCTGCCTGGCGGAAGACGCGCTCCGGGCATCGGCCAGCTCACCTCGAAGATCGAGTCCTACCTCCCGCCCGACCAGGTCGAGCGGGTGCGCGAGGCATTCGCCTACGCCGAGGCCGCGCACCAGGGCCAGAAGCGAAAGTCCGGCGAGGCGTACATCACCCATCCGATCGCGGTCGCCGACATCCTCGCCGACCTGTACCTCGACGGCGCGACGATCGCGGCCGCCATCCTGCACGACGTCGTCGAGGACACGCCCTCCTCGATGGCCGAGGTCGAGCAGAAGTTCGGCAAGGAAGTCGCCGAGATCGTCGACGGCGTGACCAAGCTGGACCAGATCCAGTTCAAGAGCCGCAAGGAGGCCCAGGCCGAGAGCTTCCGCAAGATGCTGCTCGCGATGGTGCGCGACATCCGCGTGATCATGGTCAAGCTCGCCGACCGCACCCACAACATGCGCACGCTCTCGGCGATGCCGCCCGAGAAGCGCCGCGCAGTCGCGCGCGAGACGCTCGACATCTATGCGCCGATCGCCAACCGCCTCGGCATCCACTCGGTCAAGCTGGAACTCGAGGAACTCGGTTTCCACACGCTCTACCCCCAGCGCTACCGGATCATCGAGCGCGAGCTCAAGCGGGCGCGCGGCAACCAGCGCGAGTTCCTGCCCAAGATCGTGAAGTCGGTGCGCAAGTCGCTCGCAGATGCCGGCATCGCGGGCCGCGTCGAGGCGCGCGAGAAGCACCTTTACAGCGTGTACGTGAAGATGCGCCGCAAGCACCTGTCCCTGTCGCAGGTCGTGGACATGTTCGGCATCCGCGTGATCGTCGGCAGCGTCGATGCGTGCTACCGAGCGCTCGGGCTCGTGCACGGCCTGTACCGGCCGATGCCCGGCCGGTTCAAGGACTACATCGCGATCCCGCGCGTCAACGGCTACCAGTCGCTGCACACCGCGCTGTTCGGCCCGAACGGGACGCCGATAGAAGTGCAGATCCGCACCGAGGACATGCACCGGATGGCGGAGTCCGGCATCGCCGCCCACTGGCAGTACAAGACCGGCGAGAAGGACGGCGAGGCGCAGCAGGCTCGCGCCCGCGAATGGCTGAAAGGCGTGATGGACCTGCACGAGGGCTCGGCCGAGGAGCTCGTCGAGAGCGTCAAGGTCGACCTGTTCCCCGACAAGGTCTACGTATTCACGCCCAAGGGCGACATCATGCGCCTGCC
The DNA here is from genome assembly GCA_963836275.1 of uncultured Gammaproteobacteria bacterium. Classification (GTDB taxonomy): domain Bacteria; phylum Pseudomonadota; class Gammaproteobacteria; order Steroidobacterales; family Steroidobacteraceae; genus SCUD01. Next base: position 675,823 of record CAWIIM010000001.1, on the reverse strand, counting down.
GCGCGGCGCGACCTGCGTCGACTTCGCCTATGCCGTGCACACGGGCGTCGGCCAGCGCTGCGTCGCGGCGAAGGTGGACCGGCGGCTGGTGCCGCTGCGCACCCAGCTGCGCAACGGCCAGACCGTCGAGATCGTCACCGCGAAGGGTGCGCAGCCGAACCCGGCCTGGGCGAGCTTCGTCGCGACCGCGAAGGCGCGCTCATCGATCCGCCAGTACCTCAAGAACCTGAAGAAGGGCGAGGCCGGCGAGCTCGGCGGGCGCATGCTGAACCAGGCGCTCGAGGAGTTCGAGCTGTCGGTCAAGAAGCTGCCGGCGGGCCGGCTCGACGAGGTCGCGCACTCGCTCTCGCTGAAGGACGGCGGCGAGCTGCTCGAGAAGATCGGCCTCGGCGAGCGCCTCGCGCGCCTGGTGGCGCGCCGGCTGCTGCCGGAGGACGACACGCGCCCCGATGCGGCGCTGGCGCAGCCGCTCGCGATCGCAGGCACCGAGGGCCTCGTCGTCAGCTACGCGCGCTGCTGCTTCCCGATTCCCTACGACGCGATCATCGCCTACCTGTCGAGCGGGCGCGGGGTCGTGATTCACCGCGACAATTGCTCGAACGTCGCCGCCTTCGGCAGGCAGCCGGAGAAGTGGATCCCGGCGGTCTGGCAGAAGGACCAGCAGCGCGTCTTCAGCGCGGGGCTCGTGGTCGATACCTCGAACCGCATGGGCATTCTCGCCGAGGTCGCGACCCGCATCGCGGCGGAACAGAGCAACATCAGCCACGTCAACGTCGATTCCTCGCAGGGAGACCACTCCACCATCCTGTTCGAGGTGCAGGTACGGGACCGCGCGCACCTCGCGCGGCTGATCCGCGCGATCCGCGGCATGCCGGACGTCATGAAGGTGGAACGGAGCCTCGCCTGAGCGACGGCGGGCCCGGCGCGTGCCGCGGGCTATACTCGGCCCGCGAGAGCGGGGCGCCATGCTGAAAGACAGCCGCATCATCGTCGCGATCCTCGCGGCGGACGTCGTGGAGTACAGCCGGCTGATGACGGCTGACGAGGCCGGCACGCTCGCCACCCTCCATGCCCGCCGCGCCATCTTCGACGCGCAGGTCGCCGAGTTCGGCGGGCGCGTGTTCGGCAGCGTCGGCGACAGCCTGATGGCCGAGTTCCCGAGCGCGGTCAATGCCGTCGCCGCGGCGCTTTCGATCCAGTCGCAGGTGGACTCCGAGAACGCGACGCTGCCGCCCGCGCGACGCATGGCATTGCGCGCGGGCGTCACCCTCGGCGACGTGATCCGCGAAGACGGCGGCGTGTTCGGCGACGCCGTCAACGTCGCAGCGCGGCTGCAGGCGCTCGCGAAGCCGGGCGGCGTGGTCATCTCCGGCGGCGTCCATGACCAGGTGCGCGGCAAGCTGCAGGCGCGCTACGTCGATTCCGGGCAGCGCCAGGTCAAGAACATCCGCGAGCCGGTCCGGGCCTACGAGGTGCATCCGCCGTCGCCGCCGGGCCCGCGGGCGCGCATCGCCGCGGCGCTCGCGCCGTTCGCCTCGCGGCGCGTGCTGCGCATGGCCGCGATCGGGGCGGCGGTCGGCGTCGCGCTCGCACTCGGCCTGTTCTGGCGCGAGATCCCGCTGCCGGCGACCGGCCGCAATCTCGGCGCGGTACTGGAGGCTGATCCCGCCGTGCCGCCGCCGAACTCGCTCGCCGTGCTGCCATTCATCAACATGACGGGCGACGCCGCCAACGATTACCTCGGCGACGGCCTTGCCGACGAATTGCTGCACCGTCTCTCGCGCGTGCCGGGCCTGCGCGTCGCGGCCCGCAGTTCGGCCTTCGCGTTTCGCGGCAAGGACGACGACGTGCGCGAGATCGCCGACACGCTCGGCGTCAGCTACGTGGTCGAGGGCAGCATCCGCCGGCAGGGCAATGTCGTGCGCGTCAACGCCGCGCTCGTGGACCGCGCGACCGGCGCCAACCGCTGGTCGGACACCTACGAGACGTCGGGGGACTACTTCGCGATCGAGGACAAGATAGGAACGAGGGTGCTCGCGGCCCTCGAGGAAGTGCTCGGCATACGCCCTGCCGCGGCCGCTGCCGCTGCCGAGCCGCGCGCCAGCGGAATCGCCGCCTACGACCTGTACCTGCAGGGGCTCTCGTACCTGCGCCAGCCGAAATCCGCGCGCACGCTGGACGCCGCGGAACAGCTGTTCCAGCGCGCGCTCGCCAGCCAGCCGGCATTCGCCCGCGCCCAGGCCGGACTGTGCGAGACGCGGGTCGAGCGCTACCTGCTCGAGCGCGTGCCCGCGCACGTGGCGGCGGCGGAGGAGGCCTGCGCGCGCGCCCAGGCGCTGGACCCGAAAGCCTTCGAAGTCGACGAGGCCTTCGGAAGCCTGCGGCTCGTGACCGGCGACGCGGCCGAGGCTGAGGCTGCCTACCGCCGCGCACTCGCGACCGTGCCCGAATCCCCAGACGCGCTGATCGGGCTCGCGGCTGCACAGGCGGACCGCGGCATGCCGGTTGAAGCGGAGCAGACGCTCCAGAAGGCGATTGCGGCTCAGCCTCGCTACGTGGCCTCGCACACGGAGTACGGCAGCCTGTTGTTCCGGCAGGGTCGCGCGCGCGACGCGATCGCGCCCTTCCAGCGCGCCGCGTTGCTCGAGCCCGACAATGCCGGCGCGTTCAACAACCTCGGCGCCGCTTACCTGTATGCGGGCGAGTTCGACCAGGCCGCGGCTGCGTTCTCGAGCTCGCTCGCGCTGGAGCCGCGGCGTTCCACGTACTCGAACATCGGCATCGGCCTCTATTACCGCGGCAAGTTCGACGAGGCGGCGGACATGTTCCGCAAGGCGACGGAACTCGCGCCCGCCGACCATCGCGTGTGGGGGAACCTTGCGGACGCGCTGCACTTCGGCGGCAAGGCGGCCGAGGCCGCGAAAGCCTACGCGCGGGCATTCGAGCTCGCCGAAGGCGAGCTCGCCGTCAATCCCAAGTCGGCCATCAACCAGGCGCAGACGGCGTATTATGCGGTTCGGCTCCGGAACGGGGACCGGGCCCGACAGTGCATCGAATCCGCACTGGGCGCCGGGAGTGACGACAACGAAGTGCAGTTCTACGTCGGACTCGCCGAACTCGGCCTCGGCGACAAGGCGGCCGCGGCGGAACATGTCCTGCGCGCGCGCGAACTTGGCTACCCGGAGGCGTTCCTCAGGTCGGCGCCGGAACTCGGCCCGATCCGCAACCTGATCTGATTACGGGGAGACGACCATGACGATGCCGGGACCTGCGGGCTACAACCTCACGATCGACTTGACGGTTCGCGAAGGGAAGACCATGACGCGCCATCACGTCGGCGAGCGCAGCATTCTCACGTTCCACAACGACTCGGACGAAGCGCTGGTGATCTCCTGTACCTCGGGCCAGACGCCGTTCCTGGACGGCGGTTGCGGCACCGCGACCGCGGAATTCGCGGTGCCTGCCGGCGGCACGAAGGCGGTGCGTATCGCCGATTCCGTAACCTGGGGCGATTCGTTCGTCTATTCGGCACGCATCGGCGACGCGGAGGCCGAAGACCCGATCGTCATCCTCGACCGCCGCTGATCGTCCGCCGGAGGGCCGGGGCGTCGCGCACGAGCACGCTGCCGCGGCCGATGCCGACCCAGCCTTTCGCCTTCCAGGCCTGCAGCTGCTGGTTGATCGCCTGGCGCGAGAGGCCGAGGAAGCTGGCCAGTTCCTCCTGCGAGATGCGCAGCCTGGTTCCTTCCCTCGCCCCTTCCCCGTGCACCTCGCAGAGCGAGAGCAGGCGTTTTGCGAGCCTCGCGGCGGCGTCGAGCAGCGCCGCGTCCTCCAGCAGGCCGCTGGTCCAGCGCAGCCGCTCGCCGCACAGGCGCAGGAGCTCGAGCGCCGAGCGAGGCTCGCGTTCCAGCAGCTCGAACAGCGCGCCGCGGCGAATCGAGACCAGTTCCGAGGCTTCCATCGCGGTCGCCGTGGCGGTGCGCGGGCCGCCGTCGAGCGCCGCGATCTCGCCGAAGCTGTCGCCCGGCGCCATGATGTTGAGAAATATCTCGCGGCCGGCTGCAGACCCGGTGCTGATCCTGATCCGCCCCGTCACCACTGCGAACAGCGCGTCGCCCGGATCGCCCTGGCGAAAGACGAGGGCGCCGCGACGGTAGCTGCGTTGCGTCGCGAGGGCGACGATGCGCTCCTGGATCGCGGGCGCGAGACCGCGCAACAGCGGGCTGCGCTGCAGGATCATGCGGCCGGCCAGGGTCGTCATCCTGCGGAATGATACGCCCCGGCGCCCGGCCGATCCGGCCGGGCGCCGACGTTTCGCATGGCTCAGGTCCACCCGGACGCCGGGTCGACGTCGCGACGGGCCTGCGTGATCGCGGATTCGGCGCCGGCCCGGGCCTCGCTGCGCTTGAGCGCGGCCGGGTTGAGCGATTCCACGACCGAGGCGACGAGCACGGTCGTGACCAGGGTGGCAGCGATGGCGGCGGCGATGGAGTGGCCGCGATAGGGGTTGGTCTTCATGGTGATCCTCCTCGGATCGTTCGGTTGATCCGGGTGTGATGTTGGGCCGGCGGGAGATTTCCTTCTGTCAGGCAGACGACACAGGCGGCGAGAAATCCGCGGCCTGAAAACGCCCTATGATGGCGGCTGCTCCCGCAGAGGAAATCCGACATGACGCGCCGTACGATCCACACTCCGCAAGCGCCCAAGGCAATCGGTCCCTACTCCCAGGCCGTCGCCGCCGGCGGCGCGGTCTATCTCTCGGGTCAGATCGGCCTCGACCCGGCGAGCGGCGAGCTGGTCGCGGGCGGCGTCGAGGCCGAGGCGCGCCGCGTTTTCGCCAATCTCGCCGCGGTCGCCGAGGCTGCGGGTTCGAGCCTCGCCGCCGCGGCGCGCGTCACGATCTACCTCGCGGACTTCGGGACATTCGCGGCGGTCAACAGGATCATGCAGGAGTTCTTCAGCGAGCCGTACCCGGCGCGCGTCACGATCGGCGCGGCGGCCCTGCCGCGCGGCGCCGCAATCGAGGTCGACTGCATCCTCGTTCCGTGACGCCGCCTCCGTGACGATAGAGCGCCGACCCGTCACTGCGCTGAAAGGCGTCGGGCCGGCGCTCGCGCAGCGGCTCGCGAAGCTCGGCATCGAGTCCGTCGCCGACCTCCTGTTCTGGCTGCCGACCCGCTACGAGGACCGCACGCACATCGTGCCGATCGGTTCCCTGCGCCCGGGCAGCCGGGCCGCGGTGGAAGGCACGATCGAGCTCGCCGAGGTCGTGTTCCGCGGGCGGCGCTCCCTGCTGCTGCGGCTCGCCGACGGCACCGGCTTCCTGACGCTGCGATTCTTCCACTTCAGCGCCGCCCAGCAGGCGCAACTCGTGCGCGGCGCGCGGCTCGCCTGCTTCGGCGAGGTGCGGCGAGGCAAGCACGGCCCTGAGATCGTGCACCCGGAGTACCGGCCGGCCGACGCACCTGACACGCAGGCCGTCAAGGACGTGCTGACGCCCATCTATCCGGTGACCGAAGGCGTGCAGCAGGGGCGGCTCAGGAATCTCACCGCGCAGGCGCTCGCCGCCGTCGGCGACGGCGAACTGCCCGACCTGCTGCCGCCGGAGATCCGGCGCGACCTCGGGCTGCCGGCGCTGCGCGATGCGCTGCAGTTCCTGCACCGCCCGCCGCCGGACGCGGAGCTCGCCGAGCTCGAGTCCGGCCGCCATCCGGCGCAGCGGCGCCTCGCCTTCGAGGAATTGCTGGCGCACCAGATCTCGTTGCGCGAACTGCGCGGCAGGATCCGGCGCGACCCCGCCTGGCCGGTCACGGGGGGGCATGCGCTCGCCGATCGGTTGCTCGCCGGCACCGGCTTTACGCTTACCGGCGCGCAGCGGCGCGTGATCGGCGAGGTGCGCGCCGACCTCGGGAATCCCCACCCGATGCTGCGCCTGGTGCAGGGCGACGTCGGTTCCGGCAAGACAATCATCGCGGCGCTCGCGGCGGCGGATGCCGTCGAGGCCGGCTGCCAGGCCGCGCTCATGGCGCCGACCGAGCTTCTCGCCGAGCAGCATGCGCAGAATTTCGTGCGCTGGCTCGCGCCGCTCGGCCTCGAACCCTTGCTGCTGACCGGGCGCATGCCGGCGAAAGCGCGGCGCGAGGCCGAGGCCGCGATCGCCGCCGGCGGCCCGGTCATCGCCGTCGGCACGCATGCGCTGTTCCAGGAGGACGTGAGGTTCGGCAGGCTCGCGCTCGTCATCGTCGACGAGCAGCACCGGTTCGGCGTCCACCAGCGCATGCGCCTGCGCGAAAAAGGCAGCCGGGGCCGCTACCCGCACCAACTCATCATGACGGCAACGCCCATTCCCCGGACTCTCGCAATGACCGCCTATGCCGACCTCGACGTGTCGGTGATCGACGAGCTGCCGCCCGGGCGCACGCCGGTGGTCACCGTCGCGATGCCGGATTCGCGACGCGACGAGGTCGTGCAGCGGATCCGTACCGCCTGCCTCGCCGGCCGCCAGGCCTACTGGGTCTGCCCGCTGATCGAGGAATCCGCGCTGCTCGAGGCGCAGGCGGCCGAGGACACCGCGGCGCAGCTCGCAGAGGCGCTGCCCGACGTGACGGTCGGACTCGTGCACGGGCGCGTGCCGCCCGCGGCGCGCGACAAGACAATGGCGCGCTTCAAGGCGGGCGCGATCGGGCTGCTGGTCGCGACCACGGTGATCGAGGTCGGCGTCGACGTGCCGAATGCAAGCCTCATGGTGATCGAGAATGCCGAGCGCATGGGGCTCGCGCAGCTGCACCAGTTGCGCGGCCGCGTCGGCCGCGGCCGCGAGGCGTCCACCTGCCTGCTGCTCTGGCACGCCCCACTCTCGCCGCTCGCGAAGGAGCGCCTTTCCGTGCTGCGGGGCACGAACGACGGCTTCGAGGTCGCGCGACGGGACCTCGAGCTGCGCGGCCCCGGCGAGCTGCTCGGCACGCGCCAGGCCGGACTCATGCAACTCAAGGTCGCGGATCTCATGCGCGATGCGGATCTCCTGCCGCGCGTGCAGGCGGCGGCCGACGTGATGCTAGCCGCGCATGCGGATACCATGGCGGCGCTGAAGCGGCGCTGGATCGGCGCTTCGGGCCGCTACGGAAAGGTATGAACGGACAGCCTGCCGTGAAATCCGCAACGCAGGGCGCTCCACGCTGGGCGGCGCGCCTCGAGGAATTCCTGCCTGCCGCGCCGCCGGCGGCCGCCGCCTGGCTCGCGGAGACGGGCCTGCTGACCGACCGGCTGCGCGCCTGCTGCGGCGGGCGGCCCGGCCTCACGCTCGTGTCGCTGAAGGAGGCTCCGCTCGCGGGCGAGGACGCGGCAGTGCTGCGCGCGAGCGCCGGCGCCGCCCTGGTTCGCGAGGTCGAACTTACCTGCGACGGCCGGCCCTGGGTATTCGCGCAGACGCTGATTCCGCAGGCAACGTTCGCGCGCCAGCGCTGGCTCTCCTCGCTCGGAAGCGCCCCGCTCGGGGAACGGCTCGCGGCGGTGCCCGGCATCGAGCGCGGGCCGCTCGAATTCGCCCGTCTCGTCGTCGGCGATCGCCTTTATCACAGCGCTCTGTGCGGGGGGTGCGAATTGCCGCCCGAACTATGGGCGCGGCGCTCGTGGTTCGCGATCGAGGGCGACCGACTGCTGGTGCAGGAGGTGTTCCTGCCAGAAGCGCACGCGTGAGCGCGGATCCGGACGTCGCCCGCAAGCGCGATCCCGGCTACAAGCCGGAGTGGAAGCCGCACCCGCTTCGCGACGCGCTGCGCGCGCTCGCGCGGACCTTGCGCGAGTACGCGCGGCTGATGCGCCTGGACAAGCCGATCGGCATCTGGCTGCTCATGTGGCCCGCGCTCTGGGGGCTCTGGATCGCGGGACAGGGCCGCCCGCAACCGCGCCTGCTGCTGCTGTTCGTCGCCGGCGTGGTCGTGATGCGTTCGGCCGGTTGCGTCATCAACGACTATGTCGACCGCGATCTCGACCCCGGCGTCGCGCGCACGCGCGACCGCCCGCTCGCGGCCCGGCGCGTCCTGCCGGCCGAGGCGCTGTTCCTGTTCGTCGCGCTCGGCCTGGTCGCGGCCTGGCTCGCGTTGCAGCTCGACCCGTATGCGCAGCTCTTTGCCGTCGCCGGCGCGGTGCTCGCGGTGACTTACCCGTGGCTGAAGCGCATCGTGCACCTGCCGCAGTTCTACCTCGGCGTCGCCTTCGGCTGGTCCATCCCGATGGCTTTCGCGGCGCAGACGGGCGAGGTACCCCGCATCGCCTGGCTGCTGCTCACCGCCGTCGTGCTGTGGGCGGCGGTCTACGACACGATGTATGCGATGGTGGATCGCGAGGACGACGCGCGGGTCGGCGTGAAGTCGACGGCGCTCCTGTTCGGAGAGGCGGATCGCGCCATCATCGCCGTCATGATGGCGATGATGCTGCTCGCGCTGTTCCTCGCCGGCCGCGAAGCCGGGCTCGGGGACTGGTACCGCGGCGGCCTCGCCGCCGCGGCGATCCTGTTCCTGCACCAGCTGTGGCTGATCCGGCGCCGCGACCCGCAGGCCTGCTTCCGGGCGTTCAACAACAACCACTACGTCGGCCTGGTGGTCTTCATCGGGCTCGCGCTCGACTACGTCTATCGCTGAAGCGGGCCGCCGCCCTCGGCGCCCATGGCCCGAGCGACGGCCCACACCTCGACTCGCCGGCAGCCCGCGCGCTTCAGCGCGCTCGCGAGCGCGTCCGCCGTCGAGCCCGTCGTCAGAACGTCATCCACGATCGCGACGGACTGCGGCAAGCATCCCACCAGCGCGTCGAATGCGCCGCTGACATTCACGCGCCGCACGATCGCCGGCAGCGCGGCCTGCTCCTCCGTCGCGCGCACGCGCAGCGCCACCCGTTCGAGTACGGGCAGCGCGAGGATATCGCCGGCAAAGCGCGCGATCTCCCCTGCCTGGTTGTAGCCGCGGCGCGCCTCGCGCGCCGGGTGCAGCGGCACGGGCACGAGCGCATCCACCGCGGGTGGCCCGCGCTCGGCGATGCGCCGCGCGAGCAGCGTCCCCAGGATGCGCCCGATCGCGATCTGGCCGCCATATTTCAGCCGGTGCACGAGCTCGACCAGCGGGAATTCGTAACGGTATGGAACGAATGCGCGATCGAACGCCGGGCGCCGCAGGCGGCAGCGTGCGCACAGCGCGCCGGGCTCGGCGCCCGGCGCCGCGCACACGGCACAGCCGCCTGCATGGCGCGGGAAATCGTCCTCGCAGCCGCGGCACAAATCCAGGAAGGGCGGCTGGCCAGGTTCGAGGCACAGCAGGCAGGTCGCTGGAAACAGCTTGTGAATCAATACCCTGGACACGCCGTAAACCTGCCGGAGCAAGCTCGGTTGACAGGTTGCGAGTGCGTTCGAATACTGCGCCACGGCGTTAACTTGCGCCGCACGCAAGCCCGGGATGCCGCGGTTTTCCGGTCCGAACGGGGAGCAATGCAATGGACGGCAAGGGTCGTGCCCTGCACGAGCCGCGCAGCGACTGGACGCTCGAGGAAGTGCGGGCGCTGCACGCGCTGCCCTTTGCCGACCTCATGCACCGCGCGCAGGCGACGCACCGCAGCCACTTCGACCCCAACGCGGTGCAGGTCTCGACGCTGCTCTCGATCAAGACCGGCGCCTGCCCCGAGGACTGCGCCTATTGCCCGCAGAGCGTCCGCTACGACACGGGCCTCGAGCGCGAGGCGCTCATGGAAGCCGCCGACGTCATCGCGCGGGCACGGGCGGCGCGCGACGCGGGCGCGACTCGCTTCTGCATGGGCGCCGCCTGGCGCAGCCCGAAGGATCGCGATCTCGACAAGGTCGCCGCGATGGTCGAGGGCGTCGCGAGCCTCGGCCTCGAGACCTGCGCGACGCTCGGGATGCTGACGCCGCCGCAGGCCGCGCGCCTGAAGGCCGCGGGCCTCGATTACTACAATCACAACCTCGACACCTCGCAGTCGTTCTACGGCGAGGTGATCACCACGCGCACGTTCCAGGACCGCCTCGACACGCTCGCGGCCGTGCGCGCCGCCGGCATCCATGTCTGCTGCGGCGGCATCCTGGGCATGGGCGAAGCGCCGGAGGACCGCGTCGCCTTCCTGCACACGCTCGCGACGCTTGCACCGCACCCCGAGAGCGTGCCGATCAACAACCTGGTTCAGGTCGCGGGCACGCCGCTGGCGGGCACGCCCGCGCTCGACCCCATCGAGTTCGTGCGCATCGTCGCGCTCGCGCGCGTGCTCATGCCGCGCTCGCACGTGCGGCTCTCCGCCGGGCGCTCGGCGATGAGCGACGAGATGCAGGCACTGTGTTTCCTCGCCGGCGCGAATTCCATCTTCCACGGCGAGAAGCTGCTGACGACCGGCAATCCCGACACCGCGAGCGACCATGCCCTCTTCGGCCGACTCGGCATCCGCCCGGAACCCGCCGGTGCCGGGTCGTAGATTCGTAGTTTTGTGGACGCCGATCCGAGACTACGAATCTACGACCCGGCACCGCTGCTCGCGGAGCTTGACTCGAAGGGTTTGCGCCGTCGGCGCCGCATCGTCCGGCGGCTTGCCCTCGACAGCGCCGAGATCGAGCTCGACGGCAGGCGCTGCATCGATTTTTGCAGCAACGACTACCTGGGAATCTCCGGCCACCCGCGCGTGACGGAGGCGTTCGTCGCCGCCGCGCAAGCGCATGGCGTCGGCGCCCGCGCCTCGCACCTCGTCAGCGGACACCAGGGCGAGCACGAGGCGCTCGAGCAGGAGCTCGCCGATTTCACCGGCCGTGAACGCGCGCTGCTGTTTTCGACCGGCTACATGGCGAACCTCGGTCTCGCGACGGCGCTGGTGAAAAAGGGCGGCGCCGTGATCGGCGATGCGCTCAACCACGCCTCGCTGATCGACGCCGGCCGCATCGCGCGCGGCGACATCGGCCACTATCCGCATGGCGACGCCGCGGCCCTCGAGCACGCGCTCGCAGCGCGCGGAGCGGGCGCGCTGGTCCTGACCGACGGCGTGTTCAGCATGGACGGCGATCTTGCGCCGCTTCCGGCCATCGCCCGGGCCTGCCGGTGCCATGGTGCGCTGCTCGCGGTGGATGACGCGCACGGACTCGGCGTCCTCGGCGATCGCGGCGCGGGCACGCTCGAGCATTTCGGGCTCGGCACGCGCGAAGTCCCCGCCCTCGTCGGCACGCTCGGCAAGGCCTTCGGCAGCTTCGGCGCCTTTGTCGCGGGCGATCGCGACCTCGTCGAGACGCTGGTGCAGCGCGCGCGTACCTACATCTATACGACGGCGCTCCCCGTCGCGGTCGCCGCGGCCACGCGCGCGGCGCTCGCGGTATCCGTGGCCGAGGCCTGGCGACGTGCCCGCGTGCTCGCGCTCGCTCGCCGGTTCCGCGCGCTTGCGGCTGAAGCGGGAGTCCCGCTTGCGGAGTCCGCGACGCCGATCCAGCCGGTACTCATCGGACCGGCCGATGCCGCCGTCGCGGCCAGCGCGCGGCTCCTGGAGCGCGGCTTCTTCGTCGCCGCGATTCGCCCGCCCACGGTGCCGGCCGACAGCTCGCGCCTGCGCATCGCGCTTTCCGCCGCGCACCGCGACGCCGACGTCGAGGGACTCGTGGTCGCGCTCGCTGACGCCCTGCGTCCATGAGCCGTCGTGCCGGCCCGACCGGGCCGGAAACGCCGTTCCTCGACCGTGCCGCGATCCGGCGCTACGCCGATCGCGCCAGCGGCGGATACGATGCATCGGCCGTCCTTGCCCGGGAACTTCGCGCGGCGATGCTGCGCCGGCTCGACTTCATTTCATTCACGCCCGCGGCGATCCTGGATCTCGGCTGCGGCACGGGCGATGGCGCCGTTGCGCTCGCCGCGCGCTGGCCGGCAGCATCGGTCATTGCGCTCGACATGGCGCCGGCGATGCTCGATGCCGTGAAGGGCCGCAGCAGTGCCGGACGGATCGAATGTATCCGGGCCGAGGCTGAGTCCTTGCCCCTGCCCGATGCCACCTTCGATCTCGTCTTCAGCAACCTGATGCTGCCCTGGTGCGAGGACGTCGACGCCGTGTTTGCGGAGGTCGCCCGGGTCCTCGCGCCGCGCGGGCTGTTCACCTTCACGACCTTCGGGCCGGATACGCTCGGCGAGCTGCGCGCCGCGTGGCGCGCGGTGGACGACGGCGAGCACGTGCACCCATTCACCGACATGCACGACCTCGGCGACGGTCTCGTGCGCGCCGGACTCACGGAACCCGTGCTCGACGTGTCGGGATACACGCTGACCTACCCGGATGCCGGCGCGCTCATGCGCGACCTCAAGGCAACCGGCGCGCAGAACGCGGCAGCGGCACGATCGCGCGGCCTCACGGGCCGGGGCCGGATCGCGGCGATGGCGGCAGCCTACGAGCCGTTCCGGGCGCAGGGCGTGTTGCCCGCGACCTACGAGGCAGTCTTCGGCCAGGCCTGGGGCGCGCTGTCGCGAGGCGCGCGGGACGGCGAATTCGCATTCCCGGTCGGCGATATCGGCCACCGCAGTGCGCGCGACCGCTGATCGTTTCGCCGCGGTTCGGCGCTTGTGTATGCTTGGCGGCCCCGCATCGCGCCGCACGACCCGGCACAGGATTCATCGGCATGGCTGACGTTTTCGTTTCCTATGCGCGCAACGACAAGGCGCGGGTCGCGCCTCTGGTGGCCGCGATCGAGGCGAAAGGCTGGTCGGTCTGGTGGGACCCGGACATCACGCCCGGCCAGGAGTTCGACGACCAGATCGAGGCGGAGATCGAGGCGGCGCTCGCCGTGCTGGTGGTGTGGACGCCGGCCTCGGTGACGTCGCGCTGGGTGCGCGGCGAGGCGCGGGAAGCCGCCGAGAGAGGCGTCCTGGTCCCGGTGCGGTTCGAGCAGGCGCGATTGCCGATGGACGTTCGCGCCATCCACACAACCGACCTCGACGGCTGGGGCGAGAATCCCGCAGGCCCGCAGGCGCAGGAATTCCTGCGCGCGCTGGGCACGATGATTGCGCGCTCGCAGGCTTCGCGTGCCCCCAGTTCGCGGGGCACGTCGGCTTCGGCTTCCGGCGAGGATTCGAAGCTCTTCACGATCTGCGTGCTGCCGTTCGTCAACATGAGCGGCGACTCGGAGCAGGAGTATTTCAGCGACGGCATCACCGAGGACATCATCACCGACCTCAGCAAGGTCTCGGCGCTCGGCATCATCGCGCGCAACAGCGCCTTCATGTACAAGGGCAAGCAGGTCGACATCCTGAAGGTCGCGCGCGAACTCAAGGTCAGCCACGTGCTCGAGGGCAGCGTGCGCAAGGCCGGCGGCCGGATCAGGATCAACGCCCAGCTGGTGGACGGCGCAACCAACAGCCACGTCTGGGCCGATCGCTACGACCGCGACACCAGCGACATCTTCGCGCTGCAGGACGAGATCTCCGAGGCGATCGTCAAGGCCCTGAAGCTGCGGCTGCTGCCGGAGGAGAAAAAGGCGATCGAGCGGCGCGGCACGAGCAGTGCCGAGGCCCACAATCTCTACCTGATGGCGCGCCAGACCTACATCACGGGCCAGGAAAGCGACCCCAGGCCGGCGGAAGCCATCGTCCGTCTCACGAAGCGCGCCACGGAGATCGACCCCGGCTATGCGCAGGCCTGGGCGCTGATGGCCATCGGATACGAGAAACTGCGCGTGGCGAGAGGCGGCAACTCCGACGAGGGTACGGCGGCCGCGGAGCGCGCGCTTGCCCTGGACCCCGGCCTCGCCGAGGCCCGCGCCGTGAAGGCAACGCTCCTGCTGCAGGACGGCGACGCCGAAGCCGCGGCGGCGGAAGTCGCGATCGCGCTCGAGCTCGACCCCGAGTCCTACGAAGTCAATCGCTCGGCCGGCCGCCTCAACTACCAGTTCAAGCAGTTCGAGGCCGCCGTCCGCTATTTCGAGAAGGCCGCGGGCCTCATGGAGGCGGACCTCAACTCCCCGTCGATGCTGATGAGCGCCTACAACGCCCTCGGCGATTCCGCCGGCATGCGCCGTTCCGCGCAGGTGGCGCTGCAGCGGTCCGAGGCCGTCCTCACCCACGACCAGAACAATCCCATGGTCGCGGGTTACAGCGCCTACGCGCTCGCCGCCCTCGGCGAGGGCGAGCGCGCCAAGGCGCGCATGGAGCGGGCACTGCTGATCGATCCGCAGAATTTCAACATGCGCTATAACTTCGCCTGCGCGTTGAGCGTCTATGCGAAGGACAAGGACGCCGCGCTCGGGATGCTGGGGCCGGTCTTCGACATGATCACGGACGCGTTCCTGGCCTACGTGAAGGCCGACCCGGACCTCGACCTGCTGCGCGACGATCCGCGCTACCTGACCATGCTGGCCGCGGCCGAAGCGCGGCTCGCGGCGCAGGCCGGCAAGCAGGCCACCGGTCAGGCTTGATCGAGAGCGCAGCGCCATGCGGCGCGACTTCTTCGTAACCGGGACCGATACAGGCGTCGGCAAGACGCTGGTGACGGCCGCGCTCCTGCGCGCCTTGCGCGACGCCGGCCATCGCGTCGCCGGCATGAAGCCGGTCGCGGCGGGCGCGGAGGCCGGTCCCGAGGGCCCGGCCAATGGGGACGCGCTGCTGCTGCAATCGGAGTCGAGCGTCCGTCTCCCCTATGCGATCGTGAATCCGTGCCTCTATGAGCCGGCCATCGCGCCGCACATCGCGGCGGCGGAGGCCGGGGTCGCGATCGACACGGCGCGCATCGCCGCCGCGCACGCGCGCCTCGCCGCAGCCGCCGACGTCGTGGTCGCCGAGGGCGCGGGCGGATTTCTCGTGCCGCTCGATGCATCGCGAACGATGGCGGACTTGCCGGGACTGCTCGGCATGGACGTCATCCTGGTGGTGGGCCTGCGCCTCGGCTGCCTGAATCACGCCCTGCTGACGGCCGAAGCGATCGCGGCGCGCGGCCTCGCGCTCGCCGGCTGGGTCGGCAATATCATCGACCCGCATTTTGCGCGGCGCGAGGCGAATCTCGAGACCCTGCATGGACGCCTGCCGGCACCCTGCCTCGGCGTCGTTCCCTGGATGGGTCGGCCGGACCTCGCCGCCGCCGCGGCGTGTCTCGGCGGCGCATCGCGCATCCTCTGCATCCCACTGGAATGAAAGGAAAAACGCCGGTTGCGGCCCATGCGGCCAACCCTTACGATGCGCGGGCCGTGAGCCCGCGTTCCGCTGGCCACTCCCGGGGAGTTCCGTTGCGCATCGACCATCGGTTCCAGAAACGGTCCCTCGCCGCCGCCGCGCTTGCGCTGCTTGCCGCCCTGCCTGCCCGCGCCGACTGGGGCGCGCTCAACATGCCGCGCGGGGTCAGCGAGCTGTCCCACGACGTCCACGACCTGCACATGATCATGCTGTGGATCTGCTTCGTGATCGCGGTCCTGACCTTCGGCGCGATGATCGTGGCCATGGTCCGCTTCCGGAAATCGAAAGGTGCGGTCGCCGACCAGAAGCTGCTGCACAACGCGCGGCTCGAAGCCGCCTGGACCATCGTCCCGGTCATCATCCTGATCGCGATGGCGATTCCCTCGGTCGAAAAGCTGGTCAAGATCGAGGATACCTCCGGCTCGGGGCTCACGATCAAGGTCACCGGCCACCAGTGGTACTGGGAGTACGAGTACCTCGGCACCGGCGTCTCCTTCTACAGCCGGCTCGCGCGCAGCAGCGACCTGGCGCGCCAGAAGGGCTCCGGCATCGATCCGCGCACGGTCCCCAACTACCTGCTCGAAGTCGACAAGCCACTGGTCGTGCCGGTCGGCGTGAAGATCCGCCTGCTGCTGACCGCCGACGACGTCATCCACGCCTGGTGGGTGCCGGACTTCGGCATGAAACGCGACGCGATCCCCGGCTTCATCAACGAGATGTGGGTCTCCGTGGACGCCGACAAGCCGGGCACCTACCGCGGCCAGTGCGCCGAGCTTTGCGGTGCGGACCACGGCTTCATGCCGATCGTCGTGGTCGCGAAGCCAAAGGACGAGTTCGACGCCTGGCTGTCGAGTCAGAAACAAGTCGCGCCGGCGCTCGCCGCCACGGAGTGAACCAGATGGCACACGCCGGCCACCACGATGACCACGCGCACCACGGCCCGCCTGCGGGAATCGTGCGCTGGCTGACGACGACCAACCACAAGGACATCGGCACGATGTACCTGGTGTTCTCGCTGCTGATGTTCTTCATCGGCGGCGGGTTCGCGTTCATGATCCGCGCGGAGCTGTTCCAGCCGGGACTGCAGCTGCTGAACCCGGCCGTGTTCAACCAGATGACGACCATGCACGCGCTGGTGATGGTGTTCGGCGCGGTGATGCCGGCGACGGTCGGACTCGCGAACTGGATGATCCCGATGCAGATCGGCGCAGCCGACATGGCCCTGCCGCGCATGAACCTGTTCAGCTTCTGGCTGCTCGCGTTCGCGTTCCTGCTGCTCCTGTCCACCTTCCTGATGCCCGGCGGCGCGCCGGCCTCCGGCTGGACCCTGTACCCGCCGCTCGTGCTGCAGACCGGCGAGGCATTCCCGCTGGCGATCTTCGCCATCCACCTGATGGGCGCCTCCTCGATCATGGGCGCGATCAACGTGATCGTGACGATCGTGAACATGCGCGCGCCCGGCATGACACTGCTCAAGATGCCGCTGTTCTCCTGGACCTGGCTGATCACGGCGTACCTGCTGATCGCGGTGATGCCGGTGTTCGCGGGCGCGGTGACGATGCTGCTGACCGATTACTTCTTCCATACCAGCTTCTTCAACGCCGCGGGCGGCGGCGACCCGGTGCTGTTCCAGCACGTGTTCTGGTTCTTCGGGCACCCCGAGGTCTACATCATGATCCTGCCGGCGTTCGGGATCGTGTCGGAGGTCATACCGACGTTCTCGCGCAAGCCGATCTTCGGCTACGAGGCCATGGTGTACGCGACCGCCTCGATCGCGTTCCTGTCGTTCATCGTCTGGGCGCACCACATGTTCACCGTGGGCATGCCGCTCGCGGGCCAGCTGTTCTTCACGCTGTCGACGATGCTGATCGCGGTGCCGACCGGCGTGAAGATCTTCAACTGGACGTCGACCCTGTGGCGCGGCTCCATCAGCTTCGAGCCGCCGATGCTGTTCGCGCTCGCCTTCCTGTTCCTGTTCACGATCGGCGGCCTCTCCGGCCTCATGCTCGCGATCGTGCCGGCCGACCTGCAGTACCACGACACCTACTTCGTGGTCGCGCACTTCCATTACGTGCTGGTGCCCGGCTCGGTGTTCGCGCTGATGGCAGGCGTGTACTACTGGCTGCCGAAATGGACCGGCCACATGTACGACATGCGGCTCGCGAAGGCGCATTTCTGGCTGTCGGCGATATTCGTGAACGTGCTGTTCTTCCCGCAGCATTTCCTGGGGCTCGCCGGCATGCCCCGGCGCATCCCGGACTATGCCGCGCAGTTCGCCGACTGGAACATGGTCTCGTCGATCGGCGCGTTCGGATTCGGCCTGTCGCAGCTGCTGTTCGTGTGGCTGATCGTCAAGTGCGTGCGGGGCGGCGAGAGGGCGACGGCCGGGGTCTGGGACTGGCCGCACGGCCTCGAGTGGACCGTGCCGTCGCCGGCGCCGTACCACACCTTCGAGAAGGCGCCGGAGATCCGTTGAACACGCCATCCAGGAACCTGCGCATGGCACTCGCGATCGGCGCCGTCGCGCTCGTCGTCTACGCGGCCTACGTGACGCTCGGGCTGCTGGAGCGCGTGCCGTGAGCGAGCCTGGCGGGAAGAACCGCAGCCTCGTGCTGAGGCTCCTGCTGATGGCCGCGGGCAGCTTCGCATTCGGCTTCGCGCTGGTCCCGCTCTACAGCGTCTTCTGCCAGGTCACCGGAATCGGCAGCAACGAGTCGCTGACCGAAGCCCGGGCAGCCACGGACCAGGTGCCGGACCTCGGCCGCACGGTCGTCGTCGAATTCATGGCGACCGTCCCCGCCGGCGGCTATACGCTCGAGCCGGAAGCGCCGTCGCTCGAGGTTCATCCGGGCCAGCTCTACGAAGCCCGCTTCCGCGCGCGCAACCTCTCCGACCAGGCGACGACCGGCCAGGCCGTGCCGAACATCTCGCCATTGCGCGCGGCGCAGTACTTCGTGAAGACCGAATGCTTCTGCTTCTCGCCCCAGCATTTCAAGGGGAACGAGGAACGTGAACTCGCCGTGCGCTTCGTGGTGGACCGGGCGCTGCCCGCGAATGTCGACCGACTGACGCTGTCCTACGCGTTCTACGACGTGGGCCAGGCCGGCGGGCAGAGCTAGGAGATCGCCGATGGCACAGTCCGGTAACGCCCGGGACGCGAGCGAATATTACTTCCCGCACGGCAGCCGGCTGCCGTTCTTCGGGTCGGCTTCGCTCTTCACCCTGATGGCGGGCGCCGCGGCAACGCTCAACGGCGTTTCCATCGGCGGCTGGGTGCTCGGGCTCGGCCTCGCGCTGCTGTTCACGCTGTTCTTCCTCTGGTTCGGCGCGGTGATCCACGAGAACCAGCAAGGGCTCTACAACGAGCAGGTGGACCGTTCCTTCCGCATGGGGATGATGTGGTTCATCTTCTCCGAGGTCATGTTCTTCGCGGCGTTCTTCGGCGCGCTTTTTTATGCGCGCCAGCTCTCGATTCCCTGGCTCGGCGGCGAGGGCGCCAAGGCGATCACGAGCCTGCTGTGGCCGAACTTCGAGGCGGGCTGGCCGAGCAACGGACCCGGGGACCTCAGCCCGCGCGACGACGGCAGCTACGAGATCATCCCGGCGTTCGGGCTGCCGGCGCTCAACACGGCGCTGCTGCTCACCTCGGGCCTGACCATCACGATCGCCCACCACGCACTGAAGAGCGGGCATCGCGGCATCCTCAAGGTCTTCCTCGCGCTGACTTTCCTGCTCGGCTTCGTCTTCCTCGGCGTACAGGCCAAGGAATACGGCCACGCCTGGCACGAGCTCGGCCTGCAGCTCGGCACGGGCATCTACGGCTCGACCTTCTTCATGCTGACGGGCTTCCACGGCCTGCACGTCTGCGTCGGCGCGATCATGCTGGTGGTGATCTGGCTGCGCTGCCTGAAGGGCCACTTCACGCCGCGCCAGCATTTCGCCTTCGAGGCGGTCGCCTGGTACTGGCACTTCGTCGACGTGGTCTGGCTCGGCCTGTTCATCTTCGTCTACTGGCTCTAGGCGACGGCCTGGCACGTCCGTGCCCGCCGCAGGCAAGCGCTTCATCGCGGTCGCCGGCAACATCGGCGCCGGCAAGACGGAGTTGACGCGGTTTCTCTGCCGTCGCTACGGCATCACGCCGTTCTTCGAGCCGAACGAGCAGAACCCCTACCTCGCGGATTTCTACGCGGACATGAAGACCTGGGCCTACCGGTCCCAGCTCTTCTTCCTCGCACACAAGTTCCGCCTGCAGCTCGAGCTGCAGGACGAGCCCGGGACGGTGGTGCAGGACCGCACGATCTACGAGGACGCGGAGATCTTCGCGAAGAACCTGCACCGCCAGCGCTACATCGACGCGCGCGACTACCGCACTTACCAGGCGCTGTACCGCTCGATCACGAAGGCGTTGCGCCCGCCCGACCTCATGATCCAGCTCTCCTGCAAGGTGGCCACGCTCAGGAAACGCATCCGGCTGCGCGGCCGCGCGATGGAGCAGGAGATCCCGTTGCCCTACCTGAGGCGCCTCAATCGGCTGTACCAGGAATGGTTCGCGCGCTACGACCTCTCGCCGGTGCTGAGGCTCGAGACCGACCGGCTCGACTGGATCACCGACCTCGTCGATCGCGTGGATCTTTTCCGGCGGATCGAGCGCTACCTCGATTGACCCACGGTTCGCCGTCGGGTCATCCCCCGCGCTTATCATGTCGCCATCGTTCTGTCGGGCACTCGCAAGGGAAGCGTCGCATGGCCGGGAGGAGGCGCGGGAGGGATCGACCCAGGCTGGCGGTCGTGCGCGGCGACGGCTCGATTCGCACCGCGGCCGTGTCCCGGCGCGGTTCCCCGGCCACCGTCGCCGGCTTGCCGGCGCTGATCTATTTTCCGCGCGGCAGTTCGACTCCGACCCGCAGCAGCCTGACGGTGCTGCGCCGGTACGCCGATTGGCTCGCCTGCCGCCGCGCCCGAAAGCTGTGGGTCGTCGGCCACGCCAACCGCAGCAACCGGGGCAAGGCTTCGCGCGCCCTCGCCGCCGCCCGGGTACGCGCCGTGCGTGACCTCCTGGTGTGGCTCGGCGCCGGGCCCGGCCAGGTGCGCCGCCTGTCGCCCTCGCGCCTGCATGCCGACCGGCCCGCCGCAACCGCCGCGGAACGCGCCGCGCATCGGTCTGTCGAACTGATCGTCGGCCCGACCGGCCAGTTGAATGTGGTGACGCCCGTGTCCCGCAGCCGCGCATCGGCCCGCAGGCGCGCGGCCTGATCGCCGCCCGGAATCCGGGCGACGTCGCACATCGGCGACGTCGCGCGCGCCGATGCTGCAGGCCCGGATGAGAGCATTAATCCCGGGACAGGCAGGATCGCCAATGGCATATTGCGCGGAGAAAATGTTCGATCCGACCCAGACACAGCCGCTCTCCTGGCGCATGCACCAGGGGCAGCCCACGCCGTGGGAGGACGTGCCCATGGAACCGCCGAATCGCCTGCCGCCGAGCTTCGACGATTCGCTGCCGGACCGGCTGTCCGAGCGCGGCTATCGGCTGCGCGCGCGCCTCGGCAGCGGCCGGCTCGGCGCAATCTACGAGGCGCAGGACGAGCTCTCGCGGATCTCCGGCAGCAAGCACTTCGTCGCCATCCAGCTGCTGGACGACAAGATCACGCTGCGGGCCGGCTTCGAGCGCGACTTCGAGCGCGGCGCGGCCGAACTCAAGTCCGTCGCCCACCCGAACATCGTGCGGCTGCTCGAGTACGGGCGCGACCGCAACCGCTGCTACCTCGTCAACGAGCTGCTCGAGAGCGCGTCGCTGCGATTCGTCCTGAACGACGCCGGCGTGCTGCCGTTGCCCGAGACGACCGCAGTGCTGCGCGCGGTCGGCGACGCGCTCCAGTACCTGCACGCGAAATCCATGGTGCACGGCAACCTCCGGCCCGAGCACGTGCTCGTCACGTTCGGCTACGAAGTGAAACTGCTCGACATCGTGCCGACCGGCTGGCTCGTGGGTCCCACCGATGCGCTCGGCGTGCCTGCGCGCGCGCCCGACAAGCGCGACGACGTCTTCGGCATCGGCTGCCTTGCCTACGAGATGCTGTCGGGCCGCCACCCGTTCAACGGCAATTCCGCGCAGGAGGCCTACCGCGCCGGGCTCGAGGCGGAGCCGATCGAAGGGCTCACGGAGCGCCGCTGGCAGGCGCTCGCGAACGCACTCGCCGTGCACCGCGACGATCGCACGCCGGGCGTCGCACAGTTCCTCGAGGAGTTCGGCGTCGCGGCCGTGCAGAAGCTGAAGACCGTGGTCGCGGCCGCGAGCGAGCCGCCGGCCCCGACCTACGCCGCGCCGGACCCGCCGCCGGCGCTCGCGCGCCCCGTGGTCGCCGAACGTGTCGCCAGCGCGCGGCCGGAACGCCGCGGCGTCGCCGGCCAGCTGGTCCTGCTCCTGCTCGTCATCGCCGGCGGCTTCGCCGCCTGGTATTACCAGGATCCGCTGCGCCAGTTCGCGACCGACCTGATGGCGGAAGTCGAGACCCAGATGAATCGCGATGCGCCCGCGCAAAGCACCGCGGCCGCGCCTGCCGCTGCCGCGGCGCCGCTGTCGCAAGGCCCGACCGTCACCGACGAGGCCCCGGCGATGGTGCTCGCGCCCGGCGCTGCGCCGCCGACGGCGGCCGCGCTGGAACCGGCACCGACTCAGGAGACCGGGTCGGTCACCTCGCCGCCGCCTGCCGGCGCGACAGCGCCGGAAACAACGCTGCCCGCTCCCCAACCCGGAGTTGCGTCCCCGGAACCGACGGCAACGGCCGCGCCGCCGGCCGTCGTGGTTCCCGCAGCCGCGCCCGGCCCGACGCGCTTCGAATTCGCGGGCGAGTCGATGAGCGTACGTGAGGGCGATGTCGCCGCGCGCATCCTGATCCGTCGCAGCGGGGATCTCTCGAAGGCCGCCGAAGTGGGCTGGTGGACCGCGGACGGCACCGCCGCAGCCGACGCCGATTACGCAGACCTCGGCGCCCGCGTCGAGCGCTTCGCGCCCGGCGAGGCGAGCCGCACGATCTTCGTGCCGCTGACGAACGATTCCGTGCGTGAGCCCGTCAAGAGTTTCACCGTCATGCTCGGGACCGCCAACGGCAATCCCGCCTCGAAGATCCGCGTCGACATCGTCGACGACGATTAAGCGGTTTCGGCGCTTCAGGCCCGCGAACCGGCTGGCGGGATCCCTTCGCTCGCTCAGCCCGAACTTATTCGCTCGCTTCGGTGTCCCGCCAGCCGGTTCGCGGGCCGGACGTGCTGCAGCCGCGCGCGCACGAGCGCCGGACGGGTCCCCGAGCGAGCGCGTAAGTTCCGGCGGCGCGAGCGAGGGTCCCCGGCCGGCGCAAAGTGCGCGATCAGGCGGATCGCCGTTCAGGTACGCAGCGAACGTTAGCCGCGGGGCGGGTCGGCTGCGGCGGACTTCGTTGCGGGCATCGCCGCGATCTTGATCGGCTGGCCGGGACGCAGGCGTTCGCCGCCGCGCACGATCACGCGATCCCCCGCCGCGAGGCTCCCGGTCACTTCCACGCGCTCCGAGTCGCCGTTGCCGACGCTGACGGCGATGCGCTCGGCGACGTCGCCCGCGTCGCCCTTGCTGACGCGAAATACGTGCGCGCCGTCGGCGCGGACGATCACCGCGTCGCGCGGCACCATGAGGCCGGCGCCCTGGCGCGCGGCCGGCAGGTCAACCCGCACGGCCGAGCCGATCGGCCAGTCGTCGCCCGTCATCGCGATGCGGATCTCGATCATGCGTGATCTCTCATCGCCCACCGGCACGATCGCGCGAATCTTGCTCTGCAGGTCCGACGCGGCGCCGTGCACCACGACCGCCTGGCCGGCGGCCAGGTGACCCGCCTCCGCGACCGGCGCGCGCGCGACGACCTCGACGTGCCCGGTGTCGGTGAGTCGCAGCACCTCCGTGCCCGCCGAGACGTATTCGCCGAGCTGGCGAATGCGTTCCGCCACGTAGCCCGGGAACGGCGCCCGGATGGTCGCGCGCGAGATAAGGTGCCGCGCGCTTTCGCGCGCCGCCTTCGCCTGCTCGAGCTCGTGGCGCGCCATGGCGAGCCGCGCGGCGGCCTCGTCGATCTGGCTCTTCGAGGCGATGCCGTCCGGCAGCGCGTCGAGGCGCGCCAGCTGGGTCGCGAGCAGGTCGGCGTTCGCGCCGAGTCGCGAGATCTGGGCGTCGTTCTCCTTGAGCTGCAGTTCGAGCGCACGCGCGTCGACGCGCGCGAGCGGTGCGCCTTTCGCGACCTTGGCGCCCGGCTCCGCCACCCAGTCGAGCCGGCCTGTCACCTCGGCGGCAAGCCGGGCGTCGTTCCGGCTGACGACGGTGCCAGTTGCCGAAATCGTCGACGCCGAGCCGCCCTTCGTCACGGGCGCTACGGTAACCGGCGCCGGGGGCGGCGCCTGGTCCTGCGCCCGGGCCGCGCTGGCCGACAGGGAGGATGCGGCCAGCGCGGCCGCCGCTACGCACCATGCAATGCAACGTATCCTGGAAATCATCGTGCACCCTCCTCGAGCGCGCTTGGCGCCGGCTTTTCGGCGGTGGCCTGCTCCGCCCGTTCACCGAGGCGCAGGAGCGCGGGCAGCAGGACCAGCATGAAAACCGTATTGACCACCATGCCGCCCGCGATGACCGTCGCGAGGCCGCGGTAGAGCACGGCGCCCGGCCCCGGGATGATCACGAGCGGAAGCAGCCCGAACAGCGTCGTCAGCGAGGTCGCCAGGATCGGCCGGGTACGCTCCGCGAGCGCGGCACGCACGGCGCTGCGGCGGTCGAGACCCTCGCGCTCCCCGCCGCGCGTACGGTCGACGAGCAGGATCGCGTTGTTCACGACGATGCCCATGAGGATGATGAAGCCGACCATGGTCAGCAGGTCGAGCGTCTGCGGCGTGAACAGGTTGAGCAGCCGGATCGCCATCACGCCGCCGAAGCTCGCGAGCGGGACGGTCAGCATCACGAGTGCACTGTCACGCACCGAGCGGAACAGCGCCGCCATCAACAGGAACAGCACGAGGAGCGCGAGGCCGATGTTGCCGCGCATGTCGGCAAGGGCGGTTTCGAGGCTTCCGGCATCGCCGGCATAACGGATGCCGCCATCCGGCGGCAGCAGCGGCCGGATCGCCGGGCCCACGTCCTGCTCGATCTTCTCCATCGTCTCCTTCAGCGACATGCCGGGCGGCGCGATCACGTTGAGCCCGATGGTGCGCCGGCCGTCGACGCGCCTGAGGCCCGTGGCGCCGACGGTCGGTTCGACCGTCACCAGCTCGCCGAGGCGCACCACGCCGCCGGCCGGCGTCGCGACCGGTATGGCGGCGAGCGCGTCGGGGCTCTCCCAGCCGCTGGCGCGCAGGATCATGTCCAGCCTGCGCTCGCCGTCGAAGTGCTCGCCCACCCAGATGCCGTCGCCGACCGCCCGGACCACGGTCGCGACCTCGGCGCGTGTCCAGCCGGACTCGCTGATGCGCCGGTCGTCGGGCACCAGCCTGAGTTCTGGCTCCGAGAGTTCGAGGTCCTGGAACGAGCGCACCTGCGCGCCCGGCAGTTCCCGGGCGACCACGTCCTGCGAGGCGCGGGCGGCGCGCAGCAGCCCCGCGAAATCCGCCGACTGCAGCCGGATCTCGATGTTCCGGCCGTCGCCGAACCCGCCGAACAGGTTGCCCTGCTGCGCGAAGACCTCGAGGTCCGGGAAGCCCGCGGTGATCTCCTCGTTCACGACCCGGCCGAGCTCGCCGATCCTGGAGGCGTCGAGCGGGCGCACCCCGATCGTGCCGCCGCCCGGGAAGATCAGGATGTAGTAATTCTTGAGCGCCGGCTGTTTCTCCCCCGCCATGTAGGGCGCGAGCCGCCTGACCATCGGCTGCACGACTTCGGAATCGATCGCGTCGACATTCATGCCGGGCGGGAACTGGAAGAAGCCGTCGATCGCGTCGCGTTTGACGGGCGGCAGGTAGTCGATCGGCGGCAGCAGCAGCCAGGTAAGCAGCGCCGGCAGCCCCAGCAGCACGCCGATCGTGGCCAGGCGATGGCGCGGCCTGTCGGTCAGCGCGACCACGCGCTCGCCGATGCGCGCGCGCCAGGCGCCGCTCTCCTGCGTGCGTACCTCGGTACCCAGCCAGCGCGATGCCGCGACCGGCAGGACCGTCACGGCCATCACCAGCGATACGCCGACCGCGACCGCGATGGTGAGCGCGAGGTCCGCGAACAGCTGCCCCTCGGTGTTCTTCATGAAGATCACCGGCAGGAACACGATCACGGTCGTCGCCGTGGACGCGACCAGCGCCGGCCACACGTGGCGCGCGCCTTCGAGCGCCGCCTGCGCCGCGGGCACGCCCTGTTCACGCCGCGCCACGATGCTCTCGAGCACCACGATCGAAGCATCGAGCGTCATGCCCACCGCGAATGCGATGCCGGCGATCGAGATGACATTCAGCGAATGCCCGGTGAGGTACAGCACCACGATCGTCGTCAGCAGGCAAACCGGGATCGCGAGCCCGACCAGGAGCGTGGTGCGGAGTCGGCGCAGGAACAGCCACAGCACCGCGATGGCGAGCAGCACGCCGGCGAGCAGGTTGCCGGTGACCATGCCGATCGCGCGGTTGATGAACAGGGAGGGGTCGAAGGACTGCTCGATCGCGAGTCCCATTTCAGCGAGCGGGCCTGCGCGGAGCTTCTCCACCTCCGCCTTGACGGCGTTCAGCGTGGCCAGCACGTCCGCGCCCGATTCCTTGATGATCTGAATGGCGATCGCCGGGTTGTTGTTCTGTACCGCGAGCGAATTGCGGTCGCCGCGCTCGACCGAGATCTTCGCGACGTCGGCGAGGCGGACCGGGCGGCCGTCGCGCCAGTCGAGCACCAGTCCGCCGAGTTCGTCGGGCCGGTAGCGGCCGGCGAACCGCAGCGTGTACTGGCGGCGGCCGAGCTCGGCGAATCCGCCGGAGACGTCGTTCGCGCTGCCGGCGACGCTCGCGATGGACGGTATCGGGATGCCGAGTTCCGCTGCGCGGTAGGGATCGAACTCGATGCGCAGCTCGTCCGGCGCACCGGCATTGATGTTGATCGTGCCGACGCCCGGGATGGGCTCGACGTTCGCGCGCATGAGCTCCTCGATGGCGCGGCGATAGTTCTCGACCGGCCCCGGCGTGCCGGGCTTGAGCTGGACGAAGAACCACGAGAGCGTCTGGTTCGGGCCCTGGCCGCCGTCCTGGCCCAGCGAGATGCGCGGCGCGTCGGCGTCCCGCGGCAGCGGTGGCAGCTGGTTCATGCGCGCGATCACGTCGATCAGCGTCCGGCCCATGTCGGTGCCGATCGCGAACTGCAGGTTGATGAACGCGCCGCCCGCGTTGGCGAACGACTGCAGCTCCCGCAGGCCGGCGAGTCCGCGCAGCGCCTGCTCCTGCGGCTCGAGCAGTTCGGATTCGACCTCGGTGGGCGCGGCCGCGCGCCAGCCCGTGAAGATGGTGATGACCGGCTCGTCGATGTCCGGGAACAGTTGCACCGGCAGCCGGATGAGCGCGACGATCCCGAGCACGACGATGAGCCCGACGCCGACGGCGACGCCGACCGGGCTCTTCAGCGATCGTTCGGTCAGGTTCACGCGGGCCTCCCGTGGTGATTGATGCGGCAGCGCCGGAAAGGGTTGCAGCCGCTCCTTCCGGCCCATTCTAGGAACCGCGCGTGGCGCTGCGATTGCGACGGGCAACGCCCCGGCGCAGGGCGAGGCCGCTTCGTCGCAGTTGGCTAGAATCGGCCGATGAAGCCAGCCGCCTCGCCCGCAAGAAGCCGCGCCGTGCGCCTCACGGCGCCCGGCCGTCCGCTGGTCGACGAGACCGTGGAGTCGGCGCCCCCGGGGCCTGGAGAAATCCTGGTGCGCGTGATGGCCGCGGGGATCTGCCACTCCGACGCGCACTACCGGGCGGGCACCGGCACGACGCGCCACCCGCTCACCCTGGGCCACGAGGTCGCAGGCGTCGTCGCCGCGACGGGCCCGCGCGTCTCGGCACCCCGCGTTGGCGATCGCGTGTGCCTGCATTACCTCGTCACCTGCGGTGGATGCAGCGACTGCCGCGCCGGCCGCGAACAGTTCTGCGCGACCGCAGCGATGATCGGCAAGGACCGCGACGGCGGCTTCGCGGAGTTCATCCGCGTGCCGGCGCGGAACGCCCACGTGCTGCCGGCCGGCATTCCCTTCGAGCAGGGCGCAATCCTGATGTGCTCTTCCGCAACCGCCTTGCATGCGCTGCGCAAGGCGCGTCTCGCCGAAGGCGAGTCCGTCGCAGTCTTCGGCATCGGCGGGCTCGGCGTATCGGCCATCCAGCTGGCGCGCGCGTTCGGCGCAGGCCCGGTCTTCGCAGTGGACGTGAACCCGGCGAAACTCGAGTTCGCGGAGCGCCTTGGTGCCAGGCCCGTGGACGCGAAAGCCGCCGATCCGGTCGCTGCGATTCGCCAGGCGACCGGCGGCCGCGGCGTGGACGCCGCCCTCGAGCTCATCGGCTCCGGCCGCACCATGGAGCAGGCGATCGAGGTGCTCGCGCCCCAGGGCCGCGCCGCGCTCGCAGGCCTGACTCGCGATCGAATTTCGCTCGCGCCCTACCAGGACATCCTGAACCGCGAGGCCGAGGTCATCGGCGTCAGCGACCACCTCGCCGCCGAAATTCCGGAACTCATCGGCCTCGTCGAGCGCGGCGCCCTCGACCTCGCCGGCGCCGTCACCCGCATCGTGCCGCTTGCCGCGCGCGCGATCAACGGGGTGCTGGATGACCTCGAGGCCTTCCGCGACGACGTCCGCACCGTCGTGCTGCCATGAAACCCCTTAACATGCCGCCATGACCCACAATGTCCCGCGCTCGGAAGAGGTGGTGAGCGCCGCCGAGGTGCAGGCCGCCCTCGACCGCATGGCCGCCGAAATCACGGCGCGGCTGGCGGGCCGCCACCCGCTCGTGCTCACCGTGATGAACGGCGGCCTCGTGTTCGCCGGCCAGCTGCTGCCGCGGCTGCCGTTCGCGCTCGAGGTCGGCTACGTGCACGTGCGCCGCTACGGGCGCGAAGCGAAAGGCGGCGAGCTCGTGTGGATAGCGGGCCCCCACGAATCCGTGACCGGGCGCACCGTGCTCCTGCTCGACGACATCCTGGACGAGGGCCAGACGCTGCTCGCGATCCGCGCGCGGCTGTTCGAGCTCGGCGCGAGCGAAGTCATGCTCGCGGCCTTCGCAGTCAAGATCCGGAGCGAACTGCCGAAAGTGATGGCCGATTTCACGGGCATCCGGGTGCCGGACCGTTTCGTGTTCGGCTTCGGGATGGACGTCGGCGGAAGCTGGCGCAACCTGCCGTCCGTGCGCGCGCTCACCGAGACCGCAGAGTGAAGCTCAGCCGCCGACGGCGTGCGGCTCGATCCAGCCCATCTTCCAGGTCCACCACAGCAGGATGAAGAGGAGCAGCGAGAGCCCGATCCGGATCGAGAGCGCCCGGACCATCCGCCGCGACTCACCCTTGTAATCGTGCACGAGGTGCAGCATGGCGGAGACGAGACTCAGGACGATCGCAAAAAAGATGAGCAGAACCAGCCACTTCACGCCTGACATGCTAGAGCCCCGGCCCTGTGGAAAGAGGAGTATATCGCGGTGCCGGGCCGGCTGACCCGCTTCGCCCCGCGACCCGCGCCGACCGTCCTCGCGGCCGGGGCGATCGTCCTGTTCGTCTCACTCGGCAACTGGCAGCTCGGCCGCGCCGAGGAAAAGCAGGCGCTCACCGCGCAGCTCGCCTCGAGCGCCCCGCCCGTCGACTGGCGGCAGCTTCCGTCCGATGCGCCCCGCTACCAGCGCGTGCGCATCGGCGGCCGCTACGACCCCGAACACCAGTTCCTGCTCGACAACATGAGCCATGAAAGCGTCGCGGGCGTCGAAGTGCTCACGCCGTTCCTGCTAGACGACGGCACGGCCGTGATCGTGAACCGCGGCTGGCTGCCCTACGGCGCGACGCGCCAGGACTTGCCGGAGACCGGGGTCGACGGCGAGCCGCGCACGGTCGTCGGCCGCCTCGATGAACTGCCCCGGCCCGGCATCTGGCTGAAGGCGCCGCCCGCGAACGGCTGGCCGCGCCTGGTGCAGTACCCGGTGATGACCGAGCTCGCCGCCGCGCTCGGCAGGACGCTCGCGCCGCGCCAGGTACTGCTCGATCCCGCGGTGCCCGACGGTTACGTGCGCGCCTGGACCGTCACCGGCACGGCCGCCGACCGCAATCTCGGCTACGCCGTGCAATGGTTCGCATTTGCGACCGTCGCAGGCGCGATCTGGTTTTTCCTCAGCTTCAGGAAACCCGGGGAGACTGCTTGAGCTTGCCGGACGCATCGCAGCGGCGCGGCCGCCGCCGGTTCCTGCTCATCGCCCTGCTCTTCTTCGTGCCCGTCGCGGGCGCGCTCCTCGTCTACTATTTCTCCGGCTGGCGCCCCGCCGCGGGCGCCCACGGCGAACTCGTCACCCCGCCGCGCCCGCTTGCCGTGTCCGGCCTCATGCTGCCCGACGGGCGGCCCGCGCCGGAGGATTTCTTCCAGGGCAAGTGGTCGCTGGTTCATGACGCGGGTGCCGGCTGCGGCGACGGCACGCGCGCCCTGCTCGACGAGCTCGCGCGCGTCCGCCTCGCGCTCAACAAGGACGCGGAACGCGTGCAGCGCGTGCTCCTGTACCAGGGATCCTGCGGCTCGGTGCAACGCCTCTCCCGCGACGCGGACCTGGTCGTGCTCGTGGCCGTCGGCCCGCCCGGCAAGGCCTTCCTGGCCCAGTTCCCGCCCGCCCTCGGGCCGGGCCACGGCATTTATATAGTGGACCCGCACGGAAACCTGATGATGGCCTACCCGGCGGCGGGCTCCGCGCGCGGGCTGCTCAAGGACCTTGAGCGCCTGCTGCGGCTCTCGAACATCGGATAGCATGCCGCCCGTACTCGTCTTCGGCGCTTCCTACGGATCGCTGTTCGCCACCAAGCTGCTGCTCGCGGGCATCGACGTGATGCTCGTGGCCCCGGCCGCGCATGCGGACGCGATCAACCGCGAGGGGACACGCACGATCTTCCCGGTGCGCGGGCGTGCCGTGCCGGTCGAGGTGGATTCGCGGGCCCTGCCCGGGCAGCTCACGGCTCGTGCACCCGCGGCCATCGATCCCGCGCGCTACGGCCTGGTCGTCCTCGCGATGCAGGAACCGCAGTATCGCGCGCCGGAAGTGCGCAGCCTGCTCGCCGCGGTCGCCGCGGCGCGCCGCCCCTGCCTTTCGATCATGAACATGCCACCGCTGCCCTATCTTGCGCGCATCCCGGGTCTGGCCGCGGAGCCTTGCCGCCCCTGCTACGCCGATGCCGCGGCCTGGGACGCGATCGCGCCGGGGCTCATCACGCATTGCAGCGCCGATGCCCAGGCTTCGCGCGTTGAAGGGCCGCCCGGCAACGTCATGCAGGTGCGCCTGCCGACGAATTTCCGCGCCGCGCGCTTCGACTCCGATGCCGACACGGACATGCTGCGCGAGCTGGCGGCTGGCATCGACGACGCCCGGCTCGAGACCGTCGAAGGCCCGCTCGCCCTGCCGGTGCGGCTCACGCTTCACGATTCGCCTTTCGTGCCGCTTTCGAAGTGGCCGATGCTCGTGACCGGCAACTATCGCTGCATCGAGGCCGGCGGCATCCGCTCCATCGCGGCCGCGGTGCTTGCGGACCGCGCGCTTTCCGCGGCGATCTACGGCGGGATTCTCGAGCTCCTGCGCCGCCTCGGTGCCCGCGACAGCGACCTCGTCCCGTTTCCGGCCTACGCGGCGGCGGCCGGTTCGCTCACGATGCCGTCTTCCGCGGCGCGGGCCGTCGCGGCCGGGGCAACCCACATCGAGCGCGTCGACCGGCTCGTGCAGGCCGTCGCTGCACAGAAAGGAATCGTGTTGCCGGCGCTCGATGCCCTGGTTGCAGTCGTGGACGCGCGCATCGCGGCCAACCGCCGCAATGCCGGGATGGCGGTATGAGTCGCGGGGAATACGAGATCGTCCGGTTCCGCCCGGAGCACCTGGAGGGCGTGCTGTCGGTGCTCGCAGGGCTCTGGCCGCACGAACGCGCGCTGGCGGCACGCCTGTTTCGCTGGCGGCACCTCGAGAATCCCTACGTCGATGCGCCACCGGGAATTGTCGCGCTGCATCGCGGCGCGGTCGTCGGATTCCGCGGCTATTTTGCGCACGCCTACGCGCCGGGCGACGGGCGCCCCGACATCGTCGTGCTGCATCCCTGCGACACCGTCGTCGATCCCGGCCATCGCAACCAGGGCCTTTCGATCGCCATGGGCAAGCTCGCCTCGGAATTCGACCCGGCGCGCTATCGCCTCTTCATGAACCTGACTTCCGGCGACAATTCGCGGCCGGGCTACCTCGCGCTCGGATTCACGCCCCTCGCGCCGCGCGTCGTCTACATGCGGCGGGGCTTGAATCCCATCGTCTGGTTGGCCGACGCCTGGTCCAAGCGGCCGGCGCGCCCCGACCGCCGGCCGGCGCGGGCGGGGGTCCGCCACGGGCGCTTCGGCGACATCCTGGTCGCAGGCGAGGCGCGACCGGCCGAGATGGCGGCCATCATCGCCGCCGAGCCGACGGATGGACCGGCGCTGCGCCTGCGCCAGGACCAGGCTTTTTTCGCCTGGCGCTACCGCAACCCGGTGCAACGCTATGCTTTCTATTACCGCATGGAGGGCGAGGTCGCGCGCGCTTTCGCGGTGTTCGACGTCTCGTCGGACGGGCGTTGCGGGAGCCTGCTGGATTACGGCGAAGCCCGGCCGGGTCTCATGCGCGAGGCACTGCAGCGCGCCTGCACGAGCGGCGACTTCGTGGCATTGTCCGCACTCGGCTACGGACTCGATGCCCGTGCGTTCCGGATTCTCCGGGAACTCGGCTTCAGGCCCGTGCACACGCTGAAGACACTCTTCAAGAGGGGATCCGTGGAAGCGCTCGCGCCGCCCATCCTGATCCGGCCCATCCCGCCTGTCTTTGACGACGGCGCGTTCCTCATCGGGGCGCTCGACTTGCGCCGCCTCGCCGACTGGCGACTGAAGCCCGTCTGCTCGGACGGCGCCTGAACGCACCGGCGCGATGCCCCAGACCCGCCGACTCGCCTGGTTCCGCCGCGCCGCGCTGGCCGCGACGCTCCTGTGTGCGATCGTGGTCGTGGTGGGCTCCTGGGTGCGCCTCACCCATGCCGGTCTCGGCTGTCCCGACTGGCCGGGCTGCTATGGCCATATCCGCCCGGCACAGGCGGCGGAACAAGTGGAGGCGATCAACGCCGCCAACCCGGAGCGGCCCTTTGTCTACCAGAAAGCGGTCAACGAGATGGTGCACCGCTATATCGTCGGCGGGCTCGGACTGCTCGTGATCGGGCTCGCGGTCTTCTCGGTCGTGAATCGCCGCGATCCCGCGCAGCCGCGTGCACTGCCCTGGCTCATCGTCGCCTTGCTCGTCGTGCAGGCGCTCCTCGGCATGTGGACCGTGACGCTGCTGCTGAAACCACTCATCGTCACGCTGCACCTGCTGGGCGGGCTCACGACGCTCGCGCTGCTATGGTGGCTCGCGATGCCGCCCGCGCGGCGCGAGCTCAAGGCCGTCGAGCGCCCGCTGCGCCGGCTTGCGTTCGCGGGGCTCGTCGTCGTGATCCTCCAGGTTTCGCTGGGTGGCTGGACCAGCACCAATTACGCGGCCGCCGCCTGCCCGGACTTCCCGACTTGCCATGGCACATTCTGGCCGCCTATGGACTTCCGGAACGGCTTCATCCTCTGGCGCGGGCTCGGCATTGACTACGAAGGCGGCGTGCTCGACGCGCCGGCGCGCGTCGCGATCCACTACGCGCACCGGATCGGCGCCGCGGTCACCGTGTTCCTGATCGCATGGATCGTCGTCGGCGCCTGGCGGCGAGGCCGCTCGACGGCGACCAAGGCGGCCGCGACCGCACTTGGCATCGCCGCGGCATTGCAGGTATCGATCGGCATCAACCTGATACTGCAGGGCTGGCCGCTGTGGCTGGGCACGGCCCACAACGCGGGAGCCGTGCTGGTGGTGCTGGCAACTGTCGCGCTGTTGCGGACGCTCAGTCCGCGCTCGGAGGTCGGGCGCTTTCGCCCGGCGTTGCGTTAGCCGAAGTACTGGATCAGGACCGGGAGTCCGGCGACCAGGATAGCGAGGCAGACTCCGAGGCTCGATCGATTGAACAGGAACATGGCGTCCTCCTGTGTCGTGCTGGAGAGAAGGTACGCCGCCCTATTGTTCTGATAAACCACTCAATATTGACTTTATAGTTCAATAATATTACCTAATAGGTCGTGGAGGACTTCCAGGCCATGCGCGCATTCAGCCGGGTCGCCGAACTCGGCTCCTTCACGCGCGCGGCCGACGAACTCGGGCTGTCGCGTGCCATGGTCACCACGCACGTGCAGCGCCTCGAGCGCCGCTACGGGCTGCGCCTGCTCAATCGTACGACGCGAAAGGTGGCCATGACGCCCGCTGGCGCCGACTACCTCGACCACTGCAAGCGTGTGTTCGCGGAACTCGCCGCCGCGGAGGAAACGCTCAGGCGCGGCAAGGAACGACCGGCCGGGCGGCTGTGCGTGGACGTGCCCGGCTCGTTCGGCCGGCACATCCTGCTGCGCGCCCTGCCGGATTTCCTCGCGCGCTATCCGGGCATCGACCTCGACCTTCGCTTCAACGAGCGCGTCGTCGACCTGGCGCGCGAGCGCGTGGATCTCGCCGTGCGTGCAGGCACGGTGAC
Source organism: uncultured Gammaproteobacteria bacterium (assembly GCA_963836275.1). Classification (GTDB taxonomy): domain Bacteria; phylum Pseudomonadota; class Gammaproteobacteria; order Steroidobacterales; family Steroidobacteraceae; genus SCUD01. Next base: position 641,869 of record CAWIIM010000001.1, on the reverse strand, counting down.
GGATCCCGACCTGGTCGCGCACCGGATTTCCGGCTCGCGCTGGATCACCTGTGCCTCGCCGGAATACCTCGCGCGGCATGGGCGCCCGCAGACGATCGCGGACCTGGCCAATCACGTGCTGATCGGTTCGATTCCGCCTGGTGCCGTGCAACCGCGGCCCTGGCTATTCGCCGGCGAAGCGGCAGTGCCGAAGCCGTTGCCGTTTCGCGTGAAGATCAACGAGGCGGAGGCGGTGATGCTGGCCGCGGCGCGCGGTGTCGGCATCACCCAGACGCTGGACCTGCTGGCAGCGCGCGAACTCGTCGACGGCAACCTCGTGACCGTCCTCGCCGAGCAAACCTGCGCCGGGCCGGCGCTGTCCATCGTCCATGCGCCGGCCGCGCAGCGCCTCGCCCGTGTCCGGGTCTTTTCGGAGTTCCTGCGCGGGCTCTGCGAGTACGTGGTGCAGCGCGCCGCGGCCCATACCGGCCTCAAGCCGATCCCTTGAAGGGGCGCGTCCCCTCCATGGGTTGCGTGGTAGCATTTCGGGCCTCATGACCGCCCGCGAAGCGCACGCCACAGCCGCCGCCGGCCGGGTCTCCGCCCGGGCGCGCGATTACCTCGCCCTGACGAAGCCGAAGGTCGTGTCGCTCATCATGTTCACGGCGATCACGGGCATGTTCCTAGCCGTGCCCGGCTTTCCGCCGGCTGCCGGGCTGGTCTGGGGAACGATCGGCATCGCGCTCGCGGCATCCTCCGCCGCGGCGATCAACCACGTGCTGGATGCCCGCATCGACGCCGAGATGGCGCGCACGCGCATGCGCCCGTTGCCGCGCGGAACCGTCTCCGAGGCCTACGCGCTGTCCTTCGCCTTCGTGCTGGGCGCCGGCTCGATGCTGGTCCTGGCGCTGCTCGTCAATGCATTGACGGCCGTGCTGACCTTCTTCTCGATCATCGGCTACGCCGTCGTCTACACGGTCTGGCTCAAGCGCGCGACGCCGCAGAACATCGTGATCGGTGGCGCGGCCGGCGCCGCCCCGCCCGTGCTCGGCTGGACCGCGGTGACCGGCGCGGTCGACCCGAACGCGCTGCTCCTGTTCCTCATCATCTTCGCCTGGACGCCGCCCCACTTCTGGGCGCTCGCGATCGCGCGGCGCGAGGAATACGCGCGCGTCGGCATCCCGATGCTGCCGGTGACGCACGGCGTCGCCTATACCAAGCAGTTCATCTGGTACTACACGATCCTGCTGACGGTCATCACGATGCTGCCGTTCGTGACCGGCATGGCGGGATGGTTCTACCTTGCCGCCGCGGTCGCGCTGGACGCGCTGTTCCTGCGCCATGCCTGGGCGCTGCGGCAGTCGGGGCGCGCGGACTTGCCGATGCGCGCGTTCCGCTTCTCCATCAACTACCTCGCGCTGTTGTTCGCGGCCTTCCTGGTCGACCACTACCTGCCGCACGGCCTGGGCTGATTCGCCGGCACGCCAGGCGCTGCCGCGGCGCATTGGCCTTTGCGGTACGGCGCGCTATGGTCCTCGGGGTGAGCGCTTTGCAATGAACGGGACCCTGGAACTGGCGGCCAGATACTGGGGCGGGATGCTGGCGCGGCTCGCGCAGCCCGACTACTGGTGGCAGATCGGCGCGCTCGCGCTGGCGGCGGGCGCCTCCTGGCTGGTCGCGCGCCAGTTGCGCGCGCGTTTCCAGCAGCAGGGCTGGCCGGCGCCGGCAGCGACATTCAAGGCCGTCACTCCGCTGCTCGAGCGAATCGCCTTCCTGGTCCTGTTCGGCCTGTCCGGCTTCGCGGCGGCCGCCCTGCTCCGGAGGCTGCGCTTGCCGGACGGATTCGCCTCGATCATCGCCCTGCTCGCCTTTGCGCTGGCCGCCATCCGCCTGGTGACGGCTTTGCTGAAGCGCGCGCTTCGTCCGGGGCCATTGCTCGCCGCATCCGAGCAGCTGATCACCTGGACGGCGTGGCTGCTGGCCGCGATGTACCTGCTGGGCTGGATCGAGCCGGTCGCGCTCACGCTCGAAGGCATCGAAATCCCGGTCGGGCGCGAAGGCTTCTCGGTGCTCGATGCCCTGAAGGCGATCGTGACGATGGCCATTTTCCTGATGGCGGGCGCCTATCTCGGCAGCTTCGCCACGCGCAGCCTGATGTCGAAGTCCGAGGTCTCGATCGGCCTGCGCGTCGGCATTTCCAAGTTCGTGCGGCTGTTCCTGCTGGTGATCGCCGCCCTGCTCGGCCTCAATGCCGTGGGCATCAATCTGGCGACGCTCGCCGTCTTCAGCGGCGCGCTCGGCATCGGCCTCGGATTCGGCCTGCAGCGTATCGCGGCGAACTTCGTCAGCGGGTTCATCCTGGTCGGCGACCGCTCGATCCGGCAGGGCGACGTCATCACGATCGGCGAGCGCTTCGGGGTGGTCAAGGAACTGCGCGCCCGCTACATCGTCGTGCGCGACCGCGACGGCGTCGACACCCTGATCCCGAACGAGAATGTCATCAGCGCCGAGGTCGTGAACTGGAGCTACGGCGACCGCGCGGTCAGGCTGAAGCTCCCGGTGCAGATCAGCTACCAGGACAACCCGCGCGACGCGTTGCGCCTGCTGATCGAGGCCGCCGCGGAACATCCCCGCGTCATGAAGGACCCGGCGCCCGCCAGCCGGGTCATGAAATTCGACGATAACGGCATCGCCCTGGAACTGCGGTTCTGGATCCGCGACCCCGAGGACGGCGTCAACAACGTCCGCTCCGACCTGCATCTCGCCATCTGGGACCGCTTCGCCGCGGCCGGCGTCACGATTCCCTATCCCCAGCGCGACCTGCACCTGCGCGATGGCTGGCCGAAGGCCCCGGTCCGCTAGACTCCCGTCCATGGACCTTGGTTTCATCGAGTTCATCGACTGGCACGCAGGCGCGGTGCTCGCGATCACCTTCGTCACGTTCTGGCTGTTCGCCAAGGAACAGTTGCCGGTGCAGAGCACCGCGCTGCTGGCCTTGCTCGCCCTGATGCTGTTGTTCGGCATCTTCCCCTACGCGCGCGGCGACCATCCGCTCGGCCCGGAGCAGTTCCTCGCCGGCTTCGGCAACACGGCGCTGGTGACGATCTGCTTCCTGATGGTGCTGGGTCGCGGCCTGGTCGCCACCGGCGCGCTGGAACCGATCGTGCGGCGGCTCGCCCGGATCTGGGCGTTCGCCCCGGGCTTCGCGTTCCTGCTGATGCTCGTGTTCTGCATGCTGGCAAGCGGCGTCATGAACGACACGCCGATCGTGGTGCTGCTGATGCCCGTGCTGGTGGCGGTCGCCGCGCGCACCGGCACCAGCGCGACGGCGACGCTGCTGCCGATGAACTACGCGGTGCTGATCGGCGGCATGGCGACCACCATCGGCACCTCGACCAACCTGCTGGTCGTCGGCATCGCCGAAAAGAACGGCGTCCCGGCCTTCGGCCTGTTCGATTTCGCGCCGATCGTCGCCATTGCCGGCGCCATCGCCCTGCCCTACCTGTGGCTGGTGCTGCCGCGGCTGCTGCCGAAGGATGCCGGCAACGGCCCGCAGGCAGAACCGCTGGAGTTTTCGGCGTCGCTCACGCTGCGAGAGGGCGGGTTTGCGGTCGGGCGCCAGTTGCCGGAGGTCCTCAAGAAAGTCACGGGCATGAAGCTGCAGGGCGTCATACGCAGGGGGCTGACACTGGCGCGGCTGCCGACCCTGACGTTCGAGGCCGGTGACCGCCTGCTGATCGAGGATTCCCCGGAAGACCTGCGGGAACACGCGACGGTGCTGGGTGCGTGGCTCCATGTCCGCGAGCGCATCGAGGCGCCCGCCCCGCCCGGTCAGACCCTGGCCCAGGCGCTGATCGCATCCGATTCAGACCTCGGCGGCATGACGCTCGTGGCGAGCCGGTTCGGCGACGAGCACGGCCTTGCCGTGATCGGCCTGCATCGGCCCGGCGGGGAACCCGCGCTGGATCCTTCCATCGAGTACCTGCGTCCCGGCGACGTCGTGCTGCTGCGCGGCGCCAAGGAGGGCATCGAGCGCCTGCGCGCGGTCCCCGGCCTGATGATGCTCGATGCGATGATGGAGCTTCCGCACACGCGCCGCGCGCCACTCGCTTTCGCGATACTCGCCGGCGTCATCGCGATCGCGGCGCTGAAGTTGCTGCCGATGGTGCTCGCCTCGGCGCTCGGCGTGGCCGCCATGCTGCTGACCGGCTGCGTGCGCTGGCAGGAAGCGACCGACGCCCTGTCGTCGAAGGTCATCATGATCGTCGTCGCGAGCCTCGCGCTCGGCGAGGCACTGACGGCGACCGGCCTGATCGCGAGCGCCGGCTACGGGCTCGCCGCCCTGGGCGACATCATTCCTCCTGCCGCGATGATCACGGCGCTGATGCTGCTGATGGCACTCGTCACCAATTTCGTGTCCAACAACGCGGCGGCCATCATCGGCACGCCGGTCGCGATCGCCATGGCGACGACGCTCGGCGCCGATCCGCGACCGTTCGTGCTGGCGGTATTGTTCGGCTGCAATATCAGCTATGCGACACCCATGGGCTACCAGACCAACCTGCTGGTGATGTCGGCGGGCGGCTACCGCTTCAAGGACTTCGTGAAAGCCGGCCTGCCGCTTGCGATACTGATGTGGATCACGCTGACCTGGCTGCTGGCCAGGCAGTACGACCTGATCTGACCCGCACCGGAGGCGGACATGCGCTGGGAAGGACGGCGGCAGAGCGACAACATCGAGGACCGGCGCGGCATGCGAATCAGCCGCGGCGGCCTGGTCGGCGGCGGCATCGGCACGCTCGCGATCGCGCTCCTGATCATGTTCATGGGCGGGGACCCGACCGCAGTGCTGCAGGGCGTCGGAGATGCGCCGGTGCAGGCGACGAACGAACCCTACGTCGAGGACGGTTTGGAGAACGAGAGGCGGCAGCAGACCGCCGTCGCGCTCGCCGATACCGAGGACGTCTGGAACGGGATATTCGCGGACCTCGGCGGACGGTATCGCGAGCCGACCCTGGTGCTGTTCACCGAGGCGACGGATTCCGGTTGCGGCTTCGCCCAGGCGGCCATGGGCCCGTTCTACTGCCCGGCCGACGAGAAACTCTACGTCGACCTCGCCTTCTACCAGCTGATGGAAGGAAAGCTGCGCGCCGGCGGCGACTTCGCGCGTGCCTACGTCGTCGCGCACGAGGTTGGGCATCACGTCCAGAATCTCCTCGGCATCTCGGACCAGGTCCACCGGCTGCAGCAGCGCGACCCCGATGCCGCCAACCAGCTCTCGGTACGGCTCGAGCTGCAGGCGGATTGCTTTGCCGGCATCTACGCCAACCGCGTCGGCAAGTACGGCGACGTGCTCCAGGCCGGCGATGCCGAGGAAGCGATCAACGCGGCGGCTGCGGTCGGCGACGACACGCTACAGAGGAGCCAGGGCCGGGCCGTGGTGCCCGACGCGTTCACCCACGGCAGCTCCGAGCAGCGCATGCGCTGGTTCAGCGCCGGGTTCAGGTCGGGCTCGGTGGATGCCTGCGACACCTTCAAAGCGGCCGACCTTTGACCACCCACATTCACGCGGTCCCGGAAGCCTTCGCCGCCAGGGCGGTCGTCAAGGCCGCGGACTACGATGCGCTCTACGCGGAATCGGTCCGCGATCCCGAGGGATTCTGGGCGAAGGTCGCGCAGCGCGTCGACTGGTACCGCTTCCCGACCCGCATCAAGGACGTGTCCTACGACCCGGCGGATTTCCGCATCCGCTGGTACGAGGACGGCGAACTCAACGTCTCGGTCAACTGCCTCGACCGGCAGCTCGCGGCGCGCGGCGACAAGACGGCGCTGCTGTTCGAGGGCGACGAACCCTCGGATTCGCGCAGCGTCAGCTATCGCGAGCTCTACGGGCAGGTGTGCCGGCTCGGCAATGCGCTGCGCAGGCTCGGCGTGAAGAAAGGCGACCGGGTCACGATCTACATGCCGATGATCCCCGAGGCCGCGGTCGCGATGCTCGCCTGCGCCCGCATCGGCGCGATCCACTCGGTCGTCTTCGGCGGCTTTTCGCCGGAGTCGCTCGCCGGCCGCATCGAGGACTGCGAGTCCGCGCTCGTCATAACCGCGGACGAGGGCGTGCGCGGCGGCAAGAGGATCCCGCTCAAGGCGAACGTGGACGAGGCGATCGCCGCACGCGGCCTCGCCGTGAGTCACGTCGTGGTCGTGCGGCGCACCGGCGCGCAGGTGGCCTGGTTCGAGGGCCGCGACGTCCGTTACGAGGAGGTCACGGCCGCGGAAGCCGCGGACTGCGAGCCGGAGCGGATGAACGCGGAGGACCCGCTGTTCATCCTGTATACCTCCGGCTCGACCGGGAAGCCGAAAGGCGTGCTGCACACGAGTGGCGGCTACCTCGTGTACGTGAACTACACGTTCGCCTGCGTCTTCGACTACCGCGAGGACGAGGTCTATTGGTGCACCGCGGACGTCGGCTGGGTTACCGGGCACAGCTACATCGTCTACGGGCCGCTCAGCAACGGGGCGACCAGCCTGATGTTCGAGGGCGTGCCGAACTACCCGGACACTTCCCGCTTCTGGCGCGTCGTCGACAAGCACCGGGTCAACATCTTCTATACCGCACCCACCGCAATCCGCGCGCTGATGCGGGACGGCGACGCGCCGGTCAGGGCGGCCTCGCGCGCGAGCCTGCGGCTGCTCGGCTCGGTCGGCGAGCCGATCAACCCGGAAGCCTGGGAGTGGTACTACCGCGTGGTGGGCGACGGGCGCTGCCCGATCGTCGACACCTGGTGGCAGACTGAAACCGGCGGCATCCTGATCTCGCCGTTGCCGGGCGCCACCATCCTGAAGGCGGGCTCGGCGACGCTGCCGCTGCCGGGCGTCCTGCCCGCGCTCGTCGACGGCCATGGCAGGATTCTCGAGGGCGCCGCCGACGGCAACCTCGTGCTGCTCGACAGCTGGCCGGGCCAGATGCGCACCGTCTACGGTGACCACAAGCGATTCATGCACACCTATTTCACCCACTTTCACGGTCGTTATTTCACCGGCGACGGCGCGCGCCGGGACGAAGACGGCTACTGGTGGATCACCGGCCGCGTCGACGACGTCATGAACGTCTCCGGCCACCGCATAGGCACGGCTGAAGTCGAGAGCGCGCTGGTCGCGCACGCGAGGGTCGCCGAGGCCGCGGTCGTCGGCTTCCCGCACGACATCAAGGGCCAGGGCATCTACGCTTACGTCACGCTGGTTTCCGGCGAAGCGCCCTCCGAGGCGCTCCGTGCCGATCTGGTGCGCTGGGTAAGGAAGGAAATCGGCCCGATCGCGCAGCCGGACCATATCCAGTGGGCGCCAAGCCTGCCAAAAACGCGCTCCGGCAAGATCATGCGCCGCATCCTGCGCAAGATCGCGGCCGACGAGCACGAGCATCTCGGGGACGTATCGACGCTTGCAGACCCGGCGGTCGTCGTCGACCTGGTCGCGAACCGCCGCACGGGCGGCGCGTGATCCGGCTGTTTGCCACCGCCCTCGCTGCCGCCCTTGCCGTCTCCGCCGCCGCTCTGCCTGCCCCCGGGCGCTTGACCCTCGCGACCTGGAACATGGAGTGGATGATGCGGCCTGCGGTCTTCGACGCGCTGGCGCCGGGCTGCTTCGGGCGCGGCACCCGCGCGTCCGGTACCGAGCGCGCGATCCCCTGCGACCTCGTGCCGAAAAGCCGCTGGAGCGAGGACGACATCGGGCGCATCCGCGATTTCGCGGCGACGCTCGCCGCGGATGTCATCGCGTTGCAGGAGGTCGACGGTCGCGACGTCGCGTCAGTGCTGTTTCCGGGCCGCGAGTTCTGCTTCACCGGGCGCCGCGCCGTGCAGAATGTCGGATTCGCGATCAGGAAGGGCCTCCGGTTTCGCTGCAATACGGACCTAAAGGCCCTCGGCCTGCCCGAGAACGACGTGCGCTGGGGCGCCGACCTGACACTCGAGCCGGGCACGCCGCGCGAGATCCGCCTGCTGGCCGTTCACCTAAAGGCCTCCTGCAACCGGGATCCGCTGACCAGCAAGCGGGCGGACTGCCGGGTGCTGCAGCGCCAGGTCCCCGTGCTCGAGGACTGGATTGACCGGCGCGCGCGAGCCGGCGCGGCATTCGGGGTCGTGGGCGACTTCAACCGGCGCTTCGACCGCGAGCGGGCAGCAGCGCGCGATGCCGCGGGCGCGATCGTCGCGATCTGGCCGGAGATCGACGACGGCGAGCCGTCCGGGGCCGACCTGCTGGACCCGGGCGCGGGCCATGGCGCGGTCGGTTGCGGCAACGGCCACGGCGAGCGGATGCCGATCGACTACCTTATTCTTGGCGAGCGCCTGGCCGCGCGGCTGGTGCCGGATTCCTACCGGGTCTGGGACTACCCGCAAGGCGGCCGCTGGCCCGACCATTGCGTGATCTCCATCCAACTGGAGCGCTGAGATGGCTTACGACGCGAACAACATCTTCGCCCGCATCGTCCGCGGCGAGATTCCCTGCCACAAGGTCTTCGAGGACGCGGACACGCTCGCGTTCATGGACATCATGCCGCAGGCCGAGGGCCACACGCTGATCTTGCCGAAGGCCGCGGGCGAGGACATCTTCACGACGCCGCCCGACTCGGTCGCCGCCGCGATACGAACCGCGCAAAGGATCGCACGGGCGATCAAGAAGGCTTTTTCTCCGCCCGGCATCATGATCGCTCAGCTGAACGGCCCGGCTGCGGGGCAGAGTGTGTTTCACCTGCACTTTCACGTGATTCCGCGCTACGCCGGCAGGGACCTCGGCATCCATGCTGCCGACCCGGCCGATCCGGCGGCGCTCGCCGCCCACGCGGCGCGCATCCGCGCGGCACTCTGAGGGCCCATGAACAGTTCCGAGAACCCGGTCTTCTACCAGCGGCTGATCGGCGCCGCCAGTCTCGCCATCGTCGCATTCCTCGTGTTCAAGATCATCGAGCCCTTCCTCGGCCCGATCGCCTGGGCACTCTTCATCGGCTTCCTGCTGCAGCCGCAGCAGGCGAAGCTCACCGCGATGCTGCGCGGGCGGGCGTCGATCGCCGCGTTCGCGCTGACCCTGCTCGTGCTCGTGCTCTTCCTCGGCCCGCTGACTGCGCTGGCGATCGCTTTCGCGCGCCAGGCGGCCGAACTCGCGGGACGATTGCAGAACTGGGTGGGCACGCAGGACGCGGGCAGCTTGCGTCACATCGACCAGATCCCGGTGATCGGCAGTGCGCTTGACTGGCTGGAGCGGAACCTCGCGATCAGCACTGCCCACGTGCAGGAGTGGCTGGTCGAGGGCAGCCGCACGCTGTTCCAGCACCTCGCGAGTTTTGGCGGCGTCGCCTTCCTCGGCGCGGTCGGCTCGGTGCTCTCGTTCACGGTGATGCTGTTCCTGCTCTTCTTCATCATCCGGGACGGCCGCGCGATCGCGCGCCAGGGCGCGGCGCTGGTGCCGCTGCCGCCCGCCCAGCGCGACGACCTCGCCGAAAGGCTGGCTTCCGTCACGCACGCGGTCGTGCGCGGCACGGTCGTGACGGCGATCGTGCAGGGCCTGCTCTGCGGCATCGCCTTCACGGTCGTGGGACTGCCGGCCCCGGTGGTATTCGGCGTGGTCGCAGCCGTGCTCTCGGTCGTGCCCTTTGGCGGCACGGCTCTGGTCTGGGGCCCGGCCGTCATCGTGCTCGCTGCCCAGGGCCGCTACACCCAGGCCGTGATCCTGGTCGCCTTCGGTGTCGTGATCAGCAGCGTCGACAACTTCCTGAAGCCGCTGCTGATCTCCGGGCGCGCCGTGCTGCCGACGCTCGCCGTCTTCGTCGGCGTGCTGGGCGGCCTCGCCGCGTTCGGCATGATCGGCCTGTTCCTCGGCCCCGTCGTGATCGCGCTCGCCCTCGCGCTGATCGAGTTCTCGAAGGAAACCAGGCCGTAACCGAAAAAGGGGACAGTCACCTTTTTCGAGCGGCACGCACGTGCAACCGAGCTCGTACCGAAAAAGGTGACTGTCCCCTTTTTCTGTAGAATCCGCCCTCCCATGCCTGTGCACGATCTACTGGCGTCCCTGAACGACGAGCAGCGCGCGGCCGTCACCGCGCCCGTGGGGCCCGTGCTGGTGCTCGCCGGCGCCGGCAGCGGCAAGACGCGGGTCCTGACGCACCGTGCGGCCTGGCTGATCCTCGAGCACGGCGTCTCGCCGCACGGCCTGATGGCCGTCACCTTCACCAACAAGGCGGCCGCCGAGATGCGCGGGCGCATCGAGACGCTGCTCGCGATGCCGGCCGACGCCCTCTGGATCGGCACCTTCCACGGCCTCTCGCACCGGATGCTGCGCCGCCACTGGCGCGAGGCGCGCCTGCCGCAGTCCTTCCAGATACTGGACCAGGACGACCAGGAACGGCTGGTGCGCAAGATCATCCGCGAGCGGAAGCTCGACGAGCAGCGCTGGGTGCCGCGCGAGGTGCAGAACTTCATCAACTCGAGCAAGGACGAGGGCCGGCGCTCGAAGAACCTTGCCGACCGCGACGACCCGACGCGCAAGCAGCTCATCCAGCTCTACCGGCTCTACGAGCAGCGCTGCGAGACCGCCGGGGTGGTCGATTTCGCCGAGCTCCTGCTCCGCAGTTTCGAGGTCCTGCGCGACGTGCCCGACCTCGGCGGCTACTACCGCGAGCGCTTCCGCCACATCCTGGTCGACGAGTTCCAGGACACGAACGGCATCCAGTACGACTGGCTGCGCATGCTGGTCGGCAAGACCGGCGCGCCGTTCGTGGTCGGCGACGACGACCAGTCCGTGTACCGCTGGCGCGGCGCCCGCGTCGAGAACATGCAGCACTTCCGGCGTGAGTACGGCGCCACGGTGTACCGCCTCGAGCAGAACTACCGCTCCACCCAGGTCATCCTCGCCGCCGCAAATGCCGTGATCGCGAAGAACACGGACCGCATGGGCAAGGAGCTCTGGACCGCGACCAAAGGCGGCGAGCCGATCCGCGTCTACGCCGCTTTCAACGAGCGCGACGAGGCCGACTTCGTCATAGACCGCATCCGCGACCACCGGCGCCGCGGCCTGCCGCTGGCCGGGGCCGCGGTGCTGTACCGCAGCAACGCCCAGTCGCGCACATTCGAGGAGACGCTGATGTCGGCGCGCATCCCGTACCGCGTGTACGGGGGGCTCCGGTTCTTCGAGCGCGCGGAAATCAAGGACGCGCTCGCGTACCTGCGCCTCACGCAGTCGCGCGACGACGACATCGCCTTCGAGCGCGTCGTCAACCTGCCCACGCGCGGCATCGGCGGGGCGACCCTCGAACTCCTGCGCAATGACGCGCGCGACCACGATCGCAGCCTCTGGAAAGCGGGCCTCGCGCTCGCCGAGGCGCTTCCCGCGCGCGCCGCCGGGGCGCTGCGCGGATTCCATGCGCTGATCGACGGCCTCGCCGCCGCGATCGTGGAGCTTCCGCTCCAGGAGCAGGTGCAGCACGTGATCCGGCAGTCGGGGCTGCGCGATCACCACGCCAAGGAAAAGGACAACAAGGGCGAGGCCCGCGTCGAGAACCTCGACGAGCTCGTCAATGCCGCCGAGGCCTTTTTGCCCGAGCACGACGAAGGCCTGTCCCCGCTCGGCTCCTTCCTCGCGCACGCGACGCTCGAGTCCGGCGAGACGCAGGCGGCGACCGGGCTCGACTGCGTACAGCTCATGACGCTGCACGCCGCGAAGGGCCTCGAGTTCCCGACCGTCTTCGTCGTCGGGCTCGAGGAAGGGCTGTTCCCGTCGGAACACTCGGCCTTCGATCCCGACCGACTGCCCGAGGAGCGCCGGCTCTGCTACGTGGGCCTGACGCGCGCGATGCAGCGGCTCTACCTGACGCACGCGGAGAGTCGGCGCATCTTCGGCCGCACGGCCTACCGCGACCCGTCGCGCTTCCTGTCGGAACTGCCGCCAGAGGCGGTCGAGGACGTAAGGCCGCGCATCTCCGTGAGCCGGCCGCTCTACGCATCCGAGCGCATCGCCGTTGCCGCGCCGCCGCCGGGCGAGCCGTCGCGCCGGCGTTCGCGTGCGGCGCAGCTGCCGGGCGAGGAACTGCCGATGCGCCTCGGCACCCGTGTCCGCCACGCGAAGTTCGGCGAGGGCACGATCCTGCGCTTCGAGGGCCAGGGCGACAGCCGGCAGGTCCACGTGAACTTCGAGAACGTCGGCCAGAAGATCCTGATGTACGAACTGGCCCGCCTGGAACAGATCCCCTGACGGTAAATGCGGCGCGCCGGCGTGCTGCGGCCGGGACTCCGGCTCGCTCGCGCCGCCGGAACTTACGCGCTCGCTCGCCGGGTCCCGTCCGCACGCGGGCGCGCCGCCAGCCCGCTGCCCGTCATGCGCCTGGTGGCGGGGTCTCGCGAGCAAACTCGTAAGTTCCGGCGGAGTTTGCGAGCGAGAACCCCGCCGGATCCGGCGCATGACGGCCGGCGAGAGTGCCGCTGCGCTAGAATCCGCCGGCGACCAGGGAGCTAGCGTGAAAATCATCATTCTGGGAGCGGGTCAAGTCGGCAGCACGGCCGCGCAGCACCTTGCGCGAGAACAGGCGAACGACGTGACCGTCGTCGACACCCGCGATGCCGTGCTGCGCGACCTGCAGGACCGCCTCGACATCCGGACGCTGGCCGGCAATGCCGCCCACCCCGCCGTGCTCGAGGCCGCCGGCAGCCGGGGCGCCGACCTGCTCGTCGCCCTCACCTCGAGCGACGAGGTGAACATGATCGCCTGCCAGGTGGCCTGGACGCTGTTCCGCACGCCGACCAAGATCGCCCGCATTCGCTCGGCCGACTATTACGGCAGGCCGGAGCTGTTCGGCGACAATGCCATCCCGGTCGACCTCGCGATCAGCCCCGAGCAGCACGTCACCGACTATGTCGCGCGCCTGATCCGCTACCCGGGCGCCCTGCAGGTCCTCGAGTTCGCCGACGGGCGCGTCGGCCTGGTCGGCATGCGCGCGGTGAAGGGCGGCAAGCTGGTCGGCCACCAGCTGCAGAAGCTGCGCGCCGACATCCCCGACCGCGAGGTTCGCGTCGCCGCCATCTACCGCGGCGGCCGCAGCATCAAGCCCGAGGGCAACACGACCATCGAGGAGCACGACGAGGTGTTCTTCATCGCCGCGCGCGAGGACATGCGCCAGATGATGAAGGAGCTCTCAACCGAGGAGGCGAGCGTCCGTCGCGTCGTCATCGCCGGCGCCGGCAACATCGGCTTCCGGCTGGCGCAGGCGCTCGAGGACCGTCTGCAGGTCAAGCTGATCGATCGCAACCCGGAGACCGCCCGGCGCGCGGCCGAGCGGCTGCGCAACACGCTGGTGCTGACCGGCAATGCCGCCGACGAGGACCTGCTGCTGGAGGAGAACATCGACGATGCGGACGTGTTCGTCGCCCTCACCAACGCCGAGGAGGCGAACATCCTCTCGGCCATGCTCGCAAAGAAGCTCGGCGCCCGCCGCGTGATGGCGCTCATCAACAAGCCGTCCTACGCGGAATTGATGGAAGGCGGGCCGATCGACATCGCGATTTCGCCGCAGACCGTGACGATCGGCGCCTTGCTGGAGCACGTGCGGCGCGGCGACGTGGTGCGCGTGCATTCGCTGCGCCGCGGCGCGGCGGAGGCGATCGAGGCGATCGTGCACACCGACGGACGCGGCTCGCCGATCGCCGGCAAGCGCATCGACGAGATCGACCTGCCGGACGGCACCACCATCGGCGCCGTGGTGCGCGGCAGCCGGGTGATCATGGCCCATCACGACACGGTCATCGAGGCCGAGGATCACGTGATCCTGTTCCTGACCGACGGGCGCCACGTGGAGGACGTCGGACGGTTGTTCCAGTCCGGTATGCGCACATGAACCTGGTGATGGCGCAGCGCACGCTCGGGCTCATGCTCGTCATGTTCAGCCTGACGCTGCTGGCGCCGATCGCGGTTTCGTTCGGCTACGGCGACGGTCACTGGCGGCCGTTCCTCTACTCGCTGCTGATCATCGCGGCCTGCGGGCTGCTGCTGTGGCTGCCGGTCCGCCGCAAGCGGCGCGAGCTGCGGCTGCGGGACGGCTTCCTGATCGCCGCCGTGTTCTGGGTCTTCATCGGCATCGCCGGCGCGACTCCGTTCTACCTCAGCGACGTCCCGGACCTGTCTTACACGGACTCCGTGTTCGAGGCGGTTTCCGGGTTCACGACATCGGGTGCAACGGTGATCACCGGCCTCGACGACCTGCCGAAGTCGATCCTGTTCTACCGCCAGCAGATCCAGTGGCTCGGCGGCATGGGCATCATCGTGCTCGCGGTCGCGATCCTGCCGGTCCTCGGCATCGGCGGCATGTCCCTGTACAAGGCCGAGACGCCAGGGCCGATGAAGGACCAGAAGCTGACGCCGCGCATCACGCAGACGGCGAAGGCGATGTGGGGCATCTACGCCCTGCTCACCGCCGCCTGCGCGACCGGGTTCTGGCTGGCGGGAATGAGCGGCTTCGACGCTATCGGCCACGCATTCAGCGTGCTGTCGACGGGCGGGTTCTCCACGCATGACGCGAGCCTCGGCTATTTCAACAGCGTGACGATCGAGGTCATCGCCACCGTCTTCATGTTCCTCGGCGGGGCGAATTTCGCGCTGCACTTCTCCGCGCTGCGCCATCGCGATGCCGGCATCTACCGGCGCGACACTGAATTCCAGGCCTACTTCTGGATCGTAGCCAGCGTCATCACCTTCGCGACGCTGTACCTGTGGCTGTACGGGGAATACGGCAGCTTCGGCGAGTCGCTGCGCTACGCGAGCCTGCAGGTCGTCTCGATGCAGACCAGCACCGGCCTCATGACCAGCGGATTCGCGCAGTGGCCGGGCGCCCTGCCGACGCTGCTGATGGCACTCACGCTGATCTGCGGCTGCGCGGGCTCCACCGCCGGCGGCATGAAGGTGATCCGCTGGCTGATCGTGTTCCGGCAGGGCGTGGCCGAGCTCAAGCAGCTGGTCCACCCGAGCGCCGAGATTCCCGTGAAGCTCGCCGGCCGCCCGGTGCCGCAGCGGGTGATGAACGGCGTCGCCGGGTTTTTCGCGATGTACTTCATCCTGTTCGCGGCGCTCATGTTCCTCCTGATGATGTTCGGGATGGACCAGGTGTCGGCCTGGTCCGCGGTCGCCACGACGATCAACAACACCGGCCCCGGCCTCGGCGACGTGGCGGCGAATTTCCGCGACGTGCCCGACTCCGCGAAGTGGATATGCACCATCGCCATGCTGGTCGGAAGGCTCGAGATCTTCACGTTCGTGCTACTGCTCACGCCCGCGTTCTGGGAGCGCTGAAATGCCGCTGCGCCGGAACCTCGAGCTGATGCTGGAGCGCGGCCAGGACTCGCCGCTGCTGCGGTTCGCGCTCGGGCAGGAGTGCCTCAAGACCGGCGACCTGCTGACCGCGATCGATCACCTGCGCCAGGCGGTGGACCAGAATCCGCGTTACTCGGCGGCCTGGAAGGCGCTCGGCGAGGCGCACGCGCGCGCGGGCTCCGCCGACCGCGCCGCCGAGGTCTACGGTCGCGGCATCGCGGCCGCGCGCGAGGCCGGCGACGTCCAGGCGGCGAAGGAGATGGAAGTTTTCCTGAAGCGGCTGCAGAAGGCACGCCCGCAATGACGGCCGTCCTGCGCCGCGCCGTTGCCGGTGACGCGCCGTCGCTCGCGGTCCTCGCGGAGCGCACCTTCCGCGACGCTTTCGGCGCCCGCAACTCGCCGGAGAACATGGACCTGCACTGCACCAGCCGCTTCGGGCCGGAAATCCAGGCGCGCGAGATCGCCGATCGCGGCCTCGCGACCACGCTTGCCGTCGAGTCCGGCCGGTTCGCCGGCTTTTCGCAGCTGCGGCTGGCGCAGGCGCACCCGAACGTCGCCGCGCGGCGGCCCGCGGAACTCAAACGCATCTATGTCGAGGCCGGGTGGCAGGGAAAGGGCGTCGCGCAGCTGCTCATGCACGACGCGCTCGCGATCGCCGCCTCGGGCGGTGCCGACTGCCTCTGGCTCGGCGTCTGGGAGCACAATCCGAAGGCGATGGCTTTCTACGCGAAAACCGGGTTCGAGATCGTCGGCTCGCAGGCCTTCATGCTCGGGCATGAACGGCAGCGCGACCTCGTGATGTCCTTGCGCATCGGCTGAGGCCATGTACGAGACGCGCAGGCAGCCCCTGATCGTCCCGTCGGCCTTCCTGCGGCGTCTGCTGTCGCACGTCGCGGCCGCGTTCGTCCTGCTTGGCGGCTCGGTCGCCATCGGCATGGCGGGTTACATGCACTTCGAGAAGCTCGCCGCGATCGACGCCTTTCTCGACACGGCGATGCTGCTCGGCGGCATGGGTCCCGTGCACTTGCCGTCGACTTACGCCGGCAAGCTGTTCGCCGGATTCTTCGCGCTCTATGCAGGCCTCGTATTCATCGCCGTGGTCGCGCTCGTGCTCGGTCCGGTCGTGCATCGCGTACTGCACCGTTTCCACCTGGATCGTGGCTGAGGCGCCGTGATCGGCCTGCTGCAGCGGGTCGACGGCGCGTCGGTCGCGGCCGACGGCCTCGAGATCGCGCGCATCGGCCGCGGGCTCCTGGTCCTGGTCGGCGTCGAGCGCGGCGACGACGAGGCGGCAGCGGATCGCCTGCTCGAGCGGCTCCTGAACTATCGCGTGTTCGCGGACGTCGAAGGACGCATGAACCTCTCGACGCTCGAGGTCGGCGGGGGCCTGCTCCTGGTGCCGCAGTTCACGCTCGCGGCCGACACTTCGGGGGGCCTGCGCCCAGGGTTCAGCCGGGCGGCGGCGCCGGCCGAAGCCGGGCGCCTGTACGGATATATGGCAAAGCGCGCCGAAACCCGCCTCCCGGGCGCGCAATCGGGGCGTTTCGGCGCCGCCATGCGGGTGTCGCTCGTGAACGACGGCCCGGTGACGTTCTGGATTCGCATAGCCCCTCACGAAGCCGCGGATTGATTGGCGTATCATGGACCGCTACCGCCACTTGCGCGGGCCGGAGTCATCCACATGGGCATTGGTTTTCGCGAACTCTTGGTGATCCTAGCGATCGCGCTCCTGATTTTCGGGGCGAAAAAGCTGCGCAACATCGGCTCGGACCTCGGCGCCGCGGTGCGCGGCTTCAAGAAATCCATGAACGAGGGCGAGGACGAGGAATCCGGCAAGACGCTTTCCCAGGACAACCGACCGGACGCGGACTTCAGCACCGGCACGGGCGACCGCGACAGCGCCGACTCGTCCAAGAAATCCTGACGAACGCATAGCGCGCGATGTTCGAGGTCGGATTCACCGAGATCATCCTGATCCTCGGCATCGCGCTGCTGGTGCTGGGTCCCGAAAGGCTGCCGAAGCTCGCGAACCAGATCGGGCGCTGGGCGGGGCGCGCGCGCGCGATGGCAAAGCAGCTGCGCGACCAGCTCGACGAGGAAGTCACGGTCATCAGCCGCGAGGACCTCGAGGCCGGCGCGAAGCGCCCGCCGGGTACGCCGGCCGCCGGCACGCCGCCGCCGGCATCGCATCCGCCGCCCGATCCGCCGAATCCTCCGGCCGCGACCACGCCCCCCGCGCCCGCGGCGTCCGCACCGCCGGCGGAGCCGGAGACGGCGCCTGATGCAGCCGCGGCCGACGAGGCGCAACGGCCGTCATGAGCGGCGCGGGGCCTGGCGAGGAGACGCTCGCCGAGAGTTCGCTGCTCTCGCACCTGCTCGAGCTGCGCGACCGGCTGCTCAGGTCCGTCATCGCCACCGCCGTGGTCGCGGTGCCCTGCCTGTACTTTGCGAACGACATCTTCACGTGGTTCTCCGCGCCGCTGCGCGCCCAGCTGCCGGCCGGCGCGCACCTGATCGCGACCTCGGTCATCGCGCCGTTCATGACGCCGTTCAAGCTCGCGCTGCTGGCGGCGATCTACATCGCGATGCCGGTGCTCCTTTACCAGCTGTGGGCCTTCATCGCGCCGGGCCTGTACCGCCACGAACGGCGCTTCGCGCTGCCGCTGTTCATCTCCTCCGTGTTCCTGTTCTACGCGGGCTCGGTGTTCGCGTTCTACGTCGTGTTTCCCGCGATTTTCCAGTTCTTCGTCGCGACCACGCCGGCCGGTGTCGAGATGATGACGGACATCACCGCGTACATGGACTTCGCGGTGCTGCTGTTCTTCGCCTTCGGCCTTGCTTTCGAGATCCCGATCGCGACGGTGCTGCTGGTCCGCACCGGCCTCGTGCAGCGCGCGACGCTGGCGAAGAACCGCGGCTACGTGCTGCTCGCCATCTTCATCATCGCCGCCTTCCTGACCCCGCCGGACGCGGTGTCGCAGACCATGATGGCGCTGCCGATGTATGCGCTCTACGAGCTCGGCCTGCTCATGACGCGCCTGCTCGTGCGCGACCCCGCGTCCGATGCGGAGCGCGATCCGGCTTGATGTTGCACCGCGTCATGGCGGAGACTCCCCCGACCCCCGAGCGGAGAGGCAGCGCATGAGCCAGGACCTGAACATCCCGCCGGGCACGTTCCTCGGCCACCCCAAAGGGCTGTATCTCCTGTTCGTCACGGAGATGTGGGAGCGCTTCAGCTACTACGGAATGCGGGCGCTGCTCGTGCTTTATGCCGCCGCGGCGACCCACGCGGCAAATCCCGGGCTGGGCTGGTCCGACCCGCAGGCGCTCAAGCTCTACGCCTGGTACACCGGCTTCGTCTACCTGACGCCGCTTTTCGGCGGCTGGCTCGCAGACAATTACCTGGGGCAGCGCAAGTCGGTGATCATCGGCGGCCTGGTCATGGCGGTCGGGCAGTTCGCGCTGGCCGCGCCGCTCGGTGCGCTGGGCATGTCCGCCGCGTTCTCGCTGCCCGCGCTCGGCATCGCGTTCCCGGAGACGCCGGCGAGCTTCTACGCCGGCCTGCTGCTGCTGGTGATCGGCAACGGCTTCTTCAAGCCGAATATCTCGACCATGGTCGGCGACCTCTACCGGCAGGGCGACGCCCGCCGCGACGGCGCATTCATCATCTTCTACATGGGCATCAATACCGGCGCATTCCTGGCGCCGCTGGTCTGCTCGACCCTCGGCGAGGACCCGGCCTACGGCTGGCGCATGGGCTTTCTCGCCGCCGGCATCGGCATGCTGCTCTCGGTCGTCATCCAGCTCGCATTCGCGCAACGCTACATCGGCGACGTCGGCCGGGAGCCGGGCGCGCAGCGCTCGCTGCGCATGGCGGGCGGCACCCGGCAGCCGTTGACGCCGGTCGAGCGCGACCGGCTGCGCGTGATATTCGTGATCTTCACCTTCGTCGTGATCTTCTGGGCGACGTTCGAGCAGGCGGGCGGCCTGATGAACCTGTTCGCGGATAAATACGCGCGCCGCGAGATCGGCTCCTTCCTGGTGCCGACCGGCTGGTTCCAGTCGCTGAACCCGCTGTTCATCGTGCTGCTCGGGATCCCGTTCTCGATGCTCTGGAACGGCCTCGGCGCTAAAGGAAAGAACCCGCCGACTCCGGTCAAGATGTACCTCGGCCTCGCCCAGGTCGCGCTCGGTTTCGTCTGCCTGGTGCTTGCCGTATTCGAGATGCAGACGAGCCCCGACATGAAGTCGAGCATGAGCTGGCTCGTGCTCGCGTACTTCTTCCACACCACCGGCGAGCTCTGCATCAGCCCGGTCGGCCTGTCGATGGTGACGAAGCTCGCGCCGCTGCGCCTCGGCTCGCTGATGATGGGCGTCTGGTTCCTCGTGAACTTCGTCGGCAACACCCTCGCGGGCTATATCGGCGCGTTCACCGAGCACATGGGCGAGTATCCCTGGATGACGAGCCTTGCGGCCGATTTCGGCGTCCGCGCCGAGCACGCGGGCCTGCTCGGCGTGTTCGGCGGACTCGCCGTCGTCCTGCTCGCATTCAGCCTCGTGCTCTGGATGATCTCCGGCCGCGTGGTCGCCTGGATGCACGGCGCGGAAGCCGTCAGGCAATGAAGGCCGCGAGGCACCGGGCCGCCGGACCCATTCTCGCGGCGCTGCTGGTCGCCTGCGCGGGCGGCGACGCGAAGCCGAAGGAGACCGCCGACCAGTTCGTCACGCGCGCCAACGCCGAGCTCGAGAAGTCGAGCCACGAGAACGCGATGGTGAACTGGGTGCAGCTCACCTACATCACGCCGGACACCGAGGCGCTCGCCGCGATCGCCAACGACCGCATCAGCGCAGACTACTCGCGCCTCCTGGACGAGGCGAAGGCCTACGAGGGCCGGCAGCTCTCGCCGGACGCCGCGCGCTCCATCCAGCTCCTGAAGCTCGACCAGCCGGCACCGGCGCCGGCGGATCCGGCGAAGCGCGCCGAGCTCGCCGAGATCCAGGCGCGCATGGCGACGACCTACGGCACGGGCAAGTACTGCCCGGAGGGCCCGTCGAGCTGCCGCAACTACGACCAGCTCGCCGAGGTGCTCGCAAAGAGCCGCAAGCCCGACGAGCTGCTCGACGCCTGGCGCGGCTGGCACGGCATCGCCCCGCCGATGCGCAAGGACTACCGGCGATTCGTCGAGCTTGCCAACGAAGGCGCACGCGGTCTCGGTTACAAGGATCTCGGCGAATACTGGCGTGCCGGCTACGACATGCCGCCTGACGACTTCGAGAAGGTGACCGAGCGCCTGTGGACGCAGGTGAAGCCGCTCTACGACGGCCTGCACTGCTACGCGCGCACCCGGCTGCAGGAGAAGTACGGCAAGGAGCTGGTGCCCGACGGCAAGCCGATCCCGGCGCACCTGCTCGGCAACATGTGGGCGCAGCAGTGGAACAACATCTACGACCTGCTGGAGCCCTATCCGGGCGTGTCGAACCTGAACGTCACGTCCGCGCTCAGAAATCAGCACTACGACGCCGTGCGCATGGCGAAGTCCGCCGAGTCCTTCTACACCTCGCTCGGCTTCCCCGCGCTCCCGCAGACGTTCTGGGAGCGCTCGATGCTGACGCGCCCGCGCGATCGCGAGGTGGAATGCTACGCGAGCGCCTGGAACATGGACGGACACGGCGACGTGCGCATCAAGGAGTGCATCCAGCCGACCGAGGAAGACCTCTACACGACGTACCACGAGCTCGGCCACGTCTACTACTACCTCAGCTACCTGAACCAGCCCTACCTCTACCAGTCGAGCGCGATCGACGGCTTCCACGAGGCGATCGGCGACACGATCAACCTGTCGATGACCGAGGACTACCTCGCAAAAGTCGGCCTGCTGCCCAAGGGCGTGAAGTCGGGCCGCGAGGCGCTCATCAACCGCCAGATGAAGGTCGCGAGCGAAAAGATCGCATTCCTGCCGTTCGGCAAGCTGGTGGACCAATGGCGCTGGGGCGTGTTCTCGGGCGCGATTCCGCCGGACAAGTACAACGCCGCCTGGTGGGACCTCAAGCGCAAGTACCAGGGAGTCGAGGCGCCGCTGCCTCGCAGCGAGTCCGACTTCGACCCGGGCGCGAAGTACCACGTGCCCGGCAACACGCCCTACACGCGCTACTTCCTGTCCTTCGTGCTGCAGTTCCAGTTCCAGCGCGCGCTGTGCCAGAAGGCGGGCTTCAAGGGCCCGCTGCACGAATGCTCGATCTTCGGCAGCCAGGAGGCCGGCCGAGCCTACCAGGACATGCTCGCGCTCGGCCGCAGCAAGCCCTGGCAGGACGCACTCGAGAAGCTCACCGGAACGCGCGAAATGGACGCGTCCGCGCTGGTCGAATACTTCCAGCCGCTCATGCAGTGGCTCGAGGAACAGAACCACGGCCGGCAGTGCGGCTGGTCATAAAGAGAGCGGACTGAGAAGGGGGATTGCCGATGAACGCCCAAGACCCGGCGCAGCTGACCGTACGCGCGATCGTCCTGTCGCTGATCCTCGCGGTGCTGCTCGCGGCAGCCAATGCCTATCTCGGGCTGTTCGCCGGCCTCACGGTCGCGACGGCGATACCGGCGGCGGTGGTGTCGATGGGCGTGCTGCGACTGATGGGCCGCTCGAGCATCCTCGAGAACAACATCGTCGCGACCGGCGCCTCGGCCGCCTCCTCGATCGCTGCCGGCACCATCTTCACGATTCCAGCGCTCGTCATCATGGGCCACTGGTCGCGCTTCGATTACTGGTGGGTGCTCGCGATCGCGGGCCTCGGCGGACTGCTCGGCGTGCTGTTCTCGGTGCCGCTGCGCCGCACCCTGATACTGGACCAGGGCCTGCAGTTCCCCGAAGGGGTCGCGACCGCGGAAGTGCTGAAGGTCGGCTCGGACCCAGGGCGCGGCCTGAAGGCGCTGTCGCTCGCGGCCGCCACCGGCGCCATTTTCAAGTTGGTGCTGGCGGGCTTCAAGTTCTCCCCTGAGACCTTCGCCATCGCGCGCTATTTCGGCGAGCGCACCATCGCTTTCTTCGGCATCAGCCTTTCGCCGGCCCTGCTCGGCGTCGGCTTCATCGTCGGCTTCAACATCGGCACGCTGATGCTGTCGGGCGGCGCGCTGTCCTGGTGGGTGTTCATCCCGTTCTACAACAACTTCATGGTCGACCAGAACCCGGACCTCGCCGCGCAGCTCGTGGGCCTGTCTGCGGCCGACGCGGCGAGCCTCATCTGGAGCAAGCAGATCCGCTACATCGGCGTCGGCGCCATGCTGATCGGCGGCCTGTGGTCGCTCTGGTCATTGCGTAAATCGCTGCTGTCGGGCATCAAGACCGGGATTTCGCTGAAGGGCGGCTCGGCAGCCGACGTGCCGCACACCGAGCGCGACCTGCCGATGTCGATGATCATGACCGGCATCGTGCTGTTCGTGCTGCCGCTGTTCGCGCTCTACTACGCGGTGGTCGGCAGCCTCGGCATCGCGTTCACCATGGCGATCATCATGGTCGCCGCCGGTTTCGTGTTCTCGTCGGTGAGCGGCTACATGGCCGGACTCGTCGGCTCCTCGAACAACCCGGTCTCCGGCATCACGATCTCGACCATCCTGTTCGCCTCGCTGGTGCTGCTGGCGATCATGGGCAAGGGCTCGGTCGTGGGCCCGGTCGCGGCGATCATGATCGGCGCCGTTACCTGCTGCGCTGCGGCCGTCGCCGGCGACAACCTGCAGGACCTCAAGGCGGGCCAGCTCATCGGGGCGACGCCGTGGCGGCAGCAGGTGATGATCGGCATCGGGGCGCTCGCCTCAGCCGCGGTGATGGCACCGGTCCTCAACCTGCTGCTCGCGGCCTACGGCATCGGCACGCCGGCCCATCCCGGGGTCAATGCGCTCGCCGCTCCGCAGGCGACGCTGATGGCCTCGGTTGCGAGCGGCATATTCGGCGGCGGGCTGCCCTGGAACATGGTCGCCATCGGCGCCGTCGTCGGCGCGCTCACGATCGCGCTCGACGAGTGGCTCAAGCACCGCGGTGCAAGCTGGCGCGCCCCGGTGCTCGCGGTCGCGGTCGGCATCTACCTGCCGCTCGAGCTGTCGACGCCGATCTTCGTCGGCGGCCTGATCGCGGAGCTCGCGACACGCTGGCACCGGCGGCGGAATCCCGACGGAGATCCCGAGATCCTGAAGCAGATGGGACTCCTGTTCTCCGCGGGCCTGATCGCGGGCGAGGCGCTGATCGGCGTGCTGATCGCGATCCCGATCGTCCTCAGCGGCGATGCCGACGTGCTCGCCGTCAACGAATCGATGCGGCCCGGCCAGTGGGCGGGCCTCGCGGTGCTCGCCCTGATCGGCTGGTGGATGTATACCGTCGCGACCAAGCAGGCCAAGCACTGATCGAAGCTGCAAAGGGGACAGTCACCTTTAAAGGTGACTGTCCCCTCTTCGTGTACGCTTCGCCGATGCTTGAAGCAACCGCCTCGCGCGGCCAGATCGCCACCGCCCTCGCGATCGTCTACGTGATCTGGGGTTCGAGCTTCATCGCGACCAAAGTGATGGTGACGGACGTGCCGCCGCTGGTGGCGGCGGGCTTGCGCTTTGTCTGCGCCGGTATCCTGCTCGCGGCATTCTCCTGGTGGCGCTTCGGCCGGCCCGTGCTCACGCGCACCGAGATACGCCACATCGCCCTGATGTCCTTGCTGGCCGTGCTCCTGAGCAACGCCTGCCATGTGCTCGCGATGCGGTTCGTGCAGTCGAGTACCGCGGCACTCCTGAACGCGACGCCCGCGCTCTGGATCGCATGGCTCGGCACCTTCGGCCCGCGCCGCCGTCCGTTGACCGGCGCGCAGCGGCTCGGGCTGCTCGTCGGGCTCGCGGGCGTGCTCATGATCCTGGTCCCCAAGGGCGGGTTCCGGATCACCGGCCTCGGCTGGCAGCTCGTGATCCTGCTCGGCTGCCTGTCGTGGTCGCTCGGCACGACCTATCACCGCAATTCCGCGACCGTGAACCCGCCGCTCACGTTCGTCGCGCTGCAGATGCTCCTCGGCGGCATCGGCCTGTTCGCGGTCGGCCTGGCGGCCCACGAGCCGCTCTCGCCCGGCTGGACGCCGCGCGCGTTTGCGGCATTCCTGTTCCTGACGCTCGCGAGTTCCTGCCTGGCGTACTCCGCGTACGCCTGGCTTACGGTCCACGCGACCCCCGTCGTCGTCGGTTCCTACGGCTACGTGTGTCCCGCGATCGCGGCGCTCCTCGGCTGGCTGCTGCTCGGCGAGACGCTCGGCTGGGTGCGCATCCTGGGGATGGGCGTCGTGCTCGGGGGAATCGCGCTGGTCACGGGCTACTGGCAGCCGCTGCCGCCGCCGCAACCTGCCGACACCGGGGCGCAGGCTTGAAGAAGCTCCTTTTCTTCGCGCTCGCCGCGGTGCTCGCCTTCTTTCTCGCGAAGCGCCCGCCTGATGCGCCGCACGCCGAGAGCACGCCGCCCGCATCGCCGGTTTCCGGGATCGCACGCGCTGCCCGCGCACAGGACGCCATTGCCGATGCCTACGCGAACCGGCGCAGCGGCGTCGAAGTCGAGGGCGAAGGCACGGTGGCGAAGATCCTCGGCGACGACAGCCTCGGCGACCGCCACCAGCGCTTCGTGCTGCGCCTGCCGTCCGGGCAGACCGTGCTGGTCGCCCACAACATCGACCTCGCGCCGCGTATCGAGCCGCTCGCCATCGGCGCCACGGTCGCCTTCCGCGGCGAGTACGAATGGAGCGACAGGGGCGGCACCATCCACTGGACGCATCACGACCCGCGCGGCGAGCATGCCCCCGGCTGGCTGCGGCACGGCGGCCAGACCTACGAATAGCGGGCGGAGGCACTTCATGAGCGACACGCGAGATCCCGATCACGACCCGGCACGGCGCGAGCTCCTGCGCCAGTCGCTCGCGCTCGCGGGCGGCGCGGCGCTCGCCGGCATCGCAAGCGGCGCCGGGCCGGTCGCCGGCACGCAAGCCGCGGGATCCGACCCCCACGCCGCACTCGCCCGCCGCCTGTCGCGCATCGCCTTCGGCTGCTGCGCCGACGAGTCGAAGCCGCAGCCGGTCTGGGAGCACGTGCTCGCGCGCGCCAACGACCTGTTCATCTTCACCGGCGACAATATCTACGGCGATTCGCGCGACATGGCGGTGCTCGGCGCGAAGTACGCGAAGCTCGCGGCCATCCCGGGCTTCGCGAAACTGCGCGCGACGACGCCCATCGTCGCGGTCTGGGACGACCACGACTTCGGCGAGAACGACGCGGGCGGCGACTATCCGGAAAAGGAAGCCTCGCGCCGCCTGTTCCTCGACTTCTGGCAGGAGCCGTCGGACTCCCCGCGCCGCGGCCGCGACGGCGTCTATGCTTCCTATGTCTTCGGCCCGCCGGGCGAGCGCGTGCAGGTGATCCTTCCGGACCTGCGCTACAACCGCACGGCGCTCGTGCCGCTCGAGCTGAACGGCGAACCCTACGACGCCTGGGCGAAGAAGCGCATCGCGGCCGGACTCGAGCTGCCGGGCCCCTACACGCGCAATCCCGACCACGCGGCAACCATGCTCGGCGAGCGGCAGTGGGCCTGGCTCGAGCGCCAGCTGGAAGTGCCGGCCGAAGTGCGTTTGTTCGCCTCGAGCCTGCAGGTGCTCGCGGACTTCACCGGCTGGGAGGCCTGGGCGAACTTCGCGCGCGACCGCGACCGCCTGTTCGACACCATTCGCCGCACCCGCGCGAACGGTGTCCTGCTGCTGTCCGGCGACATCCACTACGCCGAGCTGTCCCGATACGCCCTCAATCTGCCCTACCCGATGTGGGACCTGACCTCGAGCGGCCTCACGGAAGAATGGCGCGTCCCGACGCCCAACGCGAATCGCGCGAGCGAGGTCGTCGCCGACGCGAACTTCGGGCACATCGACATCGACTGGAAGGCGGCCGCGACGCAGCTCACCATCGGCATCACCGACAACCGAGGCGCGACGCGCATGTCCTTTACGCTGCCGCTCGCCGACCTCGCCGTGCGCCCATGACGGCGCCGGTGAGGGCCGTGCTCTTCGACCTCGACGGCACGCTCGTCGACAGCGAGGCGCACACGGATACCGCGATCCGCGTGATCGCCGAACGCCACGGTGTCGCCGGCTTCGAGCTGCCGCACGCCGAGACGCGCGGGCGCACCTGGGCGCACGTTGCAGGCGTGATGCGCGCGACGGCCGGCATCGCGGCGGATCAAGAAGCGCTGGCCGGCGAGCTGCTCGGGTACTGGACCGAGATTGCCGCCGACGTTAAGCCGGTGCCGGGCGCGCCGGAGGCGCTGCGCGCCGCGGCGAAGTGCCTCGCGCTCGCCGTCGTTTCCTCGAGCCCGCGCGCCGTCATCGACCGGTTCCTCGCCAGGCTCGGCGTCGCCGACTGCGTCGCGCCCGGCGCGCGCATCGGCGGCGACGCGGTGCGCGCGTCCAAGCCCGATCCCGATGGCTTCCTGCAGGGGGCGCGAGCGCTGAAGGCCGCGCCTGCGGACTGCATGGTCTTCGAGGACAGCCGCGCCGGGCTCGAGGCCGCGCGCGCGGCCGGCATGCGCTCGGTGTTCATCACCTGCTGCGCCTCCGACATTCCGGCAAACACGGCGCTCGCGACCGCCGCGACCCGCGACTACGTGAGCCTGCCGCCGAATTTCTGGGCCCGGCTCGCGGAAGGCAGCCTCGACCTCGCGGGACGGTCGTATCCATGAACGGCTCGAACGCCGACCTGCTTCGACGTTATCGCGCGCAGCTTTTCACGGCGACGTGGCTTTCCTATGCCGGTTTCTATTTTGCGCGGAAAGTCTACGCAGTCGTGAAGCATCCGCTGAAGGAGCAGTTTGGCCTCGACGACGTCCAGGTCGCCTGGCCCTGGACCATCTACCTCATCACCTACATGCTGGGGCAGTTCGTCGCGGTATGGCTGGGCCGGCACATCGAGAGCCGGCGCGTGCTGGCCTGGGGCATGTTCGTCGCCGCTGCCTGCAATGCCTTCCTGGGGTGGCTCGTCGACTCGCATGTCGCGAGCGTATTCACGTGGATGTGTGTGACCATGGGCATCCACGGACTCGCCCAGGCGATGGGCTGGCCGCACAACGTCGCGCTGTTCGCCAACTGGACGCGCCGTTCCGAGCGCGGAACGCTTTTCGGCGTCTGGGGAAGCTGCTACCAGGTGGGTTCGATCGCCGGGAAGGCCCTGGCGGGATTCCTGCTCGGCTGGCTGGGGATGGCGTGGTCGTTCTTCGGCTCGAGCATCGTGCTGCTGGCGTTCACCTTGTACTTCGTCCTCTACGCCCGGGAACGGCCGCAGTCGGTCGGCCTGTCGCTGGACGACGATGCGGAACCCGACGTCGCCCCGCCCTCCCTGCGCGGCGACATCGCGGCTCGCGAGCCGCGCCTGCCGCCGGGATTTGTCGCATCGATCGTCGCGATGGGCCTGATCTACATCGGCCTGCGGTTCGTCCGCTATGCGCTCGACAGCTGGTCCACGCTGATCCTCGGCGAGCAGTTCAACATGTCGACGACGGTTGCCGCCTATTGGTCGACGGCCTTCGACTGGATCGGTTTCCTCGGCATCGTCGTCGCCGGCTACTGGTCCGACCGCATGCCGGGGTCGAGGCGGACGCCCGTGATCTTCTGGATGACCGCCGGCTGCCTCGTCTTCACCTGCGCGATGTGGATGGTCGGATTGACTTCGCCGGTGCTGTTCGTCGCGCTGCTCGGCCTGATCGGTTTCACGGCCATGGGGCCGGACTCGCTGTTGTCCGGCGCCTGCGCCATGGACGTCGGCAGCCGCCGCCAGGCTGCGCTCGCCGCCGGCGTGATCAACGGTTTCGGTTCCATCGGGCCGATCCTGCAGGAGCCGGTGATCGGCTGGCTGAAGCAGACGCGGGGCGACAACGCCGTGTTCGGCCTGCTCGCAGCCGTGGTCTTCATGACGACGATCGCGACGGGTCTGCTCGCCCGCGCCGAGCGGCGGCGCGGGGTCTAGCGGCGGCCGTAGTCTGGCGGCTCCGCGCCCGGCCGTCGCCTGGCCCGCCCAGATCAGGGGCTTGCGCGCTTCAGGAACTCCGTCATTTCTTCGAAGGGGATCGGCTTGCTGACCAGATACCCCTGGATCTCGTCGCAACTCAACAATCGCAGGATCTTGGCCTGTTCCTCACTCTCGACGCCTTCGGCCACGACCTTGAGCTTGAGCGAATGGGCGAGCGAAATCATGGTCGACACAAGCGTCATCGCACCCGGATCGTCGAGCATCCCGGCGATGAACGTCCGATCGATCTTGAGTGTTTCGACCGGCAGCCTGGCCAGGTAGCCGAGAGAGGAATAACCGGTCCCGAAGTCGTCGAGGGCAATGCCGATCCCCATGCGGCGGATTTCCTCGAGCTTTGCGATATTGCCTTCGACGTCCTCCATGATCAGGGACTCGGTGACCTCGATATCTATGCCGGGCGCCTCGCCGGCCTCGCTGAGCGCGGCGCGGACCGTCTCCACGAAATCGCGTTTGCGGATCTGGATCGTGGATACGTTGACCGCGATGCGCGGCGCGATAATGCCCAAGCCGCGCCATTGGGACAGTTGCTCGGCGGCGCGCCTGATCACCCAAGCCCCGACCGGCACGATCATGCCGGTTTCCTCCATCAGCGGGATGAACTTGACCGGCGGAACCAGCCCGCGCTCGGCGCTGTTCCACCGAATCAGCGCTTCGAGCCCGCGGACTTGCCGCTTTTCGATGTCCACCTTGGGCTGGTAATAGAGCTGAAACTCCTGCTTCTCGAGTGCCTCGCGCAACGACTGCTCGAGCAGCAGCTTCTCCGTTACCGCCACGCTCATGCGCTGCGTATAGAACAAGTGCTCGTCGCCGGTTGACTTGGCGCGCTCGAGAGCGGCTTCAGCGTTCTTCAGAAGCGACGATGCGTCGGTGCCGTCGTCCGGGTACATGGCGATACCCGTCGACGCGCCGAGCCTCATCTGGGTTCCATGAATGTCGAACGGCCGGCCGAAACAGTCCACCTGCCAGCGCGAGACCTTGGCGAGGACCTCGGTCTCGTCACGCGGCGATTCGATGAGCACCGCGATCTGGTCCCCCGCGACGCGGCCCAGCTCGCCATCCTTGCCGGCCGCGTCCTGGTAGCGTACGGCAAACTGTTTCAGGACAAGATCACCGGCTGGCCGGCCGAAAGTATCGTTTATGGTGCCGAGCCGGTCCGGAGCCATCGCGATCAGCGCCATCTTCCGGCGATTCCTGGCGGCCAGCGCCAGGTTCTGGCGAAGACGGTCCAGGAAAAGCGTCCGATTGGCGAGGCCCGTCAAGGCGTCGAAGTAGGCCAGATAGTAGAGGCGGTCGGCCCTTTCGAGATGATCCAGAGCGAATGAGATGTCGCCTGCAAGCTCGATCAGCAGCCGCACTTCCTCGTCGTTGAAGAAATCGGCTTCCTCGCTGATCAGCACCAGGCAGCCGATGGTCTTGTCCTCGAGGTTCAACGGCAACGCAATCATGCCGCGCAGCCCGTGAGCGAGGATCTCATCGCGAAATACGATTCGGCGCGCGTCCGTACTGATGCTGTTGACGACCTGGGGCGCGCCGGTGCGCACCGCCGCGGCGACGACGCCGTCCTCTTCCGGGTGCGGTCCCATGACGGTTACGGCCGATTCGAGAATGTCGGGGCGCATGCCAGACCATGCGATCGCGGGAATCGCGCCAGTCTCCGGGTCGAGCCAGCCGACCCATGCGACCGCGAACTTTCCGAAGTGCACTGCCAGCCTGCAAGCCTCACGAAACAATTCATCGCGCTCGCGGGCTCGCACGATCAGGGTGTTGATGCTGCTCAGCATCGCGTATACGCGATTGAGATGCTCGATCCTGGCTGCCGCCACGCGCGCCTCGGTGACGTCGGTCGCGGTTCCGACGACGCGCCCGTGCTCCGCCTCCGCATCGGGGACCGGGAAGGTCCTGACGCGGATCCAGCGGACAGCCTCGTCCCGCCGCAGGATCCGGTACTCGAAGTCGGCGGTCGCTTCGCCGGCTGCGATCCGTTCGAATTCCGCCCGCACGCGCGCAACGTCAGGGGCGTAAACCGAATCCATCATGATCTCCGCGCAACTCGTGGCCCGTGGCCCGTCCTGGCCCCAGACATGCGAATAAGCCGGACTCAGGTAGACGAGTTCCAGCAGGTCGCCTGATGCCACGAAAAAGACGTCCTGGATATTTTCGGCGAGCGCCCGAAAGCGTTCTTCGCTTGCGCGCAGGCCGACGCTTGCCTGCTCACGCCGTGCGATCTCGTCCTGAAGCTGGCGGGCGCGGCGCTGCAACTCCAGATTCAGGCTGCCGTTCTCGTAGATTCGTCCCACCTGGGCGCCCAGGTTCACGAGCAGGCGCTCATCCTCGTCGCTGAAGTCTTCGGCGCCGACCTTGTCGGCCAGGCAGATCCATCCATAGCTGTGGGAAAACGAGGCGATTGGCACGGCGAGGAAGGCCTGCGCACGCGGGTAGCCTCGCGGCAAACCGGCATCGATCGTGGCGCCGTCGTTGCGGGAGGCACGCCACGGCTTGCGCGTCTGTGCGACGCGCCCCAACGCACCGGCTTCGAGGACCGGGGTCCCCAGCTGCTGGGCTCCCGCGTCGAGGCCACTGACGGAATGGAACAGGTTGCCGTTACCGGACTTGTCGCGCGCGGCAAGCACCGCGTAACGGGCCCCAAACAGCTTGCGCGCACTGGCGCAGACCTGCTGCAGGAGCAGGCGGGGTTCCCGCTCCGAGGCGAACTGGATGTGGAGTTCCGCCAGCGCCGCCAATTGGGCGTTCGCGGCTTCGAGCTCGGTTGTCCGCTGCCAGAGCTTGTCGGTAAGGAGCTTCAGGTGCTCGGTGTCGAAGTCCCTCGGAACGCCGCGCAAGGTACCGGATTCCGTTCCCCGGATGACTTCCTCGAGGACACCCAGGATCTCCGCCGGCTCCGCCGGCTTGACGAGCACGCGCGCGACATGACCGCGTTCCGCGAGCTTCAGGGCTTCTTTCTCATGGTAGCTGGCTGTATAGAAAATGACCCTGGTATCGGCGATTTCCGGGTCATCGCGCAGTTTGCGGACGAACTCGTAGCCATCCATCGTGGGCATCAGGATGTCCGAGATCACGAGCTGGGGGCGCTCGTCGCGCACGCACGCCAATGCTTCCGCGCCGTCTGCCGCCTCGAGCGTCTCGTGCCCGCGGTAGCGCGCGAGCGTCACGAGCAGCTGCCTGCTGCTCGCATCGTCGTCGACGATCAGGATCCGGGCCATTCAGTTCCCGCGCGGCGCAAGCCCTTGGGGAATGTGCCTGCCGATTTCCTGCAGGAACGACTCGGGATCGATCGGCTTTGTCAGGTACTCGGTGAATCCCGCTTCCAGGGCGGCGCTTCTGTCGCCGGGCATGGAGTAGGCCGTCACGGCGATGACAGGCACGGCTCGCCAGCCGGGGTCCTTCGTCAGTCTGCTCACGACCTCGAATCCCGACATCTCCGGCAACTGCAGGTCGCACAGCACGAGATCGAAATCGTTTTTCCTGGCGGCCCTCACGCCGTCGAGGCCCGTCATGGCTGACCCGACCAGATAGCCGGCTTTCTCCAGCATGTACTTGATGAGCTCGAGGCTCGCGGAGTCGTCTTCGATGATGAGTATCCGGGCTGCCATGAACCTATCCGGCGCGCAGGGAGAGCAGGAATGTCGCGCCGTGTCCCGGCGTGCTGTTGCAGTCGATCGTGCCGCCCATCAGCGTTGCAAGTTTCTGGCTGAGGTAGAGGCCCAGCCCGGTCCCGGCCTTAGGCGGCCTCGTGCCGGCCTGAAATCGCGTAAACGGGCTGAACATCTGGGCCAGGTCATCGCCCTCAATGCCAGGACCGGAGTCCTCGACACATATTTCGACCAGTTCGGAGTTCGTGCCCGTCCCGCGCCGCAGTCCCAGGCGTACGAAGCCGGTGTCCGTGAACTTGATGGCATTGCCGATCAGGTTGAGGAGAATCTGCCTCAGCGCGCGAGGGTCCGCCGCCGCCGTCATCGGGGACTCCGGAATCGAGAGGATGAACTCAAGGCCCTTGGACTCGGCAAGCGGCCGCAGGGTGTCCGCCACCTCCTTCAGTCCGGCCGTGCAGTCAAGATTCTCGATGGTCAATTCCAGCTTGTCCGCCTCGATCTTCGCGAGGTCCAGCAGGTCATTGATCAGCGAAAGCAGGTGACGCGCACTTTTCTGGACGTTGCGCAGCTGGTGTTCCTGTTCCGCGTTCAGGGGACCCGGCAACTTCATCAACAGCGTACCCGTGAACCCGATGACCGAATTCAGCGGCGTGCGCAACTCATGGCTCATGCTCGCGAGAAACTGGTTCTTGGCCCGGTCAGCCTTTTCCAGCGCAAGGTTCTTGTCGAGCAACTCCTGCTCGATCCGCTTGCGCTCGGTGATGTCGCGGATCGCGCTCGTCACGAGCGTGCCTTCATCCGTCTCGAGTGGACTCAGGCTGATCTCGACCGGGAATTCGCTGCCATCCTTGCGCTTGGCATAGAGGTCAAGGCTGGCGCCCATTGGGCGAACACGCGGGTCCGAAACAAAAGCGCCGCGGTGGACGGTGTGCCGCGCTCGATACCTTTCCGGAATGAGAAACTCGACCGGCTGCCCGAGCAATTCGGTGCGTTGATATCCAAACAACCGTTCGGTCTGGGAATTGACCAATACGATGCGCCCCCTGCCGTCAATAATGACTATGGCATCCGGAGCCGATTCCAGGAGGCCGCGGAACCTCGCTTGTGCGTGGGTCCGGACACTGACGTCCCGAATCGCGCTCATCGCAAATGTAGTGTCTTCGACCTGCAGCGGACTCAGCCCGATTTCGACGGAAAATTCGGACCCATCCTTGCGCAGACCGAAGAGCTCGAGGCCGATGCCCATGGAACGCGGGCGCGGTTGCGCAAAGTAGCCGACTCGATGCCCCAGGTGCGCGCTGCGGAACCGCGGAGGAAGGAGCGTCTCGATCGGCTCGCCCGGCAGCTCTCCCGGAGCGTATCCGAATAGATGCAGGGCATGCTCGTTTGCGTACACAATGTGGCCTGCCGCATTCATGATCACGATCGCGTCCGGCACGTTTTCAAGCAGGTTTCGAAACTTCAATTCGATCCGCTGCGAATCGCGCTGAACGCGCAACTGCGTGACGTCTTTCTTGGTGGACAGGATCAGCTTGGCACCGGTCGCGGGATCGGCCACCGCCTTGTTCGTGGTGCAGACGTATAGCAGCGATCCGTCCTTGCGGCGGCGCAGAGACTCGAAGGTGGCAATGCCCTGCGAGATCGTGGCGGCCAGGAATTCGGCTTCTTCCAGATGCTGGTCTGGCGGTACGGTCAATTCGAGAATTGAGCGCCCCATGGCGTCGGAAGCGCTGAACCCAAAAAGCGCTTCAGCGCCCTGATCCCAATGCAGCACCTTGCCGCCAGGCGTGATGACTAACACCGCGTCCGGCGACTCCTGCTGTGCGAGTGCCGTGTACTGCGCCATCGGGTCCAACTTCGCCCGTGCCGAGTCCGCTTTCAGGGAGCTTAGACCCATATCGGCAGCGGGGCATCATTTTCCCCTACATTCTGGCGGCGGTTGGCTCAGGCTGACGCAGGGCATCCGGCCGCAATCTGCCATTCGTGCTCAGCTCCCGCGT
The DNA here is from genome assembly GCA_963836275.1 of uncultured Gammaproteobacteria bacterium. Classification (GTDB taxonomy): domain Bacteria; phylum Pseudomonadota; class Gammaproteobacteria; order Steroidobacterales; family Steroidobacteraceae; genus SCUD01. The sequence continues at coordinate 607,865 of CAWIIM010000001.1, read as the reverse complement.
GCACCCAGCTGCCTGAGCAGCCAGGGCCGCCCGAAGATCGCCACCAGGCCCAGAACGCCGAGCAGTATCAGGGCAACGGGTTCCTTCAACGCCAGGCGTGCGACCAGACCGATCGTGGCCGCGGCCCCGGCGAGCGTGCCGAAGCCGGTGACGATCCTCCGGCCGGCGCGGGCACGAAAGGCGAGTCCGCAGACCACGGAAAAGGTGAACAGGAACGCGAGGCTCGCCGCTTCGACCAGTGAGGACAGCGTGCCGGTCGCCGCCAGCACGGCGGCCAGCACGCCGAGCCCGATCACCGCGCGGTCCGGCACACCGTGCCGGTTCTCGTGCTCAAGCTGCGCGGGCAATTCGCCGCCGCGTGTCACGTCCTGCGACAGGCGCGCGGTGGCGAACAGCGTCGCGTTGATCGCCGACCCGGTCGAGAACGCCGCCGCCACCGTCACCACCACCAGGCCGGTGCTGCCGAAGGCCTCGCGGCCCGCGATCGCCAGCGCCACTTCCTTGTGCGCGATCACCTGGTCGGCGCCGATCAGCATGGGCGTGCCGATGGCGATCGCGACATAGACCCCGATCACCACGGCGATCGCGGACAGCACCGCCCGCGGCAGCGTCTTGCCGGGATCGGCGATCTCGTCGTAGTCGTAGGCCAGCAGCTGGAAGCCCTCGTAGGCCATGAACACCGCCGCAGCGCCGAACAATGCGGTGCCGATGCCGGCATCGGGCGCGCCGCGCGCGAGCAGTTGCGGGTCCCATCGCGCCAGCCCGAAACCGGCAAGCGCCGCCAACGCCGCCAGCTTGAACCAGACCAGCACGATTTCCACGCCGCCGGCCTCCTCGGCTTCGCGCAGGTTCAAGCCGATGAACAGCGCCATGATCGCCACCGCGCAAGCACGCGCGAACCAGTCGCCCAGGCCGACCACGTGGCCCAGGTAGTGGCCGAACGTGAAGGCATAGACTGCATTGGTCAGCACGTACCCGACGATCAACACCCAGGCGAGGCTGCCCGCGAATCCGCGCGCGCCGATCCTGCGCAGGAAAGTGAACGCGCCGCCGCCCTCGTGGTAGTGCGCCGTCAGCCTGGCATAGCTGTAACCGGCGGCGAGCGCGATCAGGCCGGCCGCTACGAAGCTGAGCCAGGCGAGCGGCCCGGCGATTCCGATGACCACGCCCAGGGTGGAAAAGATGCCGCCGCCGACCATGCCGCCCACGGCCATCGACCAGGTGGCATTGAAGCCGAGCTTTGCGTGCCTGCCCATGATCCTTCGCTGGCCTGGTGGCGGAACTCCGATGGTGCCACCGGCGGTAGGATCGCGCCATGAATGCTATTGTGATTCATGCACTGCGCTGAAGAAGGGTGCTGCGTTGCTGAAGAAGTTTTCGCCTGACCGGCTGCGGCTGCTGCTGAACCGCATCCGCGAACGGCTCTGGGTCAGGCCGCTGGCCGTCTGCCTGTTGTCGATCGCCATGGCATTCGTCGCCAGGCTGGCGGACGGTACCGGCCTCGCTCGGTTCGTGCCCGACGTGAAACTCGAATCGACCGAGAAGCTGCTGTCGATCATGGCCGCCAGCATGCTGGTGATCGCGACTTTTTCGGTCGCGTCGATGGTGTCTGCATACGCATCGGCCAGCAGCAACGCGACGCCGCGCTCATATACCCTGGTCATCGCCGACGATGGCTCCCAGAACGCGCTTTCCACCTTCATCGGCGCATTCATCTTCAGCATCGTCGCGATCACGGCGGCCCACAACAGCTATTTTGCGAAAGCCGGCCAATTCGTCCTGTTCTCGCTGACGATCATCGTATTCGGCATCGTGATCCTGACGTTCGTCCGCTGGGTCGACCGGATTGCCCACCTCGGGCGCCTCGGATCGATCATCGACCGGGTCGAGAAGGCGGCTGCCGATGCCATCCGGCACCGGCGGCGTGCTCCGACGCTGCGCGCCCTTTCCCCGCCATCCGGCATCCGCGGGGATCCGGTTTTTTCCTCCAGGGTAGGCTACCTGCAGCACGTCGACGTCGCCGCGCTGCAGGCCTGGGCCGAAACAGCCGGTACCCGCGTGGACGTCGCGGCCCTGCCCGGCACCTTTGTCGCCCCTGGCCGGCCACTGGCTTTTGTCCTGGACGGATCGGACCCGCGCTGCGCGGACCGCGATGACCTGGTCGATGCGTTTCAGATCGGCGACGACCGCCGCTTCGAGCAGGACCCGCGCTTCGGGCTGGTGGTGCTTTCCGAGATCGCCGGCCGCGCGTTGTCGCCGGCAATCAACGATCCAGGCACCGCGATCGACATCATCGGTACGATGGTCCGGCTCTTTACGCTCTGGTGCGAACCCGTGGCGGCCGACGACCGGTTGGCGGTGAAACACGACCGGGTAACCGTGCCCGAGCTTTCGATCAGGGACCTGTTCGATGACGCATTCACGGTAATCGCGCGCGATGGCGCCGGTGCCGTGGAGGTCCTGGTGCGGCTGCAGAAGGCGCTCAACGCCCTGGCGGCATCAGGGGACGCCGAGATGCGCGCCGCAGCGAACCACCATGGACGACTGGCGCTCAAGCGTGCCGAGGCCAGGCTGGACCTGGACGAGGACCTGGCGGCGGTTCGCGCAGCGAGCGGTGCGCTGGTCGAATCCGGCAACTAGGGCGCGCCGATGCTCAAGGCATTCATCGACCCCCGCCTCGACATCCGCAAGTGGTTTCCGCCGCGCTACTGGCCCTTCGCCATCTGCCTGCTGCTTGCCGCACTGGCCACGTATGCGGCGTTGGCAGGGTCGCGGGCCTGGTACTGGGCGGCAGCGCCGTTTTCGCTGCTTTCACTGCTCGGGCTGTGGGACCTGTTCGTCAGCCGCAATACCGTCAGCCGCAACTACCCGGTGCTGGCGCAGGTGCGCTATTTCCTGGAATCGATCGGGCCGCAGATCCGCCAGTATTTCATCGAAGCCGACACCGACCAGCGGCCATTCTCGCGCGAGCAGCGCGACCTGGTCTACCAGCGGGCGACCGACACGCTCGACCTGCGCCCGTTCGGCACGCTGACCGACGTCTATGCCGACGACTACGAATGGATCAGCCATTCGGTGGCGCCCGCGACGATCGACACGCACGATTTCCGCGTCGCAGTCGGGACCGGGCGTGCGCAGCCGTATTCGGCCAGCGTGTTCAACATCTCGGCGATGAGCTTCGGCGCGATCTCTCCCAACGCGATACGCGCACTGAACGCCGGCGCGCGGCGCGGCGGCTTCTACCACGACACCGGCGAGGGCGCGATCTCACCCTACCATCGCGGGCCGGGCGGTGACCTGGTGTGGGAAATCGGCTCCGGCTATTTCGGCTGCCGCAATGCCGACGGCAGCTTCAGCGAGGAGCGGTTCGCCGCGAATGCGCAAGACGCGCAGGTGAGGATGATCGAGCTAAAGCTCTCGCAGGGCGCCAAGCCCGGCCACGGCGGCGTGCTGCCGGGCGCCAAGGTGAACCGGGAAATCGCCGCGACCCGCGGCGTGCCGGAAGGCGAGGACTGCGTCTCGCCCGCGCGCCACAGCACGTTTTCCACGCCGCTGGAGCTCTTGCAGTTCATCGAGCGGTTGCGCGTGCTCTCGGGCGGCAAGCCGACCGGCTTCAAGCTCGCGATCGGCCACCCCTGGGAGTGGTTCGGGATCGCCAAGGCCATGCGCGAGAGCGGCATGCTGCCGGACTTCGTCGTCGTCGACGGCGGCGAGGGCGGCACCGGGGCGGCGCCGCTGGAATTCGTCAACCACGTCGGCACGCCGCTGCGCGAGGCGCTGATGCTGGTGCACACCACGCTGGTGGGCCTTGGCCTGCGCGAGCGCGTGCGGGTGGCGGCGGCAGGCAAGATCATCAGCGCCTTCGACCTGGCGCGCGTGCTCGCGCTGGGTGCGGACTGGGGCAATGCCGCCCGCGGCTACATGTTCGCGCTGGGCTGCATCCAGGCGCAGAAATGCCATACCGACCGCTGCCCCAGCGGCGTCGCCACCCAGGACCCGCGGCGCTGGAAGTCGCTCGCGGTCGAGGACAAGGCCGCGCGCGTCGCCAGGTTTCACGAGGCCACGCTGAAAGAACTGCGGGAGCTGCTGGCCGCCGCCGGGCTCCGCCATCCCGGCGAACTGGGACCGGAACACATCCTGATGCGGGTGGACGCCACGAAGATCCGTTCCATCGCCAGCGCCTACCGCTTCCTGCGTCCGGGCGAGCTGCTCGAACAGGTGCCGGAACACGCCGTGTTCCGCGATTTCTGGCCCGGCGCGCGCAGCGATAGCTTCGTACCGCCCGAGCACGTGAGGAGCCTGCGCGCCAGCAAGCTGCGCTGAGCCGCCAGGCCGCGGCTGCGTCTCCGCTCAGCTGCGATGCCGGAGTGTCAGCGACACGAAAAAGATCGTAAGCAGGCAGCAGGCGATCATGGTGATGAATACGCCGCTCCAGTCCCAGCGGTCGGCAATCCAGCCGACGCCGGTGCCGGCGATCGCCGAGCCGAACACGTAGCCGAACAGGCCCGTGAGCCCCGCCGCGGTGCCGGCGGCCTTTTTCGGCACCAGGTCGAGCGAATGCAGCCCGATCATCATGATCGGCCCGTAGATGAGGAAACCGATCGCGAACAACGCCGCGTAGTCGATCCACAGCGGACCGTGCAGGTTGAGCGCATACACGACAACGGCGACGAGCGTCGCCGCCATGAAGATCATCGTCATCGGCGCGCGCCGGCCCTTGAACCAGCGATCCGACAGCCAGCCGCAGAGGATCGTGCCGGGGATGGCCGCGAACTCGTAGAGTATCCAGGCCCTGCTCGATTCGTCGAACGAGAATCCCTTGGCGGTCTCGAGATAGGTCGGGATCCAGTTCACCACGCCGTAGCGCACGAAATAAGCGAAGGCATTGGCAACTGCGATGGCCCAGAGGTACCTGTTCGGCAGCACGTACTTGAGGAAGATCTCGCGTGCCGTCAGCGTCGCCTCGTCCGCCTCGCTGTAGCCGGGCGGGTAGTCGTTGCGCCAGCGTTCGACCGGCGGAAGGCCCCGCGACTGCGGGGTGTCTTCCATCAACAAGAAAGCGCAGATCGCAATCACGGCGGCGATCGCCGCGTTGAAATAGAACTTCGCGCCCCAGTCGCCGAACAGGAGCAGGCCGAGGGACGCGAACAACGCGACCAGCGCGCCGCCGATATTGTGCGCGATGTTCCAGGACGAGACGATGAGGCCGCGTTCCCTGACGCTGAACCAGTGCACCATGCTCTTGCCGCAGGGCGGCCAGCCCATGCCCTGCACCCAGCCGTTGACCGCCATGATCGCGATGATCGTCGTGAGCGAGCCGGCGAGCAGGGGATTGAGTCCGAACGTCGCCATGATCGCGGCGGACAGCAGCAGCCCCAGCGGCAGGAAGTACTTCGGGTTGCTGCGGTCCGACACCGAGCCCATCAGGAACTTCGAGATGCCGTAGGCGACGGACAGGGCGGTCAGTGCCGTGCCGAGTCCGGCCTTGCTGTACTCCGGATGCTCCACCAGCAGGTCCGGGATCGCGAGCGCCAGGTTGGTGCGGACCAGGTAAAAGCCGGCGTAGCCGACGAAGATCCCGATGAACACCCGCCGGCGCAGGCGCCGGTATTCCGCGTCGACGCGATCCGCGGGCAGCGCCGGCGCGGGCGGCGCGGGCGCGAGCGGGCCGATCACGGGACCGGCGTCGGCGGCGCCACGGCCATGCCCTTCGATTCGAGCACTGCCCGCAGCCGATCCGGGTAGTCGGTGATGAGCCCGTCCACGCCCGCCGCGATCGCGCGCGCCATGTCGGCCGGCTCGTTCACCGTCCACGGCACGACCGCCAGGCCGAGCGCATGCGCTTCGGCAATGGAGGCGGGCGTCAGGTCGAGCGCATGCGGCGACCAGGTCGTCGCGCCGACGGCCGCCACCGTCTTCGGCACCGAGCCGCCGTAGTCGTCGACGTCGAGGCCGCCGAGCCAGGCCGACGCGCCCTGCTTGCCGATCTCCATCGTGTCCTCACCGGGCTGCTGGTCGGTGAGCGCGACAGTCGCGATTTCCGGGGCGACCTTCCGCGCCAGCACGAGCGTGCGCCAGTCGAAGGACTGGATCGTCACGCGCCGGCCCATGCCGGCGCCGCGGATCGCCGCCAGCAGGGCCAGCACGAAGTGGTCCGGCGGCACCGTCGCCGCCGGATCGGTCGGGTCGATCTTGGTCTCGATATTGAAGCGCACGGCCGTGTTGCCGCTTGCCTCGACCAGCGCGAAGACGTCCGCGAGCCGCGGGATGCGCGCGCCGTCCGAAGGTTGCTGCTCCGGAAAGCTCGCGGCGTAACTGCTCGCCGGGTTCAGGCGCCCGACGTCGTAACGGACCAGTTCCGCGTAGGCGAGCGCGGCGATCGCCTCGCCCGGGCCGGCGAGGAAACGGCCGTCGGCATCGCGCGTGAAGTCGGGATTGAGCCGCGAGTCGTGGCTGACGACCACGACGCCGTCGCGCGTGATGCCGCAGTCGAGCTCCAGCGTCGAGACGCCGAGCCCCAGCGCGTTGCCGAAGGAAGCGAGCGTGTTTTCGGGCCGCAGCCCGCGGCCGCCGCGATGAGCCTGCAGGTCGAACATCACCGTCTCCCTGGTACTGCCGGGTCTCTCGGGCGGCGCCTGGCAGGCGCCGGCGAGTGCCAGCGCGGCGCATACGATCCATTGCGTCGCATTTCTCATGCCGCCTCCGCTTTGCCGCGCGTCGAGAGCGCGCCGATGATCTCGGTTTCGCCGGCGACGCCGAGCACCCGCCCGTTTTCGGCCAGCAGCACCGGGTGACCGGTGCGGCGGCGCAGGTGGATCAGCGCCTGCAGCGGGATTGCCGCGGGCGCGACGATGAGCGCGCGCTCGCCGTCCGCGCAAGCCGACTCGTCATCGATCACGCGCAGCGGGTGCACCGCGCCGTCGAGCCGGAGCTCGATGGGCGCGTGCCCGGCATCGAGGCGCAGCGCATAGCGGCGCGCCGCATCGAGCCAGAGCGTGCCGTCCTGGCCGGCGAGCGCATCGCGCGCGCGCATGATCATCGCGCCGGTCAGCACCTTGAGCGGGTTCATGCGGCGCACGAACTCCGCCACGTAGTCGTCCGCCGGGCGCAGCACGATGTCCTGGGCCGAGCCGGTCTGCACGATGCGGCCGTGCCGCATGATCGAGATGCGGTCGCCCAGGCGCAGCGCCTCGTCGAGGTCGTGGCTCACGAACAGGATCGTCTTGTGCATCTGCGCCTGCACGGCGAGCAGCTCGTCCTGCAGCTTGTCGCGGATGAGCGGATCGAGCGCGGAGAACGGCTCGTCCATGAGCAGGATGCCGGCGTTCGTCGCAAAGGCGCGCGCGAGCCCGACACGCTGCTGCATCCCGCCCGAGAGCTCGCCGACGGTGCAGTGTCCCCAGTCGGAAAGTCCGACGAGTTCGAGCTGCGTGGCGACGATGCGGGCCCGTTCTGCGGCCGGCTCGCCGCGCAGCTCCAGGCCGAGGCCGACGTTTTCCGCCACCGTGCGCCACGGCAGGAGGCCGAACTGCTGGAAAACCATCGCCACGCGCCCACGCCGCAGTCGCCGGAGTTCCTCCGCGCTGCACCGGCCGACGTCGATCGGGCCGCTTGCGTCGTTCACCGTGACCCGCCCGCGTGTCACGGCATTGAGTCCGTTTGCCGCGCGCATCAGCGTCGATTTGCCGGAGCCCGAGAGGCCCATCATCACGCAGATCTCGCCGGGCTCGATGGCGAGGCTCGCCCCGGCGACGCCGAGCACGACCCCGCATTCCGCAAGGATCTCCTCGCGGCTCGCTCCCGCGTCCAGCTTCGCGAGCGCCGACTCGAGCGAGCGGGCGCCGCGGCGCCCGCGTTCGCGCGGGAACAGGATGTCGACGTCCTTGAACTCGATCGCGCTCATTCCCGGGGCCCCTGCCCCGGCCGGCTGATCCGGTCGAGGATGATCGCGAGCAGCACGATCGCGATGCCGGCCTCGAATCCGACGTCGATCTGCACGCTGTTGAGCGCGCGCACGACCGGCACGCCGAGGCCGCCGGCGCCGACCAGCGCCGCGATCACGACCATGGAGAGGGAGAGCATGATGCATTGCGTGATGCCGGCCAGGATCGTGGACCGCGCGCTCGGCAACTCGATCTTCCACAGGCGCTGCGCCGGCGTCGCGCCGAAGGCATCGCCGGCCTCGATCAGCGTCTTCGGCACGCTGGAGATGCCGAGGTGGGTGAGGCGGATCGGCGCCGGCACGGCGAAGATCACGGTCGAGATCAGCCCGGGCACGACGCCGAGCCCGAACAGCACCAGCGTCGGGATCAGGTAGACGAAGGTCGGCAGCGTCTGCATCAGGTCGAGCACGGGCCGGAGCGCGGCGTAGAGCCGCGGCCGGTGCGCGGCGGCGATGCCGACCGGCACGCCGATCAGCGTCGCGAAAAGCGCCGAGACGAACACCAGCGAGAGCGTCTCGAGCGTCGCGGCCCAGTAGCCCTGGTTCATGATGAACAGCAGTCCGGCGACGATGAACAGGACCAGAGGAATCGAGCGGTGCAGGACCCAGGCGAGGACGGCCACGGCGAGGATCAGGACCAGCCCCGGGATGGCGTCCAGCGCCGCGTTCACCCCGTCCACGGAACCCTGGATCACCGCGGAGACGCCGGTGAAGAACGCCTTGCCGTGTCCCTTGATGAAGTCGATCGCGGACTCGATCCCGGGGCCGAGCGGGATCTTGTGCGTCATCACCCAGGCCTCGAAGCCCGCGGCGCGCGTAGCCGCGGCGGCGGTCGGTGCATCGAATGAAAGCGGCGCGGGCTTGCCGTCGAACGTCGTCACGCCGTCGAACCAGGCGGCCAGCGCGTCCGGGTTCTTCTCGAGCCACTCCTCGGCCGCGGCTTCGGGCGTGAGCTTGCGAGCGAGTATGCCGGCCATGATCTCGCTCTCGCTGCGCAGCGTGAACTTGAGGTTGCGTACCAGTCGCCCGACGTTCGGGCATTCCTCGAGGTATCCCGCGCGCACGTTGGTGTAGACCGTCGCGCCGCCGTAATTGGGGCCGAAGCTCGAATCGCCGCCGGTGAGGTAACGCATGTCGAAGCGCGTGTTCATCGGGTGCGGCTCCCAGCCGAAGAACACGATGGGCCGCTTCGCAGCGACCGCGCGCTCGACCTGCGAGAGCATGCCCTGTTCGCTCGATTCGACCAGCTTGAAGTCGCCCAGCCCGAACTCGTCGTGCTTGATCAGCGTCAGCACGAGGCGGTTGCCGTCGTTGCCGGGCTCGATGCCGTAGATCTCGTGCTTCAGTTCCGCGGCGAAGCGCTGGATATCGCTGAAGTCGCGCAAGCCGGCCTCAAACAGGTAGGCCGGCACCGCGAGCGTGTATTTCGCGCCGTCGAGGTTCGCGCCGACGACGTCAACCGAGCCGTCTGCCTGGTACGGCTTGAGGTCCGCCGCCTGGGCCGGCATCCAGTTGCCGAGGAACACGTCGATGTCGCGGTTCCTGAGCGAGGCGTAGGTGACCGGTACCGACAGCACCGTGACGGACGGCTGGTATCCCAGCATCCGCACGAGGCGGCTCACGAGGCCCGTGGTCGCCGTGACGTCGGTCCAGCCGATGTCCGAGAAGCGCACGACGCGACAGGACGCCGGGTCGGTCGCCGCGTTCGCCATGAACGCCAACGCCGCCAGCAGCAGACCCCCCGCGGCGGTGATACATTCTCTGCGCACGCCGTTCCCCCCGAAACCCGCGCTAGTCTCGCAGAACTCCCCATGTCTGACGAATCACTCATCACCACGAACCCCGCGACCGGCGAAAAACTCGCAGAATTGCCGATCGCCGGGCCTGCCGAGGTCGAGGCCGCGGTCGCCGCGGCGCGCGCGGCGCAGCCCGCCTGGGGAGCGCTGCCCGGTGCCGAGCGCGCGCGCATCCTGCGCCGCGCGGCGGAACTGCTGCGCGCCCACAACGACACGCTCGCCAAACTCGAGACCCGCGACACCGGCAAGCCGATCCAGGAGACCCGCGTCGTCGACGTCATCTCGGGCGCGGAGTGCCTCGAGTATTTCGCGGCGCTCGCGCAGAGCGCGGCCGGCGAGCATATCGACCTCGGCCCCGCGGCATTCGGATACACGCGCCGCGAGCCGATCGGGATCACCGCCGGCATCGGCGCGTGGAATTATCCGCTACAGATTGCATGCTGGAAGTCCGCTCCCGCGCTCGCCTTCGGCAACGCGATGATCTTCAAGCCGGCGAGCTTGACGCCACTCACGGCAGCCGAGCTCGAGAAGATCTACCGGGAGGCGGGGCTTCCCGCCGGCCTGTTCCAGGTGGTGCAGGGGCACTCCCCGACCGGCCGCGCGCTCTCCCGCCACCCGCTGATCCGCAAGGTCTCGCTCACGGGCTCGGTCGGCACCGGCAAGGCCGTGATGAGCGACGCCTCAAGCCAGGTGAAGGCGGTGACGCTCGAACTCGGCGGCAAGTCGCCGATCATCGTCTTCGACGATGCCAAGCTCGACCAGGCCGTCTCCGGCGCACTGCTCGGCAATTTCTACTCCGCCGGCGAGGTCTGCTCGAACGGCACCCGCGTCTTCGTGCACCGGAAGGCGAAGGCCGAGTTCATGCGAAAGCTCGCCGCGCGCGTCGGCGCCATGAAGATCGGCGACCCGATGGAGCCGGCGACGCAAGTCGGCTCCCTCATCTCGCACGAGCACATGGAGATGGTGCTCGGCTACATCGCGCGCGGCCGCGAGGAAGGCGCGCGCATCCTGGTCGGCGGCAACCGCCGCACCGAGGGTGCACTTGCGAAGGGCTCCTTCGTCGAGCCGACCGTATTCGACGGCTGCCGCGACGACATGGCGATCGTGCGCGAGGAGATTTTCGGGCCGGTCATGGCCGTGCTCGACTTCGAGGACGAGGACGAGGTCGTCGCGCGCGCGAACGCGACCGAATTCGGCCTCTCGGCAGGCGTCTTCACCAACGATCTCAACCGCGCGCACCGCGTGATCGCGAAGCTCGAGGCCGGCACCTGCTGGATCAACCACTACAACGTGACGCCGATCGAGCTGCCCTTCGGCGGCGTAAAACTCTCGGGCCTCGGGCGCGAAAACGGCCGCGCCGCGATGGAACACTACACGCAGCTGAAGAGCGTGTATGTCGCCAAGGGCGACATCGATGCGCCCTACTGAGGAATTCGACTACGTCATCGTTGGTGCGGGTTCTGCGGGTTGCGTGCTCGCCGACCGGCTGACCGCAGACGGCGCGCACAACGTGCTCGTGCTGGAATACGGCGGCTCGGACCGCTCGATCTTCGTGCAGATGCCATCTGCGCTCTCCATCCCGATGAACAGCGAGAAGTACGACTGGCGCTTCACCACCGAGCCCGAGCCCGGCCTCGGCGGCCGGCGCCTCCACACGCCGCGCGGCAAGGTGCTCGGCGGTTCCTCCTCCGTCAACGGCATGGTGTACGTCCGCGGCAACGCGCAGGATTTCCAGCGCTGGGAATCCGAGGGCGCGGCGGGCTGGAACTACGCCTCGGTCCTCCCGTACTTCCGTCGCGCCGAGAAGCGCGCGGCGGGCGGCGACGACTACCGCGGCGACGAAGGGCCGCTGCAGACGCGCTACGGCACGCTCGAGAACCCGCTGCACGCGGTCTGGCTGGAGGCGGGGCGGCAGGCCGGCTACGCGGCAACCGACGACATCAACGGCTACCAGCAGGAAGGCTTCGGCCGACTCGACATGACCGTGGGCCCGGACGGGCGCCGCTCGAGCGCGGCGAATGCGTACCTGCGACCGGCGATGCGCCGCCCGAACCTCGCTGTGAAGACGGGCGCGCTCGCGACGCGCGTCGTGTTCGACGAGCGACGAGCGATCGGGGTCGAGTACCGGCAAGGGGACGCAGTGCACGTGGCGCGCGCGCGGCGCGAAGTGATCGTGGCGAGCGGCCCGATCAACTCCCCGAAACTCCTGAAGCTTTCCGGCGTCGGGCCCGCGGCGGAACTCGCCGCCCACGGCATCGAAATCGTCGCCGACCGGCCGGGCGTCGGCGAAAACCTGCAAGACCATATCGAATTCTATTTCCAGGTCGCGAGCACCCAGCCCGTCACGCTGTATTCATCCATGGGTCTGTTTGCGCGCACGATGATCGGCGCGCGCTGGCTGCTCCGCAAGGACGGCCTCGGCGCGACCAACCACTTCGAAACCGGCGGTTTTATCCGCAGCCGCGCGGGCGTGCCCTACCCCGACATCCAGTTCCACTTCCTGCCGCTCGCCGTGACCTACGACGGCTCCTCGCTTGCGAAGGAGCACGGCTTCCAGGCGCACGTCGGGCCCATGCGCTCGAAGAGCCGCGGCCACGTGCAGCTCGCCTCGAGCGACGCGCGCGAAAAGCCCAGGATCCTCTTCAACTACCTGAGCCACGCCGACGACCTCGCCGAGTTCCGCGCGGGCCTCAGGCTCGCGCGCGAGGTCTTCGCGCAAAAGGCCTTCGATCCTTACCGCGGCCGCGAGATCCAGCCGGGCAAGGACGTGCAGACGGACGAGGAGATCGACGCGTTCGTACGCGCCAAAGTCGAGAGCGCGTACCACCCCTCGTGCAGCTGCAAGATGGGGCGGAGCAGCGACCCGATGGCCGTCGTCGATCCGGAAGGGCGCGTGTACGGCGTCGAGGCGCTGCGTGTCGTGGATTCGTCGGTCATGCCGTCCATCACCACCGGAAACCTGAATGCGCCGACGATCATGGTGGCGGAGAAAATGGCGGACCACGTGCTGGGACTTGCCCCGCTTCCGCCGTCGTCGGCGCCCTTCTACGTAGTGGGGGATTGGCAGGTGGCACAGAGATAGCATGGCCATTCAAGGACTTGCATGATCGCCGAATCGGCGCTGGACAGACATGAACACGAATAAGTTGTTATACGGCACAAATGACGCGTTTCGTCGCATCATTTGGGCCACCTAATTGTAGTTAGGCGGCACGTTAGGAGACACTCGCCTAGTTGCTTATAGCGCTTGGCTCGCATTGACGGTGTTCGTTGGTAACTATCTTGAGTCCTCGAGCAATCTCAGCGATTGCGTGACATCAAGCGTCCGGCCTTGGACGCAAGCCGACGTCGCATCGTCCTGATGTGCAATCAAAACCGAATCTTGGTCTCGTAGCTGCGATTTACGTCGCTGATGACAATTCACGTTACGAAATGACGTCATGGTTCGACGCAGACGCACTTGTGAAACTAGCCATCGTACACTCTGCGTCGAGCGCGACTGGCGGACCTGTGAGGTCGGTCCAGATCGATGAAGTCACCTTCTGGCAACTGGCCGTATCAGCTTGCGAATTGCTGTACGAGTTAGTGTCACCGCATGGATCAAGGCCACGATAGACATGCCGTCTAACTATGCGTTGGAGCGGTCCGTGAAAGGCTCGAGCGAGCGCGCCGCAGGCGCGCAGAAGATTATCGCGCCTGCGGCGCGCTGGTCGGGCTCGCGCCGGCCCGCTCAACGCGGACGTTAGGCATCCGAGCGCACTACCGTGCTATCAGTTCCCCCAGAAGTATTTTTGCTCGGTGGCCTTGCAGTCCTTGTGTCACTAATCGCAATCTACGCCGCACGGATCAAGGATCGTTCGTGGTTTCTTCTCGCTCTCGTTGTACTTTGGTGCTTGGGCGCACCGGCGCTTGCGCGGTACTCACCGTCGTATCGAAATTCGTTTTGGTTTGACACCGCGTTCAACGCTGGAATGTTGCTCATACCCGCAACACTCTACGCTGTCGCAGTGGGCATGCTGGTGAAACGCAAAGTTAGCGCAATCGCCATCATTTCGATGACCACCGGCGCAACTGTCGTCGGTTACTTTCTTTACCTATTTGCAGCCGTTTACGTGAGCTGCTACGTGTTTAACGCTTGCCCGTAGCCAAACTCGGATGCCCAACTATGCGTTGGAGCAGACCGTGACAGGCTGGAGCGAGCGCGCCGCAGGCGCGCGGACGATTATCGCGCCTGCGGCGCGCTGGCTGAGCTCTGCCGCGGCCGCTCAACGCGGACGTTGGGCGTCATGAACACGGTGCACTCCATCCTGGTTGCCGTAACCTTGGCCGCTCCTAATCACAGCATGCTGGAAAACTGGCAGGTGTGGTTGACAGAGTTTTCTGGTTGGAGAGCGCCAAAAGGAGTCTATGTCGATTCCAATGGTCGCAATGTGGCCTACCCGGAATTGGACGGTCGCGATTTGATCAAGGATTTGAGACAGCAGCAGCCAACGATGCAGTGCGAGAAGTTGCCCCTTACGAAATATCAGGTACGCAAATTCGCCTTTCGTATCGCGAGTATTCCAAGCGATGTGCTCGAGGCCGGTATGCTAATTATTGAGGGATCCTGCTTTGACGAGCCGCGAAATGGCGTCACTCTCAAGATGAATGGAAATACATACTACTTTGGATATTCGCAGGACAAGTCTTGCCGAAATGACCAAGAAGTTCCTGGCTGGCTGACCAGTCTGGTGGACGCGCTATGGTTGCGCTATCACGAGATCGAGGATTGCAGCACGACACCATTGGAGTCGCTGTCAAAGCCCTGACGCCCAACTATGCGTTGGAGCGGTCCGTGAGCGGCTTCAGCGAGCGCGCCGCAGGCGCGCGGAACATTATCGCGCCTGCGGCGCGCCGACGTTAGAGGTCGCTTGATGACACGGCTACTCAACTGCTGTCTTGGGCTCTTGGCGCTTGCCTTCGCACACAGCGCAACGTCCGCCCAGATGCCCGTCACGATACCGATTGAACTCATCAACAATTTCCCCGTGCTGGAAGTCGCAGTTGGTGATCAGTCGGTAAAGGTCATGTTCGATCTCGGTGGCAGCGACGAGATCGTCTTACCGAAAGCTGCGTTGGCTTCGTTACGAGTGGAACAACTGGAGGAAACGTACGCTTGGGTCGACGCCAAGGGGAATAGGCTCGAAAGTCAAAAATTCCGCATTCCTGAGCTTCGAATCGGATCACTTGAATTTCGCGACGTCACCGGCCACGAAGACGCCGAGGCGGGAACGTATAGAAAGACCCCAGCCGGAGTTGGCTACGTCGGCGCGGCGTTAATGCGGTCAGTAAAGCTCGTCGTTGATTACCGACAGCATTCGATGACTTTCATTCCAAATGACATTCAGGGTGCAGAGCGGCATGGCTGCTACGGCACCGAAGTCCCGTTTGATCCGGCGATGGGCGGCGACCCAATAACTCAAGCCGTTACCGATCTTGGGAAGCTAGTATTGGTTTGGGATACAGGAGCGCCAATGTCCCTTGTCCGGGACAGCCTAGTAAAGGCGCGCGGTTTCACGCCTGACGGTCTCTACATAGCCAGTAAGAAATTTGAACTGGCCGATAGAGACTTTGGTCCGCTGCAGTTCCGGCTATTCAGCTTTGCCGAACCCGCCGAAGTCGACGGTTTTGTGGGCCATGATTTCTTCGCCAATCACGTCGTGTGCATCGATCTTCGTGGCAAGCGATTCCTGGTCCGCCCTAGTGCATGACATCGCGACCTCTAACTATGCGTTGGAGCGGTCCGTGAGACGTTGGAGCGAGTGCGCCGCAGGCGCGCGGAGAGATTCTACGCCTGCGGCGCGCTGCAAGCGTTTCGCGCGGCCCGCTCAACGCGGACGTTAGACCGCATTGGTATGGGGTCTGTTTTATAGACAAGGGAGGAACCGCTGATGACGCCGCTTATTGCTGTGCGAGTAATCGCGCTCATCTCGACCGGCCTGATCGCGGGAATCTTCCTTGGGCACCGTGCCGGTGTTTCCCGCGCCTCAACGCAACTTGCTCCGGGCAGTTTTATCCAGCTTCAACAGATAATTCACCAGATATTTCAGCGCATGATGCCGCCCCTCGTAGTCGCCGCTGTGCTCGGCACGCTTACTTGGACCGTGCTTGTCCGGGCCGACGGGCCCGTCATCGCATTCTGGCTGCTCGTATCGGCAACGTTGGGTTTGCTAGGCACAGCTATCCTGACGCGGGCCACTAACATTCCGATTAACCGGCAACTCATGACCTGGGACAGTAATTCGCCTCCCCGCGAGTTCTCTGAGGTCTGGCGCCGCTGGGAGCGTATTCACTCAATCCGGACTATCCTCTCCGTAATCGCCTTGGTATGCGAAACGCTTGCCCTGGCCGTGTTCACCCAGGGGTCCCCGTGAAGCACTTGATGTGCGATGCGGTCTAACAAAGCGATGCGGCGATCAGCGCTTGTCGTCACGCCGCTTGCAGCCAGGGCAAGCGGCGCGCCGACTGCGCGCCGCCGCTGATCGCGAGCGTTAGACCACACCCAACAAATGGACATCTCGGCAACAGTCCGAACTTTCGGTGCATCGCATGAGGTGACCGTGGCATCTGGAGGCCACGCAAGACCGATCCAAATACCGGCCAGGTCAAGTGGATCCGGCTCCTCAGTCAATGGGGGTGAGTTTCTAATGCTGGCTTTGGCCACCTGTTACGGCAATGACCTCTATCGGGAGGCGGCTCGCCTTGGAATAACGCTTCGGGGCGTCGAAGTCGTCGCCGGAGCCGACTTTGAAGGCATCGGTGTCGCGGCAACGAACATCCGGTATCGAGCCAAGGTCGACTCTTCGGCCACAACCGCGGAAATCAACAAGCTGCTGCGTGAAACCGACGCAGTCGCCGAGATTCAAAATACCGTCCGGACAGGAGTGCGCGTCGAGTTCGAACACCAGGATTCGTAGCGTTCGTCCGGTCTAGGAGCGAGCGATGCGGCGCCTTACTCCCCGCGCGGAAACCGCTTCGATTCCTCCAGTGTGTCCAGGTTCATGTGATTGCGCATGAACCGCTCGGGGGCATCCTGTAGCGGCTGATAGTCCCAGGGATGGTAGGCGCCCTTGCGCAGCGCCTCGTAGACCACCCAGCGCTGCGCCTGGCTTTCGCGCACCTCTGCGTCGAAGCGCGCGAGGTCCCAGCGCGCATCCGCGGCCGCGCGAAACCTGGCAAGCGCCGTGGCATGGACCGGATCGCCAGCGAGATTGCTCAGTTCCTGCGGATCCTTCACCAGGTTGAACAGCTGGTCCGGGTCGAGCGAACACCGGACGTATTTCCAGTCCCCCTCCCGGATCGCGACCAGCGGCGCGTAGGAACCCTCGGCCGCGTACTCCATGAGCACTGGGGAGGTTCGCGCTCCGCGATCGATGATCGCTTTCAGGCTTTCGCCCTCGGTCCACGCCGCGATTTCCGTCCCCGGAATCCCGGCGAGGTCACAGAGGGTGGCGGTCAAATCGAGGGTCGAGACCGGCGCCAAATGCGTTCCGGCCGGAACGTCGGGCCCGGCGATCATCAGCGGCACACGCGCCGAACCCTCGAAGAAGTTCATCTTGAACCAGAGCCCGCGCTCGCCCAGCATGTCGCCGTGATCGGCGCAGAAAATGATCACCGTATCGTCCAGCATCCGCGTGCCGCGCAGCGAGTCGACGAGAGCGCCGGTTTTCTCGTCGAGATAGGAGACGTTCGCGAAATAAGCCCGGCGGGAGCGGCGAACGTCGTCGTCCGTCACGTTGAAGCGCGCGTAGTCGCAGGCGAGCATCAGGCGCTTCGAGTGCGGATCCTGGTCCTCGAACGCGATCGGGCCGACTTTCGGCTCCAGGCCCGGGGATCCTTCGTACAGATCCCAGAAGCGCCTGCGGGCGACGTAGGGATCGTGCGGATGCGTGAACGAGACCATCAGGCACCAGGGACGGCGCTCCGCATCCTCGCTTTCCCGCGCGAGCTGGTAGATCTTCTGGTTGGCGAGAAAGGCGACCTCGTCGTCGTATTCCAGCTGGTTCGTGGTCTCGGCAACGCCCGCCCCCGTGACCGAGCCGAGATTGTGGTACCACCAGTCGATGCGCTCGCCGGGCTTGCGGTAATCCGGCGTCCAGCCGAAATCGGCCGGATAGATGTCGGTCGTCAGGCGCTCCTCGAATCCGTGGAGTTGGTCCGGCCCGACGAAATGCATCTTGCCGGACAGGCAGGTGCGGTAGCCCGCGCGGCGCAGGTGATGCGCGAACGTCGGGATGGCAGCGGCGAACTCCGAGGCGTTGTCGTAGACGCGCGTGCGGCTTGGCAGTTGCCCAGCCGCCAGGGACGCGCGTGCCGGCAGGCACAGCGGCGAGGTCGTGTACGCGTTCGCGAATCGTGCCGAGCGGGCAGCCAGCGCCTTCAGCTGCGGCGCGTGCAGGAAGTCAGCCGGGGTGCCGTCCGGAAAGAAGGCGCCGCTCAGCTGGTCGACCATGACGATGAGGATATTGGGCCGGCGCATGGGCATGGTTCACTCCGTTGCGGCCGCGAGGCGCCTGGCAATCGCCCCGAGTTGCGGCATCACCCGCTCGATCTCCTTCTCGTTCTGCTTCCACTTCTCCGCGTCCGGCGCCGACTGCGTGTGGCGCGACAGCGGCAGCGGCTTGCCCAGGTACTCGGCGAAGCGCGCGTCCATTTCGAGCCCCACGAAATCCAGGAGCTTCCCGGCCTCGGCCCGGGGATTCGCGATGAAGTCCTCATAGCGCAGGCTCGTCCAGCGATCGCGCGGCACGTTCTCGAGGTCGTCGAGGATCGTCTCGTTCGCGACCCGCCACTGCCAGGCGACGATCTCCTCGAGCGGCTTGCCCTGGAGGCGCTCGTAGCCGGGCGGCAACAGCAGCGACCACGCCCCCGGCCAGCCGGGCAATTGCCGGTAGGTGACCCAGCCCTTCGCGCGCCATGCCTGCATCATGCTCGAGAGGTTGGCGCGCAGCTCGCGCTGCAGGAAGATGAACTGCGCATCGGGAAAGACTTCGAGCAGGAACGGCACGCGCAGCGCGTTCTTCGGCGTCTTCTCGAGCAGGCGCACGCTCGCGCCCGAGCCCGGCGGCTGCTGGTCGCGGTCGTGGATCCGCCCCGCGAAGCGCTGGCGCAGCTCAGCGACGATCGCGGTGGTCGCATCGCGCCGCGTCAGGCGGTTCGAGTTCACCACGCCGCGCCCGGGCCGGAGCGCCGCGATGCTCTCGATGAGCTGGTGGCTCTCGCCGCCGATGGTGTAGATGCCCGCGGCCTGCGCCAGCGTCTCGAACAGGAGCGTCGAACCCGCCCGCGGCGCGCTCAGGATGACGATCGGGCGGTCCAGCACAGGCGGCTTCCACGGCTCGGGCTCCGGCTCGACGATCGGCTCTGGCTCGTCAACCGGCTCGGGTTCCCGCTCGATCACGACCGTCGTGATCCGCGGCACCTCGACGGTGGGCAGCTCGACTCGCGGCACTTCCACCGTCGGCAGGTCGCTCAGGGTCGGCTCGTCGCCGGACGGCGCAGCCGGCACTCGCGTGCTGGTCGGCGCAGCGATCGTCGCATTGAATTCCGCGGCTTCGCGCCGCCTGCCGCCGCCATCGCCGAACAGGTGCGCGAGGATCCGCGCATTGAGCACGGCCTGCGCGCTGTAGCCGGTGCTCGCGACGCGCACCGGGGGGAGCTGCCCGATGCGCCGGCGGCTGGCGGCGAGCAGCTGCTCGAACTGGCCGCGCCCTTCGGGCGCGTCGCCGAACAGCGACCAGAGCGAGCGCCAGTCGTGGCAGAACTCCGCGATCGCCGTGGCCAGCTGGCCGGGCGCGGCGGCGGACTCGGGCCGCGCCTCGGCCGGCGCGAGATCCGCGATCAGGTCGAAGCTGAGCTGCTCCACTTCCGATGGCGGCATCCGCCGTGCCGTGTTGTAGCGCTCGGTCAGCAGCTGCGGCCGCGCCGCGGGGTCGAATGCCACCAGCCGGGCCTGCGGGTGATCGGGCCCGAAGTTCCTCGACTCGGCGCGGGCCAGCAATCGCCAGAATGCCGAGGTGCCGGTGGTGTCGGCGACCAGGTGAACGCGCGCCACCGGCGTCGGGTTCTCGACCCGGTGCTCGCGCCAGTTGTCGAAGATCCAGGCCTCGCCCGCCGCCATGTGCACGTTCTCATCCGCGCAGTAGAACCGCACCTCGGGGCGCGTGATCACCGGCACGTGCACGCGCACGCGGTGGAACCAGTGGTAGTTCATGTCGCTGTGCTGCGGCACGGAGGCGCCGGCGGCGATGCGCATCAGGCGCGAGCGCGACCACACGGTGCTGAACGACGAAAGCACCTGGACGATGTAGGGACAGGCGGCGAGCGCCGCCGTCGGCTTCATCTCGCCGCTGACGGCGTCGTTGGCGCCGCCGCCGACCGTGATCAGGCGGGCAGCGGTGTTGCCTGCGTGCTCCTGCGGGTGATGCGACCAGGCGCCCGCCGGCAGCGCCTCGACCTCGGCGGCAAGGCGTTCCGCGTCGAAGCGGATCGGCAGCCGGAAAAAGGGCCGGGGGAGCTTCAACCTGCCGTCACGTCAGCGGTAGCCCGCGCCGAAGCGGAAGCTCGCGGTGATGCCGTACCAGCGCGGCTTGCCGTAGACGCCGGCGACGACGCCGGAGAACAGCGAACTGTCGAATGCGTAAACGCGGTATTCCTCCTCGGTGAGGTTGTTCACGAACGCCGCGACCTCCCAGCGACCGTCCGCCGAGCCGTAGCCGATGCGCGCGTTCGCGACCGTGTACGACTTCTCCGCCTCCACCGGCGCGCACAGGGTCGTGAAGCAGAAGTCGTCCGAGTACAGGACGTCGCCCTGCAGCGAGAGCGTGCCGCCGCCGAGCGGGAACTCGTAGCGGGCGAGCGCATTGGCCGAGAACGGCGGCGCCTGCGGCAGGTCGTGGTCCACGATCGTGGCCTGGTCCGGCAGCCGGATGTCCTTCACGGTGCTGTCCATGAACGAGGCGCCGAGCTGCAGCGTCAGCCGGTCGGTCGGCGCCGCATTCAGCTCCACCTCGAGCCCCTGCGCGGTCGCGTCCTGGTTGGTCACGGTCTGCACCTGGCTGATCTGCGAAAAAGCCTGGTAGTCCCGGTAGTCGTAATAGAAGGCGCTGAGGTTCAGCGTCGTCGTGCCGCCGGCCAGGTTCGACTTCATGCCGATCTCGTAGGCATTGAGCGTTTCCGGGTCGAAGGGAATGCCGTTGACGAAGTCCACCTCGGTGCCGCCGTAGGGCGTGCCGGTCGAGAACGTGAACCCGCCACTCTTGCTGCCGCGGTTGTACGACAGGTACCAGAGCAGGTTGTCGCTCGGCCGGTAGTCCAGCTCGAGCCGGGCCGTGACATCGTCGAAGGTCGCGTCGGCATCGGAGGGCGTCACCGTCACGCCCGTCAGGTCGGTCGAGTTCGGGAAGATCTCGTGCTTGTTGAAGATGATCGTCACCGGCGGCGACAGGCCCGGAACTTCCGGCGCGGAGGCGAAGTACGCGCCCTCGCGCGAGTCGTGCCAGTAGCGCAGGCCGCCGATGAGCTTCCACTGCTCGGTAAAGCTCCACTCGTCCTGGAAGAAGGCGGCGTAGGAAGTCGTGTCCTGCGAGAACGCGACGTCCGGGTCGTAGCCGTAGAACGGGTCCGCGAACTTGCCGGTGTAGTCGCCGCTGACGTCCATGTAGAACACGCCGCCGACCATCTGGTGCTCGCCCGCGCTCCAGGACAGGCGGAATTCCTGGGAGACCTGGTCGATGTCGCTGCCCTGGAAGAAGTACACCCCATCGACCGGCGAGGCATCGCCGCCCTCGGTGTAGAACTTGTCCGAAGTCTGGTAATCGGTGATCGAGGTGAGCGTCGCGCCGCCGAAATCGTGCTCGACGCGGACCTGCGCGCCGAAGATCTCGCGGTCGACGTAGGAGGGCTCGGTCTCCGCGGTCTTCCACGGGTCGCCGCCGCGGCTGGGGATGATCGCGTCGTTCCGGTAGCCGGTTCCGGCCTCGCCCGGCCCCGTGCCCCAGAAGGCGCACGACTGATCCGGTGCGGTGAATTCGCCCTGGAACTGCGCGTTGGGGCAGGCGGGCTCGTGCGAGTAGAGTCCGGCCTGCGTCTCCTTGTCCGCTTTCAGGTAGCGCAGGATCAGGTTCACGTCGGTCGCGTCGCCCGGCTGCCAGGCGAGCCGTCCGCGCAGCGCATAGTGGTCGGTGCCGCCGCGATCGGGCACGCCCGGCACGATCGACTTCATGTAGCCGTCGTCGTTCTCGTAGATGAAGGCGAGGCGGCCTTGCAGGCTGTGGCTGAGGGGGCCCGAGGCCGCGGCTTCCGCGATGACCTCGTTGTAGCTGCCGAGCGTCAGGTTGGTGTAGCCCTCGAACTCCTTGGTCGGCGCGCGCGAGATGAACTGGATCGCGCCGCCGGTGGCGTTCCTTCCGAACAGCGTGCCCTGCGGGCCGCGCAGCGTCTCCACTCGCGCGAGGTCGAACACCGGGAAGCTCGCGAGGTTGATCGAGCTCGAGTAGCTGTCGTCCTGGTACACGGCGACGGGCGGCTCCTGCTGGTCGCCGTAGTCGTTCTGCGAGACGCCGCGGATATTGAACACTACCTGCGCGCTCGAGTACGCGTTCATCCTGAGGCTGGGAACCGCCTTCACGATGTCGGTCGCATTCGTGATGTTGAGGTCGGCGAGCGCCTTCTCGCCGAGCGGCGTCACCGCGATGCCGACGTCCTGGATGTTCTGCTCGCGGCGCTGCGCCGTGACCACGATCTCGTCGAAGCGCGCGACTTCGCGCGGCTGGGACGCCGCGGGCGCAGGCGTCTCCGCCGCCTGGTCCGCGAATGCCGGGGCCGACCCCAGGGCAACCGCCGCGCACAGGATCGCGCGCACGGCGGCCCGAACCTCGGTCCGATCACTGCTCGACATGGTGTTCCCCCTCAATGCGCCTCCCGCAGACATCCGCGGATGTAGTCCGCGAACGAGCGGCCGGCTTCCAGATGGTACTCCTGTGCCCCACGGCGCCACAAAACGACTTCCGCCTTGCCGAAAAGCGTCCGCGCGCACGCGCCGACCGGAAACGCGTCCGGATCGAGGTCGAGCGGGCAGCCGCTCGCGAGCAGGTCCCGGGCCGCCGGGCCGTCGACCCGGATCGCGACCTGCCGATCGCTGACGTCGACGAGCGAGTGCGGCTCGCCCGCGAGCGCGATTGCGAGCTCGGCGGCGATGCGTTCCTGCGATCCGTCCGGCGCGAGCAGCAGCTGCTCGTCGGGCCCGAGCCAGAGCGCTGCGCGCTCCCCGGAAGTGTTCGCACGGCCCGCTTCCTCAGGCAGGTCGACGCCATAGGCGCGGCCCGCCGTCGCGCGCGCGGCGGCGTTCCCCTGGAAGATGAACCGCGCGGACTCAGCCATGCAGGCGAGCTCCCTCCGGGTCGTAGAAGACCGGGCTCGTCACGGTCACCGGGATGTCGCCGCCCGGCATCGTCACGCAGACGGTCGCGCCCATGCGCGCGCGGCCGCCCGCCAGCATCGCGAGCGCGATCGAATGGCCGAGCGCCGCGCTGGCATAGGCACTCGTCACGTGGCCTATCACCTTCATCGGCGCCCGCTGGCCCGGCGCTTCCACGAGCTGCGCGCCCTCCTCGAGCAGAACGGCGGGGTCCTGCGTGCGCAGGCCGACCAGCTGCTTGCGCGCGGGATCCTTCATCGCGGCGCGGTCGATCGAGCGCCTGCCGACGAAATCCGCCTTCTTCTTCCCGATCGCCCAGCCGAGGCCCATGTCGCCCGGCGTCGCGGTGCCGTCCGTGTCCTGGCCGACGATCACGTAACCCTTCTCCGCGCGCAGCACGTGCATCGTCTCGGTACCGTAGGGCGTGATCCCGCGCACGCGGCCGGACTCAAGGACTGCGTCCCACGCGGCGCGGCCGCCGCCGGCCGGCACGTTGATCTCGTAGCCGAGTTCCCCGGTGAAGCTCACGCGAAAGACGAGCGCCGGCAGGCCGGCGATGCGCCCCTCCGCCACCGCCATGTGCGGCAGCGCCGCCGGCGCGAGGTCGATACCCGCCGCGATCGGCGCGATGACCTCGCGCGCCTGCGGGCCCTGTACCGCGATCACCGCCCATTGTTCGGTCACGGAGGTGAGCCAGACCGCGAGGTCCGGCCATTCCGTCTGGCGGTAGTCCTCCATCATCGCGAGCACGCGCGCCGCGCCGCCGGTCGTCGTCGTCACGTGGAAGCGCCCCGCCGCGAGGCGCGCGATCACACCGTCGTCGAGGATGAAGCCGTCCTCGCGCAGGAGGATGCCGTAGCGGCAGCGTCCCGGTGCGAGGCCGGAGAAATCGTTGACGTAGAGCCGGTTCAGGAACTCGGCGGCGTCGGGACCGACGACGGCGATCTTGCCGAGCGTCGAGGCGTCGAACAGGCCGCAGGCCGCGCGCACCGCGCGGCACTCGCGGCCGACGGCGGCGTGCAGGCCTTCGCCGGCCTGCGGGAAGTAGCGCGCCCGCTTCCACTGCCCCACGTCCTCGAACACGGCGCCGAGCGCCGCCGCCGCCCCGTGCATCGGCGTCGTGCGCACCGGCTCGAACAGGGCGCCGCGCGCGAAGCCCGCGAGGCTCCCGAAGCTGACCGGCGTGTACGGCATGCGGAAGGTCGTGTGCCCGATCTCCGGGATCGCCTTGCCGAGCGTGCCGGCGACGAGACCGAGTGCATTGAGGTTCGAGGTCTTGCCCTGGTCCGTCGCCATGCCGGTCGTCGTGTAGCGCTTCACGTGTTCGATCGAGCGGAAGCCCTCCTGCGCGGCGAGCGCGAGGTCGCGGCCGGTCACGTCGTTCTGGAAATCGACGAAAGCCTTGCCTGCGACGGCGGCGGCTTGCACGCGGGCCGGCAGTACCGGGCCGGAGCGCGCCGGTTCCGCCACGCCGCCGGCCGAAAGTCGCGGCATCGCGCCCCTGAAGCCGGCGGCACTGGCCGCGGCGGCGCCGGCCGCCGAGCCTTCCGCGAGCGCCGCGGCGAGCCCGTAGCTGCCGCGGCAGGCGCCTGCCGAGCGCTCGCGCTCGGCGGAGGCCGACGGCACGAATGCGCGCGCGGCGTCGCTCCAGGCGAGCCGGCCGCGCGACTGCGAGAAGAGATGGACCGAAGGCGCGTATCCGCCCGCCATCAGCACCAGGTCGCAGGCGATCGCCCTGCCGTCGATCTCGACTGCAGACACGCGCAGGCTCCCGCGCGTGCCGCCCACCGTCGCGCCCTTGCGCAGGTCCGCGATCGCGGCGATCTCGATGCCGGCCGCGCCGAGCCGCTCCGCGGCGTGGCAGCCCGCATCGTTCGTCGTCACGAGCACGGCACGCGTGCCGGCGCGCACGCCGTAGCGGTCGAGGTAGGTGCGCGCCGCGCCCGCGAGCATCACGCCGGGCCGGTCATTGCCCGGGAACACGAGCGGCTGCTCGATCGCACCGGCCGCGAGCACGACCTCTCGCGCGCGCAACTGCCAGAGCCGCTCGCGCACGGCGCCGGGCGGCGCGTCCGCGACGTGGTCGGTGAGCCGCTCCACGAGGCCGATCAGGTTGTGCGGGAAGTAGCCGAAGGCCGTCGTGCGCGGCAGGAGTTGCACTCGCGGATGGCCGGAAAGCTCAGCCAGGGTCCGGGCGAGCCAGGCGGATTCCGTCAGGCCGTCGATTGTCGCGGTGCCGCCGTCGAGCAGCGTGCCGCCGGGCTCCGGCTGCTCGTCGCACAGGACGACGCGCGCGCCCGCCTGCGCCGCCGCCAGCGCCGCCGCGAGCCCGGCCGGCCCCGCGCCGACGACGAGCACGTCGCAGTGCGCGAAGCGCTGCGCGTAACGGTCGGGATCGGCTTGCGTGGGCGCCCGGCCGAGCCCCGCGGCGCGCCGGATGACGGGCTCGTAGAGCGCGTGCCAGGCCGGGCGCGGCCACTTGAAGGTCTTGTAGTAGAAGCCCACCGGGAACAGCGGCGAGACCACGTCGGCGATGCGCCCGAGGTCGAAGTCGAGGCTAGGCCAGCGGTTCTGGGACTCCGCGACCAGGCCTTCGTAGAGTTCCACCTGCGTCGCCCGCAGGTTCGGCGTCACGCGCGCGGCGTCGCGCCGCACCGTCACCAGCGCGTTCGGCTCCTCCGCGCCCGCCGTCAGGATGCCGCGCGGGCGGTGGTACTTGAACGAGCGTCCGACCAGGTGCACGCCGTTCGCGAGCAGCGCCGAGGCGAGCGTGTCGCCGGCGAGGCCCTCGTAGCGAGCGCCGTCGAAGCGGAATGCGAGCGGCTGGGTGCGGTCCACGCGGCCGCCGGCCGCGGTGCGATACGTGCTCACGGCGGGCGCTCGCCGGTCCGCCAGGTCGCGCCGAAGCGGTCGCTCGTCGTGTCGCGCAGCGCATTGAAAAATCGGCCGCAGCCGCGCAGGTGCCGCCAGCGCTCGGCATGCAGCCCGCGCGGGTTTTTCCGGAAATACAGGTACGCGGCCCACTCGTCGTCCGACAACACGGACGGGTCCGCCGGCCGCGTCAGCTGCGCCTCGCCGCCGTAGGCGAACTCCACCTCGGGCCGGTCGCCGCAGTAGGGGCAGCGGATCAGGAGCATGCGGCGCCGCCTAGTGCGCGACGGCCGCGGCGGCCGCCTCGTCGATCAGCCGCCCGTCGCGGAACCGCTCGAGCGAGAACGGCGCGTTGACGGGGTGCGGCTCGTCGCGCGCGATGGTGTGCGCGAACAGCTGCGCCGAGCCCGGCGTCGCCTTGAAGCCGCCCGTGCCCCAGCCGCAGTTCACGTAGAGGCCAGGGACCGGCGTCTTGCCCACGATCGGCGACCGGTCCGGCGTCACGTCGACGACGCCGCCCCAGTTGCGCAGCATCCGCATGCGGCGGAACTGCGGGAACAACTCGCAGATCGCCTCGAGCGTATGCGTGCTCACGTGCAGCGCGCCGCGCTGCGTGTACGAGGTGTAGGCGTCCGTGCCCGCGCCGATCACCAGCTCGCCCTTGTCCGACTGGCTGATGTAGGCGTGGATCGCGTTCGACATCACCACGCAGGGAAACACGGGCTTGACCGGCTCGGACACGAGCGCCTGCAGCGGGTAGCTCTCGAGCGGGAGGCGCACGCCCGCGAGCCCCATGACGACGCTCGAGTTGCCGGCCGCGGCGACGCCGACACGTGGCGTGCGGATCAGGCCGCGCGTCGTCTCGAGCGCCTCGACCGCGCCGCCCGCGCCGCGGCGGATGCCGGTCACCTCGCAGTTCTCGAGAATGTCGACGCCGAGCGCGTCGGCCGCGCGCGCAAAGCCCCAGGCGACGGCGTCGTGCCGCGCGGTGCCGCCGCGCCGCTGCAGCGAGGCGCCGACGACCGGATAGCGGATGTGCGTGCCGATCTCGAGCGGCGGGCAGCGGACCTTCGCCTGCTCCGGGGTCAGCCACTCGTTGTCGACGCCGTTGGCGCGGTTCGCGTGCACGTGGCGCTTGAGCACCTGCACGTCGTGCACCGAGTGCGCGAGCATCATCACGCCGCGCGGCGAGAACATCACGTTGTAGTCGAGGGCCTGCGACAGGCCCTCCCAGAGCTTCAGCGCGTGGTCGTAGAGCGCGATGCTTTCGTCGAACAGGTAGTTGGAGCGGATGATCGTCGTGTTGCGGCCGGTGTTGCCGCCGCCGATCCAGCCCTTCTCGACCACGGCCACGTTCGTCAGGCCGTGCTCGGCCGCGAGGTAGTAGGCCGTGCCGAGTCCGTGGCCGCCGCCGCCGACGATCACGGCATCATAGAAAGTCTTGGGTTCGGGCTTGCGCCACTGCTCCCGCCATCCGCGATGGCCGGCGAGTCCGCGCCACAGGAGCGCCAGGCCCGAGAATCGTTGCCGCTTCATTCCCGGAGGCTCAGGCCCTGAGGTCCTTGTTGTCCGGGTCGTAGGGCGAGTCGACCAGCACGGTCGCGTCCTTGCGCTCGCCGAGGATCTCGATCGCGACCTTCGCGCCGGGCTCTGCGAAGCCGGGCTTCACGTAGCCGATCGCCAGGCTCTTGCCCAGCACGTGTCCGTAGCAACCGGAGGTCGCGCGGCCGATCATCGTCCCCTGTTCGTCGAACAGCGGCTCGTTGCCGAGCGGGTCGGTGTCCGTCACCCCGTGCACCTCGAGCGTGACGAAACAGTTCGGCACGCCTTGCTCGAGCTGGGCGGCGAGCGCGGCCCTGCCCGTAAACTCGCCCTTGCCCATGCGCACGAAGCGCTCGAGGCCCGCCTCGAGCGGCGTATTCTCGCGCGTGAGGTCGCTGCCCCACATGCGGTAGGACTTCTCCATGCGCAGCGACTCCATCGCGCGCATGCCGGCCATGCCGATGCCATGCTCCGCCCCGGCGGTAAAAATGGCGACGAACAGGTGCCGTGCGTATTCGATCGGGAAGTGCAGTTCCCAGCCGAGGCTGCCGACGAAGTTGACCCGCAGCAGGTACACGTCCGGCGCGAGGCCGATCTCCGCGACCTGGCCCGTGAGCCAGGGGAAGGCGTCGTTGCCAAGCGGCGTGTCGGTGAGCTTCGCCAGCACCTCGCGCGAGTGCGGCCCGGCGACGACGAAGCAGCCGCGCGCGCCGGTGATGTTCGACAGGCGCACCGAGCCGTCCGCCGGCAGGCGCTTCGCGAGGAAATCCGTGTCGTAGCGCTCCGCCGCGCCTGCGCTCACGACGTAGAAACGCGCCTCGCCGAGCTTCGTGATCGTGAATTCCGAGCGGATGCCGCCGCGCTGCGTCAGCGCGTGCGCGAGCGCCATGCGCCCGGTCTTCGTCGGCACCTTGTTGGCGACGAGCCCGTCGAGCCAGGCCTCGGCGCCCGGCCCCTCGACCAGGTGCTTGGTGAACGGCGTGAGGTCGATGACGCCGACCTGCTCGCGCAGGCGCCGGCACTCGTTGCCGACGTGCTCGAACCAGTTGGTGCGGCGGAAGCTCCAGTCATCCTTCGCTTCGACGCCCTGCGGCGCAAACCAGTTGGCGCGTTCCCAGCCGTAGCGCTGGCCGAACACGGCGCCCATGTGCTTCAGCCGGTCGTAGACGGGACTCGTCTTGGCAGGCCGCGCGTCGGGCCGTTCCTCGTCCGGGTAGTGGATGGTGAATACGTTGCGGTACGTCTCCTCGTTCTTGGTCACCACGTAGCGCTTGCCGGCATAGGCGCCGAACCTGCGCGGGTCGAGCGCGAGCATGTCGATGCCGGGCTCGCCCTCGACGATCCACTCCGCGAGCTGCCAGCCCGCGCCGCCCGCCGCGGTGATGCCGAAGCTATGGCCCTCGTTGAGCCAGACGTTGCGCAGCCCCCAGGCCGGGCCGATCAGCGCGTTGCCGTCCGGCGTGTAGGAGATCGGGCCGTTGACCACGTCCTTGATGCCGCAGTTCGCAAGCGCCGGCACGCGCCGCTGCGCGCCCTCGATGTACGGCACGAGCCGCTCGAGGTCGCCGTCGAACAGGCTCTTGCCGAACCAGGGCGGAACGCCGTCGGCGAAGCGCGCCGGAGCGCCGGCCTCGTACGGTCCGAGGATCCAGCCGAGGCGCTCCTCGCGCAGGTAATACGACTCGTCCGGCTCGCGCAGCACCGCGAGTTCGCGTCCGCCGCCCTTGCGGTACGCGGCAAGCTCCGGCGATTCCTCATAGACGACGTACTGGTGCTCGACGGGAATCGCGGGCACGTCAAGGCCGAACATCCGCCCCGTTTGCCGCGCGTAGTTGCCGGTCGCGCAGACCACGTGCTCGCAGGCGATCTCGCCCTTCGTCGTGGTGAGCCTCCATTCGCCGGAGCGGCCGCGCGTGGCTGCGGTCACTTCCGTGTGTTCGTATACTTCCGCGCCTTTCGCACGGGCACCCTTGCGCAGCGCCATCGTCAGGTCCGCGGGCGCGATGTGCCCGTCATGCGGGTGATACAACGCGCCCACGATCGCGGGCGTGTCGCCGGTCCCGCCGAGCTCGAGGAGCGGCCAGAGCTCCTTCACCCGTTTCGGACCGATCACTTCGAAGGGCACGCCGATCGTGTTGGCCGTGCCGCAATATTTCTGGTACTCGTCCATCCGGTCGCGGCGGGTCGCGAGCCGCATGTTGCCCGTCACGTGGAAGCTCACGTCCTGGCCGGTTTCCGCCGGCAGGCGCTTGTAGAGATCCACCGAATACTTGTGGAGTTGCCCGACGGTGTAACTCATGTTGTAGAGCGGCAGCAGTCCCGCCGCATGCCAGGTCGAGCCCGCGGTCAGCTCGGCGCGCTCGAGCAGCGCCACATCCGACCAGCCCTTCTGCGCCAGGTGATAGAGGGTGCTGACCCCGACGGCGCCGCCGCCGATCACGACCACCCGCGCATGCGATTTCATGCGGCGAGTTTAGCGGTGGCATACTGGCCGCGCATGCTGAAGTGCCGGTATGCCTTCCTGACGTTGCCGAACTACTCGCTGATCGCGGTCACGACCGCGCTCGAGGTGCTGCGCATGGCCAATCGGGTCGCGGGCCGCGACCTGTACGAATGGTGTATCGCGACCCTCGACGGCCGGCCGGCGACGGCGAGCAGCGGGCTCGACCTCGCACCCACGATCGCCCTCGACAAGGTCGGCAAGGCCGAGATTCTCTTTGTCTGCGGCGGGATCGACGTGCGCCAGGCCGTCTCGCCGCCGCTGCTGACGGCGCTGCGCCGCCTGGCCGAGCGCCGCGTCGGGCTCGGGGCGCTGTGCACCGGCGGCTATGCCCTCGCCCGCGCCGGCCTGCTCGACCACTACCGGGCCACCATCCACTGGGAAAACCTGCCGGCGCTGCGCGAGGAATTCCCGCGCGTGCAGCTCAAGGACCAGCTGTTCAGCATCGACCGCGACCGCTTCACGGCCTCCGGCGGCACGGCACCGCTCGACCTGATGCTCAACCTCGTCAGCCTGAAGCAGGGGCCGCGCATCTCGCAGCTCGTCTCGGAACAGTTCGTGCTGGAACGGGTGCGCAGCCCCGAGGACCGGCAGGTCGTGCCGCTGCGCGCCCGGGTCGGCAGCAGTCACCGCGGCATGATCGAAGTGGCCGAGCTCATGGAGGAGAACATCGAAAAGCCGCTGTCCCTGCTGAAGATCGCCCGCTCGACCGGCCTGTCCCGGCGTCAGATCGAACGGTTGTTCCGGCGCCACCTCGACTGCGTGCCGAAGCGCTACTACCTCGAAATACGGCTCCGGCGCGCCCGGGAGCTTCTCCTGCAGACGGCAATGCCGATCATGGACGTCACCACCTCCTGCGGCTTCAAGTCACCCCCCCATTTTTCCCGCTGCTACCGGGCGCTTTTCGGTCACCCCCCGAGCGCTGAGCGGCGCGCCCGCAGGTAGCCGCCGGGCTCCCGTCGCAGTTCGGCATGCATGTCGTCTGGAGACAACTATACGTCGCAAAAAGGCCACTTTCGCGGCGGCCCGATGCTAACATCCGTGTTTAACAACCGTTCAATAAGGACGGAGCGGGGGCGGGCATGGCTGAGCCAGCTGAGGGCGAATTCGACCTGCGGTCGCTCGACGACGCCGAGCTGACCGAGCAGGTCCACGACGACATGTACAACGGCCTCAAGGCCGAGGTCGAGGAAGCGACGCATATCTTCCTCGAGCGCGGCTGGTCCCCGGAAAAAGTCCTGAACGACGGCCTGGTCGAGGGCATGCGCATCGTCGGCATCGATTTCCGCGACGGCATCCTGTTCGTGCCTGAAGTGCTGCTCGCGGCGAATGCGATGAAGGGCGGCATGGAAATCCTGCGGCCGCTGCTCGCCGAAACCGGCGTCGCGCCGATCGGCAAGATCGTGATCGGCACGGTCAAGGGTGACATCCACGACATCGGCAAAAACCTGGTCTCGATGATGCTCGAAGGCGCCGGGTTCGAGGTCGTGGACCTCGGGATCAACAACGCGGTCGAGAAGTACCTGGCCGCACTCGAGGAGCACAAGCCGGACTTCCTCGGCATGTCGGCCCTGCTGACGACGACCATGCCGTACATGAAGGTCGTGATCGACGAACTGAAGGCCAAGAACCTGCGCGACAAGTACATCGTCCTCGTCGGCGGCGCGCCGCTCAACGAGGAATTCGGCAAGGCCGTCGGCGCCGACGCCTACTGCCGCGATGCTGCGATCGCCGTCGAGACCGCCAAGCGCCTGCTTGCCGAGCGCCGCGCCCGGCAGGCCGCGGCGCACTGAGCCGCGCCGTGCACGACGCGCCGTCGCGCCAGCTCGTCATCGCCTGCGGGGCCCTTGCCCGCGAGATCACGGCGCTGAAGCGCGCGAACGGATGGAGCACGCTCGACGTCGCCTGCCTCCCGCCCGAACTGCACAACCGCCCGGAACGGATCGCGCCCGCCGTGCGCTCGAAGATCCGCGAAAACCGCGGCCGCTATGCGGCGATATTCGTCGCCTACGGCGAGTGCGGCACGCGGGGCGCGCTCGACGCCGTGCTCGCCGAGGAAGGCGTGGAACGCATCGCAGGCGCGCACTGCTACGAGTTCTATGCGACGCCCGCGGTTTTCGCGGAGCTCGCCGAGTCTGAGCCCGGCAGCTTCTACCTGACCGACTTTCTGCTGCGGCACTTCGACCGGCTCGTGATCGAGGCGCTCGGCATCGACCGCCATCCCGAACTCATGCAGGCCTACTTCGGCAACTACCGCCGGCTCGTGTACCTTGCCCAGTCGCCGAAGCCGGGGGCCGAGGCCGCGGCGCGCGCGATCGCCGATCGCATGGGGCTCGAATTCGACCTGAGACAGACCGGATTCGGCGGCCTCGGCACGCGCCTCGCCGCGTTCGCAGGGCGCGAGTGGAAACCCGTATGGCCAGCCTGAGCGTGATCTCCTGGCGGGACATCCCCGCCCAGGTCGTCGTGAGGCGCGGCCGCGAGACCGCGAAGGCGAAGCTTTCCGAGCGCTTCCAGGAAGCCGTGGACCGCGCGGCGATGCGCGCCGGCAAGGGCAGCTCGGATCTCTATCTCGCCGAATGGAAGCGCTCCGACGCGACGCCCTGCAGCGACGACATCGAACGCGAAGCCGCGGCGGAGGCTGCGCGCATCGAGGCCCGCTACAGCGACGAAGAGCTCGAGCGCCTGGTGCGCGCAAGGGGTCTCGCCGGGGGCGCCGAATGACCGATACCGTCGTCAGTTCCGCCACCCGCGAAGTCGTGATCGGTTTCGAGCGGCCGTTCGTCATCATCGGCGAGCGCATCAACCCGACGGGCCGGAAGCTGCTCGCCGCGGAGATGGCCGCGGGCAACTTCAGCCGCGTCGAGTCCGACGCGCGCGCGCAGGTGCAAGCGGGCGCCCACATGCTGGACGTCAACGCAGGCATTCCGCTCGCCGACGAGCCGGCGATCCTCGCAAGGGCCGTGCAGCTGGTGCAGTCGGTCACCGACCTGCCGCTCTCGATCGATTCCTCCATCGTCGCCGCGCTCGAGGCCGGGCTTCGCGTCTACCAGGGCAAGGCGCTGGTCAATTCCGTCACCGGCGAGGAAGAGCGGCTCGAGAGCGTGCTGCCGCTGGTGAGGAGATACGGCGCCGCGGTCGTCGCGATCAGCAACGACGAGACCGGCATCTCGGAAGACCCGGACGTGCGCTTCGCGATCGCAAAGCGCATCGTCGAGCGCGCCGCCGACCACGGCATCCCGGCGCGCGACGTCGTCGTCGACCCGCTGGTGATGCCGATCGGGGCGATCAACCAGGCGGGCGTGCAGGTGATGCGCCTGGTGCGGCGCCTGCGCGACGAGCTCAAGGTCAATACCACCTGCGGCGCCTCCAACGTCAGCTTCGGCCTGCCCAACCGCGACGGCATCAACAGCGCCTTCCTGACGATGGCGATCGCCTCGGGGCTCACTTCGGCGATCACCAACCCGATGCACGCCGAGACCGTGCGGGCCTGCCTCGGCGCGGACGTGATGATGGGCCACGACCCGCATTGCGAACGCTGGATCGCGCGCTTCCGCGAGCAGGTCCCGCCGGGGACCGCGGGCGAGGCCGGCCGCGGCCGCCGCGAGGGACGCCGTCCCGCCCGGGCGTAGGGGCGCGCCATGACGTCCCCGCAGGACCCACTCGTCGTCTTCATGCCGTCGGGGCGGCGCGGGCGCTTCCCGGCCGGCACGCCGCTGCTGTCCGCCGCGCGCACGCTCGGCGTCGACGTCGATTCCGTCTGCGGCGGCCGCGGCATCTGCGGCCGCTGCCAGGTACTCGTCGCCGAAGGCGAGTTTGCGAAACACGGCGTCCGCTCCGGCGCTGCGAGCGTTTCCGCCGTCTCCCAAGTGGAGACGCGATATGCGAATCGCCGCGGCCTTTCCCAGGGGCGCCGCCTTTCCTGCCAGGCGCGCGTCGAGCGCGACGTGGTGGTCGACGTACCGCCCGAGAGCCAGGTCCACCGCCAGGTCGTTCGCAAGGATGCGGATGCCCGTGAGATCGCGCTGAACCCGGTGGTCCGGCTGCACTACGTGGAGGTGCGCGAGCCGGACATGCAGGACCCCTCCGGCGACCTCCGGCGCCTTTACGATGCGCTCGAGCGGGAGTGGGGAATCAAGGACCTCGCCTGCGACTCGTCGCTGCTCGCGGACCTGCAGGCGACACTGCGCAAGGGCGCCTGGAAGGTCACGGTCGCCGTGCACGGCGCCTCCCGGATCATCGCGATCTGGCCGGGCTTCCACGACAAGGCCTACGGCATGGCCGTCGACGTCGGCTCGACCACGGTCGCCGCGCACCTGTGCGACCTCGAGAGCGGCGAACTGGCCGCGGCCGCAGGCATCATGAACCCGCAGATCCGGTTCGGCGAAGACCTGATGAGCCGCGTCTCTTACGCGATGATGAACCCGGGCGGCGCGGTACAGATGACCGAGGCGATCCGCGGCGCGCTCTCGGCGCTCGCGGCCGACCTCGCGCGCGGCGCCGGCATCGACGTCACCGACATCCTCGAGCTTGCGCTGGTCGGCAATCCGATCATGCATCACCTCGTGCTCGGCATCGACCCGGTCGAGCTCGGCGGCGCGCCGTTCGCGCTCGCCGTGGACGAGTCGCTCACGATCCCCGCTTCCGCGCTCGGCATCGCGGTGCACCCGAATGCACGCGTGTACGTACTCCCCTGTATCGCCGGCCACGTCGGCGCGGACGCCGCCGGCATGATCCTCGCCGAGCGGCCGGACACGCGCGCGGAGCTGACCCTGCTGGTCGATGTCGGCACCAACGCGGAGATCGTGCTCGGCAATCGCGAGCGGATCCTGGCCTGCTCGAGCCCGACCGGCCCCGCTTTCGAGGGCGCCCAGATCAGCTGCGGCCAGCGAGCGGCGCCCGGCGCGATCGAGCGCGTGCGCATCGATCCCGCGACGCTCGAGCCGCGCCTGCGCGTGATCGGCAGCGAGCTGTGGTCCGACCAGGCCGGCTTCGCCGCCGCGACGGCGCAGACCGGCGTCACCGGCGTCTGCGGCTCGGGGATCATCGAGGCGATCGCGGAGATGTACCTCGCCGGCATCATCAACCAGGACGGCGTCATCGACGGCGCCCTCGCAGCGAGGAGCGAGCGCATCGTCGCGGACGGGCGCACTTTCTCCTACGTCCTGCACCTCGGCGCCACGCCGATGAAGGTCACCCAGACGGACGTGCGCGCGATCCAGCTGGCGAAAGCGGCGCTGCATGCGGGCGTGCGCCTGCTGATGGACCACCTCGGCGTGGAGCGTGTCGACCGCATCGGTCTCGCCGGCGCCTTCGGCAGCCACATCGACACCAAGTACGCGATGGTGCTCGGCCTCATTCCCGACTGCGACCTCGGCCAGGTCGCCTCGGTCGGCAACGCCGCCGGCGCGGGCGCGCGCATCGCGCTGCTCGACGCGACGGCGCGGGACACCATCGAGGCGCTGGTCCGGCGCGTGGAGAAGATCGAGACCGCCATCGAGCCGCGCTTCCAGGCGCATTTCATCGAGGCCATGGCGATACCGCACAAGACCGCAGCCTATACTGAGCTGCGCAAGGTCGTGACGCTGCCCGCCATCCGCGAGCCCGCGGCACGGGGCGCGGCGCGCGGCCGGCGGAGGTCCCCGACTCGTGAGCGGCATTGACTACGGCGTACTCGCGCTCTACCTGGCGCTGCTGGTCGGCATCGGATTCTGGGCCAAGAGCCGGCAGAAGGACGTCGAGGATTACTACGTAGCCGGGCGCCGGCTCGGCCCCGTCACCATCGCCTGCCTCTGGATCGCCGCCTGGATCGGCGGCGCCGCGGTCGTCGGCACCTCGACGCGCGTGTACCAGTACGGGATTACCGGCATCTGGTACGTGCTGGCGCAGGCGATCGGCTGTGTCCTGTTCGGGCTCCTCGTGGCGTCCCGGATCAAGCGGCTCGGCGACCGCCACCGGCACCTCACCTACCCCGACTTCATCGAGCAGCAATACGACGCCCGCACGCGCATCGTGGCGACGCTCACGACGGTCCTCGCCTTCACCGCCTACTCGGCCGGCCAGCTGGCGGCGTCCGCGGCCATACTCCAGGTGATGCTCGGCTGGGACTACGAGGTGTCGCTGCTGGTCGCCGGCGCGATCGTGATCCTCTACACGGCGGTCGGCGGATACCTCGCCGTGACCTATACCGACTGGGTGCAGGTCGCGCTGCTGCTGTTCGGCGTCGTCGTGGTCGGCATTCCGGTCGCGATCTCCGCGGCGGGAAGCTGGTCCGACATGCAGGCCGCCCTGCCGGTTTCCTACTACGACTTCGGCGCGCAGGGCTGGGGCCGGATCGCGGCGCTCGTCGTCTCCATGGTGCTCGCATTCTTCGTCGGCATGGACAGCTTCTCGCGCTGCTTTGCCGCCCGCAATGCCGAGGCGGCGCGAAGCGGCGCGCTGATGGCCGCGATCCTGATCGTGCCGCTGGCGCTCGCCTCGACCTGGATCGGACTCGCCTGCGCCACCCTCTACCCGGAGCACCTGGACTCCGCCAGCATCCTCGCCACCTTCGTGCTCGACGCGTTCCCCGCGGGCCTCAAGGGCCTGATGCTGATCGCGGTGCTCTCCGCCATCATGTCGACCGCGGACATCTGCATCCTGACCGCCTCCGCGAACTACACGCGCGACATTCACCAGCGTTTCATCCGGCCGGACCTGCCGCCCGAGGCCATGCTCCGGCTCGGGACGCTGGCGTCGGCGGTCGTCGGCCTGCTGTCCATGCTGCTCGCCTGGAAGATGCGCGACATCATCGACATCCTGCAGCTCGGGTTCACGATCAATGCCGCGGGCCTGTTCCTGCCTACGGTCCTCGCCCTCTACGCGAAGCGCGTGCCGGCCGGCGCGGCGTTCTGGAGCATCGGCGCCTCGCTCGTCACCGTGATCGCCTGGCGCCTCGCGGCGGATGCCGGCGCGGGCGGGATCTTCGCGATCGACCCGCTCTGGCCGGGCCTCGCCGTCTCGGCGCTGCTGCTGTTCGGGCTCTCGGCCCGCCAGCGGTGAAGATCGTCTTCGCCGAGATGCCGGAGGCCGAGGGCCGCGATCTCTCGGTCGAGCGCCGCCACCTGCCGGCCGATGCGCGCATCGACACTTTCATCTTTCGCGGGGATCGCGCCGCGCTGGTCGCGGCCTGCCGGGGCGCCGACGCGATCCTGACGGACTACGTGCCCTTCGACCGCGCGCTGCTCGGCGAGCTCGCGGGCTGCCGGCTGATTTCGGTCGCGGCGACCGGCTGGGACTGCGTCGACGTCGCCGCGGCGGCGGAGCGCGGCATTCGGGTCGCG
Source organism: uncultured Gammaproteobacteria bacterium (assembly GCA_963836275.1). GTDB lineage: Bacteria > Pseudomonadota > Gammaproteobacteria > Steroidobacterales > Steroidobacteraceae > SCUD01. Next base: position 570,436 of record CAWIIM010000001.1, on the reverse strand, counting down.
GCCGTCGGCGAGTACTGCACCGACGAGGTGGCCGACCACACGCTCGCGCTCCTGCTCGCGCTCGAGCGGCGGCTGTTCGATTACCACCGCCTGGTGCAGGTGGAGCGAAGCTGGAGCTGGAACGCGGTGAAGGGGATCCGCCGCCTCGCCGGCCAGGCGCTCGGCCTGGTCGGCTTCGGCCGCATCGGCCAGGCCGTGGCCCGCCGCGCGCGCGGCTTCGGGCTTGCGATCCTCGCCGCCGACCCGCAGGTGGAAGCCGAGACCGTGCACCATCACGGCGCCGAGCCCGTGACGCTCGACGCGCTGCTTGCGCGCGCCGACATCATCAGCCTGCACTGCAACCTCGCGCCGACGAACCGCGGCATCATGAACCGCGCGGCGTTCGCGAAGATGAAGAAGCGGCCGCGGCTGATCAACGTCGCGCGCGGCGCACTCGTTGTCGAGGCCGACCTCGTGGAGGCGCTCGACGCCGGGCTCGTCGCCGGCGCGGCCCTCGACGTGCTGGCTGAGGATTCCCCGGACCTCGGGCATCATCCGCTCGTGGGGCGCGGCGACGTGCTGCTGACCCCGCACGTGGCGTTCTATTCGGAGTCGGCCCTGGACGACCTCAGGCGAATCTCGGCGAACAATATCCGCGCCTACCTCGAAGGGCGCCCGGGTGACGTCTTTCGCCTGGTCCCGGCAGCGGCGGCATGAGCGACAAGGTCACCTTCGACGGCGCGCCGGAGCGCGGCACCATCAACTTCAGCGTCGGCCAGCCGTCCGCCGACCTGCTGCCGCTGCCGCTCCTGGCCGGCGCCGCCGCGCGATTCTTCGCGCAGGCAGAGCCGCTGGAATTCAACTACGGCCAGCGCCAGGGCGATGCGCGCTTCCGCGCCGCGCTCGCGGGCTTCCTGGCGGGAGTCTCAGGCGTCCCGGTCGACCCGGATTCGCTGATGCTGACCGGGGGCATCTCCCAGGCGCTCGACTACGTCTGTGGCCGCTTCGCGAAGGCGGGCGACGTGGTCTTCGTCGAGGAGCCGAGCTATCCGTATTCCTTCCAGATCTTTCGCGACCACGGCCTCGAGATCGTCGGCGTGCCCGTGGACGGGGCCGGCATGGACGTTGCCCGCTTCGAACGCGAGCTCAGCGCCCGCAAGCCGAAGCTCGTTTACACGATCCCGGCATTCCACAACCCCACCGGCCAGGTCATGGAACGCTCGCGCCGCGACCGCCTGATCGCGCTCTCGCGCGAGCACGGCTTCGTGATCGTCGCCGACGAGGTCTACCAGCTGCTCCACCACGGCGCAGCCCCGCCGCCGTCCTTCGGCACGCTGGGCGGCGCCGGCAACGTGCTCTCGCTCGGCAGCTTTTCCAAGATCCTCGCGCCCGGCCTGCGGCTTGGCTGGATCCAGACGACGCCCGCGCTCATGGACACCCTGCTGTCGAGCGGGACGCTCGTCTCCGGCGGCAACTTCAACCATTTCACCTCGCACGTCGTGCGCCAGATCCTGGAGAGCGGCGAGCTGGCCGCCTTCGTCACGCAGCTGCAGGCGAGTTACGCCGAGCGCGCGCGCGCCATGGACATCGCGCTGCGCAAGCACCTGGCCGGCATCGCGCGCTGGTCGCGCCCGGGCGGCGGCTATTTTTTCTGGCTCGAGCTGCCGGAAGGCGCGGACGCAGGCGGCCTCGAGGCTGCGGCCCGGGCAGCGGGCACCGGCTTCCTGCCCGGGAGCTTCTGTTCCACCGACGGCGGGCTCAAGCACTGCCTGCGCCTGTCCTTCGCGCACTACGGCGTGCCCGAGATCCACGAGGGCGTGGCGCGCCTGCGGCGCGCGCTCATCAAGTGAATCGTCAGTTCCAGGATTCGGTCGACAACCCGCGCCTGCGGCAAGCCGCGGTCGCGATGAACCGGAACGACATCCCGCAGGCGGAGCGGCTCCTCAAGGCCTACCTGCACGATGCGCCGACCGACGTGCCCGCGATCCGGATGCTTGCGGAAGTCGCGATGCGCATCGGCCGCGAGGAGGACGCGAAGAACCTGCTCGAGCGCGCGCTCGAGCTGGCGCCGGAGTTCATGCCAGCGCGCTACCAGCTCGCGGTCCTGCTGCACCGGCGCAACGAGCCAGCCGCCGCGCTCGCACAGGCCGAGCGGCTCCTCGTCGCGGATCCGCGCAATCCCGGCTACCGCAACCTCGCGGCGGTGATCCTCTCGCGGGTCGGACAATACGAGCGATCGAGCCGCCTGTACGCCGGCCTCGTGAAGGAAAACCCGTCGAACTCGAAGATCTGGCTGAGCTACGGCCATGTGCTGAAGACCGAGGGACGACAGGACGAAAGCGTCGCCGCCTATCGTCGCGCAATCCTCGCCGAGCCCGGCTTCGGCGAGCCCTACTGGAGTCTCGCCAACCTCAAGACCTTCCGCTTCGGCGACGCTGACCTCGCCGCCATGCGCTTCGCCATCGAGAACCCGTCGGTGGGCGACGCGGACCGGGTGAACCTGCATTTCGCTCTTGGCAAGGCGCTGGAGGATGCCGGCGACGACGCGGGAGCTTTCGAGCACTATACGAAGGGCAATGCCCTGCACCGGGCCGCAAATACCTACGACCCGGGCCAGAACACCGCACGCGCACGTCACCTGGAGCGCTTGTTTACGCACGAGTTTTTCGCGGCGCGCGCGGGCTACGGCTGCCCCGATCCAGGCCCGATCTTCATCGTCGGTATGCCGCGCTCGGGCTCGACCCTCCTCGAGCAGATCCTCTCGAGCCATAGCGCCGTCGAGGGGACGACGGAGCTGCCCGAGATGATCACGATGGCCCGCGAGCTCCGGGCGCTCGGCGACAGCGACGACCTGGGCTCCTACGCCGACGTGCTCGCGAAAATGGGGCCGGAAGCGCTGCGGGACCTGGGGCAGCTCTATCTCGAGCGGACTCGTGTGCACCGCAAAACGAACCGTCCGCACTTCATCGACAAGATGCCGAACAACTTTGTATACGTCCCGCTGATCCAGCTCGCCCTGCCGAATGCAAAGATCATCGACGCGCGCCGCCATCCGATGGCCTGCTGCTTCTCCAATTTCAAGCAGCACTACGCCCGCGGCCAGCGGTTCAGCTACGGCCTTGCCGACATGGGCCGCTACTACCGCGACTACGTGGACCTCATGGCCCACTTCGACGCGGTGCTGCCCGGGCGCGTATTCCGCGTGTTTTACGAGCGGATGGTGCAGGACACGGAAGCCGAAGTTCGTGCCGTCCTCCGCTACTGCGGCCTGCCATTTGAGCCCGAATGCCTGCGATTCTTCGAAAACGAACGCCCGGTGCGGACGGCGAGCTCGGAGCAGGTCCGCCAGCCGATCTACCGGGACGGAATGGACCAATGGCGACGCTTCGAACCCTGGCTCGACCCCCTCAAGGAAGCCCTCGGACCCGCGCTCGCCGCCTACCCGGAAGTGCCCCGCCCCTGACCGGCCCGCGTTGCGTTCACGCAACCGTCTTATTGCCGGTTTTGCGTTGTTCGCGCTTTGATCGTAGTCTTCGTCGCAACGGACCCTCTCACTGGAGCAAGACAATGCCGGTTGTCCTTCCGAAGCGTTCGCACTCTTTCCTCGCCCGCACGCCTGTCGCCTCTGCCGTCCTGCTCGCGCTCGCGAGTTCGCCGCTGATGGCGCAGGAGATGACGTCCCTCGGCGAAGTGGTCGTCACCGCGCAAAAGCGCACCCAGAACCTGCAAGACGTTCCGATCAGCCTCGATGCCCTGGGCGAGGAGCGCATGAAGGAGCTGAATGTCCAGAATTTCAAGGACTACGTGCAGTTCCTGCCGAGCGTGACGATGCAGCCGTCGACCGGCGCCGGCGGCGGGTTCAACGCGGTCTACATGCGCGGCATCGCGACCGGCGGCGACGGCCAGGCGACGACCTCGCAGCCGAGCGTCGGCATGTACCTCGACGAGCAGCCGATCACGACCATCCAGGGCAACCTCGACGTGCACCTCTACGACATCGCGCGCGTCGAGGCGCTTGCGGGCCCGCAAGGCACGTTGTACGGAGCGAGCTCGCAGGCAGGCACGATCCGCATCATCACCAACAGGCCGGACCCGGCCGCCTTCGCCGGCGGCTATTCGCTGGAAGCCAACTACGTCGACCTGGAAGAGCCCGGGTACGTCGCGGAGGGCTTCGTCAACCTGCCGCTCGGCGATAACGCCGCGCTGCGCGTGGTCGGCTGGTCGCTCTCCGATGCCGGCTGGGTCGACAACAAGCTCGCAACGCGCACCTACACGATCGACCAGTCGACGGCGGCGGACGATGTCGTCACGACCAACGACCAGTTCGTCAAGAAAAACTACAACACGGCAGACACGCTGGGAGCGCGCGCCGCGCTGCGCGTGAACCTGGGCGAGAACTGGTCGGTCACGCCGAGCGTCATGTACCAGTCGATGGACCAGAAAGGGTCCTGGGGCGACGACCTCAACAATATCGCGGCGAGCGGCGACTACGCGGTCGCGCACTTCCGCAAGGAGTTCACGGACGACGAGTGGTGGCAGGCCGGCCTCACCGTCGAGGGCTCGATCAACGGCTTCGACGTCGTGTATTCGGGTAACTACCTCGACCGTGACGTCAACGGCGCCTTCGACTACTCCGACTACTCCTTCTACTACGACAACCTGTATACGACCGGCTACTTCGCGCGGCTGTTCCTGGACAACAACGGCGACCAGTTGAACCCGGACGCTGCCTTCTCGAACGATGACCACTACACGAAGACGAGCCACGAGATCCGCATCAGCACGCCGCAGGACAAGCGCGTGCGCGGCCTGCTCGGCGCCTTCTACCAGAAGCAGTACCACGACTTCTACCAGGAGTTCGGCAAGATCGCGAACCTCGCGGACGCGATGCTGATGAACGGCAACGTGGCGGGCACACAGCAGTTCCCGGGCGTCGTGTACCTGAACAGCATGGACCGCACCGACACCGACCAGGCCATATTCGGCAATATCGATTTCGACCTGAACGACAAGCTCACCCTGTCCCTCGGTGCGCGCTATTTCGAGCCGGAGGTGCACGTCAAGGGCTTCTTCGGCTTCGGGCTCGGCTTCAACCGCGCCCACGTGCCCGGCTACGGCAGTGACAACATTCCGGGCACACCGGACGATGAAGTCGGCGAGCCGGGCGACCCGCGTAACGGTGGCGAAGGCGCGTATTCGCCCGCCGGTCAGGGCTGGTCCGCGAACGGCGAGTGGCGCTGCGCTTCGCAGGCTGACCGCAAGGACGCCCCCTGCCAGAATGTCGACAAGAAAATCTCCGAGAGCGACAGCGTGTACCGCGTGAATCTCTCGTGGAAGGCGACAGACGCCGCGATGCTCTATGCGACCTGGTCGGAAGGCTATCGGCCGGGCGGCATCAACCGCAACCCGTTCGCCGGCGACTACATCCGCGACATCCTGACGAACTACGAGTTCGGCTGGAAAACCCGCTTCGCGGACAACCGAGTGCAGTTGAACGGCGCAATATTCCTCGAGGAATGGGACGACATCCAGGTCTCCTTCCAGGGCGGCAACGGCATCACGCAGGTCGCGAATGGCGGCAAGGCCGAGGTCCAGGGCATCGAGGCCCAGCTCGACTGGCTGCCGACCGACAGCCTGCGCCTCGGCCTCGCGGTCGCCTACTACGACAGCGAGCTCAAGAAGGACTTCTGCGATCTCGCGGACACCGACGGCGACGGCGTGCTTGAATGCGTCAACGTCAAGGCCCCGGCCGGCACGTCGCTTCCGATCACGCCCGACTTCAAGGCCAACCTCATTGCGCGCTACTCGTTCCCGGCGGGCGCCTTCGAGGCCTACACGCAGGGCGCCGTCTCGTACCAGACGAGCGCGCCGTCGCAGCTCGAGATCGCCGACAACGCCGTCTACGGCGATATCCCGTCTTCGACCTTCCTCAACCTTGCGTTCGGCCTGCAGAAGGACAAGTACACGGTCGAGCTGTTCGTCGCCAACGCCACGAACGAGGACGCTCCGCTCGGCGTGACCAGCGAGTGCACGCCGCAGGTCTGCGGCGGCCAGACGTACGGCGTGAAGAGCCGGCCGCGCACGATCGGCATCCGGTTCTCGCAGGACTTCTGAGCCAGGACCGGCCCGGGAACGGAAGGGGCGCCTCCGGGCGCCCTTTCTGTTTTCACACGTTCGAGTCGGGGAACGAGGCCTTGCGGCGATTGACGTAGTCGAGGATCGCCTCGTCGATTGAGGGATCGAGCGGCGGCGCGACGTATTCCGCCAGCAGCTTCTTCCAGCGCTCGTTCGCGCGCACCGCCATGTCCTTGCGCCCCTCGGCGTCCCACTGCTCGAAGCTGTTGTTGTCCGCGAGCGGAGAGCGGTAGAACGCCGTCTCGAAATTCGCGAGCGTGTGCGCGCAGCCGAGGAAGTGCTTGCCCGGTCCGACCTCGCGGATCGCGCCCAGCGCCTGGCCGTTCTCGGAGAGGTCCACGCCGTCCAGGAGCGTCGCCATCATCCCGGCCTGGTCCGCGTCCATCACGAACTTCTCGTAGCCCATCGCGAGGCCCCCCTCGAGCCAGCCCGCCGTGTGCAGCACGAAGTTGACGCCGCCGAGGCAGGTCGGCAGGAGTGTCTGCGCCGATTCGTAGGCCGCCTGGGCATCCGGGACCTTGGAGGCGCACAGACTTCCGCCCGAGCGGAACGGGACCCCGAGCCTGCGCGCGAGCGCGGCCATCACGTACAGCACGAGCGCGGGCTCGGGCGTGCCGAAGGTCGGCGCGCCGGACTGCATAGACAGCGAGGACGCGAAGCTCCCGAGCACCATCGGGCATCCCGGATTGAGCAGTTGCATGAACGCCATGCCCGCGAGCGCCTCGGCCAGCGTCTGCGTCGCGGTACCGGCGACGGTGACCGGCGACATCGCGCCGGCGAGGATGAAAGGCGTGACGATGCAGGCCTGGTTCGCGCGCGCGTAGACCTTGAGCGCGCCGAGCATGGTCGCGTCGTAGGTCATCGGCGAGTTCACGTTGATCAGGCTGACGATGAAAGTCTTCGGCCTGCCGCTCGCCGGGTCGAGCCAGGCGTCGCCGAACAGGATCTTGGCCATCTCGACCGAGTCCGCCGCGCGCTCGGGGTGGGTCACCGAGCCCATGAAGCACTTGTCGCTGTACTTCATGTGGCTGTAGACCATGTCGAAATGGCGCTTGTTGACCGGGAGGTCGACCGGCTCGCAGATGGTGCCGCCCGAGTGGTGCAGCGACTTCGACTGGTAGGCCAGCTTCACGAAGTTGCGGAAGTCCTCGATCCGCGCGTAGCGGCGGCCCTCGTCGAGGCTCTGGATGAAAGGCGAGCCGTAGGCCGGCGCGAACACCGTGTGCGGGCCCCCGATCCGGACGTCGCGGGCGGGATTTCGAGCGTGCTGCGTGAACTCGCGCGGCGCGCTCGCCTGGATGACGCGGCGGCACAAGCCGCGCGGCATGCGCACGCGCTCCCCTTCGACCGCCGCGCCCGCCGCCTTCCAGACTTCGAGCGCCTCCGCATCCTCGCGGAACTCGATCCCGATTTCCTCGAGTATCGTGTCCGCATTCTGTTCAATCAGCGACAGCCCTTCCTCGCCCAGCACCTCGTAGACCGGGATCTTGCGCGTGATGTACGGGATCGAGCGGCTGGCTTCGGCGGCGCGCGCGCTGCGCTTGGCGTCGCGGGCGCTCGGCCGGCGTCCGGCGGAGCTCGAGGGCGTTTTTTCGTCCATGGCGGCGCGTCTAGTATGGGGTCGCGGACCTGCGCACTGTGACCCTTTTGCGTCACCGGCTTGCTCGGGCGCGCCATGATGGGAGTATGCTTCCCGGGTCCCGAATATGCCGCTCACGAAGTCCAGAAACGCCGCCAAGTCCATGAATGTCCGGGCGCCCAACCGCGTCACGCATACCTATAAGCAGCGCCTGAACGGCTCGGTCTCCCGGGTGTTTCCGTTGCTCTGCCCGGTACGGGAATCGGAATGGATCGACGGCTGGAACCCGGTCGTGGTGCTCTCGAAGTCGGGGACGGCGGAGCAGGACTGCGTCTTCATTACCGACGCGAAGGTGCACGATTCCATCTGGTACGTCACGCGCCACGATCCCGCGCGCGGCTTCGTCGAGATGATCAAGATCACCCCTGGCGTCACGGCCTGCAAGCTGACGGTCCGCGTGCGGCCGTCGAAGCCCGGTTGTGAGGCGGAAGTCACCTACAGCCACACCAGCCTCGGGCCGGAGGGCGACGTCTTCAACGCCTCCTTCACCGCCGAGTTCTACGTGCAGTTCATGCGCGAGTGGGAGTCGCGGCTCAACCACTACCTGAAGCACGGCACCGCGCTTCGCAATTCAAGTTGAGGTCGATCCATGGGTGACTACAGCGGTACCTGCTTCTGCGGGGCGGTCGAGCTGACCGCGTCCGGCGAGCCGGCCGCGATGGGCTACTGCCATTGCGAGTCCTGCCGCCACTGGTCGGCGGGGCCGGTCAATGCATTCACGCTCTGGCCACCGGCGAGCGTGAAGATTACGAAAGGGGCGGAGAACCTCGGCAGCTACGCCAGGACCAAGCAGAGCATCCGCAGGTGGTGCAAGACCTGCGGCGGGCACATCCTCACCGAGCATCCCGGCATGGGGCTGACCGACGTCTATGCCGCAATCCTGCCGAAGCTCGACTTCAGGCCCAGCCTGCACGTCCATTACCAGGAGACGGTCCTGCGCATGAAGGACGGCTTGCCGAAGCAGAAGGACGTGCCGGCGGAACTCGGCGGATCCGGCACGACGATCGCCGAATAGTCCTCCCGCGATGGCGAGCGAGCGAACCTACTTTCTCGGTACGCACGACGAGGAGCTCGAACGTCTCGGAATCCAGCACGACGTCTGGCGTCCGACCGTGCTCGAGTGCTGGCGCCGCGCCGGCATCGGCCCGGGCTCGAAAGTCCTGGACGTCGGAGCGGGTCCTGGCTTCGCCGCGGCGGACCTCGCGGAAATCGTCGGCCCGGCGGGCCGCGTGGTCGCCGTCGAACGCTCGGCGCGCTTCGTCGAGGCGGGCCGCGCCATGCTCGCGGGCCGCGGGCAGTCGAATGTCGAGTTCCACGAACTCGACCTCATGACCGACGCCCTGCCGGCGGGCGGCATGGACGCGAGCTGGTGCCGCTGGGTGGCGTGCTTCGTCGCCTCCCCCGCGCTCCTCGTCGACAAGATCGCCTCGGTGATCCGTCCCGGCGGCGTCGCGATCTTCCACGAGTACATCGAGTACGACACGCTGCGCATCACGACCGGCGGCCCGCGCCTGCGCGAGTTCGTGCGGCAGGTCGAGCAGGGCTGGCGCGAAGCCGGCGGCGAGCCGAACATCGCGCCGGCCGTCGTGAAGCTCCTGCAGGAGCGCGGCTTCGCGATACGCGATGCGATCCCGCGCGTCTTCTGCCTGCGTCCCGGCGACGCCATGTGGCAATGGCCCGCGACCTTCATCGACATCCACCTGCGCCACCAGCTCGAGATCGGCCGTATCGAGGCGTCCTGGGCCGAGGCCGTGCGCGCGGAATTCGCCGCCGCCGGGCAACGCTCGGCGACCCTCCTCGTCACTCCGATGGTGCTTGAGATCGTCGCCGAGAAGCGGTGAGCTAAAAGGGGACAGTCACCTTTAACGAAATCTGGCGCCCGGACCGGAATCAGCTCCTTGGCTAAAGGTGACTGTCCCCTTTTAGCTCCCTTTTGGCTCGGCGGCGGCCATCTTCGCCGGATCGTGCCGGTACCTGAACAGGAACGGAAACACGATCCCGAGCGCGAATGCGTAGCCCGCGAACGACAGCCAGATACTGTGCCAGTCGCGCAGGCCATCCACCGTGTAGTGATCGACGACGGCGCCCGCGACCAGGGTCCCGAAGAACGCGCCGAGCCCGTTGGTCATGATCATGAACAGGCCCTGCGCACTCGCGCGGATGCGCGGATTGGCCTCCAGGTTCACGTACATCGAGCCCGAGATGTTGAAGAAGTCGAACGCCATGCCGTAGACGATCATCGACAGGACCAGCATCCACAGGCCAGGACCCGCGTCGCCGTACGCGAACAGCCCGAAGCGGAAGACCCAGGCGAAGATCGCGATCAGCATCACGGTCTTGATGCCGAAGCGTTGCAGGAAGAACGGGATCGTCAGGATGAAAAGCGTCTCGGAAACCTGCGAGATCGACGAGAGCAGGATCGGATGCTCCACGCCGAAGGATCCGGGGTAGCCGCGGTTGAAGTCGACCAGGAAGTCGCCGCCGAATGCGTTCGTGATCTGCAGCGCCCCGCCCAGCATCATCGCCGACAGGAAGAAGACCACCATCTGCACGCGCCTGAACAGCACGAATGCATCGAGACCGAGCGCGGCCGCGAGGCTCTTCTTCGCGAAGTCGCGGGCGGGCGGGCAACGCGGCATCGTGAACCCGTAGCAACCGAGGAACGCGCCGGCGCCGGCGCTGATGTAGAGCTGGCCTGTCGTCAACGTCGAGCCGGAGAGGTCCGTCATCCACATCGCGAGCACGAAGCCGATCGTGCCCCAGACACGGATCGGCGGGAACTTCTGGATGAAGTTCATCCCCTGCTGCTCGAGGACGCGATAGGAAATCGTGTTGTTGAGCGCGATGGTCGGCATGTAGGCCATCGCGTTGAACAGCATGATCCCGTAGAGCGTGTGGTAATCCCGCACCGTGGCTGCCCACAGCAGCAGCGCGGCGCCGGCCAGGTGCAGGATCCCGTAAAGCCGCTCGGCGTTGACCCAGCGATCCGCGACGATGCCCATGATCCCCGGCATGAACAGCGAGGCGACGCCCATCGTCCCGTAAATGCTGCCGATCTGGAGCCCGGTGAAGCCCAGCGCCTTGCTCATGTAGGCGCCAAGCGAAATGAGCCACGCGCCCCACACGAAGAACTGCATGAAGTTCATCAACGTGAGGCGGAACTGGACGTTCATCGGAGCGCCCGGCGCAGGGCTCACACGGGGTGGGATGGCCCCTGCGCGGCTACCACGGACCACTTGACCTGCCAGGCGCCGTCGTCGCCGCGCTCGAAGCCGGCGATGAAATTCACCCGGTGCGTCTTCGCGACGCCGTTGTCGCTGCTGTTCTCGTCGTAGGTCGACCGGTAGACCGCCAGTTCGCCGGACCGCGCGACGTCGACGGTCTCGTCCACCAGCGCGAGGCGCCAGTCCGGCGCGTACTTGAACGCCATCGCGAGCCCCTCACGCTCGGACTCGATGCCGGACGACGGCGGGCGGCCGCCCTCCATGGACACGATGTCCGGCGCGTCGAAGCGCGTCGCACGCTCGACGTCGTGGGCATTGATGCCGGCGACCAGCTCGGCGACGTCGCGCCGGATGGTTTCGCCGATGGCCGCCTGGTCCGCGGCGAGCGGCGCGGTTGCGGACGAGGCGAACGACGATGACAGAACCGCCGCCATGAAAATGCCGGGAATTGCCGGTTTCACGATCGATCCTCCTTGCGCTCTGCGCGGACTGCGTTCGGGACTCAATTCTTCTTGAACAGTACGGAACCGATCCAGCTCACGACGCTGACGGTGATCGCCGCCCACAAGGCGGGCCAGAAGCCGGCGATGGAAAAGCCCGGCAGGAAAGCCGCGACCAGGCCAAGCATCGCGGCGTTCACGACCAGCAGGAACAGCCCGAGCGTGACAAGCGTGAACGGCAGGGTCAGGATCACGACGATCGGCCGCACGATCGCGTTGACCAGCCCGAGCAGCAGCGCCGCCAGGATCAGCGTCGTCGGGGTCGAGACGGCGATGCCGGTGACCCATTCCGTCGCCAGCCACAGGCCGAGGGCGGCGATCAGGACACGGATGATGAAATGGGCCATTGCGCCCATTATGGCGCTTTTTCCGGCGCGCCGTGCCGGAACGCGCCGGTCTGCATCATCGCGTACTGGTCGTGGTGGAACACGACCCGGTTGCGCCCTTCCCGCTTGGCCGCGTACAGGTTCTGGTCGGCGAGCTGCAGCGCGCCGGTCGCGCTGCGGCCCGGAAGCGGCACGATGCAGGCGCCGCCGATGCTGACCGACAGGTTGCCCTGGCCCGGCGCGCCCGCGTGCGGTATCGCGAGCGCCTCGACCGCGCGCCGCAGCCTTCCGGCGAGCGCTTCCGCCTCGTGCTCGCCGAGCATCGCCGCGAGCACCGCCATTTCCTCGCCGCCGAAGCGCGCCACCACCGCGCCCTTGCCGGCCGCTTCGCTGAGCGAGCGTGCGACGGAACGCAGCGCCTCGTCGCCCGCCTGATGGCCGTAGTGGTCGTTGTAGGCCTTGAAGTGATCGACGTCGACCAGCATCACGGTCAGCGCCAGGCCGCGGCTCCCCGCGGCCTTCCACATGGCCTCGAGCCGCGCGTCGAAGTGCCTGCGATTGGCGAGCCCGGTCAGCGCATCCCGCGCCGCGTCCACGCGCGTGATGCCGTGCTCCAGGAACGCCATGCGGGCGGCGCGCTGCGTGTCCCAGGCCACGAATCCGGCGAGGCCGGACACGACCAGGAGCGAGGTGACCGAGTAGGCCGCGAGCACGGTATGCACGTCGAATGCCGCGAGCGCGGCCGCGAAGGTCGCGATCATCACGAGCGCCGCCGGCAACGCCTGCCGCAGCATCAGCCCGGAGAAGAAAAGCAGCCCGAACATGTTGATCGTCATCGCCGCCGCGCCGCCGCCGCCCTTCGCGATGACAGCCGCGACGATCACGGCAAAGGCGGCGATGCGAAACGGCGTCAGTACCGCCGCGATGCCGAGATACGAGCGCGCGTAGGCGCGGCTGAACGTGGCCGCGACCAGCGCCACCGACAGGGCGAGGTGAATCGCCGCGCATGCCAGCAGGATCGACGGGACCTGCGGGCCCTCGGCGATGCCGAGGACAATGCGCAAGCTGACAAGGCCGATCAGCAGCTGCAGCACCTGCCAGAAGCGCGCCTGCGCCCGTACGCGCAGCACGTGGAATTGGCGGAACTCCGCCTCCAACCGCGGCTGGAACCGGAGCCACGCCAGGCCGTGCGTGCGCTCGCGCGCGTAGTCGGCCGCGACCGGCTGCGTGGCCGCGAGCGCGGTCGTTTCCGTATGCGCGGGCCGGGAGTCCATCGATTCAGCGTACCCGGCGCCCGCTCTTGATGACAACGTCCACGGACTGCAGCAGCCCGGGGTCGCGCAGCACGTCGCCGCGCACGGCGATGATGTCCGCGATCTTTCCCGGCGAGATGGCGCCGGACTCGTGGCCGACGCCCATCGCGGTCGCCGCGTCGTGCGTCGCCGCGCGGATCGCGCGCGCGGCCGGGATCCCGCATTTGCGCACCCAGAAGTCGATCTCCTGCCAGGTGGCGCGCGAATGCAGGTGGCCGGGCGCGCCCGCGCCCGAGCCGAGCACGAGCAGCACGCCGGCCTCGTCCAGCTGGCGGAGCTTGTCGCACAGCGAGGGCGCCGTCACGACCGGCAGTTCGGTCGCCGCGATGCGCTCGAGGCTCGCGAGCGAGCCCTTGATGTCCGCCGCGACCAGGTCCGGGAGTTCCCGGGTCGCCTGCGGGTCGTCGAGCGGCTCGCGGTTCTGCTGCAGCGACTCGAGGTTCAGGATCGCCGAGATCGCGGGCGACCAGGCGATCGGGCGGGCGCCTGCCTGCGTGAGCCGGCCGGTGATCGCCTGCATCACCTCCGGCGGGAACGGGCCGGGCCCCATGCGGGTACCGAGGAAGCCGTCGAGCTCCGCAGCCGCGCCGCGCACGACGTCGGCGGGCTGTTCCGCGATGGCGTGGACGGGCAGGCCGCGCAGGCGCGCCTCCGACACCACCGCTTCGAGCTCCTCGGCGCTCCACATGCCGAGATCGGCCAGCAGCAGGTAATCGATGCCCGCGCTCGCGAGGCGCTGCACCTTGGCGCGCACGTCCGGGCCGCCCGCGATTTCCCACTGCCACGCTTCCGTTCCCACTGGCGCAAGCTTGCGAAGCACCGGTCCCGACACATAGAGCGTCGGCCCGTCGATGATCCTTTCGCGCACGCGGCCGCGGACGTGGATCGCGGCATCGAGCGGCGCGGCGACGTCGCGCGCGCTGGTGACGCCGGCGGCAAGCAGCTGCCGCGCCGCGATCGGCATGACAACGCGTTCGGCAAGCGGCGCGTAGGTTTCGTTCCAGCGCGTCGAGTCGCCGTGGCCGAGGCGCATGAGGTCGACCTGCATGTCCCACAGGCCGGGCAGCACCGTCATGCCCTCGGTCGAGATGACCTCGGCGCCGTCCGGGATCGTCACCTGGCCGACGCCCCCGACCGCGAGGATGCGATCCCCCTCGATCACGACGATGCCGTCCGCGATCGGCGCATTGCCATAGCCGTCGATCACGGTGCCGCCGGCGAGCACGAGCGCGGCCCCGGCGATGAGGGAGGCGATCATGGCGCCTCCCCGAGCGTGCCGTCCTTGAGCCGCAGCTGCAGCTGCGCGAACGCGAGCGCCCAGGCCGTGCGCAGTCGCACCAGTGTCTTCGCGTGTTCCTCGTCCTGGGGTATGCCCGAGCCCATCACGCGCACCATTCTCTTTCCCTTGCGCTCATCGATGATGAAATCTTCCACCAGCGCGGAATCCGGCAGCGGCGGCCAGTCCGAGTTCGGCTCGTAGAGCAGCTGCAGCCGGGCATTCGCGTCGAAGCGCTCGATCTGCGCCTCGCGCCGCCCGAACAGCCGCGACACGGTCGCATAGCGCCCGCCCGCGCGCGGCTCGACGATCGCCTCGCTCGCGAGCCAGGTCCGCAGCGCCGCCGGGTCCGTGAGCGCGCGCCACAGCGTCGCCGCGGCCGCGCCGGTCTCGAAAGCCTGCATGTACCCGCGCGTCTGCCGCTTCATTGCGCGGGCACCGCGGCCAGCCTCAGCTCCCGGTCGCGCCTCGCGCGCGCCAGTGCGGCTGAGACGATGTCGCCCGGTTCGGAACCGTCGCGCGGAAAGCTCGCGGTCCCGACGCTCACCGTCATGCGCTGCAGCCGCTCGCCGACCGGGAACAGGCTGCTGTGCACGTGGCCGCGGATGCGCTTCGCCACGGTTTCCGCGACTTCGGGCGCCGCCCCGGGCAGGAAGATCACGAATTCGTCGCCGCCGTGCCGCGCCGCCAGGTCGGAGCTCCTGATCGCGCGCTGGATCGAGCCCGCGACCGCGGCGATCGCGCGATTGCCGGCCTGATGGCCGTGCGCGTCGTTGAGCGCCTTGAGGTCGTCCATGTCCACGAGGAGGATCGCATAGACGCCGCGCGAATCGCGCGTGCGCAGGCCATGCTCGCGCTGCAGCACCGCCTTGAACGTACGCAGGTTCAACAGCCCCGTCAGGCTGTCGCGCTCGGCCATCTCCTCGATGCGCCGGCGCGCCGTGACGATGGCGCCCGCCAGCGACTGCGTGAGAAAGGCGACGATCGCCCAAGGGCCGAGCTGGCCCAGGAGACGCGTCAACAGCACGCCGGCCGGCGGCAGCGGCCCCTCGCCGGCGACCAGCGACAGGAACGCCAGCAGCACCGCGGCAAAGATGACGGCTGCGCCCAGGCGTGGAAGCGTCATCGCGGCGATCACGATGGGCAAGAGATAGAGGTTGGTCATCGGGCTCGCCGATCCGCCCGTCTGGCCGGCGACGGCGGTGATGAACGCGACCATGACGGCCGTTCCGAGCGCGAGCCGGGCATTCGCCGCCCGCACCGGAAAGCCGCGCCAGCGGATCGCGACGACGAACAGCCCGTAGGCCGAGAGCGCCAGGTAGAGGCTCGGCGGAGCGCCGGAAGAGAATGCAAAGAGGAGGACGACCAGCAGCACGAGCCAGTCGGCCCGCGCGAGGCTCCGGAAGATGCCGGCCTCCTCGCTCACGCCTCCGGCATCCGCCCGCGCTCGAGCCGCGACTCGACCTTGCGCCGTACGGACTCGCCCTCGAGCGTCTCGACGAGCTGCAACGCGAAATCGAGCGCCGTGCCCGGCCCGCGCGAAGTGATGATTCCTGCATCGACCACGACCGCCTCGTTCATGACGGTCGTATTGCGCGCCTCATCCAGAAATCCAGGGAAGCTGGTCGCGCGCCGCCCGTCGAGCAGCCCGGCCGCCGCGAGTGCCATCGGGGCGGCGCAGATCGCCGCGACCGGCCGGCCTTGCGCGTGCAGGCGGCGCGCAAGGTCGGCGATGCGCGCGTCCTTCTTCAGGTGCTCCGCGCCGGGCATCCCGCCCGGAAGCGCGATCATGTCGAAGTCCTGCTCGAGCAGCGCGGCAAGCGGCGTGTCGGCCGCGACGCGGATGCCGTGCGATCCGGTGACCGGGCTTTCGCCGAGCGAGGCGACGACGACCTCGACGCCGGCGCGCCGCAGGATGTCGACGATGGTCACGGCCTCGAGTTCCTCGAAGCCTTCCGCGAGCGGGACCAGCACGCGTTTCATTGCGCGGTCGCGAGCGTCGTGGCGCCGGTCTGGAGGAAGGACACCGCCGCGCGGATCTCGGGGTCCGCTTCGCCTTCCGGCGCGCGCCCGATCGCCGCTGGGGGGGGCTCCGGCAGCACGACGTCGGGCTCGATGCCCTTGTGGTGGATCGAGACGCCCGAGGGCGTGAAGTACAGCGAGGTCGTGAGCTTCAGCGCCTGTCCGTCCTCGAGCGGAAGCACGGTCTGCACCGAGCCCTTGCCGAAGGTCTTCTGGCCGAGGAGTTTCGCGCGGCCATTGTCCTTGAGCGCGCCCGCGACGATCTCGGCCGCGGAGGCCGAGCCTCCGTTCACGAGCACGGCTATCGCCGCGCCGCGGGTGAGGTCGCCGCTCATCGCCTCCATGCGGAACCGCGATTCCGTTGATCGACCTTCCGCCGATACGATCGTGCCGCGGTCCAGGAAGGCATCCGAGACCTCGACCGCCGCATCGAGCACGCCGCCCGGATTGTTGCGCAGGTCCAGCACCAGGCCGCGAAGCTGCCCGCCCGCCTGTGCCTCGAGCGAGCGCAGCGCCGCGTCCGTGTCGGCGCCGGTCGTATCGCTGAACTGCGAGATACGCAGGTAGCCGATGCCAGGCTCGAGCATCTCGTGGCGCACGGAATGCACGGTGACGATGGCACGCTCGATCTCGACCTCGAGGGACTTCTCGAGCCCTTCTCGCCCGATCCCGAGCTTCACTACGGTGCCCGGCGTACCGCGGATTCGGCCGATGGCTTCGTCGAGGGGGGCGTTGCCGATCGGCTTGCCGTCGATGGCGAGGATCGCGTCGCCCGGGCGGATGCCGGCGCGCGCGGCCGGCGAGCCGTCGAGCGGGGCGATGACGGTCAGGAGGTGGTCCTCGATCGTCACCTCGACGCCGATGCCCGGGTAGTTTCCCTCGGTCGCGATCCTGAGGTCGTCGAACTCGTCCTTGTCCATGAAAGCGGAGTGCGGGTCGAGTTCGCCCACCATGCCGCGGATCGCGTTCGACATGAGCTGGTGGTCGTCGGTCTTGTCGACGTAATCGTCGTGGATCAGGCCCATGACCTCGGACAGCAGGCGAACGTCACTGGCCGGGAGGTCGGCAATCGGGTGGCCGCGGTGCGAAACGTAGAGTGTCGCCGCCGCGAGGCCCACGCCGGCGAGGCAACCGAGCAGTGCCGCGAGGACGATTCGCCGGTTCTGGCTCATGCGGTTATGGTACCCGCGCGCGGCCGGGCGCGGCAGGTTCGCCTGCTCAGCCGGGCGCGGATTCCTGCTGGGCCATCGCTTCGTAAAGTGCGAGGTCGCCGAGCACCTGGTCGACCGGGACCGGGCGACCGATCGCGAATCCCTGGCCGTAATCCACGCCGAGCCCTGCCATGCGCGTGCGCAGCTCGTCCGTCTCGACGTACTCCGCCACTGTCTCCATGCCCATCGTGCGTGCCATCTGGGCGATCGCACGCACCATGGACTCGGTGCGCGGGTTGCTGGCCGAGTCGCGCACGAAGGCGCCGTCGATCTTGAGTACCGAGACCGGCAGCGATTTCAGGTACACCAGCGAGGACAGGCCGGTACCGAAATCGTCGAGCGCGAAGCAGCAGCCGAATCCACGCAGACGCTGCATCAGTCGGTCCGCCTTGGCCAGGTTCGAGACCGCCGAGGTCTCCGTGAGCTCGAAGCAGAGGATCTCCGGCGGCAACCCGGAATCCGCGATCGAGCCTTGCAGGAATTCGAGGAAATCGTCGGCGGCGATGGACGCGCCGGAGATGTTCATCGAGAAGCGCATCGCGCGGCCCCTGAGCGAGGCGGCGTGCGCCGACAGCGCGCTGAGCGCGTTCTTGACCACCCAGCGGTCGATGGCGGGCAGCAGCTGGTAGCGCTCTGCCGCCGACAGGAACTTCTCCGGCGGCAGCAGCTCGCTGTTTTCGCTGACCATCCGCAGCAGGAACTCGAAGTGCGGCTCGGTGCGGCTGCCGTTGAGCGGCAGGATCGGCTGCGCGAACAGCGCGAAGCGGTCCGCGGCGAGCGCCTCGTGCAGCGCCTGCACCACGACGATGTCGGTGCTGCGCCGTATGATGCTCTGGTCGGCGTCCTGGAAGATCTCGACCCGGTTGCGGCCGCGGTCCTTCGCCGCCTTGCAGGCGATTTCGGCGTTGGCAAGCCCGTGTGCGAGCCGGTTCGGCGACTCCTCGGGAAGCTCCGCCGCGCCGACGCTGACCGACACCTGCACGGTCCCGTCGGCGCGGGCATAGGTCAACTCGGCGCACTGGCGCCGGACCAGCTCGCCGATCTGCTGCGCGAACTCCAGCGTGCAGTCGGGGAGGAACACCGCAAAGCGGTCGCCGGCGATCCGCGCCGCAAGCGCGGCCGGTCGCGGCTTCTTGCGCAGCACCTCGGCGATCTTGCCGATCAGCTCGTCGCCGACGTGCATGCCGAAGTTGTCGTTGACCACGTGCAGGCGGTCGACATCCAGGTACAGCACGCACTCGGGCACCTTCCCGCGGCGTGCGGCAATCTGCGCGCGCACCTGCGTCTCGAAGGCCGGCCGCGTCAGGAGCGCGGTGAGGGCGTCGAAATTGTTCTGCAGCACGGTTGTGGTCTTGCGCGCGAGCAGCTCGACGAGACGCTCGGTGCGCGCGTCGAAATTAGGCTTTGCTTCCTCGCGGAACAGCGCAAGGAAGCCGGCCACGCGCCCGGAGGCATGGCGTACCGGCGTGCACAGGATCTTGTTGGGCGGCAGCTCGATCGGGCGCACCTTGATCTTGTTGATCACGAGGTTGCGCCGCTGCAGCTGCGCCCAGTTGAGGAGATGGCGGTGAATCCTGGTGAGGATCTCGAGCTGGGGGCGCTCGCCGCGCGGCGCCTTGCAGATCGCGATGTTGCGCTCGGGCACGACCAGCGCGCCCAGCTGGCAGCCGAGGTGGTCCACGCAGGTCTGCACCATCACGCCGAGCTCGTCGCCGGCCTCGGGGCTGTCCGGGTCCACCGGCGCCATCTTGAGCAGCAGCTCGAGGTCGTCGTCGCGCGAGCGCAGCTCGACGGTCAGGTTGTCGACGCTCACGCGCGCTTCGAGCTCGCGCTGCAGGCACTCGAGGGCCGGCAGTACCAGCGAATGGACGAAGCTGTACGGGCGGTTCTCGCTGTCCCGCGTGAGGAGCGTCGCGACCGCGATCACTTCGCCCGCATCGCCGCGGATCCGGAAGACGTAGGCCGGCGCGCCCTCGTGGTCCTGGACGAAGCCGTCGATGCGCGCAGTCATCTGCGCCGGGACGTCGGTTAGCGCGGCGGCGACGAGCGGCGTCGGGTCCGGCCCGTCGTAGCCGTCCGCGATCCACAGCGGAAGCCCGCGGGCGTCGTAGAAACCGATCCCGAGTGCCCGCGGCATCAGCATCCGCAGGAGCTGGCCGTACGGGTCGAGATTGGGCTTCGAGCTCGCGGCGTGCGTGGGGAATTCCATGGGAGCGGTCGTGGCCACGTCGCAGCCTCGCCGAAGGCTCCCCACCGGTCTTTGACGTAATCCGCAGTTTGTAGGACGGGTCCTCGCCGACTAGGGAGAAGGCCGTCGAAACCACGGGCCAGGGTCTACCGGCTTGGTCCCGCGGCGAATTTCGAGATACAGGCCCGGCTGCGAGCGGCCGCCGGAATCCCCCACCGTCGCAATCTGCTCGCCGGCCCCGACCCGGTCGCCGACTGCCTTGTTGAGCTGCTCGTTGTGGGCGTAGAGGCTCATGTAACCGCCGTGATCGACGATGATGAGCAGCCCCATGCCGGGCAGCCAGTCCGCATACGCGACGCGCCCATCGTAGATTGCCTTCACCGCGCTGCCCCGCGGCGAGTCGATCATCACGCCGTTCCAGACGAGGCCGCCGCCGCGCGCCTGGCCGAAGCGCGACGTGATCTTGCCGGCGACCGGCCACGTCGAGCTTCCCCCGCACCTTGGCGAATGCCTGGCCACCCGTCGGCGGCAGGTCGCTCATGGCGCGGCGCAGTTCGGCCACCAGCTTCTCGAGCGCGGCGGCCTCGCGCTTCAGCTTCACGATCGAGTCGTTGCGGCTCCTGATCTGCGCATTCATCGCTTTCAGGGCCTTGCTGCGCTCGTCACGCGCGGCATCCACCGCCGAGAGCTGCTGGCGGCTCTCGGCCTCCAGCGCGGTCAGGCGCTCGCGTTCCGCCGCCTCGGCGGCCGCGGCCTCGTCCAGCCGCGCGACCAGGTCCTGGATTTCCGCGATTTTGCCGGCGCGCGCGCGGCCGAAATACGAGTAGTAGACCAGCATGCGCCCGAGCGACGCCGGATCCTCCTGCGACAGCAGCAACTTGAACTGTTCCACGCGACCGCCGACATAGGCCGTGCGCAATTCCGCCGCCAGCACGTCGCGCTGCTCGCGCAGGGCCGCCTCGCTCGTCTTGCGATCCGTGGCGATGCTGTCGAGGCGCGCGTCACTCTCGACGATGCGCCTGCGGATATCGCCGAGCTTGCCGCGGGCGTCCCTGACATTTTCCTCCGCATCGCGCAGCTGGCCGTCGAGGGTGTCGCGCCGGTCGGTGTCGCGACGCATCGAGCGCTGCAGCGCTTCGATGCGCTGGCGCACTTCGCGCAGCTCTTTCTCGGCCGCACTCTCGGCCGGGGCGGCACTCGCGAAGGCGAGCGCAAGGCCGGCCAGGAGGGCCGCCGCAATCCGACGATACAGCTCAAGTTTTTGATTTATCAGCGTTTTTCGCTCTGATATAATGCGCGCCCCCTATGGACCGCCTGCTCGATTATTCCATCAATCACCCGCTCCTGGCCGGTGGTCTGGTGCTGATGGCGCTCGCCGTGGCCGGCTACGAAATGCGCCAGCGCGGCGCGACGTCCTCCGCGATCGCCCCGAGCGAGGCGATCCGCCTCGTGAACGGCGGTGCCGTGCTCATCGACCTGCGTGCGGCCAACCAATACAAGGACGGCCACATCACCGGTGCGAAGAACCTCCCGGGCGACCAGGTGGCTGCCGACCCCAAGGCCGTCCTGAAACTGGCGGACAAGTCAGTCGTCCTTTATTGCGACGACGGAGCGACGACCGCGGCCGCCCAGCGCACGCTCGCGCGCGCCGGCGTCAGGAATGTCTTCAGCCTGCGCGGCGGCCTCGCCGCCTGGAAACAGGAGAACCTGCCGGTGGTCAAAGGCTGAACCCGGCGGGAAACTCACGGAACCGATTCAGGAAAGGAATGAAGATGGCTGACGAAAACACCACGCCGGTCGACGGTGCCGCCAACGGGCAGGGCCCGGCGGTCGCTTTGCAGACGGTCTACATCAAGGACCTGTCCTTCGAGGCGCCGAAAGGGCCGTTCATGCCTGCGCAGGTCCAGGACCCGAAAATTTCGCTCAATCTCAGCACGGTGGCGAATCCCGTCGGCCAGGATGCGCACGAAGTCGTGCTGACGGTGACCCTGGAGGCGAAGAACGGCGACGTCGCCGTCTACCTCGCCGAGGTCAAGCAGGCGGGCGTATTCCTCGTGCGCGGCTTCGGCGTCGACGAGACCCGCCGCATTCTCGGCTCGTTCGCGCCGAACATCCTGTTCCCCTACATCCGCCAGACCGTGTCGGACGTCGTGGTGAAGGGCGGCTTCCCCCCGTTCCTGCTGCCGCACGTGAACTTCGATGCATTGTTCGAGCGCTCCCTGCAGGAGCAGGCGGCGCGCCCGGGCCCACAGCCGGGACCCGAACAGCCGAACTGAGGGCGCGCGGTGCGTCCGATCGTCGTGCTGGGCGCCGGCTCCTGGGGCACGGCGCTCGCGATCCAGTTCGCACGCGGCGGCGGCCCGACCGTGCTGTGGGGCCGTGCGGAGGATGAGCCGGAACGACTCGCGCGCGAGCGCGAGAATGTCCGCTACCTGCCGGGCGCGCAATTTCCCCCCGCGCTCGCCATCGAACCCGACCTGAAAAAGGCGCTCGCCACGGGCGACGACGTGGTGCTGGTCGTGCCCTCGAGCGTACTGCGCGCGGTGCTGACGCAGATCCGGCCGATGCTGGGCCCGAAGGCGCGCATCGCCTGGGCCAGCAAGGGTTTTGAGGTCGCGACCGGCAAGCTCCCGCACGAGGTCGCGCGCGAGGTGCTCGGGCCCTCGGTTCCGATCGCCGTGCTCTCCGGACCGACTTTCGCGAAGGAGGTCGGCCAGGGTCTGCCGACCGCGATCGCGGTCGCCTCCGACCACCAGGAGTTCGCGCAGGCATTGGCCGAGCGGATCTCGTCGGGCGGGTTCCGCGCCTACACGCAGACCGACATCGTCGGCGTCGAGATCGGCGGCGCGGTCAAGAACGTGCTTGCGATCGCGACCGGCTGCTCCGACGGCCTCGGCTACGGCTCGAACAGCCGGGTGTTCCTCATCACGCGCGGGCTCGCCGAGCTCATGCGCCTCGGGGTCGCGCTGGGCGCCCGGCGCGAGACGCTGATGGGCCTCGCCGGCCTCGGCGATCTCGTGCTGACCTGCACCGACGACCAGTCCCGCAACCGGCGCTTCGGCCGCGCGCTCGCGGCGGGCAAGCCCGTCGACGTGGCAATCGCCGAGATCGGCCAGGTGGTCGAGGGCTACCATGCGGCAAAGGCCGTGCATGCGGTGGCCGAGAGGCACGGCGTGGAGATGCCCATCTGCGAGTTCGTCTACGACGTGCTGCATGCCGGCGTGCCGCTCGACCGGGTGGTCAAGGCCATGCTGGCACGCGAGGTCACGCCCGAAAACTGAGCGCCGGGGCCGAACCCGGGCGGGCGTCTGGACTCCAAGTCGAAGGAGGTCGCCATGAGAAACCTAGCCTTGGCCCTCGGGGCGGCGTGCGCGCTCGCCGGCTGCGGACAGGATCCCGCCGGCCCGGCCCCGCCCGGGAACACCGCCGCCGCGACGACGAAAGCGCCCGCGGAAATGGGGTGGGCGCGCGCCGCACTCGACCGGAACCCGGCCCTCGAGGTCCTCGCCACCGATACGGAGGCGGGCGTATTCACGGTGCGTGACCGCGCCAGCGGCGAGGTCCGGACGGTGAAGCTGGCCGAGCTCGCGGCCGTGCCGGTTGCGATGCTGGCGGCGGTACCCGAGGAGACGGACCGGATCGCGGAAATCCCGCCACCGGCGACAGAAGCGACGACGCCGGGAAGCGAGGAACCCGAATTCAACTACACGGTGGAGCGTGCCGGCGGCAAGGTACGCGTGAGCGGGCCTGGCGTCAGCATCGTGTCCGCTGCCGGTCCGGCTGCCGCGACCGCGAAAGCTGAGAGTGGCCCACGGCGCGTCGATCCGATCATCTGCGACGGCGAGCGCGTCTTGCAGTTGAATGATCGGCGCCTCGACGTAACCGGCGATGCCATCACCGCTGAGAACGGTTGCCAACTGCACATCACCAACAGCCGGATCAAGGCGACCGGCACCGCCGTCGTGATTCGCAACGCGACCGTGCACGTCACCAACAGCACCATCGAAGGCGCCGCGTCGTTCGACGCCGGGCCGGGTGCGAAAGTGTTCCTGCAAGGTGCCACCCTGAAGGGCGCGACGCGACGCGACGAGAGCGCGGAAGTGCACGAGCAAGGCAATAATCAGTGGCATTAAGGCGTCTTTTCCGCGTTTAACTAATTGCTTTTGCGAGGTTTCCCGCGCAGTCTGTATATTCGTACAGTTTCAGTGCCGGAGATTTCCAAGGAGAGGAATTTTCCGGCGGTTTCGACGCACGCCCTCGGCTCCGGGGTCACCATGCTGGCGCGCCATGTCAAGGACATGGTGCGGGGATGCCGGCGGGCGTTGAGTGTCGAAGAGCTGAGCCGGGAGGCCTGCCGGCGGAGGACCGCCTGCTGATCCCGAAAAACGTTCCGGCCGGAACGTTTTCTGATACGAACGAACGGTACCGCCGATGCCGAGACCCTGATGCAGCAGAGGGAGAAAAACGTTTCCGCGGAAACGTCCTAGCGGCCGCCCGGGAATCCCAGCTGCCGCCAGGCTTCGAAGACGACGACGGCGACCGAATTCGAGAGGTTGAGGCTCCGGTTTCCCGGGACCATCGGCAGGCGCACGAGCCGTTCGGCCGACCAGCCCGCGAGCAGCCCCGCCGGCAGGCCCGTCGTTTCCCGTCCGAACAGGAAAGCATCGCCCGGCTGGTAACGAACCTCGTCGTAACGCGGCCCACCCGTCGTTTCTACCGCGAAGACCCGCGAGCCTGGCAACGACGCCAGACAGGTTTCAAGGCTCTCGTGCTCCCGTACGCGCGTCATTTCGTGGTAGTCGAGACCGGCTCGCTTCACTCTCGCGTCATCGAGCGTGAAGCCGAGCGGCCGCACGAGGTGCAGCGACGATCCCGTGTTCGCCGCGAGCCGGATCGCATTGCCGGCGTTCGGCGGAATCTCGGGCTCGAAGAGGATGACATGGAACATCCTATAATTATGGCGTGGATACAGCCCCCTCCCTCGCCCTGGACTTCTGCGGGCTGAAATTCGCCTCGCCCATCGTGCTGCTGTCCGGCTGCGTCGGCTTCGGCGAGGAATACACGCGAATCGCGGGCTTTTCGAACCGCGATGCGGGCGCGATCGTCCTGAAAGGCACCACCGGGAAGCCCCGCATCGGCAACCCGCCGCACCGGGTGACCGAGACGCCCGGCGGCATGATCAACGCGATCGGCCTGCAGAACCCGGGCGTCGATCACGTCGTGGCGAAGATCCTGCCGGGCCTCGATTTCACCGAGACGCGCTTCATCGCCAACGTCTGCGGCTCGACGATCGAGGAATACGCGGAGGTCACGCGCCGCTTCGACGATTCGCCGATCGACGCGATGGAGATCAACATCTCCTGCCCGAACGTGAAAGAAGGCGGCGTGCAGTTCGGCAATTACCCCGAGATGAGCGCGCGCGTGGTCGCCGCCTGCCGCAAGGAAACAAGGAAGCCGCTCATCACGAAGCTCTCGCCCAACCAGGCCGACATCCGCGAGAACGCGCGGCTGTGCATCGAGGCGGGCAGCGACGGGCTGGCCGTCATCAACACGATCTCCGGGATGATGATCGACGCGGGCACCCGCCGGGCGGTCATCGGCAACGTGCAGGGCGGCGTGTCCGGGCCCGCCATCAAGCCGATCGCGCTGCTCAAGGTGAAGCAGGTGCACGAGGTCGCGGGGCCCCGGCGAATCCCGATCATCGGCCAGGGCGGGATTGCGAGCGCGACCGACGCGATCGAGTTCCTGATCGCGGGTGCGAGCGCCGTCGGCCTCGGCACGGCGCTCTTCTACGATCCGCTGCTCTGCCCCAAGGTCAATGCGGGCATCGCGGAATACCTGGTCGCGGCCGGGTTGTCCTCGGTCGCTGAACTGACCGGCTCGCTCGTCTCGTCCGCCGCTTCCGGCTGCGGAGACTAACCTCCTATTTCAGCACCGACTTCACCGCCGCCTCCGCATTGATGAAGCCGTAGCCGTCGAGCGGGCTGTAGCCGCGGCCGATCCGGTTCCGGAACCGGCCCTCGAACGTCGTACCGTCGTCGTACACGCCGAAGAAGCGCGCGCCATCCGGCCGGACTTCGCCCGCCGGCAGCACCACGCCGCCGCCCAGGAGGTCCGCCGATGCGCCGCCGACCGCGCCGGCCGGGCCGAACGCGTCCGCCTCGTCGCGATCCGTCGCGAAAGCGAGCAGGTCGCCGTTGCCGAAGCTGCCGGCGAGGAAACGCAGCCGCAGCTGCTTCCACTGTCCGGCGACGCCCGGCGGGTTCGCCGCGCCGAGGTAGAGAGCGCGCACGTCCGAGGCGTCGAGGCCGACGGCCCTGCCAACCACGAATGGCAACCCCAGGTCTTCGCGCTCGTCGAACACCATGCCCCGCGGACGGCCGGTCGGGTTCGCGCCCGTGCCGTTGATGTTCAACGCGCGCAGCTTCCGCGGGCCGGACTTCCACAGCGTGAAGAAGTTCGGGTCCTGCCCGGCCTGCTGGTTCTGGTCGCCCGAGGCGCTGATCGTGAGCAGGTCCCTGCCCGTCTGCACGGCGCCCGACGAATAGTGCGGGTCGAGGTCGTGCGGGAAGGCGCTGCGCTGCAGGATGCGGCGCATGCGGTTCGGCTTCACCTTCCCCGGCCCGCCGGCCGCCTGCAGCACGAGCGCGCCGATCGCCGCCGCATGCGGCGCGGCCGCGCTGGTGCCGAAGAAGTTCGGCTGCTCGTCCTCGTCCTCGAGCGCATCGGCGAAGAAGAACGTCGTATTGCCGCCGTCCATCGCCGCCACGTCCGGCTTCTGCCGCACGTCCGGCTTCTTCAGGCGCTTGTTGTGCCTGTCGAAGTAGATCGTGGCCGGCCCGGGTGACGTGAAGTACTCCGGGATATTCGGCGGGAAGAACGGATAGGCCGCGACGCCCATCGCCCCGCGCGCCGAGTTGTGGCCGTAGGTCGCGGGCCCGACGTAGCTGAAGTGCTCCTGCGGGCGCACCCCGCCGAAGCCGATGTAGCGGATCCGGTCCGCGACCTGCCTGTTGTGCTTCGGCGGCGTGTTCGCCCGCGCGACCACCATCTGCAGCGTCAGTCCGGGCAGCGAGCCGGCCTCGAGCGGCCGGTTGGAGAACAGGTTCTGCTCGCTGAACGCGCCGATATACGTGCCATCCTCGAGGAAGAACAGGAGGTTGTAATCGGAGAGGACCTGCTCGGCCACCGCGACCTCGTTCACGTGCCAGAGGAAGTCGCCGAACTGGTCATCGGTGAAGCTGTCGACGAGCACCGTGTAGGTGCCGGTCGCGGGCAGCGTGAGGATCAGGGATTCCGGGTTGGTGGTGTTGTCCACGAACTGGATGAAGTTGAGGCTCGGGTCGAACAGCGCGAAGGTGAGGTCCGGGTTTGCCTGGCCCGGCCCGCTGTCGTCGCCGTCCACGAAGATCTCCACCAGCTGGCCGGCGGTGCCGTCGAAGGTGAAGGTCGTGTCGCCGCCGTCCGGCACGGTGCCCGTGCCTTGCGCGATCACGCCGACGACGCCCGGCGGCTGCGGATCGAACGGCTCGTTCCACTGGAAAACGATGAGGCTGCCCGGGTCGAACTGGATCGTCTGCGCGATGTCGCGTGTCCCGCCGGCGCCGAAGTTGTGGAAGCCGCCCGCATAAAGCGCGGGATCGACGCCCGAAAAATCGAGGTTGGTGTTCGCCCAGGAAGAGGCCCTGGCCGGCACGATGCGCAGCGCGGCCGCGTAGCCCTCGGAGGCCGAGCGGTTGCCGGCCGAAGAGAAGTGCGACACGCCAGCGGCGGCGACGTCGTCCACGGCCTGCGCGACGACGCCGTCCTGGAACATCGGTTCGGTCGGGTAGATCACGTCATCGACGATGACGTCGGCCTTGAACCCGTCGACCGCGTGCGGCGCGCCCGGCAGCCCCGCGAGCGAGCGGATGTTGTTCGCGAAGTTGACCTCGCCGCCATCCGCTGTCGCGAACCCGAGCCTCGCCTTGGGCGCGACGTCGTGAACGATCTGCAGCATCGCGCGGCCCTCGTCGGTGTCGCCGGGGTCGCCCTCCTGGAGCACCGTCACGGGCGTCGCGTTGCCGCGTGGGTTGCCCGGGCCCGGCAGGTCGCCGGTCGCGACGTCGTCGGCCGCCGTGGTGATCGAGCCCTCCCGGTCGTAGCTGTCGGACATCACGCCGACCGTGATGCCGCGGCCGTTGATGCCCGACGGCAGGCGGTCGATACGGTGCAGCCGGATGCCCTGGCTGGTCGCCGCGCCGACGTCCGTGTGCATCGGGCTCGAAGGCACCACCGCGCGCACGCCCCGGGTCGCGGCGACGGCCGCGAGCGCAGACTGCGGCACCCAGGCCTCGATCACGCCCGCGCGGTACGTGAAGTCCGAGGCGCTGATTTCGACGCCCGCGCTGGCGCGCAAGGTCGCCAGCACGTCGGCCGCCGGCCTGCTGCCGTCGAGCGTGATGCGCACGAGCGGCCTTCCGGACCCGTCGAACACGACCGGATAGGCGAGCTCCGGGGCGCCAGCGCGGCTCGCCAGGACTTTCATCCCCCTGGCGTCGACGGCGAGCGATTTCGCGCGCCCGGCCGCGGTGGCAAGATCCGCGAGGCCGCCGCCGAGGTTGTTCACCGCCGGTTTCGCGTCGGCCAACGCCGAGATCAGCGCGAGCGCGACGAGCGTGGCCGCAAGTGTTTGATTTGTCATAACGCCAACTCCCCCGGGGTTCGAGTGTCCGGACCCTAAGCGAAGGGCCGCATGAGCCTCAATGAACGCGGGCCGTCGATTTGTGAACGACGGTTTTCCAGAGCGGGCGCCGCTTCAGTCCGGCGATGCCGGGGCAGGGCAGGCTGACGGAGAACTGCTTGTTGGTCGGGTAGGCGAACTCGATGCCGTGACGCTCGAACGCCTCCATGAGCTGCAGGTTGATCGCCTGCTGGATGTTCATGAAGGTGTTATACTCGGCGTCGAGCACGTAATAGACCGCTTCGAAGTTGAGCGAGAAATCGCCGAAGCTCGCGAAGTGCGCGCGGTCGAAGCGCGTCTTCTCCTGCGCGCGGATCGCGGCCTCGAGCAGGCGCGGCACTTCGCGCACCTTCCCGAGCGGCGTCTCGTACACGATGCCGACCGTGAACGTGGCCCGCCGCTCGTACATCAGCCCGTAGTTGCGCACGCGGCTCTTCAGCAGGTCGCCGTTCGACATCACGATCTGCTCGCCGGACAGCGAGCGCAGGCGCGTGCTCTTGATGCCGACCTGCTCGACCGTGCCCTTCTCGTCGCCGATCACGAGGAAGTCGCCGACGCGGAACGGCTTGTCCAGCGCGATCGAGAGCGAGGCGAACAGGTCGCCGAGGACATTCTGCACCGCGAGCGCAATTGCGATGCCGCCGATCCCGAGACCCGCGATCAGCGGCCCGATCTCGATGCCGAGGTTGGCGAGCAGCAGCAGGCAGGCGATGACCCAGACCAGCAGGATGCCGACGAAGCGCAGGATGTTGAGGCTGGCCGCTCCCGCGGCGCCATTCGAGGCCCGCTCGCCGCGCGCGTCGACCAGGTGCCGAACGGCCGCCGACGCCCACAGCGCGACCTGCGCCCAGACGATGACCAGGATCGTCGTCGTCACGATCCTTTCGAGTTTCTCCGGAACCTCCAGCCAGCGCATCGCGAGATACATCGCGATCGCGAGCATGAAGATGCGGCGCGTGGCGCTGATCAGCGAGCGCAGCAGCAGCAGGAACGCGACCGGATGGTCGGTCACGCGCTTTTTGAGGCGCCGCGAGACGAAGGCCCGCGCGAGCGGGAGCGCCGTGAACCACACGGCGAAGGTCACGAAGGCCTTGATCCAGGCGATCAGCGTGTTGCCGTAATAGACGGTCCGGCCGAGGTCCGTGATGGCTTCGAAATTCACGCTGCCATTTTACTCATTCGAGCCCGAGTTCGCGGAGCTTGCGGGTCAGCGTATTGCGTCCCCAGCCGATGAGCCGCGCCGCTTCCTGGCGCCTGCCCTGCACGCGCTCGAGCGCGGCCTGCGCGAGCGTGCGCTCGAACCGCTCGGTCGCGACGGCGAGCAGCGGCGGTCCGCCTCCCGCGAGGTGCCGGGTCGCCCAGGCCTCGAGCTCGCGGCACCAGTCGTCCGCGGCCGGCATTGCGCCCTCGCCGCCGAGATCGTCCGGGATGTCTTCTTCCCGGATTTCGCGCCCGGGCGCGGTGACCGTCAGGCGGCGCGCGGCATTCACGAGCTGGCGCACGTTCCCGGGCCAGGCAAACGCGACCAGGCGGCCCTCGGCGCGCTCCGTCAGCTTCTTCGGCTCGACGCCGAGCTCCGCCGCCGCGGCGCGCAGGTAGTGCGCGAGCAGTTCCGGGATGTCGCCCGGCCGGTCGCGCAGCGACGGCACGCGGATGCGGATGACGTTGAGCCGGTGCAGGAGGTCCTCCCGGAAGCGGCCCTGGCGCACCAGCGCGTCGAGGTCCTGGTGGGTCGCCGCGATCACGCGCACGTCGACGGTGACCGGCACGTTGCCGCCGACGCGGTAGAACTCGCCCTCGGCGAGCACGCGCAGCAGGCGCACCTGCAGCGCCGCGCTCATGTCGCCGATCTCGTCGAGGAACAGCGTGCCGCCGTCCGCCTGCTCGAAGCGCCCGCGTCGCATCGCGTCGGCGCCGGTGAAAGCCCCTTTCTCGTGGCCGAAGAGTTCCGACTCGAGCAGCTCCGAAGCGATGGCCGAGGTATTGAGCGCGATGAAGGGCGCTTGCGCGCGCGGGCTGTGGCGATGCAGCGCGCGCGCGACGAGCTCCTTGCCGGTGCCCGACTCGCCGGTGACGAGCACCGACAGGCTCGAGCGCGAGAGCCGGCCGACGGCGCGGAAGACTTCCTGCATCGCTGGCGCCTGGCCGAGGATGCCCGGTATCGCGGCGTCCCCGGCTTCCACCCGGCCGCCGGTGCCCGGCGCCGCCGCGCGCCTGACCAGCGCGACGGCCTCGTCGATGTCGAATGGCTTCGGCAGGTATTCGAAGGCGCCGCCGCGATAGGCGGCGACCGCGTGCTCGAGGTCGGAGTGCGCCGTCATGACGATCACCGGCAGCCCCGGATGGTCGCGTCGCGCGATCTCGAGCAGGCGCAGGCCCTGCGTGCCCGGCATCCGCACGTCCGTCAGCAGCACGTCCGGGCGGCCGCCGGCCAGCGCGGCGAGCGCGGCATCGGCATGTTCGAAGCTCACCGGCGCGAGCCCGCCCTGGCGCAGCGCGCGCTCCAGCACCCAGCGGATGGAGGCGTCGTCGTCCACCACCCAGACCTCAAGCGGCTTCGTCATGCGCGTCCTCCATCGGCAACAGCAGCGAAAACACGGTGCGGCCCGGGCGGCTGTCGAACTCGATGATGCCGCCGTGGCGCGTCGCGATGTCCTGGGCGACGGCGAGGCCGAGGCCGGTGCCCCCGGTGCGCGCCGTCACCAGCGGATAGAAGATCGTCTCGCCGAGCTCCGGCGGCACGCCCGGCCCGTCGTCCTCGAACTGCAGCGCGGCCACCACGCGGTGGCGCAGCGCGCCGATCGTCGCGTTGGTGAGCGCGCGCGTGCGCAGCGTCAGCCGGCCCCGGTCGCCGAGGGCCTGCACCGCGTTTCGCGCCAGGTTCAGCATCGCCTGCACGCACAGGTCGCGGTCGAGCGCGACCACGGGCAGGCTCGGGTCGTAGTCGCGCTCGATGGCGACGCCTGCGGGCGCCTCGGCGCGCGCGAGCCGGAACACACGGTCGAGGATCTCGTGCACGTTGACCGCCTCGCGCCGCACCGGCCGCGCGGGCCCGAGCAGGCTGTCGACGAGCGCGCACAGGCGGTCGGCCTCGCCGATGATCACGCGCGTGTATTCCTTCAGCTCCTCGGTCGGCAGCTCGCGTTCCAGCAGCTGGGCGGCGCCGCGAAGCCCCCCGAGCGGGTTCTTGATCTCGTGCGCAAGCTGGCGCGCCATCACGCGGCTGCCGCCCTGCTGCACGAGCAGGGCCGCGTCGCGCGTCATGCGGGACGGCCGCGTGGTGTCCGCTATCTCGACCAGCACGCCGCCCGCGCGCCGCCCGGCAAGCGGCGTCATCGACACGTCCACCTGGTAGCGCGTGTCGTCGCGGGCCGCGGGGACCAGCTCGAAGGCGCGCAGCGCGAGCGCCTCCTCGCTCGCGCGGCAGCGCGCAATGAGCGCCTCGAATGCCGGTCCGTCCGCCACCAGCGCAGCTAACGGCCGGCCTTGCGCCGCCGCGGGACTGGTCGCGAACAGGTCGGCCGCGGCGTGGTTGAGCGAGGCGATGCCACCGCGCGCGTCGACGACGATGACGGCGGTCGCGAGCAGGTCGAGGATTTCCTCAGCCACGGCGCGGCTCCCGCGCCGTGCGCGCCATCAGCCGGTTGCGGGCTTCGGCGCCGGCTTCGGCGGTTTCGGCTTTGCCTGCGGACTTTGCGGCGACTTGATCGAGGGCTGCCGCACGTGGAACGTGGTCTGCTGGCTGGTAATGACTGGCTTGCCGTTCTGGTCGAGGATGCTGGCGCGCAGGAAGTAGGTGCCCCGGTCCAGGCCCGAGAGCTCGAGCGAGAGGCCGTTCGCCTCGTGGCGATTGCCATTCACGAAAAACACGACCTGGTGGTCCGGCCTGAGCGTGCCCTGCAGGTCCGCCTGCACCGAGACCACCGAGTCCGCGCCGAAGAACACCTGGTCCTGCTCCGGGGAGACGATCGCGAGCGAGGTATAGGGCGATACTTCCGGTTCGCCCGTGCCCGCGTCGCTCGAGCCGCCGCCCGGGGAATCGGCCGGCGCGGTGTCCGCCGATTCGTAGGCGTTCGGTTCGGCGACGCTGATCAGCTCGGCCTTGTCGGAGCCGGGCTGATCCGCGTAGTGGACGATCCCGTCCTTGTCCACCCACCGGTAGATCTCCTGGGAGAAGGCCGCCAGGGACACCGCCAGACCGGCGAGGACGAGGAGCATGCGCATGCCGACAGCATATCCCCAGAACCGCCCGCCTGACAAAACGTGACGCAGTTCTCAGAGGCTGAAATACATGTCGAGCTCGACCGGGTGCGTCGACATCCGGAAGCGCGTGACTTCCCCCTGTTTCAGCGCGATATAGGCGTCGATCAGGTCGTCGCTGAAGACGCCGCCGCGCGTCAGGAATTCGCGGTCACGGTCGAGGTGCTCGAGCGCCATGTCGAGCGAGTGGCAGACCTCGGGAATGTTCTTCGCCTCTTCCGCGGGCAGGTCGTACAGGTCCTTGTCCGAGGCATCGCCGGGATGGATCTTGTTCTGGATGCCGTCGAGCCCCGCCATCATCATCGACGCGAACGCGAAATACGGATTCGCGAGCGAGTCCGGGAAGCGCACCTCGATGCGTCGCCCTTTCGGGTTCGACACCCAGGGAATGCGGATCGAGGCGGAGCGGTTGCGCGCGCTGTAGGCGAGCATGACCGGCGCCTCGAATCCCGGCACCAGCCGCTTGTAGCTGTTCGTGCCCGGGTTCGTGAACGCGTTGATGGCCCTGGCGTGCCTGATGATGCCGCCGATGTAATAGAGCGCGACATCGGAGAGCCCCGCGTAGCGTTCGCCGGCGAAAATGTTCTTGCCGTCCTTCTGCAGCGACTGGTGGACGTGCATGCCGCTGCCGTTGTCGCCTACCAGCGGCTTCGGCATGAAGGTGAGGGTCTTGCCGTGGCCGTGCGCGACGTTCCAGAGCGCGTACTTGAGGATCTGGACCTCGTCGCCCTTCTTCGTCAGCGTGTTCGGGCCGACGTTGATCTCGCCCTGGCCGCCGGTCGCGACCTCGTGGTGGTGCACTTCGACCTTGAGGCCGAGTTCCTCGCAGGCCTGGCACATCGCCGTGCGCAGGTTCTGGAAGCGGTCGACCGGCGGCACCGGGAAATAGCCTCCCTTCACGCCCGGCCGGTGACCCAGGTTGCCGCCTTCATAGGTCGTGCCGGAATTCCACGCGCCCTGCACCGAATCGATGTGGTAGCTGCAGCCGTGCAGCTCGTTGGTCCAGCGCACGCTGTCGAAGATGAAGAACTCGTTCTCGGGACCGAACAGGCAGGAGTCGGCGATGCCGGTGGACTTGAGGTGCGCCTCGGCGCGCTTCGCGAGCGAGCGCGGGTCACGGACATAGCCCTGCATCGTCGTCGGCTCGACGATGTCGCAACGCAGCAGGAGCGTCGTCTCCTCGTAGAAAGGATCGATCATTGCCGTCGACGGGTCCGGCATCAGGATCATGTCGGACTCGTTGATGCCCTTCCATCCGGTGATGGAGGAACCGTCGAACATCTTGCCGTCGACGAAGAAGTCCTCGTCGACCATGCGCGTCGGTATGGTGACGTGCTGCTCCTTGCCGCGCGTATCGGTAAAGCGCAGGTCGCAGTACGTGATCTTTTTTTCCTTGATGAACTTGACGACCTCGGCCGGGGTCATGGGCATCTCCCTGTTCGCTGTGCGGTGCTCGCGGATCCCCGCCGTGGTGCAAGGGCCGTGCCAAATGAAGTATTTCCCGAAGGCATTGTCAATCAATGCCTTATGGATGCTCGCTTGGCCGTCAACCAGGCGTTTGCACCATTGTGGCGCGCGCAGTCTAGCTGATGCACTAAAACCGTGCGACGACTTTCGCGCGCGCCCTCGGCACACTCCCTCGCGCATGCGGCTCAACAAGCACATCAGCGAAAGCGGCATCACGAGCCGCCGCGAGGCCGACGCCTGGATCGCGGCCGGTCGCGTCACCGTAAACGGCGTGAGGGGCGAACTCGGCACGCAGGTTCATGCCGGGGACGTGGTGCAGGTCGACGGCAAGCCGTTGCCGGCACGCCGGCGCGCCGTTTATCTCGCGCTCAACAAGCCGCGCGGCATCACCTGCACGACGGAACGCGCGGTCGCCGGCAACATCGTCGACTTCGTCGGCCACGAGCAGCGGATCTTCCCGGTCGGCCGGATTGACAAGGAATCCGAGGGGCTCATCCTGCTCACGAACGACGGCGACATCGTCAATGAAATCCTGCGCGCGGAGCACGGCCACGAGAAGGAATACCGCGTGACCGTCGAGCCGGCCGTGACGGCGAACTTCCTTTCCATGATGGCGGCGGGCGTGCGCATCGGCGGCGAGAAGACCCGACCCGCGGTCGTCACGCGCCTTTCGGACAACGAATTCCGCATCGTGCTGACCGAAGGACGGAACCGCCAGATCCGCCGCATGTGCTCGGCGCTCGGCTGGCGCGTGAAACAGCTCGTCCGCGTTCGCATCATGCACATCCGACTCGGCGACCTGCCCGCGGGCAGCTGGCGCACCCTGACTGAGACGGAAGTGGCGCCGCTCCTCGCTATACTTGCGCATGCCGAAAAGCGCTGAAAAAGCCGCGCCGCGAACATTCCAGGACCTGATCCTGACGTTGCAGCGTTACTGGGCGGCGGCGGGCTGCGTGCTGATGCAGCCGTATGACATGGAAGTCGGCGCCGGCACCTTCCACACCGCCACGTTCCTGCGCGCGCTCGGTCCCGAGCCCTGGAATGCCGCTTACGTGCAGCCCAGCCGGAGGCCTACGGACGGCCGATACGGCGACAACCCGTTCAGGCTCCAGCACTACTACCAGTTCCAGGTCGTGATGAAGCCCTCGCCGGACGATTTCATCGAGCGCTACTTCGGCTCGCTGGTCGCCCTCGGGATCGATCCGCTGGTGCACGACCTGCGCCTGGTCGAGGACAACTGGGAATCGCCGACGCTCGGCGCCTGGGGCCTCGGCTGGGAGGTCTGGCTGAACGGCATGGAAGTCACCCAGTTCACCTACTTCCAGCAGGCGGGCGGCCTCGACTGCCGGCCGGTGATGGGCGAGATCACCTATGGCCTCGAGCGGCTCGCGATGGTCCTGCAAGGCGTCGAGAGCGTCTACGACATTTTGTGGGCGGACGGGCCGCAGGGCCCCGTGACCTACGGGGACGTCTACCACCAGAACGAGGTCGAGCAGTCCGCGTTCAACTTCGAGCACGCGGACACGGAGTCGCTGTTCGCCGAATTCGACCAGCGCGAGAAGAACTGCAAGGCACTGCTCGAGGCGACGCTGCCGCTCCCGGCATACGAACAGGCGCTGAAAGCCTCGCACGTCTTCAACCTGCTGGACGCGCGCAAGGCCATCAGCGTCACCGAGCGGCAGCGCTACATCCTGCGCGTGCGCGCGCTTGCCCGCGCCGTCGCGAGCGCCTGGGTCGCATCCCGCGAGGCACAAGGCTTCCCGTTGCTGCGAGCGGGGACAGCCCCCTCTTCCCACCCATGAAAAGGCACGACTTCCTGGTCGAGATCGGCGCAGAGGAAATGCCGCCGAAGAGCCTCGTCACCCTCGGCGAGTCCTTCCGTGACGGCATCGTCGCCGGCCTTGCCGCCGCCGGCCTCTCGCACGGCGCGGCCCGTGCCTGGTTCACGCCGCGCCGACTCGCCGTCCACGTCGGCAAGCTGCTCGACCGCCAGCCGGAGCAACGCCTCGAACGGCGCGGCCCGCCTGTCGCCGCCGCCTTCGACGCCGCCGGCAAGCCGACCCGCGCGGCGGCGGCCTTCGCCGGCTCCTGCGGCGTCGAGGTCGGGGAACTCTCGCGCATCAACGACGCCAAGGGCGAATTTCTCTTCTGCCGCACGACGCGGCCGGGTGCGAGTGCCGCGCAGCTTCTGCCCGGCATCGTGCAGGCCGCGCTCGATGCGCTGCCGATCGCGCGGCGCATGCGCTGGGGCGACGGCGCCATCCAGTTCGTCCGGCCGGTGCACTGGGTCGTGATGCTGCACGGCGATGCGCTCGTCGACGGCGAGGTCCTCGGCCTGCAGGCCGGCCGCATGACGCGCGGCCATCGCTTCCACGCCCGCAAGCCGATCGCCCTGCGCTCGCCAGGCGGCTACCTGGGCGCCCTCGAAAAAGGCCACGTGTGCGCGGACTTCGAGGCGCGGCGCGATCGCATCCGCGCGGGCGCCGTCGCCGCAGCCGAAGCCGAGGGCGGTGAAGCCGTCATCGATCCCGACGTGCTCGACGAGGTGGCGGCGCTCACGGAATGGCCCGTGCCACTCGCGGGCGCCTTCGAGCCGCGCTTCCTCGAGCTGCCGCCCGAAGTGCTGGTCGCGACGCTGCAGGACCACCAGCGCTACTTCCCGGTGCGCGGCAAGGACGGCAAGCTGATGCCGCGCTTCATCGCGGTCGCGAACCTCGAGAGCCGGGATCCGCCGCAGGTGCGTGCCGGCAACGAGCGCGTGGTGCGGCCGCGGCTCGCGGACGCCGCCTTCTTCTTCGCGGCCGATCGCAAGCTGACGCTGCAGTCGCGGCG
The DNA here is from genome assembly GCA_963836275.1 of uncultured Gammaproteobacteria bacterium. Classification (GTDB taxonomy): domain Bacteria; phylum Pseudomonadota; class Gammaproteobacteria; order Steroidobacterales; family Steroidobacteraceae; genus SCUD01. The sequence continues at coordinate 533,342 of CAWIIM010000001.1, read as the reverse complement.
CGAGGCGCTCGCGGCCGTCACCTTCCAGGCCCAGCTTGGATCGCTCGCCGACAAGACGGCGCGCATCACCGCACTCGCCGGGCAGATCGCGCGGGTGGCGGGCAAGGACCCGGCCCATGCGCAGCGTGCGGCCGAGATCGCCAAGTGCGACCTGCTGACGGCCATGGTCGGGGAATTCCCGGAACTCCAGGGGACGATGGGCCGCTATTACGCCCTGCACGACGGCGAAGCCGGGGAAGTCGCCGCGGCGATCGCCGAGCAATACCTGCCCCGCTTCGCCGGCGATGCCCTGCCCGCGACGGGCGCCGGGCTCTCGCTCGCCGTCGCCGACAAGCTCGACACGCTGGTCGGCATCTTCGCCATCGGCCAGAAGCCGACCGGCACGAAGGATCCGTTCGGCCTTCGCAGGGCAGCGCTCGGCGTGCTGCGGATCCTGATCGAGACCGGAATCGCGCTGGACCTGCGCGAGCTGATCCGCGGCGCGTTCGATTCGGTCGCGGCCGACATGGCCCGGCTCGGGGGCAAGCCGCCGGCGGAAGGCCTCGGCGAGGAAATCTACGGCTACGTGATGGAGCGCCTGCGCGCCTGGTACCTAGAATCCGGCCGCGGCATCACCACCGAGATGTTCGATGCCGTGCTCGACACCCGGCCGGCCTCGCCGCTCGACTTCGACGAGCGGCTCCGGGCGCTCGTCGCCTTCCTCGCCCTGCCGGACGCGGCCGGGCTGACCGCGGCCAACAAGCGCATTGCGAACATCCTGAGGAAGGCGAGCGAGCATCCGAGCCCGCGCGTCGACCCGGGGCTCCTCACCGACCCGACCGAGCGCCAGCTCGCGGCGGACGTCGAGGCGCTGCGCCAGGACGTCGAGCGCCTGGTGACCGCGCGCCGCTACGGCGAGGCGCTGACCCGATTGGCCGCGCTGCGCCCGGCGGTTGATGCCTTCTTCGACCAGGTGCTGGTGATGGCGGAAGACGCGCGCGTGCGCGCGAACCGGCTCGCGCTTCTCTCGGCGCTGTCGCGACTGTTCCTGCACATCGCGAACCTGTCCCGGCTTCCGGGCTGAGCCGCGGCTCGAACGGATGGCTGCACACATCCCCGCGTGGCGCAGGATCCCGCTGCTGCAGTGGTTTCTCTCTTTCGTCTACACGACCGTGCTGTTTCTCGATTCCCTCGCCTTCGGATTCGTCATCTGCCTGTTCGGCTGGCTGCCGTTTCGCGGCCGCTACGCGCTGGCGCGCGCCTGGGCGAGCACGAATCTACGGCTCGCAAGATTCATCTGCGGCCTCGACTGGCGCGTCGAAGGCCGTGAAAACATTCCACGCGAAGGCGCCCACGTCACGATGTGGAAGCACACGTCCACCTGGGAAACGATGGCGCAGATGATCGTGTTCCCGCCCCAGGCCTGGGTGCTGAAGCGCGAGATCCTCTGGATCCCGCTGGTCGGCTGGGCGACCTGGCTCATGAAGTGCATCGCGATCGATCGCGGCTCGGGACACCGCGCCGTGAACCAGGTACTCGACCAGGGACGCGAGCGGCTCTCCGCCGGCATCTGGGTGCTGATCTTCCCGGAAGGCACCCGCATGGCCCCGGGCGAGACGCGCAAGTACGGCATGTCGGGGGCCCTGCTCGCCTCGCAGGCCGGCGTGAAGCTCGTGCCGGTCGCACACAACGCGGGCGACTACTGGCCGCGGCGCGGGCTCCTGAAGAAGCCGGGGCTCGTGCGGGTCGTCATCGGTCCGGCGGTCGAGGCGACCGGCCGCGATGCGCGCACGCTCAATGCCGAGGTGCAGGACTGGATCGAGCGCGCGATGCAGGATTTGCGTGCCCGCTGAAAGCGATCAGACGTCCAGGTTGGACACGTACAGCGCGTTCTTCTCGATGAACTCGCGCCGCGGCTCGACCGCGTCGCCCATCAGCGTGGTGAAGATGTCGTCCGCCGCGACGGCGTCTTCGATCCTCACCTGCAGCAGGCGGCGCACCTCGGGATTGATCGTGGTATCCCAGAGCTGCGCGGGATTCATCTCGCCGAGGCCCTTGTAGCGCTGGATGGCCTGGCCCTTGCGCGCCTGGTCGAGCAGCCAGACCACAGCATCGGGGAAATTGGAAACGTCCTGGCGCTCGCCGTTGCGGCTGACGAACGCGCCGGCGCCGATCAGGTCGTTGAGCGTGGTGCCAAGCTCGGCGATGCGGCCGTACTCGGCGGACTCGAAGAATTCCGGCTGCAGGTGCTTCACGGTGGTGACGCCATGCTCGGTGCGGGCGACGTCCACGCGCTCCGGCTCGCCGGCCTCGTTGCGCAGCACGGCCAGCTTGTAGCTGTGGACGAGGCTGCCGTCCGCGTTGAGCCGCGCCTCCAGCTCCTTGACCCAGCCCTCGAGCCAGGCCGTGTCCGCGAACTGCTGTTCGCCCACCGTGCGCATGGCCAGGAGCTGCTCCAGCAGGCGCCGGTCATAGCGGCGCGACCAGCGGCCGATGATCGCCTTCACTTCCATGTACTGGCGCGCGAGCATCTCGAGCGACGAGCCCGCGAGCGGCGGCGCCTCGGGATTCACGTGCAGCGCAGCGCCGTCGAGTGCACTCGTGAGCAGGAGCTGGTCGAGCTCCGCCTCGTCCTTCACGTACGTCTCCTGCTTGCCGCGCTTGATCTTGAACAGCGGCGGCTGGGCGATGTAGATGTGCCCGCGCTCGATCAATTCGGGCATCTGCCGGTAGAAGAATGTCAGCAACAGCGTGCGGATGTGGCTGCCGTCGACGTCCGCATCGGTCATTATGATCACGCGGTGATAACGGAGATTCGCCGCGTCGAAATCGTCGCGGCCGATGCCGGTCCCGAGCGCGCTGATGAGCGTCACGACTTCCTGGGACGAGAGCATCTTGTCGAAGCGCGCCTTCTCGACGTTCAGGATCTTGCCCTTGAGCGGGAGCACGGCCTGGGTGCGGCGGTCGCGGCCCTGCTTGGCGGAGCCGCCTGCCGATTCGCCCTCGACCAGAAAGATCTCGGACTTGCCCGGGTCTTTCTCCTGGCAGTCGGCGAGCTTGCCGGGCAGGCCGGATGAGTCGAGCGCGCCCTTCCGGCGGGTCATTTCGCGCGCTTTGCGCGCCGCCTCGCGCGCGCGCGCGGCGTCGATGATCTTGAGGCAGATGCCCTTGGCGTCGGCCGGGCGCTCGAGCAGGAACTCGCCGAGCTTCTGCGCGACCGCCGACTCCACCGCGCCCTTCACCTCGGACGAGACCAGCTTGTCCTTGGTCTGGGAGGAGAACTTGGGGTCGGGCATCTTGATCGAGAGGATGGCGGTCATGCCCTCGCGCGCATCGTCGCCCGTGAGCGAGACGTTCTCGCGCCTGGCCAGGCCCTCTTTCTCGATGAACTCGTTGATTTTCCGCGTCAGGGCGGCGCGGAAGCCGGCGAGGTGGGTACCGCCGTCCTTCTGCGGGATGTTGTTCGTGTAGCAGTACATGGACTCCTGGTAGGAGTCGTTCCACTGCGCCGCCACCTCGACCGCGATCGGGCCTTCCTGCGCCTGGAAGTAGAAAATGTTCGGGTGAATCGCGGTGCGGCTGCGGTTCAGGTACTGCACGAAGGCGGAAACGCCGCCCTGGTGCTCGAACACGCCGCTCTTGTCCTCGCGCTCGTCCACGAGCTCGATGCGCACCCCGGAGTTCAGGAAGGACAGTTCACGCAGGCGCTTCGCGAGCCAGTCGTAGGAGAAGGTCGTGTTCGTGAAGATCGTGTTGCTGGGCTTGAAGCGGATGGTGGTGCCGCGTTCCGTGGTCGTCCCGACCACCGCGAGCGGCCCGAGCGGCTCGCCCATCCGGTACTGCTGCCGGTGGAGCTTGCCGTCGCGGGCGATGGTGAGCGTCAGGGTGCCCGAGAGCGCGTTGACGACCGAGACGCCGACGCCGTGCAGGCCGCCCGCGACCTTGTACGAATTGTCGTCGAACTTCCCGCCCGCGTGCAGCACGGTCATGATGACTTCGGCCGCCGAGCGGTTTTCTTCCTTGTGGATGTCGGTCGGGATGCCGCGGCCATTGTCGGTGACCGTGACCGATTCGTCCGCGTGGATGGTCACGACGATGCGGTCGCAATGCCCGCCGAGCGCCTCGTCGATCGAGTTGTCGACGACCTCGAACACCATGTGATGCAGACCGGTGCCGTCGTCGGTGTCGCCGATGTACATACCCGGGCGCTTTCGGACCGCCTCGAGGCCTTTCAACACCTTGATTTTGGTGGAGTCGTAGGCGTCGCTGGCAGGGGTCCCGGGAGCGTCTTGCATAAGCCGGAAATTCTACCAGAAAACCCCGTCTTTTTTCTTGTTTTTCAGCTATTTGCCGCCTAGTGGAGGGCCCTCGAAGAGCCGTAGAAAATGGCCGCCACGAGCACCACCAGGACCACCCCGACGAGGAACGCCCGCGCGTCCCCGCGGCCCCCGCTCGGGAACTCCTCGCTGAACACATTGACCAGGATTCCGCCGGCCAGGATCGAGCTCCAGATGCCGATCGCGTCTCTCGACAAGGGTAGCCACAGGCCGATGAACCACCCTGCGATCACGGCGCCTGCCAGAACGAAGCGAAGCACCCGATCGAAGGCCGCGCCGTGCCAGCCGCGCAGCTGGTGGTCCACCGCAAACAGGTGAACCGCCATCATCAGGCCGACCGCGACGTGCGGAACGTAGCCGACGCGCGTCTCGGAGGCGTGGGCGATGAGGTAGCCGACGAGCGCGCTGTAGGCCGCAAATACCGTGCCGTGCAGCAGCAGTGCCGTGACGCCCCCGTCGGCCCGGGCGCGGTAACGGTCGGCGGCGAAATAGACGAGAAACCCCAGGAGCCCGAACAGGTACAGGCGCAGCCGGCTGATTTCCGGCAAACCCGGATTCGCCGCCAGGAACAGGTCGGTGTAGTGGCCCATCTTCGGCAGCAGCGCGACGAACACATAGGCGACCGCGATGCCGCCCGCCAGCGAGAGCAGGGGATGCAGCCGCCGGCCCGCTGCCCGTTCGATCCGGCTCGCGAAGAGATGCGCAGCGGCCACGATCAGGATCGCGGCCGCCTGGCGCAGCAGCGTCAGGTCAGGCATCCAGCACGCCGGTCAGAAAGCGTAGCCGTATGCGATCGCGGGCCCCGAAAAGGTCTCGGTCACCTTCTCGCCGCGACCGCCCTTCAGTTCCATCTCGAAGTGCCGGTAACCGGCGATGAATCGATGCGGGCCCATGCGGTAAACGCCGTACATCCCCAGGCTCCAGGTGCCTTCGGTGTCGAGCCCGGACAGGTCCGCGTTGACCGAGAGACGCCAGCGGTCGTTGATGGGGGCGATATAGCGCGCGCCGGCAAGCAGGTCCGTGTAGGTCTTGTTGATGCCCGTGCGGGCATCCGGCAGTCCCGGCGGATCCGGATCGATCTTGAGGCTGAAGTCCGTGTCGATGTAGCGCAGGCCGCCGTAGAGCTCGAGTCCGGTCATCCGCTCGGCGCCTGGGCTCCACACCATCGCCATGTCCAGCGCGGTCATGTCGAGGTCGGCATTCAGGTGGGCGTTCGCCCGATTAGAATTGTCGCCGAGGGCCATGAAGCTCAGGTCGACGAAGCCGCCGACTTCGTCTCCCTGGACCTCGACGTGCCCCTGAAAGCCGACTTCCAGCTTGTCGATGACGTCGCTGAAATCCACGTCAAGGTTCGCGTCGCGGCTGTCGGCGCCGATGTCCGCGGCCCACACATAGACGATGCCGAGCCAGTCGTAATCGTCGCTCGCGGCCTCGGCGGTACTTGCGCCGGCACACGCAAGGACGGCGCAACAGGCCCGGATGACTTGCCTGGAACGGATGTTGTTGGCCATCCCCTCAGTCCTTAAGCTTCTGGCCGGGCTTCAGATCCGTCGGGACCGGTGAAGACTCCCGCAATTCCTGGAATCCCTTGATGCTGATCTCGGCCCACTGGCGGAACAGCGCCTTGAAATCGGACAGGTTCGTAACCGAGTTCGACACTTGCACGCGTCCCGTATTGCGCGTGTTGCGTCGGTCGAGCGCGCGACCGAGCAGCGCCTCGGTCGTCGAATCACGCACTTCGAGGAACAGCGTCGCTTCGCCGGATTCCATCGTGTAAGTGCGCGAACGGCTCGAGGTCATCGTGTCCGGCGCAGCGATGTCGAGGTTCACAACGCCCGGGCGCACGCGCAGCACGTCCGGACCGGGTGTCGTCACCACCTGCAGCCCCGCCTTCTGGTACGCCTCGTTGAATACCTCGGTGAAGGCATCGCGCGCGGCCTGGGCGATTTTTTCGATGTGCTCGGGCGTCAACCGGTTCGAGAGCGTCGCCGCATCGCGGTTGTAGTCCCTCGCCCAGTCTTTCTTGAAGGCGACCTCGACCGGGTCGAGCATGAGCTTGGTGTACGGCCGGAAATCGGCACCCGGCAACAGGTAAGCCGCGTCGACGTGCTTCGGCTTGATTTGCACCAGCCCGTCCCAGTCGCCCGGCGGACTGTCCGCCGCCATCGCGAGAGAGCTTCCGAGCCACATGAGGGCGGCAACGCCGCCGGCAATCCATTGGGTCATGTCAGTACACCCGTATGAAAAATAGGTTTAACGTCGCCGCGCCCCGCCGCCACCGACGCGGCCACCGCCGCCGCGGCTCATCGAGCCTGGTGAGGCGGTCGTGCGTCGCTGGTAATTCTGGTAGCCGCCGCTGCGAGCAGCCGCGTCGCGGTTGAGCTGGCCGACGCTCGACGTCGCCGGGCGCGTCCCCATGGTGCCGCCTGCCGTCCGGTTGCCGGCCTGGCCCGTGCCGCCGACGTCGCTGATGCCGCTGCGCGACTCGAGGCTGCCGCTGCCGCCGTAGCGCGGCCCGCCTGCCGACTGTTGCGACGCGCGGTCGCGCGCCGCATCGCGCGAGCTCGCGTCAAACTGGCCGCGGTCGAAACCGCCCTCGCCGGCATTCGGCCGTTCACCATCACCCGGTCGATCCGGGGCATCGACGCTTGACCAGCCGCCATCTCCGTGCTGCTGCCAGCCGTCGTCCGTCTTGCGGTACACATTGCCGTCGTGGCCCGCGTAGATGTCCCCGCTGCCGCTTTGCCCGATTGTCGTGCGATCGCCGGGACCGTTCTTGACCGAGATGGCCTGGCCGCCGCCGCTGCCTTCGGCTTTCGTCACGCTCGATCGTCCATCCCGGCGCGTTGACGTATCGACCGTCTGGCCGTCCTTCGAAAAACTGCCGTCGCGCGAGACGCTGCCGTCCTGGTTGCGCTGCCGGTCGATCGTCGCGTTGCCGCCGCCTTCGCCCTTGATCGTCGTCGTGCCCTGGCCGCGTTGATGCTCGCCGGAGATTGTCGCATTCTTCCCGCCGGCGGTTTCGATGGTGCCGCTCGTCGTCATCCCGCCGGCCTGGCGCTTGCGCGTTACATCGGAGCTGCCGCCGCGGCTCGTCGTACGCTCGGTCGTGCGTGTCCCGGTGTCGAAGTCGGTCGTCTTGTTGACGTCCATCCGGTTGCCGCCCGGTCCCTCGAGCGTGCGGTCCGTCTCCATCCTGTTGGAGTCCTCGTTGTAGTAGCGATCGGTATCGGTCGAGATGCCGGTGCGCGGATTGTATGTTTCGCCCGAACTCGCCCACTCGTTGCCGTCCCAGGCCGTCTCCACGTAACTGGCCCGCCCGGTCTTCGGGTTGTAGCCCCGGTTATAGGAGTAGCCCCCGTAGGGTCCGTACCAGGCCGTGCGCGAACCGAATCCGCCGGTGTTCGGGTTGTACCAGCTGCCGTGCCCGTAACTTCCGCCGTAGTACGGATAGTAGCCGCCGCCGTAATAGTACGGCGGGTAGTACCAGCCCGTGCCGTAGTACGCGACGCCGAAGCCGATGAAGAAGCTCGCCGCGTACGCCCCGTCGTAGCTCGACTGGACGTCGCCGCCGTCGGTCGTCTGCACGATGACCTGCGTCACCGGGTAGGCCGGCGAACTCGGCGGAATCTGGTAGACCGCTGCGGGTACGTCGGCGGTCGCGGCCCAGGGTCCAGTCGGCTTGTCCGCGGCGTACCACATGCCCTCGTAGCAGAGGTAGTACGTGTCGCCGTACTGGATGATGTCGTTGCCCGTGTTCACCGCGCGTGCGACTTGCGTTTGCGCGATGGGCTCGAATTTCGGCTCGCCTCCCGCATACGCGACGGTAATGGGGGGCGGCGCGCCGGCCTTGACCGTCTTCGACTGCGGCAACTCGGCCTCGAGCACGGCGCGACGCGCCTCGAGCGTTCCCGGCACCGAGGCGCGCACCTGTGCCGCGTCGTCGTCGTCGGGGATGCGCGCGAATGCATCCGGCAGCGGCATCGTGAACTTCCACGGACCCCGTTGCAGGTCCTGCGTCGAGAACCACCGTCCCGCCGCCAGGAAGTAATAAGTCCCGTCGAGCCGGAACAACGGACTTTCCGTATTGCTGACCGATTCGAGGCCGTCCGTGCCCGGGATCGGCCGGCCCTGCGGCTCGCCATCGAGCACGATGATCTCGGCGGGCTTCGAAGTCGTGATCACGGCGGGCGCCTTGCCCGTCTTCGGCGTCGAGGCGACGACTGACCTGAAGCTCGCGAATTCGCCGTGCGCAGGGATCTTGTGAAATGCCGTGGGCAGGTCTGCGATGGCGTGCCAGGGGCCCGCAAGCTTCGCGGCCGCGTAGCGGTAGTCGCCCGTCAGCAGGTAGTAGCCGCCACTCCTGGTATCGCGAAACACCGGGAAATTCGCGTTGGAAACGAGTTCGAGCCCGGTTTCGCCGATCGCCGCGGCAACCGGCTCGCCATTGAAGAACAGCAGGAACGCGGGCGACTCGACGACGTAGATCGGCGGCGGCTTGTCGTTGAATCCCGCGGGCGGCGGCGATTCCAGCACGCCGTCTGCGACGTAGTAGAGGAATACGTCGAGCGGCAGTTCGAGCGGCTCGCCCTCCACCGCCTTGCGGATGCTGTCCTCGTATTCCGCCGAGCCTTGCCCGCCCGAAAACGTCACGCGATCGACGATCGGCTTTGCGATTTTGACCAGCCGCGCCTCCCGGTCGAGCGTGGTGACGCCGGAAAGATCAATCACCGCGTAGCGTGCGTCTGCGTCCTGGTCGGTGAATTCGACGGCGACCTGCGCGGTGAAATGCCTGAATTCGTCCCAGCTCCTGATCTGCGGCGCATACACGACGACCTTGCGGCCGTCGACGTCGCGCTCGCGCGGATACTGCCAGCGCGCGCCGAAAGCCGGGTTCGATGCTTTTGCGACGACCGAACTTGCGGTCGAATCCGGCGCACGGTCGCAGCCCGCGAGCGCGATGAAGGCCAGGGCCGGGACCAGAAGGAATCCCTTCAGGCGCATCGTTATTTTCCTGGCTTGACGCGAAAAATCCGCAGCAGTGTAGCCGTCGGAGGCAGCGATAAAGGTTCGACCTTGCGCGCCGCAAGAAGTCACGGGAACGGCCTTCGCTCGAATTCGAAGCACAAGATGAAAATCCGCCGCTGTCGCCACGAAATGTCGCGATCGTGCCGCTATAATCTTCTAAAAGCTACAATCATGCTTACATCGTGACGCTATTGTCGCCGAATGGACCCTTGTTCCACGTGAAACATCCGTGCGCCCGGTACGAGGTCCGCAATCTCCGGCCTTAGCGCCGTGACCCAGAGTTGTGCTGGCACTTGGCGCACGAGCGCCATTAATCGGCCGAGGTACTCGCCATCGAGTTCCGCGGCAGGATCGTCAAGCAACAAGGCCGATCGGCCGGGTCTCTCCTGCTCTTGAACCTCGAGTTGGGCCAGCATCAGTCCGGCGGCTACAAGTTTTTGCTGCCCGCGCGATACGTGGTCCTTCGCCGGGCGCCCGGCGACAAGCACCGTCACATCCCCGCGGTGCGGGCCCAACTGCGTCGACTTGTAGCGCCGGTCGCGGGAGCGATTGCCGGCGAGAGCCCCAAGCAAGCCACCATCCGGATCCCAGCCGGGTTGGTACGTAAGGGTGATCGCACGATCGAGTAATGCCTCGCCGATCGCAGTGAGGGGGGAAGCAAGACGGGACAAGTAAGCACCGCGCTGGGCTGTGAGCGTTTCACCGCTTGCGGCCAGCTCTCTTTCCCAGGCAGCGAGGTCCTCGTCGCTCGCATCCTGCTTTAGCGCGGCGTTTCGTTGCCTCAGGGCCTGGTGATACCTGCGCCAAGTCGGCAGGAAATTGTGTTCCACGTGGAACACGCCCCAGTCCAGAAAGCGCCGCCGTCGCCCCGGCCCGTCCTCGAGCAGTTTGTGGACCTCGGGGTCAATCACCTGGGCAGGGAATGCCTCGGCGAGATCTGCGATGCCCCCGGCCTCCGCTCCACCCACGCGCCACTCCGCCGCCCCGCGTGTTGCGCGCACACCGAGCGGCACGGACCCGGAGTCGCCATCCATCAGGCCCGCAAGCAGAAAATCGTCAGCGCCCTCGGCAATGAGGGCATCACGGCGCCGCGTGCGAAACGACCGGCCCCGGCTCAGGAAAAAAGCGGCCTCCAGCAAACTGGTCTTACCAGATGCGTTCGGACCGACAAAAAGATTGGCGCTCCGATCGAGCTCCAGCTCGACCGCCGCGAGGCAGCGAAACCGCTCGGCGCGAAAGCTGCCGAGGGGCATCCTGTTCTTAGAGACGCATCGGCATCACGACATACCGGGCGCTGGTGGCGCCTGGCGCGCGGACCAGGCAACTCGAATTCCCATCCGTCACACCGATTTCCACTTCATTGCCATCGACCGCCGCGAGCGCATCGAGCAGGTAACTCACGTTGAAGCCGACCTCGAGCTCGTCGCCCTTGTAGATCACCTCAACCTGTTCTTCCGCCTCTTCCTGCTCCGGATTGTGAGCCTGAAGCGTCATGGCGTTCTTTTTGAGCGCCAGCCGTATGCCGCGGTACTTCTCGTTCGCCAGGATCGCGGTTCGCTGCAGGGCGGAGCGGAGCATTTCGCGATCTGCGACCACGGCCTTCGGGGAGGCGGCCGGAATCACGCGGCTATATTCTGGGAATCTGCCGTCAATGAGCTTTGATGTGAAGCGAACGTCGCTGATCTGGGCGCGAATGTGATTGCTTCCAATCGTTATCTGCACATCCCCCTCGGTGCCCAGTAGCCGCTGCAGTTCCAATACGCCTTTGCGCGGAATAATGACTTGCTGACCCGGCGATTTCGAAGGGAGATCCATTTCGCACAATGCCAGACGATGGCCGTCAGTCGCGACCGTTCGCAGCATCTTGCCGTCCGTTTCGAGCAACATACCATTCAGGTAGTAGCGTACGTCCTGTTGCGCCATGGAAAAGTGCGTCTTGTCGAGCAGCCGCCGCAAATCGCCCTGTGCCAGCTTCAACGTCTGCTGCTGGGCGAGCTCGTCGATGACCGGGAAATCAGCGGCGGGCAAGGTCGCCAGTACGAAACGACTCCTGCCGGCTTTGACGGTCAGCTTGTCCCCATCCTGGCTGAACGTCAGCGTCGCGCCATCGGGGAGCGAGCGACAGATCTCGAGCAGCTTGCGGCCAGGCACCGTGAGCCGGCCATCCGCCCCCGACTTGATGGTCGCGCTCGCGACCAGCTCCACCTCGAGGTCGGTTGCAGTCACCGCAAGCTTGCCTTGTTCTGCCGACAACAGCAGGTTCGCAAGGATCGGCATGGTCTGCCGGCGTTCGACGACGCCAATCACGGACTGGAGAGCCGCGAGCAGGCTTTCGCGTTCGGCGCTGAATTTCATCGTTGCACCCGGGATGACTGTTCGTTCTTCGGATCTTGCAGGAATCATGTTTTCTTATGACTGTAGTAGTTACAGAGCAACGCATTTTCCGTGGAAAAGCGCAGAAAAGCGACGGGCGAGAAGGGCTTGCGCGCAGCACAACCTCGTGCGTCCGACGTCCGGTTCCTATGCTACCCCTGTGGAGTCGCTGTGGAGCGAAAGACGCCCCGCCGCGCCCCACACATTATCCACATCAGTTGGTCAGGATTCGCAAGAGATTGAGATAGTCTTCGCTCGCGCGGCGCTCGGTTTCGCGCAGCTGCTTCACGCGCTCGCAGGCGTGCATCACGGTGGTGTGATCGCGGCCGCCGAAGGCGTCGCCAATTTCCGGCAGACTGTGGTTTGTGAGTTCACGCGCGAGGGCCATGGCGACCTGGCGCGGCCGGGCGATGGAGCGGCTGCGGCGCTTCGAGAGCAGTTCCGCGACGCGGATCTTGTAGTACTCCGCCACCGTCTTCTGGATGTTCTCGATCGTGACCAGGCGTTCCTGGGCCGCGAACAGGTCCTTCAGGGCCTCCCGCGCGAGCTCGAGGCTGACGGGTCGTGCGGTGAATCGGGAGGTCGCCAGTACGCGGCGCAGCGCGCCTTCGAGTTCACGCACGTTGGAGCGGATGCGCTTGGCGATGAAGAATGCAACCTCCTCGGGCAGTCCGCCGCCGGCGGCCTGTGACTTGGCCATCAGGATGGCGACGCAGGTCTCGAGCTCGGGCGGCTCGATCGCGACCGTCAGCCCCCAGCCGAAGCGCGACTTCAATCGCTCCTCGAGGCCGGCGACTTCTTTCGGGTAACGGTCGCAGGACAGGATGATCTGCTGCTGCCCTTCGAGGAGCGCGTTGAAGGTGTGGAAAAATTCTTCCTGCGACTGGTTCTTGCCGGCGAAGAACTGGATGTCGTCGATGAGCAGGGCATCGAGAGTCCGGTAGGTCTGCTTGAACTCGTTGATCGTGTTGTGCTGCAGCGCCCGGACCATTTCGCTCACGAATCGCTCGCTGTGCACGTAGGCGATGCGCGCGCCGGGATTGCGCTCGCGGATGAGATTGCCGACCGCATGCATCAGGTGCGTCTTGCCGAGACCGACGCCGCCGTAGATGAAAAGCGGGTTGTAAGCGCGACCCGGGTTCTCGCCCACCTGGAATGCGGCGGCCCGGGCGAGCTGGTTGCTCTTGCCTTCGACGAAAGTCGAGAAGGTAAATTCTGGGTTGAATCGGCTGCCTATAACTTTCGGAACACTTGGCTTCGCCATGAAATCAGGAGGATTTCTTGAGTCCTGCGGAATCGGGGAGGAGAGGACCTCGGCGATGCGGGATCCGACCTCGAGGCTGACCCGTGGCGCGCCGCCTGCACCCGCGACATTGACCAGTTCGGTGATGCGGCCGTACAGGTTCTGCTCGATCCAGGAAACAACGAAACGGTTCGGCGCGAGCAGCTGCAACTCGCCATCGCGCTCGACCGCCTGCAACGGGCGGACCCAGGTGTTGAATTGCTGCTCCGGCACCTCGTTCTCGAGATGCCTGAGACAGTGATGCCACAACGTGCCCTGCAAGAGCATGCCCCGCGTGTTGTTGTCGAAACCGGAAGGGGATCGAGTCTACGGCGGTGAAGTCGGCCGCGCCAGAGTTATCCACAACCCCGCGCGGTTGACAGGACCGGGGCGCCTCCGTAACCTTGCCGCCCTTCGCAGCGTCTATTGCCCCTTTAATTTCAAAGGTTTGGGATCATGGCCACGAAGCGCACGTATCAGCCCTCCAAGTTGAAGCGCAAGCGCACGCACGGTTTTCGCGCGCGCATGGCCACGAAGAAGGGCCGCCAGGTGCTGAAGCGCCGGCGCGCGAAAGGCAGGAAGCGCCTCGCCGTCACCGAACGTCGCTGACGAGCGATTTACGTCCCGGCGTCTCGGACTGCGGGCCGATCATAAACTCCACACCGCCGCCGAGTTCGAGCGCGCGCGACGGGGGCGCGATCGTCACACCGATGCCTTGTTCATCGTGCAATGTGCGAGCAACGAAGCCGGCGAGGCGCGCCTTGGCATGGCAGTCAGCACGCGGGCGGCCGGCAATTCGGTCCGCCGCAATCGCTTGCGGCGCCTGATCCGGGAGTCGTTCCGGATGCATCGGCAGGAGTTGCCCGCGGTGGATGTGCTGGTGACGGCGAGGCCGGCCGCGACCCAGGCGGAAAACCGCGTCATCGTGCAGAGCCTGTCGACGTTGTGGCAGCGGGTGAGGGCGGGCGCATGAAGCGCCTCGCCGCAGTACCGATCCTGTTGTACCGCTGGTTCCTCAGCCCCTGGCTCGGCCGGCAATGCCGCTTCGAGCCGAGTTGCTCGGCGTACGCGCTCGAGGCCATCGAGAAGCATGGCGCGATCCGGGGTTACGGGCTGGCTGCGCGTCGTCTTTGCCGCTGCCACCCCTGGGGCGCGGCGGGCTACGACCCGGTTCCGGAGAAAGCCGAGCACGCATGAACTCGCAGATTCGCGTCGTCCTCTGGGTCGGTTTCGGCCTGCTCGCCTGGCTCAATGTCCAGGCCTGGATCAAGGATTACGCGCCGGTCGTGAAACAGACGCCGGCAGCCCAGGCCGCCAATGTCGCGCCGGCCGGGAACCCGCAGGATGGCCTGTCGGCGGAATTGCCGGCCGTGACCGGCGAGGCGCCGGCGGCGGCAACGAACCCGCCGGCTGTTGCCGCCGCGCCCGGCACGCTGTCGGCGGCGGTAGCGGACTCGGGCAAGGTCGAGATCCTGACCGACGTGCTCGACGTCGAAGCAAGCCTTGCTGGCGGCGAACTGATCCGCGCCGACATTCGCCAGTATCCGCTGCACAAGAACGATCCGACGATTCCGGTGCGGCTTTTCAACACGGATTCGGAGCAGACGCAGTTCCTGTTCCAGTCGGGACTGACGACGGGCGAGGCCGGCCGGCCCGAGCCGAATCACCAGGCCCCATTTACCAGCGCCGCCGGGAAGTACACGCTCGCCGATGGCCAGGACACGCTCGAAGTGCCGCTCACGTGGAGCGATGGCGCCGGACTCACCGTCACGAAGACCTTCGTGTTCCACCGCGGGTCGTACCGCGTGGACCTGCGCTACCACGTGACCAACACGACCGCGGCGCCGGTGAAGCTCGCGTCCTACGCGCAGTTCCTGCGGCATTCGCCGGGCAACAAGCGCTCGATGTGGGATCCCGAGACTTATTCCTTCCGCGGCCCCGCCTACTGGGACGGGAGCCGGTACCAGAAGCTCAAGATCGAGAACGAGGACGACGCGAAGCTCTCGCGCCCGGTTACCAATGGCTGGATCGCGGCCATGCAGCACCATTTCGTCGCCGCCATCGTGCCGGCGCCGGACCAGGCGTATCAATATGAGCTGCGCGTAAAGGGAATGGACTTCCTGTTTCGCGTGGTCGGGCCGGCGCACGCGGTGCCGGCGGACGGCAGCGCCGATTTCGCCGAGACGCTGTTCGTGGGGCCGAAGCTGCAGGACCAGCTCAAGGCGACGGGTCCCGAGCTCGACCGCACCGCGGATTACGGCAAGCTCACGATCCTGGCGCGCCCGCTGTTCTGGCTGCTGTCGAAGATCTACGAGTTCATCGGCAACTGGGGCTGGACGATCGTCATCGTCACGTTCCTGATCAAGCTCGCGTTTTACAAGCTCGCCGAAACCAGCGGCCGCTCGATGGCCAAGATGAAGGCGGTCGCGCCGCGCATCAAGGCCGTGCAGGAGCGCTTCAAGGACGACCGCGAGGGCCAGGCGCGGGCGATGATGGAACTCTACAAGCGCGAGAAAATCAACCCGGTCGCGGGCTGCGTGCCGATGCTGGTGCAGGTGCCGTTCTTCCTGGCGTTCTACTGGGTGCTGCTCGAGAGCGTGGAAATGCGCCAGGCGCCCTTCATGGGCTGGATCCAGGACCTGTCGTCGCGCGACCCGTACTTCATCCTGCCGATGCTGATGGGTGGGGCGATGTTCCTGCAGTACAAGCTGAACCCGACGCCGCCGGACCCGGTCCAGGCCAAGGTCTTCGCCTTCATGCCGCTGGTCATGACCTTCATGTTCATGTGGTTCCCCGCCGGCCTCGTGCTCTACTGGCTCACGAACACCGCGCTGTCGATCGCGCAGCAGTGGAAGATCAACCACTCGATCGAGGCCGAGGCGAAGAAGCGCGGCGCCTGACGGCGGATATGGAGATCATCCGCACGGAGATGCTCGGCCGCCGCTACGTCATGGGGCAGTCGACGATCCACGCGTTGCGCAACGTCAGCCTCGCCATTCAGCGCGGCGAGTACGTCGCGATCATGGGCCCCTCGGGTTGCGGCAAGTCGACCCTGATGAACCTGCTCGGCTGTCTCGACACGCCGGACGAGGGACGTTACTGGTTGAACGGCGAGCTGGTTTCCTCGCTTGCGGACGCGGCGCTCGCGCACATCAGGAACCGCGAAATCGGCTTCGTGTTCCAGACCTTTGCGCTGCTGCCGCGGCTCTGCGCGCTCGCAAACGTGGAAATGCCGCTGGTGTACGCGGGCATCGCGGCGCCCGCGCGCCACCGGCGCGCGCAGGACGCCCTTGCGCGCGTCGGCCTGGCCGAGCGATCCGGGCACCTGCCGTCCGAACTCTCCGGCGGCCAGCGCCAGCGCGTCGCCATTGCCCGGGCGCTGGTGACCGAGCCGGCGTTGCTGCTCGCGGACGAGCCGACCGGGAACCTCGACAGCGCGACGGGCGGCGAAATCCTCGGGCTCTTCGACGCGCTGCACCGGGCCGGCAACACGATCGTGCTGGTGACGCATGAGCGCGCGGTCGCGGAGCGCGCGGGCCGAACCATCCAGCTGCGTGACGGTCTCGTGGTCAGTGACACGGCCCACGGAGGCGCTGATGCCGCAGCCTAGGGTATTCGCGCGCGGGGCGGCGGTGGCAATCGCCGCTGCGGCCGGCCTGCTGGCGGCCTGCGGCGGGCGCGAGCCGCCGGCGCCGCAGTACGAGACGGCCACCGTCGCGCGCGGCGACCTCGCCGTCACGGTCGAGGCCTCCGGCACGATCGAACCGGTCGCCACGGTCGAGGTCAAGTCGAAGGCCTCGGGCGAGATACTCGAGCTCACCGCCGATATCGGCGACACCGTCGCGGCAGGCAAGCTGCTCGCGCGCATCGACCCGCGCACGCCGCGGAACCTGGTCGACCAGGCCCAGGCCGAGCTTGACGCCGCCATCCAGCGCCGGAAGACCGCCGAGACCCAGCTCGAGCGCGGCGAGAAACTGCGCGAAAACGCCTGGATCAACCAGTCCGAGCTCGAGGCGCTCGAGCTCGAGGTCGCCAATACCCGCGCCGCGGCGGTTGCGGCCCGCGTCACGCTCGAGAACGCCCGCATCGGCCTCGAGGACACCGAGGTGCGGGCGCCGTCGCCCGGGACGATCCTGACGCGGCTGGTCGAGCGCGGCCAGGTGATCTCCTCGCCGACACGCGACGTCGGCGGCGGCACCGTGATCCTGACGATGGCGGACCTCACGCGCGTGCGCGCCCGCGTGCGCGTGGACGAGACCGACATCGGCAAGCTGGCCGCGGGTGTTCACGCGCGCATCCATGTCGCCGCGTTTCCGGGCCGCGAGTTCGAGGGGGCGGTCGAGAAGATCGAACCGCAGGCGGTGGTCGACCAGAACGTCACGCTGTTCTCGGTGCTGATCAACGTCGGCAACGAGGATGGCCTGCTCAAGCCCGGCATGAATGTGGACGCGGTATTCGACGTGGCCGAACGCGACGCCGTGCTGTTGTTGCCGGTCATGGCGCTGCGCGCCCCGCGCGACATCGACGCGACCGCCGGGATCCTGAAGCAGGACCCGGAGGCTATTCGCGCGGCCGTGGGCGCGGCGGCGAAGGGCGCCCGCCCGCGGCGCGGGCAGGGCGGCGGCGACCGTGGCGGCGCGCTGCAGCTCGGGCGCGGGCTGTGGGTGGTGGCGCTGAAGGACGGTCGCGAGCTGCCGACGCCGGTCGAGACCGGCATCACCGACCTCGACCGCGTGGAAATCCTGGGCGGGCTGGCCGAGGGCGACCGGGTTCTGTTGCTGCCGACCGCGAGCCTGGTCGAGATCCAGCAGCAGATCCAGGACGTCGCCGGCCGCCGCGGCGGCATTCCCGGCCTCACGCAGAAGCCCGCGACGGCGGGCGCGCCGCTGCCGGCGCCGCCGCGCTGATGCCATTCTGGGAGACCATCCGGCTCGCGCTCGACTCGCTGCGCGGCAACCCGTTCCGCTCGGCGCTGACGATGCTCGGCGTCATCATCGGCGTCGCGGCCGTGATTGCGATGCTGGCGCTCGGCCGCGGCGCACAGGCGGCGGTGGATGCCCAGCTCGCGGCGCTCGGCGCGGACGTGCTCACGGTCACGACCGGCATGCGCTGGCTCGGGGGCGTGGCGCGCGACCAGCAGACGCTCACGATCGACGATGCCGGCGCGCTTGCGCGCGACGCGCGCCATGTCTCGGCGGTCGTGCCGGAACAGTCCGGCCGCCAGCAGGTTCGGCTCGGCGCGCGCAACCTCAACCTGTCCGTGATCGGGACGCTACCCGAGCACGGCCGGGTGAACGGCTACGAGCTCGAATTCGGGCGTATGTTCACGGCTGCGGACGAGTCCTCGCGCCGTCGCGTGGCCGTGCTCGGCGGCGACGTCCCGCAGCTGCTCGAAGTACCTGCGGCGAGCCTGGTCGGCGCGACGATCGTGGTGAAGAACATGCCCTTCGAGGTGGTCGGCGTCTACCGCCGCAAGGGCGCCTTCGGGCCCGGCAACCCGGATGACGACGTCTACATCCCGCTCGGCACCTCGCGCTTTCGCATCACCGGCGCTGACGAGGTCCAGACGATCTCGGTGCAGGTGGCGCAAGGCGCCGATCTGGCGGCGGCGATGGTCGAGATCGAGCGCGTGCTGCGGCGCGAGCACGGCCTCCCGCCCGGCCGCGACAACGACTTCACGCTGCTCGACCGCCGCCAGTTCCTGGCGACCCAGCAGCAGACGACCGAGATCCTCGGCTTCCTGCTCGCGGGAATCGCGGGCGTCAGCCTGGTCGTGGGAGGCATCGGGATCATGAACATCATGCTGGTGACGGTCACGGAACGCACGCGCGAGATCGGGATCCGCAAGGCAATCGGGGCAACGCGCGGCAACGTGCTGCGGCAGTTCCTGGTGGAATCGGTGATCCTGTGCCTCGCGGGCGGCGCGGCCGGCGTCGCGCTCGGCATCGGCGTCGCGGCGGCGCTCTCGCGTTTCGCCGGCTGGCAGACCGCGGTGACCCTTGACTCGCTGCTGCTCGCGTTCGGCTTTGCCACGGGGGTCGGCCTGTTGTTCGGCCTGTGGCCCGCGCGCCGCGCCTCGATGCTGGATCCGATCGAGGCGCTGCGGCACGAGTGAAGGCGTCGCGCCTGTGGTCTAATGGCGCCATGGCGGATTCAGGCACTGAAACGCCCCCGCCGCTGCTGAAGCCAGACAACGCACTGTTCCTCGATTTCGACGGGACGATTGCCGCGTTCGCGCAGCACCCGGACGGCGTCGTGCTCGACGCGGGCGTGCCCGAGTTGCTGGGGGGACTGCGTGCGCGCCTCGACGGGGCCGTCGCCCTGGTCACGGGCCGCTCGCTGTCGGCGCTGGACGCGGTCGCCGGGCTCACGCCCCATGCGGCCGCGGGCCTGCACGGGCTCGAATTGCGCTTCGATACCGGCGCCACGGTGTCTTCCGGAAATCCGGAAGGCGCGAGCGGCATTGCGCGCCGGCTCCGGGAACGCTTTCGCGCCGACCCGCGCGTGGTCGTGGAGGACAAGGGCGCAGCCGTCGCGCTGCACTGGCGCCAGGCGCCGGAGCGGTCGGAGGAATGCGTCGCGGCGATGAAGGAAGCCGTCACCTCGCCGGATTTCGAATTGCTGCACGGTCATGCGCTGGTGGAGGCACGGCCGCGCGGTACGCACAAGGGGGCGGCGCTCGTCGCGCTTGCGAAGCACGGGGCGTTCGCGTCGCGGCTCCCGGTTTTCGTCGGCGACGACCTCACCGACGAGGACGGATTCCGCGCGGCGGCCGCGCTCGGCGGCTACGGCGTCAAGGTGGGGCCCGGCGCGACCGCGGCGCGCCATCGCATCGCCGGGGTCGAGGGCGTGCATTCCTGGCTCGCGGCGAGCCTCGCCGCGCTGGGCCAGGGGAAGAAGCCGTGACCGCGGCCTCGCTGGAACTTGGCGTCACGGGCAATTGCATCATCTCGGCGCTCGTCGACCGGCGCGCCCGCGTGGTGTGGAGTTGCCTGCCGCGGCTCGACGGCGACCCGGTATTTCATGCGCTGGTCGACGGCGACAATGGCGACGCGGCGCGCGGCTTCTGGTCGATCGAGCTCGGCGGCTTCGAGCGCAGCGAGCAGGAATACCGGCCGAACACGGCGGTGCTGGTGACGCGCCTGTACAGCTCGAATGGCTCGGCGATCGAGGTGACCGACTTCTGCCCGCGCTTCGAGCGCGGCAACCGCATGTTCCGTCCGCAGATGCTCGTGCGCCGCGTGCGCACGCTCGCCGGCACCCCGCGGATCTGCGTGCGCCTGCGGCCGTCCTTCGGTTACGGCGCGATCAAGCCGGAGGTCACGCACGGCAGCAACCACGTGCGCTACGTGAGTCCCGACCGCGTGCTCAGGCTGACCACCGACGCGCCCGCGAGCTACGTGCTGTCCGAGACGCCCTTCCTGCTCGAGACCTCGGTCGATTTCGTGCTGGGTGCGGACGAGTCGCTCGTAGACGGCGCGCACCGCACCGCGCGCAGCTTCCAGGAGGAGACGGAATCCTACTGGCGCCAGTGGACGCACCGGCTCGCGATCCCGCCGGAATGGCAGGACGCGGTGATGCGCGCCGCGATCACGCTGAAGCTCTGCACCTTCGAGGAGACCGGCGCGATCGTCGCGGCAATGACGACCAGCATCCCGGAAGCGCCGGCGAGCGGGCGCAACTGGGATTACCGCTATTGCTGGCTGCGCGACGCTTTCTTCGTCGTGCGCGCGCTCAATTCGCTCGCCGAAGTGGAGACGATGGAGCACTACCTGCGCTACCTCGCGAACATCGTGGGCCAGGCGCCGGACGGCCACCTGCAGCCGGTCTACGGGATCGCGCTCGAGCAGCGCCTCGAGGAGCGCGTGATCGGGACGCTGGCCGGCTACCGCGGGATGGGGCCCGTACGCGTCGGCAACCAGGCCTTCGAGCACCTGCAGCACGACGTGTACGGCAACGTGGTGCTGGCCGCGGCGCAGTCCTTCTTCGATCGCAGGCTGCTGCGGCCGGCCACGGACCAGGATTACCTGCGCCTCGAGCGGCTCGGGGAGCAGGCGTACCGCGTCTACGCGACGCCGGACGCGAGCATGTGGGAGTTGCGCACGCGCGAGCGCGTGCACACCTCGTCAGCGCTGATGTGCTGGGCCGCCTGCGACCGCCTTGGGCGCATCGCGGCGCACCGGGCGCTGCCGGACCGCGCGCGGCTGTGGGCGGAACGCGCCGCGGAAATCCGCGCGGCGATCGAGTCGCGGGCCTTCGACGCGGCCCGCGGCAGCTTCGTGGACAGCTTCGGGGGCAGCGACGTGGAAGCGGGCCTGCTGCTGATGGCGGAGGTGGGCTTCCTGCCGCCGGCCGACCCGCGCTTCGCCGGCACGGTCGCCGCGATCGAGGGGCGGCTGCGGCGCGGCCCCCACCTGTTCCGCTATGCGGCTGCCGACGACTTCGGGCTGCCGACGACCGCCTTCAATATCTGCACTTTCTGGTACATCGATGCGCTGGCGCGCATCGGCCGCGCTGCGGAGGCGCGGGAGCTGTTCGAGGGCATGCTCGCGAGCCGCAACCACCTGGGGTTGCTCTCCGAGGACATTTCCCCCGAGAGCGGCGAGCACTGGGGCAATTACCCACAGACCTATTCGCTGGTCGGGATCATCAACGCGGCGATGCGGCTGTCGCGCGGCTGGGAGGCTTACACGTGAAGCCCGCCGCCGGCCGGCTCGTTGCCGTTTCCAACCGCGTCGGCCCCGTGAAAGGCGCCGCTGCCGCGGGCGGTCTCGCGGTCGGGCTGGTGGAGGCGCTGCGGGAGCGCGGCGGCCTGTGGTTCGGCTGGAGCGGGCGCACCCATGGCGGCAGCCGGGTGCGGCTGCACACCGAGTCGGTCGAGAACATCACGCTCGCGACGCTCGACCTCACGCAGCACGACCTCGACGGCTACTACAACGGCTTCAGCAACAACTGCCTGTGGCCGCTGCTGCATTTCCGCATCGACCTGACGCGCTTCGAACGTGCCCAGCTCGCAACCTACCGCCGCGTGAATCGCCGCTTCGCGCAGACGCTGGCGAAGCTCCTGCGCCGCAATGACCTGGTGTGGGTGCACGACTTCCACCTGATCCCGCTCGCCGAGGAGCTGAGGAGCCGGGGCGTTCGCCAGCGCATCGGCTTCTTCCTGCACACGCCGTTCCCGCCGACCGAGATCCTCTCGACGCTGCCGTCCCAGGAAACGCTCACGCGAGCGCTGTTCGCCTACGACCTGGTCGGCTTCCAGACCGAGGACGATCTGGCGCGCTTTCGCGACCACGTTGGGCGCGTGTACCGCGGCAAGTCGCGCGGCGACACCCTCACGGCCTTCGGGCGCGAGATCCGGGTCGGGGCTTTCCCGATCGGGATCGACGTCGACCAGTTCCATCGCTACGCCTTCACCGCGCCGGGCAGCCGGGAGTTCGAGCGCATGGGCACGGTGCTGCGCGGCCGCGACCAGTTCATCGGCGTCGACCGCCTCGATTACAGCAAGGGCCTGCTGCGCCGGCTCGACGCCTTCGGCCGCTATCTCGAGGCGCACCCGGAAGCGCACGGCAAGGTCATCCTGCTACAGGTCGCGCCGGTCAGTCGCGGCGGCATCGAGTCCTACCGGCGCTTCCGCCAGGAGTTCGACCGCGAAGCCGCGCGCGTGAACGGCCGCTTCTCGCGCTTCGACTGGACTCCCGTGCACTACCTGAACCGGCCGCTGCCGAGGCGAACGCTCGCCGGCCTGTATCGCGCGAGCCGCGTGGGCGTCGTCACGCCGATGCGGGACGGCATGAACCTCGTCGCGATGGAGTACGTGGCGGCGCAGGACCCGGCGGACCCGGGCGTGCTCGTGCTCTCGCGCTTCGCGGGCGCGGCGAACTACCTGCGCGATGCCCTGCTTGTGAATCCGTATGATGGCGACGAGATCGCCCACGCCATGCACCAGGCCCGCGACATGCGTCTTCAGGAACGCCGGCGCCGGCACGAGGCGCTGATGCGGACGCTGCGCGCGCGCGACATCGGCCGATGGCACCGCGGGTTCCTCGCCGCGCTCGCGGACGCGCCGGCTCACGGCCGGGGGGCGCGAAAAGCCCGATGATCCTCGTCTGTGACGTCGGCGGGACGCGCACCCGCCTCGCGTTCGCCGCGCGGGCCGCCGGCGGTATCGAGGTCACGGGGGTCGAGGAAACACCGACCACGCCGGACCTCGTGGCAAAAGTGCGGCGATTCCTGGATTCACGGCCGGTGACGGCCGCCGCCTTCGGCGGCGCCGGCCCGGTCGGCCCGGACGGCAGCATCCGGCTCACGAATGCCGGCGTACTCCTCGATCCGGCCGAACTCGCCGAGGCCGCGGGCCTCCCGCGCGTCGTCGTCGCCAACGACTTCGGGGCGATCGCCGAGTCGATCCCCCAACTGCCGCGAAACTCGCTCGCGGCCTGCGGCGGAGGCGAGGCGATCGCCGGCGAACCCGTCGTCGTGCTGGGCGCGGGTACCGGGCTCGGCACGGCCATCGGCGCGCGCGGCCCCGGCGGCTGGCACGCGATCGCGGGCGACGGCGGACATGCCGATCTCGCGCCCGTCGACGACGAGGAGCTGGAAGCGTGGCAGCGACTGCGCCGTGCGCACGGGCGCGTATCCGCGGAAACGGTGCTATGCGGGCCGGGCCTCGAGCGCCTGTACGCCGCGATTGCCGGACGGCCGATGCGGGCGCCCGACATCGATGCGGCAGCCTGGCGCGGCGAGCCGGATGCGCTGCGCACGCATGCGCTGTTCACGCGCTGGCTCGGAAGGGTCTCGGGCAACCTCGCGCTGGTCGCGGGCGCGCGCGGCGGCGTCTATCTCGCGGGCGGCATCCTGCCGCG
Organism: uncultured Gammaproteobacteria bacterium; assembly: GCA_963836275.1. Classification (GTDB taxonomy): domain Bacteria; phylum Pseudomonadota; class Gammaproteobacteria; order Steroidobacterales; family Steroidobacteraceae; genus SCUD01. The sequence continues at coordinate 509,478 of CAWIIM010000001.1, read as the reverse complement.
CTGGGCCGGCCGGTTCGATACGGCCGCCTTCCGCCGCGCCTTCGAGGACAAGGCGCCATACCAGGCCTGGCTGCGCGAGGTGCCGAGCTGGCTCATCACCTATCCGTACCCGGGCCTGCTGGGGCTCGCGATTCTCGCGAGCTCGCGCGCGTGAGTGCTGGCCGGGAGACGATCGTCGCGCCGGCGACGCCGCCCGGCCGCGGCGGCATCGGCATCGTGCGCGTTTCCGGGCCTGCGACGCGTGCCATCGCGACCGCCATTCTCGGCGAGCTGCCGCCGCCGCGCCGCGCCGGCGTCGCGGTGTTTTCCGGCGCTGAAGGCGAGACCATCGACGTCGGGCTCGCGCTCTATTTCCCGGCGCCGGGTTCCTTCACCGGCGAGGACGTGCTCGAGCTGCACGGGCACGGCGGTCCGGTGGTGATGGACCTGCTGGTCGCGCGCGCAGTGGAACTCGGCGCGCGGCTCGCGCGTCCGGGCGAGTTCTCCGAGCGCGCCTTCCACAATGGCAAGCTGGACCTCGCGCAGGCGGAGGCGATCGCAGACCTGATCGCGGCGGGTTCCGCGGAGGCCGCGCGGGCGGCGTTGCGCTCCCTGTTCGGCGCCTTCTCGCGCGAAGTGCAGGATCTCGCGGCGAAGGTGATGGAGCTTCGGGCCGCAGTCGAGGGAGCCATCGACTTCCCGGACGAGGACGCGGAGTTCCTCGCAGCTCCGGACGTGCGCGACCGGCTCGCGGAGATCAATGCGCGTTTTGCGACCATCGGCGAGACCGTGCGCCAGGGGCGGGCGCTGCGCGAGGGCCTGCACGTGGTGATCGCGGGCAGGCCGAATGCGGGCAAGTCGAGCCTTCTGAATGCGCTCGCGGGCTTCGACGCCGCGATCGTCACCGAGATTCCCGGCACGACGCGCGACCTCCTGCGGGAGCGCATCCATGTCGACGGACTGCCAATCCACGTCGTCGACACCGCGGGCCTGCGTGACACCGACGACGTGATCGAGATCGAGGGCCTGCGGCGCGCGCGCATGGAGATGAGCCGCGCCGACCTCGTGCTGTACGTGGTGGACGCGACGCGCGGTTTCGCCGAGGGGGAGCTCGCGGGGCTCCCGGCCGGCACGGCGACGCTCGTGGTCTGGAACAAGTCGGACCTGCCGGCCGCGAAACGGGCGCCGATACTCGACGAGCGCCCGGCGCTCGCGCTCTCTGCGCTGACCGGCGACGGCATGTCGGCGCTGCGCGAACAGCTGAAAGCGGCGGCCGGCTACCAGTCGGAGAGCGGCGCCTGGTCGGCGCGGCGCCGGCATCTGGACGCGCTGGAGCGGGCCAAGAGCCTGTTCGAGCTCGCGTCCGCGCGGCTCGGCGAGCGCGCGTCGTTCGAGCTGGTCGCCGAGGAGCTGCGCGAGGCGCACCAGGCGCTCGGGGAGATCACGGGGGCGACCTCGAGCGACGCCCTGCTCGGCGCCGTGTTCGCCACCTTCTGCATCGGCAAGTAACGGCGGCCGTACCGCGTCGCGCCGGCCGGTTGCGACCGAAACGTCACCGCGCCCCGACTGACGCGGTGACCGGACCGGGCCTAGCATGGCTCCCCATGGACCGCTGCAAATTGATGCGCACGGCCTTTCTGGCCCTCGCCCTGCCGCTCTGCGGGCAGGCGCAGGCCGAAGGCCCGGCGACCGTCGTGAGCGCCGGCCCGGAGGGCTTCATCCTCAGGTCGGCGGACGGCAGGAACCAGCTGCGCCTGCGCGGCACGCTGCACCTGGACTACCGCAACATCCCGGGCGCGGATCCCGGCGGGACGGGGGACACGTTCCAGGCGACGCGCGTGCGGCCGACGATCGAGGGCACTTTCTCCGGCATCTACGATTTCAAATTCATGCCGGACTTCGGCCAGGGCCGGACCGTGATCCAGGACGCCTACGTCAATGCCCGTTTCAGGCCGGGCGTGCAGCTCGAGCTCGGCAAGTTCAAGTCGCCGGTCGGCCTCGAGCGCCTGCAGTCGTCGAACGACATGCGCTGGGTGCAGCGCGCCTATCCGACTTCGCTCGTGCCGAACCGCGACATCGGCCTGCAGCTCGCCGGCGACGTCGGGGGCGGGCGCTTCACGTACCAGGCCGCCTACATGAACGGCTCGAACGACGGCAGCAGCAGCGAGACGTTTGGCGATGCAGACGTCAACGACGACAAGGAGTACGTGCTGCGGCTGTTCATGCAGCCATTCGCGAACAGCGGTCACTTCGGGCTGCGCGGCCTCGGCTTCGGCATCGCCGGCACGTACACGGACCAGGCGGGCAGCGCCGCGCAGACGCTGCTGCCGTCGTTCAGGAGCCCCGGCCAGTCCACCTTCTTCCGCTACCGCGCGGCCGGCGCGACGACGGCGGCGACGATCGCCGACGGCGAGCGTACTCGTCTCGCGCCGCAATTTTACTATTACACGGGCAGCCTGGGCCTGTTCGGCGAATACACGGAAGTGTCGCAAGACCTGTCGCGCGTCGGCGCGGCGGGACTGCGCAGGGGCACAGTCGACACCGACGCCTGGCAGCTTGCGGCCTCCTGGTTCCTGACCGGCGAGGACGCGGCCTTCAAGGGCTTCCAGCCGAAGACGAGGTTTTCGCTGCAGGACGGGACCCGGGGCGCTTTCGAAGTGGTCGCGCGCGTGCAGGTGCTCGGCGTGGATGACGAGGCGTTCGCGGGCGGCGAGGACTCGTTCGCGGACCCGCTGGCCGCGGCTCGCCAGGCGCGCTCCTGGGGCGTCGGGCTGAACTGGTACCTGGACGAAAACGTCAAATGGCTGCTCGACTACGAGCACACGAGCTTTGAAGGCGGCACCCCTGGCGGCGACCGCGCGGACGAGGACGCGGTCCAGTTGCGCCTCGCGGTCGCATTCTGAGGAGGTTGGAGCATGAAGAAATCATTCCGGAACCGCGTCCTCGGCATCGTAGCGGGCAGCCTCGCGCTGTTTGCGGCGGCCGCCGTGGCCGAGACAGTGCTGCTCAACGTGTCGTATGACCCGACGCGCGAACTGTACGCGGACTACAACAAGGCGTTTGCCGCTTACTGGAAGAATAAGACGGGGCAGGTCGTATCGGTGCGCCAGTCGCACGGCGGCTCAGGCAAGCAGGCGCGTACCGTGATCGACGGCTTGCAGGCCGACGTGGTGACGCTTGCGCTCGCCTCGGACATCGACGCGCTCGCGAAGCAGGGCAAGTTGCTGCCCGCCAACTGGCAGGCACGCCTGCCGGACAACAGCTCGCCCTACACCTCGACCATCGTGTTCCTGGTGCGCAAGGGCAACCCGAAAAAGATCAGGGACTGGGGCGATCTCGCGCGGCCCGGCCTTTCCGTGATCACGCCGAACCCGAAGACGTCGGGGGGCGCGCGCTGGAACCACATGGCGGCCTGGGCCTGGGCCCTCGCGCAGCCGGGCGCCAGCGAGAAAACGGCCGAGGCCTACCTCGGGAAGCTTTACGCGAACGTCCCCGTGCTCGATACCGGCGCTCGCGGTTCGCTGACCACGTTTGCACAGCGCGGCATCGGCGACGTCTTCATATCGTGGGAGAACGAGGCGCACCTGGCCGCGCGGGAGCTCGGTGCGGGCCGGTTCGAGATCGTGGTTCCCTCGCTCAGCATCCGGGCCGAGCCGCCGGTCGCGGTCGTCGACCGCGTGGCGCTGCGCCGCAAGACGACGGAAATTTCCCGCGCCTATCTCGAGTACTTGTACTCGCCCGAGGCGCAGGAGATCGTCGCAAAGCACTATTACCGGCCGCGCAACGAAGCCGTGCTGAAAAAGTACGCGAAGGTCTTTCCCGACGTGAAGATGGTGACGATCGCCGATTTCGGCGGCTGGAGCGCTGTGCAGGCGAAGCACTTCAGCGACGGCGGCGTGTTCGACCGTATCTACGCGAAGAAGTAGGCGCGCTCAGGCCTTCAGGCGGTAGCCGACGCCCGCTTCCGTGTGCAGCAAGCCGGCTCCGGCGGGATCCCGCTCCAGCTTCTGGCGCAGGCGGTGCACGAGCTGCTTGAGCAGCTGGCGGTCGCCGCTGCCTCGATGCCCCCAGACGTGCGCGAGCAGCCGTTCCGCCGACACCACGTGGCCGGCCTGTGCGACCAGGATCTGCAGCAGCCGCGTCTCCAGGCGCGTGAGGCGGACCGGGGAGCCGCCGCCGATCGAGATCGCGTGCGCCTCGAGGTCGAGGGACACGCGCCCGGCTTCCACCGTGTCGCCCGCCTCGATGCCGACCCGGCGCAAGAGCGCCTTCACGCGTGCGAGCAGCGTGCGCGGGCTGAAGGGCTTGGTGAGGTAATCGTCGGCGCCGAGCTCGAGCGCGCGCACGAGGTCTTCCTCGTCGCCGCGCGCCGTGAGCATCATGACCGGCGCGGGCGAGCGGGCACGGATCGCCTTGCAGACGTCGAAGCCGCTGCCCGAGGGCAGGTTGATGTCGAGGATTACGAGGTTCGGCAGCTCGGCATCGAACACCGCGAGCGCCTCCGCCGTGTCCCGGGCTTTCACGACCGCGTAGCCCGCGTTGGTCAGCGCGAATGCGACCAGCGCGAGGAGGTCCGGATCGTCATCGACGACGAGCAGCTTCATGCCGCGCCCGGCAGCATCACGGTGAAGCGCGTGCGGCCGGCCGGCGTGCGGCCGGCACGCACGGTGCCGCCATGGCGCAGCACGATGGACTTCACGATCCACAGGCCGAGACCGAGGCCGCGCGGGTCGGGTTCGCTGTCGGCCGAGCGGTAGAAGCGCTCGAAGATCGAAGTGCCTTCGAGTTCCGGTGCCCCCGGACCCGAGTCCTCGACCCACAGCTCGACGCTGCTGCCGTTGCGCGCGGCGCCGACCTCGATCTCGCTGCCCTCGGGGCCGAACTTGTTGGCATTCGCGAGCAGGTTCGTGACGACCTGGGCGAGCCGCGGCGCGTCGCCGGTGACGAGCGGCAGGTCCGCGGGCAGCGCGATGCGAAGCTGCTGGCGCCGCTGGGCGAGCAGCCCTGCGACGAGGTCCTGCGCGTCCTCCACCACCTGCGCGAGCGCGACCGGCTGGCGCCGGATCCCGAGCTGTCCGGATTCGATGCGTACGCTCTCGAGCAGGTTGTCGATGAGCCGCGTCAGCCGGAGCGTCCCGCGCTGCAGCGACTCGAGCAGCTCCGCGAGGCGCTCGCGCGGCATGGACTCGAGTCCGTCGAGCATCAGCTCGACCGAGGCGAGCTGGGCCGACAGCGGCGTCCTGAACTCGTGCGAGATGTTGGCGAGCACCGAGTCGCGCGCCCGGCGCACGGCCTCGAGCTCGGTCTCGTCGCGCAGCACCTGGACCTGCAGCCCCGCGGTCGGGGCCGCGCTGGTGATGACGGCCGTGCGGACGACGCCGCCGGCGTCGAGATGCTCGGTCGCCTGCGCCTTGCCGTCATCGCGCGCGGCGACGATCGGGCAGGACGTCTCGCAAGGACTGCGGCCGTCCACGTCGCGCGGCTTCAGGACCTCACCGCAGAACATCCCGACGAGTTCGCGCGCGGGCCTGCCCAGCATCCTCGCGGCCTGCGGGTTGAGGTAACGGATGCGCCGGTCCATGTCGACGGCGTAGACGCCCTCGACGATGCCGTCGAGCACGGCCTGTGCCTCGGCCTCACGGTGCCGCAGCGTCGCGGTGAGGTCCATGAGGTTCCTGCGCATGTCCTCCATGGTGCGCGCGAGCGCCTCGACCTCCTGGGTGCCCTGCGCCGGGATGGAGGAGGAGAAGTCGCCCTGGCCCAGCCGCTCGGCGGAGGCCGCGAGTGCCGACAGCGGCGTGCCGATGCGTCGCGCGAGCAGCAGCGCCGCGATCAGCGCGGCGACCGCGAGGAGCAAGGTGATGACGACGAGCTGCCGCCCGAAGCTGCCGATGGCGCCGCTGGCCTGCGCGGCCGGCAGCCGCGCTTCGATCAGCAGGATCGCCTCGCCGGTCGAGGCCAGCAGCGGCAGGCTCGCCGCGAATTGCCGCCGCGCCGCTATCGGCGCCGCGGCGATGTCGCCGGTTGCGAGCGCGGCGGCATGGACGTCGCGGTACGGCGGCTCGATCGCCTCGAGCCAGGGGGTGACGGGAAGCAGCCGGATCTCGATGCCCGCCTGCGACGAGAGCCTGGCCGCAAGGCGGTCGTCCAGCTTGCGTATGGCCACGACGCGCGCGGCCGGCAGGCCCGTCACCGGGACGAGCGCGCCGATCGGGCCGCGCTCGCGGCCCGGGACCATGAAGCCCTCGCCCTGCTCGGCCGCAGCGTCGAACGCGGCGCGCGCGGGCAGGACCTCGCCGGCGGAGACGACGAGCTGCCCGTCCCGGTAGACCGCGCAGCCGTCCAGCCGCGCCGTGTCGCAAAAGCGCCGCAGGAACAGCTGCAGCTGGAGCCCCTCGCCGTGCTCGACCAGGCGCGCGAGCGTCGGCCGCGAGGCCAGCAGGCGCGCCGCCGTGACAGTGTCCTCGCCCACGCGCCGGATTTCGTAGCGCGCCGCCAGCGCGGCGGCGCGAACGCGCGCGAGCGCCTGGGCAGAAGCCTGCTCGCGTAGCAGGCCGAAGGCGGTACCCGCGATTGCGGCGATGGAAAACAGCACGAGGCCGGCGATCGTGACCAGCAGGAGCCGCTCGAGCGAGCGTGGACGGGCGGCAAGCTGCTTGAGCCCCGCCTTGCATTGTTCCGCGAAACGCCGGGCGACCGCATTCAGGTTCCGCAGTAGCGGATGCAAACTCAGTGACCTCCGGGCCCCGATCGCCATTCCACCAGAGTCTTGGCCACCAGGGTCAGGATCGCAAGCATCGCGAGCAGCGATGCCACCGCGAAGGCGGCGACGAAGTTGTACTCGTTGTAGAGGATCTCGACCTGCAGCGGCATGGTGTTGGTCAGGCCGCGAATATGACCGGAGACGACCGAGACCGCGCCGAATTCGCCCATGACGCGCGCATTGCAAAGTATCACGCCGTAGAGTAGTCCCCAGCGGATCTTCGGCAGCGTGATGCGCACGAAAGTGGTCCAGGAACCCGCGCCGAGCGAGAGCGCCGCGACCTCTTCCTCGCTGCCCTGCTGCTGCATGAGCGGGATCAGCTCGCGGGCGACGTACGGGAACGAGATGAAAATCGTCGCCAGCACGATGCCGGGCACGGCGAAGATGACGGGCAGGTCGTGGTCAAGGAGCCAGTTGCCGAGCCATCCTTGCGCGCCGAACAGGAACACCAGCACCAGGCCCGCGATCACCGGAGACACCGCGAACGGCAGGTCGATCAGGGTCACCAGCAGGCTCTTGCCGCGGAATTCAAAGCGCGCGATCGCCCAGGCCGCCGAGATGCCGAAGATCGTGTTGACCGGCACGACGATCGCGGCAGTCAGGAGCGTAAGCCGGATCGCCGCGAGGGTGTCCGGGTCTGCGAAACTGGCGAGGAAGGCGCCGATGCCTTTTGCGAGCGCCTGCACCAGCACGGCCCCGAGCGGTGCGAGCAGCAGGAGCCCGAGGAAACCAAACGAAACCGCGAGCATCAGCGCACGCGCGGCCTTGGCGCCGCGCGTCATTGGCCGCGCGTCCGGGGCTATGCCCGCGCCGGCGGCCATCAGCGGCCCGCCCCGAGCCCGAGCCGGCGCTGACCCCAGCCCTGTACCAGGTTGATGGCGAACAGCATCACGAATGACATCGCCAGCATGAAGAAGCCGAGCGCGGCGGCGCCGGCATAGTCGTACTGCTCGAGCTTGATGACGATGAGCAGCGGCGTGATCTCGGTTTTGAGCGGCAGGTTCCCCGATATGAACACGACCGAGCCGTATTCGCCGATGCCGCGCGCGAAGGCGAGGGTGAATCCGGTCGCGAGCGCGGGCAGGACCGTCGGCAGGATGATGCGGCGGAACACCTGGAAGCCGCCGGCGCCGAGCGATTCGGCGGCCTCCTCGAGGTCCTTGCGCACCTCGATGAGTGCCGGCTGCACCGAGCGTACGACGAAGGGCAGACCGATGAGCACCAGCGCGACCACGACGCCTAGCCAGGTGTAGGCGACCTGGACTCCCGCGAGCGCGAGCTTCTGGCCGAGCCAGCCGGTGGGCGAGAACACCGTCGCGAGCGCGATCCCGGAGACCGCGGTCGGCAGCGCAAAAGGGAGGTCGATCATCGTGTCGAGCAGGCGCCGCCCCGGGAAGTCGTAGCGCACCAGCGACCAGGCGACGATGAAGCCGAAGACCACGTTGATCGCCGCGGCGAGCGCCGCGGCACCGAATGACAGGCGGAAGGAGGCGACCGCGCGCGGATCGAGCAGGATGCCGACGAGCTCGTGCAGCGGGATGCCGAGCGCGCGGATCACCATGGCCGCAAGCGGCAGCAGGATCACCGCGGACAGGAAGAACGTGGTGAAGCCGAAGGTCAGCCCGAATCCCGGCAGCACGCTCGGCGACCTGATGCGGTCCGTGGACATCTCAGCCCGCCCCGGCGATGCGGACGATCAGGACCGGCCGAAGTTGCGGACCCTCGAGGAGGCCGGCGAGCCGCGCGGTCTCGGGTTCGTCGAGCGTGTCCAGTCCGAGCACGAGCATGGAGTTCGGGTGGACCGAGAGCTCGCGTTCGAGCTCCGCGTCCGGGTCGCCGAAGCGAAGCTCGGTGCGCAGGTCGAGGCCGTGGTCCGCGAGCGCGTTCGAGCGCGCGTCGAGCAGCAGGCGCAGGCGCGAGGCGCGCTCGCGATCGGGAGTCGAGGCCTCGTGGATCGCGAGGAGCACCGACTCGGCCGGTACGTGACGCAGGAGGCTCGCCGCGACGCCGAGCGCGCCGACCCCGGCCTCGGCGCCCGGCAGCACGACGATGCGCGTGGGCAGCACCGCCCCGGCAGGCAGCACCAGAACCTGCGAGGCGCCGTGCGCGAGGTTCCAGAGCGCGGTCGCCCTCGCGCCGGGACCGGCCGCAAGCACCGGCATGCCGGGCGGCGCGCTCGCGGTGCGCGTGATGCGGGTCGTGATGCGGGTTTGCATGCGTACCGCGAGCGTCGACAGGAACGGCGTATCGCGCAGCGCGTTCGCCGCGGGCTGCGCGCGCGCGATCGCGGTGAAGCTCGAGATCGGGGTCGGCAAGCTGTGGATGCGGCGCGCGCTGACCGTCACGCGCTGCCCCGCGGCGAGCGGGTTGGCGCGCTGTTCGGGAAGGCTGCGCGAGGCGTCGAGCAGCCAGCTGCCGCCGTCAGCGCCCTCGCGGTCGGGCGTCGCCGGCACCGGGCCGTCCATCGGCATGCGCACGCGCAGCCGCTCGGTGGCGCCTGCGAACTGCAGCTCCTGCACGACGCCGGAGCCGACGTGCGTCAGGCCCGCGGGGCCGGCGCCGGTCGTGAGCGCGACTTCCTCGGGGCGGATTACTGCGACGATCTCGCGCGGCGTCACGGCCTCGGCGCCCGGGCGCTCGAAACTGAGCGCCTGCCTGCGCCGGTAGCCGAGCAGGAGGTTGGCGGCGCCGAGGAAGGTCGCGACGAAGCGCGTTCGCGGCCGGGCGTAGAGCTCGTCGGGACTGCCGACCTCGAGCAGCCGGCCCTGGTGCATGACGCCGATCCGGTCCGCCATCGCGAAGGCCTCGTCCTGGTCGTGCGTGACCAGGATGGTCGTGACGCCGAGCTCCTGCTGGATCACGCGGATCGTCCGGCGGAGCTCCTCGCGGATCTTGGCATCGAGGGCGCCGAACGGCTCGTCGAGGAGGAGCACCTGCGGTCGGTGCGCGAGCGCGCGCGCGACGGCGACGCGCTGCTGCTGCCCGCCCGAGAGTTGCGCCGGCAGGCGGTCGTCCATGCCCTCGAGTGCGACGAGCTTCAGGAGTTCGGTGCGCCGCAGCGACCGGTCGGCGCGCTTCATGCGCCGGACGCGCAGCGCGAACTCGACGTTGTCCGCGACGCTCATGTGCCGGAACAGCGCGTAGTGCTGGAACACGAAGCCGACGCCGCGGTCGCGGGCGGCGACGCCGGTGACGTCGCGGCCGTGCAGGGAGATGCGGCCGTGGTCGATCTCCACGAGGCCGGCGATGGCGCGCAGCAGCGTGCTCTTGCCGCTGCCGGAGGGGCCGAGCAGGACCAGGAACTCGCCCTGGCCGATCGCGAGCGAGAGGTCGTTGACGACCGGTTGCGCCTGGTACCGCTTCGTGACCTGGTCGAGGGTGATGGACATGCCGCGGGACCTGCTGGCCCGCGGGAGCGGGCATGGAAAAGGTTAGTGAGAGGCGGTTTGCGGGTCAGTCGCGGGCGGGTAACAAGACGGTGACGGACGACGGCTTTGCGGACGCCGTCGCTTCATCGGGGAACGGGAACCGTCACCGGGCGGGTTCTTCGCCGCGCCGGAGAAAGAGGCCGAAGCCCGGCTTGCGATAGTCCCGCGGCAGGTGCTCGTCCGGCACGGCCATGCCGCTGCCGTCGCGCACGGCCGTGTAGCGGGGAGACAGGATCTCGACGCCCGCCGCGTGGAAGGCATCCTGGATTGCGGCATGCAGGCGCGAATACAGGGCGGGCATGTCCTGCGGCTGGTCCGTGTAGGCATTGAGTTCGTAGCGCACGTAGGAGTCGTCCAGGCTCGTCTGGAGCACGAAGGGCTCGGGCTCGGCGCGGATGCCCTCGGTCTTGCGCGCCGCGTCGAGCAGCAGTTCGTGGACTTTCCGCCATGGCACGTCGTAGCCGATCGTGACGGCCGGGTGAAGGATGAGGCCGCGGCTGCCGGCGCTCGAGCTGAAGTTCACGATGTGGTTCGCCAGCACCAGCGCATTGGGAACGGTGATGTCGACGTTCTTGGGAGTGCGCAGGCGGACGACGAACAGGTCCTTGTCGGTGACGTCGCCGACCGCGTCTGCGATCTTTACGCGGTCCCCGATCCGGAAGGGCCGCATGTACGTGATCACGATCCCCGAGACGACATTGGCGATCGCCGAGGCGGAGCCGAGCGAGACTAAAAGGCCCACGAATACCGACACGCCCTTGAAGCCGTCGGAACCCGAGCCCGGCAGGTAGGGAAAGACCATGACCGCCGCGACGGCGATGACCAGCACGCGAAGCAGCGAGTAAGTCGGCAGCGCCCACTCCGGGTAGAAACCCGATATCTGGATGCGCTGGGCTGCCACCTGCCCGAACAGCTGCTTCAGGATCCGAAGCGCGATCCGCGCCACGATCAGGACGACCACGATGTTGAAGAGCTCGGGCAGGTAGCCGACGAGGCCCGAGAACACGCGCACGACCGCCGATCGCGCGGCGATGACCATGCTGTCGGCGAAACCGCGGGTCCACGGAAAGAGCGACAGCACGAACTCGAGGTAGAAATAGACCAGCAACAGCGAAAGCGCCCAGGAAAGGCCCGCGGCCAGGCTCCGGCTCAGGCCCGACACGTTGGCCGGCGAGAGCAGCCGCAGCCGCGCGAGGCCGCTGCTCCAATGCCAGTCTTCGGCCGCGCGCAGGATGCGTCGGCGCGCGAACGAATGAAGGCGCGCGAGCAGCACGAGGAGACCCGCAAAAACCGCGGTCGCCGCTGCCGCGAGGGCCGCGCCCCTCACCAGCGCGGCGGCGCCGCGGTCGCGGAATTCGACGGCCAGCGCCTCGCGCACCACGACCTGCGCATCCGCTGCCAGCTGCCGGCGCGTCCGGCCCGTGCCCCGCGCGTCTTCGTCGGTGACGATGCGCACCCGCGTGCCGCCGGCAACCAGCTCGGAACGGCCATCGCGCTCGACGACCCGGAGGTCCTGCAGGACTTCGGCGGGCCCCGACGCCAGGGCAAGGAGCCGGCCTTCGATTGCTGCGGCGCGGTCGGCCGCAGACAATGTGCCGATGGGCGCATGCACGTCGAACAGCACCCGGTCACGAAACCGTACGGGCACCGGACCGTTGGCCACTTCGGAGCCCTCGCCATCCGGCAGGGGCGAGGACGGCTCGGGGGTCGCGGCCGCGGCTGCGAACGCGCCGCTCAAGGCGAGTATCAGGATAAACCCTGGCAGTCGGCGCCCGAATTGGCGGGAAACATCGAGCATGGGCTTGCCTCTTGCCGCAATCACCTGCGTGGCGGCCCTCGCCACGGGCTGTACGCGCGAGCCGGAAACTGTCGTCGAGAGCGTACCCGAGCCGATGGAGATTATCGTCGAACCCGCCGAGCTCAGGCTAGCGGCCGGGAGCCAGGCGGCGCTTTCCGCGCAGGCGAACGACGATGCCGGGCAGCCGGTCGGCGGCGCACCGATCCGCTTTACGGCGCCCGACTCGCAATTGCTGAACGTGTCCGATCGCGGCATCGTGAGCGCGCTTGGGCCCGTGGGCCGTTCGGCGATCATTGTCTCGAGCGGCCGCCTCGAGCGACGGGTGGCTGTCGAGATCGAGGCCGGGCCGCTGGAGCGCATCGAGAAGGCCGCCGGAGACGGGCAGCGGGTCCTGGCGGGGCAGGCTCCGGCTGAACCGCTCGCGGTACGGGTGTCGGATGCCTGGGCCAATCCGCTGGCCGGCGTGGCGCTCGTGCTCGAGGCGCCCGAAGAACCGGCACTCGAGGCCGAGGCGGTCAGCGGCGACGATGGGCTGGCGAGTTTCCAGTTGCCGGCGCAAACCCGGGCCCGCAGCCTTCGCCTCACGGTCCGCCCGCGGAATGGCGCCAGGCCCGCAGAGACGTTCGATCTCGAAGTCCAGCCGGCAGCGCCGGCGGCCGTGGAAATCGTATGCGCCGCACGCAGTGCCGAACCGGCGCGGGCGACAGGCATCGACATCGTGCTGCGCGTGCGCGATGAGCACGGCAATCCCGTGCCGGACGTGCCGCTCGTCGCGCGGCTCGATCCTGGCAAGCAGCCGCCCGCGCCGTTTCGCACGGACGCGCTCGGCACGGCGCACCTTTCGTTGCCGCGGCCACCGGGGACGGCAGCGCCCGCGCTCGAGGTCCTGTCGGATGACACGCGCCTGGGCGGTGCGCGGCTGTCCCTGCGAGACGACCCTTGCGGCGACGCGCCGGCCGCGCAAGTGCCGGCCACATGACGGCGCGGCGGGTGTGGCAAAAGGGCGCACCGCTGCTGGGCATCCTGGCGGCGGCGTCCCTGTGCACCGCGCGGGCGCTTGCCGCCCTGCTCGTGAAGATGCTGGAGAAGCGCGGATTCCATGCGGCGCTGCTCGCGCGGGCCGGCAAGGGCTGGTAGTTCACGCCGTTCAAGGGAACGGTCGCCCTGAATTCAAGGGGAGCGTCCCCTGGGCACGAAACGGATGGCAAAGCCGCCGCCCGGCGCCAGGCGCAGGGGCCACGCGTCGCCTTTCCCCGCGTCGCGCCTCTCGATCACGATGGCCTGGGGATTCGCGTTCCAGTCGGCATCGTCGGCGTCCCGGTAGATCTCCGCCGTGTAGGTCCTGCCCGAGTCGAGGAAGTCGAGCCGGATGTCGAGCGTCCGCGCGTTCTCGTCCGTGACGGCGCCGAGGTACCAGTCTTCGCTGTTCCGGTCCTTGCGCGCGATTGCGGCGAAGTCGCCGATCTCGCCGGCGACGACCCTGGTTTCGGCCCAGTCCACCGGCACGTCGCGGATGAACCGGAATGGCCCCGCATAGCGCGCGTAGTTCTCGGGGAGGTCCGCGGCCATCTGGATCGGGCTGTAGATCACGACGTAGAGCGCGAGTTGCTTCGCGATCGTCGACTGGATCCTTTGCCTGCCCCGGCCGCTGAGCGAAAGGACGCCCGGCGTGAAGTCCATCGGCCCCGCGAGCATCCGGGTGAAGACGAGGTTTGCCTCGTGTTCCGGCGGGTTCGGCGGATGACCCCAGGCGTTGTACTCCATGCCGCGTGCCCCCTCGCGCGCGACCCAGTTGGGGTACGTGCGCCGCAGGCCCGTGTCCTTTATCGGCTCGTGCGGATCCACGGCGATGTGCCGCTTCGCCGCCTCGGTCACGACCTTCAAGTGGTGCCGCGACATGAACTGTCCGTCGTGCCACTGGTAGCGGATCTGCCCGTCCTCCAGCGCACGGATGCCGCCGGCGTCGGCGACGTAGCCCGTCTTTACGCTGTCGACGCCGAGCCGCGCGTACAGGTCGAGCGCGGGGCCGAGTTGCGACTCGTAGCGCGCGACATTCCCGGCCGTTTCGTGGTGACCGATGAGGTGCACGCCGCGTTCGCGCGCATAGGCGGCGACGGCCTCGAGGTCGAAGTCGGGGGTCGCCTCGGTGAAACTGAAGTCGCCGCCGTTCGCGAACCAGTCGCCGTCCCAGCCGCGATTCCAGCCCTCGATCAGGACGCCGCGAAAACCGTTCGCCGCCGCGAAATCGATGTATCGCTTCGCGTTCGCGGTGGTCGCGCCGTGACGCGGCCCGGTCGCCCAGGTCTGCTCGTCGAGGTGCAGCGACCACCAGATGCCGACGTACTTGAAGGGCCTGAACCAGGACACGTCGCCGAGCGCATTTGGCTCGTTGAGGTTCAGCTCGATGTTCGACTCGTAAAGACCGGCGGCGTCCGGCGCGATGAGGACCGTCCGCCAGGGCGTCGCGAACGGCGCAGTCCGCCGGACCGGCGGTCCGTCGGCCGCGGGCGCGAGCATGGCCTTCAGGCGCTGGCCGGCTACCGGCGCTGCGTCGCCGCTGCGCCGCAGCCAAAGGCCCGCATAGTCGACCAGCGCCGCCTCGTGAATGGCCAGGTGCAGGCCGCTCGCGGTGCGCAGGGTCAGGGGCGTGTGGGCCTGGCCGACCTCCGCCAGTGGCGTCTTCCGGTAGAGATACTCATAGCGGTTCCAGTCGCCGCCCGGGATCCACCAGGCCGTGGCGGGCTCCGCGACCGCGAATTCGGTCAGTTCCTCGACGATGCCGACGCCCATGAGCGAGGGCTGGGCCGGAAACTCGTAGCGGAAGCCGATGCCGTCGTCGAACGCGCAGAACACGAGGTCGAGCCGCCGCCCGCCCGCGCGCTTCTCGACCAGGTGCGCGCGAAGCTCCTCGTGGCGATCGCGCACGAAGCGCCGCTCGCCCCAGGGCTGCTCCCAGGTCGCATCGATGCTCCGCCGCTCCGTGCCGTCGAGCCGGAAGCCGCGCTCGAGCTTCGGCGCGTCCGCGAGGATGAAACCGAGCCGCGATTCGTCGATGACAGGCTTGCCGTTGCGCGTGACCGCGTAGCCCGGCCGGCCGTCGCCGTCGATCGTGACGTCGAGCCGGAGCGCGCCGCCGGGCGAGGCAAGGGTCGCGACGGTCTGCGCGTGTGCGCCCGCGGTGCAGGACAGGATGAGCGCGGCGGCGGCAAATGGACGGGTGTGTGTCATGGCGGCAACAGCGAGGCTAGCAGGCCCGCCCAGCGCTGCCGGCGGCTGCAAACGTTTTCATGCCATGCAATCGTATGCATTCATTGCGGCTGTTGGCAGGGCCCCACTAGGATCGGAGCGTCGACCGAAATCGGCGACATTCGCTCTTTGGGGGGACGAATACATGGCTCCGCGCACGCCTTCCTGCCTGCTGCATTCCGCATCCGGAACGCTTCCGAAAAACCTGCTGAGCCTGGCGGTCGCCGCCGCGCTGTCTGCTGCCGCGATCCTGCCGCCCGCGGCACTCGCGCAGGATGATCCCGAGAAGCTCGGCGACATCGTCGTCACCGGCATCCGGGTCGGCATCGAGAACGCAATCGTGACCAAGCGCGAATCGACGAGCATCGTCGAGGCGGTCTCTGCCGAGGACATCGGCAAGCTTCCCGACACCAGCATCGCCGAGTCCATCTCGCGCCTGCCGGGCCTGACCTCGCAACGGGCGGAAGGCCGCGCGTCGGCCATCAGCCTGCGCGGCACGGACCCCGGATTCACGACGGCCCTCATGAACGGCCGCGAGCAGGTCAGCACCGGCGACAACCGCAGCATCGAGTTCGACCAGTACCCCTCCGAGCTCCTGAGCGGCGTCGTCGTCTACAAGACTCCCGATTCCCGGATCGCCGGCCAGGGCCTTGCCGGCACGATCGACCTGCGCACGATCCGCCCGCTCGACTACGGCAGGTCCGCGATGGCGGTCAACTTCCGTGCCGAGCAGAACTCGAACGACAACCTCGGCGCGAACTCGGACGACAGCGGGTACCGCGCGAGTTTCTCCTTCGTCAACCAGCTCATGGACGGGAAATTCGGCATCGCCTTCGGCTACGCGCACCTCGACACGCCGATGGCGACGCGCGGCTTCGGCACCTACGAGCCCTGGAATCCCTCGGGCGGCGGCGGCGCGATCGACTGCCCGGGCGGCACGGCCGGCGGCTGCTCGAACAACCCGGGCGTCGCGCCGGGCCAGTTTGCGACGAATGGCATGAAAGTGCGCGCGGACATGGGCTCGACGGTTCGCGACGGCTTCATGGCGACGCTGCAGTTCGACGGCGGGGGACCGTATACCAGCATCGTCGACCTCTACTATTCGACGATGGACCAGACGGACAATGCGCGCAGCCTCGAGGTGAACCTCGGCGGATACCCGGCGCCGTGCTGCGTCAGCGGGCCGTTCCCGGATGGCACGGTGTTCGGTTACTCGGACACGACCGTCCGGCATGACACCATCGTCGGCGGCACGCTCAATGCCATCGTGCCGCTCGCCCGCAACTTCCTGTTCACGACGAAAGACGAGATCATGGCGGGCGGCTGGCGGAACGAGTTCGCCATGAGCAACGACTGGAAGCTGGTCGCCGACCTCAGCTACTCGAAGGCGGAACGCGACCAGCTGCAGCCGGAAATCAACGCCCAGCTCGGCCCGGTTACGCCGCTCGACAGCGGCTCCTTCGAGCTGCGCTCGAACCACGGCATGCCGAGGCTGAGCTTCGACCTCGCCTACGACGATCCGTCGCAGGTCCTGGTCGGCCCGACGATCTATGGTTCGGGCTACACCAAGAAGCCTCATGTCGAGGACGAACTATCCTCGTTCCGGCTCGACCTGGAGAAAGCGGCCGACATGGGCTGGTTTGGCGGCGTCGCGTTCGGCCTCAACTATGCCGATCGCTCGAAGGACAAGACCTCCCCGGAATCCGGGCTGAGCACCATCGGCGGCGGGGCCTATCAGGTCGCCGACGACCTCGTGCTGCGGCCGACGAATCTTTCCTACGCCGACGCGGGCCAGGCGCTCGCAATCAACGTCTACGGCGTGCTGGCCCAGTATTTCGACCCGATCGCCTATGGGACGCCCGAGACGCCCGGATTCACCTACCTGGCCGGCAAGTTCTGGGGCGTGGACGAGGAGATCTGGACGGCCTATCTGCGTGGCGACCTCGACCACGAGCTTGGCAACGGCGTGCAGCTCAAGGGCAACGTCGGCGTCCAGGTCATCGAGACGGACCAGAATTCTTCCGGCTTCTTCATCGCGAATGGCGCTCCCTTCCGGGATGGCGACGGCAAGAGCTATACGGACATCCTGCCGCAGCTCAATTTCGCCTTCCTGCTCGACGAAAGCCAGGCGGTGCGCGTCGGCCTCGCCGAGGAAATGGCGCGTCCGCGCATGGACGAGCTGAAGGCGACGGAGGAAAGCGGGTACGACGGCGCCACCGGCATCCCGGGCGGCAGCGGCGGCAACCCGCGGCTCGACCCGTGGCGCGCGATCGCCTTCGACATTTCCTATGAGCGCTACTTCGCGGACCGCGGCGGCTACGTTTCGATCGCGGGTTTCTACAAGGACCTCGATACCTACATCTTCACGCAGACCGAGACGGATCACGACTATTCGGACCTGCTGGCCGTCACGCCGCCCGGCTACTTCGCGCCCGGCGTCGTCCCGCAGACCACCGGCAATTTCTCGCATCCGCAGAACGGCTCGGGCGGCTACCTGTACGGCTTCGAGATCGCGACTTCACTGCCCTTCGAGATGTTCTCGGACTCGCTGACGGGCTTCGGCGTGATCCTGTCCTACTCCTACACGGACAGCGACATCACCATCCCGGGCTCGGTGAGCTCGGTCGCGAACGACCATATCCCGCTGCCCGGGCTCTCGCAGGACGTGTGGAACGCGACGCTCTACTACGAGAGATACGGCTTCGGGGCCCGCATCGCGACGCGCTACCGCTCGGAGTACATCGGCGAGGTCACGAACTTCGCCAACGACCGCGGCCTGCGCTTCGTCGACGACGACATGATCACCGATGCGCAGCTGAGCTATACGTTCGGCGAAGGCACGCTGAAGGGATTGCAGATCCTGCTGCAGGCGAACAACGTGACGAACGAGCCGTACATCGCCTACTCCGTGGACAAGGAGCGGCTGCTGGACTACCAGGAGTACGGTTCGCAGTACCTGGTCGGCGTGAACTACCGGTTCTGAGCCGGCGCGCCGAGCAGGAAGCCGAGCGGAACGGGCAGGCGCGCGCGCCAGGCGCGTTCGGAGTGCTCGGCGCCTTCGAAGCGGCGTGACAGGAAGTCCGTGCCCGGCTGCCAGCCGGCCGCCGTGAGCATGTCGTCCACGCGACGCTGGTACGGACCGTAGGCTGCGTCCAGCGTCGCGGTCCCATAGTCGAAGTAGATCCGGTGCCCGTCGCGCGGCGGCAGGTGCCGTGCGAGCCAGTCCGCGACGATCCCGTCGCCGAGCGGCCAGTGGATCGACACGCAACCGGCACCGCCGAAGACGTCTGGGTACTGCGCGATCGCGTAGAGTGAAATCAGCGCGCCCATGCTCGAGCCCATGATCGACGTGTTCCCGCGATCCGGCAGCGTGCGGTATCTCGCGTCGACCCAGGGCTTCAGTTCGTCGACGATGAAGCGCAGGTAGTCGTCCGAGACGACTTTCTGCCTGCGCATCCAGGCCATGTCCGGCCAGCCGTCCGGAAGCGCCGCGACTTCCGCGAGCGCTTGCGCCGGCATGTATTCCTCGAAGCGCTTCGGCGTGTTCCAGATGCCGACGACGATCGCCTCGCGCACCGTGCCCGCCGCCGCGAGCTGCGTGATCGCCTCGTCGACGCCCCAGTCGACACCGATGTAGGAGAGCGCGGGGTCGAAGAGGTTCTGCCCGTCGTGCATGTAGAGGACGGGGTACCGGCGCGACGGGTCCGTGCCGTACGAGGGCGGCAGCCACACGTCGACGCGCCGCGGATCGACAAGCCGTGATTCGAAGCGTTCCTGCGTCTCGACCGTGCCGGTGACGCCCGCAGGCACCGGCGGCGCGCCGGTGAGTTCGAGGATCGTCGCGCTCGCAGGCGGCAGTGGGACGCCGCCGGCCAGCGCGAAGCTGCGGCCGGTCAGGACGTCGCGCGCAGTCGTATTGCCGTCGATCATCTCGGCGAAGCGCGCGGGATCCAGTTGCCGCTCCGCATCCGCCTTGTTGAAGGCGACCATCACCAGTTGCCGCGCGTCGCGGCGGAAGTACACGTATGTGCCGTGCTCCGGCGCAAACTGCGTGAGTGTGCCATCGGCAATGGCGCTCGCACCGCGCCGCCAGGCCAGCAGGCGGCGAAGGTATTCCTGTGCGTCGCGCGCTTCCGCGGAAAGGCCCTGACCGGTGGTGCCGTCGGCCGCGTCCCCGGCCCAGCCGCCGGGGAAGTCCTGGCGGACGCGGCCATCGGCCTTCGGCTCCGGATTCTCCATCAGGATCTCGGACCCGTACGTGAATTCGGGGATGCCGCGCACGGTCGCCAGGAAGGCGAAGACCATTTTCGTGCGCGCGGGATTCGCGCCCAGCTGCGTGTGGAGGCGGCTGGTGTCGTGGTTGTCGCCGAAGACGACCAGGCGGCGCGGGTCCGCGTAGAGGAAGTCGTCGGCCAGCGCCTGATAGAGGCTAAGGAGCCCGGTCTCGCGCCCCTCGGGCTCAGTGAGGGCGGCCACGAGCGCGTGCTGCAGCGGAAAGTCCATGAGCGAGGGCGGCGGCGGGCCCGCCTCCGGTCCGGGCGGCGGCCCCTGCTGCCAGCGCGAGACGATCGCCGGATCGAGGCTCCACTCCTCGCCGACGATCGAGAGCCCCGGATACTCCTCCAGCAGGCGATCGCGCCACTGCCCGAGGAAGCCGCGGTCGGAGTACGGCAGCGTGTCGACGCGAAGCCCCGTCACGCCCGCGGTCTCGACCCACCAGATCGCGTTCTGGATTAGGTAAGTCGCGACCTGTGGATGGCGCTGGTTGAGGTCGGGCATTGCCGGCACGAACCAGCCGTCGGTGAAGGCCGCCTCGTCCGCGCGCGCCGCGTGCGGATCCCAGAGCGTCTCGCGCCGATGGGTCGTGCCGGCGAAGGTCCCGCCGTGGTTGATCCAGTCGGGATCCGGCAGGTCCTTCATCCACCAGTGCCCGGATCCGCAGTGATTGAGGATCACGTCCATGACGACGCCGAGGCCGCGCGCGCGCGCGTCCGCGACGAGGCGCGCGTAACCCGCGTTGTCGCCGAGGCGGTCGTCCACGCGGTAGAAGTCCGTGATCGCATAGCCATGGTAGGAGCCGCGCGGCTGGTCGTTCTGCTGTACCGGCGTCAGCCAGAGCTGCGTGAAACCCATGTCCGCGAGGTAGCCGAGCCGCGCGCGCAGGCCCTCGAGGTCGCCGCCGTGGCGGCCGTCGGGATCGGCGCGGTTCGCGCGCTCGCGGTAGCCCGCGACGTCGTCGTTCGCCGGATCGCCATTCGCGAAGCGGTCCGGCATCGCGAGGTAGATCGCGTCGCCCGGCCCGAATCCCCTGCGCTCCGCGGATCCGGGCGCGCGCGCGAGGAGCTCGTAGGGCTGGCGCAGCACCGTCCTGCCGTTCCGGCGGAATGCGATCTCGAATCGGCCCGGCGTCGCGTCGCGCGCGAGCAGGAGGTCGATGAAGAGGTAGTTCGGGCTTGCCGCGCGCGTCACGCGGTAGACCGAGGCGCGCGGGTCGCTGACCGAGGGCTCGAGCGATGAGATGTCGTCGCCGTGCACGAGCAGCTGCAGCCGTGTGTCGTGCATGCCCGCCCACCAGTGGGCGGGCTCGACGCGTTCTATCAGCGCGCCGGACGCGGACGCCGCGGCGGATGCCAGCGCCAGGGCGAACGCGGCGAGAATCCGGCCCACGCGCGCTTCAGCGGCCTGCGCCGGGCGCCGCGAAAAAGGCGCCGTGCGCCGGGAGCGTCACCGTGCCGCCGGCGAGCGCACAGGGCGCGAAACCGTGTCCCGAGAGGGGCTCGACCGGGCCGGCCACGGGAATGCGCAGTTCGACGGGCGCGGCACCGAAGTTGAAGCAGGCGAGGACTGCATCGCGTGCGCCCTCGCGCAGGAACGCGAGCGTCTCGCCCGGCGTGTCGAACAGCCGCATGCCGCCGCTGCGAAGGGCCGGTACGTCGCGCCGCCAGCGCAGGAAAGCGCGATAGGCATTGAGCACGGAGTCCGCGTCGGTCTCCTGCCGGCGCACCGAGAGCGCCTCGTGCTCGCGCGGCACCGGCAGCCACGGCCGGCCCGCGCTGAATCCGCCGTTCGGCTCGCGGTCGTCCCAGGGCATCGGCGTGCGGCAGCCGTCGCGGCCCTTGAAGAGCGGCCAGAACGCCAGCCCGTAGGGATCCTGCAGGAGCGCGTCCGGCAGCTCCGCCTGCGGCAGGCCGAGCTCCTCGCCCTGGTAGCTGCAGGCTGTGCCGCGCAGCGACAGCAGGAGCGCATTGAAGAGCTTCGCGCGCGTGGCGCTTCCCGCGCCGTCCGACCAGCGCGAGGCAACGCGCGCGACGTCGTGGTTGCCGATGGCCCAGCAGGGCCAGCAGTCCTGGCAGCGCGCGGCGAGCGACGAGACCACCTCGCGCACGTGCGCCGCGGAGAAATCGTCGACGAGCAGCTCGAAGTTGTAGGCCATGTGCAGGCGCCGGCTGCCCGAGGTGTATTGCACGATGGCCTCGATCGGGTCCTCGGCGGAGACCTCGCCGAGCGCGACCGCCGGCGCATAGCGGTCCATGAGCCTGCGCAGCGACTCGAGGAAGGCGTGATTCTGCGGCTGCGTGTTGTCGTAGAGGTGCACCTGCCAGGCATAGGGGTTGTCGGTGCGGAATCCGCGTCCCTTGCGCTCCTCGGCGGGCTTCGCCGGGTTGTCCCGGAGCAGCGGGTCGTGGAAACAGAAATTGATCGCGTCGAGGCGGAAGCCGTCGACGCCGCGCGCGAGCCAGAACTCGACTTCGTCCAGCATCTGCGCCGCGACGGCCGGGTTGTGGTAGTTGAGGTCGGGCTGGCTGACCAGGAAGTTGTGCAGGTAGAACTGGCCGCGGCGCGGCTCCCATTGCCAGGCGGAGCCGCCGAAGATTGAGAGCCAGTTGTTGGGCGGCGTGCCGTCCGGTTTGGCGTCGGCCCAGACGTACCAGTCGGCCTTCGGGTTGTCCCGGCCGCCGCGGCTCTCCTGGAACCAGGCATGCTGGTCCGAGGTGTGGTTCAGCACCTGGTCGATGATCACGCGCAGCCCGCGCGCGTGCGCCGCCGCGACGACGCGGTCGAAGTCCTCCAGCGTGCCGAAGATCGGGTCGACCTGGCGGTAGGCGCTGACGTCGTAGCCGAAGTCCTTCATCGGCGACTTGAAGAAGGGCGAGAGCCAGATCGCGTCGACGCCGAGGCTCGCGACGTAGTCGAGCTTCGTGAGCACGCCCGCAAGATCGCCGATGCCGTCGCCGTTCGTGTCGGCGAAGCTGCGCGGGTAGATCTGGTAGATGACCGCGCCGCGCCACCAGTCCGCGTCCGCGCGCGGTCCCGCGGACGGCGCTACGGCATGGTCGCTCCGTTCCTGAGTCTGCAGCATGGGGCCCCCGGGCCATTCTTTTCGATTGGCCGCTGCCCGGTCGAGTGAATACGATTGCATCGCGTTGTGCGGCCCGGGGGGCGGCGCGAGACTCGATCGATGAGCGACAAACCGGCACTCGGATTCTGGCAGGTCTGGAACATGAGCTTCGGCTTCCTGGGCATCCAGGTCGGCTTCGCGCTGCAGAATGCGAACGTCAGCCGGATTTTCCAGTCGCTCGGCGCTTCGATCGACGAGTTGCCGGTGCTGTGGCTCGCCGCGCCGGTCACGGGCCTGCTGGTACAGCCGGTGATCGGCTACCTCAGCGACCGCACCTGGGGCCGGCTCGGGCGGCGCCGGCCGTACTTCCTGGCCGGCGCCATCGTCGCGACGCTCGCGCTCGTCGCGATGCCGAACAGTCCCGCCCTCTGGATCGCGGCGGGGCTCCTCTGGATGCTCGACGCCTCGATCAATGTCTCGATGGAGCCGTTCCGTGCGCTCGTCGGCGACATGCTGCCTGAACGGCAGCGCTCCTTCGGCTTCGCGATGCAGAGCCTCTTCATCGGCATCGGTGCGGTCGCGGCCTCGGCTCTGCCGTGGATCCTCGCCAACTGGGCGGGGATGACGAACGTCGCCCCGCAGGGGCTCATCCCGGACAGCGTGAAGTGGGCGTTCTACATCGGTGCAGTCGCGTTCATCGGCGCCGTCGGCTGGACGGTCGCGACGACGCGGGAATACCCGCCTGCGCAGTTCGCCGAGTTCCACGCGCGCCATGAGACGGGCTCGACGGCGCCGCCCGCGGTGAGCCGCAGCGCTTGGCAATATCGCGCCTGGGGCACGGCCTGGATCGTCGCCGGCAGCTTTTTCAGCGTGGCGGTCGCGCTGTTCGGCTGGGACCGGCAGCTGCACGTGCTCGGCATGGGCTGCGCGGCCTTCGGGCTGCTGCAACTCGCCGCCGCCTGGCTGCAGTCCTGGGGCCGCACGGCGGACGCGCTCTACTGCATCATGAACGACCTGTTCCTCATGCCGCGCACGATGCGCCGGCTCGCACTCGTGCAGTTCCTCTCCTGGTTCGCCCTCTTCGCGATGTGGATCTACACGACCGCCGCGGTGACGAGCCGTCACTTCGGCACGACCGACGCGCAATCGGCCGCATTCAATGAGGGCGCCAACTGGGTCGGCGTGCTGTTCGCGGCCTACAACGGTTTCGCGGCGCTCGCGGCGCTCCTGATCCCCCTCGTCGCGCGCGCGATCGGCCGGCGCTGGGCCCATCTCGTGAACCTCTCACTCGGGGGCCTGGGCCTGATCTCCTTTCTCTTCATCGACGACCCGAAGATGCTGCTCGTCGCGATGGCGGGCGTCGGCATCGCCTGGGCCTCGATCCTCTCGCTGCCCTACGCGATGCTCTCGGGCGCCGTCCCGCCCGCGAAGATGGGCATCTACATGGGCATCTTCAATTTCTTCATCGTGATCCCGCAGATTCTCGCCGCCAGCGTGCTCGGGCTGCTCGTGCGCGTCGTGTTCGGCGGCGAGGCCATCTACGCGCTTGCGACCGGTGGCGCGCTCATGATCCTGGCGGGCGTCGCGACGCTTCGCGTCGACGACCGCGAGGCCGCGCGCGCATGAGGGGGCTTGCGTTCGTGGCGGGCGCCCTGCTGACGGCGGCGCAGGCGGCGGCGGCCGCGCCGCCCGACCGCGTCGGCACGGTGGAGCCCTTCGCATCCGAAGCGGTGTACTTCGTGATGACCGACCGGTTCGTCAACGGCGACCCGGCCAACGACCACCGCGACCAGGGCGGGGAGAACCATACCTTCGACCGGCCGCTCATGGGCGCGAACGGCGTGCCGGCCAACATCGGCTACCTGGGCGGCGACTTCCGCGGCATCCTCGAAAACGCGGACTACATCCGCGAGATGGGATTCACGGCCGTCTGGATCACGCCGATCGTCGACAATCCGGACGAAGCCTTCACCGGCGGCTTCCGCGTCGGCGAGGCTTTTTTCGCGGACCACGGCAAGACCGGCTACCACGGCTACTGGGGCGTCAATTTCTACCGCGTCGACGAGCACCTCGAGTCGGCGGGACTCACGTTTGCCGACTTCACGCGCCGGATGCGCGACGAGCATGGCCTGAAGACCGTGCTCGACATCGTCTGCAACCACGGCTCGCCCTCGTTCACGATGCCCGTGGACCAGCCGAAGTTCGGCGAGATTTACGATGCCGCCGGGCGCCTGGTGGCGGACCACCAGAACCTGACGCCGGAAGACCTCGATCCCGCGAACCCGCTGCACCGCTTCTTCCACCGCGAGCGCGACCTCGCCGAGCTCTCCAACTTCGACGACACCAATCCCGCCGTGATGGACTACCTCGCCGGCGCCTACCTGCAGTGGATCGACCAGGGCGCGGCGGCGTTTCGCATCGACACGATCCGCCACGTGCCGGACCCGTTCTGGCGCGAGTTCACCCGCCGCATCCGCGCGCGGCATCCCGGCTTCTTCATGTTCGGCGAGCATTTCGAGTACGACGCGGCGAAGATCGCGACGCACATGCGGCCGGAGAACGGCGGCGTCAGCGTGCTCGACTTCCCGGGCCAGGCGGCGATGGCCGAGGTATTCACGAAGCCGGGCAGCGACTACGCCCGCATTCAGGAGCCGCTGCACCTCACCGACGGCGTCTACCGCAACCCGTACGACCTCATGACCTTCTACGACAACCACGATATGCAGCGGCTCGCCGCCGGCGAAGACGGCTTCATCGACGCGAACAACTGGCTGTTCACCGCGCGCGGGATCCCGGTCGTGTACTACGGCTCCGAGTCCGCATTCATGGCGGGCACGAAGGAACACGAGGGCAACCGCAATTACTTCGGGCCGGAAGGGATCGCGCGCGCGAGCGAGGGCCGCATCCGCGCGGCGCTTTCCCGCATTGCCCGCGTCCGGCGGGACTCGCCGGCGCTGCAGCGCGGCATCCAGGTCAACCTCGAGCTCGGGGGCGACCGCGCCGCGTTCCTGCGCGTGCTCGAGCGGGGGAAGACCGCGCAGACCGCGCTCGTGCTCCTCAACAAGGGAGATTCGTCGGCGACTTTCAGCGTGGACCGCTATCTGGCCGCGGGCGCGTGGCGCGACGCCACAGGCGGCAAGGCGGTGAAGGCGCGGAAGGGCAAGGCACTCGTTGCGGAAGTGCCCGCGCACGGGGTGCGCGTGCTGCTGCACGACGGACGAACGAAGGACGCGGCGCTTCTGGTCGAACTCGACCGCGCGGCGGCCGCGCTCGCCGCTTCTGATCCCCCGGTCAGGTAAGGCTGTCCACGTTATCGGGTCAAGATCCCGGGGCGCTCCAACGCATGGTCAGGTGGCGCGTTCAACGAATACTGTCTCAGCAGCCAGCGACTCGAAACACAAGTTCACGGTGCGCCCGACGCCACGCGTGCGATGAACGGTTGTCGCAGGAACGACCACACTCTGCCACGGCCGGAGCCTCAATGTGCGTCCGTCGGCAAGCTCGATCTCGAACGTGCCTTCCATGACCAGGAAGAGTTCATCGGAGTGAGGATGCTGATGCCACGGGTAGTCTTCAGTCAGTACCGCGAGACGCAGGCAACTCGTGTTGACCTGGCTGATTACTTGATTTTGGTAAGCGTCGGTTACCGCAGCTGCTTCACCGGCGAGGTCTATTACTACAAGCGGTGGAAATCGCACGGGCTCGTTGGCGTAAGCTTCTGCAGTTGGGATTGGTTGCGTCACTGGCGACCTCGCTCGAATCTTTCACGGACCGTTCCAACACATTGTTAGGCGTCACGATGGCGTGTACGGTTGCAGCTCATATTTCCAGGTCCACGTGGAAGCTCCATCCAGTTTGCGAATGCGAGCACCTTGCAGCACGGCAGGCTCGATGTTGGCGGCATTCGCCTCCTGGAGTACTTGGATAGGCCGCCGCGCGGAGCATTGATGTAGACGAGCCGGCGCTGAAATAGGCCCAAAGCGCGCCGTAGCGATGACAAATTGAACAATTACAGCTGGTGAGCGTCCGCGGCGCCCGAG
The DNA here is from genome assembly GCA_963836275.1 of uncultured Gammaproteobacteria bacterium. Taxonomy (GTDB): domain Bacteria; phylum Pseudomonadota; class Gammaproteobacteria; order Steroidobacterales; family Steroidobacteraceae; genus SCUD01. The sequence goes on along the minus strand of CAWIIM010000001.1, from coordinate 482,885 downwards.
GGACTTGAACGCGAACGGCGCCACAATGAAATGTTGTGGTGAACTTCAATCCAGCATCTCTCATGACGCCTGACGTCCGCGTTGAGCGGGCCGCGCGGGGTGCTGCCGGCGCACCACAGGCGCGATAATGTTCTGCGCGCCTGCGGCGCGCTTGCTCCAGCCTGTCATGGACCGCTCCAACGCTTTGTTGGGTGTCATGTTCATATGAATATTGTTCGGCATCATCAGTATCAAGGCTCGGCAGGACGAGAAGCTTGGCAACAGGCTTCAGCGATGCGGGCAGCCGGGCCAACAGCACGGCCTGCGCATTCCTCCACGCATCTTATCGCGGCGAACCTCAATGCAGCGTTTCCGAGTGTCTTCTTTCTTGGCCGACTTGACCCAACAGATCCACTCGTTTCGCGCCAGCGGTGTGATAGCGGCCCAGAGGCTTTTCGCAGCGGCGTCGGATTCGATGGCTCGCCGGAAGTCTGACGGTAGCTTATGGATCATGACGCCCAACGTGGCGTTAAGCTGCCCGCGGAGGCAGCCGGCGCCTGCCGTAGCGGGTCAGCTCGAACGCAGGGTTAGGCGCCACCGCGGGCCTCACGGCGAAAGAACACCAGGCTCCATGCAGGGCCGAAGACAAACCAGAAGAAGACACTTCCGAGACCATACTTGTACCAGGCACGGAGCGGCTGTGTGATCGCTTCATTGCCAACGTATGCCGTCAGTGCCTCAATCAACGCAAGCGCCACGATCCAAGCCGTGATGCACCGCAACCACAGTTCAAGGTCCAGGCGCACCGCTTTCCATCCCTTTGGTGCCTGCGCCGGTGCGGGCCCGCCCGCGAAGCGATGAGCGAAGTGCGCATCAGCCCATTGGATTGCGACTGAACCAAAGGTGATCGTGAAGCCCACGTAAACGGCGGCCAGTCCGTGAGCGAACACCGCTCGCGTACCGGTGGAGAGGTCCCAGGCCGTGAAGACCAACAACAGAATGTCAATGAGAGGCAAGGACCGGAGTAGCCAACGACTGGCAACATCTCGCCCCAACAAGTAGCGAACAGCCAAGCCAATCACCAGAACCAACCAGAAGCCTACCTCGCAGGCAACGATGAGCAGGTAAAGCACGTAGGGCTGCGCCTGGGACATGGGCGTTTGGTGTGACGCCTAACGTCCGCGTTGAGCGGACCGCGCGAGGCGCGGCCGGCGCGCCGCAGGCGTAAAATCTCTCCGCGCGCCTGCGGCGCGCTTGCTCGAGCTCGTCACGGACCGCTCCAACGCATAGTTAGGTGTCACGATACCGAATTCCGCAATTTCTGCACTTCGCGTGGGACATCAGGAAGTATGGGTTCGTGAATGCCTTCTCGCCGCAATTGAAGCACTTTAGCTGGGTCAGCCGGTATCCAATCCACCACCAGAAAACACCCCATGTTCCCACGGCTGCCACCATGGGAATCTGTGGATTATCGGTTGGGAGAATCGATGAGTAGATGAACAAGAGTGGAAAGCCAGCTAAGAGCCAGCCGATCCAAGTAAGGTAGAAATGATTGCGACGGCGACGCACTTCCAACCAGAACTCGGTTGCGCCCGTCATACGTGACACCTAACTGCAATTGGCAGTCATCAATAACGCGCTGTTTTACGTTATTCATGCCGGCTAATCACCTGGCCGCGCAGTAAGTGCTTATTTAGGTTCGCAATGTAGATGATCTAACTGCGACATAAGGCGCGTGAAGGCAAGCCTCCTCGGAGGGGCTGCTCCAAATCGAATTGCCGCTTCGATCGGTGCAATCCTGGAACGACCATCAAGCTAGGTTGCGGAAAGAGCTCCACAGGAGGCTCGCACGACGAGTTCCGGCGCGATGAGCGTCGACTCGACGGGCTGGCCCTCGATCAGCCGGATGAGGTTCTCGACGAGCAGCTCGCCGGCGAGGCGCGTGTCCTGGCGCACGGTCGTGAGCGGCGGATTGAAGTCCGCGGCCGAGAGGATGTCGTCGAATCCGACGACGGCGACGTCCTGCGGCACTGCCACGCCGCGGTCCTGCAGCGCGTGGATCACGCCCATCGCGATCAGGTCGCTCGCCGCGAACACGGCATCGAACTTCTCGCCTGATTCGAGCAGCGCGAGCGCCGAGCGGTAGCCGTCGGCTTCGAGGCTCTGCGCCTCCGCCTGCAGCGCGGGCAGCGGCCGCAGCCCGGCGCCGTCGAGCACTTCGACGAAACCCTTGTGGCGAAGCTGGAACTCCGGCGATCCGGCGGTCGCGGAGCCGACGAACGCCATGCGGCGACGCCCCAGGCGGATCAGGTGCTCGGCAGCGAGCCGCGCGCCGCGCGCGTTGTCGCAGCAGACGTAGTGGCCGGGAAGGCTCTCGACGACCGGACCCCAAATCACGAAGTGCGACTCGGTCTCCGCGAGGTGGCGGAGGCGCCCGGCGTAGTTCCGGTAGTCGCCGTAGCCGAGGAGGATCATCCCGTCCGCGCGGTTCGAGAGTTCGTAATCCGTGTGCCAGTCCTCGGAGAGCTGCTGGAACGACATCAGGAGATCGAAACTGCGCCGGGCCGCGGAACGTGCGATGTGGCCGATCATCGAGAGGAAAAAGGGATTGATCTGCGCCTCGTCAGGCGACTCCTCGAAGAGCAGCAGCGCGAGCGTGCGGCTGCGGCGCGTCCGGAGGCCGGCCGCGCTGCGGTCCGTGCGGTAGTGCAGCTCGCGCGCGATCTCCTGGATGCGGGCGCGAGTCTCCGGCCGGACGAGCGGGCTGTCGCGCAGCGCGCGCGAGACGGTGGCCTGCGAGACCCGTGCCCGCTGCGCGATCTCGAGCGAAGTGAGTTTCGGCTGCTTCACGTCGTCCCGGCGGTCGCCACCGGGTCGGCGGGATGGCGATGGCGCATCCAGAAGTAGATCGGCACCCCCGCGAGCGAGAGCAGGAGCGCCCAGATGAACGCCTCCCAGCCGACGCCGAAGAAGGCGAACGTGGCGAAGGCGACGCCGCCGATACCGGCGAGCCACAGCGCGGGCGCGAGGCCCGAGGGTTTCTTGCGCAGCATGGCGAAGAGCGCGAAGGCGCAGCAGACATAGAGCGGCAGGTTCGCGGCGGAGACGATCAGGGACAGCTTGGTAAATGCGCCGACGAGCGAGGCGCTGTAATTCATCACGCCGACGACGGTCGCGAGCACGCCGGTGAGCAGGAGCGAGGCCCAGGGCGCCCCGTAGCGGTTGCTGTCGCCCAGAATGTCCGGCAGCAGCCGGTGCGAGGCGAGCGTGCGTGTCAGCTCGCTCGCGAGCAACGTCCAGCCATTGAGGCAGCCGAGCCCGCTGATCACGACGAAGAGCGAGATCCAGCGGCCGTTGCCCGGGCCGAGCAGGTGGTCGGTGATCGTCACGAAAGGCGCGTCGGCGGAGGCGAGCGTCGCCTGCGGCACGACCAGCATGCCGATCGCCACGATCGCGACGTAGAACGTCGCGACGAGCAGCGTGCCGAGCAGCGTCGCGCGCGGGACGGTCCTCTCCGGATCCTTCACGCGGCCCGCGGCAACGGCCGCGGACTCGAAACCGAGCATCGCATAGAGGGCGACGGCCGCGGCGCCCATGGACGCGTGCATCGTGAGCGGCGTCGTCGGCAGGTTCGGCGCGTAGGTCCCGGGGCTCGCCAGGATCGAGACGGCGCCGACCACCAGAACGAGCAGCAGCGGGATGATCTTGAGGAGGGAGGTCACGACCTGCACGCGGCCTCCGCTCTTGATGCCGAGCAGGTTGACGCCGACGAAGGTCCACATGAACGTGACCGCCAGCGCCGCGGGCGGTATCGACCTGGCTGCCGGGAAGACGGTGATGAAGTAGCCGACCACGCCGATCGAGAGCACGGCGTTTGTTACCCAGCAGGAGATCCAGTAGGCCCAGAGCGCGGGAAAGGCGACGACCTCGCCGAGCGTTGAGCGCACGTAGCCAAACGGGCCGTCCGCCTGCGGCAGCTTGCGCGCCAGGGCCGCGAAGGTGAGCGCGAGGCAGACGCAGCCGATGATCACCGCGGCCCAGCCGGTCAGGGCGTTGAGCCCGAACGGCGCGAGCGCCGCGGGCTGCATGAAGATGCCCATGCCGATCGTGTTTCCGACGACGAGGGCCGTCGCCATGCCGAGGCCGAGCTGTCGCGTGTTCATCTTGGATTCCCCTGGTGGACGAGCTCGCCTTCCTTGATGACGCCGGCGACGTGCGTCATGCGGTTGATGTCCTCGAGCGGGTCGCCGTCGACGGCGATCAGGTCGCCGAACTTGCCAGGCGCGATGGAGCCGAGCTCTTGCGAGCGTCCGAGCGAGGCGGCGGCGGAGGTCGTCGCCGCGCGGATCGCGTCGAGCGGCGTCATGCCGTACTTGACCATGTAGGCGAACTGCTTCGCGTTGTCGCCGTGCGGGTAGATGCCGGAATCCGTGCCGAAGCCGATCCGCACGCCCGCCTTGACCGCCTTTGCGAAGTTCTGCCGCTGGATGTCGGTGGTCTCGCGGTTCTTGCGCATGATTTCCTCGGGCCAGCCGTCGCGGGCGCCGATTTCCTCGGTGTAGTCGCCGTTATAGATGTCGGCTACCAGCCAGGTGCCGTGCTGCAGCATGAGCTGGATGCCTTCGTCGTCGAGATAGGAGCCGTGCTCGACCGTTCGGACCCCGGCGCGGACCGCGTTCTTGATGCCCTCGGCCCCGTGCGCGTGCGCCGCGACGAAAGTGCCGGCCTTGGCCGCCTCGTCCACGGCGGCGTGGATTTCCTCCTCGGTGAATTCCGGCATCGAGGGCGTCGTGCCGGAGGTGAACACGGCGCCGGTCGCGATGACCTTGATGAGGTCGGCGCCGCCCGCGAGGATTTCGCGCACGCGCTGGCGCACTTCGTCCGCATTGTCGGCAACGCCGCGGCGCATCTCGTCCGGGACGACCGTTCCCTCGGGCAGTCCCGTGACCTCGCCGCCGCCGCCGGGGGCAGTCACATAGGCGCCGGCGACGTACATGCGCGGGCCCTCGACCTGGCCGGCGTTGATGGCGTTCCTGAGCGCCACGTCGACGAATGCGCGGTAGGTGCCGACGTCGCGCACCGTGGTGAAGCCGGCCAGGAGCGTCGCGCGCGCGTGCGCGACGCCCATGAGCGCATCGCGCGCCGCGGAGCTCGACAGCGGCGCGGCGACATCGGCGGAACTGATGTCGCCGATCAGGTGCGTGTGCAGGTCGATGAGACCCGGCAGCACCGTGTACGCGGACCAGTCGATCAACCGGCCGCCGCCGCGGGCCGCCGGCGTCCACGGTGCGACCGAGACGACGCGGCCGTCCTCGATGCGGATCGCGCGGTCGGCGAGGTACCTGCCCTGGTCGACGTCGAGCATGCGGCCCGCGCGCACGACCAGCGTTTCGGCGGCGAGCGGCGGCGCGACGACAGCCGTCGCACAGGTGATCAGGAAAAGGAATGCCGCGCGAAGGGTGTTCATGCAGTCGACTCCGTGGACATCATAATTGCTGCTAGCATGGCGGCCCAAGTTTCGTTGCCGGACCGGGCTCCGGCGAGGTTGCGTCATTTGGCCACCGGATTCCGCGCGCTCCGTAGCATCCTGACATTGTTCGCCGCATTTGCCATATCCGTGGCCCACGCCGGGCCGCGGGCGCGGGACCTCGGCGTCCCCTTCGAGGGCAGTCCGGGCGCCCTCAACGCGATCACGGACGTTGCCGGCGTGACCGTCGGCCAGGTGACGCTGATCGAGGACCTCGCGGACGGACGCAAGGTGCGCACCGGCGTCACGGCGATCCTGCCACGCGGGAGCGATTCGCTCACGACACCCGCCTTTGCCGGCAGCTTCGTGCTGAATGGCGCGGGAGAGATGACGGGCCGCGCCTGGATCGAGGAGTCGGGCCTGCTCGAAGGACCGGTGATGCTGACCAACACGCACAGCGTCGGCACCGTGCACCAGGCGACGATCGACTGGCGCGTGAAGCACGGCAGCCCGGACGCCTCCGGCTACTGGTGGTCGACGCCGGTCGTCGCCGAGACCTGGGACGGAGAGCTGAACGACATCAACGGCTTTCACGTCAAGCCCGAGCACGTGTTCGCGGCGATCGAGGGCGCCGCCGGCGGCGCGGTGGCGGAGGGCAACGTCGGCGGCGGCACCGGGATGATCTGCCACATGTTCAAGTGCGGCATCGGCACCGCTTCGCGCCGCGTGAACGTGGGCGGGCGGGCCGTGACCGTGGGCGCGCTGGTGCAGGCGAACTACGGCACGCGCGCGTCGCTGCGGATCGCGGGCGTCCCGGTCGGGCAGGAACTGCCGACCGCGGCGCAGCGCGGCGAGGTCGACCGCGGCTCGATCATCATCGTGATCGCGACCGATGCGCCGCTGCTGCCGTACCAGCTCGACCGGGTCGCGAAGCGCGCCGGCATGGGCCTCGCGCGCATGGGCTCGTACGCCGGCAACGGCTCCGGCGACATCTTCGTCGCCTTCTCGACGGCGAATGCGAATGCCGTAAGCGGCGCCGGCATCCACTCCGCCGAATTCCTCGCCAACGACAGCCTCGATGACCTGTTCGAGGCGACCGCGCAGGCGACCGAGGAGGCGATCGTCAACGCGATGATCGCGGCGCGCGACATGGCCGGCAACGACGGGCACGTGGCGAAGGCACTGCCGCACGACGCGCTGGTCGCGCTGCTGAAGCGCTACGGCCGGTTCGGCACCACGCCGAGGTAGCGCCCGTACCAGTCGAGCAGCCGCTCGGCGCGATCCTTGAGGTAGCTCGGGATCGTGACGGGGTGGTACTCGCCGGGATAGATGACGAGCCGGGTCGGCACGTCCTGCGACTTCAGCGCCTGGTACATCTGCATCGCGCCGACGCAGGGCACGTTCTGGTCGAGTTCCTCGCACAGGAACAGCGTCGGCGTCTTGATGCGGTCCGCGTGCAGGAACGGGTAGCTGGCGCGGTCGTAGGCTTCGCGGTCGCGCCAGGGGAGGCCGAGCTCCAGCTCGTACTCGCGGATGTACATGTCGTTGCCGTACATGCCGTACATGTTGCCGGAGCCTGCGCTGCTGACCGCGGCCTTGAAGCGGTCGTAGCGGGCGATCACCTCGTCGGTCAGGATGCCGCCGTAACTGTGGCCGCCGACGCCGATGCGGTCCGGGTCCGCGACACCCATCTCGATGACGTGGTCCACCGCCGCGACCACGTCGGCGCCGTCCTTGACGCCCCAGTCGGCATAGATCGCCTTGGCGAACTCGAATCCGCGGCCGCTGCTGCCGCGCGGGTTCGCGGCGACGACCGCGAAGCCGTTCGCGGCGTAGACCTGCCAGTCCGCCATGAACTCGTGGCTGAACTGGTACACGGGTCCGCCGTGGAGGCGCAGGATCGTCGCGTAGCGCTTGCCGGGAACGTAGTCCACCGGCTTCACCAGGAAGCCGTCGATGGAAGTGCCGTCCGCGCTCCGGAACGTGATCTCCTCGACCGGCGCGAGCTTGCGGTCCTTCAGCCACGCGTTGTGATCCGCAATGACCCGCAACCTGGGGACAGTCACCTTTTCGCGCTTTGGCGAAAAGGTGACTGTCCCCTCTAGCGCCCCCTCCAGCGCCTCGATCCTGTAAGGATGCAGGTCATCCCCGCCCAGCACCGCGATGCGCCCGTTCGCCGCGGTCGCGTACGCGTAGTCGAAGCGCGGGCCGGTCGTGAGCGGCGTGACCGCGCCGGTCGCGAGGTCGATGCGCGAGAGGTGGGTCTCGCGGCTGCCTTCGACCAGGGCGAGGACGGCCTTGCCGTCCGGCGTGAATTTCGGCTGCGTGTGGTCGATCTCGGTGCCGGCCGGGCGCGTGACCGCGCCGCTCGCGACGTCGACGATCGCGAGCGACCAGGGCGCGTAATAAATCCACTTGTCCTCGCGCGCCTGCACGTAGGCGATGCGCTTGCCGTCCGGGCTCCAGGCTGGACGCGACTCGAGGCCCGGGTCGTTATCGGCGCCCTCGAAACGCGTCACCGGCCGCTCGGCGGCGCCGGCCCGCGCGTCGATGACGTACAGGTCGAAATTCAGCGTGCGGTCCGGGTCGGGTCCGCGCTTGGTCACGTAGGCGATGCGCTTGCCGTCCGGCGAGAATACCGGCATGAACTCATCGTGCGCGCCCGCCGTGAGTTGCGTCGACTTGCCGCTCGCGAGGTCGACGAGGTAGAGGTGAGCGCGCTTGTCGGACAGCAGGCCCGCGTAGTCCTCCCTGAAGTAGTAGCGATCGATCACGACCGGCGGCGGCTGCGGCGGCTCTTCCGCGCCTTCCGGGTGCTCGGGATCGTCGGCGATGACGGCGAGCAGCTTGCCGTCGGGCGACCACGCGAAGTCTTCCACGCCGCCGCGGAAGGACGTGAGCGGCTCCGCCTCGCCGCCGTCCGCGGGCAGGGCCCAGACCTGCGTCACCGCGTCCTCGTCGCCGCGGTCCGAGAGGAAGCCGATGCGCTTCCCGTCCGGGCTGAACGCCGGCTGGTCCTCGTCCGCCTCCGCCGTGCGCGTGAGCCGGCGCCGGTCGCTGCCGTCGAAACGCGCGCGCCAGAGGTCGTAGGTCGGCGCATCGGTCTCGAAATTCGGCTCGCCGACGCTGTAGACGACGAATTCCCCGTCGGGCGAGAGCGCGAGGTCGGCAATGTCCGCGACGCGCACGAGGTCGTCGACGCTGAACGTTTTCGGGTCGGCGGCGGCGCCGAGCGCAAAGAGCGCCCCGGCGGTGAAGGCGGCAAGCATGCGCGAGCGAATCATGGCGTGGCATTTCCTTTGTTCGTGGCTTGCGCGCGGTACGTTGCGCGCGCCGCTTCGAGGTAGGCGAGCGTGTCGGCCTTTTCCTGCTCGCTGTTCCATCCGCCGCGCGTGAGGGCGGCCTCGATCACGCGGTCCATCCAGCCGGAGAAGTAGGCGGCGTCGGCGGGGGCGGGCGGCGCCGAGCCGTCCACGTACACCGGGCTCGTCGTCGCATACGGGTAGAGGTCGAGCACCCACGGGTCGGCCTTGTCGTTCCATGCGCGAAGCAGCAGCCAGCCGGCCTGCTTCACGTCCAGGTCGCCGTTCCAGTCGAAGCGCGTGCGGTCGCCGGTCAGCGTGAATGCCTTGATCACGCGGCTGTTCTGCACCAACTCGAGATGGTCCATCGAAACCGGCGAGCGCAGCGCGACGCGCACCGGGTATCGCCCGGCGCGCGGCAGCACGTCGCCCGGATGCTTGCCGTCGATGGTGAGCCCGAGCAGCGCGGAGTTCGAGACGAAGGTATGGCCGAGTTGCAGCGCTTCGATGAGGGCATCGGGCGTGCGCTCGCCGCCCGTCTCGAGGAACACGCGCACCAGGCCAACCGGGCCGCGGAGCGAGGCGTAATTTGTCATCGCGTCGGTGCCCGCGCCCGCCGGCAGGCGGAATCCGAGGTTCAGGAACCGGTACCAGATATCCGCGGTGATCCGGTGGTCGGAGAAGCCCATCACCTCGATGTAGTCGAGCTTGCCGTGCGCGACGTCCGCGGGCAGTTCGTACGACAGCACCTTCTCGTTCGGCGGGTCGATGACGGCGTCGGCGACGTGCACGTAGCCGACGAGGCCGCGCTGCGCATGGGCAAGGTCCGCGATCGCGCCGTTGTGCGGCCAGGGGCTCGCAAGCGCCGTATGACGGTAGGCCGTGTAGTCGGGCAGGAGGTAGTGGTCCGTGAGATTCAGGAGCCCCATGTGGCCCCAGAAACTGGAATGAAATTCCTGTGCGTGGAAGATCATGCGTTTCCCGCTCGCCGGGTCCGCTTCGCCGCCCGGCCTGAAGTAGCCGATGTCCGGGATGCGCTCTTCCTTGTTGACGATCAGGTTGTAGACGACGTCGAGGTCCTCGGCGTCCTGTTGCGCCAGCAGCGTCTCGGGCGTCGCGCGGTAGTGGCCGCCGTAGTTCATGTGCACGTGCAGGTCGGCGGACAGGAACCTGCCGAACTCGGTCGGCAAGTCGTTGTCCTCGAGCGTGACGGGAAATTCGACCGGAGCGCGGGCGGGGAAATCCCGCTCGATGAGTACGGGCGTGCGGCGGAAGCCGTTCTCGACATGGATCATGGTCTTGCCCGGCGGGACCGGCACGGTGCAGCCGTACGCGCTGGCCGCGCAGTGGAAGTAATGAACCTCGCTCGGGAACTGCGCGCGGTCATACAGCTCGTCACCGTGCATCCAGCTCGTGGGAGGGCCGTACCAGCGCCCGTCACTCGCGAGCACGGAGATGCGCGCGGAAACAGGGTTGCCCCTGGTGTCCTGCGGCATGAGCTGGACTTGCGTGTAACCGGTCGACGGGTAAAAGAAGGGCACGGTACCCATTCTCAGCCGCGCGCCGCCGAGTACGTCCTGTATCCAGATGGCCGTGTAGCCGTTCTCGTTGCTGATATACGCCACGCGCTTGCCGTCGGGGGACCAGCGGGCGTTGCGGCGGTCAAAATCGCCGTAAGTCAGCGGGAGCGGCGCGGCATCGTCCGTCGTCGTGAGCCACAACTGGTGCCACTGGCCGCCGCTGTAGTTGGAGAAGAGAATCCTCTTTCCATCCGGACCGACCTCGGGCCGCGCGGCCCACGAAGTCTCGAGCTGGTGCTTGTCGAGGCAGGCGATCGAACCATCCGCCACCGTAACCGAGCAGATCTTGCCCGTGCCCCAGGGAATTTCCGTGTTCGTGACGTACCAGACGAGTTTTCCGTCCGGCGACCACGATGGATTGATGAAATGGTCATGTTTCGAATAATAGTAGCGATCGGTCTGGCTCTCGCGTGGTGCGACGAGGTAGCGCTCGTTGGCAAGGCCCGCCGCGGACAGGTCCGCGATTTTCAGGTTGAAGTGGCCCGTGCCGGCCGTGGATACGAAAACGATCTTTCGCCCATCCGGCGAGAGGCGAGGCTCGAGGTTGACGCCGCCGTTCGCGGTCAGCGCCTGCTCGGTCCCGCCTTCGAAATCATGCCGCCACAGCTCGAAGCCCTTGCCGTCGTAGCGGGTGAAGACGACGAAGCGGCCGTCCGATGCGATGTCTGGCTGGTGATCATAGGCTGCGTGTGGATGCGTGACCTGGCGGGGAATGTCTGGCACGAAGTCGTCGTAATCGCCGGCGGGAGCCCGCTGGCGCCACAGGGATCCGGCCATGGCGTAGACGACCTCGTCGCCCGACGGCATGAACGCCACCGACGATGGGGTCGTCGTCAGCTGCGGGATGTAAATCTCGCGCCAGTAGTAGTTGTGCGGGAGATCGACCTGGGACAGGACCGGCTCGCGGCCCGCGCCCGACGCCGCCGCCGCGGCGAGGAGGGCCGCGACGGCGAGCAGGGCGCGGAGAGCGGGCGTCACGCGGCGCCCGCCAGCGCCTCGTCGAGCGACTGCCTGAGGTATCCTATCGCCTCGTCGACTTCCGCCTCGCTCACGCACAGCGGCGGCATGAAGCGCAGCGTGGAGATGCCGCAGGACAGGAGCAGCAGTCCGTTCCGGTAGGCGCGATGCAGCAGTCGGTCCACCATCTCGCGCGCCGGCGAGCCGTCTTTTTCGATCATCTCGACGCCGATCATGAGTCCGAGCCCGCGGATGTCGCCGATGCAGGGATAGTCCGGCTTCATCGCGGCGAGCCGCTTCATGAAGTGCGCGCCGACTTTCGCCGCGTTCGCGGCATACTGCTCGCGCACGAGGTCGATGGTCGCGTTCGCGGCGGCGCAGGAGACCGGGTTGCCGCCGAAGGTATTGCCGTGGGCGCCCTTCTTCCACTGCTTCATGAGGCTCGCGCGCGCGACCACCGCGCCGATCGGCAGGCCCGAGCCGAGGCCCTTCGCGAGCGTCATGATGTCCGGCTTCACGCCCGAGTGCTCGGCGCAGAACATCTTGCCGGTGCGGCCGACGCCGGACTGCACCTCGTCGAACACGAGCAGGATCCCATGCTCGTCGCAGAGCGCGCGCAGGCCGGCCAGGAAGCCGGGCGGCGGCACCAGGTAGCCGCCCTCGCCCTGCAGCGGCTCGATCACGATCGCCGCGACCTCGGAGGGCGGGAGATTCCGGTCGAACAGCATGCGGATGTAGTCGAGCACCGCGCGGCCCTGGTCGTCGCCCGCGAACAGCGGCCGGTACGGGTTCGGGTACGGCACGTGCGTCACGCCCGGCATGGTCGGGAAGAAGCCGGCCTGTTGCGTGTACTTGCTGGAGGTCAGCGAGAGCGAGCCCAGGGTCCGGCCGTGGAAGCTGCCGAGGAAGGCGATGAAGCGGCCGCGCTTCGTCACGTAGCGCGCGAGCTTCAGCGCGCCTTCGACCGACTCGGTGCCGGACTGGCAGAAGAACACCATGCCCGGTTCGCTCATCGGCGCGAGCGCGGAGAGCTTCTCGGCGAGCGAGGTCATCTCCTCGTGCCAGTAGTCGCTCGAGATGTGCAGGAACTTGCCGGCCGCGTCCTGCACGGCCTTGACGACGCGCGGGTGCGCATGGCCGGTCGCGCACACCGCGATGCCGGCGGCGAAATCGAGGAATCGGTTGCCGTCGACGTCCCACACCTCGGTGCCCCGGCCGTGCGAGATCACGAACGGGTAGTCGCGCGGGTAGGAGGGCGACGCGACTTTCGCGTCGCGCTCGATCATGGCGCGGGACTTCGGCCCCGGCAGTTCGGTCTTGATGTGCGGGTTCTTGAATGCGCCGGCGGCGCGGGCGGGTACGTTCATGGCGGCAGCCTCACGGGTTCGCGGTGCGCGGCGGCGGTCCGGGTCTCGAGCGCGCGCAGGGCCTCGAGTTCGGCCGCCGTCGGCGCCTCGCAGTTTTCGGGCACGGGCAGCGCGGCGAGCGGCCAGCCGATGGCGGCGCTCGCTTCGTCTGCCGGGATTCCGGGATAGACCGCGGAAAGGGTGAATTCTCCGGATTCCGCGTCCGGTTTCAAGATGCCGACGTCGGTGACGATCACCGCCGGCCCGGAACCCCGGGCGCCGCTGTGCGCGCGGCCGGGGAAATGGCCGCCGCTGGTCTGGAAATCGATCTTTTGCACGAAGCTGCGCGGCGTCGCCTTCATGACGATGAAGACTTCGCGCGCGTGCGCCGCGATTTCCGTCGCCCCGCCGGCGCCGGGCAGGCGCGTCTTCGGCCTGTCGTAGGGCCCGATCACGGTGCTGTTGAGGTTGCCGAAGCGGTCGATCTGCGCCGCGCCCAGGAAACCGACGTCGATGCGCCCGGCCTGCAGGTAGTCGCTGAAGACGTCGGGCAGCGGGATCACGCAGGTCGCGGTTTCGGCCAGCTCGCCGTCCCCGATCGAGAGCGGCAATACCGTCGGGCGCGTTCCGATCGTTCCGGACTCGTAGATGAGCACGAGGTTTGGCGCATGCGTGAGGCGGGCGAGATTACAGGCGGCGCTCGGCAGCCCGATGCCGACGAAACAGACCTGCCCGTCCTGCAGCAAGCGTGCGGCTGCGACCGTCATCATCTCGTCGCGCGTGTAATCGCTCACGCGGGACACGCCATCCGGCGCCGCTCGTACGAGACGGTGGAGCGCACCGTGCACGCGCGGGATCCGGCGGGGTGGCTCGCTCGCAAACTCCGCCGGAACTTACGAGTTTGCTCGCGAGCACCCCGCCACCTCGCGCGCGCCAGCGATGCCGCGGTTCGTTCGGGCGCGCGTTGGCCGGGCGGGTCCCCTGAGCGAGCGCGTAAGTTCCGGCGGCGCGAGCGAAGGGTCCCCGCCCGGCCGAGCGCGCGGGCTACGTCACGCCGCCTCACGCCGCCTCGCGCAGGCTGGCGAGGAACCCGCGGTGATCGCGCGTGCCCTGGACGTGGCGGTCGATCCACGCGGTGAACCGCCCGCGGTCGCGCGCGATGGCGTCCCACTTGAGGTAGAAATCGTTGTCGCGCGCGTAGTGGCCCTGCGCGTAGGACGGCCAGGCGCCGCCCGGGCAGAGCGAAACCGCGGTGACCGTGAAGTGCGGCAGCACGATGTTGTTCATCGCCGGCGGCAGCTCCTCCACGATCTTCTCGACCGTGACCAGGAGCTTGCCGGCGGCGAGGCCCGCCTCGCGCGCGGCGCCGACGATGCCGTCGATCGCGACGTTCCCGCGCCGGTCCGCGCGCTGTGCGTGCAGGATCGTAACGTCGGGGTTCACCGCGGGAACGGTCGCAATCTTCTCGCCCGTGTACGGGCAGGCGACGTGGCGGATGCGCGGGTTCACCTTCACGAGATCCGTGCCGATGTAGCCGCGCAGCATCCCGAAGGGCAGGCGCGCCGCGCCCGCGCGGTAGGCAGCGGCCATCGCCGCGTGGCTGTGCTCGTCGATCTCGAGCGGGGCGGGCCAGCCGTTCTCGACCGCGTCGCGCAGGCGATGCAGCGAGCCGACGCCGGGATTGCCGCCCCAGGAAAAAGTCAGCTTCCTCGCCGCGCCCGCGCCGATGAGCTGGTCGTAGACGAGGTCCGGCGTCATGCGGACGAGGTGCAGGTCCTTGCGGCCCTGGCGGACCAGCTCGTGCCCGGCGGCGAACGGGATGAGGTGCGTGAATCCCTCGAGCGCGAGGCAGGCGCCGTCGGCGACGTGCCGCGAGATCGCGTCGGCGAGCGGCAGGAACTCGGCCATTCAGTCGACCACGGTCCGCGACTGCTCACGCATGTACAACGGCAGGTAGTAAGCCGAGGCGATCGCCTTGCCCGATGAGCCCGAGCCTTTCCAGCCGCCGAACGGCTGGTAGCCCGGCCAGGCGCCCGTGGTCGCACCGGCGCCGCGGTTGGCGTAGATGACGCCGGCCTGGATGCCGTCCTGGAACCAGGGGATCTCGTCGGGCGATCCGTAGAATCCGGCCGTCAATCCCATGTCCGTGTCGTTCGCGAGGCGCATCGCCGCGTCGCGATCGCGATAGCGGTGCACCATGAGGATGGGCAGGAACATCTCCTGCTTCCACAGCGGGTCGGAAAGATCCGCCTCCGCGAGCACCGGCTCGACGTAGAAGCCGCGGGCGAACGTGCCCGCGGAAGGCTGCTTTCCGCCGCGGCGGATCTTCGCGCCGCGGCCCTTCAATTCCGACACGTAGCGCGCGTAGGCATCGTGCGCGCGCTTGTTCACCACCGGGCCGAGGCCGGTCTCGCGTTCGGCCGGGTCGCCGATCCTGATCTTGTCGATCTCGTCCTCGACTTTCGCCAGCAGCGCATCCGCGACTTTCTCGTGCACGTACAGGCGCGAGAGCGCCGAGCACTTCTGCCCGCCCATGCCGTACGCCGAACGGGCGATGCCGGCCGCGGCCCGGTCGAGGTCGGCGTTCTCGGTGACTATGGCCGGATTCTTGCCGCCCATCTCGGCGATGTAGGGCCGGGGATACGCTCCCGACGCGATCTCGCTCATGATCGTGCGGCCGACCGCGACCGAGCCCGTGAACGTCACGCCGGCGACGCGCGCGTCGCGCACCAGTTGCTCGCCGATTTCGGCACCGGGGCCGTTGACGTAGTTGAACGCGCCGGGCGGCAGGCCGGCATCGCGGATGCAGTCGGCAAGCAGCCGCCCCGCCCAGGGCGTGTCGGACGCGCACTTGAGCACGACGGTGTTGCCGGTGACGAGCGCGGCGGCCACGGGCCCGGCGGCGAGCGCGATCGGGAAATTGAAGGGCGCGATCACGGCCCAGATGCCGTAGGGGCGCATGACGCTGCGGTTGCGCGAGACGAAGACGGTCGACGGGTCGTTCGGCAGCTCGAACTCGTAGCCCTTGTGCGACTCGAAGTCGTCCGCGTACACGTTGAAGAAATCCACGCACTCCTGCGCCTCGCCGAGGGCCTCGAGCCGGTTCTTGCCGACCTCGAGGACCAGCGCGGCGGCGATGTCGTAGACGCGCTCCTCGAGGAGTTTCGCGACCTTGCGCATGAGTGGGACGCGCGCGGCCATGCCCGCATCGCGCCAGGCCGGGAATGCGCGCTCGGCCGCCGCGATGGCCGCGTCCACTTCCTTCGCGTTCGCATGCGGGAAGCGGCCTGTCTTGATCGCGCTGTCGATCGGGCTGGCGCGCTCCTCGGTCGCGGCGGCCGGGACGTCCTTGCCGCCGACGAACATCGGGTGCGTCTTCCCCAGCTGCCCGCGCATCTTCGCGAGCGCGCGCTCGAAGCGTTCGTGCATCTCCTCGGGCGGGTCGAACATCGTTGCGTAGGTCAGTCGAAAGCTCATGAGGCGCGCTCCATCTCGACAGGAAAGAAACGGGTCAGCAGGCGGTCGAGGACGCCGAGCGCCGCGGCCAGTTCGGATTCGTCGATCACGAGCGGCGGCGCGAGGATCAGGAGGTTGCCGCGCGAGCCGAACGACACGCCCTCGTCGCGCGCGGCGGCGAGCAGCGACTTCATTGCATCGTTCTGGCCCGGCCACGGTGCGATGGGCTCCTTGGTGGCGCGGTCCGCGACCAGCTCGACGACGGCGAACAGGCCCCTGCCGCCGCGCAAGTCCCCGATCACGTCGTGGCGAGCCGCGAGCCTCTGCAGTTCGGCTAGCATTCCCGCGCCCATCCGTCGCGAGCGCTCGATCAATTTCTCGTCGCGGTAAGCGTCGAGGGCGGCGACGCCGGCGGCGCAGGCAAGCGGATGGCCGCAATAGGTGAGGCCGCCGTAGAACATCTCGCGTTCGAGCCGCGCGTACACGGCCGCGCTCATGACGACGGCGCCGAGTGGAACCGACGCTCCCGTCAGGCCTTTTGCGAGGGTCATGAGGTCGGGCCGGTTAGCCTCGCCGTAGCGCTGCCAGGCAAACCATTCCCCGCAACGGCCGAAGCCGCTCATGACCTCGTCCGCGACCAGGTACACGTCGCGCTCGCGCGTGACGCGCCGCAGTTCCGGCCAGAACGTGTCCGGCGGCACGATGCCGTTGCTGCCGGCATCCACCTCCATCAGCACCGCGGCGACGCGCGCCGCGCCTTCGCGGTCGATGGCGTCCCCGACCGCGGCTGCCGCGCGGCGGCCGCAGTCGTCGGCAGTCGTGCTGCCGAAGGGGCAGCGATACGCGTACGGCGGCGGCACGTGGCGCACACCCCAGGCCTCGGCGTCCACCTGGTGGGCGGTGCGCGCATCGCCCGAGAGCGCCATGTCCATGTAAGTCGCGCCGTGGTAGGACCGGTCGCGCGTGACGACCAGGCCGCGTCCTTTCTTCGAGGCCTGGCGCGCGATGCGCACGGCGTTCTCGTTGGCGTCGCCCCCCCCCAGCGTGAAGAACACGCGCCCGCCTTCGAAGCCGGACAGCTCGAGCAGTCGCTCGGCGAGGGCGCGCCGGGGCTGCGCACCCCAGGCCGCGGTCACGAAGGCAAGCTTCTCCGCCTGTGCCCTGATCGCGGCGACGAGTTTCGGGTGCTGGTGACCGAGGTTGCTGCACTCGACCAGGCTCGACATGTCGAGTAGCTCGCGGCCGTCCTCCAGGATGAGCTTCGCGCCCCGGCCGCCGACCACCGTCGGGGCGTTCCAGTCCCCCGGCACGCACCAGCTGTGCAGGACGTAATCGCGCTCGGATGGCATGCAGCAATTGTCTCACGCGGCACCGTAGGAATACACCGACCCCACGGCGTGTCGGCCGGACGATGGCAGGGCGGCGATTTGCGGACGATCATGAAGAGGGCTTTGAATCACCCGGGCGTTTTCATGAGTTACCTGCGATTTGCGGCGATGATCGCGACCTCGACCGTGGTCATGTATGGCTTGATGTATCTCAACACGTATGCACTCGAGCACGTGTTCTGGAGCCAGACGCGCGCGTGGATGGCCGTCGTCATGGGCGCGGCGATGGCGGCGCTCATGCTCGGTTTCATGTGGGGCAGGTACCGCGACAGGGCGATCAACCTGTCGCTGCTCGCAGGCGCGGCGGCCGCCTTCGCCGTGGCGTTGTGGCTGGTTCGCAGCCAGGCGACGGTCGACGACGTCAGCTACATGCAGGCGATGATCCCGCACCATTCAATCGCGATCCTGACCAGCCGCAGGGCCAGGATCGAGGATCCGCGCGTGCGCGAGCTCGCAGACGGTATCATCGATACCCAGGAGCGCGAGATCGCGGAGATGAAGCGGCTCGTTGCGGACCTCGAATCGCGCGACTGACCCGCCCTGGCAATCCTGTGCGCGAGGATCCCCGATGACGAAGCCAGAAGTGCGCCGGCTCGAGCCTTACGTGCCCCTGAAGAAGGAGGCGTTTCGCGAGCGCTTCATGCAGCGCT
This sequence comes from uncultured Gammaproteobacteria bacterium, assembly GCA_963836275.1. Taxonomy (GTDB): domain Bacteria; phylum Pseudomonadota; class Gammaproteobacteria; order Steroidobacterales; family Steroidobacteraceae; genus SCUD01. Next base: position 464,760 of record CAWIIM010000001.1, on the reverse strand, counting down.
TTTTCGACCCGGCTTTCGACGACGTGCGCGGCGAGCTGGAACGCGTGTTCGAAAAGGCCTGGGACGGCTACGACGGCAACCGCAAGTCGCCCCGGACGCGGCCCGCCGGCCCAGGGTTCGCCGATCCGGGCCATGAGCTGGCGGTCGAATGGCTCGAAACGCGCGAGCGCATCCGTGCAGCCGAGGCGCGGCAGCGAGACCCCGGGTCTCCCTCGCGCATCCTGCTCGTCAACGGATCGACGCGCAGCGAGCACACCTGCCCGGGCGAGATCTCCAAGACGCGGCGGCTGGCGTATGCGGCACGCGAGGTCATCGAGGCGGCTGGCGGATGCGAGGTCGACTTTCTCGACATCAGCACGCTGGCCGACGAGCCGTACAAGGTTATCCACGCCTGCAAGGCCTGCGTCTCGACCGCGATGCCGCTGTGCCATTGGCCCTGTTCCTGTTACCCGAACCACGCGCTCGGCCAGGCCAATGACTGGATGTCCGAGCTCTACCCGCGCTGGGTCGCGGCGCACGGCGTGATGATCGTCTGCCCCGTGCACTGGTATCAGGCTCCCGCGAGTCTCAAGCTCATGATCGACCGGCTAGTCTGTGCCGACGGCGGCAATGCCGACCCGACCACGACCCACGGCAAGGACGCGGCAGCGGCAAAGGAGATCGAGCTGGCGGGATGGGATTACCCCAAGCACCTGTCCGGGCGCGCCTTCGCGGTGGTGAGCCACGGCGACGCCGCGGGGCCGGAGAACCTGCGCCGGATGCTGGCGGACTGGCTGACGGACATCGGACTCGTGCAGGCCGGGCCGTCCGGCGTGCTCGACACGTTCATCGGTTACTACGAGCCGTACGCGACCAGCCACGCGGACCTCGACCGGGACCCCGACGTGTTCGAGGAAGCGAGGAATGCGGCGCGAAGCCTGGTCGAGATGGTGCGCCTGATCCGGACTGGCCGCTACCTGGCGCCGGACCGGAATCTCGGGGAACCCAGGCAAAAATGACGACGAACGCAGACCGCGACGAGCTGGTCCGCCGGTACGCGCAGAATCGCGCGCGCACGCAGGCGCTGTTCGGCCTGCTCGACGACCGGGCTTACTATGCGCGCCCGATCCCGCTTCGGCATCCGCCCATTTTTTACGAAGGGCATATTCCCTGTTTCAGCTTCAACACGCTCGTCAAGCGCGCGCTCGGCGAGGCCGGCATCGACGCGCGGCTGGAAAAGCTCTTTGCGCGCGGCATCGATCCGGACGAATCGCGGCCGGATGGCGCGGGCCGTGACCTCGCCTGGCCCGATCGCGAAGTCGTGCGGCAGTTTGCGGCCGAAGCCGACCGGCGCGTGGTCGCGGCGCTCGCGCGCGCCGACCTCGAACGGCCGGGGCATCCCCTGCTCGATCGCGCGCAGGCTGCGTTCATGGTGCTCGAGCACGAAGCCCTGCACCAGGAAACCCTGCGCTACATGTGGCACCGCCTGCCCTTCGGCCAGAAGCGGCGGCCGGCCGGTTACGCGCCCAGGCTCCGCGGCGCGCCGCCGGCGCAGGAATGGATCAGGATTCCGGCCGGCCGCGCCGTGCTCGGCATTTCCGGGGAGACCACCGGATTTTCCTGGGACAACGAGCGGCCCGCGTTCGAGCTGCAGGCCGGCGACTTCGACATCGAGCGCCACGACACGACCAACGCGGCTTACCTCGAATTCGTCGAGGCCGGCGGCTATCAGGACCCGCGCTGGTGGCGCGCCGAGGACTGGGACTGGGTCCAGCGCGAGCGCGTGACGCATCCTTCCTTCTGGATGCAGTGCGGGGGCGAATGGCACTGGCGCGGCATGTTCGAGGCGCTGCCGCTCCCGCTTTCGTGGCCGGTCTACGTGACGTGGGCGGAAGCAAGTGCCTGCGCGCGCTGGCGCGGCGCGCGGCTGCCGACCGAACTCGAATTCCAGCGCGCGGCGTACGGGTCCGACGCCCCCCCTGCCCGCCGGTATCCCTGGGGCAATGACCCGCCGACCGGCGAGCGCGGCGTCTTCGATTTCAGCTCCTGGGATCCCGAGCCGGCCGGCAGCCATCCTGCGGGCCGCAGCCCCTGGGGCGTCGACGATCTCGTCGGCAACGGCTGGACCTGGACGGCGAGCCCGTTCGAGCCGTTTCCCGGCTTCTCGGCGTCGCCATCGTACCCGGAGTATTCCGCAGACTTTTTCGATGGCGGGCACTTCGTCATGAAGGGCGGCTCGCCGGCGACGGCGCGCGAGCTGCTGCGCCCCACTTTCCGCAACTGGTTCCGCCCCCGTTACCCGCACGTGTACGCCACGTTCCGGTGCGTGCGGCCGGCGGCGCGGAACTGATGCCGCGGCCACTGCAGTCGACGCATGGAGAGGGCGGCGCGGCCGCCAGGCCGGCGCCGGCGGCTGCCGAGGTGCGCGCCGGGTTGATGCAGACGCCGCGCAGGCTGCCAACGCGCTATCTCTACGATGCGCTCGGTTCGGCGCTGTTCGACGCAATCTGCGAGCTGCCCTGGTATCGCATCACGCGCGCGGAGATGCGGCTCCTGGAAGAACATGCGTCCGGCATCTGGGCCGCCATGTCGCCGCTCGATCGCATCATCGAACTCGGGGCGGGGGACGGCCGAAAGCTCGCGGCGCTGCTGTCACGGCGTCCGCGCGCCGCCGCGCCCGCCAGGATCGACCTCGTCGACGTCTCCGCAACCGCGCTCGAGTCGGCCGAGCGGGCCATCGGCAGCATGGGCGGCACCCGCGTCGTCGGGCACCTCGCGACCTACGAGGCCGGCCTCGAGTCCGCGTCGGGGAAGGCGCCGCGCGGACGCGCGCTGGTCCTGTTCCTGGGCTCGAATATCGGCAATTTCGACCCGCCCTCCGCGGATGCGCTCCTGGCACGCATTCGCCTGTCGCTGCGGCCGGGCGACGCCTTGCTGCTCGGCGCGGACCTGGTCAAGCCGGAGGGCGATCTCCTGCTTGCCTACGACGACCCGCTGGGCGTCACCGCGGCGTTCAACCGCAACCTGCTGGTCCGGCTCAACCGCGATTTCGGCGCTGATTTCGACCCGGCGTGCTTCGCGCACCGGGCGACATGGAACCCGCTCCAGGCGCGCGTCGAGATGCACCTCGTCAGCACGCGCAGGCAGGCCGTGCGGATTCCCGCCGCGCAATTCGAGTTCGAGCTGCAGGCGCGGGAGACCATCTGGACGGAAAGCTCCTACAAGTTCCGGCGCGCCGACGTCGCCCGGATGGCGGAACGGGCCGGATTCGAGGCGATGGCGCAGTGGGTCGACGAGCCGGCCCGCTTCTCGCTCACGCTGTGCGGGGTGCCGATGGCCCCCGAGGGATGGCGATCATGAGGATGCGCACGTGCGCCGCGACGCCCCTGGTCCTGGTCCTGGTGCTGGCGGGGCTCGCTGCATGCGGCAAGCGCGCTCCGGAAGGCGCAACCGTCCTGACGGCGGCACGCCTCTATACCGCGCCCGACCGGCCGCCCGTGAAAGACGCGGCGGTCGTCATCGTGGGCGGCCGGATCGAAGCGGTGGGTCCTGTCGCCGAGGTCGCGACGCGCGGCGCAAACAGGATTGCGGGATGCGACGGAGCGACGGTAGTCGCGGGCTTCCAGAACAGCCACGTGCATTTCACCGGGGACGCGTTCGCGGGCGCGTCGGCGAAGCCGGCCGCGGACCTCACGGTCGCCATGAACGCCATGCTGAACCGTTACGGCTTCACGACGGTCGTCGACACCGCTTCGGACGTCGACAACACGGTTGCGCTGCGTGCGCGCGTCGAACGGGGCGAGTTGCCCGGGCCGCGCATCCTGACCGCAGGCTGGCCGCTCTATCCGGTGAACGGCGTACCGTTCTATCTGCGCGACATGCCAGCCGGGTTCCTGGCGAAACTGCCGCAACCGGCCACCGTGGAGGAAGCCCTGGAATTCGTGCAGTCGAACCTGGATCGCGGCGCGGACGCGACCAAGCTCTTCGTCATGACGCCGACCGGAGGCGGGCACGTCGCGTTCATGAAACCGGACATCGCGCTCGCAGCCGCGGACGAGACGCACAGGCGCGGGTTGCTGGTCCTCGCGCATCCGACCGACATCGAGGGCATCGAGATCGCGCTCGAGGCGGGCGTGGACGTGCTCGTGCATACCACGATCGGCAACGGCAGGACGGTCTGGGACGCGGCGCTGGTCGAGCAGATGCTGGCCAAAGGCATCGCGGTCGTGCCGACGCTCCAGTTGTGGCCATACGAGCTGAAGCGCGCCGGCGTTCCGGCACACGTCGTCGATCTCGCGACCGACGATGCGGTGGAACAGCTGCGCGCGTTTTCCGGCGCGGGCGGCCAGGTCCTGTTCGGCACGGATGTCGGCTACATGTCCGAGTTCGACCCGACCCTGGAATACCGCCTGATGGCGCGCGCCCTCGCGCCGATGCAGATCCTCGCCTCGCTGACGACGGCGCCGGCGGCGCGCTGGAAGGAAGGCGCGCGGCGCGGCCGCGTGGCACCGGGCCTGGACGCGGACCTCGTCGTGCTCGACGGGGACCCGGCGGCGGATGCGGCGAACTTCGCGAAGGTCCGCTGCACGGTCCGCGCCGGGAAACTGACCTGGGGACCGGAGGGAAGCGCATGAGAGTTCTGAAGGCCATGCTCATCGGTGTGGTGGTGCTGATCGCGGCCCTGGTCGCGTTCGCGTATTCGGGCGTCTACGACGTGGCGGCGGACGAGCCGCATTGGGGCGGCACCGCCTGGCTCATCGAAACGATGCGGGAGCGATCGATCGCGGCCCGGGCGCAAAGCGTCGGCAAGCCGCCGCGGCTCGACGACCCCGCGCTGCTGGCGACAGGCGCCGAACATTATGCGGAGATGTGCACGGGCTGCCATCTCGCGCCGGGCATGGAGGACACCGAGATGCGCGCCGGTCTCTATCCAAAGCCGCCGAACCTCGCCGCCCCTGACGATACCCGGGAGCCCGGCGAGACATTCTGGATCATCAAGCACGGTCTCAAGATGACCGGCATGCCGGCCTGGGGCGTGACCCACGATGACCGGAAGATCTGGGCCATGACCGCGTTCGTTCTGCAGCTGCCGGGACTCACGCCGGCTAAGTACGAGGACATGGTCGGGCCGGAACCCGCTTCGGGTCATTCCCACGGTGACGAAGAGCCGGCGGGCCACTCGCATGCTCCGGATGACGGCCATACGCACTGACGCAGTTGTCAACGATGCAGCGCTCGCTCAAGGGGCCCGCCGCGGCGACGTGATGGAGCCCGCCATGGCAGCGGCCGACGCAGCTTCCACGGCGGGCGACCGCTGGACCTGCCCGATGCATCCGGAAATTGTCCGCGACGAGCCGGGCCACTGCCCGATCTGCGGCATGGCGCTCGAGCCGGTGATGCCGTCCGCCAACGACGAGGAATTCCCCGAATTGCGGGACTTCTCGCGCCGATTCTGGTGGACGTTGCCGCTGACGCTCGTCGTGTTCGGCCTCGCGATGCTCGGCCACTGGGTGGATTTTCTGACGCCGGCCCGTCGCAGCTGGGTCGAGTTCGCGCTGTCCGTGCCGGTCGTGTTGTGGGCGGGTCTGCCATTTCTCCGGCGCTGGGCGCAGTCGATCGCGGCGCGCCACCCGAACATGTGGACCCTGATCGGCACCGGGGTCGGCGCGGCATTTCTCTACAGCGTCGCCGCCACCGTGGCGCCCGGCCTGTTTCCCGATTCGTTCCGCGAACACGGATCCATCGGCGTCTACTTCGAGGCCGCCGACGTCATCGTCTCGCTGACGTTGCTCGGCCAGATCCTGGAGCTGAAAGCGCGCTCGTCCACGTCGGCCGCAATCAAGGCGCTGCTGCGCCTCGCGCCCCCGACGGCGCGGCGCATTCGCGTCGACGGCAGCGATGAGGAGATCCCGCTCGACCAGGTGCAGGCCGGGGATCGCCTGCGCGTGCGGCCGGGCGACAAGGTTCCCGTGGACGGAGCGGTTCTGGAAGGGCACTCGAGTCTCGACGAATCGCTCCTGACGGGCGAATCCTTGCCGGTCGGGAAGAGTCCGGGCGATCGCCTGATCGGCGGCACTCAGAACACGAACGGCAGCCTCGTCATGCGTGCAGACCGCGTCGGCAGCGAGACCTTGCTGGCGCAGATCGTGGGGCTGGTCGCCGAGGCGCAGCGATCGCGCGCGCCGATGCAGCGGCTCGCGGACCGGGTCTCCCGCGGCTTCGTCCTGGTCGTGCTCGGGATCGCCGCATTGACCTTCCTCGCCTGGGGCATCCTCGGGCCGGAGCCGTCGTGGACCTACGCCGTGCTGAATGGCGTGTCGGTGCTCATCATCGCCTGTCCTTGCGCGCTCGGCCTCGCGACGCCGATGTCCATCATGGTCGCGACGGGGCGCGCCGCCATCGCGGGCATCCTGTTCCGCGACGCCGAGGCGATCGAGAAGCTGCGAGAAGTGGACACGCTGATCGTGGACAAGACCGGCACGCTGACCGAAGGCAAGCCGGCATTCCGGGATGCCGTTCCGGTCGCAGGGTTCGACACGGCCGAGTTGCTCAGCCTGTCGGCGAGCCTCGACGCCGGCAGCGAGCATCCGCTCGCGCAGGCGATTGTGGCGGAAGCGCGCAAGCGCGGGCTCACGCTCGCGAAAGCGGATTCCTTCGACTCCGGCACCGGACTCGGCGTGCGCGGCCGGGTCGACGGCCGCGGACTTGCCCTCGGCAGCGCTGCGTTGATGCGCGATCTCGGAGTCGACCTCGACACGCTGGCAGGAAAAGCCGATGCGTTGCGCGGCGAGGGCGCGAGCGTCATGTTCCTCGCGGTCGACGGTGCGCTCGCCGGCCTGGTCGCGGTCGCTGATCCTGTCAAGGCGACGACGCCGGAGGCACTCGAGAATCTTCGCCGCTCGGGCCTTCGCATCATCATGGCGACAGGCGATGCCGCGACCACGGCCAGGGCGGTCGCGACCGCGACCGGCATCGGCGAAGTGCATGGCGAATCCCGACCCGCCGACAAGGCCGAACTGATCAAGCGGTTGCGCGGCGAAGGCCGCAAGGTGGCGATGGCGGGCGACGGCGTCAACGACGCCCCTGCGCTCGCGGCGGCGGACGTCGGCATCGCGATGGGTACGGGCACGGATGTTGCCATTGCGAGCTCGCAGGTGACGCTCGTGAAGGGCGACCTGCGCGGAATCCTGCGGGCACGCCTGATCTCCGAGTCGACCGTGAGGAACATGTGGCAGAACCTCGGGTTCGCGCTGGTCTACAACGCGCTTGGCGTGCCTATCGCCGCAGGCGTGCTGTACCCCTGGTTCGGCCTGTTGCTGAGTCCGATGATCGCGGCGCTGGCAATGAGCCTGTCGTCAGTAACCGTGGTCGGCAACGCATTGCGGCTGCGGGTTCACTGACGCAAGGCGATGACATCCCGCAGCAGATAGCGGCACGCCAGGACGCCGCCGGCGGCGCCGAGCGCCTGGGCGGCGATGAACCCGGGCACGGCGGCAGGGCGAATGCCCGTGAAGGTGTCTGTCAATGAGCGCGCGACGGTAATCGCCGGATTGGCAAACGAGGTGGACGAGGTAAACCAGTAAGCGGCGCCGATCCAGCAGGCGACGATCCACGGCACCGGTGCGCGCGGCCGGGTGAAAAAAATGACGGAGACAAGGCCCGCCGTCGCAACGACCTCGCCCAGCAGCAGACCGGTTCCGGCGCGCGCGTTTCCCGCGTGCTGGAGCAGGGGCAGTTCGAACATGGCATGAGCGAGCATCGCGCCAAGACAGTAACCGGCGACCTGGACCGCCATGTAGGCGGCGGCGTCCCGAGGCGTAATCTCGCGGTTCAGCGTCATTGCGAGCGTAACCGCCGGGTTGAAGTGGGCGCCGCTGATCGGCGCGAACGCCGTGATGAGGACGCCCAGCGCAGCGACTGTGGCTGCGGTATTGGCGAGCAGCGCAATCGCCAGGTTTCCCCCGGCCAGGCGCTCCGCCATGATGCCGGAGCCGATCACGGCGGCCGCGAGCAGGAGCGACCCGAGCGCCTACGCGACGAGTCGCCGCCGCAGGCTCAAGTGACGGCTTCGCCGGCGTGCTGCCCGATCTCGTCGAGCCGCTCCTGCAGGCGGATCCGGTCGAGGGAGTGCAGCGGCAGGCTGGTGAATATCTTGATGCGGGCCTCGAGCAGGCGGAATGCCTCGCGGAATGCCGCCCATTGCGCGGCTTCGGTCGCGGCGGCGACCGCAGGGTCCGGCACGCCCCAGTGCGCCGTCATCGGCTGCCCGGGCCACACGGGACACAACTCGCCTGCCGCGTTGTCGCAAACGGTAATGACGAAGTCCATGGGCCCCGTGCCGGCAGCGGCGAATTCATCCCAGCTCTTGCTGCGCAAGCCCGCGACCGGCAACTTCATGTGCTCGAGGAGCTGGAGCGTAATCGGATGCACCGCGCCTTTGGGAAGGCTTCCCGCGCTGAACCCGCGGAACTTGCCCCTGCCCCAATGATTGATGAGCGATTCTGCCAGGATGCTGCGGGCCGAGTTGCCGGTGCAGAGGAACAGTACGTTGAAAGGACGCTCGTCGTTCATGCGCGCTTCCTCCCCTGGGCGGACTCGACGGGCTGGCAGGTCGTTCCATCGCCGAGGCTGCAGCAATGGTCCGTCAGGAACGCGACCAGGTCGTCCATGTGGCCGAAGTCCGGGCTGTAGAAGATGTTGCGGCTCTCGCGCCTGCTGACCAGGAGCCCCGAGCGAAGCAATTCCTTCAGGTGAAAGGAAAGCGTCGGCGGCGGGATGTCCAGGCGCTCGGCGAGCTGCGATGGCGTGAACCCTTCGGGCCCGCGCCGCACGAGCAGGCGGAACAGGGCCAGACGAGGTTCGGAGGCCAGCGCCCCCAGCGCGTCGATGGCACGCAGCATTTTCATAATTTTAACTTTATCAAATTATTCCGTAAATGCAACGACTGCCCGCGTTCCTCAGAACAGCTGCCAGCCGGCCCACCAGGCCGCCGCCGCGATCAGCGCCGACGCCGGGATCGTGAGGATCCACGCGGCGACGATATTGCCGGCAACGCCCCAGCGCACGGCGCGCACGCGTTGCGCGCTGCCGACGCCGATGATCGAGCCGGTGATGGTGTGCGTAGTCGAGACTGGTATACCGAAATGCGTCGCCATGAACAGTGAGATGGCGCCGCCGCACTCGGCCGAGAAACCGCCGACCGGCTTCAGCTTGGTGATGCGCTGGCCCATCGTCTTCACGATGCGCCAGCCGCCGAACAGCGTGCCGAGCGCGATCGACACGTAGCAGGCGACGACGATCCATGCCGGCAGGTGCTCCGGCGTCGCCAGGTTCGCCGACATGAGCAGCAGCCAGATGATCCCCATCGTCTTCTGCGCGTCATTGCTGCCGTGGCCGATGCTGTACATCGCGGAGGAGACCAGCTGGAGCCTGCGGAACCAGCGGTCGGTCTGGCGCTGGGTACGGCGCCGGCATACCCAGGACACGACGACGATGATGATGCCCGAGAGGACCATGCCGAGAAGCGGGGCGACGACGATGAACGACGAGGTCTTGATGATGCCGGGCGCAAGCAGCGGGCCCGTGCCGGCCTTGGCGATGGTCGCGCCGATCATGCCGCCGATCAGCGCATGCGAGGACGAGGACGGCAGGCCGTAATACCAGGTGATCACGTTCCAGGCGATCGCGCCGACCAGCGCGCCGAAGATCAGGTGGCTGTCGACCACCGCGGGGTCGACGATGCCCTTGCCGACGGTGGCCGCCACCTTCAGCTGGAAGATCAGGATCGCGACGAAATTGAAGATTGCCGCCCACACGACCGCCTGGTAGGGCTTCAGCACGCCGGTCGAGACCACCGTCGCGATCGAGTTCGCGGCGTCGTGGAAGCCATTCATGAAGTCGAACACGAGCGCGATCGCGATCAGCATCACGATCGCGGTGGTGAAGGCGCCGAATTCCATCGGGTCAGCGGCCCGCCTCAGCCGTTCTCGAGCACGACGCCCTCGATCACGAGCGCGACGTCCTGGCACTTGTCCGTGGTGAGCTCGAGCAGCTCGTACACGGCCTTCAGCTTGATGAGCTGGCGCGTGTCCTGTTCCTCGCGGAACAGGCGCGAGATCGCCGACCGCATGACGCGGTCGGCGTCGGACTCGAGCGCGTCGAGCTCCTGGCAGGCCTTGAGGATCGCCTTGCCGTTGTCCATCGACGAAAGCTGGGTGACGGCCTCGTGGACTTTCAGGCAGGAGAGCTGGACGAGATTAGCCAGGTGGCGGACCTCTGCCGTCAGCTTGTGTACGTCGTAGAGCGTCAGCGACTCGGCCGTGTCCTGGATCAGGTCCAGGATGTCGTCCATGCGCTGGATCAGCTTGTTGATCTGGTCGCGGTCGAACGGCGTCACGAAGGTGTTGTGCATCAGCGCGACGGTCTGGTGGGTCACCTCGTCGGCCTGGTGCTCGATGGCCTGGATCCGCGCGACGTATTCATCGCGCCGGCCATTGTCGCTGTAGCCGGAGAGCATCTCGACGAGCACTGCGGCGCCCTGGACCACGAGCGAGGCGTGCTGGTTGAACAGCGCGAAGAACTTGCGCTCCTGTGGCATGAGCATGGATAGCAGGCGCATCGCGTCCTCCCCCGGCGCGACCGGACGACGCGACGCATTGTACGCACGCGGGCGGTCCCGTGCGGTATCGTTCGGGGATGCAAACCCCGCTTCGCACCGCCGCCGCCGGCCTTGTCTTCTCGATTCTCGCGTCGATTCCGGCGCTTGCCGCGGACATGGATTCCGATGCTGCGAACCTCGTCCGCGAGCTCGGGTTGCACGAGTCCCCGGTCGCCCTGCGCGACCGCCCGGGCTGGGCGCCGCCGCGCAAGGTGGTGCTGATGGGCGCCGATGCGGCGGTGGTTGCCCGCATGCGGGAGGTTGCGCCCGGCGTTGCGATCGTCGCGGCCGCCGACCGGGCCGAGGCCGCGCGCGAGGCGGTGGACGCCGACGCCGTGATCGGTGAGTGCGTACCGGAAGTGATCCGGGCCGGCCCGCGCATCCGCTGGGTGCAGCGCATGTACGCGGGCGTGGAGCGCTGCGTCGCCATCCCCGCCTTCGCCGAGCGCGGCATCGTGCTGACCAACATGCAGAAAGTGGCCGGCTCCGTGATGGCGGAGCACGTGCTCGCCCTGATGTTCGGCCTGACGCGGGGCCTCGCGTATTACGTCCCGGCACAGGCGAAGGGCGAGTGGGCCGACGAGGCGGTGCCCGAGAGCCGCCTGTGGGAAGTAAAAGGCCGCACCATGCTGGTCGTCGGCCTCGGCGGTATCGGCACCGAGGTTGCCAGGCGCGCGCACGCGCTCGGCATGACCGTGATCGCGACGCGCAACTCCGGCACCGAAGGCCCGGACTACGTGGCCGAGGTCGGGTTGCCCGACAAGCTGCTTCCCTTCGCGGGGCGCGCGGACGTCATCGTCAGCACGCTGCCGTTGACCGCGGAAACGAAAGGCCTCATGAACAAGGCCTTCTTCGACGCCGCGAAGCGCGGGGCGCTCTTCATCAACGTCGGGCGCGGCGCAACCGTCGAGACCGACGCGCTGGTCGCGGCGCTGGCGGACGGCCGGCTCGGCGGCGCGGGCCTCGACGTCACCAGTCCCGAGCCGTTGCCCGCGGGTCACCCGCTGTGGCGCGCGCCGAACGTGATCATAACCCCGCATGTCGCCGCCGGCCTCGAGGGCAACGAGGTCGCGCGCTGGATCCTCGCGCGCGAGAACCTGCGCCGCTTCGTCGCGGGCGGGAAGCTGCTGTCGGAAGTCGACGTCAGCAAGGGTTACTGATGTCGAACCGTACGTTGACGCTGGACGACCGCACCTACCGGTACCTGCTGGAGCATTCGCTGCGCGAGGCGCCGGCGCTCGCGGCGCTGCGCGCGGAGACGGCATCGCACCCGCGGGTCGAGATGCAGATCGCGCCGGAACAGGGCCAGTTCATGCAGATGCTGGCGCGGCTCACGGGCGCGCGCCGCGCGATCGAGGTCGGCGTGTTCACCGGCTACTCGAGCCTCGCCGTGATGCTCGCGATGCCGGAGGACGCGACGCTTCTCGCGCTCGACGTGAGCGAGGAGTACACGGCAATAGCCCGCCGCCACTGGCAGGCCGCGGGCGTAGCGGACCGTATCGAGCTCGTGATCGCGCCGGCGACAGTGACGCTCGACGCGAGGATCGCGCAGGGCGAGGCCGGTCGCTACGACTTTGCCTTCATCGACGCCGACAAGACCTCCTATCTCGCCTATTACGAACGCCTGCTGAAGCTCGTGCGCCCGGGCGGGCTCATCGTGGTCGACAACACGCTCTGGGGCGGGCGCGTCGCCGATCCCGCGGAGCACGAGGCCGACACCGTGGCGCTGCGGGCATTCAACGAGGCGCTGCACCGGGATGAGCGCATCGACCTCGCACTGCTGCCGATCGCCGACGGCATCAGCCTCGCGCGGATCCGGGAAAGGACTTGATCCGCCGCCGCCTGCGGCGAGTATGATCGGGCGAGACAAGCCAAGGGGGATTGCCATGAACAGATTTCATGTTGCCCCGTATGTCGCGCTGGCCTTCCTGGCCATGCTTGCGGGCTGCGGGCAGGCCAGGGCACCCGACGCCTTTCCCAAGGCCACCGCCGAAGGCTGGCTCGGATCCTTCAACGGCGGCGACGTCGCCGGTCTCGCCTTGATGTACAGCGAGGATGCGGAGATCCTGCCGCCGGACCACGCGATCGTGACCGGTCATGGCGCCATCGACGAGTTCTGGAAGTCCTACAACCCGGGCCAGGTGCGCATAGAGGTCACCGACGACGAGACCAAGCAACTCGGTGAGTTCTGGTATCGCGAAGGCGCCTATCGCGCCCTCTACTCGAGCGAGGGCGAGCCGCGCGTCGGCAAGTTCATCGAATTGTGGAAGAAGGAAGGCGGCAGCTGGTTGCTGTATCGGCAAATGTGGAGCCCGAATTCGCAGCTGCCGGTGCTGGCGCCGGACTCCGGCGCAGATGCGTCTACGTGACCACGTAGAGGCGATCCTGCCGGAGTGGGAACGCTGGTATCCCAGCCTGTTCGATGCGGCGGCGGACCTCGGCGTGATCCGGGCGCGCATTTGCCCGCCGTCATCCTTGCTGCTTTCCCGCCGGCATTCCGCGATCCGCGACGAGGCCTTGCGGGCCTTTCGCGAGCGCTGGAACGCCGTTGAGCCGGAAGACAGCGACTAGCCGCGCGCGGACCTATCGGCGCGCGGCGGCGATCACGCGCCAGCTGCCGCTCTCGCGCGAAAGTCGCAGCTCGAGGCGCTCGACCTCGAAGGCGACGTCCCAGCCGGAATCACGGTTCGCTTCCCGGCCGAGCAGGCCGACGGTCACGCCAACGCGCGCGAGCTGCGTACCCTCGAGCTCGATCGAGTCGATCCGCGTCAGCAGGTTGACGGACGGGTGGGCGAGGAGCCAGGCGTGCAGGAATTTGCGCAGGTCCGCGGCAGTGCGGCCCTGGCGGTCCTGGTAGTCGTCGGCGACGAGGTCCTTGAGCGCCGAGGCATCGCGCGTCTCGGCGGCCGACTCCGCCTCGTCAACGAACGCGCGGACTGAGTCTTCCGGCGTGCCACGCGCACCGCAGGCACCGAGGATGAGGGCCGCGGCCAGCAGGAGCTTACGCAGGCAACTCCTCCCATTGCGGCAGGCCGTCGGTGATTTCGTACCAGGGCGCCTTGCTGGCGGTGAAGATGTGTCCGCGCGGCGCGCTGCCGGGGCTGCCGTCGAGGCTGCCGCAGGGCACGACGACTCGGCCGGTAGAGGTGACGACGCGCGGCAGCTTGCTGCCGCAGCGGCGGCAGAATGCCTGGCCGAAGCGCTTCGCGCCCGGCAGCGGAAAGTTCACGACGCTCTCCTCGCCGCCGAGCCAAGCGAGTTGCTCGTTGCGAAAGAAGGCATTGGTCGCGTGGGCGGCACCTCGCGCGCGGCGGCAGCGGGAACAGTGGCAGTTCTGGACCACCTCCGGACTGCCCGACAGCTCGAATGTCACGTCGCCGCAGAGGCAGCGTCCGCCCACGGTGCCGCCGGCCTGCGCCGGCAGGTGATTCTCGACCGCCTGGCCGGCGCCGAATGCCGGCGGGAACGCCGCGAATTGCGGCAGCGCGTCGGTGATCGGGAACCAGTCGGCGCCGGAGGCGGTGAACATGTGGAGCTCCGGCCGGATGCCGGGATCGTCCTCGAGTGTGCCCGCGGGCACGAACACGATGTCGACGTAATCCGGCAGCACGACCGGCAGGACGGAGCCGCAGCGGCGGCAAAAGGGCCTGAGCCCGCGTTCCGAGGAGCGGTAGGCGACGATTTCTTCCTCGCCGCTGATCCAGCGGAAGCCGTCGCTCGGCGCCACGAGGAAGGTCGCGAACATCGCGCCGTGGTGCCGGCGGCACATCGAACAATGGCAGTGCAGCATGGACACGAATGGGCCAGCCTCGAACTGCACCGCTCCGCACAGGCAGCTTCCCCGGTCCATAATGCGCACATTACGGGAGGATTCGCCCCCATGTACACACTCTACTGGTCACCCGGCACCGCAAGCCTGTGCGTCCACTGGATGCTGATCGAGCTCGGCGAGCCGCACGAACTCGTGAAAGTCGACATCGAGGCCGGCGAGCACAGGAAACCGGAGTACCTGAAGCTGAATCCGGGCGGCGTCGTGCCGACCCTGGTCGTGGATGGCGTGCCGCTCGGGGAGGCCGCGGCGCTGTGCATGACGCTCGCCGAGCGCCACCCGCAGGCGGGTTTCATGCCCGCGGTCGGGCACGAGTCCCGCGCCACCTACGTGAGCTGGATGTTCTTTCTCTCGAACACCCTGCAGACCGCCTATCACCACTGGTTCTACCCGGACCAGCCCGCTGGACAGGCCGCGGTCGAGCCGGTCCAGGCCGCCGCGCGCCGGCGCATCGAGGCCAGCCTCGAGCGCGTCGACCGGCAAATAGCGAAGTCCGGCGCCTACCTGATCGGCGACCGCGTAAGCGCCGCCGATTTCGTGACCACCATGCTGATGCGCTGGTCGCGCAACATGCCGAAGCCGGCGACGGAGTGGCCCGCCATCGCCGGCTACGTCAAGCGCATGAAGGCGCGTCCGTCGTTCAAGGTGCTCTACGAGCGCGAGGGTCTCACCGAATGGGCGTGATCAGCCTTGCGCGGGTTCGGGGATCACCGGCGTGACCTGGCGGATGTTGCAGGCGAAATTCATCAGCGTCTCGCCGATCGTGCCGGGCTCGACTTTCTCCCAGGTGCGCAGGAGGTTGGTCGAGTGTTCGGGCTCGGGCCTGTCGGTTTGCAGGTTGTTCCACTTGTAGAAGAAGACGCCGGTCGTCGAGCGCTCGCGCTTGGCGCAGTCCCAGTCATCGTGGCTGAGCACGCTGCGATGATCGAGCGGGCTCTGCGGGTACCGGTACTCGACGCGCATCCACATCGAGACGATGTCTCCCTTCCGCTCCGACTCGTGGCGGGTCGCGAAGTAGACCTGTTCCGGGTAGGTCTCGATCCATTCCCAGTCCATGCGGCCGCGCAGGTCGAGCTCCTTCACCCACTCGTTGCCAGCGCCCTTCATCGGCACCGAGGTAATCTGTGCGAGCGCCGGGAACGCGGCGAGCAGAAGCAGCGCGGCGATGCCGGCCATTCTCGTGCTCATGACGCCTTTGACGCTCCGTCGCCGACCGGGTTCCGGGATTATCAGCCGAGGATCGCCTCGCGTCGATAAAGCCGCCCGGCGAGCCAGGCAAGCGCGAGGCCGAGGGCGACCGAACTCGCCGCGGCGAGCAACGACCAGGCCGCGGGCAGCGGCTCGCCCCGGATCAGGCCCTGGATCAGCAGGTGCTGGGCGAGCGAGGGAACGAGCATGAGCGCCGGCTGCGGCGTCACGCCGAGCACGCCCGCGATCGCGATCGGCACCGTCGGCACGAGCAACACCAGCCCGAGCCAGGACTGGGCTTCCTTGTAGGTGCGCGTGAACGAGGCGACGACCGTGAGCAGGCCGGCAGCGAGGAGCGCGAACGGCGCCACCGCCAGGAACACGCGCCACACGACGGACGCCCCGAAGTTGGCGGACATGCCGAATGTCTCGAGCGGTATCGCGCGCAGCGAGACGGCGATCGACGCCGATACCACGGCGAGCGCGGCCAGCATCATCACCGTCGTCGCCGCGATCTTGCCGTAGATCAGGCGCTCGCGCGCGACCGGCAGCGTGAGGAGCGACTCCAGCGAGCCGCGCTCGCGCTCGCCGGCGGTCGCGTCGATCGCGAGGTAGAGCCCGCCCATCAGCGTCGCCAGCAGGATCACGTAGCTCAGCATGCCGAGGATGAGCGTGGCCCGCGCGGAAGGCGTCGAGACGTCGACGTCGTCGATCACGACCGGCTGGATGACGGTCGGCGAGATGCCGCGCGCCTGCAGGCGCAGGCTCCCGACCAGCGCGGCATAGTCCGCGACCGCCCTGCGCACGCGCGCGGAGCGCTTGACCGCGTCCGAATCGGAGCCGTCCGCATAGAGCTGCACGGCAGCCGGCGCGCCCCGGATGAAGCGCGCGCCGAAGCCAGGCGGCACGCAGAGCACGACGAGGTCGTTCGACTCAGCGATCCAGGACCGGATCTCGGCCTCCGTGCCCTCGCGCAAGGCGACCTCGAGCCCGCGCTCGCGCAGCTGCTGCACGAGGTTCGGCGCGCCGGCGGCATTCACTACCGTGACCGGCACGCGTTCGTCTTCGCCCGCTATCGAACGCGCGAGCGCCAGCTTCAGGACGAATATGAAGAATACCGGCGCGAGGACCGGGCCGATCAGCAGGCTGTTCACGAGCGTGCGGCGGTCGCGCAGCGTCTCGCGCAGCTCCTTGCCCATGACCGTTCGGATCGTCGCGATCATTCGAGCCCCCTCGCGTCGCCGACCGCCGCGACAAACGCATCCTCGAGCGTCGCGGACCCGAAGCGCGAGCGCAGCGCCTCCGGCGTGCCGGCGGCGACCACGCGCCCCTTGTCCACGATCACGACGTCGTCGCAGAGGGCGGCGACTTCCTGCATGACATGGCTGGAGAACAGGATGCAGTGCCCCGCGTCGCGAAGCTTCAGGATGAGCGTGCGCAGCGCCCGCGTCGCCATGACGTCGAGCCCGTTGGTCGGCTCGTCGAGCAGGATGTTTTTCGGCGCGTGCACCAGGGCGCGGGCGAGGGCCACCTTGATGCGTTCGCCCTGGGAATAGCCGCGGGCGCGACGGCCGGCGTAGCCGGCGATGTCGAGTTCGGCGAGGAGCGTCTCGACGCGTGCGGCGAGTGCCGCTCCCGCGAGCCCGTGCAGGCGGCCGAAGTAGGCGATGTTCTCGCGCGCGTCGAGTTGCGGGTAGATGCCGGCCCCGTGCGGCAGCACGCCGATGCGTCGCCGTGCAGCCAACGGATCTTCGACGACATTCACGCCATCGATGACAGCCGTGCCGCGGTGCGGCTGCAGCACGGTATAGAGGATGCGCAGCGTCGTCGACTTGCCGGCGCCGTTCGGTCCGAGCAGCCCGGTGATGCGGCCGTCCCCGGCCTCGAAACCGACGCCGTCGACCGCGCGCACGGCGCCGAATTTTCGTACCAGCCCTTCGACCCGGATCACGGCGCGCTCCCGCTGAAGGAGAGGAAGAAGGGCGCCGGCCGGATCTCCTTCACGCAGGACAGGTCCAGGCCTGCGGTCGTGCCTGCGTCGACGAACCGCTTGACGAGGTCCTGGACGCAAGTCAGGCGTATCTGGCCATGGCCCTGTCCCGGGACGATGACGTGCATTCCGCCCACGAAGCCCTTGGCCGCCGCCGCGCCGTAGTCCGCGGGCGTCGCGGGGTCGAACTCGCCGGAGAGGAGGAGCGCGGGAACATTCGAATGCAGCGGCTGCATGAAATCGGCATCCACGGACCCGCGCGGCCAGACACTGCAGATCGCCGCCATGCCGTCGACCATCCGCGTGCCGATGGCCGTGGCCGCGAGCGCCCTGCGGTCGGTCGCGGCGGCGAACAGCGGCGCATCCTCGGCGCAGACGACGGAATTGTGCATGCCGAACGCGATCATGCGGTCGATGTCCTCGCCCGCCATTTCCGCCTGCGCGGCGAGCGGGCGGTAGTTTCCGCGGACCGAAGCTTCGTCCAGGACGAGCGGCAGCAGGGCCGCGGTCCATGCCGAGTAGGTCAGCATGCGCGCGACCGTCACGAGCTGGGCGCGCGTGACCTCGATATCGCGGCTCTTGCCGGTTACGGGATCGGGGATCGTCACGGCCACCGGGCCCTTGCGCAGCGTCGCGTCAAGCGACGCGAATTGCGCGGCCAGCGCCGGGAATCGTGCATTGCAGACGGCGTCCGCCGCGCAGCGCGCGAACACGCGATCCAGCGCGCGCTGCGACTCGATCGCGACTCGCGGCACCAGCGCGAGGCCGGGCGGCACGACGCCGTCGAGCGTGACCGTGCGCGTGTGCTCCGGGTAGCGGCGCGCATACTGCTGTGCGACGCGCGTGCCATAGGAGGCGCCGAACAGGTTCACCGTGGCGTAGCCGAGCGCCGCGCGCACGGCGTCGAGGTCGCGCACGGCGAGGCTCGTCGTGTAGAACTGCGCGCGGCCCGGCAGCGTCGCGAGGCAAGCGGCGGCGAGCCGGGCGAGTTCGGCGGGCGGGATCTCGCCGCCGTCCAGGGCATCGTCGGGCATGTCGCAGTCGAGGCGATTCGAGCCGCCGGTGCCACGCTGGTCTACCAGCACCAGGTCGCGCTCGCGGTGAAGGCCGGCGAAGGCGCCCAGGGCCGGTGCGTAGCCTTCGATCGTTCCCTGCCCCGGGCCGCCCGCGATCAGGAACAGCGGGTCCGGCTTCGCGACGGTCGCGACCGACGGTACGACCGCAATCGAGAGCGCGATTTGCCGGCCTCGCGGGTCATCGGGGTCCTCGGGCACCGCAAGACTGCCGCAGCGCGCCTGCGTCGACACCAGCCCGTCCATGTCGGAGATGCGGCAGGGCTCGAGTCGCAGCGGCGCCGCAGCCGCGAGTGCCCGCGGCACAACCAGCGCGACGGCCGCCACCACGCCCATCCATCGCAGGGACCCCATCCCCACATCATATTTTACGAAGGGGACGCGCCCCTTCATATTCGTGAAGGGGACGGACCCCTTCGATATCATGGCGGCCCCGGAATGGGATGGGCATGGAGCAGTACGACGTCATCGTGATCGGCGGCGGCCACGCCGGCACCGAGGCGGCCCTCGCGGCCGCGCGGATGGGTGCGTCCACGCTGCTCATGACGCAGAGTCTCGCGACCGTCGGCCAGATGAGCTGCAACCCGGCCATCGGCGGCATCGGCAAGGGGCACCTGGTGCGCGAGATCGACGCCATGGGCGGCGCAATGGCGATGGCCGCCGACCGCGCCGGCATCCAGTTCCGCACGCTGAATGCGAGCAAGGGCCCGGCCGTGCGCGCGACCCGCGCCCAGGCCGACCGCACGCTCTATAAGAATGCGGTGCGCGCGGTGCTGGAAGCACAGCCGAACCTGGTGCTGCGCGAGGTCGAGGTCGCCGACCTCGTCGTCGCGCACGGCCGCGTGGCGGGCGTCGTTACGGCGGACGGCGGCGGGATCCGCGCCCGCGCGACCGTGCTGACGGTCGGCACATTCCTCGGCGGGCGTATCCACGTCGGCCTCGAGAGCCGCGAGGGCGGCCGCATCGGCGACGCCCCGTCGAATGTACTGGCGGCGCGCCTGCGCGAACTGCCCTTTGCCGTCGGCCGCCTGAAGACCGGCACGCCGCCGCGCCTCGACGGGCGCACGCTCGACTATGCGGCGATGCGCCCACAGCCCGGCGACGAGCCGCGACCCGTGTTCTCCTTCCTCGGCCGCCGCGAAGAGCATCCGCGGCAGCTGGAATGCCACATCACCGCCACCAATGCGGCGACCCACGACATCATCCGCGCCGCGGCCGACCGCTCGCCGATGTTCACCGGCCTCATCGAGGGCGCCGGCCCGCGCTACTGCCCGTCGGTGGAGGACAAGGTCGTACGCTTCGCCGCGAAGGCCTCACACCAGATCTTCGTCGAGCCCGAGGGCCTCGACACCGACGTCGTCTATCCGAACGGCATTTCGACCAGCCTGCCGGCCGACGTGCAGCTCGCCTTCGTGCGCAGCATCGCCGGCTTCGAGCGCGCCGAAATGATCCGCCCCGGCTACGCCATCGAATACGATTACTTCTGCCCGAAGGGCCTGCGCGACTCGCTCGAGACCCGGGCGCTCGCCGGGCTTTTCTTCGCCGGCCAGATCAACGGCACGACCGGCTACGAGGAAGCGGCAGCGCAGGGCCTGCTCGCCGGAATCAATGCCGCGCTTCTTGCCAGCGACCGCGCGTCCTGGTCGCCTCGTCGCGACCAGGCCTACCTCGGCGTGATGGTGGACGATCTCATCACGCGCGGGGCGATGGAGCCGTACCGCATGTTCACGAGCCGCGCTGAACACCGGCTGCTGCTGCGCGAGGACAATGCCGACGAACGCCTCACGCCCGTCGCGCGCGGCCTCGGCCTCGTCGACGACGCGCGCTGGGATTTCTTCTCGGCCAAGCGCGACGCCCTCGCTGCAGGTGCCGTGCCGGCCCGCGCCGACGAGCGCCTCGCCGGGCAGGTCGCGCGCAGCCTCGAGGCGCGCGAGAAATATGCGGGCTACATCGAACGCCAGCAGGCCGAGATCGAGCGCCAGCGCCGGAACGAAGAGACGCGGCTGCCCGACGGGATCGACTACGCCACGGTTGCCGGGCTCTCCAACGAGGCGCGCCAGCGGCTCGTCGAGTCGCGGCCCGGCACGCTCGGCCAGGCCTCGCGCCTGCCCGGCATCACCGCGGCGACGGTCTCGATTTTGCTGGTTCACCTGAAGAAACGCGCGCGAGCCGCATGAGGCGACGCGCGGTCCTCGCGCTCGCCGCGGTGCTCGCGGCCGCGGCCGGCCTCGCGGCCTGCGGGCCGAAGCAGGGCGACGCCGCGGCCCACGAGCTTCGTCGCGGCAACGGCAGCGAGCCCGATTCGATCGACCCGCAGCTCGCGCGCATGGAAGCGGCGATGACGATCCTGCGCGACTGCTACGAGGGCCTCGTCTCGATGGCGCCGGACGGCACGCCTGTCGCGGGCGCAGCCGAGCGCTGGGCCGTAACGGAAAACGGCCGCCGCTACACTTTCAGGCTCCGCGCCGGTGCGCGCTGGTCGAACGGCGACCGCGTCGTGGCGGAGGACTTCGTCGCCGCCTGGCGCCGGCTCGTGGATCCCGCGACGGCCTCGCAGTACGCGTTGATGCTCGAGCCGGTGGTGAACGCCGCCGCGATCGTTGCGGGGGAGAAGCCGCCCGAATCGCTGGCTGTCTACGCGCCGGACGAGACGACGCTGGTCGTCGATCTCGCCGACCCCTGCGCCTACTTTCTCGCGACCCTCTCGCACCCGAGCACCTTCCCGGTGCACCGGCCGACGCTCGCCGCGCACCCGAAGGAGTTCGCGCGGCCGGGCATCGCCGTGACCAACGGCGCCTTCGTCCCGGCCGAGTGGGCCATCGGCTCGCACATCCTCGCCGTGCGGAACGCCCATTACTGGAACGACGCGGCGACGAAGCTCGATGCCGTGCGTTACCTGCACGTCGCGGACCCGACCACGGAGCTCACGCGCTACCGCGCAGGCGACCTCGACATCACCTACACCGTGCCGCCGGGCGAGGGCGCGCGCCTCGCTCGCGACCTGCCGGGGCAACTCCACGTCGCGCCGACACTCGGCATCTACTACTACGGCTTTGCGCTCGACCTGCCGCCGTTCAGGGATGCGCGGGAGCTTCGGCAGGCGCTGGCCATGGCCGTGGATCGCGAGGTGCTCGTGAACAAGGTGCTGGGCGACGGCGAGCGGCCGGCCTGGGGCTGGGTGCCGCCGGGCATCGCAGGCTATGCGCCGCAGCGCTTCGACTGGGCGGGGCTCGACGACGACGCGAGGATCCGCCAGGCGCAGCGCCTGTACAAGGAGGCGGGCTACTCGGCCGCGAAGCCGCTACGGGTAGAGCTGCGCACCAGCAAGAGCCCGCTGCACGACCGCATCGCGCTTGCCGTCACGGCGATGTGGAAGGAGCACCTCGGCGCCGAGGTGAGCCTGCGCTCGGAGGACTTCCGCGTGCTGAAGGCGGCGATCGACGCGCGCGAGGCGCCGCTGTTCCGCGGCAGCTGGATCGGCGACTACAACGACGCCTACTCCTTCCTCCAGGTCCTGAAGGGCGGCTTCGGCATCAACCTGCCGCGCTACGCGAGCGATCGCTACAACGTCGGGCTCGCGATGGCGGCGGCCGTCGCGGGCAAGGAGCGCGCGACTTATCTTGCCTCGGCCGAGCGCGCGCTCCTGCAGGACGTTCCCGTCATCCCGCTCTATTTCTACGTCTCCAAGCACCTGGTCGCGCCGCGCGTCGCCGGCTGGTACGACAACGTCATGAACGTCACGTACAGCAAAGACCTCTCCATCAAAGGGGACAGTCACCTTTAAAGGTGACTGTCCCCTTTTGGCGTCCGAAATGTGTCCGGACACCGTCCGCGGACACCGACGTTCCCGGCTCCACCCGTCCGTAACGCCCATAAATCAATGACGTACGCACGATTCAAACTTGGCACGGCACGTGCAACGTCTAAATCGTGAGCTTACGTCCATGAAGATTACGAACCTCAAGCCACTGTCGGCCGGCGGGCGGGATACGACGCCCGCCGGTGACGACAGCGCGATTCGCGGCACCGGCGCCCAGGACATCGCCGTGGCCGGCAAGCCCGATCGCCGGCGCCAGAAGATGATCGGCATTGCGGGCGGCGCGCTGCTCCTCATCCTCGTCTTCGGCTTGCTGATCCGCGGCTGGAGCGCGACCGAATTCACCGTCTCGCGCGATCGCCTGCGGATCGTCACCGTCACCGAAGGCCCGTTCGTGCGCGACGTGTCCGCCCAGGGAACCGTGGTCGCGGCCGTGAGCCCGACGCTGTTCGCGGTGGCGCCCGGCAACATCAGCTACCAGGTGCACGCCGGCGACACGGTCAAGTCCGGTCAGGTGCTGGCAACGCTTGCGAGCCCCACGCTCGAAAACGAATACCAGCGCGAGCGCGCGACGCTCGAGAGCCTCGACACCGCGCTGCAGCGCCAGGCGATCGAGATCCGCCGCCAGAAGCTCGCGACCAAGGAATCGGCAGACCTCGCAAACGTGCAGATCCGCGCCGCCGACCGCGAGCTGCAGCGCGCACAATCCGCCTGGGACAAGGGCGCGATTGCCGAGCGCGACCTCCGGACCGCCGAGGACAACCGCGAGTCGGCGAAGCTCGCCTACGACCACGCGATGGAAACCTCGGGCCTCGAGCGGGAGAGCCTCGACCTCGACCTGCGCGCCCGTCGCCAGGAGCGCGACCGCCAGGGCTTCGTGGTCGCGAACCTGAAGCGGCGCGTCGACGAGCTCGCCGTGCGCTCGCCGGTCGACGGCATGGTGGCGAACCTCGCGGCGGCGGAGAAGGCGAGCGTCGCGGAGAACGCGCCGCTCCTGACCGTCGTCGACCTCTCGGCCTTCGAGGTCGAGTTCCAGGTGGCCGACGTCTACGCGCGCGACATCAAGGCCGGCATGGAGGCCGAGATCGCGCTCGACGGCCAGAACTACAAAGGCGTCGTGACCGCAATCTCCCCGGAAGTGCGCTCGGGCCAGGTCACGGGGCGCGTGAAGTTTGCCGGCGACCAGCCTCCGGGCCTGCGGCAGAGCCAGCGCGGCTCCATCCGCATCGTGATCGAGCAGCGCGCCAACGCCATCAAGTTCGAGCGCAGCTCCGACATCGTTTCCGGCACCAAGGCCGTCTATGTCGTCGACGACGACACGGCGAGGCTCACGCCGGTCGAGCTCGGGGCCGCGGCGGTGGGCGAGATCGAGGTGCTGAAGGGCCTCTCGCCGGGGACCCAGGTGGTCATCTCCGGCATGGGCGACATGAAGGACGTCCCCGAATTCCACATTGGCGGCTGAGCCGCCGGATCCGAAAAGAGAACCGAGGAGCGATACGCCAATGCTCGAGATGAACGGAATCAGCAAGATCTACCGCACGGACATGATCGAGACGCACGCGCTGCGCGACTTCTCGCTGAAGGTCGGCGACGGCGAGTTCGTCGCCGTGACCGGGCCTTCGGGCTCCGGCAAGACGACGTTCATGAACGTCGCGGGCCTGCTGGAGACCTTCGACACGGGCACGTATCGCCTCGACGGCGAGGACGTGAGCCGGCTCTCCGACGAGGCGCGCTCGAAGCTCCGGAACGAGAAGATCGGCTTCATCTTCCAGAGCTTCAACCTGATCCCGGACCTCGACATCTTCGACAATGTGGACGTGCCGCTGCGCTACCGGGGCCTGGCGAAGAAGGACCGCGAGCAGCGCATCAAGAGCGCGCTCGACGTGGTCGGCCTGTCCTCGCGCATGCACCACATGCCCTCGCAACTCTCCGGCGGCCAGCAGCAGCGCGCCGCGATCGCCCGCGCTCTCGCCGGCGACCCGCGTTTCCTGCTCGCGGACGAGCCGACCGGCAACGTCGATTCGCTGATGGCGCGCCAGGTCATGGACCTGCTCGAGCAGATCAACGAGATGGGCACCACCATCATCATGGTCACGCACGACCCGGAGCTCGCGCGCCGCGCGCACCGCAACGTCCACATCGTCGACGGCCAGATCTCGGACCTGCAGCCCTACGAGACGCGCGGCAGCGCGCTGGCGCAGCCCGCCCCTGCCGCGCCGGCGGCGATGTCGCAGGCCTGAGGACTGAGGACACACGCATGTTCAGCTATTACCTCGAGCTCGCATTCCGCAACCTGAAGCGCAACCCCGGCCTCACGGCGCTCATGATCGGCGCGGTCGCGCTCGGCATCGCCGTGTGCGTGATGACGCTGACCCTGTACCGCGCCATGTCGGGCAACCCGATCTGGTGGAAGAACGACGTGCTGTATGCGGTCACCATGGATTTCTGGGACCCGCAGGAACCGGCCGACAAGGACCGGCCCGACCTGCCGCCGCCCCAGCTCACCTACCGCGACGCGATGGCGGTGTACCGCTCGGATATCCCGACGCGCAAGGTCATCATGCACAAGGCCGTCGGTACGCTGTCGATCGATGGCGACGCGGTAAAGCCCGAGCGCGGCACGACACGCGTGACGACCAAGGACTTTTTCGCGATGTTCGACGTGCCGTTCCAGTACGGCGGCACCTGGACCGACGCGGCGGACACGGGTCCCGAGCCCGTAATCGTCATCTCGCGCAAGATGAACGAGAAGTTCTTCGGCGGCGCGAACAGCGTCGGCCGTCGCATCCGCTGGAACGACCGCGAGTTCCGCGTCATCGGCGTGCGCGACACCTGGCTGCCGCTGCCGACGTTCTACGACGTGAACAACGGCGCCCTCGAGGAGCCGGAAGACATCTACATACCCTTCGGCTGGAACGCGACGCTCGAGCTTTTCAGCGCGGGCAACACCAACGGCTGGAAGCCCGAGGACATCAAGGACTACCAGGGTTTCCTCAACTCCGAGGACGTCTGGATCCAGATGTGGGTCGAGCTGCCTGACGTCGCAACACGCGATCGCTTCATGGCCTTCCTCGACAACTACTCGTTGAGACAGAAACAAGGAGGCCGCTACCCGCGCCCGCTCAACAATCGCCTGACCCAGGTGGACCAGTGGCTGGTCGACAACAACGTCGTCAGCAATGACGATCGCGTGCTGGTCGGCCTCGCCTTCGCCTTCCTCGCGGTGTGCCTGCTGAACACCGTGGGGCTGCTGCTCGCGAAGTTCCTGAACAACGCCCCGATCACCGGCGTGCGCCGCGCGCTGGGCGCGAGCCGCAGGCAGGTCTTCTACCAGCACCTGGTCGAAGTCGGCGTGATCTCCTCGATCGGCGCGGCGCTCGGCCTGGCGCTCGGCGGGCTGCTGCTGCTGGGCCTGCGCGCTCTCTATACGGTCGACCCGACCGACGCCGGGGGCACGCAGGCGCTCGCGCATGTCGACGTCACGAGCGTCGTGACCGCCCTCGCTCTCGCGTTCTTCGCCACCCTTGCCGCAGGCCTGTACCCGGCCTGGCGCATCGGCCGGATTCCCCCGGCTTCCTACCTGAAGGCACAGTGACATGACAGCCTGGAACCTCCGTCCCATCGCCTCCGCCCTGTGGCGCAACCGCACCGGCGCGTTGCTGGTCGCCTTCCAGATCGCGATCGGCCTTGCGGTGCTGGTGAATGCGGTCTACGTGGTCAAGCAGCGCGTCGAGAAAATCGGCCGCCCGACCGGCATGGACACGGCAAACATGATCTGGGTGGCCAGTGCGGGCTTCACGCAGGACTTCGATTACGAGGCGAGCTGGCGCGAGGACCTCGCGACCATCCGCGGCCTGCCGGGCGTGAAGGCGGCAAGCCTCATCAGCAACATCCCGCTCTCAGGCGGCGGCAGTGCGAGCGGCTTCCAGTCCAGGCCCGGCGAGGTGACCCCGGAACAGTCGATCGCGGGCAACACCTACGACATCGACGAACAGGGCGTCGCCGCGCTCGGCATCACGCTGGCCGCCGGCCGCCCATTCGAGGCGAGCGAGATCCTGCCGGCGTCCGACACCTTCGGCAGCTCGCCGCAGGCGATCGTGACGAAAGCGTTCGCAAAGGACCTGTTCCCGAACGACCCGAACCCGCTCGGCAAGACGTTTTATGATGGGCTCAGCAAGCCGATCACGATCGTCGGCCTCATCGAGCATATGCAGGGCGCCTGGGTCGGCTGGGACAAGCTGGACCACGTCGTGCTGTTTCCGCGCGTCAAGAGCGGACCAACCGCGATTTACCTCGTGCGCACCGAGCCCGGCCGCCGCGACGCCATCATGCGCGACATCGAGGCGAAGCTCGGAAGCTCGAATCCGGACCGCCTGCTGCGCTGGGTGCGGACCTTCGACTACTTCATCGACCAGTCCTACCTGAAGGATCGCAACATGGCGATCTTCCTGGTGAGCGTGACCTGTGCCCTGCTTGCGATTACCGCGCTCGGCATCTTTGGCCTCGCGACGTTCAACGTCTCGACGCGCATCCGCCAGATCGGCACGCGCCGCGCGGTCGGTGCGCGCCGCTTGGATATCGTACGCCACTTCCTGGTCGAGAACTGGATGGTCACGACCGCGGGCGTCGTCGCCGGTTGCGGCGCGGCACTCGGCATCGGCTACTGGATCTCGGTCAAGTACGAGCTGCCGCGGCTCGACCTGTATTACCTGGTCGGCGGCGTGCTCGTGATCTGGCTGATCGGCATCGCCGCGGCCCTGCAGCCCGCGCGCCGGGCCTCCGGCATCTCACCCGCCGTCGCGAGCAGAACGGTCTAGACTGTGGGCGAAATTCCAACGGTTCATGCCCGCGCCGCATCCAAGCCGATGAAGGACACAGACGACCAGGGGCTCAGGGACAGCTTGGGAGAGCGCACAATACTCGTCATCGACGACAGCGAGGCCGTGCGCACGGCCCTCGACGTGCTGCTGTCCATGCACGGTGCGAAGGTCTTCGGCGCGGAGAGCGCCGCGTCCGGCCTCGACCTGCTCGCGCGCGAGCCCGTCGACCTTGTCATCCAGGACATGAACTTCCGGCGCGAAGCCACTTCTGGTGAAGAAGGCATCACGCTGTTCCGTCACATCCGCGCGCAGCACCCGGAGCTGCCGGTGATCCTGCTGACGGCCTGGACCCACCTCGAAACCGCGGTGGAGCTCGTCAAGGCGGGCGCCTCCGACTACGTCGCGAAGCCCTGGGACAATGCGCGCCTGCTGACGACGGTCAGGAACCTGCTCGACCTCGAGGCTGCGCGCGCCGAGAACCGCGCGATCCGCCGCCGCCGCGCCGCGGCCCGCGCCGGGCTGGCGACGCGTTTCGCCCTGAACGGCCTCATCTACGAGAGTGAGGCCATGCACGCGCTCGCCTCGACCGCCGCCCGCGTCGCGCACGCCGACGTGCCGGTCCTGGTCACCGGCCCGAACGGCGCCGGCAAGGAAGTGATCGCCGACATCGTGCAGGCGAACTCGGCGGTGAAGGCCGGTCCCTACGTGAAGGTGAACGTGGGGGCGCTGCCCGACACCCTGATGGAAGCGGAACTCTTCGGCACCGAGGCCGGCGCCTTCACGGGCGCCAAGGCGCGCACCGGCCGCTTCGAGGCCGCGGACGGCGGCACGATTTTCCTCGACGAGATCGGCAATCTCTCCGCGCAGGGCCAGGCGAAACTCCTGCGCGTGCTGCAGACGGGCGAGTACGAGCGCCTCGGCTCGAACACGACGCGCAGGACCCGCGCGCGCGTGATCGCGGCGACCAACGCGGGCCTCCCGCAGCTCATCCGCGAAGGCAGGTTCCGCGAGGACTTATTCTATCGCCTGAACGTCATCGAGCTCGAAGTGCCGCCGCTCGCCGCGCGCCAGGAGGACATCCTCCCGCTCGCGCAGCACTTCCTCGAGCCGGGCTTCACGCTCGCGCCGGCCGCGCTGCGCGCGCTCGCACGCTACCGCTGGCCGGGGAACGTCCGCGAGCTCAGGAACGTGATCCATCGCGCCTGCCTGCTGTCGGTCGAGCCGGTGATCACGGCAAAGGCGCTCGCGCTCCCGGCCTCGGCGGAGCCCGCCGACGGATCCGACATCGACCGCGAGGCGATCGAACAGGCGCTGCTGCTCGCCGACGGCGTGGTCGCCCAGGCGGCGCGCGACCTGGGGCTGTCGCGGCAGGCGCTCTATCGCCGGATGGAAAAGCTCGGCCTCAAGACTGCGGTCGACCCGGGGCGCACTTCCGTCAACGCCTAGGCGCGCAGCCGCTGCAAAGCCCGGGCGCCGTTCGGGGACGGCATGCTGCCGTTCCCGGCGCCGAACGCCAAGCTCGACCGCTGGATCGCAAGCCAGTAGCGGCGGCCTGATTCGGCAGCGTCGGGCATTACGGGTATAAGGGGCCGTGCCCAGAAAATCGCGCGCCCGCCGGTCGCTCGCCGGCCGCATTGCCGCCGTCGTCGTGCTCGCGTCGGCCGTGGCCGCCGCCGTCGCGCTCGCCTTCGACCGCTGGCTGGCCTCCCCGGTGCTCGCCTGCGCGGCGGCGCTCCTCGTCACGCTGCCGCTCGCGCTCTGGTTCACCGACCGCATGTTCAGCGGCTGGAGCCGCAGCCTTCGTGCCGTCGCGGACGCAATCGGAAGCCTGCGCGACCGCGACTTCAGCGTCAGCGTGACGGCGACCGGCCCGGACGAGATCGGCGACCTCACCGAGGAGTACAACGCGCTCGGCGACACGCTGCGCCGCGAGCGCCTCAACCTCTATCAGCGCGAACTCCTGCTCGACACGGTCGTGCAGACGACGCCGCTCGCCCTCGTGCTCACCAATGCGAACGACCACATCGTGTTCGGCAACATCGCGGCGCGCCAGCTGTTCCGTGCCGGCCGCAAGATCGAGGGCATCCGCTTCAACGACATCCTGGAGAGCGCGCCGCAACCGATGCGCGAGGCGGTCGCGAGCGGGGTGGACACGCTGTTCACGGTAACGGAGGGCGCGGAGGCTGAGGTCTATCATCTCAGCCACCGGCCGTTCTCGCTGAACAGCCAGCCGCACCGGCTGCTGCTGTTCAAGCAGCTGACGCGCGAGATGGCTGCCCAGGAAGTCGTGATCTGGAAGAAGGTGATACGCGTCATTGCCCACGAGCTCAACAATTCGCTCGCGCCGATCACCTCGCTCGCGCACTCGGGCCGGCAACTGGTCGCGACACCCGATGCCGAGCGCCTCGCGCGCGTGTTCGCGACGATCGAGGAACGCGCCTCGCACCTCGCGACCTTCATCGACGGCTACGCGCGCTTCGCGAAGCTGCCGCGGCCGCGTCCGGCCGAAATCGAATGGCGCACGCTCCTCGCGGGCCTGCGCAGCAGCCTGTCGTTCCGTGTGCTCGAGCCTTTGCCCGCGCCGGCAGCCTGGGTGGACGCGGCGCAGATCGAGCAGGTGCTCATCAACCTGGTGAAAAACGCGATCGAGTCGGGCTCGCCGGAGGACGAGGTGACGCTCGGCGTCACGAAGCGCGGCGGCGGGTTTGCGGTCGAGGTCGCCGATCGCGGCAGCGGGCTCACGCAGGAGGTGCTGCGTGATGCGCTCCTGCCGTTTTACTCGACGAAAACGAAAGGCACGGGCCTTGGGCTGACGCTCTGCCGCGAGATCGTGGACGCCCACGGCGGGCGCCTGTCCATCGCGAACCGCGACGGCGGGGGCGCGGTCGTAAGCGTCTGGCTGCCGGATGAGCCGTCCGCCGGGCCCTGATCTGCCGCATCCTCTGTTGACAGATCGCGTCTCGGGGCGTTTTCTGGTTGTCATGGAAACGCAATCCCGCAACGGCACTCTAACCGGGAGCGACTGACGGGCCTGAAGGAGACCGGCATGGAAAGGATTCACGGACGGGAACGGGACGAAAAAGGGCGGTTCATGGACGACGGCAACCACGCTTCGCCGGACGACACGGGCGGCGAGCGCGAACACGGCGATCGGCGCGAATCGCGCGACAGGCGCGTCTATGGCGCGGGTTTTGCCGCGCGCGACGAGCGCCGGGTCGCCGCACGGCGAGGCTCGCAGGATCGCCATTGAATCCCCGGGCGCGGGGAGGGCCGCGCCGATGACGAATTTCTGGGATTTCAGGCTGCCGGGCATCGATGGCGGCTCTGACCTGCTCGGCGGACTGAAGGGCAAGGTCGTGCTCGCGGTGAATGTCGCGAGCCGGTGCGGCCTCACGCCGCAGTACGCCGACCTCGAGGCGCTGCACGAGGAACTCGCGGACGAAGGCTTCGCCGTGGTCGGCTTCCCCTGCAACCAGTTCGGCGGGCAGGAGCCGGGGAGCGAAGCCGAAATCCAGGCGTTCTGCAGCACCCGCTACGGGGTCACTTTCCCGATGAGCGGGAAGCTCGAGGTCAACGGCGCCGGCCGGCACCCGCTGTACGCCTGGCTCACCGACCCGGCGAACGGCTACGCCGGCGACATCGAGTGGAATTTCGAGAAGTTCCTGATCGGCCGCGACGGCACGCTGCGCAACCGTTACGCACCGGCAGTGAAGCCGCGCGATGCGGGGATCATGAACGACATTGCGGCCGCGCTCTGAGGCCGGGCTCCCGGGTGGCAATTCCGGCGCGCCCCCCTTAACATGCCGGGCGCCCACGAGGAGTTCGAAGCCCTTGAACCGCCGCGCCAAATCCCTGATTGCCGCCGGGGTGCTCGCCCTCCTGCCGTGGG
Organism: uncultured Gammaproteobacteria bacterium; assembly: GCA_963836275.1. Taxonomy (GTDB): domain Bacteria; phylum Pseudomonadota; class Gammaproteobacteria; order Steroidobacterales; family Steroidobacteraceae; genus SCUD01. Next base: position 433,518 of record CAWIIM010000001.1, on the reverse strand, counting down.
CCGCGCTCGCAGACGGCGATCCCGCGCACGGCCGGAAACTCGCCTATGCCTGCCTCGGCTGCCACGGCATCGAGAACTACAAGAACTCGTACCCGAAATACTCCGTGCCGAAGCTCGGCGGGCAGCACCGAAGCTACATCGAGGCCGCGCTCGCGGAATACCGGGATGGCGCGCGCTGGCACCCGACGATGCGCGGCTACGCGAACACGCTGTCCGACCAGGACCGCGCCGACCTCGCCGCGTTTTTCAGCTCGGCGGCGCCCGCGCCCGACCAGGACGCAATCGCCGGCACGCCGCCGGAGAAAGCCTCGATGTGCGTCGCCTGCCATGGCAAGAACGGCTTCGGCACCATGGACGAGTACCCGAATCTCGCCGGCCAGCACGCCGACTACCTGGCGCAGGCGCTGAACGACTACCGTCTCGGCAAGCGCAAGAACCCGATCATGCAGCCATTCGCGCAGCAGCTCACGCAGGACGATATCCGCGCGCTGTCGAAATTCTTTTCCGGGCAGCAAGGCCTCGAGACCCCGCACCACGACTGAGCGGCGAGGACAGCGCCGATCATGGACGAGATCACGATCACCCGCGAGATGGACAGCCGACGCGGCCGCTACGTGGCGAAGATCGCGGGCGCTGCGGCCGAAGCCGAGCTGACATTCCGGCGCGAGCAGCCGGACATCCTGGTGGCGGACCATACCGGCACGCCGGTGGCGCTGCGCGGCCGCGGCATCGCGACGAAGCTGGTCGAGCGCATGGTCGCCGATGCCCGCCGCGAGGGGTTCAGGATCCGCCCGCACTGCCCGTTCGTCGTCGCGCTTTTCAACCACCACCCCGACTGGTCCGACCTTCGCGCCTGACGAAGGGGACGGACCCCTTCCTATTTCAGACGGATCCGGGCGGGCCCGAAGCAGGCGTCCGCTTGCGGGACGTCGGCATTGGCCGACAGCGACGGGCTGACCGCGCGAAATGCCGCCGCTAGATTGCCCGCTCCTTCTGGAGCCTGAGGGGGGCGAACAATGCGAAGGATTGCATTGGCATGTGGTCTGGGAATGACCCTGGCGGCGAGCGGCTGCAGCGGCGGCGGGGCAGGTGGCGGCGCGAAAGCCGGCCGTGGCGGCGGGCAAGAGGCGAATCGTGCGCCGAAAATCTCCGGGCATCCGCCGCCCGAGACGCTCGCGGGCGACTATTTCCAGTTCCGGCCGCATGCACAGGACCCGGACGACCAGTTGCTGGTGTTCTCGGTCTCGAACAAGCCCACCTGGGCGCGGCTGGACCCGGCGAGCGGCCGGCTCCACGGCTACCCGGGGGCAGCCGACGTCGGCCTCTATACCGGCATCACGATCTCGGTGTCGGACGGAAGCGCTGTCACGTCCCTGCCGGCCTTTGACATCGAAGTGACCGGGTCGGCCGACGGGGCGGCGACGATCTCGTGGACACCGCCGACCCGCAACGAGGACGGCTCGGTGCTGCATGACCTCGCCGGCTACCGGATTTACGTGGGGCACGGGCCGGGCCTGATTTCCCGCGTCGTCGAGATCGACAATCCCGGCCTCACGCGCTACCTGGTCGAGAACCTGCCGCCTGCCACGTGGCACTTCGCCATGACCTCGGTCAACAGGCACGGCCGCGAGAGTCGGCGCTCTGCCGTCGTCAGCAAGCGCGTTGGCTGAGCGAAGCCGCCTTTTGTCCTACTGCTTCAGCTTCTCGAGGAACAGCGCGACGGCCCACTGGTAGTAGTCGATGTTGTCGCGCTTCTGGAAGCCGTGGCCCTCGTTGAGGCCGACGAGGAACCAGACCTCGCTGCCGTTGGCCCGGATCTTCGCGACCATTTGCTCGGATTCCGTCACCGGCACGCGCGGGTCGTTCTGGCCCTGCACGACCAGCATCGGCCTGTTGATCCGGTCCGCGTTGTTGAGCGGCGAGATCTGCTCGAGGAAGGCCCGCATCTTCGGGTCGCGCTCGTCGCCGTACTCGGGGCGGCGCAGGTCGCGCCGGTATTCCGCCGTGCTCTCGAGGAAGGTCACGAAATTGCTGATGCCGACGATGTCGATCGCGCCGCGCAGGCGGTCGTTGTAGTGCGTCATCGACGCCAGCACCATGTACCCGCCGTAGGAACCGCCGATCACGACCACGCGCTTCGCGTCGAGGTCCGGCTGCGTCGCGATCCAGTCGAGCAGCGCGCCGATGTCCTTCACCGAGTCCTCGCGCTTCATGCCGTTGTCGAGCGCGAGGTAGGTCTTGCCGTAGCCGGAGGAGCCGCGCACGTTCGGCTGGATGACGGCGTAGCCGAGCGCGGCCCACTGCTGCACGCTCGAGCTGAATATCGGTTGCACCTGCGATTCCGGCCCGCCGTGGATGTTGATCAGCACCGGGTGCGGGCCCGCGCCGGCTGGCTTGTACAGCCAGGCCGGTATTTCACGCGGCCTGCCGTCCGCCTGGTCGAAGGTCGGGTAGTGCACGAGCGTCGGAGCGAGCAGCGATTTCTGGTCGAGCGGCCCGATTTCGCTCTCGGTCCAGCGCGCGAGGTCGCCGTCCGCGAGCGTCCAGACCCAGACGTCCGACGGCGAGTTCGGCGTCTGCATGCCGAAGGCGAGGCGCTTGCCCGACGGGTCGAAGCCCATCGAGCCGATCACGCCGAACGGCAGCTCGGGCGGGATCAGGTCCGCGTGCTGGACCAGGTCCATGACGCCGAGCCGGCTCGCGCCGTCTTCGTTGACGACGTAGGCGAGGTAGCGACCGTCCCTGGACAGCGCGATGTCGTCGACGTCCCATTTCAGGTGATCGGTGAGCGGCGTGACTTTGCCGCTCGCGAGGTCCACGTAACGCAACGTACGGAACTCGCTGCCGAGGTCCGACGTGATGTACACGCCCTTGCCGTCGCGCGAGAAATTCCCGCCGCGGGCGGCCCTGACCTTCGCCGGCTCGACCTCGCGCATTGCGTGCGTCGCGAGGTCGTAGGTCCAGAGCGTGCTTTCGTTGGCCGAGACCCAGTGGATGAGCAGCAGCGATTTGCCGTCCGGCGACCAGTCGACCGCGTTCCAGCCGACTTCCGGCGCCTCGAACACCATCTCGGGCGCGCGGCGGTCGAGCGGATCGTCGACATAGACGTCGCTGGCGACGCCGTTCCGGACCGTCCACTGGAACGCGTAGCGCGTTCCGTCGGGCGACCAGACGCCCCGGTCCGCGCGCCCGTTGCCGTCCGTCAGCCGCACCGGGTCGGCGCTCGCCGGCTCGAGGTACTCGAGCTGGTAGTTCTCGTTTCCGCCCGCGTCGCGGATGTAGGCGACGCCAGTGCGCGCGCCGGTCGGCGACCAGCTGCCGCCATTCACCGGCTCGTCGAAGAAGGTGAGCTGGCGGCGCGCGCCCAGCGGCCGATCGACGACGTGCAGCTGGCTGGTATTGCCGAACCGCGTCGCGATGGTGAGCCGGCCGTCCGGCGTCCAGCCGGCGAACGAGGCGCTGCGCGTGAACTGGTAGCGGCGCATGCGCTGCTCGAGCTCGGGCGGAATTTCGGGGATGCCCTCGATCGCGAGGTCGCCGCGCGTGACCCGCGGGATCTCGCCGGCCACAGCGTGGAACGGGAGCGCCGCCAGGCACAACATGAGCGTTCGCATGGGCGAATTCTAACCGCCGGGCATGCGATCATGTCATCGGGGAAATCATGGCAACCCGGAAAATCGGCTATATCATCGGCAGCCTCGCGCAAGGCTCGATCAACCGCAGGCTCGCGCACGCGCTCGTTCGCCTCGCGCCGGCGGCGCTCGCGTTCTCGGAAATCCCGATCCGGGACCTGCCGCTCTACAACCGCGACTACGATGCCGATTACCCGGCGCCGGCGCGCGCGTTCAAGCAGGCGATCGCCACCGCGGACGCGCTGCTGTTCGTCACGCCGGAGTACAACCGCGGCGTGCCCGCCGCGCTCAAGAGCGCGGTCGAATGGGGCAGCCGCCCCAGGGGCAAGGGCGTGTTCGCGGGCAAGCCGTCGGCCGTGATCGGCGCCTCCGAGGGCAAGATCGGCACGGCGGTCGCGCAGCGCCAACTCCATGGTCTGCTCGGCGCGGTGGGATCGCCGCAGATGGTCTCGCCCGAGGCCTACATCAACTACACGCCCGGCATGGTCGACGACGAAGGAATCATCGCCGACGCGGCCACGCGCGACTTCCTGCGGAAGTTCCTCGAGGCCTTCGAGAAATACCTGGACCGGCAGCTGGCGTGACGGACGTCGCCTCGAAGATGACGGAGTTCCGCGCCGGCATCACGGCGATCGACGTGGACCTCATGCGGCCGCGGCTTGCCGCCGCGCACCTGGTCGTCGACGGTGGCCGCGCGGCCTTCGTGGACACGGGCACCACGTACTCAGTGCCGACGCTGCTCGCCGTGCTGGAGGCGAAGGGGCTCGCGCCCGCGGACGTCGACTGGGTGCTGGTGACGCACGTGCATCTCGACCACGCCGGCGGGGCCGGCGCGCTGATGCGCGAGCTTCCCAACGCGCGCTGCGCCGTGCACCCGCGCGGCGCGCGCCACCTGGCGGACCCGGCGCAGCTGATCGCGGGCTCGCGCAAGGTGTTCGGCGAGGACCGCTTCGACGCGCTGTATGGCGCGCTGGTGCCGATCCCGGAATCGCGCCTGTTCGTAGCCGAGGACGGCGCGCGGATCCGGCTCGGCCGGCGCGAGCTCGAGCTGATCCACACGCCCGGCCATGCGCTGCACCATTACTGCATCGCCGACGCGGCGAACGCGCTCATCTTCTCGGGCGACACGTTTGGTCTGTCTTATCGCGACCTCGACGTGGACGGGCGCGCCTTCATATTTCCGACCACGACGCCGGTGCATTTCGACCCGGAAGCGCTGTGCCGCTCGGTGGACCGCCTGATGTCGTACCGGCCGCAATCCATCTTCCTCACGCACTACGCGGAGGTGACGGAGCTCGAGCGGCTCGCGCGCGAGCTGAAGGAGCGGGTCTTTGCCTACACGGACCTGGCGCTGCGCTGGCGCGACGCGCCGGATCGCGCGCACAAGCTTCGCCACGACATGTTTGCGATGATGGGATCCTGGCTCGACGCCCACGGCTATCCGCGGGACGACGGGAAGCGGCACTGGGCGGTGGACAACGACGTGGAGCTCAATTGCCAGGGCCTCGAGGTCTGGCTGGACAGGAAATGACATGAACGCATTCAAGGCATTCCGGATTCACGAGCAGGGCGGCAAGATCGCCGCGGGCTTCGAGCAGATGGACATCGACGCGCTGACCGCGGGCGACGTGGTGATCCGCGTGCGGTATTCGAGCATCAACTACAAGGACGCGCTGGCCGCGACCGGCGCCGGCAAGATCCTGCGCAAGTACCCGCTGAACGGCGGCATCGACCTCGCGGGCGAAGTTGAGAGCTCGGCCGATGCGCGCTACCACGCGGGCCAGAAAGTGCTCGTGACCGGCTGCGGCCATTCCGAGACGCTGGACGGCGGCTATGCCGAATACGCGCGCGCCGTCGGCGACTCCGTGATCCCGCTGCCGGAGGGCATGAGTCTCTTCGACGCCATGGCGATCGGTACCGCGGGCTTCACCACCGGGCTCGCGGTCCACCGCATGGAGCAGAACGGGCAGAAGGCCGCGATGGGGCCGATCGTCGTGACCGGCGCCTCGGGCGGCGTCGGCACGATCGCGGTCGACATTCTCTCCGGGCGCGGCTTCGAGGTCGTCGCGGTCAGCGGCAAGCCCGAAGCGGATGAGCTGCTGAAGTCGCTCGGCGCCGCGAGGATCCTCCGCCGCCAGGACATCGACCTCGGCAAGCGGCCGCTCGAGACGGCGCTCTGGGGCGGCGCGATCGACAACCTGGGCGGCGAAGTGCTCACCTGGCTCACGCGCACCGTGGACAACTGGGGCAACATCGTCAGCATCGGCCTCGCCGCGAGCCATAAGCTCGAGACCACGGTCATGCCGTTCATCCTGCGCGGCGTGAGCCTGCTCGGCGTCAATTCGTCGGCGATGCCGCGCGAGGTGCGGCTCGCGATCTGGAAGCGGCTCGCGACCGACCTGAAGCCGCGGCACCTCGACAGGCTGGTGACGCGCACGATCGCGTTCGACGAGCTGCCGGGGGCCTTCGACGGCTACGTCAAGAACCGGATCCAGGGCCGCACGGTCGTCAAGATTTCCTGAGGTGGCCGGCGGGACCGAGTCGCGGCTCGCCGCAGGACTCGAGGCGCTCGGACTCGCGCTGGCGCCGGCGCAGCGGCAGGCCCTGCTGCGGCTGGTTGGCGAGCTCGCGGACTGGAACGCGCGCTTCAACCTGACCGCCATCCGGGATCCGGCACAGGTCGTGGACAAGCACCTGCTCGACTCGCTCGCGGTGCTCGGCCGGCTCCGGGGGCTCACCGTCGCCGATATTGGCTCGGGCGCGGGGTTTCCGGGCCTCCCGCTCGCGATCGCGGACCCGGACCGGCGCTTCACGCTGGTCGAATCGACCGGCAAGAAGGCGAAATTCCTGCGGCACGCGGCCGGCGTGCTGAACCTGCCCAATGTCGAGGTCGTGCAGGGGCGGGCAGAGGCCCTGAAACCGTCGCAAGCCTTCGACAGCGTGATTTCCCGCGCGCTCGGCACGCTGGCAGACTTCATCCGGGTGGCCGGGCATCTCGCCGGACGCGGCGGGCGGCTCCTGGCGATGAAGGGGAAGGTCCCCGACGCAGAGTTGCAGGCCCTGCCGGCGGGCTGGGAGACGCTCGCCGTGCACCCGATCCGGGTGCCGGGGCTCGATGCCGAGCGCTGCCTCGTGGAAATTGTTAGGGTTTGAGCATGGTCAGGCGAATCATCGCGGTCACGAACCAGAAGGGCGGGGTCGGCAAGACCACGACGGCGGTCAACCTGGCCGCCTCGATCGCGGCGACCGGGCGGCGGGTGCTCCTGATCGATCTCGACCCCCAGGGCAACGCGACCATGGGCTGCGGCGTGGACAAGCGCACGCTCGAGCGGTCGGTGACGGAAGTGCTGCTCGGCGACTGCAACATCGTGGACGCGATCGTCACGATCGAGGGCGCGGGATTCGACCTGCTGCCCGCGAACCAGGACCTGACGGCGGCCGAAGTACGGCTCCTGACGCTGCTCGCGGGCCGCGAACACCGGCTCGAGAAGGCGCTCCTGCCGGTGCGCGACACCTACGAGCGGGTGATCATCGATTGCCCGCCGGCGCTCAACATCCTGACGGTGAATGCGCTCACCGCGGCGGATTCCGTGCTGATTCCAATGCAGTGCGAGTATTACGCGCTCGAGGGGCTCTCCGGCCTCATCGGCACGATCGACCAGATACGCGAGTCGGTGAACCCGAAACTCGAGATCGAGGGCATCCTGCGCACGATGTTCGACCCGCGCAACAACCTCTCGAACGACGTGGCGGCGCAGCTCATCGAACACTTCGGCGACCGCGTGTTTCGCACCATCATCCCGCGCAATGTCCGCCTCGCGGAGGCGCCGTCATTCGGCGTGCCCGCGATGCTCCACGACAAGGATTCGCGCGGCGCGCTTGCCTACCTCGCGCTCGCCGGCGAGATGATCCGCCGCGACGATCCGGATGCCTTCCCCGAGGAACCCGTGGCGGAAGCGGCGGAACCGGCCGAGACCATCGAGGCGGTGCAAGGCGCGGAGTCGCCCGCCGCCGAAGCGGCGCCCGAAGCGGCTCCCGAACCGGAGTCCGAACCGGCATCCGAGTCCGAGTCGGAACCCGACGCCGGGGCCGAGCAGCGGGCCGCCTCCGCGTCCATCCCCTACCTCTCCTAGAAGAACGTCCCCTTTTAGTCATTGGCCTGTCCCGGATGTGGGACTGGGCCGCGGGTCGCTGTCCCACTAGCGGGATGTCCGTGTCCGCCGGACACCCCAGGCGCACGGCGGCAGCCCCCAACGAATAATAATAAACAGCGGAATATCATATAGTTACGCCGATTCAAACCAAGTTGGCACGAAGCTTGCTCTATCTATGGCAAGGCGCGGCGCGGGCCGCATTGAAATGCAGAGCAAGGAGAGAGCCATGAAGGTCCTGTTCAATCGCAACACCGGAATCGCGGCATTCGCGGCAGTCGTCATCGTCGGCCTCTCGGGCCTGACCCTCGAGCGCGGGCACGGCGGCGCACTGCCCCGCGCGGTGATCGAAATCGGCGACCTCGAGACGCTGTCGATCGGTGACCTGGTCGTCGCGCAGCTGCCCGCGGTCAGCGTCTACGGCGCCCGCGAAGTCCAGCTCGCCGATGCGCACAGCCATGCCGAACCGCAGGGCTGAGACATCCGCGGCCCCCGGCCGTGATGCCGCCCTGATGGAAGTCCAGGTGACGCGCGCCTGCATCGCGGTGGCGGTGGGCCTCCTTTTCGCCCTCTGGGTGCTGCGCCCGGCCTGCACCACTCCGAACGTGCGCACCGCCCTCCCGGAGCTGCGCGCGCTCGGCGGCGTCCCGACCCTGGTGATCTGATGGACCGCCCGCGCATCGTCGAGAAGTTCAAGCACCGGAAGGCTGCCTACATCGCCGGCGCCTTCCTCGCGCTCTCCGGCGTCGCCTTTGCCATCGCGAAGCTCGAGCCGGGCGCGCCTGCCGTCGCCCGCGAGCAGCTCTACCTCGACGAGGTGAAGGAAGGCACGCTCGAGCGCAAGGTCCGCGGTCCCGGCACCCTGCAGCCGCGCGAGGCGCGCTGGCTCTCGACCCGCGCCGAAGCGCGCGTCGATCGCGTGCTGGTGCGCGCAGGCGAGGCGGTCGAGCCGGACACCGTGATCGTCCAGCTGTCGAATCCCGAAGTCGAGCGCGCGGCCGACGCCGCCGCGCTCGAGGTCGCCGCCGCCCGCGCCGAATACGCGGCCGCGCGGCTCGAGCTCGAAAGCCAGCGCCTGGACCGGCGATCCTCCCTCGCCGAAGCGCGCGCGACCGCCGAGTCCGCGCGCCTCCAGGCGGTGGCGGAGGAGCGCGCGTTCAAGACCGGCGCAGTCTCCGAGCTCCAGTACTCCCGCTCGAAGATCCTCGCCGGCCAGCTTGGCGAGCGCGCCCAGATCGAGGAGCAGCGCCTCGCTGCCCTCGATGCCGCCGTCGGAGCCCAGCTCGAGGCCCGCCAGGCGCGGCTGCGCCAGCAGGAGCGCGCGCTCGAGGAGCGCCGCCTTGCCGCGGATTCGCTGCAGGTGCGGGCCGGCATCGCCGGCGTCGTGCAGAGCGTCCCGGTGCAGGAAGGCCAGCAGCTCGCGGCGGGCGCCAACGTCGCGCGCGTCGCGAAGCCCGGCACGCTCTACGCGGAACTGCGCATCCCCGAGCTCGACGCCCGCGACCTCGCGGCCGGCCTGCCGGCCGTCATCGACATGCGCGACAGCACGGCGCGCGGCCGCGTCGTGCGCGTCGACCCGGCCGTCACCGCGGGCGCCGTGAAGGTCGAGGTGGAATTCGACGAGGCGCCGCCTTCGCAGGCGCGCGCCGACCTCTCGGTGGAGGGCACGATCGCCATCGAGACGCTCAAGAACGTGCGCTACGTCGGCCGCCCGGTCGGCGCGCAGTCCGATTCCACTACGACCGTATTCCGCGCCAAGGCGGGCCGTTCCGTCGCCGAGCGCGTGCCGGTCAGGTTCGGCAAGGCGTCCGTGAACCAGATCGTCGTGCTCGAGGGCCTCGAGCCCGGCGACGTCGTGGCGCTCGCGGACACCACGCAGTGGTCCGGCAAGGACCGCATCGTCATCGACTGAAAACCCGAGATGGAGAACTCAATGCAGGACAAAGCCATGATCAGCCTGGCGGGCGTCACCAAGGTCTTCTATACCGACGACCTCGAGACGCACGCGCTCGACGGCATCCACCTCGATGTCGCGAAAGGCGAGTTCCTCTCCATCTCCGGTCCTTCCGGCTGCGGCAAGTCGACGCTGCTCGCGATCCTCGGGCTGCTCGACACCGCGACCGAGGGCAAGTACGTGCTGGACGGCCAGGACGTCACGACGCTGACGCCCGCGAGCCGCGCGAAGGTGCGCAACGAGCGCATCGGCTTCATCTTCCAGGCCTTCAACCTGATCGGCGACCTCACCGTCCTGCACAACGTCGAGCTGCCGCTGACCTATCGCACGAGCATGAGCGGCGAGGAGCGCCGCAAGGCGGCGCTGCACGCGCTCGAGCGCGTCGGCATGTCGCACCGCGTGAACCACCATCCGTCGCAGCTCTCAGGCGGCCAACAGCAGCGCGTGGCCGTCGCCCGCGCGCTGGCCGGCAAGCCCGCGATCCTGCTCGCGGACGAGCCGACCGGCAACCTCGACTCGAGGAACGGCGAGTCCGTGATGAACCTGCTGCGGGAACTGCACCGCGAAGGCGCGACCATCTGCATGGTCACGCACGACCCGCGATACGCCGACTATGCCGACCGCAAGGTCCAGCTGTTCGACGGCCGCGTGGTCGACGAAAGCACGCTGATCGACCTGTCGTCGCGCCGCGCCAAGGCCTGAGGAGTCGCCGATGCACGCATTTCTCGAGGAACTGAAGGCGGCCGTGGTCGGCCTCGGCCGCGCTCCGGCATTCACCGCGCTCGCCGCCGGCGTGCTCGGGCTCGGTCTCGGCGTCGGTCATCTTCATGTTCGGCGTCGCCGACACGCTCATGATCAAGCCGCCGCCGTTCCCGAATTCGGACCGCCTGTACACGATCATCACGATCGACGGCCAGACCGCGGGCGACTACGACCAGTCCATGCTGCCGCACGACTACCTGAAGGTGCGCGAGGCGGCGGGCCAGTTCGAGTCGATCGGCGCCATCTACGTCGGCACGGCCTACCTGACCGGCGACGGGCAGGCGGAGCGATACGACGGCGGCTTCGCGGACGGGCACATCTTCGAGGTATCCGGCGTCGCGCCCGAGCTCGGGCGCACCATCCTCCCTCGCGACGCGGACCCGGGCGCGGCGCCGGTGGTGGTCCTCAGCGCACGAGCTCTGGTCCGAGCGCTTCGGCGCCAATCCGAAAGTCATCGGCACCACGGTGCGGGTCAACGGCAAGTCCTCCGAGATCATCGGCGTGATGCCAAAGGGCTACTCCTTCCCGACCAATGCCGACCTCTGGGTCGCCAACCAGCAGGACTGGCTGCGCATACAGCGCACCGACGGCGTCGACGTCCAGGTATTCGGCCGGCTGCGCGCAGGCGCGAGCGCCGACGTCGCCCAGCAGGAGCTCGCGCCGGTGGCCGCCGCGATCAAGGCGGCGGTCGGGCCGCAGGCCTTCAACGGCCACTTCGAGCTGCTGCCGATCGCCGGCAGCTACGTCGGCGACGACGGCGGGAAGCTCATCATGACGCTGCTGGTCGCGGTCGGCTTCGTGCTGCTGATCGCCTGCGCCAACGTCTCGAACCTGCTGCTCGCGCGTTCGGCCTACCGCGTGCGCGAGACGACGGTCCGCTCCGCGCTCGGCGCCAGCCGCGGCCGCCTGATCGTCCACATGCTGGCCGAGGGCTTCGTGATCAGCGCGATCGCGTCCGGCATCGGCCTGCTGCTCGCCTCGATCGCGCTCGACGGCATGCAGCTCGCCGTGTTCCGCATGCTCGAGGACAGCCCGACCTGGTGGCGCTTCGAGATCGACTACCGGGTGGTCCTGGTCGCCGTCGGCGCGGCGCTGCTCTCGACGCTGCTCGCAGGCCTTCCGGCCGCGATCCGCGCTTCCCGCCCGTCGCTCGACGCGCTGCTGCGCGACGGCGGGCGCACCGGGACGGGCCTTGCCATCGGCCGGATCGCCTGGGGCCTGGTGGTCGCCGAAGTCGCGCTCGCCTGCCTGCTGCTCGGCATGTCCGCCCTGATGACCAAGAGCGTGCTCCGCGCGACGTCCTCGGACCTCGGCATCGAGACCGACGACATCATGACGGCGCGGGTCGGCCTGACCGCGGGCACCTATCCCGAGAAGGAGGACGCGATCCGCTTCTGGGACACGCTGGAAACGCGCGTCAAGGCGCAGCCCGGCATCCGCTCCGCGTCGCTGGTCGAGTCGCTGCCGGGCCACGGCAGCAGCGATGGCCCGGTGTCGATCGAGGGGCGCGACTACGGCGACACGACGACCAAGCCGTTCGTCCGCCACGTGCTGGTCAGTCCCTCGTTCTTCGACACGTTCCGCATCGCCCCGGTGCAGGGCCGGCTGTTCGACAGCCGCGACCGCCTGGACACGCTGCCGGTGACCGTCATCAACGAAACCATGGCGAAACAGATGTTCCCGGACGGGTCGCCGCTCGGGAAGCGGATGCGCTTCGACCTCGACGAGGACAAGACCTGGTTCACCGTGGTCGGCGTAGTCCCGGACGTGCGCATGGACGACACCGACGACCACGACCCGGGCGTGTATTTCTCGACCCAGCAGGGTCCCGGCCGCTTCCTCACCATCGCCGTGCGCGGCGAGGGCGACCCGCGCAGCCACGTCGGCGCGATCCGCACCGCGCTCGCGCAGACCGACCCCAACCTCGCGCTGTACTGGGTCCGTACCTTCGAGGAATCGCGCATGATCCGCACCGCGGGCTTCCGCATCGTCGGCACGATGTTCGCGGTGTTCGCGTGCGTCGCGCTGGTGCTGGCCGCGGCCGGCCTGTTCGGCGTGCTCGCCTTCCACGTCGGCCAGCGCACGCGCGAGATCGGCGTGCGCCGCGCGCTCGGCGCGGACGACTCGCGGATACTGCGCATGGTGATGCGGGCGAGCGGCCTGCAGATCCTGCTCGGCGTCGCCATCGGCATGACGCTGCTGCCGTTCATGGCGCGCGGCCTCGGCGACACGCTCGGGCAGGTGAGCCCCTACGACGCCGGCATCTACACGATGGTGGTCGCGCTCATGGTCGTGATCGCGATAGCCGCGACGCTGACGCCGACGCGCCGCGCGTTGAAGGTCGATCCGGCGGCGGCATTGCGCTACGAGTGAGGGCCGGGCAGGATCCGCCTGATGCAGCCGCGCATACTCGTTGCGGATGACCAGGCGGACATCCTCTCGGCGCTGAAGCTGCTGCTGAAGCGCGAGGGTTTCGACGTCGCCACGGCGTCGTCGCCGGCGGGCGTGCTCGACATCGCGGCGCGCGAGCACGCGGACGTCGCGCTGGTCGACCTCAACTACTCGCGCGACACGACCTCCGGCGAGGAGGGCGTCGCGCTGGTCGGCGAGCTGCACCGCCTGCACCCCGACCTGCCCGTGGTCGTGATGACGGCCTGGGCCTCGGTCGAGGTCGCCGTGCAGGCGATGCAGAACGGCGCCAACGACTTCCTCGAGAAGCCCTGGAACAACCAGCGGCTGCTCAGCGTCCTGAAGAACCAGGTCAAGCTCGCCGAGGCGCGCCGGCGCGGCCGGCGGCTCGCCGACGAGAACGCGATCCTGCGCGCCACCGACGGCACCGACCTCGTCGCCAGCTCGCGGCCGATGCAGGAGGTCGTGCGGCTCGCGCGGCAGATCGCGCCCTCGGACGCGAGCGTGCTCATCACCGGCGAGCCCGGCACCGGCAAGAGCCTGCTCGCGAAGCTGATCCACGACTGGTCGGAGCGCGCGGAAAAGTCGTTCATCTCCGTGAACGCCGGCGGGCTCCCCGAGTCCGTGTTCGAGAGCGAGATGTTCGGGCACGTGAAGGGCGCATTCACCGACGCCAAAGCCGACCGCGCCGGCCGCTTCGAGCTCGCCGACGGCGGCACGCTGTTCCTCGACGAGATCGGCAACGTCCCGCCGGCGCAACAGGCGCGGTTGCTGCGCGCGCTCGAGACCGGCGAGTTCGAGCGGGTCGGCTCCTCGCGCACGCAGCGCGCGGACGTGCGCGTCGTCTCGGCGACGAACGCCGACCTGCCGGTGATGATCCGGGAAGGCCGCTTCCGCGAGGACCTCCTGTTCCGCATCAACACGGTGGAGATCCGGCTGCCGCCGCTGCGCGAGCGTCGCGAGGAGATCCTCGAGCTCGCGAATGCGCAGCTCGCGCGCAAGGCGGCGCAGTACGGACGCGAGGTCAGGGGCTTCGACCCGGCGGCGCTGCTCGCGCTGCAGCAATACGCCTGGCCGGGCAACGTGCGCGAGCTCAACAGCGTGGTCGAACGCAGCCTGCTGCTGGCCGGCGGCTCCGAGGTCGGGGTTTCGGATTTGCGGCTTTCGGCCGCGCGAGCCGGCCCGCCCTCGCTCGAGGAAATGAGCCTCGAGGACGCGGAACGCGCCCTGATCCGGTCCGCGATCAGGCGCAACGGCAGCAGCGTGCAGGCCGCCGCCGAGGCGCTCGGGCTGTCGCGCAGCGCCATGTACCGCCGGCTCGAGAAGCTCGGGCTGAAGCCGGACGAGCTCTAGCCTCGCCCCCCGCTCGAAAAGTCGGGATTGAAACGCGGCTGCGCCTGGGGCAGCGTGGCCTGTTGCGCCAGGCATCGGCCCCGATGAAGCACACACGCCTGCCGTTCCACCCGTCGGCCGCGATCGCCCTCGCATGCGCGCTCGCCTGCGCGATCGCCGCCTGCGGCGGCCCGCCCGGCAAGGCGGAGATCGTCCTGTGCACCGGCTCATCGGTGACGGTCATCGGCGAGAGCGGGGCGCTCACCGTGCGCGCGACCTCGCTCACGACGCGCGCCTACCAGGTCGAGGACTTCGACTTCGCGGTCGACCTGATCCCGCGCTGGCAGCGCTGGAACGGCAACTTCGGCCTTTATCGCCCCGCCGGCGGCGGCGACACGCATACGGTGCTCGAGGAGGGCCAGCAGTTCTTCGCGAACGAGGACGAGCTCTACGAGTGGATCGAATGGGCGAAGCGCTGGGGCGGCGAGCTGCACTACACGGCGGACGGGCTGTTGATGCGCTGGGCAACGCGCCACCGAGGGCCGGCTGAAACGGGGCCGCGGCGTTCGCTCAGCGTCGACGTCGTCCAGCTCATGCTGCGCGGGAGGAAGCCGAATGCGCTCGGGGGGGCGGAGGACGCGCTGTTCACGATCCGCAATCCCGCGGGGGGCGACTGCACCGTCGGCGCTGCGATGCATTCTGGGTTCGTCGCGAGCGGGCCGGCGACCGTCGGCGGCCGGGCGTACGCGGGCTGGGCGCTCGACGTGATGAAGGCGCACGGGATCACCGCCGCGGACGTCGAGAATACGATCGCGCACGGCCGCGCGGAGCGATTCGAGGGCAGGACCACGTATACCAACGAGCCGGGCGGCGGCGACTGGCGCAAGAAATTCAGGGTACGCCTGGACGGCAGCGGCAAGGTCGTGCTCGTCTTCTACTGACGATTCCGCGCGATCGCGCGCCACGGCGTAGACTTCGGCGCGGTGGCGGAAGAAACCGAGGCGAGAAAGCCCCTCCGGACCCGGCCGGTGATGCGCCGGCGCGGCCTGCCGTTCCAGGCGCGGATCGTGGTACTGACGCTCGCGGGCGGGCTGCCCGCGCTACTCACCGCGATGCTGCTGCTGCGCGAGGCACCGCTGCCCGATTCGGTGCATCGGCTCATCGTCGTGATCCTGTTCGGCGCCTGGGTGGGGTTTGCGGTCGCGGTGCACGGCGCAACAGTCGACCCGCTGCGCTCGATCGCGAACCTGCTGGAGGCGCTGCGCGGCGGCGACTATGCGATCCGCGGCCGCCACGGGCGCAAGGGCGACGCGCTCGGCGACATCGTGCTGGAATCGAACCGGCTCGGCGCGACGCTGCGCGCGCAGCGCTTCGAGGCGCTGGAGGCGTCGGGCCTGCTCAACAAGGTGCTGGCCGAGATCGACGTCGCGGTCTTCGCCTTCGACGGCGATGGCCGGGTCCGGCTGGCGAACCGCGCGGCCGGCGAGTTGCTGCGGCGTCATCCTGACGCGCTGATGGGACGTGAGGCGACGGAGCTTGGCGTCGAGGCGCTGCTGGAGGGCCCCCCCGTGTCGAGCGAATCGCACACGTTTCCCGGCCGCGCCGGCCGCTGGCAGGTCATGCGCGAGGTCTTCCACGAGGCCGGCAGGCCGTTCCGGCTGCTCGTCATCACCGACCTCTCCCAGGCGCTGCGCGACGAGGAACGCCGCGCCTGGCGGCGGCTCATCCGCGTGATCTGGCACGAGCTCAACAACTCGCTCGCGCCGATCAAGTCCGTGATCGAGACCAGCCGCGACGCGCTCGCGGCAGGGTCGCCGGACCCGGCGGAACGGGAAGAGCTCGCGCGCAACCTGGCGCTGGTCGCGGAGCGGGCGGAATCGCTTCGGCGCTTTCTCTCGCGCTACAGCGAGCTCGCGCGGATGCCGGAGCCGACCCTGGCGGATTGCAACGCGACGGCGCTGCTGCGCCAGGTGGCCGCGGTGCAGCCCGCGGGCCGGGTCCGGTTCGCGGCGGCGGACGGCCTGCGGCTGCGCGGCGATGCCGACCAGATCCAGCAGGCGTTGATCAACCTGGTGCGAAACGCCGTCGAGGCGACGCCGGCGGGCGGCGCGCCGGTCGAGCTTCGCGCGGTACGCGGCAAGGACAGCGTGGTGTTCGAGGTCGAGGACAGCGGCCCGGGCGTGGCGAACCCCGACAACCTGTTCGTGCCGTTCTTCACCACCAAGCCCGGCGGCAGCGGCATCGGGCTCGTGCTCGCGCGCCAGGTCGCCGAGGCCCACGGCGGCACCCTCTCGCTCCGGAACCGCGAAGGCACGACCGGCTGCCTCGCCCGCCTCGTCATCCCGACTTGATCGAAGGGGACGCGCCCCTTCATTTATGCGGGTTCCATGCAAAGGCGTGACCGCCGAAATGAAAAAAATGAAGGGGCCCGTCCCCTCCGTTAGACTCTGGGCATGAGTGACAAGAAGCGCGGGTTGGGTCGCGGGCTCGAGGCGCTGCTCGGCGAATCGAAGCCGCGGCCGGAGCCGGGCACGCCGCCGGCGCGCGAACAGCTCATGCATATTCCCGTCGATCTCCTCTCGCGCGGCAAGTACCAGCCGCGGGTGGACATGCGCGAGGAATCGCTCGCCGAGCTCGCCGATTCCATCAAGGCCCAGGGCGTGGTCCAGCCGATCGTGGTGCGCCCGCTCGGCACGCCGGCGCACGGCGAGCTGCAGCGCTACGAAATCGTCGCCGGCGAGCGCCGCTGGCGCGCCGCGCAGATGGCGGGCCTGCACGAGATCCCGGCCGTCCTTCGCCGCATCGACGACGAGCACGCCGTCGCGCTCGCGCTCATAGAGAATATCCAGCGCGAGGACCTGAACCCGCTCGAAGAGGCGCTCGCGCTCTCGCGCCTGATCACCGAATTTTCGCTGACCCACCAGCAGGCGGCCGAGGCCGTCGGACGCTCGCGCGCCGCCGTATCGAACCTCCTGCGCCTGCTGGAGTTGCCGCAGGCGATCCGCCCGATGATCGAAAAGCGCGAACTCGAGATGGGCCACGCCCGCGCGTTGCTCGCGCTCCCCGCCGCGCGCCAGCAGGCGGAAGTCGGCGCGCTGGTCGCGAAAAAGAGCCTCTCGGTCCGAGAGACCGAGGCATTGGTGCGCCGCCTCATCGCGCACGCGAACGGCGGCAAGTCGAAGCCCGGCAGGCGCTCGAAGGACCCGGACATCCAGCGTCTCGAGAACGACCTCGCCGACAAGCTCGGCGCGACGGTGGAATTGCAGCATTCGACGACGGGCAAGGGAAAGCTCGTCATCAACTACCACACGCTCGACGAGCTCGACGGAATCCTGGCTCACATCAGCTGAGGGAAGGGAACAGCATGAAGACGAACACAGGCTCGCAACTTGCAGCAGCGGCTGTCGCGCTTGCCGTGCTCGCGCCGGCGCGAGCGGATGCGCCCGCCGTGGGCGAGCTCTGGGAAACGACGGCGCAGGCCTCGGTGCCCGGCATGCCGGTGAGCATGCCTGCATACAAGACCAAGGTCTGCAAGAAGCCGGAATGGACCACGCCGCCGCAGACGAGCCAGGACCCGAACCAGAACTGCAAGGCGACCGATTTCGTCCAGACCGCGAGCAAGATCACCTGGAAGATGGCCTGCGACAACCCGCCGATGAGCGGCGAGGGCGAGCTCAACTTCAACGGCACCGACGCCTACCAGGGCCAGTTCACCATGCACTCGCAGCAGTTCAACATGCAGATCGCCCTGTCCGGCAAGAAAATCGGCAGTTGCGACAACCCCGAGTAATGAGCTAAAGGGGACAGTCACCTTTAAAAGTGACTGTCCCCTTTTAGTTGGCCTTAAGAGAGCTTCAGAAAGCCGGTTTGTTCGCCGACCGCCGTGCCTCCAGAGTGGCTCCATCGGAAACAGGATGGAACACGCCCAGAGGACACGGACATGAACAGCAGCAATCTCCACAACTTCCGCAGCGCGCTCTCGGCAGCCCTGGCCGCCGCGATCGTCGGCACGAGCGGCCTCGCCCTGGACCGGGGCCACGAGGTCCCCACGCCAAGAGGGATCGTCGAAGTCGGCGAGCTGACCCCGCTCGACCTCCTGCCGCAGGTCGCGACGCTCCCGGAAGTCACGGTACGCGCCACGCGCCTCGCGATGACGGCCGACTCGGGGAGGGCCTGAACATGCGCAGCATCTTCCACGAGATCCTGGCGCGCTATCTCGAGTCGGAGCAGCACGCTTTCGACACCTCGCCGCGCGAGCTCTGGCCCGAGTCCCGGCCGGAAACGCGCTGGCAGGCCGCCGCACGCGGCCCCGGGCAGGCGCCGGAACAGCCCGGCCGGGCGAGCGTCTACGGTGAGCTTGAACACCAAAATTGACTCGGTGGCCGGGCGCGAACCGCCGGCGGCCGTAACGCTGCGGCCGGCCACGCCCGGCGACCTCGATGACCTGCGTCGCTGGGACCGGGACCCCGACGTGCGCGGCGCGCTCATCGATGTCGACTGGGGCTGGGAGACCGAGCTGCACCGGCATCCGCCGTGGCGCGAGCAGCTCATCGCCGAGGTCGCCGGCCGTCCGGTCGGCTTCGTCCAGATCATCGACCCGGAGCACGAGGAGTCGAAATACTGGGGGTGCATGGAGGCCGGCCACCGTGCCCTGGATATCTGGATCGGCGAGCCCGACGCCCGGAACCTCGGCTACGGCACCCGGATGATGGAACTCGCCATCGAGCGCTGCTTCGCCGACCCCGGCGTGCACACGATCCTGGTCGACCCGCTCGAGTCCAACACCCGCGCCCACCGATTCTACGAGCGCCTGGGCTTCGAATTCGCGGTGTGCCGGCAATTCGGCAACGACTGCTGCTCGGTATACCGGCTGATGCGCGAAAGGACCCGTCCACCGGCCAATTGACGCGGGTCAAGAGCCCGGGTGAGCCGCCGTCGCAGACTGGCGCCGTGGCTACCCGCCCCCAGCCTGACGTCGAATTCGACCCGGAACTGCTCGTCCGCTACGGGGTGACGGGACCGCGCTACACGTCCTATCCCACGGCCCCCAACTTCGACGAGCGCTTCGGCGAAGCCGACTACCGGGAATGCGCGCGCGCAAGCAACGGCGACCCGATCCCCCGGCCGCTGTCGCTCTACGTCCACGTGCCGTTCTGCGAGAGCCCCTGCTTCTACTGCGGCTGCACCCGCATCATCACCCGCGACCACGGCACGGCCACGCGCTACCTCGAGCACCTCGGGCAGGAGATCGCGCTGCAGTCCGCACTGTTCGACCGCGACCGGCCGGTGATGCAGCTGCACCTCGGCGGCGGCACGCCGAACTTCCTCGGCCCGGACGAGATCAGGCGGCTGATGGAGGGCCTCCGGGCCGGATTCACGATCGACTTCGAGGGCCAGCGGGATTTCTCGATCGAGATCGACCCGCGGTTCCTCGCGCCCGGATATCTCGCGGCGCTCGCAGCACTCGGCTTCAATCGCGCGAGTTTCGGCGTGCAGGACCTCGATCCGGCCGTGCAGCAGGCCATCAACCGGATCCAGCCGGCCGGCCAGACGCGCGAGGCCGTCGAGGCGGCGCGCGACGCCGGCTTCGGCTCCGTGAACCTCGACCTCATCTACGGATTGCCGCGGCAGACCCCGGACGGATTCACCCGCACGCTCGAGACCGTGATCGCGCTTCGTCCCGACCGCATCGCCCTCTACAGCTACGCGCACCTGCCCGAGCGCTTCAAGGCGCAGCGCCAGATCGAGGCGCGCGACCTGCCGACGCAGTCTTCGAAGCTCGCGCTCCTCGGCAGCGCCATAACAGCCTTCGGCGCCGCCGGCTACCGCTACATCGGCATGGACCACTTCGCGCTGCCGGGCGATTCGCTCGCGCACGCCCGGGACGAGGGCACGCTGCAGAGGAGCTTCCAGGGCTACACGACACACGGGCAATGCGACCTCATCGGCCTCGGCGTCAGCGCGATCAGCCACGTGGACGATTGCTACGCGCAGAACGCGCGTAATCTCGCCGCGTACTACGAATCGCTCGCGGCCGGCCGTCTGCCGATCATCCGCGGCATCCGGCTCGACGACGAGGACATGCTCCGCGCGGAGCTGATCCAGTCGATCATGTGCCGCGGTGGGCTCGATTTCCCCTCGATCGAGCGTCGTTTCGGGATCTCGATGGCGGGGCGATTCCCGCGCGAGTTCGAGCGACTTCGTCAGCTCGCGGACGACGGCCTCGTCGTCCTCAGCGGCGATGCTATGCGAGTGACGCCGCGCGGGCGCCTGCTGCTTCGCATCGTCGCGATGACTTTCGACGCCGGCCTCGCGCGCGCGCAGGCCGCCGCGGCCTTCTCACGCGTCATCTAGCGCAAACCACCGGCCGGGAGTCGCCGGAGGCCTATACTGCCCGGGTGCCGACCCAGGAATATCCGCTCCTGCGGGCAGCCCGCCCCGCCCTCGACGTCCAGCGGTTGCAGCAGAGCTGCGCGGAATGCGGCCTCAGCCGTCTCTGCCTGCCGGCCTCGATCGGCGGCGAGGACCTGATCCGGCTCGATCACGTACTCGAGGTCAAGCGCGAGGTCGCGCGCGAGAAGACGCTGTTTTCCTCGGGCCGCCCGTTTCACGCGCTGTACGTCGTACGTTCGGGGGCCTTCAAGACGTTCACGACCGGCCGGGAAGGCGAGAGCCAGGTGCTCGGGTTTCACCTGCCGGGAGAGATCATGGGGCTCGACGCGATCGCGGCAGGGCGGCACCAGTGCACGGCCGAGGCGCTCGAACGCTCGAGCGCCTGCGAGGTTCCATACCAGCAAATCGAGCAGGTGGCGCGCGAGCTGCCCGGCCTGCAGCAGCAGCTGATGCGCGTCATCAGCCGCGAGGTGCTGCACGATCACCGGCACCTGGTGATGATCGGGCGCAAGGCGGCGATCGAGCGGCTCGCGATCTTCCTGCATTCGCTGTCGCAGCGCCTGCACCGCGTGCGCCGCGATCCGCACCTGTTCGTGCTGCCGATGACGCGCAAGGACCTCGCGAACTACCTCGGCCTCGTGATCGAGACCGTGAGCCGCCTGTTCACGCGCCTGTCAGAGCTCGGCGTGATCGAGGTCGAGCGCAGGGCGATCCGGATCCTCGACCCGGTGAAGCTTTGCGCGCTCGCGGGCGAGGACGCCGGGGATCCCGGGCGGGCCGACCGCTCCGCCTGAGTGCTCGTGGTGGTGGTGGCCGCCCGGGCCCGGCCAGAGCGGCACGGCCGCGCTCGCGAGGCCGATCGCTATCATGGCGGCCCCGCCGACGCGTCGCGTCGCGGGTCCAAGCAGTCGCGCCGCGCCGGCGCCGAGCGCGAGCATCGCCGGCAACGTGCCGATCCCGAACATCAGCATCAGCGTCGCGCCCTGCAGCGCATCGGCCGTCAGCAACGCCGCCGTCAGCATCGCGTAGGCCATGCCGCAGGGCAGCCAGCCCCACACCATCCCGGCGGCGAAGGCACGCGGCAGCGTGCGGATCGGGAACAGGAAGCGCGTGTGCGGCGCGATGCGGCGCCAGATCCCGATCCCGAGCCCGTCGAGCCATGCGAAATGCTGCGCGCCGGCAACGAGGCGCAGCCCGACCAGGATGATGAGCAGGGCGGCAAGCCCCGCCAGCACGGCGCGCAGTTGCGGAAAGCCCGCGACGGCGAGGGCTCCGCCGCCGAACGCGCCGACGATCGCCCCCGCCAGCGTGTAGCTGGCCACGCGGCCGGCGTTGTAAAGCAGCGGATAGACGAGCGGGCGGGCGGCGCGCTGCGCCGCCGCCGGCGTGCTGAGGCCGAGCGCGCCCGCGATGCCGCCGCACATCAGGACGCAATGCGCGCTGCCCAGGAATCCGGCGATCAGGGCCGCGAACTGCGGAAACGCGGCGCTCACGGCGGCAAAATCCCGTCGGGGGGCACGTCGTCCAGGAGCGGCGCGAGCGCGGGCGCGTCGAGGTCGTCGAACTGCCCGCCGTCAGCGGCCCAGAAGAATGCCCAGGCCGCCAGGCCGACGAGGAGCAGCGTGACCGGAACCAGCACCAGCAGCATCGTCATGCGGACGCTCCCGCGAGCCGGCCCGCGGCCGCGGACGGCTGGCTGCCCGGCTGCCGTGCGCGGCGCGTCAGCCGCAGGGCGTTGAGCGTCACGACGAGCGAGGAGGCCGCCATCCCGAGCGCCGCAAGCCACGGCGGCACGACGCCGAGTGCCGCCAGCGGCACCGCGGTCGCGTTGTAGGCGATCGCCCAGCCGAGGTTCTGGCGCATGATGCGGCGCGCCCTGCGCGCGGTGTCGAACACGGCAGGCAGGCGGCCGAGGTCGTCGCCCGCCAGCACGATGGCGGCCGAAGCCTGGGCGAGCGCGGCGCCGTCGGCGACCGCGATCGCGACATCGGCGCCCGCCAGCACCGCCGCGTCGTTCACGCCGTCGCCCACCATCGCGACGCAATGTCCCTGCGCCTGAAGCGCGCGCAGGCGCGCGAGCTTGGCTCGCGGCGTGCAGCGTCCGCGCCAGCTCCCGATGCCGACCTGTCTCGCGATGTCCGCGACGCGGGTCGCCGCGTCGCCCGAGAGAATCTCGAGCGAGAGGCCTGCGGATGCGAGCGCGGCGACCGCCTGGGCGGCGGCGCTTCGCGGCACGTCAGCGGCCGCGAAGCGTGCGAGCGCGCCGCGTCCGTCTCCGAGCCAGAGTCCCTCGTCATCGATTCCCGCACCGGTTGCGAAGGCGCGCGTGCCGATCCGGCGCGCGAGCCCCGCGACCCGTCCCTCGATCCCGCTGCCCGGCGTCACGCGGACGTCGCTTGCGGCGCGCCCGTCATCGAACGGGGCGAATACGGCGGCGAGCGGATGGCGCATGCCGCGCTCGAGGGCCGCGGCGTCGGCAAGCGCCGATTCCGGAGAGCCGGTGAACGCCTCCACCGAGGCGAGCGTCGGCCTGCCCGAGGTCAGCGTCCCGGTCTTGTCGAAGATCACGGTATCAGCGCGAGCGAGCGATTCGACGGCGTCGGCATCGAGCACCAGCGCGCCTTCGCGGGCGAGCCGCCCTTGCGCCGCCGCGACCGCCGCCGGCACCGCGAGAGCGAGCGCGCAGGGACAGGTTGCCGCGAGCACGGCAAGCACCGCCGGCAATGCGCGCGCCGGCTCCACCCACCACCATGCGAGCCCAACGCAAAGCGCCACGCCAAGCATCCCCACGACGAAGATGCCCGCGACAAAATCGGCGACGCGCGCCGCGCGCGGGCGGGCCGCCTGCGCGCGCGCCGCGAGTTCGGCCAGCCGCGCGACGGTGCTGTCGGCCGACGGCCGCACGAGGCGGATCACGAGCGGCTGGGCCAGCGCCACGCTGCCGCCGAGAATCGTCTCGCCCGGCGCGTGCGCGACGGCGCGCGATTCCCCGCTGATGAAGGACTCGTCGAGTTCCGCGGGCGCCTCCAGCAGGACGCCATCCGCGGGCACGGCGTCGCCGACGCGCACGCGCACGCGGTCGCCGGGTTCGAGCGCGGCAACGGCGACCGGCGTTTCCGCTCCGGAGGCGTCGATGCGAAGCGCGAGGTCCGGCTGCGCGCGGGCGAGGATGTCGAGCGCGGAAGTGGCTCGCCGACGGGCCTCGGCTTCGAGGTGCCGGGCCGCGAGCAGGAAGAAGATGAACATGACGGCGGCGTCGAAGTACACCGCGTCGCCGCCGCGCAGGGTCTCGACCGTGCTCGCGCCCCAGGCGAGCAGCACCGAGACGGCGACCAGCAGGTTCATGCCGGGCCTGCCGAGCGTCGCCTCCCGCCAAGCGCCGCGCAGGAAAGGCCAGCCCGCGTAGAAGACCACCGGCGTCGCGACCAGAAATGTGATCCAGCGGAAGAAGTCGCGGGTGGGGACGCCGAGCGTGTCGGCGCCGAAATAGAGCGCCTCGGACAGCATCATGGCCTGCATCGAGCCGAGCGCTGCGATTGCGAGCCGCTTGAGCGAGGCGCGGCGTTCGCCGGCGGCGGCCGCGGCATCATCGCGCGCCGGTCGATGGACGCGGTAGCCGAGGCGGCCGAGCAACGCGATCGGCTGCGAAAGCGCAACGCGCTCCGGTTCCCAGGCGAGCGAGAGGCGCGCAGTCGCGGCGTTGACGCTGACATCCCGGACGCCGGGGATACGCGCGAGCGCGCGCTCGATCAGCCAGGCGCAGGCGGCGCAGCGGACGCCCTCGACCACCAGCGTGGTCCGGCGCTGCGTGCCGTCGGCGACCGAATGCGCCGCGAGGAACGATGGCGCATCCCATCCCGTGACGGGCCCGGCGTCGGCCGGCGGCAGCGGCGCGGGCAGTGCGCGCGCCTTGTAATAGCCTTCGAGCCCGGCGCCGTGGATCCAGGTCGCCGCGGCCTCGCAGCCGCCGCAACAGAATGCGTGCTCCGCGCCGCCGATGCGTGCGCGCGTGCCGCCGCGCGCCGGCAATGGCGCGCCGCAGTGAAAACAGGGCCCTGCCGCCGCGTTCATCTCATTCGTCCAGGGCCGCGCGCAGCGCGGCGCGATCGGCGCCCCTGTCGAGCCGGCCGACGATCCGCCAGCTGCCGTCGGCCGGCGCGAGCATGAGGTTGTAGGCGCCGGCGTCGAGCGGGGCGGGCAGGCGCCCCGCATAGCGCGCATCGCCCGAGCGCACCAGCGTCACGATGCGGTCGCGCCGCGGGTCCGCGCTGTGCCGCAGCGTCAGCTCCAGGCGCCCGGGCGCGGGGTATGCGGGCTCGATGCGGGCTTCGAGTGCGCCCGCCGCATCGAGGCTGACCGAAGCCTCGAGCCCCAGGCGCGCCGCTGCGTGATCGGGCGCGAGGTCTGCGGTCTGGGTCTGCGCGACGCGGCGCACGCCGAGGTCCATGGATTCCGAGGGCCCGCTGGCGGCGATCACGAGCGTCGCGATGCCCGCAACCACCGCCGCGGCCGGCAGCCCGATGACGAGCGCGAGCATCGGCTCGCGGTACCAGGGCCGCACGCTCACGGCATGGGCCCGAAGAAGCGGCTCTCCGCTTCGTAACGGACGCCGGGCGCATCGACCGCCTCGACCACGAATTCTATTTCGGCGCGGCCGATCATGGTTTCCGGCGGCGCGCGCAGCGTCACCGGCAGGGCCAGCACCTCGCCGGACGCCACCTGCGCCTCGACCGGCGCGCCGCCGGCGAAGGCGATGGCGCCCGCGTCCTCGAGCGTGACTCGATAGCGCCGCGCGGCATCGCCCTTGTTCATGATCTTGAGCGTATACGCATTCTCGATCGCGCCGCCTTCCGCGACGCGGTAGAGCGCGTTCCGGTCGCGCACGACGTCCACCATGAGTGGCACGCGATGCGTGACGGACCAGATAAAGCCGGCAAAACCCGCCGACAGCAGCAGGGCATAGATGACGACGCGCGGCCGCAGGATCCTCGACGCGTGGCCGGCGAGCGATTCCTCGGTCGCGTATCGGACCAGGCCGCGCGGGTAGCCGACCTTGTCCATCACGCCGTCGCAGGCGTCAATGCAGGCGCCGCAGGCAATGCACTCGATCTGCAGGCCTTCGCGGATGTCGATGCCGGTCGGGCAGACCTGCACGCAGATCGTGCAGTCGATGCAGTCGCCGAGGCCGTCGGCGCGGTAGTCCGAGCCCTTGCGCCGCGGCCCGCGCGGCTCGCCGCGCTTGCCGTCGTAGGCGATGACCAGCGTGTTCGGGTCGAACATCGCGCCCTGGAAGCGCGCGTAGGGGCACATGTACTTGCAGACCTGCTCGCGCAGGTAACCGGCATTGCCGTAGGTCGCGAAGGCGTAGAAGAGCGACCAGAATGTCTCCCACGGCCCGACCGTGAGCGACAGCACGCGCGGACCGAACTCCCGGATCGGCGTGAAGAACCCGACGAAGGTGAAGCCTGTCCACAGCGCGAACGTGATCCAGAGCGCCTGTTTCGCGCCCTTGCGCATGATTTTCTCACTGCCCCAGGGCGCGGCGTCGAGCTTCATGCGCCGGCCGCGGTCGCCCTCGATCCAGCGCTCCATGCGCAGGAACACTTCCGTCCACACGGTCTGCGGGCAGGCGTAGCCGCACCAGAGTCGGCCGGCGAGCGCCGTGAAGAAAAAGAGGGAAAGCCCGGCCAGGATCAGGAGCCAGGAGAGATAGAAGAAATCCTGCGGCCAGAAGGTGAGGCCGAGTACATAGAACTTGCGCGCCGGCAGGTCGAACAGGACCGCCTGCCGGCCATTCCACTGCGCCCACGGCATCAGGTAGAAGAGGCTGAGCAGCACGAACACGGCCACGTGCCGCAGCCGCTGGAAGCGGCCTTCGACCTCGCGTGGATAGACTTTCGGGGCGGCGAGGTAGAGATCGCCGCCGGCAGCCGCGGCGACGGCAGGCGCGGGTTTGGCCATCAGTCCCGCCCGCGGCCGACGACGCCGGCGCCGGGATGCGGCGTGCGCGTCAGGATCGAAGTGAAGAGGCTCGCCGAAAACGTGCAGGCCCAGAACAGGAAGAAGCCGACGCTGTAGCCCGTCTTGCGGTCGATCTCGAGGCCGACCCAGGCGAGCCGTGCGAGCTCGACGGGGTCGAAGAGCGCGAAGAAGACCATCGTCGCGACGGCGGCCGAAAAGAACGACGGCCAGACCACCGCGCCCCAGCGCTGTGCGCGCGGCAGCGGCTCTTCGGCCTGCGCGCGCATGCTCAGGGCCCCGGGGACTTCTGCGAAAGGACCCAGGCCGCGGCGAGGCGCGCCCGATCCTCGCCGATGCGCTCGGCGTGCCCGGGCATCTGGCCGCTGCGCCCGTTCGTGATCGTCTGCATGATCGTCGCGGCGTCCCCGCCGTAAAGCCAGGTGCCGTCCGTGAGGTTCGGCGCGCCGAGGAGCGGGTTGCCCCGGCCGTCTGAGCCGTGGCAGGCCATGCAGAGCATCTGGAAATGCTGTGCGCCCGCGGCGACCAGCGCCGGGTCGCCTGCTGCGCCCGACAGGCTCTGCACGTAGGCTGCCGTTGCCTTCACGCCGTCCTCGCCGAGTACCGGGCCGAGTGCAGGCATCGCCGCTTGCCGCCCGCCCAGCACGGTGGCGAGCACAGTATCCGGGTCGCCGCCCCACTGCCAGTCCGCGTCAGTGAGGTTCGGAAATCCGCGCGCGCCGCGGCCGTCCGACCCGTGGCAGGTGGCGCAGGTGTTCGCGAACACGGAATGCCCGAGCGCGACAGCCTCGGGGTCGTGCGCGAGCTGGTCGATCGGCATGCCGCGGAAGCGCGCGAGCACCGGCTCGATCTTCGCTTCGGCCGCGGCGACGTCGGCCGCGTGCTGCTTGCGGCTGGTCCAGCCGCCGGTGCCCGCGAATGCGCCGAGGCCCGGGTAGTACACGAGGTAGGCGAGCGCGAACACGATGGTGATGTAGAAGAGGTTGATCCACCAGCGCGGCATCGGCTTGTTGCCCTCGACGAGGTCGCCGTCCCAGACATGGCCCGTCGTCTCGCCCTCGGGCTTGCCGTCGCCGTGCGGGCGGCGCGTCCACCACAGCAGCCACAGGCAGCCGAGGATGTTCGCGAGCGTCAGGACGGCGACGTACCAGGACCAGCCCGTGCTCATTTCTCGTCTCCGTCTTTGAGCGCCTGGCGCGCGGCCGCCTCGAAATCCGACTTGCGACGGCGGCTGTATGCCCAGATGACGACGCCGATGAAAGCGACGAGCAACACCGCCGTGATCACACCCGAGATCGTGCCCGCGTCCATGTCAGCGTCCTTTCGGCGCGTTGCGGCCGAGCCCCTGCAGGTAGGCGACGAGCGCGTCGAGCTCGGTCTTACCGGAGATGGCCTCGTTCACCGAGGCAAAGTCCTCCGCCGTGTACGGGTCGCCGAGCGTCGCCAGCGCGTGCATCTTCTTCGTGACGAGGCCCGCGTCGACCGGCGCCTCCGCCAGCCAGGTGAACGCCGGCATGTTGGACTCCGGCACCAGGTCGCGCGGGTTCAGGAGGTGCACGCGCTGCCACTCGTCGCTATAGCGCCCGCCGACGCGCGCCAGGTCCGGGCCCGTGCGCTTGCTGCCCCACTGGAAGGGGCGGTCGTACACCGACTCGCCGGCGAGCGAGTAGTGGCCATAGCGCTCCGTCTCGAACCGGAGCGTGCGCACCATCTGCGAATGGCAGTTGTAGCAGCCCTCGCGCACGTAGACGTCGCGGCCCGCAAGCTCGAGCGGCGCATACGGCTTCACGCCGGGCAGCGGTTCGACGACCTCCGCCTGCATCATGAGCGGGATGATCTCGGCCAGCCCGCCGACCGCGACCACGGCGACGACGAGCGCAGCGAGGACGCCGACGTTCTTTTCGATGCGTTCATGTGAGCTTGACATGGATTCCCGCCCTCAGGCCTGCGCCGGCATCGGCACGGCGACCGGCTGGACGCCGCGCGCCGTGGCGAAGGTCTTCACCATGTTCCAGGCCATGATCCCCATCCCGCCGAGCACCAGCAGCCCGCCCGCGAGGCGTACCTCGTAGTACGGGTAGGTCGCCTTCAGCGCCTCGACGAAGGTGTAGGTCAGCGTCCCGTCGTCGTTGGTTGCGCGCCACATGAGCCCCTGCATGACGCCCGCGATCCACATCGCCGCGATGTAGAAGACGACCCCGACCGTGTGTATCCAGAAATGCGTGTTGATCGCGCGCACGGAGTACATCTCCTTGAGGCCGAGGAGCCGCGGCGTGAGGCTGTAGATGCAGCCGAGCGAGATCATCGCGACCCAGCCGAGGGCGCCGGAATGCACGTGGCCGATGGTCCAGTCGGTGTAGTGCGAGAGCGAGTTGACCGTCTTGATGGACATCATTGGCCCTTCGAAGGTGCTCATGCCGTAGAAGGACAGCGAGACGATCATGAATTTCAGGATCGGGTCGGTGCGCAATTTTTCCCACGCGCCCGAGAGCGTCATGATCCCGTTGATCATGCCGCCCCAGGACGGCGCGAGCAGCACGAGCGAGAACACCATGCCGAGCGACTGCGCCCAGTCGGGAAGCGCGGTGTACTGCAGGTGGTGCGGACCCGCCCACATGTAGGTCGAGATCAGCGCCCAGAAGTGCACGACCGAAAGCCGGTACGAATAGATCGGCCGGTTCGCCTGGCGCGGGATGAAGTAGTACATCATCCCGAGGAAGCCGGCGGTCAGGAAGAAGCCGACGGCGTTGTGGCCGTACCACCACTGCACCATCGCATCCACGGCGCCCGTGTAGATGCTGTAGGACTTGGTGGCGGTGACCGGCAGGCTCAGGTTATTGAAGATGTGCAGGATCGCGATGGTGATGATGAAGGCCGCGAAGAACCAGTTCGCGACGTAGATGTGCTTGACGCGCCGCTTGACGATCGTGCCGAAGAAGACGACGGCGTAACTCACCCAGACCACGGCGATCAGGAGGTCGATCGGCCACTCGAGCTCCGCGTACTCCTTCGACTGCGTGATGCCGAGCGGGAGCGTGATCGCGGCGGCGACGATGACGGCGGTCCAGCCCCAGAAGGTGAAGGCGGCCAGCCGGTCCGAGAACAGCCGCACCTGGCAGGTGCGTTGCACGCAGAAATAGCTCGTCGCGAACAGGGCCGAGCCGCCGAAGGCGAATATGACCGCATTCGTATGCAGCGGCCGGAGCCGTCCGTAGCTCAGCCAGGAGATGCCCTGGGTGAGGTCGGGCCAGATGAGCTGGGCGGCGATCAGGACACCGACCGTCATGCCGACGATCGCCCAGACCACCGTCATGACGGCGAACTGCCGGACGACCTTGTCGTTATAGAATTCAGTTGCCGCCATCGGGTGCGCTCCGGGAAGGACGGCGGCACTCTCGCCGATCGCCGCGCGGGGCCAATTGACATGGATCAATGCGGGCAGCTTTTGCCGCCGCTAAGCCCTCATTAAGACAGGGATTTTTCCGGCTTTTCGCGGTTGTGCCGCGGGGGCCCGCCCCTCTATAATGCGCGCGGTTTTGGCCGCCCTTGCGGCTCGCTTGTTGCGCGTGAAAACGCCACGGACCGCCCGCAGGGCCACGTGGCGTTTTTGTTGCCCGAGGCCGGTGCATGCATACCGTCCGCAACATCCTCCTCACGCAGCTCGCGACCGCGCTGGGACTCGCCGCGATCGTCTGGCTCGGGTTGGGATCCGAACGGGCGGTCCCCACCCTGCTGGGTGGACTGATCGGCGTCGTGCCGAATGCATTTCTGGCGGCGCGCCTGATGTCGCCGCGGGCCGGGGCGAGCGCACAGGGCCTGCTCCGCGCGGGATGGCTGGGAGAGATCGGCAAGATCGCGATTGCGGCCGTCATGTTCGCCGCGGTATTTGCGACCTTGAAGCCGCTGCACCCGGGCTTCCTGTTCACCGGGTACATCGCGACCCTCCTGGCCATGCCGGCAGGGCTGCTGTTCGATAGGGGACGCTGACGGATCATGGCGGAAACGGGTCACACGGCCGGCGAGTACATCTCCCACCACCTCCAGAACCTCACCGTCTGCAAGCAGGACGGCGCCTGGGTCTGGAACGAGTGCCACGGCAATTTCTGGGCCCTGAACGTCGACTCGATGTTCTTCTCGATCCTCCTCGGGCTCATCCTCGTCCTGCTGTTCAGCCGCGCCGCGAAGAAAGCGACGACCGGCGTGCCGGGCACCTTCCAGACCATCGTCGAGGTCGTGGTCGGCTTCGTCGACCGCAGCGTCGGCGACACCTTCAGCCATCCGCCCAAGAGCCTCGTGATTGCGCCGCTCGCGCTGACGCTCTTCTGCTGGATCTTCCTGATGAACTCGATGGACCTGATCCCGGTGGACTGGCTGCCCTGGGCCGCCCGCTACGCGGGCATCGAACACCTGCGGGTGGTGCCGACCACCGACGTCAACGTCACCTTCGCCATGGCGATCGGCGTGTTCCTGCTGACGATCTACTACAGCATCCGGATCAAGGGCGGCTGGGGCTTCACCAAGGAGCTGATCCTGCAACCCTTCAACCACTGGGCGGCGATCCCGTTCAACTTCGCGCTCGAGGGCGTGTCGCTGATTGCGAAGCCGGTGTCGTTGTCGCTGCGGCTGTTCGGCAACCTCTACGCCGGCGAGCTCATCTTCATGCTGATCGCGCTGCTCGGGATCTACCAGCTCCCGCTGCATTTCGCATGGGCGATCTTCCACCTGCTGATCGTGCTGCTGCAGGCCTTCATTTTCATGATGTTGACGATCGTCTACCTCGCGCAGGCGCACGAGCATCACTAACGGTTTTTGACCAGGAGACTCGAGATGGAAACTGTCATTGGCTTCACCGCGATCGCGGTCGCGATCTTGATCGGCCTCGGCGCGCTGGGCGTCGGCATCGGCATGGGCCTGCTCGGCGGACGGTTCCTGGAGGGCGCCGCGCGCCAGCCGGAGCTCGCGCCGATGCTGCAGACGAAGATGTTCATCGTCGTCGCTCTGCTCGACGCCGTCGCGATGATCGGCGTCGGCGTCGCGCTGTTCTTCGCCTTTGCGAACCCGTTCATCGGGCAGCTGCAGCAGGCGACCGGCGCGGGCGGCTGATCGCGGGAGACGCTCGATGGACTTCAACCTGACACTGATCGGACAGACGGTCGCGATGATCGTCTTCGTCTGGTTCTGCATGAAGTGGATCTGGCCGCCCGTCATGGCCGCGATCGCGCAGCGCCGCAAGGAAATCGCCGACGGCATCGCCGCGGGCGAGAAAGGCCAGAAGGAACTGGCCGACGCGCGCCACGGCGCCGAGGCGATCCTGCAGGACGCGCGCCACAAGGCGGCCCAGGTGGACGCGATGGCGCACAAGCGCTCGGGCGAGATCATCTCGGAGGCGAAGAACACCGCGATCAGCGAAGGCGAGCGCCTGGTCGCTGCCGCGCGCACCGAGATCCAGACCTCCGAGACCAAGGCGCGGGATGCGCTGCGCAAGGAGCTTGCGGCGCAGGTCGTCGCGGGCGCCACCAAGGTGCTGGGCCGCGAGGTCGATGCCAAGGCGCACGCGCAGCTGCTCGACGAGCTGGCTGCGGAGCTCGAGAAGGGGGCGCCGGCCCGTGGCTGACCGTGCCACCATCGCGCGGCCCTATGCGCGGGCGGCCTTCGCCTACGCGCAAGGATCGAAGGACCTCGCGTCCTGGTCGACGCTGCTCGGCGCCGCGGCGATCGGCGCGGCGGACGCCCGCGTCGCGCGCCTGATCGGCAACCCGCACGTCACCGGCGATGAGCTCGTGACCCTCCTGGGCGGGCTGTCGAAGCAGGCGGCGGGCGAGGGCGGGCGGAATTTCCTGCGCGCGCTGGCCGAGAACCGGCGCCTCGCGCTGCTGCCCGAGATCGCCGCGCAGTTCGAAGAGCTGCGGGCGGAAGTGGAGGGCGTGGTGGACGTCGAGGTCATCGCGGCGCGCGAGATCGCGGCGCCGCAGCAGAAGAAGCTGGAAGCGGCGCTCGCCAGGCGCCTCGGCCGCGCGGTGCGCATGCACACGCGGATCGACGCGACGCTGCTCGGCGGCGCCGTCGTGCGCGCCGGGGACCTCGTGATCGACGGATCGCTGAAGGGCCGCCTTGCGCGGCTCGGCTCGGCGCTACAGAACTAGTCAAGGAAAGCGGACATGTCCATCAAGGCCTCTGAAATCACCGACCTGATCCAGGCGCGCATCAAGAACTTCGATGCCGCGACCGAGGCGCGCAACGTCGGTACCGTCGTCTCCGTGACCGACGGTATCTGCCGCGTGCACGGGCTCGCCGACGTCGCCTACGGCGAAATGGTCGAGTTCCCGAACGACACCTTCGGCCTTGCGCTGAACCTCGAGCAGGACTCGGTCGGCGCCGTGGTGCTCGGCGAATACCGCCACATCGGCGAGGGCGCGACGGTCAAGACCACCGGCCGCATCCTCGAGGTGCCGGTCGGCCCCGAGTTGCTCGGCCGCGTGGTGGATGCGCTCGGCAACCCGCTCGACGGCAAGGGCCCGATCAAGGCGGCGAAGCGCTCGCCGATCGAGCGCGTCGCCCCGGGCGTGATCTGGAGGAAGAGCGTCTCCCAGCCGGTGCAGACCGGCCTCAAGGCGATCGACTCGATGGTGCCGATCGGCCGCGGCCAGCGCGAGCTGATCATCGGCGACCGCCAGACCGGCAAGACCGCGCTCGCGATCGACACGATCATCAACCAGAAGGGCACCGGCGTTAAATGCATCTACGTCGCGATCGGCCAGAAGCAGAGCTCGATCGCGAACGTGGTGAGGAAGCTCGAAGAGCACGGGGCGATGGCGCACACCATCATCGTCTCCGCGTCCGCTTCCACCCCGGCCTCGATGCAGTACATC
The DNA here is from genome assembly GCA_963836275.1 of uncultured Gammaproteobacteria bacterium. Classification (GTDB taxonomy): domain Bacteria; phylum Pseudomonadota; class Gammaproteobacteria; order Steroidobacterales; family Steroidobacteraceae; genus SCUD01. The sequence continues at coordinate 400,037 of CAWIIM010000001.1, read as the reverse complement.
GCGCCCTACTCGGGCTGCGCGATGGGCGAATATTTCATGGACAACGGCGAAGACGCGCTGATCGTCTACGACGACCTGACCAAGCAGGCGTGGGCCTACCGCCAGATCTCGCTGCTGCTGCGCCGCCCGCCGGGCCGCGAAGCCTACCCGGGCGACGTGTTCTACCTGCACTCGCGCCTGCTCGAGCGCTCGGCGCGCGTATCGGCCGAGTACGTGGAGAAGGTCAGCGGCGGCAAGGTCAAGGGCAAGACCGGCTCGTTGACCGGCCTGCCGATCATCGAGACCCAGGCCGGCGACGTGACGGCGTTCGTGCCGACCAACGTCATCTCGATCACCGACGGCCAGATCTTCCTCGAGACCGACCTGTTCAACGCCGGCATCCGGCCGGCGATGAACGCGGGCATCTCGGTGTCGCGCGTCGGCGGTGCGGCCCAGACCGGCATCATCAAGAAGCTGGGCGGCGGCATCCGCCTCGCGCTCGCCCAGTACCGCGAACTCGCGGCGTTCTCGCAGTTCGCCTCCGACCTCGACGAGGCGACCCGCCGCCAGCTCGAGCGCGGCCAGCGCGTGACCGAGCTGATGAAGCAGAAGCAGTACTCGCCGATGTCGGTCGCCGAGCAGGCGCTCTCCATCTACGCCGTCAACAACGGCTACATGGACAAGGTCGATCGCAAGAAGATCGTGGAATTCGAGGAGGCGCTGCAGGCTTTCGCGAAGACCGGGCATGCGGATTTCCTGAAGCAGGTGAACGAGAAGCCCGAGCTCAGCAAGGAAGTCGAGGCCGGTTACAAGAAGATTTGCGACGATTTCGCGGCGACGGGAGCCTGGTAGAACGCCATGGCCGGCACCAAGGAAATCCGGGTCAAGATCGCGAGCATCAAGAGCACGCAGAAGATCACCAAGGCCATGCAGATGGTCGCTGCGAGCAAGATGCGGCGCGCGCAGGAGCGCATGAAGGCGGCGCGCCCCTATGCCGACAAGATCCGGCAGGTGATCGGGCACGTGCGGGTCGCAAACCCGAACCACCACCACCCGTTCCTGGTCGAGCGCGAGGTGAAGTCGGTCGGCATCATCGTCGTCAGCTCGGATCGCGGGCTGTGCGGCTCGCTCAACGTCAACGTGTTCAAGCAGGTGCTGGCCGCGGCCCGCGAGTACCAGGGCCAGGGCGTCGACCTGCACCTGTGCCTGATCGGCAGCAAGGCGATGCAGTTCTTCCGCCGCCTGAAGCTCCCGGTCGTGGCGTCGATCACGCAGCTCGGCGACAAGCCGCACGTCGCCGACCTGATCGGCACCGTGAAGGCGATGCTCGACATGTACCAGGACGGCCGGATCGACCGGCTGTTCGTCGCCAGCAACCGCTTCATCAACACCATGACGCAGAAACCGGGGCTGCTGCAGCTCCTGCCCGCCGAGACCATGGACGCGAGCGAGCTGCAGGAGCGCTGGGACTACATCTACGAGCCGGCGGCCGACGAGCTGATCTCGCAGTACATGACGCGCTACATCGAGTCGCAGGTCTACCGGGCGGCGGTCGAGAACCTCGCCTGCGAGATGGCCGCGCGCATGGTGGCGATGAAGAGCGCGAGCGACAACGCGGGCAAGCTCATCGACGAGCTGCAGCTCATCTACAACAAGGCCCGCCAGGCCTCGATCACGAAGGAAATCTCGGAGATCGTGGGCGGCGCGGCAGCGGTTTAGTCCTGAGGTTTTTGTGAATATGGAAAAATCAACGCATGAGAACGGCAAGATCGTGCAGATCATCGGCTCGGTGATCGACGTCGAGTTTCCGCGCGAGCACATACCCGCGGTATACGAGGCGCTGAAGCTCACCGACGTCGAGCTGACGCTCGAGGTGCAGCAGCAGCTCGGCGACGGCATCGTGCGCACGATCGCGATGGGCGCGTCCGAGGGCCTCAAGCGCGGCCTCGGCGTGAAGGCGACCGGCGCCCCGATCACCGTGCCGGTCGGTCCCGGCACGCTCGGGCGCATCATGGACGTGCTCGGCAACCCGCAGGACGAGGGCGGCCCGGTCAAGACCACGCACTTCCTGCCGATCCATCGCCCGGCGCCGTCCTACGACGAGCAGACCGGCGGCCAGGACCTGCTCGAAACTGGCATCAAGGTCATCGACCTGCTGGTGCCGTTCGCGAAGGGCGGCAAGATCGGCCTGTTTGGCGGTGCCGGCGTCGGCAAGACCGTCAACATGCTCGAGCTCATCAACAACATCGCCAAGGCGCACGCGGGCCTGTCCGTGTTCGCCGGCGTCGGCGAGCGCACCCGCGAGGGCAACGACTTCTACCACGAGATGATGGAGTCGGGCGTCATCGACAAGAAGGACCTCACCAATTCCAAGGTCGCGATGGTGTACGGCCAGATGAACGAGCCGCCGGGCAACCGCCTGCGCGTCGGGCTGACCGGTCTCACCATGGCCGAGTACTTCCGCGACGAGAAGCAGACGGGCGGCAAGGGCCGCGACGTGCTGCTGTTCATCGACAACATCTACCGCTACACGCTCGCCGGCACGGAAGTCTCGGCGCTGCTCGGGCGCATGCCGAGCGCCGTGGGCTACCAGCCGACGCTCGCGGAAGAGATGGGCGTGTTGCAGGAGCGCATCACCTCGACCAAGACCGGGTCCATCACCTCCGTGCAGGCGATCTACGTGCCTGCGGACGACCTGACCGACCCGTCGCCGGCGACGACATTCGCGCACCTGGACGCGACCGTGGTGCTCAGCCGCCAGATCGCCTCGCTCGGCATCTACCCGGCGGTGGACCCGCTCGACTCCACCAGCCGCCAGCTCGACCCGCTCGTGATCGGCGACGACCATTACGACACCGCGCGCGGCGTGCAGGCGATCCTGCAGCGCTACAAGGAGCTGCAGGACATCATCGCGATCCTCGGCATGGACGAGCTGTCGGAAGAGGACAAGCTCACGGTCACTCGCGCGCGCAAGATCCAGCGCTTCCTGTCCCAGCCGTTCCACGTCGCGGAAGTCTTCACCGGCAGCCCCGGCAAGTACGTCGCGCTCAAGGACACGATCCGCGGCTTCAAGGCCATCATCGCCGGCGAGTACGACAACCTGCCCGAGCAGGCCTTCTACATGGTGGGCGGCATCGAGGAAGCGGCGGAGAAGGCGAAGACGCTGAGCTGATCATGGCGAACACGATCCACGTCGACATCGTCAGCGCCGAGGGCGAAATCCACTCCGGATCCGCCACCATGGTGTTCGCGCCCGCCTCGCAGGGCGAAATCGGCATTGCGCCGCGGCACGCGCCGCTGCTGACCACGCTGAAGCCCGGCGAAGTGCGGGTGCAGGTGGAAGGCGGCGAGGAACTGCTGTTCTGGGTGGGCGGCGGCGCGCTGGAAGTGCAGCCGCACAAGGTCACCATCCTGGCCGACACCGCGGCGCGCGCGAAGGACCTGGACGAGGCGGCTGCGCTCGCTGCGAAGGCAAGGGCAGAAGAGGCGCTGCGCGACCGCACGGGCGCGATGGAGATCGCCGAGGCGCAGGCGGAGCTGGCGAGGGCGGCGGCGCAACTGCGCGCGATCGAGAAGCTGAGGCGGCTCCGCAAAGGAGGCTGAGTGCGCGAGCTCCCGCCGCGTGTGCCATAGCGGCGACCGGTTGCGGCAGCATCGGGATCGGTGAATGCGGGCTCAGGCGGTGCAATGATGAGCATCCGGAAGTGGGCCGGCATCGCGGCGGGCGGGCTGCTGTTGTTGACGCTCGGCTTCACCGGCTAAATTTATGCCGCCAGCGCGATGCACTTTTGCGGCTTCCCGCCGCCGCCTGCCTTCGCACATGCGATCCCCGATGATGCCACCTCGATCGTGCACGGCGAGCAGCTGGTCTCGACCCGCGGCTGCCGCGGATGTCACGGCGATCAGCTTGAAGGTGCGGTGATGTGGGGCATGGTCGATACGCCGAATCTCGCCGCCTACGCACGCCAGCATCCCGCCGCCAGTTCGAGGCGGCCCTGCGCCACGGCATCGGCGCCAATGGCCGCGCACTTTATTCGATGCCCTCCTATAACTTCACGCGCATGAGCGACGATGACGTCGCTGCGCTGTACGCTTATCTCGGCTCCGCGCCGGTTTCGAACGCGGCACCGCAGGGCGAACGCATCCCGTGGTATCAGCGTGTGCTGTTCGAGACCGTCGTTCGCTTCACATCGCGCGCGGCGCGGATGCGACCATGCCCGCCTATCTCGATCAAGTCCCGGCGCTGACGCACCAGGGCAATCCTGACCCCGGCATCGCACGCGGCGAGTACCTCGCGATGACCAGCTGCATCGAGTGTCATGGCTTCGATCTGCACGCACATTCACCTTGGCCGGGGGGGGCAGCGCCCGACCTGATTATCGTTGGCGCCTACTCGCCCGAGCAGTTCGCGCGGCTGATGCGCGAAGGCGTGCCGTTGAGCGGCGCCGAATTGCCGATGATGGGGCCGGTGGCGCGCGGGCGCTTCAGCCATTGGACCGATCAGGACGTCGTCGACCTCCATGCATTCCTGTCCAACATGAGCCGGCGCGCCACCGCAGCCGAAACGCGGCCATAGAAACCCTTTTCGCGGAGCGATGCTTCAATCGCCTACCACATGCCGCCGAGCGCTGGTGATGCCGCGCCGTTCGGCTTCCGCCTTCGCCGAGCGTTCGGCCATAGCCGTTCGTACCCAGCCGGGCAGCACGGCGTTCGATGTCACCCCGAACGGCCCGGCGTCCTGGGCGACCGCGCGCGCCCGCCGCCCGGGACCAGCGCTACTCGTTCTTTCATCGCCGCACTCCTCGAATTCGCATGCGCGTCGCTCGCGAGTGGCGACGCTGATTTGACATATGATCACCGCGCGCCGAATCCAGCGCGAGTGCCGCGCGAACTCGTCGCAGAATAGTCATTGCACTGTCGCACAGCAGGCATACACTCCGCACGCAACCGTGGGAAAACCCCGACACGCAGGAGCGTTTCCGTCGAGGAGTGCCCCGCCAAGGAGATTCGCGGACGGCTCGCAAGAAGCTCACCGACATGCCCTTCCCTAGGGGAGATTCGAAAATGAAGAGTTCTTCACTCGCGCTGACCGCCGGCGTCGCCCTCGCGCTCGCCGCGCTAGCGCCGACGGTCGCATCAGCGACCGGCACCTGCTACGCCTTCGTTCCGGCCAACTACGTCAACGCTTCCATCGACGGGGACCCGCCGCTCGTGCTGCGCTACATCGCGACCACGGTCGGCGCCATCAACACGGATACGGAAGCCAGGCAGCTGGGCCACCTGAAGCAGACGGCCTACAGCCTCGTCGGCAAGGCGACCGCCCTGTTCGACGACCGCTGCGCAACCACCGCCCCGGCGGACTGCAATACGACCACCGACGACCTGCGCCAGGTACGCCTCATGACCACGGTCGACGGGGCGATCATCGTCGGCAAGGTGCTCGCGGGCACCAAGCCGGCTGACGGTCCCGGCGCGCACATGGGCATCGACATGCAGTTCCTGCGCAGGATCCCGGGCATCGACGAGTTCGCCGTGGGACCGCTGACGCTGGAATGCTCCTCGTCCCAGACCAGCCCGACGCCGGCGACCTGGCTCTGCAACGTCCGGGCGGAGATCGACTTCGGTTATTTCCCGTTCTTCGAGCAGTACGCGTTCGGCGTACCGGTCCTGCTCCAGAAGCTGCCGGCGAACACCGCGCGCGCTTGCAGCGTGTTCCAGGACGGATACTCGGAGGTCGTCGATCCGGTCTGAACGGTGACGGAAGGCCCCGGTTGCCCAAGGGGACCCGGGGCCTTCATCAATACGTGATCGTGACCTTGGCGGAGCAGACTGTCGTCGAGTTCAGCTTGCAGACCTTGTAGACGTAGGTCCCGAGCGCCAGGGGGCCATCCTTCTGCACGCCGTCGTTCCGCGTCTTCTTCTTGGTGGCGTTACGGTAGTAGTTGACGCTGGCGCCGGTTACGGCGCTCCAGTTGAGCCGCGCATAGCGCTTGCCGCCCGATTTTACCTTGGTCACCTTCAGCTGGATGTTCGACGGCGGCGGCGGCGGCGGGGTGGCGGCGGCGGCAGGATGCCGCCGAGGTAGTCGTAGGCGAGCTTCGCTTGCACGATGCCGTAGCCGTAGGAGTTGTCCCGGCCCGTGGCGCCCTTGTCGAGCGCGGTCGTCTGCAGGGCTTCCCGGATTTCGGCATTCGTCTTCGCCGGGTAAAAGCTCCACAGGAGTGCCGCGACGCCGGCGACGTGCGGCGTCGCCATCGACGTGCCGTCCTTCGAAACGTAGGTGCTGCCGGGACCGGTGGAGTTGGCGAGCGTCGCCTCGCCGCCGAGGAGCGCGAGCGCCGCCTGGCCGTCCTGCTGCGAGAGGCTGATGGCCGGGAGCGTGCTCGAGTCGTTCAGCGTCCCCGTGAAGGGGCCCGCGGCGTTGTTGTAGATGGCGGCTCCGACGCCGCCGCCGGCCTCGACGTTCGCCACCTTCTCAGCGAACGGATACGTGCCGCGTTCGCAGAGGACGACGGCGCCCGCCCAGTCGCCCGGGGCCTCGCAGAGCCCGCCGTCCACCAACAGGCCCGTGGCGTCGGTGCGCGCCGATCCCTGGATGTTCTCGCCGGGCCAGGTCGAATCGCCCGCCGTGAGCCCCGAGACCCGGAACGGGCTCGTCGAGACGACGCCCACGCCCGGCGCGGCGAGTTCGACGTCGGCATTCCTCTGGGAAAAGCTCGCGACCGTGCCGGTGCTGTCGACGGCCGCCACCGAGATTACCGCCGCATACCCGGCCGGGTATGCGAGCGTCGTGCCGCCGCCGTTGCTGGCCGCGGCGACCGGCAGGGCGCCGGCATCGTACGCGGCCTGGAACGCCGCTTCCTCGAGTGCGCTCGGCGAGGTGCCGCTCAGGCTCATGTTGATCACGAGGTGCTGGCCGGTGCCGGCGACGGCGTCCTGGCAGCGGTTGAGGGCCGCGATGATGTCCGACGAGTAGGTCCAGGCGCAGGCCGCCTCGTTGAAGACCTTTTCGATGTGGATGCCGAGGAGGCCGTTCCGGTTCACGCCCACGACGCCGACCGCGTTGTCGAGCGCCGCGACCGTGCCGGCGACGTGCGTGCCGTGGCCGCAACTGTCCTCGTACCAGTTTCCCGTGCCCGGGTCGTTCGTGCCGGTGACGTTGGCGTCCTGCAGGTCCTCGTGGTCGAGGTAGTACCCCGAGTCGATGATGCACACCGTGCTGCCGACCGAGGCGTTGCTCGCGAGCAGCGCCGGGTCATCGGCCTGGACCATCGGGACGCCGTACGGCGTCGACTGCGCCATCGGATAGCGCTTCTGGTCGACCTCGACGAATTCCACGTTCGGATTGTTCCGGAGGAGGCGCAGCCCGTCCCCGGACAGGTAGACCGCGGCGATTCGCTGGCGCTCCAGCTCGCGCGCGACGCGGCCGCCCGCCGAGTTCACCGCGAGGGCGGTCTCCTTCAGAGTGCGGAACTTGACGAGATAGCGCGTCTCGCCCTGCGGCGGGAGGTCCCCCGCCGGGGAGGCGGGAACCGCGAGCAGGCAGACCGCAAGCGCGGCCAGGCTGCAAGAGACAGGCAGCGATCTCATGGGATGAGTTCCACGGCCGCTCGGAAGGAGACGCATCGTGAGAGCGATGCCGTAGACAAGTCAAGCCGCGTCGAGCCGCGGCGCGGATGAAATGCGTGCTCGTTATTTTCCATAATATAGAGGTGCGCGCCGCCCACCGCAGGAATTCGCGATGACGCAGGAACCCCACGTCAGCGAATACCACGAGGCGATGGTCGCGTTCCTGGAGTGGATCTGGGGCCGCGACTACATGGCGCCCGGCGGCGAGGGCAACGTCGACAGGCTGGTCGAAGGGATCGACCTCGCCGGCAAGCGGGTGCTGGACATCGGCTGCGGCATCGGCGGGCCGGCATTCCATCTCGCCCGCAAGCACGGCGCGCATGTCACCGGAATCGATCTCGAGCCGCAACTCATCGAGCGCGCCACGCGCCGCGCGGCTGAACTCGGGCTGACAAATCTGACCGGGTTCCGGAAGGTCTCGCTCGGCCCGCTGGATTTCCCCGACGCCAGCTTCGACGTCATCTTCACCTCGGGCGCCCTGACCCAGACCGGGGACAAGGCCGGGATCGTCGCCGAGTGCCTGCGGGTCCTGGAGCCGGGCGGCATCCTGACCTGCTACGACTGGCTGAAGAGCGAGGCACCGATCAGCGACGACATGCGCTACTTCATTCGGATGGAGGGCCTGACCTACAACCTCATCAGCCTCGCGGAACTCGGCCGCCATCTCGTCGAGGGCGGCTTTACGGACGTCACGATGGAGGATGCCTCCGACTGGTACCGGCGCGAATCACGCCGCGAATACGAGCGGATGCGGGGCGACCGTCGCCGGGTCGTCGAAATGATCGGCGAGGCAGAGGCCGACCGGATGATCGAGGACTGGCGCTCGATGGTCGTCGTCTGCGAGAAAGGCGAGCTGCGCCAGGGCTACACGCGCGGGCGCAGGCCCCGGATCTCCTGACTGATCACTTCTTGCGCGCCGCGTAGTACGCCGCGATGCCGGGATGGTTCTGGACCCGCGCCAGGTGCTGCGCCAGCAGCGGCGCCTGCCGGTCCACGATGCCGGCGGGGATATCGTCGAGTGCCCCGGACTTGAGCCAGCGCACGAACAGGTAGCACTTGAGGTCGCCGCGCCTCGAACTGCCGCAGGAAGCGGGCGAGCGGACCGGTTGCCAGCCGTGCTTCGGATAGAGACCCGCGAGCTTGCCGACGTAGCGGTTGATGGTGTTGGCCCGCGCGCGACGATTTCGGACCCGCGTACGGCAATTCGGCGCGCAGGGCTTTGCTATGAATCGACGGTGAATCATTGCCGGCGGGACTTGCGGGGGCGGCTGCGCACGGAGGTCACTATCATATGAGGCGCAGTGTGCTTGTTGCTGCATTGCGCTGGGTGCATCGCTGGATCGCGCTGACACTCGGGATCATCCTGACCGCCATTGCGCTGAGCGGGAGCTTGCTGCTGTTCCAGCCGCAGTTCTTCCGCTGGGCACACGGCGAGATGCTGCCGGAGCATCCGGCCCAGGCGATCGGGTCCATCGACCGGTGGATCGAGAACGCGAAGGCCGCGGCGCCGGGACTGGAAGGGCCGATGGCCATCTGGATGCCGCATGTCCACCACAACGTCTCCGACGTGGGCATGGTGCTGTTTCGCGGCCTCGAGCCGGGACGATTCGGCAGCAGCGGCTGGCTCGGCGTCCTGGTCAGTCCGGATAGCGGCCAGGTGCTCGGCTCCGTGGCGCTGGACGATTCTCCTGCCTACCTGCCCCTGCAATTTCACCTGAGCCTGCTGGCCGGCCCGATCGGCGAGCGGGTGAACGGGATCGTCGCGATCGGCACGCTCGTCCTGCTGCTGCTCGGCCTGTACCTGTGGTGGCCGTCGCGCAGCAGGCTCGTGCGCAAGCTGTCGGTGCGGCCGCTCGCGAAACTCAAGCTTGCGATGCCGCTGCACGAATGGCTCGGAATCTGGTCGCTGGCCATCCTGTTCGTGCTGGCTGCGACCGGCCTGCACCTGGTCCAGCCGTCCTGGGTCGAGCCGATGCTGGCTGCCGCGGCAGGGCCGGCGCAGGAAGGCGTGCGGCCGGAACTGAGGTCGCTGCCGTGTGGGCAACCGATCGACTTCGACGCGGCGATCGGCCGGGCTCGGGCACTGGTGCCGGGCGGTACGCTGAGGGCCCTCGAGCCGCGCTACGACTGGCGCCATTTGCGTCCGTGGCAAATCGTATTCGCCGATGGCGGCTCGCGCGCCCATCACCGGGAAGTGCAGGTCTACGCCGACCTCGACTGCGGCGTTGTCGCGCTGGATACGACGCCGCAATCGCGGCCAAAACGAGAGGCCATGGAGCTGTGGCTGGACGGGCTGCACGACGGGCGCGCGGGGGGCCGCTTCGGCCAGGTCGTCGTCATGCTGGCCGGGCTGGTCCCGCTGGTGATGCTCTGGTCGGGCGTGCGCATGTGGATGCGCCGGCGCGGCTGGCTCGCGCGCTAGTCGAGGCGAATGCCGGGATACCAGCCGCTCTTCGCCAGGAACGCCTTCGGATCGGTCATCCCCAGGATCTCGCGCAAGGCTTCGCGCTTGTCGGGCATGCGCTGGTAATACGCCTTGGCGATCCGGTAGCCGACCCAGTAGCCGAGATCGCCGGGTTTCCCCGGCGTGGTGTTGTAGAGCCAGGCCGACAGGTCGCGCTTGTCCTGGTCGGCGACGAACGCAGCCTCGATGTCTTTCTCGTGCCCCGCAACCCTGTCGGCGAGATAGGCATAGGAAACCTGCCCGGCGATCAGCTCTGCGACCAGCTCCGCGGAGCCTTCCATCAGGGAGCCTTCGAGCACGGTGGGATGCGGATTGTCGGCGAGCGCCGCCGGCTGCTGCACGTGCGCATACTCGTGCGCGATGACGCTCACGAAACGATCCTCGACGGCGGGATTCATCCAGTCCACCGCGCACAGCGCCTCGAGGCCGACCTGGACGCCGGTGACGGGGCTGCCGATCGCGACCGGCTTGCCGCGCCCGACGGCGATCGTTACCGGCGGGAAGCGCGCATCGGGATAGAGCTCGCCGAGCTTGCGCAGCGCGCTTGCGACGCGCTCGCGCACGCGCGGCAGGACCTGCAGGCATCGCCTCGCGGCTGAATAAACCGCCGGTTGCTTCGCGATCGCCTCGGCGATGCGCGCCGCCGTGGTATTGCGCAGGCGGGTGAACTCGCGCAGTCCGTCCGAGCCCGCATCGAGGTAGTCGTGCTGGAGCTGACTGGCGGTCGGATGTCCGCCGGCGGCGTCGTAGACCTTGAAGAAGAGCTCGGCGTCCCGGATGTCGAAACGCGGCGCGGAGAACGCGGCCGCAGCCATCGCGCCGATCAGGAATCCTTCCTTGAACATGCCGGTGAGAAACCCGTTGCGGCCGCTTGCGTCTTCGCTACATTAACAGCGATGACGCAGGAACCCCACGTCAGCGAATACCACGAGGCGATGGTCGCGTTCCTGGAGTGGATCTGGGGCCGCGACTACATGGCGCCCGGCGGCGAGGGCAACGTCGACAGGCTGGTCGAAGGGATCGACCTCGCCGGCAAGCGGGTGCTGGACATCGGCTGCGGCATCGGCGGGCCGGCATTCCATCTCGCCCGCAAGCACGGCGCGCATGTCACCGGAATCGATCTCGAGCCGCAACTCATCGAGCGCGCCACGCGCCGCGCGGCTGAACTCGGGCTGACAAATCTGACCGGGTTCCGGAAGGTCTCGCTCGGCCCGCTGGATTTCCCCGACGCCAGCTTCGACGTCATCTTCACCTCGGGCGCCCTGACCCAGACCGGGGACAAGGCCGGGATCGTCGCCGAGTGCCTGCGGGTCCTGGAGCCGGGCGGCATCCTGACCTGCTACGACTGGCTGAAGAGCGAGGCACCGATCAGCGACGACATGCGCTACTTCATTCGGATGGAGGGCCTGACCTACAACCTCATCAGCCTCGCGGAACTCGGCCGCCATCTCGTCGAGGGCGGCTTTACGGACGTCACGATGGAGGATGCCTCCGACTGGTACCGGCGCGAATCACGCCGCGAATACGAGCGGATGCGGGGCGACCGTCGCCGGGTCGTCGAACTGATCGGCGAGGCAGAGGCCGACCGGATGATCGAGGACTGGCGCTCGATGGTCGTCGTCTGCGAGAAAGGCGAGCTGCGCCAGGGCTACACGCGCGGGCGAAGGCCGCGCTGAGGCGCGGCGTCCCGGCCGCGCGCGGCCAGCAGCGCCACCGGAAAGCGCGCGAGCAGGTCGGCGAGGGCGAGCGTGCCGTTGGTGGCTGCATGGCGCGCGCCGGTGATGGCGTCTTCCCACTCGAGCGGCATCCCTTCGGGCAGCCGGAGCCGCGACTCTCCCCAGATTCGCGTCCCGATCGGCGCGGCGTCGTGTTCCGACATCAGGCGCGCAAACAGGCGCGGCGCGACCGCCATCACGGCATACGGACCCTGCATCAGCGTGAATGCGATGACGTTCTCCTCGCGTCCCGCATCGGCATGGAGCGGCGCGTAAGGGGCTCCGCGAAACAGCGCCGGGAACTCGCGCCGCAGGCGCAGGCCGGCGCGGATGACGTGCAGCTTCGCCCGGCCGTCGGCGAGGTTCGAGAGCAGGACACCCGGGTCCGGCATGCCGTCGACGGACGCGAGCAGCCTTTCCCGCAGCGCGAAATCCACCGGCCGGCGGTTGTCCGGGTCGACCAGCGAGAAATCCCAGATCTCGCTGCCCTGGTAATAGTCGGGCACGCCCGGCGAGGCAGCCTTGATCGCCGCCTGTGAAAGGCCGACGAGCATTCCGAGGCGCTCGATGCGCGGCATCGCCTCGTCCAGGTCCTTGACGAACAGCGGATTCTCCAGCGTCTCCGTGACGAAGCGGGCGAGCGCCGCTTCGTAGTCCTCGTCCGGGTTGATCCAGCTGGTGCGCAGCTTCGCCTCGCGCGCCGCCTTCAGCATGTAGGCCTGCAAGCGCTCGCGCAGGTCCGTGGGCGATGCCCCCGGCCAGACGCCGATGAGCGACTGGTAAAAGAGGTATTCGTCGTCGCGCGAGGGCAGCGACTCGCCGTTCCCGCCGGTGCGCCGGCTGCGGTTCAGCGTGCTCCAGCGGCGCAGCCAGAGCCGCCATTGCGAAGGCAGCTCGGAGAGCACGCCGAGCCGCGCACGCGCGTCCTCGGAACGCTTGGTGTCGTGGGTGGAGGTCGCGAGCAGGGTGTAGGGCCAGTGTCGCGCCCGGTCCTCGGCGGTGGCATGGAATGCCCGCAGCGATAGCCCGAAGTCGCGCGGATTGCTGCCGACCTCGTTCAGCGCCGACAGCCGGTTGTAACGGTAGAAAGCGGTGTCCTCGACGCCCTTCGCCACCACCGGCGTGGTGAACTGCTGGAAGCGCATGGCGAATTCGACCATGGCCCGCCGGCGCGGGCCGGCGGGTGGCGCCGCCTGCAGGGTGAGGACGGAACGCACGAAGTCGAAGATGCTGCGGTCGGCGACGCGGCTCGCGCGCCGCGCCGCGTTCACCGCCCAGTCGATGTAACGGCGATCTGCGTCCGAAACCCCGCGCGGGCTGACGTAGGTGCGGTAGACGGGAAACTTCGCCGCCACTTCCGCGAGCGCCTTGCGCAAACCGCTCGCGGTGTAGTCGCGCGTTTGCGCGCGGCTCCTGGCTATGCGGGCCAGCCGCAGCGAGAGGCTCCGCAGCTCCGACGCGAGCGTCGTGTTCATGATCAGCATGCGGCTGTCCCAGACGATCTCGTCGTAGCTTTCCTTGCTGCCGGCGAAACGCTGGTAGATCCGGTCGAAACGCGGGCCCGCCTCCGTGTCGATGAAGACGCCAGTGAGCACGCCGGCGAAGCGGTAGCCGGTGGCGCCGTGCACCGGCCAGTCCTCGCGCAGCCGCTCATGGGGGGCTACGATCTTTTCGACCAGCACCCAGGGACGGAAGAAGAGCGCGCCGAGGCGTTCGAGGTACTGGCAGGGATCGGCCAGCCCGTCAGGATGGTCCACGCGCACGCCGCTCACCGCGCGCCCGGCGGCGAGGCGCGCGATGAGCGCGTGCGTGGCGTCGAACACGGGCTTGTCCTCGACGCGCACGGCCGCGAGGTCGGTAATCTCGAAAAAGCGCCGGTAGTTGATCTCGTCCGACGCGACGCGCCAATAGGCGAGCCGGTAATGCTGCCGCTCGAGCAGGCGGTGCAGGGCGCGCGAGTCTTTCGTCGCCCGCAGGCCTCGCGTGGTCTCGGGGCGCAGCGGGAAACGGTGCTCTTCGTAGCGGAAACGCCAGCGGCCTTTTTCCCGTGCCAGGCGGATTTCTCCCGCTTCCAGCGCCTCGCCATAGGGTCGGCCGAGTACCGGCAGCAGGAGCTTGCCGTGGCTCCAGTCGATATCGAAAAAACGGGCGTAGGGCGAGCCGCGGCCCTTCTCGAGCACGTCCTGCCACCACGCGTTATCGGTGCCGAGGACGGCCATGTGGTTCGGCACGACGTCCAGTACGAGGTGCATGCCGCGGCGATCGAGCTCGGCGAGCAGTTGTGCGAGCTCTGCCTCGGACCCTATCTCGGGGTTGATTGCGTTGTGATCCACCACGTCGTAGCCGTGCAGGCTCCCGGGCCGCGCCTTGAGGAAGGGCGAGGCGTACAGATGGCTGATGCCGAGGCGCTCGAGATAGGGAATCCGCGCGATGGCGTCGGCGAAGCCGAACCCCTTGTGAAGCTGCACGCGGTAAGTGGCGACCGGCGGCACCGCGGGTTCGGCGATCGGCCGGCGCGGCGCAAACAGTTGTGCGGTGGCCTGAACGCGCGGGTCGGTTGTCCAGCGCTCGATCGGCAGCGGCAGCTTGCGCCGCCAATTCGGGTGTTGGTCGACCGTGCCCGGCAGGTTCGCCTGTTCGACCAGCTCGAGCATGTCCTCGGGCTGCACCATGACGAGCTTGCACGGCGTGCGCGCCAGGAGGGCATGTGCGCCAGCCGCGGAGGTGTCGAATCCCTCGCGCGCGAGCGCTCGTGTGAGACGCTCCTTGTCCGCTTCCCGCTCCGCGCGGGCGGCCTGCGGGTCGAGGGCGAGACCGAGTTCCTCGCGCAGCTGGAGCTCACGCCCCGCCCAGAAGCCGCGCCAGGTCGGCAGGTCGTGCGTCGAGACGCAGGCGAGCGCCTGGCGTGGATACGCGGCCGGTGGCGCGAATTCGCCCTGGGCGTCCTTCTCGAAGATCAGCGGCCGGTAGGACAGCAGCCCCGCGCGCGCCAGCGCGCCGCGCAACTCCGCTGGGACGGTGCCGAGGTCTTCGCCGATCACGAGGCAGCGCCTCGCGCGGCTTTCCGCCGCCAGCACCGCGATCAGTTCCTCGAACGGGTACGGCACGTATGCGCCTTTGGCAGGCGACGCACCGTCGGGAATCCAGTACAGACGGGCAAGCGACATCACATGGTCGAGGCGCAGCGCGCCGCCGCGCGGCATATTGGCGCGCAGCAGCTTCGCGAACGGCGCGCAGCCCGTGGCGGCCAGCGCGCGCGGCGACCAGGGGGGCAACCCCCAGTCCTGTCCGCTGGGGTTGAAGTCGTCGGGTGGCGCACCGGCCGACACGCCGTGTGCGTACGACGCTTGATCGGCCCACACCTCGGCGCCGCCGCGATCGGCGCCGAGCGCAAGATCGACGTAGAGCCCGACTGGCATGCCGAGCGCCAGCGCACGTCGCTGCGCGGCGTCGAGTTGAGCTCTCGCCTCGCGCTGCAGCCAGGCGTGGAAGCGCACGCGGCCGGCGTGCCGTCGTGCAAATCGGCGCACGGCGGCGGACTGGGGGCGGCGGTACTCGCGCGGCCACGATTGCCAGGGTGCGCCGTATCTCTCGCGCAGCGCCTCGAACAGCGCGTACTGGCGGATTGCCTCCGGGATCGGCGGCGCGCGTGCCGGTCCGGCGTCGCGGAACGCGAGTTCCAGCGCCTCGTATTTCGCGGCCCGCACGCCCGCATAATCCACGAGCTCCGCCGCGCGCAGCTTGTCGATGCGTGCCTGGAACGGCGCCGAGCGCACGAGCCGGCGCGCCGCGGCCGAGCGTGCGAGCAACGGCTGCATGTGGAGGTAGAGCGGATCGAGCGCGTGGCGGCTGGACGGGCTGTAGGGCCCGAGGCCGCCGGCATGCAGCGGGCTCAGGCCGACCACGCCCGCGCCGAGGCGCGCGGCCGTCTCGACGAGCAGTCCCAGGTCGCCGAAGTCGCCGGCTCCCCAGTTGCGCGCCGAGCGCAGGCCGTAGAGCTGCACTGCGAAGCCCCAGGCGCGCCCGGTCGCGAGCGCCGGCTGCTCATGGCAGCGGCCGAGAGGCAGGGCAGCCTTCTTTCTTGTCTTTCCGGCGGGGCCCAGGGCCCTGCGCAACGCGGCCAGCGTGGCGGGATCGGCCCGTATCGTCTTCCCCCACGCATCGACATACGATTCCGGGATTTCAGTCACGGACCCACCAGTGCGCGCTCCATGCGGCGCCCGCGATGCCGTCGCCCCAGATCTTTCGGCCGGGCGGCGCCGCGCCGGCCGTCACCGGCTCCTCGCCGCAGTTCGCGACCAGGGCGATGCGATCCCAGCACACCTCGAAAGCGCGCGCGCCGAGCCCGCGGTGGCGACCGGGCGCGCCGATCCTCGGCACGATTTCCTCCCGGCGCAGGCGCAGCAGCTCACGGTAAAGCGAAAGCCAGCGCCTTCCGGCAGCGCGATTCCGGTCGACCCAGCGCAGCCGGCTGTTCTCGAAGGTGGCGGGTGCGAGCGGGTCGGGGATCTGGCCGGCTGCCGCCGGCGCGTTGAAGGATGCGAAGCGCGCGAATTCAGCGCGGCGCCCATCGCGCACCGCGCGGCCAAGCTCGCCCGGGAAATCGCAGAAGAACAGGAATGGCTGCCTGCACCCCCATTCTTCCCCCATGAACAGGAGCGGCGGCGAAGGCGCGAGGAGCAGGATCGCCGCCAGCGCCTTCAACGCGTTCACGCCGGCGAGCGAGGCGAGGCGCTCGCCGCGCGCGCGATTGCCGACCTGGTCATGGTTCTGCAGGAAATTGACGAACGCGGTCGGAGGCAGCGCCGCGCTCGGCTCGCCGCGCGGCGCTTGACGAAACTTCGAGCGCTCGCCCTGGTGCGCGAATCCTTCGGCAAGGCAGCGCGCGAGGTGCTGCGCCGGGGCGTCCGCGTAGTCGGCGTAATAGCCGTCGCTTTCGCCGGTTGCCAGCACGTGGCAGGCATGGTGCGTGTCGTCGTTCCACTGCGCGTCGTAGCGCCGGTCCCCGAGGTAATGCGCCTCGTTCGCGTCGTTCTCGAGCACGAGATGCACGTGCCGGCCCGGCCCGCAGGCTTCGCGAACGCGGGCTGCGAGCTCGTCGAGAATGTGGGTCGCCGAGCGGTCGGCAATGGCGTGCACGGCGTCCAGGCGCAGCCCGTCGAAGTGGTACTCGGACAGCCAGTAGATCGCGTTGTGCACGAAGTACTCGCGCACCGTCCGCTGCGAGAAGTCGATCGCCGCTCCCCAGGGGGTCTGCACGCGATCGGTGAAGAACTGCGGCGCGTAGCGGCCCAGGTAATTTCCCATGGGCCCGAAGTGGTTGTAGACGACGTCGAGCAGGATCATGAGGCCTTCGGCGTGTGCCGCCTGCACCAGCCGCTTCAGCTGCTCAGGCCGGCCGTACGCGCTGTCCGGCGCGTACGGCAGTACGCCGTCGTAGCCCCAGTTGCGCTTGCCGGCGAAATCCGCAAGCGGCATCAGCTCGATTGCCGTGACGCCTAACTCGCGCAGCTGCGCGAGCCGCCGGCGCACGTCTGCGTACCCGCCTTGCGGGCTGAACGCGCCTACGTGCAGTTCGTACAGGACCGCCTCGGCCCAGGGACGGCCGCGCCAGGCGCCGTCCTCCCAGGCGAAGGCCGCCGGGTCGACGACTTCGCTTGGCCCGTCGACGTCTCGCGGCTGGAAGCGCGATGCAGGATCGGGCACCAGCGTTTCCCCGTCGATGCGGTAGCGATAGAGCGTCCCGGCCGCCGCGGCCGGCTCCAGCCGCTCGAACCACCCGTCGTCCCGCCGCAGCAGCGGGCGAAACTCACCGTCCAGCGCGAGGTCGACGCATCTCGCCGCCGGCGCCCAGAGACGGAAGTTCACGCCGGCAGGCGTGAGCGCAGCCCCGAACGGCATGGAGTGGGTGCGATTCAAGGCTCGCGCCCAGGCCGCGGGGGCTCGGCAGGCGCCGCCGCCATCACGGTTCCCTGACGAGCAGCGCGAACGAGTGCGGTGCGAGGCGGTACGCGGCCGGCAGCGTCAGGCGCGCGGCCGTATCGTCGCGCGCGCCGTTGGTGTCGACGACGACCTGCCAGGTCTTCTGCGGCAGGCTGTCGGGCAGCACGAATTCCACCGGCCCGCCGTTGGCATTGAACAGCGCTATCGCGCTTTCGCCGACCACCGGTATGCCGCGGTCGTCGACCATGCCGAGGCCGCTTCCCTCGAGGTACATCCCGAGGCAGCGTGCGCCTTCCTGGCGCCACTCCTCGTCGGTCATCTCGTTGCCGTCGGCCGACAGCCAGACGATGTCCTTGACGCCCTCGCCCCGGATCGGGCGGCCGTGGAAGAAGCGGCGCCGGCGGAACACCGGGTTGCCCTGCCGGATCGCGATCAGGCGGCTGGTGAACTCGAGCAGGGCGCGCTTCGGCTCGTCCAGGTTCCAGTCCAGCCAGCTGGTCGCGTTGTCCTGCGCGTAGGCGTTGTTGTTGCCCTGCTGGGTACGGCCCATCTCGTCGCCGGCCTGGAGCATCGGTACGCCCTGCGAGACCAGCAGCGTGGCGAGAAAATTCCGGGCCTGGCGGGCGCGCAGGGCGTTGATCCCCGGGTCGTCGCTCGGGCCTTCCGCGCCGCAATTCCACGAGAGGTTGTGGTCGTGGCCGTCGCGGTTGTCCTCGCCGTTCGCCTCGTTGTGCTTGTGCTCGTAGCTCACGAGGTCCGCGAGCGTGAACCCGTCGTGCGCGGTCACGAAGTTGACCGACGCCGTCGGTCGCCGGCCGCTGTGGTTGTAGAGGTCTGACGAGCCCGTGAGCCTGAAGGCCAGCTCGCCGAGCTGGCCGCCCCCGCCTTTCCAGTAGGCGCGTATCGCATCCCGGTAGCGGCCATTCCATTCGGCCCAGCCGGTCGGAAAGCGGCCCACCTGGTAGCCGCCCTCGCCGAGATCCCAGGGCTCCGCGATCAGCTTCACGCGCGAGAGCACCGGGTCCTGGTGGATGATGTCGAAGAACGCCGCCAGCTGGTTCACCGCGTGCAGCTCGCGCGCGAGCGCGGAGGCGAGGTCGAAGCGGAAGCCATCGACGTGCATCTCGAGCACCCAGTAGCGCAGGCTGTCCATGATGAGCTGCAGCGCACGCGGGTGCTGCATGTTGAGCGTGTTTCCGCAGCCCGAGTAGTCCTGGTAGTAGCGTGGTTTCTCCGCAACGAGCCGGTAGTAGCTCGCGTTGTCGATACCGCGGAACGAGAGCGTCGGGCCGAGGTGGTTGCCCTCCGCCGTGTGGTTGTATACGACGTCGAGGATCACTTCGATGCCGGCCGAGTGCAGCGCCTTGACCATCGTCTTGAACTCGCGGTCCGGGTCGGCGCCGGCGGCGTATTCCTGCTCCGGCGCCAGGAAGCCGATGGTGTTGTATCCCCAGTAGTTGCGAAGCCCGCGCTCGACCAGCGAGCGCTCGCTCACGGAGGCGTGCACCGGCATCAGCTCGACCGCGGTGACGCCGAGGCGCTTCAGGTGCGCGATGACCGGCGCGGTGCAGAGACCCGCGTATGTTCCGCGCAGCTGCGGCGGCACGTCCGGGTGCTTCATCGTGAAGCCCCTGACGTGCAGCTCGTAGATGACCGTGTCGTGCCAGGGCGTGTCCGGCGGGCGGTCGCCGCCCCATGTGAAGGCCGGATCGATGACCTGGCATTTCGGCATGCGGCTCGCGCTGTCGCGCCGGTCGAGCGAGAGGTCCGCGCGCGGATGATCGACGCGATAGCCGAAGCAGGCGTCGCCCCAGGCCAGGCGACCGACCAGCGCCTTTGCGTAAGGATCGAGCAGCAGCTTGTGCGGGTTGAAACGGTGCCCGGCCTCCGGTTTGTAGGGGCCGTGTACACGGTAGCCGTACAGGAGATGCGGGCGCGCCTCGGGCAGGTAGGCGTGCCAGACCTGGTCGGTCTGCTCCGGCATTGCGATGCGCTGCAGCTCGCGGCGGCCGCGGCCGTCGAAGACGCACAACTCGACGCGTTCTGCATGGCTTGAGTACAGCGAGAAGTTGACACCCTCGCCGTCCCAGGTCGCGCCGAGCGGGTAGGGCCTGCCGAGCCAGACCGTGCTGAAGGGCTTGGCCATGCGGCTAGCGGGCGTCGTTCGCTGCGGCCATTTCGAGCAGCCCGCGCAGCGTCGCGCCCACCCAGTCCGGCCGGTTGTCGAGCTCGTAGCGCAGCTCGTACAGGGCCTTCTCGACCAGGAACAGGTCGAGCAGGCATTGCACGCCCTCGTCGTTCGCCGGCCACGAGCCCGCGTCGCCGATGCCGGCCCGGTGCCCGGCGAGGAATGCCGCGCTCGCCTGTTCGCGCCACCCGGCCAGCGCGCGGGCCACGGCGTCGAGGTGCGGCCCGGGCGAAATGCGCGCGTGCGAGAGCACGCGCGCGGCGGCGTAGGCGAGCGAGCGCAACATGCCCGCGACGTCCCGCAGCGGCGAATGCTTGCGGCGCCGCTCCGCGACGCTGCGCCCCGGCTCGCCCTCGAAGTCGATGATGAGGACGTCGTCCCGCACCAGCAGCACCTGGCCGAGGTGCAAGTCGCCATGCTGGCGGGTCCGTGTCGCGTCGACCAGCGAGACGTCGATGGGCGCGATCCGCTTGCGCAGCCGCGCCTGGCGCTCGAGCAGCGCCTCGGCGGCGGCACGGTCGGCCTCCGCGAGGCGGGTGCGTGCGCCGCGCAGTTTGGCCAAGGTCGCGCGCAGTTCGCGGCCCGCTTCCTGCGACCAGCGCGTGAGGTCTGCCTGCCGGATTGGCTCGGGCGCGAATGCCGGATCGTCGGCGGGCTTCGCCAGCGCGTGATGCAGCTCGCCGACCCGCAAGCCGAGCTGGTGCGCGCGCGCCAGGTACAGCCCGTGGTCGGCCGGCGCTTCGGCCGCGGCGGGGTTGTCGAGCCCCTCCACGAACTTCTCGAGATAGGTCGTGGTGAAGGACCAGGCGTCGCCCTGGTTGCGCACGTAGGCTTGCAGCGAGCAGAGGGCGGTCGGCTCGCCGCCCGGTTTGCGGATGACGACGTCGCCCGCGAATGGCGCAGCCGCGGGATAGCCGGTCTCCGTCAGGTGC
The DNA here is from genome assembly GCA_963836275.1 of uncultured Gammaproteobacteria bacterium. Taxonomy (GTDB): domain Bacteria; phylum Pseudomonadota; class Gammaproteobacteria; order Steroidobacterales; family Steroidobacteraceae; genus SCUD01. Next base: position 379,187 of record CAWIIM010000001.1, on the reverse strand, counting down.
CGGCTCATCTCGAGCTCCGTGTTCACGCCCGGCCGCATCAGGCGGTAGCCCTTCAGGAAAAGCCGGTCGCCCAGCATCACGCCGGTGTTGGTATGGCCGGTGCTGCTGCGGCACTCGAGCTCGAGTTCGCCTTCGAGCAGCGACTTGCCGGTACCCGTGCTTGAGCAGCGGATCGAGAGCGCTTCGTCCGAGATGGTCGCGTCGTCGCGCATCGCCTCGGCAAGCGCGCGGCAGAAGGCCGGGTCCTCGAAAGCGTCGACCAGCGCCCCGGTCTGCGCGCGGTGGCGGATCTTTGCGATCATGTCCTTGGAATCGGTCTGCGCTTCCGCAGTGGAACCTTCCCAGATCGTGGCCAGCGGCAGGAAGTAGTCCTCGTCGTCCGCGTCCTCGAGCACCACGTGCACGAACGCGAGCAGCCAGCGCCCGCGGCGCGGGCGCCAGTCCACGATCCGCTCGATGCGCACGCCCGAGAACTTCGCCGACTTCGCGGCGAACCAGCGGCGCGACCGGATGAAGGACGGCAGCGCCTCCTTTTCGAGCTGGCGGATGGTGCGGCGCTCGATGTCGTTGACCTCCTTGTCGTCGCTCGCGAGCAGCGTATCCATGCCGCGCGGCATGACCAGCACCGGCAGCTCGCGCTCGGCGACAAACTCGCGGTGCCAGGCGGGCGGCGCGGCATCCGCGGAGAGCTGGAACCAGTAGGTTGCGTAGCCGGGCAGCGTGACCATGTAGGGCAGGTCGCCGACGGGCGGAAACGGGCTGCGGCTCAGCAGCTCGACGGGAACGCGGCCTTTGAAGGCGCTGAGGTCGAGTTCCGCCGCCTGCGCCGAGCGTGACAGGTTGACCACGCACAGGATGGTCTGCTCCTCGTGCTCGCGCAGGTAGGCCAGTACTTTGCGGTTGCCGGGCCGCACGAATGTCAACGTCCCGCGGCCAAAGGCCGAATTTTGCCGGCGCACCGCCAGCATCCGTTTCATCCAGTGCAGGAGCGAAGACCGGTCGCGCAGCTGGGACTCGACATTGACGGCCTGGTAGCCGAACACGGGGTCCATGATCGGCGGCAGGTAGAGCCGCTGCGGATCGGAGCGCGAGAAGCCGCCGTTGCGGTCAGGGCTCCACTGCATCGGCGTGCGCACGCCGTTGCGGTCGCCGAGGAAGAAGTTGTCGCCCATGCCGATCTCGTCGCCGTAGTAGATGATCGGCGTGCCCGGCATGGACAGCAGCAGTCCGTTCATGAGCCGCACGCGGTCGAGGTCATTCTCGAGCAGCGGCGCCAGCCGGCGGCGGATGCCGACGTTGACGCGCATCTTCGGGTCCTGGGCGTACATGCGGTACATGTAGTCGCGCTCGCGGTCGGTGACCATCTCGAGCGTGAGCTCGTCGTGGTTGCGCAGGAAGACCGCCCACTGGCAGCTGGCCGGTATCTCCGGCGTCTGCTCCATGATCTCGACGATCGGATAGCGGTCCTCGAGGGCGAGCGCCATGTACATCCGCGGCATCAGCGGGAAATGGTAGGCCATGTGGCACTCGTCGCCGTCGCCGAAGTACTCGCGCACGTCCTCGGGCCACTGGTTGGCCTCCGCCAGCAGCATGCGGTCCTGCCAGTTCGCGTCCACGTACTTGCGCATCCGGCGGATCACGCCGTGCGTCTCGGGCAGGTTCTCGTTGCTCGTTCCTTCGCGCACGCACAGGTAGGGAATCGCGTCGAGGCGCATGCCGTCGACGCCCATGTCGAGCCAGTACTTCATGACCTGGCAGACCGCCTTCACCACGCGCGGGTCGTTGTGGTTGAGGTCGGGCTGGTGCGAGAAGAAGCGGTGCCAGTAATAGGCCTTTGCCGCCGGGTCCCACGCCCAGTTGGAAGACTCGGTGTCCGAGAAGATGATCCGCGTCCCGGCGAGCGCCTTGTCGCTGTCGCTCCAGACATACATCGAGTGCGCGGCCGAGCCCTTGCGCGCGCGCCGCGCCCGCTGGAACCACGGATGCTGGTCCGATGTGTGGTTGATCACGAGTTCGGTGATCACGCGCAGCCCGCGGCGGTGCGCCTCGCGCACGAACAGCCGGAAATCGGCGAGGCTGCCGTAGGCGGGATGCACGTTCCGGTAGTCGGAGATGTCGTAGCCGTCGTCGCGCATCGGCGAGGGGTAGAAGGGCAGCAGCCAGATCGTGTCCACGCCCAGGTCCTGCACGTAGTCGAGCCGCGCGCGCAGCCCCGCGAAGTCGCCTATCCCGTCCTCGTTGGCGTCGTAGAACGCCTTCACGTGGAGCTGGTAGATGATCGCGTCCTTGTACCACTGCGGATTGCCCATGGTGCGGACCTACAGGAAGTAGTCGAAATCCTGCTCGCGCCGCAGGTGCGAGTGGATTCGGAATACATGCGCCATGGCGCCGTGCGGGTCCAGCTCCACGTAGTTGCGGTTGCCGTGCCACTGGAACGAGGCGCCGCCGAGCAGGTCTTCGGCGAGGAACGGCTGCCGCGCGTCGATGCCGAGCTCTTCGAGCGGCAGCTCGAGCCAGCCGCTCTGGCGGTGGTGGGGGTCGAGGTTCACCACCGTGACCACCGGGTTGTCTCCCGCGGGCGAGTTCTTGCCATAGGCGATCAGCATGTCGTTGTCGACGCGGAAAAAGCGCAGCGACTCGTTCGAATGCAGCGCCGGATTCTCGCGCCGGATCCGGTTGATCCGGCGGACCAGCGGCGCGAGGCTGTCGCCGCGCCCGGTGTCCCACTGCCGCAGCTCGTACTTTTCCGAGTCGAGGTATTCCTCGCTGCCCGGCTCGCGCGCCCGCACGTCGAACAGCTCGAAGGCCGGCCCGTAGATGCCATAGGACGAGGACAGGGTCGCTGCCAGCACGAGGCGCGCGGCGGACGCCGCCCGTCCGCCATGTTGCAGGAACTCCGGCAGGATGTCGGGCGTGTTGGGCCAGGCGTTCGGCCGGAAGTACTCGCACAGCGGCCGCTGCGTCAGTTCCGTGAAGTAGGCCTCGAGCTCGGCCTTGGTGTTGCGCCAGGTGAAGTAGGTGTACGACTGCGAGAAGCCGACCTTGGCGAGGCGCTGCATCACCCGCGGCCGCGTGAAGGCCTCGGAAAGGAAGATCACCTCGGGGTGCGCCGACTTGACCTCGGCGATCAGGTGTTCCCACAGCGAGAACGGCTTGGTGTGCGGGTTGTCGACGCGGAATACGCGCACGCCGTGCCCGACCCAGAACTGCACGACGCCGACCAGCTCGTCGCGCAGGGCCTTCCACTGCGCGCATTCGAAGTCGAACGGGTAGATGTCCTGGTATTTCTTGGGCGGGTTCTCGGCGAACTGGATGCTGCCGTCGGCGCGCTTGCGGAACCACTCCGGATGCTCGCGCACGTACGGGTGATCGGGCGAGCACTGGAAGGCAATGTCGAGCGCGAGCTCGAGTCCGAGGCCGCGCGCCTTCTTCACGAACCGGTCGAACTCGGCCATCGTGCCCAGTTCCCCGGCGACCGACATGTGGCCCCCGTCGGCGCCGCCGATGGCCCAGGGGCTGCCCGGGTCGCCGGGAGCGGCATCGAGCGCATTGTTCGGGCCCTTGCGCCGCGAGACGCCGACCGGATGGATCGGCGGCAGGTAGGCGATGTCGAAGCCGAGGTCAGCCGCGTACTCGAGCATGCGCCCGGCGTCCGCGAACGTGCCGTGGCGGCCGTCGGGTCCCTGCGAACGCGGGAAGAATTCGTACCAGGCGCCGAAGCGGGCGAGCGGCGGCTCGACCACGAGCTGCAGCGCCGGTTCGTGCCGGGTTGCGAATTCCCTGCTCGCGTGACGTGCCGCCAGCTCGGCGAGCGCCGGGTCGAGTGCGAGCTCGCGGCCCGCTGCCGGATCCTGCGTCGCCGTCAACTGCTCCGCAGCGTCGGCAAGCCGGCGGCGCTCCGTGCCGCGCGCGCGGCCGGCCGCCTCGCGCAGCAGGAACGCGCCGGTTGCGAGCGCCTGCAGGATGTCCGCGGGGTCCTCGCGGCGCTCGAACTCGCCGAGCCAGCTCAGGAAGGGGTCGACCCAGGCCACCACCGTGTACTCATGCCGGCCCAGTGCGTCCACCGGGAACGTGCCGCGCCAGCGGTCGTTGCCGAGGGGCTGCATTGGCGTCTCGGTCCAGGACTTGTCGTCGGCCTTGCGGTGAAGCAGCAGCGCCTGCAGGCGGTCGTGTCCGTCGCAGAAGCAGTCCGCCTCCACGGCGAATTCGTCGCCGACCACGCGCTTGACCGGAAAACGACCGCCGTCGACGCGGGGCTCGATCGATTCCACGATCGCGCGCAAGCGCGTGTCGCCTGCGCTGGGCGGGGCGGGAGGCTCGCCGCCCGGCCGGCGGCGCGTCACGGCGCGCCTCCCGTCGGGGCGACCGGTTGGTGCTCGAACAGCACGCAGGCGAGGGGCGGCAGCGTGAGACTCAGGCTGTGGAACTGGTCGTGCGCCGGGAAGGGTGCGGCCTCGAGTTCGCCGAGATTCCCCTGCCCGCTGCCGCCGTAGTGTGTCGAGTCGCTGTTCAAGATCTCGCGCCATCGTCCGGGCAGCGGGACGCCGCAGCGCACGTTGCTGCGCGGCACCGGCGTGAAATTGCAGACTGCCAGCACCGGGCGGCTGCGGGCGGCGTCCCAGCGCAGGAAGGAGAGCAGGCTTTCCTCGTGGTTCGTGCGCTCGAGCCACTGGAAGCCCTCGCCGCGGAAATCGACGCCATGGAGCGCCGGCTGGTCGCGGTACACGCGGTTGAGGTCTGACATCCATTTCTGCAGGCCGGCATGCAGCGGCTGCTCGAGCAGGTGCCAGTCGAGCGAGCTCTCGTGGTTCCACTCGCGGTATTGCCCGAACTCGCCGCCCATGAACAGGAGCTTCTTGCCGGGGTGGGCCCACATGTAACCGAACAGGAGACGCAGGTTCGCGAAGCGCTGCCATTCGTCTCCCGGCATGCGGCCGATCAGTGAGCCCTTGCCGTACACCACCTCGTCATGCGACAGCGGCAGCACGAAGTTCTCCGAGAACGCGTACCAGATGCTGAAGGTCAGGCGCTCGTGGTGAAACATGCGGTGGACGGGCTCGAGCTTGAAGTAGTCGAGCGTGTCGTGCATCCAGCCCATGTTCCACTTGAGCCCGAACCCCAGGCCGCCGAGGTACACCGGGCGCGAGACCATCGGCCAGGCCGTGGATTCCTCGGCGATCACCTGGGTGTCCGGATGATCGCGGTAGACCGCCTCGTTGAGCTGGCGCAGGAAGCCGATTGCCTCCAGGTTCTCGCGGCCGCCGTGTTCGTTCGGGATCCATTCGCCGGGCGCGCGGGCGTAGTCGAGATAGAGCATCGAGGCGACCGCGTCGGTGCGCAGCCCGTCGGCGTGGAACTCCTCCAGCCAGAACAGGGCGCTCGATCCGAGGAAGGCGCGCACTTCGTTGCGGCCGTAATTGAAGATGTGGCTCTTCCACTCCGGATGGAAGCCCTTGCGCGGGTCTTCGTGCTCGAACAGGAAGGTGCCGTCGAATTGCGCGAGGCCGTGCGGGTCGTTCGGAAAATGCGAGGGCACCCAGTCGAGGATCACGCCGATGTCCCGGCGATGCAGGGCGTCGACGAGCGCCTTGAAGTCTTCCGGTGTTCCGTAGCGCGCGGTCGGCGCAAAGAAGCCCGTGCACTGGTAGCCCCAGGAGCCGTAGAACGGGTGCTCCGAGACCGGCATGAACTCGACGTGGGTGAAGCCGAGCTGCTCGACGTACGCGGGCAGCACCTCCGCGAGCTCGCGGTAAGTCAACGGCCGCGGCCGGGAATCGCCCGCGCGCCGCCAAGACCCGAGGTGCAGCTCGTAGATCGACATCGGCGCGTCGAGCGCGTTGCGCTCGCGCCGCCCGCGCATCCATTCGTCGTCGCGCCAGGCATAGTCGTCCCGCCACACGCGCGAGGCCGTCGCCGGCGGAGGCTCCGCGGCACGCGCGAACGGATCCGCCTTGTCGAGAGTATGGCCCGCCTGTGTCACGAGGTGATACTTGTAGAGCGCGCCGCTGCGCACCGCCGGCACGAAGCCCTCCCAGATGCCGCTACCGTCGGGGCGCGGCGCGAGCGGGTACTGGTCACGGTTCCAGTCGTTGAAATCGCCGAATACGTGGACGCGCTCGGCGTTGGGCGCCCACAGCGCGAAGCGCACGCCCGAGGCGCCGTCGATATTTACCGGGTGCGCGCCGAGACGGTGGTGCAGGCGGAAGTGGCTGCCTTGCCGAAACAGGAAGACGTCGTAATCGGAAAACTGGCTGTCTTTCCGGCTCGCAGCAGCTTGCACCGTCCACTCGATTTAGGCGGGGGAACGTCCGGATTGACGCTCTGACCCATGATAACGCCAGCGCGCCGTCGATCCAACCGGCCGATGCTGACAACGAACCGCGCCTCGGTCCGATTGTCCAATGGGCATGGGCAAATATTTTGCGACATGGATCGTCGCTGCGCTGGCGCTCACGGGCTGTGCGACGACGACAGGGCCTGACATCAGGGTCGACTATGATCGTTCCGTCGACCTGGCCGACTACCGTACTTACGGCTTCCCGAACGAGGTCGGCACCGACCGCGCAGGCTACTCCACGCTCGTCACCGCGTACTTCAAGGACGCGGTGAATCGCGAGATGCAGAGGCGCGGTTACGTGTACGACGAGAAGGACCCCGACCTGCTCGTGAACTTCTTCTCGAACGTGCGCGACGTGACCGAGCTGCGCCGGACGCCGGGCGCGTATGTCGGCTACGGATACTATGACTATCGCTACGGACTGTACGGCGCCTGGCCGCTCTACGACGGAAACGTGTATGCGGACCAGCACAAGGTCGGCACCGTCAACGTCGATATCGTCGACGGGGAGCGCATGCAGCTGGTGTGGGAGGGCGTCGCGGAAGGCCGCATCACGAAGGCCGACATGAAGAATCCGCGGGTCGCCATCGACAGCGTCGTGGCCGAGCTGTTCCAGCGCTATTCAGGCGTCGCTTCGCGTGGCAAGACGTCCGGCACGTTGTAACGTCATTTTCCGCGCGCTGCGTAGTACGCCGCGATCCCGGGATGGTTCTGGACCCGCGCCAGGTGCTGCACCAGCTGCGGCGCCTGCCGGTCCACGATATCGGCCGGGATATGGTCGAGCGCCCCGGACTTGAGCCAGCGCACGAACAGGTAGCACTTGAGGTCGGCGACCGTCAGCCGATTCTCGACGAACCACTCGCCGCCGCCCGCTTTCAGTCGCGCCTCGAACTGCCGCAGGAAGCGGGCGAGGGGACCGGCCGCCAGCGCCTCGCGCGCCTTCTTCTTGGCCTCGCCCTCGAGTGCGAACGTGGCGCCGATCCGCGTGGTGATGTCCTCGATCGCGTCCATCAGTTCGTCCGCCCGGGCCGCCTGCCAGTCGTCCTTCGGATAGAGGCCTGCGAGCTTGCCGACGTAGCGGTTGATGGTGTTGGACTGCGTGATCATCTTGCCGTCCGCTTCCAGCACCGGCAGCGACTGGAACGGGAACTGGTCGCGGTGCGCGGACCACTCGCCCCGCGGGATGCGCCGGTCTTCGAACGCGACGCCGCCGAGGTGCATGGCGAGGCGCGCGGCCTCGCCGCGGCTGCCGTCGAAATCGAAATAAGTCAGGACCAGCTTGGGCATGGGAACTCCGCGTGTGTTCAGGGGGACCGGGGCGCGGAATGATAGCGCGTACTAGCGCCGGTCAGCCAAACAGGCCTGCAGCCCCGCGCTGCGTTCGCGCGGATGCAGGTGGGAAGGGAATTGTTCGGTCGCCGCGCGCCAGGAGAATCGCCGCGCGTGCGCGGCTGCGTCCTCGCGCCGGAGTTCGAGCGCCGTCAGGCAGGCGGTGCGCAGGTCCTCGTGCATGGCGCCCGAATTCGAGTCGCCGATGACGTCCAGCGGGCCAGTAACCGGGTAGGCCGCGACCGGCAGGTCGCAGGCCATCGCTTCCAGCAGCACCAGGCCGAAGGTATCGGTCTTGCTGGGAAACACGAACACGTCTGCCGAGGCGTAGACCTGCGCGAGCTCGCGCGGGTCGAGGACGCCGAGGTAATTGACCTCCGGGTAGCGCGCCCGGATGCCGGCGAGCGCTGGGCCCGCGCCCGCGACCCGGCCCACGTACAGGAAGATCGGCGGTGTGGCTCACAAGCTGCTGAAAATATTGTTGAAGCAGCTTGTGAAATTTTTGAGACGGCCGCCTGGCTCACCCCGGACCGAGTTGCTCCGGCCCTAAGGGGTCACCGTCCTGGTCCTGGATCAGTCGGCGCAGCTGCGAGCCCAGTGCATCGACATTGGCCTCGGTCGCATCCAGCGCGGCGAGCCGCTCCGGCGACAGCCACTGGCGCGCTTCGGTCAGCAGCCAGGCACTTTGCTGCCGCCACTGTGCCGCCTGGGTGTCGGTTTCCTTCGCCAGCGTCGCGCGCTCGTCGGCTTGCGGCAGCCCGTAGCCGGCATCCGGCAGCAGCGTCGCAGGACGACCGAAAAGGTTTTCCAGTTGCACCAAGTCTTTCAGGGCGACAAACGCGTCCGCGCTCCCCGCATGCCGGCCGGCATCCCGGCCGAAGAAGCGCCGCTTGAGTTCGTCGCGTCCCAGTACCTGCTGGCGCCGCAGCGCGGCCTCTTCGAGCAGCAACAACGCGGCGCTCGCACGCAGGTCGGCGCGTGCCAGCCAGGGCGCGCGATCGCCCGGGTCCAGGTCCAGCCAATTCTGCACGCGGGCTTGCGGCAGCTGCATTGCCTCGCGTGCCGCGTCGTACATCGCCTGGTAGCGCTCGCTCAGGGCGTCGAAGCGGTAGCCGAGCCGAAGCGCCTCCTCGCGATTCTCCAGCACCGCGGTGTCGGCGATGCCGGCGCGCCGCAGGTGGCGCAGCAGCCCGGTGGGCGTGATGCTGTCCAGGTGCTCGCCGGCGAGCCGCGGCACGCCGTCGTGCAGCAGCTTGAAGGTTTCCACCGCGCAATTGTTGCTGAGGAAGTAGTAGCGACCGTCGTAGCTCCAGTGCAGCCGCGCCGTGCGCTCGAGCAGGGCGGCGATCTCGGCCGGCTCCAGGCGCAGCGGGATCGACTGCAGGCCGCGCAGCTCGGTCTTGGTGTACTCGTCGATCACCTGCGCGAGCGGCAGCACGTACAGCCGCGAAGGATAGGAGCCCGTCAGCCCGCGCCAGCTGGAGATCTGGACGTCGTCGACGAAGGCGCGGAATGAAAGCACCTGGTGGTACTGCAGGTCGAAACGGCAATCGGGCCCGCGCGCGCGGCCCGGCGCGCAGATGACCAGGCGCAGCATGCTATGGCCCCAGCGGCTCATCGGCCGCTCGTTGCCTTCGGCGAGGAGGTATTCGACCGCGTAGACGCGTTCCGGATCGAGCTGCAGCAGCGGCGGGATGCTCTCGTCGCTGTCGACCTGCAGGACCACGAAGTCCGGGGCGCACGGGGCGCGCGGCGGCATGCTGGCGAGCCGGGCGGCGAAGTAGTCGTAGAGGGCCGGCCGGCGGCAGGCGTAGGCCGGATCCAGCAGGAAATATTCGAGATTCACCGCGACGAACTCGCCCGGGCTCGTCAGTTCATAGCGGTCGGGGCTGCGGTCGCTGAAGGCGTTCTTTTTCGTGCGCAGCCCGAAGCGCATCGGGCTGACCTGCCAGCCGGCGAGGTCGAGCAGGCGCGGATCGCCGGAGAGCCTGCCTTGCGGCACGCGGTCGTAGAAGTGCGCGAGCTCATGGATGACGGCCGCCAGTGCCGCGCGCGTCGCCGGGTCCTCGACGCCGGCAGCGCGCGGGCGCGCCATCCAGCCGTCGAGCAAGGCGCGGTTCAGCAGGATCCGCCGTGCCTTCGCGCGGCCGTGGACCTCGGCCGGCAGGTCGTCGCGCCACTCGACCTCGATGCGTGGTTCCAGCGCGTCTGCCCAGGCGGCGGGCAGCCGCTCGACGGCGTCAGCGAGGAGTTGCCGCGTCGCCGCCGCTTGGGCCGGCGTCAGCGACCGGTCGACCGGCTCCAGTTGCGGGGCGGCCTGCACGGGTACCGCGCAGGCCAGCAGGCACGGCGCGAGCCACGACCACCTCGTTCGCGGCCGGCGCGCGGGATTCACATTGCCAGGATGGCCCGCGCCAGCTGCATGTCGCTGGCGCGCCGCGCGTTGGCATTGCGCTCGCGCAGTTGCCGCAACGCCGCCTCGAGCTGGGCGCCGCGGATGCGTCCCGCGCTGGCGACGAAGCTGGCGGCGTCGTCCCGCGCCTGCAGCACGATCTTGTTGTCCTTGTCGGGGGACGTGGTCTTGGACGAAGCCGAAGAGCCAACGGCGGAGGCGGACGAGCCGGCGGTGGAAGCGCCGGCGAAAGCGGTGCCGATGGAACATGCCAGCAGCGTGACGATCAGGGTCGCACGGATCATGGGGAGAACCTCGCGCGGGGAGTGGGGACGCCGAAGGGGATCTTACTTTGAAGTTCGCCCGGCCGTCACAGGCAGAACCGTGTAGGACACGCGCCCCAGCGCGGCGGCTACCAGAGGCCGCCGAGCGCCACGGTGATCGCTTCGCCATTGACGCCTTCGGCGGCATCGCTGCACAGGAACGCGATCACCTGCGCCACCTCGCCGGGTTCCAGGACGCGGTTCCGCGGGTAGATCGCGGCGCGCTCGCGCCACACCTGCTCGACAGTGACGCCGCGCCGCCCGGCTTCCGCCTTCGCCGAGCGTTCGGCCATGGCCGTCTTGACCCAGCCCGGGAGTACGGCGTTGGAGGTCACGCCGAACGGCCCGGCATCCTGCGCGACGGCGCGCGCGAGCCCGATGACGCCGTGCTTGGAAGCCGAATAGGCGCTGCCGGAACGCTCGGCTTTTTCGCCGGCGGTCGAGCTCGTGAACACCACCCGGCCGAATCGCCGCTCGCACATCCCGCCCACCGTCAGCCGGGCAAGCTCGAACGGCGCATCCAGGTTGATGCGCATCGTTTCTCTCCAGACCGCCGGATCCTGTTCCCACACGAGCTTTTCATGCGCCGAACCAATGCCGTGGTTGACCACCAGGATGTCGATTGGTCCGAGCCGCCGCTGCGTTTCGGCTACTGCGAGCGCGCAACCTTCGGCCGTGCCGAGGTCAGCCGGCACGTATTCCAGGCCGACGGCCGCCAGTTCCTGCTCGCTGCGCGAGGTGATCATCACGCGCGCCCCGGCTTCCGCAAGCAGGCGGGCCGCCTCGCGCCCGATCCCGCGGCCGCCGCCGGTGACCAATGCCACGCGCGGCTTCATTGCGTGTCCTTCGCGGCTTGCGCCGTCGCGCACGGCGTCTCGCGCGCGGAAACATGGTTGAGCGCGATGACCCATCGTCCGTCGCGCTTGCGCATGAGTCGGGTGCTCACGCCGTCCAGCGGCTTGTCCGGCCGATCGAGCTGAAACCGGCTGGTGAGCTGCGCGGCGTCGGGCGCCAGCATCTCGACCTGGATGTCATAAAAATGAAGGTGGCCGCGCGTCGCCTCGGAGTTGCCGTAGTCGCGGATGTAGTGGTCCAGCGTGCCTTGCCAGTCTTTCTGGAATTCGCCGCGCGACACGAAGACCACGTCCGGGTTCGCGAACCCGTCCATGTAGCCGCGGAAGTCGCCGCGGTTCCAGGCCGCCTCCATCGCGCCAACCGTCGCCAGGATCGCCTGCTCCTCGTCCTGTGCATCCTGCGCGGTTGCGTGAGGCGCGTTGAACGTCGCCAGCGTGGCGGTGAATACGGCGAGGAGCAGGGGCAGGTTCAAGGGCATGGGAGTACTCCAGGGGGTCGATTCGAGGCCGGGATCCTCGACCGAGTGTAGTCTCCCGGAAGAAACAAGTGCCCGTGGCCCGCGTGCGACGGATTCGGTCCCGCGCACGTCAATTCGCCGCCAGGCGCTTTGCTATGAAATGTCCTTTCAGGCGAGGTGGCAGCCATGAGCCCGTTCGCGCGCAAGTCGATCGAGGCGCTGCAGGCGGACGCCGCCTCGCACGGCTTGCACCGGACACTCGGGCCGCTGCACCTCGTGTTGCTCGGCATCGGCTGCATCCTGGGCGCCGGCATCTACGTGCTGCCCGGCACCGCAGCCGCGCACTTCGCCGGCCCCGCGGTGATGATCTCCTTCGTGCTCGCGGGCACGGCTTGCGCGCTCACCGCGTTGTGCTACGCGGAGCTCGCCTCGACGATGCCGGTGTCCGGCTCATCGTACAGCTACTGCTACGCGGCGCTCGGCGAAGTCTTCGCCTGGGGGCTCGGCTGGATCCTGATGCTCGAGTACACGCTGGCGTCGTCCACGCTCGCCGTCGGCTTCTCGAGCTACCTGACCAGCCTGCTGCGCAATTTCGGCGTCGCGGTGCCGGCGTACCTTGCGACGCCGCTCGCCGGATCGGCCGGGCCGTTCTCGATGAACCTGGTCGCGGTGCTCGCGATTGCCGCAGTGACCGCCGTCCTGTGCGCGGGCGTGCGCCAGTCCGCCGGCGTCAACGCCTTCCTCGTGGTCGTAAAAGTCGCCGTGATCGTGACCGTGATTGCGGTCGGAGTGGGCGCCATCGACCCGGGCAACTGGACGCCGTTCGTGCCGCCGCACGAGGGCGGGTTTGCGTTCGGCTGGCCCGGGGTCGTGCGCGCCGCATCCATCCTTTTCTTCGCCTACCTCGGCTTCGAGACGGTCTCGACGGCGGCCGCGGAATCGCGCAATCCGCAGCGCGACATGCCGATCGGCATCCTCGGTGCGCTGGTCGTGTGCACCGTGCTGTACCTCGCGGTCGCCGCGGTGCTGACGGGCGTCGTGCCGTATCGCGAGCTCGGCGTCGCCGATCCGGTCGCCGTGGCAGTCGACCGGATGGGCCATCCCGGCATTGCCATATTCGTCAAGGTCGGTGCGCTGATGGGCCTCGCGTCCGTATTGCTGGTCAACGCCTACGGCCAGTCGCGCATCACCTTCCAGATGTCGCGCGACGGCCTGTTCCCCCCGCTATTCAGCCGCGTGCACGAGCGATTCCGCACGCCGCACCGCGGCATCATCCTGCTCGGCGCGGTCTCCGCGGTTGCCGCCGCGTTCTTCCCGATCGGCGTGCTCGCGGACCTCGTCAGCCTCGGCGCGGGGCTCGCGTTCGCGACAGTCTGCTTCTGCACCATGTGGCTGCGCGCGAAACGGCCGGACCTGCCGCGCCCGTTCCGCGTGCCGCTCGGGGGCATTCACGTCGGGCGCGCCTGGATCGGCGTCGTTCCCGCCGCCGCGCTCGTGTTCTGCATCGCGATGATCCTGCCGGTGCTGATCGACGTCGGGCTGCAGGCGGCCGCGGGCAAGCCGCTGATGGCCGCGTTCCTCGCCGCCTATGTCGCCGTCGGCGCCGTGCTCTACGCGACTTACGGCCGGCGCAATTCCACGCTCGCGCGGGGGAGTGCGTCATGACCGCTAACACCGACATCTTCGCGCCGAAGAGCGATGAGCAGGTGCTGCGGCTCGTGCTCTCGCATCCGCTCGCCTGGGTCGTGTCGCTGGATGCGGAGCAGTTCCGCGCGTCGCCGCTGCCGCTCCGCCCGCGCGTCAGCGCGGCCGGGCGTATCGAGGCACTCGAGGGGCACATCGCGCGCTCAAACCCGCAGTGCGCGGCCCTGCAGCGCGACGGGCGCGCGCTGCTGCTGTTCAGCGGGCCGCAGGGCTACATCTCGCCGTCCTGGGTGAGCAACCGGGCCTGGGCCCCGACCTGGAACTACGCGGTCGTGCAGTTCCTCGTGACGATCGCGTTCGACGAAACGCCGGCACAGCTCGACGCGCACCTGGATGACCTCGTCTCCGCCATGGAGCGCGGCCGCCCCGGCGCCTGGCACGCGTCCGAGATGGGCGCGCGCTACGAGGTGCTCAAGCGCAGGATCATCCCGTTCGTGGCGACAGTCGTCGAGCAGCGTGCGAAGTTCAAGCTGGGCCAGGACGAGAGCGATGCCGTGTTCGCGGAGATCACCGGCGCCCTCGGCGAGCAGAAATCGGACGCGCTGCTTGCGTGGATGCGCGAGCTCAACCCGAAGCGTTGACCGCGCCGGTCAGTGTTGCGACTCCGGCGGCTTGGCGCCGGGCACCGTGGCGAGGTACTGGGTCGGCGCGCTGCCGAAGGCGCGGCGGAACATCGCCGTGAAGGCGCTCGGGCTGTTGTAGCCGACGTCGAAGGCGACCGTCGTCACGGGCTGGCCGATGGCGAGCCGTGAGAGCGCCTCCATCAGCCGCACGTTCTGGCGCCAGGTGGCGAAGCTGACGCCGGTCTCGCGGCGGAACGTGCGCGTGAACGTGCGCCGCCCCATGCCGGCGAGGTCGGCCCAGCCGTCCAGCGGCTCGTGCTGCCCCGGGTCGCGCAGGATCGCTGTGCAGACCTTGACCAGGCGCGGGTCCTGTGGCATCGGCACGTCGAGCGGCGTGGTCGGCATCGCGGTCAGCTCGGTCATCAGCAGGTTCATCACGCCGCCGTCGCGGCCCGCGAGGTCGTACTCGACCGGGATCCGGCAGGCCTCGATGATCAGCTCGCGCAGCAGCGTCGAGACCTCGATGACGCGGCAGGTCGCAGGCAGGTTCGGGAATGCGGTCGAATCGACATAAAGCGTGCGCAGCGAGACGTGGCCGCGCATGTGCGCCTCGTGCTCGATGCCGGCGGGCACCCACACCGCGCGTTGCGGCGGCACGACGAAGCTCGCCTGTTCGGTGATGACGACCGTGACGCCCGCGCAAGCGTAGATGAGCTGCGCCCGCTTGTGGTGGTGGTGCGGGTCGTGGTGGCCCGGCGCATACTCGTCGGCGAGCGCGGCGATCGGACGCGGTATGTCCTGGTAGTCGGCGCCTCGGGTGCTGCGGCCCATGACGTCAGCCTAGTCTGGCCCGCTCGCGATGACAAACGATCGCCCGGCGACGGCGGGCGGCCGCTCCCGATCCGACGATTCGGCCATGGACCACGCGCAGGGGGTGGCGGTGTCCGCCCACGGGGACGACCTCGATCCCGACATCCGGCGATTCATCCGCACGATTGCCGCGGCCGTCGCGCAGCAGGGCGGGTTCGACGCTGCCCGGCTCGCCGAGGCGCGCCGCGGCGCGGAGCGGGCACGCGCGCCGTGGCGGCAGGGGGGTCCCGCCATGCTGGAGTCCCGCGATCTCGCCGTGCCGACGCGGCACGGGCCGGTGCGCGCGCGCCTGCACCGTCCCGCAGCCGGGACGCTTCCCGCCCTCGTCTACCTGCACGGCGGCGGCTGGACGCTGTTCAGCATCGACACCCACGACCGCGTCATGCGCGAGTACGCCGGGCGCGCCGGCTGCTGCGTGCTCGGCGTCGACTACGCGCTCTCGCCCGAGCGGAAATTTCCCGTGTCCCTCGAGCAGGTCGTGGACGTCGTCGACTGGCTGGCGAAGCAGGGCGGGGAACTCGGCATCGACCCGGAGCGGCTCGCGATCGGCGGCGACTCGGCCGGCGCCAACCTCGCGGTTGCGGCCTGCCTGTCGCGCCGCGACCAGGGGGCGCAGCCGGCGCTCGCCGCAATGCTGGTGAACTACGGCGCCTTCACGACGAAATGTTCCGCGGAGTCCTGCCGCCGCTACGGCGGGCCGGAATACATGCTCGCTTGCGGGGAAATGGACACGTACTGGCACGATTACCTGCGCAGCGACGCGGATGCGAGGGACCCGCTTGCCTGTCCGCTGCTGGCCCCGCTCGCGGGCCTGCCGCCGGCTTACCTCGCGATCGCCGAGTGCGACATCCTCGCCGAGCAGAAC
This sequence comes from uncultured Gammaproteobacteria bacterium, assembly GCA_963836275.1. Lineage (GTDB taxonomy): Bacteria > Pseudomonadota > Gammaproteobacteria > Steroidobacterales > Steroidobacteraceae > SCUD01. The sequence goes on along the minus strand of CAWIIM010000001.1, from coordinate 363,492 downwards.
GTGGAAATGGCGCGCCGGCTGGAAGCCGCCGGCGTGCCGGCGACGAGTGCCGTCTATCCCGGCGCCTCGCACAGTTTCATCGAAGCGATGTCGATTGCCGCGGTCAGCAACCGGGCCCTGGCGGACGCCTCCACGTGGCTACGGCGGGCCTTCGCCGATGCCGGCCCGCGGGCCCCAGCACGGGGCATGGCCTGAACGCGACGGTTTCAGACCCTGCCGCGAATGCGCAGATTGCGGCGGGGTCTAGATTGACTAGCAAGGGGGACTACGCCATGGATGCCAGACACGTTTTGACCTTGATGGTGGGTGCGGTCCTCGCGAGCGCCGCCGCCGCCCAGGGCCAGGACCCAGCGGCCGCCGAGGAAATCGGCCCGGTCGTCGTCACCGCGGCGCGCTACGTTTCGACCGACGGCACCAGCGCCTCGAAGTCGGACATCCCGCTGGTCGAGATGCCGCAGTCGGTCAGCGTCATATCGCGCGACATGATCGACCTGCTCAACTGGACCAGCCTCAACGAGTCCGTGCGTTACTCCGCCGGCGCGACCGGCGAGGCCTTCGGCCCCGACGAGCGCTACGACTGGCTGCAGGTTCGCGGCTTCGACCCGATCCAGTTCATCGACGGCGTGCAGGCGCCGATCGGATCGGTCAACAACACCGGCACCGATCTCTACGGCTCGGAGTCGGTCGAGATTCTCAAGGGCCCCGCCGCGGTGCTCTACGGCCAGTCCCCGCCCGGCGGCATCGTCAACATGGTGAGCCGCCGGCCGCAGACCGCGCGGGGCGGCGAGATCGAGCTGCAGGGCGGCGAGTACAGCATGTGGCAGGTCGCCGGCGACCTGACCGGGGCGATCTCGGACCGCGCCAGCGGGCGCATCACCGCGCTCTACCGCGACCGCGACACCCAGGTCGATTTCCTGAACTCGAAGCGCGTGTTCATCTCGCCCGCGGTCAAGTTCGACATCGGCGAGGACACCCAGCTGACCCTGCTCGCCAACTACCAGGACGACGACATCGAGAACCAGAGCACCGGCTTCCTGCCGATCTTCGGCACCATGCTGCCGAACCCGCTCGGCAAGGTGCCGGTCGGGCGCAACCTCGGCGAGACCGGCTACAACTTCTTCAAGCGCGAGCAGTGGAGCGCGGGCTACGACTTCTCGCACCGCTTCAACGACCGGGTCTCGATCCAGCAGAACCTGAAGTACTTCGACGTGAAGACGGATTCGCGCGCGGTGTACGGGACCGGTCTCGTGGACGATCGATTTCGACGGCGTGCCGGATGACTACCGCACTGTCACCCGCGCCGACTTCCCGTTCAACGAGCGGATCGATTCGCTCTCGGTCGACACGCGCGTCTATGTCGACCTCGGCAGCGGCGGCGGCGTCGAGCAGTCGCTGCTGGTCGGCGTGGATTACCGCGACTACGACGGCTTTTCCGAGTTCGGCTTCGCATCCGCGCCCTCGATCGACCTGTTCGATCCCGTGTACGACGCGGTCATTCCGCCGGCGGCGCTGTTCCCGTTCATCGACGAGACCCGCGAGCAGATCGGCCTGTACTTCCAGGACCAGATCAAGGCGGGCCGCTTCATCCTGACGGTGAACGGCCGCAACGATTGGGTGGATCGCAACCCGTCGGGCGGCGCTTCCCAGGACGACGAGGAATTCACCTACCGCGTCGGCGCCAACTACCTGTTCGACAACGGCTTCGCGCCCTACATCCAGACGGCGACGTCGTTCCAGCCCGTGAGCGGCTCGACCTTCGGCGGCGTGCCGTTCCAGCCGACCACCGGCGACCAGGTCGAGGCGGGCCTCAAGTACGATGGCCGCACGCTCGGCCGCGGTGTGCGCCTGTTCGGATCGCTTGCCGGCTACAAGATCGTTCAGCAGCACGTGCTGACGCCCGACCCGGTCAACCTGTTCTTCAACGTGCAGGAGGGCGAGGTCGAGGTGAAGGGCTTCGAACTCGAGGTGGCCGCGCGCATCCGCGAGCGGCTGACCTTCAACCTGGCCTTCACCAGCATCGACACCGAGGTGACGGAGTCCAGCGACCCGACGGTCATCGGCAACGAACTCGTGGCCGTGCCCGACATGCTGGCCTCGGCGCTGGTCGACTACACTTTCCAGGAGGGCCCGATGGCCGGGTTCGGCTTTGGCATCGGCCTGCGCCACCGCGGCGAGCTGTACGGCGACGGCGCCAACCAGTTCAAGAGCGACTCCGTGACGATGTACGACGCGATCCTGCATTACGATACGGCGAACTGGCGCTTCGCGTTGAACGCCAGCAACTTCACGGACGAGATTTTCGTCGACCGATGCAGCAGCACGTCGAATTGCTTCTACGGAACCCGCCGGCTGGTCACGGGCAGCGTCACGCGCAAGTTCTGAGCGCCGCGGCCATGCGGTCTGCACGGGCGGCGTTCCTGGTCCTCGGCCTCGCGCTCTGCGGCGTTTCCGCCGCAGGGCCCGTCGCCCCGCTGCCGTTCGACCACATCCTGCGCTACGACGAGCTGACCACGCTCCTGCAGCAGTGGGCGGGGGCGCGCCCGGACCTGGTGCAGCTCGACAGCCTCGGCAAGACGCCGCAGGGCCGCGAGATGTGGTTCCTGACGCTGACCAACCGCGCGACCGGGCCCGGCGCGCAGAAGCCGGCGCTGCTGGTCGACGGCAACATGCACGCCACCGAGTGGGCGGGCGGGGTCGCGGCGCTGCACTTCGTGCACAGGCTGCTCGCCTCGTACGGAAGCGATGCGCGCGTGACGCGCCTGCTCGACACGCGCACGGTCTACGTGCTGCCGCGCATGACGCCCGACGGGGTCGAGGCGACGCTCGACCAGGGGCGGTTCATCCGCTCCGTCGACCGCCCGTATCCGAGCGCAATCCGGCAGAGCGGCATCTACGCGAGCGACATCAACGGCGACGGGCGCAGCGTGTTCATGCGCTATCGCGACCCGAACGGCCCGTGGAAGGCATACGAAGGCGACAAGCGCCTCATGGTGCCGCGCGCGCCCGACGAGGCCGGCGGCACCTACTGGCGCGTGCTGCCGGAAGGCATGATCGAGGACTACGACGGCGTCACGATCGCCGACGCGCCGGCGTACGAGGCGATCGACCTCGGCTCCAACTTTCCGTCCGACCTCGGCAACACGGTCAGCCAGACCAGCGGCCCGTACCCGACCTCCGAGCCGGAGATCGCCGCCTACATCGGCGCGATCGCGCGCCGCCCCAATATCGTCGCGCACGTCACCTGCCACACCTTCGGCGGCCTCGTGCTGACGCCGCCGGTCAATGTCGCGGAGACATTGCCCACCGCGGACCGCCGCGCCTACGAGACGCTTGCCGGGCGCGGGGCGGCGCTGACCGGGTACCAGGCGATGTCCTACCTGGACCTGCGCGGCAACGAGGACCGCGAGAGTTATCGCCCGAGCGCGTTCGGCTGGCTCTACAACCGGCGCGGCATCTTTTCGTTCGTCACCGAGTTCTGGGACCCGCTGAAGGCGGCCGGCATCGACCTCTCGAACACGCTCGAATCCACCTGGCTCTGGGGCTATCACCCGGTCGAGGACGAGCTGAAGCTCCTGCGCTGGAGCGACAAGGAACTGGACGGCGACGGGTTCGTCGCGTGGAAGCCGTTCAACCACCCGCAGCTCGGGGCGGTGGAGATCGGCGGCTTCGACCTCGTGCGCTACTGGTACAACATTCCCTTCGACCGCCTCGAGAAAGAAGTCGCGCCGCACAGCGAATGGCTCATCGAGCTCGGCCTCTCCACGGCGCGGCTCGCCATCCGCTCGTTCACGGCGGAATCCGTCGGCCCGGACCTGTGGCGGCTGCGGCTCGTGGCCGAGAACACCGGTTGGCTGCCGACCAACGGATCGCAGCAGGCGCTCGACCAGAAGCTCGCCAGCGGCGTCCGCGCGCAGCTGACGCTGCCGGCCGAGGCGAAGCTGGTCGAAGGCGAGCCTGCGCGCCAGCTCGGCGAACTCGCGGGACGCATCGCCCAGCGCTCGACCGCGACCTGGTGGGGCTACACGCCCGGCACGCCCGACCGCGCGATGGCCGACTGGATCGTCACGGCGCCGGCCGGGGCGTCATTCACCGTCACGGCGAGCAGCGAGCGCGCCGGCAGCGCACAGGCCGGGCTCGCCCTCGGCGCGAAATCGAACTGACCCCCTGGAGCAGCCGCATGAACAGGATTCTTCCCGCCCTTGTCCTATCCTCGGCGCTTTTGCGAGCGCGCCCGCGTGGAGCGATTCGCAGGACATGCTGATCGAGATCTACCGGATCGTGCCGGGCAAGCACGAGGAGTTCCTGCGCCATCTCGCGCTACTCGACCAGGCGAACGTCGAGGCGGGCCTGCCGCCGCGGCAGCTGTTCGTGCACCAGGACGGGGCGTCCTGGGATTTCGTGCTGATGCAGCCGGCGCACAATACGGACGAGCAGAACGCGAAGCTCGGCGCGGCCTACAAGCGGCTCGGCATCCCGGGCGGCGCGAAGTTCTTCGTCAATTTCCGGACGATGATCGCCGAGCACACCGACACGTTCGTCGAGCAGACGACGGCGGCGGAGTACCTGAAGAAGCTGGATTGAGCCGCGTGTAGACGGAGTCGCCGCCTCAGCGCGGCGACTTGTACACCTGCCCGGCCTTCATCACGAAGGCGACGTGTTCGAGCGCGCCGATATCCTCGAGGGGATTGCCTTCGACGGCGATCACGTCCGCGAATTTCCCGGGCTCGATCGTGCCGATCTCCTGTTCCATCCGCAACAGCGCGGAACCGCCGAGTGTCGCCGACCGGATTGCATCGATCGGCTTCATGCCGTAGTCCACCATCCGGCTGAATTCCCGGGCCGAGGTTCCGTGCTCGAATGCCCCGACGTCGGTGCCGAACGCGATCTTCACGCCCATCTTCATGGCTTTCTGGAATACGGCCTTGTGGCTGGCGACGATCTGCCGCTGCTTCTCGGTGTCGTCCTCCAGCGTCTGGGGCAGGTAGACCGAGAGCGTGGGGCACCACCAGGTGCCGTGCTCGACCATGAGTTTCAGCGCCTCATCGTCCAGCAGCATGCCATGCTCGAGCGAACGCACGCCGCCGCGGATCGCGTTCTTCGCGCCGTCGCCGCCGTAGGCGTGCGCGGCCACGTCGCGGTGCCAGCGCTTCGCCTCGCCGACGACGGCTTGCACGTCCTCGAGCGACACCTGCGCGAGCGGCTCGAGGCTTCCGGCCTCGACGTGGCGCAGCGTGCCGGTCGCGTAGAGCTTGATCCAGTCGGCGCCGTACTTCACCTGGCGCCGCACCTCGGCGACCATCGCCTCGGGCGAGTCCGCGAGCGCCGCCGGTTCCGGCACCGTGAGGTCGGGATTGAGGCCCGCGTTGTTCATGTGGCCGCCGGTGATCGTGATCGCGAGCGTCGACACGAACAGGCGCGGGCCGGGAATGATGCCCCTGTTGATGCCGTCGCGGATGGCGACGTCGGCGAAGCCCGCGCCCTCGCTGTCCACGTCGCGCATCGTCGTGAATCCCGCCTCGAGATCCTTGCGTGCGGCCGCGACTCCCTGCACGGTGCGGAAGGCCTGCGACTTGGTGATGACGGGCGGCGTGCCGACCTCGTCCTCGGGTTGCAGCAGGACGTGCGTGTGGCTGTCGATGAGACCGGGCAAGACCGTGTAGGCGGAAAGGTCGATGACGCGCGCGCCGGCGGGAATGGCCGCGTTCGCGCCGACAGTCTCGACGCGGTCGCCCCGGATGACGATGACGGCGTCCCGGGTCAGCAATCCGTCCACCGGATTGAGCAACCGGCCCGCGCGGATGGCCGTGAAGTCTTGTGCCCGAGCGGGCGACGAAGCCAGCGCCAGCAGGCAGGCGAACAACGCGGGCGCGTGGCGCTGCAGGGAATGTCGATCAGGCACGGGTGTTGCGCTCCAGGTATCGGGCGAGGCGCCATCTTAGCCCCTATAATTCGACCTCCGCGACGGAGTCCGCACGCATGAATGTCGCCCTGCAGCGGGCCCTCAGCGCCGTAGACCTCAACTTCAATCCGCCGGCGTTCCCGCTCGCGCAGCTCCGGATTGCGCCCGCGAGTGCTGGGGCCTGACCGGCGAGTTCACGCCGCTCGAAGGCGAGCGCGACCAGAACCACCGGATCACGGCCGCGGACGGCGCGAGCTACGTCCTCAAGGTCTCCGCCGCCGGCGAGAGCCGAGGGCGCCGTCGATTTCCAGGTGGCGGCGCTGCGCCATCTCGAGCGCACGCCCCGGACCTGCCGGTGCCGCGCGTCATCGCGTCGACGCGGGGCAACGAGCGCGAGTGGATCACGGCCGCGGACGGCAAGCGGCACATGGTGCGGGTGCTGAGCTGGCTGCCCGGGACGCCGCTCTCGCAGAGCAAGCCGCTCGGAATGAGGGCGCTGCGCAACGCCGCCGCCTTCCAGGCGAAGCTCGCGCGCGGGTTGCAGGGGTTCTTCCACCCGCATGCGCGCCACTTCGTGGCCTGGGACATCCAGCGAGCGCTGCTGCTCGAGCCCGGCATCCAGACCTGGGTGGCCGACGACGCCAAGGCGCTCTGCGCGGACTTCAATGCGCGCTTCCAGCGCGAGGTCCTGCCGACGCCTGCCGTTCTTGCGCGCGCAGGTCGTGCACAGCGATGGCCACGCCGACAACCTGCTGCGCGCCGGAGTCCGGCAGCGACGAGATCGTCGGCATCATCGATTTCGGCGACATGGTGCATGCGCCGCTGGTGCAGGACCTCGCGGTGACGCTCGCGAGCTTCGCCCGCCACGGCGAGATGTCGCTCGAGAACGCCGTGGCGCAAGTGGAGGCCTGGAATGCCGTGCTGCCGCTCGACGGACGAGGAGCTGGAAGTCCTGCACGACCTGACGCTGCTTCGGCTCGCGACGGCGCTCTGCCTGTACGACTTCCGGATCCACGCGACCGAAGACGCCGGCGGCCTGGCTCGACGGCAGAGCGGCCCGACATCGTGCGCGCGCTGACGAAGTTCCTGTCGCTCGACCGCGCAGAGGTGCACGAGCGCTACCGCGCCGCCTGCGGGCGGGTGGTGCGCGCGCCGGCGAATATCGATATCGCCAAATTGCGTCGAGCGGCGCGACCGCGCGCTCGGGCCGAGCTATCGGCTGTTCTACGACCGGCCCGTGCACCTGGTGCGCGGCGAGGGCACCTGGCTCTACGACGCGGACGGCCGGCGCTACCTCGACTGCTACAACAACGTCGCCTCGGTCGGGCATTGCCATCCGCACGTGGTCGCGGCGCTGTCGCGCCAGGCGGCGACGCTGAACACGCACACGCGCTACCTGCACGACAACGTCGTCCGCTACGCGGAGCGGCTGACGGCGACGATGCCGGAGCCGCTCCGGGTCTGCTATTTCGTCTGCACCGGCACCGAGGCCATCGATCTCGCCATCCGCATCGCGCGGGTCGTCAGCAAGAACGAGGGCGTGATCGTCTCCGACGACTCCTACCACGGCAACTCGAACGTGGTCGGCACGGCGTCGACCTGCATGTACCCGAAGTAGGAGCAGCCGGCCTGGATCGCGACCGTGCCGCCGCCCAACGGTTACCGCGGCGAGTACCGGTACGGGACGCCGGATCTCGGGCGGAAGTACGCGGCGCATATCGACCGGCGATCGCGAAGCTCCAAGAGCGCAAGCAAGGCGCCGCGGCGTGGGTCTGCGACATTATTTTTGATTCAAACGGAACGATCCTCGCGCCTCCGGGATATCTCGAGTACACCGCCACGGCGATCCGCGCTGCCGGCGGGCTGTTCATTGCCGACGAGGTGCAGTCAGGGTTCTACCGCACCGGGGACGAGATGTGGGCATTCAACTATGCGGAAGTCGTGCCCGACATCGTCTGCCTCGGCAAGCCGATCGGCGACGGACATCCTATTGGCGCGGTGATCACGACGCCCGAAATCGCGGCGAAGTTCGCGGCGAAGTTCTCCTACTTCAACACCTTCGGCGGAAATCCGGTCTCCGCAGCCGTCGGCATGGCCGTGCTCGACGTGTTCGAGCGCGAAGGCATCCAGGAGAACGTGATCGCGGCGGGCAAGGTCCTGGAGGCCGGCCTCGCACAGCTCGCGAAGAAGCATCCGCTGGTCGCGGACGTGCGCGGCAAGGGGCTTTTCTGGGGGCTCGAGATCGTGAACGACCACACGACGCGTGCCCCGGCCGTCGAGGAGGCCGACCGGATCATGAACCTGCTGCGCGAGGATGGATTTCTACTCGGGCGCACAGGTGCCTTCGACAACGTCATCAAGGTCCGGCCCCCGCTGGTGTTCACGCCGGCGAATGCCGGAATGCTGCTGGAAGGGCTCGATCGTGCGCTGGCGCGGGTCTAGCGGCGATCAGGTGGCGAACTGAAGCGCATGCAGCGCCACGCCGGCCGGGCGGGGGTTGCTCACACTACGTTTCGTTGCCTGCTCGAAGATCCGGTTGGCGCGGTTGGCGTCCAGCGGTCCGCTCAGGGACCTGATCAAGACGCGCATCCGGCTGGCCTCCCGTTCGTTTGCAACGTAACTCCATCGCCAAATCATGATGCCGCGGCCGTGAAACTTGAGGTAGTACGAGCACTGCAGGGCGATGTCGTAGCGAAATGCATCCCCGGTCCTGTCCAACTCGCTGACCACGCCGAATCGCACGCCGTGCGACAGGGACTCCAGCGCCCGCTCAAATTGCTCGATGTCCGTGGGGATCGTGAGACGGACGACCTTGTTGATGGCCGAGTCCAGCATGGCAAGGGAGATGAAACAAGGCGGCGAGCGTAGACGCTGTCAGCGGGCGAGGCATCCGCGCGTCAGAGTCTGCCGCATCAGCGGGGACGGCGCTAGCCGGCCGCAATCGCGTCTTGCCGTTTCAAAATCGTCCCAAAGTGCATTGCGGCGCCGTAGCGTCGGCGTATCAATGCGTAGGCGCAGGGCGGGACCGGCCGGATTGCATTCCTTGCCGTCGAATCAAGAGATGTCTCATTCCCCATTGCGACTCCGCTGATAAATCGTGCAAGAAACGAACATCGCCAGCAGTCTGCACCGCCACGGGCAGGCCCCGCTCAAATAAAATGCGGTTGCCGGACAGCGCCGGCACCTTTTCAGCAGGAATGGCGACTCCGACCAGGTTTAACGGGTCGGTTGCCGAGATCGAGATGTGATCTCCAGCGGCGTCTGGATCGACAGTACGGATAAGGTCCGTCGCTTCTGCCAGTGCAAACTGCTCGCCCGCAAATCCACCGACGAACCGCCCGCCGGCAATCTCGCCTCGCGCCTCCATGCGCCGGTATACATAAAAAAGCTCCCGCCACGGCGGCAGGGCACTCTCGCGCTCCAGGAGCTTGCGAAACACGACGCCGTATCGTTGCAGTAGCACCCGCGCTATGTGTTCGACCGCCGGATTGCCGAGTGCCGAAGCATCCGCTGCCGCGACGGCCCGCCTCGGAAGACTCCACCGCCCAGCGTCCTCCAGGCTCAGGAACGGCCGCCGGTACGTACGCAGTCTCTCGCGCCGCTTCCTGGATGTAATCAAGGCGCGAATACCGGCGAAAGAGTCCGATGTCACCCGCCCACGACTTACGAGCTCGCCGAGGCCCAATTCGACGTCGCTACGCAGGAGCCCGGTATCGTGGACAAGATCGTTGAAGAATGAGGCGCCGTGCTCCCGGAGGCTCTCCAGGATTTTGAGACCGCGGGCCGATAAGCCCTCAATGGATTCCGGCGAGTCGCCGCTTCGCTGCCAGTGCGTCAGCGACTCCCGCCCGACCAGCATGATCGGCGTCGAGCGCACCGGACAGGCGGCCCACCTTCTTCCGCGGCACTACCTTCGGGGCGCCGCAGCCACGCGATCCGTCCGGCCGCACACAGCTTGTCGAGCATCCCGGTAGGTATTGCTTCATCCGCAGGGGGAGGATGTCCCGCTCCCAAGCACCGGCCGGAACTGCAAAGCCTTCGAGCTGCTGAAGCACCGCCAGCAATCCAGCTTCGCCTTCCTGCCTCTCGTCGTGCCCCTCCATCGCCACCCGCTGCCAGCGGAACAGGAAGCGCATGAACTGCGCCGGCGGCACGGCCTGGATGGCGTTGCGCTTGCGGTCGCGGGTGTAGCGGTGGATGCGGATCAATAGGCGCCGCTCGCACCATTCTTCCTCGCGCCCGCCGCTGAATCGGCCGCGCATGACTGAACCCTGCGCTTCGAGCACGAGCAACGCGGCGCAAACCTGGCTGGCCGGCATGTCGGCGACGACGCTGAGCGTCGCTTCCGTCACCGGCCCCACCAGCTCGAGGCGGCTGCGCAGGATCTCTGCGAGCGCCTCGTGTACTACCGCTCTTCGCCCGCTCGAATTCGGCTGATCGCTCGACCGCGACCCAAAGCCCGTCGTGGTACATGACGCGACGCTCGTCCCGCAGCTGAGCGAGCTGCGCCTTCCACGGTTCGATTTCCGGCGCGGTCAGGAAGCCGTACACCACGAGCGCATCGTGCAACTCGTCGTGCTTGCCGATCTCTGGCCAGGCCTCGGCCTTCACCCGCTTGATCGCCTCGGGGTCGAGGCGCCCCAGGTCGGCGGCATCCTTCGGATCGAGCAGGCGATCGGTTGTGATGGAGCGCGTGCGGCGCCCCTCGGCATCGCCGTCGTCGAGGAAGGCATAAGGTCGCGCGCCGAGTACCGCGTGCGAGAGCGGCGAGGGCGCCGAGAGGTCGAGGCACTGCACCTCGATTCCGCCATCCTCGATCCGCTTCAGCAGCGCAAGGAAGCCGTCCACGTCCATGAACTCGCGCAGGCAATCGTCGATCGCCTGCTTCACGAGCGGGTGGTCGGGAATCTCGCGCGGGCCAGTCAGGTTTTCCGCGCAGGCGACCTGGTCCGGGAACACGACGGTCAGCAGGTCCTCGGAGTCCGCGCGCTGGAACGGCGCGGGCATGCGCTTGCCGTTCCGGTTCCGGACCAGGGCGAGCGCGATCGCGGCGTCCCAGCGCCAGCGCGTCGCGAACACCGGCGCGTCGAGTAGAGCTTGCACAAGCACGTCTTCTGCAGTCGCGGACTTCAGGAATCCCTTCACGTCCTCGAGCGGGAAGCTGTGCGTCGGCCCGAGCGAGAGCACGATGCTGTCCTCGAGTGCCGAGGCCTGGAGTTCGAAGTTGAACTGGCGGCAGAAGCGCTTGCGCAGCGCGAGTCCCCAGGCCCGGTTGATGCGCGAGCCGAAAGTCGAGTGGATGACGAGGTGGGTGTCGCCCACGTCGTCGAAGAAGCGCTCGAACACGATGGTGCGGAGCGTAGGAAGCGTACCCAAGTGCGGCCTGGCCGGCGGCGAGATACTGGGCGAGCTGCGCGGCCGCGACGGCATCCAGCTGCTTGTCGTCGCGCAGCCACGACTCGAGGCCTTCCGATCCGCCGTCGGCGAGCTGCGCCGAGCGCCTCTTCGCGCAGGCGCGAGACGGCCGCGGAAAGCTCGTCGCTCCGCGCCGGCGCCTCGCCGACCCAGAACGGCAACGTCGGCGCCATGCCGCGGGCATCCTCCACGAAAACCTTGTTCACCTCGACCTTTTGAATCCTGTATGAAGTGTTGCCGAGCTGGAAGATGTCGCCGGGCATGCTCTCGAACGCGAAGTCCTCGCCGATCGAGCCGATGCGGTAACCCTCGGGGTTCAGCACGACGTCGTAGTCGAACTGGTCCGGGATCACGCCGGCGTTGGTAACCGCGGTGAGCTTCGCGCCGCGCCTGCGCGGCGCAGCCGCCGGTTGACGGTGTCGTAGTGCAGGTAGGCCGAGCGCCGGCCGCGCCGGGTCGAGTAGCCCTCGGCGAGCATCTGCAGGACCTGCTCGAATTCTTCCGCGGTCAGGTCCGCGTATGGCTGTGCGCGGCGGAAAGTCGTCGAACAGTTCCTCCACGCCCCATTCGCGGCAGGCGACTTCCGCCACGATCTGCTGCGCCAGCACATCCAGAGGCTTCTCCGGCACGCGGATCCTGTCGAGCTCGCCGCGCCGGACGCTGTCGAGCAGCGCCGTGCACTCGACCAGGTCGTCGAGCGAGAGCGGGAACAGCCGCCCCTTGGGGATCGCGCCGATCGCATGCCCCGCGCGGCCGACGCGCTGGAGCAGCGCCGAAATCAGCCGCGGCGAACCCATCTGGCAGACGAGGTCGATGTCGCCGATGTCGATGCCGAGCTCGAGCGAGGAGGTCGCGATCAGCGCCTTGAGCCGGCCTTCCTTGAGCCGCGTCTCCGCGTCGAGGCGGTGCTCCTTCGACAGGCTGCCGTGGTGGCAGGCGACGTGCTCAGCGCCGAGCCGCTCGGCGAGGAAGCGCGTCGCGCGCTCGGCGAGGCGCCGGTTGTTGACGAAGATGAGGGTGGTTCGGTGCGCCGGCGATGAGCTGGGCGAGCCGGTCGTACAGCTCGTCCCAGACCTCGTTCGCCATGATCGCCTCGAGCGGCGAGCGCGGGAATTCCAGCGCCAGGTCGCGCTCGCGGACGTGTCCCGTGTCCACGATTTCCACCGCGTCTTCGCGATTCCCGATCAGGAAGCGCGCCATGTCCTCGAGCGGCTTCACGGTCGCCGAGAGGCCGACGCGCACCGGCGGCTTCGCGCAGAGGGCGTCGAGCCGCTCGAGCGAGAGCATCAGGTGCGAGCCGCGCTTGCTGCCCGCGACCGAGTGCAGCTCGTCGACGATGACGCTGCGCACGCTCTTCAGCATGTTCGCGGCCGGAGTCCGAAGTCAGCAGGATGTAGAGCGACTCGGGCGTCGTGACCAGGATGTGCGGCGGGGTCTTGCGCATCCGCGTGCGCTCGAAGGCCGAGGTGTCGCCGGTGCGCACCGCGTCGCGGATCGGCAGATCGTCGTGGCCGCTCTCGAGCAGCCGGTCGCGGATGCCGGCGAGCGGCTCCTGGAGGTTCTTCTGGATGTCGTTCGAAAGCGCCTTCAGCGGCGACACGTAGAGGACGTGCACCTCGTCCGACAGTCCCTTCGCGAGGCCCTCGACGACCAGGTCATTGATCGCGGAGAGGAAAGCAGCCAGCGTCTTGCCCGAGCCGGTCGGGGCCGCGATCAGGGCATTGCGATGCTGCGAGGTGACGGCCCAGGCTCGGCGCTGGGCCTCGGTCGGCCCGTCGGGAAAGCGGCCGTTGAACCACCCGGCGACGGCCGGATGGAAGCCGGAGAGGGCGTCGGGGATCATCAGACAATTGTGGCACGGCCGGGTGGCTCGTCGGGTGAGCCTGCGGCTGTCGATTCCGGGTCGCGCCAAGCGACTAGAGTGGGAACCCTACAGGAGATCCCCATGCAATTCATGATGTTGATGATCCCCAAGGTCTACCGGGACAACCGCAAGCTGGAAGCCGGCTGGGCCCCGGATCCGAAAGCCATCGAGGAAATGGGCAAGTTCAACGAGGAGCTCGGGAAAGCGGTCAGGATCATTTCCCTGAACGGCCTTCATCCGCTGCAGGCCGGCGCGCGGGTGGCCTTCAGCAAAGGCAAGCCCACCGTGACGGACGGTCCCTTCGTCGAGACCAAGGAAGTCCTGGGCGGCTACTGGATGGTGGAGGCCGATTCCAAGGAACAGCTCGTGCAGTGGGCCGAGCGCTGCCCCGCGGAAGAAGGCGACGTGATCGAGATCCGGCAGATCTTCGATCTCGAAGGCGACCCGGCCTGAAAGCGTTCCGGCCGGAACGCTTTCGCTGCCGGGCCTACCGGCTCGCGGTGACCGTAATCTCGTCGAGCGACGCGACTGGCGCGGGTGTGCCCACCTGGACGACGCCCGCCGGCGCCGAGAACAGGTAGCCGCGATCGAGTATGAGTGCGCTGAGGCCGATGATCGCAACGGCAACGAAGGCGCCGATCATTCCATGAACGCCGAATTTCCTGCTGTACATAACCCGGTCCTCATTTCGGGACGCCGTTCACTACTTTGATCCCGCGCGTCCGGAAATGGTTGGACCGGGCTCACAGTTCGGCAGGGCAGGTCCCCTGTCCTACGAGCTGGCCGGGGTCAGGCGGCCGATTGCTCGCCCGCAGCCGCACGCCGGATGGCGGCGATGTCGATCTTCTTCATCTGCATCATGGCGTCCGCGGCGCGCTTGGCTGCGGCCCGGTCGCTGCCGTTCATCGCGTCGAGCAGCGCGCGCGGCGTGATCTGCCAGGAAAAGCCCCAGCGGTCCTTGCACCAGCCGCAGGCGCTCTCCGCGCCGCCATTGCTGGTGATCGCGTGCCAGTAGCGGTCGGTCTCCGCCTGGTCCTCGGTCAGCACCATGAAACTGACGGCTTCGTTAGGCTTGAAGTTCGGGCCGCCGTTGAGCCCGACGAAGGCACGCCCGAGCACCGTGAATTCGACGGTGATTTCGTCGCCCTGCTTGCCGCCCGGGTAATCCGACGGAAACGTGTGGACCGCGCCGACACGGCTGTCCGGGAAGGTCGCGGCATAGAATTCGGCCGCCTTGCGGGCCTCGCCCTTGTCGAACCAGAGGCAATCGATCAGTTTTTCGCTGGGCATCGCAAGTCTCCATTCATCCGATACGGTTGACGTTAAGGTCTCGGACGCGCTCGAAACAGGCGGCCGGCCGTATGATCGCGCAGGATAGCGCTGACGGCGCCGTCCGGCCGGCCCGGACAGGGGCAGCGGCGTCAGGTCTGTCGGAGGAGTGCTCGCCGATTGGCAACGGAACAGGTCGCACGATGATTCGGCTTACGGTGCTCTACACCCTGGCGGCGGGATCCGACCCGGCGGCCTACCTCGCGTGGCGCGTTTCGGCCCACGCGGATTACATCCGGCAGATGCCGGGTGTCGTGCGCTCCAGTTTTTCCCGCGTACGGAAGCAATGGTCGAGCCGTGCGCCTGTCGATTACGAATTTCAATCGACGGTGGAGTGGTCGGACCGGGCGACTTTCGAGCGGGCTTTCTACGACGACAAGGCCCAGGCGGACCTGAAGGAAAACCTGAACAGGCTGGGCGACTACACGTTCATCGTCAGCGAGATCATTGCCGAATCCTAAGCCGGCCCTACCAGTAATCGGCCAGGGTCGGCCAACTTTCCATGTCATCGCCGCGCGTCTTGCGCGTCCACAGGTATTGCGCCGGCCGGACGTTGCGTGTGCAGGCATCCGCGGCAGCCGTACCGCGCGTCCGCACGGGCAGTTCCGTGGCGAAGGAGTTGGCTGCAAGCTGGGTGGTGTCGTGGCTCTGGTTGTGATCCACGAAATTGACCTGGGAAATGAAGACGACATAGGGCAGTCCCGGCGCGAGCCGGCCCGCGGGGACTGTCGCCGAGGTGTCGCTGAAATCGACGAAGACCTCGTCCGTTCCGGGCGCGCCGCCCGTGTAGGCGACGGTCCCGTGGCAATCCGAAACCAGGACGAACACCAGGTCGCTCCACTTGGTGCCTTCCAGCGGACCGCCTCCTGCAAACGGGTCCCAGCTGATCGTGGTCGCTGCCGGCTTCCAGTGCGTCTATTCCTTGATCGGCGCCCGTTCTGACTCAACCGGATCTTGCTGGCGCGGGGGATCGACGTCCGTCCTTCCGGACCGCCGAGCGGATCGGTGCGAGCGCGAAATCGCCGCGCGGACCGGTCACACGCCAGGTGAAGGTGATATCCGCGGGACGCCGCCGCTCGAGCTCCTCGGGCGAGCCGAACGAACGGGTCTTGCGCGCGTAGAAATACCCGTTCGTGAACGCGCGCTTGGTGTCTCCGGCATACGTCGCGAGCGGTTTGCCCGTTCCGGTTTCGTAAAGCCCGGCGCCGATGGCATCGAAATCGCGGGCGCCATCGAAAATGATCTCCGCGAGGAAATGCGCATCAGTCAGGTGAAGTTGATCCTGATGGTCCTGGCTGAAAGTCAGGTACTTTTCCACCCAGGTCATGGTGACGTCTGCAGGCGCCGCCGCCGCGGCGTTGCCCGTGGCCAGCAGCAGCGAGGTCAATGCGGCACGGATTTTCATTGGGCACGAATGTTAAAACCGCGTCCGGTCCCGGTCGATACCGCCTTCGCAATGTCCACTTGCGCTCTTTATGATCCTGCCGGAATTGCCGTCGGCTAAAGTACGGCGCATGCCGCTCAATTACGCATGGCACGATCTGCTCGGCAATGCCGGGTTCCTCTGTATCATCGGTTCCTACCTCTGGTTGCAGCTCGGGCGAACCACGGGCCAGACGCGAACCTATTCGCTCGTCAATGCCATCGGTGCGGCGCTGATCCTTGTCTCCCTCTACTTCGAATTCAACCTGTCCGCCGTCCTGGTGGAGGTCTTCTGGCTCATCATCAGCCTGCTTGGCCTGATAATCAGCCTGAGAAAACGGTTTGGCGCCGCCATGCAGACCGAGCGAGAGCATTGACCCGGTGACGCCCGCCCTGGCGGAAGTCTCATGGGGCTGACGCTTCTCCGCAATGCGCTTGTCTTCGACGGCGAGCACGCCGAGCCTGCAGACGGGCGCGATATCCTGTTCGATGACGACGTCATTCGCGAAGTGTCGGATGCGCGGATCACTGCAAGGTCGGCCGAGGTAATCGATCTCGAAGGCGCGTTCGTGATGCCCGGCTTGATCGATGCGCACGTGCACGTTACGGACTGGGGTGCGTCGCCGGCGGAGCTCACGCACCAGCCGGCGAGCTACACGGCCCTCCGGGCGGCCCGCAAACTGAAGTGTATGCTGTATCGCGGCTTCACCACGGTACGGGACGCCTGCGGCGCCGATTTCGGCCTCGCGGCCGCGGTGGACGAGGGCCTGATCGACGCGCCGCGGCTCTACTTCGTCGGCAAGGCGTTGAGCGCAACCGGCGGCCACGGTGATTTCCGTGCGCGCGGCGATGACGCGGACGCCTGCGGCTGCGCCGACGGGGACTCAGCGTCGTCGTGGATGGCGAAGCCGCCTGCCGGCGCGCGGCCCGCGACGAGCTGCGCAAGGGCGCGCACGCCGTCAAGATCATGGCGGCCGGCGGCGTCGCATCGCCGACGGACCCGATTGCCGCGCTGCATTTTCCGAAGCCGAAATCAGGGCCATTGTGGAGGAGGCCTCCTTTCGGGGCGCGTACGTGATGGCGCACGCTACACGGCCGAGGCCATCCGCCGCTGCCTGGAATTCGGCGTCCGCTCCATCGAACACGGAAATCTGATCGACCGGCCTGCCGCCGAACTGGCCGCGCAGAAGGGGGCGTTCGTCGTGCCCACGCTCGTCACTTATGCTGCGATGCACGAACGCGGCGCCGCGATCGGCCTGCCGCAGTACAGCATCGATAAGCTGCGGGACGTGCGGAAGGCGGGGCTCGAGAGCCTCGGGCACCTGAAAGCGGCGGGCACCCGCATCGGGTTCGGCACGGACCTGTTCGGCACGCTGCATTCCGAGCAGTCGCGGGAGTTCCTGATACGCGCGCAGGCAGAGCCGCATATCGACGTGCTGCGTTCCGCGACGTCCGTAAACGCGCAGCTGCTTGGCATGGCGGGGAAGCTTGGCTGCATCCGCCCGGGCGCGTTCGCGGACATGCTCGTGCTGGACGGGAATCCGCTCGTGGATCTGCAGGTGCTGCAGGATCAGGGACGTCACATCCGCCACATCCTGCGGGGCGGACAGTTCGTCAAGCGATCGTCATGACCGGGGACATGCCTGCATGATTGCAAGAGTCGTCGCGATCGTATTGCTCGGGATGGCGGTAAACATCTACATCCCGATCGCGCCGTCGATCCTCGGCGCCTGGGTGGATTACCAGGGCATGTCGATGGACGCGGCCGGCCAGATGACCTCGTACGATTTCTGGGGAGCTACCGCCGGAAGCGTCCTGGCCATTTTCCTGTTGCACCGGCCCGGCTGGAACCTGCGTGCGACGATGCTGGCCTGCGTCCTGCTGGTGATCACGACGAGCGCGGCCTCGGTGTGGCTGGCGGGCAACATCCCGGCGCTTGCGATCGTGCGATTGCTGAATGGTGTGGGATCCGGACTCGGTTTTACGGTGGCGTGCGTCGCCGTCATCGGCACGCCGCACATCGAGCGGACCTACGCGATTCTCTATGGTTCGCCTTTCCTGATCAGCGGCATCGGGCTCGCCCTGTTGCCGAGGGTCTATCACGTCATCGGCCTCGAAGGCGCTTTCTACACGATGGGGGCAATCAACCTCCTGGCCCTCTTCCTGTTGCCGTGGTTTCCGCGGACGGTCGAACGGCGTGAAGAACCGCACGGCGCGGCCGAGCGCATCTTTGCGCCGGGCGTACGATGGCTCGCGGTCCTGGCGCTGGCAGGGCTCCTGCTGCATTACGTTTTCAACTCCGGCATCTGGGCTTACTTCGAGCGGCTTGGCGTGACCGCCGGCATGTCGTCCGAGACGGCCGGCGTGATCCTGGGACCCAGCATGGCGGCAGCGATTTTCGGGATGATCGCGGCGTCGCTGTTGGGCGACCGGTGGGGGTACATGCGGCCGATCTACCTCGGCATCGCCGCGATCACGGCGTCGACGCTGGCGCTGCTCGGGTCCTCTTCGGAGCTCGTCTTCGGGCTGGGCACCGCCGTGTTCAACGCGAGCATCACCTTCGTCACGCCGTACATGGTGGCGATCCTCGCGCTGCTGATTCCGTCCGGCATCGGCGTGACGGCGGCGAACGTGGCGACGATCGCGGGCTTTTCGGCGGGGCCGCTCCTGATCTCGTTCATGGTCGCGGGCGGGACCTTCACGGCGGCCATCCTGCTGACGGCGGCGGGCTTCGTCGTCGTCCTGCTCCTGTTCGTGCTGTTCGTGCGCAGGCTCGACCGGAGCCCCGGCTTCGATCGCCTGAAGAAATTAGTAAGGACCTAGGATCATGTCGGAAACCACGGACGTCAGCACGTCGCTCAAGCCGGAATTTCTCGTCGTCGTCGACAAGATCTATCGCGAGATGTGCAACCTGCAGCCCGGTACGAAAGTCCTGATCATTTCCGATTCCCGGACCCCGCGGCACGTCGTGTCGGTGTTCATGGGCATGGCGATGGCCATGGGCGCCTGCGTCTCGGTGTCGGAAAATCCGATGCCGCCGCCGCCGACGCTGCAGCCGGGCTACGCGTGGAACCCGATGGTCAAGGCCGCGGCCCGCGAGGCGGACCTCATCGTCGACCTTGCGGTCGGCTACGCGGAGTTCATGGCCGAGGCCGTCGAACGCGGCGCGCGGATCATGAGTCCCGGCGATGGGACCGGCGGGCACCACATCGAAGACACGCTGATTCGCACGATGCTGGCCGCCGACATCCATGCGCTGCGCAAGGAAGCCATCGCGATTGCCGGGCAGTTCACGAATGCAGGCACCCTGCGGATGACGTCGGACGAAGGCACGGATTTCGAGCTGGACCTCACGGGTCTCGAAGGCATTTCATCCGACGAGTTCCTGTGGGACCCGGACCGGAAGAAGCAGACGGGTACCTGGGCCGCGCTGCCGCCGGCGGCGCCGGGGATCGTGATCCCGAAAGGCCGCGGCAACGGCATCATTGCCGTGGACGGCTTTCTGCTCTACGAGCCGGCCTATGACCATGAACGGCCGACCGGCCCGGTCCTGCTGACCTTCAGGAACGGCAAGATCGTGGACGTATCGGGCGAGCGCCTGTTTGCCGGCCGGCTGAGGCAATGGCTGGGCGCGCAGCCGGATGATTCCGCGGCTTACGGGCCGGTTCACCTGAATGTCGGGCTGAACCCGCGCGCCATGCTGACCCAACACCCGGAGTTCGAGAAATTGCGCGGCACGGTCTGCTGCGGCATCGGGGACAGCAGCCTGCTCACGCGCATGTGGCACGGATCGCACCTGGAGCCGAATGTGTCCCACATGCACTGGGACATCCTGCTGATGCGGCCGAACCTTTATCTCGACGACACCGCGATCTGCAAGGACGGATTCATCGTTTACGGCCAAGCTTGACGATCCCGGTGTCGACGAGGATTTCGTCGTCGACCGTGATGGTCGGGCGCAGCACCTGCACGTCCCAGTGCACGCGCGACGTGGAGGTCTCGAAAGTGGCGCCGACGAACGGCGCCAGAAGGCTGTTGTCTCCGATCCCGAAGACGATGCCGCCACGCACGCGCTCCCATTCGAGGTGCTCGGTCAGGCGCGCATGCCGGCTGAGGCCCATGGTGGCGTGGATGGGGCCATTCCGGCAGCCGGGGTCGTCGAGGTTGTCGAGCCAGTCGCGCAGGCGATGACCGATATACGTGTCGCCTGCGATTTCCGTGATCGTCCCCTTTTCCACCGTCAGGACCACGGGTTCCTTCGGGATGTGGTGGACATTCTCATAGAGGAACAGGCCGTCGAGCGCGAGCACGCCGTCGCCGCGTCCCTTCGGAATGACGACGCCCGGTGTCGCGCCCGGCGTGAACTGGTAGTTGGAGACCCATTGCCCGGATTCGCGGTCCCAGAGGAAGCCATCGAAGGTGTCGCCCTTGAGGTCGTTGATGTCGACCGTGTAGTCCGTGCCTTCCCTTGACGTGATACGGAGCGTCTTGCCTGCGGTCATCGAGTCCGCGACCTGGATGGCCTCGCGGCGGATCTGGTACGGATCGTCCAGCAGCAGGCAGCGGATCAGCGAATCATCGATGTGCGGCGCCCCGGTGGCGTCGCCGGGCCCGATGATGCGCGTCCTGCCCTTGCCCACGATTTCGACCATGAAGTCCGCGTAGCCGATCGCCATGTCGACGATCAGGTCGGCGTGCTCGGCGGCTGCGACCACTGTCTTCGAGATCAGCGGGTCCCAGGTGAATCCCGGCTGGTAGGCGGGGTGCGGGCCCATCGGCACCCGCAGCTCGATCACTTCCGCGCCGAACAGCATGGCGACGCCCTCGAACGCCGTCGAAATGTGCTGCGGCGTGTGCGAATTGCAGATCAGGAGCACGCGCCAGCCCGGCTGCAGGTCGCACTGGTCCCGGAAAATGAAGTGGATCGCCTTCAGCAGCTCCGGGCGGAGGTTGACGCTGACATCCGAGTATTCGGCCATGACTGGTTTCCGGGCGAGCGGCGCGCCGGCAAGAGTGCGCGCGGCCGGCGACGGCACGCTATCTCAGATTCTCCAATGTTTGCTTGGGAAAAAACAGATAGGTCGATTGAAATCCACTGCAGTACCTTGAAGACATTCGACACTGGGGATTATCGTGCACGACAAACTCGCTCTGGGTTGCAGGACACCTCTCGCAGTCGGTATCGCGATCGCGCTGCACATGCCGGTCGCGGGGGCGCAGGAAAGCCAGCCCCAGGTCACGCGGATCGACGAGGTCATGGTAACGGCGACGCGCCGCTCGCAGGCCGTCCAGGACGTTCCCTACAACATCAGCGTGGTGTCTTCCGACCTGCTGATCGAAACCGGTGTATCCGACGCGAGCAATCTCGGCCGGCTGGTACCGGGGCTTTCGCTTGTCAATGAAGGGCCGCGCGTCTCCGGCAACCGCAATACATTCAGCATGCGCGGCATGAACGTGGATGCGCTCAATAACAACGACGACAATCCGGGCATCAGCCAGTCGACGGTTTCGACGTACCTGGGCGAAGTGCCGGTTTATTTCCCGCTGAAGCTTGTGGACCTGCAGCGCGTGGAGGTGCTGCGCGGACCGCAGGGCACCTTGTACGGGGCGGGCTCGTCGGTGGCACCATCCGCTTCATCCCGAACGCGCCGTCGAGCGACGGTTTCGACCTCGATGTCTGGAGCGAGCTGTCTTCGACCGAGGCGTCCGACGACCTGTCGTACGATGCCGGCTTACGATCAACCTGCCGCTGTCCGAGACGACGGCACTGCGTGCGTCGGTGGGTCGTGAGTACCTCTCTGGCTTCATCGACGCGCTCGGGTTGATCGAGCAGACCGGTACCGCGCGCCACCCCGGGGAGATCGTGCTGGCGGATCCGAACGACATCCTCGGCAGCGGCACCGTGCAGGCGCCGGCCAGGAAAGATTCGAACGACTCCGATCACACCTACGCGCGCGCAAGCTTGCTGGTCAAGCCGGGTGATGCCTGGCAGGTCGGCATCAACCTGAACTATCAGGACATCTCGGCGAACAACCGCTACGAGGACAACCGGTTCTTCGGTTCCGGCATGGAGTACGTTACTTACAAGGCCTTCACCGATCCGCAGGACTCGACATTCAAGATGGCGGACCTCGACATCGAGGCGGATCTCGGCTTCGCGCGCCTGACGTCGTCGACGGCGTTCGCGAACGTCGATACCCACAGCGTCTCGGACTCGTCCGGATTCCTGCGAACCAACATCCCGCAGTATTACTTCGGCAATCCGCGGCTCTACGCGCCGATCGATCGCCGCCAGAACGTCGACACTTTCACGCAGGAGCTGCGGCTGGTCTCGGACGGGAGCCGAACGATCCACTGGGTCGCGGGACTCTTCTACCTGAAGCGGGACCTCGACTTCGACCTGCTGCAGGTCGCATCCGGGGCGAACGATTACACCAATGCCTACTTCGGCACGCCGGCGCCGGTCGACTTCACCGACGTGCTCGCCACGGGCGGCGCCCACCAGTCGTTCACGGACAAGGCCGCGTTCGGCGAAGTGACCTGGCACGTGACGGATGCCTGGCAGGTGACCGGCGGAGTGCGGGCATTTTCGCAGAAGCTGACGGGGTCGGCCGGCATTCCGCTGCCCTACGCATCGCGCACGCTCGAGTACTACTACTACGGTACGGCAACCGACGACTTCCTGCTCGGCGGCATCAATCCGACGAAATACAAGGCCGACGAAACCATCTTCAAGCTGAACACGTCGGTCGACATCGGCGAAAACGCGATGGCCTACTTCACGTTTGCGCAGGGATTCCGGCCGGGCGGCGCCAACCAGTTGCCCGAAATGGACCCCTTCGGCAATGACAATCGGCCGTTCCTGATGTACGACCCGGACGACGTGGACAGTTACGAGGTCGGCATCAAGGGAAGCGTCGCTTCCAGGTACAGCTACACCGCGACGGCGTTCCTGGTCGACTGGCGGAATTTCCAGGCGAATCTGGTATCGCCGTTCGGCATCGTTTTCGTCGACAACGTGCCGTCCGCCGAATCCAGGGGACTCGAGCTGGAGTTCTCGGGGGCGGTGACGGACCGCTTCGACTTCATCCTGGGCTACACCTACATCGACTCGAGCGTGACAATGCATTCGAAACCGCCCAGGGCGACCCGAGCACGGTCTTTCCGGACGGCAACCGCCTGCCGTGAGCCTGCCGAAAACCAGGCGTTTGCATCCGCGAACTATCGCGTGCCGCTCGCCGGCTCGCAGCTGGTCCTGCACGCAGACGCGTCGTACCGGAGCAACGTGCTTAGCAACTTCCGCGACATCCCGACAGTGCCGGCGATGAGCTTCGCCCGGTTCGACGCCTACTCGCTGTGGAACGCTTCGGTCACCTGGGACACCGGGCGCTACCAGGTGGCGCTGTTCGGCGAGAACCTGGGCAACGAACGTGCCGAATCGTTTGCTACAACCGCGAGTTTCTATGGCGACCGTGACCAGGGCTGGGGCGCGATACCGCCGCGGACATTCGGCATCCGCTTTACGTACGGCTACGACTAGCCCGCATCCGGCGTCGGGCGCTCGCATGGGCGGGCGGCAGACACGCGCCCGCCGCAACAGGCCATGACGTCTTCCCCCGAACTCGGCGACCAGCTCCGGCACGTGGTGGCGCTCCTCGAACGCCGCGACCTGGCGGCGGCGCGTCAGCGGGTCGAGTCCTTGAAGGCCGCCCATGCCGATGTCGGCGACGTGTGGGCACTGGACGGCGAAATTGCGGTCCGGCAGGGCCGCCTTGCGGATGCAGTCGTAGCGGTGAATCGCGCATCTGCGCTGGAGCCGGACTTGCCGGAGCGGCGGGTACAGAGGGCCCGTTGTCTGGGATCGCCGGCGACACCGCGGGCGCGAGCGAAGCGGCTCTGCCGCGCTGCGCTCCAATAGCTCGCCTGGACCACCTGCTGGTGCTCGGCGGCGTGCTGGTTCGCTGCGGCGAGCAGCAAGAGGCGCTGGATGCCTATCTCAAGGCCGCGTCGATGGCGCCGGACAGCGCGGATGCGCACCGCGGGCTGGCTTCCGTGTACCGGTTCCTGGGCGACACGGCGAAAGCAGAAGCCGCCTGTGATGCCGCGATCCGGCTGGACCCGGAGGACTACGAGACGATCGGCCTGCGCTCGTCCCTGCGTGCGGCGACTGGAAGCGACAATCACCTGGCCGCGCTTCGCGCGCTGCAATCGCGCGGCATCAAGAGCTGGCGCGGCGAAGTCCATGTCGCGTACGCGCTCGCCCGGGAATACGAGGACCTCGGCGACTACGCGCAGTCCTTTGCCAGCGTCCGGCACGGCGCGAGCGTGAAGCAGCACCACACGCGCTACGACCTGGACGACGATCTCGGCATTTTCCCGGCCATTCGCAGGGCGTTTTCCGCGGAACGGGTGGCCGCAGGCGATGCGGGCACGATAGCGCGGAGCCGATCTTCGTGGTCGGGATGCCGAGGACCGGGTCGACGCTGGTCGAGCGGATCGTCTCGACGCACAGCGAGGTCCAGAGCCTTGGCGAGCTCAATACGCTGTCGATCGAATGATGCGCCTGGTCGAACAGGGACTGTCCGGCGCGTGGCTGGAACGTTCCCGCTTGCCCCGGCTCGCTTCCGCGCTGCCGATGCGGACGCTGGGCGAAAACTACCTGCGTTCCGTGGCGCCACTGCGAGACAGGCGCGCGCGCTTCGTCGACAAGCTGCCGCTCAACTCGCTGAACGTCGGCCTCATCCACCTGGCCCTGCCCAATGCGGCGATCGTGCACGTCGTCAGGGATCCAATGGATGCGTGCTATGCGATGTTCAAGTACCTGTTCAGAAACGGCTACCCGTTCACGTATGAGCTGGAGGAACTCGGCGCGTATTACGCGGAGTATTTCCATCTCATGAATCACTGGCGCTCGGTGCCGCCTGCGGGCCGCATTCCGATATCAGCTACGAAGCGCTGTAGACGACCTGCCGGAAACGCGCGGGCGCTCTGGCCCACCTGGGCTGGCGTGGGGCCTGCCTCGAAGCCTTAAGGCACCGGACGTCGAGGAGGGGCCGCGACCTGGGAAATCGACCAGTTTCTGGACCGGGAGCTGGTGCAGGCTGGAGCGGGAACTCGAGCCTTGCGCCGCGTGCTGGCAGCGCGCGGCGTGCCGTCGGCTAGGGGGCGGATTCGGCCGGGACGGCGAGGCCTTCGAGAAAGACCTTCACCAGACGGCCCATACGGGGCGATCGCCGCCGGATCAGACTGAACTCGACCGAGCGCCATGTTTCCTTCGCCAGGATCGGGCGAATCTTGCGTTCGGCCAGCCAGTACCTAGCATAGTGCGACGGCAGGTAGCCGATGTAGGCGCCGGAAACGATCAGGTAGGCGACGCCTTCGATGTACGGAGAGGAGGCCACCTCCTTGAACTCGTAGGGCGGTTGCCAGCCGGGGAGGCCCTCCCCGTGACCCCAGCTGACGTAGCGCGCCTCCCTCAGGCGCTCCGGGGTGATTTCCCCGTCGGCATCTCGAACACGGGTGTGCCGGCGCGCAATAGAGCACGAGCTCTTCGTGAAGAGCGGGGTGTACTCGAGTCCTTCGAGCCGATGATGAAACAGGCCGATTGCGAGGTGCAGTCGATTGTCGAGCACCTGCTGCTCGAGCTCGACCGCGCCGCCGACGAAGATACTGATTCTTGCATTCGGCGCCGCCACGGCGAATCCCGCTATCGCCTTTCGGACGCGGTCGTCCTCGTGGGTCACGCTGTTGTCGATGATGCCGAGGCGCAGCTCTCCCGTGACACTTCCCTGGGCCTCGGCGATCTCGGTGCGGAAGTCCTCGAGGGCGGCAAACAGCTTGTTGGACGCCAGGATGACCGCGCTGCCTTCGGTCGTGAGCTTGAAAGTGCCTCGGCCGCGCTCACACAGGCGACAGCCCAGGCGCGCCTCGAGCTGGGCCATCCGGGTGCTGATCGCGGACTGGCTGAGATTGAGCTGGGCCTGGGCAGCGGAGAATCCGCCGCACTGCGCAATCACGTAGAAGATCCGCAGAAGCTTGATGTCGCTGTCTGAAAGCGATCCGAGCATTCGCTTGCGATTCCGGCCGCCCCTGCATCCGGGCTCAGTACGCTAAGTCAGCCTCGGTCGCATGTCCAGCCATCGTAAAGAGAACATGCGGAAATAGAGATGCCCGGCGTCGCCGCCGGGACGATAATTTGTGGCGAAGCTCGATCACGGAGAATTGACATGGCGGCACTGACCCCGGATGTGGCTACCCGTCTGAAACCGGATACCGTCGCGGTCGTCAAGCTGATCTACGAGCAGGTGTGCAACCTGCAAGCCGGGCAAAACGTGCTGATCATCAGCGACGCGCGCACGCCGGGGGACATCGTCGCCGTCTTCCAGGGGATGGCGCTGGCGATGGGCGCAGAAGCGGTCACTATCGAATGCAGGATTCCGCAAGGCGGCGCGACTTACCAGCCGGGATCGAAATGGCCGGCGATGCTCGCCGCCGCGGCGCTGGAAGCAGACCTCATTGTCGACATGGCAGTCGGTTATGCGGCATTCGTCGTCGACGCCGTCAATGCCGGCGCGCGCGTCATCTGCCCGGGCGACGGCATCGGCGGGCCGTTCATGGACGATGTCCTGATCCGCACCATGCTGCACACGGACATTCACGCCGTGCGGCGGCACGCCGACCGCATCGCACAGCGGTTCACAGACGCAAAATCCTGCGTCGTCGTTACCGGCGGCGACGAGCTGTTCGTCGACCTGACCGATGTCGAGGGCGAGCCGGGCTGCGGATTCCTGTGGGATCCGGATCGCAAGGAGTGGAAATCGCAGTGGACATTCCTGCCGCCCGCCCAGCCGGGCATTCTGGTCCCGAAAGGCCGCGGTTCCGGGTCGATCAACGTGGACGGTACGCTGCTGTATCACCCCGTTTATCACGAGAAGCCGGACTCGCCGCTACGCCTGACGTTCGAGAACGGCCGCCTGACCCGGATCGGCGGCGATGCGCTCCTGGCATCGCGCCTCGAGCAATGGCTGGAGAACCTCGACGACGAGGGAGCCTATTACGGACCGGTGCACCTGAACATCGGCAACAATCCGAATGCACTGCAAACGCAGAGCCAGGAATGGGAGCGCGTGTACGGCTCGGTGACCTGCGGCATGGGCGACTTCAGTTTGCTGGGCGGGCTGAAATCCGGCATTTCACCGGCAATACTCAACAAATCGACAGTCCACTGGGACTGGACGGTCCTGCAACCGAAAATCGTCCTCGACGACGCTGTGTTCGTTGAGCGGGGACGGATATTCTGCGAGTGAGGGCCACGGCCGGCCCGGCCCGAAGTTGCAACATCTTATACTGACCGCAGGCCCTGGGCTGCCGCGGGAGCGCTCGCCGATTGGCAACGGAACAGGTCGCGGATGACCACGACTACGTCATCGTCGGCGCCGGCTCCGCGGGCTGCGTGCTCGCCGACCGGCTGACGCGCGAGGGCAGGCACAGCGTCCTGCTGCTGGAAGCGGGTCCCGGCGACCGGCATCCATACATCAAGCTGCCGGTCGGCTACGGCCGGCTTTTCTATCATCCCGGGTTCAACTGGCGCTACCAGTCCGAACCGGACCCCGCCACCGGCAACCGCACGGCCTACTGGCCGCGCGGCAAGGTCGTGGGCGGATCAAGCTCGATCAATGCGCTGGTCTACTGCCGCGGACTGCCGCAGGACTTCGACGACTGGGCGGCCGCGGGCGCGGACGGCTGGGACTGGCGGTCCGTGCGTCCGCACTTCGATGCGATCGAGACGAGTGATAGGCGCCGACGGGACGCGCGACGGCAGTGGACCGCTCTGGGTGACCGACGTGAGCCGGCGCGTCCATCCCGTGAACCGTCATTTTTTCGAGGCGGCGCGCGAGGTCGGGCTGCCCGAGTCCGACGACTTCAACGGGCCTTCGCCCGAAGGCGTCGGCTGCTACCGCATTACCATCCGCGGGCGATTGCGCTGCTCCGCGGCCGACGCCTTCCTGCGCCCGGCGCTCGCGCGCGGGCATGTGCGGTTGCTCACGCGCGCACTGGCGCGGCGCATCACATTCGAAGGCGGGCGCGCAACCGGCGTCGAGTTCATGCGGGACGGGCAGATCATACGCGCGCGCGCGCGCCGCGAGGTCATCCTGTGCGCGGGCGCCGTCAACGGCCCGCAGCTGCTGCAGCTCTCGGGCATCGGGCCGGGTGCGCTGCTCTCGCGCCTCGGCATCGCGCCGGTGCTGGCGAACGATCACGTCGGCGGCAACCTGCAGGACCACATCGCGGTCTCATACCTGTACCGGGCGACCGAGCCGACGCTGAACGACGAGCTGGCGCCGTGGTGGGGCAAGCTCCTGGCCGGACTGGAATATCTCGCCACCGGCGGCGGGCCGATCGGCCTCAGCGTCAACCAGTGCGGCGGTTTCGTGCGCTCTACGCCTGCTGCGCCGCGTCCCGACCTGCAGCTCTATTTCGCGCCGGTCACGTTCACGACGACGCAGAAGCCGGGCAAGCGCCAGGTCGTGAACCCGGATCCCTGGCCCGGATTCCTGATCTCGTTCCAGCCGTCGCGGCCGACCAGCCGCGGGCGCATCGACATTCGCTCGCCGAATCCAGAAGACCCGCCCGCCATCAAGCCAAACTACCTCGCCACGCAGGAAGATCTTGACGACATCGTCGCCGGCGGCCGGTTGATGCAGGCGATGATGCGCACGCGCGCACTCACGAAACTCGCGCGCACGCCGCTGGAGGTGGACCTGGCCACGATGGACGACGCTGCGCTGATCGAGGATTTCCGCCAGCGCGGCGGGACGGTGTTCCATCCGGCTTCGACGTGCCGCATGGCGGGGAGCGCCGCGGAGGGCGTCGTGGATGCGTCGCTGCGCGTGTTCGGCATCGAGCGGCTGCGCGTGGTCGACGCCTCCGTCTTTCCGAATCTCACCTCGGGCAACATCAACGCGCCGACACTGATGCTCGCGCATCGCGCGGCCGATGCGATCCTCGCCGACGGCCGCTGACCGGAGTTCCACCCATTCGCATCCAGCGCCTCGAGACCTTCTGCAGCGACGTGGTCGGCTTCGTCCGCGTGACGGCGGAAGACGGCTCGACGGGCTGGGGCCAGCTCTCGACCTACAACGCGGACATCACCGCGCTCGTGTTTCACCGCCAGGTTGCGCCCTGGGCGCTCGGCCGCGACGCGACCGACATCGCGGCACTGGTGGATGCGATCCCGGAGCGCGAGCACAAGTTTCCGGGCTCCTACCTGTATCGAGCGATGGCCGGGCTCGACACCGCACTGTGGGACTGGCGCGGCCGGCGCGAGGGGAAGCCGGTCGCCGAGCTGCTCGGCGGCAGCGCCGGGAGCCTGCGCGCCTATGCCTCGTCCATGCGCCGCGACATCACGCCGGAAGACGAGGCCGAACGTTTCCAGCGCCTGCGCGACCGCGACGGCTTCGACGCCTTCAAGTTCCGGGTCGGCTCGGAATGCGGCCACGACCGCGACGAGTGGCCGGGCCGCACGGAAGCGATCGTTCCCGGCATCCGGCGCGCGCTTGGCGCCGGCGCGACGCTCCTGGTCGACGCCAACTCCTGCTACTCGCCCGCGCGCGCGATCGAAGTCGGCCGCATGCTCGAGGACCATCGCATCTGCCACTTCGAGGAGCCCTGCCCGTACTGGGAGCTGGAGCAAACCCGGCAGGTGACCGAGGCGCTGTCGCTCGACGTGACGGGTGGCGAGCAGGACTGGGACCTGCAGCACTGGAAACGCATGATCGCGATGCGCGCGGTCGACGTGATCCAGCCCGACGTCCTCTACGTCGGCGGCATCACGCGCATGCTGCGGGTCGCGGCGCTGGGCGCGGCGGCGGGCCTGCCCTGCACGCCGCACAGCGCGAACCGGTCGCTGGTGACGCTGTTCACGATGCACGTCCTGCGCGCGATCCCGAATGCGGGGCCTTACCTCGAGCTGTCGATCGAGGGGCCGGACTATTACCCCTGGGAGGTCGGGCTTCTCGCCGACCGACCCTTACAAGGTCGTCGACGGCCGCGTGACCGTCACGGACGAACCCGGCTGGGGCGCGGAGCCTGCCGCGTCGTGGCTAGCCGGCTCGACGCGCCGGTGCAGCGACCGTGACTGACGTCGCCGCAACCGAGACCCCGGCGGCGCGGCTGCAACGCTACGGGCAGCTCGCGGTGATCGTCACCGCGGCGGGCACCCTGTACCCGCTCATGTACCTGCGGCAGAACTTCGAGATCAGCATCCTCGAAGCGTTCCGGATCACCGCGACCGATCTCGGCGAGCTGTACTCGTTGATCGGGATCGTGTTCTCCGTGACCTATATCCCGAGCGGGTGGCTCGCCGACCTGTTCCAGCCGCGCAAGCTGATGTCGCTCTCGCTCGTCGCCGTGGGACTGCTCGGGTTCTGGTTCTCGACCTACCCGTCGCTGTTCGAACTGCGGCTGATCTTTCTCGGCTGGGGCATCGCCGGCGGGCTCTGCTTCTGGGCGTCGCTGATCAAGGCGGTGAAGCTGCTTGCGACGTCGCGCGAGCAGGGCCGGTTCTTCGGCATCCTGGACGGCGGCCGCGGCCTGGTGGAGGCGCTGCTCGCGTCGGTCGCCATCCTGCTGTTTCGCGAGTTTTCGCAGCCGGACGATGCGGCCACGATCCGGCTCGCCCCGGTGATCCAGATGTATGCGGCGGCCGTCACGCTGTTCGGCGTGCTGGTGTTCTTCCTGGTCCGCGACGCGGAAGTCGAAGCCGAAAGCGAGGCAGCCAAGGATTCGCAGCGGGGATCGCTGCTCGACGACATCCGGCTTCTCGCGCGGATACCGGAGCTGTGGTTGCTCGCGGCGATCATGGTGATCAGCCAGCAGCTTTTCTGGGTCACCTATTCGATCTCGGCATTCCTGCAGGTGAACCTGGGACTCACGGCGCTGGGAGCCGGGTCGGTGGTGCTCGTCAAGCTCTGGATGCGCCCGGTCGGCGGCATCTCGATCGGCTTCCTCGGCGACCTGCTGCCGAAGGAGTTGCTGCTCGCCTGGCTGATCCTCGCGGCATCGCTGAGCCTGGTCGCGATCTCGTTCCTGCCGCTGGCCGGAAAAATCGTCGCCATCATCGCGGTCGTGCTCCTGATCGGCTACCTCACCTACGCGATCAAGGGCCTCTACTGGGCCCTTCTGGACCATTGTCCGGTGCCGCGCCGCATCACCGGCCTCGCGATCGGTCTCGTGAGCTTCATCGGCTACATGCCGGACGTGCTGCTGCCGCTCTACGACGGCTGGCTGTCGCGCCACTATCCACGCGCGGAAAGCTTTCGCATCTATTTCACGAGCATCGCGGCCTGCGGGTTCGCAGGCGCGTGGCTGTGCTGGAAATTCCACCGATTGCGGAAGTCGCAGGCGCTCGGACTGGAGCGGTCCGCGAACTGATGGCTCGCGGCGAAGTCATGAGTCACATGACGTCGCTGCTGGCATACACTCCTGTCTCCGGTCCGTCCTACAGGAATCCGACTTGAAGCTCGCCCGCTTGCTCGCCGCAGTGTGGCTGTTCGGCTTTGCGGCAGGCGCCGCCTTTCCGGCGGACGAGCCGGCCGCAAAGCGCCCGCCGGCCGACGAAACACCCGCCAGGCCGCCGGATAAAACTGCGGACAAGGTGCCGGACAAGGCGCCGGCCGAACCACCGGCTGAGACGACCGGCGAGGAGCAGGCGCCCGACGCCGCCACCGACGCCGATGCGGTCGACGCCGCCGCCGTCGACGCCGACATCGCGAACCAGGAGCTCTCGGGCGAAGCGAAGATCCGGCTCGACGCGGCGCGCGACGCGGTGGTGCAGATCCACGGATTCTTCAACCAGTCCGCGTCGAGCGCATTCCACGGCAGCGGTTTCGCCGTCGACGACGGGCGCCGCATCATCACCAACTACCACGTCGTGGCGCTCTCCGTGCTGTACCCGCGGCAGTACCGGCTGGAGTACCTGACGAGCGACGGCCGCAGCGGCCTCCTGCACGTGCTGGCCATCGACGTGCGCAACGACCTTGCCGTGGTCGCGGGGGACGACCTCGAACTGCCGGCCCTGAGGCTGCGCAGCGAAATTCCCGGGCAGGGCGAGCGCGCCTGGTCGATCGGCTTTCCGCTGAACCTCGGCCTGACCATCACTGAGGGCGTCGCGAACGGGCTGGTCGAGAACAGCTTCGAGCAGCGCATTCACTACACCGGCGCGATCAACGGCGGCATGTCGGGCGGGCCCGCGCTCGACACGCGCGGCCGCGTCTACGGCGTCAACGTTTCCGTGGTCACCGGCGGGCAGCTGGTCGGGTTCGTCGTGCCTGCCAAGCACATCCCGGCGCTGCTGGCGCGCGCAAAGGAGCCGCTCGACCCGTCGCTGAGCGCGCAACAGTTGCGCCAGCGCGTGACGGCGCAGGCGCTCGCCTACGAGGCCGAGGTGCTGGAAGCCGCGCCGGACAAGGCCGCCGTGCAGAAAGTGCTGGGCTACTCGTTGCCGACGCAGATCTCGCGTCACGTCGAATGCAGCACGATTGACGAACGCAGCCCGCACCCGCGCGTGCGCGTGGAAACCGTCAGTTGCCGGATACCGTCGCGGATCCTGGTGCAGCCCGGCCTGTACGTCGCCGGGCTGTCCATCCAGCACCGGATCCTGCAATCCGTGGGTTTGCATCCCCTGCAGTTCGAGCGGCAGGTGAACCGTCTCGCCGAGGCGGCGCGCCGTACCGGCGCAGCGGCCCACGTGGCGCCGTTCGCCTGCACCGACGCGCTGGTCTCGCTAGACGGTTTCGACGCCCGGATCTCGACCTGCGTGCGCCAGTACCGGCTGTTCACCGGCCTCTACGACTTCGACGTGACCGTCGTCGGCATCGACGACACGCAGGAGGCGCTGGTGAGCCGGCTCGCGCTTGCGGGGGTCGCGTTCGAATCCGGCAAGCGGATCATGGAGCGTTACCTGGGGGCCCTGCAGTGGACGCCGTGATGCTCATCGAGCAGATCGACCCGCATGGGCGCATCGTCCTGCGCCAGCGCTTCGAAGGCGCCGGCACTGAATGCAGCGTGGGCCGCGATCTCGCCTGCGACATCGTCGTGGACGACGAGCACGCCGCGCCGCAGCACGCCGTGCTGACGCTGCTGGAAGACGGCCGCGTCAGCGTGCGGGACCTCGGCACCCGCAACGGCACACGTGTCGACGGCAAGCTGGTCCCGGCGGACGCGGGCACGATCGTCGCGAAGGGCGACGTCATCGTCGGCACCACGCGCTTGCGCGTGCGCACGCGCAATACGCCGCTGCGGCCCGAGCGCCTGTTCCGGCGCGATTACGTGCGCCGCCACCGCACGCCGCTCGCGATCGTCGGCGTATCCGCCTGCATGGCCTACGGCGTCTTCCTGCAGTGGCTCAATGCGCCGACGTCGCTGCTGCCGGGCGTGGCGAAAGGCGCGCTCGTGGCGCTCGGCATGATCGCCCTGTGGACCGGCGGCTGGGCGCTGATGACCAAGCTGAATCGCGGGAGCTGGAACGTCCGGGTGCACGTGACCATCGCCTCGATCGGCGCGGCATTCTGCGCCTGGGGCTACTGGCTGGCCGGCCTCGTGGCGTTCGCCGCGCAATGGTCGTTCCTGGTCCAGATCGGCATCGTCGTGGTCGCGGTCACCGTGCTGGCGGCGCTGTTCCTGCACCTGCGCGTCTCGACGCACTACGGGCGGCGCGTGTCGCTGGGCCTGGCGGCGGCCGCGACGCTGGTGATCGGCATCGCCGCGTGGCTCGTCAAGATCGGCGTGGACAGCAACGACGTCAACCAGGTGGACCTCGGGCCGGAAGTGCGGCTTGGCGCCCAGCGCGTGGTCCCGAACCGGGACATCGCCGACTACCTGACGGAAGTCGACGACCTGCGGCTTGCCGCCGGACGCGAGCGCCAGAAGTCGCTGCTGAACGCCCCGCTCGCCGACGCCGACGACTGAACCCTGAAAGCGACTCGCTCGACGAGAGGAGCGATGATGAGAAATCTCCCGCGTTTGATCCTTTCCTGGCTCGCGGTCACGGCCGCGCTATTCTGCGGCGCGTGCGAGAAGCCTCAGCACGCAACGCTCGCCGTCCGCGGCGTCACGGTCGTCGACGTGGTCGACGGCTCGCTGCTCGCCGATAATACGGTACTGGTTGACGGTAACCGGATTGTCGCGGTCGGGCCGAGCGACAAGATCGCAATCGCCGAAGGCGCCGAAGTGCTCGATGGCACGGGCGGTTACCTCGTGCCCGGGCTGTGGGATACGCACGTTCACTCGGCTGGCAGCGTGGACTGGCATTTCCCACTCTACATGGCTTACGGCATCACAAGCGTCCGCAACATGCACACGACCGCGGACGACCCGCTCGCGCTGGTGCTCTCGATCAAGCGTCGGGTCGAGTCCGGAGAGCTGCTCGGGCCGCGCTTCCTCGCCAATGGCGGGATCGTCGACGGCGAGCCGCCGGTGTGGGACGGCAGCGTCGTCGTCCGCGATGCCGAGGAAGCGCGCGCCGCGGTCGACCGGCTGGCCGACGGCGGCGCCGATTTCATCAAGGTCTATGATCGCCTGCGACCCGAGGCGTACTTCGCGCTGATGGAACGGGCAAGGGAGCGCGGCATCCCGGTGGACGGGCACCTGCCCATGTTGATCAAGCCCGAAGCGGCAGCCGCGGCCGGCCAGAGAACATTTGAGCACACGTCCGGGATAGGCCAGGGGTGCTCTTCTGTGGCCGACGCGGTGCGCGCCGACTACCTGCGTTACCTCGAGCGACTGCCGGAGATGCCTCCCTTTCCGGATGCGATGGCCGCCTTTTTCCAGCTCGTGCGGCGGAACATCGATGCGGGCGATCCGGAACTCTGCCGGCGGACGGCACGAGACTTCCACGAGCATCGCGTCGCCTCGGTGCCGACGCTCGTCGCCAACGCCGGGGTGAATGCGAAAGACTTCGTTGCGGACAGGGAGCGCATGGCTCTGCTTCCGGCGTCGGTGCGCGAGCGCTGGCGCTCCTGGGCGGACGAGGACGATCCGGTCGAAGACTTGCTGGGTCCGGTCGATTCGCTGATCGTGGACAGGGTGCGGGTGCTGCA
Organism: uncultured Gammaproteobacteria bacterium; assembly: GCA_963836275.1. Classification (GTDB taxonomy): domain Bacteria; phylum Pseudomonadota; class Gammaproteobacteria; order Steroidobacterales; family Steroidobacteraceae; genus SCUD01. Next base: position 328,466 of record CAWIIM010000001.1, on the reverse strand, counting down.
CGAGGAGGAAGTCACGATCCTGGCCGGCACCGACGTCGGCAATCCTTTCCTCGTTCCGGGGCTGAGCCTGCATCGGGAGCTCGCGCGGCTGACGGAGGCCGGGCTGTCGCCGCTCGAGTCGTTGCAGGCCGCGACTCTGCAACCGGCGCGGACCTTCGGATTGCAGGACTCGCTGGGTACGGTGGAAAGCGGAAAGCTTGCCGACCTGGTCCTGCTCGACGCCAACCCGCTTGAGCAGATCGTCAACACCCGCCGCATTCGTGCCGTCGTCACCGACGGCCGGCTCCTGCGCCGCACCGACCTCGACGACCTGTTGGCCGAAGCGGCGGCCTATGAAGGGGACTAGGCCAACCCTCGCCAGAGGCCGGACCGCCAGAAAAGCGTTCCGGCCGGAACGCTTTTGCGCTTGCATACGCCCGGATCGGCACCATGGTGCAATATCCGCACCGCGCCCGCGGTCTGATACTCACCAGCAGGAGGCCGACGCATGAACCCGTTCGCCAAGGATCCCGCAGCGCTCGCCCGGCTTACGCCTGAGCAGCATCGCGTGACGCAGCTCTGCGGCACCGAGATGCCCGGAACCGGGGCACTGCTGCACAACAAGGAGCCGGGGATCTACGTCGACGTCGTCTCGGGCGAACCGCTGTTCGCCTCGACCGACAAATTCGACTCCGGATCCGGCTGGCCGAGCTTCACCCAGCCCATCGAGCCCGCGAACGTCAAGGAGCTGTCGGACGAAGGCCACGGCATGGTCCGGACCGAGGTGCGATCGGCGCACGGCGACAGCCACCTGGGCCACGTCTTCGACGACGGCCCGCGCGACCGCGGCGGCCTGCGCTATTGCATCAACTCCGCGTCCCTGCGGTTCGTCCACAAGGACGACATGGAAAAAGAGGGTTACGGGGCGTACCTTGGCCAGGTGGGGGGCAAGTCATGAGCGAAGAGCGCGCAGTGCTGGCCGGCGGATGTTTCTGGGGCGTGCAGGACCTGTTCCGCAAGTTCCCGGGCGTGATCTCGACGCGCGTCGGCTACAGCGGCGGCAATACGCCGAATGCGACCTATCGCAATCACGGCTACCACGCCGAGGCCGTCGAGATCCTGTTCGATCCGGCGAAGATCAGCTTCCGCAAGATCCTGGAGTTCTTCTTCCAGATCCACGACCCGACCACGCAGAATCGGCAGGGCAACGACGTCGGCACCAGCTACCGGTCGGCCATCTACCACACGACCGACGAGCAGCGGCGCGTCGCCGAGGACACGATCGCGGACGTCGACGCTTCCGGGTTATGGCCCGGCAAGGTCGTGACCGAGGTCGCGCCGGCGGGCGATTTCTGGGAAGCCGAGCCGGAGCACCAGGACTACCTGCTGCGGAATCCGGGCGGCTACACCTGCCACTTCGTCCGGCCGGACTGGGAGCTGCCGCGGCGCAAGAGCGCCTGAGGAGCTTCGCGATGCTGGAAATCCGTCGCGCCGGGGAACGCGGCTACGCCGACCACGGCTGGCTGAAGTCCTTCCACAGCTTCTCGTTCGCCGACTACCACGACCCGGCGCACGTGCAATTCGGGCCGCTGCGCGTGATCAATGAGGATCACGTGGCGCCGGGCCAGGGCTTCGGCACGCACGGCCATCGCGACATGGAAATCATCAGCTACGTGCTCGAAGGCGAGCTGGCCCACAAGGACTCGACCGGCACCTCGTCGACGATCCGCCCGGGCGACGTGCAGCGCATGAGCGCGGGCAGCGGCGTGCAACACAGCGAGTTCAATCCGTCCTCGAGCGAGGCCGTCCATTTCCTCCAGATCTGGATCCACCCGAACCGGCAGGGGATACCGCCGAGCTACGAGGAAAGGCGCTTTTCGGCCGAGGAGAAACGCGGCCGGCTGCGGCTCATCGCCTCGCCCGACAGGGCGCAGGGCTCGGTGCTCCTCCGCCAGGATGCACGCGTCTACGCGGGGCTCCTGGACGGCGACGAGGGCGCTGAACTTCCGGTCGCGCCGGGCCGGCTCGCGTACTTGCATGTGGCGCGCGGCGCCGTCACGGCCAACGGCGTCGCATTGCAGGCGGGCGATGCCCTGAAGCTCACGGATGCCGACGCGCTGATGCTGGGCCATGGCAGCGAATCGGAGGTGCTGGTCTTCGATCTCCCGCCGGCGGCGCCCGCGCCCTAGCGTTGCTGCAGCGCGGCCTCGACGGCCTCGAACAGGGCGTGCATGTCGTATGACACGTCCTGTATTTTGCGGTTGACGAAGAAACCCGGCGTCGCCCGCAGGTGGCTGCGCCGGGCGCCTTCCATCTGCTCGCGGATTCGCTGGCGGTAGATCTCGTCGTCCATCTCCGACGTGAAGCGGGCCATGTCGAGTTCCAGGGACTCGGCGTAGCTGTGCAGGTGCTTGCGGTCGAGGCGTGACGGGTTGTCGAACAGCAGCCGGTGCATCTCCCAGAACCTGCCCTGCGCGCCCGCGGACTCGGCCGCCTCCGCGGCGCCGAGCGCGTGCGGATGTGCGTCCTCGATCGGGTAGTGGCGCCAGGCGAAGCGGACCCGGCCCTCGAAATGCTTCAGCAGCATCTGCACGCCGGGCACGGCGAGCTTGCAGGTCGGGCACTCGAAATCGCCGTATTCGACGACCTCGACCGGCGCATGCGGGGCGCCGAGCACGTGGTCGGTGGGGCCGATGGGGTCGATCAGGTCGATTGGGCTGCTCATGTCGAACCCATTCTAACCCGCGGCGAACAGCTGCCAGCGCCGCGGAATGTCTTTCAGGGCGTGCGTCCCGCGATCCGCGAACGCCAGGCCCGATCCCGAAACGAGGTCCTTGACGGTGCTCGAGACCAGGACCTCACCGGCCTGCGCCGCCGCGGCGATGCGCGCGCCCGTGTGCACGGCGATTCCGCGCACGTTCCCGTCTGCGAGCTCGATTTCGCCGGTGTGCAGGCCGGCGCGGACCGCGAGGCCGAGCGCTTGCACGGCGTCGCGGATGCGGCAGGCACAGCTGACCGCGCGGGCCGGCCCGTCGAAGGTGGCGAGGAACCCGTCGCCGGCGGTGTCGATCTCGAGGCCCCGGAAGCGGGCCAGCTCCTCGCGGACGATCGCGTGATGGCGCGTCAGCACGTCGCTCCACGCCCGATCGCCGAGCCGGGCGGCATGGCGCGTCGAGCCGACGATGTCCGTGACGAGCACGGTGGCGAGGACCCGGTCCGGCTCGCGATCCGGCCGGTCGCCGGTGAGGAATTCCTGCACCTCGTCGAGGATCGAGTCCTGGTCGCCGACCCAGGGCATATGGTCTTCGCCCGGCAGGCCGACGAAGCGGGCTTCGGGAATCTGCGCGGCCATCCAGCGTCCTTCCTCGTCGTTCACGGTGCGATCGCCCGCCCGGTGCATCACGAGCGTCGGCACGCGGATCGCGGGCAGCACGTGCCGGATGTCGATCTCGGTGTTCATCCTGAGCAACGCGACGGCCGCGCCGGGGCTCGCGGCGCTGCGAAAATAGGCGGAGAGGCGGCGCAGGAACACCTCGTCGCCCATCCTGCTCGGCACGTAGTCCGCAAGGTCCATGTCGCGCCCCCAGTTGCGCTCGATCCTTTCGTAATGTTGCCGGCGCTGCTCCGGCGTCGGCGCCCAGGGATAGTCGGCGCTCCAGACCCGCTTGGCGAACGAGCCGAACAGCAGGAGCGCGCGCGTGCGCTGCGGATAGGTCGCGGCGAACAGGGCGCTCAGGTTGCCGCCCTCCGAGAACCCGAAGATGGCGGCGCGTTTCGAGCCGGCGGCATCCATCACCGCGCGCAGGTCGTCCATCCGCTCCTCCAGCGGGGGCAGTTCCGTGTTCGGTACGCGATCGGACAGCCCGGTCCCGCGCTTGTCGAAGGTGATGAGGCGCGAGAAGGATGCGAGGCGATTCAGGAAGCGCGCGAGCGTCGGCTCTTCCCAGGCGAGCTCGACATGCGATACCCAGCCCGGCACGTAGACGAGGTCGAGCGGACCCTCGCCCACCACCTGGTAGGCGATGTGAAGGTCGCCGCTGCGGGCGTATTCGGTCTTCGGCTGCAATGACCGCATTCTGGCACGGTCACGGCGTTCAAACCGGCCGGCGGCCGACGGCATCACAGGTACGGGGGGGAACGCCTATGACCGGGCTCTTGACTCGAATTCAAGCGGTTGCCGCGGGCCTGCTGTTCGCCGGCCTCGCGTGGGGCGCACCGGGCGAGGGAACCGGTGCGACACCGCAAACGCCGCTCTTCACCGGCACGGGCCTGGCCGCCATCAAGGACTTGATGCAAACGGCCGTCCGGGACGGCCGCACGCCGGCGGCGACTGCGCTGCTCGCGCGCGACGACCGGATACTCTGGCTCGAGACGGTCGGCGAAATGGGCCCCGGCATGCCGATGCGCGACGACGCCATCTTGCAGCTCGCTTCCATTGGGAAGCTGTTTACCGCGACCGCCGCGATGATCCTGCTGGAGCGCGGTCGCATCGCGCTCGACGATCCTGTCAGCAAGTACATTCCGGAATTCGCGAAAGTTTCGCCCGGGCATCCCATCACCGTCTTTCACCTGCTGACGCATACCAGCGGGCTGACCGTGGACGGCGATGCGTTCTGGGCCGCGTGGGATGCCAATACCGAAAAGACGAACACCACGGCGATGGCACGGGCGCTCGCGGCCTTGCCGCTCGTGTCGCAACCCGGCGAGGTCTTCAAGTACGGGCCCACCGGCGCCGCGTACGAAGTGCTGGCCGCCGTCATCGAGATCGCGAGCGGGCAGACGCTCGAGGACTTCATGGACGAAAACATCTTCCGGCCACTCGGCCTGGACGACACTTACTTTTACCTGCCGCCTGACAAAGTGAAGCGGCGCCCGGCGATTTATCGCCAGGTGGACGGCGCGCTGCGAGTCCTTCGCCCCTACGGCGAGCCGGATGTGCGCAGCGGATATTTCTACGGCGGCGGCGGCGTGCAGTCCTCGCCGCGCGACGTGCTGCACTTCGCGCGCCTGTTCCTGCACGGCGGCGAAGTGGACGGCGTGCGCATCCTGAAGCCCGACAGCGTGCAAAAGATGATGAGCGACCAGCTGGGAGAGCGGGCGCCGCAGTCCTTTACCTGGGGTTTCGGCGGCGCGATCCAGAAGGCGCCTGCCGGCGGAACGGCCACGTACGGCTGGACCGGGGGTGGCTTCTCGCTGCTCTGGGTGGACCCGGCCTTGAATCTCGTCGCGTATTTCACGATGCCGTTGAACCCGCCGGGCGACAATGACCTGCTCGCGGACTTTCGCCGGCTGGTATACCAGGCGAAAGCGATTCCCTGACCTGTTCGACCTGCCTGCTGCCAGGGCGCGCGGTCGGATGCCTCCGACAGGCGACTTCGCGGTCAGGAGGGGCCGATGTGCCGGTCGCCCTGCGCAGTGTCGCGCGTCGATCCGTTCAAAATGAAGTCATGAGAACGCGCATTCACAACTCCCTGAAACGCCAGGCCGGCAAGATCGGCTACATTCTCTTGTGGCTCGTTGGCGTGCCGGTTCCGATCCTGATCCTGGTCTACCTGCTGCGCGGCTGTACCTGACCCACCCCGGCGCGCGTTAGAAAGCGCCGGGTCTTTCCCCCTCGTTCGGCGCGGCGGCGTAATATGCGACGCTGCCGCAGACCGCATCGATAGGGAGACCGTGCCATGACGCTGAACCGCCGCGACTTTGTCGCATCCGTCGGATTTTCACTCGTCGGCAGCGCGGCCGCCCGCACTGCCGCGGCGAACGAGCCCGCCGTTGTCCCCGCCGTCGACGGCGACTCGGACTGGGCCGCGGTCAAGGCGCAGTTCGACCTGCTGTCGGCGGAGTGGCTGCACTTTTCGCAGTTCTACATCGTCTCGCACCCGAAACCGGTGCGCGACGCCATCGAGCGTTTTCGCGGCATGCTCGACGCCAACCCGTTCACGACGGTCGAGCACGGCATGGGCTTCGACGAGTTTCTCGGCGAGGGCTCGCAGCAGCTGCCGTTCCCGGTGCTCGTGCAGCGCGCTGCCGCCGGCTACATCGGCGGCAAGCCCGAGGAGATCGCGCTCACCGACAGCACGACCCAGGGATTGGCGCTGATCTATCACGGGCTGGAACTGAAGCCGGGCGACGAGATTCTCTGCACGACGCACGACCACTACGTGCACCACGAGGCGATTCGCCTGGCTGCGGAGAAGGCGGGCGCGAGCTGGCGGCGCGAAGTCTTGTACCCGAATTCCGCTGCAACTTCGGTTGACGAGGTCGTCGGCAACCTCAAGCGCGCCATCGGGCCAAAGACGCGCGTCGTCGGCCTCACCTGGGTGCATTCGAGCAGCGGCGTCAAGCTGCCGGTGCGCGCCCTGACGCGGGCGGTGGCCGAGGCGAATGCCGGGCGCGACGAGAAGGACCGCATCCTCGTGGTACTGGACGCCGTGCACGGCTTCGGCAACCAGGCAGAGCAACTGTCGCAGCTCGGCGTCGATTTCGCCGCCGCCGGCACGCACAAGTGGATCTTCGCGCCACGCGGCACCGGAATCCTGTACGTGCCGGAAAGGAACTGGGGCCGGCTCAGCCCGACGATCCCGACCTTCTACGACGCCGAGGAATTCGCCGCCTGGGAGGACCAGCGCCCGCCGAAAGCGCCTGCGAGCATCTCCTGGCTATCGCCCGGCGGTTTCAAGGCCTACGAGCACCAGTGGGCGATGGCCTCGGCGTTCGAGTTCCACCAGCGCATCGGGCACGCGCGGGTCGCGAACCGCATTGCCGCGCTCAATACGCAGTGCAAGGAAGGGCTGGCAAAGATCCCGAAGGTGAAGGTGCTGACGCCCATGGACCCGGCGCTTTCCGCCGGCCTCGTCGCTTTCGAGGTGGAAGGCCAGAGCGCCAGCGAGACGGCGAAGAAGCTGCATGCGAAGAAGGTCGTGGCCTCGACTTCGCCCTACAAGATCTCGAAAGCGCGGCTCGCGCCGAGCCTCGTCAACGACGAGCGCGAGGTGGAGGCGGCGCTGCAGGCGGTGCGGGAGATCGCCTAGCCGGACTTGCCGTTTCGGCTCGTCCACAGCAGGTGCCCGAGCCCGATCCACAGGAAAGCGATCGCGAGCCATTGCCAGAACGCAAAGCTCAGGAATACCGAAACGCCCATTGCCCGCCAGTTGCGATCCACCCAGCCGAGATGGCGCTGGTCGAAGTAGATCACGATCTGCGAGATGAAAATCGCCGCAAGCGGCGCGGCGACGACCAGCCCGCCGTGCCGTCCGCGCCGGAGGCGCTGTCCGTAGAGGCCGAGGACGCCGGTGTACAGCCCGGCGAAAGTCCCGACGGCGAGCGCCTCGTGCCCGTTGTGCACCCAGGACGAAAACCGCACGAATGTCAGCCGCTCGATGCCGACCGCGACGCCGAAGAGTATCCCGGCGCGCAGCGCGAGGATCGGCCAGCGCCGGTCGCCGGCCGTGTCGCGCAGCCATGACGCCACCGGCCAGAGCGCCAGCATGGAAAGCCCCAGCGCGCCTGAAAACCAGCGCCCGCCCTGCGGGTTGAACTTGCGGGAGGCGAGCTCGGAGACGACCCGGTACATCCAGTCGTAGGGCGCGTCGGGAAACAGGCGCGCGGCCATCAGTACGCCGGTCGCGAAGATCGTGACGGCCAGGGCGAATGCCCAGGCCGCGGTCCGCCAGCGCGCTTCGCGCGACAGGCCCGCACCCCTCAGCTTTTGTTGTTGATCGACAGCCAGAACCCCACCAGGCCGAACACGACCAGCGCCGCCGGAATCAACCCGGCCAGGCGTTCCGCTAAAGACAGCGCGTCGCGCTGCCGCAGCGTGTGCACAAGGAGCGCGAGCGAGGCGACGGCCGCGACGGTCGCGAGTCCCAGGAACAGGACCGCCGCCGTGGTCGCCGCCGCGAAGCCGCCGCCGGTATCCCGGATCATCCGCGGAACCAGCACCGACGCGGCGAGCACGGCGACGCAGGCCGCTGCCATCCCGTAGATGCGCCGTCCGCCGCGACTCATTCGTCCGCGGTCCGAAGCGTCGCGCTCCAGCCGTCCTCGGCATCGAGCGCGACCTCGACCTGCCAGGGCCGGCAGCACACCGGGCAGTCTTCCACGTAAGACTGCAGGCTCCCGCCGCCTTCGTCGATCGCGAGTTCCACGGCCTCGCCGCAGTAGGGGCAACTGAGGGCTTCCGGATGCACGCGCGCAGTTGAACCCGCCAGGCCAGTGCGGTCAAGCCTCGCAAACACGGTGCGGCCTTCTGGCAGAATCGGCCGATGAGCGTGCTCGCGATCGCCATCGAAGTCGGCACTTTCGAGTTCCTGCGGGCAGCGCTCGAAACCGGACGGCTTCCCGTGCTGGCCTCGCTCGCGCGCCGCGGATCGCTGCTGCCGATGTCCACGGTCACCGAGATTTCCAGCGGCTCGATCTGGCCGAGTTTCTCGACCGCGACGAATCCGTTGCGGAACGGCCAGTTCTTCACGCACATGCAGCTGCGGTCCGGCAGCTATCGCATCGACAAGAAGTACGCGGACGACATCCCGGTGGAGTTCTTCTGGTCGTCGCTGGCGCAATCGGGACTGCGGGTATTCACGTTCGATATCGCGCAGACGCGCCCGATACCGGGCTTCAACGGCGTCAACCTGTGTGCCTGGGGCTGCGAGTACCCGGCCTGGCCGCGTTCGTCCTGGCCGCCGCCGCTGATGAAGGAGCTCGTCGCCGCCTACGGCAGCCACCCGCTCGTGGACCAGTACCGGCTTTCGATCCGGCCGGAGTCGCAGGCCGAACACGTCGAGTTCTACCGGAAGTTGACGACAGGCCTCGAGCGCAAGGGGAAGATCTGCCTGGATGTCCTGAAGCGCGAACCCTGGGATGCCGCGATCATCGCGTTTCCCGAGGTGCATTGGGCCATGCACCTGCTGTGGCAGACCTATGACCGCGATCACCCGGATTACGACGCCTCGCGCAAACTGCCTTTCGACGACATCTTCCTCTCGCTCTACGAGCAACTGGATGCACTGCTTGGCCGGATGCTCGAGGCCATGCCGGGCGCCACCGCGCTCGTCTTCTCCGGCTCGGGTTTCGGGCCGAACTACAGCGGCTGGCACTTGCTGCCCGAGGTCCTCGAGAAGCTGGACGTCGCCGCCAGCCCGGCCGAAGGCGGGAATTCCGCCCTGGGCGCGCTGCTGCCGATGAAGAAGTGGGGCGCCTACAAGATCCGCAAGGTGGAGGACGCGCTTTCGCTCGGCGTCATCGAGACGCTCAAGTCGGTGCTGCCGAAAAAAATCTGGGACCCGTTGACGCGGCGGCTGCTCTACGCGGGCAATCGCTGGGCCGAGAGCCGCGCATTCTGCCTGCCGAACGACTATACCGGCGCCATCCGGGTGAACCTGAAAGGACGCGAGCCGAGGGGACGGGTGGCGCCCGGCGAGGAATACGAGGCGCTGATCGGGATGCTGACGCGGGAACTGCTCGCCCTTGTCAACCGCGACACCGGCAGGCCCGCGGTGGCCCGTGTCGTCCGCATGGACCGCGAATATCCGGGCTGCCCGCTCGGCGATTTTCCCGACCTGGTCGTGGTGTGGGCGAACGATGCGCCGATCACTGCGCTGGCGTCCCCGGCGATCGGCGTGGTGTCGGGCGACTTCCCGGAGCGGCGCTCCGGCGCGCATCGAGACGACTGTTTCCTGCTGTCCGGCGCGAGACTGAATGCGCCGGAGCAGGGCGGGCGTGCAAGCCTGCTCGACGTTCCGCCGACGATCTTCGGCTTGCTGTCGCGTGAGCCGCCATCCCATTTCGACGGCAAGTCGCTCGCGACGCGATGAAACGGGTTTCCGTCGCCGTCATCGTGCTCACGCACAACAAGCTCGAGGACACGCTCGAATGCCTCGAAAGCGTCGCGAAGCTCGACTATCCGTCGTTCGAGACGGTGCTGGTCGACAATCACTCGACCGATGGATCCATCGAGAAAATCATCGCGCGCTATCCCGGCATGCGTTGCGTCCGGAATGCCGACAACCTCGGCGTCGCCGGGGGCCGCAATGCCGGCTGGGAATACGTCGCGCGGAACCTGGAATCCGACTACCTGTTCTTCCTCGACAACGACGTGGTGCTGACCCCGGACTCGCTGTCGCGACTCGTCCGCGTGCTGGAAAGCCATGGGGACGTGGGCATCGCCTGCGGAAAGACCTACACCGCACCGCCATCGAATACGATCATGTCGGTGGGTCTTTCGGTGAACCTCTACACCGGCTTCATCACGGATATCGGCGGGGGAGAAACGGACACCGGGCAGTTCGAGAACGCGGGCTACGTTTCAGCCTGCGGCGGCTTCGCGTTCCTGGTCCGCACGCCGCTGTTCCGGGAACTCGGCGGGCTCGCGAACGAATTCAATCCCTACGGCTGGGAAGACGTCGACCTGGGTTACCGCGCCCTGAAGCGGGGATTCCGTTGCTACTACGAGCCGAAAGCGGTGATCTACCACAAGGGCTGCAAGATCGGCCGCGGCTACGTCGCGCTGTACGAGAAGTACAAGGTCAAGCATTACTTCCTGTTCCTGTCGCGCCATACCAGCGCGCTGCAGAAGCTGACCTGCGCCGTCATCATCCCGTTCCGGTCGGCGTGGTACCTCGCGAGGCTGGTGTTCCGCGGACACGGCAAGGTCCTGGCCTCGCACCTGAGCGGCGCGCTGGAATCCGTATTCGGCCGCCGTCGGCGGCTATAGCAATTCCCGGATGCGGTCGATGCCGATCGCGCTGACGTAGAGCCCGATTCCGAAAGCGGTGTGGGACAGCAGGCTCTTGAGGCGTGCCTGCGCCGGATCCGGCGTTTTCGACGAAGCGATGCCGAGCCCGAACGCCGGTTGCATGATGCAGAAAGGCACGACCAGGGTCGCCGCGCCGAAGAGCAGCGCGGGCACCAGGCGTGGCCGCGCGAGCCAGTCATCCGACACGAAGGCGACGAACACGAGCGCATACAGGACGCCCACGGCGTAGTGGGTGATCCAGCCGATCGCGCATTCCCGGCGCTTCTGCGGGGATCCGGCAATGCCCGCATGCACGAACCTGCCCGTGGGCATGGTCGCGACCCAGCGCCCGACCAGGCAGTAGTTCGGTGCGGCGATTCCGAGCGCGCGCTGCGCGAACAGGGACCAGGCGTCCATGAACAGGGTGGCGCCGGTTCCGGCGAGGATTGCGCCGACATTGACCGTGAACGCGATGTTCATGGCGGACTCGGGCCGAAATGCCGCCTAGCCCGCTGCCAGCTCGTTCACCGCCCGCCACGCCTGGTCGATCGCGGCGTGCGTGTAGGCATCCGCGCCGGCATCGGAGTTGGCGATCGCGATGTTGCCGAAGCGCTGGCGACCGACGACCTCGGGCGGCGGCTCCACGTTCCAGTCCGCGTCCTCGAGGTCGACGTGATCGCGCGCATAGCCGTGCGGCCAGCGGTTCACGGTGATCGCAAGGATGTCACGCGCTGCGTCGAAGCCGCCGGGGCCGAGCAGGCCGTTCAAGATACGCCGGACTTCGCGCTCATAGTCATCGAAGGCCATGCCGAGCATGCGGCCGCGGGCCGCACGCGCCTCCGCGGCGCGTCCGGCGCCGCCGGGCAGCGGGAACGAGAAGCCGGAGAAGCTCTGCAGGACGCAGGGATCCTCCGGTTTCCAGGCCGGGCGGTAGCCGCCGACGTTGATGCCGGTGACGAGGAACACGCTTTGCAGGTAGCTGCCCGGGAGCTGCGCGCCCTTGATGCCGAGCTTCTCGAGTGCCTGGCCGCTGCGCAGGACGGTGTTCACGACCAGCATCGGGCGCTTCACGCATTTTGCGAGTGCCGCCTTCTGCGCCTCCGGCAGCTGCGGCGCGAGGTAGGGGATGATCGCGTTGTAACAGGCGAGCACGGCCTGCTTTGCGGACACGCGCACCAGCTCGCCGTTGGTCACGTAATCGACGGCGACGCCCGCGCCGTCGAGGTTCGCCGCGTGGACGGCCGTTGAACTGAGCCGCAGGCGCACGGGGGATCCGGCCCGGTCGAGTGCGCCGTAATCCGGGCGCGTCGTCACGATGTCGAAGGGATCGGCGCCGGCCGGCATACCCGGCGTGAACGCCGGTATCAGCGAGCGCACCAGCAGGCGCGCAATCGAGCTGTTGCCGTCAGGGAACATCGCCTCGGGGCTGTCGCGCTCCTCCGTGTCCCCGTCATGGGGCCCGCCGAGCACGTGCGCGCCCGGGGATGCGGTCTGCAGGCACTCGGCGACCGAGAGGCTCTCGGCCGGAACGCCCCAGAAGCTTGCGGGCGAGTTGCTGAGGACCTGCAAGGCTTCGTCGGGCATCGCGAAATATTCGCGCAGGAAATCGGTATAGCTCGTGCGGTGCAGGTAGGCATGGCGCTCCGCCGGCGCGAGCCTCGCCAGCACGTCGCCGCGCGCGAGCAGGAAGGCCTTCAGCTTCGCGCGGGCCTCTTCGGCAATGGGGAAGGCGTCGACATGTCGTGCGAGCGCATTCGGCGCCATGCCCTCGAGCCGCACGCCGGGCAGCAGCACGTCGCGCCCGTAGCGGCCCGCGTCGAAGAACACGGCGGACTTCAGGTGGCCGCGCGAGCCGAGCCAGTTGAAATCGAAGCCCTTGCGCAGGCGCGGGATGTCGATGCCGAGCTCGGCGATGAAGGCGCGGGCGACGTCGCTGTAGAGCGTGTACTCCATGTTGACGGTGCCGCCCCAGGCCAGGCGCATCGGCCCGCCCTGGTGGAACTCGTTGCGCTTGGCGTGGCCGCCGAAGTCGTCGTGGTTGTCGAGGATCAGGATGCGCGAGTCCGCGCCGTGGAGCTTGCGGTAGTAATAGGCGGACGCGAGCCCGCTGATGCCGCCGCCGACCACGACCAGGTCGTAGGCCTCGTCGAGCACATTCGGGTTGTCGAAGCGCTTGTGCTCGCGCGCGAGGGCATGCGCGACCTCGAATGAGCCGGGGTGCGAGCCGCGCAAACCCGTGAGCGTCGGCGGGTAATAGCCCGGGTCGCCCTGTGACGCTCCGAGCGCCGGCCAGGGCAGCGCGAGGCCGAGCGCCGCGAAGCCGGCGTCATGGATGAAATCGCGCCGGGTGATGGCGCGATGCATGCCGAGCTGGCGGTCGGTGGGGGTCATGGCGGCCTCGCCTGCAACATGTGCCCAGTGTCGCGCATATGCGATGGAAATTCCTTGGTCACGCGTCTAAACCATTGACACACATCGTTAGCCACTGAAAATCCGCGGGGATATGGAGAACTACCGATGAAACCATATAAGGAACTGATTTGCCGGGCGGCTGTGGCCAGCGTGCTGGCAACTGCGGCTGCCACGGCGTCGGCCAACGGGTCCGAGCCGTTCAAGATCACGAATATCCACTTCGAGACGAATGCGACAGCCTGCGACATGGGCATCCAGATCAGCTTCGATACCGACGGTTTGTCGGAGGGCTGGGTGAAGGATCCGAATGGCCAGGTCGTCTACCAGTTCGGGGCAGTCGGGGGGCCGGGAGTCACGCATGACATCACAGAGGGCTTCCAGGAACGCGTGGAACCACAGATTATTGACCTGCGGCGTGCACTCGGCTGCGAACGTGACGTCGAGGAACCCCAGGTCTGGCTGACCGACCTGCTTTCCGCATGGCCGGAGGGAAAGTACCATTTCCGTGGCGAGAGCGAAGACGCGATCTGGACGGGCTACGCCAGACTCTCGCACCGGGTACCTGCGGGCCCCGAAATCCTGCAGCCGGAGGACGGCGATATCGTCCGGGATAATGCGAATCTACTGATCAAATGGCGGAAAGTGACACAGCCGATTGTCGCTGAACTGGGGCCGGTCGAGATATCCGGCTACCACATCGTGATTGCCGACGCCACGAAGCCCGAGCCGCTGCCTCCCGGAAAAATTCCCGTCCAGTTCGACGTCGACCTTCCCAGGGGTGCAACCAGCTTGCTGGTGCCGAGGCAGTTCCTGCAGCCAAACAGGATCTATGAGTTCGAAGTCCTCGCGACCGAGAAGGGAGGTAATCAGACCATTACCGAGGGTGGCGTCTTCTGCACCCCGCCTATCAAGCCTGCGCACTGCGAGAAGCCGGAATAGGCGACGCGCGAATTTCAGAAGGCTGCTGATCCGCGAGGCCGCCATTGCAAATTGGCGGCCTCGCGCTTTTGACAGGCATTGATCAAGATGCAATGGTGCCCGCCATTACCGCGGCGGCCTGGACGCGCCGCCACGAAAGGGAGTCACGCCGGATGAGCGATGCGCCTGTCGCGCTGGTTACGGGCGGCGCCACGGGCATCGGCCGCGCGATCGCGGACCGATTCGCCGCCGAAGGCATGCGCATGCACGTCTGCGATGCTGACCCGGAAGCAGTGAGCCGATTTCGAACGGAGCTGCCGGGTGCTTCGGCGAGCGTCGCGGACGTGTCGTGCGTCGCCGACGTGGACGCGATGTTCGCCGAGATCGAGTCGACCTATGGCCGCCTGGACATGCTCGTCAACAACGCCGGCATTTCCGGTCCCACGGCGCCGGTGGAGGAGATCGCACCCGCGGACTGGGACCGCACCGTCGCCGTGGACCTGAACGGGCAGTTCTATTGCACGCGCCGTGCCGTGCCGCTGCTCCGGGCGGCCGGCGGCGGCTCGATCATCTTCATCTCCTCGAGTGCCGCGTTCTTCGGGTATCCGTTGCGGACACCCTACACGGCCTGCAAGTGGGCGCTCATCGGGTTCATGAAAACGCTGGCAATGGAACTCGGGCCGCATCACATTCGCGTCAACGCAATCTGCCCGGGAAGCGTCCGCGGCGCCCGGATCGACGGCGTGATCGAGCGCGATGCCGCAAAGCGCGACCGCAGTGCGCAGGACATCCGCAGCATCTACGAGCGCCAGGTGTCGCTGCGGTCCTTCGTCGCGGCCGAGGATATCGCGAACGCGGCCTTCTTCCTCGCATCCGGACAGGGCGCGATGATCTCGGGGCAGGCGCTCGGCGTCGACGGGCACACTGAGTCGCTCTCCAACTGGCTGGATTGAGGCAATAGTGAAACAGGGCACGATGACGGCGGCGTGGTTCGAGGCATTCGGGCCGGCGCAGGACGTGATCCGGGTCGGCGAACGGCCGGCGCCGGTGGCCGGGCCGGGCGAGGTCCTCGTGCGGCTGAAGTCGAGCGGCGTGAATCCCTCGGACGTCAAGAAGCGTGCCGGCTCCGCGCCGGCGCTGCTCGACGCAGGCTACGTGATCCCCAACAGCGACGGAGCCGGCGTCGTGGAGGCCGTCGGCGAGGGCGTTCCGAAATCGCGGGTGGGCGAGCGGGTCTGGGTGTACCAGGCACAGCATGGTCGTCGCTTCGGCACTGCCGCGCAGTACGTGGCGCTCGATTCGCGCCTCGCCGCGCCATTGCCGGACGCTGCCGGCTTTGAGGCCGGCGCTTGTCTCGGCATCCCGGCCATGACGGCGCATCGCTGCGTCTTCGCCGACGGCCCGGTGGAAGGGCGGGCGGTACTCGTGACGGGCGGCGCGGGCCGCGTCGGCTGGTATGCGATCCAGTGGGCCCGGTCCGCGGGCGCGCGCGTGATCGCGACGGCGAGCAAGGCCGACGACGAGCGCAGCTGTCGCGAACTGGGCGCGGATGCGGTCGTCAACCATCGCGAGCCCGGCTGGGGAGAGCGGGTCAAGGCGGCGAATGGCGGTGTGCCCGTGGATCGCGTCGTGGAAGTCGAGTTCGGGGCCAACCTGCCCGAGGTGCTGCACTGCATCCGGGTCGGCGGCACGATCGCAACGTACTCCTCGATGCAGGTGCCCGAGCCGAAGCTGCCGTTCTATCGCATGATGTTCATGGACCTCACCCTGCGCATGATGCTGGTCTACGTCATGCCCGACGAGGCCAAGGCGGCGGCCATTGCCGACATCGGCCGTTCGCTCGCCGCGGGCCGACTCCGGCATCGCGTTGCGCGTCGCCTGCCTCTCGAGCGTCTGGCGGAGGCGAACGAGCTGGTCGAGCGCGGCGACCCGCGCGGCTGCGTCATCGTCGACATCGGGGACTGAGGCCATGGCGCCCGGTCTACGATGCGCGATCGGGCTTGCCGGGGTTCTTGCGATCGCGCTGCTGCCTGCCACGGTGGCCCGCGCCGGCTCGGCCGACCCGCCGCAGGCGCGCGTGGAGGGAACGCTGCTGGTCGGTCAGGCTGGCGCCGGGCAGGCGCAAGTTGCGGTTTTCCGCGGGATCCCGTTCGCCGAGCCGCCCGTCGGCGGGCTGCGCTGGCGCGCGCCGCAGCCGTTGCGCGCGCATCCGGCGCGGCGTCAGGCAACGCAGTTCGCCGCCGCCTGCTACCAGGACAGCGCCAACACGGACTGGTACCGCAAGGTCGGCGCGGCCTTCGATGCGGACCCCGCGAACTTCAGGGACCCGCCGTTCAGCGAGGACTGCCTGTACCTGAATGTCTGGACGCCGCGCCTTGCGCCGTCCGCGCGGCTGCCCGTGATGGTCTGGATCCACGGCGGCGGCAACCGGTCCGGGTGGTCGTACGAACCGAATTACCTCGGCGAGCGGCTCGCGGCGCGCGGCGACGTCGTCGTCGTCAGCATTGCCTATCGCGTCGGGATCTTCGGCTTCTTCGGGCACCCGGAACTGGAAGGTGCAACGAACTTCGGCCTGCTGGACCAGGTCGCGGCCCTGCGCTGGGTCCGGGACCACGTCGCCGCATTCGGCGGCGATCCGGGGAACGTCACGGTCTTCGGCGAGTCGGCGGGCGCTGCGGATATCGGCTACCTGGTGGTCTCGCCGATGGCGCAGGGCCTGTTCCGCCGCGCCATCAGCCAGAGCGGCGGTTACGAGCTGCTGGCGCGGCGTTCGCTCGAAGATGCGCAGGGCTGGGGGAAGGCCTTGAGCGCGGCGGTGACCGGGCACCCGGACCTCGGGCAATTGCGCGAACTCGACAGCGCGGCGGTGCTGGCCGCGGCGCACGAAGCGCTGAAGGACGCCGACCTCGGGCCGGTCGTCGACGGCAGCTCGGTGACCGCGCCGATCGGCGCGCAATTCCTGTCGCAACCCGTGCCGGTCGACCTGCTGGCCGGCACCAACCGGGATGAGTGGTACATGTACGTGGATGACGCCGCCGCCTCGTTCGCGGCCGCGCTCGAGGCATTCCCGGCGGCCACGCGGCCCGCGTTACGGGAACTCGCGGCGACGCAGCCGACGATTCGCCGGGGTCACGACCGGGCGGTCACGTTTGCGAACATGGTCTGCCCCGGGTACGTCATGGCCGCTGCCGCGCGCCGTGCCGATGCCAGGGCCTGGGTCTATCGCTTCACGCGCCGGCGGGCCGGCACCGGCGGCAAGCGGCTGCGCGTGTATCACGGCGCGGAAATTCCCTACGTGTTCGATACCCACGATGCCTGGCTCGCGACCGACGGCGCGGACCGCCGCCTGACGGACGCGGTCATGACGTACTGGGCGAATTTCGCGCGCAGCGGCGATCCGAACGGATCCGGCCTGGCCGATTGGCCCGCGTACTCGCAGGAGAATGCCCGGGTGCTCGAGCTCGGCGATCGCACGGGCCCGCTGCCTGCGCCGGATCACGCGCTGTGCCTGCAACAGGCGCGCGCCCTCTATGGGGAGAGCCCGTGAACGAGCCTGGCAAGGACCGGCTGCAGACGGACTGGCTGATGTTCGCGCTGACGCTGGCGGTCATCCTGATGGCCTGCATCCCGATCTTCGGGCTCGGCCACGGCGCCGCGGCCACGATCACGGCCGCCTACGACGCGCTCACCGCGCGCTTCGGGGTGCTGTACCAGTGGTACGGCTTCGGCGCCCTGGTCTTCCTCGGCTGGCTGGCGGCGAGCCGGCATGGGCGCGTGAGGCTCGGCGCTGCCGACAGCAAGCCCGAGTACCGCACCCCGAGCTGGCTCGCGATGATGTTCTGCACCGGGGTCGGCGCCGGCTTGCTCTACTGGTCGATCATCGAATGGGGCTACTACATCGCGAAGCCCCCGTACGGCTTCGCGCCGCGCAGCGTCGACGCGATCGAGTGGGCGGCGAGCTACGGCATGTTCCACTGGGGCCCGACCGGCTGGGCGATCCAGTGCCTGCCGGCGCTGGCGATCGCCTATGCGTACTACAACCGCAAGGTTCCGTACCTGCGCCTGAGCACGGGCTGCAGCGCGCTGCTGCCGGAAGGCGTCACCGGCGCGCGCGGCCGCGCGCTCGACTTCCTGTACATGCTGAGCATCATCGGCGGCGCGGGCACGTCGCTCGGCCTGACGACGCCGATGATCTCGGCGGCCTTCGCCGAATTCGCCGGACTCGACCGTAACTTCACCCTGGACGTCGCCGTCGTCGTCGCCTGCGTCGCGATCTACGGCACCAGTGCGTACCTCGGCATTGACCGTGGATTCAAGCGCATGGCGGACGGCGCGATGGTTCTCGCGCTGCTGTTCCTGCTGTTCGTGCTGATCGTCGGGCCGACGCTGTTCATCCTCAAGATGTCGACCAACGGCATCGGCATCGTCCTGCAGAATTTCCTGCGCATGAATACCTGGACCGACCCGGTGCGAAACAGCGGCTTCGTCGAGAACTGGACCGTGTTCTACTGGGCCTGGTGGATCGCCTACGGGCCGTTCGTCGGCCTGTTCGTGACGCGCATCTCGCGCGGCCGGAGCCTGCGCGAGATCATTCTCGGGATGCTGAGCTTCGGCACGCTGGGCGCCGGGATCTTCTTCATGGTGCTCGGCAACTACGCGATGCACCTCGACCTCGCGGGCATCCTCGACGTCACGGGGATCATGGCGGCAAAGGGCGAAGCGGCCGCGATCGCATCCGTGATCGCGAGCCTGCCGGCAAGCCAGCTCGCGCTCGCCGCCTTCGTGCTGGTCGCCGTCGTGCTGCTCGCGACGACCTACGACTCGGCGTCGTACACGCTCGCGTCGGTGTCGACGCGTCGGCTCGAGGCCGGTCGCCACCCGGCGCGGTGGAACCGCCTGTTCTGGGCCTGCGCGCTGGGACTGGTGCCGGTGACGCTGATGTTCGTCGAGGGCGGGATCAAGGTCGTCCTGTCGGCGACGATAGTCGTCTCGCTGCCGCTGATCGCGGTCGGCGTGCTGCTCGCGGTGTCGCTCATGCGCATGCTGCGCGAGGACGCCGGCACCCGCTAGCGCTGTTTCAGCTTGTAGTCGGCCGGCACTTCGAAGAGCGCGTCGTCCACCGGGCCGGTGTCGACGGAGTCGATGACCGTGGTTGTCTCGACGTTCCCCAGCTTCGACATCATCGCGGCGACGGGGCCCTCACCCGAGGCCTTCATGTCCATGTCCGTCTCGACCGGCAGGCCGCCGATCTTCGCGAACTCGGTGTACATCTGCGCCATGGCCTTGGCCTGGCCGGGCGAGCCCTTGGCCGCGCGCGGGTCGGTGAAGATCCAGCCCTTCTCCGCGGCACCCTTGTAGAACGCCGCGTATTCCGCGGCGCCGGGCACGCCCTTCGCAATCCATGAGACGCCGGTGAGATGCATCGTGATCGGGGATCCGCCGATCGTCGTCGGCACCACGATATCGACGTCGTAGCCGTCCGCCGGCTGGCCGTTGACCGGCTTGACCTGCCCGTTCGGCTTCATGGACGCCTGCACGCCGTCCGCCGCGACCGCCTTGCCGATCTCCTGCGTGAACGTACCCATGTCCCAGACGTTCGCTTCCTTCTTCTTCGTGTCGAGGATGACCATCTTCTGCGCATCGATGTCGTAGATGCTCGCGGTCGAGAACTTCTCCGAGGCCGCCTCGGTGCGCATCTTCAGGCCCTTGATGTACGTGACGCTCGTGGTCCTCCCGGACATGACGGCGCTCTTGCCCGTGCTGGTGGCGTGCAGGGTGACGTCCGCCTGCGCGGCGCAGCAACCGAGAATCATGGCAGAGGCGGCGATGAATGGGCGGATCATGGGCTGCTCCGGTTGTCCACGAGATACGAGGGCTTGATGTCGGCGACCGAAAAAGTACCCGCCTGGCGCATGTTGGTCGCGAGCTCGGCGCGCAGCAGGTCGATCACCTTCTCGACGCCTGCCTGGCCGAAGGAGGCGAGGCCCCAGATGTAGGGCCGGCCGATGCCGACCGCGTTCGCGCCGAGCGCGAGCGCCTTGAAGATGTCGGAGCCGCGCCGGATGCCGCCGTCGACGATGACGGGCACTCGGCCGCGCACCCCTGCGACGACCTCCGGCAGGCTGTCGATCGTCGCGCGCCCGCTGTCCTCGCCGCGTCCGCCGTGGTTCGAGACGATCAGCCCGTCGACGCCATGTTCGATCGCGAGCTCCGCATCTTCCTTCGTCACGATGCCCTTGATGAGGAGCTTGCGCTTCCAGGTGTCGCGAAGCCTGTCGAAGAAGGCCCAGTTCATGTCGGGGGGCGTCAGGCCAGCGACCGTCGTGGTGTCGAGGCCCTTGAACATCGGTTTGCCGACGACAAAGCCCGAGAGCTGGGTGCGACTCGTCGTGTGGCAGGCTGTGCAGTCGCGCGCGTCGTGGCGCAGCGAACGCGCGAGCGTCACGCGGTTCGAGCCGCCGGCAAGGTCGACGGTGAGCGCAAGCGCCGGGCAGCCCGCGGCCTCGGCGCGCCTCACGAGGGCCTGCGTGATGTCCCAGACATCCGTGGGGTAGAGCTGGTACCAGACCGGCTCGCCGCGCGCGGCGTTCACGTCCTCGACACTGGTCGTGGTAACGGTCGAAAGAATCTGCAGCGTGCGGCGCGAATTTGCCGCCTTCGCAGTGGCGATTTCTCCCTCCGGGAAGAACGCGCGCTGGCTGCCGACCGGGTCGAGCAGGAGCGGCGAGTCCCAGGTCCGGTCGAAGAGCTTCACGTTCGTGTCGACTTTGCCGACGCCGACGAGCCGCCGGACGCGCAGCGAATAGCGCGAGTAACCGGCCTCGTTGGCATGTAGTGTCGCGTCGCCGTCGACACCCGTCGCCAGGTAGCCAAAGTGTGCGGGCGCGAGCTTCGAGCGCGCGAGCCGTTCAAAATCGAAGACGTCGACGGCCTGGTCCGCGGAGGCGATAAATTCGTCCTCCTGGCCGAAGGCGCGAAGTGCAAGCATCGCCGCGGCCGGAGCCGCGATCAGGGATCGCAGGATTCGCCTGCGCGTGTGCTTGCTCATGGTTTTGACCTCACAGGCCTTCGACCGTGATCTCGCGCTTCCGGCGCGCGACGTAATCGATGAGCGCCTCTTCGACGGCGGGGTCGATCGCAGGCTTCTGGTATTCGGCGAGCAACTGCTTCCAGATCGCATTCGCCCGCCGCGCCGCGTCGAGGCTCCCAGATTCCTGCCAGGACTCGAAGTTCTGGCGGCTGGACAGCATCGGGATGTAGAACGCGGTCTCGTAGCGGGCGAGCGTGTGCGTCGTGCCGAAGTGATGCCCGCCCGGGTCCACCTGCGCGATCGCGTCGAGCGCGAGCTCGTCGTCGTTGACCGGTATCGGGCGCAGGAACTCCGCCATCATCTGCAGCATCTCGGCATCCACGATCAGCTTCTCGAACCCGGCCGTGAGGCCGCCTTCGAGCCAGCCCGCGGCGTGATAGACGAGGTTGGCCCCGCCCATGATCGCGCCCCAGAGCGACATCTCGCTCTCGTAGGCCGCCTGGGCATCGACGCAGTTGGAGGTGGTCGTATTGCTGGAGCGCAGCGGCAGGCCGAGTCTGCGCGCGATCTGGCCGCTCGCGAGCGCGCCCTTCGTGTATTCGGGCGTGCCGAGCGCCGGCGCGCCGCTCATCATGTCGACGTTGGAAGCGAAGGAGCCGTAGATGATGTTCGCGCCCGGCTTCACGATCTGCGCGAGCGTCGTGACCGCGAGCACCTCGGCGGTCTGCTGCACCAGCGTGCCGGCCAGCGTCGCCGGGCTCATGGACCCGGCAAGCGTGAAGGGCGTGACGCACACGGCCTGGCCGGCGGAGGCGAGTTCGACCACCGCTTCGGTCATCGGGACGTCGAGCTGCATCGGCGAGTTGGTGTTGACGATCGCCATGACCGCGGGATCCCGCGCGAGCTCTTCGCGGTTGACGCCCATGGCGATGCAGTTCATCTCGATGCAGTCGGCGGTGCGCGTGCGGCCGAGCGCGTAGGCCTGGCAATTCTTGTCGAGCAGGGTCATCTGCGCGAGGTAGAGGTCGAGGTGGCGCGTCTCGGGCGGCAGGTCCATCGCCTCGAAGGGACCGCCGGACTCCTGGTGAATGATGTTGAGGCTCTGCAGGAGCCGCAGGAAATCGCAGACTTCCGCGTGCGTGCCGGGGCGCCGGCCCTTGTCGAGGTCGTTGCAGAAAGCGGGCCCGCCGACCGAGGTGAACACGAGGTTCCTGCCGCCGATCCTGAGGTCGTGCGCGCGATTCCGGGCGCGCAGCGTGAATTCGGCGGGGGCGAGCGCCAGCTTTTCGCGCACCAGGCCGCGGTCGATCCGCATCGTGCCGACGTCGTCGATGGGCTCGGCGCCGGCGCCTTGCATGAGATCCCGACTGGCGGGTTCGAGGAAGCGGAAACCGCGGCCCTCGAGCACCTGGAGCGCGCCGTCGATGATCGCTTCGACCTGGTCGGCGCTCAGGATCTCGATCGGCGAGTACGGGTTGACGAGCCGCGCGAACGCAAGCTGGCGGATGCCGCCGGCCGTGCGCCGCTCGCGGCCGCCGCGTCGGATCACGATTCGTAGACCCAGCGCCCGCCGGCCATGGTGCGTTCGACGGGTACGGTGACGAGCGTGGCGGGATCTTCGGTCAGCGGATTGCGGCCGAGCACCACGAGGTCGGCGAGTTTGCCCGGCTCGAGAGAGCCTTTCAGGCGTTCCTCGAACGACGCGTAGGCGCCATACAGCGTGCAGACGCGCAGCGCCTCTTCGATGGAAATCTTCTGCTTCGGTCCCCAGACGCGGCCGTCGATGGCGGTGCGCGTCACCATGGACTGCAGCGCCATCATCGGCTCGAACGGGCCCGGCGGGTAATCGGACCCCATCGTCGGGCGGATGCCCGCGTCGATGAAGCTGCGCAGTGCGAACATGCGGTTCAGCCGCTCCTCGCCGTACTCCGGCATCTTCTCGCCGTGGAAGTACACGTAGCTCGCGAAGGGCGTCGGGATCGCGCCGAGTGCCTTCATGCGCGCGACCAGTGAATCGTTCACGACCGTGCAGTGCTCGATGCGGTAGCGCGCGTCGCGGCGCGGCATCTCGCGCTGCAACCGCTCGTAGAGATCGCACACCATGGCGATGCCGACATCGCCATTCGCGTGCGTGCCGAGCTGCCAGCCGGCGGCGTGGGCCTTGCGCGCGTAGCTGTAGAGTTCGTCGGCGTCCGCGACGATCATGCCGAAGTCGTCCGGCCGGCCGACGTAGGGCTCGGAGAGCCGGGCCGTGCGCTCCGAGATCGAGCCGTCGCAGGTCTGCTTCATGCCGCCGACGCGCACCCAGTCGTCGCCGAAGCCGGTGCGCACCCCCGCGGCAATCATCTTGTCGATGTGCGTGTAGCCGATCATGCAGTAGATGCGCGCGGAGAGCTCGCCGGCCTCGTGCGCGTCCTGGTAGGCGCGCAGGTCGTCGGGCGAGCCGTAGGCATCCGTCGAGGACGTCACGCCGGCCTTTGCGAACATCTGCGTGATGAGCTTGACCGCGGCGCGATCTTCGTCGCGCGTGGTCGTGCCGAATGCCGGAATCAAGGTCTCGAAGGGTCCCGCGCCGCGCTCGAGCACGCGCCCGGTCAGCCGGCCGGTCGCGGGGTCGCGCACGAACTTGCCGCCCTGCGGATCCGGCGAGGACTCCGTGATGCCGGCCTTTGCGAGCGCGAGCGAATTCGCGTAGCCCGTGTGGCCGCCGCGATGCTCGATATAGACGGGATGCGCGGGCGCGGCGGCGTCGAGGTCCTCGCGCGTGATGAAGCGCCGTTCCGCGGTCTTGGTGTCGTCGTACTTAAAGCCGGTGACCCACTCGCCGGGCGGCGTCTTCGCGGCGCGCTCGCGCACCGCGTCCTGGATGGCCTTGATCGAGCGCAGGTCGCAGTCGATGAAGCGCAGGTGACGGCGCCCCGCGTAGGCCGGATGGCAGTGCGCGTCGATGAAGCCCGGGGTCACTGTCTGGCCGCCGAGGTCCACGACCTTCGTGGCGCGCCCGGCGAGGGCGCCCACCTCGTCGTTCGAGCCGACGGCGAAGATGCGCTCGCCGGCGATTGCGACCGCCTCGGCCCGCGGCTGGCGCGGGTCGACGGTAAGCAGGAGGCCGTTCTTCAGCACGAGGTCGGGCTGCTCGCGGACGATGGCCGCGAGCGCGCCGCCACCGCCGAGCGACAGGCCGGCAAGCGCGGCGGCGCGACCGAGCAGTTCTCGACGCGAAACAGCCATTCAGGTCCCCCCTGTGGCAATAATACGGGTATGAGCGGCGTACTCTACCGATACGCGGCATTCACCACGACCCCGGAAGGCGGCAACCCGGCCGGTATCTGGGTCGGCGACCGATTGCCGTCCGATCCCGAGATGCAGCGCATGGCGGCGGAAATCGCCTTTCCGGAGACGATCTTTCTCGAGCCTGAGCGCGGCTTCGAGCGGCGCGTGCGGTATTTCAGCCCGGCCAGGGAAATCGATTTTTGCGGCCACGCGACCGTCGCGACCGGCGTTCTCTTCGGCGGGCAGGCAGGCGCGGGGGAGTACGTTTTTCACACCAAAGCCGGCGCCGTTCCGGTCGCAGTGACGCAGCGCGACGGGCGCTGGCAGGCGGCATTGACCTCGGTGCTGCCGCGACACGAAGAACCCTCGGCGACGCTCCTGCGTGAGCTGCTCGCGGCGCTCGAATGGCGCGAGGACGAGCTCGACCCGGCAATCCCGCCGGCACGCGCGTTTGCCGGCAACACGCACGCGATCCTCGCGGCAAGGACGCGAGAACGTCTTGCCGAACTCGACTACGACTACGAGCGCCTCAAGGCGCTGATGCTCGAGGAGGGCCTCACCACGATCCAGCTCGTCTGGCGGGAGAAGCCGGACCTGTTTCACGCACGCAATCCGTTTCCGGTCGGCGGCGTGGTCGAGGACCCGGCGACCGGTTCCGGCGCTGCGGCGCTCGGCGGGTACCTGCGCGATGCGAAGCTGCTCGAGGCGCCGGCCTCGATCGTTATCCTCCAGGGCGAGGCCATGGGCCGCCCGAGCCGCCTCGAGGTGCACATCCCGGCCGCCGGCGGCATCGTCGTCGCCGGCACGGCCGTGCCGATGGCGGACGACGTCTAGTTGTTCGCCTTTCTTACCCGCAGGTTGTAGGTCACGGCGAGGAACGGAATCGCTGCTCCCGGCTTCCCGACCGCCCGGATGCGCAGCACGTGCTTTCCCGTCGACAGTTTCGAGGTGTCGATCAGGGCCCAGACGCCCCGCGCCGCATTGGCGCGCCAGACTCCGGGGTCCGAGGCGTAGAAGCCGCTCGAACCGATCACGAAATTGAACAGGGTCCGGTCGGCACGCCGGCGCACGACGCACTGCCCCGGCACGCGCGGCACGGCATCGCCCGGCGCCGCGACGATTTCGCAGATGTCCTGCGTCTCCTGCCAGGCGCCGTCGAGCTTGACTGTCAGGTCCTGCGCCCGGTAGCCGGACAGGATGTCGTTGACGTAGTGAATGCAGGACTCGTCGTCGTCATAGCCTTGCTCCGGATAGCAGAAGGTCACGATGACGGGCACGACAAGCTTGACGCCTTTCGGCACGGTGCACTTGCGCGTCGTGCGGCCGCCGAAGTTGCCGCCGATGAACCAGTACGGGCCGCTCTGGCCGGCGTCGCAGTACTTTCCGGTCTCGTCCAGCAGCGGGTTCACCTCGAGCGGGATCGAGCCGGCCCACTGCCACCACCGGATCTGCTGGGTGAAGAGCGGGTTGTCGCGGGCGGCCGCGGGCAGCGCGGCCATCAGGCACAGGATGAAAACGGCGGCGCTCCCGCGTCGCCTGGTCGAGGCTTGCATGAGAGTCCCCCTTGTTGTCGTTGCGGCCGTTCCGAGGTGAGCATACTCCGGGGGCCGGGCATCCAATAGCCGTCCGGTGTCGGCCTGGTCTGACAGGGTCCGCGTGTCGTCCGTAGTAATGTTCGCTGCTAACCTCCGTATGCCAGGGGAGCAGCCGATGCCGGAAAGGAAAGCAAAGCGGCCGTCCGGGAATGGGATCGCGGCCACCGGCGTCGGGGGACTCGACGACATCCTGAAGGGCGGCCTCGCGCGCGGCCGGACTTTCCTGCTGGAAGGCAATCCGGGCACCGGCAAGACGACGATAGCGCTCCAGTTCCTGATGCAGGGCGTCGCGGCGGGAGAACGGGGACTCCACATCACGCTGTCGGAAACCGCCGATGAGCTTCGGGTCGGCGCCGCCTCGCACGGCTGGGACCTGAAGGGCATCGAAGTCTTCGAGTTGGTGCCGCCGGAAAGCCTGCTGAGCGAGGAACAGCAGCAGAGCCTGCTCTATTCCTCGGATCTCGAACTGGGCGAGACGACCCGGCGGATCTTCGAGGCGTTCGACGCGGCGAAGCCCGCACGCGTCGTGCTCGACAGCCTGTCCGAGATCCGGCTGCTCGCGCAGGGTTCTTTGCGCTACCGGCGCCAGATCCTCGCGCTCAAGCATTTCTTCGCGGCGCGGGACACGACTGTGCTGATGCTCGACGACCTGACCACCGACGAGAAGGACAAGACGGTGCATAGCGTCGCGCACGGCGTGATCCGGCTCGAGGAGCTGGCCCCCGAATACGGACCTGATCGCCGGCGGATGCGGGTCCTGAAATACCGCGGAAACCAGTTCCGCGGCGGCTACCATGATTTCGTCATCGAGCCCGGCGGGGTGCGCGTTTTCCCGCGCCTCGTGGCCTCCGAGCACCGGCGTGCATTCAGCCGCAGGACGCTGGGGACCGGGATAAAGCCGCTCGACCGGTTGCTGGGCGGCGGCGTGGAGCGCGGTTCGAGCGTGCTCGTTCTCGGGCCGGCGGGCGCCGGCAAGTCGATCATTGTGCTCACTTTCGCCGTGAGCGCCATTAAGCGCGGCGAACGGGTCGCGATGTTCATCTTCGACGAGGAGCTCGGCCTCCTGACCGAGCGCGCGAAGGGGTTCGGATTCGACCTCGAGGCGATGCAACGCAGGAAACACCTGATGCTCGTGCAGGTCGATGCAGCCGAGCTGACTCCGGGAGAATTCTCCGCCCGAGCGAGGGAATCGATCGAGAAGTTCGGCGCGAAGACGATCATCGTCGACAGCCTGAACGGCTTCCAGGCGGCGATGCCGGAGGAGCGGGCGCTGATCCTTCACATGCACGAACTGCTCCAGTACTGCAATCGAAGCGGCGCGACGACGTTCCTGACGGTCGCGCAACACGGGCTGCTCGGCAGCGACATGAAGTCGCCGATCGACCTGACCTATCTGGCCGATACCGTCATCCTTCTGCGCTATTTCGAGATGACGGGCGAAGTGAGGCGCGCCATGTCGGTGGTGAAGAAGCGTACGAGCGCGCACGAAACCACGATCAGGGAATACCAGCTGACCCGGCGCGGCATCGCGGTGGGGCCGCCGCTGACCAATCTGCACGGCGTCCTGCGCGGCGTTCCGGCGGTCATCGGCGGAAGGGCGCTGGCGCGGGACACCCTGAAGTGATACCGCACCTGTCCGAACGAGGCCTGATCCTCGCGCCGGTGGGCCGCGACGCCGGCGTGGCGTCGGCGATACTTGCGGATAACGGCGTACGCAGCGTCATCTGCTCCGGCGTGCCTCAACTGGTGGCGGAACTGCGGTCCGGTGCCGGCTTTGCGCTCGTCACCGAGGAGGCGCTCCACACGACCGACCTTCACCCGCTGGCGGAGTGGATCGGGGCACAGCCGGAATGGTCCGATTTCCCGTTCGTGCTGCTGACCCGCCGCGGTGGGGGTATCGAACGCAATCCGGCGGCGCTGCGATTCCTGGAAACGCTCGGCAATGTCGCATTTCTGGAACGGCCGTTCCATCCGACATCGCTCGTAAGTCTGGTGCGGTCCGCCCTTCGGGGGCGGCGGCGGCAATACGACGCCCGCAGCCGGCTCGAAATGCTGGCAGAACTCAATATCGCTCTCGAGGCGAGGGTCACGGTTGCGACCGCGGCACGGACCAAGGATCAGGAACGTCTTGCGAGGACCCAATTCGCGCTGCGCCAGGCACAAAAGCTCGAGGCGGTCGGCCAGCTGACCGGCGGGGTCGCTCACGATTTCAACAACCTGCTCATGGTCATCTCCAGCGGCATGTACCTGCTCGACCAGCCCATGGACGCGGATCGCCGCCGGCAGGTCATCGACGGCATGCGACAGGCGATGGACCGGGGGACCGCATTGACCCGCCAGCTCCTCGCTTTCTCGCGCCGGCGTCCGCTCGCGCCGAAGTTCGTGGACTTGCGCGAGCAACTCCGCGGCATGGAAGAAATGCTGCGCCGCTCCCTGCGTGGGGATATCGAGGTGCACATGAACTTCGAGGACGTCGCGGCGACGGTGGAAGTGGATCCCAGCGAGCTGGAACTTGCCCTCCTCAACATCTGCGTCAACGCACGTGACGCAATGCCCGACGGCGGTACGATCGAGATCGGCGTGCACAACAGCCCTGGCGCGCTTGGGCCAGCGTGCGCCGAAGCGGTCGCCGTGACCGTGGCCGACGCGGGAAGCGGCATGTCGCCGGCGACCGTCGCGCGCGCGTTCGAGCCGTTCTTCACCACGAAAGAAATCGGCCGAGGCTCGGGTCTGGGCCTCGCACAGGTCTATGGATTCATCGCCCAGTCGAACGGACACGTGTCGCTCGACAGCGAACCTGGCAAGGGCACGACCGTGACTCTGGTCTTTCCGCGGGTCGATCAGTCTCGGTTATCGGGCCAGGAACCGGTGGCCATCCCGGGCGTCGCAGGCGGCCGCGAGGAACGGCACGCCCCGTTGCACGGCCACGTCCTGCTGGTCGAGGACGACCAGAACGTCGCGGGGCTCGCGAAACAGACGCTCGAGAACGTCGGTTTGACCGTGACGCACGCGAAGTCCGCCCGCAGCGCGCTCAAAGTGCTGGACGGCGGCGCCGTCGTCGACTTGGTGTTCTCGGATGTCATGATGCCGGGCGGTATGAGCGGCGTTGATCTGGCGCACGAAATTCGCGGGCGCTGGCCTGCGCTGCCCGTGATCCTCACAACGGGCTATATCGAGGCAGCGCGGGCGGCTGTGACCGAAGGCCTCGAAGTACTGGTGAAGCCGTATCCGCTAAACAAGCTGCTCGATAGTCTGCGGGCCAACCTGTTCCAGTCTGCCGCCTCGAAGGCAGAACGAAGGCCTCAGTCCGGGCGGTGATCCCGGGGAGTTGCGGCCAGAACAGTCAGCAACAGTTCCGGCTCCACGGGCTTGACCAGATGCATGTCGAAGCCGGACTGCTGCGACTCGGTGCGGTCGTCGTCGTGGCCGCGGCCCGTCAGGGCGACGATGATCGCGCCGCGTCCCCAGGCATGCTCCCGGATCCGGCGGCAGGTCTCGTGTCCGTCGATATTCGGCAGCCCGATGTCGAGCAGGATGATGTCCGGCCTCAGCTCTTCGGCAAGCGTCACGGCCTCGACGCCGTCGTATGCGGCATGCGTCGAAGTGCCGTGCAGGTCGAACAGCAATTTCAGCATGTCGACGGTGTCACGGTCGTCGTCGACGACCAGCACCTTCATGCATCGTGATGACGCAACGCCGGACGAATGTTCCCCGGCAGGATTGGGCTGCGACATGTGGCCTGCTCCCAGTGCACGCTCCTATGTACGATAGAACATTGTCGTCAGGACATCACACTAATTCTCGCGTTGTAGGCCGCGCTGTAGGACGATGCCGTCAATCGGGGCGCCGCGGGAGGCAATCCGGCCGAATATGGGGTAAAAGACCGGATGGCCCCCGCCCCCGTCGTCCTGGTCACTGGCGCCAATCGCGGCCTCGGCCTCGAGTTCGCGCGCCAGTATGCCGCCGACGGCTGGAAGGTCCATGCCGCCTGCCGCGCTCCGGCCGATGCTTCCGGCCTGCAGAAGCTCGCGGCCGCGAGCGACGGGTGCATCGAGTTGCTCGCAATCGACGTCACCGATTCGGGAAGCGTGCGCGCGGCCGCTGCGAAGCTCGCGGACGTCCCGATCGACCTGCTCGTCAACAACGCGGGCGTCGGAGCGCCGAAAGGACAGAAGCTCGGCAGCCTCGACTACGCCGCCTGGCAGTGCGTGCTGGACGCGAACACGCTCGGGCCCATGCGCGTCGCGGAGGCTTTTCTCGGCAATGTCGAGAAAGGCGGGCAGAAGAAGATCGTCGCGATCACGAGCGGCATGGGCTCGATCGCGGACAACGGTTCCGGCGGCTCGTATGCCTATCGCAGCTCGAAAGCCGCGGTAAACATGGTCGTGAAGAGCCTCTCGATCGACCTCGCGCCGCGCGGCATCACCTGCATCGTCATGAATCCCGGCTGGGTGCGCACCGACATGGGCGGCCCGGGCGGCAGGCTTTCTCCGCAAGAAAGCATCTCTGGCATGCGCAAGGTGATCGCGGGGCTGAAGCCGGAAGACTCCGGGAAGTTCTTCAACTACGACGGCAGGAACTATCCCTGGTAGGGCCGCGGATCATCGATTTCGCTCCTCGACCTCTTTCACCAGCTCGTCGTTGCGCTGCAGGTACTCGCGGAAGAGCTTGTCGAACGGCTCCTGCTTTCCCGCGAAGTATCCGATCTGGCGCACATGGACCTGGCCGCCTTCCTCGACCAGCTGGCGCGTGATCCACGCCGGGTGCGCGGGATGGTTCTTGGTGGTGAAGATGTAGAAGGTCCGGGTCTCAGGGTCGGAAAATACGACGAGGCCCTTGTCCTTGTAGATCTCCGCCGATGCCTCGAGCCGCTCGCGCACCGTGGCGAGGTAGGCTTCCCATTGCTCGACGGTGATCTGCGGCTGCGGGTAAGGCTGGAATTCCTGCGCCGGCGCAGGTGCGGCGAACAGGAGCGCTGCCATGAGCCATCCGGTCTTCATCGGCCTGCAGTTTAGCGCGACCGGGCGGCCGCCATCAGGGCACGACCGCCAGGAACAGGAACACGGCGAACAGCACCAGGTGCACGGTACCCTGCATCACGGTCGCGCGGCCCTGGGCGAGCGTCATGCTCGAGATGAACAGCGTCAGCGCCAGGAAAGCCGTGTGCTTGACCGACAGGCCGAGCGCCAGCGGGAGCCCGAGCGCGAGCGAGGCGGCTGCCACGACCGGGATCGTCAGGGCGACGGCCGCCAGCGCCGATCCGAGAGCGAGGTTGAAGCTCGTCTGCATCCGGTTCCTGAGCGCCGCGCGCGCGGCGGCGACCGTTTCCGGCAGCAGCACGATCAGCGCAACCACGACGCCGACGACGGCATGCGGGACCCGGAGTTCCCGCACGCCATCCTCGATGCTGGGCGCCAGGCACTTCGCCAGCCCGACGACCGCGACCAGCGCGACGAACAGCATGCCGAGGGCGACCAGGGTGGCAAGCCGCGTGGGCGGCTCGGCGTGGGAGTCTGCATCGTCGACGCCGACCGGCAGGAAATAGTCGCGATGGCGGATCGTCTGCACGAAGACGTAGACGCCATAGAGGACGATGGAGACGATGCCCGCGAACAGGAGCTGCGAATGCGAGAGCGTCGGCCCGGGGGTGGTCGTCGTGAAGCTCGGCAGCACCAGCGTGAGCACGACCAGCGTCGTGAGCGCAGCGAGCGCCGGCGTCGTGCCCTCGACCTTGAACGCGAGCACGCGGTGGCGGAGCGCGCCGAGCAGGAGGCAAATGCCGACGACGCCATTGCAGATGATCATGACCGCGGCAAATACCGCGTCGCGGGCGAGGGCGCTCGCCGCATCGCCGCCGGTGATCATGAGGGTCACGATCAGGGAAGCCTCGATGACGGTGACGGCGAGCGCGAGCACGAGCGTGCCAAAAGGTTCACCGACCCGGAGCGCGATCAACTCGGCATGGTGCACGGCGGCGAAGACGGCGGCGATGAGGGCCGCGGAGACGATGGCGAGTCCCGCCCACCCGAGCGGTCGGTCCCAGATGCCCGCCAGCGTCGCGAGCGAAAGCATGGGCAGGACCAGGCTCCACGTCGGCACTGCGGACAGTCGTTTGCGAATGGCTGTCACCGGCATGGACCTCCGGGGGCGAATCGATCGATCCTACCCGGCGCATGCGGCGGCGTCACGCGGCCTCAGCCGGGCGGCGGCGATCGCTTGAGCTCGTAGAAAGCGCCGTCCCAGGGCGTCAGCGCGCGGTTTGCATCGATCGCGATCAGCAGGCTGCCGAATGGCGTCCAGGGCCCGCCGTTACAGGAGATCTCGACGATCGTGACGTGCGCCCGGCCCGCGAGCGGTTGCAGGCTTTCCGGCGGCAGGTTGAATTCGCCGGCGAGGTAATCCTCGGTATCGACGGATCGCGCCGGATAGCCGGGCGCGTCGCAGCGTTCGCCATTCGAAAGCGCCTGCGCCGCGTCGAGTTCCACCGTTTGTCCGTCGTGCGCATTCGCCTCGTCCTCGCTCACGGCACTGGCACCGGGCATGCTGTGGCCCACCACGGTCCAGGTGCCGAGCGGGTCGAACGGCTTCGCGGGCGCCGGCCCGGCGGCGGAACCTTGAGTCGGTCCCGGGCCGCGCGCCGCGGCGCGATCCCCGGCGGACTTCTCGCCGCAGCCTGCGCACAGGAGCAATGCGCCGGCAACGAGCGGCGGCAGGACCCTCATCGCGATCCGGGCGTTCATGGCGGTTCAGGGCAGGCGCGAATAGGCGAGTTGCGCGAACTTTTGCAGGATGGCCATATCGGTCGACGCTTCGTGCGACATCTCGATCCTTGCGACCGTCTCGCCCTTGCCGAAGACGATGCTGTCGGCCGACGACATCTCCAGCCGGAACGCGCCGGGGCCGAGGTCCTCGACCGGCTTTGCGCCGTCTCCCGCGAGCTGGCGGCGAACCTCGAGTATTTTCGCGGCACCGACCGGGTCGTGGTACAGCGTGAGCGTCACCAGGTTCGTCGGCGAGGCCTGGAAGACGCAGACTTCCTCGCTGCCCATGTCCTGCCAGACCTGCCAGCTGCCGCCGAGCGCCGCCTGCACGTCCGCTTCGGTCAGGAGCTTGCAGGGCGAGGCGTCCTGCGCCTGCGCGGCCGCGCAGGAGAAGAGGGCGAGGAACACGGCGAAGCTTTTCTTCATGGCTGCGTCTCCGGACAATTGCCGATGCGGCGCGCAAACAGCTGTTCGCGCGTCGTCTTGCTGCCTTGCCTCGATTCGGCGTCCACGCTGTAGGCGGAATCGCCGTCGACGGCAATCACGCTCCTGGACTGGACGTCGACGCCCTGAAGCTTGCACTTCAGGCTGAAACTGTAGAGGTTGCCCCTCTTGGTGACAGGCGTCGGCTTGCATCCCGCCGCCATCATGGATTCCGTCTTTTGCTGCATGTCCTCGGTCGGGTTCGTGCACTTCTGGTTGGTGAGAACGGCAGGCTTGCCGTCGCCGCTGTCCACTGAGCGCTTGAATTCCCACAGGCCGGGACGGAAGACCGGCAATTCGTCCGCGGCGAGGGCCGGCAACGCGAGGGCCGCGAGCAGCAGGGCGATCCGGATGCGCATGGTTTTCTCCTTCGCGGGAGCTTTCAGCCCGGTTCCGGGCTGTCGTTGTCGAGCTCGCCGCGGACGATCTTCCGGCGGGCGGCGGCGGCAAGCTCCTGGTAGCGCCGGCGGAACTGCTCGAGCTCGCGTTCCTCCAGCTCCTCGAGATCCATGAGTGCATTGTGCGCGGCGGTCACGCGAATCAGCTCGTCGAGCTTGATCTGGATCGCCGCCGTGTCGCGGTTCTGCGTGTTCTGGATCAGGAACACCATCAGGAAGGTAATGATGGTAGTACCGGTATTGATAACAAGTTGCCAGGTGTCGCTGAACTTGAACAGCGGCCCCGTAATGCCCCATACCACGATCGTGCCGAGCGCCAGCCCGAACGCTGCCGGCCGGCCAGTGATCTGGGCCGTCTTCTTGGCGAAGCGGGTGAACCATGAGGCATTGACCATCGGCTCTCTCCTAACGCACGTTCGTGATGACCGCGCGACCGCTACGGCGTTCCAGGTCGACGATCAATGTTTCCCCCGCGCCCTTGTTCACGATCCACGTGCGCCGCGTGTCGACGGCGCGGTTGTGGGACGTGGTGCTGTGGCTGGAGATCGTGTTCCCCGCCGGGTCGTAGCACCAGACGATCATCGCACCCACCTTGTCGAGCTGCACCTTGTAGGGGCCGTCGCACTCGCCCGCGCGGGAAGGCGTTGCATGGTGGACGCTGCCGGTCGCGCCCTCCTGCGGCCGGAGGCCGTCCGCACCGTCCTCGAGGTCGGCCGCGAGCCGCGTCGCCGGGTCGGTGGCGAAGCCGCAGGCGGCGAGGGCGAGCATCGCCCCCGCCGCTGCGAAGCGCGTGATTCGACGGAGCGTCATCCGTGTGCGGCTGCCTTCTCGCCGTACGGCGCTGCCCCCGCGATCGCCGCGACGATCGAGAACACGAGCTGGTAGGCCGCCACCTCGATCCAGAGTGACTCACTGTAGAAACCGATCGGAATGAGCTGGACCGGCCCGGTGAGCGAGTAGGCGACCCAGGCGACGACGCCGGCCCAGGTGGCAGTCTGGGCGCCGGGGCCCAGGCGCGGACGCAGCAGCACGTAAACGTACATCGTCAGGAACCCGCGGCCCGCCTCGAAGATCATGAACCAGACCATCTTCCAGCCGCTGTGCGCGGGTGCGGTCGCGCCGAGCGCGTCGTAGACTGCCTGCCACTCGTCGTTGACGAGTTTCTGGTGCAGGAAGCCGTCGCTGATGAAGGCGATCATTGCGACGATCACGGCGCCCAGGACGAATTTTCCCCAATTGACGTTTTTCACCGGTCTTCCCCCCTTTGACGTGACGGGGATCAGGCCCCGCCGAACGGGCGCATCTTACGCCGGGCAGGTCAATCCGCGCTGTCGGAGAGGAGCCCGACCAGGGTGTCGAGCGCGCGAAGGTGTTCCGGCTTCATGAGGACCGAGCGCAGGGCCGTGACCGTCCCCCCCGCCCCCCAGGGATCCCCGAAGAACGCGGCGGGGAGTTCCGCGAGCGCCAGGTGCAGCCCTGCCGCCTCGGCCCTGGCGAAGACGGCCCGCGCGCGGAGGGAGGACTCGGCCGCGCTTTCCGCGCGCACGATCCAGACCACGATGTCGAGTTCGGGCGGGAAGGCGGGAATGAAGCGGGGGTCTTGCGCGAGGCGCGCGTGGAAATCGAGCGCGGCCGCGTGGCAGTCCTGCAGCATTCCCGCGAACTCGCCGCCGCGCACGAGCGGCAGCAGGCGCTGCGTCGCCCATAGCGCAACCGCCGCGGCACCGGGGCGCGAGCACTCGAGGCTGATCTCGCCGAGGTGCAGCTCGTTCGAGCTGAAATAGGTATAGGGCGAGTCGTGGCGGTAGTGCGCGCCGACGGCCGGGTCGCGAAACAGCACGCAGCCGCAGCCGTAGGGCTGCAGCCCGTGCTTGTGCGGATCGATCACGATCGAGTCGACTTCGCGCAGCGCGTCGAAAGCGGCGCGCGCGGGCGCATCGAGGTTGCCGGCGAGCGTGAAGTAGCCGCCGTACGCGCAGTCGGCGTGCAGGCGGAAGCCGTGGCGTTTCTTCAGGTCGAGGATTTCCGGCAGTGGATCCACCGAGCCGACGGCGGTCGTGCCGAGCGTTGCGACGACGGTGCCGACGTCGCCAGCCTGCAGGCGCGCCTCGAGCCTTGCGAGGTCCATGCGGCCCCGGTCGTCCACCGGGACGCTCTCGAAGCGAAGCTTCGAGCACGGCACTGATGCGGCTGTGCGTGTAATGCGCCTGGCTCGAGGCGATGACCGTCGCGCCGGGCTTCAGTTCGCCCGCGACCCAGAGCGCCTCGAGGTTCGCCATCGTGCCGCCGCTCGTCAGGTGGCCGAGGTGCGTTTCCCAGCCGAACATGCGAGCGATCGCGGCGACGGCTTCCTTCTCCATCGCGGAGCTCGCGCGGCCGCCGTCGAGCGCGTGGTTGTTCGGGTTGATCCACATCGCGAGCGCGTAGGCGAGGCGCGCGACCGCGTGCGGCGGCTTCAGCATCTGGCCGGCGTACTGCGGGTGGAAATAAGGGTAGTTGTCGTGGAGTCGGTCCGCGACTTCGAGCAGGACTTTGCGCAGCGCCGCGGGATCGCCAACCCGGATGTCGGATTCCGGCAGGTGAGCGAATCCCTGCTCCAGGCGCGCGAGCGCATCATCGAGCAGGAGCAGGGAATCGGATTCGAGCCGGCCGGCCATGCCGGCCGATCCTACCCTAAAGGGGACAGTCACCTTTAAAGGGGACAGTCACCTCTAAAAGTGACTGTCCCCTTTCGCGTGAGCTTCGTCGATGCGCTCGAGGATGCTGGTCCAGCCGCCCGAGTGCGCCTTGACCATTTCCTCGCTCGGCAACCGCTCATGGGTGATCACGATCTCGGTGGCGCGGCCTTTTGCCTTGAAATCGACCGTCACCAGCGAACCGTGGCTGCCCGCAAAGGGCGAGTTCCAGGTGAAGACGAGGCGGCGTGGACGCGAGATTTCCTGGTACGCGCCCGTGTGCGGCACGGCGCCATTTTGCGTGTGCATTATGATCTCGAATTCGCCGCCGACACGCGGATCGACCTTGACGTCCGACAGTTTCGTGCCGCCCGGCCGCATGAACACGGCCAGCTTGGCGGGATCGAGCCAGGCGTCGAACAGTTCGGCGGCGGACGCCGCGATCTCACGGCGGACGTTGACGGTGGGAACCTGGGCGACGGCGTTCATGTGCGGCTTCTCCGTTTGGGGTTCTTGCCTGTGATGAGTTCATCCAGCGCCTCGAGACGCTCGGTCCAGAAGCGCTGGTAATGGGCGATCCAGTCGGCGGCCTGCGCGAGCGGAGCGGCGTTCAGCGAAAGCACGTGATCGCGTCCGCGCACGTCGCGCTGGACGAGGCCCGCCGCCTCGAGCTTGCGCACGTGCTTGGAAACGGAGTTGAGCGAGATCGGGAAGGCGGCCGCCAGCTCGGTGACACGTGCATCCGATTCCGCGAGGCGCGCGAGGATCGCGCGGCGCGTGGGATCGGCGATCGCGCCGAGGACGCGATCCATCCCGGGTTTTCTATATTCACCCATATGGGTGAATATTAGGCGCCCTGCGCCCCGAACGCAAGCGCCCGAATATGAAGGGGACGGACCCCTGCTACGCCAAAGCTTCCTTGAACAGCGCCATCAGCCGCGCCCAGGCCTTTTCGGCCTGGGGGGCGTTGTAGACGGCCGAATCTGGCGGGCACCAGCCATGCAGCGTGCCTGCGTAGACCTCGACCTCCGCCGGCAGGCGCGCCTTGGCGAACGAGTCGCGCAGCGTGCCCTTTGCGTCGGGTTGCTTCTGGTCGTCGTTACCGGCGATCGCGACCAGGAAACGCGCTTTCATCTTCGGGATCAACAGGTGCGGGCTGTCCGGCTGGTCGGTCACCAGCCCGCCGCCGTGGAATGTCGCGGCCGCGCCGATTCGGCCGGCTTCTGCCGCCGCCGTTTCGAACACGAGCGGGCCGCCCATGCAATAGCCGGTGGTGCCGGCCTTCCTTTTCGTGTCCACGGCGGCCTGGCTGTCCAGCCACGGGATGAATGCCTGCGCGTCCGTTTTCGCGGTCGCGGGGCTCAGCGTGGACTTCAGGCCCATCAGCAACTCGCGCGTCGCCGGGTCGTCGAAGTCCGGTTTCTCGGGCGCCGTCGGCGCTTTCTTCGTCCGGTAGAACGGATTCACGACCAGCACCGAGTAGCCGGATTCCGAAAGGCGCCTGCCCATCTGCCTGAACGCGGGCCGCAGGCCGAAGATGTCGGGCCAGATGAGCACGCCCGGGTGCCTGCCGGCCGCGGGATGCACGAAATACGCGTCCGCCGTGCCGTCCGGCGTCTCGATCTCGACTTCGGATTCCATCGTTTCCATGGCGTTCGCTGCGCGCGGCAGTGCAAATGCGAGACCGGCGCCGACGGCGAGCGTGCCCAGCTCCCGCCGCGAAATCCCGCCGCTGCGCAGGGTGTACTCGACCATGTCGTCGAATGCAACGTCATCACACATCTTGGTTCTCCCGCGGTTGACTCAGGAGTTCGCTGACTTCGGAGAAGCCAGCCGCCTCCCGTGCGTAGGTGAAAGTGCCGGTCGCCGCCATCTCACGCGCGCCGCGCAGAAACGCCCCGAGCGCAGCGAGCGAAAGCGTACTGCCGACGCTCACGCGCCGAACGCCCATCTCCGACAGCTCTGCGAGAGTAAATTGTTGCGGCTGCAGGCCCATCAGGAAATTGACCGGACGGTCCACGGATTTCACGAGCGACGTGATTTCCTCCCGCGTCGTGATGCGGGGGGCGTAGAGCACGTCTGCGCCGGCCTCCTGGTACGCCTGGAGGCGGCGAATCGTGTCCGCGAGGTCGGGGATCCCGACCAGATAGTTCTCGGCGCGCGCGGTCAAGGTGAATGGGAAAGGCAGCGCATTCTTCGCTTCCACCGCGGCTCGGACGCGTTCCGTGGCGAGGCCGATGTCGTACACCGTCTCACCCGGGCGATCGAAGGCGTCCTCGATCGAGCCGCCGGCGAGGCCTGTTGCCGCTGCGAGTCGTATCGTCTCCGCCACGGTTTCCGGGTCGTCGCCGTAGCCGTTCTCGAGGTCGGCGCTGACGGGAAGCCCGGTCGCGGCGACGATGTCGGCGACGTGGGCGAGCATCCTGTCCCGGCCGACCCGGTTGTCCTGCACGCCGGCGGAGAATGCGTAGCCCGCGCTGGTCGTCGCGAGCGCCTCGAAACCGAGATGCGCGAGCAGCCGCGCGGTGCCGACGTCCCAGGGATTCGGGATGATGAAGGCCTTCGGCCGCGCGTGCAGCGCGCGGAAAGCCTCGCCTTTCTGCGCCTGGGTCTTCATGCGCGCACCAGCGTCCAGATGCCGATCGCGATGAAGCCGGCGCCCGCCACGGCCTTCAGCGTTGCAGGACTCACGTGCTGCGATATCAGGCCGCCGCCCGCGACGCCGATTCCGGTCGCGACGACGAGCGCGGCGGAGGCCGCGAGAAAGACCGCGAGCTTGCTGACCTGCGCATCCGCCGCGAACAGCAGCGTTGCGAGTTGCGTCTTGTCGCCCAGCTCGGCGAGGAACACCGAGATGAAGACGGTTGCGAGCACTTTGGGGTCCATCAGGTGCTTTCGTCCTTTTCGGTCGGGGCATTCGAGGGCCAGATCTGCTTCATGACGCCGATCGCCACCCCGCAGGCC
Organism: uncultured Gammaproteobacteria bacterium; assembly: GCA_963836275.1. GTDB lineage: Bacteria > Pseudomonadota > Gammaproteobacteria > Steroidobacterales > Steroidobacteraceae > SCUD01. Next base: position 289,246 of record CAWIIM010000001.1, on the reverse strand, counting down.
GAGATCACGAGCGAGGAAAGCAGGAACAGGCCGGCGCCGCTGAAGTAGCCGGCGCTGCGCGCCCAGAAGACCACGGGCACGACGGAAGCGAACAGCATGCCGGACAGCGTCGCGCCGCCGCGCGGCGCCTTGAGCGCGACCGCTGCGAACACGATCGCGAACAGCAGCGCCGGCACGCCGAACAGCAGCACGAACAGGCTCGTCGCGTCGGTCATTCCACCGCAAGGGTATCAGCCGTCGCGGGTCGCCGTCCTACGCGGCATCGCGCACCAGCCGGAATCCGAGGTGATTGGTGCCGGTCGTGGGCTCGCCCTTGCCGCGCGTGCCGACCATGTAGCGCGAGCAGTACTGTTCGGTGCAGAGGAAGGAGCCGCCGCAGTGCACGCGCTTCGGCACGCCCGGCTCGCTGGGGTCACGGGAGGAGTCCGGACCCTGCGGATTGTCGGCGACGGGTCCGGCCTTGACGAGCTCCGCGTAGTAGTCGGGGCGATACCAGTCGCTCGTTCACTCCCACACGTTGCCCGCGACATCGTAGAGGCCGTAGCCGTTCGGCGGATAGGAGGCGACGGGCGCGATGCCGCCGAACGCGTCCGCGTGCGTGTCCTCGTTCGGGAAATGCCCCTGGTGCGTGTTCGCCATGTAGCGGCCGTCGCGCAGGAAGTCGTGGCCCCAGGGATAGAGCGCGCCGGAGAGCCCGCCGCGCGCCGCGAACTCCCATTCCGCCTCGGTCGGAAGGCGCTTGCCGGCCCACTTCGCGAAGGCTTCGACGTCCGGGTACGCGACGTGCACGACCGGATAGTCGTCGCGGCCCTTGAGGTCCGACCCCGGGCCGGCCGGATGCTTCCAGTTCGCGCCCTTCACGTACGACCACCACCGGAAATGGTTGTCGAGCGGCACGGGCTCCGCCGGCGGCGCGAACACGACCGAGCCGGCGACGAGATTCTCCGGCGGCGCGCCCGGGAATTCCTCCTGCGTCGGGGTGCGTTCGGCGACGGTGACGTAGCCGATCGCCTTCACGAACTTCGAGAATTCGCGGTTCGTGACCTCGGTCGTGTCCATCCAGAAGCCGTGCACGCGCACGCGGTGGATCGGCCGCGAATCCTCCGTCGCCTGCATGCCGACGGCGTTGGCGTCCCGCGCCAGCGGATCGGCGGCGCCCATCGAGAACTCACCGCCGGGAATCCAGGCCATGCCTTCGGGCGCGGGACCGGGCGGGGACGCCGTTTCGGGAATGGTTGCGGCGAACGGGGTCGCGGGAGCAGCGGCGGAACCCGGTTTGACGGATGCCGGCGCGGGCGGCGCCTGCTTCAAGACCAGCGAAGCGACCGCGACGCCGGTTCCGACCGCAATCAAAGCGATTGCGGCTGCTTTCGAGCGGGAACTCGCCGTGCGCGAATCATCTCACAGGGCGAATCACGGCGACGCGAAGACCTTGTTCCAGTCGTTCTTCATGTCCACGACGGTCCAGCCGCGGGCTTTCGCTTCATCGAGCCCCTTGTCGAGCTTGCCGATGTGCGACTGCCGGTCGTACGCCCACTCGCGTTCCGTGTCCGTGTGGTGGACGTAGAGGCAGAGCCGCGCCCCGTCGGCCAGACAGGTCCACTGCAGCATCTGGAGGTCCCCGTCGGAATTGCCGAAGGCCGCGATCGGGCGCCGGCCGATGTGGCGCTGTATGCCGACCGGCTTGCCTTCCTTGTCGTCGTTCAGCACGAGGTTCGGCAGCTTGACGATGACCGGCCTGCCGTCGCGCAGCTCGTACTGGAGCCCGCCGCTCGATCCGACGATCTGCTCCGGCGGAATGCCGTAGACCTTCTCGGCCCAGGGCCGCATGAACTCGATCCCCCCGCCGGACACGATGAACGTCTTGAACCCGTGGGCGCGCAGGTAGGCGAGCAGCTCGAGCATCGGCTGGTACGCCATTTCGGTGAAGGGCTTGCCGGTCTTCGGGTGCTTCGCCGTGGCGATCCAGTCCTTCACCGATTGCTCGAACTCGTCGGTCGTCATGCCCGAGTGCGTGGCCGCCAGCATCTGCAAGAGGCCTTTCTCGCCGCCTGCCGCGACGCCCTTCATGTCGCCCTTCAGGAGCGATGCGAACGGCTCCTCTGTGTTCCACTCCGGGTGCTTCGGCGCCATCGCCTTGACACGGTCCGCGACGTAGAAGAACTGGAAATACATCGGCTGCTCGGCCCAGAGCGTGCCGTCGTTGTCGAAGACGGCGATTCGTTCGGGCGCCGGCACCAACCCGGGCGTGCCGGCCGTGGTGACGCGTTCGACGAAGGCGACGATGGCCTGCTTCGGACCGGTGTCGTTCCATGACGGCAGGGGTTCCTGCGCCAGGCATGCCGGCGCGGCGAGCGTGACGACGAGTGTGAGCAGCGCAGGTAGCAGGCGGTGCATGACATTTGCCTCCCTTCGGAAGGTCCCGTTCTGGACGAAAACAGGGGGCGCCGGCGCCTCCGGTGCCCCCTGCGCGTCGGCTAAATACTACAGGCCGCTGGCGCCGGCCTCGATCTGCTTCTGGATCTTCTCCAGGTTGAACGAGCCCGGCGTCTGGCTCGGCGGATAGTCCTTCATGCTCTGCAGGAACTTGGCCGCAAGCCCCTGCATCGGCATGATCACGAACGGTCGCGCCAGGAACCAGTCGTTGTAGACATTCGCGTTGTGCTGGGCCTTTTCGAACGGATCCCGCCGCAGGTTGAACAAGAGCGGCACGCGCAGTTCGGTGAATGGCTCGCGCCAGACGCCGAACGCCTCCCCGCGGTTCTCCAGGAACACAGCCTTCCAGGCGTTGTAACGGATCGCGACGATCTGCCCGTCGTCATTCACGTAGATGAACTCGTGGCGCGGGTCCTCGCTGGTCTTGCCGCTCAGGTAGTCGAGCTGGTTGTACCCGTCCAGGTAGTTCCGCTAGTGGCGGCCGTTCAGGTCCACGCCGGCCTTCAGCTGCTCGACGATATTCGGGTTTCCGCCCGCCGCAGCGAAGGTCGGCACCCAGTCCTCGTGCGCGACGATGCCGTTCAGCGTCACGCCCACAGGGAAGTGGCCGGGCCAGCGCACGAAGGCCGGCACGCGGTAGGCGCCTTCCCAGTTGGAGTTCTTCTCGCTGCGGAACGGCGTCGTGCCGGCATCCGGCCAGGTTTTGTAGTGCGGGCCGTTGTCGGTCGAGTACATCACGATCGTATTCTTCGCGATGCCGAGGTCGTCGAGCAGCTTCAGGAGCTCGCCCACGTTAGCATCGTGCTCGATCATGCCGTCCGTGTACTCGTCGTTGCCCTTGTGCCGGTGGTCTGCGCGCACGTGCGTGCGGAAATGCATGCGGGTGCCGTTCCACCACACGAAGAAGGGCTTGCCGGCCTTGACCTGGCGCTGGATGAAGTCCTTGCTCGCGGCGACCGTCTCGTCGTCGATGGTCTCCATGCGCTTCTTGGTGAGCGGCCCCGTGTCTTCGCAGCTCTGCTGCCCGGGGCCGGTCGCCATGCAATGCAGCACGCCGCGCGGGCCGAACTGCTGCAGGAAGGTCTTGCCGTTCGGGAGCTTGAAGTCGCTGGGATAGTCCTCGTTCTCGGGTTCTTCCTAGGCGTTCAGGTGGTAGAGGTTGCCGAGGAACTCGTCGAAGCCGTGCATGGTCGGCAGGTGCTCGTCACGGTCGCCCTGGTGGTTCTTGCCGAACTGGCCGGTCGCATAGCCGAGGCTCTTCATGACCGTCGCCATCGTGACGTCGGTCTTCTGCCAGCCTTCCTTCGCGCCCGGCAGGCCGACCTTGGTCATGCCGGTGCGGACCGGGACGCTGCCGTTGATGAAGGCGGCGCGGCCGGCGGTACAGCTCTGCTGTCCGTAGTAGTCCGTGAAGGCAACGCCCTCTTTCGCGATGCGGTCGATGTTGGGCGTCTGGTAGCCCATCATGCCGCGGTTGTTGTAGCTGATGTTCCAGGTGCCGATGTCGTCGGCTCAGATAACGAGGATGTTCGGCTTGCCGGTCGCTGCGAATGCCAGCATCGGCATGAATGCCAGTGCCGTGAATGCGGAAAGGAGCCAGGATTTGTTCTTCATCGTCGAATTCCCTGATCGAGTGAGCGAGTCCGAAGACTACTGCTTGCCGCGACGGATATACAGGCTTCGCCCCGATCGGCGCGGTCCCGCAGGCGTCGGAATGGCACGGCAGGCGACAGCACACTGTTTCCTGGGTGACAATTCGCGGCAGTATCGAGGTGATCGCCGGGAGCTGGCGTGGTCGGACCCTCAAGGGCCAGGGACATCCTGTCCAGCATCGGCTGGCTCGCCGGACAGCCGGAGGACTTCCAGGAGGAAGTATTCCGGTGCGCGCGGCCGGTCAGGTACCCGGCCGGCAGCGTCATCTACCGGATCGGCGACCCGCTCGGCGGCATCTACGGCGTCGTCGCCGGCGCGCTCGTCGCCCCGCGGAACCTCGCGCCGCAGATCGTGCACGTGCTGACGCCGGGCAACTGGATCGGCGAGGGACCGTTCCTGAGCCGGGAACCGCGCCGCGTGGAGCTGCGGGCGACGATCGATTCGTCCGCGATCTACCTGCCCCTCGACTCGATGGACCGGATGGCGGGCCGCGACCCGATGGCGACCCGCCGGTTCACGCAGATCATGATGCGCAATCTCGACATCGTGCTGCGGGCCTTCCATGACCTGCAGCAATCCGACGAGTACCGCCGCATCGCGCTCGCGCTGCGGCGCGTCGTCCCGCGCGAGAACACGCCGATTCCCCTGTCGCAGCAGGCGCTCGGCATCTTGTCCAATACCTCGCGCAAGACGGTCAACGCGGCGATGAAGCGCTTCGCCGGCGCGGGCTGGCTCAGGTCGGCTTATCGCTCGGTTACTCTCCTGGACCTGGAAGGCCTGACGCGGTACGCGGTAGGCGCGGACTGACGCATGGCGTCCCAGGCGATCCGGCGCGCCATCGCGGCCTACGAATCGGGCGCCTGGGCCGAGGCGGAGGCCGCCTGCGCCGAAGTCCTGAAGCGGGACCGGAACCAGCCGGACGCGCTGCAGATCCTCGGCAACATCCGTGCGCGCAGCGGCGACACCGAGGCTGCGCAGCCGCTGTTCGAGCGCGCACGGGCGGCGGCGCCCGCGAACGTCTACATCCTCAACAGCATCGGTGGCGCCTATGCCGCGAACGGCCGGCTTGCCGAGGCGCGCGAAGCGCTGGAGGCGGCGCTTCGCATCGACCCGGATTTCCCGTGGGCGCTGCAGAACCTCGGCGGAGTCCTGATGGAGCTCGGCGAGCGCGCCGCCGCCCGGCGCTGTTTCGAGCGCGCGCTCATGGCCGAGCCGCGACATGCCGAGTCGATCGCGGCGCTCGCGGATCTCGCCGAGAAGGAAAATCGCCTCGAGGACGCGCGATTGCTCGTGCGGCAGGCGCTGACCGTCGCGCCCGGTTTCCTTGCGGCGCGCGCGGTGGAGGCGAGGCTCGCGCTGCGGGCCGGCCAGTACGGCGCCGGCGAAGGGATCCTGCGCGCCCTCCTCGCGCGGCCGGGCCTGAAGCCGAACCTCCAGTCCACCGCGAACATGCTCCTCGGCCAGGCGCTGGAAGCGCAGGAGCGCTATCGCGAGGCGTTCGCGTGCTTCACGACGGCGAACGAGATCGACCGCAGGATCCAGGCGCCGCGCTTCGCGTCCGCCGAGTTTGCCGGCTCGCCGGCCTCGATAGCGAAGTTGACGGATTTCATGCGCTCGACGGACCCGTCTGCCTGGGCGCGGCCGCCCGCGGACGGCATGCCGTCGCCGGTTTTTCTCGTCGGCTTCCCGCGTTCCGGCACGACGCTCCTGCAGCAGGTCCTCGCCGGCCACCCGGACATCTCGACACTGGAGGAGCAGGACAACTTCCGCGACGCCCACAAGGAGCTCCTGCTCGCGGACGGCGCGCTCGGGCGCTGGAGGACGCTCCCGCCCGCGACGCTGACGAAATGGCGCGCGGAATACTGGGCCCGCATCGCGCGCAAGGCCGGGGTGCGCGAGCGCGGGCGGCTCTACCTCGACAAGCTGCCGATGAACCTGGCCGTGCTGCCTGTCATCCACCTGCTGTTCCCGCACGCGAAGTTCCTGTTCGCGCTGCGCGACCCGCGCGACGTGATCGTGAGCTGCTTCCGCAGCCATTTCGCGGTGAATGCCGCGATGTTCCAGTTCCTGACGCTGGAGGGCGCCGCGCGCTACTACGACGGCGTCATGACCGTCGCCGCGATTTCGCGCGAACGGCTGCCGCTCGACCTGCACGTCGTGCGCTACGAAGACGTGGTGGCGAACCTGCGCAATGAGGCTGCGCGGGTGCTCGGTTTCCTCGGGTTGCCGTGGGCCGACGGGGTGCTGCGATATGTCGAGACCGCGGGTCGGCGCGAGATCTTCACGCCGAGCGCGACGCAGGTGATCAAGCCGATTTACGCCTCGTCGATCGGGCAGTGGCGACACTACCAGGCGGAGCTGGCGCCGATCCAGCCGGCGCTCGCGCCCTGGGTGCGCAAGTTCGGCTACGAGGACTTGAGCGGCTTGGCGTAGACGTAGAAATCGTTGTCGCGCTGCCAGCCGCAGGACTCGTACAGGGCTTGGCCGATGGCGTTGGTCTTGGCCGTCTGCAACTCGAGCCGCGCGGCGCCCGCCTGCCGGCCGAAGGCCTCCGCGGTCTCCATGAGCGCGCGCCCGGCCCCGGTGCCGCGCGCGGAGGGCGTCACGAACAGGTCGTAGAGCACGTAGGTGCGGTCGGCGGCGACCGAGCAGAAAGCCGGGTAGAGTTGCGTGAAGCCGACGATCGTGCCGTCCGCGTTCTCGGCGACGAAGATTACCGATTCGTTTCGTTCGAAGCGCTCGGCGAGATAGTTGCGAGCGAGCGCGAGGTCGGCCGGCTTCTCGTAGAACTGCCGGTAGGCGTCGAACAGCGGCGCGATCGCGTCGAGGTCGTCGCGCGAAGCCTGGCGGGTGCTTGGCGTTGGCATGGTCGTGGTCCTCCTGCTAGCCGGAACGCCGGTCAGGCAGCGTCTTGTCGAGCAGTTCGAATCCGGCGCGCTCGCGATAGCCATGCGAGCGGTAGAAGACGCGCGCCCGGTCGTTGCCGGCGCCGAGCTGGAGCGCGACGTTCGTGCTGCCGCGCCGCCCGAACTCCGCTTCGGCCGCCTTCAGCAACCCGGCTCCAGTCTTGCGGCCGCGCGCAGTGGGCAGCACGAAGAATTCGTCGATCTCCACCGTGAGCCCGAGGTGCCCGAGGCTGAAGACGTAGACGGCCAGCAGGTAGCCGATTGCCCGGCCGCGCGACGTCGCGATCCAGGCATTGCCGAGAGCCGGCTCCCTGAAGACCCGCCCGAGTTCTTCCGTCACGCGCGCAGCGTCGAAGCCCGGGAGGTCCTCGAAGATCCAGTACTGCTCGACCAGCGCCAGCATGGTCTGGATGTCCGCGGCCGTTGCCGCGCGGATTTCCGCATTCATGGCCGTTCCCAGTCGGCAACGGGCCCGCGCGTGCGGCAAAAGAGCGGATGGCAGTCCGCGCGCCGGGTGCCGTACCAGCGCAGGTACGACGCTCGGTGACGCGCCGCCAGCTTGCGCATCAGGTGCTTCCATTCGTGGGCGATCTGCCCTCCCGTCGCCTCGATGGGCGCGACCTGGCGCACCGGGCCGATCTTGCGCCGGTCGAACGCATAGCCGCGCGTCGTCGCTTCGGCATGCACGGCCGCCAGGTAGGCGTTGATCGCCGAGCGGGGTGAGGCGTGCGCGCGAAAGCGCGCGAGCTGCGGGTGATGCCGGTATCCGCGCGTATCGCCGCGCAGTACCGCCTTCGCGAGCAGCGCCTCGCGCCACAGCGCCACCAGGCCCTGCGCGTCGAGATAACGCGGGTGAATCGTCCACAGCCGCATCAACGCTTCCCGGTCTTGCGCTGCCAGGCGCTGCGCAGGAGGTCCCGCAGGTCCTCGGCCCGCGCGGAGGCCAGGTCGACGCGAAGCCCGACGACTTTCTTTCCCCAGCCGAGCGCTTCGTAGGTGGCGGGAAACAGCCTCGTCATTCGGTCGCGAGCCTCCTCGTCGACGAAAACGTGCAACGAGCCGCCTGCGACCGGCGCAGTGGCGTAGATGCGTCCGCGCACGCGGAACGAAGTGTAAAGGTGATGCGGCGACTCGGTCGTCCCGGGGAGCGACATCGCCAGCGCGCGGACGTCGGACAGCAATATCACGAGCGGGAAAGTAGCACCTGCCCGGCTGCTTGAGGAGCCCGCGGCAACTACATCCCGTGCGAGCGGAGCTCCATGACTTCGATCGTGGACTGCGGAATCTGCAGGTGAGGATGATCCGCGAAAGCCCTCGCCGCCGCATCGACGGAGTCCGCCTCGACGGTCGCGTACAGCATGATGTCATTGCGCCCGTCGGACACGCCGTCCGGCTTCACGACCTTGGGCTTGCCGACGCCCGCTCCCCTGTCATCGAACAGCCTCGCGTGATCGGCGGTCCATTGCTGCCACGCTTTCTGCATCTTCTCCTCTTCCGCCTGCCGGTCCTTCGGGTCCCTTTTCACCCAGTCGTCCAGGACCGCGCTGGGGGCGAGGAACAACACGAGATATTTGTTCACTTCGGAGTCTCCTTTTTCAAATCCCGGCGCCCGTGGTAGATGCGCCGGTAGACACTGGGGAACAGGAACCAGCAAGCGGCGATGAATGCGACCAGCGCGCAAGCGGCAATGCCTGCGCCGCCCCTGTCGCCGAGCACGATGCCGGCGATCAGGTAGAAATCGAGCCCGATGCCCACCATGAGCGGAATCATCGAGCTGAGCAGCAGCCGGCCGCCGACGCGCAGGAATCTCGCGGACGCCTCGCGCGGCCCGGACTGACGGTGGAGCGCGGCGGGGGTCATGATCAGGGCGCCGGCGATGGCGACGAGAGCAAGCGCGGCAAGGTGCAGCTTCTGCTCGAGCGGCGACAGGTTCCCGGCGAAGCCCGAATTGAACACCGCGATGAGCTGGAAGCCGAACAACGCCTGTACGCCGGGAAGCACCATGCGGCACTCCTCGAGCAGCTGCGTGAGCGCCGCGGAGAGCTTCAGTTCCTCGACATCTTCCGGCATCAGGCGACGACCACTAGCAACCCGGCCGGCATCCGGCTGTCGGCGCGATACGAATCGGTATGTCGGTGTCCCACTGATTGCCCCGGGGGACAGCGTCTCAGTCTGGCGTCACGGGACCGTGGTACTTCTCGAAATTGTCGGCGTAATCGTCGAGGTTGCGGACCAGCATCTTGCGGTATTCGCCGACGAAGTATTCGATCGTCTCGCCGTACGAACGCTTGAGCTCGGCCGGCGACTCACGGTGGCTCGCGCTGACCCAGGCGTTGAAGCGCGCGCAGGCGTACATGAGCGAGGCGCTGACCCGGCCCTGCGGGGCGTCACTCAGGTGACCGCTCGCGACGCGCAGGTGGGCGTCCGCGCGGTCATAGAAGCTGTCGTCGGCTTCCGTCGCCAACACCGGTCTCCAGGCAAGAAAGCAAGGCGGCGCAGATTATCAGCCTTATCAATAGATTGCAGGAAATTCTTGTCGCATTTTGCCTACTGGGCGGGAGTCAGACGAACTGCCCCGACGCCTTCACCTGGGCGCCGAAGTGAAGGATGAGCCCCTAAGTCTCGACGCTCGGATGGCGATAGGCCATCCACGGCGCGTCGCGAAACTCGAGATCGCGCTCATGGATGGCGCCGACGGCGATCGCCAGCCGCTTCGAGGGCTCGTTCTCCGGGCGGATGAGGCTGATCGGCTGCATCGCAAGGTGCCGGGCGGCAATGCGCTGGATCGCGCGTACCGCCTCCGACGCAAATCCGCGTCCCCAGTACTCTTTCAGGAGCAGCCACTTGACCTCGGTTTCCGGAAAGTCTCCCGGCCACCAGAGCCCTGCCGCTCCGACCAGCGAACCCGTGGCCTTCTCGACCAGCGCATATGGGCCATAGCCGCGAAGCAGCCAATGCCCCGCCATGCCCGACATCGCCCGCCAGCTCTCGCCTTCCGTCAGCGCCCTGCCGAACGTGTATTGCGTGCTTTCAGTGTCGCCGTAGTGCCGGTGCAGCGGCTTCCAGTCGTCCAGCACGAAGCCGCGCAGGTGAAGACGGGCGGTTTCGGCATCGGCCGGAATCAGCGGTTGCACGGGGGATCAGGGCGCAGGCCCGCGCGCCGGGTGCCACATCAGCCGGCTGATCTTCCATTCGCCGCCGGCCGCCCGCTGCAGGATCATGAGGTAGTCGTCGTCGATCTCGTTCGAGCGGCCGCCCACGCGCGATACCAGCCAGCCGCCGTTGTGGCCGCGCACGAAGGCGAGGCTGCCCTGGACGCAGATTTCATCGATGCGGGCGTCGATCTGGGGGGCAAAGTTCTGGAACAGGTCCTCGTAGCGCCGCTGGATGACGGCGCGATCGGCGACGGGCTGCTCGTTCGGCGGCATCAGCACCGCGTCCCGGGCGTAATAGCCGAGCGCGCGGCCGATGTCGCGGCCGTTGTCGGCGGCGACAATGCCTTCGGCGACGGCGCGTACGGCAGTCGAGTCACCGCCGCAGGCGCGGGCCTGAGTGCTGGCGGCGAGGAGGGTAAGGCTGAGGATGGCGATGAGTCGCATGAGGGTCTTCTCTTCGCTGTGAGGCGCGTCGCGGGGGGCGTCAGGGCTCGCGCCAGAGCTCGATGACCCCATTCTCGTCATCCACGACCGTCCAGCGCAGGGGCCGGTCCGGAAGGTGGGCGCCCAGTTTAGTCGAGCGGAGCGCCCGCGCCGCATTCTCGACGAGGACCTTGTATTCCTCCGCGCAGCGTGAGGCGCCGGGAACAGGCTCCGGCACGGCGCATTCGATCCATTCCGGGCCCGGCGTCAGCGTGGCGATGCCCTCGACGACGACCCGGCCCTCGCAGCGCTCGAGAAGATCCGCCGCGAGCGCTAGGCGCTGTTCAGATGCGCCCGGCCCGACAACCAGCGTTTCCGCGGCGGGTCTCACGGGTCCTTGTGTCGCCATCGTTCGAGCTTGGGGATGCCGCGGGCGAAAAAGGCGGCCAGGAAGCGTGGAAAATGCATTTCCCGCAGCCTCTCGCGCACGCGCTCCTGCATCTGTTCGACCGTGAGCCCGGGCAGGACGAATCGCCCATGCCGGTAGCAATGGCTGCAGTAGCTGCGGCTCGGCGAGCCGTCCGCTTCGGTTCCGCCTCCCTGCGCGTCGCGCGCGAGCGGCATCCCGCAGCTCTGGCATTTCCCGTTGCCGGTGGACATCGCGGGCTCCTTACCGTTTCTTCCGGATCACGTGCGTCGGGTCGCCGAGCTTCCCGTTGAGTGCGGCAGCTCCTTTCGCGAGGCGACGCACGATGGCGAGGCTCACGGGCGTCTGTTCGACGATCTCCAGGGTCGCCAGTTCGTATTTGCCGCCGGTCTTGAGCCGCGGCTCGATCGTGCGCAGGCGCCTGCCGCGCCAGAATCCGAGGAGGACGCGCGTCTCCTCGGCACGGATGAAGAGGGCGGGCCCGTTCGAGAAGTACACGAGGTGCCCGTACTTGATCGCCTCGTCGAATTTTGCGCTCGCGCGGACCGTGAAACGCAGCGTCGTCACGAGCTTCCTGCGCCAGCCGCGCTGGAGGGCGAGGTACTCGGCGGCATTCGTCGCTGCAGCGGCCATCTTGCCCATGACTGCTATCGCCTCGCCGCGCCGCCAGGATTGCCGTCAGCCTTCACCAGATCTGCTCGGCGACCGTCGCCTTGAACGCATGGTCGAGCAACGGTCCGACCTCGGCCACGAATCGGACCGTATGCGGCAGTCCGGAGTGATCCTCGAAAGCATGGAGGTTCTTCCAGCGCGTGTGAATGTAGAACTCGTCGGGGTCGCGCGTGGACTGGAAGGCGCCGTAGCTGAGGCAGCCGGGCTCGATTCGGGTCGGTCCCTGGACGCGGTGCATCGCCGCGCGTACCGCTTCGCGCTGGCCGGCGGCGGCATGCAGGCGCGCGAATATGACGACTTCGTCGCTCATGCGGGCCTGCCGTTCAAAGCTCGATCCGGGCAAGGCCCAGGGCTTTCAGCAGGCTCATGGAATCGACGTACACGTCCTTGCGCGCAACGCGCTTGCCGTCGAAGGGAATGACGTCGACGCCGTGCCAGCTGACTTTCCGTCCCGTCGGCTGCACGGTGGCGCCGCCCCTCGTGAATGGCACCGCGAGCGTGCCGCTCGCCGTCCATTCCTGGGTGACGACGCCGTCGCGCACGTAGCTGCGGCGCGCCTCGAAGCGGATGTCGGGAAAGGCGGCGAAGACGCCCTCCAGGATCCCGCGAATGGCGGCCTTTCCGGACGCCTGGCCTCCGCTCGTGTGGTTCTCGAACACGGAGTCCTCGGTGTGCAGGGCGAGGATGGCCTCGACGTCGTGGTCGTTCCAGGCCTTGTTGTAGGCGGCGATCACGGGCTCGAGAGGATGTTCTGGCGGCATGGCGACTTCCTGGCAACCGGGATTCTAGAGTGACCGGCCGTCGAACTGCGTGACCGGGACCTGCTCGAGTTCGACGTCCTCGAGGCAGCGGATATTGATGGCAGCCATGGCATTGCCCTTTGGGTCCACGCCCTCGCCGTAGGGGTGCATTCCGCAGGTGGGGCAGAAGCGATGCTTGATGACGTGGCGATTGAAGGTGTACGTGCTCGCGTGCGCCTCGGGCGTCAGGACCTGGAGCTTGTCCCGCGGCACGAACCACATGATCGAGCCCTTGCGCTGGCAGATGGAGCAGTTGCAGGCCATGGCGCCGGCGAGCTCGCCCTCGACGCGAAACTGGATGCGGCTGCAGTGGCAGCTACCGTGGTAAAGCATCGCGCGCCTCCATGGGTGGGTCGGAGCGCCAGTCTATGCCGGGTCTTTCGGCTGCACGAATTTCCCGCGTCCGGAAGCGCGCCCGCGAAGCAGGGACCGTGCGAGCGCCAGCAGGAATGCGCCGAGCGATGCCACGGTGACGACCGCGGTAAATGCAAGCCAGGTGCCGCCGGCGGCGCCGTCGAAGTTCAGGTCGAGGTTTCCCGCAAGCAGGATGGAGACCGGCAGCCACAGCACCGCCAGTGCCAGTGCCCCAATGGAAAATCCTCGCAGCGCCGGACTCAGGGCGCTGACGAGCACGGCGGCGCAGGCAAAGAGGATCAGGCTCGCCGCGGCGAGCGCATTGCCGAGGGGGAGGCCGCCGGGCAGCCGGGTCTCCAGGCGATCGGCGCCGAACAGGAGAACGGCGAGCGCGAGGATTGCGAGGAGAGAAACCACGCCGGCATCGAGTCTTCGCCACGGCATCACCAATGCTCGTCCAGCGCCTCCGAGAGCGACAAGTACTGCATGACCCTCAGCAGCCCGTCCCTTTCCTTGCGGCACGAAGCCGTGGCCAAGCGGTCGATTCCGGTCCTGACTTCCCGAAGCTCGTCTGCATCGTGCTGGAATTTCATGGAAATGGCTGACACGAACCGCGCGCGCGCGGCCTCGGGGCTGAACGACTGTACCTCCGGCAACAGCAGGCTGAGCTCCGCGCAAATCCGGGTGCCGAGCGAAGCGTCGGTGGCGCGCAAATCCGGGCTCGATGTCAGCAGCGCGCAGGCCAGGACAAGCGGCGAAGTGACGCGCCAAGGGTGCCGCATTCCAGGCGTCACGGGGGCATCTCCACCACGAAGGCCGTACCGTAACACAGTACCTCCGCGGCGCAGACCATCGGCCCCGTGTCATAGCGGACGCCGACGGCCGCGTTTGCGCCGAGCTGCCTTGCATGAGCCGCCATGAGGGTGAAGGCCTCCTCGCGGGCCGTCTCGCACAGGGTCCTGGTCGTTCGCGCCCCGGCTATTTCAAATGCGGTGGATGTCAGCATGAATGGCGGTCACTCCGCAGAGAGCGCACTGAGCATGACGTAGTAGCCATCCGGATCGCGCAGCGCGCACTCCGGCGTTCCGGTATGGGGATTCAGGTGAGGCTCCTCTTCGAGCCGCGTCACGAGCGCCCGCGCCCTGGGCAGGGCCTGGTCGAAATCGTCGATACGAAAGAACAGGAGCAGGCCGTTTCCGGGCTCGGCATGGTCGGGACTCGTCAATGAAGGATGGTCGTGCTCACCCCACGCGTGGAGGCAGAGCAGGACCGTTCCATCCGCGTCGACGATTTGCCCGAAGTAATCGTGGGCGGGTGCCGTCGGCGGAAGGCCAAGCAGTGACTGATACCACTTGACGCTGGCGGGCACGTCGCGAACGCCGATGATCGTCCAGGTGCGCTTCACGGTGATCCTCCTGCGGCGACGCCCGGCCGCGAACGTGCATGATGCCATTGCGGTGCATCCGCCTCTCTTCTCAGTGGGGCTGGCGCGCGGGCTCCTGCCGGAAGGCCGCGATGAGCGTGACCATGAATGCAAGCAGTGCGAACGACGCCCAGTAGCGGCTCAGCGCGAGGCCGCCCGCGTCGAGCGGCTTGTCGAGGAAATCCCCGACCACGGCGCCCAGCGGGCGCGTGAGGACGAACGCCGCCCAGAACAGCGCGGTGCGCGAGAGGCTGGTCCAGAAATGACAGGCGACGATGATCGCGAGCAGTACGACGAACACGCCCATGCCACCGAGGTAGCCCACCCCCGTGGTATCCGCCGTCCAGTCGCCGAGCGCCGTGCCGAGCGTCTGCGAGAACATGATGGTGACCCAGTAGAACATCTCGGACTTCGGCGAGTTCACGGATTCCACGGACACGGTGCCCGTCGCACGGTACCAGGTCGCGAGCGACGCGAGCAACAGCGCGAGCAGCAGCGCCGTGCCGCCGGGGTAGCCGATGCCGAGCGAACGATCGGCGAAGTCGGCGAGCGTCGTGCCGACGGTGGTGGTGGCGACGATGGTCGTCCAGTACAGGCCGGGGCGGATTTTCTTCGCGGCGATCTGTGCCCAGACCGCGAACAGGAAGACGACGCCGAAGATCGCCGTGGCGACCAGGTCCCCGAGATCCATGGACATCGACACCGCGTCGCCGCCGGTCTCGCCGAGCGTGGTTGCCGCGATCTTGAGCACCCAGAATAACAGCGTGACTTCAGGGACCTTGCTCAATGGCCCTTCGCGCGTCGCCGTCATTTTGAGAGTCCCTCGGCGACGTCCTGCAGCCAGGCCCAGAGCCACTGCGCCACCGACCGGTCGACGACGCACTCGAGCTTTTCCGGCGCCGCGCGCCGCAGCACCACGGGCAGGCCGGCGAGCCGGGTGCGCGCGCAGGCGAAGTTGCCGAACGATTCGGAAGCGAAGTCGATCCCGCAGCCGCGCGCGAGGACGGCGGGCGCCAGCGCGCCCTCGATCGCGATCGTGACGACCGAGTCCGAAATATCGGTCACCGCGTAGGACCGGCGGCCGCAGGCGGCGCGCACGGCGGGAACGAGCTCGCCGGCCTCGTGCCAGGCGGACAGCAGCAGCCAGGTGTCGGGCGCGACGCGCGCGATGACCGGGTCCTCGCCGCTCCAGGAATTCATCGCAACCGGCAGCGGCCGCTCCGCGATGCGCAGCGACCCGGCCGCCTTCTGCGAGCGCGTGCCGAGCTGCAGCCGCAGCATGGCGCGCGTCGGCAGTATCGAGAGCTTCAGCGCGTCGCTGAAGACGCGCCCGCCCGCGGGCAGGCCCGACTGCGCCTGCAGGCTTGCGACTAGCTCAGGCATTGAGGCGTTTGCCTTCGGCGTCGAGAAACGTCGGCGGGACGACGAGGGCTTCGCAGCTGCGGTCGAGGTCGTGCACGGCGACGCGTTCGCCCTGCCGCGCCCGGCCGCCGCGCAGGAGCGCGAGCGCGATCGGCTTGCCGAGGGCGGGCGAATGCGCGGCGGACGTCACCCAGCCGTCGCCGCCCTCGGTGGTGCCCGCAAGTCGCAGCTGCGCGCCGGCGACGAGGGCATCGCCGTCGGCGTCGGTGAGCCCGACCAGCTGCAGCCGGTCGGCGCGCCGGTTGTCGGGGCGGGCGAGCGAGCGCTTGCCGATGAAGTCGCCCTTGCGCTTCGCGGCCACCTCGCCCCAGCCGACGTCGGCCGGCACGGTGGTGCCGTCGGTGTCGACTCCGACATGCAGGTAGCCTTTCTCGAGGCGCAGCAGCAGAACGGTCTCGACGCCGTATGGCGTCACGCCGAAATCCGCGCCGGCTTTCAGCAGCTCCGTCCAGAGCGCCGCGCCGCAGCGGGCGGGCACGTTGATCTCGTAGCCGAGCTCGCCGGAGAAGCTGACCCGGTAAAGCCGCGCCGGGACGCCGGCGAAGCGGCCCTCTCGCAGGCTCATGTGCGGCAGCGAGCGCCAGTCGAAAGCGATGTCGGTGCGGAATCGCGCCAGCAGCTGGCGCGCGCGCGGGCCGGCGATGGCAAAGGTCGCCCAGTGCGTCGTCACGGGCGTGACGAACACCTCGAGCCCGGGCCACTCGCACTGCCGCCATTCCTCCAGCCAGGCCGCCACGCGCGCGGCGCCGCCGCTGGTGGTCGTGACGACGAAGTGATCGCGCCCGAGCCGCGCGATGGTGCCGTCGTCGATGATGACGCCGTTCTCGTTCAGCATGAGCCCGTAGCGGACGCGGCCCGTTTCCAGTCTGGCGACAGGATTGACGTAGAAGTGATCGAGGAACTTCGCCGCATCGGGGCCGGTCACCTCGATCTTGCCGAGGGGCGAAGCGTCGAACAGCCCGACGCCGGCACGCATGGCCGAGGCCTCGCGCAACACGGCCTGCCGCGGCGTCTCGCCCTTCTTCGGGTAGCAGGCGGGGCGAATCCAGCCGCCGGCCTCCCACCAGTGCGCGCCGAGCGCCTCGTGCTCGGCGTGGGCCGGCAGGTACCGCCTCGGCGCGTACCAGGCGCCGGTCCCGCGCCCGGCGATGGCGCCGAGCGTCACGGGCGTGTAGGGGGGGCGGAATGTCGTGGTCCCGACTTCGGCGGCACTCCGGGAAGTCATCCCGGCGACCGTGAGCAGCGCATTGAGGTTGCTGGTCTTGCCCTGGTCCGCGGCCATGCCGCAGGTCGTGTAGCGCTTCAGCTGCTCGATGTGCGAGTAGCCTTCAGCGAGCGCGATCTCGACGTCGGCGACGGTGACGTCGTGCAGCATATCGAGCCACTGGCGCGATGCTTTCGCCCCT
Source organism: uncultured Gammaproteobacteria bacterium (assembly GCA_963836275.1). Lineage (GTDB taxonomy): Bacteria > Pseudomonadota > Gammaproteobacteria > Steroidobacterales > Steroidobacteraceae > SCUD01. Next base: position 272,169 of record CAWIIM010000001.1, on the reverse strand, counting down.
TGCGCCTGCGGCGCGACGCCGACTTCGGGCGAAACGGGCGCTTCCTGGACCGTGGGCCGCGCGATGGGCAACTCGTCCGGCCGGCCCGCATGTGCCATGACCTGGCGGATGGCGCTCAGGGCGTCCGCGAAGCTGGCGTCGAGCGTCGCGCAGCCGCCGAGCGAGCCGACGGCAAGCAGCGGCGGACGCGACTCGCGCGGCAGGAATGCGCGGCGATTCTCGTCATAGGCGAGGGGTCTTCGCGCATGCGACCAGAGGTGCACGGCGGGCATCCAGCCGCCGGACACGCCGAGCGCATCGCAGGGAATCTCTTCCCGGCCGCTTAGCTCGACGCGCTCGAGGCGCTTGCGACCCGTCGCGCGGACGACGCCGGTGTCGGGCAGCACCTCGACGCCCTGCGCGCGCAGCCACTTCGCGAGGTCCGCCGGCGGCTCGGTGCGGCTGTCGAGCACGCGCGTGACGGGCGCGCCGGCCGCGACCAGGTCGAGTGCGGCGAGGTATGCGGAGTCGTTGTTGGTCGCGAGCACGATATTCCGGCCCGCGGCGACGCCGTAACGGTTCGCGTACTGGCGGACCGCGCCCGCGAGCATCACCCCCGGCAGGTCGTTCTGCTCGAAGACGAGCGGCTGCTCGATCGCGCCGGTCGCGAGCAGCGTCTGTCTTGCGCGCACGCGCCAGGTGCGCTGACGGAAGGGACTCGGCTTGCTGCCGGCATCGAGCCGCTGGTGCAGGCCGGCAACGCCGTGGTCGTAGAGCCCGAAGCAGGTGGTCGCGGTGAGGAGCGTGACCTCGCGCGAGGCGGCGAGCTCTCCGAGCACGCTCGCGAACCAGACAGTGACTGGCGCGTCGTTGATGAGCGTGTTGGTCGCGAGCAGCCGGCCCCCGCACTCGAAGTCCTGCTCGGCGAGGATCACGGTGAGCCCCGCGCGCGACGCGGCCTGCGCCGCGAGGAGCCCGGCCGGCCCGCCGCCGACGACCAGCAGGTCGCAGTGCGCGTCGACCGACTCGTAGCGTGCGGGGTCGCGCTCGCGCGGCGGCCTGGCGAGCCCGGCCGCGCGGCGGATCCAGCCTTCCCAGAATCCCCACGACGGACGCATGAAAGTCTTGTTGTAGAAGCCTGCGTGCCAGAGCCCGGCGGTGCGATCGAGGACGCGGCCGAAGTCGAGCCTGACGCCCGGCCAGGCGTTCTGCGCGCGCACTTCGAGGCCGTCGCGCGCAGGCGTCATCGTCGCCCGCGCGGAGGGTTCGAGTTCCGCGCCGCGGCCGAGCGTCACCAGCGCATTGGGCTCTTCAGGCCCGATCGAGAACACGCCGCGCGGCCGGTGCAGCCTGGTGCCGCGGCCGACGACGGCGACGCCGTGCGCAAGCAGCGCGGAAGCGACGGTGTCGCCGGCGAAGGCGGGAATCCTGCGGCCGTTCCAGCGGAAGCTGAGCGCCTGCGAGCGGTCGATGTGGCCGCCCTTGTCGAGCCGGTAGCCCATCAGTGCGCGACGCCCGAGGCGGCGGCCTCGTCGATGAGCGCGCCGGTCGCGAACCGCTCCAGCGCGAAGGCGCGGATCATCTCGTGCGGCCGGCCGTTCGCGATCGTCCAGGCCATGGTCTCGCCGCCCGCGGGTATCGCCTTGTAGCCGCCGGTGCCCCAGCCGGCGGTGATGAAAAGGCCTTCGACCGGCGTCAGGCCCATGACCGGGCTGGTGTCGGGCGAGATGTCGACCGCGCCCGCCCACTGGCGCATGACGCGCAGCCGCGAGAGGCAGGGGAATAGTTCGACGGCCGCACGCGCATTCGCCTCGAAGACCGGCAGCCCCCCGCGCTGTGCGTAGCTGTTATAGGCGTCCGCGCCGCCGCCGATCACGACCTCGCCGCGGCTCGTCTGGCTGACGTAGACGTGGATCGCGGCGGAGACCAGCACCGTGTTGATCAGCGGCTTGACCGGCTCGGTCACCATGGCCTGCAGGGCCATGGTCTGCAGCGGAAGCCGCAGCCCCGCCTTCCCGGCGAGGACGCTCGACTGGCCGGCGACGGCGATCAGCACGCGCGGCGCGGCGACCGGCCCTTGCGTCGTCTCGACGCCGCGCACCTGGCCGTTCACGATCGCGAATCCGGTGACCTCGCAATCCTGGACGATGTCGACGCCGAGCGCGCCCGCCGCGCGCGCGAATCCCCAGACGACGGCGTCGTGGCGGGCGATGCCGCCGCGCCACTGCACGGCCGCGCCCTCGACCGGGTAGCGCGCGCCGAGGTCGAGCATCGGTTCCAGCTTCGCCAGTTCGCGCGGCGTCAGTATCTCCGAGTCGACGCCGTTCATGCGGATCGCATTGACCGTGCGGCGCATCACCTCGAGCTCGTGCGGGCTGTGCGCGAGCGAGACCTTGCCGCGCTGGCTCAGCATCACGTTGAAGTTGAGCTCGCGGCCGAGTCCCTCGTAGAGCGCCAGCGAGCGGTCGAAGAACCTGGAGCTCGCGAGGTGGAAGTAGTCCGAGCGCACGACCTGGGTGTTGCGGCCGGAGTTGCCCTGGCCGATGGCGCCGCGCTCGAGCACGGCGATGTTCTTCATGCCGTGTTCCTTCGCGAGGAACCAGGCGGTCGCGAGGCCGTGCCCGCCGCCGCCGATGATGACTGCGTCGTAGGCCGGCTTCAGCGACGGGCGTTGCAGCACGCGCGGCCAGGGCTTTTTGCCGTTGACCGCGTGGCGGGCGAGGGCGAAGAATGAATAGCGTTCGCTCATGCGAATCGGGAATCATAGAGCATGCTCAGGATCGAATGCCCGTACTGCGGACTGCGTGACGAGCCGGAATTCAGCTTCGGCGGCGAGGCGCATGTCGCCCGCCCGCCCGTGGGCGCCGGCGATGGCGAATGGGCGGACTACCTGTTCTTCCGCTCGAACCCGCAGGGCGGGCATGCCGAGCGCTGGTGCCACAGCTTCGGCTGCGGCCAGTGGTTCAACGTGCTCCGGGACACCCTGACCCACGAGATCCGGGAGACCTACCCCATCGGCAACTCCCGGCCCGAGCGCTAAGGGCATGAAAAGGGGACAGTCACCTTTTCCCTTCGCTCGTTCTGGGAAAAGGTGACTGTCCCCTTTTAAGGGAAAAGGTGACTGTCCCCTTTTCAGGACCGTCTGCGCTTCTTCTCGTACATGGCCTTGTCCGCCCGGGACAGCAGGACGTCGAGCGGTGTGTCGGCGCTCGGGTGCAGCTCCTCGATGCCGATGCTCATGGAGACCCGCATCGAGGGCACGGCCTGGGCATTGAATCGGTCGATCTCTGCCTGCAGGCGGGTGCTGACAGCAGTCGCACCGTCGTGCTCGTCGAGCAGCGCGAATACGGCGAACTCATCGCCGCCAACCCGCCCGACGACGTCGCTCTCGCGAAAGACGCTCGTGAGCACGCGCGCGGCGTCAGAGATCAGCGTGTCGCCCGCCGCGTGGCCGCGCTCGTCGTTGACGCGCTTGAGCCCGTCGAGGTCGACGAAGACCAGCACGCACTTCACCTTCGCCCGCCGCGCCATGCGCAGCGCCTGGTCCGCCAGCACGAGGAACCCACGCCGGTTTTTCAGTCCCGTCAGCTCGTCCGAGAGCGCCAGTTGCTCCAGTTCGGTGCTGAGGCTGCGCAGCGCCTTTTCCGACCTGCGGCGGCCCGTGACGGCCGCAGCCAGCGTCAGTGCCATCACAGTCGTGAGCCCGATGAATGCCTGGAGCGAAAGCAGCGAATCGCTGGTCTTGACGCCGCCGAAAGGACCCGAGCCGTTCGCGGTCGCCGCGATCGCGATCGCCGACAGCAGGCAGACGCCGAGCGCCACGCCGATCGGCCGGAACCGGAACCCGATCCACACCAGGCAAGGCAGCGGCAGGAAGGTCAGCGGGCTTGCCGCGTCCTGCGTGGGCGGCGGCGAGGCAAACACGACCGCCGCGGTGACCGCGAGCAGCGAGAACGCGGCGATGACCTCGGCGATGCGCGGGAGCGAACTGCCGACCAGCAGCGACTGCCGCCAGGTCAGGAAGACGGGAGCGAAGACCACGATCCCGATCAGGTCCCCGAGCCACCAGGTCTGCCAGGTGTCGAGGAAGCGGTCGGCGGTGACGACCCCCGCGACATTCAGCGTCGCGACGCCCCAGCTCGAGGCGACGAGGCAGGCGACTGTCGTGATGCCCGTGAACATGAGCATCGTCGATCCCGACTCGAACACATGCTCGCGACCGACCCAGCGCCGCAGCGCGCCGGTGCAGGCGAGTGCCTGGACGGTGGATCCGGCCGCGATCGAAGCGGCAACCACGACGCTGATCCACGTCAGTTCGACGGCGACCGTGGTCGCGGCAACGGCGATGTTGACGAGGAATGAACCGATGGCGATGCCCGGCCACACGCGCGGGCCCCAGAGCAGGAGCGCGGCAAGCGCAATGCCGGACGGCGGCCAGACGGCAGTCGCATAGCCGGGCGGAATGGCGAGCGACAGGCCGACGATGCCGGTCAGCGTGTAAGCCGCCGCCAGGATGGTGATGCGGACCCAGCGATCGGCGGCGAACATGTGCGAAATGGAAGCCGACTCCCTGTCGAGCGGTACAGGCTCGGCGGCCACACTAGCATGCGGCGGGTTGGGCACCGTCCAGGCCCTTGGACCTACGCGCTGCGGCCTTGGTAGCTGCGCCGCGTCAGCGCCAGCAATCCGACTAGCAGCCCGAGCAGGCCGGAGCCATCGCCGCCGCCGCCGCCGCGTGGCGGTGGGGGCGGCGGCGGTGCGGCCTGTTCGCGGCAGGCGGCCTCGGCCGGGGGCGCCGCGCCCGCGGCCGGCGCGATGAAGGGCTTGAAGGAGCAATCGCCGCCGCCGACGTCGCCAGCCACGCCGGTCGCATCTTCGTACCGGAGCCAGGCGCCATTGCCCCAGTCGACGGCACTCGCCGGATCGCCGTCGAGCCGCATCTCGGCGAGATCCTGCTGGGCGAGGTGGAGCGTAGCTGGCGTCGCGGCTGCGACAGAAAGCGAGCCCGGCAGGGTGAAGTCCACCGCGAACGCATCGTCGGTGTAGCGCAGGTAGCCGTCCGGCGCGCCGCCAGGGTCATTGAGCCACGCGGCCGTCCCGCCGAGCGCGAGGTCGTTGCCCGCCGCCAGTGCGGGAATCTCGAGCGTGACTGCGCCGACCGCCGCACCCGGGCTCTGCCCCGCATAGGAGACGACGGCGCCCGCGGAATTGCGGATGCGCATCGGTTTGTTGAAGGCGACCCACAGCCGGTACTGGCCGCCCGGCAAGAGCGCCTCGTTCACGTCGACGACGAGCGCACGCGCCTTCGAGCCGCTCCGGTCCCAGTGCGCGCGGTAGACGACCGTATCGCTCGTCGTGTCGCGGATCTCCGCCGCGATTGCGGCCGGCGGGCCGCTCTGGCGGTAGAAGCCGAGCAGGTACTGGCGCACGACGTCGTTGCGCATGCGCGGCGCCTCGGCGTCCGGCAGGATGAACCCGCTGTGGCCGTGCGAGGCGAGGCCGCCGTAGTCCTGCCCGCCGTGCTCGGGCTCGAGCTCGAGCGTCCAGCTCGGGATCCCGTATTCGAACGCGAAGTAGTCGGCGGTCGTGCCGATGCCCGGCGAGCCGACCGGATCCGGCCCGTAGGCGTAGCCGCGCCCCGACGTCGCGATCATGCGCTGCGCGAGCGTCTGCGTGATCGCGTTGAGCCGCGCGTTGTCGGGCCGCGGCGCGAGGTAATCCTGGCCGAAGGAGTGCGTATCGCTGTAGAAGCGCAGCCGGGATGCGGGACCGAGCGTCGCCGCCTGCTGGAGCGCGAGTATCTCGGGTTCGGAGGCCGGCGACGCACTGCGGTATATGAGGCTGGTCGTGCTCGCGCTGCTGCCGCCCGCCTGGCCGAAGCCGCGCGGGGAATTGCGGTTGAGGTCGACCCCGTAGAAATTGTCTGCGAAGGTGCCGATGCCGCCGTCGATCGCGCCGTTCGTCATGGGATCGCGCAGGTTCTTCCGGCGCATGCGGCCCTCGCGCGGCTGCTCGCGGTCGGCCGTGACGGTCACGGGCCAGGCCTGCGTCTGGATGAAGCCGTCGACGTTGAGCACCGGGACCAGCACCGTGTTCAGGTTCTCGACCAGGTACTGGAAGAAGCCGTGGTCGGCCTTTGCGGCGAGAAGCGTCTCGTACACGGCCGTCACGGCCTCGGGTGTCTGCCATTCGCGCGCGTGGATGCCGCCGTTCACCAGCACGGCGCCTTCCGGGAACCCCTCGGCGGTCGTCGCGTTCGCGTCGCCGACGGCGTAGGCCCAGATGTCCCGGCCCGAGAGCGTGTGGCCGACGACCGTTCCGTCAACCTCGTCGTTCAGCGTCAGCAGCGACTGGTGCTCGGCGAAGAGCGAGGCGTATTCGCGGAAACCCGCGACCGGCGTCAGCGACGCGACCGGGATCGGCGGCGGGTAGCCGAGCGCGATATTCGTTCCGAGATTGTCGCTCTCGGTGTAGGTGAAGACGACGTCGCCGCAACCCGCCGCGAACGGGTTGGTGATTTCGCCGTCCGCGTCGATCACGCAGGCTGCCGCCGCCGGGCCTGCCGCGGCCGCCAGCAGCGCACACCCGATTGCGCGCCTCAAGGCGTGAGCCACGCGCGCACGTCCTGCTGCAGCCTGTCCGAGCCCGCGCCCGATTTCGCGAAGCGCTCGAGCTCGGCGCGGGCCGCGGGGCCGGCGTCGAGCTTCAGCGCGAGGACGAGAACGCGCCGCTCCGCCTCTTCCCCGGCCGCCGCGAGACGGCGCCCGAGCTCGGCGCTGACCGAAGGATCCGGGATGCGCGCCAGCGCCGACGCCGCGGACGGAGCGCGCGCGGGATCGGCCAGCGCATCGAACAGCGCCTGGCGCGCGGCGGCATCGTTCGCCGCGAGGCGGCCGATCGCGAGCAGGGCGGCCGAACCGATGTCCTTGCGCAGGCTCGCGCGGGTGAGGGAAGCGAGCGCGGCCTGCCCGTCGAGCACACGCGCGGCGGCCGGCACGGCCGCAAGCGCCGTGGCTTCGTCGCCATTGTCGAATACGAGATCGAAAAGCTCCGGGTCGGCGAGCCGCTCGGCGAGCACCAGCGCAAGCGTATCCACGCGCTGGCCCGCGGCCAGGGCGGCCGCGGCCGCGGGTCGCTGCGCGACGAGCTGCGACGCCGGCGCCTGGCGAAAGGCGTCGGCGATGCCGGCGAGAACGGGGCTGTGCGCATGCAGGGCGGCGTGCGCGGCGAAGCGGTCCACGGAGCGCGTGTTGCCCGCCGCCAGCTCGGCCTCGGCGATCGCGCGCGCGTCGCTGCGGTTCCAGGTGCGCAGCACGAAGCGCGCGGTCGCACCGGCGTCATATAAAGGAGTGGCGCGGTCGCCCTGGTCGGGATCGACGCGCGCGTACACGGTCGGCGCGCGCAGCGCGAGGCGGGCAACCGTCGCGCGCGCTTCGGGCGTCGGCGCGATGTGCGCGAGCCGGTGCAGGCCGCGATCGAGCAGCCACTCCTGGGCGACATCGGTGAGCGTCGCGTCGTGCGCAATCACCTCGAGGCGGGCGGCGAGTTCGGTCGCGTGGCTCCCGTCAGCGAAAGCCCCGAGTTCTGCGTCGCGGGCAAGGACCGCGGCATTCTCGACGGCCTGGCGCGCCGTCGCTGGGTCGACCACGCGCCAGGCGGCGTCGGCGTCGCAGGCGATGCCGAGCGCAAGGACCAGGGCGAAAACGCGCGCAAATCCCCCTGTCATGGGGGAGTTGGACTCGCGCACCGCGGCCGAGGTTCCGGGCGGGCTAGGGCGTCAGGACGGATCCATCGGGGAGGCCGGCGCCGACGCGACCGCGGGCTGACCGTTCAGGAGATCCTTCCATGTGAGCTCGTGGCCCTTGCGCTTGCCCTTCGGGACCAGCTTCAGGCCTTCCGGGGAGATCGTGAGCGTGTATAGCTCCTCGTTCACCGGGAGTTCGCGACGCAGGGGTTTTTCCAGCTTCGTTGCCATGTTTCCTGACGCCTCAATGACGTTGGTGAGTGCCTCGCGCCCAACGGTATAACACCCTTGTGCGCGGAGCGGCAAATTACGCTCCTGGCGCTTGCCCGTCACGTTCCCGCGGGAACGCCTCCGGTTATGATGCCGCGGATGCCCCTTTCCGTCGTGATCCTGGCTGCCGGCCAAGGCAAGCGCATGGCCAGCGACCTGCCCAAGGTGCTGCAGCCGCTGGCCGGCCGGCCGCTTCTCGCCCACGTCGTCGCGACCGCCCGTTCGCTCGGGCCGGACGCGATCCACATCGTCCACGGCCACGGCGGCGGGCGGGTGCAGGCCGCCATCGCGGGCGCCGATATCCATTGGGCGCTGCAGGCGCAGCAGAAGGGCACCGGCCACGCGCTGCAGCAGGCGCTGCCCGCCGTGCCGGACGGCCATATGGTGGTCGTGCTCTACGGGGATGTGCCGCTGATCCGCGCCGGGACGCTGCGCGGCCTGCTCGCGAAGGCGGGACCGAAATCACTCGCGCTGCTCTCCGCCCGGCTGACCGATCCCGCGGGCTACGGGCGCGTGATCCGTGACGGCAGCGGGCGCGTCGCTCGCATCGTCGAGGAGCAGGATGCGAACCACAAGGAGCGCGCGATCGACGAAATCAATACGGGCGTGCTCGCTGCGCCTTCGGAGCGGCTGCGCGCCTGGCTGGGGGTGCTCAGGCCCGACAACGCGCAGGGGGAGTATTATCTGACCGACTGCATCGTCGCCGCCGTGCGCGAAGGCTGCACGGTCGAAGTCGTCGTCGCGGAATCTCCCGCGGAGGTCCTCGGGGTGAACGACAAGCTCCAGCTCGCCGAAGCCGAGGCGGCGCATCGCCGCGAGCGCGCGACGGCGCTCATGCGCGCCGGCGTGACCGTCATCGATCCCGCGCGGCTCGACGTGCGCGGCGAAGTGACCTGCGGCCGCGACGTGGTGCTCGACGTCAACGTGATACTCGAGGGCAGCGTGAAGCTGGGCGACCGGGTCAAGGTCGGCGCGAACTGCCTGCTGCGCGACTGCGAGATCGGAGACGACACGGAGATCGTGGGCAACTGCTACCTCGAGGGGCTCGCGACCGGCGCGCGCTGCCTGGTCGGGCCGTTCACGCGCGTGCGCCGCGGGACGCGGCTGGCGGACGAGGTCCGGCTCGGAAACTTCGTCGAGGTCAAGAACAGCGAGATCGGCGCCGGCAGCAAGGCCAATCACCTGAGCTATCTCGGCGACACCACCGTCGGCAGCAAGGCCAACATCGGCGCCGGCACGGTGACCTGCAATTACGACGGCGCGAACAAGTACCGCACCGAGATCGGCGACGGCGCCTTCATCGGCTCCGGGACGATGCTGGTGGCGCCGGTGTCGGTCGGGGCGGGCGCGACCATCGGCGCGGGTTCGACCATCACGAAGCCCGCACCCGCGGAAAAGCTGACGGTGGAGCGCAGCCGCCAGCTCACGGTCGAGAACTGGCAGCGGCCGAAGAAGAAGCCGAAGTAACCGAGATGGCCTCCGGCTTCACACTGGAACCGCGCGAAGGCTACCTGTACGTCCATCTCGAATCCGGCTTCGTGATGACGCCGGACAGCATGACCCGCGTGTGGACCTCGCTCAGCGACGCCTGCCGCGAGCACGGCTTGCGCAAGGTGCTTGCCGAAGGCGACAACGTAAGCCGCAAGCTGACGCCGCTCGAGACATTTGACATAGCCGGCCTCGCCGCGCGCCTGCTGCCGGGCGTCTCGGCGGCCTGCTGCTTCCGCGGCTTCGTCCCGGACGAACAGACCCTGTTTTTCCGCACCGCGGCCATGAACCGCGGCGCGCGCATCGAAATGTTCCAGGACCTCAATGCGGCGCTCAAATGGCTCGGGGCCGGGACCGCGGCGAAGGGCTAGAATGTCCCCCTCATGTGCGGCATCGTCGGAGCAGTCGCTGACCGGGACGTCGTCCCGATCCTGATCGAGGGGCTGAAGCGCCTCGAATACCGCGGCTACGATTCGGCCGGCGTCGCGGTCCTCAATGGCGGCACCCAAGTCGAGCGCCTGCGCGCGGTCGGCAAGGTCTCCAGGCTTTCCGACGCGCTCGCCGCCCACCCGACCTCCGGTCACCTCGGCATCGCGCATACGCGCTGGGCCACGCACGGCGTGCCGAACGAGAGGAACGCCCATCCGCACATCTCGCGCGACGGCGTCGCGATCGTGCACAACGGCATCATCGAGAACCACGAGGAACTGCACGACGAGCTGGCGAAGGCCGGTTACGAGTTCACCTCCGACACCGATACCGAGGTCATCGCGCACCGCATCCACTACCACCTCGGCACGGATCGCGACCTGTTCCAGGCCGTGCAGAAGACCGTCGCGGAGCTCCGCGGGGCATTCGCGCTGGCCGTCATGTGGGGACAGGACCCGGACTGCATCGTGCTCGCGCGCGCCGGCTGCCCGCTCCTGATCGGCCTCGGCGAGAAGGAGAATTTCATCGCCTCGGACATCGCGGCGCTGCTGCCCGTGACCCGTACTTTCATCATTCTCGAGGAGGGTGACGTCGCCTGCATCCGGCGCAATAGCGTCAAGATCGTCGACGCGAACGGGCAGGAAGTCGAGCGCAAGCCTTACGTCTCGGAGCAGTCGGCCGAGGCGGCGGAGAAGGGCGCTTTCCCGCATTTCATGCTGAAGGAGATCCACGAGCAGCCGCGCGCGGTCGCGCAGACGCTGCAGGAGCGCGTCGCCGGCGGGCGCCTCCTCGCGCAGGCTTTTGGCCCCGCGGCAACGGAGGTCTTCAAGCGCGTGACCTCCGTGCATATCGTCGCCTGCGGCACCAGCTATCACGCCGGCATCGTCGCGCGCTATTTCATCGAGCAGCTGTGCCGCGTTCCCTGCCGCGTCGAGATCGCGAGCGAATTCCGCTACCGCGACCCGGTGGTGCCGGCGAACACCCTGTTCGTGTCGATCTCGCAGTCGGGCGAGACCGCGGACACGCTGGCGGCGCTGCGCCTCGCGCGCAAGGCGGGCTTCCTGTCCCAGCTCGCGATCTGCAACGTGCCGGAAAGCTCGCTGGTGCGCGAGTCGGAGCTGGTGCTGCTGACGCGCGCGGGCCCGGAGATCGGCGTCGCCTCGACCAAGGCATTCACGACCCAGCTCGCGGCGCTCGGGATGCTGGTCATCGCGATCGGCAAGCACCATGGCCTCGCCGAGGAGCGCGAGCGGACACTGGTGCACCGGCTGCTGGAATTGCCCGCGATGATCGAGCAGACGCTCGCACTCGACCCGGCGGTCAAGGCGCTCGCGAAGAAGATCGAGCCGAAGCACCATGCGCTCTTCCTCGGGCGCGGCGCGATGTTCCCGATCGCGATGGAAGGCGCGCTGAAGCTCAAGGAGATTTCCTACATCCACGCCGAGGCCTATGCGGCCGGCGAGCTGAAGCACGGTCCGCTCGCGCTCGTTGATGCCGACATGCCGGTCATTGCGGTTGCGCCGAACAACGACCTGCTCGAGAAGGTGAAGTCGAACCTGCAGGAAGTGCGCGCGCGCGGCGGGATGCTCTACGTCTTTGCCGACCCGGAGTCGGGCATCGAGCCCTCGGACGGCGTCGAGGTGATCACGATGCCGCGGCACGTGAGCTACTTCCAGGCGCCCGCGGTCTACACCGTGCCGCTGCAGCTGCTCGCGTACCACACCGCCGTGCTAAAGGGCACCGACGTCGACCAGCCGCGCAACCTCGCGAAGAGCGTCACCGTCGAATAAAAGGAATAAAAGGGGACAGTCACCTTTAGCACTGCTCACGCTGCTGGCTTTGTGACATCGCAGCTAAAGGTGACTGTCCCCTTTTATTCCATGTTCGACGCCGGTTTTTACCGACGCTACTACGTGAACCCGCGCACGCGCGTCGCCTCGCGGGCAGAGGCGATTCGGCTCGGTCGATTCGTGTGCGGCTACGCCGCCTACCTCGGCTTCACGGTTCGTCGCGTGCTGGACGCCGGTTGCGGCCTCGGCCACTTCCGCAAGCCGGTGCGCGACGCCTTCCCGCGCGCGCGCTATGTCGGACTCGAGACCAGTGAATACCTTTGCCGGCGCTTCGGCTGGGCGCAGGAAAGCGTCGCGGACTACAGGCCGAATGAGCCCTTCGACCTCGTCTTCTGCCACGACGTCCTGCAGTACCTCGACGACCGCGGTGCCGTGCGTGCGCTCGCAAATCTCGGCCGCCTCTCCCGCGGCGCCCTCTACTTCAGTGTGCTGACGAGCGAGGACTGGCGGCGCAATGCGGACCGCGCGCGGACCGATTCCGGCGTCCGGCTGCGCCCGGCGGCCTGGTACAAGGCCCGGCTGTCGAGGCATTTTCGCCACCTTGGCGGCGGCTTCCTGGTCCGGCGCGGCTACGACCCCTTGCTCTGGGAGCTGGAACGCCCGTGGCAATGAAGGGGTCCGTCCCCTTCAATCCCCCTTCAATCCGAATTGGACTAGAATCTGCGGCTTATTTCGGGGTCCCGGCGGGACCTGCAACCTGGGAGACATCGACGATGTCGATTCTGAAGAATTCGGGCCTGCGCGCCCTCGGCACCGCCTCCATGGCGGCCTTCGTGCTTGCCGCCTGCGGCGGCACCGGCAGCGCCAACGACGAGCTGCCGCTCCTGCACGCGAGCATCACCATCAAGTCCGTCTCGCAGGGCGGCGTGTGCGACACGATCCCGGTGCGCATCTCGCCGAAGGAACTCAAGGGCCAGGCGAACAAGTACGCCAACAACCGCCTGATGGTGAAGGACGTGCCGATGACCGGCCCGACCGACGAGGCCGGCGCGCCGATGTGCAACGGCTCCGCCGATACGCTGCCGCTCGCCCCGGGTGACTGGGAGTTCAGCGCGCCGCTCGCCTCGGGCACGACGACGTGCGTGCGCGACATCGAGGCCGCGGGCGACCTCGACATCCGGTTCGTCGACGGCACCTCGGGTTGCGGCGGCCCGGAATCCGCGATGCCGCCTGCCGATGACATGATGCCGTCCGAGGGCGAGACCCCCGCCGACGGCACCGCGCCCACGGGCTGAGTCCCGCGGCCTGGCAAGACAAGGGGGCCGGCACGGGAAACCGTGCCGGCTTTTTCATCCGTGGCGAACCAAGTCCCTTCCTACGCTCCGCTGTTCCTCGGTCTCTACGGCCGCATCGCACCGAGGCGAGCCGCGCGCTTCCTCGTCGACCTCATCTCGCGCCCGCGCGGACAGAACCCGACGCAGCCCTGGGAGCTCGCGACCGGCAGCGCCGGCAAGGAGATCGAGCTCCGCACCGGCCTGCGCGCGCGCAGCTGGGGCGGGACCGGCCCGCTCGTGCTGGCGCTGCACGGCTGGCGCGGGCGCACGACGCAGTTCCGCCCGCTCGCCGCGCGGCTGCTCGAGCGCGGCATGCGCACGGTTGCCCTCGAGCTCCCCGGCCACGGCATCTCGGTCGGCGAGAACGCATCGCCGCGGATCATCGGCGAGCTCCTGGTCGAGGTCGAGCGCATCACCGGTCCTGCGCACGCGGCGATCGGCCATTCCTTCGGCGGCGCGGCGCTTGGGGCGGCTCTGCTCTACGGCTTCAGGCCCAAGCGTGTCGTCTTTGTTTCGAGCCCGACGCGCGTCAGCCGCATCCCACTCATGTTCGCGCGCGCTGCGGGACTGCCGCCGGCGGCGATGCGGGAATTCGTGAAGATCCTCAACCGCGAGGCCGGCCGGCCCCCGGCCGAGCTAGACCTCGTCGCCGTCGCGCCGCGCGCCGGCATCCCGGGCCTCCTCATACACGACCGCGAGGACGCGGTGATTCCGTATTCGGAAGCAGAGGCGCTCGCCGCCGCCTGGCCGGCCGTGCAGTTCCTGGCGACGACAGGCAGGGGCCACCGCGACATCCTGTCGGCGCCGGAGGTCATCCAGGCGATCGCGGATTTCGTCGACCCGGCGACCGCCGGTTAGTCGCTCCCCGGCGGCTTCGCCTGCTCGACGCCCGGCTCGTGCGCCATGACCTTCTCCGGTGCGATCGTGATCCGGATGCGGCCGTAGGGCGAGGGCGGCAGCGCCGCCTCGCCGCGCTGTTCCATGTACGCCATTGACGAAAGCGAGAGCATGTCGCCTTCACGGTCGTCGTCCGGCGCGCGGCCGAGCAGCGCCGCCGGCGTGAACACGACCAGGTACTTGCCCTTCTGTTCGGCGGGATCGATGCCGATCGAGACCGCGAATCCCGGCTCCCCGCCCGGCGTCGCGAGCGCGGGCTCGAGCCTCAGGCTGTCGAGTCCCGAGAGGTGCACTACGATGAATGTCTCGTCGAGTAGCGCGACGGCGGGATAGAACACGCCCGCCTTGTCCGCGCCCCTGCGGTCGAACAGGCTCTTCACCCGGATGCGGTAGGGCGTCGTCGCATCCGGCAGTTCGAAGGCCGCGAACGGCGACAGGCCGCTCTGGAAGTCGAACACCGGGCTCGCCGCGTCGACCGCCGCGTCGGCATAGCCCTGCTTCGGCAGAGCGTTCCACCGGAACCCGGACGGATCGTCGCAGCAGGGCGTCGCCCTGGCGTAGGTCGCGAGACGGGACGCGGTAGCCGCCGGGTAGGATTGCGTCGGCTGCGACGCACAGCCGGCGAGGAGGATCGCGGCGAATGTCGAGAGGACGGCGCATGGTTTTTTCATCGGGACACGAGGCTAGCATGAATGCCGGTTCGGTCGCCGTGGTCGGCGCCGGGCTCGCGGGGCTCGCTTGCGCGCGGCGCCTGCAGGAGGCGGGCGTCGCCGCCCGCGTGTTCGAGTCGCAGCGCGCGCCGGGCGGCCGGCTGGCGACGCGCCGTTTTGCCGTCGCGAGCTTCGACCACGGCGCGCAATACCTGACTGCGGCCGATCCGGGATTCCGCCGGCAGTTCGAAGCGGCCGAGGCCGCGGGCGCCGCGGCGCGCTGGGCGCCCGACTGGCCGGACCGCCGCGACCAGGCGGACCTCTGGGTCGGCGCACCGGCGATGAATTCGCTGGCGCGGCATTTCGCGGAGGACCTCGACGTCGAGTACGGCGCACGCATCGTCCGCCTCGAGCGCGGGCGCCGCGGCTGGACGCTGCTGGATGACCGGGGCCTGGCGCACGCGGACTACGGGGCCATCGCGATCGCCTTGCCGGCGCCGGCGGCGGCCGCGCTCGCGGGTTCGCGCACGCCGCTGGCGGCGCGCGTCAGGGCCGTGCCGATGGCGCCCTGCTGGTCGGCGCTCGTCGCCTTCGACGCGCCGCTCGCCGGCGTGCCCGACGCCGCCTGCATGGACGACGCGGTGCTCAGCTGGTATGCGCGCAACGGCTCCAAGCCGGGGCGCGGGATGCGCGAGTCGTGGGTGCTGCACGCGACTGCGGACTGGTCGCGCGCCCGCTTCGACCGGCCGGCGCATGGCGTCCAGCGTGCGCTCGTGGACCGCTTTTCGGAGCGCATCGGCCGGGCGCTGCCGCGAATGCTCCTGTCGGACTGCTATTACTGGCGCTACGCGCGCGTCGAGGCGCCGCTCGGCGAAGCCTGCCTGCTCGATCGAGGCGCTGCCGTCGGCTTCTGCGGGGACTGGTGCCTCGATGCGCGCGCCGAAGCGGCCTGGCTCTCGGGGACGGCGCTGGGATCGGCGTTGGCGGCAGCGCGGGAGGATATCGGCTCCGGTAAGATACGCGGCAGTCGATGAAGACAATCCGTCACGTCGTGGCACTGGCCATCGCGCCGGCGCTGTTGTTGGCCGCCTGCGCGAGCGACGCGCCGGTCAGGCCGGAGTCCGAGAGCATGCCGAAATCCCCGCCGGTGCCGCCGGTCGCGGCGGTCCGCCCGCACCTCGTCGAGTCGCCGAACGGCAACCGCACGGACGATTACTACTGGCTGCGCGACGACACGCGCGAGAACAAGGAGGTGATCGGATACCTCGAGGCCGAGAACGCCTACAAGGCGGCGATGACCGCCCACACGAAGGCGCTGGAGGACGCCGTGTACGAGGAGATCGTCGGCCGCATCAAGCAGGACGACTCGACGGTCCCGTATCGGCTGCGCGGCTACTGGTACTACACCCGCTTCGAGACCGGCAAGGAATACCCGGTCTACGCGCGCAAGGCCGGGAACCTGGACGCGCCCGAACAGGTGATGCTCGACGGCAACGCCATGGCCGAAGGCCACGGCTTCTTCGCGATCGGCGCCAGCGCGATCGCGCCGGACAACAACCTGCTCGCGTACGCAGAGGACACGGTCGGCCGGCGCCAGTATTCGCTGCAATTCAGGGACCTCGCGGGCGGGCGGACGCTCCCGGACCGGATCGACAACGTGGACCCCTCGATCGCCTGGACCGCGGACAGCAAGAGCGTCCTCTACCTGGAGAAGGACCCCGAGACGCTGCTCGCCCGGCGCGTGATGCGCCACGTGCTCGGCACCGACCCGGCAACGGACACGCTGGTCTACGAGCAGGACGACGACAGCTTCTACACCGGCGTCGCGATGTCGAAGGACGAGCAGTACATCCTGATCGCCGCGCAGAGTACGGTCTCGACCGAGTGGCGCTACGCGCGCGCCGCCGACCCGGCGCTCGCGTTCAGGGTTTTCTACCCGCGCGAGCGCGACCTCGAGTACTACATCGACCACCTCGACGGTCGCTGGATCATCCGCACCAACTGGCAGGCCCCGAACTTCCGCCTGATGGAGGCGAAGGTCGGCACGGAAGGGGACCGCGCGAACTGGCACGAGATCGTCCCGACCCGCGACGATGCCTTCATCCACGGCTTCGACGTGTTCAAGGACTTCCTCGCGATCGAAGAGCGCTCGGACGCGATGCGCAAGATCCGCATCCGCCCGTGGAGCGGCGGCAAGGACTTCTACATCGCCTCCGACGAGCCCGCCTACACCACCAGTCTCGGCCAGAACGCCGAGATCGACACCCACGTCGTGCGCTACGAGTACACCTCGCTCACGACGCCGACGACGGTCTACGACTATGACATCCAGACCGGCGAGCGCCAGCTCATGAAGCGCACGCCCGTGCTCGGCGGCTACGACCCCGCGAACTACCGCACCGAGCTGGTCTGGGCCGTGGCGCACGACGGCGCGAAAGTACCGGTCTCGCTCGTCTACCGCGCGGGATTCAGGAAGGACGGCTCGGCGCCGATGCTGCAGTACGGCTACGGCTCCTACGGCGCGACCATGGACCCGGCCTTCTCGGTGGCGCGCGTGTCGTTGCTCGATCGCGGCTTCGTCTACGCGCTGGCGCACGTCCGCGGCGGGCAGGAAATGGGCCGCAGCTGGTACGAGCAGGGCCGGCTGCTCCACAAGAAGAACACCTTTACCGATTTCATCGATGTCACGCGTTACCTCGTCAAGGAAGGATACGCGGACGCCCGTCGAGTCTCGGCGATGGGCGGCAGCGCCGGCGGCCTGCTCATGGGCGCGGTCACGAACATGGCGCCCGCCGACTACCGCGCGATCGTCGCGCAGGTGCCGTTCGTCGACGTCGTCACGACCATGCTCGACGAGAGCATCCCGCTCACGACCAACGAGTTCGACGAGTGGGGCGACCCGAAGAAGAAGGAATACTACGACTACATGCTGTCGTACTCGCCCTACGACAACGTCGCGCGCCAGGACTACCCGGCGATGCTCGTGACCACCGGCCTGTGGGACAGCCAGGTGCAGTACTACGAGCCGGCGAAGTGGGTCGCGAAGCTGCGCACGCGCAAGACCGACGCAAACCCGCTCCTGTTCCGCACCTCCATGGAAGCGGGCCACGGCGGCAAGTCGGGCCGCTTCCACCGCTACCGCGACATCGCCGAGGAATACGCCTTCATCCTCGACCAGTCCGGCATTACGCAGTGAACCTGAGCCTGGGCCGCATCGAGCAGGTCGCGATCCCGGTTCGCGACCTCGCGCGGGCGACCGCCTTCTACCGCGACACGCTCGGCATGAAGCTGCTGTTCGATGTGCCGCCGCAGCTCGCGTTCTTCGACTGCGACGGCATCCGCCTCGCGCTCTCGATCTCCTCCGACCCGATGTACGACCCGCCGGGCTCGATTGTGTACTACCGCGTGGATGACATCGAGGGAACGCACGCGGAACTCGAGACGCGCGGCGCCGAATTCCTCCAGGGGCCGCACCGCGTCGCCGTGCTCGACGACGTGGAAATCTGGATGGCTTTCTTCGAGGACACCGAAGGCAACACGCTCGCGATCACGAGCGAGAAGCCGGCCGCGCCGGCATGAGCGGGGCTTCGCTCCCTGAGCGGGCGCTGGCGCGCGCGGTTGACGTGCGCCCGGCCGAGGTGCCCGGCCTGGTCGCGGCTTTCGCCTATCATTTCCTCCTGTTCACGGCGTACGCGATCCTGAAGCCGATCCGCGACAGCATGGGTGTCGGCGGCGGCGCCGAGAATCTTCCAGACCTGTTCGGATGGACGCTCGTGTGCATGCTGGTGGCCGTGCCTGTCTTCGGCTGGATCAGCGGCCGCTTCCGCCGCGCCGTGTTCCTGCCGTGGACGTACGTTTTCTTCGCCTCGCACCTGCTCGGCTTCTGGGCGCTGCTGACGGTGCAGGACAAGGACGCCGCCACGGCACGCGTGTTTTTCGTCTGGGTGAGCGTGTTCAATCTGTTCGTGATCGCCGTCTTCTGGAGCTTCATGGCGGACCTGTTCAGCAAGGAGCAGGGCAAGCGCCTGTTTGCCTTCATTACCGCGGGCGCGACCGCCGGTCAGCTCACGGGCTCGGCCATCACGGCTTTCTTCGCCAGGGCCGTGGGCGAGGTCAACCTGCTCCTGGTCTCCGCCGCGTTTCTCGTCTCCACGATTTTCCTCATGCGTTATCTCCTCGCCTGGAGCGCGCGGCAAAGCGCGGGCGGAGAACGGTCCGAGGAACGGCCGTTTGGCGGCAATCCATTCGCCGGCCTCAAGCTGGTGATGACGTCGCCCTATCTCGCCGGCATCGCGGCCTTCGTGTTCCTCATGGCAGCCGTCAACACCTTCCTGTATCTCCAGCAGGCGGAGTTGCTCGGCATCTACTACCCGCAAGGTGACGCACGCACGGCCTTCCTCGGCAGCATCGAGCTGACGATGAGCTTCACGACCCTCGTCCTGCAGCTGTTTGCCGTCGGCCGGCTGGTGCGTCGCTTCGGCGTCGCGGCCATGATCGTGGTGGTGCCGCTGTTCGTGGTGGCGGGCTTCATGCTGATCGCGGTCTCGCCGACGCTGTTCACGCTGGTCGGGGTCTTCATCGCGCGCCGCGTCGGGCAGTACGCGATCGTGCGTCCCTGCCGCGAGATGCTCTACACGACCCTTGACCGCGAGTCGAAGTACAAGGCCAAGAACGTCAACGACACGCTGGTCTACCGCACCAGCGACTTCGTGGTCGCAAAAGCCCGTGATGCGATCGTGTCCGCCTGGTCGGCGAGCGCCTCGACGCTGGCGATCGTCGGCGCGGTCGTCGCTGCGGCGTGGGCGCTGGTGGCCTACCTGCTCGGCCGCGCGCACGAGCGCATGGCCGCAAAGTAGGGGACAAAAAGGGGAACGAAAAGGGGACAGTCACCTTTAAGTGACGGCGGCGCCCTGATCGCCGGGGCCGCGTCGCCTAAAGGTGACTGTCCCCTTTTCCCTTTTCGTTCCCCTATTTGCCGTCGCTACTGCGAAAGCTGGAAGCGCAGGCGCGTTTCGACGCGCTGCTCGACGACCGCGCCGTTCACGACGCGCGGCTCGTAGCGCCAGCGTTTGACGGCGTCGATCGCGGCACGGTCGAAGGTGTCTGCGGGTTCGGCTCCGCGCACCACGGGATCGCGCGTCGCGCCGTCCTTCGTCACCGTGAATTCGAGGTCGACCCAGCCCTCGACATTGCGCTCGCGTGCCCGCGTGGGGTAGGCGGGCGCCATGAAGAAGGTCCGGCGCAGCTTGTTCTCCGGCAGTACCACCGGTTCCGGCGCCGCCGCCGGCGGGGGCACGACGCGCGCCGTCGTGATCCTGGCATTGAGGTCGGCGACGTCCGCGGCCGGCGCGCCGGCAGTGGCGGCGGCACGCGCGAAGTTGTCCGCCCGGTCGAGGTTGCGGGCGCCGAGCGCCGAACGGCCTTCGGCCAGCGCGCGCGAGGCGAGCAGCGCACGGGTGTCCGCGAGTCCCTCGAAAGTCGGGTCGGCCGCCGCCACCAGGTCGACGTAGTGTTGCGCCGAGTCTCCCTGGGGCTCGAGCAAGCGGCCCTGCGCGATGCGCTGGTTCGCGAGCACGAGCAGGCGTGCGCGGTCGGCGCGCTGGTTGCCGATGCGGGCGGCGTCGATGTCGGCGCGCAGGCTCGCGACCCGGGAACGGTCCGCGTCGAGCTCGATCTCGTTCTGCAGCCAGCGATTGGCGTCGTCGAGCCGGTTCTCGCGGACCGCCTTCTGGGCATTGGCCTCGAACAGGCGGGCGAGCTGCGTGGCGGCGGCAACAACGCCGGCGTCCGCGGCGTCGATGTTCCTGGCGCTGATGACGTAGCCAAGCGCGCCATCCTTGCCGACCAGCTGGTTGTTGCTCATGCGGTCATTCGCGAGTTGCACGAAAGCCTGCACGCGGACCGATGGCAGCTCCTTGGTCGGCGCCGCCGTCTCGAGCGGGCGGCCCATCGTGTCGACGGCACGCACCGTCTGGCCGGATTGCGCGGCAAGCGCGCGTTCGCGTTCGAGTTGGGTGACGAAGAACGCGAGCCGCGGATGGTCGGGGCGCACGGAACGCACCGCATCCACCGCGTTCGCAAGGCGCGAGACGTCCTGCTCCATCAGTGCGCGCTCGGCCTGGACGATCAGCTCGTCGGCGACGCCGTCGATGCCGCGGCGCGCGAGGTCGTTGCCCGGGTCGCGCACCAGCACGGCACGGTAGAGCTCGAGCGCGTTCTGGCCCGGCGGCTCGATCAGAGCCCCTTGCGAGAGCGCGAGGCCCGCAGAGTCGAGCATTTTCTGGATGCGCGTCGCCTCGCCGGTGTCCGCCGCCTTCGGCGCGACCGTCGTCGGACTGGCGGGCACGCCCGCACGGTTCCACGGCTCCCAGGTCATCAGGCCCCAGGCCAGCAGCGCGATCGGGACCAGCAGCAGGCTGCGGCGAGTCCAGCGGCGGGCGAACCCGTCGCCGAGCTGGAGCTTGAAGGGCGGAGCGAGCGCCGGCATCTCGGCTGTGCCGCCGAAGAGCGGGTTCTTGTGCTTGGGCGGGAGCGTCGCGGTGAAGTCCGTGCCGTTCTGCCGGCGCTGCGTCGCATCCACGAAGTTGCGGATGCGTTCGGCGGATGCCGGCTTGTGCAGGAAACGGAAGATGACGCCCTCGGAGACGAGGTGCGCGAGCTCGTGCTCGTCGTCGCGGCGGCCGGCGACGATGATCGCGAGGTCCGGGAACTGCTTGTGGACCTGGTTGACGAGGTCCTTGGTGTTGTGGTCGGCGAGCGATGCGTCGATCAGGAGCACTGCGTTGCCCGAGGCGACCATGAGGTCGGCGGCGTGAGTGGCATCGTCGGCGCGCCAGACGCGGTGAATGCCCGCCAGGGAATCGCGCAGGAGATCGATCAGCGTCGGGTCCGCGGAGAGGATTACGACGTTTGCGCTGGTGCGGCTGCCTGGCTGCGCGAGCGCGGCGTGCATGCCCGAGGCGCTTGTCAGCGCCGCATGCGTGCCGGTCGCGCCGGTTGAAACGGTCGCGGCCGCAGGCGCAGCCGCCGGCGGCGGATTCGGGCGCGGCGTCCCCGGATCGTCGGTATCCGGAGCGTCGTCACCGGGCAGGATGTCCGAGTAGTCGATGTTCAATGGGTCGTCCCGATCCGCGCAAAAACGCGCCGGCGAGGGCATCCGGTGCCCCTGGCCGACAGGTGCGTCAATGGTTGACAAATTCGGTCGTGGCGAACGAGACACAGGTCGCGTTTCAGCGAGCCGCCGGCCCCCGGCATTTGAAAATCCTCGCCTGGCCCGCCACTTGCGAAAAAGAGTCCCCAGCCTGTCCACAGGCCCTCCTTGGCCGTTGCCGGTACGCTACACCGGGTGCGGATTTTTCGATTTTGACTGAATTATGTGAATCTCGACAGTGGGCTGAAAGCACCGGTAAGGTGCCCCGGACCCCGCAACTTGCGGGGATGCAGCGGGAGTTGCGGCCATCAGCCAGATCACATTCGTCTCGACCCTGCCGGCCGAGCATTACCACCAGCTGGAGGCGTTGTTGTTCTTCAATGGCCGCCAGCACCGGGTGCGCAAGGGTATCGAGACCGCCATCAACCGTTACGGCGCGCCCGAGATCGTCGCGGAGGGCAAGCAATTGCGCGTGCGCGTGGGCGGGGAGACCGACGCCCAGTGCCTTTTCGCCGTCGAGCGCGAAGGGACTATGTCGCGCCCGGTCGGCGTGATCCTCTACGTGCGTGACAGCTTCGAGCGCATCACCGTGCTGCATCTGGTCGTGTCCGAAGCCTATGCCGTCGGCGGGCCGCGCGCAGGCCACAACCTGTTGCTGCGGCTCGTGCAGGCAGTCAGGCGCGTTGCGCGCCGCACGGCCGGCATTCGCCACGTCGAGCTCGTCTACTCGCAGGACCGCCCGCGCGCCGCATACGCCTAGCCAGCCAATCGGTGCCGGGTCGTAGATTCGCAGATTCGCGGCCGCAGAGTTTTGCGGTCCTCGCTGGCGGCGGCAATGCGATTCTGTAAATCTACGAATCTACGACCCGGCACCGTAAGGAGATCTCGATGAATTGCATGTCCCGCCCGCTGCTGGCCGCAGCCTTGTTCATGTTCGCCGCCGCGCCGGCAGTCGCTGCCTCCAAGGCCGAAATCGACGCCGAGGTGAAGGAAGCGCTTGCCGATCTTTACGAGCAGTCTTCGGCCGCGAAGGACCTCGGCGCGAAAGCGGCCGGCATCCTGGTGTTCCCGAAAGTCACCAAGGCCGGCGTCGGCATCGGCGGTGAGTTCGGCGAGGGCGCGCTCCTCGTGGGCGGCAAGACGGCCGGCTACTACAACACCGCGGCCGGCTCGATCGGCTTCCAGCTCGGCGTGCAGCAGAAAGCCCAGGCGATCATGTTCATGTCGCAGAAGGAACTCGACAAGTTCCTCAAGCAGAACCACGACGGCTGGAAGGCGGGCGTGGATGGCAGTGTCGCGCTCGCGACGCTCGGCGCCGGCGGCCAGCTCGATACCGAGACCGCGAAGAAGCCGATCATCGGGTTCATCTTTTCCAACAAGGGGCTGATGTACAACCTGACCTTCGAAGGATCGAAGATCACGAAGATCGACAAGGACTAGCGGTCCTTCTCAGGCGGCGGCCCCCGAGATGCCGCCGGTCAGCACCAGGCGCATCGCCGCCTCGACCGGCAGTTCGAGCGGCACCACCCGCGAGCGCGGCAGCAGCGCCATGTAGCCGCCGATCTGGTAGCTCATCGGAAAATATACCGCGATGAGGCCGTCCTCCTGCTCGACGATGCCGAGCTCGGAGGCATCGTCCTGGGTCACGAAGCCGATGACCTGCGCCTCGCCGAAGCGCGCGAGCACGACGTGGCGCAGGTCGCGGCGCTTGCCGCCGGTCGGCAGCAACTTCACGAAGTCGCGCGTGGCGCCGTAGATCGTCTTCACGACCGGGATACGGTCGAGGAACCGCTCCCAGGACGCCAGCGCGCTCTGCACCAGCAGCGCGTTGAACAGCGTGCCGGCGGCGAGCAGAAGCGCGAGGGCCGCGACAATGCCCATGCCGGGGAGGTAATGCTCCTGCGGAACGACGAGCAGGATGAGGCTGCGAAGCAGCGCCTCGGTGGAACTCCCCAGCCACCACAAGAGCCAGACGGTGAAGCCGATCGGGAGCACGACGACGAGACCGCGTACGAGCGCGCTGCGAAGCTTGTGGATCATGGGAGCCTCCTGTGGAGCCGGCATGATAACGGCCCCGCAGCCGGCGCCCGTAGCGCTATGATCCGGCCACGGGAGCGGAAAGAGCGAACCTGGAGGAGAGGCCGATGACAGTCGCGAAAGTCAGTGAGATCACCTCGACGTCCCCGAAGAGCTTCGCGGACGCGATCGATCGAGGCATCAAGCGCGCCAGCAAGACGCTGAAGAACATCTCGGGCGCCTGGATCGCAGACCAGGAAGTCGAGATCGAGAAGGGCAAGGTGAGGATCTACCGCGTGCGCATGCGTGTCACCTTCGTCCTCGAGGACTGAATGATGCGGCTGCTGTCCCTACTGCTCGCCCTGCTGCTCGCCCTGGTGGTCGCCGGCCAGGCGATGGCGGCAGGGCCGGCGGCGATCGAGCCGAAGGCGCTCGTCGAGCGCATTGCCTGGGCGGACCCGGGGCTGGTCGTGCTCGATGTGCGCACGGCAGCCGAGTACGCCGAAGGCCACGTGCCGGGCGCGATCAATATCCCATACACGGAGCTCGCCGCGCGCATCGCCGAGCTCGACGCTGCGCGCGACAAGGATATTGTCGTGTACTGCCGGACCGGCGTCCGCGCCGAAGAGGCGCTCGGTGTCCTTGGCAAGTCCGGCTTCAAGCGCCTCGTCCACCTGAAGGGCGACTACACGCGCTGGTCCGACGAGCAGCGCCCCATCGTCAAGTAGCAAAAGGGGACAGTCACTTTTAAAGGGGACAGTCACCTCTAGAGGTGACTGTCCCCTTTTGTTCTAGAGTTCCTGCGCGGCGACGACGATGCAGCCGGGGCCGCCGTGCACGCCGAGCGCCGTGCCGAGCGGGATGATGGGCAGGAATTCCGCCCGCGCCAGTCCGGCGGCGAGCGCCTGGCGCACGGCGGCGGCGCCTGCCGGCGCGTCCGCGTGCGATATGCCGATCCGCCAGTGCCTGCCCGGATCGAGCCGGCGCCGAAGCAGCTTGCCGTAGCGTCGGTACGGATTTTTCCGCCCAAACACGACGCCGCCGAAACCGAGGCTGCCGTCCGCCCGAACCATCAGCACCGGTACGAGGCGAAATAGGTCCGCGAGCGGCTTGATCCAGCCCGGCACCCGGCCGCCGCGTACGGCGAACTCGAGCGTCACGAGACAACCCCAGGTCCGCGTCCGCCGGCCGGCGGTCCTGGCTGCATCGCGCACGGCGTCCGCGTCGCCGCCTTCGGCCGCGACTTCCGCCGCGCGCATGGCGACCAGCCCCTGGCCGAGCGCGGCCGTGCCGGAATCGTGCGTGAGGATCCGCGCCCGCGTGCGCGCGCGCGCGGCCGCCGTCTCCGCGCTCTGGAAAGTTCCGCTGACCCGTGCCATGAGGCCCACGTAGACGACCGCCTGGTAGTGCGAGCCGAGGAACTCGAACGCGCGCCGGAAATCGCCCGGCGGTGGCTGCGAGGTCTTCGGGTGCGCGGGATTCGACGCCAGCATGCGGAAGAATTCCTGCGAGGACAGCCCGACCTTGTCGAGGTAGCTGTGCGTGCCGAAGTGCACGCGCACGGGCACGACGTGGATGTCGAGCTGCTCGAGCACGGATTCGGGCAGGTCCGCCGCCGAATCGGTGACGACGGCGACCCTGCGGCGCGCCGCGTGATGCGCCATCTCCTGCTGCCGCTGCATGTCGTCCGCCTTCTCGCCGCCCACCGCGCCGAAGCGGGCGGCGAGCGCGAACAGCCGCGGCGGCTGGTTCGTGTGAATGTGCAGCCGAACCTTGCTCTGCGAGCCCGCAATGACCAGGCTCGAGCCGAGCGCCGACGCCTCTTCGCGCAGCTTGCGGCGGTCGATGGCGTCCCCGGTAATCATGCACTCCGTGCAGTATCGATGTTCGAGATCGACCTGCGAGCCTGCGGCCGTTTCGTCGTCGGAGAGGAGCTGGATCGCGGCATCGTCGCCCGGGTCGATGCCGGTCTCGAAGTAGTCGGCCATGCCGGCCGCGAGCTCGACGAAACCCATGGCGCCGGCATCGACCACGTTCGCGCGGCGCAGCATCTCGAGCTGCGCCGGGGTTGCATCGAGCGACGTGCGCGCGACCGCGAGCGCGCGGCGAAAAAGCGCCCGGAACTCCGTGACGCCGCCGTCCGCGGCAGCGGCAGCCTCGGCGGCGAAATCCGCGATCACCGTGAGGATCGTGCCCTCGCGCGGCTCGGAGAGCGATTCGCGCGCGTAGGCGGCGCCCGCGCCCAGCGCGTCGGCGAATTCCGCCGCCGTGAAAGCCGCCTGCTGCGCCGCGCGGTCGCCGAGGCCCATCAGGAACTGCGCGAGAATCGCGCCGGAATTGCCGCGTGCGCCGTCGAGCGCGGCATCCGCGACTCGCGTCAGGAGCGCACCCGCGTGGGCCTCGGGCGCGGCGCGAAGCGAGCCGAGCACCGCCTGCAGCGTGAGCGCGAGGTTCGTGCCCGTGTCCCCGTCCGGGACCGGGAACACGTTGATCTTGTTGATGACTTCCTCGCGCGCGATCAGGCGGTGGATGCCGGAACGAAGCGCCGCCGCGAGCGCCGTGCCGTCGAGCGTGCGGGCAGGCGCTGCGTCGGCGTTCAACAAGACGCGCGGCTACAGCCGCGGCAGCAGGAAGCGCCGGCCGCGATACGAGAGCACCGCGCCCTCGCGCGTGATCTGCTCGACCGTCGGGCCTTCGGCGATCTGCGCGCCCTGGGTATAGCGTCGGCCGTTGATGAAGACGGCGCGCTTCGCCGGGTCATCGGTGAAAACGTGCAAGTCCACCGACAGCGGCGGCAGTCCGGTCTGGGCCTCGACCGTCGCTGCATCTTCGGCACCGGACGATGGGCCATAGACGACGCCGGGATTGGCCGGGGGCGTCTCGGGCAGCAGCGTCGGGTCCGGCGCATCCGGAGGCAGCGTCGCGGGATCGCGGTAGAAATCCGCCTGCGCGTCGCCGTTCGCGGCCGGCGCATTGAAGGCGCCCTGCAGTTCGCCCTGCGGCGCGGGCGTTGCGGAAGGCGCCGGGGCCGGCGTCGCGGCCACGGGCGGCGGGCTGGTCGCGGAGCCGGGCGTCGCGGCCGCGACCTGCGTTGCAACTGCGGCTGCCGGCTCCGGCTCCTTGCGCAGCATGAAGAACAGCACGACCGCGAGGTTCACGGCGAGCAGGAAGCCGATCGCGACCAGCGCGACCGGCAGGCGCCGGTCCTGCCGCGCGAGGGGGAATTCCGCCATGCTCGGCCCGCTCTGGCGCTGGCGCTCGATTTCGGATTTCCGGAGCGCGTCCAGGATGAAGCTCATGCGCCCGCCTGCGGCTCTGCGTGCGCGAGCGTCGGCGTGCCGGGCGCGCCGAGTGCCGAGTCGAGCACGAGCTGCGTCTGCAGGCCCGCGACCCCGTCCACCGTGAGGCGGCGGCTGCGCTGGAAGTTCTCGACCAGCTGCTGCAGCTCGTCGTCGAAGTAGTCGCCGGCATCCGGCACCAGCGGGCTTCCTGAAAGCTGCTCGAGGCCCTGGCGCAGCCAGCGCACGTCGTCGCCGCGCATCCCGGCCCGGAGCGGCCGCTGCGCCGTGGTCTGCGGCCGCCACAGCACCAGGAACTCTCCGAACCAGTAGTCGGCGAGCTCGGCGACCGGCACGCGCGCCTCGGTGTCGCCGAGCAGGAGTTTCGCGTCGCCGTCGTCGAGTTCGGACAGCACCACCTGGTGAGCCGCGCCCTGGCCGTCCACCAGCGAAAGGATTGCCGGGCGATTGATGAGCTTCAGCTGCGCGAGCGAGCCGCGCTGCCAGACGCAGGACAGGCCGCGTGCGTCCGCCTGGTCGCAGGCGAGGCTGCCGCCCGCCTGGAAAGGCGCGTTCCAGAGCGCGAACAGCGAGGTGAACGCGGCGTCCATGGTGGTCGCAGCGACGCGCTTTGACAGGAGCGCGGAAAGCGTCTCGCGTGGCGGCGTGGCTGGCGCCGCGGGCGGCTTCGCCGCCGGCGCATCGCTGGCCACGGCGGTCGCCTCGACCGGGCTCGGCTGCAGCAGCGCGGGCCACGCGCGCCACAACACGAAGCCGACCAGTGCAGCTCCCGCGACCGCGCCGCCGAGTGCGAGCCACCGGATCCAGGGCGCGAGCACCGGCCGGCCGTAGACCTCGGAGGCCGCGCGGCGCACGAGCGCGCCGTCGACCTCGTGCTCCTCGCGCGTGTAGGCGCCGAGTAGCGCGCGGTCTGCAATCACGTTGATGATGCGCGGCACGCCGTTCGAGAGGCGATGCAGCTCACGCTGCGCGCCCGGCGTGAACAAGTCGCGCGTCGCGCCGGCGACGCGCAGGCGATGGCGTATGTAGGCGAGGGTCTCCGCCTTTCGCAGCGACTCGAGGTGGTAACGGCCGGTGATGCGCTGCGCGAGCTGGCGAAGCTCCGGCCGGGCGAGCACTTCGCGCAGCTCCGGCTGCCCGATCAGGATGATCTGCAGGAGCTTCTGCGTCGCGGTCTCGAGGTTCGTGAGCAGGCGCACCTGCTCGAGCACGGCGGCGTCGAGGTTCTGCGCCTCGTCCACCATGAGCACGATGCGCCGGCTGCGGCCGTGGGCATCGAGCAGGAAGTGCGTGAGCAGGTCGACCAGCGCCTTCACGCTGCCCTCGGAGCCGGCCGGCACCTGCACGTGCAACTCGTCGCAGATGGCGAGCAGGAATTCGGCGGGCGTGACGCGCGGGTTCAGGATCAGCGCGACGTCGCAGTGCGGCGGGAGCTGCTGCAGCAGGCTCCTGAGCACCGTCGTCTTGCCGGTGCCGACCTCGCCGGTGAGTTGGATGAAGCCGCCAGCCTCGCTGATGCCATAGGCGAGGTGGGCGAGCGCCTCGGTATGGCGCTCGCTGAGGTAGAGGTACCGCGGATCCGGCGTGATCGCGAACGGCTTTTCGCTCAGCCCGAAGAAACTCGTGTACATGCAGGCTGCATGATGCCCCCGGGGACAGTCACTTATAAAGGGGACAGTCACCTTTTCCCGAAGGACTGCAGTAAAAGGTGACTGTCCCCTTTATAAGTGACTGTCCCCTTTGCGTGTCCGCGGCGAAGCTTCCTAGCGGTCCGTTCCGCGATGGATGGCCTCATCGCCGAAGCGCCCATGAATGCGGTCGAGCGCGTCGTCCAGGCGACCGGCCTGCGAAGGCCCGGTCGTCGCGAACAGGTCGAGCTGCGTCTCCGGCTCGAAGTCGCTGACCCCGACGCCGAGCAGGCGCACCGCCGCGCGCGGCTGCTCGGCCAGCCAGTGCCCGAGCAGGTCGGCCGCAACCTGGGCGATGAGGCGGGTCTCCTGCGTCGGCGGATTGAAGCTCTTCTGGCGCGTGTAGGTCTCGAAGTCGCGCCGGCGCACCTTGATGCTGACCGTGCCCGCCTTGAACTGCCGCGCTCGCAGCCGCGCGGTGGTGCGGTCGGCGAGCTGCGCGAGGCGCTCCTGCATCTCCTGGTGGTCGCGAATGTCGGCGTCGAAGGTCTCCTCCGAGCTGAGCTGCTTCTCGGGCGCGTCGGAAATGACCGGACGCTCGTCGATGCCGGCGGCACGGTCCTGGTAGGTGCGCACCTCGCGCCGGAACATCGGCCACAGCAGCGACTCCGGCGCGGCGCGCAGCTGCCCGAGCGTGAAGATGCCCTGTTCCTCGAGCCGCGCCGCGGTTTTCGGCCCGACGCCGAACAGGCGCCCGACCGGCAGCGGATCGAGCATCGCGCGCACGTCCTGCGGGCGGATGGCGGTGAGCCCGTCGGGCTTGTGCATGTCCGAGGCGAGCTTTGCCAGCAGCTTGTTGTGCGAGACGCCGACCGATGCCGTAAGGCCCGTGCGCTCGCGGATCCGCTTCTTGATCTCGCGCGCCATGTCCTCGCCGCTCCCGAACAGCGCAGTGCTGCCGGTGACGTCGAGAAAGGCTTCGTCCAGCGACAGGCCCTGGACCAGGTCCGTGAACTCGCGGAACACCTCGAACACCTGGTTCGATATCTCGCGGTAGCGCTTGAAGCGCGGGGCGACGACGACGGCCTGCGGGCAGCGCCGCAGCGCCTCGCGCATCGGCATCGCGGAATGAACGCCGAAGCGGCGCACCTCGTAGCTCGCCGCCGCGACCACGCCGCGGCTGCCGGCGCCGCCGACGACCACCGGCAGGCCCGCGAGCTCGGGTCGGTCGTGCTGCTCGACCGACGCGTAGAACGCGTCCATGTCCACGTGCAGGATCGTGCGCTCTGCGCCGCTCACGAGAGCGAGAGCATCGTGAACACGAGACCGAGCAGCATCGTGAGGCCGAGCAGCACGAGATAGATCGTCGCGAGCGAGAAGAACTTGAGCATCGTCTTGAAGCGCCCTTCGCCGTAGACGATGCGCATCGAGCGGAACACGTAGTAGGGCAGGTAGCACCAGAGCAGGAACGCGGCGAACCCGGACAGCCCGGCGAGCGGCAGTTTGAGGTCGGCGGCCGCGGTCAGCACCGAGGTCACGGCTAGCAGCAGGAAGGTAAAGGCGTGGTTGTGCAGGAACAGCACGAGGTGCTCGGCGTAAAGCCGCCGCGGTTTCCAGTAGAACAGCAGCGCGACCGCGGCCATGAGCGGCAGGAACAGGAACATGAGCTTGGGGGCCGTCGCGGTGAAGTGCTCCGCGAACCGCTTGCCGCCGTCCGCGCGCATCTGCCTGCATGCCGCAGAGAGCGACTGCTCGAAGTCGCTGTCGCCGCCGCCGTCGAAGATGCTGAACCTGCAGTCCTTTGCCGACAGCAGCGACTTGCCGCGCTTCGACGTCGCGACGCCCTCGGCCTCGAGCTCATTGCGCAGTTCCGCGGGACCCGCGGCGTCCCCGGGCGTCGGCTGGCCTGCCTCTTTCGTCGCATCGACGCCCGCGGGCGTGGCCGCGCCGCCTGCGCCCGAAGCGTCCGTGACATTGAACGAATTGCTGCCGGGCAGGAGCGCCTGCAGCGCGAAGTAGAGGATGCTGACCGCGAGGTAGAGCCGGAACGGCGGGATATAGAGCTGGTGCCTGCCGGCGATGAACTCGCGCGTCAGCTCGCCGGGCCGGCGCACGAGCAGCTTGAGCGTCAGCCACACGCGACTGTCGAGGTGCAGCAGCGAATGCGTAACGTCGCCTGCGACCTCTTTCAGCGAAAGCACGTGCACGCCCGCGGCCTGTCCGCATTGCGGGCAATGCTTGCCGGTCACGACCGTGCCGCAGTTGAGGCAGCGCAGGGGTTCGTGTGCGGGCGGCGCCAGCTCGTGGCGCGGCCTGTATACCCGTCGTTCGCAGTGCACGCGCCCGCCGAAGCGCTCGGCGGTCTCGGTGCGCAGCCGCGTGGCATTGTTCTCGAGGTAATGGTCGAGCGCCGCGGCGCTCTCGATCCGGTAGCGGATGCGCCGCCGCTGGCGCTCGCCGGGGGGCGTTTCGGGAATCTCGATGTCGGCGCCGTGGAATCCCGGGCACGCGAGCACGTCCCGGACGTGGCCGGGAAGCCAGGCGTCGTAGTCGGCGACGATGTCGGGGTCGAGCTGGCACTCGACTTCGTAGATGACGTTGCCGGCCACGCTGTCTCGCCCTGAGGGAATGGGCTGATCTTAGCTTACGAAGGTGGCTGACAGCGACGGGTAGGACTATGCTGATCTACTGCGGGATGGCGGGCAAAAACGTCCGCGCAGGAGCGGGGAAGTCCATGCCGGGCAGGCAGAAGAAGACGCCGGGCCGCGCCTTGAGCGCGGGCCGCAAGCGCGGCGCAAAGGCCCGGCCGCCGGCGGACTCCCCGGCCTCAGCGGGCAGGGTGGAGCCGGTCGAGGACGAGCGCGGCAGCGGGCACCCGGGCAAGCCGGACGTGGTCGTCGTCGGCATCGGCGCGTCCGCCGGCGGGCTCGCCGCGCTCAAGGCCTTTTTCCACAACGTCGTCGACGACAGCGGCCTCGCGTACGTCGTGGTGGTGCATCTCTCGCCGGAGCACGAGAGCCACCTCGCAGGGCTGCTTCAGCCGCACAGCCGCATGCAGGTGCTGCAGGTCGGGGAAACCACGCAGTTGAAGCCGAACTGCGTCTATGTGATTCCGCCGAATGCGAACCTGAGCGCGATCGACACGCACCTGCGGCTGTCGGCGCTCGAGCGGCCGGGCGTGCGCGCCCCGATCGACCACTTTTTCCGCACGCTCGCCGAGACCCACGATGGGCACTCGATCGGCGTCGTCCTCACCGGCACCGGCTCGGACGGGACGCTCGGCGTGCGGGAGATCAAGCTGCGCGGCGGGCTGACGGTCGCACAGGACCCGAAGGAGGCGCAATTCGACAGCATGCCGCAAAGCGCCATCTCCGCGGGTTTCGTCGATCTCGTGCTGCCGATCGCGGCGATTCCAGGGGCCATCCTGCGCTGGTCCCGGACCGAGCCGCGGATGCCGGCCGTCGCGCCCGATTCCGAGAAGGTCGGCGACCACCAGGGCCTGTTGCGGAAGATTCTCCTGCTGGTCCGGGCAAGCACCGACCGCGATTTCACGCGATACAAGCGATCCACCGTCATGCGCAGGATCCAGCGCCGCATGCAGCTGCGCTACGTGGAGGAGCTCGATCGCTACCTTGAACTGCTGCGGCATACGCCGGAAGAGGTCCGCGCGCTGGCGGACGACCTGCTGGTGACGGTGACCAGCTTCTTCCGCGACCAGCCGGTTTTCGAACGGCTCGAGCGTGACATCGTGCCGTATCTGTTCGAGGGAAAGGATGCCGACGACGAGGTGCGGGTGTGGTGCGTGGGTTGCGCGAGTGGCGAGGAGGTGTACTCGATCGCGATGCTGCTGCTCGAGAAGGCGGCGATGCTCGAAGGCGCCGCCCCCCGCATCCACGTGTTCGCATCGGACTTGCACGAGAAGTCGGTTGCCGTGGCGCGCGACGGCTTCTATCCGGGCAATATCGCGAGCGAAGTGCCGCCGGACCGGCTCAAGCGCTTCTTCGTGGAGGAGAGCGGCGGCTACCGGGTCCGCAAGGACGTGCGCGAGATCATCGTGTTCACGCACCATAATCTCCTGGGCGACCCGCCGTTCTCGAAGCTCGATCTCATCGTGTGCCGGAACCTGCTGATCTACCTCCAGCGCGACGTGCAGACCGACGTGCTGAAGATCTTTCATTACGCCCTCCGGCCCGGCGGCTACCTCGTGCTCGGTACCTCGGAGATCGTGGACGACACGGCGCTCTTCCGTACCATCGACAAGCAGCATTCGATCTACCGGCGTGGACTTGCGCAACTGCCGGAGCCGCGCCTGCCCGTGTTCCCCGTCGGGCGCAGGGAACTGGCTAGGCACGGCGAGCCGCCTGCCGAGCCGGACACCGCCGCATTGCAGTACCAACAGGTACACGAGCACCTGATCATCCGCACCGCGCTGCCGAGCGCGCTGGTCGGTCCCGACGGCGAGATTCTGCACCTCTCGAAATTGGCCGGACGCTACTTCGAGCATCCCGGCGGCCTGGTCACGGCGAACGCGGGCAAGCTGGTGCGCAAGGAGCTTGCCGTCGAGCTGATCGCGGCGCTGCATGCCGCCCGCCACGACAAGCGGCCGACACGCAGCAAGCCCGTACCCGTGAAGTTCAACGGCGACTCGAAGATGGTCGCCATGCATGTGAAGCCTGCCCTCGAAGCGCAACACGAAGGCTATGCCCTGGTGACATTCGAGGAATTCGAGCGGCCTGCCGCCGCCCCTCGAACGAGGGCGAGGCACGGCGATGGCACGGTCAAGGAGCTCACGGAAGAACTCAACAACACCCGCGAGCGGCTCCGCAGCATCGTCGAGGAATTCGAGACCAGCCGGCAGGAAATGAAGGTGTCCAACGAAGAACTGCAATCCGCCAACGAGGAGCTGCGGTCCACGCTGGAGGAGCTGGAGACGAGCAAGGAGGAACTCCAGAGCATGAATGAGGAGCTCCAGACGGTGAATCAGGAAAATCGCCACAAGGTCGAGGAGCTCGCGCTGGTTTCGGGCGACCTGCAGAACCTGCTGACCGCGACCGACATCGCCACGCTGTTCCTCGACCGCGAGCTCAGGATCCTGCGCTTCACGCCCAAGGTGAACGAGCTCTTCAGCCTGCGCACGACCGATCGCGGCCGGCCGATCTTCGAGCTGACGAATTCCCTCAACTACCGGGAGCTTCGGGCCGATGCCGAGACTGTCCTGAAGCGCCTCACCGAACTCGAGCGGGAAATCGATGACGAGCTGGGCCGGTGGTACCTCACGCACTTGCGTCCGTACCGCGGCCGCGACGAGCGAATCGAGGGGGTCGTGATCACGTTCGTGGACATCACGCGCCGCAAGAACAGCGAAGCCGAAATCCAGCGGCTGACCCGCACCCTCGAGCAGCGGGTCGTCGAGCGGACGCGGCAGGTGCGGCATCTGACGGCCTCGCTGGTGCGGGCCGAGCAGCGCGAGCGGCGCAGGCTGTCGGAAACGCTGCACGACGAGTTGCAGCAGCTCCTGTACGGCGTCCAGTTGAAGCTGAGGATGGCGCGGGACGAGGGCGCGGCTGCGCGGCCCGTTGAGCAGGACCTGCAGCTGAAGCACGCTGAAGCGCTCCTCGCGCGCAGCACGAAGCTGACGCGCCAGCTCAGCGTCGACCTCAATCCGCCCATACTCCGCAACGAGGGCATCCGCTCGATCCTCGACTGGATCCAGAGCCACATGCGCGAACTGCACCACCTGAACGTGCAGGTCGATGCCGACGGCGAGGCGCAGATCGAGGATGCCGATACCCGGGTGATGCTGTTCCAGGTGCTGCGCGAGCTGCTCTTCAACGTCGCCAAACATTCGGGCGTCGATGCCGCGTCGGTGAGCCTCAAGGCGGCAAACGGGGAGTTGGCCGTGATCGTCTCCGACCAGGGCAAGGGCTTCGACATCAAGTCATTGCGTTCGGGCTCGCGTGCCGACTCGTCCCTCGGCCTGATCCACGTCAGGGAGCGGATCAGCCTGCTCGGAGGCCGGCTGGATATCGAGTCGCAGCCGGACAAGGGCACCCGGGTGACCCTTCGCGTGCCGACGGCGGCGCGGATCGGGGACGCATGAGCGACGCGGCAGACGGCGGGCTCTATGTCTACCTGGTCGAGGATCACGCGCTGCTGCGCGACGTGCTGCGCGAATACATCAGCAACATGCCGGCCGTCGGCAAGTGCACGACGGCGCCGGATGCCGAATCGGCGCTCGCGGAGCTTGCGACGGTCGTTCCGGACTTCATGCTCATCGACCTGTCTCTGCCGGGCATGAACGGCGTGGAATTGATCCGCGAGCTCAGGCGGCGCCATCCCCACCTCCCGCTCGCGATCATCTCCGGACACCGCTCGCTTTCGTATGCCCGTGATGCATTCGCCGCCGGTGCGGACGGGTACCTGCTGAAGGGCGACCTGGACGAGATCGAACGGGGCATGGAGACAATCCGGTCCGGGAAGCGATACGTCAGCGTCGGCCTCAGCAACGAATCCTGACGCCGCGGGTCGCGCTCACCTCAGCTTTGCGGCATCCGCAAGGCGGTAGAACCGCCGCACTTCGTTCTTCCATGACTCGTCTCCGGTCCGGCACAGGGCACGCAGGCGCGGCTCGAGCCGGGCGCAGAACCGGGCGGCCTGGCGGCTCGCACGCCGGTACAGGGACTCGCGTCCGCCGGCGAGCGCGGGGTCGACCCGGGCGTGGCGGAACAGCAGCGCGTGCAGCTCCGCCGGAAAGCGCCGGGGCTCGGACTGTCGCAGCAGCGCGACGCTGGCGACGTACTTGTCGATCTCCGCCTGCATCTCGAGCGCGTGGCGCGAGACCTGACGGTCGTGGCCGGCGTTGTGCGCGACGCAGAGGAAGTGGCTGACGCCTTCGAGGGCCGTCCAGCAGTCCGCAAGGTTCTCCTGGTCGAGCCGGTCGCTCGGGTCGTGCCGCTCGAGTCGCTCGAGCAGCGCCGGGTCGAGGTACAGGGACATGCAAAGCTCGCCATCGGCGGCGGCGACGAACAATTGCTCGTCGCCCGGTGCGTCGCGGCACTCGCCCGGCAGGAGCCCGCGGTCAGTGACGAGAAAGTCTTCGACGCGACAACCAATATCGAGGTCGTAGATGGCGGTCAGCAGCGCTTCGAGCCGTTCGAGGGCCCGCGCGGCCATGGCGGCTCAATGCGCGAGGGCGCCCGCCGCGACCGGGCGGATGCCGAGCTTGAGGAGGATGCGATGCGCGCGCGGGCTGCCGGTCTTGTGCCACAGCTCGTACAGGCGCAGCACGTCGCACGGTGAGCTTCGCGATGCACCTTCGCCGATCTCGTTCAGCGCATCCACGAGTGGCTGGAACTTGAGCGCGAGTTCCTCGAACACGCAGCCGAGGACGCGCTGCGCGCCGTGGTAGGGCGCCGTGGCGAGCGTGCCGTAGGCGCGGCCGCCCATCGCGATGTGGTAGTCGACGTCGACCGGCCGGCGCGAGAAGCCGCCCGCCATGAACCCGGAGACGAACAGCGCGACGTCGCCGAGCCGCTGCAGCATGCGGAAGCGCTGGCGATCGTCCGGCGCGCTCGCCGCTTCCGCGAGCAGGAGCGCGAGCGGCTTCAGCTGCGCGCGCTCGGCGTCCGGCTCGAACAGCGCGTCGGTGTGCGCGAACATTGCCAGCAGGTTGACGATGTAGTGCTCGGTGTGGTCCTGCACGTGCAGGTGCTGGCGCTCGAGCGCCGTATGCAGCGCATCGCGAAAGAACTCGCGCACGTCGGCGACGGTCTGGAGCTCCATGGCGCCAGTTGATGCCTGTCGCGGGCGCGATTTCTGCAGACTGCGTCGCAGCTTTTCCTAGCAGTCCGCGCCGGCGAGTGCTGGTCGCAGCCCAGCTGTGACGCGCGTAATGAATGGGGGACCGTCCCCCGGAAATGACGGCGCGATATCGTCGTGACATCTGCCGCCATGGAGCTGGTGCGACAGGGCCTGCGGCCCGGATGAACCGGACTTGTGCGCAACGCCCCGGGCGCACATGCTGCCGAGTAGCCGGGCCTTGCGAGGGCGCTTCTCGATGAATGAGGAAGGAACGCGCACGCCGCCTGAGGCGCTCCAGGAACTGGGGGAAGACTTCGAATTCGCCGACGGGGACCACGACGGTTACATCGATTTCGCCGAGTTCACTGCCTTGCTGGACGATCTTGGCGCCGAGATGTCCGGGAAGGACCTGCGCATCGGGTTCCAGGAGATCGACACGGATCGGGACGGGCGGATCAACCTGCAGGAATTCGTCGCCTGGTGGTCGCGGGACTGAGGACAATTCGAATGATCATACGTATCGTCGTGGCCAATGAAGGCGAGGCGCACTTCTACGACACGAGCCGCCCCGGTGCCCCCTTGACGGAAGCCGGGCATCTCGAGAATCCGAGCGCCCACCTGCACGATCGCGACCTGAAGTCGGACCGGCCGGGGCGTGTTTTCGATCGCGCGCCGTCGGGTACCGGACGGCGCGGCGCGGTGTCGCACCATGGGGTGGGCGGCGAACGCCGGCCCCGGCGCCACGAGGCCGAACTGTTCGCCAGGCACGTCGTCGAGGCGCTCGAGACGGCGCGCCGCGAGGAACGCTTCGAGCGCGTCGTGCTGATTGCCGCGCCCGCGTTCCTCGGCCTGCTGCGCGCGGCGCTGCCGAAATCGCTGCGGTCCAGCGTCGCGGCGGAAGTGGACAAGGATCTCGTGCGCCAGCCCGAGGAGGCAATCCAGGCGCAGCTGCCGCGCGCAGCGTTCAGGCAGGAAGCCTAGGACGGCGACGCACGCGCCAGTTCGTCGCGGACGGGAGGCCGGGGGCGTGAAACTGACGTTTCTGGGCGCTGCCGGCACGGTCACCGGTTCCCGGTACCTGATCGAATCCGGCCCGCGCCGGGTCCTCGTGGACTGCGGCCTGTTTCAGGGAGCGCGGGTAACACCGGCACCGGGACTCGACCCGCAGTTCTTGCCCGCGGGGCATCTGCTCGGGGCGGCTTCCGCGCGGCTCGAGTCCACGGTCGGCGATATCCTCTTTTCCGGTGACCTGGGCCGGCCCGACGATCCTCTCATGTATCCGCCAGCGCCGCCCCCGGCGACGGACTGGGTGGTCATCGAATCTACTTACGGCGACCCGCTCCTGGCCTGGCTCGGTTCCGCCGCGCCGCCGCCCGCGCCGGCAAAGGCGCTGGCGCTGAGGATCCGTGAGACGCTCGACCTGCCTGCAACCGTGGCGCGCCACCGCGAAACGGTCGAGCTGGCAGCAGGCCAGGCGGCATGACGCCACTGCCGGCAGGCCTCGAGGAGGCCGAGGCGCGCGCGCGCCTCGCGCAGTCGGGGCCCAACATCCTGCAACAGTCCGGTTCGAGGGGCATGCTGCAGATCGCGCGCGGCACGCTGCGCGAACCGATGTTCCTGTACCTGCTGGCGGCAGCCGGTCTCTACCTGCTGGTCGGCAACCTGGGCGAGGGCCTCTTTCTCGTCGCCGGGGCGATCGTTTCGATCGGGTTGGTCGTGGTCCAGGAACTGCGCAGCCAGCGCGCGCTCGATGCGCTCCAGGCGCTCGCGGAGCCGTTCGCCCGCGTCATCCGCGGCGGCGTCGAACGCCGGATCATGACGCGCGACCTGGTTCCGGGCGACATCGTGCTCGTGGGTGAAGGCGAGCGCGTGCCGCTCGACGGCGTGCTCGTCGGCGGCGATGTCCTGACGGTCGACGAGTCGTTGCTGACGGGCGAATCGATCCCCGTCGACAAGGTCGTTGCCGAAGCGTTGCCCGCGGAGCCGGATGCATCCGCGCTGTTCGCCGGCAGCCTGGTGGTACGGGGTCACGGCATGGTCAGGGCCCTGCGCACCGGCCGCACCACGCGGCTCGGCCGCATCAGCGGGCTGCTGGCGACGATCGAGAACGAGCCTACGCTGCTGCAGCAAGCGAGCTCCCGGCTGATCGGCCGGCTGGGCCTGCTCGCGCTGGGCTTTTGCCTGGTCGTGCTGATCGCGTACGGCCTCCTGCGCGGCGACTGGATCGCGGGCGCACTCGCGGGCATCACGCTCGCGATCGCGCTGCTGCCCGAAGAGTTCCCGATGATCCTCGCCGTGTTCATGGCGCTCGGCGCATGGCGGCTGGCGCAGCAGAACGTGCTGGTGCGACGGGCGGCCGTCATCGAGACACTCGGCGCTGCGACACTCCTGTGCGTCGACAAGACCGGCACGCTGACCGAGAATCGCATGCGGGTTGCCGCGCTGTGGGTCGATGGCGAACTGCACGAACTGGCTCAGGCCGTCGCCATCGGTCCAGAGGCCACACGCCTCATCCGCAAGGCGGCCCTCGCGTCGGCGGTGCACACCGTCGATCCCATGGACCAGGCCATCAGGAACCTCGCCCAGGCGGCGAAAATCGACGGTCGCCAGACCGAGGGCGTCGAGCCGGTGCGGACGCATCCGCTGCACCCGGACCTGCTGGCCGTGATCCAGGTCTGGGCAGACGGGGGCAACGGCTCGGTCATTGCGGCGAAGGGCGCCCCGGAGGCGATTTTCAGGCTTTGCCGCATGGATGCCGGCAGGCAGGCGCAAATCCACGATGTCGTCGCGGCCATGGCGCAACGCGGGCTGCGCGTACTGGGCGTCGCATCGCGTACGCAGGCTGGTGCCGCGCCCGACGATCTCGCAGACGGAGCCTATGACTTCGAGGGGCTCGTCGGCTTCTCCGACCCCATGCGCCCGGACGTTCCGGCGGCACTATCGAGCGCGCGCGAGGCTGGCGTCGGTATCGCGATGATCACGGGCGACTACCCGGCGACGGCGCTCGCGATCGCGCGCGAGGCCGGCATCGAAACCGCTCCCGGCGTCCTCAGCGGGTCCGAGATCGCCGTGCTGCCGCTGCCGGTGCTGCGCGAGCGGATTCGCAGCATCCGGGTCTTCGCCCGCGTCCTGCCGGAACAGAAACTGGCGCTGGTCGAGGCGTTCAAGGCGAACGGCGAAGTGCTGGTCATGACCGGCGACGGCGTCAACGACGCGCCGGCGCTCGCAGCGGCCCACATCGGCATCGCCATGGGCGAGCGCGGGACGGACGTGGCGCGCGAGGCCGCGGACATCGTGCTGCTGGACGACAGCATCGCGTCGATCGTCCGCGGCATCGCCCTCGGCAGGGCGATCTTCATGAACCTGCGTAAGGCGCTGACGTTTGTCACGGCCGTTCACATTCCGATTGCCGGCCTAGCCCTGTTGCCCATACTGCTGGGCCTGCCGCCCCTGCTGTATCCGCTGCATGTCGTGCTGCTCGAACTCGTGATTGACCCGGTCTGCTCGCTGGTGTTCGAGGCGGAGCCCGGCGGGCAGGGCGCCATGCGGCGCCCGCCGCGCGCGGCGACCGAGAAACTGTTCGGACGCAGGGAGGTGCGCTTCGCCATTCTGCAGGGTTTCCTGATCCTGGCGGGCGTCTTCGGCCTCTATGCCTGGGCGCTGCAATCCGGCAAGGAAGAGCCGGCCGCACGGGCGCTCGCATTCGTCGCGCTGATCTTCTCCAATCTCGTGCTTGCGTTTGCAGACTCCGCCGAGCCCGGCACCCGCTTCCTGGATCGGCGCCGGAAGATCTTCTGGATGATCGCTTCCGCGACGGCGGTGTTCGTGGCCGTCATCGTCTTCCAGCCGACGGTCGCCGCTCTATTCCAGCTGTCGGCACCGCATCCGCTTGCGTTGCTGTCTGCGCTCGGAATCGCACTGCTCGCGGCAGGCTGGTTCGGCTTCCTGAGGCGGGCGGGGTTGCTTCGCGTGGCCGGCTAGAACCCGCCGCGACGCGCCGGCCGCCCAGCCTTGCGCCCACGCCCTCAGGCGACTTGCATGCTGCCGCTGTGCGCCGGCTCGATTGCACCGCCGGCCGCGAGCTCGTGCGCCTCGAAATCATCGACGTTGATGATGTCCATCACCCTGCGGTCGTACTCGCGCAGTTGCGCGGCCTCGGCCTCGGTGATGATGCCGGCTGCGAGCGCCTGCGGGATCTGGCCGGGCAGGTCGAGCGCGGTCACCCGCCCGGTCTTCACGCCCTCGACGCGGAGCTTCTTCTCGATCGGCTCGGCCGCGATCGCGAGTTCGAGCGCCTGCTGCACGAGGCCGAGGTGATTGCTCGGCTCGAGCGTGCGGTAGACGAAGTGGCACAGCCGCTCGCGCGCCTCGCCCGGGTTCATCACGAGTTCCGCGATCTTCGGGTTCAGCCGGTCCGACGGCGCCGAGTAGGTCCGGCCGCGCGGGAAGATGAACACGCGCATGAGTCCCGCGAGCCAGCGCACCGGGAAATTCCTGAGGAAACTGTGCAGCTGTTCCTGCGCCTGGTACAGCAGCGTGCGGCAGGCGTGCTCGACGATCGGCAGGTCGGCCTCCGGCCGGCCCTGGTTCTCGAAATGCTTCAGGACCATGGACGCGAGGTACATGGCCGAGAGCACGTCGCCAAGCCGCGCCGACAGGTTTTCCTTCTTCTTGAGGTAGCCGCCGAGCGAGAGCATCGCGACGTCGGTCGCAAACGCGAACGAAGCGCTGAAGCGGTTGATGTGCTCGTAGAAACGCGTGGTCGGCCCGGAGACCGGCGACCTGACGATGCGCGAAAGCGTCACCGCGCCGAAGAACGAGCGCACGGCGTTCGAGATGGTAAAGCCGATGTGCCCGAAGAACGCGATATCGAAGTCGCGCAGGCCTTTCACGTGGTCCGGGTCCTGCGCGGCGTTCATCTCCTTCAGCACGAACGGATGGCAGCGCATGGCGCCCTGGCCGAAGATGATGAGGCTGCGCGTCAGGATGTTGGCGCCCTCGACCGTGATGCTGACGGGAACCATCTGGTAAGGCCGGCCGATGTAGTTCTTCGGCCCGAGCATGATGCCCTTGCCGCCCTGCACGTCCATCGCGTCGTTCGCCGTGATGCGGCCGAGCTCGGTCACGTGGTACTTGAGGATGCCCGCGGGCACGGAGGGCTTCTCGCCGCCGTCGATCGCGCCGGTCGTGACCGAGCGCGCGGCGTCCATGATGTAGGTGTGCGCGGCCATGCGCGCGATCACCGCCTCGACGCCCTCGAACTTGCCGACCGGCAGGTTGAACTGGCGGCGGATGCGCGCGTACGCGGCCGTGGAGTACACGCCGCCCTTGGCGCCGCCGGTCGCGATCGACGGCAACGAGATGCAGCGGCCGACCGAGAGCTGCTCGACCAGCATGCGCCAGCCCTGGCCCGCCATCTTCGGCCCGCCGATGATCGCATCGAGCGGCACGAAGACATCGCGGCCCTGGATCGGCCCGTTCTGGAACGGGCCGTTCAGCGGGAAGTGCCGGCGCCCGATGGTGATGCCGGGCGTGTCGCTCGGC
The DNA here is from genome assembly GCA_963836275.1 of uncultured Gammaproteobacteria bacterium. GTDB lineage: Bacteria > Pseudomonadota > Gammaproteobacteria > Steroidobacterales > Steroidobacteraceae > SCUD01. The sequence goes on along the minus strand of CAWIIM010000001.1, from coordinate 230,151 downwards.
ACCAGGGCGACGGTGATGCCGTGGTCGGTCTTGTCGCTCCCCATGAGCTTTTCGGGATCGAACAGGCGGAAGGCGAGGCCGATGAGGGTCGAGATCGGCGCCAGCGTGATATAGCGCTTCGAGAAGTGCAGGCGGATGCCGATGATGTCGCGGCCCTTGTAGCTGCCGCGGCAGACGATGCCGATGTCCGGGATCGCGCCCGCGTCCGATCCCACGCGCGGGCCGGTGAGCCCGAAGCAGGGGATCTCCTCGCCGCGCGCGAGCCGCGGCAGGTAGTGATCCTTCTGCTCCTCGGTGCCGTAGTGGAGCAGGAGCTCGGCCGGACCGAGCGAGTTCGGTACCACGACGTTCGAGGCGAGCATGCTCGAGCGGCTCGCGATCTTCACGATGACGGTCGAGTGCGCATAGGCGGAAAACTCGAGCCCGCCGTACTTCCTGGGGATGATCATCGCCCAGAAGCCCTTATTTTTGATGAACTCCCAGGCTTCCGGCGGCAGGTCCGCGCGCCGGTGCGTGATGTCGAAGTCGTCGATCATCCGGCAAAGCTCTTCGCAGGGCCCGTCGATGAAGGCCTGCTCTTCGGCCGAAAGCGTCGGCACCTTGGCCGCCAGCAGCTTCTTCCAGTCCGGCCCGCCGGTGAACAGCTCGCCATCCCACCAGACCGTTCCCGCCTCCAGGGCCTCGCGCTCGGTCGTGGACATCGGCGGCAGCAGCCGCTTGAAGAGGATCATGAAGCGCTTTGAGATCAGTGCGCGCCGCAGCGGGCGGACGTTCAGCAGGATGTGCGGCAGGAACAGGAGCCAGAGCACGGCCTTCCACCAGGCCGGGCCGGCACCGAGGGCCGTGTAGCCGACCAGGACCAGGCCGAGCGCCAGGGTCGCCAGGGCGAGGCTCGCGCGCGCATAGGCGAGCCAGAGGACGACGACCGCGAACAGAAGGAGCCAGAGCAGCGAGAACACCATGAGCTTTGGACCTTATACCGCTTTTGGCCGTTCAGGGGGATGGGGCCACGGGCCGATCCGGCGCCGGTTTGCACTGCAAAAAGCCCGTGCTATGTCATGCTCCCGGTGGGGAGGAAAACACCTAATGAGCAACTTGATTACGCGTGTCCAGAACATTCTGCTGACGCCGAAGACCGAGTGGCCGGTGATCGCGGCCGAGCCGGAGACGACCGGCGGTCTCTTTACCAAATACATCCTGATCGTTTCGGCCCTCGGCCCAGTCGCAATGGTCCTGAAGAGCACGCTGATCGGCACCAGCCTGCCGTTCGTCGGCACTTTTCGCATGGGCATGGGCGCGGCTGTTTCGGTCGCCATCGCAAGCTACGTGCTCGGTCTGGTCGCGGTGTTCCTGTTCGGTCTGATCATCAACGCGCTCGCGCCGACCTTCGGCGCGCAGAAGGACTCGGTGCAGGCGCTCAAGACGGCCGCGTACGCCATGACCGCGGGCTGGGTCGGCGGCATCGCCCAGATCATTCCCTGGATCGGCTGGCTCATCGGTCTCGCGCTCGCCTTCTACGGTATTTACCTGCTGTATCTCGGCCTGCCGCACACGATGAAGACGCCCGCGGACAAGGCGGGCGGTTATACCGCAGTGACCGTCATCGCCGGGATCATCCTGAGCTGGGTCTGCTGGGCTATCGTCGGGAGCATTGTCGCCCGCGGCATGTTCGGTGCGACGGGAATGCCGTCGGTCGCCTCGACCGGCAGCTTCGAGAAGGGCTCTGCCGGCGCCGCGCTCGAGGACTGGGCGAAGAACATGGAGTCGGCCGGCAAGGCGGTCGAGGATTCCGCGAAGCAGAACAACGGCGCGCCTTCGTCGGCGGCGGTCGGGGCGATGGTCGGCGCCGTGGTCGCGGGCGGCAAGGGCGTGGACGCGTTGCCTGCCGACCAGATCAAGGCCTACCTGCCCGAGACGCTCGGCGGCCTGCCGCGCACGGCGACCTCGGCGTCGCGCAACGCCGCAATGGGCTTCCAGGTTGCCGAAGCCTCGGCGGACTATTCGGATGGCGCCGGGCGCGATCTCAAGCTCGAGATTCACGATACCGGCGGCGCCAAGGGCATTCTCGCGCTCGCCAACTGGGCGAATGTCGAGGAACAGAAGGAGTGGCAGGGCGGCTACGAGAAGACGTACCGCGCCGACGGTCGCATCGTCCACGAACGCTGGGACTCGGGGAGCAACAACGGCGAATACAGCGTGATCGTCGGCGACCGCTTCTCGGTCGAGGTCTCGGGCAATGCCGCGAGCATGGACGAACTCAAGTCGACCCTCGCGTCGGGCGTGAATCTCGGCGGCCTCGAGACCGTCGCGCGCGAGGCGAAGCCCGCCGGTTGACCGCCCGCCGGTCGCGGTCGCTAGAAACGTACTTTCGCCACCACGGCCCGGTGGCGACGGCCAGGGCGTCAGGACGACGTCCGCTTCAGGCGACTTTTCGCCGAAGATCCGCACCTGTTCCACGGCAAGGCGCGGGCCGCGCGCGAACACGTAGTCGATGCGGTCATGGTGTACCGGCTCGCTGGCAGGACGTTCGACCGCTTCCCAGGTGTAACCCGGGTATGCCATTTAGTCGGGGTGGCAACTGCGCCAGGCATCGACGAATCCCTGCGCTTCGACGGCCCGCGCACTTGGGAAATTCACCGCGACCGGTTGGCGCCCGGCCGCGGCGGCCTTCGCAGTCCAGTCGCGGTGTGACGGCTCGTTGAAGTCACCGAACACGAAGGCTGCATCGGCGGCATCCGCCGCCTGCTGACCTCGATGGCGACGCCGAGGTCGTTCGGCGTCGCCGCGCCGATCGGGTACCGGCTGAGGATCGCGTTGGCCCACAGCGCGTCGTTGGTCTTGACCTGCTCGTGGTAGCGGTAGCCCAGCACCGCGGCCAGCCGCGCGGCAATGCTTTCCCCTGCGGGCGGACGGGAGGCGGCATCGCATTGCGGCGATTCCGGTCGGGTCTCCTGGACGCCGACGATGTCCGCGCCGGCTGCGCGGATCACGGCAGCCGTGTCCTCGATCGACCGGCCTTCGTTGGCGCCGCCGCCCCAGGCATTGAATGTCATCACGGTCAACACCGTCTCGGCGCGCGCCGGGTGCATCGCGCAGACGCCCAGCACCAGCAGGCATGCGACCCGGCGCAGGCCTCCGTGAACCACGCGGCGCTCCCGCTTACCAGGCAATGCCGTAGTCCTCGCCGTGGTTGCTCGACCCGCCCCAGAATGTCTTCTGCGCGCGATCGATCAGGATCGCATTGATCGGCCCGGACGTGCGGGCGGCGTACTCGGGTTTGTAGCCCCGCGCCTTGAGTTCGCGCCGGACCCAGTCGGGCATGGCGTCGTTCAGCGTGATCCTGCCCGGGAAGGTCTCGTGCTTCCCAAAAGAATCGTGCATCTGCCAGCTGGTGAAGTTAGGCGCCTCGGCGGCCTGCTGCGGCGTCATGCCGAACTCGACGATGTCCAGGAAGAACTGCAGCAGGTTCTGGTCCTGCGTGTCGCCCCCTTGCACCGCGAACGCGAGCCAGGGCTTGCCGTCCCTGAACGCGAGCGAGGGCGTCAGCGTCGCGCGCGGCCGCTTGCCCGGCTCGATCACGTTGAACGGGTTCTCCTTCGGATCCAGCACGAAGGACTGCGCGCGCTGGCTCATGCCGATGCCGGTTTTCCCCGCGATCACGGCGGGGAGCCAGCCGCCCGAGGGCGTCATCGAGACCAGCCAGCCATCCTTGTCCGCCGCGATGACCGAGGTCGTTCCGCGGTAGAACGAGCCGGTCGCGGGATCCGTCGCGGCGGCGAAGCGCGCCGCGTCGAAGGCGGGAACGGCCGCCTGCTTCGGCAACAGGTCGCGGTACGGATTCGTGCCGCCCTGGAACGGGTACGGATCGCCGGGGCCGATCGCGGCGTCGTTGGCAGCCGCGGGTTTCACGAGCGCGGCGCGCGATTTTGCATAGTCCTTCGAGAGCAGACCCTGGATCGGCTCCTCGGGCGGGAACGCGGGATCGCCGTAGTAGAAATCGCGGTCGGCGAAGGCGAGGTTCATCGCCTGGTACAGCGTGTGGATGTAGCCCGAGCTGTTGTAGCCCATCGCCTTCAGGTCGAAGTTCTCGAGGATGTTCAGTGTCTGCAGCAGCACCGGGCCCTGCACCCAGCGGTCGAGCTTGTAGACCTCGATGCCGCGGTAGCTCGTGTGCCGCGGCTCCTCGAGCTTCACGCGCCAGTTCGCGAGGTCCTCCATCGTGACCAGGCCCCCCTGCTCGCGCGCGCCGCGCACGTACTCCGCGCCGATGTCGCCGCGGTAGAAGCGGTCGTAGGCCGCCTGCAGCGCATCCTTGCGCGACTTGCCGGCCTTGCGCGCATTCGATTCGGCTTCGACGAGCTTGCGCAGCGTCGCAGCCAGGTCGGCCTGGCGGAAGATCTCTCCCGCCGCCGGCGCCTCGCGGCTCGCGCCGGCGTGCGGGAGCAGCACGGCCTGCGCGTACGGCCACTGCTTGATCTCGGCCTTCTCCGCCTCGATGCGGTCTGCCGTCTCGGCGTCGATCGCGTAGCCGTCGGCGAGCTCGATGGCCGGCGCCAGCACTTCGGCCAGCGACAGCGTGCCGAACTCCGAGAGCATCGTGATCAACGCGCCGGGCGTTCCCGGCGTCACGGCCGAGAGCGGGCCGTTTTCCGGCGGGTAGGTGTAGCCTTTCTGCCGGTAGAACTCCACCGTGGCGCCGGTCGGCGCGACGCCGAGCCCGTTGATGGCGATGACCTTGCCGGTCTTCGGGTTGTAGATGAGCGCCTGCGTCTCGCCGCCCCAGGACAGCGTGTCCCACATGGTCGAGGTCGCGGCCAGCATCGCGCAGGCCGCGTCGACCGCGTTGCCGCCGCGCTCGAACATCTTGGCGCCCGCGGTCGCGGCGAGCGGCTTGCCCGTGATCGCCATCCAGTGCGATCCGTGGAGCGGCGGCTTCTGCGTCTTGTCCTGAGCGGGCGCAGGCGCGGCCGCGAGCAGCGAAATGGCGACGGCGGCCGCACGCACTAAGATGGTCATCGCAGGTACCCTCCTCAAATCAGATCCTTGACGCCATCGCGTTCTTCGAGCAGCTCGCGGTGGGTCGCGTCCATGCGCTCGCGGCTGAACTCGTCGATCGCGAGTCCCTGCATCACGGCATAGGTTCCGTCCTTGCAGGTGACCGGGTACGAATACACCACACCTTCGCCGATGCCGTAGCTCCCGTCGGCGGGCACGGCCATGCTGACCCAGTCGCCGTCCGGCGTGCCGAGCGCCCAGTCGCGCATGTGGTCGATCGCGGCCGAAGCGGCGGAGGCTGCCGAGGAGGAGCCGCGTGCCTTGATCACCGCGGCTCCGCGTTGCTGCACCGCCGGGATGAACTCGTCGCGATACCAGGGCTGGTCCACCAACGACTTCGCCGGCTTGCCGGCAACGGTGCAGTGGGCGATGTCCGGATGCTGGGTCGCGCTGTGGTTGCCCCAGATGATCATGCGGCGCACGTCGTTCACGTGCTGTCCGGTCTTTGCCGCGAGCTGCGCGAGCGCGCGGTTGTGGTCGAGCCGCGTCATCGCGGTGAAGTTGCCCCGTGCGAGCCCAGGCGCGTTGGCGGCGGCGATCAGCGCGTTCGTGTTCGCGGGATTGCCGACCACGAGTACCCGGACATCGCGGCTGGCTGCGGCGTCCAGCGCCTTGCCCTGGGCCGAGAAAATCTGCGCGTTCGCCAGCAGCAGGTCCTTGCGCTCCATGCCCGGGCCGCGCGGGCGCGCGCCCACCAGCATGGCGTAGTCGCAGTCCTTGAAAGCCGCCCGGGCGTCGTCGGTCGCGGCGACGCGGTTCAGCGTCGGCAACGCACAATCGGCGAGTTCCATCACGACGCCGGTGAGCGAAGGCAGCGCCGGCGTGATCTCGAGCAGTTGCAGGTTGACCGGGCGGTCGGCGCCCAGCATCTGGCCGGAGGCGACGCGAAAGGCAAGCGCGTAGCCGATGTGGCCGGCGGCGCCCGTGATGGTGACGGTGGCGGGCTTCTTCAAGTGGTGCTCCGGGTGGCCGCAAAAGCGGGCCGTAGTGTAGCAGCGCCGCCTTTCGGTGCTTTAATGGGTGCCGGGCCGTAGATTCGTAGATCCGCGTGCTGCGGCGGGGCGCGCAAGCGAATCTACGAATCTACGACCCGGCACCATTGGGGGGATAGATGAAGGGCGAGCCGCAGGTCCATCCGGGAATGACGGACGAGTTCGCCCGGCAGGCTGCGGACATGCGGTTGCCCGCGTCCGTCGACGTCGCGATCATCGGCGGCGGCATCATCGGCTGCTCGGCGGGGTACTACCTCGCGCGGAGCGGCGCTTCCGTCGCCGTCTTCGAGAAGGGCCGCATCGGCGGCGAGCAGTCGGGGCGCAACTGGGGCTGGGTGCGCCAGCAATGCCGTTCGCCGGTCGAGCTGCCGCTCATGATGCAGAGCCTCGAGCTCTGGAAGGCGCTGCCGGCCGAGCTCGGCGAGGACCTCGGCTTCCACCAGGGCGGCACCCTCTACCTCGCGGAGAACGATGCGCAACTCGCCGGGCTCGCCGAGTGGCTCGAGGTCGCGCGCGCACACGGCCTCGACACGCGCGTGATCACGGGCGGCGAGCTCGCGGGCGTTTTTGAGGCAGGCGCCCGGTTCGCCGGCGCGCTGTACACGCCGAGCGACGGCCGCGCCGAGCCCTCGCGGGCGACGCGCGCGATCGCGCGCGGCGCGAAGCGCGCGGGCGCGACGATCGCGAGCCGCACCGCCGTGCGCGGCCTCGACCTCGCGGCGGGACGCGTTGCGGGCGTGGTCACCGAGCATGGCCGCGTCGCCGCGCGTGCCGTCGTCTGCGCCGCCGGCGCCTGGTCGCGGCTCTTCTGCGGCTCGTTCGGCATCCGCGTGCCGCAGCTGCCGGTCCTCAATACCGTCGCGCGCATGGCGCCGGCCCCGAAGCTGCTCGCGGGACAGGCCTGGTCGCCGACGGTCGCGATCCGGCGGCGCGCGGACGGCGGCTACACCGTGGCGCATGGCCACCACTCGCGGCACTCGATCGTTCCCGCGAGCTTCCGTGATGGCCGCAAGTTCCTGCCGGCGATGCGCGCGAGCCCCGGCTCCGTGAGCCTCGCCTTCGGCGCCGACTTCTTCCGCGCGCTCGCGACGCCCTCGCGCTGGCCGCTCGATGCGGCATCGCCCTTCGAGCGCGAGCGGGTGCTGAACCCCAGGCCGGAACCGTGGGCCATCCGTGCGATGCGCGGCGCCATCGAGCGCTGGCTGCCGGAGCTCGCCGCCTGCCCTTTCGTCGAGACCTGGGGCGGCATGATCGACGCCACCCCGGACATCCTGCCGATCATTGCGCCGGTGCCAACGATCGACGGCTTCTATCTCGCCACCGGCTTCAGCGGCCACGGCTTCGGCATCGGGCCCGGCGCCGGTAGACTGGTCGCGGGGATGGTGAGCGGCACCGCCGATACCGCGGCGCTGGCGGGGTTGCGGCTCGGCCGCTTCTTCGACGGGTCGCCGATCGTGCCGGGACCTGCGATTTGAGTTCCGGGGGGGCAGTCATGACGGGCGGCGGCCGGGGGACGGGCGCGAATCGCCACGACGTCGTCGTCATCGGCGGCGGGCACAACGGGCTTGCGGCCGCTTTCTATCTCGCGCGCGCGGGGCTCGAGGTGCTCGTGCTCGAGCGCCGCGAGCTGCTCGGCGGCTGCGCGGTGACCGAGGAAATTGACGGGGGAAAAGCGCCGGGTTGCCGCGTCTCCACCGCCTCCTACATGGCGAGCATGCTGCGGCCCGAAGTGATCCGCGACCTCGCGCTCGAGCGTCATGGCCTCAGGATGGTGGCGGCCGAGCCGACCGTGCAGGCGGTGACGCCCGACGGCACCGTGCTGCCCTGGTGGAGCGATCACGGGCGCATGCGCGCGCTGCTCGAGCGCTTCGCCCCGGCGGACTGCGAGCCGTTCCTGGCGATGGAAGGCCGCCTCGCGGGGCTTGCGCGCCATCTTGAGCCGCTCTTCATGCAGGCTCCGCCCGACCTGCAGCGCGAGGGCTTCGCGGGCCTGCGCGAGATGCTGAAGTTCGCCTTCCGGTTCCGCGGGCTGCGCGCCCGCGAGATCCCGGACCTCGTCGCCTTCACCACAGGCAGCCTCGGCGAGTTCCTCGATCGCACGCTCGCATCGCCGCACCTCAAGTCGCTCGTCCTCGCGAACAGCCTCTATGGCAAGCACGGCGGGCCCTACGATGCCGGCACGCTGTTCGGGCTCCTGTTCCACCTGCTGGGCGGCGGCGCCGAATCGAAGCAGGGCTTCGTGGGACACGTGATGGGCGGCATGGGCGCCATCACCCGGGCGATGGCCGCGGCCTGCCGCGGCGCGGGCGTCGGGCTTCGCACCGGCGCGGAGGTCGCCGCGATCCGCATCGCGGACGGTCGCGCGCGCGGCGTCACGCTGGCGGACGGCAGCGAAATCGACGCAGGCATCGTGGTCTCGAACGCGGACCCGAAACGCACCTACCTGACGCTCGTGCCCCGGGACGCGCTCGAACCCGGGTTTGTTGCGGCCGTTGCGGGCATCAAGATGGACGGGCCCTGCGGCAAGTTCAACCTCGTGCTCGGCGAGGAGCCGCGTCTCGCCGGCGAGGAATCAGGCTCGGATGCGCTGCGCCGCGCGCAGTTCACGCTCGTGCCCTGGCTCGAGGGCGCGCAAGCCGCTTACGGCGAGGCGCGCCGCGGCCGCATCGCCGAGGAACTCTGGATCGACTGCCTGGTGCCGTCGCTCGTCGACGATTCGCTCGCGCCGGCCGGTCGCCACGTGATGACCTGTTTCGTGCAGTACCTGCCGTACGCGCTTTCGGGATCGGACTGGAGCCTCGAGCGCGAGCGGCTCGAGGCGCAGCTCATCCGCCAGATCGCGCGTTTCGTGCCCGCGGTCGGCCGCTCGGTCGTCGCGCAGCGCCTCTACACGCCCGCCGACCTCGAGAGTACCTTCGGCATCACCGAGGGAAACATCTTCCACGGCGACCTCCGGCCCGACCAGCTCTTCTTTATGCGGCCGGTGCCGGGCCACGCACGCTACGCTTCGCCGGTGCCGGCCCTCTATCTGTGCGGCGCCGGCACCCACCCGGGCGGCGGCGTGACCGGCGCGCCCGGCCACAACGCGGCGGCGCGCATCCTGGCCGACCTCAAGGGCAATCGGGCGCTGCGCCGCGGGCTGTCCGCATGAGGACGGGATGAACCGCCTGCGCGGCATCCCGGTGCGCCGGCGGATCCTCGGCCTGCTGTTCGTCGTCAGCTTCGTCAACTACCTGCTGCGCAACTCCATCTCGGTCGCGGTTCCGAGCATTCGCGAGGAATTCGGGTTCTCGACCACGGAGCTCGGCTGGATTCTCGGCAGCTTCAACCTGACCTACACCTTGCTCATGATCCCCGGCGGCGTGTTCGGCGAGCGCCTGGGCGCCCGGCGCGCGCTCGCGCTCATCACTGTCGCCTGGGGCGTCCTGTCCTGGCTCACGGGCTTCGCCCCTTCGCTGCTCGCGGCCTCCGCCGCGGGGGCGATGGTCGCGCTCGTGATCGTGCGCCTGCTGGTCGGCGCGACCAACGCGCCCACATTCCCGATCGTCGCGGGAACCATCGAAAGCTGGTTCCCGCCGGGCCGCTGGGCGTTCGCCAATGCGGTCAGCGCTGCCGGGCTCGGCATCGGCCAGGCCGCGATCGGCCCGGTCGTGACATTCCTGATCCTGCATTACGGCTGGCGCGAGTCCTTCTACGCGCTGGCTCCTGTCGGCGTCCTCGCGGGACTCTGGTGGTACGCGGTTGCGCGCGACCGGCCCGAGGAGCATCCGGCGGTTACGCCTGCCGAAGCCTCGCTGATCGCGGGCGGGCGCGACCGCAAGGCGCAGGCCGCCGTGCCCGGCGGATGGCGCGTGGCGCTGCTGAACCGCGACGTGCTGCTGCTCTCGATCAGCTATTTCTGCCTGAACGTCGTGTTCTACATGTTCGCGCAATGGCTCTTCACCTACCTCGTCGAGGCGCGCGGGTTCTCTATGCTCGAGAGCGGCTGGCTGTACGTGTTGCCGTTTGCGACCGGCTCGGTGCTGGCGCTGGTCGGCGGCTGGTCCTGCGACCTGCTCTGTCGCCGGCTGGGTCCACGTCGCGGATGCCGCACGACGGCGATGTCGGCCCTGGTGCTGGTCGCGGCTTTCCTGCTGGCGGGCGCGTACGCGACCGATCCGTATGTCGCCGTCGCCCTGCTGTCGCTGTGTTTCGGCTTTACGCTGTTTGCCGACTCGATCTACTGGGCGGCGGCGACCTATGCCGCGGGGCCGCACACGATGAGTGCGACCGGCGTGCTGAACTTCGGCGGCAATATCCCGGGCCTGCTCGCGCCGCTGGTCGGCTACATGATCGACCACGCGGGCTGGATTCCGACCATCGCGAGCGGCTCGGGCGTGGCGCTCGCCGGCGCGGCCCTGTGGCTTTTCGTGGGCCTGCGCGGCCCGGACGGAACCCGGCCATGAACGAATTCCCGGCACGGCATCGCGTGCCCTATGACGGCAGGTTCGACATCGGCGACTTCCCGAGCGACCCGCCGAAGGGCGGCGGCAACGAGGACAGGCTGGAGGCCGCGCTCGCGAAGTCCGTCGATCAGCTCGACAAGCTCCAGCGCCGGCTGTTCGCCGGCCAGCGCCACGCGCTCCTGACCGTGTTCCAGGCCATGGATGCCGCCGGCAAGGACAGCACGATCCGCAAGGTGTTCTCGGGCGTGAACCCGGCGGGCTTTCGCGTGCACGCGTTCGGGCGGCCGAGCGAGCTCGAGCTGCGCCACGATTTCCTGCAGCGGGTTTCGGCGCGGCTGCCGGAGCGGGGCAAAATCGGCGTGTTCAACCGCAGCCACTACGAGGAAGTGCTGGTCGTGCGCGTGAAGCCGGCCGCGCTCGCGGCGCAGAACCTGCCCGATGCCGGCGGCAAGGACTTCTGGGACGGCCGCTTCGAGTCGATCCGCGAATTCGAGCAGCACCTCGCCCGCAACGGCACCGTGGTCGTCAAGTTCTGGTTGAATGTCTCGCGCAAGGAGCAGAAGAAGCGCCTGCTCGAGCGCATCGACGATCCGGAAAAGAACTGGAAATTCCGGCTCGGGGACCTCGACGACCGCGCGCTCTGGAAGGAATACGAGGCGGCCTACGAGGCGATGCTGCGCGCGACCAGCAGGCCGTGGGCGCCCTGGTACGCGATTCCCGCCGATGACAAGGACTACATGCGCGCGGCCGTTGCCGGCATCCTGGTCGAGACGCTGGAACAGTTGAAGCCCGACTACCCGAAAGTCGACGCGGCGCAGCGGCGCGAACTCGCGGAGGGCCTCAGCCGACTGCAGCGGGAATAGCGCCGGCCGCGGACAGGCTCACGGCGGGGACAGTCCCTGCTCCTTCAGCCAGCGGGGATAGGCCGCCTCGAAGCGCGCGAGCTCGGCGTCGGCTTCGGCAAAGCGTCCGGCCTTGCGCAGGGCGACGATCCTGTCATACCAGTCCCGGGGTGCCGGGAGTTCCGCCGCGGTAGCCGGCGCGGCAGCCAGCGCGCCGGTTGCGGGCGGCGCGTCGCCGGCCGGCGCCGGCTCGTCCGCCGCGGCGGCATCGGCTGGCATTTCGCTCGCGGACCGGAGTTCGCGTTCGGGCCCGCCGATGCGCGGCGCGGTGCCCGCGTCCTCCTGGCCGGTCTCGGAATCCGCATAGCCATACACATCCGGTTCCGGCTTTGCGCGTTGTTTCGCGGGTTGCGGCGCGGCGGCGGCAGGCGACCGTCCCGGTTCGCGCGCCTGTTCGCCCTCGTGGCGGTCGATGAGGCGCGCGTCGATCGCGGATTCGCCGCCGCGTTGCGTCGGCATCCGCGCCCGCCCGCCGGTGCCGAATTCCGAGCGCACCACGAGCACCGCGAGCACGAAGGTGGCCGCGAGCGATGCGGGCAGCCACCAGCGCCGGCCGCGCGGCGCGAGGTCGCGGCGCGCAGCCGCGCGAATGCGCGCGTCGGTCGACTCCGGCGGCAGCTCGTTGGCACCGTCGAGCAGCTGCTGCCACGGCGCGCGCGGGATGCCTGTTTCCTCGTCGGTCTCGTTCATGTCCATCACTCCGGGGTCGAGTCCCCGAGCGCGGCCTTGAGCCGGCCGACGGCGTAGCGCAGCCGGCTCTTCGCAGTCTCCGCATTCACGCCGGTCGACTCGGCGATCTCGGCGACCGACAGGCCGCCTTCCACGTAGAGCAGGAATGTCGAGCGCTGTTCCTGCGGCAGGCGCTCGAGCGCGGCCGCGAGCCGCGCGCCGGCCTCGCCCGCGAGCGCCGCAGCGAGCGGCCCGGCGCGGGCATCGTCGGCGGCAGCGGCGGCGATGGCGTCGTCATTGGCCTCCTCGCGCGCGTCGCGCCGTGCGGTCTTGCGCCAGTAATCCATGCAGCAGTTGTGTGCGATGCGGTACAGCCAGGTCGCAAAGCGCGCATCCGGGCGGTAGTTCTCGCGGTGCGCGATGACGCGCGACCAGCACTCCTGGAACACGTCATCCGTCGCCGCCGCATCTCGCACCGAGCGCCGGATGAAACGCCAGAGCCCGCCGCGATGGGTTGCGTAGAGCGCATCGAACGCACGGGCATCGCCCGCGGCGTAACGCAGCATCAGTTGCGCGTCTGCGTCGCCTGCTCCCATCGGCGGCCACTCTACCCGCAACGGGCGAACCCTCGCTTTCTTGAACGTCCCAGCCACCCGCGAAGTGTTCGGATCCAGCGCAGGAAAACCCGTTTTCCGGGCGATTGCAGCAGCTCGCCCGGGGCCGGAAGCAAAAAATGACCATGTAACTCATTGTTTTTATTCTCAAACACGAACTCCCCGGGGTTTCTTCTGAAAAACCCCTTGCATTGGAGTCGGTGTTATAGTTCACTACAACACCAGACGAGCACATCAGTACATCGGGACCGGCCAAAGACCGGAACCGGAATGAAGCGAAAGGAAAGGAGAAGGTCATGTTCACGATGGTTGCAGAAAGCACTCGGAAGACAGTCAGCGCGGTCGCGGCGGTTGCCATCGTCTCGTTCGGCGGACTCGTCATGGACCAGGGCTACCTGGCCGCGGCACCCCGCGGAACGATCGAGGTGGGCGAGCTCACCGCGCTCAACGCGGGCGATGCGACGCTGGCGCAGCTGCCGGAGGTCGTGGTCGTCGCCAAGCGCGATTTCGCTACCTACTACGCAACCGCCGAATTGCCGGAGGTCGTGGTGGTCGCGAAGCGGGTCGCGCACATGGTCGCCAAGGAAGGGGCCGTGAAGCACCAGCCGGCGCCGGCGATCAACGCCGGTCTGTGAAAGTGCTCTGCTAAAGTAGTCTGGTAGCGGGCCAGCTCACTTGGACGCCATGGACACAAACTGGAACGACAGCCTGCCGATCTACCGCCAGCTGCGCGATCGCGTGGTGGCGATGATCCTGGAGGGCGTGCTGAACGACGGCGATCCGCTGCCGTCGGTCCGCAGTGTCGCGGCGGAATACCGCCTCAATCCGCTGACGGTGCTCAAGGGCTACCAGCAGCTGGTCGACGAGCGGCTCGTCGAAAAGCGCCGTGGACGCGGCATGTTCGTGACCGAGGGCGCGCGCCGCGCGCTCCTGAAGGACGAGCGCCAGCTGTTCCTCGAGGAAGAGTGGCCCAAGATCGCCGGGCGCATCCAGCGGCTCGGCTTCGAGCCAAAGGAGCTGCTGGACGCCATCGACAAACTTCCGCCTGCGCCGGCCCCGTCGCTGACGGCCGTGCGCAACGATCCCGCCGCCGACGCGCCAGACGAGGAGGGTGACCGTGGCTGACCTCATTACGGCGCGCGGGCTCGCCAAGACCTTCGGCACCACGCGCGCGCTCGACAACGTGAGTTTCACCGTCCGCTCGGGGCGCATCGTCGGCCTGATCGGGCCGAACGGCGCCGGCAAGACCACCGCGCTCAAGGCCCTGCTCGGCCTCACGCGCTTCGACGGCGAGCTCTCCGTGCTCGGCCTCGACCCACACCGCCAGCGCCACCGGCTGATGCAGGACGTCTGCTTCATCGCCGACGTCGCGGTGCTGCCGCGCTGGATCCGGGTCGCGCAGCTGATCGATTTCGTCGCCGCGACCCACCCGCGCTTTCGCCGCGAGGTCTGCGAGCACTTCCTGTCGCGCAGCGACATCAGGAAGACCAGCCGCGTGCGCGAGCTGTCGAAAGGCATGGTCACGCAATTGCACCTCGCGCTGGTGATGGCGATCGACGCGAAGCTGCTGGTGCTCGACGAGCCGACGCTCGGGCTCGACATCCTGATGCGTAAGCAGTTCTACGACACGCTTCTGAACGAGTACTTCGACGAGGAGCGCACGATCCTGGTGACCACGCACCAGGTCGAGGAAGTCCAGCACCTGCTGACCGACCTGATCTTCATCGACCACGGCCGCATCGTGCTCGACGCGGCGATGGACGACCTGCAGGAGACCTATGCGCAGGTCGCGGTGCGGCCCGAGAATGTCGCGGCCGCGCGCGCGATCAAGCCGCTTTCCGAGCGCCAGGGCCTCGGCCGCACGCACATGCTGTTCCGCGGCGCCGCGCGCGCGGAACTCGAGCGGCTGGGCGAGGTGGGCGTGCCGTCGGTCGCCGACCTGTTCGTTGCGGTCATCGAGGGGGCGCGCGCATGAACCGTTTCCTGTGGCTGGTCCGGCGCGAGGTGTGGGAGCACAAGGCGATCTGGATCGCGCCGGCCATCGTGATCGGCTGCCTGTTCGCCCTGCTGATGGTCGCGCGTGCCCACCTCGGCTACGACGTGGGCCTGTCGTTCAGCGACATCCCGCGCGACGGCCAGATCCGCCTGCACCTGCTCGCCTACTCGATCGTGACCGCGATCATCTTTCTGGTGATGGGCATCGTCTGCTTCTTCTACTGCATCGACTCGCTGTACGCGGACCGCGCCGATCGCAGCGTGCTGTTCTGGAAGTCGATGCCGCTGTCGGACGCCGAGACGGTGCTGTCCAAGTTCGCGACGGCCGCCGTCCTGGTGCCGCTGGTCGCGGCCGCGGGCAGCGTGATCGCGCAGGTCGTCGTCGGCGGCGGCCTCATGGCCAAGCTCGCCATTTCGGGCGAATACGCGGGGTTGTGGCTGCACCCGGAGGCGCTGCTGGGCGGCGCGCTGACGGCGCTCATTGCCTGCGTGGCTGCGATCCTGTGGTACGCGCCGCTGGTCGCCTACCTGATGCTGGTGTCGGCCTGGGCGCCGCGCGCGCCCTTCCTCTGGGCCGTGCTGCCGCCGATCGCGGCCGGCGTGCTCGAGATGGTGGTGATGCAGACTTCCTATGTGCGCGACCTCGTCGCCGGGCGCCTGCTCGGCATGTACCAGGCGCTTGCCAGCCGCGGCGGCAGCGACGGGCCAGGCGAGGACGTCAAGGGCCTGGGCGCGCTCGCCGAGCGCCTCGAGAAAGTGGACTGGCAGGCACGCGTGCAGGATTTCCTCGCCTCGCCCGAGCTCTGGCTCGGGGTGGTGGCCGCGGCGCTCCTGCTGGCCGCGGCGATGTGGGTCCGCCGCTACCGCGACGAGACCAGCTGAACGCACAACAACCGACGGAGTACAGACATGGTTAACAGGTTCTACCGCGCCACCGCCGCGCTCGTCCTGCTGGGTGCGAGCCTCCCCGCCCTGGCGGCAAGCGCGACGGCGACGCGGGCCTGGGATTTCAAGCCGGAGTCGAATGCCGGCCTCAAGGTGCGAAACCTCATGGGCGAGGTCCGCGTCGAGCGCGGGGACACGCCCGGCATCCGCATTACGGCGCACGCCACGATCGAGGCGGCCTCCCAGGCGGAAGCCGACCGCCTGATCCGGCTCGTCGATTACCGCAGCTCGGACGTCGGTCCCGGCTCCCGGTTCGACGTGCACCTGTCACGCGAGCACTTCCCCAGGCTCTACTGGGAGAAAGGCGCGGACCACTGGTTCTCCTCGACCTACGTCGAATACCTGGGCGAGCGCATTCGCCTCGTCGGCGACAAGGACGATGCGCCGTCGCTGCGCGTCGACCTCGTGATCCGTGCCCCCGCGGGCGCGCGGCTGGAGGTGAACAATTCCTTCGGCGACGCCCGCGCCGAGAACTTCTCCGGCAGCCTGCGCCTCGACGGCGGCAGCGGCCTGCTGAGTTCCACGGGCGGCGAGGGCGAACTCGAACTCGACAATGGCAGCGGCGGGGTCGTCGTGAACGGACATCGCGGCCGGGTCGATGCGGACACGGGCTCCGGCTCAGTGAAGATTACCGACTGCGAGTGCGAGATTTCAGCGGATACCGGCTCCGGCTCGGTGGACGTTCGAAATGGCAAGGGTAGCTTCAAGGCCGACACCGGCTCGGGCGGCGTGCGCGTCGATGGCTTCGCCGGGCCGCTTATTGCAGACACGGGCTCCGGGTCGGTGCGCATGCAGAATGTCACGGACGTCGGCCGCATCAAGATGGACACGGGTTCGGGCAGCGTCAGCATCGACGGCGACCTCTCGGCCGTCACCGACCTCGACATCGACACCGGCTCGGGCAGCGTCACCCTGCGCTCGTCGGCGCAGCCCTCGATCGAGATCCGGATCGACCCGGGCAGCGGGGGCGTGGACGTACAGGCACCCGGCGCGACGATCCGCGAGACCCACGATGCGACCATCGTGCGCCTGAAGGACGCGGCGGGGCACGGCATCATCGACACCGGGTCGGGCAGCGTCACCATCAATTTCCAGTAACGGCAAAGGGGACAGTCACTTTTAAAGGTGACTGTCCCCTTTTGATCAGCCGGCGAGCAGGACGGCTTCGGCGTGCTCCTGGGCTTCGGGCGTGCCGAACAGGACGACGACGTCCCCCTCGCGCAGCGTCATCTCCGGGTCCGGGTCGCGCCCGACGATGCCGTCGCGCCGCACGGCGGTGAACGACACCTCCGCGCCGCGGCCGCGGATCTCCCGCAGGGTCCGGCCGATGGACCAGGCGCCGGGCGGCAGCACCACCGTGTTGAGCTCCTCGCGGAAACTGCCGGTCTCGTCGGTGGGGCCCGCCGGGTCGCGCCGAATTACCGAGCGCAGCGTCCGGTAACGCTGGCGCCGGATCTCGCCCACCGCGCGGATCACGCGCGAGGGCGGCACCCCCAGCGTGTGCAGCGTATTCGACACCAGCGCGAGCGCCGCCTCGAAGGTCTCCGGCACGACCTCCGTCGCCCCGGCCGCCAGCAGCGCCTCTAGGTGCGCGTCGTCGATAGCGCGCACCAGGATCGGCAGCGCCTCGCGCCGGCGCCGAACCGCGCGCACGATCGCGAGCGAGCGCACCGTGTCGGAAAAAGTGACGACGACCGCTGTCGCCCGCTCGAGTCCCGCTGATTTCAGCACGCCGTCATCCGCAGCGTCGCCGAACATCACCGGGTCGCCCGCCGCGAGCGCGGAGCGGACCCGCATCGGGTCGAGCTCCATGGCGAGGAACTCGAATCCCTCGCCCTCGAGCACGCGCGCGACATTCTGCCCGACGCGTCCGTAACCGCACAGCAGCACGTGCTCGCGCCGGGCGAGTGCGAGGTTCGCCGCCTCGATGCGCTCGAGACCGGTCTGCCCGGGCCCGCTCTGGCGCAGCAGCGCGCGCGCGATGTTCTTGTTGTGTCGGATCAGGAAAGGCGCGGTCAGCATGCTGAGCGTGATGGCGGCGAGCAGCGGCTGCGTGAAGCCCGGCCCGATCAGGCGGTTGTCGAGCAGCAACGCGATCAACGCGAAGCCGAACTCGCCGCCCGACGACAGCACGATGCCGGCCCGCAGAGCCTTGAACCACTGCCCGGCGAAAAGCCGCGCCGCGAGCGTCACGATCGCCGTCTTGATCAGGAGCAGGCCCGCGAGCAGGGCGAGCACCACCGGGAGGTTCTGCACCAGTTCCGGCACGTCGAGCTGCATGCCGATGGTCACGAAGAAAAGCCC
Source organism: uncultured Gammaproteobacteria bacterium (assembly GCA_963836275.1). GTDB lineage: Bacteria > Pseudomonadota > Gammaproteobacteria > Steroidobacterales > Steroidobacteraceae > SCUD01. The sequence continues at coordinate 212,230 of CAWIIM010000001.1, read as the reverse complement.
GAGGAGCGTGTCCCGGAACGGCCGGATGCCGGCCTCGACCTGGAAGCGGTACTCCGTTTCCGCCAGCATCATTCCCGCAAGGAAGGCGCCCAGCGCGAACGAAAGGCCGACGGCGTGCGTCGCCCAGGCGGCGCCGATCGCGACGAACAGCACTGCAAACGTGAATAGCTCCGGCGAGTTGCTCGCTGCGATCTCGTGGAACAGCGGGCGCAGCAGCCAGCGCCCCGAGGCCAGCACCACGAGCAGGGCGACCGCCGCCTTGCCGACCGCGAGCGTGATCGCGACGGTCGTGTACTGCCCCTGGGGCGCAGCCAGCACGCCGGCCAGGGCGAGGAACGGAACGAACGCGAGGTCCTGGAACAGCAGCACGCCAAAGGCGAGTCGACCGTGCGTGCGGTTGAGCTCGTCCTGCTCCGTGAGCTGGCGCAGCACGATCGCGGTGGAGGACATCGCCACCGCGCCGCCGAGCAGGATCGCGACCGGGAGCGCGAGCCCGATGGCCCAGCCGGCCACGGCGACCGCGGTCGTCGTGCCCGCGACTTGCAGACCGCCGAGCGAGAACACCTCGCCGCGCATCGCGATCAGCCGCGGCAGCGAGAACTCGAGCCCGAGCGTGAACAGCAGGAACACGACGCCGAACTCCGCGAGCGTGTGCGTCGTCTCCGTCGCCTCGACCCAGCCGAGGGCGTGGGGCCCGACCACCATGCCGACGATCAGGAAGGCGAGGATCATCGGCAGGCGCAGGCGGCGCAGGCCCACGACGACGGCGAGCGTCGCCATCAGGAGCAACAGGACGTCTTCCAGTACGCTGTGTTCCAGGGGCGTCTCCTCGACCCATTATCACCTGTTAGCATCGGCCGAAGGGCGCCGGGAGAGTGCATGGCGTTTGCGGTGAGTGACGAGGGTGCACGCGGCCGGGTGCGGCTTTTCGGCCGCTGGACGGTCGCGGAAGTGACGGCGCTCGACGCGGCGTTCCGCGACCGGCCGCTCGGCAGTCGCGAGCAGGTCTTCGACGCGTCGGCGATCGAGGCCCTCGACCTGTCCGGCGCATGGCTGCTGTGGCAGGCGGAATCCCGCTGCGGCGGCGCGGGACGCGTGGCATGGATTCCCGCCCGCCCGGAGCTGCTCGCATTCCTGGACCGGACCATGCGCGCCGGATCGCCGGAGACGGAGGCCCCGGCGTCGCGGACCGCGCTCGTCGCCGCGCTCGAGGGCGTCGGGCTGGCGGCAGTGAAGGCCAGGGAAAACGCGCTCGACCTGCTCGGCTTCGTCGGTGCAGTCACCGCCGGGGCCGGCCGCGTCTTCGGCAGCCTGAAGCGCCTGAGGTTGCCCTCGGTCGTGCGCCACGTCTACGAGACCGGCCTCACCGCGGTGCCGATCGTATCGCTGATCGCGTTCCTGATCGCCGTGATCGTCGCCTACATCGGCGCGCAGCAGCTGCGCAAGTTCGGCGGCGAGATCTTCGTCGTCGACCTCGTCACCGTTTCGGTGCTGCGCGAGCTCGGCGTGCTGCTGACCGCCATCATCGTCGCCGGCCGCTCCGGCAGCGCCTTCGCCGCCGAGATCGGCGCGATGAAGCTGAACGACGAGGTCGACGCGCTGCGCGCCATGGGCATGGACCCGGTCGAGGTGCTGGTGCTGCCGCGCATCCTCGGCCTCGTGATCGCCCTGCCCGCGCTCGCGGTGGTGGCGGACGCCATGGGCCTCGCGGGCGGGGCGTTGCTGTCCTGGTACCTCGTCGACATCCCGTTCGGCCAGTACCTGGAGCGCGTGCAGGGCTCGATCAGCGACTACACGTTCTGGGTCGGCATCATCAAGGCGCCGGTGTTCGCCGTGCTGATCGCGGTGACCGGGACGCTGCGCGGCATGCAGGTGCGCACCTCCTCGCGCGAACTGGGACGCCTCACGACCGCGGCGGTGGTGCAGTCGATCTTCCTCGTGATCCTCGCCGACGCGGTGTTCGCGGTGATCTTCATGGAGCTCGACATCTGATGGCCGCGATCATCGAGGTACGCGGCATCGTGAACCGCTTCGGGCGCCAGGTCGTGCACGACGGGCTCGACGCCGACATCCGCGCGGGCGAGGTGTTCGGCATCGTCGGCGGCTCCGGCAGCGGCAAGTCGGTGCTGCTGCGGACCATGCTGGGGCTGCAGAGGCCGGCGGCGGGCACGGTGCGGATCGAGGGCCACGAGGTCACCAACCAGCCCGAGCGGCGGCTGCTGGACGTCAAGCGCCGCTACGGCGTCATGTTCCAGCGCGGGGCGCTCTTCTCCTCGCTTTCGGTCGAGCAGAACGTCGAGTTGCCGATCCGCGAGAGCTTCCCGATGCCGGACCCGCTGCTGCGGGAGCTCGCGGACCTGCGCATCCGCATGGTCGGCCTGTCCGCGGACGCCTGCGCCAAGTACCCGGCGCAGCTCTCGGGCGGCATGACCAAGCGCGCAGCGCTCGCCCGGGCGCTCGCGCTCGACCCGGCGATCCTGTTCCTCGACGAGCCGACCTCGGGCCTTGACCCGATCTCGGCCGCGGCCTTCGACGAGCTGGTCCTGGAGCTCCAGCGGGGCCTCGGGCTCACGGTGGTGATGATCACGCACGATCTGGATACCATCTTCCGGGTGTGCAACCGTGTCGGCGTGATCGTGGACGGGCGGATGATCGCCGGTACGCTCGAGGAGATCGTGCGCAACGACCACCCCTGGATCCGTGAATATTTCCATGGCGCGCGCGGCCGCGCGCCGTCGAGCGAGGCAAGAAGCGATGGATAGGGAAGTGAATTACGTCGCGGTGGGGGCGTTCGTGCTGCTGGTGCTGTTCCTCGGCGCGGCCTTCGTGTTCTGGTACTCGGACACGACCGAAGGCGAGGCGCAGAAGCATTACGAGATCTATTTCGACGGCAGCGTGTCGGGGCTGTCCGAGGGCAGCACCGTGCGCTACCTCGGCGTCGTCGTCGGGCGCGTCGCGCGCATCGCCATCGACCCGCGCGATGCGAGCCGCGTGCGCGTCGTCGCCGACGTCGGCGAGAACGTGCCGGTGACGGCCGACACCGTGGCGCGCCTCACCCTCCAGGGCGTCACGGGGCTGCTCTTCATCGACCTGCGGCCGCGCGATCCCGACGCCGAGCCCCCGGTGATCGTCGCGAGCATCAAATACCCCGTGATTCCCTCCGCCGAGTCGCAGTTCGACGTGCTCGTGAGCGCGCTGCCCGACGTCGTCGCGAAGGCCGGCGAGGCCCTCGAGCGCGTCAATGCCCTGCTGTCGGACCGGAACATCGCGTCGGTCACCGCTTCGCTGCAGAACGCCGAGGTCGCGAGCCGGCAGCTGCCGCAGGCGGTCGCGGACGCGCGCGTGATGTTCCACGACCTCAAGCAAGCCTCGAACGAGATGGAGACGACGATGGCGGCGCTCGGCGAGCTCGGCGGATCCGACGTCAAGGCGGCCGCCGCGCGCCTGCGCGAGGTTGCGGACACGCTCGGGCAGACCGCGGAGCGCCTCGACCGGCTCGTCGCCAGGAACCAGGGCAACGTGGACCGCTTCGCCGACCAGGGTCTCGCCGATTTCGAGCAGCTCGTGCGCGAGACGCGCCAGGCCGTGCGCAGCTTCGATGCCCTCACCGAGAGCCTCGAGCGCGACCCGTCGCGCGTGATTTACCGGCCCCAGCCTTCCGGCGTGGAGATTCCGCCATGAGAACGTCGATCCTCGCGGCCATCGCCGCGCTCGCGGCCGGCTGCTTTGGCGGCCTCAAGAACGAGGCGCCGGCGCCGCTCATCTACCGCGTCAGCGCGCCGGCGCTCGCCGCGGGCGCGCCGCTCGCTGCCGACCTGGTGGTCGACGTGGCGGGCACCGCGCCCGGGCTCGATGGCAGGGGCATCGCCGGCCGCTGGCCCGGCAACCGCCTCGATTACCTCGCCGGCGCCCGCTGGGCGGAGGAGGTGCCGGCGCTCGTGCAGTCGGCCCTGGTCGAGGCCTTCCAGGGCACCGGCCGTTTGCGCTCGGTGCAGGGCAGCCTCGGCCCGTTTCGCGCGACGCACACGCTCGTCATCGAGGTCAGGCGCCTGGACGCGGACTACACGGGTGGCGGGTTGCCGGTCGCGACGGTCGCGCTCGCAGCGACGCTCGGTCGCGCCTCGGACCGGCGCGTGATTGCGTCCTTCACCGTCGCGGCAAGCGAGAACGCGTCCGAGAACCGCCAGTCCGCCGTGGTGGCGGCGCTGGATGCGGCGTTCGCGCGGGCGGCGGCGGAGCTGGCGGAGAAGAGCTTCGCGGCGATCGCCGCCGAGCCAGCGGCTCAGGCCTCGGCAAACATCCCGCGGTAGTTCGGCTCGCCGCGGCCCTGCGCCAGCAGCAGCGCCAGGAAATCCTCCGCCGACATCGGCTCGCCGAACAGGCGTCCCTGGCCGTAGTGGCAGTCGCGGCTGCGCAGGAAGTCGAGCTGCTGCTTGGACTCGATGCCCTCCGCCACGACCTTGAGGTCGAGATTCTTGCCCATCTCGATGATGGTGCGCACGAGCGTCGCGTCCTCGCGCGAGACCGTCGCGTGGCGCACGAAGGACTGGTCGATCTTGAGCGTGCCGACCGGGAACTGCTGCAGCGCCGAGAGCGAGGAGTAGCCGGTGCCGAAGTCGTCGATCGACAGGTGCAGTCCCATCGCGTGCAGCTCGTCGAGCAGCCGTACCATGCGGCCGGCCTCCGTCATCAGGGTGGTCTCGGTGATCTCGAGCTCGAAGTTCGAGGGCGAGACGCCGGCGTCGTCGAACACGGAGCGGTAGCGGGTCAGGAACTCGGCCTGGCGCAGCTGCTTCAGCGACAGGTTGATCGAGATGCGGCCCGGCTGCGGCACATGTTCCTGCCAGCTGCGATAGTCGCGGCAGACGCGCTTCAGCACCCACTCGCCGATTTCCTGGATCAGGTTCGACTCTTCCGCCAGCGGGATGAACTGGGCGGGCGGTATGTCGCCGTGTCCCGGAAGCCGCCAGCGGATCAGCGCCTCGCCGCCGACCACGCGCCCGTCGCGCAGGTCGACTTTCGGCTGGTACATGATCACGAGCTCGTCGCGCTCGACCGCGCGCCGCAGCTTGGCCTTCATCATGAGCCGCTCGACCGCGGCTGCGCTCATCTCCGGCGTGAAGAAGCTGTGGCTGTTGCCGCCGTTCTGCTTGGAGTAGTACATCGCCGCGTCCGCGTCGCGGATCAGGTCGACGACGTTGTCGGCGTCGCGCGGGCACAGCGCGATGCCGGCGCTGCCGGTCACGTAGAGCTCGTGCTGGCCGAGTTGGAACGGCCGGCCGAGCTCGTCGAGCAGTTCGCGCGCGAGCGCCCCGATCACGGCGCGGCTGTCGGTGGCGGCCGGGAGATTCTCGATGAACAGGGCAAATTCGTCGCCCGCCAGGCGCCCGAGCATCGTGTCCTGCGGCAGCTTCTTGTTCATCCGCTCGGACAGGATCTCGAGCGCGCGGTCGCCGGCGGCGTGGCCGAAGGTGTCGTTGACTTCCTTGAAGCGGTCGAGGTCGAGGTAGATCAGCGCGAGTTCGCGGCCGGCGCGGCGCGTGCGCGCAATCGCCTGCTGCAGCGAGTGCTGGAACTGCAGGCGGTTCGGCATCTTGGTTAGCGTGTCGTAGCGCGCGAGGTAGCGGATGCGCCGCTCCGCGCGCTTGCGCTCGGTAATGTTGCGCGCGACGAATATGCAGCCCTGGAAGCGCGGGTCCTCGGCGGTCATGACCGAGCCGGACAGCGACACCGGGATCGTCTGGCCGGCCTGCGTGCGCATCGTCAGCTCGAGCATCTCGTTGGTCGCCTGCTCGATGTTGAAGGTCGGCCGGTCCTGGTCGGCGATCAGGAAGCCGATTTCACGGCCGAGCAGCTCCATCTGCGACCAGCCGAGCATCTGGGTCGCGGCGAGGTTGACGCGTTTGATGAGCCCGTCGGGCGAGGTCACGAACACCGCATCGTTCATGCTGTCCAGCATGATGTCGAGCGCGCGGCCGGTGGCGGCATGGTCGGAGAGGTTGACGCGCAGCCGCTCGAGCGCCGTGCCGAGGGCGCGGCCGATGCGGCCCGCCGGCACCTCGACGCGGGTCTGCCAGTCGCCGCTCGAGAGCCGTTCGACCGACTTCAGGACGGTCGCAAGCGGCTCCGCGATGCGCTTCTGGAAGTGCAACGACGAGGCGAGGGTGACGGCCAGGACGATGCCCAGCGCCACCAGCGGCCAGTACTGGTTCAGGAATGCAGCCATGGTCCCTTGGCGCCCCCGGGCGACTGCCCTCATCATAGCCTGCTTGAACGGCATGCAAATGACCGGCCGGGACCGGGGCCACCTGGTCGAGCTCGAGGCGCCCCGCTGCGTGCTGCATCGGTCGGTCGTGCGGCCTTTTCTTGCACTGCGTGATGCCGCAGCGCGCGCGGGCTTCGATCTGGTGCCGGTGTCCTCGTTTCGCGACTTCGATCGCCAGCGCGCGATCTGGAATGCGAAGTTCCGCGGCGAGCGGCCCGCCCTCGACCGCGACGGGCGGCGCGTGGACCTGACGGCGCTCGGCGCAGGCGAGCGGATCGAGACGATCCTGCTGTGGTCGGCCCTGCCCGGGATGAGCCGTCATCACTGGGGCAGCGACGTCGACGTCGCCGACGGCAAGGTCATCGCCGCCGGCTACGCGCCGAAGCTCGAGGTCGCGGAATACCGCCGCGGCGGGCCGTTCGCCGCGCTCTCGGGCTGGCTCGGCGTGAACATGCGCCGGTTCGGCTTCTACCGGCCCTACACGCGCCGCGGCCGCGGCGTGCAGCCGGAGCCCTGGCACCTGTCCTATGCGCCGGTCGCGGGCCCCGCGCTCGCGCGCCTGACGGCATTGCTGATCGCGGGCGCGATCGCGGGCGCGGGCGTCGATGGCGAGGCGGAAATCCTCGCGCAGCTCCCGGCGATCCGTGAGCGTTACCTGCTGGACGTGGACGCGCCGCCGCGCATGCGCTCGCGCTGGGCGCGACTCAGGTCGCGCTGACGGTGCCCCCCGGCGCGCCGAAGACTTCCGTGAGGTGCCTGACCAGCAGCGTGCGCACGCCGTCCATGGCGTTCGTCTCGACCGTGAACACGGGCGGATTGCGGCGCAGCATCGGCCAGCGGCTGCCGCGCGCGAGTCCCTTCAGGTATTGCACGTTCTGCCGGATCGCATTCAGGTACGGGTTTTCGCCGTCGTAAAGCGGCTCGACGTAGCGATAGGCGTGGCCGAATGCCGTGCCGAGCCGGTTGTCGATCGTGGAGGCGATGAAGTTCGGCGTCTGGCGCAGCAGGTCGAGGCCGGAGCCGTAGAGCACCTTCACGCCCCCGGCGCCCGCGTGCACCGCGACGTCGCCAAGGACGAATTCGGCATAGAGCCGGTCGCGGCACTTCTCCAGGTAACAGCGGTCCGCCATCTGCGCGAGCATGTCCGCGGTGCCGAGCAGGTGGCCCGCAAGGCGGTCGCGCGGGTCGGCGACCCGCAGCAGGTCGAGCGGCACCTCGTAGCCTGTGAAGTGCACCATGCGGGTCGCGACCGGCACCCACTGGCCGAGTCCCGCGCCCGGCAGGTACTTCGCGAGATAGCGCGCGCTCCGGGTCACGTGGTGACGCGTGAACACGGCGCCATTCGCGACCGCGCTCTCGCCGGTCTCGCGGATGTAGCCGGAGTCGTGGAACAGCGCGGTGACGAGCGCGACCAGCGCGCGCTCGGCGCCGAGCCGCGGGCCGTCGGGGTGGCTGCGCTCGTAACCGGCAAGCAGCCGCGCCATCGCCAGTACGACGTCCTGGGAATGCTGCAGGTCGTGGTAGACGGTGTCGACGCCGAGGTAGCCGGGCGTCTGGCCCGTGAATAGTTTCTCGAAGTCCTTGAGGGCGGCCTCGAGCGTCTCGCGCGGGGCGCCGGGCCAGGTGTCGGCATACAGCTCGAGCACGGCTTCCCGCACGGCGGCGGGTGAGCTCACCTGGACTGTGTCAGTGACGTCAAAATCGCTGCGGCGACAAGGCCTTGGCACGTGGCGTCGAGCCTTCTTATGGGGCGTATCCGGGACCCATGTTACGCCCCGGGAGGCGGTTCCGGCCCGTTGTGCTGCCGCCAGCATGCGCGGCATCACAACCTGATGCTCAATCTATGTCAAATGTCGCGGTGACCGGGGCGTGGTCCGAAGGCCGCTCCCAGGCGCGCGGCGCGCGGTCGATGGTGCAGGCGCTGCAGCGCTCGGCGAGCGCAGGCGTGGCCAGCATCAGGTCGATGCGCAGCCCGTGGTCGCGGCGGAACGCGTTCATCCGGTAGTCCCACCAGCTCCAGGATTTTGCCGGCTGCTCGAAGCGGCGGAACAGGTCCGAGAAACCGAGCGCCGCGATCTTCGCAAGTGCTTCGCGCTCGGGCGCACTCACGTGCACCGAGCCCGCCCAGGCCGCGGGATCGTGGACGTCGCGGTCCTCGGGCGCGATGTTGAAATCGCCGACGACGAGCAGGTGCTCGTGTCCGGCCAGGAGCGCGGCGAGATAGGCGCGCAGCCGCTCGAGCCAGGCGAGCTTGTAGGTGTACTTCTCGGAGTCGACCGCCTGGCCGTTCGGCACGTAGACGTTGACCAGCCGCAGGTCGCCGATGCCCGCTGCGATCACCCGCCGCTGCGGGTCCGCGTCGCCGGGGATGCCGGCGACGACATCCCGTATTTCCGTGCGTGCCAGGATAGCGACGCCATTGTAGGTCTTCTGCCCGTAACAGGCGGCGCGCATCCCGAGCGCGCCGACCTCCTCGCGCGGGAAGTGCTCGTCTGCGAGCTTCAGCTCCTGCAGCGCGATCGCATCCACCGCGTTGTCGGCGAGCCAGCGGCCGAGGTGCTCCATCCGCACGCGCAGGGAGTTGACGTTCCAGGTCGAGATGCGCATGGCGGCGCTCAGGACAGGAAAGCGGAGGGCCGCAGGCCCATCGTGCGGGCGACGAGGCTGTAGGGAAAGGCCGCGCACCGGAAATTCAGCACGCTGACCGCGCCATTGTACGCCTCGCGCCGCTCGTCGACGCGCGCATCGAGCGTCGTCGCGCGTTCGCGCAGCGCGGCGAACGCCGCGCTGTTGCCGAATTGAGGGTAGTTTTCCGCGAGCGCGAACAGCGCGCCGGCGGCGGCGCGGTGCGCCTTGTCGGCCGCGGCGAGCGCCGGCATGTCATTGCGGCGGACGGCGGCGATCACGGCGCTGCCGGAAGTCGTGACGCGCCCGAGCAGGTCGCGCTCGTATTTCATGAGCCGCGCGCACAGCCCGACGATGCGGATCATGAGTTCGTGGCGCTTGACGAGTTGCGCCTCGAGCGCCGCCCATGCGGCCTGCCTCGAGTCCTGGAGGGAGTCCAGCCCGCGGCGCGCGGCGGCGGCAACCGCGGCGGCAAGCGCCGCGATCGCGAGGAGGAGAAGCCAGGCCATGATGCGATCGAGTATATCATCGGCCCTCGCGGCGACTTCCCGGTGAAGGCATGGCGCAGTCGTGGGACTTGATCGTGATCGGCGGCGGCAGCGGCGGGCTCGCATGCGCGCAGCGTGCCGCGCGCCACGGCGCCCGCGTCGCCGTCGCCGAGCCGGGCCCGCTCGGCGGCACCTGCGTAAACGTCGGTTGCGTGCCGAAGAAGCTCATGGTCCACGCGGCCGACGTCGCGCATGCGCTCGCGGATGCCGCCGACTACGGCTTCGCGCCCGCGCCGGTGCGGCACGACTGGGGCGCGCTCAAGGCCAGGCGCGACGCCTATGTCGAGAGGTTGCGCGGCATCTACCTCGAGAGCCTGGTCCGGAGCGGCGCCGTGCTGATCCGCGCGCGCGCGCGACTCGCGGGCCCGGGCCGCGTCGAGATGGACGGCGAGACGCACGCGGCGCGCCACATCGTCATCGCGACCGGCGGACGCCCGGTCGTGCCTGCGCTGCCGGGTGCCGGGCACGGCATCACCTCGGACGGCTTCTTTGCGCTCGAGCGGATGCCGGCCTCGGTCGCGATCGTCGGCAGCGGCTACGTCGCGGTCGAGTTCGCCGGAGTCTTCGCCGCGCTCGGCAGCCGCGTGACGGTCGTGATGCGCGGCGAGCGGGTGCTGCGCAGCTTCGACGAGATGCTCGGTGCGCGGCTCATGGAGGCCATGCGCGCCGACGGCATCGAGTTCGCCGCGCCGGCGCGGGTCGCGGCGCTCGTGGCCGAGGGCGGCGCGCACCGCCTGCGACTCGCGGACGGTCGCGCGCTCGGGCCGTTCGAATGCGTGATCTGGGCCGTCGGGCGTGAGCCGGATACCGCGCATCTCGGTTTGCGCGAGGCCGGGATCGCGCTCGGCGAATACGGCGTGGTGGTGACCGACCTGCGCCAGGACACGAACGTGGCCGGCGTGCACGCGCTCGGCGACGTCGCCGGCCGCAGCGAGCTGACGCCGGTCGCGATCGCCGCGGGGCGCCGGCTGGCCGACCGTCTCTTCGGCGGCCAGACGGACCGCCACCTCGACTACCGCCTGGTCCCGACCGTGGTCTTCAGCCATCCGCCCGTCGGCACGGTCGGCCTCACCGAGGCCGAGGCGCGCGCCGAGTTCGGCGAGGAGGTCCTGGTGTTTCGCCACGACTTCATGCCGCTCTACCACGGCATCACGGCGCGCCGGCGCCGGGCGGAGGTGAAGCTCGTGACGACGGGATCCGAGCGGCGCATCGTCGGCCTGCACGCGATCGGCTTGGGCGCCGACGAGCTGCTGCAGGGCTTCGCGGTGGCGCTGAGAATGGGCGCGACCAAGCGCGACTTCGACGACACCGTCGCCATCCACCCGACGAGCGCGGAAGAGCTCGTGACGCTGCGCGGATGAATGTCCGGCCATTCCGCGGATGGACTCCCGAAGTGGGGCGGGGCGCCTGGGTCGACCCCGCGGCGACCGTGATCGGGCGCGTGACGATCGGCGCCGATGCCTCGCTCTGGCCCGGCGTCGTCGTGCGCGGCGACGTCAACCGGATCTCGATCGGCGCGCGCACGAACATCCAGGACGGCACCGTCGTGCATGTCGGCAGCGCGCGGCTCGCGGGCGGCGACGGCATCGCCTGCGTGGTTGGCGAGGAGTGCTCGATTGGGCACGCGGTGGTGCTGCACGCCTGCACGCTCGGGAAGCGTTGCCTGGTCGGCATGGGCGCGATCGTGATGGACGGCGCCGTGCTCGGCGACGAGTCGATCGTCGGCGCGGGCGCGCTCGTGACCGCGGGAACGAAGGTGCCGCCGCGTACGCTCTGGGTCGGCAGCCCGGCGCGCCAGCGACGCGCGCTCTCGGCGAAGGAAATCGCCTTCCTCGCGGAGTCCGCGGCGCACTACGTCGAACTGAAGGACGATTACCTGAAGTAAAAGGGGACAGTCACCTTTTAGCGCAAGGCGCTGCCAGCGGGCACGCTGGCTCGCGTTAAAGGTGACTGTCCCCTTTTACCGTTCACTTCACAGGCGCTCTAGCGCGCCCATCACCGGCTTCGTCTCGGGGCGCACGCCGTGCCAGAGGAGATAAGCCTCGGCCGCCTGCTCGACCAGCATGCCCCAGCCCTTGTAGGTCCGGTTCGAGCCGCGCCCGGCTGCCCAGCGCATGAAGGCGGTATCGCCGCGGCCGTAGGCCAGGTCGTAGCAGACCGTGTCGCGGCCGATTGCGCGCGGCGGCAACTCCGGCACCTCGCCTGCGAGGCTCGCGGCCGTGGCATTGACCACGATGTCCCAGGGACGGTCCTCCACCGCGTCGAAGCCGGAGGCGGAAATCTCGCCGAGGTCGAAGAAATCCTCGCGCAGCGCGTGGGCCCGTTCCGGCGTGCGGTTCGCGATGCGTACCTCGCGCGGCTCCTGCTCCAGCAGCGGCGCGAGCACGCCCCGCGTCGCGCCGCCGGCGCCCAGGATGAGCAGCCGCGCGCCGTGCACGGTCACGCCGAGGTTTCGCGTCAGGTCGGTGACGAGGCCGGCGCCGTCGGTATTCTCGCCGTAGAGCTCGGTGGGACTGCGGCGCACGATCGTATTGACCGCGCGCGCCCGCTCGGCGCGCGCCGACAGATCATTCACGATCTCGGCGGCGGCCGGCTTGTGCGGCAGCGTCACGTTCGCGCCGCCGCCGCCCTGGACGAAGAAGTCGATCACGGCGTGGCGGAAGCCGCCCGGTGCGACGTCCTGCACCTTGTAGTCCACGACGTGGTCGAACTGCCGCGCGAACAGGCCGTGAATGAAGGGAGACCAGCTGTGGCTCACGGGATGTCCGAAGAGCACGTAGCGGCCGGGGCCGGAATTCACTGTCGCTCACCTGCCTCGATGCGCAGCCAGGCTGCGACGCGTCCCGCATAGTAGCTGAGAATGCCGTCGGCGCCCGCCCGCTTGATGCACACGAGGCTCTCGAGAACGGTCTTCTTCTCGTCGATCCAGCCATTCGCCGCGGCCGCGGCGATCATCGCGTACTCGCCGCTGACTTGGTACACGAACGTGGGCACGGCGAAGCGGTCCTTGATCCGCCTCACGATGTCGAGGTAGGGGAGCCCTGGCTTTATCATGACGATGTCGGCGCCTTCCTCGATGTCGAGCGCGACCTCGCGGATCGCCTCGTCGCTGTTCGCCGGGTCCATCTGGTAGGACGCCTTGTCGGACTTGCCGAGCGTCGCCGCCGAACCCACCGCGTCGCGGAACGGGCCGTAGAAGCAGGAGGCGTACTTCGCCGAATAGGCGAGAATGCGGGTGTCATGACGTCCGTCCTGCTCGAGCGCCGCCCGGATTGCGCCGATTCGCCCGTCCATCATGTCGGACGGCGCGACGACGTCGCTGCCTGCCTGCGCCTGCGAGCGCGCCTGCTTGACCAGCGCATCGACGGTGGCGTCATTCAGCACGTGGCCGGACCGGTCGATGAGCCCGTCCTGGCCGTGGGTCGTGTAGGGATCGAGCGCGACGTCGGTGATGACGCCGAGCTCGGGCACGTCGTGCTTGAGGGCGCGCACCGCGCGCTGCACCAGCCCCTCGGGATTCCAGGCCTCGCGCCCGTCCTCGGTCTTGCTCGCGGGGTCCGGTACCGGGAACAGGGCGACCGCAGGTATGCCGAGTGTGCACAGCCGCGACGCTTCTGCCGTGAGCAGGTCGAGCGAAAGGCGCTCGATCCCGGGCATGGAGGCGACCGGTTCGCGCCGGCCCTTGCCCTCGATGACGAACAGCGGCTGGATCAGGTCGTCCGCCGTGAGCCGGGTCTCGCGCGCGAGCCGGCGCGAGAACGGATCGCGCCGCATGCGGCGCAGGCGGGTACCCGGAAACTTTCCTGTGGCAGAGCGACCCATCAGGCTCCTGGCGCGGCTGTTCCTGCGGTAAATTGGCCCGCCAAGGGCCGGAAATAACCAGCGACTATGGCCGGTCTTTATACATGAACCGCGACGACGGAGAAACGGACCGGCGTCGCCGTTTCGGCGCCCTGTGCGAGAGCCTGAGGCCGGACCTGCTGCGGTTCGCCTGGTGGCTGGCGCGGGACCGCGGGCTCGCGGAGGACGTGGTCCAGGAGGCGATGTTGCGGGCGTGGAAGTCCTACGATTCGCTGGCGGACTCGACCAAGGCGAAATCCTGGCTGCTCACGATCGTGCGCCGCGAGCTCGCGCGCACCTTCGAGAAGAAACGGCTCGAGCTCGCCGACGTGGACGCCCTCGTCGCCGCCGAGTCGGCCGTGCTCGCCGCGCCCGGGGACGAGCGCGTCGAGGAAATGCGCAGCGCCATCTTCCGGCTCGACGAGGAGTACCGCGAGCCGCTCGTCATGCAGGTGCTGCTCGGCTACTCGACCCGGGAGATCGCCGACTTCATGGGCATGCAGCAGGGCGCGATCCTGACGCGCCTGTTCCGCGCGCGGGCGCGGCTGCGCAAGGAGCTCGGCCATGCCCAGGAGCCGGACACATGATGACCTGCCTCGAATTCCGGCGCCGCGTCGGTGCGGAACCCGCGGCCGCGGATGCGGAGCTCGCGGCGCACCGGCTGGGGTGCGCGGCCTGCGCCGGCTATCAGGACGAATTGCGCGCCATGGACGGGCTGATCCGGCGCGCGCTGCAGGTCAACCCCCCGCCCGTGGATGCGCCCGCGCCCGTCCCGGCGGCGGCTGCCGGCGCGCCGCGCCGGCGGTTCTACGCGATCGCCGCGACCCTGGTCGCGGGAGCGGCGCTTGGCCTCGTGCTGCTCGTCAGCGTGCCGCGCGCGTCGGTCGCGCGCGAAGTCATGGACCACGTGACCAGCGAAGCGGCGGAATCGCTCGCTAAGACGGCGCCGCTCGCGCCAGCCGCCGTTGCCGCAGTGCTCGATCCGGACGGCACGCGCCTCAAGCCCGGCGTCGGCGACGTGACATTCGCGATGCGCTGCCTGTTCGACGGCCACGTCGTGCCGCATCTCGTCGTGCGCACGCCCGCGGGGCCGATCACCGTGCTGATGCTCCGGCACCGCACGATCGCCAGGCCGATCCGCCTCGCGGAACAGGGCTACGAAGGCGTCGTGCTGCCGGCGCCGAAGGGCAGCATCGCGATAGTCGGCCGGGACGTCGCCGATATCGACGCCATCGCCCGAAAGGTTTTCGACGCGATCGACTGGGGCGCCTGAGTCATTCGCCGGCGACGAGCGCGACTCGGGTCCGGCCCGCGCCGTGCGGCGCGAGCACGGCGTGCAGCGCCGGCAGGATGGCGCGCAGGTCCTGTTCGAACCGCCAGGGCGGGTTGATCGTCACCAGCCCGGAGCCGTTCAGGCCCGCGCGCGAGTCGTCCGGGTGGACGCAGAGCTCAGCGACGAGCAGGCGCCTGACGCCAGCTTTCGCGAGCCGCCGCTGCAGGCGCGCGGCCACGGCGGCCTGCTTGATCGGGTACCAGGCCATGAGCACGCCCAGCGGCCAGCGCGCGGCGGTCCCGGCGAGCGCATCGGCGACGCCGGAGAAATCGGATTCCGCGTCCTCGTAGGGCGGGTCGACCAGCGCCAGTCCGCGCTTCTCGGGCGGCGGCACCAGCGCGCCGAGCGCCTCGAAGCCGTCGCGGCAGTGCACGCCGATGCGCGCGTCGCCGCGAAATTCCTGCCGGAGTGCGTCCGCTTCCGCTTCCTGCAGCTCGCAGAAGGCAGCCCGGTCGCCGGCGCGCATGAAAGCCGCCGCGATCAGCGGCGAACCCGGATAGGCGCTGAGGCGTCCGTCCGGATTGAGGCCGCGCACCAGTGCGAGATAGCGCGCCAGCGCCGGGTGGGCCGGTTTCGCCCCGGCGGTGAGCAGCCGCGCGACGCCCTGGGCGGATTCGCCGCCGGCGCCGAGCGCGTAGCGGCCGCGGCCCGCGTGCGTTTCGAGCAGGAACAGCGGCCGGTCCTTCTCGGTGAGCCGCAGCAGCGCCGCGACCAGCGCCGCGTGCTTCATCACGTCGGCGAAGTTGCCGGCGTGGAAAGAATGGCGGTATTTCACGCCTCGCCGAGCCAGTCGCGCGGGCGCAGCCACTCGCCGAGGCCGGCTTCCGCGGAGCCTGGCTCGGGTGCGTAGCCATATTCCCAGCGCACCAGCGGCGGCAGCGACATCAGGATCGATTCCGCGCGGCCCCCGGTCTGCAGGCCGAACAGCGTGCCGCGGTCGTAGACGAGGTTGAACTCGACGTAGCGGCCACGGCGCAGGAGCTGGAATGCGCGCTCGCGTGCGCCGAAAGGAACCTGGCGCCGCCGCTCGGCGATCGGCAGCCAGGCCTTCGGGAAGGCGTCGCCGACGGCGCGCGCGAACGCGAAACAGGCGTCGAAGGAAGGCGCGGCGAGGTCGTCGAAGAACAGCCCGCCGACGCCCCGCGTTTCGTTCCGGTGCGGCAGGAAAAAATAACGGTCGCACCATGCCTTGTACTGCCCGTAGCTGCCCGGCAGGGACGCGCAGGCTTCGCGCGCGGTGCGGTGCCAGTGCAAGACGTCCTCGCGCACCGGATAGCAGGGCGTCAGGTCGAAGCCGCCCCCGAACCACCAGGCCGGCTCGCCGGCATGCGGCATGACCTCGATGAATCGCAGGTTCATGTGCGTCGTCGGCACGTGCGGGTTCTTCGGGTGCAGCACCAGCGAGACGCCCATGGCCGCGAAAGGCGCGCCCGCGAGGGCGGGGCGGTCGTGCGTGGCGGAGGCCGGCAGGCCCGGCCCCGCCACCTCGGAGAAATTGACGCCGCCCTGCTCGATGAGCGCGCCGTCCTTCATGACGCGCGTCTCGCCGCCGCCGCCGCCCGGCCGTTCCCAGCGATCGCTCAGGAATCGCGCAGCGCCGTCCGCGCGCTCGATGGCCGCGACCAGGCTGTCGTGCAATCCGGACAGCCACGCGCGCACCGCGGCACGGTCGACCATGGGCTACTCCTTGGCGGGCGCGTCCCCGGCGGCCGCTTTTTTCGCGGCCGGTTTCCTGCGGGCCGCCTTGGGCCGCGTGGCCCGCGCCGGTTTCGCGGGTGCGGCGCCGTCGACGCTTGCCGCCGCTTTCTTGCGCCCGCGCCGGGCTTTCGGAGCGGCCGGCTCGACGGGTGCCGCGGCGGCCGGCGCCGCGGCCTTGCGCCGTCCGAAGCGCCCGAAGCGTCCCTTGCGCTCGGGCGCGGCAGCGAGCAGCGCCTGGCACTCCTCCAGCGTGAGCGAGGCGGGCTCGCGATCCTTCGGCACCTTCGCATTCTTCTTCTTGTCGGTGACATACGGACCGTAGCGGCCCTTCAGCACCTGGATGCCGGCGTCCGGGAAGTCCTGGATCGTGCGCTCGCGGTCGGCCGCGAGCTTGGCTTCGACGATCTCGATCGCGCGCGGCAGCGCCAGAGCGAACGGGTCGTCTTCCTTGATCGAGGCGTACTTGGCGCCGAACTTCACGTAGGGCCCGTACTGGCCGCGCCCGACGCTGATCGGCGTGCCGTCCGCGGCGTGGCCAAGCTCGCGCGGCAGCGACAGGAGTTTCAGCGCGTCCGGAAGCGTGACGTCGTCCATGTGCTGCCCGGGCAGGAGGCTCGCGAAGCGCGGTTTTTCGGGGTCGTCGCGCGTGCCCTGCTGCACGAACGGCCCGTACTGGCCCATGCGCACGCTGATCGGCTTGCCGCTGACCGGGTCCTTGCCGATCTCGCGCGACTCGGCGACCTCCTCGCGCGTGACGTTCTTGAGCACGTGGTCGACGCCCTTGATGAACGGCTTCCAGAACCGGCCGAGCTCGAGCTGCCACTCCTTGTCGCCATTGCTGATCTCGTCGAGCACGTCCTCCATCGCCGCCGTGAACCCGTAATCGACGTAGGTGCCAAGGTACTTGACCAGGAACTTGCTGACGATCTTGCCGATGTCGGTCGGGATGAAGGCGCGGCCGCTCATTTCGACGTAGTGACGGTAGCGCAGCGTCTCGATGATCGAGGCGTAGGTTGACGGGCGGCCGATGCCGTGGCTTTCCAGCGACTTGACCAGGCTCGCCTCGGTGTAGCGCGGCGGCGGCTGCGTGAAATGCTGCTCGGGACGGATCGACTGCAGCTCGACGCGCTCGCCCTCCGAGAGCGGCGGCAGCGCCTTCTCGTCCTCGCTCTCGACGTCGGTCTCGTCCTCGTCGTGGTCCTCGTGGTACGCCGCGAGGAATCCGGGCTCCAGCAGGGTCTGGCCGGTCGCGCGGAACACGTGCCGGTCCGCGCCGGTCGCGGTCTTCGGGTCGCCCGCGACCAGGTCGACGGCCACGGTGTCGAACACGGCCGGAGCCATCTGGCAGGCGATCGCGCGCTTCCAGACCAGCGCATACAGGCGGCGCTGGTCCTCGTCGTGGATGTCGTGCTCGGCTTTCTGCGGCGATTCGCCGGCGACCGTCGGGCGGATTGCCTCGTGCGCTTCCTGCGCATTCTTGGCCTTGGTCTTGTATTCGTTGACGCCGTCGGAGAGCGCCTGCTTGCCGAACTGCGCCTGGATCGCCTCGCGAATCTCGCGCACCGCCTCGGCCGACAGGTTCACCGAGTCGGTGCGCATGTAGGTGATGTAGCCGGCCTCGTACAGTTTTTGCGCGGACTGCATCGTTCGCCGCGCGGTGAAGCCGAGCTTGCGCGCGGCTTCCTGCTGCAGCGTCGAGGTGGTGAACGGCGGCGGCGGGTTCCTGCGCTTCGGCCGGCGCTCGACGCGCTCCACCGTGAGCCAGCCCTTCGACTGGTCCTGCAGCGCGCGTTCGACCTGGCGTGCGTCGGCCTCGTTCGTGACCGTGAACCGGCCCTTCTGCACGTCCGTCTCGAATTTCTCGCCGGCGAACTCCGCGAGCCTGGACGCGAAGCGGGCGGACTCCTTGGTGGCGTCGGCCTCGACGGTCCAGTACTCCAGGCGCTGGAATTTCTGGATCTCGGCTTCGCGCTCGCAAATGAGGCGCAGCGCGACGCTTTGCACGCGGCCAGCGGAGAGGCCGGGCTTTATCTTCTTCCACAGCAGCGGCGACAGGTTGAAGCCGACCAGGTAGTCGAGGGCGCGTCGCGCCTTGTAGGCGTTGACGAGATTGTCGTTGACGCCGGGCTCGGCCTGCTCGACCGCCGCGCGCACCGCGTTCTTCGTGATCTCGTAGAAACGCACGCGCCTGAGGTCCTTGCCGGCGAGCGCGCCGTGCTCGCGCAGGATCTCCGACAGGTGCCAGGAAATCGCCTCGCCCTCGCGGTCCGGGTCGGTCGCGAGGTAGAGCGCATCCGCCTTCTTCATGGCGCGCTGGATTGCGTCGATCTTGGGCCGGTTCTTCTCGATAAGCTGGTACTTCATCTCGAAGTCGCGCTCGGGGTCGACGGCGCCCTCCTTCTCGATGAGGTCGCGCACGTGGCCATAGGACGCGAGCACTTCGAAGTCCGGTCCGAGGTACTTTTTGATGGTTTTCGCCTTGGCCGGCGACTCGACGATGACGAGGTTGGAGCTCATATATTCATGTTCAATCGGACTGCCCCAGAGACGCTAAAGCCGCGGGCAAAGCCGCGGCTCTTCAGCGGACGGCGGCGATGGCCCTCAGTGCATGGCATCCCGGCGCTCGTCGAATACCAGGTCTTCCATGCGCTGGTAGGCGTTTTCCTGCCCGGGCTGGCTGAAAAGCACCATCAGGACCACCCACTTGAGCTGCTCGATGTCGATGTCGTCGGCCTCGAGCGCCAGCAGGCGGTCGATCACGACCTCGCGCTGGGCGACGGAGAGGATGCCGAGATTTTCCAGGTGCAGGAGGTAGCCGCGCACGTCGGTGTCCAGGCGCACCTGCTCGGACCCGCTGAACACGCGCATCGCGCGCGCGGTGCCCTCGGCGAGGGCGCGGTCCGGGTCGCTCGCGAGGCTTTCCAGCCAGACCAGGGCGCGCTCGATATCCGCTTCCGGGTAGCCGGCCTGCTCCAGCTCCGCCTTCAGCGCCTCGCGGTCCGGCGTCGCGTCATCCTCGGCATCCAGGAAGTTCTCGAACAGGTGGATCAGTATGTCGAGAACGCTGTCCTTCATCGGGCCTGCCTCGGTGGTGTCCGACTGTACCGCCCGCCGGCCAGGGACTCGACCCGGCCTTCGAGCTCGAGCATCTGCAGCTTCGAGATGACGGACCGGGCGGACAGTCCGGTTCTTTCAACCAGGCGGTCGAGGTCCGCAGGCTCGAAGCCGAGCGCATTCAACAGCATTTCGGCGTCGCTGTCCAACACGCCTTCCGGATTTTTCGCACAAACGCCGGCGTCCGCCGCCGATTTCGTCGCGCTTTCGCGACCGCAGGCGCCGAGAGCCGCCAGCACGTCGTCGACTGTCTCGATGAGTGCGGCGCCGTCCTTGATCAGGCGATGGCAACCGCGCGCGAGGGCATTATGTATGGAACCGGGAAGGGCCATGACCTCGCGCCCCTGTTCGCCGGCGAGGCGCGCCGTGATGAGCGAACCCGAGCGTGCGGCCGCTTCGATCACCAGTACGCCGAGTGCGAGCCCCGACAGCACGCGGTTGCGCCGCGGGAAATTGTGCGCGATGGGCGGCGTGCCGGTCGCGAACTCGCTGACCAGCGCGCCCGCTGCCGCGATCTCGGCCGCGAGCCCGCGGTGCTCCGGCGGGTAGGTGAGGTCGAGCCCGGTGCCGCAGACGGCGACCGTGACGCCGCCGGCGGCAAGCGCGCCGCGGTGTGCCGCGGCGTCGATCCCGGCCGCCAGGCCGCTCGTGATCGCAAAGCCGGCCGCGGCGAGACGCGCCGCGAAGTCGAAGGCGGTCTCGCGCCCGGAGGCGGTCGCCGCGCGGCTGCCGACGATCGCGACCTGCGGTCGCGATAGGCAGGCGGGGTCGCCCGCGACGAACAGGGCCGCCGGCATGCCCGGCACGGCGGCGAGCTGGGGCGGGTAGCGCGGGTCGCCGGCTGCGAGGAGCGTGTGGCCGGGCTCTGCGAGCCATTCGAGGTCGCGCGCGATCCCGGCCGGGTCGCGTTCGCCGGGATCACGCAGGCGGCGGAGCAAGGCGGCTTGCGTCATCCCCGGATTCTCGTCGGCCCGACGGCACCGGGCCCCTGCAAATACCGCCGGCAAAGCCCGATTTCGGGGCGGCAGGCACCTTTAGATGGGGCGTTCTGCGCGGGCGTCCGGGAGCGGGTACTTGAGGCCGCTCGCGCAGTTGAAGAGCACGACCTTTTCGTGGACACCGACCCGGCCGTC
Source organism: uncultured Gammaproteobacteria bacterium (assembly GCA_963836275.1). GTDB lineage: Bacteria > Pseudomonadota > Gammaproteobacteria > Steroidobacterales > Steroidobacteraceae > SCUD01. Next base: position 191,674 of record CAWIIM010000001.1, on the reverse strand, counting down.
GCGGAGGGCGGCGCGCCAGGCGGCGACGGTTGCCGCACCCTCGGGACACAGCAGGAGGCCGTCGTCGCGCGCGACGTCGGCCAGTGCCGTGCCGATCGTGTCGTCGTCGACCGCGAGGGCGAAGCCGCGGCTCTCGCGCAGGGCCCGCAGGATCAGGAAGTCGCCGATCGCGGCCGGCACCCGTATGCCCGCCGCGCAGGTGTGCGCATCGGTCCAGAGCTCGGCGTGTTCCGCACCCGACTCGAAGGCGCGCACGATCGGCGCGCAGCCCGCCGCCTGTACCGCGACCATGCGCGGCCGTTGCGGCCCGATGAAGCCGACTGCCTCGAGCTCGGCGAACGCCTTCCACATGCCGATGAGCCCGGTGCCGCCGCCGGTCGGATAAAAGATGACGTCGGGCAGCGTCCAGCCGAGCTGCTCGGCCAGCTCGATCCCCATCGTCTTCTTGCCTTCGATGCGGTAAGGCTCCTTGAGCGTGGACGCGTCGAACCAGCCCATGCGCTCGCGGCCTTCGGCGACGCGCTTGCCGCAGTCATTGATGAGGCCCTCGACCAGCGTGACCCGGGCCCCTGCGAGCGCGATCTCGCGCACGTTGACCTCGGGCGTGTCCGCCGGGCAGAACACGAAAGCCTCGATGCCCGCGCGCGCGGCATAGGCGGCGAGTGCCGCGCCCGCGTTGCCGTTGGTCGGCATCGCGAGGCGCTCGATGCCGAAGGACTTCGCCATGGCGACCGCGAGCGCGAGCCCGCGTGCCTTGAACGAGCCGGTCGGGAGCCGCCCCTCGTCCTTCACGATCACGAATTGCGCTCCCGCCTTTGCGGCGGTGCGTTCGAGCGCGACGAGCGGCGTCAACTCCTCGCCGAGGCGCATGACGTATGCGCTCTTTCGCACCGGCAGGAATTCGCGGTACTTCCAGAAGCCGCCGCTGCGCGCCGCGAGGGACTCCCGGCTCGCAGCCCGGCGCAGCGCCTCGAGGTCATAGCGGACCAGCAGCGGCTTGCCCGCCTCCGACAGCCCATGCAGGCGGTCCGCCTCGTACCGCTTTCCGGTCGCGCTGCATTCGAGGTGGCTGACGAACGTCTCGAACTCTTCCATCGCGCGAGAGTACCAGCCCGGCGGTCAGCGCGAAGTCGGCAGTCGGCGTGCTACGTCGGCTGGGCGGGGACCCTCGCTCGCGCCGCCGGAACCTACGCGCGCGCCGGCCCCAGCTCTTGCCGTGGCGGCAACCCATCGCCCGCGCTCGCGAGGTGGCGGGGTGCTCGCGAGCGAACTCGTAAGTCCCGGCGGAGTTCGCGAGCGAGCAACCCCGCCGGATCCCGCGAGCGCGGGCCAGTAGCTTTCCGTCACCGCTGGAAAGGAAAACGCCGGCGCGAGGCCGGCGTCTTCAGGGGAACGAGGACGAAAGCTTCAGCCGCCCGCGCCAGGCGAGCGCACCGGGTCGCCGACGTGCACTTCGCGGTCCGACCGCCACATGAGCCCGTAGCTCATGCGGTCGTAGGCCTTGAAGATCATCGCGACGCCGTTGCGCTCGTCCGGGAGCTGGACCTTGCGGCTCACCGGGTTCGAGGTCTTGTCCTGGACCTCTTCGCCGTGCTCCCAGACCTCGAGCACGTGCCCCGGCTTCAGGCCGTCGCGCGCACCGCGATTGATGATCACGACGTCATAGTCGGCGACCATCGTGCGCTCGTCGATGACCGACATGATCGTGCCGTCGACCTTCGATTCAGGCAGGCGCGGTATGAAGTCATGCTTCTGCTCGATCTCGAACGGCAGCAGGATGTCGCCCTCGAGGGTCTCGCGCGCCGAGTCGACGACGCGCAGGGTCGTGAGATTGCCCGGGTGGTTCACGGTGGCTTCGCCCGTGAACAGGCCCTGGTAGCCGAGCACGTTGCCGTCGTCCGGGTCGCGCAGCTCCTCGCCCACGTGGTAGATGCTGTAGCGGTTGCCCATCGCGCCGTCCGCGAGGCGACGGACGTAGATGTCGTTGCCGACTGCGGAGATGAGCCGCTCGTCTCGCGCACGCACGACGTAGGGCGCGCCATCGACCTGGTCGTGCGAGAGCACGGCCGGGCGCTGCATGAACGCCGCGATGCGCTCGTACGGAATCGCGTGGATCGACTCGGACAGCGGGTATTCGCGCACGTGCGGCGAGAGCCGCACCGCGCCGCCGTTCGCGACCGTGACCTGCGGGCGCCCGTTTACCCAGGTGAGCGCCAGCTCGTCGCCGGGATAGATGAGGTGCGGGTTTGCGACCTGCGGGTTGATGTGCCAGATCTCCGGCCAGTACCAGGGATCCGTCAGGAACTTCGCCGAGATGTCCCACAGGGTGTCGCCGGGCTTCACGACGTAACGCTCGGGCGCGTCAGGCGCCATCGGGATGACGCTGCGGTCAATGCCCCCCTCCTGCCCGGTGGCAACGCCGGCCGGTACGGCCATGGCGAGGGCCAGCGCGGTGACGGCCGCGGCGGCGAGTGCGCGCAGGGGGTGACGGGAACCGATCTGTGTGGACGCGGCCATTGCGAGGTGCTCCCTTACTGCCGGTGCAGCCGTAGAGTCGTATAATCCACGGCTTGCGGATATCGACGTAAGTCCATGCTTCGACGAACTTTAGCAGCATTCCGGAGTCAGTTACACGCACCCCAGGCCCTGCTCCCATGACGCGCCTCACAATCCTGGAGTTTCCGGACCCCCGCCTGCGCACCCGGGCCACCCCCGTGGCCGCGGTGGACGCCCCCTTGCGTGAACTGATCGACGACATGCTGGAGACCATGTATGCCGCCAATGGCATCGGTCTCGCCGCGACCCAGGTCAATGTGCACCGGCGGGTGCTGGTGACCGACGTCTCGGAGGAGCGCAACCGGCCTCTCGCTTTCATCAACCCGGAAATCCTCAGCCGGGACGGCACCGAGGTCTCCCAGGAAGGCTGCCTTTCCGTGCCCGGCTACTACGACGAGGTCGAGCGCGCCGAGCGTGTCCGGGTGCGCGCGCTGGACCGCGGCGGCAACCCGTTCGAGCAGGACCTCGACGGGCTCCTGGCCATCTGCGTGCAGCACGAAATCGACCACCTCGACGGCAAGCTGTTCGTGGATTACCTCTCCGAGATGAAGCGCCAGCGCGTGCGCAAGAAACTCGAGAAGGAGCGCAAGCTGCGCGCGGAAGGTCGCGCGCCCGAGACCTCGCGCGCGCCGGCGATCTAGGGAGTGAATCAGGAGCGCCCTGGCGACTCCGCCATGGCCCCGGGCCTGGCGGTCGTTTTCGCCGGAACCCCCGATTTCGCGTTGCCCTCGCTCGAGGCGATCGCGTCTTCGCGCCACCGCATCGCGGCCGTCCTGACCCGGCCCGACCGTCCGAGCGGCCGCGGACGCAGGCGCACCGCGACCCCGGTGAAGGAGCGCGCGCTCGAACTCGGCCTGCCTGTGTGCCAGCCGGCGACCCTGAAGGACGCCGAAGCCGTGCACCAGATCGCGGCTTTCACGCCGGACGTGATGGTCGTGGTCGCCTACGGCCTGCTGCTGCCGCCCGCCGTCCTCGCGCTGCCGCGGTTCGGCTGCCTGAACGTGCACGCTTCGCTGCTGCCGCGCTGGCGCGGTGCCGCACCCGTCGCGCGCGCGATCCTCGCGGGCGACGCGAAGACCGGCGTCTGCATCATGCGCATGGATGCCGGCCTCGACACCGGTCCGGTCCTGTCTTCGCGCGAACTTGCAATCGGCGCGCGCGAAACGGCGGGCGAGCTCGAGCTCCGGCTCGCGGAGGAGGGCGGCGCGGCGATCGTGGCCGCGCTCGATGCGCTCGCTGCGGGCCGCGCCGGGTTTTCGCCGCAGGACCCGGCGCTCGCGACTTGGGCGGCAAAACTCACGAAAACCGAGGCTCGCCTCGACTGGCGCGAGGATGCGGCGGCGCTCGAGCGGCGCGTGCGTGCGCTGAATCCGCGGCCGGTCGCGGAGACCACGCTCGACGGCGCGCAGCTGCGGGTGTTCCAGGCCGCCGTGGTTCACGCGGCTCCCGGGCCGGTGCCCGGCACCGTTCTCTCGGCTGGCGCGTCCGGCATCGTCGCGATGACGGGCCGGGACGCGCTTGCCCTGCTCACCGTGCAGCTCCCGGGCCGCCGCGCCGTGAGTGCCGCCGAGCTTGCGAATGCGCGGTCGCTTGCCGGCAAAGTGCTGGGAAGCCATTGAGCACCCCGGGGGGCGCCGCGATTCGCGCGGCCGCCGCACGCTCGGTCATCGCGGTCGCCGCGCGCGGCCGCCGGCTGGAGGATGCGCTGGCCGAGTTCACGCGGGACGGCACGCCGCGGCCGGCGACGCAATCCATCGCCTTCGGCACCGTGCGCTGGTACTTCGAGCTGGACGCCTGCCTGGCCGTGCTCCTCGACCGTCCCGGCGCGAAGCTGGACCCGGAAGTGCGCGCGCTCCTCCTGGTCGGCCTCTACCAGCTCCTGCACGGAGAGACGCCGGAGCATGCCGCCGTTTCCGAGACCGTCGAGGCGGCGCGCGCGCTCGGGCGCCCGCGTGCGGCGGGGCTCGTGAACGCGGTGCTCAGGCGCTTGCAGCGTGAGCGCGCGGCCATCCTGGCCGCCGCGCACCGCGCGCGGCCGGGACGTTATGCCCACCCTGACTGGATGCTCGCCGCTTTCGCCCGCGACTGGCCGGAGCAATGGGAATCGATCGCCGATGCGGGTAACCGGGAGCCGCCGATGTGGCTGCGCGTGAATGTGCGCCGCACGACGCCCGAGGCGTGGCTGTCCCGCCTCGCGGGCGCGGGCCTCGCTGCGCAGGCAGTGGACTTCGCGCCGGAAGCCTTGCGGCTCACCGAGCCCGTCGACGTCGACGCATTGCCCGGCTTTGCGGACGGCGAGGTTTCCGTGCAGGACGCGGCCGCCCAGCTCGCGGCGCGCCTGCTCGCGGCCGGAGCCGGCATGCGCGTGCTCGACGCCTGCGCGGCGCCCGGCGGCAAGGCCTGCCACGTGCTCGAACTCCAGCCCGCGATCGCCGAGCTGGTCGCGCTCGACGTCGATGCCGCGCGGGCGGCGCGCATCGAGGCGAATCTCGCGCGCCTCGGCCTGCCGGCGCGCGTCGTCGTCGGCGATGCGACAGACCCCGCCGCATGGTGGGACGGACGCCCGTTCGAGCGCGTACTGCTCGACGTGCCCTGCTCGGGAACCGGCGTGATCCGCCGCCACCCGGACATCAAGTTGCTGCGGCGCCCTGCGGACGTCCCACGGTTTGCGGCCCGGCAGGCAAGGCTCCTGCGCGCGGCCTGGGGACTCCTCGCGCCGGGCGGGCGGCTCCTCTACGCGAGCTGCTCGATTCTCGGCGAGGAGAATGCGCATGTCGTTGGCGAATTCATCGCCGGGGAGCCTTCGGCGGCCGAAGTGACCGAATCTGCTAGGCTTTTGCTGCCCGGCACGCTGCCGTGGCAGGTTGCGGGGCCTGGCTGCGCGCTCGCGAGCGGCGCGGCCGACGCCGACGGCTTCTACTACGCCTGCCTCGAGAAGCGGGCCTGAGGAAGCGTTGTGCACGTGAGGCGGGGACATCGGTGGCTGCTGGGTTTCGCTGCGCTGCTCTGCGCAGCGCCGCTGCCGGCTGCGCGCGCCGACGACGATGGCGGCCGCTTCGAGGTCAGGAACGCCTACGTCGAGCTCGTGAACGGCTCGTGGCAGCTCGACGTCAGTCTCGACCTTGCGCTGGCGGAGGCCGCTCGCCAGGCCTTCGAGCAGGGCGTGCCCCTGGTGCTCAAGCTCGAGATCGAGTCGAGCGTCGAGCGGCGCCTGCTGCCGTCCCAGGACCTGGTCTCCCTGACGCGCGAATGGCAGCTCGCCTACGACGCGATCGCCGAGCGCTACGTCGTCACCGACGGCGCCAGCGGCGCGCACGTGAGCCACGCGACGCAGGCTGACGCGCTAGCGGCGCTCTCGCGCATCAGCGGCATCACGATCGCGGACACGGCCACGCTGCCGGCGGACCGGCGCTTCGACATGCGCGTGCGGGCGACGGTCGAGGTCGGCGACCTGCCCGCGGCGGTGCGCCTGCTGCTGTTCTGGAAGGGGTGGTCGCGCACTACCGAGTGGTATGCGTGGAAGGTGCGGCCGTGATCCGCCGATGGTTCCCGTTCGCGGCCGGCGCGGGCATCGTCGTCTGGGTCACGGCGCTCGTCATGCTCGCGCTGACCTCCGAGGGGCCGCAGCGCTTCGGCGAGGTCTACCTCGTGATACTGCTCGTCAACGTCACCGGCGTGATCGCGCTCCTGGTGCTGATCGGCGGCCGCCTCGCTGACTTCGTGCGCGACTGGCGCAAGCACGTGCCGGGCTCGCGACTGCGCGGCCGGACGCTTCTCATGTTCGGCGGCCTCGCGATCGCGCCGCTGCTGCTGGTATTCACCTTTTCCGTGATGTTCCTGACGCGCGGCATCGACAGCTGGTTCCATGCCGAAGTGCGCCAGGGCCTCACCGACGCGCTCGGCCTCTCGCGCGCGGCGCTCGACCTGCGCATGCGCGAGTACCTCGACCGGACGGTACGGATCGCGGGCCACATCGAGGGGCTGACGGGCGGCGCGCTCTATCTCGAGCTCGACGACGAGCTGCGCGCCTCGGGCGCCGAAGAGCTCATCGTCACCAGTCCGGGCGGCCAGCCCGTCGCCTACAGCCGTGCCGGCATGCTGCACCTGATGCCTGGCGTGCCGCCGGAAGAACTCCTGCTGCAGCTGCGCCAGGGCCGCCCGCACGTGAGCCTGCAGCCGGCGCCGGGCGGCGGCTACCAGGTGCAGGCGGCGACTACCCTGCGCGGCGGCCCGGGCGTGCACGGCTACGTGCTGATCGCGACTTATCCCGTGCCGCAACGGCTGTCCGATCTCGCGGCAACGGTACAGCAGGCCTACCAGCAGTACGGTCAGCTCTCGTTCCTGCGCGAACCGCTGAAGGCGACCTTCGTGCTGACGCTTTCCCTCGTGCTGCTGATGGCGCTGCTCGCCGCCATCTACGGTGCGCTGTACTTCTCCGAGCGGCTCGCGCGCCCGGTGCAGGACCTGATCGCCGGCACGCGCGCGGTCGCAAAAGGCGATTTCGACACGCGGCTGCTCAGGCCGTCGCACGACGAAGTCGGATTCCTCGTCACCTCGTTCAACGACATGACCAAGAAGCTCGCCCGCGCGCGCGAGGAGACCGAGCGCAGCCGCGCCACGGTCGAGGCGGAGCGCGCGGCGCTCGCGGTGATCCTGGCGCGGCTCACCAGCGGCGTCATCTCGCTCGAGCCCGACCTGCGCGTGCGCGTCGCCAACCAGGCGGCCGGCAGCATCCTCGGTCTCGACCTCTCGGGCGCGACCGGTCGCCCGCTCGCGGAGATCGCGGCCGGCCAGCCGCTCCTCACCGAGCTGCACGAGGTGCTGCAGCGGCACGTGGAGGCGGGCGAAACGGAATGGCGCGAACAGCTGACCCTGCGCACGGACAGCGGCCGGCGCGAGCTCGTGTGCGCCTGCACCGCGCTGCCGGGCGATGGCGGCCTGCCGGGCGGCCTGGTGCTCGTGTTCGACGAGGTGACGCAGCTGCTCCAGGCCCAGCGCCAGGCGGCGTGGGGCGAGGTCGCGCGCCGGCTCGCGCACGAGATCAGGAATCCGCTCACCCCGATCCAGCTCTCGGCCGAGCGCATGCGCCGCAAGCTCATGCGCGGGCTCGCCACGCCCGAGGCGGAACTGCTCGACCGCTCGACCCAGACCATCGTGCAGCAGGTGGAGGCGATGAAGCAGATGGTCGCCGCTTTTTCGGAGTACGCAAAGGCGCCGGAGATGCACGTTTCCGAGTTCGACCTCGGTTCCCTGATCCGCCAGGTATCCGACCTCTACCACGCGCAGGATGCGCGCGTCGCCTTCGGCCTCTCGCTCGACCCGAAGGCCGCCACGCTCGAGGCCGACCCCGGCCGGATCCGGCAGCTGCTGAACAACCTGCTGACCAATTCGCTCGAAGCGCTCGACGGGCGGGAGAATCCTGTCATCATGATCGAGACGAGGCGCGCGGGGGACCAGGTCGCGCTCACCGTCATCGACAACGGGCCCGGCTTCCAGGACGGCCTGCTCGAGCAGGCCTTCGACCCCTACGTCACCTCGAAGCCGAAGGGCACGGGGCTCGGGCTCGCGATCGTGCGCCGCATCGTCGAGGAGCACGGCGGCCAGGTCGAGGTCGACAACGCGCCGCAGGGCGGCGCGCGGGTGCGCATCCAGTTGCCGGCCGCCGCGCGGGAATCGCGGCGGGCCGAGGCCAGGAGAGAAAAGGCATGAGCTCGCCGAGAATTCTGGTCGTCGACGACGAGGCTGACATCCGGGGATTGCTCTCGGAGATCCTCGCCGAGGAAGGCTACGAGATCGAGGTCGCGGCCGATGCGGCCTCCGCGCGCCGCGCCGTTGCGCGCCAGGAACCCGATCTCGTGCTGCTCGACATCTGGATGCCGGACATGGACGGCATCACGCTGCTGCGCGAGTGGAACGAGAAGAACGCGTTGCGCTGCCCGGTGGTGATGCTCTCCGGTCACGGCACGGTCGAGACGGCGGTCGAGGCGACCCGCCTCGGCGCCTTCGATTTCGTCGAGAAGCCGCTCTCGATCGCGAAGCTCCTGCGCACGGCCGAGCGCGCGCTCGAGGCGGGCAAGCGCCGGCGCCAGGCCCACCGCACGCTGATCCAGCCGCTGGTCGCGCCGGTCGGCAAGAGCCGTCTCATGCAGCGGCTGCGCGAGCAGGTGCAGCAGGTCGCGGGACACGACGCCGCTGTCATGCTGGTCGGTGAGGCGGGCACCGGCCGCGAGGCCTTCGCCCGGTACCTGCACTCGCTCGGCCCGCGCGCGGCCGGTCCCTTCGTCGTCGTCACCTGCGCGAGCCTCGACGACGCGAATGCGGCGGCGCGCCTGCGCGGCGGCGCGGCAGGCGGCAAGTCCGAGCCCGGCTTCTACGAGCAGGCGCACGGCGGCACGCTCTTTCTCGGCGGAGTCGAGGACCTGACGCCGGCCTCGCAACGCCTGCTGCTTGCCGATCTCGAGCAGCGCGGCTGGCAGCGGGGGAGCGCGGGCGAAGTCGTTCCCTTCGAGACCCGTTTTGTCACCGGCGCACTGCCGGGGCACGACGGCCCGGCGAGCGGCCTGCGGCGCGACCTGCTCGCGCACCTGGAGGTGATTTCCATCCGGATCCCGCCCCTGCGGGAGTACGCGGAGGACGTGCCGGACCTCTTGCGGCACTACGTGGACCGCATGGTGGACGAGGAGGGCATGCATTTCCGCCGCTTCTCGGTCGCGGCGCAGAACCGGCTGCGCAACTACCCCTGGCCGGGAAACGTCAGCGAGCTCCGGAACCTGGTCCAGCGCGTGCTGATCATCGGCGGGCCGGAGGAGATCGGCCTCGACGAGATCGAGCAGCAGCTCGCGGCGCAGCAGGCCCCGGACGAGCCGCTGGTGAAGCAGGACCTGCTCGCCCTGCCGCTGCGCGAAGCGCGCGAGCAGTTCGAGCGGGCCTACCTGCTGCAGCAGCTCATGCTCTGCAACGGCAAGGTGGGCCTGCTCGCCAAGCGCGTTGGCATGGAGCGCACCCACCTTTACCGCAAGCTGCGCTCGCTCGGCGTGGACTTTCGCCAGATTACCGAGGACTGATGGAGGTCCCGACCATGAACGCAAGAAACCTGTTTGCCGCGGCCGTGGCCGCAGTCGCCCTTGCCGGAGCGTGCATCGCCCACGCCGGCGAGGCGAAGCGCACGATGGGCGAGTACACCGACGACAAGATCCTGCATACGAAGGTCTGGTCCGCCCTGACTAGCGACAAGACCGCCGACGCCAGCGAGATCAACCTCGAGGTGTACAAGGGCGTCGTGCAGCTGAACGGCTTCGTCGACAACGAGAAGGAAAAGGCGCAGGCCGAGGCGGTCGCCCGGGGCGTCGAGGGCGTCAAGGGCGTCGAGAACAACCTGACCCTCAAGCAGGGCAAGCACACGAGCGGCGAGATCATGGACGACTCCGCCCTGACCGCCAAGGTAAAGTCGGCGCTGATCGACGACCCGACGACCAAGGCCGGGGACATCAAGGTCGAGACCCGGCAGGGCGTCGTGCAGCTTTCAGGATTCGTCGCGGACCAGGGAGCGAAGGACGCCGCGGCCAAGGTCGCGCAATCCGTCAAGGGCGTGAAGTCGGTCCAGAACGGCCTGTCGATCAGGAACTGACCTAGTCGCCGACGCGGACGATGAGGAAGTCGACCTCGGCTTCCTTGAGCCGCTCGCGCACGCGATCGAGTTCGGCCGGATCGCTGATCGGCCCGATGCGGACGCGGTGCCAGGTGTCGTTGTCGATCGCGACGCGCTGGACCTTCGACTGGATGCCCTGCAGCGCCAGCTGCGCGCGCACGCGGTCCGCGTCCTCGAAGCGCTTGTACGAGCCGGCCTGCAGCACGTAGGCGCCTTTCTTCTCGGGCGGCGGCGCCGCATCGCGCGTGACGACCGTTTCCTTCTCGGGGACGACGACCTCGAAGTTCGGCAGCATCTGGTAGAAGTCGTAGCGTTCCGGCGGCTCGTCCTCGGCCGACTCGCGCGCCGAGGCGGGCTCCGCCGCCGTCGCGGCCTTGGCGTCCGGCTCGGCGGGAGCGCGCGGGTCGAAGAAGTACAGCGCGAGACCGACCGAGAGTCCCGCGGCGAGGCCGAACAGGAGCCCGGTCCAGCCGGAAAAGCCCTCGCGCCGCGCGCGGCTGCGCTTGTAGTCCCGCGTCGCCACTACATGCACTCCGGCGCCGAAACGCCGAGCAGCGCCAGCGCGTTCTGCAGCACCTGGCGCGCGGCGGTGATCAGCGCGAGGCGCGCATTGCGCGTCCTGGCGTCGTCCACGATGAATGGCAGCGCCGCATAGCAGGCGTGGAACGCCTGCGCGAGCTCGCGCAGGTAGTGCACGACGAGGTGGGGAGCGCGCTGCTCGGACCCCTGGCGCACGATCTCGGGCCAGCGCGAGATCTCGCGCATCAGCGCGAGTTCGGCCGGCTCGGCGAGCGAGCCGATGGCCGCGGCGCCGGCGGCCCGGTCGATCGGCAGCCCGCGCTCGTCGGCCTGCTTCAGCACGCTCGCGATGCGCGCGTGCGCGTACTGCACGTAGTAGACCGGGTTGTCGTTCGACTGCTTGCGCGCGAGTTCGAGGTCGAAGTCGAGCGGCTGGTCGTTCGAGCGCATCACGTAGATGAAGCGCGCGGCGTCGTTGCCGACCTCCTTTCGCAGGTCCCGCAGCGTCACGAATTGCGCCTCGCGCTTGCCCATCGCCACCTTCTCGCCGCCCTTCCAGAGGGTGACGAACTGGACCATCGGCACCTGCAGCGATTCGGGCGGCTCGCCCATCGCCGCGAGGCCGGCGCGCACGCGCGCGACGTAGCCGTGGTGGTCGGCGCCGAGGATCGTGACCAGGAGCTCGAAGCCGCGCTCGCGCTTGTCCAGGTGGTAGGCGATGTCGGAGGCGAAGTAGGTCTTCTGCCCGTTCGCGCGCACGACCACGCGGTCTTTCTCGTCGCCGAACAGCGTCGCGCGAAACCAGGTCGCGCCATCCTGCTCGAACACCTGCCCGTTCGCGCGCAGGCGCTTCAATGCGCGGTCGATCGGCCCGCCGTCACGGCCGTCGCCGAGGTCCTGTTCCGAATACCAGCGGTCGAAGGTGACGCCGAATTCGGCGAGGTCGCCCTGGATGTCCGCGAGCATGTCGGCGAGCCCGGCTTCGAACACGGTGCGAAAGCCGGGCCCGAGGAGCTCATTCGCGCGCGCGATGACCGCGTCCACGTACTGGTCCTTGTCCCCGCCCTGGGCCTCGTCCGCAGGCAGCCCCTGCAGCACCTCGGCTGCCGGGCGCCGCAGCGACTCGCCGGCCGACCGGCGCAGCCGCTCGGCGACCGCGCGCACGTAATCGCCGCGGTAGCCATTCGCGGGAAAGGGGAGCGTCTCGCCGACGAGCTCGAGATAACGCAGCCAGACGCTCGCGGCGAGGATGTCCATCTGACGGCCGGCGTCGTTCACGTAATACTCGCGGTGCACGCGCCAGCCGTCGGCCTCGAGCAGGTTCGCGACGGTGGCGCCGAACGCGGCATGGCGGCCGTGGCCCACGTGCAGCGGCCCGGTCGGGTTCGCGGACACGAATTCGACGATCGTGCGCCTGCCGGCGCCGGCGTCGCCGCGACCGTAGCCTGCGCCCTCGGCGAGCACCCGGCCCATCTCGGCCTGCCAGGCCGTGGGCGTCATGAAGAAGTTGATGAACCCCGGTCCCGCGATCTCGGTCTTCGCGACCAGTTCGTTCGCGGGAATCGCCGCGACGATGGCGGCGGCGAGCCGGCGCGGGTGGGTGCGAGCCGCCTTCGCGAGGCGCATCGCGACGCCGGTCGCGAAGTCGCCGTGCGCCGGGTCGCGGCTGCGCTCGATCGCGGGATCAGGCGGTGGCGCCTCGCCGAGCGTGCCCGGCGGCAGCGACGCGATCGCGTCGTTCACGAGCTTTTCGATGCGGAATTTCAAGCGCGCAATTCTATCCCAATGGCTCAGTCCACTTCGGCCGGGTCGACGTCGAGCGACCAGCGCAGCTGACGCGGAGCCGGCAGCTGGGCAATCGCGGGCACCCAGGCCCCGAGAAATGCCTGCAGCGCCCCACGCGAATGCGACTCGACGAGCAATTGCGCGCGGTGCCGGCCCGCGCGGCGCGCCATCGCCGCCGGCGCGGGACCGAGCAGGCGAATGCCGCCCGCGCGGCCATCGGCCGCCCGCGCCTCGGCGGCCCGCAGGAAGCCGAAGGCATCCGCGCGCGCCGGCGAGTCGGCGCGCAGCAGCGCGAGGTGCGAATACGGGGGCCAGCCGGCGGCGCGCCGTTCCTCGAGCGCCAGCGCCGCGAAGCCGTCGTAGCCCTGGGTGATGAGGCAGCGCAGCAGCGGGTGTTCCGGGTAGGAAGTCTGGATCAGCACCTCGCCCGGGCGCTCGCCGCGGCCCGCGCGCCCGGCGACCTGCACGATCTGCTGCGCGAGCCGTTCGCTCGCCCGGAAGTCGGCGCCGAACAGGCCCTGGTCGGCCGCCAGCACGACCACCAGCGTGACGTCCGGGAAATCGTGGCCTTTCGTCAGCATCTGCGTCCCGAGCAGGATCCGGGCGCGGCCGTCGGCGACCGCGGCGAGCGCTTCCTCCATGTCGCCACGGCGCCGGATCACGTCGCGGTCGATTCGCACCAGCCGCGCGCGCGGGAACAGCTGGGTGAGCGCCGCCTCCACGCGCTCGGTGCCCTCGCCGACCGGCGCAAGCTCGTTGCCGCAGCGCGGGCAGGCAAATGGCAGCGGCTCCTCCGCGCCGCAATGGTGGCAGGCGAGCACGGCGCGCGACTGGTGCACGGTGAGGCGCGCGTCGCAGGACCGGCAGGGCGCGATCCAGCCGCAGCCCGGGCAGAACAGCGTCGGGGCATAGCCGCGCCGGTTCAGGAACACGAGCACCTGTCCGTCGTCGCCGAGGTGGCGCTCGATGGCGGCGATGGCGGGCGGCGAGAGACCGTCGCGCGCCGGGTTGACGCGCAGGTCGACGACCGTGACGCGCGGCTTGCCGGCGCGGCCCGTGCGCTCGGGAAGCGACAGCCTCGCGTACCGGCCGGCAGCCGCGTTCGCGAGCGATTCGAGCGAAGGCGTCGCCGAGCCGAGCACGACGGGCACGCCGGCGCGCTGCGCGCGCGCGACCGCGAGGTCGCGGCCGGAATAGCGGAAGCCCTCCTGCTGCTTGAACGAGGCGTCGTGCTCCTCGTCCGCGACGACCAGGCCGAGCGCCGGCATGGGGGTGAAGACGGCCGAACGCGTGCCGATCACGACCGGCGCGCGGCCCGAGGCCGCCGCGCGCCAGGCGGCCAGGCGTGCGCCATCCGCGAGCGAGGAATGCATCGCGACCACGGGCGCCGTGAGGCGCGCGCGAAAGCGCGCGACCAGCTGCGGCGTCAGCGCAATTTCCGGGACCAGGACGAGTGCGCTGCGCCCGGCGGCGAGCACGCGCTCGATGAGCCGCAGGTAGACCTCGGTCTTGCCGCTTCCGGTCACGCCATGCAGCAGGAAGGCGCCGAAGCGCCCGAGCGCGGCGCCCGCGGACTCGACCGCGGCGGCCTGGGCCGGCGTCGGTTGCGGGCCGGCCCCGCCCGCGCCCGCGGGCGGCGGCGCTTCCGGTCGCGACTCGGATTCGAGCCAGCCGCGGCGCGCGAGTTCGCGCGCAACGCTCCCGTGGCCGGCCCCCGCGATCGCGGCGGCGGAGGCGCCGCTGGCGCCGAGCATCGAGACCAGAGCCTGCTGCCGGCTGCCGAGGCGCGCGCCGGCTTCGATCGCCGTCCGGCCCGCCTGCGCGACGCGCCAGTGGATTTCCTCGCGCGCGGCGGCAGCTCCGTCGCGCAGCATCTTCGGCATCGCGCCGAAAAGCACGTCGCCGAGCGGATGGTGGTAGTAATCGGCGGCCCAGCGCAGCAGTCCGAAAGTCGTCGGGTCCCAGAGCGGCGCCGCGTCGATCGCCTCGATGACGGGCTTCAGGCGCGTGCGCGGCAATGGGCTCTCGCGCGCGTGCGCGACCACGATCCCGATTGCGCGCTGGCGGCCGAATGGCGCGCGCACGCGCGCGCCCGGCTGCGGCAGCGCGACGCCGGCGGGCGGCAGGTAGTCGAAGGACGACCTGAGAGGCGTGTCGAAGACGACCTGCAGGATGGGTGTCGGGCTCGCCAAAATCTCTTGTTTGATCAGGCTCTTGTGAAACAAGGCCGGGCCGCGTCGACCGCCGCCCGGCTGCGACGTTATAACACCGCGGGCGCCAGCAGGAGCGGCTCGCATCCCGCGCGTCGCCGTGGGAGGATGGAGCCATGCCGAACGCGCCGCTCCGCCGCTCGCATGACCGCATGATCGCCGGCGTCTGCGGCGGCCTCGCCGAGTGGGTCGGCTGGAAGGCCGACCGTGTGCGTATCGCCTACGTGATCCTCTCGGTCCTCAGCGCCGCCTTCCCGGGCATCATCGTGTACCTGCTCCTCTGGCTTCTGATGCCGGACGCCGACGAAGCCGCCTGAGTCGCCGACCTGGCGCGCGCTTCGCCGGCGGGACCACCTTCGCTCGCGCCGCCGGAACTTACGCGCTCGCTCCGGGGTCCCGCCACGGCTCACGCGCGCCCGAAGCGACCGCGACCACGCCGACGGTATCCGAGACGCGGCTGATCGCCGCGTCGGCGATCGCGCTTTGATGACCGCCAGAGAGGAGCCCAGTTCCGCGCACCGGGCGCGGGCGGGGTCCCGAGCGAGCGCGTAAGTTCCGGCGGCGCGAGCGAGGGAACCCCGCCCAGCGCAGGTGGGCGGCCCGCGTCTCTTACCCGGCGGCCTTCACCGCCTGGATCAGCTCCGTCGCCACCTTCTGCGCGTCGCCGTAGACCATCCGGGTATTGTCGAGATAGAAGAGGTGGTTCTCGATGCCCGAAAACCCCGCGCCCTGGCCGCGCTTGATCACCAGCACGTTCTTCGCCTTGTCCGCGTTCAGGATCGGCATGCCGTAGATCGGGCTCGACTTGTCCGTGCGCGCGACCGGGTTCACGACGTCGTTCGCGCCGATCACGAGCGCGACGTCCGCGGTCTCGAATTCCGCGTTGATCTCGTCGAGGTCCGAGATCAGGTCGTAAGGCACGCCCGCCTCGGCGAGCAGCACGTTCATGTGGCCCGGCATGCGGCCCGCGACCGGGTGGATCGCGAAGCGCACCATCACGCCCTTGTCGATCAGGAGCTGGGCGAGTTCCCACACCTTGTGCTGGGCCTGCGCGACCGCCATGCCGTAGCCCGGGATGATGATCACCTTCTGCGCGAAGGCCATCATGACGCCGGCATCCGACGGCTCGATCGGCTTCAGCGCGCCGGTGACGCCCTCGGCCGCGGCCGCCGGGCCCTCGCCGAAGCCGGAGAACAGCACGTTGCCGAGCGAGCGGTTCATCGCCTTCGCCATGAGCTGGGTGAGCAGCGTGCCGGCGGAGCCGACCACGATGCCGGCGATGATCATCGCCGCGTTCTCGAGCACGAAGCCCTCGAAAGCGACCGCGAGGCCGGTGAACGCGTTGTAGAGCGAGATCACCACCGGCATGTCGGCGCCGCCGATCGGCAGCGTCATGGTCACGCCGAGCAGCAGCGCGAGCGCGAAGAACCCGACCACCATCTCCATGCCCGGGTGGCCGGAGGCCACGATGGCGGCGCCGAGCGCGATGGTCGCGGCGCTGATCAGCAGGTTGACGAACTGCTGGCCCTTGAAGCGGAAGCTGCGCTTGATGAGGCCCTGCAGCTTGCCGAAGGCGATCAGGCTGCCTGAAAAGCTCACCGCGCCGATGAAGGCGCCCGCCGCCGCGAGCGCGGTCACGGCCGGCCCGTGGGCCGAAGGCCCGGCCGGGTCCGCGGAAGTCATGCGCAAGAGCTCGACCGCTGCGATCGCCGCCGCCGCGCCGCCGCCCATCCCGTTGTAGAGCGCGATCATCTGCGGCATGTCGGTCATCGCGACGATGCGCCCGGACCACCAGGCGAGGCCGCCGCCGATCGCGATCGCGGCCAGCATGAGCGGGAAGTTGCCCATGCCGGGATACAGGAAGCTCATCAACGTGCCGATGAGCATGCCGAACCCGGCCACGACGATTCCGCGGCGCGCCGTGACCGGCGAGCTCATCGACTTCAGGCCCATGATGAACAGGAACGCGACCAGCAGGTAGGAGAAGTCGATCGCGACCGTCGCGACGCTATCGGGCAGGAGGCCGGCCATCAGGTCGATTCCTTTTTCTTCTTCTGGCCGCTCGCCTTGAACATCTGCAGCATGCGCTCGGTGACGACGTAGCCGCCGACCGCGTTGCCGGCGCCGAGCACGACGCCGACGAAGCCGATCACCTGCTCGAGCGGCGTGTCGGCGCGGCCGAGCGCGATCATGGCGCCGACCAGCACGATGCCATGCACGAAGTTGCTGCCCGACATGAGCGGTGTGTGCAGTATCACCGGCACGCGCGTGATGATCTCGTAGCCGGTGAATGCGGCCAGCATCACGATGTACAGCGCAATTACGCCTTCCATTTACGCGGTCTCCACGAGTTTGCGTGTGGGTTCATGGCGGATCGTGCCGTCGTGCGTCACGCAGGCTGCCGCGAACACTTCGTCGTTCCAGTCGATCGCGAGCGCGCCGTCCTTGAGCGCGGGCTTGATGAAATTGAGCAGGTTTTTCGCGTACATCTCGCTCGCGTGGGTCGCGACCGTCGCCGGCAGGTTGACCGGTCCGAGGATCCGCACGCCGCCGTGCTCGACGGTCTCGCCGGCTCGGGTCAACTCGCAGTTGCCGCCGCCTTCCGCCAGCAGGTCTACGATCACTGCGCCCGGCTTCATCCTTTCGACGGCGCCCCGGGTGATGATGCGCGGCGCCGGCCGGCCGGGGACGCCCGCGGTCGTGACGACGCAGTCGGCCGCCGCGATGCGCGCATCCAGCACTTCCTGCTGCTTCGCTTTCTCCTCGGCGGTCAGCTCGCGCGCGTAGCCGCCGGCGCCGTCGGCGGTGACGCCGGTCTCGACGAACTTCGCGCCGAGCGACCTGACCTGTTCGCGCGTCGCGCTGCGCACGTCGTACGCCTCGACCACCGCGCCGAGGCGCCTCGCGGTCGCGATCGCCTGCAGGCCCGCGACGCCGGCGCCGATCACCAGCACGGTCGCCGGGCGGATCGTGCCGGCGGCGGTCGTCAGCATCGGGAAGAACTTGTCGAGCGCGCAGGCGCCGATCAGCACCGCCTTGTAGCCGGCGACGGCGGCCTGCGAGGAGAGGGCGTCCATTGACTGCGCGCGCGAGATGCGCGGCACCAGCTCCATGGCGAAGCCGGTGACCCTGCGCTCCTGCAGCGCGCGTACCAGGCCAGCCTGGCTGTGCGGAGCGAGGAATCCCGCGACCACGGCGCCCGGCTTCAGCTTCGAGATCGTCGCGGCGTCAGGGGGCTGCACCGCGAACAGCAGGTCGGCGGCGCCCAGGACGGCGTCCGCGGAGTCCGCAAAACGGGCATCCTTGTACAATGCATCGGGAAAGCGGGCGGCGGCGCCGGCATTGCGCTCGATCAGGACCGCGGCTCCGAGGGCGGCCAGGCGGGTCGCGACCTCCGGCACGATTGCGACGCGGTTCTCGTCCCGCACGGTCTCTTTCAGCACGCCGATCGTGACTGGCATCCAAATCATCCCCTGGTCTATGCCGGCCGGGCGGCGGCGCGTTGAAAAATATCACAACCGTGCCGTATTGTTTCAGGGTTTCGGGGCAGGATAGAGGCTGTGAACCAGGCAGGCGGCAGCGGGCGGACGATCGGCGGGACGGGCGGCGCGGGCATCGCGCTGTCGCAGCAGGTGCTGCGCACCGACGCGTCGGGTATGCCCCTCGAATGGATCGACTACAAGGAGGCGGTGCGCCTGCATTGCCTCGGTCAAGTCGCCTATGCCTTCGGCAGCCGGCTGTACGCGCTGCACGGCGGCACCAATGCGCGCACCGGCCGCCAGACAGTCATCGAAGTGAACTCGATAATGGCGACGCAGGGCAGTTCCGGAAACCCGGGCAGCCTGCGCGGCGACTACGTGCCGCCGCTCAACAACGAAACGCTGTTCCGGCGCGACGCCAACCTGTGCATGTACTGCGGCGGGCGCTTCACCGCGCACCAGCTCTCGCGCGATCACGTGCGGCCGTTCTGCCAGGGCGGTAAGGACGTGTGGAACAACGTCGTCGCGGCCTGCCGCCGCTGCAACAACCACAAGGCCTCGCGCACGCCCGAGCAGGCCGGCATGCAGCTGCTCGCGGTGCCGTTCACGCCGACCTACGCCGAGTACATCTACCTGAAGGGCCGTCGCGTGCTCGCCGACCAGATGGAATACCTGCTCGCGCACTTCCCGCGCACCAGCCCGCTGCACGCCCGCATCCAGCGTTTCATCCAGTGACGCTTGCGCGAGGACCGGCGGTCCACCTGGTCGACGCGAGCTATTTCATCTTTCGCGCGTACTACTCCGTCGGCCTCGAGATGACCGACGGCGACGGCATGCCGGTCAACGCGCTCTACGGATTCAGCCGCTTCATGGGCGACCTGCTCGAGGAGGCGCGGCCAGAGCACGTTGCGGTCGCCTTCGACGAATCGCTGACGACCTCGTTCCGGAACGCGATCTACCCGGCCTACAAGAAAAACCGCGAGCCAGCGCCGCCGGAACTGAAGCGCCAGTTCGGGCTGTGCCGAGAGTTCTGCCGGCTGCTCGGCGTTGCCGAGTTCGGCAGTCCGACGCACGAGGCCGACGACATCATCGGCACGATCGCGACCCGGCTGCGGGCCTCCGGCCACCGCTCGGTGCTGGTCACGCGCGACAAGGACCTGGCGCAGCTCATCCGCGACGGCGACGATTACTGGGACTACGCGGGCGAGCGGCGCTTCGGGTACCGGGACATCGCGGGGCAGTTCGGCGTCCGGCCCGAGCGCATGGCGGACTATCTCGCGCTGACCGGCGATTCCGTGGACAACATCCCGGGCGTGCCGGGCGTCGGCCCGAAGACGGCGGCCGCGCTGCTTTCGGCGTTCGCCTCGCTCGAGGAACTCTACGAGGGACTCGAGCGGGTCGCGAGCCTGCCGATCCGCGGGGCTGGCAAGCTGGCGGTAAGACTGAGGGAGCACCGCGAGGCCGCCTATTTCGCGCGCCGATTGACGGCGATCGCCTGCGACATGCCGATCGAGTGCAGCCTCGAGACGCTGCGGCGTCGCAGGCCGGACCTCGCGGCACTCGACGCTTTCTACGACCGCCACCGCTTCGGGCCGGCACTGCGCAAGCAGGCCGAGCGCCTGGCATCCCATTGAACGAAGACGTCGGGGACTGTCCCCTTTGCGAATGCGTTCTACGCATTCGCAAAGGCGGGCTGTCCCCTCCGTAGGGCGGCGGTGCCTGTTTGCGTCTTCACGAAACGCCTTCCGCTCGCAGAGCGCTGGCGGCTGGACGCCGAGGCGGACGGCCTCGCTCGGCTTGCGGCCGCGGGCGCCGTGCGCGTGCCGCGCGTGCTGCGCCTCGGCGCGTCGCAGCGCGAAGCCTGGATCGAGCTGGAATGGCTGGACCTGCATGAGCCCGATGCCGGCTCGCAGGCCCGGCTCGGCGCATCGCTCGCGCGCATGCACGCGGTCACGGCTCCGGCATTCGGCCTCGAATGCGACAACGCGATCGGCGCGTCACCCCAGTGCAATGCGATCAGGCAGGACTGGCCCGGGTTCTGGCGCGACCAGCGGCTCGCGTTCCAGCTCGGGCAGGCGGCGGCCGGCGGGCACGACGGGCGGCTCCAGGAGCGCGGCCAGCGCCTGCTCGGCTGCGTCGGCGCCTTCTTCGACGGTTACAGGCCCGTGCCCTCGCTGCTGCACGGCGATCTCTGGGCCGGGAACCGCGGCATGCTCCCCGACGGGACGCCCGTCGTGTTCGATCCGGCGACCTACTACGGAGACCGCGAGGCGGATCTCGCGATGACGCGGCTGTTCGGCGGCTTCGGCAAGGCCTTCCATGCGGCCTATGCGTCAGAATGGCCGCTCGATGCCGGCGCCGGCGCGCGCTGCGACCTCTACAACCTCTACCATGTCCTCAACCACCTCAACCTGTTCGGCGGCGGGTATCGCGCGCAGGCCGAGTCGATGATCGACCGGCTCCTGGACGCGGCCGGATCCTGAGCGCCGCCGGAGGCACGTCGATGGAACGCCGATTCGTCCCGCTTGCCGGCTATCGCGAGTACCCGCCCGCGGAGATGGCCGCGCGCGCGCGCGCGTTCGCCGACGAGCTGCAGCGCCGCCGCACGGTACGCGATTACTCGGACCGGCCGGTGCCGCGCGAACTGATCGAGCACTGCCTGCGCGCGGCCGGCACCGCGCCGTCAGGCGCGAACCAGCAGCCGTGGCATTTCGTCGCGGTGTCGGATCCCGGCGTGAAGCGGCGGATACGCGAGGCCGCCGAAGCCGAGGAGCGCGAGTTCTATGCACACCGCGCCCCGCCCGAGTGGCTCGAGGTGCTGGCGCCGCTCGGCACGAATGCCGACAAGCCCTTCCTGGAAGCGGCGCCGTGGCTGGTCGCAGTCTTCATCCGTCGCTTCGAACGCCTGGCGGATGGCGGCAAGCGCAAGCACTACTACACGGACGAGTCGGTCGGGATCGCGACCGGGCTGCTAGTCGCCGCTTTGCATCACGCGGGACTCGCGTCGCTGACCCACACGCCGAGCCCGATGAAGTTCCTGAACGAAATACTGGGCCGCCCGAAGGATCTCGAGCGGCCGTTCCTGCTGCTGGTCGTCGGCCACCCCGCCGGGGACGCCCGGGTTCCCGACATCGCGCGCAAGCCGCTCGCCGAAATTTCCACCTTCGTCTAGGCGTGGGCACATTGGGGACTGTCCCCTCCTACAATCTCAACGCCGCCGCGACGATTCGACGATAGCGCCTCTCCCGCAGCCCGCTCGGACGCTCGAGCCCCATGCGCGCGAACAGTGCGCGGCTGCCCGCGTCGCGCGGCAGCGGCCTCGCCAGCGCGGCGGCGATCCGGAGCAAGCCGCCGGGCGATTCCGATCGCGCCTTGAGCCCGCGCAGCGCCGCCGCGAGCCTCAGTTCCTCGGCGCTCAGGTCAGTGCCGAAGGGAAGCGCCGTGAAACGCCCTGCGGCGCGGTGCGGCGCGAGTGCTCGATCGAGCCGCGCCGGCAGGTTCTGGCGCCGCGCGTCCGGGATGCGGTAGGACGCGGGCAGCTTGCCCGCGCGCTGCACCTCGGCGAGCAGCGCAGGCTGGAAGCGGGAGTCGGCGATGGCGAGCATCGCTGCCGCGACCTCGGCGTCGCTGTTGCCGCGGATGTCGGCAATGCCGTACTCGGTCAGCACGACGTCGCGCAGGTGGCGCGGAATGGTCTCGTGGCCGTAGTTGAACCGGATGTTGGAGGTGAGCCCGCCGCGGCTCGCTCGGGTCGAGCGCACGGCGACGATCGAGCGCCCGCCCGGCAGCTCCTGCGCCTGCGCGACGAAATTGAATTGCCCGCCGACGCCGGAGACCACCCGCCCGTCCTCGAGGCCGTCGGAGACGAGCGCGCCGCCGAGGGTCGCCATCATCGCCGAATTGACGAACCGCGCGTCGCGACGCTCGGCCGTTTTCGCCGCCCAGTCCGGCCCGAGCAGTTCGTTGGTGAAACTGACCGGCATCATGCGAAACAGCGCGCGCTCCTCGTCGGGCATCGCGCGCAGCGCCTCGTAGAATGCGCGCGGGCCGAGCACGAAGGCGCCGTGCAGCAGCGCGCCGTCGGCACGCGCGCGTCGCTTCAGGATGCCGGCGCGGTAGAGGTCGAGGAACCCGTCCACGAACATCTCGGTGACGGCGTAGAGCCCCTCGGCGAACGGGCCGTCGCCGCCCATGGCGTCCTGCGCCGCCGCGAACCCGGGCAGCAGGCCGACGTCGCCGAGCGCCCGCCGCCAGTCCACGTTGTGCCGGTGGCGCAGCGTCATCGCGTGCACGATGGCGTCGCCGAGTTCGCCGATGCCGATCTGGATCGTGCCGCCGTCGCGGATCAGCATGCTGGCGGCGAGCGCGATCGCGTGCTCCGCCGTCGGGATCGGCAGGTTGGGTGGTGCGATGAGCTTGTGGTAGCCGCGGGGATCGTCGACGATGTAGTCGAATGCCTCCGGCGGCTGCTCCGCCGCGCCGAACATGAACGGCATGCGGTCGTTCGCCTGGCCGGCCACGGCGACGGGCGTGCCGGCACGCTCGCGCTCGCGCAGCATCGGGATCAGGTCCGCCGTCACGTCCGGGTTGGTGCCGAGGGAGAGCCGCCCGCCCGGGCGCAGTGCCACCTGCTGCGCGATGACGTTGGCGCCCTCGGCGAGCACGCTGCGCGCGACGTGGGTGTAGTTGATGCTGGCGTAGGACTGCTGCGCGAGCGGCGAGTGCAGCCAGGCGCCGGGTTCCATGAAGAATTCCTGCACGCGGATGTTCGGCGGCAGCCGCGAGGCGCGCAGCGGCGCGATCCACGCGGGCTCGGGCGCGTCGCCGTAGATCTTCGCCGTGATCGGCTCGAGCAGGCGCCGCTCGAGCTCGTTCGAGGGCTCCGGTCGCGCCAGCGTGAGGCCGGTCAGGATTGCGAGCTCGATGCCCGGGTCGGCGGCGGCGCGCCGGTAGAACTCGTTGACGAGCGCGACCGGCTTGCCGGCGCCGATCGGCGTGCAGAGGACGACGCGCCGGCCGACCTTCGAGAGCGTCGCTTCGACGCAGTCGCCGACGCCCGTGAATGTCCGCGGCGCGCGCCCGTTCATGGATGCGCTATGCCGCGGGCGCGAGCTTCAGTTCGAAGCGGACGGCCACGTCGTCGCCGATCCACTCGGTCGAAGTCCAGTCGCCCTGACCGAGCCCGAACGACAGGCGCTTGAGGCTCGCCGTGCCGTTCATGGCAATGGCGGCGCCGGACGGCGCCAGCGTGAAGTCGACCGGCACTTCCTTTTTCACGCCGCGTATCGCGAGCTCGCCGGTGGCGCGCCAGCCGCCGCCGTGCTTCTCGAAGCGTGTCGCGTGGAAATCCGCCCGCGGATACCTGTCGACCCAGAAGAAGTCGGCGCCTTTCAGGATCTCGTCGCGCTCGCCGTCCTGCGTGTCGATCGAGGCGATCTCGACCGTCACGTCGAGCCTGCCCGCGGCGGGGTGCACCGGGTCGAAATCGAGCGCCACCTGGAATCGCCTGAAGCCGCCCGTGAACTTCGCCCCCGCCTGCGTCGCCTCGAATTCGAGCGTGCCGGCGGCGCCGTCGGCGCGGCGCACGTCCGCGAGCGCGGACGGGGCGCACAGCAGGGCGAGGACCAACAGCCGGCGGATCATGGCGCGCGGCCGGGCAGCATGCGGCGGGCGAGTCCGTCGCGGTCGAAGAACTGGTGCTTGAGCACGGCGACGACGTGCACGGCGACGAGCACGTACAGCACGTCGACGAGGAACTCGTGCGTCTCCTCGAAAGCTTCCTTGAGCCCGGCGTCCGGGGCGACGAAATCCGGGAGCTGCAGGAATCCCCACCAGCTGACCGGGCGGTTGGCGGCGGAAGACGACAGCCAGCCTGTCAGCGGCAGCGCGAACAGCAGCGCGTACAGCGCCCAGTGGTTGAGGCTCGCGGCCGCCCGCTGCCAGCGCGGCATCGGCGGCGGCGGGGGCGGGCGATCGATGAATCGCCAGAGCAGGCGCAGCACCGCGATCGCAAGAATCGTGATGCCGAGCGACTTGTGTCGTGACATCATCACCAGCCTCTCGAATCCGACGGGCAGCTCGTGGGCTATCGTGCCGAGCGTCACCTGGACGACAAGGAGTGCGAGGATCCCCCAGTGCAGGAATTGCGCAACCGAGCCGTAACGCACGGAAGTGTTTCGCACGGGCATCAGGTCTTGGAGAATACGCGAATGCGCAAGTTCCTGTGGCCGGTCATGCTGGTACTCGCCGCCTGCGCGACGCCGCCGCGCGAGGAGGCTCCGCCCGCCGGCTTTCCGGCGCCTGCACGACCCGCGCCTGCGGCGCCGGCGACCCCGGGCCAATCGTGGCAGGTCGTCGGCTCGCGCCTCGAGGTGCGCGTCTACCGCGACGGGCCGATGCAGAAGCTCGGCCACGACCACCTCGTCACCTCCGACCGGGTCGCGGGCGACGTCGTGCTGCGCGATCCGGTCACGGCGACGAGCTTCGAGCTGAGCCTGCCGCTCGAGTCGCTGGTCGTGGACGATGCGGCCGCCCGCGCCGCGGCAGGCGGCGAGTTCGCGGCGCCGGTCCCTGCGCAGGATGCGGAGGGCACGCGCCGCAACATGCTGGGTGGCCGGCTCCTCGATGCCGTGCGCCAGCCGGTCATGACGCTTGCCTCGGAGTCCATCGTCGGCGAGCCCGGCGGCTACGAGGCCCGCGTGCGCGTCTCGCTCGCGGGCGGCGAGCACCTCGTCACCGTGCCGTTCAGCGTTACCATCGAGGGCGACATCATGAAGGCGCACGCGCATTTCAGCCTGAAGCACGCCGACCTCGGCCTCGAACCGTTCAGCGCGGCGCTCGGCGCGCTCAAGGTGCGCGACGATTTCGAGGTCGAACTCGCGCTCGAAGCCAGGCGCGGTTCATGACCGGCATCCAGTTTCGCAATCCCGAAGTACGCATGTCGGCGGCACTCGCCTCGGCCGAGGCGGCGGTGCGCGATCCCGCGGTGACGCTGCGCGAGCTCCTCGCGCTGCTCGGTGAACAGGGTCTGCTCGTCTTCTGCGGCGTGCTCGCGGCGCCATTCCTGCTGCCGGTGACGGTCCCGGGCATGAGCACCGTGCTCGGACTGCCGATGCTGCTGATCGGCTTCGCGGTGATGGTGAGCCGGGTGCCGTGGATGCCGCAGCGGCTGTTGCACTATTCGCTGCCCGCGGCGACCGTGCGGCTGGTGCTTGCGCGAGTGCGCGGCTGGTCGGAGCGCTTCGAGCACCTGGTGCGGCCGCGGCTGCTCGGGCTCTCGGGCGGCCGCGCGATCAACGCGCTGAATGGCGCCCTCATCATCTTCGCGGTGCTGCTGCTGATGGCGCCGATACCGCTGGTGCCGTTCGTGAACTCCATTCCTGCGCTCGCGGTCATGCTGCTGTGCTTCGGGATGGCCGAGCGCGACGGCGCGGTCATCGCGCTCGGCTACGTGGTCACCGGGGTCGCGACCGTCTACGTCGGCGGGCTGCTGGTCCTCGCCGTCTACGCGGGCGTGAACTACGGGCAGGTCCTCGAGATGGCGAAGTCCTGGTGGACAGGGCTTTAGGCCCCGATGGCAGCCCCTCGCGGGGCTGCCATCGGGGCGCGGGTCATTTCGCGTCGATCTCCGCGAGCAGCGCCTTCCCGTCGTAGACCTTCTCCAGCGCGGTCTGGATGAAGGCCGGATGCACGGCGACCGCGCGGTTCAGCCGGTCGTCGAACCAGTAGCTGCCGGAGATCGAGTGGATGTTGCCGTCGAAGGCGAGTCCCACGATCTCGCCCTTCGCATTCAGCACCGGGCTGCCGGAATTGCCGCCGACGATGTCGTTGGTGGTCGTGAAGTTCACGCGTGTCGACATGTCGAGGCGGTCCTTCGCGGCCAGCCAGCTCGCGGGAATCCTGAACGGCGGTTCGCCGGTCGCCCGCTCGAATGCGCGCGACAATTCCGTCCACGGGCGCACTTCCTCGCCTTTCTCGACCCAGCCCTTCATCGCCCCGTAGGACAGGCGCAGCGTGAAGGTCGCGTCCGGATAGATGCTCGTGCCGTATTCGGCAAAGCGCGCTTTCGCTATCTGCTCCTGCGCGCGCTGCGTCGGCCCGTCGACCTTTTCCTCGAACTGCGTGCGCAGCGCCCGCGAGGCCGGATCCACCGCGGCCGCGAGCCGGATCATCGGGTCCTGGCTCGCGTCGATCGCCGCCTGGCCCCCCTCGTAGAGCGCCATGCGCTTGCCCGGGTCGGCGAGCCCGCTCTGGTTCACCAGGCGCGTCGCCAGCGCGTCCGGGGAATCGTTGCCGAATATCCGGCGCACGACCGCGTCGTCGGGACCGAGCCATTCGCGCATGCGCTCGAGTCCGAACGACAGCCGGAGGATCTCGAAGTCCGGGTAGACCGGCGCGTCGGCCTTGAGGCCCTGCACGACCGCGGGCAGCCGCGCCTCGGTGAATTCCGGCAGGCGCTCCTCATTCGGCTTGGCGCGCTCGGCAGCCGCGCGCACCAGCGTGCGCGCATAGGGGAACAGCGTGCTGTTGAACGCGGCCGCGCCTTCCAGGAACGTATACGGCACCAGGATGTTGCGCCAGGTGCCCTGGGCCGTCTCGATATCGGTCCAGGCGTCCTTCGCTCCCGCGAGCGAGGGTTTCGCGGCAACCGCCTCGCGCAAGGCATTCTCCTTCTCGGCGGCATGCGCAATCAGCGCCGGGTCGAGCAGGGCGTCGAGCTGCTTGCGCCGCACCTTGATCGAGTTCTCGATCAGGTTGAGGTAGTGCTCGGCCGTGCGGCGCGGCTCTTCGCCGGTCTTCGAGTACTGGATCATCCGGCCGCGCAGTTCCGAGTAGCGCAGTAGCCAGAACGGCAGGAACGTGTCGCGCTGCAGTTCGAGCTGGGAGGTCGTGAGCAGGCGGTCGGTGTTGCCCGGATGGCCGGACACGAACACCGGATCGCCCGTCTGCGCGCCGGCCCAGGCGAAGCGCAGGTGGGCCGGCGTCTGCGCAGGCTTGCCATCCTTGTAGGCGCGCAGGATCGACATGTCCAGGCACCAGCGCGGGAACTGGAAGTTGTCCGGGTCGCCGCCGAAGGCCGCGATGTCGCGCTCCGGCACGAACACGAGCCGGACGTCGTCGTAACGGCGGTACTTGTAAAGCCAGTACTGGCCGCCCTGGTACAGCGAGACGCGCTCGCACTTGAGCGGTCCGCCCTTCGCCTTCTTCGAGTCCTCTTCGCAGGACTGCTCGAGCTTCGTGAGCGCGGCGCGGCGGGCCTCGACGACCTTGCCGGCCGGCACGCCCTCGAGCTCGGCGGCGACCTTGGCGGTCACGTCTTCGCTGGCGACGAGCACGGAGACCGCGTCCTCGGTGCACTTCAGTTCCTTCTCGCGCGTGCCCGCGAGGAAGCCGGACGCGACGAGGTCGTTGCCCTCGGAGGAATTCTGCGCGACGCAGTCCTCGGCGCAGTGGTGGTTCGTCAGGATCAGGCCGTCGCCGGAGATGAAGGAGCCGGTGCAGCCGGTCTCCAGGCGCACCGTCGACTCGCGCACGTGGGCGAGCCAGGGGGAATCCAGCATGACGCCATACGCTTTCTCGATCGCGGCCGTCGGCGGATTGTCGAAAGTCCACATGCCTTCGTCGGCAGCGGCAGGAAAGGCCGCGAGCGCAGCCAGCGCGGCGAGCGCCGCGAGCGGAATGAGCTTCATCAGGAACCCCCGTGGACCATCGTTGCCGCCTGCGGCGGCGAAGCGCCCATGGTACCGGCTAGGCCGGCTCCGCGGACAGGCTGCGTTCCGGTTCGGCGCGGCAGGCGGTCCGTTCGTCGTGCGGCGCCGGGCACGCGTCACGGTGCGTGACCCGCGGCGGCGGGCGATTCGTCGGGCGCTTCTCGCGGCCCGGTTCCTTCATGCCGGGACAGGTCGCGCGCTCGGGCGCGAACGGGAGCGCGAGCAGCGCGGTCGCCGGGACCGGCTGGCCGTCCCGGTACGCGGGCGAAAGGCGCGAGCCGCGCGCGATCGCAAGCGCCGACTGGTCGAAGAGACCGGCGGGTTCCGCGGACAGGATGCGCGCGGCGCGTACCCGGCCGCCCGCATCGGTGTCCACTTCGAGCACGACGCGGCCGCTCTGGCGCCGCTCGCAGGCGGCCATCGGAAAAGGCGCGCTCGCCAACAGCGTCGGCGGCACGACGTCGAGCCGGGAATAAGGCAGACGGAAGTCGAAGCGGCGCGTTTCGTGCCGGTCCGCGGCGCTGGCCGGCCCGCGCCACGCGCGCATGGCCGCAAGCGCAGCCTGCTCGAATTCGCCGCGCGGCATGGCGGCCGTGAGGCGCGCGTTCGTCACCGTGCCGTCGGCGGCCAGGTCGAACTCGACTTCGGCATAACCCTCGACGCGCGCGGCGAGGAGCGCGGGCGGGTAGACGGGCTGCGGCCCGCCGGCGCCGCCGCTGCCGGCCGTGGCCGCGGCGGCATCCGTGAGCGCGAAGCGCACGCGCGTGCGCATCCGGCACTCCACCGCCTCGCCGTCCTGCAGCGCAGCCGTGAAGCGCCAGCGGCGCACGCCCTCGGCCGCGGCCTGCTCGAAGTAGCCGCGCGGATCGGCGCGCACGATGCGCACCCAGCCGACGCCGCCGTCGCGCAACACGGTGAGGGCGACCTCCACCGTGCCTTCGATGCCCATCGCGCGGACGGCCTGCGGAAAGGCGGGCGCCTCGCGCTGTATCGGCTGCGGCGGCACGAGACCCTTCTGCTCGCAGGGCACCCAGGCAATCGCCGCGGGCGCGGCGAGCAGACCCGTCAGCAAAGCGGCGGCGCGCGTCATGGCGCGCTCGCGAGGATCAGCTGTGTCCCTTCGGGCGCGACCAGCAGCGCATGGCGCGCCGCGTCGAGTCCGCGCGGCAGGCGGCGCTCGAACTCGAAGCCGGCCGCGGCGAGCTCGGCGATCCGCGCCGGCATGTCGGCTTCCTGGAACGTGAGCGCGGGCAACCGCAGGATGCCGGCCGCGACCAGCGCGACGTTCAGGGAGTCGCTCGTGAGTCCGATGTGCGCGTAGGGTTCCTCGCTCTCTTCGGCCGGCACGAAGCCGAGTCGTTCCCACGCTGCCTGCGCACGCGCGAAGTCCGCGACCGGCAGCGCGACTTCCTCGAACCAGCCGAGTCGCGAAGTTTCCGCCGGCCCGAGCGCGGCCGGCGAGTGCGTGCGCGCTTCCAGCAGGCGTATGCCCTGGCCCGCGACCTCGAGCGACGCCTCGTTGAACACGTCGTCGCCGAGGCGCCGGTCGACGACGTCGATGCCGCTGCTTTCCAGCGCGCCGAGCTTCGTGCCGAGGTCCGGCAGCACGAACGCGAGCAGCGGCGAATGCGCAACCACGCTGCCGTGCAGCCCGATCGCGAGGCGGCCGTCGGCGACGACCGCGTAGGGATGGGAGAATGCCTCGCCCGCCGTCACCTGCGCGAAGCCGAGGCGCTCGTAGAACGCGAGGGACGCGAGCACGTCCGGCGTGTGCACGCTGACCTCGTGGAAGCGGCCGATCATCGCGGCGACTCCAGCCGCTCCGTCACGAGACGCGCGAGGCAATCCACCTGGTCCGCGTCGTCGTTGAGCGCCGGGATGTATTCGAAATCGATGCCGCCCGCCGCGATGAACGTCGCGGCGCCGCGGATCGCGATTTCCTCGAGCGTCTCCAGGCAATCGACCGCGAAACCGGGGCAGGCGACGGCGACGCGGCCGGTGCCGCCGGCCGCGAGCGCGCGCAGGCGGTCTTCCGTGTACGGCTCGAGCCAGCGGGCGCCCCCGACCCGCGACTGGAAGGCGACCGACCAGCGCCCCGCGGGCAGCCCGAGCTTGCCGGCGACGAGGCGGGCGGTCGCCTGGCAGCGCTCGCCGTAGGGGTCGCCCGCGGTCGCGTAGCGGCGCGGGATGCCGTGGAAAGAGAACAGCAGGTGGTCGAATGGCTGCCGTGCCCGCCCGACGCTCGCGGCCAGCGCCTCGATATAGCCGGGCTCGGCGTGATAGTCCTCGATCACGAGGCGCTGCGGCGGTGCGGGCCGGCGCGAGAGCGCGGCATCGACGCGGTCGAGCGCGGCAGCCGTGGTCGTCGCCGAGTACTGCGGGTAGAGCGGCAGCACGACCAGTCGCGAGACACCCGCGGCTTCGAGCATGGCAAGCGCCTGGTCGATCGACGGATTGCCGTAGGTCATGCCCATCGCAACCCGGGGCGGATCCGCCAGCAGCGTCGCGAGCCGGTGCCCGAGCGAGCGCGTCAGCGCCTCGGTGCCGGTGAGCAGCGGCGAGCCCGCGGGTGTCCAGATTTCGCGGTAGGCGCGGGCACTTCGCGCGGGCCGCAACGGCAGGATCACGGTGCGCAGCACGATCTGCCAGGGCAGTCGCGGCAGGTCGACCACGCGCCGGTCGGAGAGGAACTCGGCAAGGAAGCGGCGCACGGCCTCCGGCGTCGGCGCGTCCGGCGTGCCGAGGTTGACGACCAGGACGCCGTTTTCGCCCGCCATGCCGGCACCATACCCGATGCCCGGGCGCCCGGCGACGCGGGGCGCGGGCGAGAAAAAGGCGGCCGGGAGGAAGGCTCCCGGCCGCCGGTTCCTGCGCGGGCCTTTAGAAGCTGGCGCGCACGTACGCGAGGATCGAGTCGGCGTCGTCGCCGCTCTGGTACTCGGCGCCGAGCGCCCATGTCTTGTTGAAGTGGAAGCGCCCGCCGACGTACAGGCCGGTGTTGTCGCCGCCGTCAGTGTAGTCGGTGTAGTGCACGCCGCCCTCGAGCTCGACGGCATCGCCGACCCGGCCGCGCAGGCCGAGGTCCAGAAGGTAGCCGTCGTCGTCGGCATTGAGGCCGCCGCCGGCATCCAGCTCGACCTTCGTGTAGCCGACACGCCCGACGACGTCGAGAATGTCGGTCATCGCGTAATGACCGCCGAAGCCGACATCGTAGGAGGTGATGTCGATGCCCTGGACGCTCTGGTCGGCGTAATCCGCAAAGACGAACCAGTTCGCGCCGAAACCCGCGGAGCCGCGCAGCGCGAATCCGTCGGCTGTCGGCCCGTTGTCGATGTCCGTCTCGACGTAAGCGCCGTCCACGTACGAATAGCTCATGTCGTCGGCCATCGCCGCGAGCGGCGCTGCCGCCAGCATGAGTGTGCCAATCACGACTTTTCCGAGCTTCATAAAATCACTGTCCTGTGTGAGGGAGGGGCAGGTGCCCGCGCCGGGCCACGGGCCTGTAACGGGATGTTAAATAGGCGCTTCCGGCGGCGACATAATGGCGTTGCGCATTTGTGACGGGTGTCCGCCGGAAGTTGACGACCGCGGAAAACGCGCGCGAAAACCCCGTGGAACATGGGGTCTTGGCTGTTGCTTTTGCGCCTCACCGGCGCGCGGAAAGGAAGCTCAGGCGATGCCGCCGACGCAGACGTACTTGAGCTCGGTGTAGTCGAGGATGCCGTACTTCGAGCCTTCGCGGCCGGTACCGGATTCCTTCACGCCGCCGAACGGCGCGACCTCGGTGGAGATGAGGCCGGTGTTGAGCCCGACGATGCCGTACTCGAGCGCCTCCGACACGCGCCAGGAGCGGGCGAGGTCGCGCGTGTACATATAGGCGGCGAGGCCGAACTCCGTGTCGTTCGCCATTGCGACGGCTTCCTGTTCCGTGTCGAAGCTGAACAGCGGGGCGATGGGGCCGAAAGTTTCCTCGCGCGCGACCGCCATCGCGGGCGTGACGCCGATCAGCACCGTCGGCTCGTAGAAGGTGCCGCCGAGCGCGTGGCGGTGGCCGCCGGTCGCGATCCTGGCGCCCTTCGAAGTGGCGTCCGCGACGTGCTCCTCGACTTTCTTCAGCGCCGCCGCGTCGATCAGCGGGCCCTGCTCGGTTTCGCCGGCGAGTCCGTCACCGACGCGCAGCTTCTGCACCGCCGCGACCAGTTTCGCGGCGAACGCCTGGTACACGCCTCTCTGGACCAGCAGCCGATTGGCGCAGACGCAGGTCTGGCCGGTGTTGCGGTACTTGGAGGCGATCGCGCCTGCGACCGCGGCGTCGAGGTCGGCGTCGTCGAACACGATGAAGGGGGCGTTGCCGCCGAGCTCGAGCGAGACTTTCTTCATCGTCCTGGCGCATTGCGCCATCAGCAGCTTGCCGATCTCGGTCGAGCCGGTGAAGGAGAGCTTGCGCACGCGCGCATCGCCCGTCAGCACGCCGCCGATCTCGCGCGCGGGGCCGGTGACGACGTTGATCACGCCCGCGGGAATGCCGGCACGGTGGGCGAGCTCGGCGAGCGCGAGCGCGGAGTAGGGCGTCTGCGTCGCAGGCTTGACGACGACGGTGCAGCCGGCCGCGAGCGCCGGGGCGACCTTGCGCGTGATCATCGCGGCGGGGAAATTCCAGGGCGTGATCGCGGCAACCACGCCGACCGGCTGGCGCAGAACGAGGATGCGCTTGTCCGCCTGGTGGCCGGGAATCACGTCGCCGTACACGCGCTTGGCTTCCTCGGCGAACCACTCGATGAAAGACGCGGCGTAGGCGATCTCGCCTTGCGATTCGGCGAGCGGCTTGCCCTGCTCGGCGGTCATGAGCCTCGCGAGGTCCGCCGCGTTCTGCAGCATGAGGCCGTTCCAGCGCTTCAGCAGCACGCTGCGTTCCTTGGCGGTCTTAGCCGCCCAGGCCGGGAATGCCGCGTGCGCGGCGGCGACGGCATTCTCCGTCGCGGCGGCGTCGAGCGCGGGAACGGTGCCGAGCTGCGCGCCCGTCGCCGGGTTGTGCACGGGGAGCGTGGCGAGGCCCGGCGCGTCCGTCCAGTCGCCGTTCACGTAGCACTGCTGCCGCAGCAGCGTCGGGTCCTCGAGCTGCAGGCCGCCCCCGGCGAGCCGCTTGTCGTCCTGTGCGCGCATCAATCGGCCCTCGCGACCCGCTGGTCGATCGCGCCGAATATGGAATTACCCGCGCCGTCCAGCATCTCGATCCGCACGCGGTCGCCGAATGAAAGGAAGGGTGTCATCGGTTTACCCAGGTCGAGGGTTTCAAGCATGCGCCGCTCGGCGAGGCAGGTCGAGCCTGAGCCGCGGTCGCGATTCGAGACCGTGCCCGAGCCGACGATGCTGCCGGCGCCGAGCCGGCGCGTCTTCGCCGCGTGGGCGATGAGCTGGCCGAAATCGAAGGTCATGTCGATGCCGGCGTTCGGCTGGCCGAACGGGCCGCCGTTGACGTGCACGACGAGCGGCAGGTGCACGCGCGCGTCGCGCCAGGCATCGCCGAGCTCGTCGGGAGTCACCGCGACCGGCGAAAACGCGGTCGAAGGCTTCGACTGGTAGAAGCCGAAGCCCTTGGCGAGTTCGCCGGGAATCAGGTTCCGCAGCGACCAGTCGTTCACCAGCATCAGCAGCTGGATGTGGCCGCGCGCCGCCTGTGCGTCCGTCCCCGCCGGCACGTCGTCGGTCACGACCGCGACTTCTCCTTCGAGGTCGATGCCCCAGTCCTCGCTCCCGAACGGCGCATCCGCGGTCGGCGCAAGGAAATCGTCCGACCCGCCCTGGTACACGAGCGGGTCGGTCCAGAAGGATTCCGGCATCGTCGCACCGCGCGCCTTGCGCACCAGCTCGACGTGATTCACGTAGGCGCTGCCGTCCACCCAGTGATAGGCGCGCGGCAGCGGCGAGAGCGCGTCCGCCGCGTCGAAGGCGATGCCGCCCGCGCGCCCGGACTCGAGCGAGTCCGCGAGCGATGCGAGCGCGGGCCTTGCGCGCATCCAGTCGTCGAGAGCCGCCTGCAGCGTGGGCGCGATGCCGGTCGCGGGCACCGCGCGCGTGAGGTCGCGGCTGACGACCGCGAGCCGGCCGTCACGGCCGCCTTTCAGCGACGCGAGCTTCACTATTTAGCGCCTTTCCAGCTGTCGATGTAGCCTGCCCATTCGACGGCGCGGGCGGCGGGCGCGATCTCGAGCGGGTCGCGCGTGTCGACCATGACGGCGTATTCGTCGGTCGCGGGTTTCGGCTGCACCAGCATGCGCGAGAGCGCCTTCGGGTGCGGGCCGTGCGTGAACCCGCCCGGGTGCATCGTCGCCATGCCGGGGCGGATGTTGTCGCGGCTGAAGAAGTCGCCTGCGTGGTAGAAGATGACCTCGTCGTAGTCGTCGTTGTTGTGGAAGAACGGGATCTTGATGGCGCCCGGGTCGGTCTCGAATGGGCGCGGGACGAAGGTGCAGACGACGAAGCGGTTGCCGACGAAGGTCGTGTGCGCCGACGGCGGCAGGTGGTAGCGGTGGCTCATCAGCGGGCGGATGTCGCGCACGTTGATGCGGCATGCGGACAGGTCGCCGTGCCAGCCGATCGCATCGAGCGGGTTGTGGGGGAAGGTGAGGGTCGAGACCGCGCCGCGGCGCTTCACCGCGACCCGCCACGGCTTTTCGTCCTGCTGCGCGAGGAAGGCCTCGTCGACCCGCGGCGCGTCGAGCATCGCCGGGTCGAAGATCGCATGTACGCCGACCAGGCCCTTGTCCGGCAGCATGTAGGACGCGCCGGTCGCTTCGATGAGCAGCAGCGCGGCGGGCTCCGCGCATTCAAGGCGCCACATGGTGCCGCGCGGCAGCACGATGTAGTCGCCGGGCTCGAAGGCCAGCCGCCCGAAATCGCAGAACAGGTCGCCGCGGCCCTGGTGCACGAACAGCAGCTCGTCGCCGTCGGCATTGCGCGCGAGCGCGTCCATGTTCCCGGACGTGCGCCAGAACCGGATGCGCACGCTCGCGTTGAACAGGAGGTCGGGTGCCGACCAGGGATGGTTCAGGGCCGCCTCGACTTGCGTGAAGTCGAAGGCATGCGGCGAAAGCGGCCCCTCGAAGCTCGACCAGCCGGTCGGCGGGTGGCGGTGGTGGAAAAAGGCGGCAGGCCCGAAGAAGCCTTCCTTGCTCATCTCCCGTTCATAGGTCCCGGGCGGCAGGTCGGCATGCGCCTGGCGCGAAGCCGTGCCTTCGACGCGCGGGTGCCCAATGTAGCGCTTCATGGCGACAGTTTACGCCGCCGAGCGCTCCATGATCGCTGTCACCCCCATGCCGCCCGCGGTGCAGACGGAGATGAGCCCACGGCCGGAGCCGCGCGTGGCGAGGAGCTTCGCCAGCGTCGCGACGATGCGCGCGCCAGTGGCCGCGAACGGGTGGCCGACCGCGACCGAGCCGCCCTTGACGTTGAGCTTGCTGCGGTCGATGGAGCCGAGCGCACCCGGGAGTCCCAGCCGCTCGCGGCAGAACTTTTCCGACTCCCAGGCTTTCAGCGTGCACAGCACCTGCGCGGCGAAAGCCTCGTGGATTTCGTAGAAATCGAAGTCCTGCAGCGACAGCCTCGCGTCCGCGAGCATGCGCGGCACGGTGAAGGCGGGCGCCATCAAGAGGCCCTCGCCGCCGACGAAGTCGACTGCGCCGGCCTTGCCGTAGCTGAGACAGGCCTGGACCGGCAGGCCCCGCGCGCGGGCCCAGTCTTCGGAAGCGAGCAGAACGGCCGCCGCGCCGTCGGTGAGCGGCGTCGAGTTGCCCGCCGTCAGCGTGCCGTCCTTCGCGAACGAGGGCCTGAGCTTCGCCAGCTTCTCCAGGCTCGAGTCGGCGCGCACGTTGTTGTCCGTCGCAAGGCCCTGGTAAGGCACGACCAGGTCGGCGTAGAAACCCTCGCTCCAGGCGCGATGCGCAAGTTCGTGGCTGCGCAGCGCGAGTGCGTCCTGGTCGGCGCGCGGGATCTCCCAGGTGCGCGCCATCTTTTCCGTGTGCTGGCCCATCGACAGGCCGGTACGCGGTTCGCCGACGCCCGGGAACACCGGCTTGAAGTGACGCGGCCGCAGGCTCAGGAAGGCGCCGGCGCGCGCGCCGAATGTCTTCGCGCGGTGCGCGCGCAGCAGGATCTGCTGGTATTCGCGGCCGAACACGATCGGCGGGTCGCTCGCGGTGTCGACGCCGCCCGCGATCCCGGCATCGATCTGCCCGAGCGCGATCTTGTTCGCGACCACGATCGCGGCCTCGAGGCTGGTGCCGCAGGCGCGCTGCACGTCGAGGCCCGGCGTCTCGGGCGCGAGCCCCGAGTCGAGCAGCGCCTCGCGCGTCAGGTTCCATTGGCTCGAGTGCTTCATCACGGCGCCCGCGACGACGTCGCCGAGCACGAGTCCCTTCAGCGCGAACTTGTCCACCACCGCCTTCAGGGCCGCGGTGAGCATTTCCTGGTTGCCGACGCTCGCGTAGGCGCCCATCGCGCGCGCGAATGGAATGCGGGCGCCGCCGATGACTGCGACGCGCCGTGGCTGCGATCCGACCAGCATGTGGGCTCTCCGAAGGGGGCAGGGTGGCCTGCTTCCGCTAGAATGCCACAACCCCACGGGCCCGCCACGGCGCGCACACCGAAAGGTTTTCGAGGCCGATGAGCGAACCCGGCAGCTTCCGCGACGCCTTCCCGCGCGATTCGAGGTCGATCCTCCAGCTCGCGGGGCCGCTCATAGTCAACAACGTCGTGATCGCCGGGATGATGCTCGCGAACACGCTGTTCGCCGGCCGGCTCGGCCCGGAGCCGCTCGCCGGGGTCGCCGTCGGCGGCAGCTACTACCAGATGTTCTGGCTGTTCGGCCTCGGGGTGCTGATGTCCATCTCGCCGATTGTCGCCCATGCCTACGGCGCGGGCCGCGACGCGGAAGTCGGCCGCCGCTTCCGCCAGGGGGTCTGGCTGGCGCTGATGCTCTCCGTGCCCCTGGTCGCGGCGCTCGCCTGCGTCCGGCCACTGCTCGGCTGGTTCGGCACGGATGCGCGCGCGATCCCGCACGCGGCAGGTTACGTCTACGCAATGTGCTTCGGCATGCCCGCCATGCTCGTGTTCCTGGCGCACCGCTACACCAGCGAGGGCATCGGCTGGACGCGGCCCGTGATCTATACCGCGCTGGTCGGGCTATCGACCAACATGCTGGGCAACTGGGTCTTCACGCTCGGCCATCTCGGCGTGGCTTCGCAGGGCGCGCATGGCTGCGGCATCGCGACCGCGACCGCGAGCTGGGCGATGCTCGCGACGATTCACCTGTACCAGCGCCGCCATGCGATCTACCGCCGCTTCGGCCTGTTCGAGCGCGTCGATCCGCCGGACCGCCGCTCGATCGGCGAGATTCTCGCGCTCGGCATGCCGATTGCCGGCTCGGTGGTCTCGGAGGGCGCCCTGTTCGCGGTCGCCGCGCTCCTCATGAGCACGCTGGGGACCGTCACGGTCGCCGCGCACCAGGTCGCGATCAGCTATGCCTCGCTGATGTTCATGATTCCATTGTCGCTGCATTCGGCGACCACGATCCACGTCGGTCACCAGCTCGGGCGCGGCGACCGCGCGGCGGGCAGGAATGCGGGCTGGAGCGGCATCGCCATGTGCGGGCTCGTCATGGCGGCTTCCTCGCTCGTGATCCTTGCCGCGCGCGAGCAGATCGCCGCCGCCTACACCTCGGACTTCGCCGTGCGCGGGCTCGCCGTGTGGCTGCTGCTGTTCGTCGCGGCCTTCCAGGTGCCAGACGGCCTGCAGGTCGGCTCGGCCGGGGCCCTGCGCGGCTTCAAGGACGCGAAAGTGCCGATGGCGCTCAACTTCTTCGCCTACTGGATCGTCGGTTTTCCCGCAGCCTGGTGGTTCGGTATCCGGCAGGGCGCAGGGCCGTCGGGCATCTGGGCAGGGCTGATCGCGGGCCTCGTGACCTGCGCCGCGCTGCTGCTCCTGCGCTATCGCCGGATTTCAGCCGGGCTCGCCGCGGCCCCGGTCTGAGCGGTCCGCGGCGCCCGCGTTCAGCGACGCCGGAGCTCGTTGGTACTGGGTGGAGTCGCGGCAGTCCCCGGTCGGGGACTCGCCGGGATCAGCGGGAAATGGCGTGGTCCGGGACGGCGCCGGCAGCGATCGCAACCGCCCG
Organism: uncultured Gammaproteobacteria bacterium; assembly: GCA_963836275.1. GTDB lineage: Bacteria > Pseudomonadota > Gammaproteobacteria > Steroidobacterales > Steroidobacteraceae > SCUD01. The sequence continues at coordinate 153,599 of CAWIIM010000001.1, read as the reverse complement.
CCAGCCGCCTTCGACTGCGGATTCGGCGAGCCAGGCGCGGCGCTCGGCCAGGCCCGGGAAGCGCGGGCGCAGCGGAAAGTGGTCCCGCAGGGTACGCACCGCGTTCGCGATCAGCACGTCGCGGTAGTTCGGAATCCCGTTGCTGGCGGCGTTGCGTCCCATGGGGCACAACTTTACGCGGCGTGCGACATAAAACCATCGACGGGTGTCGCAGTCTGCTGACGCTTATCGGTCGCGCGCCTGCATTTCGGTCCGACAATTCCGACTTTTCCCTCCTTCATGACAACCGCGTGACACCCGCTCGCGTCCGGCGGTGGCACGGCGGCGCGAGGACTTCGCCGGCGGGACCCCTCGCTCGCTCAGAAGAACGGACATTCGCGCGCTCCGGGGTCCCGCAACGGCTCGTCCGCGCGACACTGGTGCCCGCCACCCGCGTGCGCAGGCCGGGCGGGTCCCCGAGCGAGCGCGTAAGTTCCGGCGGCGCGAGCGAGGGGCTCCCGCTCGGCCAAGCGCGCGCGGGGAAACACCGCCGGAGTAGCCGCGTCGGTCAGTAGCTTTCGTTCGGCGAGTGATAGCCGTGGGATAGCGTATCGACGTCCACCAGGATGCCATCCTCGAACCGGAGCCGGTACATGAGCTTGCTGGGCCCGAAGTTGTAGGTCCACAGTTCGACCGAGACTTCGTACGAGCTGTGCACCAGAACGCCGCGGTTGTAGCCGTAGGGGCGCAGGATTTCGCGCCGCTCGATCGCGGCAGGCGGTCCGCAGTATGCCTCGACCTTGTCCGCCGGATCCCCGTCGGTCATGAGCTTGCTGCCGCAGCGCATCGAGTCGGCCGCGGCCGCAGCGGCGCCGAGCAGGGCAGCGAATGCGATTGTCCCCTGGAGGGTCCTGTTCATGGCGCCAGCTTGCCTTGCGGCAGGTGAACGGCAACTGAAGCCGCGCTTGGTCAATGTACGCCCGCGCCGGCGACCGACCAAGCCGGATGTGACGATAATTTCCCTTAGTTTGCGGCGGGCCGCAGAATGCCCGGCTCATGGCCCGGACTCGCCTCGACCGCCAATTCGAACGTCGCCTCGCGGGCCTCGTGAACGCACGCGAGCGCGGCGTGCTGCAGGGCGGCTTGAAGGGCGTCGAGCGGGAGGCCCTGCGCGTCACGGCTGACGGGCGGATCGCGCAGTCACCCCATCCGAAGGCTCTCGGATCGGCGCTGACCCACCCGCATGTCACGACCGACTACTCGGAGTCCCTGATCGAGCTCGTGACGCCGCCCTTCGCGCGCGCCTGGGAGCTGCAGCAGTACCTCTGCGACATCCACCAGTTCGTCTACAGCGCGCTCGGCGACGAGCTGCTGTGGGCGACCAGCATGCCCTGCGTCTTCAAGGGCGACGACGAGATCCCGATCGCCCGCTACGGCAGCTCGAACATCGGACGGATGAAGCACGTCTATCGCGTCGGACTCGGCCGGCGTTACGGCCGCATGATGCAGGCGATCGCCGGCGTCCACTACAACTATTCCTTCCCGGATCGGTTCTGGCCCGTGCTGGAGGCCGTCGACGGGTCGAAGCTGCGCGGCCAGGCATTCGTGGACGACGCCTATTTCTCGTTGCTGCGCAACTATCGCCGCTACGGCTGGCTGATCCTGTTCCTGTTCGGCATCTCGCCCGCGGTATGCCGTTCGTTCTTCGCCGGGCGCGACGTTCCGGAAGGCCTCGTGCCGCACGGCAGCGGCACGCTCGTCGCCCCCCATGCGACCTCGCTGCGCATGAGCGACCTCGGCTATCGCAACAAGAATCAGGCCGGCGTCTACGTCTCGGTGAATTCGCTTGGGGAGTACGCGCGCGACCTCTCGCGCCTGGTATCGACCCCGCACCCGGAGTACGAGGCGGACGGGGTCGTGGTGGACGGTGAATGGCGCCAGCTCAACGCGAACCTGCTGCAGATCGAGAACGAGTACTACAGCTTCATCCGGCCGAAGCGGGTCGCGCGCTCCGGCGAGCGCCCGACCAAGGCGCTCGAGCGCGGCGGCGTGCAATACGTCGAGATGCGATCGCTCGACGTCGGCGCCTATGATCCGGTCGGGATCAACCAGCGCAAGCTCCTGTTCCTGGAGGCCTTTGCGGCCCTGTGCGTCCTGCGCGAAAGCCCGCTGCTGACCCGCGAGCTGTCCGAGCGGTACGAGGCGAACCACGTGCTGGTCGCGAGCCGCGGCCGCGAGCCGGGCCTCGCGCTGCAAACGGCGCAGGGGGCGCTCGCGCTGACCGACTGGGCCGGGGAAATCCTGGACCAGATGCAGGGGATCTGCGAATTGCTGGACGCGGGCGACGCGTCCAGGCCCTATGCCGCGGCGCTCTCGTTCCAGCGCGCGAAGCTCGCGGACTTCTCCGAGTTGCCCTCGGCGCGCCTGCTCGGGGAGATGCGCCAGGACCGGTCGTTTTTCGAGGTCGCGTTGTGGATGTCCAGGATGCATCGCGATTATTTCCGCGACCTCTACCCGCCGAACGCCGGGCGGATCGCCGAGCTGCGCGAAGAGGCCGCAGCCTCGCTCGAGGAGCAGCACGCGATCGAGGCGCGCGACACGTTGCCGTTCGCCGAATTCGTCGCGCGCTATACTGCCGGATCGCTGGTCTGAGACGGGACAAACCCGGCGTGAGCGGATCGGACACGAGCCCGTTGACGGAACAGCGGCTGCGCGGATTCCACGGACTGAAATTCGAGGGCGAGCTGGAAGCGGCCTGGCGCCGCGACCAGTTCCACGAGCGCCTGCGCTACCTGCGGGTGAGCCTCGCGCTGCTGGCCGCCATCTGCATCACCGTGATCCAGGCGGACCGCGTGGTCATGCCGGTGATCGGCCGCATTGTCCCCGACCTCGCCCGCACCGGCGTCATGCTGCCGCTCCTGGTCGCGGGTTTCGCGGTCACGTTCCTGCCGCGCGCGGATGCCTGGTACCCGCGTTACATCGCGGCCGCGATGGCGGCCGCCCTGTGCCTGATGTCCTGGATCAGCGTCACCGCCTGGGGCCAGGGCGAGCCGCGGGTCTTCGTGCGCCTCCTGCTCGGGATCGTCGCGGTGTATTTCGTTCTCGGCCTCGCGTTCCGCTCGGCCATCGGCGTGAGCCTCGCCGGGCTCGCGGGCTATGCGGTGATCGCGGCCGTGCGCGGCATGCCGGGCGTCGAGCTTACGCATTACCTCATGACGCTGCTGATCGCGAACGTCATCTGCATCGCCGGCGCCTGGAATCTCGAGCATGCGCGCCGGACCGCCTGGCTCGAGGGGCAGCGCCTCGCGCAGACGGCGCTGCAGGACGGGCTCACCGGCATCCACAACCGGCGCCGGCTCGACGAGCACCTGCAGCGCGTCTGGGCGCAGTGCGTGCGCGAGCGCAGGCCCATCGCGCTGCTGCTCGCCGACATCGACCACTTCAAGCCCTACAACGACCGCTACGGCCACCAGGCCGGCGACGAGGCATTGAAGGCAGTCGCGGCGACGCTCGCGCGCTTCGCGCGCCGTCCGCTCGACCTGGCGGCGCGCTACGGCGGTGAGGAATTCGCGCTGATCCTGTTCGACGCGAAGCGCGAGCATGCCGAGCGCATCGGTGCCGACCTGATGGAGGCCGTGCGCCAGCTCGGGATCCAGCACGCGGACTCGGACGCGGCCCCGGTCCTCACGATCAGCCTCGGCATCGCCAGCGTCACGCCGGCGGCCCGCCGCAGCTGGGCGGGACTCATCCAGCTCGCCGACCAGGCGCTGTACGCGGCCAAGGACGGCGGCCGCAACCGCGCGGTCGCGCTCGAACAGGAATACGAGCACATGCAGACCGGCTATTTCCACCGCCGGGCAGCGGTGAATGACGAGCCGGACGGGTCCGGCCCGCCCTAGTAGATTGCGATTTCCCGGTGGCCGCCCGAGTCGCGGGCGCCGCGGAACATGCCTTCGGTGTTGAATTCCATCGCGAGCGCGCCATGGCTGTCGACGACGATGACGCCGCCGTCGCCGCCGATCTCCTTCAGCTTGCCCTGGATGACGTCGCGGGCCGCCTGGGCGGCGGTCACGCCGGCGAGCCGCACGCGCGCGCAGATCTCGTGGGCGACGACCGCGCGGATGAAGTACTCCCCGCTGCCGGTCGCCGAGACCGCGCAGCTGTCGTTGTCCGCGTAGGTCCCGGCGCCGATGATCGGCGAGTCGCCGACGCGACCCCAGCGCTTGTTCGTCATGCCGCCGGTCGAGGTCGCGGCGGCGAGGTTGCCGTTGCGGTCGCGCGCGACGGCGCCGACCGTGCTGAAGAAGCCGATATCTTCCTTCCCCGTGGAGGCCGTGCTTGCCACCTTCAGCGCTTCCTGCAGCTGCTGCCAGCGCCGCTCGGTGTAGAAATAGGTCCCGGGCACGAGCTCCATGCCCTGCTCGAGCGCGAATTCCTCCGCGCCTTCGCCCGCGAGCATCACGTGCGGGGAATGCTCCATGACCCGGCGCGCGAGCTCGATCGGGTTCCTGACGTGCCGCACGCCGGCCACCGCGCCGGCGCGCTCGGCGGCGCCGTCCATGATCGAGGCGTCGAGTTCGTTGATCCCTTCGTGATTGAACACGGCGCCCTTGCCGGCGTTGAAGAGCGGGGAGTCTTCCAGGATCTTCACCGCGGCGACGACGGCATCGAGGCTCGCGCCTCCCTTGTCCAGCACGGCATAGCCGGCGTCGAGTGCGCGCTCGAGGTCGGCGCGGTACGCGCGCTCGGCTTCCGGCGTCATCGCGGCGCGGTCGATCACGCCTGCGCCGCCGTGAATGGCGATCGAGATCATCGGTGGGTCTCCGTTGGCCGTCGTCGCCATCGCAAGCAACGCCAATGCGGCAAAGGCGAGTCGGGCGCGCGTCACGCGGCCATTATCCGCGAAGACCGCGGCTCCGGGCGAGCGCGAAGTCGTGCCGGGCGCCGCCGGCGTGCCTCGGTCTCAGCCGCCGTGGACGAGCTGCGCGGCGAGATTGCGGCGGATTTGCTGCTGGATCGCCGCGAGCTCGGCCTCGCCGATGTCGTTCCAGTCCATCAGCCGCAGCACCGCCGCGCGCGCCTGGCGAAATACGAGTACCTGCCCGAGGATCGTCGCGACTTCCAGCCGGACGTCGGCGTCCGTGCCGCGCAGGCGCTGCAGCAGCCGCGTCAGCAGGTCGAGCACGCGCCCCATCAAGGTCTCGTACAGCAGCGTGAATGCGGGCGTCGGCGCCTGCTGCTCGCGCAGGATCAGCTGCGCCCAGGGCGCCGATTCGCGGCTCGCGAGCATCGCGGCCATGCCGTCGACGAAGCCCAGCAGCGGCGGCAGGTAGCGCGCCTGCCGGGCGCGCCCGTCGATCGCGGAATCCGGCGTCGCCAGCACGGCCTCGATCGCCTCGATCGCCGGGCGCTGGCGTTGCAGGATCCGTGCGGCGATGTGTTCGAACACGGCGAGGTAGAGGCCGTCCTTGCCGCCGAAGTGATAGCGGATCAGCGCCAGGTTCACGCCGGCCGCCCTGGCGATTGCGCGGGTGCTCGCCGCATGGAATCCGTCCCGGCCGAAAACGCCGAGCGCCGCGGTGATCAGCGCATCGCGCGTCGCATCGCCCCTGGTTGAGGCAGTCTGGGATTCCATGGCAGTCTCATATTAGTCATTCGATTGATTAATGCAAGCGATTGGTGCATGCTCGCCGGCGAGCGACGCGGAATCGAAGGAGTAGGGGTCATGGCGCGGGCGCGTTTTCTGTGGCTTTCCGTCGGATTGCTGCTTGCAGCCTGCGCGAAGCAACCACCGCAGGCGCTCGGCACGCTGGAGTACGACCGCATCACGCTGCCGGCGCCGGTGGCGGAAAAAATCGTCGCGATCCACGTGCGCGAAGGCGAGCAGGTGGCGGCCGGCACGCACCTGCTGGCGCTCGACCGCGTGCGCGTCGAGGCCGAGACCGAGGCGGCCCAGGCCGAGGCGCAGCGCCAGCGCGACGTTCTCGCCGAGCTCGAGGCCGGCGCGCGCAGCGAGCAGGTCCGCCAGGCGCGCGCGGCCCTCGCCGCGACGCAGGCCGACGACCGTGACGCCAGGGCCAATTACACGCGCGTCAAGGAGCTTGCCGAGCGCAAGCTCGTCGCGGTGGCGGATGTCGACCGCGCGCGCGCGGTCTCGAGCAGGACGGGCGCGCAGGTCCGCCAGGCCCAGGCGGCGCTCGATGAGTTGCTGCACGGCACTCGCCAGGAACAGCTCGCCCAGGGCAAGGCGGCATTGCGCGGCGCCGAGGCCGCCGAGGCGGCCCAGCAGGCGGTGCTGGACAAGCTCGAGGTCATCGCGCCGCGCGCCGGCCGCGTCGACAGCCTGCCGTATCGCCTGGGCGACCAGGCGCCCGTCGGCGCGCCGCTCGCCGTGCTCCTGGTTGGTGACGCGCCGTATGCGCGCATCTATGTGCCCGAACCGATCCGAGCGCGCGTCAAGGTCGGCGACACCGCCCGCGTGTTCGTCGCCGGCCGCGACACGGCCCTGCAGGGTCGGGTGCGCATGATCCGCAGCGAGCCGAGCTTCACGCCGTACTATGCCCTCACCGGCGAGGATGCCGCGCGGCTCAGCTATCTCGCGGAAATTTCGCTCGACAGTGACGCGGCCGAATTGCCTGCGGGCTTGCCGGTCAGGGTCGAGTTTGATGGCGGATGACGATCCCGCCATCGTTGCCCGCGGCCTGACCAAGCATTTCGGCAGGCTGGTCGCGGTCGATCATGTCGACCTGACCGTGCCGAAGGCACACGTATACGGCTTTCTCGGCCCGAACGGTTCCGGCAAGTCCACGACCATTCGCATGCTGTGCGGCCTGTTGACGCCGACCGCAGGCGAGATCGAGGTGCTGGGACTTCGCATCCCGGAGCAGGCGGAGGCTTTGCGCCGCCGGATCGGGTACATGACCCAGCGATTCTCGCTGTTCGAGGACTTGTCGGTGCGCGAGAACCTCGAATTCCTGGCGGCGGCGCAGGACATCCCGAGGTCGAAGACGAAACAACGACTCGACGAGCTCGTTGACCAGTACGATTTCGCCGATCGCCAGGAGCAACTGGCCGGTACGCTGAGCGGCGGCCAGAAGCAGCGCCTCGCGCTGGCAGGCGCGGTGATCCACGAGCCAGAACTGCTGTTCCTGGACGAGCCCACGAGCGCGGTGGACCCGGAATCGCGCCGGGATTTCTGGGAGAAGCTGTTTGAGCTCGCAGACGCCGGCGCCACCATCCTGGTCTCGACCCACCTGATGGACGAGGCCGAGCGTTGCCATCGGCTCGCGATCCTGGATCGCGGCAAGCTCGTCGCGGACGGCACGCCGGCCGAGCTCACGGGCGCGCTCGAGGGACGCATCGTCGAGGTCGCGGCCGCGCAGGCGCGCAAGGCGCAGCGCGCCCTGGTCGAACTGCCCGGCGTGCTCAGCGTCGCGCAGGTCGGCAACAACCTGCGCGTGCTGGCGAGGCGCGGCGACGACATCGCGGACGAGCTGCGCACCGGCCTGCGGGCGGCCGGGCTGCCTGCGGACGTGACTGAGGTTCCGCCGAACCTCGAGGACGTTTTCGTCGACGTGACCCGCAATCACCGCGGCGGCCCGGAGCCGGAAAGGCGCGACCCGGCATGAACACGCGGCGCCTGTTCGCGGTCATGGTCAAGGAACTGCGCCAGCTGCGGCGCGACCGCGTCACGCTGGCGATGATCATCGGCATCCCGGTGATGCAGCTGGTGCTGTTCGGGTATGCCATCAACCTCAACCTGCGCGGCCTTGCTGCCGGCATCGCCGACCAGTCCGGCACCGCGGGCTCGCGCGCGGTCGTGATGGACATGCTCGCGACCGGGGTGATCTCGGCGGCGCTCGCCGCGAATACGCCGCAGCAGCTGATGGACGGCCTGCGGCGCGGCGAGATCAGCGTCGGCGTCGTGATCCCGCCCGATTTCGAGCGCCGCCGGGTCGACGGCCGCGAGGCGGTGCAGGTGCTGGTGGACGGCAGCGACACCGTGGTCCAGAGCGCAGCCGTGCAGCTCGCGCAGATGCCGCTCGACAACAGCCGCGCGCTCGCCAACGCGACGGGGCTGCGCGAAGTGACGCCGGCCCAGATCAGCGTGGTCAGTTTCTACAACCCGGAGCGGCGGTCCGAGGTCAACATCGTGCCCGGCCTGATCGGGGTGATCCTCACCATGACGATGGTGCTGTTCACCGGCGTCGCGATCGTGCGCGAGCGCGAGCGCGGCAATATGGAGCTGCTGATCGCGACGCCCGTCAGCGTCACCGAACTGATGACGGGCAAGGTGCTGCCGTACGCGGCGATCGGCCTGGTGCAGACAACCGTGATCCTGCTCGTTGGCCAGTGGCTGTTCCACGTGCCGATACGCGGCAGTATTTTCGACGTCTACGTCGCCGCCGTGCTGCTCATTCTCGCCAACCTGACGCTGGGCTTGCTGATTTCCACCCGGGCGCAGACCCAGTTCCAGGCGATGCAGATGACGTTCTTCGTGTTCCTGCCCTCGATCCTGCTGTCGGGATTCATGTTCCCGTTCGCCGGCATGCCCGTGGCGGTGCAATGGCTGGCCGAACTGCTGCCATTGACGCATTTCCTGCGCCTGATACGCGGCATCATGCTGCGCGGCGCCGGCCTGCTCGAACTGTGGCCGAACCTGCTCGCGCTGGTCGCCTTCACCGGCGTCATGATGACCGCCGCCATCTTGCGCTTCCGCAAGCGCCTCGACTGACGCGCCGCGACACCTATCGAAGCCGCACGCGGGGACTGTCCCCTCCTCAGGTCGGCGGCTACAGCCCCTCCTAAGGAGACCGTCCCCTCTAAAACACGCTATTTCCCGCAGTTTTGTCGACTGGCCGGACTGCCACCCCCCATCGCCCCGTGTTATTCTTCGCGCCGGCCGCTGCCCCTGTGGCAGGGCCAAGGTGACAGGACCCGCTGATCGAAGATTCGCCCTACCGAGCTTATTTGCCCGCCTAGACGATCCCGACCGTGTTTCCTGCCGTAGTGAAAGGCTGTCGTCGACCCTCGTGAGAGGGCCGCGGGCGGCCGTCTTTATCTGAAAAAGCGAGAGACTTGAGTCATGAAGATCTATGTTGGAAACCTGCCTTTCTCGGCGACCGAGGCCCAGGTGCGCGACCTGTTCGCGCAGCACGGCGCGGTCGAATCCGTCGCCCTGCCGGCGGATCGTGAGACCGGCCGTCCGCGCGGTTTCGGCTTCGTCGAGATGCCGCAGGCCGAAGCCGCGAAGGCCATCGAGGCGCTGAACGGCTTCTCGATGGGTGGTCGTCAGCTGCGCGTCAATGAAGCGCAGGATCGTCCCCGCGGCGCCGGTGGCGGCCGTCCGGGTGGCGGTGGTCGTCCGGGCGGCGGCGGTGGCTTCCGTTCGGGTGGCGGCGGTGGCGGCGGCGGCGGCGGACGCTGGTAAGCGTCCGTTTCGTTGCTCCGGAAAGGCCCGCTTCGGCGGGCCTTTCCTTTGGAAAAGGGGACAGTCACCTTTTCGCTTGAAGGGGACGCGCCCCTTCACGAACATGAAGGGGTGCGTCCACTTCACAAGCGGCTACGGGGCTTCCCGCCCATTGCCGACCGCCGCGCGCGCGTGCTGGTCCTCGGCAGCATGCCGAGCGAGGCCTCGCTCGCGGCCGGCGAGTACTACGCGTTTCGCCACAACCAGTTCTGGCGCATCGCGGGCGAGCTTTGCGGCTTCGCGGCGGACGCGCCCTACGCGAGGCGCAAGGCCGGCCTGAAGCGCTCCCGGATCGCGCTCTGGGACGTGATCGAAAGCTGCGTGCGTCCCGGAAGCCTCGATGCGTCGATCCGCGAAGATACCCTGCGCGTCAATGATTTCGCCGCTTTCCTGGCCGTCCATCGCGGCATCCGGCGCATTTGCTTCAACGGCCGCAAGGCGGAATCCGCCTGGCGCCGGCGCGTCGTGTCGACGTTGCCCGGGACGCTCGATTTCGAATACCGGCTGCTCCCGTCGACGAGCCCGGCGCATGCCGGGATCGGTTATCGTGCCAAGCTCGCGGCCTGGCGGAGCGCAATCCCGTGTTGAATCGCAGACAGGTCCTGAAAGGCATCGGCGCGGGCGCGCTCGCCGGCGCATTCGCCACGCCGCTTCGCGCCGCCCAGCCTGCGACGCCCGACGTGCTCGTGATCGGCGCCGGCGGCGCCGGGCTCACCGCCGCGAAGGAGCTGCTTGCGAAGGGCTTCTCCGTCGTCGTGCTGGAGGCGCGCGATCGCATCGGCGGGCGCGCATATACGGAAAACAGCCTCGGCGTCGCCTGGGACCACGGCTGCTCGTGGCTGCACTCGTCGAACATCAACCCGTTCGTGAAGTATGCGCGGCAAAGCGGCTTTGATCTCGTCCCGGACCGGTTTCCGCGCGTGATTTACGATGGCGCGCGGCGCATGAGCGGTGCGGAGACCGCGGGCTACCGTGCCGTGCGCGAGCGCGTGGACCGCGAGATCGGCAGGGCCGGCGGTCGCGGCCTCGACATTCCCGCGGAAGCGGCGCTCACGCAGGAGACGCTCGCCGACCCGTGGTACCCGATGGCGATGGACGACCTGACCGACTGGGAGGGCGTCGAACCCGCCAACTTCTCGACGCTCGACACGTTCCAGTACCTGGAGGACGGCGAGGATCTCATGATCCCGCGCGGCTACGGCACCCTGCTCGGTCATTACGCCAAGGGCATCGACGTGCGACTCGGGACGCCGGTGACTCGCATCCGCTGGGGCGGGCGCGGCGTCGCCGCGGATACCGACGCCGGGCAGGTGACGGCGCGCGTGGCCGTCGTCGCGCTTCCGTCCGCGATCGTCGCCGAGGGCTCGGTCATCTTCACGCCGCACCTGCCGGTCGAGGTGCTGCAGGCGCACGCGGACCTGCCGCTCGGGATGCTCCAGAAGGTCGCGCTGCGCTTCAGGAAGAACGCGTTTTCGTCGGAGATGACCGAGTTCCTGCAGTTGAAGCGCGACGACGGGCGCGGGCTCAGTTACCTGACCCGGCACTGGGACACGAATGTCGCCATCGCCTTCGCGCCGGGCCGGCTCGCGCGCGAGCTGGAGGCGCAGGGCGAGGCAACCGCCATCGCGCACGCGCTCGACGAGCTCGCGCGGATGCTCGGCAACGACGTCCGCAAGCAGTTCGACAAGGGCATCGCGACCGCCTGGGCCGTCGGATCCGTACGCGCGCGGCGCGTACTCATATTGCCTGCCCGGTCGTTACGGCGCCCGCGCCGTGCTGACGCGCCCGCTCGGCGGGCGCCTCGTATTCGCCGGCGAGCATACCGAGCAGACGGCCTACGGCACGCTGCACGGCGCGCATCTGTCCGGCATCCGCGCGGCCGCTGCGGCGAGTCGCCTGCTCGGACAAGGCTGAGTCGTGGCTTACGTGCTCTATGACTTCTTGAATTCGGGCAACGGCTACAAGTGCCGCCTGACCCTGAAGGCGCTCGGCATCCCCTACGAATACCGGTTCGTGGACATTCTCGCGGGCGGGACGCGCACGCCCGAGTTCCTTGCCCTCAACCCGAACGGCAAGATTCCCGTGCTGCTGGTACCGGGCCGCGGGCCGATCGCGGAAAGTCACGCCATCATCAACTACCTTGCCGAAGGGTCGGCGCTCCTGCCGGCCGATCGCTACGAGCGCGCGCTCGTGTGGCAGTGGCTCGGCTTCGAGCAGTACCAGCTCGAACCGGGCGTCGCGACGGTGCGTTTCATGCTCCATTACTTGAAACAGAGTAAGGAAGAGCTTGGCGTGCGCTACACCGATCGCTACCAGCGCGGCGCCGATGCGCTCGCGGTGCTGGAGCAGGGGCTCGCCGGCCGGCGCTGGCTCGTCGGCGAGGACGCGACGCTCGCCGACATCGCGCTGTTCGCGTATACGCACGTCGCGGACGAGGCCGGCTACGACCTCGCGGACTATCCCGCGATTGGCGCCTGGATCGCCGGGTTCAAGCGCCTGCCCTGGTACGCTCCCCTGAGCGAGCCATGAAGTACCTGCACACCATGGTGCGCGTCGGCGACCTCGGCAAGTCGCTGCATTTCTATTGCGACCTGCTCGGCCTGCGCGAGATCCGCCGCGTTGATAACGAAAAAGCGCGGTTCACGCTCGTCTTCCTGGCGGCGCCGGGCGACGAGGCTGCGCAGGTCGAACTTACGCACAACTGGGATCCGGAGGACTACGGAATCGGCCGCGCCTTCGGCCACCTCGCGTACCAGGTCGACGATATTTACGCGACCTGCGCGAAGCTCCAGGCGGGCGGCGTGACGATCAACCGTCCGCCGCGCGACGGGCACATGGCGTTCGTCCGCTCGCCGGACGATATCTCCATCGAGTTGCTTCAAAAGGGCGGCTCGCTGGCGCCGCAGGAGCCCTGGGCTTCGATGCCGAATCAAGGGACGTGGTGATGATCGCGCGCGCCGCGATCGCGCTCGTACTATTGCTGGCGGGTCTCGTCGCGCGGTCGGAACTGCCAGCTGAATCCGCCAGCGTGAATGTCGAAATCGGCGGGCAGTCGATCGCCTTGCCGCCGCCGCCGGGCTGGGTCGCCATCGACACCTCCGGCGACGCTGCGCGCGCGCCGTTCACGCGCTTCATCTCGCGCACCGAACGCGTGCTTGCCGGTTTCGCGCCAAGCCTGGATGGAGGTCAGGCCCTGACCGGCGAATCCTTGATGAAGCTCGCGCTTGCCGCGTCGGCGGTACCGCTCGAGTCGGAAGAGATAAGCCCCGCGAGGTTCAAGGAGATCCTGGCTCAATTTCGCGAGGACATGCCCGAGGCTGAGGTCCTGCTTCAGGATTCCGACGCCCTGGGGACCTTGATCCTGATGCAGGCGCAAACTGAATCGGGCGATCCGTTGCCGGAGTACGCGAGCGCAACCCTGATGCTCTTCGCGCGCGTGAAGGGCCGCTTCGTGCGGCTCGGCATGTTCGACTTCACGGCGTCGGCCGACAGCGCGGCGGTCTTCAAGGCCACGGCAATCGGCTGGCTCGCCGCAATCCGCGCCGCGAACTGTGGGCCGGCTCAGCCAGAGATGTAACGCCGCAGGTCCTCGATCTCGTGCTTCTGCTCGTCGATGACCGCCTTCACGCAATCCCCGATCGAGATCACGCCAACCAGCTCACCCTCATCGACCACCGGCAGGTGACGGATGCGCTTGTTCGTCATGAGCATCATGCATTCGTTGACGCTGTGCTGCGGTCCGACGACGACGACCGGGGCGCTCATGATGGTGCCCACCGTCGTCTCGGTGGACTTGCGGCCCATCAGCACGACCTTGCGCGCATAGTCGCGCTCGGAAACGATGCCGGCGAGCCGGCCGCCCTCGAGCACCGGCAGGGCGCCGATGAAATGCTCCGCCATCAGCTGGATTGCGGTCCGTACCGGCTCACCCGCGTCGATCGTCACGACGCCCGCCTTCTTCCCCTCGAGCAACTGCCTGACCGTACGCACGGCGAACCTCCCACTGCAGTCCCTTCCGGGATACTACGCCCGCTTGCAGTCGGCCACCACGCCGGACTTGCCGTTTACGTCTTGCGCGCTCTCCAAGCAGCAAGGATCGCGGCTTCACTTTCAGCCGTGAATCCTGAACGCAGCGTGGCTTTTCGCTCCTCCGGCCGCGTCTCGTGCCAGGCGAGCGTGTCGCGCACCGTCTCCTCGAGCGACCGCGCCTTCAGCCCCTTGTCGGCCGAAGCCTTCATGCCCGTGAGCGAGCCGCCGGCTTCCTCGCCGCGCATCGGCCCCCAGGGCGCGAAGTTCATCTCCTCGGGCTTCAGGTTCGCCGCGAGGAAATCCTCGTCGATCCAAGTGAGTTTGGTGTCGGCGCCGGTGAGCTTGCGGCTCGTGTCCATGAGCATGCCCATGGTGATCGCGCCCGGCGGCGTGACGGCATTGAAATACCCGTCCGCGCGGGCATCGACGAGGTCCATCATGAATGCCGCGAGGTCGCGCACGTCCACGATCTGGATCGGGTCGGCCGGCGTTCCGGGAACCGCCATGTCGCCGCCCCTGGCGAAGCGCACCGGCCAGTAGGTGAATCGGTCGGTCGGGTCGAGCGGGCCGACGATGTAGCCGGGGCGCACGATGGACGAGCGCGTCCCATAGGCGTCGCGCACGTACTGCTCGCAGGCCGCCTTCATCGGCCCGTAAGTCTCGTTCGTGATCTCTTCCTGGTCCTTGTTCCCGAGCACGCCGGTCGGCGAGCCGATGTCGTTCGGCTTGTCGAACTTTGCGTAGGCCGAGATGCTGGAGACGTAGAGGCAGTAGCCGGTATTGGGGCCGAGGAGGTCGGCGGACATCCGGCAGTACTTCGGGATGTAGCCGGTGTCGTCGACAACCGCGTCCCATTTCCGGCCTTTCAGCGCGTCGAGCTGTCCCTTGCGATCGCCGATCAGCGTCTCGACGCCTGGGACGCCGTCCGGGTCGCGCTTGCCGCGGTTGAAGTGCGTGACCGTCCAGCCGCGCGACATGGCGACTTCGGTCAGGTGCGGGCCGATAAAGCCCGTGCCGCCGAGGATGAGCAGCGTCCGCCCCTTCCTCTCTTGCGCGACCAGGCCGCCGCCGGCGAGTGCGAGCGCCGTGCCGGCGCCGGCCTTCAGGATCGTGCGTCGTGTCATGTTCATCGTCCGTTCCTCAGCGTGCCCCGGCCGGCACGTACTTGGCCAGCCAGTCCTTGACCTCGGAATACCAGAACAACGAGTTCTGGCGCTTCAGTACCCAGTGATTCTCATCCGGGTAGTAGACGAGACGGCTCGGCACGCCCTTGTTCTGAAGGATCTGGAACAGCTCCATGCCGTTGTTGAACGGCACGCGCTGGTCGAGCTGGTTGTGGATCACCAGCGTCGGCGTCTTGAAGTTCGCGGCGCTGGTCGAGGGCGAGTATTTCGCCCATTCCTCGGGCCGCTCCCAGGCCTCGAAGAAGCGGTTCTTCTCGGCGCCGTAGTCGCCGCCGTACATCGCGTAGTTGTCGTAGACCGCCGCGTGCGCGATCAGCGTCTTGAACGGGTGCGGGCGGCCCAGCAGGACGCAGGCGAGGAATCCGCCGTAGCTGCCGCCGCCCGCGGCCATGCGATCCGTGTCGATCCAGGGCTTGCCCTCGAACCAGGCCGCCGCCTTGATCGTGTCCTCGTAAGGCATCGTGATGCCGTCGGGGTTGATCGAGTCGGTGAATTTCTGGCCGAACCCGCTCGAGCCGTGGAAGTTGTGCCAGGCCGTGACGTAGCCCCAGCTCGAGAACACCTCGGCGTTCCAGCGGAAGGTCCAGCTGTCGTAGACGCCATTGTGCGGGCCGCCGTGGAGCAGCAGGTAGAGCGGGTACTTCTTTGCCGGGTCGAAGCCGGGCGGGTAGATGACCCACATTTGGATGTCGTCGCCGTTTGCGCCTTTGTAAGTGACGCTCTCGACCTTGCCGAAGTCGGTCGCCGCGAGCTGGGCGTCGTTGTCGTTCGAGAGCTTCGTCGCCGCGCCGTCCTTGAGGGCGACTGCGACGAGCGTCGGCGGCTCGGTGAAAGACTGGCGCAGCGCGACGAGTGTCGCGGGTTTGCCGGCGATCGCGAGTGCGTTGAAGCTCGAGGAGGTCGTCAGCGCCTGGTGCGTGTCCCTGGCGACGTCGAAGCGGTAGATGCGCTCGGTGCCGGCGTCGTCGATCGGCGCGTAGAACGTCTTCGAGTCGGGCGCCCAGGCGATTGCGCTGACCGAGCGGTCCCAGTCGCCCGCGATCCTGCGGCGCTCGCCGCCCTTGCGCTCGACCAGCCAGAGCTGCTGGGTATCGCCGTAGAAGCCCTTGATGGTCTGCTGGTCGTAGGCGAGGTAGCGACCGTCTGGGCTGTACACCGGCAAGCCGTCGTTCGCGGGGTTTTCGGCGGTGAGGTTACGCGCCGTGCCGCCGGTGGCCGGCACCAGGTAGACGTCGGTGTTCTCGTCGGTCCCGGTTTCGTCGCTGTTCGAGACGAACGCGATTTCCTTGCCGTCGGGCGAGATGTCGTAGGACTCGGTGCCGTTGTCGCGCCGCGACAGCGAATGGCCGGCATTCAGCGTGATCGCGACTGGCGTGCCACCCTCTATTGAAACTGAGAAAATATGCGGGATGCGGTCCTCGATGAAATGGTCCCAGTGCGTGACCGGGGGGCGGTCCCAGGTCATCGCGCTCATCTTCGATTCTTCGCGTGCAGTCATCTTCTCGAGGGTCTTGGCCCAGTCGGTGATGTCCGGCCAGACTTCGGTGATGAAGGCGACGTGCTTCGAGTCCGGGAACCACTTCGGCGCCGAGACGCCGGTCGGCACGTTGCTGACGCGGATCGCCTCGCCGCCGGTGGCGGAGATCACGTAGATCTGCGGCTGCTTGTCGTCGCCGCGCTTGGCGATGAAGGCGATCCACTGGCCGTCGGGACTCCAGGTGGGTTCCGACTCGTTGCCCTTGCTGGTCGTCAGGCGCTGCGACTTGCCGCTCGCCGTCGACGCCACGTAAAGGTCCGCGTCGCCCTTGTCGTTCTCCGCGTCGTAGCTGGTGACGGCGTAGACGGCGAGCTTGCCGTCCGGGGAAATCGCCGGCGCGCCGACCCGCTTCAGTTGCCACATCGTCTCGGCGGTGAGTGGTGCAGGCGTCGTCTCCTGCGCGAACGCGGCGGCCGGCAGGACTGCGACGGCGATGGCCGCGAGCAGGCGCAGGGGATGGTTCATCGCGGGTTCTCCCGGGCCGGGACGGCCGGCCTGAATGAGGTGCGTGATTCTGCCGGTCGCGGCAGGCGTCCTGCAAACTCGTTTCGCCGCAGCAGACGCACGTTGCGCCGCAACCGGCTTTGGCGGACAGTGTCCGCATGCGGGATCTCGACGAATTGCGGGCGCGCGTGCGTGATTTCGTCGCCGAGCGCGACTGGGAGCGCTTCCACAGTCCCAAGAATCTCGCGATGGCGCTCTCGGTCGAGGCCGCGGAGCTGCTCGAGCTGTTTCAGTGGCTCACGGAAGAGGAAAGCGGCGCGCTCGACGCCCGGCGGCGCCAGCGCGTCGCCGAGGAGATGGCCGACGTCCTCTGGTTCCTCGTGCGGCTCGCGGACCGGCTCGACCTCGACCTGCTCGCCGCCGCCGAGCTCAAGCTCGCGGCCAACGCGAAAAAATACCCCGCCGACCGCGTCCGCGGCCAGGCCCGAAAGTACGACGAGTACTAACGTGAAAAGGGGACAGTCACTTTTAAAGGTGACTGTCCCCTTTTACGCTCTGCCGCTCAATGCTTCTCGTCAGTTGCTGTCTTGACCGGCTCGGGCTTCACAACTTCCGTGGCAGGCGCCTGTACTTTCTCCGGCGTTTTCCGCTCCAGGAACCACTGCGTCACGCCCTGTTCCTTCGGACCGACGTAGTGGAACCAGCGATGCTCGATGCGATCCGGCGCGACGAAGCGTAGCTCGCCCTTATGCACGTGGCCGTCGTGGTTCGGATCGAAACCGGTGCCGCCGTCGAACTCGAGCAGCGCAAGGTCCGCCGTCGATTCACCGCCGAGCTTGTACGCAGGCTGGTTGCCGGCAGGCGAGAACTGCACGGCGCGCAGCTTCCCGCTCGCAAGGAAGTACACGGTCAGGGCCGGCAGGCTGTCGCTCGGCCGCAGGTATTCGACCACCGCCTTGCCGCCGCTCGCGATTTCGAACGTGACGCCGACCGGCGGCCCCGCGAGCGGGTCTTCCATATGGCCGTCCCAGTCGCCGGCAAGCGACACGATCCGGTCATAAATCGCCTGGTCACGCGCCGGGGCAGCCGCGCCCGCGCTGCCGGCAAGCGCCAGGGCGCCCGTCGCCGCGACGGCAGCCAGGAATGTGCGCGAATAGGTGGGCATGTCGGATCCCCTCATGCAGCATGATAACGGTACGGCAGGACGAGGTGCAGGCATGGTCACGAAGAGGCGGCATTCGGCGAACGCACCTGCACAGCTGCGCCGGATGTACATCGATTGCCGTTACGGGCAACTGCACCTGACGACCGCCTATCCGGCGAGCGGCGGCTTCGACGAAGCGACGCCGATCATCTTCCTGCACGCGGAGGACGGCACCGGCGCGGATTTCGCTCCCTGCGCCGCGCTGCTCGGCACCGACCGCTCGACCTACGCACCGGACCTGCCCGGAAGCGGCAGTTCGGACGCGCCCAAAGGCCGCATGGCTGTGGCCGGCCTCGCGCTCGCGGTCGTGGACCTGCTCGGCAACCTGCGCCTGAAGCGGGTCGACCTCGTCGGATGCGGGCGCGGCGCCCTCGTCGCCTTCGAGCTCGCGGCCACGCGACCGCAGGAGGTGCGACGCCTCGTCGTCGCCGGCCCGCAGCAGCCGTCCGGCCCTGTGCCGCAGCCCATGCTGCAGCTCTCGCCCGACCCGGGCAGCGTGCTGGCCGAGCCCGCCGTTGCGGTTGCCGCGGAAATCCGCAGCTTCCTCGATCGCGTCTAGCCGGTCGCGGCGACGGGCCGGCGGCCGATCGCGCCGATCCCGACCAGCACGGCTGCGAGCAGCGGCAGTGTCGCGAGGTTCAGGCGTTCCCAGCCGATCGTGGTGACGGCGACCCCGGCGAGGAGCGATGCCGTCGCCTGCGAGCCGAACACCAGGAAGTCGTTCAGCGTCTGCGCCTGGATGCGCTCGGCGCGGCGGTAGGTCTGGGTCAGCAGGGTCGTCGCAGCGATGAACAGGAAGTTCCAGCCGAGGCCGAGCAGGGCCAGCGCCCAGCCGTAGTGCAGGGCCGAGTGCCCGCCCGCCGCCGCAATGCCGACGCAGGCGGTCATCAGCAACGCTCCGGCGACGATCACCGGCCGCTCGCCGAAGCGCGCGATGATCCAGCCGCTGCCGAGGGAGGGCAGGTACATCGCGAGCAGGTGCACCTGGATCACGCGCGCGGTCGCAAGCTCGTCGTAGCCGTCGACGACGTGCATGCTGATCGGCGTCGCCGTCATGATGAAGCTCATGACCGCATAGGACGCAAGCGCCGCCAGCACTGCAACGCGGTAGACCGGCTGGGCCGCAATCTCGCCGAGCCGGCGCGGGGGCGCCCGGTCGGCAGTGTCCCCGGGCGTGGACTCGGGGACCCGGGACAGGAGGAGCGCTGCGCAAAGGTAGAGGACGGTTCCGGCGTAAAAGGAGCCGGCGTAGTGGGCCGCCGGCACGAGCGTCGCCGTGCGCACCGCGAACTCCGGCCCGAGCCAGGCGGCCGCCAGCGCACCGCTCATGACGACGGCGATGGCACGGCTCGCCCGCTGCCTGTCGACGTACTCGGTCGCGGCGAAGCGGTACTGCATGACCACGGCATTGTTTGAGCCGAGGAGGAAGGTGGCGACGCAGAAGAGCCAGAAGCGCTGGGTCGAGATCGCGTAGCCGGCGAGCACGCAGCCGCCCGCCGCCTGCAGGGCGCTGCCGGCGAAGACCGCGCGCCGGCCAAATCGGCGAATCAGGGCGCCTGCCGGCAGCACGCTCGCCGCCAGGCCTGCGACCAGCAGCGATACCGGCAGCGTCGCGAGCGCGGCCGCCGGCGCGAGATGCGAGCCGATGATTCCGCCGAGCAGGACGACCAGAAAACTTCCCGACATGCACAATGCCTGGGTCGCCGAGAGCATCCATACCGGTCGCATGGCGGCATCCTACACAGCGCGCGCCGGAGCCTGCCGCGTGACCGAGTTCACATTTGGGGTGGCCGTCCGGGGCAGTTTTTTCTGCTAAGCCATTGAAATATAAAGAACCACCCGAGATGCGGGTGGCGCGGATTGCGCGCTCGCGGATAATAGGCCGCATGGACAAGGGGGAAGGGGATAACGCCGCGGACGACGGCATCGTCGCCGAGGACGTGACGCTCCTGGTCGAGCACATCGAACTCACGAGCCAGCACCGGCTGCCGGACGATCGCGAGTGGGAACTCGCGACCCCCACGGACCTCGACGATGCGCCGGTCCTCATCGGCGAAGTGCCTGATTCCGGCATCGAAGTCGTCGAAGTCGGCGAGGACACCGAGCTCTACACCGAGACCCAGGCCGACCTCAACCAGCTGCTGGTGACCGAGCGTCGCCGCAACGACCAGGCCGCCGCGCTCGCCGCCGAACGTTCGCGCTGGCAGAAGCGGATCGAGAGCCTGCAGCGCAGTCTCGCCGATCGCGACCAGCTCCTCGCCGAGCGCGAGCGCCGCATCGAGGAACTCCAGGCCCAGCTCGCGACCCGCACGCTCGAGCGCGAAGGCCTCGCGGCGGAGCTGCGCGAATCGCGCCCGCTCGTGGCGGGCGTGACCGACCCGCTGCCGGCTGCCGCCCAGGACCCGGAAGCGGATTACACCCTCGAGCTGCCGACGCCCGAATTGTCGCCGGTCATGCCGGGCATCGCGGCGACGCCGCGCCTGCGCCGCTACTTGATCGGGCTCGACCTCGTCGGCTGCGTGCACGAGGTCGCGAGCCGGCGCGTCAATATCGGCCGCACCCGCGACAACGACCTGCGCATCGTCGACCCGACGGTGAGCCGCCTGCACGCAATGCTGACGGTTCGCAACGGCGAGGCGATGCTGGTCGACGCGAACAGCAGGAATGGCATCTTCGTCAACGGGATCCAGGTGCGCTACGCGCGCCTCGACGACGGCGACCTCGTCACCTTCGGCACCGTCCGCTTCCGCTACCGCGTCGGCTCCGGCGCGGCCGGCTCGCGCGGCGGCTCCGCCTGAAGCGGCGCGCGCCCCAGCTCGACCGCCGCGATCGGCCGCAGCGCCAGCAGCGCCGCCAGGCATAGCACCAGCAGGACGATCGTGAGCGGGACCGGCGTGCGGCCGGCGAACGCCGCGACCACCTGCGTCGAAACCGCGGCCGTCACCAGCTGCAGGAAACCGAACAGTCCCGAAGCCGCGCCCGCGATCGCCGGGTCGCGCGAGATCGCGCCGATGGTCGAGGAGGGCGCCGCAATCGCGTTGGCGAAGCCGATCGCCATGCCGGGGATGAAGAGCGCAAGCGGATGGTATACGCCCGCCAGTGCGAGCCCCGCCATCGAGACCGCCCCCGCGAATGCGATGATTGCGCCGGCGCGGATCATGCGCTGGCCGCCGAGACGGCCGGTAATGCGCGCGGCGACCAGGAATCCCGCGAACGACGCGACCGCCGGGAAGAACAGCAGCAGCCCGAAGCGCGAAGGCGAGACGCCGAGCACGTCGATGGCGACGTAGGGCGCGCCGGTGACGAAGGTGTAGATCATGCTGACCATGCAGGAGCCGTAGACCAGGAAGGCCAGGTACTCGCGCGAGCCGAGCAGCCGCCGGTAGCTCGCCCAGTAGCGCAGCGACGGCCCGGCTGCCCGGTCGGCGCGCCGCGTGTCGCCGAGGTTCCTCGATGCGAACAGGAATACCGCGACGCCGAGAATGCCCGAGAGCGCGAACACCGCGCGCCAGCCGAGCCACTCGAGCACGAATCCGCCGAGCGAGGGCGCCACCATCGGCGCCAGCAGGATCGCGGTCGCGGTCGCCGCGAGCGCCGAGGCCGCCCTCGCCGGCCCGAAGTGGTCGAGCAGGGTCGCGCGCATGACCGACATGGCCGCGCCGCCGCCGAATGCCTGCACCACGCGCGCGGCAACCAGCATCCCGAGCGACTCGGCGACGATGCCGGCGGCGCTGCCGAGCACGAACAGGCCGAGCGAGACCAGCACGATCGGCCTGCGCCCGTAGCGGTCCGAGAGCGGGGCGACGGTCAGGTTGCCGAGCGCGATCGCGAGGATCGACAGGCTGATGAGCAGCTGCGCCGCGTGCGGCGCGACCTGCATCGCCGAGGCGATCGCCGGCAACGCCGGCAGCAGCACGTGCAGGCTGAAGGTGCCGATCGAGCCGATGATCGCGGAGCCCGCGATCAGGCGGCGGGAAGCATCGCGTGTCTGCAAGCGGGCATCTTGCAGCGCCCCCGGGCCGCCCGCAACCGACCCGGGCCGGCCCAACTGGTAGAATGCTCCGGGCCGGCGAGTCCGGCGCACAATGCTGGCCTACTTCCTGATTCTCGTCGCCCTGATCCTCGTGAACGGCCTGTTCGCGATGGCGGAGCTGTCTCTGTTCTCCTCGCGCGCGACGCGCCTGAAGCAGTTTGCCAGGGAGGGCAGGCGCGGCGCGCGCGCTGCGCTGCGGTTGCTCGACGACCCGACGCGCTTCCTCTCGACCGTGCAGTTCTACCTGACGCTGATCGGCGTGCTCGCGGGCGTCTACAGCGGCGCGCGCTTTGCAGGCCCGCTCGCCGAATGGCTCGCGCAGTTCGAGCTGCTGGCGCCCGTCGCGCCCTACCTGGACACCACCGCCTACGGCATCGTGGTCGTCGGCGTCACCTTCCTGACGCTGGTGGTCGGCGAGCTGGTGCCGAAGCGCTGGGCGCTCACCAATCCGGAGGCGATCGCCTCCCGGCTCGCGCCGTTCATGGAAGCGCTGGCGCTCTTCAGCAAGCCGTTCGTGTTCGTGCTGCAGGGTTCCACCGAAATGGTGTCGCGATTGCTCGGGATCCGCACCACCACCAATCGCGCCGTCAGCGAGGAGGAGATCCGCGCGATGATCGCGGAGGCGACGCATACCGGCATCTTCCACGTCGCCGAACACCAGATGATCGAGGGCGTGCTGCGCCTGCCGGACCGCACCGTGCGCAGCATCATGATCCCGCGCGGCGACGTCGTCTGGCTGGACGCGGCCGACGGCCGCGAAGCGGTCTGGAACGCGGTGCGCACCAGCGGCCACTCGCGCTACCCGGTGTGCCGCGGCCAGCTCGACGAGCTGGTCGGCATCGTGATGACGGGGGACCTGGCCGAGTGGCTCGGCAACCGCGAGGCGGGCGAACTCGCTTCGCGCGCGCACGCGCCCCTCATCGTGCACGAGTCGACCCGGATCCTGAAGCTCCTCGACCTGTTCAGGGAATCGAAGATGCATTTCGCCGTGATCGTCGACGAGCACGGCTCGATCGAGGGCGTGGTCACGCCCTCGGACATCCTGACCGCGATCGCCGGCGAGTTGCCGGAAGCGGCGCAGGAGGAGCCGGCCGAGGCAGTCGCGCGCGACGATTCCTCGTGGCTCGCCGACGGCAGCATGTCCATAGACGACGTCGAACGCCTGCTCGGTGCCGGCAACATGCGCTCCGGCGAAGACTACACCACGCTCGCGGGTTTCGTGCTCGCGCAGCTCGGCCACCTGCCGACGACCGGCGAGCACTTCCGCTGGCGCGGGATGCGCTTCGAGGTGGTGGACATGGACGGCCGGCGAATCGACAAGCTGCTGATCCAGCGGTTGGCATCGTGAGCTACCGGCCGGGCCGCGACGCGACGCTCGCGCTCCGCGGCCTCGAACACCACCTCGTCCGCTGGGGGCCGGAGACCGGCGAGCCCGTGATCCTGCTGCACGGCCATTCGGATTGCGCCGCCACGTTCCAGTTCCTCGCGGACGAGCTGCCGCCGGGGCTGCCGCTCGCCGCGCTCGACTGGCGCGGCTTCGGCGGCAGCGCGCCGAGCCCCGGCGGTTACTGGTTTCCCGACTACTACGCCGACCTCGAGGCGCTCGTGGACGCGCTCTGCCCGGAGCGGCCGGCGCGCATCATCGGCCACAGCATGGGCGCGAACGTGGCGATGGTCTACGCGGGCGTCCGGCCCGCGCGCGTGCAATCGCTCGTCAACCTCGAGGGCTTCGGGTTGGCCCGCACGCAGGCGAGCCAGGCGCCGTCGCGGATCGCGACCTGGCTCGACGAAGTCACGCAGCGCGCGCCCAACGCCGAGTATGCAAGCCTCGAGGCGCTCGCGGAGCGCGTGGCGAAGCGCAACCCGCGCCTCACCCCGGAGCGGGCCGCATTCGTCGCCGGCTGCTGGAGCGAGCCGCTGCCGGGCGGGGGCGTGCGCCTGCGCGCGGACCCGGCGCACCGTCGCGTGAATCCGTACCTGTACCGCCGCGAGGAGATGGAAGCCTGCTGGCGGCTCATCGAGGCGCCCGTGCTGCTCGTGGTCGGCGCGCAGTCGGAGCTGGCCGGGCGGCTCGCGCCGGAGGGCGGCGCCGAATCGTTCCGCGCTTTCGTCCGCAACCTCGCGATCGAGTCGGTGGCCGGCGCCGGCCACATGCTGCATCATGACGAGCCGCGCGCACTCGCGCGGCTCATCGAGGCATTCTTCGGGTCACGCCTGCCATGAGATGGCGCCTCCGCAATTTCCTGCGCCGCACGATCACCTACAAGTGGGCGCGGCGAATCGTGGTCGCCCTGCTCGGCGGCAGCGTCGTGCTGGTCGGCATCGCGATGATCGTGCTGCCCGGGCCCGCGATCATCGTGATCCCGCTCGGCCTCGGCATCCTCGGGCTCGAATTCGCCTGGGCGCGGTACTGGCTGCGCAAGCTGCGCGCGACGGCGCATGACGTCGTGAACCGCGTCCGCCGCAGGCCCAGGAATCCCTCCGATCCGCCGGCCTGAAATCGCCCGATGGCGGGCACGTTCGGCCGGACAGGACGGGCGGCCACTGCTCTGGCGGCAGATACTGCGCGCACTTCGCCGGCGGGACCCCTGCGCTCGCTCAGAAGAACGGACATTCGCTCGCTACGGGGTCCCGCAACGACTCGTGCGCGCCGTAACTGCCACGGAACCGTTCACGCGCGCGCCGGCCGGGCGGGTCCCCGAGTGAGCGCGTAAGTTCCGGCGGCGCGAACGAGGGTCCCCCGACCGGCCAAGCGCGCGAGCCGCCGGACCTTCAGCTCTTGAAGCTCGCCTCGACTGCCGCGAGTGTTTTCGCCAGAGGATTGGCAGCTTTCGCTTGAAGTTCTGCGATTTCCGCGACCGTCGCCGTCTTGAATGCGCCTTCACGGACCGAGGGCAGGTTGATACGCACGTTCAGGATGGCAGAGTCGAGCCCCGCCTTCGCGAGCAGCGCCCCGACGCCGGCATCCGACGCCGAATTCCGGTTTCCGGTGACGGCGGCTTGCTCGGCGAGCTCGAGCGCCGCCAGGCACGAACGCGCCGTTGCCAGCGGCACCGCGGTCGCCTTTTCGTAAGCCGCCGCGATCGCCGCCGACCGCGCGCGCTTGTCGTCATCGCTCGCCTTCGGCAGTCGCATCGCGGCCAGCACGTCGTCGAATGCGCGAGTGTCGTCGTCCACGGCGGCGAGCAGCGCGGCCTTGATGCCCTGCGCGCGCTCCGCGAGCGCCGAGGAGGAAGCCCAGGCCGATTCGTATCCGGCCTTGCCGACCGTGAGGTTCGCGACCATTGCCGCAAGCGCGGCGCCGAGGCTGCCGGCGAGCGCCGCCGCCGAGCCGCCGCCCGGGGCCGGGGAGTTGCCCGAGACCTCGTCGGCGAAGCGCTCGACCGTCATCGAAACGAGGGGTGCCGGCACGCGCACAGCGTACTCGATGACCCGCTTGTCCGGGTCGAAGGGCGCGAGCTGGGCGAGGCCCAACGACTGGATCGCGAGCTCGACCAGTTCGCGCTCCGGCACGCCCGGCGACCGGCCCTGCCTGCGCAGGTAATAGCGGCCCGCCTCGAGCAGCGGCTCGAGCGGTGTCAGGCCGACGAGTTCGGAGCCGGTGACCACGAGCCCGATTTTTGCGGCTTCCTCGCGCGTGGTCTCGTAGACGGTGTGCAGCGGTGTCGTGCGGTAGGAAAGCAGGTTGACCGATACCTGCGCCTGGCGGTATTGCTCGATGGTCCAGCCGATCGCCTTTACCGCCTTGAGCCGGCCCGGCGCGCGCTGCTGCCGCCCTTCGGCGTCGGTGACGATCTGCCCGTTCGCGTCGCGCCTGAGGCGCCCCGCCTCGCGGATATTGAGCGCAACCTCGTTGGCAAGCTTCGCGTCGCGGGTGTTGAGGTTGACGTTATAGGCGATGAGGAACTCGCGCGCGCCGACCGCGGTGGCGCCAAGGCGCGCGTTGAATGTCGCCGGGCCGGCATCCGGCTTCCAGGCGGGATCGGCGAGTTTCTGGCGCAGCCCTTCGTATTCGCCGGCGCGGATGCCGGCGAGGTTCCGCCGCCCGGGTGCCGTCGCCGCGTATTCGTAGAAATAGACCGGGAGCGCGAGCGCCTCCGCCAGGCGGCGCCCGAGCGCCCGCGCCGTCTCGACGCACTGGTCCATCGTCACGCCGGACACCGGTACGATCGGGCAGACGTCGAGTGCGCCCATGCGCGGGTGCGCGCCCTTGTGCTTCGACATGTCGATGAGCCCGGCGGCGGCCGTCGCGGCGCGAAATGCCGCCTCGGCGACCGCGTCGGGCGCGCCGACGAAAGTGTAGACCGTGCGGTGGGTGTCGGCCCCCGGGTCGACGTCGAGCAGCCGGACGCCGCTCGTGCCCGAGACGGCGCGGGCGATCGCGTCGATGACGGACTTGTCGCGTCCTTCGGAGAAGTTCGGGACGCACTCGACGAGCGCGGTCACGGGCCTGAGCCGTTTTCGTGGCTAGCGCGCAAACAGCTGCCCTTCGATGTCGCGAAACGACTTGAACTCGAGCGTATTCCCGCTGGGGTCGGTCAGGAACATGGTCGCCTGCTCGCCTGGCTGCCCCTTGAACCGCACGCACGGCCCGATGACGAAGGCGATGTCCGCCTTTTTCATCGCGGCGGCCAGCGCCTCCCATTCCGGCATCTCCAGCACCATGCCGAAATGCGGGACCGGCACGGCTTGCCCGTCCACCGCCTTGTGCGCCGGCCCGCCCTCGCCGTGGCCCGCGACCAGGTGGCAGACGAGCTGGTGGCCGAAGAAGTCGAAGTCGACCCAGTCGTCGGCGCTGCGTCCCTCGCGGCATCCGAGCAGGTCGCCGTAGAACGCGCGCGCGGCCGCGAGGTCGCGCACCGGGATTGCGAGATGAAAGGGCGTCAGTTCCGGCATCAGGCTTCGAGCCGCGCGTCCATCGAGATCGCCGCGTTCAGGACCCTGCTGAGCGGGCAGCCGGCCTTGGCCCGCCCTGCAGCGGCGTCGAACTTCGCGCGGTCCGCGCCCGGCGCGCGCACCGCGACCTCGAGGTGCGAGCGCGTGATCGTGAACCCCGCCTCCAGCTTCTCGAACGTGATCGTCGCCTTCGTCTCGATGCGCTCGGGCGTAATGCCGGCCTCGCCGAGCTGCGCCGCCAGCGCCATCGAGAAGCATCCGGCATGGGCCGCGCCGAGGAGTTCCTCGGGATTCGTGCCCGGCGCGCCCTCGAAACGCATCGCGAATGAGTAGGGCAGGGCATTCAACGCCTGGCTCTCGGTGCTGAGCGTGCCCTTGCCATCCTTGAGGCCGCCCTGCCAGACGGCTGTAGCCTTGCGATCCATGTCAGTCACTCCCGGTTGCGCCGCGCCCGGCGCGTAGTCAGATAGTAATGCCACAGGAGCCGCGCCGCGACCGATCGCCAGGGCGCCCAGGCGGCGCTCAAGGCGTGCTGGCGCTGCGTGTCCGGCCGCGCGCGCAGCCGCTTGAGCTCCTGCAGCGCGATGGCGAGCGCCAGGTCGCCGGTCGGCCAGACGTCCGGGCGGCGCAGCGCCATCAGGTAGTAGATGTCCGCGCTCCAGGGCCCGATGCCGCGCAGCCCGAGGAGTGTGTTGCGTCCTGCGGCGTCCTCGCCGCGCGCGATGCCCGCGAGCGAGAGGCTGCCGTCGAGCACCGCGAGCGCGAGCGCGTGGCAATACGAGGCTTTCTGGCGCGTGAGCCCGAGGCGGGCCAGGCCGCCGGCGCCGCGCGCCGCGACCAGCCCGGGCGTCATGCCGCCGAGTTCCGCGCGCAGTCGGCCAAACAGCGTCCGGGCCGCGGCGATCGAGACCTGCTGCTCGAGCACGATGTGCACGAGGGTCGCAAATCCGGGGCGGCGCGCCCACATCGGCGGCAGGCCGTTCCTCGCGGCGAGCATCGCGAAATCGCGGTCGCGGCGCGCGAGGGCGGCGACCCCGGCGGCGAGCGTCGCCTGCGTCAGCGCCCGCGGCGCACCGGGCCCCGCACCGGGAGTCGCGCGCACCGGGTCAGGCCCGCGGCTTCAGCCGTTCGCTGAAGTGGTAGGAGGCGAGTTCCATCCCTTCGCGACGGTAGAAAGCGTGCGCGCGCGTGCGCTGCACGCCCGAGTCGAGGTGGAAGACGTCGCAGTCGTTTTCGACCGCAACCGCGCGCAGCCACGCCAGCAGCGCCCGGCCATGGCCCATTGAGCGCCCGGATGCGGTGGTGACCAGGTCGTCCACGTACAGGTGCCTGCCGCAGAACAGGTTGGTCGAGAGGCGATAGCCGGCGACCGCGACGACGCGGCCGCCCTCGCGGACGCAGGCGAGGCGCAAGCCGTCTTTCTGCAGCGCGCGCACGGTCGCGAGGAAATCGGCGCCCGCGATGCCGGGGCGCAGCTCCGCCATGACCTCATGGCAGGCGAGGATGTCCGCGTCCGTTTCCGCGCGCTCGATCATGGGCCGGTTCAGTCGGCGAGGTGGTACTCGACCGTCGAGACCACACGCACCTTCTTGATGTAGGGCGTCGTGCTGTCCCGGTCCTCGATCGAGAACTGGCCCTGCTGCGCGGAGCGGATCTTGCCGAGCCGGCTGTCGGAGTCGGCGGCGAACTTCTCGGCCACGGCGCGCGCGTTCTTGGTCGCCTCCTCGATCATCGCGGGCTTCAGCTTCGAGAGCCCGGTGAACTGGAACTGAGTCTGGCTCTGGTAGCCCTCGCCGGAGAGCGCGACGCCCTTCTGGCCGAGCGCGACGACGTCCTGCATCGCCTTGCGCACCGCTTCGATGTCGTTCGAGTAGACGGTCACGGTCGAGGTCGCCGTGTAGCGGAACACGGCATTGCGCGTGTCGCCGTAGGCCTGCGCATAGCGATCGTTGACCACCGGCGGGCCGACCGTGATGGCGCCCGCGGCGATGCCGTGGCCGGCCAGGAACTCGGTGACTTGCGCATCCTTCTTCTGCAGGCCGGCGAACAGCGCCGCGAGGTCGTTGTTGGCCTCCTGGAACGTCAGCGGCCAGATCGCGACGTCCGCCGGCACCTCGCGCTCCGACAGGCCCTTCACGACCACCGTGCGGTCGAGCTTCTTGATGCGCAGCGCATAGTTGCCGAGCAGCCAGCCGAGGGCGATGCAGCCGAGCAGCAGGCTCGCGCCGACGACCACGAGGCTTCGCGAAATGGGTTCGTTCATGGCGGGTCCTTGAAAAGGGGCGCGCGGCAGTGGGGTTTCCATGTTCTCACGCGCGCGCCGCGGCGAGTAGCGCCTCGCGGCGCACCAGGCTCTCGGCGGGCCAGCACCGCTTGCGATCGTAGTATTCGGGCACCGCAGGCGTGCCGGCAGGCAGCACCACCCACGGCTGCTTCGAGGCGGTGAAGATGTGGATGTCCGGCGGCAGCGCGTCCGGGTCGTCGAGCGTGCCGACGCGGACGAAGGACACCGCCGTGCCGGCGCCCGCGTAGTGGCTCCACAGCGCAAGGCGGCAGCGCGGGCAGCGCGCGATCTTCTGGCCCTTGCCGCTCGCCGAGGGCGTGTCCACGAGCTCGGGCGCGCCGGCGAGCAGCGTCACGCGGTCGGCTTCGATCATGGCGTTCAATGCGAACGACGCGCCGGACTCGCGCTGGCACCAGCGGCAGTGGCAGCAGTGCACGAACAGCGGCGCCGTCGCCATGCGGTAGCGGACGGCGCGGCAGTCGCAGCCGCCATCGAGCGGAAATTGCGCGGTCATGGCGCTACCTTCGCGTACAGCACGCTGTCGATGACCTCGCCGTCCTTGGACACGCTTTTCCTCAGCGTCGCCTCGCGCGCGAAGCCGCACTTCTCCAGCACGCGCATCGAGGCAGGATTCCAGGCCATCACCGGCGCCTCCAGGCGCAGGAACCCGAGTTCCCCGAGCGCCAGCGCGGACACCCGCTGCACGATCGCGGTCATCAATCCGCGACCCCAGTAGGCCTCGCCGAGCCAGTAGCCGATGAGCGCCGTGCGCGCGTAGATATCGGCCAGCGGCTCGAGGCCGATGCAGCCGGCGGCCTCGCCG
Source organism: uncultured Gammaproteobacteria bacterium (assembly GCA_963836275.1). Classification (GTDB taxonomy): domain Bacteria; phylum Pseudomonadota; class Gammaproteobacteria; order Steroidobacterales; family Steroidobacteraceae; genus SCUD01. The sequence continues at coordinate 123,717 of CAWIIM010000001.1, read as the reverse complement.
TCGATCTCGATCGCCCACACCGGGCGCTCCGGTTGCGCGCGCGCAAGCGCCAGCCAGTCGCCCGCGTCCTGCTGCGTGTACGGGTGGGGGAACCGGTCCTTGAGGTTGCGCCAGATCTTGCGATTGTCCGCGTGGCTGACGAGCGCGGCGCGGTCGCCGTCTCGCCAGCCGCGCACCAGGCAGCCGCCGCAGTCGAGCCTCACGCTCATCCCGGCTCGCCCGCGGGCGCGTATTCGCCGAGCGGCGCCTCGCGCGTCGTCAGTCTCTCGAATTCGCGGTCGAGCCGCTCGTACTCGGCGGCGTGGCGCCGGCGGAAGTCGCGGTAGGCGTCCGCGCTTTCCCAGCGGTCGATCGTCAGGTAGCGGCGCGGGTCCATGCGGTCGCGCAGCAGTTCCGTGCCGAGAAATCCGGGTGCCTGCCGGAACAGCATCGCCCAGCGGCCCTCGGGCCCGTACTGCGACTCGAATTCCGCCCGCCGCGCGGGCAGGACCGTGAACTCCCAGAGGGTTGCGTAGCCGCCGGGGACCATCAGCGCGGCGGGCCGGCGAGCCACTGCTCCGCTTCGGCAACCGTGGCGAACACCGCCATCGGCACGCCGCGGTTGTTCGCGACCGTCTCGGCGAATTTCATCAGCTCGCCGCCCGCATAGAGGTCGACGTAGGCGATCGCGCTGAACACGCCCCTCGCGTGCGCGCTGCTTTCGGAAGCGATCTGGTAGACGTCCCAGGTCTCGAGCCGCCGGCCCGTGAGATTCTCCTCGATCAGCACCTTGAAGCACTGGCGCGCCTCGCACTCGCGCAGGAGATCCTGCAGGTAGCCCGTGACGGTTTCGGCGGAGTTGCTCCCGGTCACGACTGCGTGCAGGTAAGTCGGCTTTTCGGTGATGGTGATCTGGTAGGACATGCGGCGCCCCTCGCGGCGGGGCCCGGAATTATCGCAAATGCAGCGGGCCCCGCGCGAGCGCGGCGGCGCCGTTCGCCGACAACTCAGCTCGAGTGATCATGCACGGCCCGCCAGCCGGCCGGGGTCCGCAGGAACACCAGGGTGAACCAGCCGGCCTGCTCCGGCTCGCCGCCGCCGGCAAGCGCCCAGCGTGCGGCCGCGATGGCCGCATCGTCCGTGAGCCGGCGCAGCGCGAGCTGCTCGAAGCGCAGCTGCCGGATCGCGTGGCCGTCCCGGAAATAACGCTCGCGAAAGGCTTTCTCGATCGGCGCGATGCCGGGACGCGGCCCGTCCCGGGTCATGAATTGCACGGACTCGTCGTAGATCGCGAGGTGGCCCGCGAGGTCGCCGCGATTGAAGGCGGCCACCGAGTCGGCGAGCGCTCGCCGGATGGCGGCCTCGTCGGCCGGCCAGTCCGCCGCCGCCAGGGGCGCCGCGAGCAGCGCCGCGCAGACCAGGACAATCCGCGCCGCGGTTGCCGTGTTCATGCCGTCCTCCCGTGGATCACCATCACCTCGTGCGGGCCGGCATCGCGCTCGCGCAGGCGCCGGTTGACCCGGTTCAGCCCGTCGATCAGGAAATGCCGCCCGCGCCATTCCAGCACGAGTACCGGCAGGTCGTCGCGCTTCGGCCGCGAGCGGCCGTGCGCGTCGGCGTGCACCAGCGCCGCGAGCCGCTCGAGCGGCCAGCGCTCGCGCGTCAGCGAGAGCATCGCGCACGTCAGCACCGGCGGTTCTTCGTCGAGTTTCAGCACGCCGTCGAGCGAGGTCACGAACCGGTTCTTGCGCCACAGGCGATTCAGCGTGTCGATCCAGTCGTGTGCCGTCCGGGCGTGATGGGCGAGCTCGCCCTCGACGATGGCCCAGTCTTCGGCCTCGCCTACGGGCTGTTGCAGGCGTTCGATCACGGATTACTCGAGGTCCGCGGCCTCGCACAGGAACGTCTGTACGCCCGCTTCGTCACGGAGCTCGAGCCGGTTGCCCTGGATCCTCCACTGCGTGCTCGCGAGCAGTGACTTGCCGAGCTGCTTTTCCAGGACGTCGAGCGGCGGCGGGCAGGCCATCAGCGTCGACATCCCCGCCTTGAAGGCGACGCGGCTGCCGCTCAGCGAGAGGCCCCCCGACATCTGGTTGCAGCCGACCGTGGCCGACCAGGCGTCGCGCCCGTCGGCGCTCTTCAGCACCAGCTGCGGCACGCGCTTGCCGGCGAGCGGACGGACGGGCTCGCCCGCCATCGACAGGATCTTCCAGGTGGTGTCGAGGAGCGCGGCGTCCGCGGCCGGCGGCGGCGCGGCGCGCTTCAGCAGGATGTCGACGAACTGGCCGGCGCCGCGCGTCAGCACCGGGGTGGCCGTGTCGGATGCGAACAGGAGCCTGCCCTCGTTGCGGATGACGGCACGCACTGCGTAGGCATGGCTCGCGTCGATCTGCCCGGGGTCGTAGGCGATCGTGAACCGGATCGGCGGAGCGGGGGCGTCGGCGATCGTCGCGCGCGCGATTTCCATCGCCGGCGCGTCGGCGCGGGAGACGTCCTGCAGCACCGCCTCGAATTCGGAACCGGGCGGCAGCGCCATGCGCTCGCGGTAGCTCGCCGTGCCCTGGATCGCATCGGCGCCGGCGGCGGGCGCGGCAGCGTCGCGCGCCGACGGCTGCGCAATGCCCGTGCAACCGGCGGCGACGAGGAGTGCCAGCCCCGGGGCCAGCCGGGTCAGTCGCTGCATGCGGCTTGCCCCCGTCTCATGAGCCGGGCGGCGGCTGCCACAGTTCGACCTTGTTGCCCTCCGGGTCCATCACCCAGCCGAACTTGCCGAACTCGGAATCGTCGGTCTTGTCGAGGACCTGGCAGCCCTCGTCGCGCAATGCCGCCAGCAGAGACGCGAGGTCGGGGACGCGGTAGTTGACCATGAAGCTCGACCGGCTCGGCGCGTAGTAGTCGTTGGCCGCCTCGCCGATGTTCCACACCGTCGTGCCCTTGGTCGCATTGCCGGCTTCGTCGGACCAGACGAAGGCCGCCCCGCCCCAGGGCTGCACGTCGATGCCGAGGTGCTTCTGGTACCAGGCGCGCAGCGCGACCGGGTCCTTTGCCTTGAAGAAGATCCCGCCGATGCCGGTGACGCGCTTCATGACTTGCGCTCCGTCGAAGCGGCCTTCGCCGCGGCGAGCGCGATCGGCAGTCCGAAGAAAAACATGTGCGACAGCAGGTCGAGCGTCGCTCCGGGCTGGCTGAACGACACCGGATACGGGAACGCCGACACCGGCAGCACCGCGAGCCGCATCGCGAAGAACACCAGGATCCCGAACGCCGGGCCGGTGAAGGCAGGCCGGGCGAGCAACCACGGCAGGCGCGAGGCGGCACCGACGAAAACCGCGGCCCACAGCAGCGAAAGCCCGAAGTGCGCGCTGAGGCCGAGGATCGCCGCGGGCAGGCCGCTCTCGTAGGCCGAGGTGCCGAGCAGGCCGGTCGCGACGGTTTGCAGCAGCCATGCCGGCGTGCGGCCGTTGACGGCGGCCCAGGTGATCGCGAACAGGATGTCGAGCGCTCCGGCGATCGCACCGCCGATGAATACCGCGCGCAGGCCGGTTGCAAGCTTCATCGGCGCCTCACTCGATCCTGATGACGACCTTGCCGCGCGCCCGCCCCGTTTCCAGGTAGCGGATCGCATCGGGCACTTCCGGCAGACTGTAGCGCCGGTCGATCACGGGCGTCACCTGGCCGGCCTCCATCATCCGCGCGAGCGCGGCGAGGTCGTCGCGGCTCAGGCGCGCGAACAGCACCTGCAGGTGCTGCCCGACGAAGGGCGCCAGCAGCATCGCCTTCACCGGGTTGACGAGCGGCCCGATCCAGCGCCCGTTGTCCGGCCCGCCGCCGCCGACCAGGACGTACTGGCCGGCGTCCGTGAGGGCGCGGCGATTCGCAAGGAAGCCGTGGTTGCCGACGTTGTCGAGGATCACGTCGTATTGCACGCCCGCCGTGGTGTAGTCCGAGCGGGTGTAGTCGATGACCGTATCCGCGCCCAGCGAGCGCACGAGTCCGGCGTTTCGACCGCTGCACACGCCGGTGACCTCGGCGCCCAGCGCCTTTGCGATCTGCACGGCGAAGGTGCCGACGCCGCCCGAGGCGCCGTTGATGAGTACCTTCGTGCCCGGGCCGACGCCGCCCGCGCGCAGGCCCTGCAGCGCCGTGATCCCGGCGACCGGGACCGCGGCGGCCTGCTCGAACGACAGGTTCGCGGGCTTGGCGATGACCGCGCCGTCGGCTTTCGCCGCGACGTACTCGCCGAAGGCGCCCGAGCGCGCGCCGAAGACGTCGTCGCCCGGCTTGAATGCCGTCACGCCCGCGCCGGTCGCCTCCACCGTGCCCGCGTAATCGACGCCCAGCCGCAGTTCCCGCGGTCGGCGCAAGCCTGTCCCGAGGCGCATCACATAAGGCGTGCCGCGCAGGTAGTGCCAGTCGAGCGGGTTGGCTGCCGCCGCGCGCACCCGGACCAGGATCTGCCCGGCCTCGGCGACGGGTTTCTCGATGTCATCGAGCTTCAGCCGGTCCGCGAGTCCGTAATCGCAGTAGGTGATGGCCTTCACGGCATGCTCCGGGGCGGCGTGGCCCGGATCGGAGCAGGCATTGTCCGAGCGGGCGTAGGCGACGAGAAACCAGGCCAGCAGCACCGTCGGTATGGCGAGAGCGATCCACTTCAGCACGCGTCTCAAGGCCTGCTCACCCCGCTGCGCTACGCCTAGAATGATGCAGCATTCGCGGGGATTGCACCATGCACACCGGATCCTGCCTCTGCGGCGCCGTGAAATTCGAAGTCCAGGGCGAGCTGCCCGGGCCGGACGCCTGCCACTGCGCGCAATGCCGCAAGACCTCGGGCCACTACTGGGCGTCGACCGACGTGGAGCGAAGCGCGCTCAAGGTCGACGGCGAGTTCAACGTCGCCTGGTTCCGGTCCTCGGAAAAAGTGCAGCGCGGGTTCTGCTCGACCTGCGGCGCCTCGCTGTTCTGGGACCCGATCGGCAAGGACCGGATCGGCATCGCCATGGGCGCCTTCGACGCGCCGACCGCGACGCGGCTCGCGCTGCACATCTTCGTCGCCGACAAGGGCGACTACTACGAGATCGCGGACGGGTTGCCGCAGAACCCGCAGTAAGGGAATCACGGCCCGCGGGCGGCGATGCACTCCACCTCGACGCGCGCGCCGAGCGCGAGCCCGTTCGCGCCGAGCGCGCTGCGTGCCGGGTAGGGCGCCGAGAAGAAGGTCCGGTAGACCTCGTTGAAGGCCGCCCATTCGGCGATGTCCGCGAGCATGACGGTGCATTTCACGACGTCGCCCATCCCGTAGCCGTTCGCCTCGAGCGAGGTCTTGATGTTCTCGAGCGCCTGCCGCGCCTGCTCGCGGATGCCGCCGGCGACGAGCTGCATCGTCCCGGGCCGGCTGCCGACCTGGCCGGACAGGTAGAGCGTGTTGCCGACGCGCACGGCCTCGGAAAAGGGTAGCGTGGCCGGCACGACCTTGCCGGAATTCAGGTATTCGACCGCGGGCTTCTGGTCCGCGAAGGCCGCCGCGGTGAATGCGAGCAGCGCGATCGCAAGCAGGCAGGATCGCATGTCGATGACCGCGTGGCGGCTCAGGCCGCCTGGCCGGGCCGGTAGCCGAGCAGGCGCGCCGGCAGGAACAGCAGCGCCCGCAGCAGCGCAAAGACCGCCTCGAAGGCGATGCCGAGCAGGCGGAACGGCAGCGAGAGGAGCCACGCGAGCGGCCACAGCACCAGTGCCAGCACGGCGAGCGGCCAGCACAAGACGAACAGGATGCACCAGGCCAGCAGGGTCAGGATCGCGCTCATGGCATCACCTCGACGCGGGGCGATCATTGTGCGCTTCAGGCCGCGCTCACGCCAGACCGCCCGCCCGCCAGGAGCTTGGTGAAGCGTTCCGCCTCGGCGGCGGCCGCCGACGCGTCGTAGCCGCTTTCGCAGTTGACGTGCGCCGTCCCGCCGAAGCGCATGCCGAAGTACGCGAAGTTGTCGGCAAACGCGCCGACGAATGAGTTTGGCGGCCGGTCGTAGATCGATGTGCAGACGACGTATGCAATCTTGTTTCTCAGGCGCCGGGCATGTTCTCTGAGTTCCTCGAGATCGAGGAAGTCCGTGATCCGGTCGAAGAACGCCTTCATGGGCGGGGTGACCGCGTAGCAATAGACCGGCGATGCGAAGATCAGGTGCTCGTGCTCGAGCACGCGCATCATCAGCGGCTCGAAATCGTCGCCGCGGTTGCGGTGTTCGTAGTCGTAGGGCGCCAGCCGCAGCCGCGCGAGATCGACGACCTCGATATCGAGCGGCGCCGCGATGCAGTCCATGAGCCTGCCCGTATTGCCGCCTCGCCGGGCACTGGCGAAGAGCGCGATCGCCTTGCCGTCCATCAGGCTTCGCGTAGCGCCGGCACCGCCCGCCCGAGCCGGCGGTTCACGGCGCCGGCCCCGCCTCCGGCGCGGCGGCCGGGCGCGGGCGCCGCCGCTGCCAGAGTGCGTGCGCCATGACGGCGACCACGGCGACATTGATGACCAGCACGGCGATGCTCGGCAGCGCCGGTCGCCGCAGGATTTCCGCGACCTCCGCAGGGATGTAGAGCCCGCTGCTGAGCGCCGCGAGCCATTCCGCCCAGGCGCGCTCGCGAAACAGGCCGTACGCCTCGACCAGGCGCAGTAGCGAATAGGCCGCGGCGCCGGCGGCGAGCCACAGCAGGCGGGGTTCCTGCAGGTGCGAGACCGCGTCGAGAAAGATGTGCGGGTATTTCGAGGCCGGATTCAGGTGCGACAGCCGCACCAGGCGCGCGGCCAGGTCGTTCCAGTCCGCGTGGATGAACGCAAGCAATCCCGTCGCCGCGACCAGGACCAGGATGCCCTTGGCTGCCTCGATGAAGGCGATGACCCTGACGGCGCGGGTGTCGGAATAAGCCATGGCCCGGCGATTCTACGGGGAATTGCAGGTCGCGGAGAACGCCGACTTCATCGACTGCAGCAATGCGGCGACCGGCTCTTCCTGCGGCGGGCCGAGCATCGCGACGGAGTCGCTGTGCCCGTACACGACGATGCGCGCCCGATTCGGCTCGCGGGCAGGCTTGACGAGCGCGCCTTCCTGGCCGGGCACTTCGAGGCGGATTTCGGCGTCATGCACGCGCATCTCAACGCCGGGGATGCCCGCCAGTGCCCGGGACACGCACGACTCGAGTGGAACGGTCCCGCGCGCGAACGTGACGCTGCGCGACCAGTAGGTGATGTCGCGCCAGATCCATCGGGTCGCAAAGGCGGCCGCGGTGACGAGCGCGATGAGGAGCAGCGTGGCAAGCATTCCGCGCGTACGCGCAAGCGCGCGGGCCGATTCGCGTCCCGGACCGGCATGCATGAAATATCTAAAGCCCGAGTTCCGTGAGACCCGGGTGCCCGTCCGGGCGCCGGCCAAGCGGCCAGCGGTATTTGCGCTCGGCCGCGGCGATCGGCAGGTCGTTGATGCTCGCGATGCGCCGCTTCATGTAGCCGTGCTCGTCGAATTCCCAGTTCTCGTTGCCATAGGAACGGAACCAGTTCCCGGAATCGTCGTGCCATTCGTAGGCAAAGCGCACGGCGATGCGGTTGCTGTGAAACGCCCACAATTCCTTGATCAGCCGGTAGTCGAGTTCGCGCGCCCATTTGCGGGCCAGGAACTGCCGGATGGCCTCGCGGCCGGCGAGAAATTCCGAGCGGTTGCGCCAGGCGCTGTCGGCCGTATAGGCGTGCGCCACGCGCTCCGGGTCGCGCGTGTTCCAGGCGTCCTCGGCCATGCGCACTTTCTGCGCCGCGCTGTCGGCGTCGAAGGGCGGGAAGGGCGGGCGCGGGGCCTCGGTGCTCGGCATGGCGACAGGCTACCGTGCCGCGGCCCGTGTCCGCCACATCGCGCCGTCGGCACCGGCGCTACGCGTCGCGCTCGAAGCGCAGCGCGCCGTCGGGCTCGGTGCCGGCCATGTCCCAGCCCGCTGCGGCGTAGATGCGCTCCGCGCGAGTTCCCGGAGCCGTGACCAGCCGAATGCGCCTGCTTGCCGAAGGTACGGGGGATAGTCCGCTTCGATGACGCGCGACGGATCGTTCAGCCGGTTCTCGCGAACCGACAGGCGCAGCGCATGCATCGCCGCGATGTCGCTCCGGCGGGCGGGCCGCAGAGTCACCTGCTTGCCGCCTTGGGCGCGCTGAGGCCCTTGCTGTAGAACCCGGAGCGATCGAAGCAGCAGACGCGTCGCTTGCCGCCGGCGAGCATTGCGCAGGTATTGTCGATCCGCCGCGCGCGGGTTTCGGGGCGACTTGCGGAAGTGATCCATTGAATCCAGTCCCGGCGCGAAACCGGCGTGATGTCGGACCAGGCCGCCCGCGCTTGCGGGGCGGATGCAAATGCCTTGCGCAAGTCCGCGGGCAGCCGGGGTGCCGCCTGTTCCTGCAGCACGGCGATCTCCAGCACGACGGCATCGCCGACTCGCGCGCCCGCAGCTTCGCGCAGTGTGGGATTCACCTTGAGCCAATGGCTCTTGCGGCCGTCCGGCGCGAGCGTGGCCCTGAAAGCGATGCCGTTCAGCGTGCCGGCCACCGTTGCCATGCCTCGCGATGGCAGCTTCGCGCTGGCATTTCGCGGCAGCACCAGGAATGTCCAGCCGGCGGTTTTCGCTGCCGCCGGCCGCAGCAGCTTCGACTTGAAGCGGATGCTTCGGGCCGCGCGCTTCACGGGCTGCGCAAGCTTGCGCTTACCGGCACGCCGGCCTTCAGGGTCTGCAGCACGACGCAGTAGCGCTCGGTGAGCTCGAGGATTTTGTGTTGCTGCTCGGGCGGTGCGTCGCTGTCAATCGCGATTTCCAGCCGGATGGCCTTGAATCCGACCGGCGCCTCCTTGGACACGCCGAGCGTCCCGCGGAAATCGAGATCCCCCTGCGCAAGCAGCCTGCCGTCGCGGATCTCGATGCCGAGCGATGTCGCGACGGCCGACAGCGTGACGCCGGCACAGGCGACCAGCGCCTCGAGCAGCATGTCGCCCGAGCACGCCTGCGTGCCCGGGCCACCCGTCGCCGGATGAAGTCCCGCTTCGACCAGCGCCTTGCCGGTCGACAGGCTGCAGCTGACGCCCTCGCCGAGGCGACCCTCCGCCATCAGGGTGACGAGCGCCGCGCCGGGATCAGCGCGGTACCGGTCCTTCAAGGGTGCCTGGATCGCGCGAAGTTCGGTCATGCCGGGTTTCTCCGTTGCGTGCTCGCGGGCGTCATCGACGTGCTGCGGCCAGGGCGGCGCCAAAGCAGATAAAGGCTGAAGCCGCCGCGCGGTTCACCATGCGTCCACCGCGCTCGGAATTCAGCCATCCGCGCGCCTGACCGGCTAGAAATGCGTATGCGCAATGAATGACGACGACCAGCGTGCTGTAGGTGACCACCAGGCGGGCGAACTGCGGGACGTAACCCGACCTCGGGTCGATGAACGGGGGGAACACGGCAAGAAAGAAGATTACCGCCTTCGGGTTTGTCAGCTGGAGCAGGAGGCCTTCGAGGAACCGGCGCGTGAATCGGGCCTCGTGCGCGGCTATCGATCCCAGGCTGAGCGGCGCAGCGCGCCAGAGGCGAACGCCGAGGTACGCCAGGTAGGCCGCACCGGCCAGCCGGACTACGGAAAAAGCCGTGGCAGATGCGGCAAGGATCGCGGCCAGGCTCGTTGCGGACAGGGCCGCGACCAGGAATGTGCCGGACGCGATGCCGAGTATCCCGCCGATCGTGCCGCGCAGGCCGAAGCGCAAGGCGTTGCTCAGCGTCATGACGACGCCGGGCCCGGGGCTCAGCACCGCAAGTGCGGCCAATGCGACGAAGACGAGGTAAAGCTTCATTCACGTGCCTGCCGCATCGCGGGGTCAGGCACCCCCAACGATCGCGGCCAGGCGCTTGCGTTCGCTGATAATCATCCCACTGGACATTACTTTTCCCCGGGCGGCCATGCATCGTACTGCGGGAGGCGGTCGGTGATGTCGTGCCAGGCGGAGCAATGGCAGTTGCCGACGTCCGTCAACGGACCTTCCACTTCGTAGCGGATCGCACCGCAAAGGCAGCCACCCTGGAACTTCGCGCTCACGGGGATCGTTTCAACCGTTCGAACAAGCGGGCAATCCACGACTTCCCGCCCGACTCCAGGGGAACCTTCTTCCAGCTGCCATCCCGCTGATGCACCGACTTGAACGAGGTTCCGTGAACGTAGACCTCGGTGCCTGGCGCATGGTTCACGAACTCGAGCATGTGCGGGGCGAACCAGTAGAACTTGTCGATGGCGTCGAAGTAGACGTTCAGCGCGTAATCCGTGGCGAGTTCGCCAATGACCTTGACCCGCGTCGAGGAGGGCGTCGTTTCCCCGTAAACGTTCCCGATCGTCTCCGCCAGTCCCAGCAGTTCGGTTTCCGGCGTGCGCAGGATGCGGACGTTGTCGCCGAACGAGATGTTGCTAGCCATGGGATCGCACTGCCAGCAGTGCCGCATAGATCAGCGCGTTACCGGCCAGGACGGAAATCCCGGCGACCAACTCGAGTTGCCGCGGCATGCCGCGGGGATACACGGCGCGGCCGACGTAATGCTGGATGAAGCCGCCCTGGTAGCCGGCCTGGCCGGCGCGCAGGCGCAGGGATTTTTCAATCGGCGTGAGCGGGCAGGTCCAGCTCATCAGGTTGACCGCGGACGACCACAGCACCACCGGGACATGAAGCCAGGCCCAGGCGAGATTCAGCGCGACGAGCGCGCCGCCGAAAACCGCGAAGGCCGCGAACAGGAAATGCGCGAAAAGAATCGAGTCGGCAGCGATGCGATAGGCCATGTCGTTGCAATCCCGTTCGACCGCAGGTTCAGTCGGCACTCCGCCCGCGCCGCACCTCCGCGGCGAGGCGCTCGAGATTCCGCTGGTTGGCCGATGCGATGACTTCCGCAATTCGCTCGTAGTGTTCCACGGTATCGAACGTCTGGCGCCGCCTCACCTCCGTGTGCCCTTCTTGGGAGTGCAGCTCGATCGTCAGCAGGAAATGATGGTCGCCGAGGTGCTCGATCTCGACCAGCTCATCGGCCACGACGCGCGCGAAGCGGCTTTCGTTCGGGCAGTTCCTGCCGTCGGGTCCGTGCAGCGTCAGCAGCCAGCTCCCGCCCGGCGTGAACTCGAATTGGTGGATCGTGCTCGTGAAGCCGGCCGGTCGCCACCACCGTGCGACGCGGGCGGGATCGCTCATTGCCGCAAATACTTCGCCGGGATTCGCGGGAATGATCGTGTTCCTTGCGTCCGAGCGGTTATCTCCCGGGTCAGACGGTCCGCTCGACTTCATCGTCATGCCCGCCATTTCCAGATTTCGCCGGCATCAGGATCCTGCGCAGTGCCGATGCCCGCGCGCTTGCCTAACACGTGATCAGGTCGCACTTGCGCGAATTCTCGAACGCGACAGGAGCCAGGCGAGATATGCAGCCGCGACCAGATCGTAGGCCAGGCAGAAGGCCGGCCACCACGGCGGGACACCGGAGTTTGCAATCAGTTGATCATGCACGGCGTCGTACAGACCATGCGCGGCCAGAGCCCCGGCTACCAGCCACAGCGATCGTTTGAATCCCGCAATTGATAGAGCCAGGAAAACCAGGATCGCGGGAGATTCGAGCGCGAGTGTCTGGGCGGCGCCGTCGATGGCCGCGAACAGCCCGTAAAGAGCGGCAATGACGATCATGACGGTGGGGTAGAAGGCGCGGTCTCGGTCGAGGCCGACAAGCGTGGCAAACAGGCCGACGACCAGCGCCAGGCTGGCGCCCACGATGAATTGCACGTTACATCCCCTCTGGATCGGATGTCGAACCGTCAATGATCGCCTGCAACTCCGGCGCAATGGGCAGGCGCCTGAACATGCTGATGTCAGTGCCCCCGGTATTGCCGACAGGAACGACGCCGACCGCCGAGCCAAGCACGCCTAACAGCAGGCGCACAGTCTGGCCGAGAGCGGCTCCGATTCCCCATCGACGCAGCTCCAGGTTCAGCATCAACCAGTGTGCCCTCGCATGCGGGCCGACAGACAGCTGGCCAAGTACGTGGGCGCGCTCCAGGTGTTTGAATGCGTGCTCCAGGTTCCCGGAGGCAATGAGTTCCTTGCCTAAGGAGATCTCTCTGTCGAATGCAAGATGCAGCCTGGAGTTCATCATCTTCCCCGACATGCGACCCAATGTGCGCGTTGGGCGGGGCGTGCTAGGCGCGCTCGCTCAACGCACGGTTAGGTGGCGCGTTCAACGAATGCCGTTTCTGCAGCCAATGCTTCGAAACACAGGTTTACGGTGCGACCAACCCCCCGGGTCCGATGAACCGTTCCCGCGGGAACCACGACACTCTGCCACGGCCCGAGTTTGAGGGTGCGGCCGTCATCCAGCTCTATCTCGAACAGGCCGTCCATGACCAGAAAAAGTTCGTCAGAGCGAGGATGCTGATGCCATGGATATTCACCGGTAAGGACCGCCAGCCGCAGACAGCTGTTATTGACCTGGCTGATGACCTGATTCCGATATTCCTCGTTCACTGCAGCCGCCTCATTGGCGAGGTCGACTACTACAAGCGGTGGGAAGCGTACGGGCTCGCTCGAGTACGCTTCTGGAGAAGGGAATGTTTGCGTCACTGGCGACCTCACTTGAACACTCGCGGAACGATTAACTCCGGCGCGCCGCCCACAACTTTTCTCGGACCGCTCCGATGCATGGTTGGACATCACCGGCGACTGAGCCAGCGCAAGACATTACTGAGTGCGCGCTGGAATGCGCCGATTGGAACTACAACGAACTTGTTCGTGACAATTTCCTTGGAATCGTTACCAGCGTCGTGAAGGACTCGATCGAGTCGTGACAAATCCTCTGGCGCGAGAGCCAGGTTGGCTTCATTGGGTTGAAAAGTGCTACCTGCTTCAAATAGTTTGCCCGAACTGGACATCTCTATGTGGGCGCCCAGCACCGCAGAGACGCGGCGTTCCTTCGAAAATCGGACCAGGCGAGCAATGCTCGACCGATACTCGTCCCAGTTCCTCACATACAATCGGCCCGGATACAGATTGTCGCCCGTTAGCAGCCAACCCGTCCGTGAGTCGTACACGGCAATGCCTTCGTCTTGATGCCCCGGCGCTGGAACGACCTCAAGCAGGCGGCCGCCCAGATCAACCCTTGCAATGCCGTTTGGCCAGGTTGAGAACCCAAAGTATTCGCGCACCGCTTTCGCGTTGGGCTCGACCAGGGTTATGCCAGCCTTGCCTCGAAACTGCGGGTCTGCCGCGGTGTGGTCTCCGTGGCTATGCGAATGCGCAACATGAATTCTGATCTCTGGCTGCCCGCGCTGGGCGGCCAGGCGCCGCACGGTCTCGTAAAGAGGGAACTGACTTGGGTCGGCGGTGGCGCCGGTGTCCAAGACAAGAGCCATGTGCTGTCCGAAAAGGACATAGATGAATGGAGCTTCGAAATTGATGCACTTGTTCTGGCGCAGGATGTAGGTATCCGCATCGAACCGATAGACCTCTAAAGCCGGATCGTGATTCTCGGTGCAATTGTCGGAGCCGTGATGCCAAACCTTCTCAGCCAGGCCGCTTGAGGCGTCGGCCTGGACCGGACCCACGACCGCGGCCAGAACAATCAGCCACCTATTCATTTTGAAGTCCAACGTCCGCATAGAACGGGCCGCGCCAGGCGCGTACCGGGCGCCGCGGGCGCGATAATTTTCGCTGCGCCCGGCCGCACAGGCGCCGAGGCGGCAACATAGCGCTGTTTAGTCCAGAAACTTCCAGGTGTTGGCACCATCGAACCTCCGAACCCGAGTTGACTTGATTACGGACGGGTCGAAGTTGCGGAAATTGACGCCCATCCGGCGCCTGGCGCGACTGATGGGTTGCCAGTGGGTTACACAGCCGCAATGGGCGCATCTACAGTTCCGAAGGTACTTGTCGCCCCAAGAGTAACGGGCCAGCGCACCCTTTCGGGCAATGACCTTCACCTGGCTTCGATCGTAGTACCCCCAGAGGCCACCATAGCGACGACAAATTGAACAGTTGCAGCTGGTAAGGCTGCGCGGCTTGCGTGGCACTTGGATTTGCACTGCCCCACAGTGACATGAACCCGTGAGCATGACTCTGTCCTCTCGTGCGGCCTAACGTCCGCGTTGGGCGGGCCGCGCGAGGGCCGCAGGCGCACAATTTCTCCGCGCGCCTGCGGCGCGCTCGCATAAGCCTCTCACGGATCGCTCCAACGCGTAGTTAGCCGTCATCCTGAGGATTGGCCGTATCGGCCGTCACAAGAATGTGAGGCCCATGCGCTCGTGCCATTGCGCGAGCGATGTGTTGGGATAGTGTGCGAAGCGCGGGTCACCGGGACCGCCCTCGATCTTGACCCAGGGTGCCTTGGAGTCGATCAGACAGTGGACGTTTTCGGGCGGAACTGGGAGCGGAGTGTCGATCGCTCCAGCGTGGGGGTGGACCAGTTCAGGCCACATTGGATCCCAGACCCAAAGCGCGCTTCCGCAGCGAATACAGAAATGCCGCCGCGCAGTGCTGAGGCGCGTGCCGGAGCGCCCCTTGCCGGGAAGGCGAGCGCGGTAGATGCCCAGGAATCGTTTGCCAGTTACTTTCATGCTCCTGGCGACGGCACCCAGGTTGATCGCGTAGCCAGCGGTACCCGCAGTCTTCCGGCAAATCGAGCAATAGCATCGCATGAATGGAACCGGTTCCGCTGATTCGGTCGTGAACTTGACCTTGCCGCAGTGACACGAGCCTTTCAGAAGCATTGAGCTCTCCTGACCCGAAGTTGAGTGCCGGCGCTTGCAGCGAATGACGCCTGACGTCCGCGATCAGTAACGACACGCGACGACCGCTGCATCTCATTGTTAGACCGCACGCCCGTCCTTTTTTGGATTGTGAACGAAGTAGTAGTGGTTCTCTCCCTCATCTTCGCATTCAGAAGCAAGTTTCAGACCAGAGGTTCGCAGTGCCGTTTGATAACCATCGCGACCAAGCGAAACAGATCTGTTGCCCGTGCCATGTCAGTCCATTCGCAAAGGCGCTGCGGAGCAGTAAACAGAAACTGGCCGCCTGACTTCAGTACCCCTGCGACCTTGTGAATCAGTCCCGTTTGGACTTCTGGCTCGAGCAGGAACATCAAGCCCCATGCCAGGACACCATCGAATGTGCGGTCAAAGAAATTCGAGTCCTCGACCGCACCGCACTCGGCAGGCACACCTGGGAAATGGCGCCGGAACGCTGCAATCATGGTGGGTGAGGCATCGATTGCGTAGAGCCTAACTTCTTCATCAACCAGCGCTTGCGATATAGGCAACCCGTGTCCGCACCCAAGATCGAGGACCGTGGCGCCGCGGGGTAGAGCCTTGGCCCAGTTGCGCACCGCTTCAACCCCGACGTTTGAGCGGCGGCGGGTGGCGATGTACTCCGCAGCGGCCGCCTCGTAACCGTTGGACCAATCCTTCGAGGTCACAGGCGTCTTTTGGTCCATAGCCTGCGTCACGTGCGGCTTAACGTCCGCGCTGAGCTGGCCGCGCGAGGCGCGCTTGCTCAGCCCTGTCACGGACTGCTCCAGCGCATAGTTAGGCGGCGACTTGGACGTAGTCCACTTTGCTTGAAGGAGGGGAAATGGGAGAGCCGTCTTCGCGCATCCCTTCGCGATGGAATTCTATGGCTTGCAGAATCTGGAGTTCTACGTCGGCCAGGGTCTCGCCCACTGCCACACAGCCAGGCAGGTCCGGGACGTAGGCGGAGTAGTCTGATCCCGCACTTTCGATGACGATGGCGTAGCGCACGGCACTCACCTTATTTCTTGAGCCCAGACTGTTTCAGGATACTGTTGAGCGTGCCCGGTGCCAAATCTGCGCCCGGTTTGCTGGAGCCGTGACCCCGACCGGGCCTGGAGGGGCGCTTGTATCGGCGATGGCTACCGCGCGTTGCGACCAGATTCCGGCCATCGTCATGCAGCAGTCGAAGGATTTCAGACACCTTTGCCGCAGCCTGGCATTTGCGCATTGGCGCGAATCTGGCACGGCCAAGGCGCCGTCAAAGGCTCGCGACCAGCGGCAGCGCGCAGCCGGCGCGCCGCTTGCCCAGTCAACAATTGGAGCCCGCCTGCAGTTCCTGCAAGCGGCGTGACGAATAGCGCTGACCGCTGCCTCGCATTGTTAGGCGTCATGGCGGCCTCTAAGAGCTTGCAGCCAAGGCAGGGCAGCGTAGAAAAGCAGGGATAGCACATACACGGCCCCGGAGATCGGATCTCGATCGGAGATGTAACCCGCGATAGAGCTGCCCCGAACCAAGACCGCAAGCGATAACTCCGCCCCAAGAAGGAGCACAAGCGCGAATATGCCGACAGCCAGCGCAAGTCGCACCGAGGAAGCCAAAGCAAAGCGACGCACGATATAGCGCGAAGCAAGGAAAATGACGACCAGCATGACTGGGGCTTCAAACAATTCCGCAACGCGCGCACCGAAGCGCGGCACTAGAAATGGAATCCGAATCAGTGCGAGTAGGAAGCCGGCACCAAATACCAGTGCGAAATAGAATATCCCGGCTTCAACCATCGGACTACGAGGTGCACTGAGCGTACTGGTCATGACGCCTGACGTCCGCGTTGAGCGGGTCGCGCGATGCCGTTCCAGCGCGTCCCGAGCGTAAAATCTCTTTGCACGCGAGCGGCGCGCCACCCGCAATCTTTCACGGCCCGCTCCAACGCATAGTTAGGCGTCGCTGGCGCCATTCTCTGTGCTGCCTCTAGAGAAATGCACGAGGCTCGGGTCCAAAGGCTCCCAGGCGATGCGGTGATCCAACCATACCTCGCGGGTGGGCGAAAATCGCTCGGGCTCGTCAAAGCTGGCGGTTGTGAGTTCAATTTGACCAGCCGCTGTGGAGGGCTCGTAGCTGAGCGAGGTACCACAGACGCTACAGAATGTTCGAGTAGCCTGCTCGGAGAAGCGATAGCGTGTAGGTTGACCGCGGAGCAGCAAGAAATCTTCGCGCTTGAAAATTGTCCATGTCACTCCAGCGGAACCCACGGCACGACGACACGTGCGGCAGTGACAGCGGCTCACTGCGAGAGGCGCGCTGGTCACACGAAATCGCACGGCGCCGCAGAGGCAGCCGCCTTCGGAACCGACGTCACTTAAGCTGCTGGTAAGCTTCGCCATGTCGTTGTGACGCCTAACGTCCGCGATCAGCGGCGGCGTGCCGACGCGCGACGACCGCTGCATCGCATAGTCAGGCCGCAGAGACGGTGAGCTTGACGCCCAGGCTCTGCAGCACTTTGAGTACCGTGTCGTAGCGGGGCTTCGCGCCCGGCGTAAGCGCCTTGTAAAGGCTCTCACGACCCAGACCCGACTCCTCGGCAATGCTGCTCATGCCACGCGCTTTTGCGACGTTACCGACAGCCGCGAGAAAGACGTCGGGATTGGGGTCCTCGAGCGCAGCGGTGAGATACTCCGCGACCACCTCGTCGTTGGTGAGGTAAGCGCTAGGATCAAATTCCTTTAGCTTGGCCATGGTTGTCACTCCAATTCCGCGTACAGCCGCCTGGCCCGCGCAATGTCCCGTTGCTGGGACGACTTATCGCCACCACACAGCAAGACGATGACGAGCTCCCCGCGTCGCGCAAAGTAGAGACGGTAACCCGGTCCGGCAAATATCCGCATTTCGTGAAGTCCGCCACCGAGGCTTTTGCTGTCACCCAGATTTCCGAGTCGAACCGAATCGAGCCTTGCCAGGATCCGTGCCGTGCCCTTCGCGTCCCGCAATCCAGCCAACCACTTGGAAAAGACCTCGGTCCGCTGGATCTGATACACATGCCGAGTGTATCCAAACGGATACACATAGGCAAGTGCGAAAACCAGCTCTCTGCGGCCTAACGTCCGCGATCAGCGGCAGCGCGCGCTCGGCGCGGCGCTTGCCGATCGCAGCCTGGTCTCGCCAGAGCCTGTTCCTGCAAGCGGCGTGACGACGCGCGACGACCGCTGCATCGCATAGTTAGGCCGTGCTCACTTTGAGCGTCTCGACCCCGCGGAGATCAACATTGCGCTTGGCTTGCCACAGATCGTAGCTGTGCTGCATAGCGAGCCAGCTCTCGGCAGAGCGACCGAGGCACTTCGACAGACGCAAAGCCATCTCGGGAGTAACACTGCTGGTACCCGTCAACACCCGGTTGAGAGTGGACGGCGAGACCCGAAGCTTGGCCGCCAGCTCGCGACCGCTGATGCCATTCGGCTCGAGATACACCCCAGCAATGAATTCGCCCGGGTGAGGAGGGTTATGCATGGCCATCAGTGATAGTCCTCATAGTCCAACAGATACGCCTGTCCATCTCTGAACTCGAACGTCAGCCGCCAATTGCCCTTGACCCAAACCGACCAGCGGCCCCGCTCGGCGCCCTTGAGCGGATGCAGCTTGAACCCCGGCACATCCATGTCTGCGATGACTTGGGCAGTTTCCAGGGCAATCAGGAGCATCCGTAGTCGTTTGGCATGCTTGGGCTGGATACCTCCAAGATTTCCGGCCTCATAGAAGCGTCGCAGCCCCTTATGCCGAATCGACTGGATCACGCGCGGAGTGTAGCATGTTGCGCATCACGCAACAAGCGCTCCAACGTCCGCGTTGAGCGGCCGCGCGAGGCGATTGCCAGGCGCCGCGGGCGCTATGCTTTTCCGAGCGCCCGCGGCGCTCACCGCCAAACCTGTCACGGACCGCTCCAACGCATAGTTAGACAACCTAGCGGTAGATATCCTTGCGATCGCCGACCTTGAAAATTGTCACCTCGCGCTGCTTGTCGTCCACGAGGTATACGACGCGATAATTGCCTTGGCGGATTCTGAACCGATCCGAATAGCCCGCGAGCTTTTCACAGCCTTGTGGCCTCGGCGTGGTCGCCAATGCCTGAATGCGCTCGATAAGGCGCAAGCGATCGGACTTCGTTCCCAGCCGTTCAAGCTCCTTGCCGGCAGAAGCCTTTATCAGCAGCCTATAGGCGGCCACGGCGCTTCATCCCCCGAACGAAGCTCTCGAACGGGGAGCTACGCTCTTTGCGCCGCTCGTCAAAGGCCTCGAGGTCGACAACATCTTCAGCCAGAGCCGCTCTGACGGCGTCGTTCACCATGTCGGACATGGAACGATCATTAGCCGCCGCCCGCAGGCGCAAGGCGCGATGCACGTCAGCCTCGAAGTAGACCGTTGCTCGTTTGGGGGAGGTCATGCCCGACAGTCTGACGCTATGACGTCAAAACGTCAACTTGCCTTCCTAGGTTGTCTAACGTCCGCGTTGAGCGGGCCGCGCGAGGCGCGTCCGGCGCTCCGCAGGCGCGATAATGGTCTGCGCGCCTGCGGCGCGCTCGCTCAACGCTCTCACGGACCGCTCCAACGCATAGTTAGATGTCACTTGCGCCTAGCCCAGTATCCGGGACGTTGACGGCGATGGGCGAGGGCGACGATGCGCAGGCGTGAACCGTCTATGCGGTATACGACGCCGAATGGAAAGCGCCTGAGCGGAAAGCGCCGATAGCGCTCGTCGAGTGGTTCGCCAACGTCCGGTAGGTCGCATAGCAGTGCAACTACCCGCTGCGTTTCGAGAAGCAGCTCGAGTCCGAGCCCAGCTGCACGAGCGTCGCCGATCTTCACTGCAGCGGCGAGTTCTTCCTGTGCCGCCGGGTGAAACTCGGGCGTCACTTCTTGAGTCCAGCTCCCAGCTTTCGGAACACCTGATCCGCAGGCATGAGCTCGACCTGGCCCGAGTCGATCTCTTGGCCGCGTCTACGCACTTCTTCGAGCCAGGCAGCCTCGACGTCTGGATCAGACGGGCCGTCCAGCTCCTCCCACAGAAGACGCAGCAGCGCTTCCTTCTCGGGACCGCTAAGGGCTCGAATTTCCTGCTGAATCTTCGCGAGCGGGCGTGCCATATCGGTCAAGCTAGCAGGGGCGGCCGGGCGAAGCAATAACGCGTTCCAAGTGACATCTAACGTCCGCGTTGAGCGGGCCGCGCGAGGCGCGCCCCCTCGACTCTCTCACGGACCGCTCCAACGCATAGTTAGATGTCAGTCAAAGTTGGTACCGGGTGATGTCCAGCGCGCCATGAAACACGCCGAGAATCTCGAGGTCTCCGTCATCGCGGACCAAATAGGTGATGCGGTAGTGACCATACAAAAGCACCCGCACGTGCCGCGCTGATGCCAAATACCGAGCTCCAAGCTCTGGAAAATCCGTCAGCGCTTGGGTACGCGCGTAAATGCCATCGACCGTGTCCGCGGCAGCCTGTGGATTGTCTGCCGCAATGTAGTCGTAAATATCCCGGAGCCAACTCTGCGCCTCATTGGTCCAGGTTATTCGCGCCATGTGCGGATGCGCCTGCCCATCTCCTCGTTAGAAATGCTGCGACCCGCATCGGCATCGGCGAGGCCACGCTGCACCATCACGTGGAAGGCCAACTCGCGAATTATCTCCTCAGGCGAGCTGTCCTCAGGCTGCTGCCGGATCAGCTGAGCAAGCTCTTCCTTGGCCGTTGACATAGCCGCTACCTCCTGCTTGAAAGGCAGTGTGCCACAACGCAAAAGCGGAGCAAGACTGACGTCTAACGTCCGCGTTGAGCGGGCCGCCCGCAAACATTCCAGCGCGCCGCAGGCGTAAAATCTCTCCGCGCGCCTGCGGCGCGCCACCCGCAACCTTTCACGGACCGCTCCAACGCATAGTTAGGCATCGATCTCATCTCGCGGGCCGCCGAGTTGCCTTGGAAATCAGTAATTCACCTTCTGGGTCGAATCCTTCGAGTCCAATGTCAGCAGGGGTAAGGCCAAATGCAGTAGCTTGATTTAGCAGGAGGGTGAGGACTTCGTAGTAGGCGAAAACTTGACCCTGCGCGTATTCGTCATTCGGATGCGACCCGACACTGTCACGAGCCACTGATGCCAACTCTCGTACGAGAGGGCCCAAGTCGCGAAGGTAATTTACTTGAGTGTTAGTCATAGTGATCGATGCCTAACGTCCGCGTTGAGCGGGCCGCGCGAGGCGCGTCCGGCGCGCCGCAGGCGCGAAAATAGTCCGCGCGCCTGCGGCGCGCTCGCTCGAACCTCTCACGGACCGCTCCAACGCATAGTTAGATCGCCGAGCCTCAATTGACTATATGTCAGTACTGACATATACTTCCCACCGTGACTGCAGCTGACAAGCCGCTGGTATGGCTGCATGGGGAGATCAAGACCCCGCCGTTCGCAACGGCTGCCAGGATCGAGGCCGGAATGATGCTGAGAAGACTGCAACGTGGCGAGTCATTGGGAATGCCTCATTCGCGGCCGATGCCGGCTATAGGCCGAGGATGCCATGAATTGCGCGTCCGTGACCGGACGGCAAACTGGCGAATCGTTTACCGGACCGATGCGGACGCGATTGTGATTGGAGAGGTCTTCGCCAAGAAGACGCGAACCACACCCAAGGACGTGATTGCGATCTGTCAGAGGCGTTTTCGGGAGTATGACGATGCGTGCAAGTAAGAAGGCCAAGCTGACGAGTCGCGGTTGGAAGGTAGGAGGTGCCCAGGAGTTCCTGGATCTCACGACGGAGGAGGCTGCGCTGATCGAGCTACGCCTGAAACTCGCCGAGGGTCTCAGGGCCCGGCGCAAGCGCAAGCGTCTGACGCAGCATGACCTGGCCGCGGCGGTGCAATCCAGCCAGTCCCGAGTTGCCAAGATGGAGTCGGGGGATCCGACTGTTTCCATCGACTTGCTGATGCGGTCACTCATCGCACTTGGCGCCTCGAGACGAGACCTTGCAAGAATCATCGCGCCGCGCTGAGTCGGCGATCTAACGTCCGCGTTGAGCGGCCGGGCACAAGCCCGACCGGCGCGCCGCAGGCGCGATAATTGTCCGCGCGCCTGCGGCGCGCTCGCTAAAACTTGTCACGGACCGCTCCAACGCATAGTTAGACAGCAAGTAGCTTCGCATCGAACCACACCTCTTCTTGATTTGGCGCAAGCAGGACGCGCCAACCTGGAGCTAGCCCGAGATAAGATTCCAAAGCCGGACAGTACTCCCGCAAATGCTCGGCATGAAGCGGCTGGAAGAACTCCGGATCTGTAGAGAGCTCAGTGCCGCCCCACACGTACCATCCGCACGTACCATTGCGCGCGGGGTGACGGAGGGCATTGAGTGGCAACAGGGAAAGCGTGTTGAGAGCGATCCCGATCTTGTCACTACCCGAGACTGGGGCGTACTCGGCCCCGAAACGCGCCGCAACTACCCGCTGATCCGTGGCGCTCATGTTTGAACTTGCTGTCTAACGTCCGCGTTGAGCGGCCGGGCACGAGCCCGGCCAGCGCGCCGCAGGCGCGATAATCTTCCGCGCGCCTGCGGCGCGCTCGCCCGACGTCTCACGGACCGCTCCAACGCATAGTTAGGCAGCATGCTCGCTTCGACTCGCATGCTCGAACTGTTGACGCGCAGGATTCGTGAGTCGTCATGCTGTCGCACGCGAGCCAGTATCCACTGCGAACAGTGACTCTGACGCCAGCGTTCAGGCTGAACCAGATGGCAATCGAGCTCCTGCGAGTCGAGCAGAGCTCGAGGCCGTGCATCACGATCGCCGACGTAGCCATTGAGAGGTCCGGAAGAGCATTCGCCGCAACGAACGCAGTCGCGATGACAGCGACCTGAGCTCGGCATCTAGCCGAGCTGAGGCATCTCGGCTCAGCGAACTGCCGAGATCGTGACCAGCTGATCTGGACGCTCATGGCATCTGATCGCCGTCTAACGTCCGCGTTGAGCGGGCCGCGCGAGGCCGTACCAGCGCGCCGCAGGCGCGATAATCTGTCCGCGCGCCTGCGGCGCGCTCACTCGCAGCCTTTCACGGACCGCTCCAACGCATAGTTAGACGTCAGCATCATTGGCGCGCTCTAGCATTCCAAACGCGATCTGGCCCTGACGTGGCGGCCGGATCATCCCGCTTCATGACCTTGTTGCTTACTTGGCGCTGAAATCATGGCTCGAATGATGACCGGAGTCGATAACTGCACAGCGAACGACCACGTCTACACCCAAACGCCATGCTTCATCGGTGCCGCTGGTTATGGAACGTAATGACTGCACTGGTTTCGTATGTCGTGATCCGAAGGTACCTGGCTGGATCGCCGCCACGTCTCGTTGTCCCAGCGTATGCGCGAACATGACGACTCAGATATCACGAATCGAAAGCGATTGGGCTCTCTACTCGAGGTCATCACGGGATCAGGTGCGTTCGCAATGACTAGAGCGCCTGCCAGTCGCCTCCGAGATCCCGAGGAACTACAGCCTTACTGCGATAGTCGTCGCGAGCATGCTGCTACGGAAGCGACAATTGTTGCTAAACAGAACCTTCGCTATGATGACCTAACGTCCGCGTTGAGCGGGCCGCGCGAGGCGTCTAACGTCGCGCCGCAGGCGCGAAATGGTCCGCGCGCCTGCGGCGCGCTCGCTCCAACCTTTCACGGACCGCTCCAACGCATAGTTAGGTGTCATTGCCCGGCAAATGATCTGACTCTGCGAGTCGTTTTTGACGATTAGCCCAATAGAAGCACGCGATCGCCATCACCAATGCGCCAACCACACCTATGAGTCGCTGACTCAAGGCAAATGTCTCGTAATGAATAGTTGCAGCTATGGGGGCGAAGATCAGAAATGCAGTACCAATTACGCGTACGAGCCACGGCGCGAACAAGCCCCCGTCACGCTTTCGACCCCGACCGGTGAGAAGCCTATAGGCGGTCAACACACCAAGCGAGCCAAGCGACCCAAAAATGAGCACAGCAACCAAATCGCTAGGGCTGCCACGATTTGCCGCAAGTCCATGGTATCCGCTATAGGCGGCAAGGCCGCAAAAGCCAAGACCAAGCGGCCCCAGAATGCATGCTGCAACTAATTCCTCAAGTCTGGTGTTTCGTGCTTCCGCAAATTTGCGCAACCCCAGCATTGCAATGACACCTAACGTCCGCGTTGAGCGGGCCGCGCGAGGCGCACAGTGCGCGCCGCAGGCGCGATAATCGTCCGCGCGCCTGCGGCGCGCCACCCGCAAAGTGTCACGGCCCGCTCCAACGCATAGTTAGACCACATTCACGCTTGCTGCGTGTAACGCAGCAATTGTTTGCTTCGCCTGGCTGCGGTCAAATTCCGAAAGGCATGCTGACCAGCTGCGAAAATGGTCCAGATCGCCCAAGGCCGCATCAAGCAATAAAAGTTGCCTCCAAAACGCACGTCCACCAAAGCAACCGGGATCATCTCTTGCGATTGCATCTCGCGCTTCTAGAACGGTTGTAAACCGAGCAAAGAAAGGCTCCGCCATACCTCGAATGGCGGCTACTATTTCTTCGGCCACCCCGGCACGCGGATTCCGCAAGTCTATATCCCAGTTATCGGGTCCCGCGTAGCGGTCTGCGTAGAGCGGCTGCCGATGAAACGCATACTGTTGCACATGATAGAGGTAGGGGGACATGTGTGCGGCGCGCTCAATTTTTTTTACGACCGTGTAGTTCTTTCCAAAGTAGAACGAAATGTTGATGAACGGCGACCATTTTGCAGCTGATGAAAGGACGACTACGTCATGCCCCTCTGGCTTGGCTCGGCGAAATTCCTCCTGCGAACGGAAATACTTGAACTCTGACCCCAGCAGTAGTTCGATTTCGTGTCCAACCGTGCGAACGTAAGTTGCAGCTGCACTACTCACTGGAATGTGGTCTAACGTCCGCGTTGAGCGGGCCGCGCTACGACGCTACTAGGCGCCGCAGGCGCGACAATTTCAACGCGCCTGCGGCGCCCACACCAACTTCTCACGGACCGCTCCAACGCATAGTTAGGCGGAATCAAAACTGACCTCTTTCCACGCCTCTTAACAAACTCTCGTTAACTGGTAGACCAGCCTCACGAATTAATTTGTGAAAAACCCAGGGATCATACATTGCGAGGCGCAGTACGACGTCTCCGCGTCGTACATGATGTAGCTTGGATATCGGTCAGTTTCCAACGGAAGCAGGACCTCGTCGAAGGTCACCATTCGTCGCTCTGGAATGGCAAGGAAGCCGGGGAGGGATAACGGCATCGAATTCGCGTCTGGGCTACGACCTGTTCCTGCCAGGCTACCAGATCTGATTCCTGAACAGCGGTCCTATATAGCGCTGAAAGCATGAGTTGCTGCAGCCAAAACTTGATGCTCATTGTTTGGTCGTCGTTCGGCCGCAGTGTCTCGCCTGCCGAAATGACTTCAAGCACGCCAACGTTATGGTCTGCATCTGTAGAAAATGCAGTTGTCATGAATATCGGAAGAGCTAGCACGAGAGCCAGAAGTGGCTTCATGGTCTTCGATGCCGCCTAACGTCCGCGTTGAGCGGCCGGGCACGAGCCCGGCCGGCGCGCCGCAGGCGCGATAATCTTCTGCGCGCCTGCGGCGCGCTCGCTCCAGCCTGTCACGGACCGCTCCAACGCATAGTTAGCTGGCACGAAAATCACGGTCTTGATCCACCATCGCCGGAGCCAGGCTGGCTAATTGCAACACCGTTTTGCTCTAGGAGCGCCTTGAATTCAGGATCCAATGACTGGCCGAACCGCAACGCCTGGTTTACTGAGGTCTCCGCCTTCTTCCAATCGCCCTTGAAGGCGTAGTAGTTGGCGTAACTGAGATGGGCCTCTCCACAATCAGGCTTAAGTTCAAGTGCTTTGTCCAGCATCGGAAGCGCCTCATCAAATCGTTCCTGCTGCAATAAGGCATAGCCGAGATTGGCGAAAGTGTAGGGATTGGTCTGATCTCTCTCCAGGGTCAAGCGGTAGTACTTGATTGCGTCATCCAATTCACCGCGAACACCGTGAATGTAGGCGACACCGTAGTAAGCGGGTGCGTACGATGGATCTTGACGCATCGCAACCTCAAATCGCCGGAGAGCCAAATCAAGATCGCCACGTTTAAAGTATTCCCAACCCAAGTCGACCGCGTGTGGCGCTTCGGAGCGTAGGTCGCTTGCGGCCATTGGGTCAGCCGGCGAGGAAGCCGGCTTCGCGTCGCAACCAACGAGCAAAACAAGCAGTCCCAAATTCGCAAGAGCAAGATCGAGTCTGTGCAAGTGGAGCTCCCCTGAAGTGCCAGCTAACGTCCGCGTTGAGCGGGCCGCGCGAGGCCGTAGCCAGCGCGCCGCAGGCGCGATAATCTTCCGCGCGCCTGCGGCGCGCTCGCTCGAAGCTTCTCACGGACCGCTCCAACGCATAGTTAGGCATCAGTCGTGTTGAATCTCCGCTTGCCCTGGTCGAACTTATCCAGTCGAGTGCCACGAACCGTGGCGAAGAGCGTACGCCGAATGCGAAAATGCCGGGCATGGATAGAACAGAATGCGGCTTCATAGCGCTCGTGTACAAGAGCTACCTGCGGCGAGGCACCGACAGCGGAAGAGGACTAGGCCCGAGCACGTCCGAAGTAAATGATCTCGATGGCTGTGGGGTCGGCAGCTCCTGCAGACTGATGTCTAACTACAATTGGGTAGCCTAACTGACGTGTAGTTTTACGCCTGTTAGGCCCGTTAATCACCTGGCCGCCCGCAAGTCCCTGTGTAACCTAGTCGTAGAGTTGATCTAGCTGCGACATAAGGCGTACCAAGGATGGTTCACCCTCGCGAGCTGCTCGAGGCGGTGCGCGGCCGCATTCGGGCACGGCATCTCAGTTACCGTACCGAAAAGACGTATCTGCAATGGATACGCCGATTCCTTTGGTTTCACGAGCTCAAGGATCCTCGCGTATTGGGTGCCGAGGAGGTCGGCGCCTATCTGACGTCCTTGGCCGTAAACAACAAGGTATCGGCATCAACGCAAAATCAGGCGCTGGCCGCCATCCTGTTTCTCTATCGGGACACTTTGCAGATCGAGCTGCCTTGGCTATCCGACGTCATACGCGCTAAACGACCGGTCCACTTGCCCGTCGTGTTGTCTAGAAATGAAGTGCAATCGATCTTGGCACGGCTAAACGGGACCTTGTGGCTGATCGCCTCAATTCTCTATGGGTCGGGCACGCGCGTGATGGAATGTCTGCAATTACGTGTCAAGGACGTGGATTTGGTCCGTCGAGAACTGCTCATTCGCGATGCGAAGGGACAGAAGGATCGCGTCACCGTCTTGCCCGACACATTGGTGCCGCACGTCAGGGAGCACCTTTCCAAGCTTCGGGTGCTCTACGAATTGGACCGCGAAGCCAACAAGCCGGGCGTTTCGCTGCCGTTCGCACTGAGAAGGAAATACCCGGCAGCCGCGACCTCGTGGCCATGGCACTGGATGTTTCCCGCCAGGACATGCAGTCGAGATCCGTATTCGGGAGAATACGGCCGCTTTCACGTTCACCCGCAGACAATTCAACGCGCGGTCAAGGAAGCGATTCGTGCGGCTGGGATCGAGAAGCCCGCGAGCTGCCACACTTTCCGCCACTGCTTCGCGACGCACCTCCTCGAGGATGGCTACGACATCCGCACGGTCCAGGAACTGCTCGGGCATGCCGACGTGAAGACGACCATGATCTACACGCACGTGTTGAACCGCGGTGGTCGCGGTGTCCTCAGTCCATTGGATTCGAAGCGTCCGGATCGCGACTGATGCCTAGCGCCCCCGTTCGCGCCACACCAGCGCCGCGAGCGCCCACGAGGCGGCGAGTGCAACCGCGCTGATCCACAGCGGAATATCGAACCCATTGACCGTGACCGCCCAGCCGGTAACCAGGCGCAACAGGTGAACGAGTCCGAACAGCGCGAGGATGACGACAGTGAGCGATGTGAAGGGTTTCATGGTGGCCTGCCTTGTGCGGGTCCGTGGCGCCACACAGGTTACGCCATAAGCGAGGCGATCGCTGCGGCGAACCGATCCGCCGCCCCCGCCTCGGTGCGCAGGTACATTGAAGGCTCAACCAGTTCCATCTCCATGAGCCGGAAGACTTCGCCGCTGCGCACGAAATCCGCGCGGGCGTAGAGGAGTCTGCGTCCGACGGCTGCGATCGCGGCGTCGCCGGCGGCGAGCAGAGCGGGCTCCGGGGTGATGGAGACGATCTCGCTGCCATGCTCTTCCTGCACCCGGAAGTCGCCGGCCTTCGGCACTTTCAGGATGCTGTGGCTGTGTGTACCGTTGAAATACATCATCGAGAACTCGCCTTCCTCGACGATGCCGCGCTCGAAAGGTTGCATCATGAGCGGCCGATTCGCGAAATAGGTCTCGATCTCGGCCGCCTGCGCGCGTGCACTGGCGCCGTCCAGCCGCCACGCGCCCTGCGCATTCCCGCTGAGGGTGGGTTTGATCACGCCTGCCTCGCTCCGCAATTCCTCGAACAGCGGCACGAGTTCACCGGGCGCGAGCCGCTCGCGCCAGAACGTCGGCACCGTCTCGATGCCGCGTGAGGCAAGCTCGAGCAGGTACGTTTTCCCGATGTTCCAGCTCGCGATCTCGCTGCCATTCTCGAGGCGCACGCCGGCGTGCTCGATATTCTCCAGTACGGCGATGAACTCCTCGGCGTGATGCTGGTAGTCCCAGGTGGAGCGGATCACCACAAGTTCGTAGCGGCGCCAGTCCACGCCGGGCCGGTTCCAGGGCAGCGTGTCGACCTTCCAGCCACGCAGCGCGAGTGGCCCTGTTGCGAGCCCGTCATCGATGGCGAAGCCCGTCGGATCGGCGAGTGTCAGGAAAGCCACGCGCCGCATGATCAGAAGCGGGCGGTCCAGCGGAACGTATCGCGCCCGAAACTGAGTTGCTCGAGGCCCCAGGCAATGTTGTTGCGCGCCTGGCGCTCGTAGCGTTCGCGAAACTCGTGGGTGGCGAAGACGGAGGAGCGGTTGACGAAACCCGTCAGGATGGCTGCACGCTGCTTGCGGTACAGGGCGGTCGGCACCCACCAGTACTCGGCGCGGATCTGCAGCTCGAACTCGGCATAACGATCGGCGTCGGCACCGAGAATGGCGAGGTCGATGTCGACCAGCAGCTGCGAAGATGGCTTGGTCGGCTGCGCGCCGTGACGCGTTGCGAGGATTATTTCGCGCACCGCTGCGAAGCTGGCAGCAGGACGGTTCGACCGTTGCAATACCCGTACTGCGGTCTCGGCGCTGCGCTCCTCATTCCTGCGCGAGAACGTGTTGTAGATCGCGTCGTGGAACCAGAGCGCGTACTCGACGAGGGGATTCGTGGCTTCTGCATGATTGGAGCGGTCGAGCAGCCCGAGGCATTCGTTGATGTGGTGAGCGGTGTGGTATTTGCGTGCGCGCTCCCCGTAGTGCGACTCGAGCCAGCGGAATGCGACCAGGGGCTTGACGATTCCGAGCCGTGCCGCGAGCGCGTCCCAGCGCGCGGCGACCAGCGTTTCCTTCACGCCGGCTGCTCCCTCGGATAGATCACGAGCTGCGTGCAGCGAAACAGCGCGAGGGTCTTGCCGCTGTCCTGGTGCGTGACGACGGCGTCCCAGAGCTGGGTGGTGCGGCCGAGGTGCTGCGGCCTGGCGACGACGGCGATCGTGCCCTCGCGAGCGGTGCCGAGAAAATTGGTCTTGAGCTCGAGGGTCGTGAAACCGGTCGCGTCCTCGGGCAACTTCGTCACGCAGCCGTAGCCGCAGGCGGTGTCGGCGAGTGTCACCACGGTGCCGGCGTGCAGGAACCCGTTCGGCGCGATGTGGTGCGGCTGGATAGCCAGCTCGGCGGTGAGCGCCTCGCTCGTGAGCCCGGTGAAGACGATCCCGAGATAACCGGGCAGGAAACCCTGGCCCCGGCTATTCAGCGTCGCGAGCGTGATCACTGCACGCCGTCGCGCAGGATCGCGGCTGGCCGGATCAGGCCGAACTGGGCCGCGAGTTCGGCCGGGTGCTCGGCGTTCCAGATCACGAGGTCGGCGATCTTGCCGGGCTCGATGGTGCCGCGTTCCTTGCGCATGCCGAGCGCGCGCGCGGCATGGCGGGTGACGCCGAGCAGCGCCTCCTCGGTGGTGAGCCCGAACAGGGCACAGGCAAGGTGCATGTTGAGCTGGAGCGAGGCGAGCGGGCTGCTGCCGGGATTGAGGTCGCTCGCGATTGCGATCGGCACGCGGTGCACGCGCAGGAGCTCGATCGGCGGGAGTTTGGTCTCGCGCAGGTACAGGTAGGCGCCGGGGAGCAGCACGGCGACGGTGCGTGCGGCAGCCATCGCGTGCACGCCTTCCTTGTCGAGGTGTTCGAGATGGTCCGCGGAGAGCGCCTTGTACTTGGCGGCGAGCGCGGCCCCTTGCTGGTTGGAGAACTGCTCGGCGTGCAGCTTGACGGGCAGCTGCAGCTCGGCAGCCTTCTCGAACACCTGCTCGACCTGGGCGGGGGTGAAGCCGATGTTGTCGCAGTAGGCGTCGACCGCATCGGCGAGGCCCTCGGCCGCGGCGGCCGGCAGGATCTCCTCGCATATACATTTAATATAGTCGTCGGCCCGGCCCTGGAATTCCGGGGGCACGGCGTGGGCGGCGAGCAGCGTGGTGCGCACGGTGAGCGAGAGGCGTTTGCCGAGGGTGCGGGCGACGCGAAGGATCTTGAGTTCGTTGTCCTTGTCGAGCCCGTAGCCCGACTTCACCTCGATCGTGGTCACGCCCTCGGCGATGAACTTCGCGGCGCGCGCGAGCGCGAGCGTGAGCAGGTCCGACTCGCTGGCGGCCCGGGTCGCGGCGACGGTCGAGGCGATGCCGCCGCCGGCCTTGGCAATGTCCTCGTAGCTCGCGCCCGACAGGCGCTGCTCGAACTCGCGGAAGCGGCTGCCGGCCCACACCAGGTGGGTGTGGCAATCGATGAGCCCGGGCGTTACCAGCGCGCCGCGCACGTCGTTGACGGCGCAGCTGCGCGGCAGCGTCGCCGGCATGTTTTTCCGGGTGCCGATCCAGGCGATGCGGTTGCCGGCGAGCGCCACGGCGCCTTTCGCGATCAGTCCGTACGGCCGGCCGTCTGCGCAGGTCGCGAGGGTCGCGTTCCGGATCAACCGGGTCCAGGTCGAGGTGTCGGGGGTCGTCACGGAACGAGAGCTTACCGGAAGCCGCTGCCGCCGCGTTATGCTCTGTGTCTCATGCCGGATCCCGTCATTACGCGCGAATTCGTCGCGGCGCTGCCGAAGACGGACCTGCACGTGCATCTCGACGGGTCGCTGCGCATCCCGACGCTGATCGAGCTCGCGCGGGCGGGCGGCGTCGAGCTGCCGAGTTATACCGAGGCTGGCCTGCGCGAAACCGTATTCAAGGACCGTTACACCAGCCTCGGCGACTACCTGAAGGGCTTCCGTTACACGGTCGCCGTGATGCAGACCGAGGAGGCGCTCGAGCGGATCGCGGCGGAGCTCGCCGAGGACAACCAGGCGGAGGGCGTGCGCTACCTCGAGGTGCGTTTTGCGCCGCAGCTGCACGTGCGCCCGGGACTCGACGCAATCCAGGTGCTCGCCGCCGTGGACCGGGGCCTGCGCCGCGCGCGGGATGCGTACAACCGCCGCCCCGAGATCGCGGCCGGGCGCGAGCCGCCGTTCGAGTACGGGATCATCTGCTGCGCACTGCGTGCATTCGGCGCCGGCTTCAGCTGCCACTACGACACGCTGCTCGCGGCCCACCCGTTCACGCGCTCGAAGGACGTGTTCGCAATGGCATCGCTGGACGCCGCGCGGGCGGCGGTGCTCGCGCGCGACAACCTCGGGCTGCAGGTGGTCGGATTCGACCTCGCGGGCGAGGAGGCGGGCTACCCGGCGGGCGCGCACAAGGAAGCTTTCGAGTACGCCCTCAAGCACTTCCTGAAGCGCACGGTCCACGCGGGCGAGGCGTACGGGCCGGAGTCCATCTTCCAGGCGATCACGGACCTGCACGCGGACCGCATCGGTCACGGCACCTACCTGCTCGAGGCCGACCAGATCCGCGACCCGGAAATCGAGGACCGCGCGCGCTACGTCGAGAAGCTCGGCCATTACATCGCCGACCGGCGCATCACGCTCGAGATCTGCCTGACCAGCAACCTGCAGACGAATCCCGACCTCAGGCAGCTGGACCAGCACACCTTCAGCAAGCTGCGCGCTGCGCGCATCTCGACCACGCTCTGCACCGACAACCGCCTGATGAGCAACACCACGGTGACGAACGAGCTGATGCTCGCGGTCGAGCACCTCAAGCTCGACCGCCACGACCTGAAGTCCATCGTCATCTACGGCTTCAAGCGCAGCTTCTGGCCGGGTGACTACCTCGGCAAGCGCCAGTACGTGCGCAAGATCATCGACCACTACGAGGCCGTCGAGCGGCGATTCACGGATTCGCCGAGCGGCACCTGGCGCACGCTGGGCGCGAAGACGCCGGGCTAGATCTCGACCTCGGTCGCGAGCACCACCACGCGCCGCGTCGGCATGCGGAAGAACTCCGCGGCCTGGGCGCTCCTGCGCTGCATGTAGGCAAACAGCCGCATCTTGAAGCCGGCGATGCCGCGTCGCGTGCGGGCGCGCACCAGGTGCCAGCCGAGGAAGAACGTGCAGTCCTCGTCGATGCGAAGTCCCTTGCGCGTCGCGCCCGCGAGCGCGACCCGCACGTCCGGCGTCTCCATGAAGCCGAAGCGCGCGTGCACGACGAACACGCCGGGGCAGATCTCTTCCGGGTAGCTGCGCGAGACGAGCCGCTGGCGCGGCGTGCGCTGTATCTCGAGGTTGAGGATCACGATGTTCTCGTGGCAGACGCGGTTGTGCTCGAGGTTGCGCAGCAGCGCGGTCGGCACGTAGCCGCGGTGGCTGACGAGGAAGACGGCCGTGCCCGGCACGCGCGTGGCGGCGGCGAGCAGCGGCGGCAGGTCGGCGATCGGCACCGCGCGCCGCTGCAGTTCTGCGCGCAGCCGCGCGCGGCCGTCGCGCCAGGTGATGAACACCCCGAACATCACGGTCGCGAGCGCGAGCGGCACCCAGCCGCCGCCGGGTATCTTGCTGGCGTTGCCGGCGACGAAGGCGAGGTCGACCACCAGGAACAGGCCGAACACGCAGCCGATGCGCCAGCGCGGCCAGTGCCAGGCGGTGGCCGCGGCGATGGCGCCGAGCAGCGTGGTGATCAGCATGGTGCCCATGACCGAGGCGCCGTAGGCGCCCGAGACGGCGCTCGAGGAGCCGAACCCGAGGACGACGAGGACGACTGCGACGAACATGAACATATTCGTCGACGGCACGTAGATCTGGCCGCGCTCGTCCGCGGAGGTCTGCAGGATCTTCACGCGCGGCAGCAGGTCGAGCTGCACCGCCTGGCGGGTGATGGAGAACGCCCCGGAGATCGTCGCCTGCGAGGCGATGATGGTCGCGAGCGTCGCGAGGACGATCAGGGCCGGCAGCGTACCCGCGGGTGCGAGCGCAAAGAACGGTTTCCCCGCGAGCTGGCGGATGGGCGAGCAGCAGCGCGCCCTGGCCGAAATAGTTGAGCAGCAGTCCCGGCCACACGATCGTGAACCAGGCGAGGCGCACCGGCGTCCGGCCGAAATGGCCCATGTCGGCATACAGCGCCTCGCCGCCGGTCACCACCAGGAACACGGCGCCGAGGATCGCGAGCGCGAGCCCGGGATGCCCGGCGAGCAGCGCGATGCCGTGCACGGGATTGAGGGCGGCAAGCACGCCCGGCTCGACCAGGATCGCGCGCACGCCCATGACCGCGAGCGAGGCGAACCACAGGATCATCACCGGGCCGAACAGCCGCCCGACGCGCGCAGTCCCGCTGCGCTGCAGGGCGAACAGGCCGGCGAGGATCGCGATCGTGACCGGCAGGACCGCCTGTTGCATGCGCGCGTCGAGCAGCTCCAGGCCCTCGACCGCGCTCAGCACCGAGATCGCGGGCGTCAGCAGCGCATCGCAGTAAAAGAGTGCGGTGCCGAGCACGCCGAGCGCGACCAGGCGCGTCGCCCAGGCACTCGTGCCGCCGAGCGATTGCTGCACCAGCGCGACCAGCGACAGGATGCCGCCCTCGCCGTCGTTGTCCGCGCGCAGGATCAGGACCAGGTACTTCAGCGAGATGACGAGCAGCAGGCTCCAGAAAATCAGCGAGACGACGCCGAGGATGGCGGCGGTGGTCGGGCCGCCGGCCGCGGCGGTTGCTTCGCGCAGCGCGTACAGCGGGCTGGTGCCGATGTCGCCGTACACGACGCCGAGCGCGCCCAGGGTAGCGGCGGAGAGGGAGCGGGATTGACTCATGGGGAAGGGCCCGTCGGGCGCCGCATATAATGCCTCAACCGCGTTATCCTCGCAGCCCATGAACGCCGAACCGGCCTCGACCGCCCACGGTCCTCGCGTCGTCCGCGCGCCGCGCGGCAAGACGCTGCATTGCGGGAGCTGGCTGACCGAGGCGCCGTTCCGCATGATCCAGAACAACCTCGATCCCGAGGTCGCGGAGCACCCGGACCGGCTGGTCGTCTACGGCGGCATCGGCAAGGCCGCGCGCAACTGGGAAGCCTTCGACACGATTCTCTCGGTGCTGCGGCGCCTGAAGGACGACGAGTCGCTGCTGGTGCAGTCGGGCAAGCCGGTCGGCGTTTTTCGCACGCATCCGGACGCGCCGCGCGTCCTGATCGCGAACTCGAACCTGGTGCCGCACTGGGCGACCTGGGAGCATTTCCACGAGCTCGACCGCAAGGGCCTCATGATGTACGGGCAGATGACGGCGGGCTCGTGGATCTACATCGGCTCGCAGGGCATCGTCCAGGGCACCTACGAGACTTTCGGCGCCTGCGCGCGCGCTCATTTCAATGGCGATGCGCGCGGGCGCTGGATCCTGACCGCGGGCCTTGGCGGCATGGGCGGCGCGCAGCCGCTCGCCGCGACCATGGCGGGCTTCTCGATGCTGGCGGTGGAATGCGACGAGTCGCGCATCGATTTCCGGATCCGCACCGGTTACGTGGACCGCAAGGCGACGACGCTCGACGAGGCGCTGGCGCTGATCGACGAGGCGCGCGGCGCGAAAAAGACTTTGTCGGTCGGACTGCTGGGCAACGCGGCGGATGTGTTCCCCGAACTCGCGCGCCGCAAAGTCGTGCCGGATGTGGTGACGGACCAGACTTCCGCCCACGATCCGCGCAACGGCTACCTCGCGCGCGGCTGGACCTTGGCGCAGGCGGCGCAGGCGCGGCAGCAGGACCCGGCGCGCATCGAGCGCGAGGCGCGCGCCTCGATGAAAGTCCACGTGCAGGCGATGTTGGACCTGAAGGCGCAGGGCGCGGTCGTATTCGACTATGGCAACAACATCCGCCAGGTCGCGAAGGACGAAGGTCTGGCGAACGCCTTCGACATTCCCGGCTTCGTGCCGGCCTACATCCGCCCGCTGTTCTGCGAGGGCATCGGCCCGTTCCGCTGGGTCGCGCTCTCGGGCGATCCCGAGGACATCTACCGGACCGACGCGAAGGTGAAGGAACTGATCCCGGACGACGCGCACCTGCACCGCTGGCTCGACCTGGCGCGCGAGCGCATCAAGTTCCAGGGACTGCCCGCGCGCATCTGCTGGGTCGGGCTCAAGGACCGCGCCCGGCTCGGTCTGGCCTTCAACGAGATGGTCGCGAGCGGGGCATTGTCCGCGCCGATCGTGATCGGGCGCGATCACCTCGATTCCGGCTCGGTCGCGAGCCCGAACCGCGAGACGGAAGCGATGAAGGACGGCTCGGACGCAGTCTCCGACTGGGCTTTCCTGAATGCGCTGCTGAATACCGCCGGCGGCGCGACCTGGGTGTCGATCCATCACGGCGGCGGCGTCGGCATGGGCTTCTCGCAGCACGCCGGCGTCGTGATCGTCTGCGACGGCACGGATGCGGCCGCCTCAAGGCTCGCGCGCGTGCTGCGCAACGACCCGGGCACCGGCGTCATGCGCCACGCCGACGCGGGCTACGAGCTTGCGATCGCCTGCGCGCGCGAGCAGGGCCTCGACCTGCCATCGGTCCGCTGATGGCGACGCTGACACTGAAGCCCGGCAGCATCCCGCTCGCGGAGCTGCGCCGCATCGCGCGCGGCAACGTCGCGATTGCGCTCGCCGAGGGCTGGCGCGGCGCGGTCGAGGCGTCGCTCGCGGCGGTCGCGAAGCGCCTCGCCGGCGGCGAGTCGCTCTACGGCATCAACACCGGCTTTGGCAAGCTCGCCAAGACCCGCATTTCGAGCGACGAGCTCGCCACCCTGCAGCTCTACCTGATGCGCTCGCACGCCGCAGGCGTCGGCGCGCCGCTCGCGGACTCGACCGTGCGGCTCGTCATGGTCCTCAAGGCGGCGAGCCTCGCGCGCGGTTTTTCCGGCGTGCGTGCGGCCGTGATCGAGAAGCTGCTCGCGCTCGTGAACGCGGGCATTTATCCCGTCGTCCCCGGCCAGGGCTCGGTCGGCGCCTCGGGCGATCTCGCGCCGCTCGCGCACCTCTCGCTCGCGCTGATCGGCGAGGGGAGCGTGCGCGTCGACGGCAGGGAACAGGATTGCGCGCCGGCACTGAAGGCGGCCGGCATCGAGCCGCTCGTGCTCGGGCCGAAGGAGGGCCTCGCGCTCCTGAACGGCACGCAGGTCTCGACCGCGCTCGCGCTCGAGGGGCTGTTCGCGGCGGAAGACCTGCTCGCGGCCTCGATCGTCACCGGCGCGATGTCGGTGGACGCCGCGCTCGGCAGCCGCGTGCCGTTCGACGCGCGCATCCATATGGCGCGCGGCCAGCCCGCGCAGATCGCGGTCGCCGCGGCGTTCCGCGCGGTGCTCGGCGAGAGCGCGATCGGCCGTTCGCACGAGCACTGCGACCGCGTGCAGGACCCGTATTCGCTGCGCTGCCAGCCGCAGGTCGCCGGCGCCTGCCTGCAGCAGGTCGAGAACGTCGCGCGCACGCTCCTGCTCGAGGCGAACGGCGTCTCCGACAACCCGCTCGTCTTCGGCAAGGAGGGCGACGTGCTTTCCGGCGGCAACTTCCACGCCGAGCCCGTCGCTTTCGCGGCGGACAACCTCGCGCTCGCGATCGCCGAGATCGGCGCGCTCTCCGAGCGGCGCATCGCGATGCTGATCGACGACTCCCTGAGCCAGCTGCCGGCCTTCCTCGTGCAAGCACGGCGGGCTCAACTCCGGGTTTCATGATCGCGCAGGTGACGGCGGCCGCGCTCGCGTCGGAGAACAAGTCGCTCGCGCACCCGGCGTCGGTCGACAGCCTGCCGACCAGCGCAAACCAGGAGGATCACGTCAGCATGGCGACCTTCGCCGCGCGCCGCCTCGGGCCGATGGCAGAGAACACCCGCGGCGTGCTCGCGATCGAGTTGCTCGCCGCCGCCCAGGGCATCGATTTCCGTCGTCCGCTCACCTCGAGTCCCGCCCTCGAGCAGGCGCACGCACTGCTGCGCCGGCAGGTCGTCTTCTACGACCACGACCGCCTCTTCGCCCCCGACATCGCCGCGGCGAAGGCAGTGATAGCGAGCAATGAGCTGCTCTCGCTGATTCCGGCGGGACTACTGCCGAGCAGGTGACAAAAGGGGACAGTCACCTTTTCCGGGAAAAGGTGACTGTCCCCTTTGTTCCTTTGCTCGGCTGATCACCGCGGCATTTCGCCGGGCGCGCGAGGTCGCGGGGTCTCGCGAGCAAACTCGTAAGTTCCGGCGGAGTTTGCGAGCGAGAACCCCGCGGGATCCCGCGCGCCCGCCCTACTCGCGGCGGATGCTCCGCTAACCAACGCATGGAACGCTCAACCCGCGCACGACCGCTCGGGTGGTCGAAGAAGATCACTTCCTCCAGCGCCCCCGGCTCCAGCTTGCGATAGGTCGACAGTTTCATCGCGATCGACGCGAACCCGTGCGGCTCCTTCGCGGCATCGAGGCCGAATGCGTCCGCCTGCGCCTCCGCCGCCCGCACCATCGAGTTCGTCGCCGGCGTCAGCAAGTACATCACGACCGTGAAGATCGCAAACGCGAGCGGCAGGCCCGCCGGGTCGGCAAGGTCCCGGATGCCCCACGCATCGCCGCGCCGGCGCTGGATACGACCGAATACGCGGTTGATCACGAAGTATCCGATGCCGAGCGCGAGCGTGAAGCCGAACGCGAGCTTGAAGCCGTGGTTCAGCACGTAATGCCCCATTTCGTGGCCCATGACGGCGCGGATCTCGGGCAGCGATGCGCCGTTCATCAGGTTGTCATTCAGCGCGATGCGCGCCGTGCCCCAGAGACCGGCGACATTCGCGCTGATGCGCTTGGTCTGTTTCGAGGCGTCGAACCCGTACACGTTGTCGACCGGGATGCCGGTCTCGTGCGCGAGCGCGAGGATGTCGTCGCGCATCGGCCCGGCCGGTAGCGGCTTGTAGTCGTTGAACAGCGGCTCGACCAGGACCGGTTGCACCGTGAACACGAACAGGATCAGCACCGCGGTCACGGCGGTCGCCCACCAGACCCAGCGCTCGCGCACCCGCCGCACCAGCAGGTAGAAACCCGAGACCGCGAGCGCGAGGAAGGCCGTGCTGATCGCCGTATTGAGCGCCCACTCGCCGAGGAAGCCGCCGAGCGTGTAGTTCGACATGGCGTAGGCGTGCTCGCGGGAGTAGTCGGTGTAGAGCGCCCACGGCAGCGAGAGCAGCGAGAGCGCGAGCAGGAAAGCGGCGGCCACCGCGAGCGCCTGCAGCCAGGGACCGCGGCCGCGCGCGGCGACGCGCTCGCGGATGCGCGCCGCGAAGCGGAACTTCAGCAGCAGCAGGCACAGCGCGACGGCGATCAGCGTGGACCAGAGCCCGATCCAGTAGCCGCCCTCGTAGTAGGCGTCGGACTTTTCGCGCGTCCGCGGCGGGAATGGTCGCGATGTACGCGTCGGTCGCGCGGCCGACGTCGAAGGTCGGTCCCCAGGCCGCTTCCGGCGGCACCGTGAGTTGTGGTGCGGGTTCGCTCATGTGTCGGCCCCCCTGTCCCACGCTATAGTGCGGACTTTGCAGTGCAACAATCGAGTCGATGACGGCCTATCCTAAAACGGGACTGATCGGCTGGCGCGGCATGGTCGGTTCCGTGCTCCTCGAGCGCATGCGGGCCGAAAATGACTTCGCGCTCATCGAGCCCGTGTTTTTCTCGACCACGCAGGCCGGGAGTGCCGCGCCTGCTGCCGGTGCAAAAGCGGCCGTCGTCGCCGACGCGAACGATCTTGCCGCGCTCGCGCGCTGCGACATCCTGGTGTCCTGCCAGGGCGGCGACTACACCCGGGCTGTGCACCCGAAGTTGCGCGCCGGCGGCTGGCGCGGCCACTGGATCGACGCGGCCTCCGCGCTGCGCATGCAGGACGATGCGGTGATCGTCCTGGATCCGGTCAACCGCGCCGTGATCGACACCGCGCTCGGCGTCGGCCGGCGCGACTGGATCGGCGGCAACTGCACCGTGAGCCTGCTGCTGATGGCGTTCGGCGGGCTGTTCCGCGCGGGCCTCGTCGAGTGGCTGACGACGATGACTTACCAGGCGGCCTCCGGCGCGGGCGCGCGCGAGATGCGCGAACTGCTCGCGCAGATGGGCCACCTGCATCGCGCCGTGGGCGCGCTGCTCGAGGATCCCGCGAGCGCGATACTCGACGTTGACCGGCGCGCGCAGGCGGCGTTTTCGGACGCCATGCCGATGGCGCGGCTCGGCGCGCCGCTCGCCGGCAGCCTGCTGCCCTGGATCGACCGCGACCTCGGCAACGGCAGCAGCGGCGAGGAAATCAAGGCAGGCGCGGAGGGCAACAAGATCCTCGGCCTGGGGATGAAGCCGGTGCCGATCGACGGCCTGTGCGTGCGCATCGGCGCAATGCGCTGCCACAGCCAGGCGGTCACGATCAAGCTGAAGCGCCGGATGATGATCCCCGAAATCGAGCGCGCGATCGAGGGCGCGCACGAGTGGATCCGCGTGGTGCCCAACCAGCGCGAGGCGACGCTTGCGCGCCTCACGCCGGCTGCGGTCTCGGGCACGCTCGACATCGCGGTCGGTCGCATCCGCCACCTGGCGATGGGCGAGGACTACCTCACCGCGTTCACGGTCGGCGACCAGCTGCTCTGGGGCGCGGCCGAGCCGCTGCGGCGCATGTTGCGCCTGCTCGCCGGGCGCTGATCCGCACGTGGCGATCCTCGCGAGCACGGGCGCGCCGCTCGGGAAACTCCTCCACCACGCGGGCTTCATGCGCTTCCTGTCGGCGCGGCTGCTCGCGTCGGTCGCGGTGCAGATGCAGACGGTCGCGGTCGGCTGGCAGATCTACGCGATCACCGGCAAGCCGCTCGACCTCGGCCTGATTGGCCTGTCCCAGTTCCTGCCGTTCGTGCTGCTGGTGCTGCCCGCAGGCCACGTCGCCGATCGCCGCGACCGCGCGCGCATCCTCGCACTGTGCATCGCGCTCGAGTGCCTGTGCGCGCTCGCGCTGCTCGCGTTCACGCTGTCCGGGCTCGCCGTCGCCTGGCCGGTATTCGCGGTGATGGTCGTGTTCGGCGTCGCGCGCGCGTTCTCGATGCCGGCGGGGCAGGCGATCATGCCGAACCTGGTGCCGCCCGCGCTGTTCTCGCGCGCGGTCGCGGTGAATTCGAGTACCTGGCAACTCTCTACGATCGCGGGCCCGGCGATCGGCGGCCTCGTCTATCTCGCCGGTCCGCGACATCGTCTACGGCACGGTCGCGGCGCTGCTCGCGGCCGCGGTGTTCATGATTGTCGGCGTGAAGACGGGCGTGCCCGCGCGTCCGGCGACGCCAGACGGCTGGCGCACGCTGCTCGAGGGCCTGCAGTTCGTGTGGCGGAAGAAAATCATTCTCGGCGCCGTCTCGCTCGACCTGTTCGCGGTGCTGTTCGGCGGCGCGGTCGCGTTGCTGCCCGCCTACGCGAGCGACATCCTGCACGTCGGGCCGGACGGCTTTGGCTGGCTGCGTGCCGCGCCCGGCATCGGCGCCGCGGTCGTCGCGATCACGCTGTCCTGGCGTCCGATCACGCAGCACGTCGGCGCCAAGATGTTCGCGGGGGTCGCGATCTTCGGCGCCGCGACCGTCGTGTTCGGGCTGTCGCACGAGTTTTTCGTCTCGATGGCCGCGCTGGTCGTGATCGGCGCTTCCGACATGGTGAGTGTCTACATCCGCCACATGCTGGTGCAGCTCGAGACGCCCGATGCGATCCGCGGTCGCGTGAGTGCCGTGAACGCCGTCTTCATCGGCGCCTCGAACGAGCTCGGCGAATTCGAGTCGGGCGTCACCGCGGCCTGGTGGGGACTGAAACCGGCGGTCGTCGTCGGCGGACTCGTGAGCATCGCGATCGCCGGCATCTGGATCCGCGGTTTTCCCGGTCTCTGGCGCATCAAGCGCTTTCCGGAGCCCTCAATTCGCGACGCTTGACGGCGGAAAGGCGTAGCTGTATATCCATACAGTATGCCTCGATTGCCTGACAGGTCGCGCGGAGCGCTCTCGAACCGCACGGGTCGCTTCGAATCGCTCGCGGTCGAGGCCGTCGACGACGGCTGGGGCATCGCCGACGAGGAGCTGCCGCCGCTCGCGACGACCGTGCAGCCGGAGCCTGCGCGCAACGTCATCACGAAGAACGACTCGCCCGACATCCCGTTCGATCTCTCGATCAATCCGTATCGCGGGTGCGAACACGGATGCGTTTACTGCATGTCCGGCGACTCGCTGATTCTTATGGGAGACGGCAGTCAGAAGCCACTCGCGACGCTCTCGGTCGGTGACGAGATCTACGGTACGGCAAAGCAAGGCCATTACCGGCGCTACGTGCGTTCGCAAGTTCTCGCGCAATGGAGAACACGCAAACCGGCCTGGCGCGTCCGATTGGCTGACGGAACCGAACTCGTCGCCAGCGGCGATCACCGATTCTTGACCGAGCGCGGTTGGAAGTTCGTTGCACCGGGTGAAGACGGCCGCCAGAGGCCCCGCCTGACACTGAACAACACGTTGATGGGATTGGGCGTCGTTCCGTCAATTCGGAGGAACGATCATTCGGCTGAGTACCGTCGCGGCTATCTGTGCGGGCTGATCAGGGGAGACGGCCACTTGGGCGTCTACCGTTATGCGCGAGCAGGACGCGCGAACGGTGACCAATACCGCTTCCGGCTCGCAATGTCTGATAGCGAGGCGCTCGAGCGAGCAGCCAAATTCCTGTCGGACTTCGGCATCGCGACCGATCGCTTTCTGTTTTTCGCGGGAAGCGCTCTACGAAGGCAAATTGAGGCGATTCGCACCAGCGCAAGAACATCGGTGGCCGCGATCGGCAAATTGGTCGCGTGGCCGGAGCGGCCCGCGGGCGATTGGCTGCTCGGTTATGTGGGAGGCATTTTCGACGCGGAGGGCTCCTACAAGGACGGCATCATGCGGATTGCCAATACCGATCCGCACATGATCGACGTCCTGAGCGATGGCCTGCGTGCGCTGCGTTTCGACTCCGTCGTCGAAACGGGACGGCTCGACGCGCCGAAGCCCGTGAAATATGTCCGCGTCCGCGGCGGGCTGCGGGAACACCTGCGCTTTTTCGGGACATTCGACCCTTCGATCGTTCGCAAGCGTGACATCGAGGCGCAATCGGTAAAATC
Source organism: uncultured Gammaproteobacteria bacterium (assembly GCA_963836275.1). GTDB lineage: Bacteria > Pseudomonadota > Gammaproteobacteria > Steroidobacterales > Steroidobacteraceae > SCUD01. The sequence continues at coordinate 81,257 of CAWIIM010000001.1, read as the reverse complement.
GGCGGCAAAGCTCGAAATCGTCGAAATCGAACCTCTCGGCCGCGAAATGGACCTCTTCGACATCACGACCGGAACCGGCGATTTCGTCGCCAATGGCATGATCAGCCACAACTGCTACGCCCGCCCGAGCCACCAGTACCTGAATCTATCCGCCGGCCTCGATTTCGAGACGCGGCTCTTCTACAAGAAGGACGCGGCGTTGCACCTGCGCGAGGAGCTGAACCGCCGCGCCTACAAGCCAAGTGCAATCAATCTCGGCGCCAACACGGATCCCTACCAGCCGCTCGAGCGCAAGCTCGGTGTGACTCGCTCGATCCTCGAGGTGCTCGCCGAGTGCCATCACCCGGTCACGATCGTGACCAAGGGCGCGCTCGTGGTCCGCGACATCGACGTCCTCTCGCAGCTCGCTGCGGAACGGCTCGTGAAAGTCTTTGTCAGTGTGACGACGCTCGACGACGAACTGAAACGGCGCATGGAGCCGCGTGCCGCCTCGCCGCGGGCCCGGCTCGCGGCGATCGGCAAGCTTGCGGCGGCGGGAATTCCGGTCGGCGTGATGTTCGCGCCGGTGGTGCCGGCCATCAACGACCACGAGCTCGAGGCGATCCTGGACGCGTCGGCCGCGGCGGGCGCGAAAACTGCAGGTTATGTCCTGTTGCGTCTGCCGGGCGAGGTGCGGGAGCTCTTCTTGGAATGGCTCGACCTGCATTTCCCCGACCGGGCGCAGAAGGTGCGCCACCGCATCCGCGAGCTGCGCGGCGGTCGCGACAACGATCCGCGCTTCGGCCACCGCATGCGCGGGCAGGGCCCCTGGGCCGATCTCCTGCGCAAGCGTTTCGCGGCGGCCTGCCGCAAGCACGGCCTCGCGAGCGGGCGGGATGAGCCGCTCGGCGCCGACCGGTTTCGCCCGCCAAATCGTTCGCCGGGCCAGATGGACCTGTGGTGATCGCGGCGTATACTCGATCGAAGCGGGGAGCGCGGGGAAAGGAGACGTCCCATGAAGCGCAAGGCCTACCAGTCACTGCGAAACGCGGGCTCGGGCGCGGCCGCGCTCGTCCTGCTTTCCGGCTGCATGACGGCCAAGCTCGAGGAAGACCGCACGATGTCGACCGCGATCAGCGACCAGGAAGCCGTGGTCCTGCTCGCAAAGCCGCACGTCGAAGGCATCACCGCCGAAGACGACTTCATGGACTGCGTCGGCAACAAGATGGCGAAGTCCCGGGGCATCCAGGTCCGCCCGAACAACGACTTCGTCGACTCGATGTTTCCCTGGCTCGAGCCCTCGACCGCGCCGCAGCGCCCGGAAGGCGTGACCAAGCTGCTCTCCAAGGATGTCGTGGCGCAGCGCGTCGCCGAGAGCGGCGTGCGTTACCTCATCTGGATCGACGGCGCGACGCGCCAGACCGACAGCGGCGGCAGCATCACCTGCACCCTCGGCCCGGCGGGCGGCGGCTGCATCGGCTTCGGCTGGTGGGAGAAGGAATCGGATTACCAGGCGGTCGTCTGGGACCTCAATACCGCGAAGACGGCGGGCACGGTTTCGACCAACGTGACCGGCACCTCGGCGCTGGTCGGCGTGCTGGTGCCGCTGCCCTTCATTGCGCGCGTCCAGGGAACCGCCTGCGACCGCCTCGCGAGCCAGCTGGGCGCCTTCCTGAAGGGCGATGACATCCCCGCGGCACCGGCGGGGTCCTGACCCGGTCAGCGTGCCCGGGACCGGTGAACCAATGGTTGGGCCGGGTCTCCAATATTGACGGACGTGCCCGAAGCCGGGCGCCCGGGTATCGGGCAGCCGGCGGGGAGAGTTGAATGAATGCCACTCGCATCCTGCGCGCCATCGCAGTCGCCGCGGCCTTCGGGCTCGCGCTCGGCTGCATGACGCAGCAATCTTCGCAGCGTCCGAGCGGCGGTGGCTCTTCGGGCGGAAGCGGCGGCCAGCAATCGAGCGGCGGCAGTAGTGGAGGCGGACAGCAGGGTGGCGGACAACAAGGCGGAGGCGGCGGTTCTTCCGGCGGCGGCTCGGCCGGAGGGGGTTCCGCGGGTGGCGGCTCCTCCGGCGGCGGCGCCGGTGGACAGCAAGGCGGCGGTCAGCAGGGCGGCAGCGGTTCCTCCTCCGGCGGCGGCGGCAGCGCCGGTTCGAGCGGCGGTGGCGGCTCGGATTCGGAGTTCCCGACCGCGGGCGACCAGGGCGGCGGCGCAGACGCCGCGATCCCGATGCCGGGCGAGGACGGCGGCGCGGCAGGCGGTTCGTCGCAGGGCCAGTCGGGCAGCGCCGGCAGCGCGGGTGGCCAGCCGGGACAGGGACCGCAATCCGGTGCGCCAGGCGGCGCGAGCGGCACGAATTCAGACGGCCAGCCCTGCGTCAGCAGCGACGACCCGGACACGACCGCGGATGACGAAAAGCCGACTATCGACGTCTGCGTGAAGCCGCAGGCGGGCGCACTGCCCGGTGCCTTGCCGGGCGACCTCCCGGGTGGATTACCGGGCGCGCCAGGCATGCCGGGTGGCGCTGACGGGACGGCGGGTGGTACCCCGGGCACGCCGGGCCTGCCTGGATTGCCCGGCGGCAGCACGGGCGGCGCGGGTTCGCCCGACGGCGCAACGCAGGGTGGCGGCGGCAAACCTGGATCGACGGGTACGCCGGGCGGCAACCCGGGTACGGCCGGTGGGACCGGCAGCCAGGCGGGCGGGAACGGACCGGCAGGTACCGTCGGCGGCACGACCGGCGGCGGCGATGCCGGGCAGTCCGGCGGCGAGCCCGGCGGCGCCGGCGGCCAGGCCGGCCAGGGCCCGGGCGCGACGCCGGGTTCGGGCAACAGCAAGAGCGAACAGATCGGCCGTCGCCTCGATGAAACCTTTGGCACCTTCGACGCCACGGTGCGCACCGCGCAGGCGGATATCGCCAAGGAGCGCGCAGAGGCGCAAGGCGCCGGCGGCGCAGCCGGCGAGGAAGGCGAAGCGAGCGCAAATGGCGAGGAAGGCGACGGCAGCGGCACCGCGGGCGGCGGTCCGAAGCGCGAGGGCGGGCTCGAATCCACCGGCGCCGGCGGCAACGGCGGCAACGGCAACTCGCAGGAAGGCGAGCCCGCGAGCCAGCAGGGCGGCGTCGGCGGCGGCACCGCGGGCGGCAAGGGCCCGAGCGCCATCCCGGCCGACATACCTGACGGCGCGGACGACGACATCGTCGCGCGCCAGATCCGCGAGGCGGCGATGAAGGAAACGGACCCGGAATTGCGCGCGGCGCTCTGGGAGGAATACCGTCGCTACAAGAAGGGCCGCTGAGGCCGGGAACGCGATGATCGAGATCCGCTGGTCACCGCTGGGCTGGGTGTTTGCGGCTGCGCTGCTCGCCGGCGGTTGCGTCAAGGAAACGCGTCCGCTGCCCGTGCTGCAGGCGACCCAGGCGACCACCGAGATCCCGGGCGACCAGCTGCTCGACGTCGGCGTGCACATCCTCGATCCGGGCATCCCCAAGCAGGTCGAGGACGACCCGGAGATGATGGACAAGCTGCGCGTCTACCCGGACATCCGCAATGCCGAGGCGCGCTACATCGCGATGGAGCTGCGCAATACGCTCGAGGACACCGGCCAGTGGGGCACGGCGCGCGTGGTTCCGGCCAGCGTGAATTCCTTCGACCTCACCGTCGACGGCAAGATCCTGGAGTCGAACGGCGCCTACCTCAAGATCGCGATCACCGCGCGCGACGCGACCGGCAGGGTCTGGATCGAGGACAAGGAATACGAGGGCCGCGCCGATACCCGCGCCTACCGCGACAACTATACCGCGGGGCGCGACCCATTCGAGAACGTCTACGTGCTGGTCGCGAACGACCTGCTGGCGGCGCGCAAGGCGAAGCCGCCCGCCGAGGTCGCGAACGTCCGCCGCGTGAGCGAGCTGCGCTTCGCCGCGGACTTCGCGCCGGTCGCCTTCAGCCAGTACCTCGCGCAGAACAAGCGCACCGGCGAGTACAAGGTCCTGCGCCTGCCTGCCGAGGACGACGTGCTGATGAAGCGGATCAAGCAGATCCGCGAGCGCGACTACGGCATGATCGACACGGTCAGCGAGAACTACGCCGCCTTCAGCGAGCGCCTGCAGGGCCCGTACACGGACTGGCGCAAGTACACCTACGACGAGATCACCGCCGAGGAGAAGCTGAAGTCGCAGGCGCACAACCGCATGATCCTCGGCGCCGCGGCCGTCGCCGCGGCGATCTTCGTGCCCGACCATTGCACCAACGGCAGCAACTGCGACCGCGTGGCCAGCGCCGCGCGCTACGGCGGCGTCGCGGGCGGCGTCGCCGGCATCATCAGCGGCTACAAGAAGAACGAGGAAGCGAAGATCCACACCGACTCGCTGAAGGAAATCTCGGGCAGCTTCCAGAACGAGGCGGCCCCGCTGGTCGTCGACGTCGAGGGGCGCACGCTGCGCCTCACCGGCACCGCGGAGGAGCAGTACGCGGAATGGCGCCGGCTGCTGCACGAGCTCTACAAGGAAGAAACCGGCCTGGTGCCCACCACGCCCCCCGCGCCAGCCGCGGATGCGACTACGCCGTCGGCGCAAACGAGCGGCACGGGTTGATCCCGGATGACGGCGTTGACACCCGGGCTCGAACTCGGCGCCCGGTTTGTGCTGGTGCGAAGGATCGGGCGCGGCGGCAGCGCCGAGGTCTGGCTCGCGACTGACCGCGAGCGCGGCGAACGGGTCGCGCTCAAGTTCCTGGACCCGGCCTTTGCCGGCGATCCCGCGCGCATCGCGCGGCTCGCGGCCGAGGTCGCGCGCACTCGCGGGCTGCCGCCGCAAGTCACGGTCGCGACATACGGACTCGAGCAGGCGGGCGGTCACCGCTTCCTGGTCATGGAATACCTCGAGGGCGGCGACCTCGGCCAGTTGCGCGGACGCTCGTTCGCGAGCTGGTCGCGCGCGGCCCACGACGTGGCCGCGGCGCTCGAATCCCTGCACGCGCGCGATCTGGTGCACGGCGACCTCAAGTGCGCGAATGTCTTCCTCGACCGCGACGGCGGCGCCAGGCTCGGCGACTTCGGCCTCACTGCGCTCGCCGGCACGCTGGTGCCGGACCACTCCCCGTACAACGCGAGCCCGCAGCGGCTGCGCGGCGACCCGGCGCAGCCGGCGGACGACTTGTATGCGTTCGGCGCGCTGCTCTACGAGCTGATCGCCGGGCAACCGCCGTACTACCCGGAAATCACGCAGGAACGCGTGCTCTACGAGCCGGTTCCGCCGCTGTTGCCGCGCGGCGAGGTGCCGGTCGCGGTGCAGGAGCTCGCGCTGCGCCTGCTCGCGAAGTCGGTGAGCGAACGCCCGCGCGACGCCGGCGAGGTCAGGCGCTCGCTCGCTGCCGCGGGCGGCGGCGCCGAGCCGGCAACCGCCGTTGCCGCGTCGTTGCCCGCCGGCGCTGCGCTCGCGCCGCGGCGGCGCCGCGGCGCCGGGCTTGCGCTGGTCGCTGCGGTCGTCGCCGCGCTCGCCGGCCTCGCCTGGTTCCAGTCGCGGTTCGAGGGCGACGGCTCGGCGGTCGAGCAGGGCGCCCGTGAGGAAGCCGAACGCGAGGGTGCGGTGCGCCGGACCGAAGAGGAGCGGGTGGCGGCCGAGCGTACGGCGCGCGATGCCGCGGACGCCGGGCGCGTGAAATTCGAGGCGGCCTTCCGCGCGCTGGACGAGCGCGCCGCGACGCGCTGGGCGACGGCCGCATTTGCCGCCGCGCGCGATGCCGGCGCCGACGCAGCGCAGAGCTATGCGGTTGGCGATTATTCTGCCGCCGCCGCGCGCTGGAACGCGGCCTCCGGGATGCTGGCTGAAATCGAGAAGTCCGTGCCGGCGGCGCTCGCCACCGCCATGAAACGCGGCCAGGATGCGCTGGCCCGCGCCCAGACCGGCCCGGCGCGGTCGGCATTCGAGCTGGCGCTCGCGATCCAGCCGGGGCATCCGGCCGCGAGTGCGGGGCTCGCGCGCGCGGCGCGGCTCGACCAGGCGCTCGGCATCGTCGATGCCGCGAGCCGCGACGAGCAGGCCGGCCGCGCGGCCGCCGCGCAGGAGGGTTACCGCAAGGCGCTCGCGATCGACGCCGCGACGCCGGGCGCGCGCGCGGGCCTCGATCGGCTCGCCGCCCGCGCCAGCGCCGACGCCTACTCGGTCGCGATGTCGCGCGGCCTCGCGCAGGCCGCCGCCGGGCAGGGCGATGCGGCGCGCGCGGCATTCGGGCAGGCGCTGGCGCTGCGGCCCGGCTCGCGCGAGGCCAGGGACGCGCTTGCCGCGCTCGACGAGGGCCAGACCGCGTCCGCGATCAACCTGCTGGAGGCGCGCGCGCGCGCGGCGGAGGGCGCCGAGCGCTGGGACGAGGCGCTCGCCGCCTGGCGCGAGGCGGCACAGCTCGAGCCGACGCTGGAGTCGGCGCGCGAGGGCATCGTCCGCGCGACGCCGCGCGCAGAATTGCAGCGCGAGATCGATGGCCTGGTCGCGAAACCCGAGCGCCTGTGGGATCCTGCAGGCCGCGCCGAGGCGCGCCGCCTGCTGGCCGCCGCTGCCGCGACCGGCAACCCGCGCGAGCGGCTCGCGGCGGCCGCGCGGGAACTCGGCCGGCTCGCGGATGCGGCGGCCTCGCCAGTGCGGCTTCGTCTCGAGTCGGACGGGCTGACCGAGGTCGTGATTTATCGCGTCGGCCAGTACGGGACGTTCTCGACCCGCGACGTCGAGCTGCTGCCCGGGCGTTATACGGTTGTCGGCACGCGGACCGGCTATCGTGACGTGCGGCGCGAGGTCGTGTTGCCGCCGGGCGCCCCGCCCGAGGCCGTGGTGGTGCGATGCGAGGAGCCGATTTGAACGAGCTTTGGCTCCGGGAACCGCTCGGCGAGCGCCGGATCTTGCCGGCCGAGCTGCCGCTGACGGTTGGCGGGCCAGGCGCGGCGATCGTCGTTCCCGGCTGCGCAGCCGGCGAGGTGCGGGCGCACGTCGCCTTGACGGCGCAGGGGATCGAGGTCCAGCCGGCCGCGGGCGCGGGGCCCGCCGCGCTCGACGGCGTCGAGATCGCGCGCGAGGACGAAGACGGCCGCACCCTCATCGTCGTGCGCCACGGCGGCGTCGCCAACCAGACCCGGCCGCCGCAGTTCGAAGGCGGCGTCGCGGGCGGGGCGGAGGCGGGCGGCGATCGCATCGCCATCGCCGTCGTCGACTACCAGCCGCGCGGCACCCGGCCGGCGCGCCCTGCCGCGCCGCTCGGGTGGCGCCGCCCGGTGGCCTGGGGCGCGGCCGTACTCGCCCTGCTGCTGTTGGGATTCCTTTTCACCGCGACGCCCGTGGTCGTGACGACCAGTCCGGCGGCGAAGGTCGACCACATCGATTTCGTCGGCACCGCCTTCGACATCGGCCTGCGCGGCCGCTACCTGGTGCCGCCCGGGCGTTACGTGCTCGAGGTCGACGCGGCGGGATTCGCGCCCGCGCGCCAGCCGGCCGAGGTCGGGCGCGACTCCGGGCAGCGCTTCGTGGTCGCGCTCGCGCGCCTGCCCGGACGCGTTGCCTTCGACACCGGCGGCATTGCCGCGACCCTGACGGTGGACGGCGTGCCGGCCGGGAAGCTCCCGGGCGAGGTCGAGCTGCGCGCCGGCCCGCATGAGCTGGCGATCGTCGCGCCGCACTACGCCGAGGAGCGGCTGCATGTCGAAGTCGCGGGCGGCGGCGAGCGCCAGGCGCTCAAGGTCGCGCTGAAGCCGGCGTTTGCGCGCGTCAGCGTCAGTTCCGTGCCGGCCGGCGCGAGCGTTTGGGCGGACGACCGCGAGCTTGGCACGACGCCGCTCGCAATCGATCTCGACGCGGGACGCTACACGCTCGCGCTGGTCCATCCGGACTTTCGCCGTTTCGAGAGTCCGATCACGGTCGTTGCCGGCGAGCCGCTCGCGATCGGCCCGATCGAGCTCGGCATGCCCGATGGCCGTTTGGTCGTCGCGAGCCGCCCTGCCGGCGCCGACGTCAGCATCGGCGGCCACTACCGCGGTCGCACCCCGCTCACCGTCGGCGTCCCGCCCGGCGTGCCGCAGGAAGTCCTGCTGACGCTCGCGGGCTACGCGCCGGCGACGCAGAGCGTGACGGTCGCGAGCCGCGCCGAGCGCCGCGTGGCCGTCGACCTCAAGGCCGTGCTCGGCGACGTGCGCGTCACGGGCGAGCCGGCGGACGCGATCCTCTACGTCGACGGCGCCTCGCGCGGGCCGGCCAACCAGACGCTCTCGCTGCCGGCCGCGCCGCACGTGTTCGAGGTGAGGAAAGGCGGCCTCGAGCCGTTCCGCGCGACGGTCACGCCGCGCGAGGGCCAGGTCCAGGTGGTCGAGTTCGCGCTGAAGACCGCGGGCGAGGCAAAGGTCGCCGCCCTGCCGCCGGTGCGCACGACCTCGCTCGGCCAGCCGCTGGTGCTGGTGACGGGCGGTCGTTACACGATGGGCAGTGCGCGCCGCGAGCCGGGGCGGCGTTCGAACGAGACCGAGCGCATCGTCGAGCTCAAGCGGCCGTTCTATATCGCGCGTTTCCAGGTGACGAACGCCGATTTCCGCCAGTTCAAGGCGGACCACCTCTCCGGCATCTTCAAGGACGAGACGCTCGATCTGGAGCGCCAGCCGGCCACGCGCGTCGGCTGGCAGGAAGCCGCCGCGTTCTGCAACTGGCTCTCCGGGCGCGAGAAGCTGCCGCCCGCCTACGTGCGCAATGGCGACCGCCTCGAGCTCGCCGACCCCGTGACCACCGGCTACCGCCTGCCGACCGAGGCGGAGTGGGAATTCGCCGCGCGCTTCGACGGCGCGCGCGCGACCCGCAAGTACCCCTGGGGCGACGGCCTGCCGGTGCCGCCGAAGTCGGGCAACTGGGGCGATGCGACCGCGATCTACCTGACGCCGGTGACGATAGCGGGTTACGACGACGGCTTCCGCGTGGCCGCGCCCGTCGGCAGCTTCCCTGCCAACCCGCTCGGCCTCAACGACATGGGCGGCAACGTGCTCGAGTGGACCACTGACCGCTACTCGATCTACGTCGTCGGTCCCGACTACCAGTCGACCGACCCGGTCGGCCCCAAGGCCGGCGACAACTACGTGATCCGCGGCGCCGGCTGGCTGACCGGCAAGGTGCCGGAGCTGCGCCTCGCCGTGCGCGATTCCGGCTCGGGCCCGCGGCCGGATCTCGGCTTTCGCATCGCGAGGTACGCGCAATGAAACGCCGCCGGATCCTGGCCGCGCTCCTCGCCGGCGTCCTGGCCGCGTCCGCCGTCGCCATCGAGCCGCCCCGGCAGACGCCCGCGCCTCCACCGCCGCCGGAAAAGGCGGAACCCGCGCCAACCGACGCGGGCACCGAGACACCGGCGCAACCCGCGGCCGCGGACGACGCGAAGCCGGCGCCGGCGCCGGATCCGGACGACGAGACGCTGCCGCCGCTGCCGCCGGACGCGGCGGCCGCGGGCCCGCCGCCCGCGCGCTTCAATCCGACCGAGAAAGTCCGCGCCGACTTTCCGGTCTCGTTTCCGATCGATATCTGAAGGACAGGAATGAAGACACGCTATCCCAGGGAATTCCTCTACAGCCTCGGCTCGCTGCTCGCCGCGATCATCGTCGTGCACGCGATCTGGACGGCGTGGGTGCGCCCCAACGCCCAGGCGGTGCTCGCCGTGCAGGCCGAGTCGATGCACAAGGACCCGAACTACGTCCCCCAGCGCTCGCTCTACGTGATCATGAAGGACTACGAGCAGGAGAGCTGCGTCATCCTGATGATCTGGGCGCTGGCGATGATCGCCTTCAAGAACCAGTTGACGCGGCGCGAGCAGGAGCTGCTCGACGGCGACCCGGTGCGCGTGCCGGAAGGCATGCGCATCCTGCCCGAGGATACGCGCGAGTACGTCCGCCAGCTCGAGTCGCTGCCGGGCGCACAGCAGCAGGCGCTGGTCGTGCGCGCTTCCATGGCGGCGCTCGCGCGCTTCGGCGCGACCCGCAATGTCCAGGACGTCAGTGAGGCGGGCCACGCGGTATGCGCCGCCGAAGCGGAACGGCTCGATTCGGAGTTGTCGATGGTCCGTTACATCGCCTGGGCGATTCCGGCGATCGGCTTCATCGGCACGGTGCGCGGCATCGGCGATGCGCTCTCGCAGGCCCACAAGGCGGTGACCGGCGACATCTCCGGCGTGACCGAGGGCCTTGGCGTCGCGTTCAATTCGACGCTGGTCGCGCTGCTGCTGTCGCTGGTGCTGATGTTCCTGCTGCACCAGCTTCAGCTCGCGCAGGAGCGGCTGGTGCTCGACGCCGAGATCTATCTCGACAACCGCCTGCTGCGCAACCTGCAGGTGCGCTGAGGAACGGCCATGGGCGTGATCGGCATCGAGGTCGTTGACGCCGCGCTGGTCGCGGTGAAGGACGGCGTGCAACTCGGCGCGAGCCCGGGCGTCGCGCTGGCGGCGCCGTCCGGCATCCAGGTCGGCGAGGCGGCTGCGGCGGCGCAGCGCCTGCAGCCGGTGCTCGCCGCGGACCGCTTCTGGTCGGATCTCGTGACCGGCGCGTTCGCCGGGGCCGCGGACCCGCCCGTTTCGCACGCCGATCTCGCCAGCGCGCACCTGGCAGCGGTCTGGGGCGCGGTCGCGGCGCCGGGCGACGAAGCCGTGTTTGCGGTACCGGGCTCCATGCGCCTGCACCAGGCGGGCCTGCTGCTCGGCATCGCGCGCAGCATCGCGCTGCCGGTCGCGGGCGTCGTGGACTCGGCCGTCGCCGCCTGTGCGGACCTGCCGGCCCGCGCCGACGTGCTGCACCTCGACGTCCAGCTGCACCAGTCGGTGCTGACCGTGCTCCAGGGCGGGACGGTGCTGCGGCGGCAACGCGTCGAGATCGCACCCCGCGCCGGGCTCAAGGTGATGTACGGCGCCTGGGCGCAGCTCGTCAGCGAAGCGCTGGTTCGCCGCACCCGCTTCGATCCGCTGCACCAGGCCGCGACCGAGCAGCAGCTCTACGAGCGCCTCCCGGAGTGGCTCGCCGCGCTCGCCGGCGGCGAATCGATCGATGTCGCGATCGACAGCGGCGGCGGCAAGTTCGCCGCGACCGTGCGCCGCGCCCAGTTCACGCTCGCGGCGGAGGCCTGGTACGCGCAGGTGGCGGAGCTGGTGCGCGCCGGCCACGCGGGCGACGGCATGGCGACGCTCGCGCTGTCCGCGCGCGCGGTCCGCCTGCCGGAGCTGGCGCAGCGGCTCGGCGCGTCGCCGGGCCTGGAAATCGTCGAACTGCCCGAGACCGCGCCGGCTGCTGCTGCGGCGGCGCGCGCCGCCGAGATCGGGCCCGGCGAGCCGCCGATGCTGGTGACCGCGCTCGCGCGCAGGCATCCGGCGGCGGCGGCACGGGCGCGCGCCGTGCTGCCCGCGACGCACGTCGTCCAGGGCGGCCACGCGCACGCGATCGACGGGCGTCCGCTGGTGATCGGCTTCGGCGAAGTCGAAGGCGCGGGCCGCCGCATCGCGCTCGGCGGCGCCGGCGAGGGCATCTCGCGCTCGCATTGCACGCTGCGGCGCGAGGGCGCACGCGCCCTCGTGCGTGACCACAGCCGCTACGGCACCTTCCTGAACGGCGGGCGCATCGCCGGCGAGGCGGAACTCGGCGCCGGCGACCGCCTGCGCGTCGGCAGTCCCGGCGTCGTGTTCGAGCTGGTCGCGGTGGACTGAGGCGGGACCGGGATGGCGCGGCGCAAGGCGACGACTTTCAGCATGTCCTTCCTGGACGTGATTTCCTGCGGCTTCGGCGCCGTCGTCCTCTTCTACACGATCATCAGCGCTCAGGCCGGCCTCTACCGGATCAAGGAGAACACCGACCTGACTGCCGATTCCCGGCGCCTCGAGCAGGAGGTGCTCGACGGCTACAAGCACCTCGCCGAGCTCAGGAACGCGCTCGATTCGACCGAGACCCGCAAGGACCGCGCGGCGGGCATGTCGCGCGAGATCCTCGAGAAGCTCCGGCTCACCGAGGAGGAGCTCTCGCACTACGAGAACGACACGCTCGCGCGGCGCGAAAGCCTCGAGCGGCTCAAGGCCGACCTCAAGCAGCTCGAGGAGGGCACGCGGCGGCTGCGCGAGACCGCGCCGCCCGAGTCGGTCCCGGCGCCCCAGGACGTCGAGCAGCTGGTCACCCTGAAGGTCGACGGCCGCCACGTGCTGGTGCTGGTGGACGCCTCGGCCAGCATGCTCGACGAGACGCTCGTGAACATCATCCGCATGCGCAACATGCCGCCTGAGCGGCGCATCGCCTCCGCCAAGTGGAAACAGGCGGTCAACACGGTGGAATGGGTGACGGCGCGGCTGCCGCAGACGACGCAATTCCAGATCTACGCCTTCGACACGGCGCCGCGCCCGGTGGTGGAAGGCACGGGGGGCCGCTGGCTCAGCGTGAAGGACGCCGGACAGGTCGAGGCCGCGATCCAGGCGCTGCGCCGCACTGCGCCGACCGGCGGCTCGAGCCTGCAGAATGCCTTTGCCGTCATTCGCAAGCTCGACCCGGCGCCTGACAACGTGATCCTGGTGACCGACGGCCTGCCGACCCAGGGCGAGAAGCCGCCGCTCATGCGCACCCTCGTCACCATGGAGCAGCGCGAGGACCTGATGCAGGACGCGGTGAAGTCGCTGCCGCCTTCGTCGCCGCCGGTCAATACCGTGCTGCTGCCGATGGAGGGCGACCCCTCGGCGCCGATCTATTTCTGGCGCCTCGCGCGCGCCACCAACGGCGGCTTCCTGAGCCCGGCGAGGGACTGGCCGTGAAGCGGCGCATGCGGCGCGACACCGAGACCTTCAGCATGTCGTTCCTCGACTGCATCTGCTGCGGCCTGGGCGCGATCATCCTGCTGCTGGTGCTGAACGAGTTCGGCGAGCCGATCCAGCTCGAGAAGAGCAAGCACGACCTCGACGAGCAGATCGTGAAGATGCAGAAGGAAGTCTTCGACATCCGCGGCATGGCGGTGGTGCTCGAGCGCGAGCTGCGCGCGCGCATCGCCGCGCTCACCGCGGAGCAGCAGCGCCTCTCGCGCCTGCGCGGCGACCTGTCGCAGGTCGAGGGCAAGCAGAAGGCGAGCACCGAGGAAGACGACGCGCTGCGCAAGCTGACCGAGACCCTGGCGACGGCCCGCCGCTCGCTGATCGACGAATCGCGCGAACTCGAGAAGAGCGGCCGCCGGCGGGTCTACGAGCAGCCCGTGGCCGGCGTGCCGATCGACAGCGAGTACGTCATCTTCATCGTCGACACCTCGGGCTCGATGCAGTCCCAGAACTGGCGCTACGCGGAGGAGAAGCTTGCGGAGGTGCTGAACATCTACCCGAAGCTGAAGGGCATCCAGGTGATGGACGACGAGGGCGGCTACATGTTCAGCGATTACCGCGGCAAGTGGATCCCGGACTCGCCGGCGCGCCGCAAGGCGATCCTCAACTACTTCCGCCACTGGCAGGCGTTCTCGAACTCGAGCCCGGCCGAGGGCATCATCGCCGCGGTGCGCACGTTCTGGACCAAGGACCACAAGATCAGCCTGTACGTGTTCGGCGACGAGTTCACGGGGCCCTCGATCCAGGAGGTCGTGGACACCGTGGACCGCATCAACCGCACCGCCGGTACCGGCGAGCGGCTGGTGCGGATCCACGGGCTCGGATTCCCGATTCCCGGCCAGTATCCGCAGCAGACCAGCATGCGCTATGCGACGCTGATGCGCATACTGGCGGCCCGCAACGGCGGCGTATTCGTCGGTCTGCCCGAGGGCGAGGCGACCGCATTGCGACGGAGCAGATGATGACCTCGAGACTCGTTCGCCCCGCGCTCGCCGCACTGTGCGTCGGCCTGCTGTCGGCCTGCACCGCCACCAAGCTCGAGACCAAGGCGCAGTTGCCGCCGCCGCTGATCGAGAAGCTCCCGGTGCGCATCGGCGTCTACTACTCGAAGGAATTCCGCGAGTTCGTGCACAAGGAGACGCGCGGCACCATCGACTACGAGGTGAACCTCGGCCCCGCGCACGTCACCAACCTCGACTGGCTGCTGAAGGCGATGTTCCGCGAGGTGGTGCCCGTGGACGACCCGTCTAAGGTCGGCGCCATCGTGCCGCCGCTCGCCTTCGTGCTCGAGCCGCGGTTCGAGGAGTACTCGTTCCTGACGCCGAAAGACGTCGCGGGCGAAGCCTTCATCGTGACCATCCGCTACCTGCTGACGCTGTACGACAGCACCGGCGCGCGCGTCGATGCCTTCACTTTTACCGGTTATGGCCGCGAGAAGGCGCACACGCTGGCGAGCAAGGAGCCGCTCGCGATCGCTACCCAGCGTGCGATGCGCGACGCCGGCGCCAAGATCGCGGTCGAGCTGACCGACCAGGACTCGGTGCGGCTGCTGCTGCGCGGTGCGGGCAGCCGCCTGCCGGCCTCGCCGCCGGCGCCGCCGGATTCGCTCGCGGCCCCGGAGCAGCCGGGCGAAACGCACGCACAGCCGCCGCGTGCGATGCCGACCGTCGCGACCGGCCCCGCCGACGAGGAGCCGAAGCAGGACGAAAGGCCGGCGACAGAGGCGCCGCCGGCGGGCGACGCGAGTCCACCGGCCGACGCGGAACGACCGGAGCAGCCGGGGCCGCCACCCGCGCCCGACGAGACGCCGCCCTCAACCCCCTGAGGTCGCGACGGGCTCGGCGGATGCCGCGGGCGCCGCGGGCGCTGCGTCCGGGACCGGCGCCGGCGGCGTCTTCTTCGGGTCGATTTCCTCGTACCACTCGCCGGTGAACGTCACGCCGGCGGTGGAGACGGCCTGGCCATCGGCGAAGCGCGGGCTGTAGATTGCCTTTTGCACGGAGCGGCGCGAAAGCTGCAGCTGGTCGTCGTTCATGTCGGTCGAGATCACCGTGATGTCCTCGGGTTCGCCGACGTCCGAGACCATGAAGCTGAACACGGCCTTGCGGATGAGGTACTGGCCGGAGAGCGTGTTGAGCCCGCGGCTCGCCGACACCGGTGGGCGGTAGAACACCATGCGCGGGGCCTTGAGCGGGTTGCCGGCCAGCGGGTCGAGCGCCTGCGCGGCCTCGAAGATGCCGGCAGCCTCCGCGTAATAAGGCAGCGATACCACGGGTCGCGAGGTGGCCTGGAACCAGTCGCCGAGTTCGATCAGCGTTTCCGTCATGAGGTCCTGCGGCGGGTCCGGGATCGAGCGCAGCAGTTCGAGCGCGGCCTGCGCCGCCTTGAGCCCGGAGCGGTCCGCCGAGGGCGGCGGCACGCGCGACTCGCGATGCACCGAGGCGACCAGCTCGCCGGTCACCTCGTCGCGCGCCGGCTGCTGGCTATCGAGCGATTCCGGGTCCATCGTGTACTGCAGCCGGTGCGCGCGCGCGATGCCGCACAGCGCCTTGACCGCCGGCGCGCTGTAGCCCTTGTTCTGCGCCAGCGCGACGTCGCGCGCGCGCATGTACATCACGCGGGCCGCTATGAATTCGCGCAGGCTCTCATAGAAGCTCGCCATCTCGAGCAGCGGCGGGAGCGTGCGCGGATCGCCATAGCCGAAGTTCTGCTCGGCGATCCGGATCGCGTACATGTGCTCGCGCTCGGCGCCGCCGAAATCGTTGAACGCGTAGCGGCTGTCGGCCGCCTGCGCCAGCAGCGGCAGCTGCTGCAGGTTGAACAGGCCGTCGGCCCGGCGGCTCACCGCGAGCGCACGGTCGAACAGTTCGGCCGCGGTCTTGTGCTCGTCGCGCGCGGCGTACACCGCGCCGAGGCCGGCGAGCGGCACGACCAGGCGGCGCGAGGAAATGCCCTGCGTCGCCTCGAGCAGCTCCAGCGACTTGCGGTAGCTCGCCTCGGCCGCGACGTAGTCGCCGAGCTGGTACTGGGTCGCGCCGAGGTTGTTGTAGGCGATCGGCAGTTCGTGGTCGCGTTCGGGATTGGCCTCGGACAGTTCCACCACCCGCTTGGCGTAAGCCAGCGCCTCCTCGAAGCGCGCCGACTCGTAGAGCTGGCGAAACTGCCCGTAGACGCCCATGCGCGAGTCCTGGACGAGGATTTGCAGCTGCTGCTTCTGCGCCGCCGCCTTGGGCGGCGTCTGGGATGCGGTCGCCTCCGGCAGCTGCTGCGGACCGGCTGGCGTCACGCTCACGGGAGCCGTCGCCGGGACCGGCGCCGGTTCCGCCTGGTCCGGGATCGGCGCAGGCTCTTCGCCGATCTGGCCGTCGGCGGGAATGGCGATGAGCAACAGGGCAGCGAGCACGGAGGTCATGCTGCAACGATAGACCATCCGCTGGCGGCTCCGTTCCCGCGGCGCTGCGGGCTACGGCCCGCCCTCACGTTCGAATACGGCGATCAGGCCACCCGCGCAGACCGCGAGCAGGGGGTCGGTGATTTCCGCCGTCTGGCCGGGTAGCCAGGTCTGCAGGAACTCGACCGCGAACACGCAGCCGGCGCCGAGGCCGGTCGCGGCGAGGATCGAAAGCCCCGCCTGGGCCAGCAGCCAGACTAGCGCCCCGTTGGTGAAGCAGCGCAGGAACATGTCGCCGAGGTTTGCCGCGCGGTACTGCGTCAGCGACTCGCCGAAAGGCACGAACGCGAAGCGGTCCTGGGCGACCTGGAAATCGAAAGGTGCGAGCCCTTGCCAGGCGATCAGCAGGAACAGCGCGCCTGCGAGGCCCCGGGCTGCGACTTCCCGCGGCATGCGCGCGAGTGACCGGGACGCGAGCAGGGCCGCGGCCATGCCCGCGATTTCGGCCGGCTCGAGGCCGAGCCCGGCGATGAGGACGCGGCCGGCGAGGATGACGCTCATCGCGGCCGCGGTGACGGCGACCGGGCGCTGCGGAGCGATGCGGGCGGCAACGGCGAGCAGCACCAGCCAGGCGACCGAGTGCCTGAGCAACGCGCCGGGCTCGACGTGGAATCCGGCGAGCGGGGCAAGGCTTGCCGCCCATTCCGTCGTATCGACGGCAAATGCAAAGGGTGCGAGCCGGTAACCGACCCAGGAGAAGAGCAGGGCGGTCGCAACCGGGTGACGCAGCAATCCCGCGAACGGCGAGCTGTGCAGGCGCTGGCGCGTGCGCGCGATGGCGAGCGCCAAGCCCGCGCCGACCACGGCGCCCGCAGTGTTGCAGGCGAAATCGGCCAGGCTCGCGACCCGGCGCGTTTCGAACAACTGCGCCGACTCGATCGCGTAGGACAGCAGGGCCGCGATCAGCGTGGCGCCGCCGACCGCGGCCGCCGCCCCGTAGCGCGACGCCAGCAGCCAGCACAGGCAGGTGCCGAGCGGCAGGTACAAGAGCACGTTCGCGGCGACGTCGCTGCGCGTCGTGCCGGCGCGCGGCAGCATCCCGATGCGCCCGAGGGCATCCGCTCCCGCGATCGAGAAGCTGAACGGGTACAGCGAGCCGAACACGATCAGCAGCACGATGACGGCGAGCAGCCACGCCGCGACGCGCCGGTCATGCGCGATCACGCGCTCACCCGAGCCGGACCGATCGCCTGAGCGCGAGGATCTCCTCGGCACGGAGCGGGCGGAAGATCCCGGGCGGCAGGCGCCCGAGCGCCAGCGCGCCGAGCGCGACGCGCTCGAGGCTGCGGACCTTGATGCCGACGCGCGCGAACAGGCGGCGGATTTCGCGGTTCTGGCCCTCGGTGAGCGTTACCGAGACCAGCGCGAGATCGCCGCGGCGCCGGTCCTTCATGCGCTTCAGCACCCGCACCTCGCGCATGCGCGCGCGCTTTGCGCCGCCGTCGCGCGAACCCGCATCGGCGAGGTACATCCCGGTCCTCAGTCGCGCCAGCACCTCCGCCGGGAGCGCGCCCTGGACCATGACGCGATATTCCTTCGCGATGCCGGCGCTCGGGTGGGCGAGGCGGTGGGCGAGCTCGCCGTCGTTGGTGAGAAGCACCAGCCCGGTCGAGTCGGCATCGAGGCGGCCGACCGGGTAGACGCGCTCGCCGCGGGGCACGCCCGCGCGCACCAGGTCGACGACGTTCGCCCGCCCTCCGGGGTCGCGCGCGGTCGAGATCACGCCCTTGGGCTTGTTGAGCATGAGGTAGAGCCGCGGCCGGTCGCGCCCGCGTTGCGGGTCGCGCAGCGTAACGACCTCGCCGTCGAGCTCGATCAGGTCGCGCGCAGCTTTGACCAGGCACGGAAGCCGGGTCACGCGCCGCCCGTTGACCCGAATCCGGCCCGCGCGGATCGCGAACTCCGCGTCGCGTCGCGAGAACACACCTGCGTCGGCAAGCGCCTTCTCGAGGCGCTCTCCTTCCTGGGCGGGCATGGGCACGGGCGACGGCGGGGCTGGACGGGGCCCCGAAAATCGCGGTTTGCGCTTGCGGTCAGGAAATCGCGGGTCGCGCATGTGGGCAAACGGGTCCAAAGGGCCCGACCGGCCCTGCGCCCCGGATCATAGGAAATCGCGCGCGGGTCGGCACGGCCCGCAGGAACTGAAGGGGACGCGCCCCTTCAGCTCGATCAGCCGAGGGTGGCGCCCGGCTTCAGCACCCAGACCTTGCACCAGCCGGTGGCCGAGACGTCCTTGCCCGCGAAGATGTTGCAGGGCCCCGAGCTGGCGCCGGCCTTGCCCGTGTACTGCATGCAATTGGCGCAATGCTGGCCGGCCTTGTAGTTCGGGTTCGCCTTGGCATCGACTTTCTTCGCATCGGAGACGTAGCCGAGCGATTTCGCCGTCGCGTCGGACTCCGAGAGCATTTCGGCGCCCGCGGCGCCGGCCAGGAGGCTCGCGGCCGGCACGGCGGCGAGGCCCGCGATTGCGGTCTGCAGCAAGTGCCTGCGTGATAGCTTTTCGTCCTTCATCACTGATTCCTCGCGTGACACGGATGGGCCCCCTGCGCCGGTGATTCTCGCAATTCCGCGGCGCGATTGCTTCGAATGAGAACCATTCCTAAGTCGGCCGGCTCGCGAGTGATGGGCCTCGCCCGCCTTGCTAGACTCGCGCCGGGCCTGTAGCTCAGTGGTTAGAGCAGGGGACTCATCTTTGGGAAAGGTGCCCCGGCCCCGGAAGGGGCCGGGTGGACGGGACGAATTCAGGGAAACCTTCCAGCGCGCGAGCGGCTGATGGCAATCCTGAGCCGAGCCGGCGGTGCACCGCCGGAAGGTGCAGAGACTACCTGAGGGCTCGAAGTGCCCTTGATGACAGGCGAGAGCGTCCCGCACCCGAAGCGGCAGGCATGCCGCGGGTGAAGAGATAGTCCGCGCCCGCCGGAAACGGCGGGATAACGCGAATCCCTTGGTCCTGGGTTCGAATCCCAGCGGGCCCACCACTTCCAGGGTCGCCATCGGGCGTCCACTCCGGGCGTTGCCGCAGCGCAACAACCGCGCCGGACTTGCGGTAATTACTTATTGCAGAGACACTCATCGCTACAACATCGCCCGAAACAGCGGGCTACTTAGGGGCAGGTTCATGAACAGGAAACTCCGGCTGCGACCCGCGTCGCTCGTGGCAACCGCCGTCACGCTCGTCCTCGCGCAGAGCGCCATCGCGGAGGAACTGACTTCGCTCGGCGAAATCACGGTCACGGCGCGCAAGCGCGCCGAGTCGATCCAGGACGTTCCGTTCGCGATCAGCGCGCGCACCGGCCAGCAGCTGGCCGAGGCGGGCGCGCAGAACATCGAGGACGTGTCGCGCAACATCGCCGGCCTCACGGTCCAGAACCTCGGGCCGGGTCAGAGCCAGGTGGGCCTGCGCGGCATTTCTTCCGGCAAGACGGATCGCGACCTGCCGGGCGTGAAGGAGCAGGTCGGCGTCTACATGGACGAGTCCGTGATCTCGCTGTCCCTGTTCACGCCGGACCTCGACCTGTATGACCTGAACCGGGTCGAAGTGCTGCGCGGCCCGCAGGGCACGCTGTTCGGCTCCGGCTCGCTGTCCGGCACGGTGCGCTACATCAGCAACCAGCCCGACCTCTCCGACAACTACGGCAGTATGGAGGCGGGCGTCAACACCGTCACCGATGGCAGCGACGGCAACGACCTGCGCGCGATGATGAACTTCTCCTTCGGCGACCGCGCGGCCATGCGCGTCGTCGGCTACCGCTCGGACATGCCGGGCTACATCGACTCCGTGCGTCCCGACGGCTCGGTCGCCCGGGACGTCAACAGCGGGACGCGCACGGGCGGCCGGCTCGCATTCCGCTTCGAGCCGACCGAGAACATCGCCATCACGCCGCGCATCATCTACCAGGACACGGTCGTCGACGGCTTCAACCGCCAGGACGTGTTCAACATGCTGGCGAATCCGTACACGACGACGGAGACGCCGGTGACGCTCGGCGAGCGCCAGCAGTTCACCAACTTCCGCGAGCAGTTCTCCGACAAGTTCACGCTCGCCGACCTGACGATGGAATTCGACCTCGGCCCGACCGTGCTGACCTCGGTCAGTTCGTACACCGACCGCGCGATTCTCGTCTCGCGCGACGCGACGCAGCTGACCGGCAGCGTCACCTACGACATCAGCGGCGGCGCCGCGACCTCGGCCCAGGTGCGCCTCGACTCGAACCTGCTGGACCATACGGTCGTCGAAGTCTTCACCCAGGAACTGCGGCTCGCCTCGGACACGGACGGGCGGTTCCAGTGGGTCGTCGGCGGCTTCTATAGCGACATCCAGCGCGATTACGGCCAGAAGCTGCCGACGCCGGGCTTCGACGACCAGACGGTCGACATCCTTTGCGGCGGCCCGCCGAATTGCGGGGTGACCGGTCCGGACCTCGGCGGCCCGGTGGACAGCCCGTTCTTCTCCCTGATCCCGTATGACTTCAAGCAGACCGCCTTCTTTGCGGAAGGGTCCTGGGACCTCACGGAACGCCTGAACGCGACGCTGGGCGCGCGCTATTACGACTTTTCCGAGGATCGTCACCTCTACTTCGGCGGACTGTTCGCCGATTCCGACGGCACGCCGAGGGAGCCGACCAACGGGCCGGGCAAGGCCGACGACGATGGCGTGCTGCCGCGCGTCCTGCTCTCGTACAGCGTGAGCGACAACGTCATGCTGAACGCCCAGGCGTCCGAAGGCTTCCGCCTCGGCGGCATCAACGACCCGCTGAACCGGCCGCTGTGCTCGCCTGAGGACCTCACGACCTTCGGCGGCCACGACAGCTTCGACAGCGAGACGCTCTGGAATTACGAGCTCGGGACCAAGATCGGCTTCATGGGCGGCCGCGGCCAGTTCAACCTGTCCGCGTTCTACGCCGACATTTCCGACCTGCAGATGCCGGTCGTGGCGGGCACCTGTTCGTCGCGAATCATCGTCAACGTGCCCGGCGCCCATTCGTCCGGCGTCGAGCTCGAACTCTCCGCTGCGCCGACCGATCACTTCGACTTCGGGATTTCGGCGAGCTACACCGAGTCCGAGATCGATACCAGCGTCACGTCCACGAGCGGCGGCGTGACGACCATCGTCTCCGGCATCGAGAAGGGCAACCGCCTGCCGTCGGTCCCGGAATTCCAGCTGTCGGCGAACGCAAGCTACAACTGGCCCATGACCGAGCGCGTCGACGGCTTCATCACCGGCGTGTACCAGCACGTCGGCAGCCGTTACACGCAGATCGGCGACGAGGCCCCCGGATTCGGCACCTTCACGGTGCGCGGCTTCGGCGACCCGACGATTACCGAGTTCACCTTCGACCCGCTGCTGCCGGCCTACGACATCGGCAACGTCCGGCTCGGCGTGCGCGGCAATGACTGGGAAGCCGCGTTCTACGTGAACAACGTGACCGACGAGAATGCGCTCCTTGGACTCGACCAGGAGCGCGGGCGCGTGGCGCGCGTCGGTTACCTGGTCAACCAGCCGCGCACGTTCGGCGTCACCTTCCGCAAGGACTTCGGCCGGGAAGCGCCGGAGCCGGTGCGGGCCGAGCCGCCGCCGCCGCCGCCGCCGCCGCCTCCGCCGCCGCCACCCCCGCCGCCCCCACCCCCGGGCGACGAGGACAAGGACGGCGTCACGGACGACAAGGACCGCTGCCCGCACACCACGCCCGGCGTCGCGGTGGACGAGATCGGCTGCTTCCGCGAGGTCACGCTGCGCGGCGTGCTGTTCGGCACGGATTCCGCGGCGTTGACGGACGACGCGAAGCGCCAGATCGACGGCGCGATCGCGCAGTACAAGACGCTGCCGCCGGATGTCGCTGCCGAGACCCGCGTGACCATCGAGGGACACACGGACAACACCGGTTCCGATGCCTACAACCAGCAGCTCTCGGAGAAGCGCGCCAACATGGTGCGCGACTACGCCGTGAGCCAGGGCATCGCCGCCTCGACCATCACGGTCGTGGGCAAGGGTGAGTCCGAGCCGACCGACGACAACTCGACGAAGGAAGGGCGGCAGAACAACCGCCGGGTCGTGATTCGCGCGGCGCGCTGATCCCGGCCGTTTCGATCCTGGGCCGGTCCCCCGCGGGGCCGGCCTTTTTATTGCCTGGAATTCCCGAATAGCGCTCCTTTCCGGCGGCGTTTGTCATATTTTTGGGCCGCGCGTCACGCCCGCGGCCCGCGATGTTTGTCACTGTTTTCGGGTATCGGCCGGCCCCGGAACGCACTGCATTGTCCAGGTACCGCAAAATCCCCGTCGCTGAGCTCGAGGTCGGGATGTACGTCTCCGAGCTCGACCGACCGTGGCTCGAGACGCCGTTCCTGTTCCAGGGCTTCCAGCTGCGCAGCGACGAGGATGTCTGCGCCGTGCGCAGCCACTGCAGGGAAGTCGTCATCGACACCCGCGTGGACGAGGACGGCCCCGAAGTCCCCGCGCCGAGGCGCCCGCCGGGCGAGCCGGTCGAGGCGATGCGCGGCCTGAAAGCGGAGCTCAAGCAGGCTTCCGGCATCCACGTCGCGGTGTATGCGTCGGTCGAAGACGTGATGGGCGACCTCAAGAGCTCCGGAAGGCTGGACATCCAGAAGCTCGAGGCCGCGGTCCTGCCCATGGTGGACAGCGTGTTGCGCAATCCCGCCGCGATGTCCTGCCTGATGCGCATCCGCAGGAAAGGCGGCTACCTCTATTCGCACTCGCTCGCGTCCTCCGTGTGGGCGACGACGCTCGGCCGCGAGATCGGGCTCGACCGCGACGCGCTGCGCGTCGTCGCGCTCGGCGCAATGCTGCTCGACGTCGGCAAGACGCGCATCGCGGCGACGATCCTCGACAAGCCGGGCAAGCTCGCCCCGGACGAGCTCGCGCTGATGCGGTGCCACGTGGAGTTCGGGCTCGAGATCGTGCGCGAGGCGGGCGACGTCGACCCGCGCGTGCTCGATATGGTCGCGAACCATCACGAGCGCCACAACGGGAGTGGCTATCCGCAAGGCCTCAAAGGCGACCAGATTCCGGTGTATGGCCGCATGGCCGGAATCGTGGATACCTACGACGCGATGATCACCTCGCGGCCCTACGCGAGCACGCAATCCTCCTACGGCGCGTTGCGGCAGCTGCGCTCGCTCGGCGGCATCGAGTTCCAGTCCGAACTGGTGGACCAGCTGATCCAGGCTGTCGGCATGTTCCCCACCGGCACGCTGGTGCTGCTCAACACCGGCGAGGTGGCGGTCGTGACCGCGCAGAGCCGCATGCGGCGGCTGCGGCCCGAGATCATGATCATCCTCGACGCCGGCAAGCAGCCGCTGGCCGACTACCGCGTCGTCGACCTCAACCAGGTATCCGCGACGGCGGACGACCAGTCCTCGCTGTGGATCGAGCAGGGCCTCGAGCCCGGGGCGTTCGGCGTCGATCCTGCGGAGTACTACCTCAATTGACGCCTTGAACACCGTGGCGGCGACCCCCACGGGCAGCAGCGGCTACGCTGACTGCCTCGAGGCCGTTCGCGCGCGCCTGGCCGCGCGCGAGGCGAAGCTCTTCGGCATCGGCGTGCTGGTGGTCTACGTGCACCAGCTCGAGCGCCTGCTGGCGAGCGCCGGTCACGCGAATGCGGCGCGGATGCTCGACGAGCTGCGCAACCGGTTGTCGCAGGTATCGAGGCCCGGCGACTATTTCGCCCGCCTTGGCGACCGCAAGTTCGTCTTCGTGCTCTCGAACCTGCGCAACCAGGGACATGCGCTGCTCGCCGCCAACAAGATCCTGCGCGCAGGCGCCGAGCCGGTCGCGGCGGGCGGCCAGCACGCGAGCTTCCGGCTGTCGGTCGGCGTCGCCATGTACCCGGGCCACGCGCGCACGCCGGAGACGCTGCTGCAATGCGCCGAGATCGCGCTGCTCGAGGCCTGGAAGACCCAGCAGCCGACCGTCGTCTACACCGACCGCAAGGCGGAGGAGCTCACCGCCGGCTGGGACCTCGAGACCCAGCTCGCGAGCGCCCTCGAGCACGGCGACCTGGTCCTGAATTACCAGCCGAAGCTGTCGCTGCCGAAACTCGAGTTCGTCGGCGTCGAAGCGCTGATGCGCTGGAACCGGCCCGACGCGGGCAACGTGCCGCCGGAGATCTTCATCGACGTGGCCGAGATGACCGGCCAGATCGATCCGCTGACGCGTTTTGCCATCCACCGCGCGCTGCGCCAGCTGGGCGAATGGCCGAAGGGTATGGGCCCGGTCGGGGTCGCCGTCAACGTCACGCCGTCGATCATCTGCAACTCCGAGCTCGTGGAAGTGATCAAGGGCGCTGCCGGCCTGTGGTCGGTGGGACTCGAGCGGCTGACCGTCGAGGTCACGGAAAACGCGCTCATGGTGGACCGCGAGCGCAGCCATCGCATCCTGGTGGAGCTGCGCGAGCTCGGCGTGCGCGTCTCGATCGACGATTTCGGCACCGGCTACTCCTCGCTTTCCTACCTCAAGCAGATTCCGGCGGACGAGTTGAAGATCGACAAGTCCTTCGTGATGAACATGCAGTCGGACGCGGCGGACGCGCGCATCGTCGAGCAGGTCGTCGAGCTCGGCCACGCGTTCGGGCTCGAGGTGGTCGCCGAGGGCGTCGAGTCGGCGGAGGTTGCGGAAAGGCTGGGCGCAATCGGATGCGACTACGCGCAGGGCTTCCACTTCGCCAGGCCGCTTCCGCCGGCCGACCTTGCCGCCTGGGTCCAGGGCCGGCGCCGCTCCCGCGACGGCTGAGTTCAAAAGGGGACAGTCACCTTTTCCTCAATTCAAAGGGGACAGTCACCTTTTACTCCGCGGACTTCTGAAAAGGTGACTGTCCCCTTTTGACTAGTTGTTGTCGTAGGGGTTGAACCCCCCGAACTTGTCCTTCTTGCCGGCGGATTTCGGCTTTGCCGACTCGATCTCCGCCTTGCCGTCCGGCTTGACGACCTTGCGCAGGATCTGCGTGCTGACGAGCGAGAGTTCGTCGGCCTTGCGGCGCGCCGTATCCGTCAGCGGCGCGCTGGTCGTGACGCCGCTGCGTTTCGGTCCATCGGCCGGCGGCGCGGTCGCCGCCTTCTTGAGGTCGGCGTCGGAAAGGATGCGAAAATGCCCGGTGGCCGCGTCGCGGGCGAGTACGCCGTTCTTGCGGCCCGCGGCGAGCTTCCGGATTTCGGAGCGGGTCTGGCCGCCCTCCGTCCTGAGGATCTTCTCGAGCGCGGTCGTCGAGACGAGCTCGAGTTCCACCGGTTCGACCTTGCCGAGCCAGACCGATCGCCCGCGGGTGTCGGGCGCAACTTTGTCGATCTTGCGGATCGGCGTCGTTTTCGTGTGGTCTTTCGACATGCGGGTCCGTCCGGCACGCCGGCGCATCGCGGCAGGGAGACTATATACTCACGCCCGGTGAACGTGTTCATCCTCAACGCGGGGCGTTCCGGTTCCAAGACGTTCGCGCGGGCCTGCGGCCACATCACGAACTACACCAGCGCGCACGAGTCGCGCAGCGGCCTGCTCGGCGAGGCGCACTTCGCCTACCCGGACAACCACATCGAGTCGGACAATCGACTGTCCTGGCTGCTCGGCCGGCTCGACCGGAAGTACGGGGACCGCGCCTTCTACGTGCACCTGACGCGTGAGGTCGGTCCGGTGGCGGCGAGCTGGGCGAAGCGCTCCTACACCGGGATGATGAACGCATACCGCTACGCCATCCTCTGGCACTGCCCGAAGGACGCGACGCCGCTTGAAGTCGCGCGCGACTATTGCGACACCGTCGAGTCCAACATCCGCCTGTTCCTGCGCGACAAGTCGAACTGGATGGACCTTCGCCTGGAGGAGGGGCGCGAGCGCTTCCCCGAATTCTGGCGCCGCATCGGCGCGCAAGGCGACCTGGATGCCGCGCTCGCCGAGTTTGGCGTGCGCTACAATGCGGCCTGGGACCGGCGCACGGACGCCGTACCGGGATTCCTCCGGGGCATCGGCAGCAAGCTTTACCGCGTCGGCCGGAAGCTCCCGGTCTTCCTGCGCAACGCCTGACGCCCGCATGGCGGCCGGGACGGGCGACAGGGACGGGCCGGCGGCGGCGAGCCGATCGGGCGCGATGCACGTCATCGGCGCGTCCTCCCTCGGCACCGTCTTCGAGTGGTACGACTTCTTCCTGTACGGCTCGCTGGCCGCCGACATCGCCGCGCACTTCTTCTCCGGCGTCGACGAGACCACCGGGTTCATCTTCGCGCTCGCGACCTTCGCGGTCGGCTTCATCGTCCGGCCGCTCGGCGCGCTCGTGTTCGGCCGCATCGGCGACCTCGCCGGCCGCAAGAACACGTTCCTGGTCACGCTCGCGCTGATGGGCGCATCGACGTTCCTCGTGGGTCTGCTGCCGGGCTACGAGAGGCTCGGCCTTGCGGCGCCGCTCGCGCTGGTCGCGCTGCGGCTGGTCCAGGGCCTCGCCATTGGCGGCGAGTACGGCGGAGCCATCATCTTCGTGGCCGAGCATGCGCCGGCCCGGCGCCGCGGGCTCTACACCAGCTGGATACCCGCGACCGCGGTGGCGGGGCTCCTGCTTTCGCTGGGCGTGATCCTCGCGACCCGCCTGTCCATGGCGCCGGACCAGTTCGCCGCCTGGGGCTGGCGCGTGCCCTTCCTGGGTTCGGTCGTGCTGCTCGCGATTTCGCTCTGGATTCGCCTGCGGCTCCACGAGAGCCCGGTCTTCCGGCAGATGAAGGCCGAGCGGCGGCTGTCAAAGTCGCCGTTGACCGAGGCTTTCCTCGAGGGGCGCAATGCCCGGCTGGTGCT
Organism: uncultured Gammaproteobacteria bacterium; assembly: GCA_963836275.1. Taxonomy (GTDB): domain Bacteria; phylum Pseudomonadota; class Gammaproteobacteria; order Steroidobacterales; family Steroidobacteraceae; genus SCUD01. Next base: position 54,202 of record CAWIIM010000001.1, on the reverse strand, counting down.
CGTCGCGCTGTTCGGCAGCGTGACCGGCCAGGCGGTGACCTACTACACCGCGACGTTTTACGCGCTGTTCTTCCTGGAGCGCATCGCGCGCGTGGAGCCGGCGACGGTGACGTTGCTGATGGGTTCCGCGCTTGCCATCGGCATTCCGCTGGTGCTGGCCGCCGGCTGGCTGGCCGATCGCATCGGCCGCAAGCCGGTCCTGCTCGCCGGGCTCGGGCTCGCCGCGCTGTTCTATTTTCCGCTGTTCGGCGCGCTACTCGACGCGGCGAATCCGGTGCTCGCGCGTGCGCGCGTCGAGGCGCCGGTGGTCGTGCGCGCCGCGCCGGAGGACTGCTCGCTGCAGTTCGACCCGCTCGGCCGCAAGCGCTTCCGTTCGAGCTCCTGCGACGTCGTCAAGTCCTTCCTGGCGCGCTCCGGCGTCAGTCATTCGATCGAGTCCCTCGCGGCCCGGGCGCCGGCGCAGCTCCGGGTGGGCGACCGCGTCGTCACGGCGCCGGATGCCGGCGCGCTCGCCGGCGGGGGAGCCGCGCAGGCGGTGGCGGCATTCGAGGCGCGTGCGCAGGCGGCGCTCGCGGCGGCCGGCTATCGCGCCGGCGCAGACCCGGGCGGGGTCGGCCGGTTCAGGGTGATTGCACTCCTCGCGGGCCTGATCGCGATCGCCGCGTTGTGCAGCGGCGCGTACGGGATCCTGCTGGTCGAGCTGTTTCCGGCGCGTTTCCGTTACTCGGCCGTTTCCGTCGCGCAGAATGTCGGCAACGGCTGGTTCGGGGGTCTGCTGCCGGCGATCGCGTTCACCATCGTCGCGGCGACGGGCAATGTCTTCGCGGGCCTGTGGTACCCGGTGATCGTTTCCGCGGTCTGCTTCGGCGTCGCCCTGTTTGCGCTGCCCGAAACGCGCGGCCGGCCGATCGACTGAAGCCGGTCAGGCGCGTTTCCCGAGTTCCAGCAGCGCCAGCTTCACGTCGCGCAGTCCCGCCCGGCCTGGCCCGCCCATGTTCTCTTCCTCCGCCACGGTGAGAAGCTGCGCGTCCAGCGCCCAGGATTCGAGGATCCGCTGCTTGTCGGCATGCGAGAGGTCGCCGGCGTCGAGGACATCGCGCGGCGCCGCGAAGTGCTCGCTCGGATCCTTGACCAGGGTTTCGATGGGGGTTCTGTGCGCCATGGCGTCCTCCGGCTGCAGCCTTAGCTTGCGCGCCCGCCCGGCTCGCTGGCCATGCGCGATCCCGGCCTCCCGCCGTGGGCCGCTTCCTACGCGATGTAGTCCGCGGGGCCGACGGTGCGGCGATGTCGGACCGGGCAGTCTGGCGGCCAGGGGAATCGAGGAGCTGCCATGCTGTACTACGCCGTCGTGTTTTTTGTCGTCGCCCTGATCGCCGCCGTGTTCGGCTTCACGGGCATCGCCGCAGGCGCCGCCGGGATCGCCAAGATCCTGTTCGTGCTGTTCCTGATCGGCGCCGTGATCGCGTTTTTCATCAGCCTCGGGCGCAGGGCCTGAGCTGCGCGGTCCCGGCAGGCGCCGCCCCGGCAGGCGGCGCCTGCCGGGGCGCCGTGTTAAAATGAATCAGCAAGGAGAACGAACATGGAAGACACGATGGAAACGGGCAAGCGCGGACGGCGCCCGGCCGCCAACGGCGGACGCGCCTCGGAGCGCAGCACCGAGTGGAAGAACCTGGTTGCCGACGTCGAGGACCTGGTGAAGAAGGTCGCGAACGTCGACGACGCGGAGATCGCCGAGATTCGCGGCAAGGTCGAGGACACGCTCGCAAAGGCCAAGTCGACGGCTGGCGCGGGCCTCGCCGCCGTGCGCGGGCGCGCTGACGACGTCTCCGACGCGACGGACGAATACGTGCGTGAAAATCCCTGGGCGGCAATCGGGATCGCGGCCGCGATCGGCATCGTTGTCGGATTCGTGGCCGGCCGACGCTGACCCGCCGCCCGAAGAGGGGTGATGTTATTGCGCTCGCTGATTGCACGCCTGGTGCCGGCCGTGCTGCGCCACCTCGAGGGCTGGGCCGAGGTGGCCGGCGAGGACGTGCGTGACGCGGCGAGACAGGTCGCGCGCCGGCTGCTTGCGCTGCTGATCGCCGCGTCCTGCGCATTCGTCGCCTTGCTCATGGGCTGCGTGTGGATCCTGGTTCTTTCCTGGGACACGCCCTGGCGCCTCTGGGCCGCAGGCGGCCTTGCGATCGTATTCGCGGCGCTGGCCGCGGGGCTCGCGTGGCCGGCATTGCGGGGCGGCCAGAAGCCCCGGGAACTTTTCTTTACGCGCATCCGTGCCGAGCTGGGCCGCGACCGCGAGCTGCTCGAGCGCACCTTCGACGGCAGGGGTCAGGCGGCCAACGGCGGCGACCATGCAACCGGCTGAGTCCGGGCCTGGCGAACGGGCGGACCCCGGCCGCGAGCTGTCGCCGGGCGAGCGCAGCCTGGCCTCGAGCCGCGCCGCACTGGCGGAGCTGCTGGGCGACGGCGGCCCCGACACATTCCCGCGCAGCCAGACGATGCGCTTCCTGATGGGCGGCAAGGGCAGGATGGTGGCGCTCGGCAGCTTTGCCGGCCTGGTCGCGGTGAAGCCGAAACTCGCCATGTCGCTGCTGCGATTCCTGCCGCTCGGCAAGCTCCTGCCGATCGCGCGCCTCCTGCAATCGCTGCGCTGAAGCGCCGCTTGGGCATCCGGCACCGCAAGTACCTCGTCATCCTCTCGCTCGCCTTTGCGGCATGGTGGGCGTTGCTTGCCATCAAGCCCTGGAACCGCCAGGACTGGATGGCCGAGAATGCGCTTGCGATCCTGGCTGCGGCGCTGATCATCGGCTTTCACCGCAAGCTCCTGCTGTCACGGGTTTCCTACACGCTGATCTTCGTGTTCCTGTGCCTGCACGAAGTCGGCGCGCACTATTCCTATGCCGAGGTGCCCTACGACGCCTGGTTCAAGTCCCTCACCGGGACCACCTTCAACGCGCTGGTGGGCTGGGAGCGCAACAATTTCGACCGCGTCGTCCATTTCAGCTACGGGCTGCTGCTCGCGTACCCGATTCGCGAGGTGTTCCTGCGGGTGGCGGACGTGCGCGGCTTCTGGGGCTACTTCCTGCCGCTCGATCTCACGATGTCCACCTCGATGCTGTTCGAGCTGATCGAGTGGGGCGCTGCGGAGCTGCTCGGGGGCGATCTCGGCCAGGCCTACCTCGGCACGCAGGGCGACGTGTGGGACGCGCACAAGGACATGGCGCTCGCGAGTCTCGGCGCGCTGGTGGCGATGCTGGTCACCTACGCGCTCAACCGGCGCTACCAGCGCGACTTCGACCGCGAATGGGCGGAGAGCCTCAGGGTCAAGCGCAAGCGCCCGCTCGGCGAGGACGCGCTCGCGCGGCTGGTCCGCGACAGCGCGAAGAAAGGCCGCTAGCGGGGCGCCAGAGGCGCCTCGCCTATTGCGCGCGGAAGCTGCCCGGGATCGGCGGTCCCGCCTTGGGGTTGAAATCGCGCCAGTCGAGCCCGAGCTGCTGCAGCAGGGTCGCCGCGATGTCGCTCTGGGTTACGTCGGCGACGTTCGTCGCTTCGCCGGTCGCCGGCGTGTCCGGCCCGATGATCGCGACCCAGATGTCCTGGCTGCCCTCGATGCCGAAGTCGTGCTCGGCCCAGTCCGCCGGCGTGCGGCCGCGGCCGTGGTCCGCGGTGACTATGAGCGTCGTCTTGCCGCGGTAGGCGTCGATCGACTGCAGCGTCTGCCAGAGCTCGGCGAGCTCGCCGTCGGCGAGGTGCAGGTAGTCGAGCACCAGGTCGTAGCGGCGCGCGTGCGCCCAGTCGTCCGACTGGCCGAGGCCGATCCACATCACGCGCGGCTGGTATTTCTTCAGGTAGGCCATGGCGATGCGGAACGACAGCACGTCGTTGCTGCTCTCTTCCCACAGCTGCATGACCTGCTTGCGCAGGTCCACGAGGTAGTCGATCTCCGGCGTCGAGTACTCGGGCGGGAACGGGTCGCGCGCGCCGTTCATGAGGAACACGCCGTCCTTCTGCGAGGCGGCGTACTTGAAGCCGTCCCAGGAGCCGATCTGGGCCACATCGCCGTAGCCGAGGCCGAGCGTGTCGTGCACGTACTCGAGCACGGTGCGGTGCGGGTAGCGCACGAAGTCGTTGCTCTTGACGTCGGGCTGCGGCTCGCCGGTCAGGATCTCGGAATAGCCCGGGTAGGAAAACCACTGGTTGTTGCGGACCGTGACCTTGCTGCCCTTGGCCTGGTTGCCGAGCACGAGGCCGGCCGGCGCGAGCGTGTTCCAGAAGAACGGCATCAGCGCTTCGCGTCGCGCCTCCGGGGTGTCGCGCCAATAGCGCGCCTTCGTCACCTCCGCTTCGTAGATGCCGGAGTCCGCCTCGGGCGCGTTCGCGATCACCGCATCCATGCCGCCGAAGATTTCCTGCATGCGCACGCCGTCGATGGTGACCAGGATCACCCGCCGGTCGCCGCCGGCGTCCACGGCGCAGGCAACGGCGGAGGCGAGCAGCAGGAAAGCGGCGGCGAGCCCCCGCCGCGTTGCACGGATGCCGTTCTTCACTGGGATTCCCCTTGTGTCAATTGACGCCGCTGATCACCAGGTCGTAGAGCTTGTCGGGCCGGGCGTTGCCGCCCCAGTCCACGACATGGATATAGAAGGTCGCGCTGGCGGGTAGCCGCACCTGCAGGAACGAATCGAGGTCCCCGTTTGCGGTGTCGTCATCGTCGTGCACGCACTCGGAGTTGAACGCCGGCGCGACGCAGGTGCCGAGCCGCAAGCCGTTCGCCCCGAGGATCTCGATCACGGAGTCCATGGGGCTGCCGAAGGAACGCGCATTGATGTCGACCGTGACGTCCGAGGCGGCGGTGGTCGAGATGCGGTAGAAATCCTCGTCCGGCGCAAACAGCGTATTCGGGTTGCCGCTCGGGCTGATCGACGCGTGGTAGGTGCCATTCCCGGCAAGCAGGGTCGCGTCGGCAATAGAGTCGTTGCGGCCGAGCGGCGCGTCTGTGACGGTGATGCCGAGCGCCCGGCTCGCGGTGTTCGCGCAGTCGTCCGTCACGGTTACCGCGAAGTTCTGCGTTTCCGCCGTGTCGGGCGTGCCTTTGATGCGCCCGTTCGATGCGTTCAAGGCGAGCTGGCTCGGCAGGCTGCCCGCAGTGATCGCGTAGCTGTAGGGCGGCACGCCGCCGGCTGCAATGACGCGCTGGTTGTAGGCGGCGCCGATGAGGGCGTTGGCCAGCGCCGTCGTCGTGACTTCGAGCGTCGCCGGGTTCACGGCGAGCTGGATGCCATTGCGCGTCGCCGTCATGGGGGGCGTATCGCTGTCCGTCACGGCGAGGCCCAGGCTCGCGCTCGATGGGCTGCAGGCCGCCTCGGGAGTGCCGCTGATCTCCCCGGTTACGGGATTCGGGCCGGCGAGCCCGGCGGGGAGCGCACCCGACGTCAGCGACCAGGCGTACGGCGGCAAGCCGCCCTGCACCACGGCGCTGTCGGAATAGGGGATGCCCCCGGTCGCATCCTCGAGCGCGGTGGATGCGATCTCGAGGGCGACGCGCACGCTGTATCCGCGTGTCGCCGAGAATGCGGGCGTCGAGCTGTCCTGCACGCGAATGGTGGAGCTCCCGGTCGTTGCGGTGCCGGCCACCGTACCGGAGATCTCGCCCGCCGCGTCGAGCGACACCCCGTCGGGCAATTCGCCGCTTGCCACCGAGAAAGCGTAGGGCGGTGCGCCGCCCGTGGCGAGTATCGACGCGCCGTAAGCCTCGCCGACGCTGGTGTCGGAGAGCGCCGCGGTCGCGATCGCGAGCGGCTCGACGACGTGCATCGTGAATGCTTGCGTATCGGTCGCAGGCGTGGCCGCGCTGTCCGTGACCGACACCGTGAAGCTTGCGGTTCCGGCCGGACCGGCCGGGGTGCCGCTGATGACGCCTGCCGTGCTCATCGACAGGCCGGCGGGCAGCGTACCCGCGTTGATGCTGAAGGCCTTCGCGCCGCGTCCGCCGGACGTCGCTATCGCCTTGCTGTAGGCGACGCCGATCATGCCGTCGTCCACGGCGTTCGACGAGATGGCGAGCGGCGCGTTGCCATCGCCGCCACCGCCGCCCCCGCCGCCGCAGGCGGCGAGGAGCGCGAGCGCCGAAGCGGCCGCGACACCGGCGAGACGCGTGGGGAGCGTTCTCACGGTCCGGGCCCTTCGAAGGCGTCGAAGCGCGGCGGCGTGCCGATGAGCACGATGTCGTGGCCTGCCGTCGTCTGTCCGGCGATCACCGTGATCGGTCCGATCGGCGCGGGCGCGATGCCCGGCATGTCGATGCGGTCATCGTTGCCGACGCTCGAGCCGCCGACGAACTGGGGGTCGACCGACTCCGCCTCGACCATGTAGTTGCCCGGCGGCAACGGAATTTCGTAGCGGCCGATGTCGGTCGGCTCCTGGCTGCGGAACGGGCCGAGCGGCTGGTCGTCGGGCTCGTTGATCGGGTTGCCGTTGAACACGCGCACCTTGTAGCCTGAAACATTCGACCCGGCTTTGGTGCGGCTCTCGTCCTCGGCGGTGCCGCCGTTGTCGACGCGCCGCGCGACGACGTTGACCAGCTGGGCGTGCGTCTCGCCGTCCGAGAAGTAAACGATGCCCGTGATCGTGCCGTGTGTCTGGCTGAAACCCTGTACGCCGGTCGCCGGATAGAGCTTCGATATCCAGGCGACGTCGTCGATCGACAGCGTGCCCTGCGCGCTGGAGACGAGGTAGGGGAACATGGTCGGCAGGCCCGCGAGGTTGTCGCTGCCGCAGGACACCGCGCCGGCACATTCGACGTTGACCTGCGAGTGGTCGAGTCCGGAGAAGTGGCCGAATTCATGGATGAAGGTCGCGTCGAATTCGGCCGCGGTCAGGTCGGGCACTGGGCTCGTCGCACCGTCCTGGAACAGGCCGTTCATCACCGCGTGGCCGGTGACAATGAGACCGTTGTCGACGTCGATGCCGCAGGGGCCGGCGAAACCGATGACCGAGGTCTCGTCGACGCCGAGCGCCTGGAAGATGGTCGCGTCGGCGTCGAAAATGACGGGGCTCTGGTGGCCGTTGCTGCAGTCGCCCTCGACGGCGTTGTATTCGGCTTCGGTATTGAGGTCGCCGCCGGTGTACGCCCCGGCGGCCTGGATATTGCCGGCGCGGTGGTAGCTGATGGCCGCGCTCGGCACGTCCTGCCAGACCTGGAACATGGCCTGCACGCGGGTGATCGCCTGGCTCTTGGAAACGGACGCGCTCAGCGGTCCGTCGTCGGTGCGGTACTGGATCGCGCTCCTCGTGTCCCAGACGAAGGGCAGGCCGTTCGTGCGTACCGTGAGCGGCCCACCCGCCGTCGCGGACGCCGCCGCGAGCAGGCCGGCCAGAATGGCGCAGGCGGCGCGGGTCATGGCGCGGCCGCCGCGAAGGCACGGATCATCGCCTCGAGGTCGTTGAGCGCGACCGGACCCTCGCGGTGCTTCGCGGCGAGGCCCAACTGCTTCGTCGTGAGGCCGACCCCGCGGCTTTCCGCCGACCGCGCGAGGCCGGCGAGGAGCTGGACGTTATTCATGCCGTTCACCGCAACTTCTCGGCCGGTGCGGTCCCGTTCGATCTGGAAGCGGCCCTGCTGCATGCCGGCTGGACTCGAGAGGCCATACCGGCTCGGCGCGATCATGAGCAGCAGCACGTCGTCGCCCTTGCGGTAGCCGGCGGCGGCGTAGCGGTCGCGGACGTCCCAGAGGTACTGGCGGAATGTGTAGGTGCCGGCGGCCTGTCCCTTAAGGGTTTCGTGCACGCGCAGCGTGACGACCACGGTGTCGAGGTTCGTGAGCTCCGGGTGCTTCTCGACGCGGGCGCTGATGACGGTGCCGCGCAGGATGTCGCTTGCGCGGTGCGTGAGTTGCTCGAGGTTGCGCGGCACGGTCATGGCGCCGCGCTGCGCGAGCGCGGGCGAGGCGGCGACGAAGGCGGCGAGCACCAAAAGGCAGCTCGCCGTGGTGCGGCGCAGGGTGTAGGACGTCATCGGCGGCCCATTCGCTCCCTGGTACGGTACGCGCACGTCCCGAGTCCCGACGAGCATGCATGCCCCCCGGCATCAAGGCAAGACGCCGCCTCAGTGCGTGTTGAATTCCGTGAACACGGGCAGGTGATCCGAGCCGATCGGCCCCAGGACCCGGAAATTCCTGAAGTGCACGCCGGTGGAACCGAGGATCTGGTCGATCGGGACGCCGAGTTTCCATATTGCCGGCCAGGTCGGACCGACGCCATAGCCCTGGCGCGCGTTGTGCAGTCCCGCGACATCGGCGAGCGGGCGATAGGCCGTGTTCCACATCGTGAGGTTGAAGTCCCCCGCCATCACCAGCGGGGTCCGCACGCTGCGCGCGTATTGCGCGAGCGCGCGGATCTGCGCGTTGCGGCGCTCGATGATCTCCGCGCTTTCCGGCGACATCGGGTGCGCGAGCACGATCTCGACCTCGCCGCCCGGCGCCTTGAGGCTGGCCGCGATCGCGGGCGTCGTGGGCTCGCCGGGCAGGGCCAGGACGCGGGCGTTCTCGAGCGGGAGCCGGCTGTAGAGCGCGAGCCCGACGAAATGCTCGTCGGGGACCTCGTAGTGGTACGGGTAATGCTCGCGCAGCGCCTTCAGCCGCCTGAGCCAGCGCGAGTCGACCTCGACCAGGCCGACGACGTCGGGCGATTCCGAGGCGACGAGTTCGAGCAGGCGCCGCTTGCGGTGGTTGTTGAAGTAGACGTTGGAGACGAGCAAAGTCAGGTACGGGCGGCCCGGTACGTCGGCCGCGGGGTCGCGGCCGAAATACCAGGGCACGACCGGCGCCAGCGCGACCGCGGCCGCCGCCGTTGCCGCGAACGCCCAGGCGAAGCGGCGCAGCCGCGCGAACAGCAGCGCGCAGGCCAGGAACACGATCGCAAAGTGCACCGGGAAATTCGACAGGTTGTCGAGGACCGCGACGCGCCCGTGGAATCGCGCGCCGAGATAAATGAGGCCGGCCGCGACGGCCGCAATCTGCAGTCGCCGCGTCCAGCGGGGCGCGGATGAGGGCGGCGTGTCGATGCGGCTCGCTCAGGCCATGAACACGCCGTAGACCAGCGCGGCCACCAGCGAGAGCTTCAGGGTGTAATAGACAATGCGGTTGGCGTCCTTCATGCGCTTGGCGACGCCGCGCATGTGGTACACGACGCCGAAGACGCGGTTCAGGAAGCCGACCTTCTCGCCCGGCTCGTTCGCGGCCGCCGCCGCGGCGACGAAAGTGCTCGCGACCAGGCGGTTGGCGGCGCGGGCGACCGGCGTGTGCAGCGGCCGCTCGACGTCGCAGAACAGGATGATGCGCGACACGTCCGTGTTGTTCTCGGCGCGGTGGATATAGGTCTCGTCGAACAGCACCGCCTCGCCGTCGCGCCAGGAATACATCTCGCCGTCCACGTAGATGCGGCAGTCGTCCGAGTTCGGCGTCACCAGCCCCAGGTGGTAACGCAGCGAGCCGGCGAACGGGTCGCGGTGGCGGCCGAGCTTCGCGCCGGGCGGCAGCATCGCGAACATTGCCGCCTTGACCGTCGGGATCTTCTCGAGCAGCGCGACGGTCTTCGGGCACAGTGCGCGCGCCGAGGCGTGCTCCTCCCCGTACCACTTCAGGTAGAAGCGCTTCCAGCCCGACTTGAAGAAGGAATTGAAGGCGAGGTCGTCGAACTTTTCCGAGCGCCGGATGCGGTCCTGGTCGTACAGTGCGACCGCTTCCTCGCGGATCGTGCGCCAGTTGTCGCCGAGCGGCTTCAGGTCGGGGAAGCGCGAGTCGTCGAGGAACGGCGTGTTTGGCACCGCCGAGAACAGGTAGGCCAGGCAGTTGTAGGGCGCCATGAACGTGGAATGGTCGGTGAGCTGGCGCAGGAACTTGAGTCGCTCGCGGCCGCGGAAATGAATCGCGAACGCGCTCGCCACGATCGCCTCGAGCACCAGCATGCGCGGGGAGAGCAGGAAGGCCAGGGCACTGCCAAAGGTCAGGGTCATTTCGAGATTGCGCCACATCCGTGCCCGGACGGCAATGGGGGCGCCGCGGGGAGCTGCGAGGGTATTTTCCCTTCAGATATCAACGGCGAGCGAAAGTTCTGGAGATCCCGCAGCAAACGGCTGGATCGCTGCCGGTAGCGGCGGCATGCGCGCACCGTCCAACCCTCGTGTCGAGCCCTTTCGCGGCAGCCTGCAGGGCTGCCGCTCTGCGGCGGGGAGGCGCGGCGTTGGTTCATTCCGGTTCGAGGCAGTGGCGTGAGTTCCGTGGACTGGCGGCGGTCGCCGGGCTCGCCGCTGTCCTGCTGGCGTACGTCCTGCTCGCCAATGGCCTGCGGCCGCTCTGGGCGCCGGACGAGGGGCGTTACGTCACGGGCGCGCTCGAGATGTTGAAGCGGCATGACTACGTCGGCATCTGGCTGAACGACCAGACACCGCACTTCGCCAAACCTCCCTTGACCTACTGGACGATCGCCGCGGCAGTCGCTGCGTTCGGCCTTTCCGAGTTCGTCGTGCGCCTGCCGAATGCGATTGCGTTCGCGGCGACCTGCCTCCTGCTGTTGCCGGCGGGGCGCCTGCTGACGCCGCGCCTGCCGGTGCTGCCGGCGGTCCTGTATGCGACGACCTGGCTGCCGTTCCTCGGCGCCCATTTTGTCACCACGGACACCCTGGCCGCGCTCTTCACGACGCTCGCGGGCGTGTCGTACCTGCACTTGCTCGCGGGCGTCGCGCCACGCCGCGCGGCGATGGCGCTCTGGGCCGCGTTGGGCTTCGCCTTCCTGACCAAGGGACCGCCGACCCTGCTCGCGCTGCCGGTCTTCGTCGGCTGGCTGGCGTACCGCCGTGAGCGCGCCGCGATGCGCACGCTGTGGACTTCGCCCGGGCTGCTGCTATTCGTCTTCCTGGGATTCGGCTGGTACCTGCTGGCCGACAGCCGGTACCCCGGCCTGCTGGACTATCTCCTGGGCGCGGAAGTCGGCGAGCGTCTCGCCTCGGACAAGTTCGCGCGCAACAGCGCGTGGTATGCTGGCGTCGCGATATACCTGCCGACTGTGGTCGTGGGGACTTTGCCTTGGTTGCCTGCCTCCTGGTGGAGGCGCGGGCGCCGGGCGCCGGCGCAGCCGATCGATCGCCTGCTCCTCCTGTGGATGGCCTTCCCGTTCGCCGTGCTGCTGCTCGCGCGCTCGCGTCTGCCGCTCTACCTGCTGCCGCTGTGCGCGCCGTATGCGCTCTGGGTCGCGCGGCGCCTCGAGCCGGTCGCTTCGACGCTTCCGCGCGCGCGGCTCCTGGCGGCTCTCGGCGCGGCGGCGCTCGTGCTCGTCTTCGCAAAGTTCGGCCTCGCGCAGCTCTCGCCGGCCGATCGCGACGGGCGCGCCACGGCAGCGCAGATCGAGCGGCTCCGGCCGGGTCCGATCGACGACATCGTGTACGTGGACGAGCGCGCCCGATGGGAGCTGCGTGTCTATGTCGGGGCGCAACTGCACCAGGCCTGGGCCCGGCGCACGCCTTACGAGCCCGCCTACCGCCCCGCGCCTACGCTTGAGGAACTGCTGGTTGCACCCGGCGACGCCGGGCGCCGGCTGTTCGTCGTGCACCCGCGCTCCACCGCCGAATTCGGGCAGGCGCTGGCCGCTGCTGGCCTGTGTCCGCAGGCGTTAGGCCGCGTCGACGGCAACGTCGTCTATCGCTCGCGGCCCGCGAGTCCCGGGCCGTGTGCGGGGCAGCCTCACGATGGCGGATGACGCGGGAGCGGACGGGTTCGACGGCGCCGGGCTCGCGGTCGTCGTGCCCTTCTACCAGGAAGGGACGATCGTGAGGCGGGTACTGGCCGAGTTGCGCGCGTGCCTGCCGCGCGCCGAGATCATTGCCGTGGACGACGGCAGCACCGACGATACCTGGGAGGGGATTCTCGCGACGCCGGGAGTGCGCGGCCTGCGCTTCGCGCAGAACCTCGGCCAGAGCGGCGCAATCTACTATGGCCTGCGGGCGGCGACGCAGCCGCTCGTCGCCCTCATGGACGGGGACGGGCAGAGCGATCCCGCGAATTTCGCCGCGCTCGTCGCCGAGATCCGCGCCGGCCGCGCCGACGTGGCTTGCGGCTACCGCGCGGATCGCCACGACACCTGGAACCGGCGCGCGGCCTCGCGGTTCGCGAATGCGGTGCGGCGCACGCTGCTCAAGGACGGCGTGCGCGATACCGGCTGCTCGCAGAAAGTATTCGGGCGCGATCGGGTGGAGCTGCTGGTGCCGTTTCGCGGCATGCACCGTTATTTGCCCGCGTTCTTCCGCCACGCCGGGCTGCGCATCGCGGAGCTTCCCGTGACCGACCGCCCGCGGCTTGCGGGCGCGTCGAAGTATGGCATCTGGCAACGCGCTCGCGACGGGATCGGCGACCTGCTCGGCGTCGTCTGGCTGCTCGATCGCAAGCTGATTCGACCGCGAACGGAGACCAAGCCATGAACGAGAGCCTTGCGGTGATTGCCCTGTTCGGCCATACGCTGGTCATCACGGGCTGGAAGCTCGTCGGCTACGCCGGGATCCTGCTGTTCACCGGCCGCTGGTTCGTTCAGCTTGCGGCCTCCCGGGCGAAACAGCGCCCGCACGTACCGCCGCTGTTCTGGCACATGTCGCTCGCCGGGAGCTTCCTGCTGCTCGCCTATTTCGTGTTCGGTCGGAACGACTCGGTCGGGATCGTCTCGAACCTGTTTCCCTGCCTCGTCGCGCTCTACAACCTCCGGCTCGAGGCGCGGCACCGGCGCGCGCGGGCCCCGGACGCGGCGGGCTAGCAAGCGCAAGGCGCTTCGCGGCGCCCGCGTCTCAATCCTCGATCAGGAAGCTCCTGAGCTGCTCGCTGCGGCTCGGGTGCCGCAGCTTCCTCAGCGCCTTCGCCTCGATCTGGCGGATGCGCTCGCGGGTGACGTCGAACTGCTTGCCGACCTCCTCGAGGGTATGGTCGGTCGACAGGTCGATGCCGAAGCGCATGCGCAGCACCTTCGCCTCGCGCGGGGTCAGCTGCGACAGCACCCCGTGCACGGTCTCGCGCAGCGACTCGACGGTGGCCGAGTCGAGCGGGCTCTCGGCCATCGCGTCCTCGATGAAGTCCCCGAGGTGCGAATCCTCGTCGTCGCCGATCGGCGTCTCCATCGAGATCGGCTCCTTGGCGATCTTGAGCACCTTGCGCACCTTGTCCTCGGGCATCTCCATGCGGCCTGCCAGCTCGTCCGGCGTCGGCTCGCGGCCCATCTCCTGGAGCATCTGGCGCGAGATGCGATTCAGCTTGTTGATGGTCTCGATCATGTGCACCGGGATGCGGATGGTGCGCGCCTGGTCGGCGATCGATCGCGTGATGGCCTGGCGGATCCACCAGGTCGCGTAGGTCGAGAACTTGTATCCGCGGCGGTATTCGAACTTGTCGACCGCCTTCATCAGGCCGATGTTGCCCTCCTGGATCAGGTCCAGGAACTGCAGGCCGCGGTTCGTGTACTTCTTCGCGATCGAGATCACCAGGCGCAGGTTCGCCTCGACCATCTCCTTCTTCGCGCGGCGCGCCATCGCCTCGCCAGTCGCGATGTCGCGGTTGACCTGCTTCAGTTCCTGGATCGAGCGCGTCAGGCGCTTCTCGAGCGCGCGCAGCTCCTGCTGGCGGCGCACGACCTCTTCCTTCAGGCGGCCGAGGGCGGCAGAGTGCTTGCGCTTCGCGCGCACGTGCTTGTCGATCCAGCGCACGTTGGTCTCGTTCTTCGGGAAGGTGCCGATGAAGTCCTTGCGCGGCATGCCGGCCTGGCGCACGCAGATCGTCATGATCTCGCGCTCGAGGCGGCGTACTTCGTCGACGTGGCCGCGCAGGTGCACCACCAGCGCGTCGAACATCTTCGGCGCGAGCTTGAGCTCCATGAACTGCTCGGCGAGGCGCTTGCGCGCGCGCACGACCTTCGGTTCGCGCGCGCTCTTCGCCGTCGTCAGGCCCTTGCCGACGGTATTGTGCAGGCGGGCGATCGTGGCGAAGCGCTTCGCGGTCTCCTCCGGGTCGGGTCCGGTGTCGACGGCTTCTTCCTCTTCGTCCGAGCCATCCTCGCTTTCGTCGTCGTCATTCTCGGACTCGTCCTTGCGCACCACCGTCTTCGGGTTGTTCGGCTGCGCGATCTCGTCCGGCGCGTTCGGGTCCAGGAACCCGACGATGAGGTCGGTGATGCGGCCCTGGCCGCCCTTGACCGGCTCCCAGGCGGCGAGCAGGAAGTCGTAAGTCGGCGGGTAGTAGGCGAGGGCGGTGCGCACCTGGTCGAGGCCTTCCTCGATGCGCTTGGCGATGCGGATCTCGCCTTCGCGCGTCAGCAGCTCGACCGTCCCCATTTCGCGCATGTACATGCGCACCGGGTCGGTGGTGCGGCCGAACTCGGCGTCGGCGATCGCGAGCGCGGCCGCCGCTTCCTCGACCGCTTCCTCGTCCGGCGCCGACGCGTCGGTCAGCAGCAGCGACTCCGCATCCGGTGCCTTCTCGTACACCGTGATGCCCATGTCGTTGATCGTGTTGACGATGTCTTCGATCTGCTCCGGATCCACGATCTCGGGCGGCAGATGGTCGTTGACCTCGGCATAGGTCAGGTAGCCCTGTTCCTTGCCGCGCGCGATGAGCAGCTTCAGCTGCGACTGGCGGTCTTCAGGGATGACCGGGAGCTTTTTCTCGCTCAAGGCGTGTGTCCTCGGGGGGTGTACGGGCGGCCGCAAATCAGCCGAGCATTATATAACGTCCGGGGGGTCTTCATGAAGTCCCGGCCCGGTTGCCTAGCGCGTCGGAGCGGGGCTGCGGGCGCCCAGAAGTCCTTGAAATTCCTTCTGTTCCTGCTCGGTCAGCCGCCGTTCGCGGGCAAGCTCGATCAGCTCATTGAGTCGCTTTTCCGGTCCGAGTTCCGCCCCGATCCGCGAAAGCAACGAGTCAAGTTCGCGGCCGGCTGCCCGGACCTCGCCGACCAGGCTTTCCTGTGCGGCGAGTTCTGCGAGCCGCGCGCCTTCCGGGCGGTCGCGCCAGCGCTCGACCAGCTGCGCTGTCGTGAGCATGGGTTCCGCGCGCGCCGTTTCAAGGAGTTCGCGCAGGACCGCGAAGCCTTTTTGGTCGCCAGCGAGCCAGGGAGGCACCGCCGGCAGGGTTTCGGCGGCGCCGGGATACTGCAGCGCCAGCAGGATGGCCTGCGTGAGCAGCGGCTGCCGACCCGGCGAGCGCGGCGCCCGGCTGCCCGTCGCCGCACCCGCGGCAGGGCCCCGCGGGCGCGGCTCCCGCGTTTGCAGCAGCTGCGCGAGCCGGCCCGCCGGCATGCGGACCTCCTCGGCGAGCCGCTCGAGCAGGAGCTCGTGATAGACGCCGGCGGGAACCCGCGCGAGCAGCGGGCGGGCAAGCTCCGCGAGCCGCGCACGCCCGTCCACGGTCGAGAGGTCGGTGCGCGCGACCAGCCCGGTCACCAGGAATTCGGAGATCGGCTGCGCGCCCTCGATGCGCGCCTCGAATGCCGCGGCGCCTTCCTCGCCGACCAGGGTGTCGGGGTCGTGGCCCTCTGGCAGGAACAGGAAGCGCAGCTGGCGGCCGTCACGCGCGTGCTCCAGCGCGTTCTCGAGCGCCCGCCAGGCGGCATTCCGGCCCGCCGGGTCGCCGTCGAAGCAGAACACGAGCTCGCTCGTCACGCGGAACAGGCGATTGAGGTGTTCCGGCGTCGTCGCCGTGCCGAGGGTCGCGACCGAGTACGCGATGCCGGACTGCGCGAGCCGCACCACGTCCACGTAGCCCTCGACGACCATGAGCCGCTCGACCTTGCGCAGCGCCTGCCGGGCCTCGTAGAGGCCGTACAGCTCGCGGCCCTTGTGGAACAGCGGCGTTTCCGGCGAATTGAGGTATTTCGGCTCGCCGGCGTCGAGGATGCGCCCGCCGAAGGCGATCGGGCGTCCGCGCGCGTCGCGGATCGGGAACATCACGCGATCGCGGAAGCGGTCGTAGTAGCCGGATTCATTCTTTCCGGAACGCTCGATGACGAGCCCGGCGTCCAGCAGCGCCCGCTCGCGCTCCGCGTTGCCGCCGAAGCGCCGGAGCACGGCGTCCCAGGCATCGGGCGCGTAGCCGACCGCGAACTTCACGCAGCTCTCGGCGGTGATGCCGCGTCCCTCGAGGTACTCTTTTGCGCGCGCGGATTCGCGCAGGCAATCGCGGTAGAACTGCGTCACCTGCGCCAGCAGCCCGTACAGGTCCTCGCCGGGACGCGCCCGCGGCGCCCCGCCGTCCTCGCGCGGGACCTCGAGGCCAAGGCGCGAGGCGAGCTCATCGACCGCGTCGGGGAAGGGGAGCTTGTCGTGCTCCATCAGGAAGCCGAGTGCCGTGCCGTGCGCGCCGCAGCCGAAGCAATGGTAGAACTGCTTGTCCGGACTCACCCAGAACGACGGCGTCTTCTCGTTGTGGAACGGGCACGGGGCCTTCCATTCCCGGCCCGCCTTCTTCAGCTGCACCCGCCCGCCGATCAGTTCGACGATGTCCGTGCGGGCGATCAGCTCGTCGATGAAGGACTGCGGTATGCGGCCGGCCATCTGCTTTCCCTTCAGCCGCCGCGGCCGGGCAGGGGCCTGCCTGCCTGCCAGCCTTCGCGGCGCAGGCGCTCGATGAGCGCGAGCGCGTGGCCGCGGCCGTCGCGCGAATGTAGTGGCAGCACCAGCACGTCGCCGGCGCGGGCCCAGGCGAGCGCGAGCTGCACCGCGTCGTCCTCGTCCGGAGCCTCGGCAATGGCCGCGTTGGCGACGCCCGCCTGCGCGAGCGCGCGCCTGAGCAGCGCCGGGATCTCGCCCTTGTCCCGGCCGCGCAGGTAGCTCGCCAGTTCCTTGAGCACCACGAGGTCGGGCTTCGCGCCGGCGGCGACCGCGGCCAGCCGGTCGATGTCGCCGTCCTCGCGATTGCCGGCCTGGCCGAGCAGCAGCGCGAGCCGGCCGGCGCCGCGCAGGTGCTGCGCGAAATCGGCGAGGCCGGCGAGCGCCGCCGGGTTGTGGGCGAAGTCGACGATCAGGTTGAGGCCGCCGAGCTCGTAGCGCATGAGCCGGCCCGCATTGTCCTCCGGGTCCGCGCCGAAGGACGCAAATACCCGCGCGATCGTCGCGGGCGCGACGCCGAGTCCCGCCGCGCCGAGTGCCGCGGTCGCGAGGTTGGCGATGTTGAAGTGCGAGTGGCCGCCGGCGGCGAGCGGCATGGCCGCGATGTCGCCGAGGTCGTGCTCGCGCCCGGCGTGGAACAGGCGCAGCCGTCCGCCCTGCACGCCTGCGGTGGCGCCGCCCGCCGAACGGTGCCGGGCGAGCCGCGGCAGGCTGTAGTCCTCTGAAAACCAGCCGACCGGCTTGCCGGTGGCCGCTACCCGGCGCGCGAGCAGCTCGTCGTCGCCGTTGACCACGAGCAGTCCGTGCGAGTTGAGCGCGCGGGCGAGGGCGAGCTTCACGTCCGCGAGCCCGTCGAGGTCGTGCACGCCGTACTCGCCGAAATGATCCGCGGCGACGCCGGTCACGACCGCGACGTCGGCGCGCGCGACCGCAAGCCCGCGGCGCAGGATCCCGCCGCGCGCGGTCTCGAGCACGGCGGCTGCGACCTCGGCATCGCGCAGCACGCGCCGCGCGCCCGCGGGCCCGGAATAGTCGCCGGTGCCGAGCGCGCGGCCCGCGACGAACACGCCGTCGGTGCAGCAATAGCCGGTCGTGAGCCCGGCAGCCCGGGTGCAGGCGGCGATGAGGCGAACCACGGTGGTCTTGCCGTTGGTGCCGGTCACCAGGGCGGTCGGGATCGCGCCGAGCGGCGCCCAGTCGACGGCGGCGGGTTCGGGGAGCGCAGTGAGCGGCCAGCTGCGCCCGCCGCTGCCGGCGCCGAGGGTGAGCGCGTCGTCGTCCAGCAGCTGCGGCAGGCCCCGGGCCGCCGCCGCCTCGATCAGCGCCCTGAGCCTCGGGCGCGCCTCGCGCGCGGCGCGGCGCCGCAGGCGCAGCAGCGCGCCCCCGGTCTCGAGCACGGGCGGCTCGGTTTCTTCAGCCTGTTCCGCCGCGAGTGCCGCGACGAGTGCCGCGGACCGCGCGGGCTCGCGCTCGGCAATCGACGCCGCGAGCGCCCACTCGTTGACTTCGGTCGCCGTGTAGAGCTGGTCGACCGGTGCGGCGAGCGCGAGCGATGAGCCGGTCGCGTGCACGAGCGCCCGCGTCGGCGCCGGCGGCCAGCGCAGCTCCCTGCGCGCGAGCTCGACGCGCCCGCGCCAGGCATCGAGCATCGCCGGGTCGCAGATGCCGGTTTCGAGCACGGCGCCGGGCCCATCGAAGAACCGGTTGTGGCCGGTCAGCCGACGCGACTCCTCGAAAGGCATTTTATCCGGCCCACTCAGTCTGAGGCCTCCGGCGCATAGCGGATGCCGCGTTCGTCGCGGACCAGGCCTTCGAGCGAGAGCGGTGCCGCGGCCTCGAGCGGCGACTCGACGACGGGCGCGGGCGCGGGCGCGGGCAGGGGCGCGTGCATCGCGGCCGGCGTCTGCGCCGGCGCGCCCTCCGGCCGGAAATAGATGATCTGCTTCCAGGAGCGCACCAGCGCGTCCGCGAACACCAGCAGCAGGTCGCCCTGGCGCGCCATGCGCAACGCCGCGTCGATCGCGGCCTGCTCGTCCGGGATCACCGAGATCTGCTCCTGCGGCACGCCTGCGGCGACCAGCGAGGCCGCCATGATGCGCGGCACCTCGTCCGCGGCGCGGTCGCGCAGGTTGTCGTCGCGGCGGCAGATGTAATGGTCGAATCGCCCCGCCACCGCCTGCGCGATCGCGCGCAGGTCCTCGTCGCGCCGGTCGCCGGGGCCAGCGAGCACGACGATGCGCCGGCCGGCGACGTCGAGGCGCGTCGCGAGGTCGGCCAGCATGCCGACCGCGTGCGCGTTGTGGCCGTAGTCGAACAGCACCTTGAACGGGTGTTCGTTGAAGACGTTCATGCGGCCGGGCGCCTGGAAGAAGGTCGTATCGAACGTGCGCAGGCCCTGGCGGATCGCGTCCAGCTTCACGCCCAGCGAGAAAGCGATCGACGCGGCGAACATCGCGTTCTGCACGTTGTGCGTCGCGCGGCCCTCGAGCGTCGCCGGAATCAGGTGGGTCCAGACCAGCGGGATGTGGCTGCCGTGGTCGTACAGCGTGACCATCTGCCCGTTGACGCCGGCCTCGAGCGCGCAGGCGCGCCCGCCCGCGCGGATGTGTTCGCGCACCAGCGTGTGCTGCGGGTTCAGCGTGACGTAGCAGAGGTTTTCGGCGTCGGTGTGCGCCGACATCCTGAGCACCAGCGGGTCGTCCGCGTTCAGCACGGCGCAGTGCCTGGCGACCTCGACCACGACGCGTTTCACCTCGGCGAGCTGTTCGAGCGTGTCGATCCCTTTCATGCCGAGGTGATCGGCCTGCACGTTCAGCACCGCGCCGACGTCGACCTCCGCGACTCCCATGCCGGCGCGCAGCAGTCCCCCGCGCGCGGTCTCGAGCACCGCGGCGTCGATGTGCGGGTCCGACAACACCATGCGCGCGGAGACCGGGCCGGTCATGTCGCCGGACACCGTGCGCTGGCCGTCGATGTACACGCCGTCCGTCGTCGTCAGGCCGGGCGTGTAGCCGGACATCTTCAATATGTGCGCCAGCATCCGCGCGGTGGTCGTCTTGCCGTTGGTGCCGGTGATCGCCGCGATCGGCACGCGCGAGGGCGTGCCCTGCGGGAACAGCATGTCGATGACCGGGCCCGCGGCATCGCGCGGCGTGCCTTCGGAGGGCGCGACATGCATGCGGAAGCCCGGTGCGGCATTCAACTCGCAGATCCCGCCGCCGATTTCCT
The DNA here is from genome assembly GCA_963836275.1 of uncultured Gammaproteobacteria bacterium. GTDB lineage: Bacteria > Pseudomonadota > Gammaproteobacteria > Steroidobacterales > Steroidobacteraceae > SCUD01. Next base: position 34,347 of record CAWIIM010000001.1, on the reverse strand, counting down.
TGTACGAGAGCGTGATGTCCTTCGACAGGAAGTCGACGCCGCCGACGTCGAGGCCGATCGCCTTGACCGCGCGCACGGCCATGTCGCGGTTGTCGGGATGGATGACGTCGGTGACGTCGGTCGCGGTGCCGCCGGTCGAGAGGTTCGCGGTCGAGCGCAGGTAGACCCTGCGGCCGGATTCGGGAACCGAGTCCGCCGCGAGCGCCTGCCGCTCCAGCATCATCTCGGCCTGCGGGTCGATCTCGAGCCGCGTCAGCACCTTCTCGTGGCCGACGCCGCGGCGCGGGTCCAGGTTCACGGTGTCGACCAGCTGCGCGACGGTGTGGCTGCCGTCGCCGGTGACGTGGCCGGGTGTCCTGCGGGTCGCCGCGACCAGTTCGCCGTTCACGACCAGCAATCGATGATCGTCGCCTTCGAGGTAGGTTTCGACGATCACCGAGCGCGAGTGCTCGCGCGCCGTCGCGAATCCCTTCAGGACTTCCTCGTCGTTCATGAGCCGGATCGAGATGCCGCGGCCGTGGTTGCCGTTGTAGGGCTTGGTCACGACCGGGTAGCCGAGGCGGATAGCCGCGCGCACGGCCTCGCGCTCGTTTTGCGCGAGTTCCTGGCGCGGGACCGGCAGCCCGAGCGCGGCAAGGATCCGGTTCGTCTCCTCCTTGTCGCTCGCCAGCTCGACCGAGATGTGGGGCGTGCGGCCGGTGATCGTCGCCTGGATGCGCTGCTGGTACCTGCCGTGGCCAAGCTGGACCAGCGACTGGTCGTTGAGCCGCAGCCACGGGATGCCCCGCTTCTCGGCGGCCTGCACCAGCGCCGCCGTCGAGGGGCCGAGCGCGCGACGCTGTGCGAACTTGATGTATTCGTCGCGCGCCACCGGCCAGTCCCAGCCCTCGGGCACGGAGCCCGCGGGCCGCAGCTTCGCCGGCAGCAGCGAGCACAGCAGGCGCATCGCAAGCTCGCCGGCGGCCACGCCTTCCTCGCGCTCGGCGTACTCGTAGACGACGGAATAGAGGCCGGGACGGTCCAGGCTTCGGGTCTTGCCGAACGTCACGTCCTCGCCGGCGACATTCTGCAGTTCGAGGGCGCAGTGCTCGAGCACGTGCCCGAGCCAGGTGCCCTCGTCCTCGCTCATGCGGCGGATGAAGCCGCCCGGTTCCTGGTATGAGCACCCGTGCTCGGCGAGGCCCGGCAGGGCGGCGGTCAGGCCGTCGACAAAGCCCTTGCCGAGCCTGCCCGTGGGCCAGTTCTCGAGCTCGCCGAGGTCGAGCTCCAGCCGGATGACCGGGAAGCGGGCGTAGTGCGACGGGCCGACATAGATGGAGCGGTCGAGGATGCGCATGCCGTGCGGCCGGGTCCTGGGGCAGGGATCGGGCCGATCATGATGGCATACGACGCCGCGCGCGCGCAGCCCGCGCCCGCCTCGGCGGCGGCAGCGCCTGCCGCCGCCGATTTTCGGTCAAAACGCGGCGTTCAGGCGGCCTTGCCCCGGGCCAGGGCGTGCACGTCCGAGGCCTTGAGCGACTTGCCGCCGATGGCCCAGTCGCCCTGCTCGAATTCCTGCACGCGGACCCAGGTGACGGGGCGCATGGTCTCCCCTTCGACCTCGATCATCGCCGCCGTGACCTTGGCGATGAGCTCCTGCTTCTGCTGCGGGCTGAAGACGTCCTTGATGACGTCGATGGTGACGAGTGGCATTTGGAAGAACTCCTTGAGTCCGGGGGAAAGAAGATCGGGTCAGCGGCCCTCGGGCGGCGTCGGCATCGCGTCGAGCGGGGCCTCGAAAGCGATCACGAGAACGCAGGGAACGTCGCTGACGCAGCGACCGCTGTGGGGTCGGCCGGCCGGGCCATAGGCGTAGGTGCCGGGGACGAGCCGCGCGCTCTCCTGTCCCTCATAGGTCACGAGGAGTTCACCGGAAATCAGCACCATCCTTTCAGCCGAAGTATGGGTGTGTGTCGGTATGTCGTAGTGGCCGGGCACCTTGAAGAGGATGTCGACGTTCGGCCTGGCAGGATCGCCGTGAAGTACGGCAATGCCGCAGCCCGCGGGCAGGAAGGCGGGACAAGCACCCCACTGCAAACCGCCATCATCCACGGTCTTCGCGAGCGCGGGTTCCCCGGCGGGCTCTGCCTCCGCCGTGGCGGCGAAGGCCGCGGGCGCAATGGCAATGAGGCAGCCGGCGGCCGCTGCACGGAAAGCCAGTCTCACTCGCTGGGTCTTCATGTCGCCTCCGAGGTGGAAACAGGTAAACGGGCAGGATGTCCCGCCCGAACCAAGCGTGGCAGGCCTCCGCCATCCACGCTTGCAGGCGGCATGGAGATTTCATGGAGTTTTGCGGGAGCCGATGCCGGCGGTGATCTATGCTCGCGCCCGTGGTTTACCGATTTGCCGAATTCGAGCTCGACCTCGCCCGGGTCGAATTGCGGGGCCGTGGAAACGTACTGCCGCTGGAGCCCCAGGTCTTCGCACTGCTCGCGCTCCTGGTCGAGAATCGCGACCGCCTGGTCTCGCGCGACGAGATCATCGACAAGGTCTGGGACGGGCGAGTCGTATCGGATGCGGCCGTTGCGAGCCGCGTCAAGTCCGCGCGCCGGGCAATCGGGGACGATGGCACGCGCCAGCAGTTCATCCGGACATTGCATCGCCAGGGCTTCCGCTTCGTCGCTCCGGTGCGCGCCGCGCAGGCGACCGGGCTCGACGCCGGCCTGCCGAGACCTGCCGACGCTGCGCGCCCCGAAGCAGCAAAGCCCTCGCTCGCGGTCCTGCCGTTCAGGCTCATCGGCGACCCTGGCCCCTGGGGCGCGATGGCGGAGGCGCTGCCTGACGAACTCATCATCGACCTGGCGCGACTGCGGTGGCTGTTCGTCACCGCGCGCGGCTCCTCCTTTCGCCTGCGCGCCGCGGACGCCGACATGGGCGAGATCGGGCGCCTGCTCGGCGTACGCTACTGCCTGACCGGAACCGTCGAGATTCGCGGAAGCAGCTTCGCAGTCACCGTCGAGCTCGTGGATGCACTCGACGACGGCGTCGTCTGGGCCGATCGTTACGGCGGCGCGCTCGACGACGTGCACCGCGTGCGCGAGGAAATTCGCGCGAGCGTCCTCACGGCGCTCGAGATCCGGATTCCGATGCACGAGGCGGCGATCGCGCGCCTGAATGTGACCGAAGACCTCGATGCCTGGGCCGCTTACCATCTTGGCTTGCAGCACATGTTCCGCTTCAACCGCCAGGACAACGCGGCCGCGACCACGCTCTTCCAGCGCGCCATCGCCTGCGACCCGGGCTTCGCGCGGGCGCACGCCGGACTCTCCTTCGTGCATTTCCAGACGGCGTTCCTGCGCAACACCGACGATGTGGCGGGCGAAGTGCTGGAGGCGCGCCGATTTGCGGCGCGAGCGTACGAGCTCGACACGCTGGACCCGTTCGCGAATTTCGTGATGGGCCGCAGCTACTGGCTGGAAGGCGACCTCGACGGCGGCCTGCCCTGGCTCGAGCGCTCGACGGCACTCAGCCCGAACTACGCGCAGGGTCTCTACGCGCGCGCCTGGGCCGAAACGCTGGCGGGGCGCGCTGCGGATGGCCGCCGCCACGTCGACCTCGCCATGCGCCTCTCGCCGCTCGACCCGCTCTACTACGCGATGCTTGGCACGCGCGCCCTGACGCACGCGATGCTGGGCGAGGACCTGCGGGCCGCCGCGTGGTCCGAGCACGCGGCGCGCGCCCCGGGCGCGCACGTTCTGATTGCGATGATCGCAAGCGCGCTGCACGCGATCGCGGGCGACGACGCTGCATCGAGCGACTGGGCGGCGAAGGTGCGCGAGCGCAATCCCGCGCTCACGCGCGCGGATTTCTTCCATTCGTTTCCGATGAAGGTCGCGCCCGCGCGAACGCGCATTGACGCGGCGCTGGCGCGCCGCGGCTTCTAGGCCGGGCGCGCTATTCGCGCGGCTGGGCGAGCGCGGCGCAGGAGGCCTGGCGCGTGTGCAGGTTGAAGCTCGCGCCCGCCGTCAGCACGTGCACGACCAGGCCGAGGATGCAGATCGGCTGGCCTTCGCTCACGCTGTCGACGGAGGAGAAGGAGACGCGCGAGGCGTCCACCACCGTGATGCCGCCGGTGCCTTCGACTTCGAGCGTCTCGTCGGGCCCGATGAACGCCGCAGTGTCCTCGTCGAGGCCGAGTCCGACCGCGAACGGGTTGTAGGCGAGCGCGGTGATGAGGCGGCCGAGCCGGTCGCGCTCCCGGAAATGCTGGTCGATGATGAAGCGGTTCGTGAGCCCGAGGCCCGGCGCGAGCCGCACGCTGCCTGCGATCGCGGTCGAGCCGTCGTCGCCGAAGGCGATCATGTGCTCCGACAGGATCGAGGCGCCTGCGCTGGTGCCGCCGACCGTGACGCCGTGGGCGTTGCGCTCGCGGATCAGCTTGGCGACCGGCGTGCCGCCGAGCAGCGTGGTGAGCCGGAGCTGGTTGCCGCCGGTGAAGAAGATGCCGGACGCGTCGCGAAGTCGCGCGAGCCGGCCGGCCTCGTGGCAGTCGCGCCGGGTGTCGAAGTCCATGACGTCCACGCGCCGCGCGCCGAGTTCGCAGAAGATCTTCTGGTAGCGGCCGCCGGTCTCGTGTGCGCGGCTGGCGGTCGGGATGACGACGATGTCGGCGTCGCCGCCGCCCGAGACCTGCACGAAGCGCGCGAGGATCTTCGGGTCGTTTTCCTTGTTCTCGGCGCCGCCGATCGGGACGATGTGCCCGCGCGACCGTCCCTCCGGGACCCTGCTCGGGCACATGCGCCTAGCCTGCGAGCGCCGACTTGATGCGCGCAGACAGCGCGCCCATGTCCGTGCGTCCCTGGACCTTCGGCTTCAGCAAACCCATGACCTTGCCCATGTCCTTCATCGAGGCGGCGGAAGTCGCCGCGATCGCCTCGCGGATCATCGCCTCGAGCTCGGCATCGCCGAGCTGGGCGGGGAGGTAGGCTGAGAGTACCTCGATCTCGGCGGATTCCTTCGCCACGAGGTCGGCGCGATTGCCGGCCTGGAACTGGGCGACCGACTCCTTGCGCTGCTTGATCATCTTGTCGATGACCGCGAGCACCTGCGCATCGTCGAGCTGGATGCGCTCGTCGACCTCGCGCTGCTTGATGCCGGCCTGGAGCATGCGGATGCAGGAAAGGCGGTCTTTCTCGCCTGCCCGCATCGCCGCCTTCATGTCTTCCGTGATGCGCGCCTTCAGGCTCATCCCGGGGTCAGCGCGCGGCGCTGCGGCCGCCGTCGCGGGAAGCGCGCTTGAGGTGGCGCTTGATGGCGGCCGCCTTCTTGCGTTTCCGCTCCTGGGTGGGCTTTTCGTAGAATTCACGGCGGCGAAGCTCGGTCAGGACACCGGCCTTTTCGCAGGCGCGCTTGAAACGACGCAGGGCTGCGTCGAAATACTCGTTTTCGCGGATACGGACGCTCGGCATTCTTACCTCAACGCTCGCGAGATTCACCCCGGACAGCCGGGGAAAGGGCCCGGAATTGTAGTGACCTCCCCCCTGAAAATCAAAGACCTGGCTCGATGTTAGTCCTGGGTATCGAAACCTCCTGCGACGAAACCGCGGTCGCCCTCTACCACGGCGGCCAGGGCCTGCTCGCGAACCGGGTCTTCAGCCAGGTCGCGCTGCACCGGGCCCACGGCGGCGTGGTGCCGGAACTCGCCTCGCGCGAGCACATCGAGCGGTTGCTGCCGATGGTCCAGGAGGCGCTGGACGAGGCGGGGATCACGCCGCAAACCATTGAAGGGATTGCGTATACGGCCGGCCCGGGCCTGATCGGCGCCTTGCTCGTCGGGGCCTGCCTGGCGCGGGCACTCGGCCATGCCTGGCAGGTGCCGGTGGTCGGCGTGCACCACCTGGAGGGGCACTTGCTGGCGCCGGCCCTGGAACCGGGTGCACCGGCATTCCCGTTTGTCGCCCTGCAGGTATCCGGCGGGCACACGATGCTGGTCGAGGTGGCCGGCGTCGGGCGCTACCGCATCCTCGGCGAGACCCTGGACGATGCCGCGGGCGAGGCGTTCGACAAGACGGCAAAGCTGCTGGGCCTCGGTTACCCCGGAGGGCCTGCGCTGGCGGCGCTCGCCGCGCGCGGCCGCGAGGGCGTGTTCGAGTTCCCGCGCCCGATGCTCGACCGGCCGGGGCTCGACTTCAGCTTCAGCGGCCTGAAGACCGCGGTGGTCGTCGCCGTGCGCGGGCGCACGCTCGACCAGTCCGCACGCGCCGACGTCGCGCTCGGCTTCGAGCGCGCGATGGTCGATACGCTGGTGGCGAAGTCCCTGCGCGCGCTCGCCGAGACCGGGCTCGGCGTGCTGGTCGTCGCCGGCGGCGTCGGCGCGAACCTGCGCCTGCGCGGCGCACTGGCGAAGGCCGCCGCGGCGGCGGGTGCGCGCGTGGTCTTCCCGCGGCCCGAGTTCTGCACCGACAATGCCGCGATGATCGCGCTTGCGGGCCACCACCGGCTCGTGGCCGGCGAACGCGAGGACCTCGCCGTGCGCGCGCGGGCACGCTGGCCGCTCGACGAGTTGCGAGCCCCGGGAACAACGGAGGGGACGGACCCCTTCATATAACTGAAGGGGTCCGTCCCCTCCGGAGAAGCGATGGATCGAATCTTCATCACCGCACTGGCCGCCGAGACGGTCATAGGCATCTACGACTGGGAGCGCGAGGTCAAGCAGCGCCTTGAGGTCGACCTCGAGATGTGGATCGACCTCGCCGCGGCCGCGGCCAGCGACGCCATCGAGGACACGCTCAACTACAAGTCCGTCGCCAAGCGCGTGCTCGCCTTCGTCGAGGCCAGCCGTTACCGGCTGGTCGAGGCGCTGGCTGGCGAGATCGCGCGCATCGTGCTCGGGGAATTCAATGTCGTGCGCGTGCGCGTCACGGTCCACAAGCCGGGCGCGATCCGGCATTCGCGCGATGTCGGCGTCGTCATCGAGCGCGCGCGCGATGACTGAGCGGCCCCGTGGCTGACGCCTGCGTCGCGGCCGGCAGCAACGTGCGGCCGCGCGCGAACCTGGTGAAGGCGCTCGGGCTGCTCGGGCGCGAGTTTCCGGGAATGCGCGTCTCCCGCGCATTCGCCAACGCGGCGGTCGGCTTCGCCGGCGACGACTTCATCAACCTCGTGGTCGCGTTTCCGGCGCAGCGCAGCACCGAGTCCCTGATCGAGACGCTGAAGGGCATCGAGCGCGATTGCGGGCGCGAGCCTGGCGCGCCGAAATGGGGACCGCGCACGCTCGACCTCGACCTGCTGCTGCACGGCGATCGCGTCGGCCGATTCGCGGGCAAGACCCTTCCGCACCCTGACCTGCTGACGCGCGCCTGGGTGCTCGGGCCGCTCGCCGAGCTCGAGCCGGGCATCGTGCACCCGGTGGCAGGCGAGCGCATCGACGCGCTCTGGCGGCGTTTCGACCGCGGCAGTCATCCGATGGCGCCGGTGGCGCTCGTGGACGCCCGGGAATGATCCGGTCAGCGCTCCCCGCCGCCGGCCAGGCGGCCGCCGTCGACCGCGAGGACTTCGCCGGTGATGAACGGCGCGTCCGTCGCGAAGAACAACGCGGCCTTCGCGACGTCCTCCGGCGAACCGGCGCGCTTCAGCGCGGTGCGCGCGACGATGCGCTCGCGCAGCGCCGCATCGACGTCCCGCTCGGGCCAGAGCACCGGGCCGGGCGCGATCGCGTTGACGCGTATCGCGGGCCCGAGCTCGCGCGCGAGCGCGCGCGTCAGCATCACCAGCCCGGCCTTGGCGGCGCAATAGACCGCGTGCCTGGCGAGCGGTCGCAAGCCGTGGATGTCGGCGATGTTGAGGATCAGCCCTTCGCGCCGCGCGAGTTCCGGCGCCGCGGCCTGGGCGAGGAACAGCGGTGCGCGCAGGTTCGACCCGACCAGGTCATCGAACTGGTCGGGGGTGATGGCCCCGACCGGCGTCGGATAGAAGCTGGAGGCGTTGTTGACGAGGACGTCGAGACGGCCGCAACGGCGGACGACGGTGGCTACCAGCGGCTCGCAGGCCGCCGGATCGGAGAGGTCCGCCCGGAAAGCGTGCGCCGAATCCGCGCGCGCGGCGTTGAGGCGCGCGACGAGCGCATCGGCCTCGGCCTTCGACCCGCGGTAGTGCACGGCGAGGCGCGCCCCGGCGGCGTGAAAGGCGGCGGCGATCACGGCGCCGACGCGGCGCGCGGCGCCGGTCACGAGAACGGCTTTTCCGTCGAGCGCGAGGGCGGACGTGTCGGTCATGGAAGCCTGCGGCGATGCGCGGTCGCGCGACGATATCACGGGCTGCGGACGCGCTGGTGCTGACGGCGGCGGGTCTGCCGGCCGCGACGGTCGAGGAGCTTGCGCAATCTGCGCGGGTCGCAGCCGAGATCGCGCGGCGCATCGCCGCCGCCGGCGGCTGGCTCCCGTATTCCGCGTTCATGGAGACGGCGCTCTACGCGCCGGGCCTCGGCTATTACGTGTCCGGGCGGCCGCTGTTCGGTGCGGCGGGGGATTTCGTGACGGCGCCGGAATTGTCTCCCGTGTACGCCGCATGCATGGCCAACGGCATCGCCGAGCTGCTGGCGAAGTCGGGCGGCGGAGACGTCGTCGAGTTCGGGGCCGGCAGCGGGGTGTTCGCGCTGGACGTCTTTCGTGCGCTGCAGCGCCTGAACGCGCCGGTTGGCCGCTACCGGATCGTCGAGCCGAGCGCGGCGCTCGCGCGCCGGCAGCGCCGCTTGCTCGAGGGCGACCCCGCGACGGCCGCTTTCAGGGACCGGTTCGAATGGCTCACCGCGGCGCCGGTGGATTCGTGGCGCGGCGTTGCCTTTGCCAACGAGGTCGTGGACGCGCTTGCGGTCGATCGCTTTCGCGTTACGAAACAGGGTGCCGAGGCGATCGGCGTCGTTGCGGCGCCGGAAGGATTCGCCTGGCAGGCACGCCCGGCGAATGACGCGCTCTCCCGCGCGGTCGAGTCGCTGCAGCGGGCGCTGCCATCGGCGCTCCCCGCGGGTTTCGTCTCCGAGCTTCGGCCCGGCCAGCGCGACTGGCTGGCCGCGGCGACCGGCTCGCTCGCCCGCGGCGCCATGCTGCTGGCCGACTACGGGCTGCCGCGTGCGCAGTACTACCATCCCTCGCGCGACGGCGGGACGCTCTGCGCATTCTGGCGGCACTGCCGGGTCGAGGACGTTCTCGCCCGTGCCGGCATCCAGGACCTGACGGCCTGGGTGGATTTCTCCGCGCTCGCGGACGACGCTGCATCCTGCGGTCTCGAGGTCGGCGGCTTCGCGACCCAGGCGCATTACCTGATCGGCACCGGCATCGAGCGCGAGCTTGCGCGCCTCACGGAAACCGTCGGCGCGCGGGAATGCGCGGCCCATCGCCAGTTCGCCGCGACGATGATGCTGCCGGGGGAGATGGGCGAGCGTGTCAAGGTGATGGCGCTCGTGCGCGGAATCCGTGGACCCTTCGACGGATTCGCCTTCAGGGACCTCTCCGCGAGCCTGTAGACTGGCGCCCATCTTGGATCCAGTGCAAGCCATCGTTCTCGCACTCGTGCAGGGCCTCTCGGAGTTCCTGCCGATCTCGAGCTCGGGCCACCTCGTGCTCGTGCCGTACTTCTTCGGCTGGCCGGACCAGGGACTCGCCTTCGACGTCGCCATTCACGTCGGCACGCTGTTCGCCCTGGTCGCCTATTTCCGCCGCGAGCTGGTCGAGATGATCCGCGCCTGGTTCGGGTCGGTGTCGGGCCGCGGCATGACGCCAGACGCGAAACTGGCCTGGTGCGTGATTCTCGGCACGATCCCGGTCGGACTCGTGGGCCTGCTGTTCGGCGACGTGATCGAGGAGAAGCTGAGGAACCCGCTCGCCGTCGCGACGACGCTCACCGTGTTCGGCGCCCTGATGTGGGCCGCGGACCGCTGGGGCGGCAACGCACGTGACCAGCGCTCGATCGGCTGGCGCGACGCATTCCTCATCGGCTGCGCGCAGGCGCTCGCGCTCATGCCGGGCACTTCGCGCTCCGGCGTCACCATGACGGCGGCGCGCGCGCTCGGGCTCGCGCGCGAGAGCGCCGCGCGCTTCTCGTTCCTGCTCGCGGTGCCGGGCATCGGCATGGCGGGCGCTTATGAGGGATTGAAGATCGCGACCGGCACAGGACCGGCGGTGGACTGGTCCATCGTCGGCCTCGGCGTCGCGGTTGCGGCCGTGACGGGCTACGGCTGCATCGCCGTGCTCCTTCGCGTCATCAACCGCATCGGCCTCGCGCCGTTTGCGGTCTACCGCTTCCTGGTTGCCGGGCTGCTGTTCTGGATCTTCGCCTGATCAGGCCTTGAGCGCCGCAAGCCGGCGCCTCCGGACCAGCTCGCCGATCTTCTCGCCCGAGAGTCCCTCACGGTCGACGTCCGCCAGCGCGACCGAAGCCGCGCGCGCCTGCGCGGCCACCAGCAACGCCGCCTGAGGATAGGGCCGGTCCCCGAGGCCGCCACCGCGCCCGCGGTGGTCGGCCTCGCAGGCGACGAGCAGCTCGCGAAAGCGCTCCGGCCGCCGGAATGCATCGCAGCGCTCGAGCAGCTCGAGGATCGTGCGCGGCCGCAGTTCCGCGGCGCGGTGCACCAGGCCGTGCCAGCGCGCGGCCAGCACCGCGAGATCGCGGTAGTCCGTCGGTACGCGCAGGCGCGCGGCCAGTTCCGCCGCGAGGCGCGCGCCCGACTGCTCGTGACCGATATGCCGCGGCCATTGCGAGCGCGGCGTGCGTCCCTTGCCCAGATCGTGCATCAGTGCCGCGAAGCGGATGCGCGGTTCCGGCGTCAGCGCGGCGGCGGCCCGCATCACGAGCTCCATGTGCAGGCCCGTGTCGATCTCCGGATGCCATTGCCCGGGCTGCGGCACGCCCCACAGCGCGTCCAGCTCCGGAAAGATGCGCGCCAGGGCGCCGCAGGCACGCAGCGCCCGCAGCCACGCGGCCGGTGCAGGCTCGGCCAGCGCCTTTGCGGTCTCCTGCCAGACGCGCTCCGGCACCAGCGCATCGGCCTCGCCGGCCGCGACCATCGCGCGCATGCGCGACAGCGTCTGTGGCGCGATCTCGAAGCCGAGCGGCTCGAAGCGCGCGAGGAAGCGCGCGACGCGCAGGATCCGCACCGGGTCCTCGTTGAATGCGTCGGAGACGTGGCGGAGCATTTTCGCCTCGATGTCCGCGCGCCCGCCGTGCGGGTCGATCAGCGTGCCGTCGGCGTCCTTCGCGATCGCGTTGATCGTGAGGTCCCGGCGCTTCAGGTCGTCCTCGAGCGTGACGTCCGGGGAGAACCGGACTTCGAAGCCGCGGTAGCCGGGCCCGGTCTTGCGCTCGGTGCGTGCGAGCGCGTGCTCCTCGCCGGTATCCGGGTGCAGGAAGACGGGAAAGTCGCGCCCGACGAGGCGGTAGCCGAGGTCCTGCATCTCGCCGGGCGTCGCGCCGACCACGACCCAGTCGCGCTCGCCGACCGGCCGGCCGAGCAGCTCGTCGCGAACCGCGCCGCCGACCAGATAGACTTTCATCGCATCATGTTACGCGATTCCCCGCGGCGCCCGGTCCGGTTGCTCGCGGCCCTTGCGGCCTGCGCGGCGCTGTCCGGCTGTTACTACATGCAGTTGGCCGCGGGCCAGATGGAGATGAATCGCAAGCGCGAGCCGATCGAGGACCTGCTGGCGCGCCCGGACACGGACGAGACGCTGCGCCGGCGCCTCGAATTCGCGGAGAGTGCGCGCGACTTCGCCGTGAGCGACCTTGCCCTGCCGGACAACGGCAGCTATCGCAGCTACGCCGATCTCGGCCGCCGCTACGTCACCTGGAACCTGTTCGCGGCGCCCGAGCTCTCGGTCGCGCCGAAGCATTGGTGCTTCCCGGTGGCGGGCTGCGTGAGCTATCGCGGCTACTTCAGGGAGTCGCGTGCGGACAAGGCCGCCGGCAAGCTGCGCAGCAGGGGCCTCGATGTCTACGTCGGTCCGTCGATCGCGTACTCGACGCTCGGCCACCTGCGCGATCCCGTGCTCAATACGATGTTCGGCTACGGGGATTCCGAGCTCGCGGCGTTCATCTTCCACGAGCTCGCGCACCAGGCCGTGTACGCGCCGGGTGACAGCGACTTCAACGAGGCATTCGCGACGGTCGTCGAGACCGAGGGCCTGCGCCGGTTCCTGGCGCGCGAGGGCAGCACTGCCGAGCTCGGGAATTTCCTTGCTGCGCGGCGGCGCGAGCGCGATGCGGCGGAACTACTGGTGGAAACGCGGGGCAGGCTCGCGGCGCTGTATGCCGGCCCGCTCGATGCGGCGCAGAAGCGCGAGCGCAAGGCGGCGGAGTTCACGCGCCTGCGCGAGGCGCTGGCCGCGGCCGGCCATCCGGTCACGGGCCAGTTCAACAATGCCCGGCTGGTTGCCATCGCCACCTACGAGCGCTGTGTGCCCATGCTCCGTTCCGAGCTCGACCGCCTGGGCAACGAGCTTCCGGCGTTTTACGCGGCGATGAAGTCGCTCGCCAGGGACGCCGCGGCGCGCACGGCGATCTGCCCGCCCTGAGCGGTTCGCGAGGCCCGCTAGCCGAGGTACCTCGGCAGCACGGCGTCGAAGGGCTGAGGCTTGATGCCGAGCCGCGAAAGTCCGTTGACGCGGCAGACGCTGTCGACGAGCAGCGAGCGGTAATTGTCGGTCGAAAACGGCTTGCCGGGCACGAAATCGCAGACCGCCGCCTGCAGGCGCGCCGCGACGTCCGGAATGCCGACGACGGCACGCGCAAGGCCGAGGCGGTCACGCACGCGGCAGACGATGTCGCGGAGCGTCATGAGCTCGGGACCGCAGAGTTCGTAGGTCTCGCCCGCGGTCGCGTCGTCGGCCAGGGCGCGCTGGATCGCGGCGACGACGTCGCCGACCCAGACCGGCGCGAAGCGCGCGCCCGCCCGCGCCAGCGGCAGGCCGAGCGGGATCGCACGCAGCAGCCGGGCGAACCGGTTCGCGAAGTCGTCGCGCGGACCAAAAATGACCGAAGGCCGGAAAATCGTCCAGGCCAGCACCTCTCCGAATTCCTCGCGGATCGTGCGTTCGCCCGCGCCCTTGCTGCGCAGGTAGTGGCTCGCGCCCTGGTCGGCATCGGCATTGAGCGCGCTGACGTGCACGAGGCGGTCCACCCGCTGGTGGCGGCAGGCCACCACCAGCTTGCGCACGAGGTCGACGTGCACGCGTCGGAACCCGGCTCCGTTCCGCCCTTTTTCGTTCAGGATGCCGACGAGGTTGACGACCGCCTGCTGGCCGGCGAGCAGCGCGGAGAGTTCGGCAGGATCATGGATATCGGCGGCGACGAGCTTAAGCGCCGGTATCGGAGCGAGGTGCCGGGCCCTGGCGGGATCGCGGGTCGGGACCGTGATGCGCCAGCCGTCGCGCGCGAGGGCCGCGCACAGATGCGTGCCCACGAATCCCGATCCGCCGGGCACGCAGATCGATCGAGCTGCCATCCGGCGATTATAGGTCGGGCGGTGACATCACGCGGCGAAGGGTCATCGCGCGCTCTGCGCGTCGGGCGGGGACCCTCGCTCGCTCAGCCCGAACTTATTCGCTCGCTCGGGGACCCGCCCGACGCGCAGAGCGCGCGCGGACAAGCCGTTGCGGGACCCCGGAGCGAGCGAATGTCCGATCCCCTGAGCGAGCGCCGGGGGTCCCGCCGGCGAAGTACGCGCGCAACCACCGGATGCCGGTTCGATTACCGCAGCGGGAGCAGGAGGGCCTGGTTGCCGCGGCGCAGCTGCAACAGCATCGAGGTCTGGCCCTTCGCCGCCTCCTTGAGCTGCGCGAGCGTGGAGATCCGGGTGCGATTGATCGCGATGATCCGGTCGTCCGCCTGGAGCCCCGCCTGCGCTGCCGGGCTTCCGGGAGCGACCGAGCGGATGCGTACTCCGCCGGTCGTGTCCTCGGCGCTCTCGACGAGGTCGGCGCCCTCGAGCGACGGGTGGATGGACTGGGCATTCGCCAGCTGCGCCGGCTCTTTCAGCACCGCCGTCACGGTCTTCGGCCTGCCGTCGCGCAGAAGCCCGATCTCCACCGACTCGCCCACCTTCAGCAGGCCGATCGTGTTGCGCAGCTCCGAATTGGTCTTGATGGGCTGGCCGCGGACCGAGGTGATCACGTCGCTGGTCTCGATGCCGGCCCGTGCCGCTGCCGAACCCTCCGCGACCTGGGTCACGAGCGCGCCCTGCGTGCGGTCCGGCAGCCCGAGGCTCGCTCTGAATTCGGCCGAAAGGTTCATGGTGACGACGCCGAGCTGCCCGCGGTTCACCTGCCCGGACTCGATCAGCTGATCCATGATCGAGCGGACCATGTTGGAGGGGATTGCGAAGCCGATGCCGATATTGCCGCCGGATTGCGACAGGATCACGGAGTTGATGCCGACGAGGTCGCCGTCGAGGCCGACCAGCGCGCCGCCGGAGTTGCCGGGGTTGATGGCGGCATCCGTCTGGATGAAATCCTCGAGCCCGTCGCGGCTGATGCCGGTGCGGCCGAGCGCGCTGACGATGCCGGAGGTGACCGTGTGCTGGAGCCCGAAGGGATTGCCGATCGCGATCACGAAGTCGCCGACCTGGAGCTTCGAGGAATCGGCGAGGTGCATTTCTGCGGGCAGGGCCGCGTCCTTGACCCGAAGCACGGCGACGTCGGAACGCTCGTCGGTGCCGACCACTTCGGCTTTGAGCTCGACGTCGTCCATCAGCGCCACCGTGATCTCGTTCGCGTTCTGGACCACGTGCGCGTTGGTGACGATGTAGCCGTTCTTCGCGTCGACGATGACGCCCGAGCCCGCGCTGCGGAACTCCCGGTCGCGCGGCTGCGCATCAGGCGGCAGGCCGAAGAATCGGCGAAAGCCGGGGTCGTCGAAAAAAGGATTGCGCGGCGCGGCGACCGTGCCCTTCACCGCGATGTTGACGACCGCCGGCGCCGCGCGCTTGATCACCGGCGCGAAGGACGGCAGCGCATTCTGCGCGAAAACAGCGGCGGGGAAGGCGAATGCGGCGCTCGCCGCGAGGGCCGCAAGGGGCTTTTTCATGAATCGCAACCTCGGTTGGGCGCGGACTCTGACTTGCCGCGCATTGCACAAGTTCCTGCGCGCGCGAGCCTTGTTTTTCCGGCGTGCGTGCGCATCGGTGAACAAACTGTGCGTATTTTGTGGCATTTTTTGTATACAAGATGTTGTATTGCGCGGAAAACGCCGCTGCCTCGGCCGGAGCCGGCGGGATGACCGGAAACAGCCTGAAGTGAGATTCATAACCCATTGAAAAATAAGAGCCTGTATCTGTAGAGTTTTTCCATAAGGAAATCCTTGACAGCACCGGCTCGCGGAAATAATTTCATACCCCTGACACAACATCTTGTGGTTGCCGGTCGAGGGGCGGAAGGGCCGGCAGTTGAGTTCAGGGAGCCACGTGAAATCGCAGTCAGGCAGCGCCGAGAGCGCATGCCCGGGTGGGATTTCTCCGGTGAAATCGCAGGTCGGCCGGGACGAGGGGAGCGGCGCACAGAAAATGAGCACAGCGGTCAGGATCGAGCACAAAGACGTCGAAGAGATTCCCTTCCAGGAAGCGTCGCTCGACATATGGGACCGGAAATACCGGTTGACCGCCAAGGATGGCACCCCGATCGACGCGACCATGGACGACACGCTCGCGCGCGTCGCGAAGACGCTGGCCGAGGTCGAGGAGCCTGCGCAGCGCGAGGCGCTGTACGAGCGCTTTCTGTGGGCCCTGCGCAAGGGCGCGATACCGGCCGGCCGGATCATGTCGAATGCCGGCGCGCTCGCCCACAAGCCCGCGACGTCCACGATCAACTGCACGGTGTCGGGAACCATTCAGGACTCGATGGACGACATCCTCAACAAGGTGCACGAGGCCGGCCTGACGCTGAAGGCGGGCTGCGGCATCGGCTACGAGTTCTCGACGCTGCGTCCGCGCGGCGCCTACGTCGCGGGTGCCGGCGCCCATACCTCGGGCCCGATGTCGTTCATGGACATCTACGACCGCATGTGCTTCACGGTCTCCTCGGCGGGCGGCCGCCGCGGCGCGCAGATGGGCACCTTCGACGTCGGCCACCCGGACACGATCGACTTCATCCGCGCCAAGCGCGAGAACGGGCGCCTCAGGCAGTTCAACCTGTCGCTGCTCGTGACCGACGAATTCGTCGAGGCGGTGCGCGGCGACCGCGACTGGAAACTCGCCTTCCCGCTGCCGCAGCGCGAATTCGACGCCCAGCAGCACGACCTCGGCGACCCGCAGGCGTTCGTGTGGCGCGAGTGGCCCCACGGGGAGGGCTACGTCAGCAACGATGAAGGCCTGGTTGCCTGCAAGGTCTACAAGGTGCTCCCGGCGCGGCGGCTGTGGGACGTCATCATGGCATCGACCTACGACTTCGCCGAGCCCGGCTTCGTCCTGATCGACCGCGTCAACGAGATGAACAACAACTGGTGGTGCGAGAACATCCGCGCCACCAATCCCTGCGGCGAGCAGCCGCTGCCGCCCTACGGTTCCTGCCTGCTGGGCTCGGTGAACCTGACGCGCTTCGTGCGCCACCCGTTCACGGACGAGGCGAGCTTCGACTGGGACGAATACCGCGAGGTGGTGCGCACCTTCACGCGCATGCTCGACAACGTGGTCGAGATCAACGGCCTGCCGCTCGGCCGGCAGCGCGACGAGATCACGCGCAAGCGCCGCCATGGCATGGGCTTCCTGGGCCTGGGCTCGACCATCACGATGCTCGGCATGAAGTACGGCTCGCCGGAGTCGGTCGCGTTCACGGACAACGTGTCGCGCGAGATGGCGATCGCGGGCTGGGAGGCCGGCGTCGAGCTGGCGCGCGAGAAAGGCCCGGCGCCGATCATGAACGAGGAGTTCACGGTCACGCGCGCGATGCTGCGCAAGCGCCCCGAGATGGCACGCGAGGGCTGGAAGGTCGGCGACCGCGTGCCGGGCCGCATCCTGCATGCGCGCTACAGCCGCTACATGCGCCGGCTCGCCGAGGTCGCGCCCGAGCTCGTCAAGCAGGTCGAGTCGGTCGGTGCGCGCTTCACGCACCACAGCTCGATCGCGCCGACCGGCACCATCGCGCTGTCGATCGCGAACAATGCGTCGAATGGCATCGAGCCGTCGTTCGCGCACCACTACTTCCGGAACGTGATCCGCGAAGGCAAGAAGTCGAAGGAGAGCGTGGACGTCTACTCGTTCGAGCTGCTGGCGTACCGGGAGCTCGTGAATCCGCGCGCGATGCCGGGCTCGACGGCCGCCGGCGAGGCGCTGCCGGACTACTTCGTCACCGCGGACCGGATCGGCCCGCGCGAGCACGTCGAGATCCAGGCCGCGGCCCAGAAGTGGGTCGATTCCTCGATTTCCAAGACGGCGAACGTGCCGACCGACTTCCCGTACGAGGACTTCAAGGACATCTACCTCTACGCCCACGAGAAGGGCCTGAAGGGCTGCACGACCTTCCGCTTCAACCCCGAGGCATTCCAGGGCGTGCTGGTGAAGGAAGACGACCTCAAGAACACGTTCTACGTGTTCGTGCAGGAGGACGGCACCGAGATCGAGGTCCGGGGCGACGAGGAGATCGAGTACGACGGCGAGGTCCACACCGCCGCCAACCTGTATGACGCGTTCAAGGAAGGCTATTACGGCCGCTTCTGAGCCGGCGCGAGGAACCGACATGAGCCGCATCAAGATCGAGCAGAAGATCGTCAAGTACCGCGTGCAGAAGCCGGAGGCCGAGAAGCCGGCGGCGAAGGACGTGCGCGAGGGCAAGATCCGCAAGGAAGCTGGCGGCAAGGTCGTGCGCATCCACGAGAAGCTCGAGCGCCCCGAGGTGCTGATCGGCTCGACCTACAAGATCAAGACGCCGGTCTCCGACCACGCGATGTACCTGACGATCAACGACATCGTGATGAACGAGGGCTCGGAGCACGAGCACCGGCGCCCGTTCGAGATCTTCATCAACTCGAAGAACCTCGACCATTTCCAGTGGATCGTCGCGCTGACGCGCGTCATCTCGGCGGTGTTCAGGAAGGGCGGCGAGGTCGCCTTCCTGGTCGAGGAGCTGAAGGCCGTATTCGACCCGCGCGGCGGCTACTGGCAGCCGGGCGGGAAGTTCATGCCCTCGATCGTCGCCGAGATCGGCTACGTGATCGAACGTCACCTGCAGACGATCGGCGTCATGAAAAAGCCCGGAATGGACGATTCCCAGCGCCAGCTCGTCGAGGCAAAGCGCAAGGAGTGGGAGCAGCGCCACAAGCAGCACGACGCCTTCGCCGAGTCGAGCTATCCCGAAGGCGCGCAGCTGTGCGGGAAGTGCAGCACGGCGGCCGTCGTCATGATGGACGGCTGCATGACCTGCCTGTCCTGCGGCGACTCGAAGTGCGGCTGATGCCCGGGCACTTTTCTCACGCGCCTGCCGGGTCCCCGCCCGGCGGCTCCTGACAACAGGAGCTGCGCGTGACCTCCCAGGCGGCCTTCGGGCCGCCTTTTTTCCGCAATGGAGGCAAAAGAGGGGACGGACCCCTTCATGATCCTGGCATCGGCGCGATCCGTGCGGGGCTCGCAGCGGTCATGAAGGGGTCCGTCCCCTTCGTTGCGGCGCTGCTCGCAGGTTGCGCCACCGAGCGTGCCTACGAAGGTCCGCCTCTGGCGCCGGACGAGCGCGCCGTCGTGCGCGCCGATCCGGTCGTGAGTGCAGGCTTGCCGGTGCAGATCCGCATCCGTCAGGCCGACGGCCACGACATCGGGCTCGCGGCGAGCAAAGTCGAGCTGCCGCCCGGCCGGCATTCGCTGGTTGTCGACTGCCGCGTCGCCGAGACCGGCTCGGTGCGGCGCTTCGCCCTGGAGGAGGAGCTCGAGGCGGGCGGTCGCTACCGTCTCGTGGCCAACGCGACGCCGCGAAATTGTGAAGCGGTCGCGCTCATCGGCGACTGAACCGACCGGTCCGGCGCGGGGCGTTATAATGTCTCGCGAGATGTATCGCAAGTTATTGATTTCGATCGTGGTGGTCGGGCTGCTCACGCCGCTTGCCCGGGCTGATTCGATGGCCGGCATGGCGGGGCCTGCCACCATGCTCCAGCCTGTCGACCGCGTGGTCGTGCAAAAGGCGACTCGTCGCATGGAGCTTTATCGCGACGGAGCCGTAATTGCGAGCTACAAGGTCTCGCTCGGCCTCGCGCCGGTCGGGCAGAAGCAGCGCGAGGGCGATTTCCGCACGCCCGAGGGCAGTTATCGCCTGACGCGCCGCAACGCGCAAAGCGACTTCTTCCTTGCCGTGCAGGTGTCGTATCCCGAGCCTGCCGACATCGCGATGGCCCGCCGGAACGGCTGGGCGCCCGGCGGCTCGATCATGGTGCACGGCCTGCCGAACTTCATGAAGTATTCGCGCGCAGCCGTTACCTCAGCACGGACTGGACCGACGGCTGCATCGCGCTGTCGAACGAGGACATGCTCGACTTCTGGCTGCTCACGGGACTCGGCACGCCGATCGAGATCCGGCCGTGAGCGGCAACCCGGGGCTCGACCTCTCGGCAGTCGTGCATGCGCGGGTGTCGCCGAAGGGCGTGCTCGACAACCTCTCGCAGCAGGAGGTCGACAAGCTGCTCGACCGCGGGCAGGGCGGCCTTTACCCGCTGTTTCGCCGCTGCGCGCTGGCGGTGCTGAACTCCGGCACGCTGATCGACGACGCCGCGCCTGATCTTCGAGCGCTACAAGGACTTCGAGCTGCGCATCGTGCGCGAGCCCTGGGGCATCAAGCTCGAGATGCAGCACGCGCCGGCCAGCGCCTTCGTCGACGGCGAGATGATCCGCGGCATCAAGGAGCACCTGTTCGCGGTGCTGCGCGACATCGTCTACACCGCACAACGAGATCGTGCAGCGCCGCTTCGACCTCGCGGACTCGGCGAGCATCACCAACGCGATCTTCCACATCCTGCGCAACGCCCGCGCGCTCGAGTACAAGGGCCGGCCCGACCTCGTCGTGTGCTGGGGCGGGCATTCGATCCCGCGCGAGGAGTACGACTACACCAAGCAGGTCGGCTACGAGCTCGGCCTGCGCGGCCTCGTCGGTCTGCACCGGCTGCGGCCCGGGCGCGATGAAGGGCCCGATGAAGGGCGCGACCATCGGCCACGCCAAGCAGCGCATCCGGGACGGCCGCTACATCGGCCTCACCGAGCCCGGCATCATCGCCGCCGAGCCGCCGAACCCGATCGTCAACCAGCTCGTGATCATGCCGGACATCGAGAAGCGCCTGGAAGCCTTCGTGCGGCTGGCCACGGCATCGTCGTGTTCCCGGGCGGCGCCGGTACGGCGGAGGAGATCCTGTACCTGCTCGGCATCCTGCTCGATCCGGCGAACGCGCACCAGCTGCTGCCGCTCGTCTTCACCGGGCCGCGCGAGAGCGCCGAGCTACTTCCGCCAGCTCGACCGCTTCATCGCGACCACGCTCGGCGCCCGAGGCGCAGCAGCGCTACCGGATCATCGTCGACGACCCGGCGGAGGTCGCGCGCGAGATGCAGCGCGGCTTCGACGCCGTGCGCCGCTCCCGCCGGCGTGCCGGCGACGCCTACAACTTCAACTGGCTGCTGCGGATCCCGCCGGACTTCCAGCAGCCTTTCGAGGTGAGCCACGCCGCGATGGCGGGACTCGAGCTTTCGATGGAGCAACCGGTGCACGAGCTCGCCGCGAACCTGCGCCGCGCGTTCTCCGGCATCGTCGCCGGCAACGTGAAGGAGCAGGGCATCCGGCTCATCGAGGAACAGGGTCCGTTCCAGATCCACGCGGCGCCCGCGATCGCAGCTCCGCTCGACGAGCTCCTGCGGGGGTTCGTCGCCGAGCGGCGGATGAAGCTGGTCGGGGACTACCGCCCGAGCTACCGCATCGCCTGAGTGCGGCGCTCCCCGGTCCCCGCCCGGGACCTGTGATGCAGTTCCTGTTTGGCGTGCCGCCTGCCGCGTAACTTGTGGGGCATGAAGCCACTTCAGGTCCCGCTTCAGTGAGCGACATCAAGGTGACGCCCCCCGAGCCGCGCGAGCGCAACGGCGCGGAGCCCGCGCCGCGCCTGCCGCGCCGCACCTCCGTGAGCCGCCACGGCGCGATCTCGCGCGAGCTGACGAAATACTCGAACTACAAGACCTGGGCCGAGAAGGCGCGCGGCGCCTTTACCGCCGACGGCGAGCCGACCGGCCCCGGCACGAACCACTCGCGCCGTTCCACCGACCGCTGAACCCGCCATGGAGCGATTCGCACAGCTCCTCGACGAACTCGAGGACATCCTGAGCCTGCTGCGACACCAGCTCGGCTTGTTCCCCGCCCGCAGGAACGCCCCGCCCCGCTGATCGAACCCGCCCGGGGACTTTCCCCTCGCTGTCGCCACGCTGCTATCTTTGCCGCATGGGACGGAAGCTGACTCTCGCCGCCTGGGCCTGTGCCGCCGCCTTCCTGGCCTGCGCGGCCGAACCGCCCGCAACGACCCCGGCTGAACCCGCGCAGGCGCTCCTCGTGACCGACCTGGTCAAAGGCGTCGGCGACGAGGCGCTGCCCGGCATGACCGTGATCGTCCACTACACCGGCTGGCTCTATGACCCGGCTGCGAAAGACCACCATGGCCGCGAGTTCGACAGCTCGCGCAAGCGCGGGCAACCGTTCTCGTTTCCGCTCGGCGGGGGCCGCGTGATCGGCGGCTGGGAACAGGGGATTCCCGGCATGAAGGTGGGCGGCACGCGCCGGCTCGTCATCCCGCCGGAACTCGCCTACGGCAGCAAGGGCGCCGGCAACGGCGTGATCCCGCCGAACGCGACGCTCCTGTTCGAGGTCGAGCTGCTCGCCGTCGAATCGGTCACGCTGACCGGGCAGCAATAGTTGCCGAGAGGGAATTCAATGCGCATCGCGATCCGACTGGCGGCCCTGGCCGCGCTCCTGCCCGCGGGCGCCGCGAGCGCCGCGACGCTGATCCACGCCGGCAGGCTCATCGACGGCACCGCGGGCGGCCCGCGCGAGCGGGTGACGGTCGTCGTGGACGGCGACCGCATCCGCTCCATCGACGCCGGTTTCAGCGCGCCCGGCAGCGGCGACCAGGTGATCGATCTCTCGGCCGGGACCGTGCTGCCGGGCTTCATGGACATGCACGTGCACCTGACCGACGAGACCAGCCCGACCAGCGAGATCGACAGCATCAAGAAAGGCGAGGCCGACGAGGCCTACGACTCGGTCGTCTACGCCGAGCGCACGCTGCTGGCGGGGTTCACGACGGTGCGCAACCTCGGCGACCGCTGGAACCTGTCGATTGCGCTGCGTCGCGCGATCGCCGCGGGCAAGGTCAGGGGACCGCGCATCTTCACGGCGGGCCGCGCCATCGGCTCGCTCGGCGGCCACGCCGATGCGACCAATTCCTTCGGGCCATTCCTGACCAGCAATGATTCGCGACTCGACACGACCTGCAACGGCGCCGACGGCTGCCGCGAGGCAGTGCGCCAGCGCTACAAGGACGGCGCCGACTCGATCAAGATCATGGCGACGGGCGGCGTGCTCTCGATCGAGAAATCCGGCAGCGGGCCGCAGTTCACGGACGAGGAGATCGCGTCGATTGTCGCGACCGCGCACGACTACGGCATGAAGGTCGCCGCGCATGCCCACGGCGCCGAGGGCATCAAGCGCGCCGTGAGGAACGGTATCGACTCGATCGAGCACGGCACCTTCATGGACGACGAGTGCATCCGACTGATGAAGGAACATGGCACGTACTACGTGCCGACGATCTCGGCAGGACGTTTCGTGTATGAGAAGGCCCAGGATCCGGGCTATTTCCCTGCGATCATTCGACCGAAAGCACTGGAGGTCGGCCCGCAGATCCAGAAGACCTTCGCCAGGGCCTGGAAGGCGGGCGTCACGATCATGTTCGGCACCGACACGGGCGTCGGGCCGCACGGCGGCAATGGCAAGGAGTTCGGCTACATGGTCGAGGCGGGGATGCCGGTCCTCGATGCAATCCGCTCGGCGACCATGGTCCCGGCGAAGTACCTCGGCATCGACGACCGCCTTGGCAGCATCGAGGCCGGCAAGGTCGCCGACATCGTCGGCGTGCCCGGCGACCCCGTCACCGACGTCCACACCCTCGAGCACGTCTCCTTCGTCATGAAGGAAGGCGTCATTTATAAGCGCTGAGCACCGGCGGATTCGCGCTGTTTCCTGCGCGCGCGGGATCCGGCGGGGTTCCTCGCTCGCGAGCTCCGCCGAAACTTACGAGTTCTCTCGCGAGGACCCCGCCACCTCGCGCGCGCAGGAGGCGGCATGAGCGCAGCGGCGCTCCGCGTCGAAAAGGTCGTAATCGACGGGCCTGCGGGCGCGGTCGAGGCGATGTTGGAGAAACCGCCGGAGGCGCGGTCTGACATTGTGGCCGTTTGTTGTCACCCACATCCGCTTTATGGCGGGTCGATGCAGAACAAGGTCGTGCATACGCTCGCGCGCGCGTGCCAGGACCAGGACGTGACGACCGTGAGGTTCAACTTCCGCGGCGTCGGTGCGAGCGCCGGCGCGCACGACGACGGCGTGGGCGAGAGCGAGGACGCGGCTGCCGTGGCGGACTGGGCCCTTGCCGCGACCGGCGCCGCGCGCCTGTGGTCGCTCGGCTTCTCCTTCGGCGCCTTCGTCGCTTACCGGCTCGCGACGCTGCGGGATGCCGCGGCCCTCGTGACGGTCGCCCCGCCGGTGCAGCGCTTCGATTTCACGCGGCTGCCGGTGCCGGCCTGCCCCTGGTACGTGGCCCAGGGCGATGCCGACGACCTCGTGGACCACGGACGCGTGCTAGCCTGGGCGAGGAGCTTGAGCCCGCCGCCGGAAGTCCGGATCATCGCGGGCGCCGAGCACTTCTTCCACGGGCGGTTGACCGAGCTGCGCTCGTTGCTCGGGGACTGGCTGGCGTTCCGGGCGGCAGACCGCCGCTGAAAAACGAACGGGGCGGCCAGGCCGCCCCGTCAGTCTTCAATCGCGAAAACGGATGGAGGAGCTTCAGCCCACCATCTCGTTGAGGTTCTTGAGGGCGCGGATGCGCACCTTCTTCGAGGCCGGCTTGGCCTTGATCATCATCTTCTCGCCCGTGAACGGGTTGACGCCTTCGCGCGCCTTGGTCGCGGCCTTCTTCACCACGCGCATCTTGCACAGGCCCGGCAGCGTGAACATGCCGTTGCCCTTGAGCGACTTCCTGATCTGGTCGCCGAGCGCTTCGAGCACGCCATTGACCTGCTTCTTGCTGAGGTCCGTCTTGGCAGCGACCGCCGCAACGACCTGCGACTTCGTCGGAGCCGCATTCTTTTTCGCCATTGAGTGTCTCCTGTGATTCCGTAAGGGACGGGGCGATCCCGCCAAATCAATTCCGGCGCGCACCATACCACGGAAAAACCCGCGGGATAAGTGGGTCGACTGCGATTTCGAGCGGTTTTTCAAGGCTCCGCGCGCAGTCTGAAAATCACTCCAGGCGGAACTCCCGTGTCAGGCGGGCGCGGAGTGTCGGCCCTGCCGCCGTGGCGCGCGCCCGGATCTCGATCGTGATCGGCACGCGATGCCTCACCTCGACGCTCGCAAGCCAGCTTGGGCGGCCCGCTTCGTCGTGGCGTGAAAGCGCGAGCGGCAAGCGCGCGCCGGTCAGGCTGACGGCGGTCGCCTCCACTTCCGGCGCGAGGGCGGCTTGCGCCGCGTTCGGCGCGCGCGCCTCGAGCGCGATCACGAGCAGGGCTAGATTGGGCCTCTGCACAATCCCGTAACCGCCCGCAATCGCAGAGGGCAGGTCCTGGGTTGCGGTGAGCGCATAGTGCATACGCCAGCCCCCGGCCTCGACGAATCCCGGGTCCGGGTAGGCGGGCGCTTCGGGTACGGGCTCCGGGTCGCGGCCGCAGCCGGGCAACAGCACCAGCGCGCTGACCGCGGCAGCCCGAGCCAGACGTGCCGCGACTTCGCGCCGGCGCATCTCAGCGGAGCAGGATCCTGAGCGCGGTAAGGCCCAGGATGGCGACCAGCGGCGAGAAGTCGAGCCCGCCCACCACCGGCAGGATCCTCCGGATCGGCCGCAATATGGGTTCGCACAACGACCCGAGCAGGTACGTCACGGGACTGCCGGAGACGGGCATGAAGGACAGGATCGCCAGGGCGAATATCAGGATCGTGTAGAGAAGAAGCGTCGCGCTCGCGAGCTGGCGCAGCGCCGCCACGGCAAGCGGCACGAACGGGTAGACCACGCCGGTCCGCAGGCGGAACATGACCAGGGTCGCCACGAACTGCACGGCGAGCAGCGCCACCAGGGAGGCGGTGTCGAAGCGCCCGGCCGGCGGCAGCACGCGGCGCAACGGCAGCACCAGCCAGTTGGTCAACGACACGACGGCCTGGGCGAGGGGGTTCCTGTAGTCGGCGCGCACCAGCTGCAGCAGCACCCGCAGCAGGAACGCGAACACCGCGAAGCTCAGTACGGACTCGACCAGGAAATAGAGCGCTTCCACGGCTGTCGATTCTAATCGCGCGCGCCGAACAGTGCCGTGCCGATCCGGACATGGGTCGCGCCTTCCAGTATCGCGGCCTCGAAGTCGCCGCTCATGCCCATCGACAGGGCGTCGAGCGCGTGGCCGGAGGCGTTCAGCTCATCCAGCAAGCCGCGCAGCTCGGCGAACCAGCGGCGCTGGCGCGCGGGATCTGACTCGGCCGGCGGCAGCGCCATGAGGCCGCGCAACGCCAGGCGCGGCAGTCGGGCGAGCTCGTGCGCGAGGCCGGCGAGCCGGACGGGCGCGACGCCGGACTTCGTGCCCTCGTTGCCGAGCCGGACCTGGATGCAGACGGCGAGCGGCGGCATCGACTCGGGCCGCTGCGCCGACAGGCGCTGCGCGACGTGCAGGCGATCCACGGCATGGACCCAGTCGAACAGCGCCGCTGCATCGCGGGTCTTGTTGGACTGCAACGCGCCGATGAAGTGCCGGCCAAAGGCGCGCCCGGCGAGCGCGTCGAAATGCGCGCGCGCCTCCTGCAGGTAGTTCTCCCCGAGGTCGGCAAGGCCCGCATCCAAAGCTGCTGCGATGCGCGCGAGCGGCTGCGCCTTGGCGACTCCGACCAGGGTGATGCCTGCCGGGTCGCGTCCCGCGGCCTTTGCCGCGACCGTGATGCGCTCCCGCACCCGGGCGAGCCCGTCAGCCGGATTTTGCGGAGCAGTTAACATATTGGTGTGCGGCGCTCGGGGATATACTGCCCCCGGTCCCGAAGCACGACTTCGCACGCGACGGGACTTCGTGCCGTGCACTGAGCCAGGGAGTCCTGATGGCCGTCGATATCGCCCAACTGTTGGCGTTCGCAGTCAAGAACAACGCCTCTGACCTGCACCTGTCCGCGGGCGTGCCGCCCATGATCCGCGTGGACGGCGACGTCAAGCGCGTGAACATGCCGCCGCTGACGCACAAGGAAGTGCACAGCATGGTGTACGACATCATGAACGACAAGCAGCGCAAGGTGTACGAGGAGTTCTTCGAAACCGACTTTTCGTTCGAGATCCCGAACCTCGCGCGCTTCCGCGTCAACGCCTTCAACCAGAACCGCGGCGCCGGCGCGGTGTTCCGCAACATTCCTTCGCTGATCAAGACGCTCGACGACCTGAACGCGCCGAAGGTGTTCAGGGACCTGTGCATGCTGCCGCGCGGCCTGGTGCTCGTGACCGGCCCGACCGGCTCGGGCAAGTCGACGACGCTCGCCGGCATGATCGACTACGTCAACGTCAACCGCCCCGACCACATCATCACGATCGAGGACCCGATCGAGTTCGTGCACGAGTCGAAGCGCTGCCTGATCAACCAGCGCGAAGTGCACCGCGACACGCTCGGGTTCAGCGAGGCGCTGCGCTCGGCGCTGCGCGAGGATCCCGACGTCGTGCTGGTCGGCGAAATGCGCGACCTCGAGACCATCCGGCTCGCGCTGACCGCTGCCGAGACCGGCCACCTGGTGTTCGGCACGCTGCACACGAGTTCGGCCGCGAAGACCATCGACCGCGTCGTGGACGTGTTCCCGGCGGCCGAGAAGGAAATGGTGCGCTCGATGCTCTCGGAGTCGCTGCGCGCAGTCATCTCGCAGACGCTGCTGAAGCGCCTCGGCGGCGGCCGCGTGGCGGCGCACGAGATCATGATCGCCACGCCCGCGATCCGGAACCTGATCCGCGAGGACAAGATCGCGCAGATGTACTCGTCGATCCAGACCGGCCAGGCGCAGGGCATGCAGACGCTCGACCAGTGCCTCACCGAGATGATCGCCAAGGGGCTCGTCTGCAAGGAAGAGGCGCGCTACAAGGCCGCGAACAAGGACGCAGATGTAAGGCGCGCCGCGCCCACGGGAGACCCGAATGGATCGCGAACAGGCAATCAAGCTGATGCAGGACCTGCTGCGGCGCATGGTGGACCGCAAGGGTTCCGACCTGTTCATCACCGCGGGTTTCCCGCCGGCGATCAAGATCGACGGCGAGATGCGCCCGCAGACCGACAAGGCGCTCGCCGCCGAGCAGAGCGCGGTGCTCGTGCGCTCGATCATGAACGACCGCCAGACGCGCGAGTTCGACGCCACCAAGGAGGCAATTTCGCGATCGCCCCGCCGGGCATCGGGCGCTTCCGCGTCAGCGCCTTCGTGCAGCAGGGCATGACCGGCTGCGTGATCCGCCCGATCAACTCCACGATACCGACGATCGAGGAACTGGATCTCCCGCCGGTGCTGAAGGACATCGTGATGTCCAAGCGCGGCCTCGTGATCGTGGTCGGCGCGACCGGCTCCGGCAAGATCCACTTCGCTCGCCGCCATGGTCGGCTACCGCAACGAGAAGACCCGCGGTCACATCGTCACGATCGAGGACCCGGTCGAGTACGTCCACACCGCACAGCGGCTGCGTGGTCACCCACCGCGAAGTCGGCGTGGATACCGAGAGCTGGCACACGGCGCTCAAGAACACGCTGCGCCAGGCGCCCGACGTGATCCTGATCGGCGAAATCCGCGATCGCGAGACCATGGAATACGGCATCCAGTTCGCCGAGACCGGCCACCTCGTGCTCGCGACGCTGCACGCCAACAGCTCCAACCAGGCGCTCGACCGCATCATCAACTTCTTCCCGGAGGAGAAGCGCGAGCAGCTGCTCATGGACCTGTCGCTCAACATCCGTTCCATGATCTCCCAGCGCCTGGTGCCGCGCGAGAAGACCGAGGGACGCATCGCCGCGATGGAAATCATGATCGGCACGCCGCTGGTGGCGGACCTGATCTTCCGCGGCGAGGTATCGAAGATCAAGGAAGTGATGGCGCGCTCGAACCGGCTCGGCATGAAGACCTTCGACCAGGCGCTGTTCGACCTGTACGAGGCGGGCGTCATCTCCTACGAGGAGGGCCTGCGCAATGCCGACTCGAAGAACGAGCTGCGCCTGCGCATCAAGCTCGAGAGCAAGCGCGAGGACCGGCTGCAGGCCGAGGCCTCCAGCACGCTGAGGATCGTCGATGAGTCCAACGACGGCAAAGTCTACTAAGCCGAACGGCGACGGACCGGCGGCGGCTGAGGCCGAGGCGCAGGAAGGGCGCTTCAGCATCAAGCCGCTGCTGAAGCTGATGGCGGAGAAGAAGGCCTCCGACCTCTTCTTCACCTCGAACTCGCCGATCAAGATCAAGATCGAGGGCCTGATCTACCCGATCAACAAGCAGGTCCTGACGCCGAGACCGTGCGCGACATTGCCTACGGCCTGATGAGCGCCGAGCAGCTCGAGCATTTCCAGAACGAGCTCGAGATCGACTTCGCGATCTCCGAGCCGGGCGTTGGCCGCTTCCGCGCCGCCGTGTTCTACCAGCGCGGCTACCCCGCGATCGTGCTGCGCTACATCAGCGCGGACATGCCGAGGCTCGATCAGCTCGGGCTGCCCGAGCAACTGCGCGACCTCTCGATGCTGAAGCGCGGCCTCGTGCTGATGGTCGGCGCGACCGGGTCGGGCAAGTCGACCACGCTCGCGGCGATGATCAACCACCGCAACGAGAACTGCTCCGACCACATCCTGACGATCGAGGACCCGGTCGAGTTCCTGCACCAGAACCGCAAGGCCATCGTCAACCAGCGCGAAGTCGGGCTCGATACGCGCTCCTTCGGCCGCGCGCTGCGCGCGCGTGATGCGCGCAGCGCCGGACGTGATCCTGATCGGCGAGATCCGCGACCGCGAAACGATGGAGGCGGCGATCACGCTCGCCGGCACCGGCCACCTCGCGATCGCGACGCTGCACGCGAACAACACGGCCGAGACGCTGGACCGCATCATCAACCTGTTCCCGCGCGACCAGCACGCGCAGATCTTCCTCGACCTTTCGCAGTACCTTCGCGCGATCGTCTCGCAGCGCCTGGTGCGCGGCCGCAACAACAAGCGCGTCGCCGCGGTCGAGGTGATGCTGAACACGCCGCACATCCAGGACCTGATCAAGAAGGGCGACGTCATCGGCGTCAAGGAAGCCATGTTCTCGTCGAACGAGCGCGGCATCCAGAACTACGACATGGCGCTCCTGCACCTCTATAAAGAGGGGAAGATCGACATGGAGGAGGCGCTCAACAACGCCGACTCGCGCACCAACCTCGAGGCGCGCATCAACTTCGGGTGACCCGCGGTCCCGGCGCGCGGGCTTCGCCGGCGGGACCCTTCGCTCGCTCACCAGATCGGACATTCGCTCGCTCCGGGGTCCCGCAACGGCTCGACCGCGCGCCGCTGCCGCGACCCGTCACGCGCGCGCCGGTCGGGCGGGGTGTCCGAGCGAGCGAATAAGTTCCGGCTGAGCGAGCGAGGGTTCCCGCCCGGCCGAGCGCGCGCATGGCTAGCCGCTGAAAACGCTTGCGGCGTCGAACACCGGGCCGTCGACGCACACGCGCTTCATGGCAGGGCCCTCGGGGGCCTGCACGAGCACCGTGCAGCCGGCGCAGCCGCCGACGCCGCAGGCCATGTTTTCCTCCAGTGACACCTGGCAGGGCACGCCGTGCGTGCGTGCGAGCGCGGCTACGGCGACCAGCATGCCGCGCGGCCCGCAGGCGAAGACTTCGACCTCGGATTGCTCGCTCGCGTGGAGCGCGGAGAGGAAGGCCTCGGCGAGCTCGGTCACGTATCCGCGGTGGCATCCCGGGAAGCCCGAGAGGCTCGCGAGGCGCGAGGGAATGCAGACGCTCTCGAGCAGCGGCATGGCCGCGGTCGCGGCTGCCGGCAGCCCGGGCGCCGGGAAGCGTGAGGCCCCGAGGTCGAACGGGAAGGGCAACTCCGATCCCATCAGTACGAGCGGCCTGAATCCGCCCTGCGCGGCGACGCGTTCCGCCAGGAAGACCATCGGCGGAATGCCGACGCCACCGCCAACCAGGAGCAGTCGCGGCCGTGCGGCGTTCGTCGTGAACCCGCGGCCGATCGGGCCGAGGCAGGAGATCGTCTCGCCGGGCTTCCTGAGCGCGAGTTCCGCGAGCCCGTGGCCGACCACCTTGTAGAGCACCTCGACCCAGCCTTCGCCGCCGTTCGCGCGCATGATCGATAGCGGGCGGCGCATCGGCAGGCCGGGTCCGCAAGTCAGGTGGACGAAGCTGCCGGGCGTCGCCGCGGCGGCGCAGCGCGGCGCGGCCAGGCGCAGCACGAACTGGGCGCCGGCGAAGCGGCGGTGCTCGAGGACCGCGGCGTCTTCGAGGTATATCGTGCCGCGGTGCGCGCGACCGGCGGTCACGGCTTGCCGCGCGCGGCCGCGAGCGCCTCGAGCACGGCCATGCGCACGGCGACGCCGTTCGCCACCTGGCGCCGGATCACCGACTGCGGGCCGTCCGCGACCTCCGAGTCGATCTCGACGCCGCGGTTCATCGGGCCCGGGTGCATGACGATCGCGCCCGGGGCCGCGCCTGCGAGCCGCGTCGCCGTGAGGCCGAAGTCGCGGTGATAGGCGGCGAGGTTAACGGGCCCGCCGCCGCCGCGCTCGAGCTGGATGCGCAGCATCATGACGGCGTCGGCGCCGGCGATGCCCTCCGCCAGCGTCTCGAAGCGGCTGCAGCCCGCGAACTCGCCCGCCGCCGGCATCATCTCGCGCGGCGCCACGATCCGGATGTCGGGCACGCCGAGCGTGGAGAGGGCCCGATGTGCGGAGCGGGCGACGCGCGAGCGCGCGACGTCGCCGACGATCGCGATGCGGGCCCCGCCGAATCCGCCCCGGGCCTGGCGTATCGTGAGTGCGTCGAGCAGCCCCTGGGTGGGGTGCGAGAGGTGCGCCTCGCCGGCGGACACGACCGCGGCCTCGCCGTCCACGGCGCGGGCGACCGCGGCCTGAACGCCGGGTTCGCCGTCGCGAATCACGAACACGTCGACGCGCATCGCGAGCAGCGTGTAGACGGTGTCGAGCAGCGTCTCGCCCTTGGCGCGCGAGGACAGCGTGATGTCGAGGTTGACGACGTCGGCGCCCTGGCGCAGCGCCGCGAGCTCGAATGATGCGCGCGTGCGCGTGGAGGGCTCGCCGAACAGATTTGCGACCGTGAGCCCGGCGAGCGCCTCGCCGCGCGCCGGCTTGGCGGCGAACGCGTCCGCGCGCTCGATCAGCGATTCGAGCAGCGCGCGCGGCAGGCCGTCGAGCGTGACGAGGTGGCGCAGCCGGCCGGCTGCGTCGGTCTGCGGGGTCTCGCAGGTCATGGCCCGGGCCGCCTGGGCAGGGCGCGCAACCATTGCAGGAGCAGGAGCCGCGCGGCCTCGCGGTCGACGTCGCCGCGGCGCACGCGCTTCGCCTTCGCGCCGCTGCGGCGGCGCTCGCGCAGGTCGTCCTCCGCCTCGCGCGACGTCAGCCTTTCGTCCACCCGGTGAACCTCGATGCCGTAGCGCTGCCTGAGTTCGTCGGCGAACCGCAGGGCCGCGGTGGTGAGCCGGGCGGCGTCGCGGCCGGCCATATTATAGGGAACGCCGGCCACGATCGCCGCCGGCCGCCAGTCCGCGACGCAGCGGTCGATGGCGCGCCAGTCAGGCCGGCCGTCGTCCGCGGCGATGGTGGCGAGGGCTTCGGCCGTGCCGGTCAGTGTATTGCCGACCGCGACGCCGATGCGCCGCAGGCCGTAATCGAAGGAGAGCACCGTCCTCGCGGCCGGCGCGGTCACGGGCTTTCCCTCAGGCACGCCCCGCCTGGGTGCTGATGCGCGAGAACTCGACGCCGAGCAGCCGCGCGGCGGCGTGCCAGCGCTGCTCGTAGGGCAGCTCGAAGATCAGGGAATCGTCGCAGGGGACGGTGAGCCAGGCGTTCTGCAGCAACTCCTCGTCGAGCTGGCCTGCTTCCCAGCCGGCATAGCCGAGTGCGATCGCGGCATGCGCCGGGCCGTCGCCGCGCGCCATCGCCGCGAGCACGTCGCGCGAGGTCGTCACGTGCAGCGAGTCGGAA
The DNA here is from genome assembly GCA_963836275.1 of uncultured Gammaproteobacteria bacterium. Taxonomy (GTDB): domain Bacteria; phylum Pseudomonadota; class Gammaproteobacteria; order Steroidobacterales; family Steroidobacteraceae; genus SCUD01. Next base: position 1,927 of record CAWIIM010000001.1, on the reverse strand, counting down.
ACGCGCATCGTCGACTCCCAGGACTGCGCACCCGGGTGGTGGAGCACGAAACCGCGGTCGCGCTGGACCGGACCGCCGGCGAGCACCGGCATGTCGCGCAGCCGCGTGTTCTCCGTCGCGAGCGCGAGCTGGTCCAGCACTTCTGCCATCCGCATCTCGAGCGGGCGATTGATCACGAGCCCGAGCGCGCCGCGTTCGTTGTGTTCGCAAACGAGCGTAACGCTGTGCGAGAAATTGGGGTCGGCGAGCGAGGGCATCGCGACCAGGAGCTGGTTGTTCAGGTAATCGCCCGCGCTCATGCGCCTAGTATCGGCCTCACGCCCGCAGGGGTCAAAGCGAAAAACAAAAGAGGACATATAAAAGGGGACAGTCACCTTTAGTGAAATTGCCGCCGTCCTGTCGCAGATACGGCAATAAAGGTGACTGTCCCCTTTTATATGTCCCCTCTTATTTAATTCGGGCCCGGTGAGGGCACGGTGACGGCGGAACCGGCGAGGCGGCCGCCGACGAATTGCCACTCGTAGGCGAAGCGAAGCACGTCGTGCCTTGCGGCCAGCTCTTCGGGGAAGGCGTCGAATGGGGAGGCGAGCTTCAATATGTCCATTGCCGCGGTATCGAGTTCGCCGTAGCCGCTTGAGCGCCGCACGTCCGCCCGGATGAGCCCGCCGCTCGAGGCGAGCACGACTTCGATCACCGGGTTTCCCGAGAGCTTGCTGCGGCGTGCGGCATTCGGGAAGTTGACCGTGCCGACCTGCTCGATCCGGCGCTTCCAGGCGTCGAGGTAAACGGCGACGTCCGAGGTCTGCGTATTCGGGGTGACCACGAGCTCGCGCCGCGGCGCCCCCTTGAGCTGCAGCTCGGAACCCTCGTCCATGCCCGAAAACGGCACCGCGGTGCCCGCAAATGTCTCGCGCGGCAGCAGCGGGCGTGCCGGGTCGGACTCGGCGGGCTCGGCGACGAAACGCGTGCGCCCGCTGCGGCCCGTGAGCAGCTCGCCGTTGCCGCCCGCGCGGCCGTCCGGGGCCGGCATCTCGACCCCGCCCGCAGGCGCGCCGGGCGTCGTCTCGGGCGCGCTGCCGGCGGTGGGCTGCCGCGTCTTGCCGTCGGGGGCATTGCCGCTGCCCTTCTGCGTGCGCTCGGCGAGGTAGTTTGCGTCTGCATTGGCGCGCGCGTCGGGCAGCGGATTGTTGACCAGCAGCACCTCCAGCGTCGGCACGTCGCCCGACCCGGCGGGGGGCGGCGCAAAACTGATGCCCAGGATCAGGATGAGATGCAGCAGGCCGGCCAGAAACAACGTGACCGTCAGCCGGTCACCTGAGCCTGGGCCTGTCGGAAGTGGCCGCACGTGCGCCTCAGCGACGGTCCAGGCGTTGCAGCACCGCGTCAATCAGGCGCCCGCCGATGTCGTGGCCATGCTGCCTGTCGATTTCGCGGATGCCGGTCGGGCTCGTCACGTTGATCTCGGTGACGAAACCGCCGATCACGTCGAGGCCGACGAACAGCATGCCGCGCTCGCGCATCACGGGTCCGATGCGCGACGCGAGCCAGCGGTCGCGTTCGGTGAGTGCACGGCTGCCGGCGGTCGCGCCGGCGGCCAGGTTGCCGCGGTGATCGCCCGGCGCAGGCATGCGCACGAGGGCGTGCGGCACCGGCTCTCCGTCCACCAGGAGTATCCGCGCGTCGCCGGTCTCGGCGATTTCGGGCAGGTAGCGTTGCGCCATCGCGTAACGGCGCCCGCCGTCGGTCAGCGTCTCCAGTACGACCCGCGCGTTGCGGTCGCCCTTGGCCAGCACGAAGATCGAGCGGCCGCCCATGCCGTCGAGCGGCTTGAAGACCGCCTGTCCCTGCTCGCCGAGGAAGGCCTCCATCGCCCCCATGTCGCGCGAGATCAGCGTGGCGGCGCAGCAGTCCGGGAACCAGGCCGTGT